>OZ220495.1:0-2601622 GCA_965116225.1 Dehalococcoidia bacterium | reverse complement strand
GAAGGAGGGGCAGATGGATGGGAGTGTCCACTTGGTCAACGTCTCCTGTGGAGATGTGCGCAACATTTGGCGTAGGCGACGCCGGCAGATCCGGCAGATGTGGTCTAGTGTACCTGCGCTTGGGACGCGACCCGAATCACAGGCGCATCGACGTCGATGCGCTTGCCGAACGCTGAAACCAACCCTAGACTTGCTGTTCAACTGTAGAAGCAGTTGAGCAATTGGCTATGACGATGGCGGCGCGCGCTTCCATCCCTCTGCCACGGGTGCCGCGGATAGCCCCGCTTCCGCACATAACGGAACGGAATATCGGCCGAGTGATATTCGGGAACGCACGTACTACTATCGTCCATCAGGGAGAGGCAACCATGGCCCGCGCCGAAAATCACACAGACGATAAAGGCGCTGTAATCACCACCGCCGACGCCAGCCCCGAAGCGCAGGCGATGCTCGCCCATCGTCCGATCCGCAAACCACTGATCGGACGCCACTTTACGCAACCCGGCGAGGATGTGTACGCCCGGATAGAGTGGACATTCCGCACGGCTTCCATCACCTCTGATTCGGGCGAGACGATCTTTGAGCAAGAAGGCATCGAGACTCCGTCGTCCTGGTCGCAAACGGCGACCAACATCGTCGCCTCGAAGTACCTCTGGGGTCCGCTCGGTTCGCCTGAGCGAGAGAGGTCGATGAAGACGCTCGTCGACCGCGTCGTCGAGACCATCTCGCGTTGGGGACACTCCGGCGGCTACTTCAGCGATGGTGCCGCCGCATCCGCGTTCGCCCAGGAGCTCCGCTACCTGCTGATCAACCAGTACGCTGCCTTCAACTCGCCGGTCTGGTTCAACGTCGGCATCGAGGAGACGCCGCAGTGCTCGGCCTGCTTCATCAACTCCGTCGAAGACTCGATGGAGTCGATCATGGACTTAGCTAAACGCGAGGCGCTGTTGTTCAAGTGGGGTAGCGGCACCGGCTCCAATCTGTCGACGCTGCGCTCCAGCCGCGAGGCGCTCACCGGCGGCGGCAATGCCTCAGGTCCGGTTTCGTTCATGCGCGGCTACGACGCCTTCGCCAACGTGATCAAGTCGGGCGGCAAAACGCGCCGCGCCGCCAAGATGATCATCCTCAATGCCGATCACCCGGACGTGATCGAATTCATCAACTGCAAGGCCAACGAAGAGCGTAAGGCGTGGGCGCTGATCGACGCCGGCTATGACAGCTCGCTCAACGGCGATGCGTACTCCACCGTCTCATTTCAGAATGCCAACCATTCCGTTCGCGTATCGGAAGAATTCATGCAAGCGGTCGAGGCCGATGCGACCTGGTCGACTCGCGCGGTCGTCACCGGCGAAGCCGTCGAGCAGATGCCGGCGCGCGAGATCCTACGCGCCATCTCCGCCGCCACGCACCAGTGTGGCGACCCGGGCATGCAGTTCGACAGCGTGATCAACGACTGGCATACCTGCTCGAACACCGACCGCATCTACGCCTCGAATCCGTGCTCCGAGTACATGTTCCTCGACGACTCCGCCTGTAACCTGGCATCCCTGAACCTGCTCAAGTTCTACGACCTCGATACGCATGAGTTCGCTGTCGAGTCGTACCGCCACGCCTGTCGGGTAATGATCACGGCGCAGGAAATCCTGGTCTCGAATGCGTCCTATCCGTCCACGATGATCGCTGAGAACTCCAAGAAATACCGCCCTCTGGGGCTGGGCTACACTAATCTGGGTGCGCTGCTCATGGCTCGCGGTGTCCCGTACGATTCCGAGTCCGGCCGCGCCTTGGCCGCCTCGGTGACCGCGCTGATGACCGGCGAGGCGTACTTGCAGTCGGCGCGCATCGCCGAGCGCGTCGGTCCGTTCGACGGCTACGCCGAGAACCGCAACCCGTTCCTGCGCGTAATGCGCAAACACCAAGCCGCCGTCACGCGGATCAACGGTTGGGACACCGTGCCGAACCCCATCCGCGACGCAGCCCAAGACGCCTGGCGACAGGCCGTCGACCTGGGCGAGCAGTTCGGCTACCGCAACGCGCAGGCGACGGTATTGGCACCGACCGGCACAATCGCGTTCATGATGGACTGCGACACCACCGGCGTCGAACCAGACATCTCGTTGGTCAAATACAAGAACCTCTCTGGCGGCGGCTACTTCAAGATCGTCAATCGTACGGTGCCCGCCGCACTTCGGCGGCTGAGTTACGCCGAGGACGAGATCGAACGGATTGCCGCGCACATCGACGAACGCGGCACGATTGAGGGTGCCGCCGGTCTCAACCCGGAACATCTGGCCATCTTCGATTGCGCGTTCAAGGCGCAGGCGGGACAACGCAGCATAGCGCCGCTGGGCCACATCCGCATGCTCGGCGCGGTGCAGCCGTTCATCTCCGGTGCCGTCTCCAAGACGGTCAATGTGCCCGAGTCCACGACGGTCGACGAGATCATGCAGACATACATCGATGCATGGAAACTCGGCGTCAAGGCGGTTGCGATCTACCGCAACAACTCCAAGCGCATCCAGCCGCTCGAGACCGGCGAACGCGATGGGTCGGACGCGGCGACGACAACATCCGTCGCCGCGCGCGAGCCTTCGACGCCGATGGACGCTCCGTTCGTATTGAAGGATGCAAAATCGCCGCCCGCCTATCGACGACACCGCCTGCCGGACGAGCGTAAGGCGCTGACGCATAAATTCACGATCGGCCCGCACGAAGGCTACATCACCATCGGCGAGTACGAAGATGGCAGCCCCGGTGAAGTCTTCATCCACATCTCGAAGGAAGGCTCGACCGTCTCCGGTCTGATGGACGCCGTGGGCACGCTGACCTCGATCAATCTGCAAGCGGGCGTGCCCTTGGAAACGCTGGTCAAGAAATTCAGCCGCATGCGATTCGAACCCAGCGGCTGGACGCACACGCCGGAGATCGGATTCGCAGACTCCATCCTCGACTACGTCTTCCGCTGGATGGGCGTCAAGTATCTCGATGAAGAGTCGGCGGACACGGTCGCTCAGCAGAGTCGGATGGTGATGTCGCCCGAGGAGGTGCGACTCGCCGACGAGACGGCTGGACCCTTACCGGTCGCGTTGCCAGTCACATTACCGGTCGTGCCAACGGCGATACCCTCGTCGCTCGTCGAGCCGCGCGCGGTAGAGGGATTCCAGAACCAGCTCGACGCACCGCCCTGCGCAGAGTGCGGGTCGATCATGGTCCGCTCCGGATCCTGCTTCCGCTGCATGAACTGCGGCACCACCTCCGGTTGCTCGTAGACGTGGTTGTGCCTGGCCGGGCCGTCGCCGAGCTCAGCGCGACTCGTCTAGTCGCCTGTGAATCGCCCGGCGGTCACGCTCGTAACTCGCTCTGCGACAGCGTCGGTCGCTGCCGCTCCAGCTCCTCAAACTCCGGTGAGCTGCGGATCACGTTAACCACTGAGCGGGCATCGAGCGCTGTCGCGGGTGACCTCGCAGACGACAAAGCGCGCTGAGTGGGGTGGGGATTGGCGACGCGAGCGGAGGACCGCGAGGCGACGGCGTGAGTATCCACACCTCCTCGCGCTCCGACTAGGTTGCTTGCTCAACAGGACGCAGCGCCTCGCGTCGAATCACGACTAGAGCGCCAACCATCAGATCGTGCACGCATTGGCGATCCGGATTGAGCAGGATCCAGCCGGCATTGATGATCGGCCCCAGCAGACCGAACGCATAGCCGATCAAACCCAGCAACAGTCGCTTGATCACCAGCTCCCGCATCCACATTCGCTGCAGCGAAATCGCTTGCCCCGCCTCGTCGATGACATACAGATCGAGCAGCCGCTTGGCGGGCGATTGTCCATCGCGGGACGTGAACCACATCAGGTAGAGCCAGATCGGCAACAGCAGGAAGATCAGTAGATCGAGGAGTTCGCAACCAAGCCGCTGTAGATACGGCGGCAGCGAAGTCGCCGGCCGCAGGATGCGACATCAGCACGACGCAGTTAGAGCAAAACACGCCGACGCCCAGGTACTCGCCGCATATAGTGATAGCGCAATACTCCGCGCGCAGCGCGCCAGGTTTCCGACTAGACATGACCAACTCACAGATCTGGTGTCTGGTTCAGATCGGAGACTAACGATCGGGCGAGATCAACCGCGTGCGCAAGTTGGGGCGCACCAACGGCATCACAACGCCCGCAGCTCAGCGCTGGGCTGACGCACCGGTCGCACATTGACGACCAATGTGCCGAAGATTCGATCGTGAATCGTCTGCCGGTCGGGACTAAAGAAGATCGCCGCTGCGTCGACCAGCAGGAACGACCCGGCAACGTAGAAGAGAATTTGCGCAGCCACCGAGGGAAGCCCGACGATGGACGCACCAAGAATTGACGTGAGCAGCGGAATGCCCTCCAATAGCAACTCTCGCAACCAGAGGCGCGACCTGGCGACCTCCCCACCCTCCGTCCCAATCACCTTCGTGCGAACAATCCACTTGCCCGGTGTCTGCCCACGTGAGGCGAGAAAAGCAAACCAGAGAAACCAGATGCCGGTTCCGATCAATGCGCCAACGTCCAGGTCAAATTCCTGCATCGAATCAGCGCTGGACGAGCCGAATTCGATCAAATCGACAGCGTCGAGGATGTAGGATGCAGCGATCGAGAGTCCGAGCACGATCACGCTGTCGACGAGCCGCGCGCCGAAGCGCATCCACCGGGAGGTGGCGTAGCGAATCGTGTGACTGTGCTCCGCATCATCGCGAAACGCATTGCAGTTCGTGCAGAATCTAGTACCCAGCTTTGTCACTTCGCGACACGCCGCGCAGTGCGCTCCGTACGCCCCTGGCGGGCGTTGATACGGATCGGTTGGAAGCGGATCGAATCGACCCATGGTCCCACTCCTACATCTCAGCCTAACCAAGCAAGGCGACCAGTCGGCGCTCGCCGCCGCGCAACGCCGCCATCAAATCGCCCGAGGACGCAATCTCCACCCTAAACTTCGCCGCTGACTTGGCTCGTTGCTCGAGATGTCCAGACCCTATCACCAACGCACCTCTCCGGTCTCACAATCTCCCCGCCGCGGGTGTGTGACAATCCGCCGGTCGCGCGTTGACGACCAACGTGCCGAAGATTCGGTCGTGATGTGTCTGCCGGTCGGGGCTGAAGAAAATCTGCACCCCATCTGCCACAACAAATATCCCCCCGTGGACGAGCAGAGCCAAGATCAGATCGTGAACCGTCAGGATTGGCTGAGTGAACAGCTCGGCGAAGAGCACAGCGAGAGACTGTTCGAAGGTTATAGAGAGCGGCAGGAGAATTTGAAACGTCACCTCCCGCAACCACATACGCGACGCGGCGACATCCCCGCCGTCCACCCGGACCACCTTCGTGCGAACGATCCACTTACCCGGCGTCTGCCCGCGCGAAGCAAGGGCGACAACCCGAAAAACCAGATACCAGTACCGATCAACCAGCTGACGTAGAGAACTAATTCCCGAATCGAATCGACATCAGATACGTCGAACCCAAACAGTCCGGCGGATTCGAGGATAAAGAACGCAGCGGCCGAGATTCCTGAGATGATCGCGGTGTCGACGAGCCGCGCGCCGAAGCGCATCCACCGGGAGGTGGCGTAGCGAATCGTGTGACCGTGCCCCGCATCATCGCGAAACGCATTGCAGTTCGTGCAAAATCTAGTACCCAGCTTTGTCGCTTCGCGACACGCCGCGCACTGCGCGTCATGCGTCCCGTGCTCGGTGCTGATCCGGATTAGTCGGAAGCAGATCGAATCGACCCATGGCTGCTCCCCTGCGCCTAAGCCTAGTAGGGCAAGACGACCGGTCGGTACTCGCCGCTGCGCAACGCCGCCATCAAATCACCCAGAGACGCGATCTCCGCCTCAAACTCCGTCGCCGCAGTTCCCACTTCGTGCAGCGCGTGCGAGTCGCTGCCGCCGATTGGCGGTAACGGTCGGGTGCGACCTCGGGAGGAGGCGCTTTGGTTCTGCAGCGGTCCATCGCAGCCATTGAGTCCTTCGATGCCGTCGAACAGCCGCATGGCGTCGCGTGGCACGCGCAGGCCAGGATCTCGTGCCGGGTGCGCCAGGAACATCAGCGCGTCGCGTTCATCGCAGTAGGCGCGCAGCCTGCGCGCATCGGTAATGCGGGGAAACGGTTCCGTCAGGCCGTAGACCAGTACATGTCCTATCTCGGTTGTGATCTCGACCCCGGGCAGGACGAGGACACCTAAATGCCGGGACATGTTGGCGGCGCGATCCGGCGGCCACAGCACGTCGTGTTCGGTCAGTATCACCCCATCGACGCCGCGCTCCACGGCGCGGACCAGCGCATCGTGCGGCAGCAGGTTGCTGTCGGTCGAGAACACCGAGGTGTGCGTGTGCATATCGATCAGCATCTCGCCGAAGGCTCATACCAGCTGCGCGCTCGGTCAACCGCCCAGCAATCAGACGCGGCTGTACCATCGCCACGTGAGCCCAATCAACTGCATCGGAAGCGTGGTGCGAGATGACCGCCAACTCGACGGTAGCCGACACGTCGACGTCGTCGCCGAGGTCGATGGTACCGAGGCCGCGCTCTACCTCGTCGTCGACCACGATGGCGCGCTCGAAGAAGCGGACCTGAGCCTGGAGATCGATGGCGTCGAGCAATCGGTCGCATTCGATCCGCTGCGAAGCGTGGTGAACTGGAGCGATCTCGATTTCACTCTCGTCGCCGACCGCTGCGAGCTGCGGGCGACCGCGCGTCAAGACGGCGACTTGGATCTGTCGCTGATCATGCAGGGAGAGTCGCAATGATCCATGTCGCAGCGCTGTGCGGAGGTGTCGGCGCAGCTCGATTCCTCGAGGGACTCGTGCAGGTGATACCGCCCCGCGATGTGACCGCCATCGTCAATGTCGGCGACGACATGGACTGGTGCGGACTGCGCATCTCACCCGACCTCGACACTGTCGCCTATACCCTGGCTGGGCTCGTCAATCCGGAGACCGGTTGGGGGATCGTCGGAGAATCGCGCCGCACTCTCGATCGACTCTCGCAGCTGGGCGGGCCGGACTGGTTCATGATCGGCGATCTGGATCTCGCTACTCACCTGTATCGCACCGACCGTCTGTCCCGCGGCGACGCCCTCTCCGCGATCACGCTCGATCTGGTCCGGTCGCTGGGACTGGAATGCCGCATCACGCCCGTCACCGACGACAGGCTGCGAACCATCGTCGGAACAGACGATGGTGAGATCGCCTTCCAGGACTACTTCGTCAGACGGCGCGCCTCGGACCGCGTGCGCTCGCTGCGCTACGAAGGCTCCGAACGCGCGACGCCGGGCCCGGGCGTGGAACGCGCCCTCATCGACGCCGATGTGATCGTGATCGCGCCGTCCAACCCATTCCTCAGCATCGACCCGATCCTCAGCGTTCCCGGAGTCGAGGCGTCGCTGACTGAGAGCCGCGCGCCGGTGGTCGCGATCAGTCCGATCATCGGCGGACAGGCGGTCAAAGGCCCGGTTGCCGACATCCTGCGCTCGCTCGGGCACGACCAATCGGCGCTCGGCGTGGCGCGACACTACACCAACACTGCCGACGTATTCATCCTCGATCAGGAAGATGAACAGCTGGTGGGACAGATCGAAGAAACGACCGATCTCAACGTTGTCGTCGCGCCAACGCTGATGACGGGCCTGGATGCGAAACAGGCGCTGGCATCGGCCGCGCTGAAAGCGGCGCTTGGTGACGCCTAGCCCCGACGCGGTCGTGGCGGTCGTGCCCGTGCGCGGGTTGCCGGCCGGTAAGCGCAGGCTGGCCACGCTGCTCGACCTTGACCAGCGCAACTCACTCGTTCGCGCCATGCTGGATGATGTTGTCGCCGCCTTGATTTCGGCGCAGAGTGTAAGCAACGTCGCGATCGCCTCTCGCGACGTTGCAGCTCGGGATGAAGCGTCGAGGCTGGGGGTGCACTTCCTCGACCAAGCGCAGCTTCGGCTCGGCTACAACCGCGCTGTGGCCATGGCGCAGGACACCTACGCGGAGGTCGATGCGCTGCTCGTCGTCCCGGCTGATGTTCCGCTGATCACGTCCGACGCGGTCGATATGCTCACTGCGATCGCGCCCGACGGACCTGCCGTCGTCGTGGCGCCGGCGCACAATGGCGGCACGAATGGACTCTTCCTGCGTCCGCCCAATGTCATCGCGCCGCTGTTCGGACCATCCTCGGCCCGGGCCCACGCCCAGTCGGCAGCGGCCGCGGGCGAGGCCGGTGTACCGTTCCGCGAAGCCCGCATCGATGTCTGGTCGTTCGACCTCGACACGCCCTCGGATCTGCGCTGGCTACGCGAGAAGCTGCCGCAGCTACCAGAGGCGATCGCGCCCAACTCACGCCGATGGTTGGCAGCGCACGCGCTCTATGCGGATGGCCTGGACATGCCGCCGGGCTGAGTTGGCGCGCGGTATTGAGCTAGGCGCGAGGCAATCCAAACCCCCGCTGCGCGATAATATTGCGCTGCAACTCGTTGCCGCCCGCGCCAAAGGTGGGCATCACCGCCGCCCGATAGCCGCTCTCGAACAGCCCCTCGATCGGCACGCGTGCGTCGTCGCCGGTCAACTGTCCGTACAGGCCCATTGCGTGAAGACCGAAGTTCTGTAACCGCTGCATCATTTCGGTTGAGAAGATCTTCACTTGGCTGGCCTCATAGTTCGGCGACTCCGCGCGCTTGAGCATGTCGAGAATGCGGTAGCTGAGGTGCTGCAGCACCTCGAGTTGTACTTTGAAGTCGGCAAGCGAACGCAGGGTGCTTGGATCCTCGATCGGCCGACCGATCGGCGTCTCGGACCTGGCCCATTTGGTCAACCGATCGAACACCGCCCGCACCGAAGACACAGTGAAAATCGAAATGCGCTCGCGGTCCAGGGCGTGAGCAGCGTAATACCAGCCCCGGTTCTCCTCCCCAACGAGCACGTTGGTCGGGACGCGGACATCCTCGAAGTAGACCTCGTTCGTCCGATATCCAGCCATCGTCCAGAGCGGTCTGACCGTGATCCCGGGCGACTGAAGATCGACCAGCATCATCGAAACGCCGCGATGCTTCGGCGCATCGGGATCCGTCCGCGTCGCTAGCCAGACGTACTCGCTGCGGTGCGCCCCCGACGTGAAGCGCTTGATCCCGTTCAGGATGTAGTCGTCGCCGTCCTTGACCGCGCGCAGCTGCAGCGATGCCAGGTCGGAACCCGCGTCGGGCTCGGTATAGCCGAGCGCGAACTCGACCTCGCCCTGAGCGATCGGCGGCAGGAACCGCTCTTGCTGCTCGTCGGTCCCGAAGCGCATCAGCGTCGGTCCGACCTGCTGCGTGGCGACCGTCGCCTGGGGCGCGCCGGCGTAGTTCATCGCCTCCCAGAACAGATACTGCTCCTCCAGCGAACGCTCCTGTCCGCCGTACTCGGCCGGCCAGGACATCGTCAGCCAACCGCGCTCGGCCAGCAGTTTCCGAAATCCGCGCTCTTCCTTGAAGGTGTCCAGGGTCGGATCGCCGATCTTCGTCCGCAGATCCTGCGTCCATTCCTGCTCCAGGAACTCGTTCACCTCCGCCTCAAAAGCGAGGGCTTTGTCGCTGAATCGATATTCCATCCCGCACTCCTTGCAGACGCGGCGATCATCTCCGATCGCTGTCGGTCCGCTTGAATGCTATCGCAGGCCAGAGAGTGCTTTGTTCGGCGCGATCCGCACGATGATGCCGGCGGCGTCGCTGAGTGCGCCGGCAACCGAATTGGCCCGCTCCAACGGCGTGGGCGAGGCATGCGGCGAGTGTTGCGGTACTCGCGCACGGAGAATAACCGGCCGTAACATAATGATCGCAGCCAGCAATGCCAACACAGCGAATGACATTGGCGGGAACAGCGCCTCCATCGTCAACGCTTGCGCCACCGCGCCGAGCGGCAGCCCCAACGCCTGGGCAATACCCATACCGAGGAAGACGAGCCCCATGATCCGCCCGCGTATCTCGTTGGGAGTTTCGTGCGCGAGCGTGGCATTGGCCGAGGCCATCGCCGTCGACATGCCGACGCCCAGCAACATGTTCCCCAGCATCGCGTTGAGTTGGGTAGCGGGGTTGGTGAAGACCACGAACCCGAGCGCCATTACGATCACACCCAATCCGGTCAACCTGCCCTTGCGCTCGATCCACGAAAATCGCACCAGAAACAGGGAGGCGATCATCGCCCCGCCGCCCCAGAACACCGCGATGTAGCTGAACTGCGACCAACTCGCCCCCACGACCGTTGTGACCCACTGCGGTCCGAGTGTGCCGGTCGGCGGCATGATCAACGAGATCATCAGGACAACGATGACGACTGTCCAGAGGATGGCCGCTTTGGATCGCGCATAGCGAAGTCCGGCGGCGATGTCGCGCACCGCTTGTCCGGTTCCCTGACCCTGTCTCGCCGCCAGATGAGCCGCCGAAAACACGGTGCGGTAGGACATCAGGGCCAGGATCAGCACCCCGCCGAGATGGCCAAAGGCTGAAATGGCGAACACGGCCCCATGGCCAAGATTGTCGATCAGCAGTCCTGAGGCGAAGATCGAAAATGGCAAGGCGAGCTGCATCGCCGCGGAGTTCAGCGCGATGCCCGACGGAGTCAGGCGCGGACCCAAGAGCTCCGGTGTGATCGCGTTCCGCGTCGGACCGTCGATCGCGTGCGCGGACGAAGCGATGATCGTGAGCGTGAAGAAGATCACGATCTCAATCACGCCGCCGGCTCCTGTGATCATCATCAATGCGATCAGGATGTTGCAGCAGAACGAGATCGCCTGCGTCACCATCAGCAGGCGACGCCGATCGAACTGGTCGGCCAACGCTCCGCCAAACAGCCCGAAGCCGATCATCCCGACGCCGCGAATCGTACCAATCGCGCCAACCATGAGGACCTCGACATCTTCAGCCGCCACATGTTGAATCCAGGCGATCGACGTAATGAACTGCAGCGGCATCATCGACTGGCCGACGATGAAACCGACCAGCAACAGTCGGAACTCACGCAGCCGTAGCGGTTCCACCATGACGGGACGCGCGGCAAACGAACGAACACTCACATGCCTGGCCCTGGTTTCGTCGATACCAGCACCGTGTGTCGCGCCCCTTGCCGAACCTTGCGTACCTGCTCCGCACCGAAGATGTCCGCGAGCTGCCGCCGCAAATATCGTCGCAGCCCGTTGACGGCGACGACGACAAGCAGTCCGCCTTCTTTCAGAGCGCCATATGCGTCGAGCAACAGCTGATCGAGCGCATCGTTGCCGGCCTGAGCGGGTAGATTCGCGACGACGAGCTCGTACGCACCATATGCGTCGGTCAAATCCCGGATGCCGTCGCTCGCCGTCACGCTGACGTTGTCAAGTTGATTGCGAACGATGTTCTCCGTCGCCGCCTCGACCGCGCGGATATCCGTATCAACCATGCCGACCGTGCAGCCCGGCCATCTCACGGCGAGCGTCAGTCCGATGGCACCGTATCCGCAACCGAGATCCAAGGCCGACTCGACCGGCGACAACGAGGCCAGCTCGCGCAGCAGCAACGTCGTGCCTTCATCGAGATTGCGCGCCGAGAACAACCCGTGACGCGACGTCAGCTCAATGCGACGCACTCCCGTGTCGATGGTCACAAGCGGTTGCTGCGCAAGGCGCGCGCGAAGCGCGGCGCGCTTGGGCATCTCGACTGACGTGGTCATGAACGGACGCGAGCCGAGGGCGGCGTGAACACGCCCGGCGTGACGGCCGGGTTGCCATCGCCGAAGATGCCTTGATAGATACTGGTCCATTTGCCGGCCCGACTCCCCGCGACCGTGATCGCGATGTAGGACGGATCAGCGACCTTCGACATCGGCATGACTAGGTCCGCATCCGTGAGCCCATACTGCTGCGGCGCATATTCGTTGATGCCGCCACCCAGGGTCGGGGTCGCCAGACGCTCGTGCAGCGGCAGCGCTGTGAACTCCATGATCGCCTCGCGGACGTCGTCCTTTGACCAGCCATCCGCGCGATACACATCGGCGTGTTCGGGGCTGATCACCAACATGGACGGCGTGACCTGCCCGCGCGGCTTAACCACCTGCTGGAACGCCATCGCAATCGATCCCGTCAACGCCCGAGCCGTGCGACTGGTCTGATCGATGCAGACTCGCGGGCCGCCGGTGATCGGCAGCAGCGAAACGACGCTGTCATCGGGCTCGTAGCCATGTTCGACATGAAACGGTTCCCAGGGCGAATAGTCCTCATCCTCCGGGTAACTCAGCGTCCATTTGTGGCCGCCGCCCTGGATCGCCTGCTCGATCTCGCCCGGTACCGCCCCGCCGACGTTGCGCAGCATGAGGCGCAGCGCGCGGCCGAGCGTCGAGTTGGCACGATTCCCCTGTCCCAACGCGTTGAGTCCCCAATTCATGCCGATCGATTCCCGCACCGGCCCGTTGACCAGAATCATCGGCGCCAGACCGGCGGTGGTCGCGATCGATCCGTGCAGCGGAAAGCGTCCGTCCGACGCAGCCTCGACAGATGCCAACACAGTGGGGAAGTACTCGGGTTTACAGCCCGCCAAGACGGCGTTGATCGCCGCCTTCTCCACCGTGAGCGGCGCAAGGTTGGGCGGCAAGGTGGCGACCACCCGCTGTCGGTCGCTCCAGTGCTGCGGCGCGCAATCCAGCATCTGCTCGACCCGCTCGCGCGTCGGCGGAACGACCGGCAGACCGTCGGTAATGCCCTGGTCGAACATGAACTCGTAGACATCATCGTGATCGCCGACCTCAATGATGCGCGAGTGGAAGTGGGAGTCGCCGGACACGACAATGCCTTATCAGTGATCGGGGCATGTCCCCGGCAACCCTCCTTCACACTGAGCGAAGGACAGAAAGGTTGACGGGGATCACTGCTGGCGCTGACCTGCTCGGCTAGTCCACCGGAGCCATCAGTGTGTCGAGGATTTCGTCGACAAAGCGCTCGGCGTGTTCATGCATCTCGGCATCCGTACGATCCTGCATCGGATGCGGGATGAAGACGCGACGCACATCTTCGAGTCCAAGCCGTTCAGCCTGATGGCTAGCGGCCTTGACGAATTCAGAGGTGGCGACGAACACACTGGGCCTGCCCTGCAGTTCGAAGAAGATGGTGTCGTGCACACTGCACGTCGTGCAGGAGCCTCAATCGGCCAGTGCTTCGATAACGAAGTTGCACTCCTCCAGAATTGCATCTTTAATCGGCTGCGGCGCAGGCTTGGCGACCGTCGGCTTCATAAAACGCCGCGTCTCAACGCCAGGCGCGCGCTCGTGCAAGAGCTCCTCGAGTCGGTCGAGGAACACGTCGCCGCGCGGTTTGGAGATATCGAGCAGCGCAATCGTCCCATGCAACGCCTCAGGGCGCGGCGTGAGCGAACGCTTGATCGGCACTCGTTCGTCAGTCGGATCGAGGATCTGGGTAACCATCGGACCTCTCCATCAACGCGTCGTCTGTAGGGTCGCGCAACGCGTACTGCGCTATGCG
The DNA here is from genome assembly GCA_965116225.1 of Dehalococcoidia bacterium. Taxonomy (GTDB): domain Bacteria; phylum Chloroflexota; class Dehalococcoidia; order Bin125; family Bin125; genus Bin125. The sequence goes on along the minus strand of OZ220495.1, from coordinate 2,588,128 downwards.
CGGCGGCTCAGCCGCCGATCCTGGCGCTGGTCGGGGTCGAGTAGGTGCCCCCCGCCCAACCGCCGAGTATGGTCGAGAACTTCGCCGCCGCTGATCCAGCGACGACGAGGATGATGTTCGATTTGTCGCGGAACTTGGCGACCGGCAGATCGAGCGACGCTTCGCCGCCGAAGCGCTCGACGATATCGGGCGACAACCCGCAACCGGCGTCCTCCGAACGCAGCCGATCCTTCAACGGAACCGACGTCTCATCCATGATGCACTCACGCACATTATCCTTCGACCAGCCGGAACGCCCGAAGATGCCGGCATGATCTGGCGAGAGTACAACCAGCGTGTCGACCATCGGCGCTTTCGGATCCTGCATGCAACTCATCGACGCCGCCAGCGTGCCGATCAAGCCGCGGCCGTCGCGGGAACGCTCGTCGGCGACAGTCGCCGGTCCACCGGACATCGCCATCAGCGTGGCAACGTCGTCGGTCGGCTCGAAGCCGCGCTCGACGGCGAGCGACTCCCACGGGCTTGCGTCCTCATGCTCGGCGAAGTTCATCGTCAGACGATGCGGCCCGCCCTGCGTGGCTCGGTCGGTGCCACCCGGCACGCTGCCGCCGACATTACGCGCGCACAGCCGTAGCGCGCGTCCGATGGCGGCATTGGCGCGATTGCCCGAACCCAGCGCGCCGTGCAGATAGTTCATCCCGATCCGATCGCGAATCGGCCCGTTGAAGACACCGACCGGCGTTGCGCCCATCGTCGTCGCCAGGACGCCATGGATATTGAAGCTATCGCTACAGGCGATCTCGATCAATGCGATGATCGATGGCAGATACTCAGGCTTGGCACCGGCCATGACCGCGTTGATAGCGATCTTCTCGACAGTAATCGGCGCAAGATTCGGCGGCATGATTGCCACCTCCTCCTGCGAATCGCGGCGCGTGCCCTGCAGCATCGTCCAGACACGCTCGCGAGTCGGTGGGACAATCGGGAATCCGTCGGCGTACCCCTGTTCGTACATAAACTCGTGAATGTCGTCGCTGGCGGCGAGATCCACGATTCGCGAGAGCAGGTCGCCGCTCTTCCGTGCCTGCAACCGCTCGTAGACGCCCGGCTCGTAGTTACGCGCGCCGCAACCCGGCCGCTGCTCGGGCAGCGCGTCCCAATCGATCGCCGTGTCGACGCCGGACCGGCCGGCCAGCGCCATCGACTCGCTCGCAATCTCACGCCACTCGTGCTTGTCGAAGCCGAACGTCTGCAGCATGCAGCGCTGCTGCCCGTCATAGAGGAAGAGCGTCGGCACGGTATCGATATCGATCTCATAGGACAGATCGAGCGCGTCGTCGTCAAGCAGCGGCATCGTCAGATGATGTCGCTCCCTCAGCACCGCAATGTCGTCACGCTTCTGTACGGCGACCCATACATCGAGACCGTCGTCGGTCGCCTGATGAACCGCTTCGAGCAACGGCAGCGTCAGATTGCAGGTATCGCAGTCTTCCTTGACCAGGGCCAGCAACACCGGACCACCGGGCGGGAACCGCATTGCATCACCCTCGGCATTGAATAGGAAAAACTGTGTCGGTGGGCGCATGCAATTATTCTAGCGACAACAGACGCGCTTGATTGACCCTGTCGCTCGTTGGCGCGACACTTGAACAGAAACACAAGACAAGAATAGTTGAAGGGTGTGACCCAATGTCCCAGCTTCGACGGTTCCTGCTGACATTCGCGGTCGTCGCCGGGCTGAGCGCCTTGACGTTGGGCGCAGCCGCCGCAGGCGAGTACGCGTTCACCGAACCATCGCCGATCGCCGATGCAGGCGACGAGGAAGAAGACAGCCTGCACGTCTCCGACGAAACCTTGGCAACGTCGCTGTTAATCCCCTTCTGCTTCGTCGGCGCGACCATCGCCGTGTTCGTCTGGGCGATCCGCAATCGAGCTAAGCCGGAAGACGACGAATCCCCGATGGCGTGGTGGCGAACCCGCGAGTGGTACACTAGAGACAGCGAAGAGGAAAGCGCGTAACGGCGTCGCCGGCAACCGCCGGTACCATACACCCTGCACGCCATATCAGCCCCCCCATGACTCAGAAGAGTAGGCGGCCGAGTCGTTTGCGATATTCCACGACGAGCGGCTGGTCATCGCCGAGCATGCCGAAGATGCCGAGCAGCGTCTTGCGCGACGCCTCATCCGACGCTGACCTGTCGATCCTCACTGACTCCAGCAGCTCGTCGAGCGCCTGCATCCATTGACCCTCGACCGCGAGCAGACAACCGTGGCGGTAGCGCGACAGCGCGTCATCGGGACGCTCACCGGCTGCCCGTCGGATCTCGTCGGGGTCAAGACCGTCGAGTGCCGAACTGAGCTCCATCGCGGTTAGTACGCTCTTGCTCATCGGATGGTTCGGCCAGCGACGTGCGAGTTCGGCAGCGCGCTCGCTCTCTCCCAGACGCGACAGTACCACCGCCAACCCGACCCCGGCCGGCTCGTGGCTCGCGTCCTCCTCCAGTGCTGCCTCGAAATGCAGCCGCGCAATCGGAATCTGGTTCTCCTGCAGCATTCGGTAGCCTTCAGCCGCCTTGATATCAGCCTCCGACGGAATCAGCGAGTCGAAGAATGCCTGCACCTGCTCCTCGGGCAACGCGCCGACGAAGCGATTGACGAGCTGTCCGCCGACAAACGCGAACACCGCCGGAATACCCTCGACCTGCAGCGCGCGCGCCACCTGCGGATTCTCGTCCGCATTAACCTTGACGAGTTGAATCTGGCCGTCGCGTTCGTAGGCGAGCTTCTCCAGAATCGGCCCCAGGACGCGGCACGGACCGCACCATGGTGCCCAACAATCGACAATCACGGGCAGCTCGCGCGAGCGTTGAATCACGTCCTGGTTGAACGTCGCATCGGTTGCGTCAATCACCGCCGCAACGTGAGCCTGCAACCCCTGCGACTCGTCATCCTGGGGCGACGCATGCGGTTGAGCGGGCGGTGGTGGTTGACGCAGTGGAACCGGCTCGGGCGGCGGCGTGGGCTGTTGCTGAACTCGACGCATTGGCTGACCCGACGCCGAGTAGATGATCGGTCCCGAAGGCTGCTGAGGAGGCTGGTTCGGCGGAGCCGGCACGCCGTGCTGGACTCGATCGCTCGGGAACGGAATCGGATCGGGCGGCCGCTGGCTCATGCAAAGTCTCCGCAACTGTCGGGTGAACTCGCCCCGCTACCAGTTCGTGTACCGCTTACGACGGGGAAAATTGGCCGAGCGGTTCTTGGTCGAATTACTCTCAAAGATACCGGCCATCACTCGATAGGATTCACTCTCGCACGTCGGACAGGGCTGCGGCTCGCCCGACTTGGACATCGGCTGGATTTTCTCGAAGCTCTCGTTGCACTGTTCGCAGCGATACGTGTAGACGGGCACGACATCTCCTGGTACGGCACTCTATCGGTTCGAGTGTATCGCGCCCTCCGACGCCAGCGATCGCGCGGCCGCGGCGACGTTACGCGCCCAGGCCACTTCCTGCACGTCGTGGACCCGCAACACATGCGCGCCAAGCCAGGCGGCGAGCGCATTGAACGCGAGCGTGGCCGACAACATGCCGGGACGCCCCTGGGCATCGTGAGACCGCAGTTCGCCGTGCCCCAACAGCTCGGCTAAGAACCCTTTGCGCGATGCCGAGATCAGGGTCGGGTATCCCAACTTCGCCAGGTTGGGCAGATCCAGCAGGAGCCGCAGGTTATCATCAAGTCCGCGACCGAACTGAAAGCCGGGGTCGATCCAGACATCGGGCGCGCCGGCTGCTTTGATCTCGGCGGCGCGCCGCTGCAGATAACCAAGAACCTCGCCCGTGACGTCGTCGTACCCGTGATCCACTTCGCGATGTCGTTGAGGCCGCCCACGCAGATGCATGATCGCAATCGGCGTCGCTGTGTCGACCGCGACGGCGACCGTTTCCGGATCCGCGCCAGTGATGTCGTTGATCAGGTGCGCGCCGGCGTCGACCGCTGCATGGGCGACCGACGCCGTCCAGGTATCGACTGAAACGAGGTGCCCCTCGGCGACGAGCGCCTCGACCACCGGAGCAACGCGCGCGATCTCCTGCTCGGGCGCGATCTCGGCCGCGCCCGATCTTGTGGACTGCGCGCCAACGTCGATGATCTCCGCGCCCGCATCGCGCAACTGCTCCGCGCGACGGGGCGCTTCGGCCACGGGCACGATCGACGCGGAGACTGGCGAGTCGGTGTCGACGTTGAGGATGCCCATCACGAGACAGCGGTCGGCGACGTCGAATGTCCGACCGCCCAATTCGATCAACATCGGCCTAACCTCAACGTCGCCGGGCGACATAATGCGGGCTACGCCCGAAGAACAGCTGCGCCGCCTCCATAATCGATTCGTTGAACGTCGGATGCGCGTGAATCGACTCAGCCAGGTCAGAGGCGCGGGCACCCAGTTCGACAGCCAGCACGCCCTCGCCAATCAGCTCGCCGGCACCCGGTCCCACGACCTGCATGCCTAGCACGCGCTCGGAACCCTGTTCGATCACCAGCCGTGTCAGACCATCGTTCCGACCCGATGCGCTAGCTCGCCCCAGCGCCGCCCACGGGAAACTAACCGTCGAGGCCTCGATATCGAGCGACGCGGCCTCCGACTGAGTCAACCCGCACCAGGCGATCTCCGGATCTGTGAAGATCACCGCGGGAACGGCAAGCGGTCGAAACGCGGACGGAGCGCCCAATATCGCCTCGACGGCGACCGACGCCTCCGCTGTAGCCTTATGAGCCAACATCGGCTCGCCAGCGACATCGCCAATCGCAAAGATCGACGACTCGGCGGTGCGACGCTGGACGTCGGTCAGGATGAACCCGCGGTCGTCGATGCGTACCTGTGTTTGTTCCAGGCCGAGTCCGCCGCTATTCGGTCGGCGTCCGGTGGCGATCAGGACGCGATCGAATGCCTCAGTGCGAGTGATGCCTTCGTTATCCGCGAGCACCGTCGCGATCCCGTCGTCGACTTCGGACATCGAGACCACGGTTGTGTTGACGTGGGTCGCCTTCAGGCGCGCGCGCAGGCTTCGCTCCAACACGCGCACCAGATCCCGCTCAACGCCGCTGAGTATCTGCGACTGCGCCTCGACGACCGTGACCTCAGCGCCCAGTTCGGCGTAGACCGTGCCTAATTCGAGCCCAATGTACCCGCCACCGACGACCAGCAGCGAGGTCGGAATCTCCGGCAACGCCAGCGCCGACGCAGCGTCCATCACGCGGTCGGAATCGAGCTGCAGAGGTCCCGGGATCACGGACTTAGAACCTGTCGCCACGATCAGCGCGTCGAAATCCAGCGGCAGCACCTCGCCGCTGGACTCGACGTTGATCTGGTTGGTGTCGCGAATGCGCCCGAACCCCTGCTGATACCGCACGCTGCGCTGACGCCGCAACAGGCCCAACCCGTTGGTCATCTTGCGGACGACCCCGTCCTTCCAGTCGCGCAGTTGATCGATATCGATCTCAGGCTCGGCAAACCTGATCCCCCAGTCTGAGGCGTGGCGCGCCTCTCGGAGCAGCTTGCCGACATGCAGCAGCGCTTTGGACGGGATACACCCCTCATACAGGCAGACGCCACCAGGTTGCGGGCGGCTATCGACCAGGGTCACGTCGAGACCCTGGTCCGCGGCGTGAAAGGCGGCTGGGTAACCGCCCGGCCCAGCTCCGAGCACGACCAACCGCAAACCGCCGTTGCCGGTTAGATCGCCGCCGCCCGCGCTGCTGACCACGCGCTATCCCCCCAGCGCCAGCACGAGCGGCTGACGGATCACATCGGCGATCCAGGTCATGAAGCGCGCCCCATCGGCCCCATCCATGACGCGATGGTCGAATGTGAACGAAAGCGGTAGCAAGCTGCGCGGCTCCCAGTTGCTCAACAGATCCGACCACACCGGTCGACGATCGGCGCGCCCGACACCGAGGATCGCAGTATTGGGGTGATGAATGATGGGCGTGAAATGCCCCGTTTCCAAGCCGCCCAGATTCGTCACCGTAAAGCTGCTGCCGCGAAAGTCCTGGAGACCCAGGTCTCCCGATCGCGCTCGCTCGGATATGTCCGTCAGTTCCATCGATATCTCGATGATGTTCTTCTGGTCTACATCGCGAATCACGGGAACCACCAGTCCGCGCCGTGTATCCACGGCGACTCCAAGGTGCACATACTGCTTGAGGACGAGTTCATCATGCTCGGCGTCGATCGAGCTGTTGACGTGCGGGTATGCCAGTAACGCGGCGGCTGTGATCTTGAGCAGGATCGCCGTGATCGTCAATCGCCCGCCGGCCGACTCGGCCCGGTCGCGGTAGTCCCGTCGCACCTGCTCCAGCTCGGTCACATCGGCTGTGTGAAACAGGGTAACGTGCGGGATCTCGTGCCAGGAGACCGCTATGTTGCGCTTGATCGTTCGCCGCAGCCGACTCATCGGTACCCGCTCGACTGCACCAAACTCGGAGAAATCAGGTAACGGGCCAGGCGACTGGGCGGGATGACCACTCGCCAGATCGGGGGCGGGCGTTTCCCTCGCCTGGCGTTTGACATCGTCGAGGTCGATTCGCCCGCCTAGACCGGTACCTCGCACCGCGCGGATGTCGACCCCAATCTCGCGGGCGAATCGCCGCACCGAGGGCGATGCAAACACTGGTCGCGCATCGAGGTCTCCCTCGACCAGGGGTGCCGGCACTGCTGGTGGTACCGCCGGCTGTACCTCGGACGGAGCCTCATCGTGCGCAGGCCAGTGATCAGCTTTGATAATGCCTTCGCTGGCATCCTCACCGACTTGTTCCTGTTCGCGCGCCTCTACCTGCACACGTTGGGTTTGGGTCGCCTGCTCGATCGGCTCGATTCGACGCGCAGGCGCGGCTTGCGTCGGCGGGATCGAGCCTGCTGCCGCGAGATCGACGCTCAGCACCCGATCGCCCGGCATGATCGTGTCGCCAACGGCAATGTGGATCGCCGTCACCGTTCCGGCAACGGAGGACGGCAAATCCAGCGTCGCTTTTTCAGTTTCGATCTCCATAAGGGGCTGATCTAACGTCACCGCATCGCCGACGCGCACATAAATCTGCAGCACGTCCGCCTCTTCGATCTCCTCTCCGAGGTCCGGCAGGAGCACCAAACCCGGATCGGACGCCGTAGTCGTCATGGGTTGTCCTAACGCAACATTGGATCCGGTCGATCCGGATCGATGTTCAGTCGTCCGCGGGCGTTCAGCAACACATCGCCGTCGACTTCGTCCCGACGGCTGAGCGCGCTCAGGGCCGACCAGACCACATGATTGGCGTCGACCTCGAAGAAATCGCGCAGCGCGACGCGCGTGTCGGAGCGACCAAATCCATCAGTGCCAAGCGCTGTCAACGCGCCCGGCAGCCAGCGCCCGATCAAATCGGGGAGCGAGGCCGTGTAGTCGCTCGCTGCGATGATCGGCGCATCGCAGTCGCCGAGCGACGATTCGAGCCATGACCGACGCGGCTCCTCAAGCGGATGCAGCCGGTTCCAGCGATCGGTCTGCAGCGTCTCGCGGCGCAGCTCCGTGAAGGACGTCACCGACCATACGTCCGCGCGAACATCGTAGTCGTCTCGCAGTATCGCCTGGGCGCGCCGGACTTCGTTCAGAATCGGTCCACTGCCCAGTAACCGCACCTGTGGCGCGTCGCACGGAATCAGTCGGTAGATGCCCCGCAGGATGCCCTCCCGCACGGAATTCGCCTCGGGCACCGACCTCGGGAGCGGCGGCTGGGCGTACGCCTCGTTCTCGACGGTGATGTAGTAGAAGACGCTCTCATCTTCGTCATGCATCCGACGAATGCCCTCCTGTACGATAACCGCGATCTCGTAGGCGTATGCCGGGTCGTAGGCGACGAGATTGGGGATCGTCGAAGCGAGCAGGTGACTGTGACCATCCTGATGCTGCAACCCCTCGCCGTTAAGCGTCGTGCGGCCGGCGGTCGCGCCGATCAGGAATCCCCGCGCGCGCGCGTCGCCGGCGGCAAAAGCCAGATCACCAATCCGTTGTAGACCGAACATCGAGTAGAAGATGAAGAACGGAACCATCGGCGTTTTGAGCGTCGAGTACGCGGTGCCGCCGGCGATGAACGACGACATCGCGCCCGCCTCGGTGATGCCCTCCTCGAGGATCTGCCCGTCGCGCGACTCCTTGTAATAGAGCAGTCGATCAGAGTCGACGGGCTCGTAGAGCTGCCCGGTCGAGGCGTAGATGCCGAACTCGCGAAACATCCCCTCCATGCCGAATGTGCGCGATTCATCTGGGACGATCGGGACGATGTGTTTGCCCAGCTCACTGTCGCGCATGAGCCGACTGAGCATCCGCACGAATCCCATCGTGGTCGACACCTTGCGGTCGCCGGTACCTTCGTAGAACTCGGAGAACGTCTCATCTGACGGGGATCTGAGCTGAGATTTGGGCGACCAACGCTCAGGCACGTGTCCGCCCAGCACCTGCTTGCGCTCAGCGATATACATCGCTTCACGGCTATCGCGCGCCGGACGGTAGAGCGGCGCGCCGACCACTTCATCGTCGGACAGCGGGATCGCGAAACGGTCGCGGAACTGCATAAGCTCGCGCTCATTCAGTTCCTTCTGCTGGTGCGTGATATTGCGACCTTCGCCAGCCTCGCCCAGTCCGTATCCCTTAATCGTGCGGGCTAGGATGACAGTCGGCGCGCCGCGATGCTCGACAGCGGCGCGATAGGCCGCATGCACCTTGAGCGGATCGTGACCGCCGAGCCGCATGCGCCAGAGTTCATCGTCGGAGATGTCGTCGACCATTCGCAACAGACGCGGATCGACGCCCCAGAAGTGGCGTCGGATGTAGCCGCCGCCGGCCACGGTGTACTTCTGATATTCGCCGTCGACGACTTCGCCCATCCGCTGCACCAGTAGTCCCTGATCGTCGCGGGCAAGGAGCTGATCCCACTCCGAGCCCCAGATCACCTTGATCACGTTCCAGCCGACCCCGCGAAACACTGCCTCGAGTTCCTGGATGATCTGCCCGTTACCCCGCACCGGGCCATCTAGACGTTGCAGGTTACAGTTGACGACGAAGACTAGGTTATCGAGCTCTTCGCGCGACGCGAGCGCGATCGAGCCAAGCGTCTCTGGCTCGTCGGTTTCGCCGTCGCCCAAGAAACACCAGACGTGGCGGTCGCTGGGGTCGAGCAGATTGCGATTCTCGAGGTAGCGAATGAAGCGAGCCTGGTAAATCGCCTGAATCGGCCCCAGTCCCATGGACACTGTAGGAAATTGCCAGTAATCGTCCATCAGCCAGGGATGCGGATACGAGGGCAATCCGCCAGACAGCTCCTGTCGGAATTTGTGCAGTTGATCGGGTACCAGTCGCCCTTCGACATACCCTCGCGCGTAGATACCCGGTGCCGAGTGCCCCTGGAAGTAGATCAGATCGCCGCCGCACGGATGATCCTGCCCGCGAAAGAAGTGGTTGAAGCCCACCTCGTGCAGCGTCGCGGCCGAGGCGTAAGTCGATATATGCCCGCCGATCCCGTGGTTGTTCTGATTGGCCTCGACCACCATAGCCATCGCGTTCCAGCGAATGATCGACTTGATCCGCCGCTCGATATCGAGATCTCCGGGATACGGCGGCTGCCGCTCGATCGGGATCGTGTTGACGTATGGGGTCTGCGACGTCACCGGCAGGCGAATGCCGGAGCGTTGAGCCTCGATCTGCAACGTCTGCAGCAGCCGCGAGACCCGCTCTGGTCCGCGTCGCCTCGCGACATCGCGCAGCGAGTCGATCCAGTCGTTGGTTTCCAACCAGTCCTGAGCACCCAAGGCGTCGATATCGCGGCCAAGCGCCGCTTGCCAAGGGGATTCAGAGGTAGTCATCGCAGACTCAGTCTACTCAACGACTCGTCATGCGCCCGTGATCCTTCGTCCGTAACCAAATATCGCAGTAGATAGACTGAAGCCACGCGGCACACGCGACGCGGGTATGAGGGGCAGATGCTTACCTCAGCTCTGGCGACGACAGGCTGGCGTCCCGATCGAGGCATTGCGCGATCGCAGATTGCGCAATGCGGGCGATTGCCGGCGATGCCGTTCGAACGAGCGCTGCAATGGCAATCGGACCAGGCAACCGCCGTCGCGAGCGGGGCGTTGCCGGAAATCGTCGCCTTCATCGAGCATCCCGCCGTCTACACACAAGGTCGGCGAGGCGGTAGAACGCACGTCATCGGCGATCTCACCGCACCGATCGTGGACACCGATCGCGGCGGTGAGATCACCTTCCACGGACCGGGCCAACTGGTCATCTGGCCGATCCTGCGCCTGCGCGAGCGGGGCATCGGCATCGCCCACTACGTCAGAGGCCTTGAGCAGGTCGCGATCGACACCGCGCACCACTTCGATATTGAGTCTGAACGCGTTGCCGGCCGACCCGGCACCTGGATCGACAATCGCAAACTGGCCAGCATCGGCGTGCGCATCCAGTCGGGCGTCAGCCGACACGGCCTGGCGCTCAATTGCGATATCGACCTGTCCTGGTTCGGCAACATTCGTGCCTGCGGCATCGAGGATGCGTCTGCGACATCCCTGACCGCCGAAGCCGGATACCGTATCGGCGTGGATATCTGCGAGTCGATCATACGACGGGCGGTAGCCCGCGTATTCGCGCTGCGCCTCTCTCCCATCGCGGCACTTGGAGATGTTGGAGGTAATCCGTGACCAGTCTTCGCAAGCGAAAACCGACCTGGATTCGAGCGCAGTTCCCCAACGGCCAGCGCTACAGCGAGATCAAGCGCCTGCTTCGCGCCGAAACCCTGAACAGCGTGTGCGAGGAAGCTCGCTGTCCGAACATCAGCGAGTGCTTCAATCGCGGTACCGCCACGTTCATGATCCTGGGCAATACCTGCACGCGCGCCTGCGGCTTTTGCGCGGTGACCTCCGGCAAGCCGTCGACGATCGATTGGCTAGAGCCGCGACGGCTGGCACAGACAGTGGATCGACTGGATCTCGCTTACGTGGTGATCACCTCGGTCAATCGCGACGACGTCCCCGACGGGGGCGCCGCCGTCTTCGCCTCCTGTATCCAGCTAATCCGACGGCGACGACCCGACACCGCGGTCGAAGTGCTCATCCCCGACTTCGAGGGCAACTGGAATGCGCTGGAGACAGTACTGTCGGCGCAGCCAACCGTACTGAATCACAATGTGGAAACCGTGCCTCGACTCTATTCACAGGTACGATTCCAGGCTCGCTACGAGCGATCGCTGGAGCTTCTCCAACGCGCATCCGAGTGGGTACCGAGGATTCCAACCAAGACCGGCTTCATGCTCGGATTGGGCGAGCAACGCGATGAGGTCTCGGCGCTGCTCCGTGACCTGCGCGCGGTCGACGTGCAACTGCTCACCGTAGGGCAGTACCTACGACCGTCTGCGAAGCACCTACCCATCGCGCGCTACGCGCCGCCCGAAACGTTCGAGTCGATCCGTCAGGAAGCGCTCAGCCTCGGATTCCGCCATGTCGAATCGGGACCGATGGTGCGCAGTTCGTATCATGCTGACGAACAAGCCCGCGTCGCCCGGCTCGTCGATGTCGAACTGCACGCCAGGCGATAACCGCCAGCGCTATGGCGCTTTGTCGTCTTCGGGTTCATTGGGCACGAGCAACACATCGCCGGGATGAATAAAGCTGAAGCTGTCCAGCTGGTTCACCTCCATCAACGCCTCGACCGTAGAACCGTAGCGCTCGGCAATCTCGTACAGCGTGTCGCCTTCCTCTACGACGTATTCGAATGTGTTCGCCGATCGCGGCAGTGCGACTGTCTCCTGCTCGACCGCCGCTTCGATTGCCGAAGCGGGCTTGGGCGCGGCGACGACAATCGGCCGAATGGCACGGCTCGGCTGATCCGCCTTGGTCGTTCCGGTCGATTGTGTGTTGGCCGGCGGCGAGACCGTGGTCGCGGTGGGCACTGGGTCCTGCGTCGATTGCAGAGGCGTGGATGTCCTGATCGCCGGTTCGCCATCTCGGCTCCGGTCGATGGCAGTCACATCCTGTTGCAGAGCCGTCGCGGTTCCACCGTTGGCCGGCTCCGCGGAACCGATTGCGCCGCCAATGAAGAGCAGGATGGCGAGCGCGGCTATCGGCGCGCACACCAGCGACAGCGCCACGCCGCCCGGCACCGGGCGCGAACGATCGAACATCGCGCCGCTCAGACCGTACATGCCGACGCTGGCCTCAGGCGGGGCGCGTCTCTCCGAGTCGCCGCGCGCCTGCGCGGCAAGGCGGTCGTGCCACCAGAGCGCCGCAGACATCAGCGCGAGCGGAATACCGACGACCAGCAGCCAAACCCCATGTCCCGGCCAGGTGAGATCGAGCAGGAGGAGGAGCAGAAACGCTGAAGCGGCGACAGCCGCCGCCGGCTTCGGATTCAAGCGCATGAACGTGGTGACCGCGCCGCCCAAACACGTGCGAGTCCCACTCTAGCCGACCTGCGGATGAGCTGGCCGCCGCCTAATGTGACGGTCGCGCGCGGCCGTCGAGTCAGTCCACAATTGAATGTCGCGTACACTCGCTGCAAGCGCGGAGAATGATGCGCTTCCCGCAGAAGCAGAAGACCAACGCAAGGAACCGACTCGAGGGAGTGTGACCGGCGATGACGCAGACGCAGTCGGACACGCCGTCGCTGAGCGACCTGGCCCAGGCCGCTGGCCTGCGTATGGAAGAGATGGACGGCCATCAACGCGAAGTGGGGTCGTCCGACATCTTCGAACGTATTGCGCATTTCCAGCTCGCCGACCAGGCGCGCGCCGCCGGTCTATACCCCTTCTTCCAGACGATTGATGTGAACGACGGGCCCGAAGCGATCGTCGACGGCAAACGCGTGATCATGCTCGGCTCGAACAACTATCTGGGTCTGACGCGACATCCGAAGGTACTGCAGGCTGCCCGAGAAGCGCTGGACCGATACGGACCGTCGATGACCGGATCGCGCTTGCTGAACGGCACTAGCCCCGTGCACCTGGAGCTGGAGGAAACGCTGGCGGCATTCCTGGGCATGGAGACGGCGATCGTTTTTTCGACCGGCTATCTGGCCAACCTGGGTACCGTCTCAGCTTTGGTCGATCGCCACGGCATGTCGGTACTGGACCGCGACGTGCACGCATCGATCTACGACGCTGCTGGACTGGCGTTGGGCAAGTACACCCGATTCCAGCATAACGACCCGGCACATCTCGATCGCGTGCTGACGAATCTCTCGTCCGACCAACCGCGCCTGGTCCTGATCGACGGCGCGTATTCGATGGGCGGCGACCTCGCCCCGCTACCGGAGCTACGCGAGGTCTGCCGCAAACACAATACGCGCATGCTGGTCGATGACGCGCATGCTATCGGAACCGTCGGACCGACCGGTCGCGGCACGCGATCACATTTCGGACTCGAACAACCGGATGATCTGACCATCGGCACGTTCAGCAAGACACTGGCATCCGTGGGCGGTTTCTGCGCCGGACCGCGAATGGTGATTGAGTACATCCGACACTTCTCGCGACCGATGCTGTTCACCGCGGCGCTGCCCCCCGCGTCGGCAGCGGCGGCGTTAGCGGCGCTGAGACTGATCGACGAAGAGAACTGGCGCGTCTCGCGCGTGCAGGAGATCGGGGCGCGCATGCGTCAGGAACTCTCGGCGCTCGGATTCGATGTCGCCAACTCCGCCACGCCGATTATCCCCATCCGAGTCGGCGACGAGGTGCGCACGGCGGCCTTCTGGCGTGATTTGCTCAACAACGGGGTCTACACCAACGCCGTCATCGCGCCTGCCGTGTCAAGGGGGCAAGCGATCCTGCGCACCTCCTATATCGCCACCCACACCGACAAACAGCTCGACCGCGCGCTGCAGATCTTCGCCGAGGCGGGAAAACGCCACGAAGTGATCGGCTAGAGCGACGTGCGGGTCCTGCTCACCGGTGGCAGCGGCTTCGTCGGCGGGCATATCGCGCGCGCCTTGGTCCAGGCCGGACACGAACTGCGTCTGCTGGTACGCCCGACCAGTGATACATCGTTCGTTGACGACCTACCTTATGAGCGTGCGCTCGGCGACCTCACAGACGCCGACTCGCTGCGAGCCGTCTGCCGTGGCATGCAGGCGATCGTTCATGCGGCCGCCGTACTCCGCGCGGCGCAACCCCAAGATTTCATGCCGGCGAATCTGACCGGCACGCGCCATCTCGCCGAGGCTGCCGCTGCCAGCGGCGCGCAGCGCATGCTGTACATCTCCTCGCTAGCGGCGCAGGGGCCATCGCCGAATCGAACCGTGGAGCTGCCCGATGCCCAGCCGCATCCGGTCTCGGCTTACGGCCGATCAAAACTGGAAGGAGAGCGCGTGTTGCTCGCGTTCGCCGAGCAGATGGACATCGCCATTCTGAGACCTCCACTTGTCTACGGACCGGCCGACACGGGACTGCTGACATTCTTCCGAATGGCCCGGCGCGGGCTCGCGGTGCGTCTGGATGATGGCTTGCGCACAGTCGACGTGATCTACGGACCCGATCTGGCCGAAGCGGTTATGGCAATCCTCAGCGCCGCCAACCACGATCGGCCGCACCGCTACCACGTCAGCGACCCCGACGGTCCGTTCACCTGGAACGACCTGCTAGATACGCTCGAAGTCGTTGCCGCACGACGATTGTTCATACCTTCGTTGCCAGCCAGCGCCTTCCAAGGGATCGCGCGATGCGCCGAGTGGTGGGCGACGCTCAGCCACTCCGAGCCGATCCTGGATCGGACCAGAGTGCTGGAAATGCGTCAGCCTGCATGGCTCTGCGACACGTCGTCGCTGATCGAACAGACCGACTGGCGTCCGCGCACCTCGCTGGAGAACGGAATACGCGAGACGATGCACTGGTACCGCGAACACGGTTGGGTCTGACGAGCTACGCACATGGCGGACGTATCGCACGAGAGGGCGCTGTGGTCGTTCGACCTCGACGGCGTACTCGCCGAACCGCCGTTCGGCTGGAACCCGGCGATCAATCGGGATACATCGCTCAAGCCGCAATCCGCTTCGCCACCGCTCCCGATCGCGAACTCCAGCCTACTGGACCGCGCGCTGACCCGGACCTGGTACCGCTGGCGCTACCTACTGCGTCCACCGCGATCGGGAGCGATTGATGCGGTGCGAGCGGCGTCCATGCGCGGTCGCGTGATCGTGCTCACCGGCCGACACGAGCGCGGTCGTCGACGCACAGAATCCTGGCTGGTGGCTCACGGATTCAGCCCGATGATCGACCAGCTGGTGATGAATGCGTCCAGGCTGAACTCGGTGAGGTACAAGGAGGCCTTCCTGCGCGACGCCCGAGCCCGTCTGCACATCGACGACGACGCCGCCACGGTTGCGCTGTTGGCTCGCAACAGTATCCCGACCGCGCTACTGACCTGGCCTCGAAATCGCGGACTCGACTATCCGGCAAGCGTCGCCCGCTGCGCCGACATGCAAGAAGTTCGCGCGCTGATCGAGGGAATCTCCCATCATGATTGAGTCCATTGAAATCGACGCTCCCGCCGAGCAGGTCTGGCGCCTGCTGCGAAATGAAGTGCGCCAGGGAGAGGAGAGCAGACAAGCCCAAGTGCTCCGCCGAGCTTGCGCCGCGCGAGCTACTCGTCGAGGTCAGGATGGGAATCGGGTTCGCGGTCCAACAGGCCTATCGGATTGAGCAACTGGGAGACCACTGCCGAGTGTCCGATCAGCTGCGACCGCTCGGCTGGCGCTGGACGCTGAGCAACATCTTCCTTGCTGGACATGGGATGCGCCCGCTCGAAGCAGCGGCGGTGCAAGGGCTGCGCAATCTGAAGCAGGCCGCGGATTCGACATAGACATAAGAGGATCTATGACATAATCTCTCAACGATCGGTTATCAGTCCTCAGATGAGTGCTGGAACTCGACTATGTATCGATTCGTTGAATCTGCGCCCGCGCTCGTCAAGCCGCGCCGTGGACTGTGTATGCATCGTGCACAGGGCTATCGGCGGCGGGGGCGATCCTTGAGCCGGGCGAGTCGCGCCAATGATCTCGCATAGCCCCCTCATCGCGGCCCGCATGCTCAGGGTCTTCCTCATGACCTCCGTCGTACTTGCGGCGTTCGTCGCGGGAGCGGCGCTACACGTTGCCCCAGCGGAAGAGCCGGGCTTAGAGGACGCGCAAGCCGAAGGACTGCCCGCCATCAACGCCGCATACTCGACAAATCTCAGCGGCCGCGTCTACGTCTGGGATCAGGGACGACTGCGCCCTGCCGCCCAGGCGCGCGTGTCGACCGGTAGCGCCATACTCCGCACAGACAGCAGCGGGAGATTTCAGTTCAAACCAGCCCAACGCACAGGATCGCTCTCGGTCATCCAGCCCGGCTACGACGTCGTGCACCGGCCGGTGTACGGCGACCAGACCGTAATTGTGCTCCGCAGTCTGGTCGTCCGAGCGATATACATCCCCTTCAGCGATGCGGCTCGACCTGAAGTACAGGCCTACGTGCATCGACTGGTCGATGCCGACATGATCAACGCCGTCGTCGTGGACCTGAAGGACGAGGGTGGGCGTGTCTATGGTGTCGCGTCGACGGCAACCACCAATCGCATCGGCGCGACCGTGCATGGCGACGGCGTCACCCGCTTTCTCGACGAGTTGGACAAGAAGGGCGTCTACCGCATCGGCAGAATCGTGACCTTCCTCGATCACTGGTATGCGAGCTGGTTTCCCGAGCGCGCGCTGCACCACGTCAACGGCGGACCGTTCACGGATGCCATGGGGAGCAAATGGGCGTCCGCCTACTCGTCGGCAGCGCGTCGGTACAACGCCGAGATCGGCGCCGCCGCAAGCGGCTACGTCGAGGAAATTCAATACGACTACGTGCGCCTGCCCTACGAGTCCAGCTTACAGGAGCGAGCCATATACAGCGCAGCACAGCGCGTGGCGGCGATCAACAGCTTCGCCCGAGAGGCGAGCGAACTGCTGCACATGGCGGGTTTGGCGATCTCCTTCGATACGTTCGGCGTGATCTCCACCGCGGGCGACGATCAGGGCATCGGCCAGTCGGTCGAAGGCGTAGCGGCGTACCTCGATTACATCTCGCCAATGGTTTACCCAAGCGGCTGGCAGGCGGGGTCGCTAGGCTTCGCTTACCCGCCTGCGCACCCCGGACCGGTCGTGCGCATCAACGTCCAGGCGACGGTCGATCGGATCGACGAGCGCAGCACCGCGCTGGTTCGCCCCTGGCTACAGGACTTTCACGACTATCAGTCGCGCGGCTTGCTATACCAGGCTAGGGAGGTGCATGCCCAAATCGCGGCGACGGCCGAGGCCGGCGGCGTCGGCTTCATGCTCTGGGATCCATCGATGCGTTACGAGCTGCAGGCACTGGAGCTGGCATCGAGCATTGCCTGGCCGACCGCCCGATAGGTCCTAGGCTAGATGCCATTGCCCCAGCCCGCATCGACGAGAAAGCGGCTCAGCTGCCTATTGAACTCGGCAGCAGGCTCGAAGTAGACTCTGTATCCGGTCCTGGAATCTCGTAATACTGCGACCCCGCCGGGCGCGAGCGCCCCCAGCGCACCGATCAACTCGGGATCGCGCGGCGGGTTCAGACTCATAATCTCGTCATAGAGAAACACAGGCACCGGATCCCGCTCACGCAGGCTACGAATCGTAGACGAGCGCACCCAAACCCTGCCTCTCGATGAGATGTCGCGGCGCCGGAGACAGGTACAGCCTTACGCCACGAGCGCCGCTCGATCGATGCGCAGCTCGTCCATCAACCCGATCAGATCATCCACGAACGCGGCCGGGCCGGGTCCGCGGCTGGGGGCGCAGTGCCCCCAGCCGCGGTGATCGAACGCCACGCAGCGATAGGATTGTGCGAACAGCGGTACCTGCTGCCACCAGGAGATTTGATTCCGCCTGCTTCATGGGCGAAGATGATCGCCGGCCCGGCCCCGTCTCCTCATAGAAGATGTCGCACTGCGGTCGCTGAATCGTAAGCCTGTTGTCCTCCCGGTCAATACTCCCAACACCTTAGGGGTGGGGCTTACGCTTTGACCTGAGGCTGAGACTAGCAGCGGAGCGACAAGGCAAAGGACGAGTCGATGTCGCAGATGCGCATCGCGTTGACTGGTTCCGAACAACCAGTCGGCGCGGCTGTTCGGCTGGAACTCGAACGCCACGACGTCGAACTTGTTCCAATCACGATCGGTCCGAACACGGGCGCGATCACCCTGCCAACCGGAGTTTCGCATGTCGTGCACGCGGCATATCTGTCGGATCCGGGACATGTCGCAGCCACTTATACCGCGATGAACGTGCATGCAACCACCGCCCTGCTCGACGCGTGCCGACAGCGGGAGCTAAAGCAGGTGATCCTGATCTCGACGACGGAATCATATGGCCGCATGCTGCCGCCCTGGCCGGTGACGGAGAGCTGGGTGCCGCGACCGATCTGTGCCGCGCAGCAAAGCCGGGTCGCAGCCGAGCGCGTCGCCCGAACGTATCGGCGGCGAGTGCCACTCGCCATCCTGCGGCCAGCACCAGTCATCGTCAGCGGCGGCGGCCCGTTGA
The DNA here is from genome assembly GCA_965116225.1 of Dehalococcoidia bacterium. Taxonomy (GTDB): domain Bacteria; phylum Chloroflexota; class Dehalococcoidia; order Bin125; family Bin125; genus Bin125. Next base: position 2,569,526 of record OZ220495.1, on the reverse strand, counting down.
TGGCTGCGATCCATCACTTCGTTTCACGACCGCGCGGAGCGCTGGTGGCGGGTGGGCAGGTGCCTCTGTCGATCCTCGCCGCCGCCGACCTGGGACGAGCGGTGTGGGCCATGCTCGCGCATCCCGAGGAAGCCGTGAACGGCGTATTTCATATCGCATCGGCGCACACGACCTGGGGCGAGCTGGCGATGGAAGCGTGCCGACTGCGCGGCGTCGAGGGGCGCTTCTGGAATGCGCCCTACCTGCTCGCGCGCGGACTCAGCGCGCTGCGTCTGTCAGCCTGGGTGCTGGCGGAACCGGACGGCGTCGATTCCTATATCGAGCTGACGGGCCGACCGCACCTGATCGACGACTCGCGCGCACGTGTGTCGATCGAGTACGCGCCGCTACTGGGCTTACGCAGTGCGCTGGCGCAGGCTCTGAATGCGTATGGAGACAAACCGGTCACGGGCGATGACAACCAGAACGACTAGCCGGTCGCCTTGACCGCATCGGCGACCTTGTAGGCCAACCCCTCTTCAAAAATGCTCGGCACGATGCGATCCGGTGTCGGGTCGCTGACGAAGTCGGCGATCGCCTGCGCAGCCGCGATCTTCTGCGCGTCCTCGATCCTGGGGATGCTGCCGTCGAGCAGTCCGCGAAACATACCCGGGAAGCCGAGCGCGTTGTTGATTTGGTTGGGGAAGTCGGAACGCCCCGTGGCAACGATCGCCGCGCCCGCCTCGGTAGCCTCCTCGGGCATTATCTCCGGCGTCGGATTGGCCATCGCGAACACCATGGCGTCATCGCTCATCGAGGCGACATCGGAGACTGTCAACAGCCCGGGGGCAGCCAAGCCGAGGAACAGGTCGGCACCCCGCATCAGCTGGGAAGTCTGCGGGATGCTCCCGTCGTCATTATTGCGATAACCGCTCCACTCGGCCGCTTCGCGCTTCCACGGATTCAGATCCTCGCGGTCGACCGTCAGCAGACCTTTAGAATCGATCAGCGCGATGTCCTCGCAGCCCATTTCGCGCAGGATCGCGCCGCAGGCAATGCCGCTGGCCCCCGCGCCGAGGATGACGGTGCGAATGTCCCGGAAATCGCGATTGGTCAGTCGCAGCGCGTTGATCACACCCGCCAGCGCGACCACCGCAGTGCCGTGCTGGTCGTCGTGCATCACCGGGATGTCGAGCGAGTCGTGCAATCGCTGCTCGATCTCGAAACAGCGCGGCGCGGAGATGTCCTCGAGATTGATTCCGCCCAGCGACGGCGAGATCGCCTCGATCGCGGCGACGATGTCATCCACTTCGCGCACCGAGAGCGCGATCGGAATCGCATCGACACCGGCGAAACTGCGGAACAGAACGCATTTGCCTTCCATCACCGGCAGCGCTGCCTGCGGCCCGATGTCGCCCAGGCCAAGCACCGCAGAGCCGTCGGTGATCACCGCCACCAGATTGCCAACACCGGTCATCACGCGCGCCAGTGAGGGATCGCGCGCGATCTCCAGACAGGGCGCCGCGACGCCCGGCGTGTAGACGACCGACAAATCATCGTGGTTCTCGACCGAGACCTTGGAGGCGTAGTCGACCTTGCCACCCCATTCACGATGCATCTCGATCGCGCGCTGGTCGTAGTCGCTCATGATCCCGCTCTCTCTGCGGCCCCGAACCGATCGCAGGGACCCTCGGTTAGTATCCCTGCACTGTAAACGCGCAAGTGAAATCGGTCACTATCAATCGCCGCGATGCGCACCCTGAACATCCGATACGTAGCAGCGATTACACCTGGACAACACCAGCGGATCAGCGGAGCGCAATGACTCTAGAGCAGCACTCCTTCGAGGATGCCACGATGCGCGCGCAGGACGATCTGTCCTGCCTCTCGGCGCTCGACGATCAGTGGTTTGCGGCAGTGCTGGCAGGGCGTTGTTTCCTTACGCCGCACGAGACCCTTGGGCGGCAACCGCGCCACCGTGGACGCTTTGCAATAGGGACAGTCGACATCCCAGCGCAGACAGGCGCGGATCCGTAGCCCTTCGTCTTCCCGCTGCCCCCGCGATACGACGAGATCATGATTACAGGCTCGACATAACGTGACTATCCGCCTCGTGCGCCCCATCTCCAGCGGTACGCCGACAGTCAACGGCGTTGAACAGTTGAGGCAGCGAATACGTCTCGTGGCAATCTTGTCGGCCATCGCTTCATCCTACCGAGCGCTGTACCAGTTAGCTTAGCCCGCGCCGTCGGCCGTCAACTGGTACGCGTAGGCGCGTGAATGACATACCCTGCCAGCATGAGTCAATTCTCGCGGGACCCACGCGGCGCGCGGGACTTTTCCAGTCCCCAGATTCGAATTCGCGACGCGAGCGACTTTCGACATTACAGCAGTCAACGACTGCGATTACCGAACGAACGACCTCCGGTGGGACCCACGATTCGCCGTCTATTCGGCGCGCTGCTGACGTTCGCAGTCGTCGGCGGGATCGGCGTTGGCGTCTACTTCGGCGTCATCGCGCTGCTGGAAGCGGATAACCCGACAATCACAGCCACCGCAGAGGTAATCCAACAGGCGCAGGCAACTGAAACCATCCCCGCAGCGAGCCAAGAAACGGTCGAAACGAATGCCGCCGGACAGGATGTGCTCGGCGCGCAGACGGCGGAGCAGACAGAGCCCGAACCCACGCCACAGCAAGCGAGCGTTACCTCGCCGGCCTCGGACCCCGCGACGCCGATCGCGGTGTCGTTGATCGAGCCTGCAGAAGCCGCTCAGCCGGTCACGCCAACGCAGATCGGCGGTGCCTCGATCGTCGCCGAGCGCGCGACCGCCGAACCGATACCCTCAGGCATTCCCCGCAGGCTCGCCGACGGGGCGGACTACGATCCGACTGAGCCGGCGACCGTGTTCACCTCGCACTGGCCGCCCGGTACGACCTTGCGGCTGACCCGGCTGCCCGGTACAACCCTGCTCACAGACGAGCAGCAGCGACAGGTCGTCGGCTCGCAGACGTTGGTCGTCGTGCGGGCGACGGAATCATCTAATACGGATCTGCAGTTAAGTCCGGCCGCGTTCGAGCAAATTGCGTTCTACGGCGTGGAACGAGTGGTCGCCGTTCGGGTCGAGGTGACAGCGCCGCCGCCCAAAGGACAATAGCGTTCGTGTCCACCGAAGCCACGCACGGAACCTCGCTGCGTTGGCGATCCGTCAGGATCGTCGGCGACGACCAAAGGGCATGCGCAGTTCTTCGCCGTAGTTGAGAAAGTCCTTCTCGGCACCGCACTTGGAGCAGCGCCCGTGAGAGACCTGCTGGCTGGGGCGCTCGATCTCCCATGCGTGCGAGCATCGGGCAGTCTCATCTGTTGCGTCGCCAGCTTCCGGCTCTGGCTGCCCGGCCCCACGCCGAGCCGCCGATCTACGCTCGACCACGTAATCCGCCTTGTCCATTCGCTCATCTGTGTAGTGGAATACAGCCTACGGCAAGCGGCGACCACGTACAAATCGATGACGCGATCGAGCCGATGGTGGACCCGCCTCAACCGCTGCGCTCGTAGAGCGTGTGGTACTTCTCGCCGCCGGCAATCGCCTGGCGGATATCCTCACGATCGAGTTCATAGAGCCGACTCAGGGCCGTCCTCGCGTCATCCTCCGCCGTCGCGTCGCCGGCGCACCGATCGAGGATGCGCTCGAAGAGGTTGGCCTCGACGAATGAATCCACCCGACCTGCCCAAGGGAAGAACACGAACGACTCGGGGTCATCGAAGCCCGGTCGGAGTTTTCGCAACTCCCGAAGCCGGTCCTGCGGCGATCGGACCGGATCGACCACGCGGATGTACGGCCCGTCCGATCCATTGCGTCGGCCGTCGATCAGCAGGCGCTCCTGCAGCCAGCCGAACCCGATCACGATCACATCGGACTCGCGCAGGGCGCGCAGCGTTTCTTCTAGATCGAATCCTTCGTCGGGCATAAGCCAAGTATACGATCCGCTCGTTCCCTGAGACGAGAGCAATTGACGCAGGTATCAGTATGATCGAAGAGAGGATTGACTCACGATGCGCCGCTCGCCCAATGCCGTCCGCCCACACCGCTCGGCCGAACATGCCGACGCCTTCCGCACGCTGTTCCGACAGCAGAGCGATCGTCTCTGGAACGCCGACAAGGATGTCGACTGGTCGGCCGGTTCGGAAATTCCCGCGTCGAAGCGAGCGGCCTGGCTGCGGATGATGAACGTCTTCCTCGGCCTCGAGGTGATGGGGCTGGACACTATCCAAGTGATGATGAGCCAGGCCACGCATCAGCTGCGCGACCCGGCGCTCAACCTCTACCTAGCCGCGCAATGCCAGGACGAGGCGCGACACGTCTACGCGCTCGACCGATACTTGACCAAAGTCGATGGACACGGATTCATCTCGGGGTCGGAGCGATTCCTGATCGAGCGTTTCGGCGGAATGGCATCGTGGGGCTTCTACCGGGTCGAGAACTGGCTCACCTCAACTCTGTTCAGTGAGAACTTCGCCGCGCTCTTCCTCCAGCAGGCGATCGATCTGGTCGATGTCGACCCGCTCGCCCAGCAGATTTTCCGTCTGATCCTGCGCGACGAGGTACGGCACGTGAATTTTCTGCACACCATCTTGCCGAGGCTGATCGACCGCTTGCCAGCGATTGGGCGGATGTACATTTGGCAGAGCCAGATTCTGCTCGCCGGGGCGGTCGCACTTGGACTGCGCCGCATCAAGGGCGATGCCGTGGCGCTGGGCATCGATGTCGACGGCTACAAACGAACCTTGCTCGAGAACCTTGAAGCGCAGTTTCAGGATGCCGGACTAGACTCGTTGCTCAAGATCGACATCTACGCCAAAGTGATCAACGCGGCGACGTGAGCGCTCCGGGCGGACAGGGCGGAATCGACAACTGGCATCGCCTGAGCACCGAGATCATCGAGGACTTTGTGTTCTTCCGGCTGCGCAAGGACATCATTCGACCTCCGGCCATGACCATCGCTTCTTCATCTCCGAATTTCCCGATTAGGTTAAAAATCCTACCGCTCACGCCAGAGCGCGAGGTCGCGTTCGTCAACACAATTCCGACACGGGACGCGCAAACTGACGCTCGAAATCCCCGGCGGAATCGTCGATCCCGGCGATTCGACCAAACAGGCGGCGCTGAGAGAAATACTCGAGGAATCAATCGGGCTACCACGCGCCGGACGCGATCGAATCTGGTTGGGCGCACCCGAACCCCGCCTTACAGGAGAACCGCTGCTGGTCGCATCTGGCGCAGAACATCGAACTGATCGACGATCAGGACCGCGTCGTCGGCACCGCAAGCGAGACGATCTAGGTCGCGACGGTACCGCTGAACGGAGATTCCCGGACTGCTCAACGACAAGATGATCACCCACGCACTCACGATTGCCGCCTTCGACCACTACTGGCGCTGGCGACGGACGCTAACGCATCGGCGGACTGGAACTCAGAGCCGTCAGGCACGAAGCGAATCGACGTCGAAGTCCTCGGACAACGGAATGAACAGGCTCCGCCGCGGCCCCTCGACGTCGCGCATGAGTGCCCCCGACCGCTGACATCATCCGCCAGCAGAATGTCGCCGCCGTGCAGCGTCCGCTTGGTTCCGTCGCCGACTTCGATCTCAACCTCAACCGCGCCGCTCAGCGTGACGACGAACTGGCGACGCAGAGCGTTGTGGAAGTCGAGCTCGCCGTCGACCGGCGTCGTGCGAAAGATGGTGCCCTCAGCCTCGAACATCCGCGACAGCGAACCGTAGCGGCTCTCGCTCTGCGCGATCTCAATCGTCAGTCACTCGTCAGCGCGACCGCACTCATCTCGTCTCCGTCGCCCAGGGGACACCACGCCGGCTGCAAGCAACGCAATCCCGGCAATGGCTATGAATTAGCCAATCCCAGCCATCAACCACGAGCACGCCAAAGCAGCGATCTCGGCATGCTCTGGGCGACGTCTCACGGTGCTTCCCCCCCACTCACGCCGTTCAGTCGCCGAACTGTCGCGCCCAGCGATGGGCATCGAAGTCGTCAGGCAGCGTAACCACCAAACTCAGGCGCGGACCTTCAAGGTCGGTTGTCAGGTGGCCGGGTCCCTCGACATCCTCGGCGTAGCAGATGTCGCCCGGATCGAACCGCCGCACTTCGCCGCTCGACACCTCGGTCTGCACCGAGCCCTGAATCACGATGATCATCGTCTTGGCAGCCGCGTTGTGCCAGTCGTTGACCAAGCCCGCCTCCGAGATGCGAAACACCATATTAGCGGGAAACAGGCGACGCGACAGCGCGCCGATATCGAACGGCTTGAGAGCAATTTCGATCTCCTCGAATTGCGATGTGCCGTCCTCGCCCTGGTATATCCGCGTCAGTTTCATCTTCCACCTCCTTCGCTGATCTTATCTGGAGTAGTGAAGCCGCCAGTAGTCGCCCAGTTCGGCCAACGATTGGACGATCAGATCGGGCCGCACGTCTTGTGGGACGGGTTCTCGCGCGCGCCGGACCCAGACGGTCTTCGTGCCCAACTCGGCCGCGGGGCGAATATCGTGCGCAATCGACCCGGCGATGTGCAGCTGCCGCTCAGGCTCGATCCGCCTGCTGGCATGTAATGCTCGCCAGTGCGCGCGGTCGGGCTTGTAGCTGCGCACGTCCTCAGCGGTGATCAGCTGGTCGAACCGCACGCCGAGCTTGCGCACGCTGACATCAAGACTGTCACGCGTGACGTTAGACAGAATCGCCATCGGCGTACCGACCGTCGCCAGACGCCGCAGAAAGCCGCCGGCGTCCTGAAACGGCATCCAGCGCGCGATCGAGTCGACGAACGCGCGCGCCGAGCCATCGCTGAGCGTCACACCGTACTCGGCCGCCGTCCGCTGCATGGAAATAGCGAGCACCTGGTCGTATGGTCGATAGCGTTCGTGCTCGACGTCCAATTCAACATCGAGCCGTCGCTCCACCAGCGACGCACGGTCGATCCCCGCCAGCTCGGGGATGGCGCTAATCGCGGCGGCGGCGCCCGAGCGCCAGTCGATCAGCGTGCCGTAGCAATCGAATGTGATCACGGCTGCGTCGCATGGATAGATCATGGCGACCTTCGAGAACCGGATGCGGGACCGTAGTGCACGATATCGCCGCCGAACTTCCGATTCAGCTCCTTCACCGCCTCGTCGACCAGGCGCTGCCGTTCGCGCCTCGCCGTCGATTGCGGCGGCTCGACCGTCGGCCGCCCGGACGAATCGAAGAGCGACAGCTGCGCCGCAACCGCCTGATGCTGCAGACCGGAAACTCCTACGCCAAGTAGACGGAATGTCCGGGCAGGCGACAGCTGCTCATCCAGCAGGGACTGCGCGACACGCTCGATATCCGCTGTTTCGTCCGTTGCCCGAGACAGCGTGTGCCGACGCGTATAGGTGTTGAAGTCAGACAATCGCAGTTTGATCTGAACCGTGCGCGCCCGTAGCCCCTGCTCGACCAAGCGATTGCCGACGTTAGCGGACAACTCGCAGATTACCGCGCGCAGCTTGCCCGCATCGCTGAGGTCTTCAGCGAACGTGGTCTCCGACGAAATCGACCTGGCTTCCCGCTCGAGACTGAGGTCGCGGTCGTCAATGCCGCGCACCAGCTGCCAGAACGCTTCGCCGCGCGAACCGAACCGATCGATCAACCAAGGCAGCGGTCGCTGGGCGAGATCGCCGATCGTCTCGATGCCGGCACCGCGCAACCGATCGGTGGTCTTGGGGCCGACGCCCGACAGGTCGGAGATCGGCAGCGGCGACAGGAACTCCGCTTCGCGGCCCGGTGCGACGACCGTAAGACCGTCGGGCTTGTTCTGGTCCGAGGCGATCTTGGCGACCGACTTACTCGTCGCCACGCCGCAGGACACCGTCAGTTCCGTCTCCATCCGAACCCGCTCCCGAATCCACCGAGCCAACTCAGCCGGGGTGGCGCCGTCCGCAACGCGATGGGAAATGTCGATAAACGCCTCATCGACGGATAATGGCTCGACCAGCGTCGAGACATCACGGAAGATCGACATAACCTGCTCGGAGACCTCGCGGTAGCGGGCAAATCGGGGGCGGATGACCTCCGCGTCGGGACAGAGTCGGATCGCCGTGCGCATCGGCATCGCCGAACGGCAGCCGAACGCGCGCGACTCGTAGGAGGCCGCCGCCACGGCGCTGCGTCCTCTTGGCGATCCGCCCACAAGCACCGGCTTGCCGCGCAGCTCCGGCCGATCGCGCTGTTCGACCGAGGCGAAGAACGCATCCATATCCGCGTGAACGATATGCCGACGTCGAGGCTCGCTGGTCACACCACTACGCTATCAATCGCGACAACTGGCGTGACGGTATGACGGTACGATGTGAAGGGTCTCTGATGCGTCTGCTCTCTCAGATTCGATCACAATTCGCATCAGACTCGGAACCCGCTCGACGCAGATCGAGATTCGCAACAGCCGAGCGCCTGCTGCGAACCGGCACCGCCATCGCCGATATCCGACGCGCCGTCGACGGCGTCTCCGCGCACGGAGACCTGGAGCTAGCTTGGACGAGCCTGTTTCACGGCGACATGGAGACCGCTCTCGCGGCGTCTCACCGAGCCGCGGATACTCGTCCTTACGACGTCGACTCACGGATTATCCACGGCACAGTGCGCCTGACTCGAAACGAGCTCGACCACGCCGCGCACGAGTTCGACGCGGTGATCGAAGAGTTCGGTACCGAACGGGATGCGGCGGATGGTCGCCGCGCCGTGATCCTCGCGCGCGGCTTCGCACCGCTGGACGAACTGCCAGCCTCGGATGCCGACTGGCAAGCAGCGGCGACGCTACTGACCACGCTATGGCGACTGGCCGGCGTGGTGGACGTGCGCCGGCATGCGCTGAACGGCGTCCAAGAAGCATGTCTGGACATCGTGCGGCCAGCCTTGCATCGCGGGCTTGCGCTGGATCGAGAGGCGACCAATGGGGCTGTTTGACGGACTGCGGCGTCTGCTGTCCGAGTTGAACGATGTCCACGAGGCGTCGCAGGCTGAAGCCGCCACGATGGCCGATGTCGAGACGGTACGCCGGGCGTTGCACGCGGAGTCGGCGAGGTTGGGACGGCGCGAGCGAATCTCGGTCACGTTGCTGATGGAACACACCGCGGAGGACTTACGACAGCTCGACCTGTTCCAGATTCTGGCTCACCTCGACGCGGAAGGTGAGATCGCGAACGTCGAGCAGGATTCGTTCGGGAACCTGAATTTCGACCTCGCTTCCCTCAGCGCTCGCAGCCCGCGCGAAACATGATCGCACTATAAAGATTATGTCGTATGATCCACTCGTTTGTCGCTGCCTGGCGACATAAGTGGTACTGAAACCGGTCGAACCGACTTCACTCAGCTCGTTCAAAGACCAGCTCGAACTCCATGATGCCGATGTCCTCGATCGACAGCACGCGGAACCCGGTCGGTTTCTCGATCTCGTAGTCGGCGAGCGTGATCTCTGTCGATCCCGTGACGACCACCAGACCGTCTACGTACTGACCCTGCAGCGCGATATCCACCGCGTTCTTCACCCCGTGCAGATCGAGCGTGCCTGAGATGATGAGGCTGAGCGGCGCGGCGGAGGAGGGCAGCGCGTCAATCGCGATCGGCTCGGTCAACCTGAACGTGGCAAATGGATATGTATCGCTCTCGATCCCGCGATCGCGAAGCGCGTTATCGCGGAACGACTGGTCGCTCCGCAGCGTGCGTAGGTCCGCCGTGATCACGACCGTGGTGATGGCCGCGCCGTCGAACTCGATCGTCGCCTCGATCTCGCTGGTCCGGCCGACGGCGGTGGTCGTACCGATGTTGGCCAGTTCTTCGCCGATCCGGTAGCCCACGAACGAGGCTCCGCGCTCGGAGAACGTCCACGTCCCCGCCAATGACTCGAGCGTCAGCACCTCGCCGGCCGAGTGCATCCCGTTCGGTTGCGCCGGTGCAGGCTGAGCGTCCGGCTGTGCTGGCGCTGACCGCTCCGCGGTCGCCCACGAGTTGTCCTGGTCGACAGCAGATTCCTGCTGCTCCCGACGTAGGGACTCGACCACCGATTCGAGCGTAGCCGGCGGCGGCGCGCTGTCGAAGAGGCCCACTTGCCAGAGGATGATCAGCAGCACCGCAAGCAAGGCGGCGGCGAGGATGAGCCCGACCGCGAACAACCGGCGCGACCTGAGGCTAAGTAGGTCGCCGAACATGTGATCCTCCTACTGCATGATCATGCTTGCTGCAGTGCCGAATCAATCGTCGAAAAGCAGCGCGTCCACAAACGCGGTGCCGTCGAATGGGGCGATGTCACCGAGTTGTTCGCCGGTGCCCGCGAACCGAACGGGAATGCCGAGATCCTCAGCAATGGCGAACACAATTCCGCCCTTGCTGGCACCATCGAGCTTGGCCAGGCAGACCGCCGTGATGCCTGTGGCCTGCGAGAACTGCCGCGCCTGACTCAGCGCGTTCTGACCGCTAGTGGCATCGATCACGAGCAGTACCTCATGCGGCGCGCCCGGATGGCGAGTCTCCACGACCCGGCGCACCTTGCCCAGTTCAGCCATCAGGTTGCGCTGGGTCTGTAGGCGACCGGCGGTGTCGATCAGCACCACGTCTACGTTTCTCGATATGGCCGCCTCGACCGCGTCGTACGCGACCGCCCCCGGATCTGAACCTTGCTGATGGGCGATCACCGGCGCGTCGATCCGATCGCCCCAGGTTTGCAATTGTTCAATCGCGGCGGCGCGGAAGGTGTCGGCGGCGGCGAGGATGACCGACTTACCCTCCTCCTGATAGGCATGCGCAAGCTTGGCAATCGAGGTCGTTTTGCCGGCACCGTTGACACCCACGACGATCACGACATGCGGCGTGGCGGACGCGACCACCCCATTGCTCGTATCCCAAAGCGTTCCACTGCTGCGCGGTCGCTCGAGTCCGTCAATCATGCGCACGCGCAGCATGTCGCGAACTGCGGACGCATCCTTGCCGCCAACGTCCGCCTGCAGCTCCTCAACCCACCGGGCCGACGTCGCCCCGCCGACATCACCCAGAATCAGCATCTCCTCCAACTCCTCCCAGAAGGCGCCGTCGACCCGCGAGCGACTGAAGATGCGTCGCAGCGCGCCGAGTTGCCCGCGTCGGATGTTGACGACACTGCGCTGGTACTCCTTGCGCACCGCTACGTCGTCTGCATCGTCCTGCGCCGCCGCGACCGCTGATTCGCCTGGCTGCTCCTCGCGTCCTCTACGGAATCGACTGAAGAGCCTGGCCATTATCTACCGACTCCATCGCTGAGGATTCGATCGCTGAGCCAGGCCGAAAGATCGTGCATGCTCTGCCGACCGATCTCGTGTTGCATCGGGTACTCGCGATAGTCGAGCTGCATGAGCATCGCCTGTAGCCGATCACGGGAGCTTCGTCCGCGATCGATCTCAACCAGCGGATCGTTGACGCCGTGCTGTACGAGCAGCGGAAGGTCGGCCGCGTCGACATGGACGTCGTCGACCGCCTCGTTGGAGAGCCAGGTCGAGAGCATCGCCGCGCAGCGCCAGCGCTGCGGCTCGCCGAGGGCGAGCCGGTAGGCCAATGATCCGCCTTGGGAAAAACCCATAATCGCGAGCCGTTCGACGTCCGCCCGGTAGCGAGCGCAGGCGTCGCCGACGAACCGCGACAGCGCTCCCGCGACCCGAGCCAACTCGCCGTCGAGCGGGCGATCATTCGCGCCTCGACGCATCCAGGTGAACATCGGCGTGTGCGAGTACGGCGCGCCTTCAAGCCGAAACTCAGCCTGCGGACAGATCACCTGTAGCTGACCGCCGACCAACATCGGCGCAAGTGGCGCGAGGTCCTGGCAATGCGCTCCGTGGCCGTGCAGCGCGATCAGGGTGGGATAAGGGCCGGGACCGGCCGGAGTCCAGACGGCGTGTACAAAATCCATACCGCTTAGGGTACGACAACGCGGTGAGACCATCGCGCGAGTTCCGTCAGCAATCGCTCAGGGATTCGCCGGCGGTAGCTGATCGACGCGGACCGACAGCAGGCGACTGACGCCGGCGGCACCCATGGTGACGCCGTAGATGCTGTCCGTCTGCTCGATGGTGCGACGGTTGTGCGTGATGACGATGAACTGCGTCTGCAGCGCACGCTCCTGAAGGGCGTTGACGAAGCGCTCCACGTTGGCCTCATCGAGCGCCGCGTCGACTTCGTCGAGGATGCAGAACGGCGCGGGCCGCACATCCAGGAGCGCGAAAAGCAGTGCAATCGCAGTCAGGGCACGCTCGCCGCCGGAGAGCAATCCGAGCGACGCGCTTGCCGGGTGGCTGGGCGCGGATATCGACACCCGCCTGCGCTCGAATCCACTCGCTTTCGCCCCCCCTCGGGCATGGAATCCTCATCTGTCAGGATCAGTTCCGCGCGTCCACCGCGGAACATGAGCCGAAAGTAGCGCTGAAACGCCTGATCGACCTGGCGGCACGCCGCGCGGAACTGTCGCTCGATCTGCCGCTCCAGGTCCCGTTCGGCCTTATGTAGGGAGATCTCGGTCTGCTCGAGATCGCGAATCTGGTCTTCCATATGCGTCCAGCGACGGCGTTCAGCATCGTATTCACCGGCGGCGGCGGGGTCGATCGGTCCTAGACGCTGCAACCTGGCTTTGAGCGCCAACGTACGTTCACGCAGCGCGTTGACGTTCTGCGCCTCCGGCTCAGCGACGGTAACCGCGCTCAGCGAGTCGGGCTGTTGGCACGCGACGGCGGTTTGATTGACGGCAGGTGCCGAGCTGTTGATGGCGAAGCCCGACTGCGACTGGTCAGGGGGCGCGATCAACGCCATGCCCTCAGCCGCGGCATCAGCGGCGAGTCGCGAACGAGCGGATTCGATTTCGCGCAACGCAGCGCTGGATTCGACCGCCTCACGTTCGGCCGCGATGCGCGCCTGTTGCGCATCATCAAGCGCCCGGTTCACATCCCGACAACGACCTTCGCACACCTCCAGGTGCTCGCGATCGAGATCGAGCGACGCCGTGTTGGACGTGACCGACGCCACATGTTCCAGCATCGGCTCTCGTTCTCGAATCGCGGATTCAATCTGCTCACACTCGAGGCGTAGGGACGCCAACCGCGCCAGATCGGCGCGAGCACGCTCCGCCGCAGCCTCTTGCGCGCGCGACTCGGCCAGCACGGCGGCGCATTCATCCCGACGTTGCTCCAGCACTACCAGGTCGGGGTCATCGGTCGAACGCAGCGCGGCGAGCGACGCTACCGCGTCCGATTCCGACGTGCGCGCCCGCACCAGGCGCTCGCGCAAGACGTCCGCATGCTTGCTCGCCATGGCTCGATCGCCGATGGCGATAGTGCGGTGACCCCGTAATGACTCGAGTCGGCGTGCCGCCGTGGAAGCGAGTGCGCCGGTTGCGTTTTGTCGTGTCTCCGCCTGTTCCACGCTTCGCTCCGCTGCGGTGATCCGACCGGCGAGCGCAACATCGGAGCGAATGATCGTGAGTTGCGCCTCCAGATCCTCGCGCTCCGAGCGCAGTTCGGTCATCTGCCGTCTCAGCCGAGCGGCACCCGGTATCGATCCGCCGCCCTGCACAATCCCGTCTGAGCGAACCATGATTCCATCCGGCGTCGCCGCCGTGCGACCTCGCGAAGCGGACTCGACGGCGGCCGCTTCATCATCGACGGAGTCGACTGAATCGAGCAGCGACCGAATCAACTGGTCAGCTGCTTCGCCTGGCAGCGCCATGACGCGTCCCGCATCGGCCTGTACGCCTTGGCGAACCGCGTTCATCGCGTCCTCGAACGAATCGTGCAAGGTCGCGTCCATCAGCTCGCCGAAGATGGCATCGGCGCGCGCGTAGTCGTGGGTCGCTTCATAGACCCGTGCCCGCAGCGAGTTAGCATCGGCGGCGCGTTGTGCCAAGGCGCTCAGTCGAGCGTCTGCTTCCTCGATACGGTGTGCCAGGCGAGCGCGCTGCTCCCGCTCAACACGCAGGGTCTCTCGGGCACCGCGCAGCGACTGCCGCTCTGTCTCCAGAGCCTGCTGGGCGACTTCGGATGCCTTGGCGGTGTTCCGCGCCTCGACAACCGCCGACGCCCCGTCCTCGGCGGCCTGCAAACGCTGGACGGCGTTGGCCCGCCAGCGACGGACCAACCGCGCCGCCTGCGCCGCCATCTCATCGATCTCCGCAACCGCTCGTCGATACCGGTTCGATGCTCGGCGCGGACCCGTTCGCGCTCGTCGCGTTGCGCGCGTGCGGCTGAGAGCGCGGCGTCGGCGTCGGCGAGCGCTCGGCCGGCCGCCGCGACATCGACGATCGGGCCTTCGGCGTGATGCGCATCGAGCCGCGCCGACAGCGAAAACGACTCGCGGCTGAGCCAGGATCGTTGCTGCTGATCGAGCTGCTGTTGGTGCTCCAGGGTTCGTAACTCGGCGCGCGCCGCGCGGATGCGCTCCACCGCGGACTCAACGGTCTGTCGCGCCTCGGTGGCAATGCGCTCGGCGTCGGCGAGCGCATTGGTCGCGTCGGTGCGGCGCTGCTCGACCTCCGCTCGGGACGCTTCGGCAATCGCCGCTCTCTCCTGCCTGGCCTGCATTTCCCGCGTCAACTCCGCAGCAGCGGCGAAGAAATAGTCCCTGACCGCCGCATCGAGTTGCGACCGGACCTTGTCAGCCTGCCGAGCGCGCCGGGCGGCGCGTTTCAGATCCTTCAGTCTCGGTGAGAGCTCGTCGCGCAACAGACGGGCGCGGGCAAGGTTCTCCTGGGCCCGTTCCCGGCGACGTCGGGATTCCTCCATCTGATACCGGTGCTGGCGCACGCCGCCGACTTCCTCAATCGCCCGCCGCCGCTCGAGCGGCCGCAGCCTGAGGATTTCGTCGACCAACCCTTGGCTCATCAGCGCGAAGCCGCCGCCGCCCAGGCCGCTGTTGCGAAACAGATCCTGCACATCGCGCAGACGGGCGGCGCGACCGTTGAGGCGCAGCTCGGATTGGCCGTCGCGATGGACGCGACGAACGATCTCCAGCTCAGCGGCGTCGAGATCGAGCCATCGTTCGCTATTATCCAGCTGCACCCGGACCTCGGCGAAGCCGCTGGGCGCGCGGTCGCGACCGCCCGAGAAAATCACATCCTCAGTTCGCCTGGCGCGCAGCGCGCGGCCCGCGCCGGCCCCGATCGCCCAACGCAGGCCATCCATCACATTCGATTTTCCGGACCCGTTGGGACCGACAATAGCGGTCATCGGCGAGTCGAACTGCAACGAGGTTCTGGCGGCGAACGACTTGTAACCGTGCATCTCGATAGCGCGGAGACGCATCAGCCCGGTTCCTGCTGCAAGAGATGCAACGCGCGGCGAGCAGCCTCCATCTCGGCGGCTCGTTTGCTGCTCCCTTCGCCCTCGGCGATCCGCGCGTCATCGACCACGACCACGGCGCGGAACAATGGCTGGTGTTGGGGTCCATCGACGCCGATCGTGTCGTACGTCGGCGTCGTTCCGTTGCGCGACTGCGTCAGTTCTTGGAGCTGCGACTTCGGGTCCTGGACGACGCTCATTGCGCTGATCGAGGCAAGCTCCGATGCAAGCAGTCGTTGGACGACCCGCTCCACAGCAGAGGCACCGCCATCGACCCAGATGGCGCCGACGACCGCTTCGACCGCACAGCTGAGCACACTATCGCGATACCGGGTGCCGTCGTTGTCGATGCCGGCACCCACCAGCAGACATGCACCAAGCCCGATGTCGCGCCCTAGCCGACCCAGCGTTTCCTTCCGCACAAGCCGCGACCGGGCGGTCGTCAACCACCCTTCATCGGCATCGGGGAACATTTCGAACAGTCGTCGGGCGACGATCGCGCCGAGGATGGCGTCGCCCAAAAACTCGAGCCGCTCATTCGATTCCAGATCCGCGCCAGCGGCCTCGTTGAGATACGAGCGGTGAGTGAGCGCGTGCGTCAGAAGGCCGGAGTCGACGAAGCCATACTGCAATCGATCTTGCAACGTGGCGAGTTGGTCGGTGGACGGGTGCGACATTGCCTACTCAGTGTACTCAGATGAGCAGATGTTTCGGCTGTCCAACTGCGCGGAACCACGACACCCTACGGTGAGGAACGTGAACCGGACTGTTCCTGTCGCTCGCATACATGGACTGATCGAGCGGCGCTCGACTGAAGCCGCAGCGCTGTTGCGATCATTATGTCGCCTGGCGGTACTGCGTGAAGAGCCGCTGTATCTCGTCGGCGGCTTGGTGCGGGACCTGGTTCTCAGTGATGCGCTCCTCGCAACGCCCGCGATAACGCTCGACCTCGACATCGCCGTTGACGCCGAAACGCTGCCATATTGCGACGCAATCACCAAGGCCATCGGACGCCCCGCCACCCGGCATCGCCGGTTCGACACAGCGAATGCCGTCCTCGACGACGGAACCAATCTGGACCTGGCCCGCACGCGCTTGGAACGCTATCTGACGCCCGCCTCGCTGCCGATCGTCGAGCCTGCGCCGATCACGGTCGATCTGCAGCGTCGCGATTTCACGATCAACACAGCGACAATCACATTGACCGGTCCCGACGCCGGTCTGCTGTTGGATCCCTTCGCAGCCGAGTCGGACTTGCGACGACGACGGATCCGCACGCTACACCGCAATTCGTTTCGCGACGATCCCACCCGTCTGATTCGGGCGGCGCGATATGCGGCGCGGATTGAGGGGAGTATCGAGCGGCGCACGCTGGAGGATGTTCGCCGTGATCGTCGCTATCTGACCACGCTCAGCGCCAGCCGATTCGGCGACGCTTGGCGGCTACTGCTGCAGGATTCGGCGGCAACCAGAGCAGCTGCGATTGCGCGGCAGTTACAGATCCCGCAATCGCGGGACTCGCGCTGGTCGATCCCGCGCCAGGCGCTTGCGGATACACAAAGCCCTGAGCATATGTGGGCGCGCGTCGGCCTGACCAGCGCGGATCAGCAAATTACGACCTGGCTACCCCGATGCGTTGCGCTGCATCGCTCTGAACGCGAGGCACTGAACGCAGGTGTTCGGCTACGCTGGTCACGACGCCGTATCGCCGCCAACCGGCGTCCCTCGCGGATCGCCGCGACGCTGTCCGGTATCTCAGGCACGGCGCTGGAGGCGGCCGCCAGCATATGGACAGGATCGTCGGCTGACGCCGTGCAGTTGTACTTGCGCCGCCGAGCCCAGGTTCGCTCCCCGATCTCGGCACAGCGACTGCTCAACCTGGGCGTCGCGAAGGGTCCAGCGCTCGGCGAGTGGCTGCGCAGACTCGAAGCGATGGCATGGGATGGCGAACTCGATGCCGATGACGCGGCGGCTGTTGCGCGGATTGAAGAACGGATACGGTTGTCCCGATGACTACTACCGATGCCGAAACGAATACGAGCGCATGGCTCTGCGCGGTATGCGGCGGACCGTCCGCACCGGAGGCGCGAGCGGACTGCTATCGCTGCGGCGAGTATTTCCACCTGCGGCTGACAACGACGGCGACCGGGCCGGATTGTGGTGACGTCTGGATCGACGACGAGGTGATGGCGCTCCAGTTCGCCTGTCGCATTTGCCTGGTCGAGCAGCGCGGTGAAGACGCCCAGACCTCAGTCGCTGAAGAACCCGCCACAGCGGGCGGCGATGCATCGCCGCCAGACGCAGCCCCCGACCCCGAACCGCCGAGACCGCGAGCCAAACGTGCGTCGGTCGGTACGTCGGCGCGGGATCTCGCCCGCAGGCGGCGCTGAGATGCCGCGTCAACGACCACGCCGCCGTCGGAACAGCGCGGCGACCGAGTCCCCGACGCCAACTGCAATCGCCGAGGCGATAGACGCGCGCGCCGACCTATCGCATCGGCGCAGATGGACGCCGCCTGCGAGTGTGGTGACCTCGCTCGGTCTCGGCATCTGGTTGGGCTGGACGCTCACTGGCACCGGTGGAATCGTCGAGACGGTTGCGCTCTGTATCGGCGTGCTCATGGCCGGGCTCGGCGGCGGCAGGCTGTTGCGGCGATCACTGCAACGCCGACAGAACAGACACGACTGAGCAAATGTAAGCAAATGCGACTCAGCAAACGCAGCTAGTCGCGACGCAGGTCTAGGCCACTGCCTTGCACCGAGTCGAGCCTGATGATCACCGCCGTTCCCGTCCGCTCCACATCGCGCGCCTTCTCAAGGTCGTGCTGACCCTCCCAGATGGCGTCGCGCTCGGCGGAATCGGTGGTGACAGCCGCCCGTCCGCGGAAGATGTAGAACTTCCGCGCCGGCATATTCGTATAGGTCATGGCGACATACGGATTCTGCGTAATCGCATCCAGCGTGGATGACGGTTCGCCGCGAACCCAGACCGCGAGCGCGTCGTCACCGTAGGTTTGGGCGCTGCCGCGAAAGCTGACCACGGGCAGCGATTCGCTGCTCACCGCGATCATCAAGAGTGGAAAGCCGTCCCGCAGAGCACCATTGACTCGATCCTTGACGTCATCGGGCAGCGCGATCTGCATGGATCACCCCTTCGTTCGCGATCAGGGCGGGAGGCGCGAGCGGGCGCTGCATCCACAACGCATCCACTGAAACGCCGGCTGGCCAATCGGACGGTTCCACGTCGACCAGGCGGATCGGCGTATAGCCCAAGCGTAACCAGAAATAGAGCGCCACTCCATTATCCACAGGTAGCGGTGCCAGCGCGCGCGACGCGCCGACGAGACGTGCGGCGGTTTCCAGTAACGGAACTGCCGCGCCGCCGTATCCGTAGGCCCGCCAACGGACGTCGATAGCGAGCCAGGTCCAGATCAGCGCGCGCGAATCGGCCGTGGCCGTATGTGTCGCCCCACGCGCAGTCGCGAGGCGTCCGCAGACCGCTCCGACCGGCTGACCGTCGCCCAGAATCCACCAACCGTGATCGCCGTCTGCAAGCCGGTCGTGGATCACGCATGGTTCCCCGCGACCGCCGATCGCCCGCGCCGCCTCTTCAAGCCAGTCCGACTCGACCGACTGATTACCGAATGAGACGAGCGTCGCGCGATCGCCGACAACCTTCCCGGGCCAATCGACTGCGCTGGTATCGACTGCCTTGGTCATATCGCGATCTGCGGCGGAGGCAGGAATTTGCGAAGCTGATCCGCGACAGCGCCAAGTGGGATGCGCGTGATCGGCGCGGGCGGCAGCGCGTCGAGGAACCACTTGCCGTAGCGCCGACTCGCGACCCGACCATCGAGAATCACGGCGGCACCGATGTCGGACTGTGTCCGGATCAACCGCCCGATGCCCTGGCGGAACTGGAGGATGGCTAACGGCAGCGTGAACTCCATGAACTCGTTCTCGTACTGCTCGCTCCGAGCTCTGAGCACAGGATCATACGGCGGCGCGAATGGCAACCGCGTCACGATCAACAGCGACAGCGCGTCGCCGGGGATGTCGACGCCCGTCCAGAGCGCGTTGACCCCGAACAATACGGCGCGCGAATCGTTGCGCAACGTATCGACCACGCTGCTGGTGGTTCCATCGCGACCCTGCCTGAGCAAGACGAGACCAGACTGTTCGAGGTCGTCCACGACCCGTCGAGCGACCTGATTCATGGCACCGTACGAACGAAACAGCGCCATCGTGCGACCGTTGGCCGCGACAGCCAGCGCGCGGACGGCCTTCGCCACCGCATCGTGGTGCTCCTGGTCGTCGGCGTCCACCAGGTCGGTCGGCACGTAGATGCGACAATGGCGCTCGTAGTCGAAGGGCGAGCTGTACCGCGACTCATTCGCATCGGCAATGCCCAGTCGCTCTCGGAGGTAGCCGAAGTCAGAGTCATCCGTCGCCGCCGCGTTCGCGGACCTCGTAGCCAGTGTCGCGCCGGTGAGTACAGCGGCATGGCGCTCCTGCCAGAGCGGCTTCAGATGTTCGGCGACGCTGAGTGGCGCGGCATTGAGGCTGGCCGCGCCGGACTTGCCGTTCTCTCGCGACGCCCAGGACACTTCATCAAGGTGGTATTCAGTCAATAAACGCCCAAGACAGTCAGTGCGTTCCTTCAGCCCTTCCAGCAATTGACGCGCCTCGAGCGCAAGACTGTCCACGGGACTGGCATCATCTGTCGCCTCGTCCCTCGATCCGATACCACGGCTGTCCAGGGCGTCGTTCATGTCCTCCACAGCCTCGGCGACCGCATCCAGCACTGGTTTAATCTCGTCCCAGTCACGCTCGATCGCCGACCAGGCGCTGCTGTTCCGAGCGCCCTGCGTCAGCGTGATGCGGTCTTCATTGGCAGACTTGTCGTCGGCATGGATCGAGACGAACGCGGCGAGCTGATCGAAGAATGCGGCGAGCGCCCGGCCGGCCGGCGCGATCTGCTGCGTCAGAGCCTGCGATTCGGCGACCAATCCATGCGCGCCGGCACGACCGGCCAGACCGGCCGGCCCGTCGCCACAGCGCTCCAACAGCTCGCCGAGCCACAACGGGCCCATCACCTGCGAAAGCTGAGCGGTCGCCACATCTTCCAGCGCATGGGATTCATCAATGATCACGACTGCACCTGACGGCACGGTGATCGCGCCGCTGGTGAGCGCCCGGACAAGCAGCGCGTGATTGGCGATCACGATGTGCGAAGTGGCCGCCTGGCGCTGTGTCTGGAGCAGAAAGCAACTCCCGTTCGACGAATACTCGCAGGCGCGATCTGACAGGCATGTCGTGTCGCTGGCGGAGAGCCTCGGCCAATCCTTGAGCGTGGTCGAGGATAATCGCAGTTCTGCCCGGTCGCCGCACCCGGTCAGCGAGCGCCAGACGGCGGTGCGCGCCAACAGCGATGGATCCTCCCAGTCGACCACGCGTCCCAGCTCGCGATCCAACTTCTCCTGACACAGATAGTGGTCGCGTCCCTTGACCACTGTCACCTGCAATGCCTCCGCGGCCTTGGGCGCGACGACGCCGAGCAGTCGCCGGGCAAACTCGACATCCTTGTGGACAAGCTGCTGCTGGAGATTGATCGTGTGTGTGCTGATGACCACGGTGTTGCCGGTCTTGAGCGCCCACAACGCGGCAGGAACCAGATACGCAAGCGACTTACCAGTGCCGGTTCCCGCTTCGACGATCAGCGTGCCGCCATGTTGCAACGTTTCCGCGACGTCGCACGCCATCTCCAATTGCTCGCTGCGGCGCTCGAAGTCGCCGTCGCCAGGCGACGCGAAGGCCTTCTGTGTCAGGCTGGCGAGCGGTCCGCTCGGCAAGTCCACCCGCGCTGGCGGCGGGACGGCAGACCCCTGCGCCGTTCGAGTCGCAGACAGCGAACTCCCGCGGGACATCTCGCGGCTCCACTGTCGGATCACGCGAGCCGGGGGCCAGAACATGGATCCAATGCTGGCGATCTCGGCCAGTGCATCGCGCGCCGCGAGCGGGAGCTGCGTAAATCGCTCTCCCAGCTTGATGAAAACACGACGCGACGCTTCGGCATCGGCAAGCGCGCGATGCGCGTCATCGAGTTCGATGCCGTAGCGATCACACAAACCGGCGAGCTTGTGCGACGGCGCGTCCGGATCGATGACCTGCGCCAAAGACAACGTATCGACGACCGGTGTTGCGGACGTGATCCCTGCCGCCTCGAGGAAGGTCACGTCGAATTCGACGTTATGACCGAGCAGCGTCGTGTCGGCCAACAACTCGCGCACCCGACCGACCACGTCGTCCCAGACCGGCGCGGAATCGAGCATCTCGGGCGTGATTCCGGTGATCCGTTGTATGTGCAGCGGCGGCATCTCCAACGGGCGGACCAGCGTGCTCCAGCGCTCCAGCGCCCGTTCGGGCGTGCAGCGGACGATTCCGATCTCGATAATCTCGTCAAGGCCCGGCTTGAGGCCCGTCATCTCCAGATCAGTGGCGGCGAAGATGCGATCGGTCACGCCCCGGACCCGTTGTCTACCGAGGGAACGGCTACGGAGTCTCGTCGTCGCCGCATGGCACGAAGGGTTGAAACGCCCCCACGTTCAGACCTTCATAGCAGACGGTGGTACCATCGTGCAGCAGCTGCACAGTCTGTTCGCGACAGGTGAGCTGTTCGGGAAAGACCGTCGTGTAACTGCCGATCCCGGACGTCGAGTGGGCGTCCGATCCGCCCGTGACCGGTTTGTCGAGAATCTTCGCCACTTCCAGCGCAAAGAGGTTCTCGCGCCGCGTATTGCCCCCGTTGCCAACCTCAATGCCATGCACCACCTGGAACACGTGCATCTGCTCAGCGGCCTGCTCGGGCGTCAGCGAGAACGGCTCCTCGCCGCGACGGCGGAAGGTCACCGGATCGAAGAAATGTCGAAACGGATGCGCGACGGACATGAACGCGCCGATCTCGTCGCAGACTTCGCGCAACCGCTCAGCGGAACGGATGCCCGAGTAGTACTGATCGATTCCGAACACCACGACGTGGCCAAGATCAGTCGACACCTCCATGCCCTGACTGAGATAGATGCTCGCTTCGGCCATCGACTCCGCACAGCGATTCCAGTCGTACCGTTCCCAGACGCGGTCGTGCTCGGTCAGGTTGATGCCGGTTAACCCGATTCGCTTCGCCTCTTCGAGGAGATCGTCTGGTTGCAGCGCCGAATCGGCGGCACCGCGAACCGTGTGGATGTGCGCGTCGAGAATCGTCCCGGGCAAAGACTGAGGATCCACCAAGTCTCCTGCTCCAGGGGCGTGTTTGACTCGCCCAGAATTGAGTATACGCGCTGACCTGGCGCCACTCTCTGTTGCGCTACGAACCGGCGGCCATGTGCGGCAACATCCAGCCGAAGCAGCCGGTGACGACCAACGCGCCGAGCGCGACACGCCGCCACAGCCAAGGCAACCACGCGATCGCCCCGGCCATGAGCAGCGCAACGCACAGGATTACCCCGGCCGTAAACTGCCAGCACGGGCTGCCCAGACCCGGTGCGCCGTCTTCGGCGACGTTGAGGAAGGCGACGCCCAGCAGCAGACCCAGCAGCACGCAACCCGCCTGAGCCGCGAACGCCGCCCCCAGACTGACCATCACCCAGTTCGAGGGATCTGGAAACTGGCGGCGCAGCCAGTTCGTCGTCGGCCCGCTGACCAGCAGCGGGCCGACGATGCCCAATCCGAGCACGCCGACGGCCGCGCCGGCGACGAACCCGGACAACAAAGCGGCCATCGCTTCCACCGCTACGCCCGCGCTTCGCGCCGCTGTATCTCGATGGCCTGATCGCGACTGATCGGACGCGCCACGCAGGTAAATCCGCCGCCATCGCGCATCAGCGCGGCGGCGCGCGAGGCCGCTTCTAGGGGCAATATCGCGAACAGCGTCGGACCCGCTCCCGCGAGCATTGGAACCGGCGGCGCGCCACCCGCCAGTTCCGATGCGCGGGTAATGACAACGCCCATCCGCCGCCGCGCCGTCGTCAAACCGATCATCACTTCGTGCGCCGTTGCGTCGAACGAGTTGACGCATTGTTCCTGGGTCGGAACGCACCCGCGTCGCATCCGCTCGGACAGCTGTCGGGTCGCATCGCCGCTACGGAAGCTGGATGCTCGCAGCGAGCGATACATCGTGACTGTCTTGGCAATGGGCACGGGTATCTCAGGTCGGTGCAGCAACACACCCCAGTCGGCGAGCGTTCGATCAGGGATCTCAAGCGGAGTCACCCGCTCGCCTCGCCCCTCCATGATCGAGGCACCGCCCACGAGGCAGGCCGGCACGTCGGAGCCAACCTCGTCGCCCAACGTGCAGAGCGCTTCGTTGGAGAGGGGCAGACGCCAGGCGTCCCGGGCTAGCCGTAGGAAGGCGGCCGCATCAGTCGAGCCGCCTCCCAGACCGCTCGCGATCGGGATTCGCTTTGTCACCACGACCGCGCCGCCTGTGGGCAGCGCGCAATGCCGATCGAGCACCGCCCAGGCACGCGCGATGATATCGTCCTCGGTCTCAATCGACACGCGTCGGCCAGCATCGTCACGATACGAGATACCTCGCTTCGACCCGCCTATGCCCAGACGCAGCTGGTCGGCGAGGTCCAGGGCAACGACCACGGAGGCGAGATCGTGGAATCCATCGTCGCGTTTACCCAACACCTCCAGCGTCAGATTGAGTTTGGCCGCGGCATGCGTCGTCCAGGTAGTCAGGCGCGAGATCATGCGCACTGTCCGCTGTACTCTGCGATGTGGCGCTCGCGCCACCAAGCCAGCCGCGCCCATTCGTCGAGCGCCAATGTACCCGGTCGACGGGTCGGATCAATATCGCAGGCGGCGAGCCAGGCGTCGGTACCACCGGGAGGCAACCAGACGCCCTGCGCCAACACATTGTGAAGCTGCTTACGCGGACTGCGGAAGCCGCCGCGCACCACCTCGAAGAAACGCTCGACGCTTGGCACATCGACGGCCGGCGCGTCGAGCAGTCTGAGCAGCACCACGGCCGATCGCACCTGGGGCGGAGGCGCGAAGGCGTCTCGCTCGACCGTAAACAACAGCTCCGCACGGGCATAGAACTGAACCGAAACGCCCAACAGCGAGAGACGGCCCGGTTCGGCAGTAATTCGCTGCGCGACTTCCTGCTGGATCATGACCAGCATCCAGTCCGGCCGACAAGGTTCGTCCTCGAGG
The DNA here is from genome assembly GCA_965116225.1 of Dehalococcoidia bacterium. Taxonomy (GTDB): domain Bacteria; phylum Chloroflexota; class Dehalococcoidia; order Bin125; family Bin125; genus Bin125. The sequence continues at coordinate 2,544,960 of OZ220495.1, read as the reverse complement.
AACTTGCGGAACATCGGCGCGGTGATCGCGTAAGGGAGATTGCCGACCAGACCATACGGCGTCTGCCTCGCGACAGCAGCGAGCGCCTCCTGCGGATCGAGATCAAGCACATCCTGTTCCAGCACAGTTGTTACCTGTCCGAGTCCGGCTCGTGCCAAGCGGCGACGGGTGCGGAACACCATCGCCTCGTCGATTTCGACCGCAACCAGCGGACGCTCAAGCGCGGCGAGACGCTCGGTCAGCGCACCGTCGCCTGGTCCCACCTCGATGATCGGTGCAGGCCGATCGGGCACAGCCTCGATGATCTGATCGAGAACACGCGGGTCGCGCAGCAGGTGCTGCCCCAGTCGGGCTCGACGACGACGTCCGCTCACGCTGACACCAGATTGACACTGCTGGCGCGGTTGATTGCATATGTGATTAGGATATGTGAGATATATGCCGTGGTCGTGCACCTGGCCTCGAACGACTCCACGAGCTTGCCTTCACTAGCCGGCTCCGCCCAGGCGCTCCCGCGTCACCCAACCGAACAACCGCTTACCGCTGCTTCCTCTCGGACCTGACGGGGTTCACGGCGGGCCGCCGCACGGGACCCAGACTTCATCACTGCTTGGCGTCGGTAGTTCTCATCTCACCGCCCTCAACTCAGGAATTCAACCCCGCTCGAGCGGATTGCGGGTACAGGGCACCGCTAGCTCCCCGTCTAGCACGACCAATGTTCACGCTACCACCCGACGCCGCGACAGCGCTCGCAGGTACAATCAGTGGCATATCAGTGGAATGACGCGAGCAGCGATTCGCTCGACGCGGCTAGGGGGCAGCCTGTGCGCATCATCTCGATCGGCTGCCCGATACCCAGCCCCAGCGTCGATAACCACTCGGTCGCCAATGCCCCGTCGATCTTCGACTACGACGCCTGCATCATCGACCCGCAGTCGGTCTCCGACCAGATCGAGGCGATCGCCGCCGCCACACTGATTGCCAAGGCTCCCGACGGTCGTGCGATCTCGACCAGCGAGTCGGGCGCGTTCCACTTCGGCCTCAGCGAGCTACTCGAGCAGCGCCGCCTCGAACTCCAACAGCTCCTGGACAACGGCGGACTGCTGATCGTGTTCGCCTACCCCAACGTGCGGCACGCCAGCATCACGTCGTTCCCGGGTTTGCATCGATACTCCCTGATCCCCAGCCCCGACGGCGACCCGTTCCGCTGGCCGACGTTACGTCCGGCCGATGGTAAAGACGTGCGGCCAACGATCCCACAACACGCCGCAAGCGGTTACCTCGACGACCTGGCGGGCAGAATTCGCTATCGGGCGATCCTCGACATCAAGCCGTCGCACGACACCGTCGTGACCGGGCGATCGGTCGGCGGGGCCGCCATTGCGGCGGAATTCCGTGTCGGGCCCGGTCGCCTGCTCGTGCTGCCGCCTCCCGATAACCTGGCGGCGACGCAGCGGAAGATATTCAGCTCGGCGCTGCTGGAGTGCGTCGAACGCCTGCTGCAGGGACCAGACGCTGGCGACGCGCCGGTCTGGGTTCGTCATTATGACACAGCAGATGCGGCGGCGGCGCGAGATGCCGTCATCGCTGCACAGGACGAACTCAAACAGGCGCAACGGCAACTGCAAGAGGCCGAATCGTTGCTCGCAGACGCAACCAGATTCCAGGCGATGCTCTGGTACAGCCAGAACGCCGCCTTCCGCGAGGTCATCGAGGACGCCTTCCGCATGCTGGGCTATGCCGTGACGAGCTCGAACGACGCCATGGAGATGCGCGACGGCTCGGGAACGGTGTTCGTGGAAATCGCGTCATCGGATCACGCGGTCAGCGATCGGACCTATCTGACGTTGCAACAGCGGATCGAGGAATCCTATCTGCGACGCAAGTCGAGACCCAAGGGCATCATCGTGGCCAACGGATTCCGCCAGACCGATCCGCGCATCCGGCGAGCGCCCTTCCCGCGAACGCTGGTCAACGCCTGCGAGACGTACAGATACGCCTTAATCCCATCCGAAGCGCTGATCGAGCTGGTCACGTTCGCCAGCGAGGCGGTCGACGAACCTAAGGCGCTAGAGGAAATTCGCCGCTCCATCGCCAATACCGCTGGGGTGCTGGAGATCGCCTCCGACGATGAAGCGGAAGATAAGGGACCGGAGCCTGCACCGGTGGGGACGGACAACGGAACGGCCGCGCGCGCGATCGAGTAGTCCTGACCTGTCAGTTCTTCCCGAGCTGCAACACCGCCAGAAACGCCTCCTGAGGAATCTCGACGTTGCCCACCCGCTTGAGCCGCTTTTTGCCCTCGGCCTGACGAGCCAGCAGCTTGCGCTTCCTGGTAATATCACCGCCGTAGCACTTGGCCGTCACATTCTTGCGAACCGCTCGGACCGTCTCCCGAGCCACAATCCGTCCGCCGACGGCGGCCTGGATCGGCACATCGAAGAGTTGACGCGGAATCAGGCGACGCAGCCGATCGGTCAGTTCGCGGCCTTGCGAGGACGCCTCGTCGGCGTGGACGATCGCCGACAGCGCGTCGACCGGCTCGTCGTTGACCAACAGATCGAGCTTGACCAACTTGGCGGGTCGATAGCCGATCAGATGGTAATCGAGGCTGGCGAAGCCGCGCGTGCGGGACTTCAGCTCGTCGTAGAAGTCAGTCAGAATTTCGGAAAGCGGGAGCTCGTACTCAAGCAACACCCGAATCCCGCTCGTGACGGCTCGCGCTCCGTTCGCGCCGCCCGAGCGGGCCGTGCGCTGCGAGTACTCCATTTGCTTGAAGACGCCGCGCCGCCCGGTGACGGTTTCCATTACCGCGCCGACATAGTCGTGTGGCGCGATGACGGATATGCGCACCCACGGTTCGCGGATCTCGGCGACATGGTTCGGGGCCGGCAGGTCGGAGGGATTCTCGATCAGCCGAAGTTCGCCATCGACGCCTTCGACTTCATACTCGACGGACGGCGCGGTGAAGACGAGATCGAGACCGTACTCCCGTTCGAGCCGCTCCTGCACGATTTCCATGTGCAACAGACCCAGGAACCCCATTCGATAGCCGAATCCGAGCGCGGCCGACAACTCGGGCTGATACTGGATCGCGCTATCCGACAGTCGCAGCTTGTCGAGCGCACCCGAAAGCTCCTGATAATCGGCCGAGTTCGCCGGATACAGACCGGCAAAGACCATTGCCTTCGGCTCGCGGTAGCCGGGCAATGGACCGGGATATGTCCGACCGCCGACGGTCAGCGTGTCGCCGACGCGTACGTCGCCAACATCCTTGAGTCCCGTCGCGACGTAGCCAACGTCGCCGGCGGAGAGCGATTCGAGCTTCCGCAACTCAGGCGAGAAGCTCCCCACTTCCATCGCCTCGAAGCGGCGATTGGTCGCGCTCAGACGCAGCGGTGCCTGAGCGCGCGCCTCACCCTCGACGACGCGAACATGGGCGATCACACCCTTGTACGAGTCGTATTCGGAGTCGAAAATTAACGCGCGCAGCGGCTCATCCGAGCCTCCCACAGGCGGCGGAACCCGATCCACGATCGCCTCAAGCAGCGCGTCGATCCCCTGACCGGTCTTAGCAGAGACAAACAGCATTTCATCGAGGCTGAAACCGATCACGTCGGCGAGTTCCGATGCGATCGCGTCGGGCTGCGCAATGTCCAGGTCGATCTTGTTGATCACCGGAATCAGCGTCAGGTCCTGCTCCATGGCCAGATAGACGTTGGCGAGCGTCTGCGCCTGGATGCCCTCGACGGCATCGACCACCAGCAGCGCGCCTTCGGCCGCCGCCAAGCTGCGCGAGACCTCGTAGGAAAAATCGACGTGTCCCGGCGTGTCGATCAGGTGCAGACGATGCGAGCGCCGGTCTGGCGGTTCATACTCCATGCGCACAGTGCGGGCCTTGATCGTGATGCCCTTCTCACGCTCGAGGTCCATCGAGTCAAGCAACTGATCGGACATATCGCGACGGTCGACCGTGGCGGTCGCCTCGATGAGCCGATCCGACAGCGTCGATTTCCCATGATCGATGTGGGCGACGATGCAGAAGTTGCGAATGCGGGTGGGATCCATGTGCGCAGATCGTATCAGTCACACCAGTCGCCGCGGCGACCGTTGAGTGGACGGATACGCAGAGCGGAGCCTTGCGGCCCCGCTCTGAGCTGATTGTCGCACTGTTCGCTAGACGCGATGGCAGCGCACGAAATGGTCATCGACTACCTCGCGCCAGTCCGGATCCTCCTCGCGACAGATGTCGATTGCGATTGGGCAGCGCGTGTGAAAGTTGCACCCCGGCGGCGGCGCAATCGGATTGGGCACATCGCCGGTCAGGATCAGCCGCTCGCGTCGCCGCTCCAACGCCGGATCCGGAATCGGTACCGCGGAGATCAGCGCCTGCGTGTACGGATGCAACGGATTCTCGTAGAGCCGGTCCGACTGCGCCAACTCGACGATCTTGCCCAAGTACATCACGGCAATGCGATGCGAGATATGTCGCACGACGGAGAGATCGTGGGCGATGAACAGGTAGGTGAGACCGAAATCCGCCTGCAGGTCTTCGAGCAGGTTGATGATCTGCGCCTGAATCGACACGTCGAGCGCGGACACGGGCTCATCGCAGACGATGAACGCCGGCTCGACGGCGAGCGCGCGGGCGATGCCGATGCGCTGTCGCTGCCCACCCGAGAACTCGTGCGGGTAACGACTGGCGAAATACGGGTTGAGACCGACGGTTTCGAGCAGCTCGCGGACACGCTCCTTGCGTCGCCCTTTCTGCAGACCGTGGATCACCATCGGCTCGGAGACGATGCTGCCCACACTCATACGCGGGTTCAGCGATGCGTATGGGTCCTGGAAGATCATCTGCATCTGCCGGCGGTAGGCGCGCAGGTTACGGCCTGACAGTGTCGTCAGGTCCACGGGACCGTCTTGGGCAACCTCAGGTGCCAGCTCGGCCTCGCCCCTCGATGCGCCATTCTCGTCGGTGCCGATATGCGAGGTGTAGCGCGGAGGCGACATGAAGACCTGCCCAGCGGTCGGCCGATACAGCTGTAGAATGGCGCGGCCGGTCGTGGACTTGCCGCAACCCGACTCGCCCACGAGCCCAAGCGTTTCGCCTTCGCGCACCGCGAACGAGATGCTGTCGACGGCCTTGATGTCGGCCACCTTGCGCTTGAGCAGCAGGCCGGCCGTGACCGGAAAATACATCTTCAGATCCTGGACCTCGATCAAGGTATTCTCGTGCGGCTCGGTCCGGCCGCTGCCTTCGTGCTCGACGAGTGCGGCGGCTGCCTGACTCACTGATGCGGCGGCCGCCGCCCGCATCTGCTCGGGCGTCAGCGTGCCAACGGCCGCCTCATCCTGAGACTGCTGTACTTCAGACTGTGGTGCTTCCGTGTCGTTGGTCTGTTCGTTCTCAGACATTGGCCGTCTCCTCTTCCAGGACTTCCTCGGTGTGGGCGCTGGGCAGGATGCTGTCGGCCTCGGCAGCGACTGCTTCCGAATTCCAGCAAGCAACCAGGTGACCGGGAGCGAATTCGATCAGCTCAGGTCGCTCGCTCTGGCATTGGTCGGTAACGAACCGGCAGCGCGGCGCGAAAGAGCAGCCATCCGGCAGGTTGGTCAAGTCCGGCGGGGTACCTTCAATCGGGATCAGTCGGCCGGTGCGGGCGTCCAGTCGCGGCACCGATTCCAGCAGTCCGAGCGTGTACGCATGCTTCGGGAGCGCATAGATTTCGGTCGCGGCACCGCTTTCGACGATACGACCGCCATACATGACGTTGACGCGATCTGCGTAGCGGGCGACCACGCCGAGGTTGTGCGTAATCACGATTACGGCGGTGCCGAGCTCGCGGCTCAGGCGAGCCATCACCTCGAGCACCTGGGCTTGAATCGTCACGTCGAGCGCGGTCGTCGGCTCGTCCGCGAGCAGCAGTTTCGGATCGCAGGAGAGCGCCATCGCGATCATCACGCGCTGGCGCATGCCGCCCGAGAACTGATGCGGGAAATCAAATAGTCGCTGTTCGGCGGCGGGAATGCCGACCATGTTGAGCAGCTCGACCGCTCGCTCATTGGCCTGGGTGCGACTGAGACCCATGTGCAACTCGATCGCCTCAGTCAGCTGTCGACCGATGGTCAGCACCGGGTTGAGCGAGGTCATCGGCTCCTGGAAGACCATGGCGATATCGTTGCCGCGAATCTCGCGCATCCGCGAGTCGTCGACACCCAACAGCTCTTCACCGTCGAACCAGACCTCGCCGCCGACGATCTTGCCGGGAGGATTCGGGATCAGACGCAGCAATGAGAGTGCCGAGACGCTCTTGCCCGAACCCGACTCACCGACCAGGCCCAGCGTCTGACCTGGCATCAGATCGTACGAGACATCGTTGACGGCCTTCACGACGCCTTCGGAGGTGAAGAAACTAGTTGAGAGGTTCTGGACACTCAAGAGCGGTTCGGCCATGCGAGAACTCCTTTAGCGACGCCTCATGGCTCCGATACGGGCAACGCCGTGACCAACCGGCGGTCGCGACGAGCGTTCAAGGGTGCTGGTGGGGAAGAGGAGACTCGAACTCCTACGCCTTTCGGCACATGATCCTAAATCATGCTCGTCTGCCAATTCCGACACTTCCCCCACACCGAGCGAAGGCGTGAGCAGACTGCCCATGCTGCTGAAATCTGTGGTGAGCCGCCAGGGACTCGAACCCCGAACCTGCTGATTAAGAGTCAGCTGCTCTGCCAATTGAGCTAGCGGCCCACGCGCAACGGAAGCCCGCGACACCGGCTGCGTAGAGGCTTCCCTCAATCTTACACACCATGACACACGGACACAGCTTCCGCGACTGGCGGGCAATCGGCTCAACTTCCACTCCCGTCTCCGTCATCGCTTCGACAACGGGGTTGGCAATGCTGCATTGGCTTGGTCTGCAAGCTAGCCAGGATGACGCTGAAGGTCAACGAGTTAACACGAGTTGATACATAGCCTACTCGCTCCGCCTTCGCAACCCGATGGCTTGTCGCCATGTGTTATGCGACGTGTGACTGTGACGCGAGCCGTCGTTGACCAAGCGACTAGGCGAGGTATACGGTGATTGACACCGTACCCGTACGGGCGGTTAGCTCAGTTGGCTAGAGCGCTGCGTTGACATCGCAGAGGTCACTGGTTCGAGTCCAGTATCGCCCACCACTTGCTCACCTAAATTACCCTCGACCGGTTCGCGTGGCTGGAACAGGGTCAATCGTTCACGGCAGACGGATGGCGCAAGACCCGATCGACCCGGATCCGGAACTCGAATCAGGCGTTGAGATCGCTTTCCCCGACGAAGGCGACGACGCTGAATGGCTGCGACGCATGCGCCATTCCGCCGCCCACGTGCTCGCCCAGGTCGTCCTGCAGATGTTCCCCGACGGCAAAATCGCCATCGGCCCGCCGATCGAAACCGGCTTCTACTACGACTTCGATCTGCCGCGACCGCTCACGCCCGATGATCTCTCCGAGATCCAGAAGCGCATGCGCAAGGAGATGCGGCGCAACCACCGCTTCGTCTGGGAGGAAATATCCGTCGCCGATGCGCGGAAGCGGTTCGCTGACCAACCGTTCAAGCAGGAACTGATCGACCAGCTTTCCGCCGACTCCGGGGCGCTAGGCATTTGCACCCACGCTGAGTTCACTGACCTCTGCCGAGGCGGACACGTGGAATCGACGCGACAGATCGGCCCCTTCCGCCTGACCAATGTCGCCGGCGCCTACTGGCGCGGCAATGAGAATCGTCCGCAGCTGCAGCGCGTCTACGGAGCCCTGTTTGCGAGCCGCGAAGAACTAGACGCCCATTTCGCGCGGATCGAGGAGGCGCAACGGCGCGACCATCGACGCATCGGTCGCGAGCTGGAGCTGTTTACATTCGACGAGTTGGTCGGCGCAGGTGTTCCGCTGCTCTTGCCCAATGGGGCGATCATCCGCCAGGAAATGGAACGACTGATCCGCGAACTGCAGGACGAGCGCGGCTATCGCGAAGTCTGGACCGGACACCTCGCGCGCGGCGAGCTGTTCCGCCGATCGGGGCACCTCGATAACTATGCCAACGTGATGTATCCCGCGATGCGCGAGCACGCGCTGGACGGCGCTGACGAGGACGACGGCGACGCCTACTTCCTCAAGCCGATGAACTGCCCCGTGCACATGGCGCTGTATAACCACTCGCTGCATTCCTATCGCGAGCTGCCCATTCGGTATGCCGAGTACACGACGCTCTACCGCTACGAGAAGTCCGGCCAACTCTCGGGGCTAACCCGCGTGCGATCGCTCACGCAGGACGACTGCCACATCTTCATTACGCCCGGCCAGATCACGAATGAGGTCGCGCACGTGCTCGAACTCGTGCAGACTCTATTCACGATCTACGGGATGCCAAACTTCCGGTACGAGCTGTCGTTGCCGGGCGAGAGCGGCAAGTTCGTCGACGACCCGCAGGCATGGTCGACCGCAGTGACGGCGCTACGAGTCGCCCTCGATGCGGCCGGGATCGACTACGTCGAGCAGGAAGGCGAAGCCGCCTTCTATGGACCCAAGGCCGATCTGTTCGTCTCCGACGCGATGGGACGAGAGTGGCAGCTCTCTACGATCCAGCTCGATCTGATTCAGCCGGCGCGACTCAGCTGCGTCTACGTGGCGGACGATGGCGCGCGCCGCACGCCGGTCGTCATCCATCGCGCGATCCACGGCTCGTTTGAGCGATTTCTGGGCATTCTGATCGAACACTACGCCGGCGCGTTCCCGCTCTGGCTCGCTCCCATACAGGCGCGCTGCATTCCGATCGCTGATCGACACCATGATTGGGCGCAGACTGTCGCGGCCGATTTGCGCGCCGCCGGACTTCGCGTCGACGTGGACGACGGCAACGAGCGCATGCAGGCGAAGATCCGCAACGCCCAACGCAGCAAGATTCCGTACATGCTGGTTATCGGCGACCACGAGGTGGAATCGCGTTCCGTCGCTGTGCGGGTGCGCAACGGCGACGACCGAGGCGCGATGCCACTGGTGCAGCTTCGCGACATGCTGGCCGAACTCAGGCGCACACGGGCGATCGAGCCATTCTGACGCCAACGCGATCACTGCGTCGCACATTCGATATTCCTCACGTAGCCTGCGCGGTATGATTCCTGAGGCCGCAATCAGTTGCGGTCCGAGCGATGCGCGACCGACCCGAAGCCGATCTGGCCGCGAAGGTAATGCATGTCCGACTTTCAGCGTCCGTTCGACACGCTCCTGATCGCCAATCGCGGAGAGATCGCCGTTCGCGTGATTCGCGGCGCGCGGGATTTGGGCATCCGCACAGTCGCCGTCTACTCCGAGGCCGACCGCAACGCGCGCCATGTCCGCATGGCAGACCAGTCGGTGCGCATCGGCGATTCGCCGCCGTCGGAGAGTTACCTCTCGGCTGAAGCGATTCTCAAGGCGGCGCGGGAAACGGGTGCCAACGCCATCCATCCCGGTTACGGGTTTCTGTCCGAGAATGCCAGCTTCGCTCGCGCCTGTCGTGATCAAGGCATCATCTTCGTCGGCCCGTCGCCGGAAGCCATCGAGCTGATGGGCGACAAGATCGAATCCCGACGCACGATGCAACAGCACGGCGTGCCGATCATCGCCGGCTCGATCGAACCCATCGCCGACCCACAGGAAGCTCGTAAGACCGCCGGTGAAATTGGCTACCCGGTCGTGATTAAGGCCGCCGCGGGCGGCGGTGGACGCGGGATCCGCGTCGTCGAATCTCCCGACGAGATCGAGCGCGCCGTCCAACATGCGCAGGAAGAGGCGATCACCGCGTTCGGCGACGGTTCCGTCTTTGTCGAGCGGTTGCTGCGACCAGCGCGGCATATCGAGATTCAGGTCGTGGCCGACGCGCATGGCAACATCGTCTGTCTCGGCGAACGCGATTGCTCGGCGCAGCGGCGACGCCAGAAGCTAGTAGAGGAATCACCAGCGCCGGGCATGACGCCGCAGTTCCGCGCGCGGATGGAAGAGGCCGCCACCAACGCCGCCCGAGCCTGTAACTACACATCGACCGGCACGGTGGAGTTCCTCGTCTGGAACGACCCGGACGCGCCCGACGGACAGAACTTCGCGTTTCTCGAGATGAACACCCGGCTTCAGGTCGAACACCCTGTGACCGAGCTGGTGCGTGGCGTCGACCTGGTCCAGGATCAACTCAAGATCGCCGGCGGTCAACCGCTCGGCTATACGGCGGCTGAACGGCCAATTCGCGGTTGGGCGATGGAATGCCGAATCACCGCTGAGGATCCGTACCGCGACTTCAGCCCATCGGTCGGTCCCATCGCCTGGTTCCGTGAACCGGGCGGCCCCGGCGTGCGCCTGGACTCGATGCTCGCGCGGGGCGTCGGCGTCAGTCCCTACTACGATTCCCTGATCAGCAAGCTGATCACGTGGGGTGAGACGCGCGAACAGTGCATTCGCCGAATGAAGCGCGCGCTAGGCGAGTACCTCATCCTCGGCATCAGCACGTCGATTCCCTTCCACATGGCGCTGCTGGACGACAAACGGTTCCGCGCCGGCGACATTGACACGCTCTACGTGGAAGAACGCGATGTGCTAGATCAAGCCGAACGACCGGCGTCCGATCACCAGGCTGCGCTGGCGGCGGCGCTCTTCTTTCATACGCATGGTGAGCGCGCCGACGGCGAACGAGGCGGTTCCGACATGCGTCGCCGAGCCTGGGCGCAGAGCGCGCGCGGCCGACGATTTCCCGTGGAGCAAGGATGGCGAAGAACTACCGGCTGATCATCCAGAACGGTTTACGCGAAGTCTCCATCGACGACCTGACCGATGGTCGCTATCGCGCCCACCTAGATGACCGGCATTATGACCTGGAGCTCGAACTGCTCGACGACAGCAGCCTGTTTCGGCTACGCATCGACGGCGTCACAACCCCGCTCGCGATTCGGCGCGACGGAATGTCGTTAGAGCTGTTCATCGGCCCGGACCGATTCAGCGCCGAGATCGAACGCAGCGCCGGCCTGTTGAGCCAGTCGGGACCGGCCATCGAGGGTGAAGTGCGTCTCGCCGCTCCGATGACGGGTCAAGTGACCGAAGTACTGGTGGCCGAAGGCGATGTCGTCGCCGAGGACGACCCGCTGCTGGTGATGGTGGCAATGAAAATGAACAATGAGATTCGCTCCCCCGCAGGCGGAACGATCACACTGGTCAACGTGCAACCGGGCGACGCGGTCGATCAGGGCGACCTGATGCTGGTGATCGACGCTGAATCCGCTTGATTCTCCGAATGGTCTTTGAGAGCAGTTTGAAAGCTCGGTACCGCACGATTAGGATCGGCGACAGCAGAGCGAACCACTCGCTGTGTCGCAGCAAAGGAGACCTCCCCTGGCCGTCAAAGATCAGCGAGAACAACGAGAGCAACGCGTCAACGAAGCGATTCGCATTCGCGAAGTACGCGTGATTGGCTCCGAGGGCGAGCAGCTTGGCATCATGCCGACGTTCCAGGCGCTTGATTTGGCGCGCGCGCAGGGACTCGATCTAGTCGAGGTTGCGCCCAACGCGCGGCCGCCGGTCGCCAAGATGCTCGATTACGGTCGCTACAAATACGAACAGTCCAAGCGCGAGCGAGAGGGCCGACGGCGCCAGAAAACCGCGTCGTTGCATCAGATCAAAATGCGCCCCAACATCGGTAAGCACGATATGGAAGCGAAGGGCCGCGCTGCGGCGCGCTTGCTGCGCAACGGCGACAAGGTCAAGATCTCAGTGATGTTCCGTGGTCGTGAAATTACTCACCGCGAGATCGGACAGGAGCGCATTCAGGAGATGCTCGATACGCTCGCCACCAACGGCGTCCCCACCGTGATCGAGAAACCGATCGCGATCGAAGGGCGATTCATGTCGGTGATCGTGATCGAGGACAAGGCCAAAGCCAAAGCGCTGGCCGAGTCCAGGACCAATGTCGACGCAAGCGCGGCGGAACCCGCGGAAGTCGCCGACTAGGCTGACTAGCAACATTCGTCCGCCAATCCAGCTATGCCGCCATGGCAATCTGCTGAGAATGTGTCGGGACTGATTGGACTCTGCCCGCCAAGGCCGTAAGCTAAGTCAACGCGCCGGCATCATTTCATTGTATGCGTCTGCGCTGGAGACGGATACTCATGCCGAAAATGAAGACCCACAAAGGAGCCGCGAAGCGGTTCCGCATCACGCGAACCGGCAAAGTGATGCGGATGAAGGGCTACCGCGGCCACAACAAACAGAAGAAGCACAAGCGCATCCTGCGCGCGCAAGGCCACATGCATGAGGTCAAACGACTCGGCGACCAGAAGCGAGTCAAACGGTTGCTGCCCTACGGCTCTCCCTAGTCAGACGAGTCAGAACACGGAACAGGACAGTTCGCCATGCCACGAGTCAAGGGCGGCCCGCGAGAACGACGCCGACACAAGAAAGTCCTCAAGCAGACGAAGGGGCATCACGGTGTGCGTCATCGTCTGTATCGCCGCGCCTCTGAGTCCCGGCTTCACGCGCTTTCTTACGCTTACACCCATCGACGCGAGCGTAAGGGCGACATGCGGCGCATCTGGATCCAACGCATCAATGCCGCCGCGCGCCTCAATGGGACGACCTACAACCGACTGATCCACGACCTCAAACAGGCCGGCATCGACATCGATCGCAAAGTCTTGGCCGAACTGGCGCTACACGACCCGACGGGATTCGCTGCGGTCGTCGAACAGGCGCAGACGGACTGACGCCCTCGCCGGAACCGAATCAGCAGGACCGGCACTCACCGGCCAACCGTCGCATGAATACCTGAACACGGCCGCCCGTCGCAGCGTCGCACGCAGGATCGGGTGACCTGTCCGTTCTCTAGACTCAGTTCGTCAAGGCTCAGGACTGAGGCGCGAGGGCGGGCGCGCCGCTCGCTTCTATGATCAGCTCGCCCGGGTCACCTTCAGGCAAGTGATCGAGCAGCCACTCGCCAGCCTCATGATCCCGGAGCCAAGGTAAGATCTGAGTCAGCGCGATGAACTCGCGCGCGTGTAGCGCGTTCTTGATCACGTCGAACTCGAGCTCGCGGTTGCGCCCGCGCCAGTCTGCGGGAAGGTCGATGTGCGCATCGGCGAATGCGCGGGCAGTTACGCACGCGTCCTCAATATCGAGTCGCAGAAGCGCGCAGCCGACGGACCGCCAGTTCGTGCGCATCCGCAATCGGCGCGCCGCCTTCGCGTCGAGCCATCGCCCGCATCACGCGACGCAGCTCGACCGGTGGCAGCGCCGTGGCGTCGTACAGGGCGGCACCAAGCTCAACGTGGTCGGCTGCATCGTTTAACCGGTGTGGTAGATCACCCAGATCGAAGGTACCGCCATAGTGCTCAGACAGGTTCGAATGCACATAGGTCATGATCGCTGCCTTTCGTCGTCCGCTCCTGCTGAACACAATATTGGCACTCTCGTATCGAGAGTGCCAAATCGCCCCGGTCGACGGAGCAACGGAAGTGCAACGCACTGCACAAACCGGATCACGCCGGATGATCGTCCAGCCCGCAACCGACGCTCAGGCATCCCGCAGCCTCGCCTCGAATTGGGTTTCCAGGCGTCTGACGATGCCACGTCGCGCCTTCTCGACATCCCGCTCGGTCAGCGTGCGCTCAGGCGAGCGGTAGTGGATGCGGAAGGCGAGCGACTTGCAACCTGCGGGGATCTGATCGCCCGTGTAGACATCAAACAGTTCGACCGACTCGACAAGGCCATTGGTGGAGATTGTCGAAACCAGATCTCCTGCCGCAACGCCCGCAGCCACCACGAACGACAGGTCCTCAACGGCGGCGGGATATATCGAGGGCAACGCAACGACCGCGACATCGGACAGCATCGGTGTCAGCGCTGCGATCGAGAGTTCGATCGCGTACACGGCCCCATCGATATCGAATCGGGCGGCAACGCCCGGCGAGACCTTGCCCATGCCGCCGACGCGCCGGCTGCGAACGTTGATCACCGCCGATTGCCGGCTGACGAACAGCGCGTCGTCAGCATCGGCGGACAGATCGAACTCCACGTCCAGTCCCCGTCCGAGCTGCTCCAGCACCCCTTTGGCGTCGAAAAAATCGACAGCGCGCGATGGCTCGCTATGCACCGAACCCGCCGCCTCGCCGCCGATCAACACAAGCAGCATCCGTTCTTCCGTCGGCTGACGACCAGGCTCGGGCTTGAACGTCTTCCCAACCTCGAACAGACCGAGCGCGCCGCGAGCCTCGCGTTGATTGAAGGCGTAGGTGCGCAACCCCCATGGCCGCAGGCTGGTCCGCATGCGATCGCGCGCGGCGTTCATCGGATTCAGCAGTTGCACCGTTCGGAGCGGAGCATCGTTGCGCGACGCTGTGGACGCTGTCTCCGCTTCGCCGACGCTGACGTAGGTGATGATCTCGCGCAGACCGAGACCGGCCAGCACGTCGCGGAGACGCTCCCCGAGATCCCGCTGTGGGTCGAGTTCCGGGTCCGGGACCGCTCCGGGTAAGGCTTCGGAGGGTAGATTGTCGTAGCCGATGATACGCCCGATCTCTTCGATCACATCGTCCGGTACCTGGATGTCCGAGCGCCAAGGCGGGCAACTGACGGTGAACCGATCCGGGGGCAGCCAGCGGTTGGGTATGCCGAGCCCCGAGAGGATGCCGCGCACCTCTTCAACGCTTGGCTGGATGGACAGGATCTGCGCGAGCCGCTGCTGCGTCACCACGACCTGAGGGGCGTGCGCGCTGCCTGGGTAGGCGTCGATGATCCCGCTGCAAGCAACGCCCCCGGCTGTCTCGATGATCAGCGCCGCTGCGCGACGCGCGGCGAGCCCCACCAACTCCGGGTTGAGCGACTTCTCGAATCGCAGGCTCGCCTCCGTCCCCGACTCGGTATGCAACGAGCGGCTGCGTCGAATAGTCGCCGACTGAAATGTCGCCGTTTCCAGCAGGATCGTCGTCGTCGATTCAGAGATCTCCGAATCCGAGCCACCCATGATGCCGGCCAGTGCAACTGCTCGCTGCGCGTCGGCGATGACCAGATCGGTTACCGTCAGATCCAGTTCCGTGCCGTCCAGCAGCTCCAGACGCTCGCCGGGGCGGGCGCGCCGAACCACGATGCGGTGCTCTCGCAACCGCTCATAGTCGAAGGCGTGCAGCGGTTGACCCCACTCGAGCATCACATAGTTGGTGACATCGACGATGTTGTTGATCGGGCGCAACCCGGCCGATGACAGCGCTTCCCGCATCCACTGCGGCGAGGGACCGACGGTCACCCCCTCGATCACGATCGCGGTATAGCGTGGGCATCCTTCCGCATCCTCGATCTCGACGCTCGTGCGCTCGCCGACGGGAATATCGGACTCGGGATAGACGACCGCCGGTTCCCTGACCCCGTTCCCGGTCAACGCCGCGACCTCTCGCGCGATGCCGAGGATCGAGAAGTGATCAGGACGATTCGGGGTCGGCGTGACATCCAGCGCGACCTCTCCGAGCACATCGGCGAGCGGCGTGCCAAGCGCTGCGTCGGTCTCCAGCACCAGAATTCCCTCGTGTTCGTCGGAGAGGCCAAGCTCGCGTTCCGAGCAGATCATTCCCATCGAGGCGACGCCGCGAATCTTGCCCCGACGCAGCTTGCGCGGCGCGCGCGTATTCGGGTCGATCAGGCGCGCGCCAACCTGGGCAAAGGCGATGATCTGTCCCTGTGCCAGGTTCGGCGCGCCACAGACCACCTGCAACGGCGACTCGGCCCCAACCTCCACGGTCGCGAGTCGCAACTGGTCGGCATTGGGGTGCGGCACCACCGCGTCGACGCGGCCGACGACAACCTGCTCCCAGTCGCCGCCAACGCGCCTGATCGACTCGACCTCGGCTCCGGCCATACTCAACCGATGCGCCAACTCCTCGACCGGCAGATCCCAGTCGATGTATCGCGCCAGCCATTTGAGCGGGACATCCATCATCGCCGTCCTTCGAACTGACGCAGGAATCGCAAGTCGTTACGGTAGAAGTGGCGAATATCGCCCACGCCGTAGCGCAACATGGCGACCCGCTCAACGCCCAGGCCGAAGGCGAATCCGGTGTACACCTCAGGGTCGAGCCCGGCCGCTTCGATGATCTCGGCATGCACCATGCCGCAGCCGAGTACTTCCAACCAGTCGCTCTGCCAGCGCACGCCGAGCTCGGCACCCGGCTCGACGAACGGGAAGTAGTCGCAACGGAACCGCGTCTCGGTCCCCGCGCCGAACATACGCCGTACGAACGCCTCGAGCGCTCCCTTCAGGTGGGCGAACGAAAGATGCCGGTCAATCACCAGTCCTTCGATCTGGGTCAGCATCCACTCATGCGTCGAGTCGGTCGCCTCGTATCGGTAGCAGGTACCGGGCACGATCACCCGGATCGGCGGCTGGCGACGTTCCAGATAGCGGATCTGCATCGGCGACGTATGCGTACGTAGCAACTGACGCGGCCCGCCGCCGCCATCGTCGGCGATCCATACCGTGTCCCACATCTCGCGAGCGGGATGCCCCGCTGGTATCCGCAGACGGTCGAAGTTGTACGCCTCCAGCTCGACGTCCGGTCCCTCTACCACGTCGAACCCCATATCGCGGAACGTCCGTTCCAGTTGCCGACGGGTCAACGTAACCGGATGTAACGAACCCAGGGGCGGCCTCCGGCCCGGAAGGGTGACATCGAGCGCGTCGGCATCGACCAACCGCTCGGCGAGCTGGACGAGTTCGGCGTTGCGATGCGCGAACGCCGCCTCAAGCGCGCGCTTGAGCCGATTCGCGCCTGCGCCGATGCGCGGACGATCGTCGAGCGGGAGTTCGCGGACGCCGCGCAGGACGGCGGTGAGCATTCCACGCCGACCGAGCCACGACACGCGCCAAGCCTCAAGCGAGTCCTCGTCGTCTACAGCGGCGAGCGCCGCTCGCGCTTCCGCTTCCAGCACATCGAGATCGACCACTGCGCAAGCCCACCGCTGACTGTTCGATCGCCTAACAGCCTGAATAGGTTATCCAATGCGTATGGTACTGCCCTCCAACACGAGCAGCTGGCGGCGTTGGTCAATGTTGTCGTGATGCGAGAGTAGTAGACTGACGCGCAGCGTTTCAGCGCGCGCCGTCCGCGTCTGACAGGCCATCACAGAGATCGGCTATGGCAGTAAAGAGTTACATCCTGATCGAAACCGACGTCGGTACCGCCAAGCAGGTCGCACTGTCGTTGGCTGAGATCACGCACAGCGAGGGCGAGATCAGGTCAGTCGAATTGGTCACCGGACCATTCGATGTGATCTGCCTCGTCGAGGCGGAAAATCTGGAGCGGCTCGGTAGCTGCATTACGGATTCGATTCAGACTGTTGTCGGGGTCAAACGCACGACGACTTGCCTGACGATCCAGGTATAGGCCTGATATAGAGAAAACCCGCTCGCCGATGACAACCGACAAGACTCCCATCAGCCGCTCCACCGAGCCGCCGATCGATATGCTGCCGGTCGAGGATGCGGCCGAGCGTATTCTCTCGTTCTGTCGCCAGCTCCCAGCCGAGAGCAAGCCGATCGAGACGGCGGTCGGTCAGGTCCTGGCTAATGACATCACCGCGCCCTTTGACATCCCGCCGCACGACAATACGGCGATGGACGGGTATGCCGTCCAGTCGGCGAGCACCGAGGGTGCCACGGAGATGCATCCGGTGCGCCTCGAAGTGATCGGCGAGCTGGCGGCCGGCTACCTCTTCAACGGGATCGTCGGGACGGGCCAGGCAGTGCGGATTATGACCGGCGCGCCTATGCCCGACGGTGCGGACACAATCGTACCCTTTGAGGAAACCGACGAGATTGGCCTGCGCGCTCCAGGCCAGGAACATACCGTGACCCACGACGTCGGCGTCCTCAAGGCCGCAGCGGTCGGCAACAACATCCGCCGACGCAGTGAAGACGTGCGGCGGGGGCAACAGGTACTCAGCGCCGGCGCGGTGTTGCGCGGCCCCGAAGTCGCCGTGCTCGCCTCACTGGGCATCCGTGAGGCGGCCGTCGTACGGCGGCCGCAGGTCGCCATCCTCTCCACGGGCGACGAACTGCTCACGCCGGGCGAACCACCGGTGCCGGGCAGGATCTACGATTCGAATTCCTTCGGGCTCAGCGCGCTCGTCACCCAGTACGGCGGCTCACCTCAACGGTTCGGCATCGCCGCGGACACGATTCCCGCATTGACCGCCAAGATCAATGAAGCGCTTGCGACGTGCGACCTGGTGATCACATCGGCCGGCGTGTCGCGCGGCGACTTCGATGTCGTCAAGGAAGTGCTTGCCCGCGAAGGCGCGATCGACTTCTGGACGGTACGGATGAAGCCGGGCAAACCGCTCGCGTTCGGCGAGTTCGAGGCGCCCGACGGTCGCCGCGTGCCGCACATCGGTCTGCCCGGCAATCCGGTCTCGTCATTGCTGGCGTTCGAGATCTTCGGCCGGCCGGCGATCTACCGGATGATGGGTCGTAAGCCGCAGCCTCGACCAATCGTGCGCGCCCTCGCCGACGAAGACATCGTCAACACCGACTGGCGACGGGTCTACGCGCGCGCGATGCTGCATCAGGACAACGACGGCCGCTGGCACGCGCGGCTGACCGGCCCCCAAGGCAGCGGCGTGTTGAGCTCAATGGCGCTCGCCAACGGCTACGCCGTGTGCCCCGAGGACCGCGAGCGCATCCACGCGGGTGAGGAATGCGACGTGATTATGGTCGACTGGGACCACCCACTCGACTGATCCGAACGAATGCCACCAAGGACGACGCACCACGAATCGAGCGCATGATGGCCATCCGCACCGCCTTCCGATCCATGCTCACCCCGCTCTACATCAAGGCGCGACTCGCGCAGGAGCGCATCCAGTCGGGTGTGGTCTGGTTTCCGCTCGATCCCAACTTCATCGCCGACCCGTACCCCACCTACAAGGAGCTGCGCGAACGCGACCCGTATCACCCTAGCCCGCTGACCGGCGCACTGGTCGTCTCCAAGTACGACGATGTCGACGCGGTGCTGCGCAACTACAAGGTCTTCTCCAACCAGCGCGGTCCCGTCGGCAGCCGCAATCGACCGAATATCGGCCAGCAGATCGAGAACGA
The DNA here is from genome assembly GCA_965116225.1 of Dehalococcoidia bacterium. Lineage (GTDB taxonomy): Bacteria > Chloroflexota > Dehalococcoidia > Bin125 > Bin125 > Bin125. Next base: position 2,525,827 of record OZ220495.1, on the reverse strand, counting down.
ACTACAGCCGTCGATGCTGTCCCTGGATCCTCCCGATCACACCCGACTGCGCGGCCTCGTCAGCCGAGCCTTTACGCCACGTCAGATCGCGAAGATGGAAGACCACATCCGCAACACCGCCCACGCGCTGCTGGACGAGGTCGAGGGCGAGAACGAGTTCGACCTGATGTCGAATCTCGCCGCGCTCCTGCCGACCGTCGTAATTGCGGAAATGATCGGTGTACCGACCACCGATCGGCAGCAGTTCAAAGTCTGGTCCGACCGCTTCGCCCGCGTGCTGGAACCGAACCTGACCGAAGTCGAACTCTCGGTCGTCTTCGGCACCGCCAAGCTGTTCGACGAGTATTTCAGCGGCATCGTGGCGGAACACCGGACACGGCCCCAGGAAGATCTCGTGTCCCGTCTGATCGAGGCCGAAGAGGAAGACGATCGCCTCACAGAGGAGGAGATGATCGTTACCTTGCGGCTGCTGCTGGTCGCCGGTAACGAAACAACCACCAACCTCATCGGCAACGGGATCAAGGCGCTGATCGAACACCCGGAGCAGCTTGAGTTGCTCCGCCAGCGTCCGGAATTGATCGATAACGCGATTGAAGAGCTGCTGCGTTACGACTCGCCGGTTCAGCTCGACGGACGCACCACGCTGAGCGAATTTCAGATGGGCCGACACTCGCTGACGCCCGGTCGTCCCGTCTCCCTACTGATCGGCGGCGCAAACCGGGATCCTGAAGAATTCAGCGATCCCGAGACCTTGGATATCACTCGCGAGGATGCCGGCAACATCTCGTTCGGCCGCGGCATCCATCACTGCCTCGGCGCGCCGCTGGCGAGGCTCGAAGGCAAGATCGCCTTCGAGGCGTTACTCGAGCGTTTCGACCAGTTCCAGTTTGGCGCGCGAACGCCCGTCTACAAGCCGAACATCGTTCTGCGAGGACTGAAACACCTAGACATTCGCGTCGAACGATCCAGCGGTCGCGCATTCAGCGGCACGACGATCGAAGCAGCCGTCGACTGAGATCCCGTATGCCGACGTCAACGCAAGGCGTCATCTGGAATTCGCTCGACCCAGCCGTGCTCGCCGATCCGTATCCGATCTACAAGGCGTTGCGCGAGTCCGATCCTTATCACTACAGCGAAGCAACCGCTCAGTATCTGATCTCTCAACACGAGGACGTCAACAAAGCGCTGCGCGACTGGAAGCGCTTTTCCAATCGTCGCATCGGCGAGCAACCGGTAACGCTCGAGCGAGACCTGTCGATCCTGGTCCACGATCCGACGACCACACGCGATTGCGCGGTCTGGTCAGTAAGGCGTTCACGCCTCGCCGCATCGCAGCGATGGATGAACACATCTGCCAGATCGCGCACGCCCTCCTGGACGAGGTTGACGATCTGGATCAGTTCGACCTGATGTTGAATCTCGCCTCGTTGCTGCCAACCGTCGTGATCGCGGAGTTGATCGGGGTTCCGACCGAAGGCCGTGAAACGTTCAAGCGATGGTCCGACGACTTCGTCGGCGTGGACGAGCCGTGCAATTCGCCAGAGACTCAACAGCATTCCGACGACGCGGCGCGCAACCTCTACCGCTACTTCAGCGAACAGGCGCAATGGCGAAGGCGAGAATCGCCCGATGACCTGACCTCGCATCTGGTCGCGGCGACGGATGATGAAGACCAACTCAGCGAACACGAGATGGTCTCCACGCTCAGCTTGTTGCTGATCGCCGGCAACGAAACGACCACCAACTTGATCGGCAACGGTCTCAAGGCGTTGTTGGAGCGTCCTGATCAGCTCAAATTTCTGCGACAACGCCCGGAACTGTTGGAAAACGCGGTCGAGGAGCTGCTGCGCTACGACTCGCCGGTCCAGCTCAATCCGCGAACGACAACCGAGTCGGTCTCACTCGGCGACAAGCGGATCGAACCGAACCGACTGGTGCTGTTGCTGATCGGCGGCACCAACCGAGATCCGGAACAGTTCAGCGATCCCGACACGCTTGATGTTGCCTGCGAGGATGCCGGCAACATCTCGTTCGGACGCGGCATGTGCTTCTGCCTCGGCGCGCCGCTGGCGCGACTCGAGGGGTGCATCGCATTCGAGTGTCGCTGGAGTGCTTTGATCAGATCGAGCTCCGTGGCAGGGCGCGGGTGCCCGAGTATCGACCGGTCTTTGTGCTACGAGGACTCAAACACCTCGACATCGCGCCGTCGCGCCGTTTCCATCGGCGGGGATGCTCGTGTGAGTTAGACAGACCGTTTCGAAGGCGTCGAACTCGCCGGTCGCAACCGACCAGGTCACGTCCATCTCTCGCACCAGCGCGTGCGCAGGACCAACTCGGAGTTCATTGAGGAACGTTTCCAGCGGTGATCTCATCCCCTCGGCCACGACCTCGACCGTCGAGCCATCGGGTAGGTTCTGAACGCTTCCCGCGATCCCGCCGATGCTGCGCGCGGCCGACTCAGCGAACATGCGGTATCCGACCATCTGCACACGCTGCACACAACCTCGGACACGCGCCGTCATTCTGACCATCAGCGCACGCCCGCCACGTCGTCAATCGCGCGCGCGACGATCTCCGCCGGCACGTCGTCGCGCACGACAGGATTGCCTACGCTCTCCAGCAAGATCCAGCGCTGCTTGCCGCCGACCACCTTCTTGTCCCGCGACATCGCTTCATAGATTTCGCGGCGACCTAGCCCGGGCGGAGCCTGCGTGGGCAGCCCGAATCGTGCAATCAGGCGTCGGTGGCGATTCACCAGCGCTTTGTCGATCAGTCCCATCGCGCAGCTCATCTCCGCCACCGCCACCATACCCATCGCGACCGCTTCACCATGCAGCACCGCGCTGTATCCCGTCACAGCCTCGATCGCGTGCCCCAGCGTGTGTCCATAGTTGAGAATCGCGCGAATATCCGACTCACGCTCGTCAGCCGAGACCACGGCGGCCTTGATCGTCTGGTTGCGAGTGATGACATCGACCAGTAATCGCTGTCTCGATGCATCTTCCGTCGCCGCGGCCGGATCGAGCAGCGACTCGGAGGACCCTTCCAGCACGTCGAGCAGCGCTTCGTCGCGGATGAATCCGTGCTTGATCACTTCGGCGAACCCGGAGCGCAACTCGCGCGGCGGGAGCGTCGTCAGCGTTGCAACGTCCGCCAGCACGGCGCGAGGTTGATAGAAGATGCCGACAAGATTTTTGCCTGATGGCAGATCGATCGCGACCTTGCCGCCGATCGCGGCGTCAACCATCCCCAGCACGGTCGTCGGAGCATGCACTAACGGCATACCTCGTAGGTACGTCGCCGCGACCGTTCCCGCCAGGTCGGTCGTGACGCCGCCGCCGAGCGCGACGATGATGTCTCGACGCTCGGCGCGGTGCGATGAGAGCCAGGCATAGAGCGTGTCGAGCGAGGCCAACGACTTGCTCGTCTCGCCCGACGGCAGCGCGTACATTTCCACAGAGCGACCCGCAGCCGACAATGAATCTAGTGCGGTTGCCCCGTGCGACCCTAACACCGCCCGGTCGGCAATCAGGAACACGCGTCCGGCCGGAATGAGCCGATCCAGCACATCGCCCGTATGCGCGAGCAGTCCCCAGGCGCAATAGACCGGATATCGCGTCGATCCCGCATCGACAACGCAGCCGACGTGCGGGCCGAAATCCGTCGGCGGCGGCGGATCAACGCCCGGGCCGTTGCGTATATCGCGCAGTCGCGCATCCGAGGCGAGCGCCCCCGCCGCGCGCCGTCCGACGGCGTCGATGATCTCATCCACCGCCTCGTCGATCTCCAGCTCATCTGTGTGGATGGTCAGGTCGGTCAGCGCATAGAAGGGTTGCCGCATCGCTTTCAGCGTCTCGACCCGCCGTCGCGGATCGGCACCGGCCAACATGGGGCGCACATCAGTCGTTCCTTGCTCGGTCTCGGCATACCTGGCGAGGATGGTGGCCGTTCGCGCTTCCAGCGTGACGATGAATCCGCCGTCGGCGAGCAGCGAGCGATGCTCGGCATTCAACCAGACGCCGCCGCCCGTCGCGATGACGACGTCGCGGCGCTCGGCAGCGTCGTGGACCGCCCGCCGCTCGCGCGCGCGAAACCATGACTCCCCCTCGGAGGCGAAGATTTGCGCAATCTCCCGGCCAGCGGTTCGCTCGATCTCCATATCGAGGTCGATCACCGTCCAACCCAGTCGGTGGGCGATGAACGGCGCGAGCACAGATTTCCCGGTTGCGCTGAATCCGATCAGAACAATGCGCCTCAGACCGTCGGGCAGATTCATCGCCACTCGCTCCGAGGCACGGCGGTAGCGAGGAACGAGTCCATATTTCGTCGCGTCTCAGGCAACGAGTCGCCGCCGAACTTCTCCAGGATGGCATCGGCCAACACGAGCGCCAGCATCGCCTCGACGATCACGCCGGCCGCCGGCACGACGCATACGTCCGAGCGCTCATAGTGCGCCTCGACCCGTTCGCCGGTCGATAGATCGGCGGACGGCAACGGATGTGCCAGCGTCGCTATCGGTTTGACAGCGACGCGGACGATGAGGTCTTCACCGTTGGAAATGCCGCCCTCGATGCCTCCTGCGTGATTCGTCTGTCGTCGCCAAGCACGGCCGTCCCAGGCACCCTGCGGCAGGACGATATCGTGGTAATCGCGCCCGGTCAGCGCCGAACCGCTGAATCCATCGCCGATCTCGACGCCCTTGAACGCATTCATAGACAGAATCGCCTGGCCGATCCGCCCGCTCAGTTTGCGATCCCACTGCACATGCGAACCTAACCCGAAGGGCACGCCGCCGACGCGAGCTTCCAGCATCCCGCCGAGCGTGTCGCCCGCTTGCTTGGCTCTGTTGATCTCGTCGATCATCGCCTGCGCCGCGTTCGGATCGACGCAGCGCACGGTCGATTCCTCGACCGCCCGCCAATCGACCTCGACGGTCGGAGCGAGACCGGCCTCGCCAATCTGCACCACGTGGCTGTTGAATTCGCAGCCCAGCTCCTCGCACAACCGCCTCGCCACGGCCCCGGCCCCGACCCGCGCCGCACTCTCGCGCGCTGACGCTCGCTCCAGCGAATCGCGCACATCGTCATAGCCGTACTTCAGCGATGCAGAAAGGTCGGCATGGCCGGGGCGCACACGGGTCACCCGGGTTGGCACAGGATCGACGGTATCCAGCGACATCGTCTCTCGCCAGGGCCGCTTGTCCGGACCGAGACCCTGGTCGAAATCGCGATTCTCAATCCAGAGCGAGATCGGGCTCCCGATCGTGCGACCTTGCCGCACCCCGCTGCGAATCTGTGCGTAGTCGGTCTCGATCTTCATTCTCCCGCCGCGGCCATATCCCTTTTGCCGCCGCGCGAGCTGCTGGCGAATCTGCTCCTCCGACAGCGATAGTCCGGCAGGCATACCGTCGACGATGACGGTCAGTCCAGGTCCGTGCGACTCGCCTGCCGTGAACCAGCGCAGACTGCCCATTTGCTCGTTCCTCTGATCGTCGCCGCGGACGCAGCTCAATCGGCGGCGGTCGCCGTCGTCATGTCCACGATATCGGCGAACCGATCATCGGGCAGCGCGATCGGGCGCGGCTCGCCGCTCTGCGCTCGATTGGCGATCGTCTCGAACTCCTGGGCCAGGACAGCCGGCGGGAGATTCCAGTCCAGACTCATCGCCGAGCGCCGATCCGCCTGCACTGAGAGGATCGGCAGCGCCTCCGCCTCGCCCTCGGCATCCCGGAACGTCGTATAGACATCGACGCGCACGTAATTCGGGCGAAAATTGGGTACGTCGTAGAAGATCATCTCAACCAGACGCATCGCGGTCGAGTAGGCGGTATCAAGCGAGGAAGCGATCTGCACGCGCTTCCCATCGAGCACGCCGAATTCCGGATCGGCCGACGTGCTGATATGCACGTGCTGAGCAGATGCGCCCACCAGATCCAGCCCTTGCACGCCAGCCCAGACCACCGCGCTGACATCCTTCGGCGGCCGCTGCGTGCGCCAGTGCTCAACCTCCTGCTCGAGAATGCCGCGAATCGCTCCCATGTCGTTCTGCGCCACTAGTTGACGCCAGAAGCGATGCGTTCGCGCTTCCTTGAACAGTAATAATCCGATACCGCCGAACAGCACGGCGATAATGGCGAATCCGATCGTGACGCCTTCGCTCATGACGACGCCTCCGACATCGCCGCGCGCGCCGACGCGAGCATGACCTCGACGGGCGCATGCCGCTCAGTCCAGAGCTCGAACGAGGCGGCGCCCTGATAGACGAGCATCGGCAGCCCGCCGACAGCATGACGGCACGATGCTCTGGCTAATTCGACCAGCGGCGTCTCGACCGGATTGGCGATCAGGTCGGCGACGAATGCGTCGGGTGCCAGCAGAGCGAGATCGAACGGTAGCTGTCCCTCCGTCTCGCTGCCTCTGAGTCCGACTGACGTGCACTGCACGATCAGGTCGGCGCTGGCCAGCGCGTCGGCGATGCCCGCATCATCCGCTCCCATCGCGTTTAGCGTCGCGCCCGCCGAAGCGGAGGCGATGTCGTGGCGCAAGCGACCGGCGCGCACCGCTGTTCGATTGATGATCGTCAAGCGGTCGACGCCGCGCCAGATCAGCGCCCACGCCACCGCACGCGCCGCTCCTCCCGCGCCCCAGAGCACTGCACGCGCGCCGGATGGATCGAATCCCGCTTCCGACAGCGAGCGCTGAAATCCGCTCACATCCGTGTTGTAACCCTGCAAGTGGCCGTTGCGATTGACAATCGTGTTGATCGCGCCAACGAAGCGCGCCGTCTCGTGCAACCCATCCATGTACCGCAACGCGACCTCCTTGTAGGGAATCGTGACATTGGCGCCGAACGCGCGTTCTCGGCGGAGTCCGTCAATGAACGACTCCAACTCCGCGGGTTCCAGCTCCCATGCCTCGTAGTGTGCGTCGATCCCGGCCGCGTCAAAGCCTGCCTGCTGGAAACGCGGCGAGATGCTGTGCGCGAGCGGATAACCGATGACGCCAACGCGATCGGTCATGATCCGTCCTATTCGCCATTCAGATAACGCTCAATGTTGATCTGGTGCTCCTCATATGTAACGGCGAAGGCATGCGTGCCGTCTCCGCGGGCAACAAAGTACAGGTAGGGCACGCGGGCCGGGTTGGCCGCCGCCTCGATCGACTCAAGACCAGGCGACGCGATCGGCGTCGGGGGCAATCCGGTTGCGATGTATGTGTTGAACGGCGACTGCGCCCGCAGGTCGTCGCCGTCGAGGTCGCGTTTCCACCACTCGGCCGGCCGACCGACCGCATATTGAACGGTGGAGTCCATCTGCAGCGGCATGCCTTCCACCAACCGATTCCGGATCACCGCCGACACGAGCACTCGCTCGCTGTCCTCGATCACCTCGCGCTCGATGATCGAGGCGATGACCAGGATGTCATGCAGCGTCCGCCCTGAGTCCCTGATCTGATCCAGGAGCTGCGGCGTGATCGCCTCATCCAGTCGTTCCAGCATCGCTCGCACGGCATCCTCGGCGGTTCCATCGAGCGGGAACATGTATGCGCTGGGGAAGAGATAGCCCTCAAGCGATGCGCCTGTAGGACGCTGCGTGGCGAACGTATTGCGGACCACATCATCAGGCGGAGCCTCGAGTATCGCCTCAATGGCCGCGGCGTCGACCAGGCTCGACTCCGCCAGACGCGCCGCTACCTGTTCGAGCCGCCGACCCTCGGGAATCACCACGCGCCAGGGCGAAGTCTCGCCAACGTGAATGCGGCGCAGAATTTCGTAGGTCGTAAGGCCCGACTCAAACGTGTACGAGCCCGGCTCCAGACGCGATTCCCAACCCAACAACAACGCCAGCAGCTCGAAACGGTAGTGAGAGTCGATTGTCTCGTTGGCGACCAGACGGCGTCCAATCGACGCAGCGGTATCGCCGGTCACGACGGTCACCTCACGGGTCACGCGCGGCGCGGCTCGTCCCGGTTCACCGATCGGATGGCCGCTGGGCGCGCCCGGCGTCCGTGAGAATGCCACCGCCGCGCCGGCGACCGCTGCGAACAGAACGACCGACAGCACGACCATCACACCAGGCCTACAGGGAGACGACATCGTCAGCGGTCGCGATCAGCCAACGCGCGGGATTCGGCGCTCGCGCGCGCGTCGAGCCAGCGTTGCAGAATGCGCGCCGCCGCCTGCGCATGCGAGCGTTCGCGCGCGCGTCGCCGACGTTGAGCGCTCGTGCGACCCAGCGCGCGCGCCTTGTGATCAGCGTGCGCATCGGCCAGGGCGATCGCGTGATCACGCGTGCGCTGGGATTCGGCGCTGGAAAACCGCTCGTCCTGCGCGATGCATGTCGCGCCGAGTGAAGCGGCCAGCGACTCGCCGAACCGACGAAAGCGAACCGCCTGCTCATCTTCGCGGCCATCGGGCCGTACGGGAACGCCAACGACCAGTTCCGTAATCGACTCGCCGCCGAGTAACGACCTCAGCGCCGACAACATCGCATCGTCGCCCGACCGTCGGTCGAGTGTCCCGATTGGCAGCGCCAGCGAGGACTCGAACGAGGCGCGTGCCACGCCGACCCAGCGATCTCCAGGATCGATCCCGACCGCGCAGCCGCGCATCATCGAGTGATTCCTATTCCAGCTGATCCCGAACCGCGTCGGCAACCGCAGACAACGCGTCGTCCAGCTTGTCGGCTTGGCGACCACCCGCCTGCGCCATGTCCGGCGCGCCGCCGCCGCCGCCGCCGGCGATGCGCGCGATCCCACTGATCAGCTTGCCAGCGTTAACCCCGCTTTCGATGGCACCTCTCGTCGCCATCGCCACGAACAACGGCCGATCATTGGCGACCGCGCCCAACACGATGACTCCCTCACGTCCGCGCTCGCGCAAACGTCGGCGCAACTCGTCCCCGCTTCGGCGCAGCGCGTCGGCGGATTCAACCGCAACGCGCCCGACCGCGACGGCGAGCGGGCCAACCTCGATCGCGCTGGTCGACAGCTCCTCCGCGACAGTCTGCCCGGCTTTGGTTTCCACCGCCTGTAATCGTTGGCGCAACTCGGCGGCCTCGGTCTGGAGTTGGGCGATCCGTTCGCCAGCAGTGTCGGGCGACGCCCGTACGGTGCTGGCGATCTCCGACAGTGCATCCAGTCGCGCATCGGTCCAGGCGGAAGCGGACTGACCGGTCAGCGCTTCGATACGACGCACGCCCGCGGCGACGCTGCCTTCCGAGATCATCTGGAACGCGCCGACGAATCCCGTCGCTGGCGCGTGCGTGCCGCCGCACAGCTCCTTCGAAAAGCAGTCATGCACATGTGAGGCCGGATCGCAGATCTCCACCACGCGCACGTCGGTCTCATACTTCTCGCCGAAGATCGACATCGCGCCGGTATTAAGCGCCTCATCGTAAGACATCTGGGTCGTGGAAACGGGAATATTGTCGCGGATTCGCTCCTGCACAAGTTGCTGGACCCGACGCAGATCCGCAGCGGACGGCGGTCCGGGCTGGGTGTAATCGAATCGCAAGTGGCCGGGCGCGACCAGCGAGCCCGCCTGTCGGACGTGGTCGCCCAAGACATGCCGCAACGCCGCGTGCAGCAGATGCGTCGCGGTATGGTTGCGGGCAGCGTCGGCGCGGCGCGCACGGTTCACGGTCGCCCAGATGCGCTCGCCGACCGCGATCTCACCCGCGGTCACTTTGCCGATGTGAGCGATCACGTCACCAAAGGCGCGCGCGTCCGCAATCTCGACCTGCGCGCCGTCGCCACGCAACCAACCAGCATCGCCGACCTGCCCGCCGCCCTCCGGATAGAAGGGCGTCCGATCCAGCACGACGCTCACATCATCGCCGTTCGAGGCAAAGGCTACGCGCTCGCTCTTAACGACGATCGCGATCACCTCCGCCTCCATCTCGATAGCGTCGTAGCCGGTGAAGTCGGTAGCCTCCTCGAGATCGGCGTAGCGGGCGGCGTCTTCATCGTATGAAAATGTCGCCTGCCGGCGTGATCGCTCACGCTGCTCCTCCAGGGCGGCGTCGAATTCCGCTCGCACCTGCGACTCGTTGACCAAAGCGTGATGCGCTCGCGCCACTTCAGCCGTCACCTCGAAGGGCAGACCGTAAGTGTCGTATAGCTCGAATGCGTCGCGACCGCTGATTGAGCCAGAATTGCGCGACGCGATCCGCCCTTCCAACAACGAGCGACCGTTGGACAGCATCCGGCGGAATCGATGCTCTTCCTGGTTGAGCACATTGGCGACCAACGCCCGATGCTCGCCCAATTCCGGATACCAGGCGACCATCATCGCGCGTACTCTATCCGCGAGACCGGAGAGCAGATCGTCCTGGATGCCGAGCGAGTCGGCCATGTACAGGGCGCGGCGGATCAGTCGCCGCAGCACATAGCCGCGACCCTCGTTGCCGGGTATCGCGCCATCGGCGATCAGGAAGGTCATCGCCCGACCGTGCTCGGCGACGACGCGCATCGCGCGCCGTTCGATCTCCGCAGCGCGCTGATACTCAAGCCCGTAACGCTCGCCGACGTACTCAAGCAACGGGATGAACAGATCGGTGTCGTAGAGGTTGTTCTGGTCCTGCAGCATCATCGCCCAGCGTTCGAGGCCGGCTCCGGTGTCGATGCTCTGCGCCGGCAGGTCCTCGCGCGAGCCGTCCTCGAACCGCGTCCACTGCATGAAGACGAGATTCCAGATCTCGAGCCATTTCTCGCCCGCTGCCGCGGGTCCGGCATCGTCGCGGTAGCCCGGCCGCATGTCGTAATGCAGTTCGGAACAGGGACCGCACGGACCAGTCGGGCCGGCTGCCCAGAAATTGCCTTGATCGACGCCATAGCGATAGATCTTCGAGTCCGGCAATCCGATCCGCTTCCACTGGTCGTAGGCGAAGTCGTCGTCGGTAAAGACGGTCGCCACCAAGCGCTCCGCCGGAATGCCGATCACGTCCGTAACCAGCTCCCAGGCCCAAGCTTGCGCCTCGGCCTTGAAGTAATCGCCCAGCGAGAAGTTGCCGAGCATCTCGAACATTGTCAGGTGGGAGGCATCGCCTACTTCATCGATATCAGTCGTGCGGAAGCACTTCTGGATCGAGGTCAGCCGGTGATGCGGTGGTTGTGCTTCGCCGAGAAAGTACGGCTTGAGCGGCACCATTCCGGCGCTGGTGAACAATAACGTTGGATCGCCGGGAGCCGTTAACGGTGCCGACGCGACGGCAAGATGATCACGACCAACAAAGAAATCGGTAAAGGTCTCACGGATGGCCTGAGCGTCCATGGTTACCGTCCGCCTCGAACAATCGCTTACTGTTGCGCGCGACGCGCCAGACACTCCGATTAGGTACCCACGAAGTAGGGTTGCCGAGTTCGATTATACGCAGTCGCCCCGGCTGCCGACCGAATCGCGCGCCTCGACACGTGCGCAGTTGACAGTCAATCGACTGCGTGCGTAGCGTGAGGGTACCGTCCCGCTTGAATCGGAGCCGCGATTGAGTTCCGACGACGACCCGCCTGAATCCAACGCGTTCTCACAGATCACAGCAGTCGTGCTCGCAGCTGGTCATGGCGCGCGGCTGGGATTCGATCTGCCCAAGCCGGCGGTTCCCATCTGTGGGCGCGCGATGGCATCCCATGTCCTGCATGCCGTCGCTGCGGCCGGCGTCGCGCGCGCTGTGGTCGTGGTCGCGCCTGGCGAACGCGGCACACCCGTCCGCCAGGCCGTGACAGGCGACCGCGCCGACCTCGAACTTAGCTTCACCGTCCAGCAAACGCCGCGTGGCACCGCCGACGCCGTCATTGCAGCCCGCGACCAGGTGGATTCGACCCACGTACTGGTCGTCAACGGCGATCTCCCATTGATCACGGCGGAACAGATCCGCCTTGTTCTGGCATCGGGCGAGGCCGACGCCGTGATCGCCACGGCGCGCGTCGATGATCCGGCCAGAATGGGCAGAATCACGCGGGCGACGGATAACTCACTGCGCGCCATCGTGGAATGGAACGACGCGACCGCGCAGGAACGTCTTATTCAAGAAATCAACCTCGGCTGCTATCGGTTCCGAGCCGACTTCCTCTGGCTCGAACTGGAGCGCCTCGTCGCCGAAACCGGACAGCAGGCAGAGTCCTACGTCACCGACGCACTGCCGGCCGCCGTCGCGCGAGGCGGCGCGATCGCAACCGAAGTGCCGACTCCGGATCGCCGCCTCAACGTCGAGACGCCAGGCGATGTGGCGCAGGCCGAGAGTGTCATCCGAAATCGAATCGCCGACCGACTACTCGATGATCGTATTCGCCTCGTCGACCGCGATGCCGTCTGGATCGACGCTCGGGCCTCGATCGAGCCGGGCGTGTTGATCGAGCCGGGCGTCCACATTCGCGGCGCGAGTGCCATCGGCGCCGGATCGCGGATTGGCCCCAATGCCGTCATCGAAGACGCGACGCTCGGCGAACGCTGCGTTGTCGAATCATGCACAATTCGCGGCTCTGTATTGCGCGATGACGTCGACGTGGGGCCGTATTCAACTATCCGCCCCGGCTGCGAGATCGGTTCGCGCGTCCATATCGGTACCCACGCCGAACTGAAACAGGCGCGCATCGGGCCGCAGGCGCAAATTGGCCACTTCAGCTATCTCGGCGACGTCGAGGTCGGCGCGCGCGCCAACATCGGTGCCGGCGCGATTACCTGCAATTTCGATGGCGAGTCCAAACATCGGACGATCATCGGCGCGGACGTGTTCATCGGCTGCGACACGATGTTAGTCGCGCCCGTCGCGATCGGCGATCGGGCTCGCACCGGTGCCGGCACCGTCGTCGCCAAGGACATCCCCGGTGACGGCAACGCGGTCGGCCACCCCGCTCGACTCACGCCAGCGCGTCAGACGCGAGACACATCGGAGCCTGACCGATGAGCAACGGCTCGATCATCGCGCTGGTCATCCTGATCCTCAGCGTCGCGCTGTTGGCGCTGGAGGCGATCGCCGAAGCCGGCGTGATCTCGCTCTCGCGATCCCGCGCCTGGCTGCTCGCCAGCCGACACCCCGACAGCCGCCGCGCAAACCGGCTGACCGCGATCACCGAGGACCGCGAGCGAGCGTTAGGTTCATTCGCGGTCGGACGCACCGTAGCCGTGGCGAGCGGTTTCACCGCGATCTTCTACATCGTGATTCGCGAAACCGGATTCCAGTGGCAATCGATGGTCGCGACGGGCGTGATCGCTGCGGTGGTGGCGGCGCTGATCCAGTCGGTGCCAAGACGACTCGCCGCCACCTGGCCCGAGGCGTTCGCGCTCAACTTCGTGCCGATCATCGATCTGCTGGATGCTGTCTTCCTGATCCCCGCCGCCGTCCTCGAAGCGCCGGCCCGTCTGGCCACGGGACTTGGACGCAGGCACACCGAACTCGCGCCGCAACCGACTGATATCGAAGTGCTGATCGAACAGGAGCACGAGACCATCGCCGAAGACGAGCGCGAGATGATCCGTGGCGTCATGCGGATCGGCGACCGCGTCGTCCGCGAGGCGATGACACCGCGCCCCGACATCGCCGCGCTCCCAGCCGATACCAGCCTCGCCGACGCCGCCACCTTCCTGCTCGAACACGGCTTCTCGCGCGTGCCGATCTTCGAAGCGTCGATCGACAACATCACCGGCATCATCTACGCCAAGGATCTTCTGGCCGAACTCCTCAAGGATAGCGACCGCTCAATCGCCGAGATCGGTCGCCCGCCGATCCTCGTCCCGGAATCGAAGTTGATCGACGATCTGCTCCATGACCTGCGCGGCACGCGGGTGCATATGGCGATCGTGCTGGACGAGTACGGTGGGACAGCGGGGCTGATCACGCTCGAGGACATTCTGGAGGAGATCGTCGGTGAAATCGCCGACGAGTACGATCCGGCCGGAGCAGACGATGAGGGGGCGCGTATGGTCGACGGCGCGCTGATCCTCGACGGTCGCGCGCCTTTGGGTACGCTCGAACAAATCGGCGGCCACATTGAAGCGGCCGACTATGACACCGTCGCCGGACTCGTCTTCGACCGGCTCGGGCGTATTCCAAAAGTCGGAGATGAAGTGCGGCTGGGCACACTATCTGTGTTCGTCGAGCGCATGAACGGCCGACGTGTGATAAGAATGCGCGCTGTACCCATCGGAGCTTCGGTTAGCGACAACCCAGCCGACTCGCAAGCCGATTCTGTAAGAGCGTAAGCGCCTGTGCCGCATCCCAGTAACTCCAGCCAGGAAGACGTGGACGACGCGATCTATCGCGTCGCCTTCTCTCATGCGCCCGGCATCGGGTCCACCCGCGTGTTAACGCTTGAGCGTGCATTCGGTACGCTCGAGGCCGCTTGGAACGCCGATCGCTCTTCGCTGCTGGCGTCTGGGCTCGAGAGCCGAATCATCGATGAGTTCGAGTCGGCCCGAGCCAAACTCGATCCGCCCGAGGCGTACTCGAAGATGATCGAGGCCGGCGTCAGGGCGATCCAGCCCGGCGATGACGGGTTCCCCAGACGTTTGCGCGAAATCCCCGATCCGCCGTCGCTCCTGTACGTGCTCGGCGAGCTGCAGGAGCGCGATGAGTGGTCGCTGGCGGTCGTCGGCACGCGGCGACCGACCGCCTACGGACGTCAGGTGACCAAAGCGCTCGTCGGCGAACTTACCGACGCTGGGTTGACAATCGTCTCCGGCCTCGCGCGAGGCGTCGACGGGATCGCGCATGAAACAGCGCTGGAACGGGACGGCCGCACCATCGCGGTCGTCGCCTGCGGACTGGATCGCGTCTATCCGCCGGAACACAAACGGCTACAGACGCATATCCTCGACTCGGGCGGTGCCATACTCAGCGAATACCCGCTCGGAATGCCCCCGGACGGGCGCTTTTTTCCGCGCCGTAACCGGATCATCGCCGGCGTCTCGTTGGGCGCGCTGGTGACGGAAGCCGGGGAAAAGTCCGGGACTTGGCACACGGTGACATCCGCGCTCGACCAAGGACGCGAAGTGTTCGCTGTCCCCGGTCCCATCACGTCCGAGCAATCAATGGGCGCGAATAATGTGATCAAGCGCGGCTTGGGTAAACTCGTCGGCTCCGCGCAAGACGTTCTGGAAGAACTTGACATTGGCCCGATCGAGCGACAGGTCGAGCTGTCCGAGCATCTGCCGGAAGACCCCGTCGAAGCGCTGTTGCTGCAGCGCATCGGTAGCGAACCCATACACGTGGACGAGCTGTCACGGCTAATCCAACAGCCTGTCCACGAAACGGCGGCCGCCACGGCCACGTTGGAACTCAGAGGACTGATCCACCAGGTAGGACCAATGACCTATGCCCGACACTGATCAAGCCGATCAGGCCGACGACAAACCAGCCGCTCGCGGGAAAACGCTGGTCATCGTTGAGTCGGGCGCCAAAGCAGACACGATCTCCCGCTTTCTGGACGACGACTACGTCGTTACCGCCTGCTTCGGTCATATTCGCGATCTACCACGCCGCGCCGCGGAACGCCCGGCGAAGATCAAAGGGCAGCCTTGGGCCGATTTCGCCGTGGACGTCGATCACGGCTTTCAGCCGTATTACATCGTGCCTGGCGAGTCGAAGAAACACGTGACGCGTCTACGCAAGGAGCTGAAACAGGCCGACCGCGTGTTGTTGGCGACCGATGAAGACCGTGAAGGCGAGTCGATCGGTTGGCACCTGGTCGAAGTGTTGAAACCTAAAGTGCCCTACGAGCGCATCGTCTTTCACGAAATCACACCCACCGCGATCGAGCGGGCGATCGAATCGCCGCGCCAGATCGATGAACACCTGGTCGAGGCGCAGGAATCGCGCCGCATCCTCGACCGTCTGTACGGCTATTCGCTCAGCCCCGTGTTGTGGCGCAAAGTCGGCCAGGGTGCCTCGGCAGGGCGAGTGCAGAGCGTGGCGCTCAAATTCCTCGTTGACCGCGAACGCGAGCGAATGGCGTTCGTCAGCGCCGAATACTGGGGTGCCAACGCCGAGTTCGCGATCGGCGACGCCCAACTCAAGGCGCGGCTGTTCTCGCTCGGCGGCCGAGAGATCGCCAGTCAGACATCCGATTTCGATCCCGCCACCGGCCAACTCGCCGCAACGGAGAAACGATGGGAGACCGAGGCATCGATCGAGGCGCTGCGCCCATCGCTCACGAGCGCCAGATGGTCAGTCTCGTCCGTGACCAAGACGCAGGCGAGGAGACAGCCGTCCCCACCATTCACTACGTCGACGATGCAGCAGGCGGCGTCGAACCGTCTCGGCATGGGCGCAGCACGAGCCATGGCCGCCGCGCAGCGCCTGTACCAGGGCGTCGATCTCGGCGCTGAGCGAGTCGGATTGATCACCTACATGCGCACGGATTCAGTCACACTCTCGGAACAGGCGCTGGCGCAGGCCGAAGCATACATCAAGTCGACATACGGCAACGACTATCACCAATTGCGTACCTACCGAACCCGCTCCCGCAACGCGCAGGAGGCGCATGAAGCGATCCGCCCCACCCACATCGGTCGCACTCCGCAGTCGCTGCGGGGCACGCTCGACGCCGACGATTTCGCGCTCTACGATCTGATCTGGCGCCGCGCCGTCGCGTGCCAGATGACGGATGCCCGGATCGAACGCACGCGCGTCACACTTGAGGCGCAACTGATCGATCGTCGCGATGACGATCCGGTCATCATGGTCGCCAACGGACAGGTGGTGCTCTTTCCCGGCTGGTACGAAGTGCTGCCGCCGCAAGGCGACGGTCAGCAGGTGTTGCCCGTCGTCGACCGGGGCGACGCAGCCGACTTAACCAGCTTCGAACCACGCCGGAGCGAATCGCAGCCGCCCGCCCGATACACCGAGGCCTCACTGGTCAGGAAGCTGGAAGATGACGGACTAGGGCGCCCCAGCACGTATGCCGCGATCATCAAGACGCTCACCGACCGCATTTATGTCAGCCGTAACGGGCGCACGTTGATCCCGACGTTCCTCGGTTTCGCCGTCACCGATTTGCTTACGCAGCACTTCTCCGATCTGGTCAACGCCGAGTTCACAGCTGACATGGAAGCGCACCTCGACCAGATCGCGCGCGGCGAAACCCGCTCGGAAGCGCACCTGCGCGCCTTCTACTTCGGCGACCACGAGCGATCGAATGGGCTTAAGGGCCGCGTAGCAGACACGATCGACACGATTCCGTTCTGGGCGCTCAACCTGACTGCGGACGGCCTCGCCCTTGCTGGCGGCAACGATGAGGACAGTCTGAGACCCGATAACATCCAGGTCCGCGTGCGCGGCGGACGGTCCTTCCTGCGTCGAGGCGTGGGCGACGACATGCGCACGGCACCGCTCCCGCCCGATATGGCACCCGCCGATCTCACGCTCGACCAGGCGAACGAATTGCTGGAGACCACGCTGCAGCTCCCCCGGCGACTGGGCCGCCATCCCGAACATGACGACGATGTCTGGTTACTCAACGGACGCTTCGGGCCGTTCGTCCAGATCGGCGAGGGTGTTAGCCGCCCCAAGCGCGGTCAGCCCAAACCGCGACGCGCCTCAGTACCCAAGGATGTGGGGCTGTCCGACGTCAACCTCGAGCACGCCATTGACTGGCTGCGTTGGCCCAAGACGCTTGGCCAGCATCCGGACACGGGCGAGGAGGTCATAGTTCGGCCTAGTCGCTGGGGGCCGTATGTGCAGTCGGGCGACGAGCGGCGCAATCTCAAACAGGACGACGATCTGGAGACGATCGAACTCGACCGCGCGCTGACGCTCCTGTCGGAACCGCGTCGCGTGCGGCGTGGACCGGGGGGCAAGCGTCGTCGCTCGTAACCGCGCAGCCGGCTGCGGACATTGGACATGCCCGCACGACATAGAGTGAGGTCGTGAGCCCGGAATCGACTGTCCCGTCACCGCGCGAAGCGCTCGAACAGTACCTCACACTCCTTGAGCGCGGACGCAGTCTCTCAGCGCATACGATCCGCAACTATCGATCCGACATCGCTCACTTCCTCAACTGGCTCGATCAGACAGATCGGGCACACCATACGGACCGGACGCTGCGGCATTTGACACGCGCTGAGTATCGCGGCTACCTCGCTGCGCTACAGGAAGACGGCCTAGCGCCGGCCTCGATTCGCCGCCGCGCCTCGACCCTGCGATCGTTCACCCGTCATCTCAAACAGGCCGGTGTGCTTGATCGCGACCCGCTCGAACTGGCGGCCACACCGAGAGGCGACGCGCGCCTGCCGACCATTCTCAGCCCGCAGCAGATCGACGCCCTGCTCGACGCAGTGGATACCTCCACGCCGACGGGACTTCGCGATCGCGCGATTCTCGAGACGCTCTACGGGGCTGGCCTGCGGGTGTCCGAATTAACCGGTATGCGAATCATCGACTATGACGCCGACTCCAACGCGTTCGTCGTGCGCGGCAAAGGCGACAAGCAACGGGTCGCGCTACTCGGCGCGGCGGCGCGGCGCTGGTTGAACCGATACCTACACGTTGGACGACCACCGCTCGTCTCCGACCGGTCGGCATCCTGGCTCTGGCTTAATCGCTTCGGCGGCCGCCTCTCGACCCGCGCCGTGCAGATTACGGTGCGGCGCTACGCCGATCGCGCCGGTCTGCCGTCGGACGTGCATCCGCATCTGTTGCGGCACTCATTCGCCACTCATATGCTTGATGGAGGTGCCGACGTTCGTGTCGTCCAGGAGTTGCTCGGTCACGCTTCCGTATCCACAACGCAGGTCTACACGCACGTCAGCGACGCCGCCCGTCGCGACACCATCGAGCAGGCACTCGACGGCGTCGCGCATCTGATCCGCGCACGACGTTCCAGACAGCGAGACAAGTAGGTAGGCCGCCCGCGATGAAAGTCCTGCTCATATCCGGCCCCAACCTGAACATGCTCGGCCAGCGCCAGCCGGAGATCTACGGTGCCCAGACGCTGACCGAGATCGAGGACCTGGTCGCCAAGCGGGCCAAGGAATGGGGCGTCTCGATTCGTCCCTATCAGTCCAACCACGAGGGCGCGATCATCGACTTCATCCAGCAGGAGCGGTCGGCTGAAGGCCTGATCATCAATCCTGGCGCGCTCTCGCATTACGGATACTCGCTTCGCGATGCCCTGGAAACGTTCCCCGGCGGCAAGATGGAGGTGCATCTGTCAAACGTGCACGCGCGCGAGGGGTTTCGCCACCGCCTGGCGACGGCATCGGTCATGGACGGCATCGTCGCCGGACTTGGCTGGCGCGGATATCTCGCCGCCCTTGACGCCCTCGTGCCGATGCTCCAGGAGCGACACAGCCGCGACAACGCCACTCAGAACCAGAACCCGACAACCCGTTCGGGTGCCTGACCACGCGCATGACGTCATCTCCCAGCCGCATCGATCGCATCCGCGCGCGTCTTGAACCGGCCAACGTCGCGGCGCTGCTGATCACTAATCCCGACAACCGCCGCTACGCCTCCGGCTTTACCGGCTCCAACGGCTGGCTGATCGTCGCTGCCGACGATTCGCGACCGCCCGTTCTAGCCACCGACTTCCGATACCTTGATCAGGCCGCGCAGGAAGCGCCCCAATTCGAGATCGTCGCCATGCGGGACGGCATCGAGTACTGGTGGGGAAAACTCGCCAAACCGCTCGGTCGACGCCGACTAGGTTTCGAGTCCGCCGACATCAGCGTCGCCGCGCACAAACAGCTGCGAGATATCAACGCCAAGCTGCCCGCCGGTCAGCGACCGGCGCTTGTCCAGACAGATCGGATCGTGGAATCCGCGCGCGCGATCAAGGATGACGACGAACTCTCGTCGCTGCGACAGGCCGCGGCGTTGACAGACGTGGCCTTCGCCCATGCCGTGGCGACTGCCCGGCCGGGCTGGACGGAAACGCAGCTCGCCTGGGAGATCGAGCGATACGCTCGCGCCAACGGCACCGAGGCCATGGCATTCGAGTCCATCGTCGCGGCAGGGACGCACGGTGCCCGCCCGCACGCACGGCCGAGAGCGGTAGCGATACACGCCGGCGAACCGATCGTGATCGATATGGGCGTCCGTTATCGCGGTTACTGCGCCGATATGACCCGCACCATCACGCTCGGCGAGTGCGACGAGACATTCCCCCGCATCTACGACATCGTCCTCGCCGCGCACGAGACCGCGGCCCAGATGATCGAGCCGGGCATGTCGGGCAAGGACGCCGACCAACTCGCGCGCCAGGTGATCAGCGACGCCGGCTACGGCGAGCAGTTCGGACACGGACTCGGGCACGGCGTCGGGCTGCAAATCCACGAGATGCCCTACCTGGGTCGATCATCCAGAGACACGCTGGAAGCCGGCATGGTGATCACGATCGAGCCAGGCATCTACCTGCCCGAATGGGGCGGCGTGCGGATCGAGGACATGGGACTGCTCAACGAGGACGGCTTCCACTCCTTCAGCGCTACACCCAAACTACGCTTGTGCGCATAGGCGGCGAGCGCACGATTAGCACGCAACCGACACGCAACGCAGCCTGGCGAACACAACTGACAACTGAATTGACAGGCGAGAGATGATCTCCACCGGCGACCTCAAACGCGGCTTCGTGATCGAACTCGACGGCAACGAATACCAGATTGTCGATTGGGAACACATCAAGGTCGGGCGCGGCTCTGCCCAGGCTCGGCTCAAACTGCGCGACATTCGCGGCGGACACACCATCGAGCGCACCTTCCAGGCGGGCTCCAAATTCAGGCGCATCCGCACCGAACATCGGGCGATGCAGTATATCTATCGAGAGGGTGACCTGCTGTACTTCATGAACACCGAGACGTTTGACCAGGAACCGCTCTCGCTCGACGTCGTCGGCGATGCCGTCAATTACCTCGCCGAGAACGCTGAGGTGGAAGTGCTCATCGTCGGCGACAATCCCGTCGCCGTCGAGTTGCCTGCCGCCGTGCCGCTGATCGTTGCCGAATCCGATCCCGGCGTTAAGGGCGACACAGCCACCGGCGCCACCAAGCCGGCGACGCTGGAGACGGGGATCACGGTCAACGTGCCGCTGTTCATCGGCCCCGGCGACACGATCAAGGTCGATACGCGCAGCGGCCAGTATCTCGAACGGGCCTAGCGCGAGCACAACCGTCGCGCGCGCCGTCCGCACCGGCAGGCGACTCTTATGGCCAGAACACCGCCATACGGCTTCAACGTCCGACGCGCCCAGCAGGCGCGCATCGCCTGGAACGAACCTGAACAGGACGAACAAGAAGCCTCGACAACGAATCAATTGACGCCGCAATCACGAGCCGTCGGCGAGGTGGCGCGCCACATTCGCGACCAGATCCAGGCCGATTCGCAGCTCAACGACATCTGGATCGAAGGCGAAGTGCGCGGTTTCAATCGTTCCGGGGCCGGGCACTATTACTTCGACCTCGCTGACGCTGAGACCGACGCGGCGCTTGCCTGCGTGTTCTTCCGTAAGCAGAATCGCGGCATCCGAGTCGAACAGGGCGACCAGGTTCTGGCGCACGGTAGCGCCGACCTATACCTGCCCCGAGGCTCGCTCCAGATCATCGTCGACGCGCTGCGCCCGATCGGCGAGGGCGTGCTGCAGGCGGAGTACGAGCGACTGTTTCGTAACCTGGAAGCCGAAGGACTATTCAATCCCGATCGCAAGCGCCCGATTCCGACCATCCCGCATCGAGTCGGCGTCGTCACGTCGCCCAGCGGCGCGGTTTGGCACGACATCCAACAGGTCGTCGCCAGACGCTGGCCGCTCGCCGTCCTCCACCTCGCGCCGTGTCTGACCCAAGGCGCGGGCGCAGCAGAATCGATTGCCGAGTCCATCCATCAGCTCAATCTGCTGACCATTGACGAGCCTGACGTGATCATCGTCGCTCGCGGCGGCGGCTCGACGGAAGACCTCTGGGCGTACAACGAAGAGGCGGTAGCCCGCGCCATCTTCGCCAGTGAGATTCCGGTGATCTCTGCCGTTGGGCACGAGACCGATATCACCATCTCCGATTACGTCGCCGATCGTCGCGCGCCCACGCCGTCGGCGGCAGCCGAGATCGCGGTACCGGACCGGGCGGAAGAAGCACTGCGCGTGGCAGGCTTGCGACAGGCCATCAACCTGACGATCGATGAGCATCTGTCGCAGCGCTCCCGGCAGCTCGCCGCCCAACGGGAGCGACTAGGACACGGCGTCCCTCATCCGCCGACACTGCGCGCAGAACTTAATCGCCGCAGCAAAGAGCTCGACCAGGAAATCGAACGCCGCATGACGCTCCTCAACGCAACGCATGCCGCTGCGCTCGCTCGGCTGAGCGCGCTCAACCCTCGCCGAACGCTGACGCGCGGATACGCCATCGTCTCGGATGCCGAGGGGCGAGTCGTGACCACAGCAGGCGCGTTGGGCAGGGCTGAGCGGATCAACCTGCAGTTCGCCGACGGAGTCGTCGAAGCGACGACCGCGTCCAGCTCCCTACCAGAGAGGCGATAGCCCCATGCGGGAAGAACCTCAACAGTCATACGAAGACATCGTCGAGGCGCTCGAATCGGTCCTGACAGAGCTCGAGGATGGCGGACTGCCACTCGACCGGGCGGTCGACGCCTACGAGCGCGGCGTCAAGCTCAGCGAGCAGGCGCAGCAGTTGCTGACCAACGCCGAACTCCGCATCGAGACGCTGCGCAGCGAATCATAGCAATCAGAACGAATCATGACGCTGAGAATCGCCTGGTTCGCCACCGCGCGCAGGACAAGCTCGCGCGGGTTATTCAACACAGTGCGCGCCGCAATCGCCGACAATAGCCTCGACGCCGAGATCATCTGCGTCGTCTGCAACCGCGAACGCGGGCAGTCAGCGAACACCGACACCTTCCTCGACGATGTCGAGCGTGCGCGCATTCCGCTGATCTCGCGCAGCTCGGGCGAGTGGCGCAAAGCGGTCGGCGGCGCGATCTCCGACCCCGCTGCGGCTCTCGCCCCGTGGCGGCGCGACTATGATGCATACCTATACGAGCGCATCGCCGTCTTTCGCCCTGATCTAGCGATGATGGCCGGCTACATGCTCGTCGTGACCGACGTGATTTGCGACCAGCTCGCCTGTCTCAATCTGCACCCGGCGCTGCCCAACGGGCCGATTGGCACCTGGCAACAGGTCATCCAGCAGCTGATTGCCGATCGCGCCGACCGATCGGGCATGATGTTGCAACGGGTGACGCCCGACCTCGATCGCGGCCCAACGGCGACCTGGGCGCAGTACCCTATCCGCGGACCACGGTTCGATCCACTCTGGCGACGTCACAGCGATGACGTCACACCCGGGACGCCGCTCTTTCAGGTGATTCGCGACGCGGGCGCTCGCCGCGAACCGCTCTTCATCCTGCAATCTCTGGGCGCCCTGGCTGCGGGGCGCGCAGGAATCCCGTCGCCGAAGGCAACCTCGCCCGGTCTGGAACTCACACAGCTTGTGGAAGCGGACCTACAACACGAGGCGGGTTGAAACCGCTCAGTTACGTTATGTCGAGTGTGAACAGTATCGAGGAAATACGGAGAAACTGTATACGCGCATCAGCAGATAACGATATAATCGCGGTATGTGTGAGCCAGACGCCCCAATCCTCACGCCCACGCTGATCAAGCCGCGATCGACGGAGCTGCTGCCCGCTATCCGCGAAGACCTCGCGCCATTCCTACCCGCGCTCCGCAGCATCGCCGGCGTTATCGCGGCCGCGGCGGTCACCGAATTTGCTGTTCGCTACACCGCGCCCGCGTTGATCGATTCCGCGCGGCAGTTCATCGTCTCGGTGCCGCAACGCAAACAGACGGTACTAGTTGAAGAGCAGACCACGGTCCGCCGTCGAGTCACCATCCTCTCCTAGATGGCGTGGCTCCTGGCGGTCGCACTAGCCTTCGCGCTGCTCCTGCCTGGGCACACACGGCTGGCCCTGTCCAATATCCCGAATCCGAAGCTGATCATCAGCGAGGTGCATCCGAACGCCGCGCTGAAGGGCGCAGCCGTGGAATCGCACGAGTGGATCGAGCTCACAAACCGCGAGCCGCGCCGCCTCAGTCTGGACGGATGGTTCGTTGAAGACGCACAGGCCATCGCCCGACTCCCTGACATCGAACTCGACCCGGGCGCGTCGGCGCTCGTGGTTGGCAAGGCGGCTGAGGTGCGCGTGCCGGCGAGCGGCACGCTAATCGATCTGCACGGTATCCGACACGACGCTGTGAGCTGGGGCGACATCCGCATATCCCGATACCTGCGGCCACCGCAACAACGAGACTCGATCATCCGCACGCCGCTCGACCATCAGCGTGAGAACGAGCGCCCCACGCCTTGGAACGCCGATGAATCGTTCCGCGCCGATCCGGCAATCCACTGGCACGCACGGCCCGAAACTCGGGTGCAGTTCGTTTCGGCGATGATTGACCCAGTCGATGATCAACCGGAGACGATTACGCTCCGCAACGTGACGCAGCAGGCGATTACGACCATCAACTGGACCTTGACGGTGGGCGCTTCATCGATCTGGCTGCGCTCCGTGCACATCGAGCCGGGCGAAAGCCGCACCCTTTTGGATCCCAGCGGTCGTTTCGGCTCCGGGATGGCGAGATCGGGCGAACACCTCGTTCTGCGTGATCCACGCGGCAACTGGCTCACCACCGCAAGCTGGGGCAACGACGAGACCTTCCATCGACAGCCCGCGCCTCAGGCAGGCTATGAACTGCGCTTCGACCCGCTATCCCGTATTCGCCCCAAGGCGCCCGGGCGAGACGGTTGGGGCGAACCACTTCACCTGTATGTCGAGGAGGACGGGGAACGAACGGGAAGCCGCTCAACCTTCACTGGCCAGACAATCGGCACAAGGACTCAACGCGAGCGCGCAACACTTCGTCAACAGCAGGATGCGGATGCGCCGGTCATCTGGATCAGCGAAGTATATGCAGCCGCCGGGCGAGGCCGTAACGACGCTACGTATGAGTGGTTCGAGCTGACGAACGACGGAGACCAGCCACTCGACCTGGCGGGCTGGACGATTGCCGACAATACAGACGCCGATCCGCTTGACGGCGTTGTGGTCCCGCCAATGGCGTCAGTGGTCATCGGCGTGTCGATTGAAGCGCACGCCAATCTGATTCCGGTCATCGCCGACGGTCAGATTGGCAACGGTCTCGCCAACGCCGGCGATCAGCTGCGACTGATCGATCCCGCAGGACTGGTCGTCAGCGCAGTCAGCTGGGGGAGCGACCGTAGCATCAGCACAGTACGCGCCGCGACTGCGACGCAGTCCATCCACCTCACGTCGCCAGATGTGATGCCAAGGCTCGCCGCGCCCAACCCGGGTGCGCTGCTGATCATCGCCGCCATACCATCGGAACAGGCCGCTGTCCCCACCGAGCAGGATCAGGCCGCTGCCAACCGCGCCAAGTCGGATCAGTCTGCGATCGACCTCGCCCAACCTCTCACCGACGATGGCGCTCGCGCCCCGGTACCGACCAGCCCGGCCGACCAGCCTGCGCCGGTGCGGATCACCGAAATCCTGCCTGCGCCACTCATCGGCGGTGCGGAGTGGGTGGAGCTGTTCAATGTCAGCGACGCGCCCATCGACCTGACCGGTTGGAGCATCGCTGACCTCGTCCGGCGCACTGATCTCTTCGGCGTCATTCCTCCACGCGGACGACTGGTGATCTCATCGCTGCCGTTGGATGAGGACACCCCAGCGGTCGTCGTCGACCGAATCGGCAACGGCCTGCACAACGAGGCCGATACACTCATCGTCTACGACGCAGCGGAGCGTGAGGTGGATCGCGTTGCCTACGGAACCGACGAGCTGCCGACGCCAGGCTCGGGGCGCTCGATCGCCCTCGATCCCGCTCGTTGGGTGGTCACGGCGCACTCGTCGCCAGGGACGGATGATGTCGTCCCGCTACTCGACGACGCTTTCCGCTCTGCGGCAATCAGGCAACCCGTATCGGATGACGGACGTCAGCCCGTCGTACAGTCGACTGAGGGAGACGACGGCACCGCCTGGATGATTGTCAGTTTCGCCCTGATCGGCGTCATCCTGACCTTGGTGCTCCGTCTGTGGCAGCCGCCTCAGACGCAACCGGCACCCCAATCGCCTCAATCACTCAGAAAGCGCAACGATGAGCCAATGAACACCGCACAACCCGCGCCGACTTCGGAACGTCGCGCGCCGGACCCGAACGAAGACATCGTCAATCATGAGCGTGATCGCGAATGAGCGACTCCGACCGCATCCGCATCGCCGTCGCCATCGCCCGCAGCGGCGTCGCATCGCGGCGGGGCGCCGAAGAACTAGTGCGTGCGCGGCGCATCGCCATCGATGGCGAGACCGCGACCGCTCTCTCCCTGCGCGTCGATCCGCAGACGCAGCGAATCACGCTTGACGGCGCACCCTTGCCGGCGACTGAGCCACTTCGCTACTACGCGATGAACAAGCCGCGCGGCTTCCTATCCACAGCGCGCGACGACCGGGGGCGACCGACGGTCATCGACCTGCTGCCGAAAGACGCGCCTCGCTGCATGCCGGTCGGACGACTCGACCAGGACAGCGAGGGCTTAATCTTGCTGACCAACGACGGCCCAATAGTCACGGGACTGCTGCATCCGTCGCGAGAAGTGCAGCGCGTCTACCTGACCGAAGTGGTGGGCACGCCCACCGACGCACAACTGGATCGAATCAACGAGGGCGTCGCCGACGACGGCGACCGGCTACGAGCCAAACCGGCCCGCTCCCGACGCCCTGGCCGACCTCTTGACGGCGATCGGCGCACCTCGTGGCTCACGCTGACGCTGCATACCGGTCGCAAACGCGAGGTGCGTCGGCTCTGCGAAGCGATCGGACACCCGGTCGTCACCCTGCGACGGGTTCGCTTCGGCCCGTTACTGCTCCGAGACTTGCCGCCCGTCACCGTGCGACCGCTGAGTCGGCGAGAGATTCGATTGCTACGTCGCGCGGCAGGAATTGACAGCGATACATCCGATACCGAGCGATAACCGACCCATCGTTACCATGCCCGCATGACGCCCACGACCCCATGCAATCGCCAAGTCGTCGCCATCGACGGACCCGTCGCTTCCGGCAAAACCGCGGTTGGGCGCGCCCTGGCGAGGCGTTTCGGCTGGCGACTGTTCGACACCGGCATCATGTATCGCGCCGCGACCTGGCAGGTACAGAACCAGGGCGTCCATATTGACGAAGATGAGACCGTCGCTGAGTTGATCCACAAGACCGAATTTCGGCTTGTCCCCTCGTCCGATGGCGATATCGCGGAGCTGGATGTCCACGTCAACGGCGTCAATGCAACCCGGTACCTGCGCGAACCGGCCATCGAATCCACCGTCCCGATCGTCGCCGCCATCGCCGGGGTGCGTAGCGAGATGGTACGGATCCAACGCGAGCAGGCCGATCAAGGCTGCATTATTGTGGTCGGTCGGGATATCGGTACCGTGGTCTTGCCCAATGCGCCGGTCAAGATCTTCCTGAATGCGAGCGAGGAGGTGCGCGCGCGCCGCCGCGCCGCCGAGCTACAGGACAAGATCGACGAGCAGATGGTGCTCAACGCGACGCGACAACGAGACGCCAAAGACAGGGCGCGCGCCGCATCGCCGCTGATCGTCGCCGACGACGCCGTACAACTCGATACCTCAGCGTTGTCTCTGGAAGCGTCGATCGACCAGGCCGAGCGCATTGTCCTTGAGCGGATGCCCGCGCTCGCCCAACCCACGACGGGACGATCGTCGACCACGAGGCGAGGCTGAGCCATGCGTCGCCGCGCCTATCGCTGGTTGACACGGCAGCTCACGCGATTGATCTTCGGCGAATATCGGGCGCTGGCGCAAATTGGCATAACCGGTATGCCCAATGCGTCTCGCGTCTGGTTCCTCGTCGCAGGGTTCTTCGCCCGTCTGGCGTTCATGCGCATCGTGCGTTGCGAGTGGATCAACTTCGACCGCATCCCCGCAGGCGCGGTCATCATCGCCTCCAACCACGTCTCCTCCGCCGATCCGGCCATGGTGGCGTCAGCGATCTACCCTCGTTCGCCGCGCTACATGGCGAAGGTCGAACTATTCCAGAAGGAGCCGTTCATCGGCTACCTCTTCGCACTCTCCGGCGCCTTCCCGGTACGCCGCGGCGCTGGCGACCGCCTCGCGATCCGCGAAGCCGAACGACTATTGCACGAGGGGGCGGCGCTCGGCATGTTTCCCGAGGGGCATCGTTCCGATACCGGCGCCCTGATGCGCGCACACTCCGGCACGGCGCTATTGGCGCTGCGTTCCCAGGCCCCCGTCGTCGCCGTGGGCGTCACCGGATCTGAGCGCCTCCGCACCGGTTGGCGGGCGCTCTTCGCACGCACGCGGGTACGCATGAGCGCGTCCCAACCATTCGTGCTACGGCCGAGCGGCAAGCGAATCACGCGCGCCGACATCGACCGCGCGCACACCGAGATCATGCGCGCGATTGCCGACCAGCTACCCCCCGCGTATCGTGGGGTGTATGCCCATTTGGTCGACGATCGCCTCGACCAGCGAACTTCGTACCATCAAGCCCCGCCGGAGCCGCCTCGATCCGAACGACCAGGAGCAGCAGCATGAAGATTCACCGTGCCAGTGATATGGGCTTCTGCTTCGGCGTTCGTCGTGCCGTCGACATGATGCAGGAAGCCGCTGCCAACGGCACTCGCGTCACCACGCTCGGGCAGGTCGTCCACAATCCCCAGGTCGTCGCCCAACTCGAGCAAACCGGCATCACGGTCAAACCGGACCGCTCCGCCGACAATGTTCAGACCGACACAGTCGCGATCACCGCGCACGGCGTCGGCGAGACCGTCGTGCGCGACATTGAGGCGCGCGGACTCAAGGTGATCGATACGACCTGTCAGTTCGTCTCACGCTCGCAACGAGCGGCGCGCAACCTGGCCGAACGCGGGTTCACCGTGATCATCTTCGGCGACCCAACCCACCCTGAAGTCAAGGGCGTGCTCGGCTGGTGTCGCGGACGCGGTATCGTGATCCAGAATGAATCGCTCGAAGATCTGCCCGACTATCTGCCGGCCAAGATCGGCGTCATTTCGCAGACCACCCACACGCCTGAGCGATTCGCCGCCTTCGTCTCCAATCTGATGCGCGCCCGTATCGACCAGATCACCGAAATCCGCGTCGTCAATGTGCTCTGTAACGCAACCACCTCGCAGCAGGCCGCGACGCGAGACCTGTCCGAGGATGTCGATCTCATGATCGTCGTCGGCGGACACAACTCTGCCAACACGCGCCATCTTGCCGAACTGTCGCGCGCCAACGGCATCGAGACCTACCACGTCGAAATAGCCAACGAGCTCGAGCCGCACTGGTTCGATGGACACGAGGACGTCGGCGTCACCGCTGGCGCATCCACGCCGGACTTCTCGGTCGATGCCGTCGTCGCTCGCATCGAAGAGATCGAACAGCTCGCAGGCGTCATCTCAGCCTCCTGAGCGTCCAGTCGCTGCGAGCTCGGACTATCGATGACCAGACCATGCCGTTCGTCCATATTATCCGGCGCGATCAGCGCCATCGAACCAGACTCGCTCGCCGATGAGGCTGGGCTGCAGCCCGGCGACCAGGTGATCGCGGTCAACGGTCAGCCGATCCGCGATCCTGTCGATTACCGCTTCCAAACCACCGACGATTTCGTCGAGCTGGACGTAATCCACAATGGCGAACCCGGGATCGTCGAGTTCGAGAAGCCGATCGACGATCCGCTCGGCATCGAATTCGACGATGACGCCTTCGACGGCACCCGCATCTGCAACAACAAGTGCTTCTTCTGCTTCCTCAAGGGTTTGCCTAAAGGGCTGCGACGCCCGCTGTACATCAAGGACGACGACTATCGACTCTCATTCCTGCACGGCAATTTCGTCACGTTGACCAATCTCTCCGACGACGACTGGGACCGTCTGGAGGCACAGCGGCTGAGCCCATTGCACGTCAGCGTCCACGCGACTGGCCGTGAACTGCGTCGAAGATTGCTGGGCAATCGCAACGCGCCCGACATCCTCGATCAACTCCGCCGCCTAGCGGATATGCGCATCGACGCGCACACGCAGGTCGTCCTCTGCCCCGGCGTCAACGACGGCGATGCGCTCGATCAGACGATCGGCGATCTGCTGCGTCTCGACAATGTGACGTCGATCGGCGTCGTGCCGGTCGGATCGTCGCTCGACGGCGAAACGCGGATCAACGACGACGGCATGAGAGCGCACAGCCAGAGCGAAGCCAAACATGTGATCCGGCAGCTACGACGTTGGCAGCGTCGAGCGCGATCTGAGCGCAACACCTCCGTCGTCTTTCCGAGCGACGAGTTCTACCTGCGCGCCGGCGCGCAGATTCCGTCCGCGCAACGTTACGACGGCTTCCCGCAGTGGGAGAATGGCATCGGCATGACTCGCACCCTGCTCGACGACTGGGCTCGGACCCGCCGTCGAATTCGAGCGGGGCGAATGACCATTCCCCATGTGTCGGCGACGATCGCCTGCGGCACGCTGATCGCGCCGACCCTGCGAACCATCGCCCAGGAAGCCGCGGCGATCACCGGCTGCGAGATAACGGTTATCCCGGTCGAGAACACGCTGTTCGGCAAGCGTGTCAACGTCAGCGGCCTCGTCCCGGGCCGTGATTTCATCGCGACGCTCGCCGATCGCGCTGAACACGACTTACCTCAGCGTCTGTTCCTGCCGCGCGCCTCGCTCGATTACTTCGGCAACAAGTTCCTCGATGACCTGACGCCCGACGATCTGGAGGCTCAGCTCAATCGACCGATCTCCTTCGTCTACACAATGTCCGAGCTTGTAGGATCGATCATTGACAGCGTCGAGCGAGACGGCCAGGTTCACAGGCAGCCTAGCCACAACCCGCGTTCCAATGGTCGTAGTTGGACGACGCCCACGGCGGGGTAGGCGAGGAGTGCCTCCATGTGCGGAATCGTTGGGTATGTCGGGCGACAGGCGGCCGGACCCATTCTGATCGAAGGTCTACAGCGACTCGAATATCGCGGTTACGACTCGTCGGGCATCGCCGTCCTCGATCAAGACGGCGCACTCGCCGTGCTGAAGAAGCAGGGCAAGCTGTGCGACCTGGAAGCGTCACTCGAACGGATGCCACCCGGTAGCGCTGGCATCGGCCACACGCGCTGGGCGACGCATGGCGAGCCGTCCGACCGCAACGCGCATCCGCATGGCTCCCGCTCCGGCGACGTGATCGTCGTCCAGAACGGCATCGTCGAAAACTACCGTGAGCTGAAAGCGGATCTCGAACAGTCGTGGCGGATGCCAGGCCGCTCGTGGCAGTCGGACACCGACACCGAGGTAATCCCGGAACTGATCGCGCGCGAACTGGAGCGTGGGCACTCGTTTGGCGACGCGCTACGCCTAGCCATTGGCCAACTTCGGGGCGCCAACGCGATCGCCGCCGTGCATCGCCCCGATCCATCGCGCATCTACGCCGCCCGCTCCGGTTCAGCCGGCGGTATCGTCGTCGGCTTCGGTGAGGGCGAGATGTTCCTCGCCAGCGATCTGCCAGCGCTGCTATCGCACACGACGTCGGTGTTCCACTTGGAAGACGGCGATATTGCCGCCATCGACGCCGGCGGCGTCGATGTTCAGCGCAACGGTCGAAGCGCCTTCCGTCCGGTGCCGAAGCAGATCGCGGTCGACCCGATCGCCATCGCGCGCGGCCCGTATCGACATTTCATGCTCAAGGAGATTCACGAGCAGCCGCGCGCCCTCTCCGATACGATCCGCGGCCGCGCTCGACTGGATCCACCCAGCGCGCTGACCGATGACCTCGAGATCGGCGACGAGACGCTTCGCGCGATCGAGCGGGTGCTGGTGATCGGGATGGGCACGTCGTTGCATGCGGCGATGATCGGGCGTTGGTGGATCGAACAGATCGGCGGCATCCCCGCGGACTTCGACAACGCCTCGGAGTTCCGCTTCCGCGCCCCTCTGGTCGGTCCGGCGACACTGGTCGTTTCGGTAACGCAGTCCGGCGAGACGATCGACACCCTGGCGGCGATGAACGAGGTTCGCGCGCGCTGGGGCGCGCCGCAGATCGTGATCACTAACGTCGACGGCTCGGAAGCGACGCGCCGGGCCGACGCCTCCATCCTGATGCGCTGCGAACCGGAAGTCGGCGTCGCTTCGACAAAGACCTTCCTCGGTTCGCTGGCGGCGTTGTATCTGCTCGCCTGTCGCATCAGCAAGGCGCGCGGCGCGCTCGACGAATCCCGGCTAACGACCTCGCTCGAGCAACTGCTGACCACGCCATCATTGGTCGAGCGAGGCATCCGCCTGTCGGAGTGGTGCGCTGCGATCGCCCAGCGTTTCACGAATGTCACCAACTGTCTGGTTCTTGGACGCGGCATCGAGTACCCGATCGCCATGGAGTCGGCGCTCAAGTGCAAGGAAATCGCTTATGTCCACGCCGAGGGATACGCGGCCGGCGAAATGAAGCACGGGCCGATCGCGTTGCTCGACCAGGCATTCCCTGTCATCGCGCTCGCGCCGCGCGGGCCGCTGTTCGACAAGATGATCTCGGCGATTCAACAGGTGAGCGCTCGCCGCGCCCCGGTGATCGCCATCGGCGATGCGGGCGATGACGAGCTCGCAAACCTGGTCGATCACTTCATCGGCGTGCCGCCCGCGCCGCCCCTGCTCACGCCCTTCACACTGACGCCGGTCGTCCAGCTGCTCGCTTACCACATCGCACGGGCACGCGGGCTCGACATCGATCAACCCAGAAACCTCGCCAAGACGGTGACGGTTGAGTGAACACCCTCGACCCACGGCTCGCCCAGTCGATCATCGAAATTCGTTAACGCGGTGATATCCTAAAGTCCGCGTGCCGCGCACGCCCCAGTCTGAACTCGCGGACAGAGACCATATGACCTCTGACTCCAATCGCATCGTCTGGTTCGCTGAAGTCGGCCGAGATGCCGTGTCCCTGGTCGGCGGCAAAGGCGCCAACCTAGGCGAGCTCGCCCAGTCCGGGATTCCCGTACCGCCAGGTTTTGTGGTGACCACGCACGCCTACCGCGAATTCATCGATCATAGCGGACTGGGACACACCCTGCGTCGGCTCCTAGACGGTCTGAACATCAACGAGGACGAGCGGCTCAATGTCACCGCTCGTGCGATCCAGCACGAGATCGAACGGGCGGAAATGCCAGCCGCCATGCAACAGGAGATCACCACCGCTTACCGTCGACTAGGAGCAGGCCCTGTCGCCGTGCGTAGTTCGGCGACCGCCGAGGATCTCGTCGAAGCATCCTTCGCCGGCCAGCAGGCGACTTTCCTCAACGTCGAGGGCGGACTGCACGTTGTCGAAGCGGTACAGCGCTGTTGGGCGTCGCTGTTCGAGCCGCGCGCCATCTTCTACCGCGAACAGGCTGGCTGGGGACACCTCGATGTCGACCTCGCCGTTCCGGTACAGCGTATGGTCCAGTCGCATTCGTCCGGCGTGATGTTCACGGTCGATCCGATCAGCAACGACCACAACCGAATCGTCATCGAGGCTGCGTTCGGTCTGGGCGAGGCGGTCGTCGGTGGTTTGGTCTCGCCCGATCATTTCGAGGTCGATAAATCCAGCTTCCACATCCTGCAGCGCCAGATTCTCAACCAGGACCGCATGCTCGTCAGATCGAGCGACGGACACATCGACCCCGAGCATGGCTACAACACTTGGCAACCGATCTCCCAGACCGATGGCGCACAGCCGAAACTGACCGACAGACAAGTCGTCGAGCTGGCGCGGATAGGCGAGCGGATCGAGTCTCACTACGGTTCGCCACAGGACATCGAGTGGGGTTTGGTCGACGACAGGTTCTACCTGCTGCAAACCCGACCGGTCACCACTGTTGTGCCTGAGACCGAGACCAATGGCGATAATCCCGCGCCGATGCCGGATGCTGAACCCATCCTCAACGGCTCGCCGGCATCGCCCGGCGTCGCCAGCGGGCGTGTGCGCGTCATCCTGAACGCCAACGACACGGCCGCGATCGGCGACGGCGACGTGCTGGTCGCCGAGATGACGACCCCCGACTTCGTGCCGGCGATGAAGCGCGCCGCGGCGATCATCACAGAACGCGGCGGTCGCACCTGTCACGCGGCGATCATCTCGCGCGAATTAGGCGTCCCATGCGTGGTCGGCGCGACTGGTGCCGCGATGCTCAGTAATGGGCGCGAAGTCACGGTCGACGGTGCTGCCGGTTTCGTCTACGACGGCGAGGAGACCGTATTACTCAATTGGTGGCGCCAGCGCGAACAGGATCGCTACGCCCCCATCGCCACACAGACCAAACTGTACGTCAACCTGGCCGAGCCGGAAATCGCCGACCGCGTCGCCGCTCGCGACGTCGACGGCGTCGGATTGCTTCGGGCTGAGTTCATCATCGCGCGCCTCGGCGAGCATCCGCGCAGCTTCATCGATTCTGGACGTCAGGACGAGTACGTCCGCCGACTCTCGGATGGCATGCGGAAGATCGCCGCCGCCTTCGATCCTCGCCCGGTCGTCTATCGCGCAACCGACTTCAAGACCAACGAGTACGCCAACCTGATCGGCGGCGATATCTACGAGCCGGTCGAGGAAAACCCGATGATCGGCTATCGCGGCGCCGCCCGATACATCCGCGAACCGGATCTGTTCGAACTCGAACTGCGGGCGCTCGAACTCGTCCGCGCAGACCATCCCAACCTGCATCTGATGATCCCCTTCGTCCGCACACCCGATGAGATGGCGCAGGTCGTCAAACAGGTCGATGATTTCGGGCTCGCGCGCAGTGCGGGCGAGCCTGGTAGATTCCAGCTCTGGATGATGGTCGAAGTGCCCGCCAATGTCCTGCTCCTGGACGAATTCATCGATTGCGGCCTCGACGGCGTCTCGATCGGATCGAACGACCTCACGCAATTGACGCTTGGCATCGACCGCGACTCCGAGCGCTTTGCCGACACGTTCGACGAGCGCAATCCAGCCGTGCTCAACGCGATCGAGCATGTGATCACGACGGCGAGACACCGCGGCGTCACCGTGTCTGTCTGCGGTCAGGGTCCATCGGAACATCCCGACCTCGCGCAGCGTCTGGTTGACTGGGGGATCACCTCGATCTCAGTCACTCCCGATGTAATCGAACAAACCCGTCACCTGGTCGCCAGCGCCGAGGCGCAACGAGGGCGTTAGCGGCCTCGACTCATTCGCCATATAGAGTGATAGTGACGACTCTCGTCACGACATCTGACGCGGGCGCTCAAGCTCCTGGAGCCGCATGGGCAGCCGTTACGGCTCGATCGCCATCTTCCTCGTCATCGCCACGATCGTCGCCGCGGTTGTGGTGATCATCGTCCGACTCGACCTGCTCGACACCGGTCAGCCGGACGCGCCTGTGATCGTCGCCTCGCTCGACGACGGCGAGCTCGTCCTGCTGGACGAGCCGCAGAGCATAACAGTCACCATCTCCTCAGGCAGCCCGATCACGACGCTTGAGCTCTTCGTCGACGACGCCAAAATCTCTGAAGTGATTCCGCCGTATTCCGCCGAGCGCGGTGCCTGGCTCGGCTCCTTCGTCTGGACGCCCGAGCAGCTCGGCTTCGCGCAAATCAGAGTCGTCGCGCTCGACGCGCAAGGACAGGAATCCAGCCGCGAGTTACAGGTCGAAGTCACCGACGATCGCGTTCGCGTCGCCGCCGCGATCCGCATCGGCGTTGCGGGAATTGACCCGCTGCAACAGTTCCCCGTCGATGCCAGTATTCGGATCGACGTTTCGGCAACTGGCAGCCGATCGATCGAGCGATTCGACATACTGCTGGACCACGACCACGTCGCCTCTGTCTCGCCGTGGCTTCAGGATGATGGTCGCTATCTCGCCGGGTTCGAGTGGACTCCCAGAGAAGCCGGTGAGAAGCAAGTGACCATCGTGGCAGTCGATGCAGACGGCAGAACGGAATCCCGCACCATCCCGGTGATCGTTCTTGATCCGGACGCAACCTCGCAGATCAACAGCGACCATTTAAAGGGTGAACAACAATCTCAGCTCGATCAGCCTGCGGGCAGCGAACCCACCGACGATCAGTCCGAGGACTCGGTGCAGATCGAGTCCCCCGCGGACGGGCGGCAATTCACCCTCGATGACGATTTTGCGTTCGATGTCGACATCGCCGCTCGCAACATCGGGCCCATCGCGAGCGCGCTACTTTACATCACTCCGGTGGCCCCGGATAACTCGCTCGGCGACTCAGTCTTGATCCACTCTACGGAAGGACACGATGGCGACTACATCGAGCGTGTCGAAGACGTCGACCGCTTCATCGACAGGTCCGGCACCTACGAGCTTCAACTCGTAGTCTTTACCCCTGAGAACGACCGCTATGACCATCGCATCGCCATCCGCGTGGTCGCCAGTGCCACGCCGGACAATGAGGACGACTCCAGCCAGGGTGCGGACATAGAGACGAGTAATGAGATCGACCTTGGAATCGTCACGGCCAGGCAGGAGGACGATAACCCGCGCCTGCTGAACGTCTCGATCACCAATTCCAGCGACAGGGACATCGGGCGGATCAACGTAATCATTACCGTCGCTAACCGCATCAATGGCGCTGAACTCGCATCCGCCGATGTCACGATGGGCATCGGGTCGGAGCAACTACGGACGATTCCGCTCGATCTCGATTTGGAACCAGGCCTCGAAGTCGAAGCGTTGGTACTGCTCCAGGCGTCCGCTGACGCCAACCCCAGCAACAACTCCTATCGGGTCAATCTCCGCCCAATCCCCGAAGCCGCGCAGTCGCAGCAAAATGACGACCAGGCAGCGAAGGGTGATGGCAATCAAGCGCCACGTCAGAACGAGCAGGACGTTGCCGATCCAGGAAAGTTAACGTCGCCAACTGATCCCGGCCCCGCTCCGGACCTCGCGTTGCTCGAAGTTCAGGCAACCAGTGACGGTTATGTCTTGCTGACCGTGATCAACGTCGGCGACGCGGCGGCGACGACGTTCGCCATCGTCATGACCGACGATGACGGAACCGTGCTGGAGACCGTCACGCGACGCGACGCCGACACGAAATCGCTCGCGCCTGGCGCTACGGAGATTCTGACCAGTCTGCAACCGCATACCGGATCAGTCATGATCACGGTCGTTGCAGGCTCGGCCGATGACGAGCGCGAACTCAGCAACAACACGACAACCGTCCAGATACCGTGATGGCTGCCCGCGTCAGACCGGCTTTCGATATTCCTGCTCGTGATCATTGATAAAACTGCTATATCAACGTAAATTTGGGTCATGCTCTTCCCGATGCACTCGTATCGTCGGCCGGACCTCTGCGTATGTCGATAGCAGAGGAAATCAAGGCGAAGATCGACATCGTCGATCTGATCGCCGCCGAGGTCCAGCTCAAGCGGAGCGGTTCCTCCTTCAAGGCTCCCTGTCCCTTCCACGCCGAGAAGACTCCGTCGTTCATCGTCAATCCGGACCGCCAGACCTGGCATTGCTTCGGTGCCTGCGCAGAGGGCGGCGACATATTCAGCTGGGAGATGAAACGACACAACGTCGACTTCCGCGAGGCGCTCCAGATGCTCGCGCAACAGGCAGGCGTGCAGCTGCGACCCAGAACCGAGGAACAAACCCGCCGCGATCAACAGCGCCAACGACTGATCCTCGCCAACGATGCCGCCCTGCACTTCTGGCGCAGCCGACTCGAAGATCCCGTGGGCGGGTGGCAGGCCAGGGAGTACCTACGCGAACGCGGCATCTCCGTCGGTACCGCCCAGCGATTCAATCTCGGACTCGCGGGATCCGATTCCGATGCGCTGGTCCAGCACCTCTCCGCACGCGGACACCAATCATCCGACTCCGTAGCCGCCGGCCTCGTCATCGAAACCGAACACGGCACGCGCGACCGCTTCCGCGATCGGCTCATGTTCCCGATCCGCAATGCCCGCGGTGAAACAGTCGGCTTCGGTGGACGTACGCTGATCGACGAGCCGGCGAAGTACATCAACACCCCCAAATCCGAGCTCTTCCGCAAGCGAGACCTGCTCTACGGTCTGGACATCGCCCACGCGGCGATTCGCGAGGCTGGCTTAGTGATCATTGTCGAGGGGTACACCGATGTGATTAGCGCGCATGAGTACGGCAGCCCCAATACGGTCGCCTCGATGGGTACCGCGCTGACCGAACCGCAGATCGCGCTGATCAAGCCGCTCGCCACCGATGTGCGCCTCGCATTCGACCCCGACGCCGCCGGGCAGGCCGCCACCAGGCGCGGGATCGAGACCGCGCGACAGGCGTTGGGCGTCGAGTGGCAGAACCACACCGATCACCGTCATCTGGGGGCGCTGCAAAATCAGTTGGCCAGCGACATTCGCATCATCCAGCTGCC
Organism: Dehalococcoidia bacterium; assembly: GCA_965116225.1. Classification (GTDB taxonomy): domain Bacteria; phylum Chloroflexota; class Dehalococcoidia; order Bin125; family Bin125; genus Bin125. The sequence goes on along the minus strand of OZ220495.1, from coordinate 2,487,428 downwards.
CAAAGGGCGAGACCCCGACGACCTGATCCGCTCCGAACCGGAACGATGGAGCGAACTCGTCGACACCGCGCCCATATTCCTCGATTGGCTGCTGGATCACGTCCGATCCCAACACGATCTCGACACGCCACGCGGCCGCTCCAACTTCATCGACGAGCTGCTGCCGACGATCCGCAGTATCGGCCATCCGGTCCTGCGCGAGGAGTACTTGCGGCGGCTCGCCGCCTGGGGACGCATCGACCCGAACTCGCTCCTCACCCGCTACGCTCAGCCTGCGTCATTCGTTCGTCGCCGCCCGAACGGCGCGACGAACGCGCAGCCATCGCGGCGCGGACGACACGATCGACAACAATCGTTCCTCGTCCAGCTCGCCCTGCGGTTCGAAGTGGTCCGCAGCGGGTTCGCGTTTGCAGATATCGAGTTGATCGAGGATGCCGAAGACCGGGCGATCCTGATGGCGAGGCTGGATTCATCTAGCAACGACTGGGCCGACGTGCTGGATGAATCCACAGCCCGTGTGGCCGAGCTTGACCGTGACGCTAAACGGCTTCCACCCTACAGTGACGAGGATGCCATTGACGCCGCCATCGACGCTGCTGCGCGTATCCGCAAGAACCGAAGCAAAGCAGGCCTGCGTCTGAAAAACCTCGAAATCAACGAGATGGAACGTCAGATCGGCGCTGACCCGATCGCCCGCGCCGCTGTCCAGCTTGTCAACGATGAACAGTGCGACCCCGACTTGGCCGATGCTGCCTATTCCGTCGTTGATGCCCGCAACTCCGCCCGACGCTTGCACCAACCGGCCCAGTCGAGGTCGGTCTGATCGAAGACCGCGAGCCCGCCGTCGGGATCATGCTGAGAGAAAGGACCACGACCATGGTGATCGCTCGAAACGCAACCACCGAGGCAACGACGGAAACCGCTGCCGCGACAAGCGCAACCCCTGCGGAAACCCGACCATCGGCTGGCAATGGTATGTCCGACAACGGAGCGGTGTCGGCTGTAACGAAGAATGGCGCTGCTGGTACCGTGTTCAGGAAGTCCGCAGGCAACGGCGCTGGCCGTACGACTCGAAAACGCAGCGTCACCGCTCTGACCGCCGCCGCTCTGGCCGACCTCGCACAAAACGCCGACCTCGACACGCACTTCGTCGGCGACCTCCGCAATATCGTGCGCGAGCAACTTGGCGACCGCCGCATGACCGCCGAGGCACCCGGTCAACGGAAGCCTCGCGCGGTCGCGCAGTCCGAGGCAGAGGCGCGGGTGCGCGCCCTGACCGCTCCCGTTGACGAATTCTCCATGCCGGCCGGGCGACGCACCATCAACCTCGCCGAGCAGCCTAAGCGGACGACGAAAAAATCGACTAAGGCCGCCCCCACGCCGAAAAAGGCCGCCGAACGCCGCAACCAGGCGAAAATGCACGAGGAACGTCAGGTCTCACATGCGTCGGTAGCCAGTTTCAAGCTAGCGGGCGCAGAACCCGCGGAAGACGTCACAGCGCTCGGTGAGCTGCTCCAATCGCTCGAACGGCCTCTCGAAGCAGCGCGTCCGACGGCCAAACCGGCCGCCGCACGCCGCGCCAAGCCGCGCGCCAAAACTCGAGGACGTGGCAAAGGGAAAGGCAAGGGCAGAGGGAAAGCCAAAGCAGCGGTCGAGGAACAGAGCGCACCCGTCGTCGATCTCTACGGTCGGACCAAAGAAATCGGCTCCCGTCGCATCATCGAGATGCGTAAAGAGGGACGACAGCGCGTGCACGAGGAAGCCGATGGCGTCGACGACCCGGTACGTATGTATCTACGCGAAATCGGGCGCGTCAACCTGCTGACCGCCGAGGACGAGCGCTTCCTCTCCCGCCAGATGGAAGAAGGAAACTGGATCCGCGACTTCGAGGAAGACTGGCGCAACCAAAAGGGCCGCTACCCAAACGCCATCGAAGTCACGATCTACCTCCTGTTGCAGCTGGAGTCGCTGCTACCCGAAATCGCTGTGATCGCTGAGGAGATCAACAAGTCGCAGCTCTCACTCTTTGATCTGACCAAAGACCTGAAATTCCGCGAGCGGGTCGACCAGGAAATGGACCCCGAGCTTCGCGAGGCGCTGATCAACAAGTTCCAGCCGTTGGACGAGGAGTACGACGAAGCTCGCGCCGAAGAGCGCCTGGTGCAAATCTCGGTCGTGACGCACATCTTCGACCATCGACACGTACGCCATTTGCTCAGAGCGGCCGATGGACTAGATCAGCTAATGCCTTGTCCGGCGGACCTAGACGACAAGCTGGAGCCGATCTCGCTGCGTTGTGAGCGGCATATCGGTGTGCTCAAGGAGGACGCCTATCTCTCCGAGAAACGTCTCACCGAGGCGAATCTGCGACTGGTCGTCTCAGTCGCCAAGAAGTACATCGGACGCGGTATGTCGATGCTCGATCTGATCCAGGAAGGAAACATCGGCCTCGTCCGCGCGGTCGAGAAGTTCGACTATCGCAAGGGCTACAAGTTCTCAACCTACGCAACCTGGTGGATTCGACAGGCAATCACCCGCGCCATCGCCGACCAAGCGCGCACCATCCGCATCCCGGTGCATATGGTCGAGACGATCAACAAGCAGGTGCGCGTCTCTCGCCGACTCGTGCAGGAGCTCGGTCGCGAGCCGACCTATGAGGAGATCGGACAGGGTATGGGCGTCGACGCCCAGCGCGTACGCGAGATCATCAAGGTCTCACAGGAACCCGTCTCGCTGGAAACTCCAATCGGCGAGGAGGACGACAGCCATCTCGGCGACTTCGTGGAGGACGAGAAGATGCTCGCTCCCGACGCCGCTGCCGGCCAGCAGTTGCTGAAAGAGACGGTCAGCGCTGTGCTCAGTTCGCTCCTACCGCGCGAGCGCGAGGTGTTGGAGCTGCGCTTCGGCCTTGGCGACGGGCGCGCGCGAACGCTAGAGGAGGTCGGCCGCGATTTCGACGTCACCCGCGAGCGTATCCGCCAGATCGAAGCCAAAGCGCTGCGTCAGCTCCGGCACCCAACCCGAGCCACTCGCCTGCGCGACTACATCGAGTAGCAACGCAACGCTCGGAGATTCGACCCGCCGCCGACGGTGGACCATTACAGCGTTGGTACCAGCGTTCCCAGGAACGTCTCTGTGAGCGATCGCTCTTCCTCACTGCCGAACACAACGCCGACGAAGTCCGTCGCGCCCGCATCGCGAACCTGTCGCAACTGCGTCTCGATCTGCTCCTCGGAACCCAGTATGGCGACATCCTCCGGATTGGCGGCTCCTTGCCTGTCGAGCATCGAACGATACGAAGGCAGCTGTCCGTAGTTGGCGAATTGCTCCGCCGCGGACTCACGAGCCTGAGCGACGTCGTCGGTCAGCAGGACCGGCAGTCCAACCACAATTCGCGGTCGCGGCCGACCAGCCTCGGCAGCCGCCGCATTGATCGTCGGCGCGATATAGGACTCGACCACGCCGGCAGCGGTCATCCACAGGATGGTCCCGTCCGTCCGCGCGCCCGCCAGCCGCAGCATCGACGGCCCCAGCGCCGCAAGCATGCATGACACTGGCTTGGCCGCGTCCGGCACATCAAGGCTGATTGCGCCTCGGTAGTGTTCGCCATTCGTCCGCGCTGTTTCACCTGACAGGAGCGGGAGCAGCACATCCAGATAATCCTTCATGTGGCGCGCCGGACGATCGAAAGAGTAACCAAACATGCCCTCGATCACGATTTGGTGCGACAGGCCAATGCCCAGCACGAAGCGCGAGCCGCCCGACGACGCCTGCACCGTCAGCGCCTGCTGCGCCATCGCGTGCGGATGTCGAGGATACGTCGGCACGACGGCGGTCATCAGCTCGATCGAATCGGTGTGCGCGCCTGCGAGCGTCAACGCGCCCATTGCGTCGTGCGAGAAGATGTTCGCCATCCCGAAGGTGGAGAATCCCACCGCTTCAGCCCGCTGCGCCTGCTCGACGATGTCGCGCACACCCTGCGCTGGACCAGTGCCGCCGATGAAGATGCCAATCCGCATGTCAGTACTCCGTGCTCTATTCCAAGTTTTGTCGCCTACGACGGTTGAACCAGAATCCTGCCGCGAACGCCGCCGGCGAGAATCCTCGCAGCCGCGCCGGGCACATCCTCCAGTCCGATACGGGCTTCAACCAGATCGAGCAGGTTGCGCCCGCTGAAATCCTCCGCCATTCGGGCCCACAGGCGCGGACGATCCTCGCCCGGCCAATACACCGACTCGATCCCGACCAACGAGACGCCGCGCAGGATGAACGGCATCACGTTCGCATCCACCGCAACGCCGCCGGTCAGACCAGAGAGGGTGACCAAGCCATTGTACTTCGTCTGCCGCAGGATCGACGCGGTTGTCGAACCGCCCACCGGGTCGACCGCGGCCGCCCAGCGCTCGCGCTCGATTGGACGCCGCGACTCGGCAGCCAGCTCTTCGCGATCGAGGATCTCCGACGCGCCCAGCTCGCGCAGGAAGTCGTGCTCCGACGCCTTGCCGGTGCTTGCGTGGACGGTGTACCCACGCGCGGTCAACATTGCCACCGCCGTCGACCCGACGCCGCCGGTCGCGCCCGAGACGATCACCGGGCCGGCGTCGGGGCTGATCCCCGCCCGCTCGATCACGTCAACCGACATCGCCGCCGTGATCCCGGCCGTGCCGAGTATCATCGCCTCTTCCGACGTCATACCGTCGGGCCGCGGCGACAGCCAGTCGCCCGACACGCGGACGCGCTCGGCGTAGCCGCCGGGATGTCCTGTGCCGAGGTCATAGCCTGTCGCCACGACCGCGTCGCCCACCTGGTAACGCGAGTTTGAGGACTCGATCACAATACCAGCGAAATCGATGCCCAGCGTCATCGGATAGGCTGTTACTACCTGACCATTCGGCGTGCAGGCGAGACCGTCCTTGTAGTTCAGATCGGACCACTCGACGGCAACGGTGACATCGCCATCAGGCAGCGATGACGAGTCCAGCGATTGCACTGACGCCGTGAACTCGTCCCCATCTTTGTCCACCACAAACGCTCGATACGTCACATTCGCTCCTGTTGTATCACTTTGCAGGCTCTCTCATCGGGCGCGCAGCGGCAGACCACGCTGTTAGTGCGACCGCACGGCCAGCATCGGGTTCGCGGTTTGCGGGTCTGCATCGGTACCGTTGTGCTGTTCATGACGAACCATCACGCCGTCAACGGAGAAATCCACAATGGTGGCGCCGCCCGAATGTCTTGGCGCGCCCGGATAGTAGGCGGGTACCGTGCCGTCGCCGACGCCCTCGTGCACGTCGATGTGTCCAAGCGCCACGTAGTCGGCGTCCATCGACGCGATCTCCGACGAGTGGATTTGGTACGAGTAGCGAGACTCGCCCGTTCTCACGTAGTAGCCGTGCGCCATCGCAACGCGCCAGATGTATCGCTCCGCATGAACCGACCAGGCCGGCTGCGCGGAGGTCGGCGCGAAGTCGTTGTAGCTCTCGTGCGCCTGTCCCCAGAACTGCACTCCCTGCTCTTCAAGCAGGACCAGCTCGCCCTCGGCCGAGGAGATGATCTCCACGTTGGACGGAAACGCATCGGCGAACTTCTGGTAGATGCCCTCGGGCATGTGCGGGTCGTGATTGCCGGGCAGAATGACCACCGGTCGCCCGACCGCCTCGATCAGCTCGCAGGTCGTATCGACATAGGGCCGTTTGACTCGCACATGGTCGAAGAAGTCCCCCGCAATTGCGACCACGTCGACGTCCGCCTCGACGCCCAGGTCGAGTACGTGCTGGAACGCCTGCAGTGCCGGCTCCAACGAATCCGAGCCTTCCGCCTCGTCCCGATACGGCTGCGACATGTATGCGCCGAGATGCACATCCGATGTGTGCAGCATCCGCAACGGTCGAATCTCGGATGTGACGCCGTTCAGTCCCGCCCGCGGCGAGTAAACCTCTGTGCTCATGCAGTACGCATATCCTAGCGCCGCTCCGGCACGGCGCAGTCCTGCTCGCAGACTAACAGCAGACCGCGACTACACTGGAGATATGAGCACGAAGGCCTCACCCGCGCCCGATCTCGCCATCGAGTACGAAACCGTGATCGGACTCGAAGTTCATTGCCAGCTCCACACACAGAGCAAGATGTTCTGCCGCTGCCCGGCCAACTACGCCTCCGCTGAGCCCAACACCTACGTCTGCCCCCTCTGCCTGGGGATGCCCGGCACGTTACCCGTGATCAACCGCACGGCGGTCGAGTGGACGATCCGCACGGCGCTCGCGCTCAATATGTCGATCCCCGAACTATCCAAGTTCGACCGCAAGAACTATCCCTACCCGGATCTGATGAAGGGCTACCAGATCTCGCAGTACGACATGCCGCTCTCCGAAGGCGGATGGATGGATGTCGAGACGGACTCGCTGGGCAAGCGTCGAATCGGCATCACCCGTGTCCATCTCGAAGAGGACACGGCCCGATTGTTGCACCGCGAGAACGAGGCCGGCGAGCGCTTCTCGCTGGTCGACGTCAATCGCTCCGGTGTGCCGCTTATGGAAATCGTGTCCGAGCCCGACATGCGCTCCGCGGACGAAGCGCGAGCCTATCTTGTGCAGCTGCGACAGATTCTCCGCTATCTTAGCGTCTCCAACGCCGACATGGAGAAAGGCTCCTTCCGTTGCGATGCCAACGTCTCGTTGCGCCCGGTCGGCTCAGGCGAGCTCGGCGCCAAGGTCGAGATCAAGAACATGAACTCGTTCCGGGGCGTCCACAGCGCTCTCGAATACGAGGTCAAGCGCCAGGCCGAGCTGCTACGCGCGGGCAGCGCGATTGCGCAGGAGACACGGGGCTGGGACGAGGAACGGCAAATCACGCTCTCGCAGCGCTACAAGGAAGCAGCGCACGACTACCGCTACTTCCCCGAGCCCGACCTGCCGCCGCTCTCGATCTCAGCCGCGGAGGTGGAAACGATTCGCCGTCAACTACCCGAACTTCCGCAGGAACGTTATGCGCGGTTTCAGTCCCGCTACGGCCTCGGCGAATTTGAAGCCAACCTGCTGACCGAAGAACCATCGCGCGCCAACTACTTCGATCAGACCGTCGACGCGCTCAGGGACACCACCACCGCCCGAGAGGCCGCAAATTGGATCACCGGCGACCTGTTCGCGCAGATCAACAAAGACCCCGCCCACCCCGATCTGGATGAGCAGCCAATCCGTCCCGCGCAGCTCGCCGAGCTGGTCGGCCTGATCGCGGGCGGCGATATCTCGCGCAGCCAGGCCAGGTCCGTCTTCGAGACGATGTACGAAACCGGCGATGACCCCACCGATATTGTCAAGGTGAGAGGACTCATGCAGATCAGCGGCGCAGATGCGCTCGCCCCGATCATCAGCCGGGTGATCAGCGACAATCCCGACGCCGCGGCCGACTACCGCAGCGGTAAGGAAGCCGCCCTGAAGTACCTCGTCGGCCAGGTCATGCGTCACAGTCGAGGTCAGGCAAACCCCCAACAAGCCTCCGAGCTGTTGACGGCGGCGCTGTCGGAGTAATACCGCAATGCCGTCCGAGCCGACTCTGAGCGTCGCTGAGTTCTACTCAAAGTGGAATGCGTCCGGACTCAACGAAGCTCAGGGCGCTCAGACGCACTTTCGCGATCTGTGCGTAATGCTCGAGGTCAATCCACCGCACGATCCCAAGACATACACCTTTGAGCGCGCCGTGCATGATGCAGACGGCGGATACGTTGGCAAGGCGGATGTGTGGAAAGAACAATGCTTCGCCTGGGAATATAAGAGTCCCGGCAAGAACTTCCGCGACGCGTACGGCCAGCTGCGCGGCTATCAGGAAGGTCTGGGCAATCCACCGATTCTGGTCGTCTGCGACATGCGGACGTTTGAGATTCACACAACGTTCACGAACGCGCCGGCGCGGACGATTCGGTTCACCCTCAAGGATCTGAAGGAGAGCCCGACCTACTACTGCCGGATTCTCCAGGATGTCCTTGAGCCTGCTTACGCAGACCGCGAACATCCGCTGCACCCGGATCGTGATCCTCGCTACATCACCGAAACCGCGGCGGCTAAATTCGGCGAAGTCGCAGAGGCGCTGCGCGCGCTCGACCACGACCCCAATGTCGTCGCCCGCTTTCTGAACCGTATTGTGTTTACCTTCTTCGCAGAGAGCATCGATCTGTTTCGCAACGATCACGGTGATATCCACAGGCCATTAACGATCACGCTTGAGAACCTTCGCCACCGTCCGGAACGAACTCAAGCGCAGATCTCGGCAGTGTTCGGGGCGATGTCATCGTCGGAGATCCCCGACTTTGGACCGCTTCCTGTGCCTTGGTTCAACGGCGGCCTGTTCGACAAGTCAGCGGCAGACGAGACGTTTGCGCTGACCGGGGATCCGGTCAATACCCTGCTGGAAACCAGCAAGCTAGACTGGTCGCGCATCGACCCCGCCATCTTTGGGACGCTCTTCGAACGCGGTCTAGACCCCGAGCGACGCACCCAAACCGGCGCCCACTACACCGATCCCGACACCATCATGCTCGTGATCGAACCTGTACTCCTGCGTCCGCTGCGGCGCGAGTTCGCCGATCTGAGGCAGGCGCTCCAGCCGGATTCCGGCACCTCCGGTGCCACGCCCGTCTATGGCAAGATCGGCGCGCTCAGTCTCGACGAGCCAGATCCCGATTCGCCCGAAGGGCGCATTCGCGCGTTTCACGATCGTCTCGCCAGCGTGCGCGTGCTCGACCCTGCCTGCGGCTCAGGCAACTTCCTGTACGTCGCCATGCGCGAGCTCAAACAACTTGAGCAGGAGTTGATTGGCTGGGCGCATGACGCGCACGGCATCAACGGCATGCAGCGCCGTATCGGCCCCGCCAACATGCTAGGAATCGATATCGACCAGTTCGCGGTCGACCTCACCCGACTATCGCTCTGGATCGGCGATATCCAGTGGACCACGCAGCATGGATTACAGCGCCTTGGCGAACCGATCCTCGGCCGGATCGATCAGATTGAATGCCGCAACGCGGTTCTCGATCAAGACGACGACGGTAATCCAGTTCCCGCAACATGGCCGGAGGCAGAATTTATCATCGGCAATCCGCCCTTCCTCGGCATGAAACTGATGCGTCAGCAGCTTGATACCCGATATGTCGACCGCCTGCGCCGCGCCTATCGGGGCGCTCTTGATGGACGTGTCGACTTATGCACCTACTGGCATGAACTCGCCCGACGCCAGATCAATGGGGGGGGGGGATATCGCGCCGAGCCGGACTGTTGGCTACACAAAACATCCGAGGTGTCTATAGCCGTGGTGTGCTAGAGCGCATTGCCGGGTCGGGACAGATATTCATGGCATATGCCGATCAGGAGTGGACCAATGACGGTGCCCGGGTACGTATTTCAATTGTCGGACAGGACGATGGCAGCGAAACCGAACTCACGCTTGACGGAGAATCGGTAGCGTTCATTAACCCCGACCTCACAGCCGGCTCGGCGTATATGGCGTCGGCGATCGAGCTGGCCGAGAATATGGGCATCGCGTTCCAGGGCGACATCAGAAACGGCCAGTTCGATGTGACCCGTGAACAAGGCGAGCAGATGCTAGGCCAACCCATCAACGTCAACGGACGCCCAAATGCTGATGTCGTGTTTCCGTTCGTCAATGCCCATGACCTCGCTCAACGACCCAAGGGTGCCTACATCATTGATTTCGGCCAGGACATGGATCCCAAGCAGGCTGCCATGTACGAGCAGCCGTGGGAACACCTACGAACACACGTCAAGCCGTATCGGGAATCGCTGGATGCAGCGTCGCTACGTGAGAACTGGTGGATACACGAGTCATGGCGACCTGGGATGCGATCGGCCATTCGCCCACTGAGCCGATTCATCGCCGCTCCGCTAACATCGAAGCACCAATTCTTCGTCTGGCTGGAGGCAAAGGTCACTCCGGACGCGACAGTCGTCGCTATCGCCAGAGCAGACGACTACACCTTTGGTGTCCTTCACTCACGAATCCACGAAACGTGGGCCCTGGCGATGGGATCCCGACTCGGCGTCAGCCCTCGCTATACCCATACTCTCTGCTTCAACACATTTCCGTTCCCCTGGCCGCTCGACCATGGCGTCGAGCGGCCTCGACGCCGAGCTGCGCGCTCACGCGCGCGCCATCGCTTCGGTGGCGCAGAAGCTGAAGGAACGTCGCGAGGCCTGGCTCAATCCGATCGGCGTCAACGTCAATTCAGCCATCCTGCAAGATCGCACGATGACCGAGCTGTATAACCGCCGACCTGACTGGTTGATCGACGTACATGGCGAATTGGATGAGGCTGTCTGCGCCGCCTACGGCTGGAGTGCGGACATCGCGGACGATGAGGTCCTGGCGCGCCTGCTCGAACTCAATCGGGAACGAGCCGAGGCAGAGGAGTAAGGCAGTCCTCTACCGCCGACCGGTCGCTCTGGCGACGTGGACGACCTGTGGGGTGTTCTGATAGGTCGGGATGCCGACGTCGTCGAAGATCTGGTTGACGGCGCTGCGGATGTCCTCGGTCAGCTTCCAGTCGGTTGCAGCAACATTCTCTTCGAGCTCGCGCTCGTTGCGCATTCCGACCAACGCGCAGCTAACGCCGGGATGGTCGAGCACCCAGGCGATGCCGAGCTGGGCAACCGTCTTGCCGTAGCCGTCGGCCAACTCGCCCAGGCGGCTGGCGATCTCAACCTCTTGACGGAAGCGATCCGACTCGAACAAGGGCAGATTGAATGCGGTGCCGTTGCGTCGCCAGTCGCTCTCGTCGAATTGGTGATCGGGGGCGAACGCGCCGGTCAACAGCCCGAAAGCGAGCGAGCCGTAGGACATGAAACCTACACCGTTCGCCATGCACCAAGGCAGGACGCGCGATTCCATCCGTCGGTCGAACATGTGATAACCGACCTGGTTGGCGACGATCGTGCCATGCCGCTGACACTCCTCCATCATGTCGATATTGAAGTTCGAGACGCCATAGTGAAGAATCTTGCCGTCCCGCTTCAGTTGCTCCAGACCCTCCATCGTCTCCGCGAACGGCGTGTCGTGGTCGGGCCAGTGGATCAGCATCAAGTCCACGTAGTCTGCATTGAGTCGTCGCAGGCAACCTTCGGTGTGCGCGATGATGTGGTCCTTCTTCGAGTTGAGGCCGATCACGCGCGGCGTCTCGTCGTAGTCGAAGCCGACTTTGGTGACCAGCACCACCTCGTGGCGACGGCTGCCTATACCGCGCGCCAGCAGCTCCTCGGAATGATTGGGCCCATAGACCTCGGCTGTGTCGAACAGAGTGATCCCGCGGTCAATCGCCATGTTCACGGCCCGCACCGCCTCGTCGCGGTCGATGTGACCGTACGCGTTACCGCTCATCTCCCAGGTGCCGAAGCCCACTGCCGATGCCACTAGGTCGCTGCTGCCGAATCGTCGCTGTTCCATGTCGGGTGCTCCTGCCGCAGGCTACGGGCGTTGAGTGCCGTCTCGATGAGTTCTGTGTCCCGCCTACACTACCGCCTCCAGTACGAGCGGCGCTATAGTGGCGCAATGCTCCGCCGTGGTCGAGGAAACGGACCCGTTCTCGTCGACGTCAACGCCAGCGGCGGCCAGCCCGAACGACATCTCCGCAAGTGGCTCGCGCCCGGCATCGGGATCAAGCGCTGGTTCGTGCTCCTGCTGTTCGGCATGGGGCTACTCGGTCTGGGTGTCTCCTTTCTCGCCCGCGAGCTCTATCTCACGGTCACACTGCCCAGCGCTTTCTATTACATCACGCTGCAGTTCCTGCCCTACGCCGTGCGCGGCGCGATCCTGATCGGACTGGCCGTGCTCTGCGTCGGCTTCGGGATCGGCAAGTTCACCTCCGGGCTGGTCGTTGCCGCCAGATCGTCCGACAGTCGCGCCGTCATAGAGGAGCCGCTCGTCGAACTGCTCCATCGCCAGCGCTTTGCCGGACGCGGGATTCGCATCGTCTGCATCGGCGGCGGCACCGGTCTCTCGGTGCTGCTACGTGGACTGAAGACCTACACCGACAACCTCTCGGCGGTAGTCAGCGTCGCCGATGATGGCGGCTCATCGGGGCGGTTACGGCGCGACCTAGGCATCATTCCACCTGGCGATCTGCGCAACTGCATCGCCGCCCTCGCCGATGCCGAGCCGCTCATGACCCGACTCTTCCAGTACCGCTTCCCGGAAGGCTCAGGAAACGGATTGGAGGGTCACTCGTTTGGCAATCTCTTCCTGGTCGCCATGTCGGATGTGGCGGGATCGATGGAGGAGGCGATTCACGAGACCGTGCGCGTGCTCGCAGTGCGGGGCAAGATTCTGCCTTCGACACTGGAGAACATCCGGCTCGCCGCCACGACTGCCGACGGCGAGCGCATCCGCGGCGAGTCGTCGATCACCGAAGCCGGGCGACGCATCGCTCATCTCAACCTCGAGCCGCGTCACCCCGCCGCCTATCCCGAGACGCTCAACGCCATTCGCAACGCCGATCTGATCGTGGTCGGACCAGGATCGCTCTTGACATCGGTGCTGCCAAACCTGCTCGTGCCGGATATCCGGCTTGCGTTCCAGGAGTCCGACGCGATGAAGCTCTACATCTCGAACGTCGCCACTCAGCACGGGGAGACCGACCACTTCTCGGTTCAGGACCACGTGCGCGTAATCACCGAGCACATCGGCGGCCTGCCCTTCGACGCCGTCGTCGCCAACAGCAACAGTCGCGCCCGATTGCCGCGTGGCTGGAAGTCCGAGCCTGTCCACATCGATTGCAATGCCAACCGCGACGAAGTGGCGTCGAATCTGCCGGACGGCGTGCGCATTATCGAGGCCGATATCATCGATACTGGCAACCGTTACCGACACGACAGCGCCAAGCTCGCCGACGCCATCATGACCGCCTACCATGAGGGGCACGAGGCTGGCGTGCGACCACGCCACTCGCAACGTGTCAGCGTCCCGTCGCCATAGCGCGCACCCAGCAGAGATATGCCCATCAGGTGAGCAATTCCGACATCCTCAACATCTTTCAGATTCTGATCGCGCTGGCCGTCATCGCTGCGGTGGTCTTGCAAGCCAAGGGGGCCGGGCTGGGCAATATCTTCGGCGGTGCCGGTGGCGAGTCCTATCGCACACGCCGAGGCCTGGAGCGCACGCTGTTTCGCGGCACGATCGTACTGATGCTCGCCTTCGTCGGACTCAGCATTGTCGCCGTACGCCTCTGATCCTCCTAAGCCAGCCAGCCGCGCCATGTCCGATCCACCACGCGTCCTCTTCTATGGATCGCCGGACTTTGCCGTACCCACGTTGCAGGTGCTGATCGACAGTCCCTACCGGCCCGTCGCCGTTGTGGCGAAACCCGATGCGCGAGCTGGCCGCGGCCGCGCGGTGCAACCTCCGCCGGTCAAGGCGCTCGCTGCGGCGCACGACATTCCCGCCATTCAGCCGGCCAGGCTCCGCGACCGCGCCGCCATCGCCCAGATCGCCAGCCTGCGACCAGACCTGCAAATCGTCGCCGCCTACGGGCAGATCATCCCGAAGGGCATCCTCGACATCCCTCGCAATGGAACGCTGAACGTCCATGCCTCCCTACTCCCCTGTTGGCGCGGCGCCTCGCCGATCTGCGCCGCGATCCTGCACGGCGACGCGGAGACCGGCGTCACGATCATGCTCGTCGACGAGACCGAGGACACCGGCGACATCCTGAGTCAGCGAGCCACCACCATCCAACCGCATGAGCACGCCGGCCGGCTTGGCGATCGACTCGCCGCAATGGGCGCGGCGCTGATGCTGGAGACGATCCCCGATTGGCTGGATGGCGCGCTCACGCCAGAGCCGCAGGACAACAGCCGTGCCAGCAGAGCGAGGCGAGTGGAGAAGCAACAGGGACGCATCGACTGGCATCAGTCTGCCGAACAGATCACCCGACACGTCCGCGCCTACACGCCCTGGCCGGCGGCGACCACCACACTTGAATCAGAGTCAATCAGAATCAGCGAAGCGACCATCGGCGACGAACGCAACAGCGACGCGACCGAGCCGCCGGGCGTCATTATCGAGGCTGGACCGACGATCACCGTCGCCACCGGTTCAGGCGTCCTCGACGTGATCAGACTGCAGCGAGCGGGCAAACGGGAACTCAGCGCCGACGCATTCTCACGCGGCGCACGCGGACTGGTCGGACAGAGATTCGGCTCCGAACATGACTGATCTCCTCGATCTCGACCGTACCGCGCTCGCAGCGCTCGTTGAATCGCTCCAGCAACCCACCTATCGGGCCAGGCAAATCTGGCGACAGATCTATCAGCGCGGGGTGACTGATCCAATGAAGATGTCCGACATCCCCGACGCGCTGCGACGCCAACTCGCCGATTTCAGTGCCGACGGCACCGGTCCGGTCCGCATCCAGACCTCCACAGACGGATCGACCAGCAAAGCGCTGCTGCCGCTCAGCGATGGCGAACTAATCGAGACCGTGCTGATCCGCGCCACGATGCGCGACACTGTCTGCCTCTCCTCACAGGCGGGCTGCGCGATGGGATGCGTCTTTTGCGCCACCGGACTGGACGGGCTACGACGCCAGCTCAGCGTTGGCGAGATCATGCGCCAGGCGCTGCTCGCCCGCTCGTGGGCGCAAGCGGAGGGACGCGATCTCACCCATGTCGTCTTCATGGGTATGGGCGAGCCACTCGCCAACTACGCGCGGATCAGCGAGACGATTGGCAGACTCACTGACCCTGGCGGATTCGGACTCTCGCCCCGACGCATCACAGTATCAACCGTAGGTATCCCCCAGAACATCCGTCGTCTCGGCGAGGATCACCCTCGCGTCAACCTCGCGGTCTCGCTGCACGCGCCCGACCCCACCTTACGCAAGCAACTCGTGCCTATGCCCGGATCGTCGATCGACGACATCCTCAACGCTATCCGCGACCACAACCGCCTGACCGGCGGCCGGGTGACGTTCGAATATGTCCTGTCACAGGGCGTCAATGACAGTCGATCGCACGCCCGACGCCTGGCCGAGCGAATCGACGGACTACGCGCCCACGTTAATCTGATTCCGCTCAACCCATCGCCTGGCGTCGTGGGCCAGCGGCCGACGAGACGAGCGACGCTCAGCTTCCAACAGGCGTTGCAGGCGCGCGGCGTGCCTACGACTGTCCGCGTTGAGCAAGGACGCGACATCTCTGCGGCGTGCGGCCAACTGCGCGGCGACCACGCGCGGCGATCCGAATAGCCGCGCTGCGGCTATTCGGCAGCTGCCTCGCCCTCTTCTTCTTCCTCGATGCCCTCAACCGCTTCCTCAGCCTCGGTGTCTTCGTCTTCTTCGCTCACGCGCGGCGCTAGCACGGTGGCGACGGCGACCGCCTCGTCCGTCAGGGCGATCACGCCCTCGGGCAGTTCAAGATCGCGGACCAACATCGATTGTCCGAAATCATCGAGCGTGGAAATCTCCACTTCAATCACCGACGGCATCTCCGTCGGCAACGCTTCTAGGGCAACGCGCTCCAGCGACTGCACCACCGTGCCACCGCGCGACTCGGCTTCCGAGCTGCCAATCAGCACGAGGCGCGCGTCCGAGTGAATCCGCCGCGTCAGGTCGACCTCGTAGAAATCCAGGTGTAGAATCTGATGGTTGACCGGATGCCGTTGCACCTCGCGGAGCACGGTGGGGATGGTCTCGGGCAAGCCGTCGATCGAGATCGGTACGACCGCATTGCGATCTACCGTGGTGAATACGCGCTGCACTTCGGTGAGCGGTGTCTGAATGGCGCGCGATTCTCGACCGCGCCCGTAGACGTTCGCTGGGACGATCCCCAATCGTCGTAGCTGCTTAACTCTCTTGCCGACAATCTTACGGCTTGCCGCTTGCAAGACCGTTTCCGCCGCATCAAGCATCATCAACCATCCATCTCAACCGTCGGCCAGTGTGCGTGGTCGCATTTGCTATATTGCCGAGAGCGTATCGATTCGATTAATGCTACGAGCGATCCGTAGGACAGTCAAGCAACCTAAAAACGCGCCGTACACTAGCTGCCATCATGTCGATCTCGTCAACCAGCTCAGCCAATCGGCATCGTGGAACGCTCCTCGGTACCGATGTCGGCGGCACCTTCACCGACTTCGTCTTCCTGCGCCAAGGCGAGATCAAGATCGCCAAACGACCGTCCACACCCGACGATCCTGGACGGGCGATCATCGACGGATTGGCCGAATTCGGCTGGTCGCCGGACGAAGTCGTGCACGGATCGACCGTTGCCACCAACGCGCTGCTCACCCGAAACGGCGCTCCTGTCGCGCTGATCACGACAGCCGGATTCCGCGACGCGCTCGTCATCGGACGTCAGGCGCGTCCCGACCTCTACGCGCTCCATCCGCAACGACCCGATCCGCTGGTGCCACGCCGACTGCGCTTCGAGGTCGACGAACGCATCGCCGCCGACGGTGCAGTGGTGACGCCGCTTTCCATCGACGAACTCGACCTGGTCCTCGATCGTATCGAGCGGGCCTGCATCCGCAGCATCGCCATCTGTTTCCTGTTCAGCTTCATCAATCCGGCGCACGAACGCATCGCCGCCGAACGCGCCCATCGACGCGGCTTCGAAGTTTCTGTCTCGCACGAGGTTCTTCCCCAACACCGTGAGTTCGAGCGGATGAGCACCACCACGGCGAACGCCTACCTCACGCCGGTGATGACCGCCTATCTGAGTAAGTTGGCGCAACAACTCGAAGCGGCGAGCGCGAACGGCGTGCGCCTGCGCATCATGCAATCCAACGGCGGCTCGCTCTCGGCCGCCGCAGCGGGGCGCAACGCGGTGCGGACCGTGCTCTCAGGACCCGCCGGGGGCGTCGCCGGCGCATTCGCCGCCGCCTGGTCCGACGGATGCGCCAACGCGATTACCTTCGACATGGGCGGCACCTCCGCCGATGTCGCGCTCTGTCCCGGTCGACTGCTGGAACGCACCGATCTCGTCGTCGACAGCATGCCGATTCGCACGCCGGCTGTGGACCTACATACCGTTGGCGCCGGGGGCGGCTCGATTGCCTGGTTTGACGCCGGGGGCGCGCTCCGCGTCGGGCCGCAGTCGGCCGGTGCCGATCCGGGACCGGCGGCCTACGGTTGCGGCCGACTGCCAACGGTCACCGACGCTCACGTAGCACTCGGCCGACTGCGACCGGAACAACAGCTGGGCGGCGCGGTCTCGCTCGACGTAGAACGAGCCCATACCGCTATCGCGGACATCTCCGCACCGTTCGGTTCGATCGAGATGGCGGCGCAGGCGGTGATCGACGTCATCAACGCGAATATGGCACGCGCGTTGCGGGCGATCTCGGTCGAGCGCGGCTACGACCCCGAACGATTCACGCTGGTCGCATTCGGCGGTGCCGGACCGCTCCACGCCTGCGACCTCGCCGACGCGCTCAGCATTCCACAAGTGCTGATTCCCCCAGCTCCGGGCGTGCTGTCGGCGGCAGGCATGCTAATCGCCGATATCACCCGCGACGCGGAACAGGGCATCCATCTGACCATTGACCTAACTGATCACGGCGAGCTGCCCGGACTCGACGAGGCCTTCGCGTCCGTCGCGCGGCAGGCAACCGCGGCCATCGCCGAGGACGGCTACGTGGACGACGTCACCATCGAGTTTGCCGCCGACCTGCGTTATCGCGGTCAATCGCATGAACTCACCGTGCAGCTACCCAACGGTCGCGATGCCCGATCCATCCGCGAGGCGTTCCATCTGTCGCACGAGGAACGCTTCGGCTTCTCAGCGGACGGCACGCCGGTGGAAGTCGTCATTGCCCGCGCGAAAGCGCGCCGAGCCGGCTATCAGGGCGATCTCGGCGTCAAACAAGATTCCGAACGCGCGCCGTCCCGAAGCGAGATCGTGACCTGGGACCGACCTCGATTGACCACAGTCGTCGTCCGAGCCTCGGTGACGGACCGCATCCAGGGGCCGGCGATTCTGACCCAGATCGACACTACAGTAACCGTGCCGCCCGGCTGGAGCGCCTCGCCGCTACCGACCGGAAGCCTCTTGCTCACCCGAGCCGAGTGAGGATACGAACCATGTCGGAGTCCAGCATTGATCCTGCTCGACTCGCCATATTCGACTCGCTGGTCAGCTCGATCGCCGAGGAAATGGGTGCCGTGCTTCGACACGCGGCGCTTTCGCCCAACATCAAGGAGCGCGCCGACTTCTCCTGCGCCGTGTTCGACCGCGATGGGCAACTGCTGGCGCAGGCAGCGCACATTCCCGTCCACCTGGGCGCGATGCCCGAGTCGGTCAGGGCCGTTGAGGGGCTCGCGCCATGGCGGCGCGGCGACCTCGCGATTCTCAACGATCCGTTCCTCGGCGGCACGCACTTGCCTGATGTGACTATGGTCTCGCCGGTCTTCACCCACCACGCGGCGGATGTGGTGGAGGACGACGAGCCGATTGGTTATGTCGCCAGTCGCGCGCACCAGGCTGATATCGGCGGTATGGTACCAGGATCGATGCCCGTCGCCCGCGAGTTGATCCAGGAAGGACTGGTTATCCCACCGATCCGCCTCTATCGAGCTGGCGAACTCGTCGAAGAGGGACTGCAACTTATTCTCCGCAACGTGCGCACGCCCGACGAGCGGCGCGGCGACTTCAACGCGCAGATCGCCGCGCAGCGGCTCGGCGAGCGCCGCGTCGCCGACCTCCACGCCGACTATGGCGACACCGCCTACGTCGAAACGACCGTCGCGCTGCTCGACTATGGCGAGCGTCTGACCCGCGCCTACCTGCGCGAACTGCCGCACGGGGTCTGGACCTTTGAGGACGCGCTCGACGACGACGGGCACGAGCTGGAACCAGTGCAGATACGACTCGCGCTGACACTGACGGAGGATCAGGCGCACTTCGACTTCAGCGGCAGCGCGCTGCAGCGCGCTGCCTCAATAAACGCCGTCGCGCCGGTCACGCGCTCTGCCTGCTACTACGTGATCCGTTGTCTGCTGCCGCCCGATACGCCGATGAACTCAGGTCTGTTTCGGCCGATCACGTTCACGTTGCCGGAACGCTCCGTGGTAGCCGCTCAGCCTCCCGTTGCCGTCGCTGCCGGCAATGTGGAAACCTCGCAACGGATCGTCGACACGGTCTGGGGCGCGTTCGCGCAGATCCTGCCCGAGCGTATGCCGGCGGCATCATCCGGCACGATGAACAATTTCACCGCCGGCGGCGTCGATCCACGCAGCGGTCAGCCGTGGGCGTACTACGAGACCTCAGGCGGCGGACTTGGCGGCGGTCCCGACGGACCAGGGCTCGACGCCGCTCACGCGCATATGACCAACACGCTCAATACGCCGGCTGAGGCGTTGGAACTTGCCTATCCACTGCGAGTGGTCGAGAACTCCATTCGCCCGAGATCGTCGGGGGCCGGCCGACATCGCGGCGGTCACGGTCTCGTGCGCCGCACGCAGTTCCTCGCTCCCGCGCAGGTCACGATCATCAGCGAACGCCGGACCCGTCAACCCTGGGGCGCGAACGGCGGTCTGCCTGGCCAGAGCGGCCGCAACCGCCTGGAGCGCATCGATCGCGGCGAGTCCCGAGCGCGACGCAACCTGCCCGGTAAAGTCACGATCGATGTGCAGGCGGGAGACATCATCAGTATCGAAACGCCCGGCGGCGGCGGTTGGGGCGCGCCGAAATCACGTTAGAATGTCTGAACAGGGACGCGGAGGAACGACGGAGAGCCAACCATGTCGGACGAATCGGACCGCCTCGAACGCGACGTTGAGGAAGTGCTCGCCAACATCGAGGACTTCGATTGGCGACGCAGACAATCGCGTCGCCCGGGGCCAATTCGGCTTGCCGCACAGCGCGTCGGCTCGTCGATCGTCAACCACGCCGCGGCGCTGACCGCCAACCATCTGCTACTCGCTGGAGCGCTACTGCTCATCGTTGGCCTGGTGCTCCGCGGCGGCGGCCTGTGGCTGGCAGTGTCCGGCTTCGTGGTGTTTGCGCTTGGCCTGTTCTGGGCCTCTCGCGGCGGCAACTCGCGGAGCGGGCAGCCTCGCGGCGGCTACTGGCGCGACCGCTACATCAGCTACGAGCGACAATCCAGCAATCCCTTTCGACGTCTCTTCCGCCGCGATCGTTGATTCGACTGTGCTTCGCCGACTCCTGCCTACGTTCGCCGTCACAGCCGCGCTGGCGCTTTCCTGCTCATCGGACGTTCCGCAACCGGTTGCCCAACCCGTCGAACAGGTCGAGCCGGCTGAGCGGGACGCGCAGTCAACCCCTGCGGTTACCCACCAGCCCGATGTGCAACCTGTCGAGTTGGGTCGATCCCAAACCAACCCGCAAACCTCGACGCAAGCCGGGACTCAAGTGGGGCAGCGACAACCCGCGCCCGCAACTCCAGCGCGTCAAGCATCGGCTGAAGCGGCGGCCACGCCTTCGTTCAGCGTCGAGTCCGCCCGCAGGTACCTCGACCAGCTCGCCGGCGAGCTGGGATCACGCGCCAGCGGCTCAGAGGAGGAAGCAGCGGCGGCCGAGTATCTCGCCCAGATCTTCAAGCAACTCGGCTACGAGGTCGAGATCCAGCCGTTCACCTATAGCGTCCAGGGCGTAGTCAGCCGCGTCGATCTCGATGCTGGTTACAGTGCAATCGGATTTCGCTTTCCCGGTTCGGCGGATCACGGTATCAGAGCCAGACTCGTCGATGTGCCTGGATTAGGCCAGCCCGCAGACTTTGAGGCTGCCGCAGTACGAGGCAGGATCGCCATCGTCGATCGTGGCGAGATCGAGTTCCACGTCAAGGCGTCGCATGCGGAGGCCGCGGGCGCAGTCGCGCTGATCATCGTCAACCGCCTCGCGAGCGAATCGCTGGGCGGCAGCTTGGGCGCGTATTCCAGCAAGATTCCCGTTCTGCAGATGATCAAGCAAGACGGAGACGACCTTCGCGCCCGTCTTGCCGTGGCAGATGTCGAAGCCGTCATTCTCAACGCATCCCCCGCGACTGGCGTGTCCCGCAACGTGATCGCCCGAAAGCTAGGTGGACGCTGTCTCGTGGTTGTTGGCGGACATTACGACACCGTGCCCGAAGTCAGCGGCGCCAACGACAACGCATCAGGCACCGCGCTCATGCTTGCCTTCGCCGAGGCATGGTCCGCGCATCCGGCCGCGGCCGACCTCTGCTTCGTCGGCTTCGGAGCTGAAGAGCTCGGACTACATGGCTCCGAGTTCTTCGTTCAGGAGATGCAAGCCTCCGGCGCGCTGGAACTGGTTACCGCCATGCTCAATCTCGACGCGATCGGCGACGGAAACGCACCGTACCGGATCATCGCATCCGGCGAACTCGGCGCGATGGTCAACGCGGTATCCGAAGCGCTACAGATCGACGCGAGCCGCGGTTCGCTGCCTATGATGCTTGGCTCCGATCACTTGAACTTCGACTGGGCCGGCGTACCCGTGGTCTTCCCGTTTCCTCTGGGTGGGATCATGCACACCCCGCTCGATAATCTCGACAACATCGATCACGAAGTCTACGCCGACATCGCCACACTTAGCCATAGCATCCTCTCCTGCCTTCTGCTACAGGCCGGCAGTCCGGTCATCCCCAACACCGCGTGCGTGAATCCAAACTAGCCATATCGTGCGACACTAGGCACGTGTACCTCCGCTCTCGCGCCAGAGGACTGATCGTCCTCGTCGCCGT
This sequence comes from Dehalococcoidia bacterium, assembly GCA_965116225.1. Lineage (GTDB taxonomy): Bacteria > Chloroflexota > Dehalococcoidia > Bin125 > Bin125 > Bin125. The sequence continues at coordinate 2,465,729 of OZ220495.1, read as the reverse complement.
GATCGGCGCGGCGGTTGTGGTCGCCTGCGGGAACGAAAACCCGCCCCCTGCCGACGTACCCGGCGCGGTCGAACCCTCAAGCACGAGCGCAAATGCCGAGGACATCCCGGTCGAAGCGTTGCCCGATCCGCTGCCGGCCCCGTATCTGTTCGAGGATGAGATCACTGTCGAGCAGGCACCGGTTACGGAGACGACATACGTGGTGCAGCCCGGAGACAGCCTCGCCACCATCGCGGCGCGATTCTGCGTTACGTTCGAGGAGATTCAGCGCCTCAACACGATCGTCGACATCAACACACTCGACATCGGTGACGAACTTCGGATTCCGATCCGCGAGGGCGGCTGCGGGGCGGCTGCGCCGCAGAATGCCGATAGCGCGGAACCTGACGACCCGCCTGAGCAGCCGCCCGGAGAGATCTACATTGTCCAGGCCGGCGACACGCTCGCCGATATCGCCTTCGCGCACGGATTCACCTGGGACGCGCTCATGTCGTACAATCGTCTCACGGAGACGCAGGCGGGTAACCTGCAGATTGGGCAAGCGTTGATCATCCCTCCGCAGTCCGATGAAGCGGTGCCGGAACAACAACAGACGGAAGCGTTGCCCCCCCCCGGATAGGAGGGCGGGCGATTCGCCGCAGCTCCGTTGCGTATTCGTCGATTGTCCCCGCGATCCGCCTGTAGTAGCCTCACTGACTGCGAAGCGGTGACCGGGTGCGTCTCGCCGAAGGGACAACGGATGTCTTATGGTCTCTGAACCGGCTCAGCAGGCTTCGCAGCGCGGCATCGACTTCTTGCTCGAAGAAGTCGCCCGACGGCGACGCAACGGCAACGCCGCCACGTCCCGAACGGGAGCGCTCGAGCGACAGCACAGCCGCGGCAAATTGAGCGCGCGCGAACGACTGGACATTCTGTTCGACGCCGGCTCATTCACCGAGATCGATCCGTTCGTTAAGCACCGCGGCACGGGGTTCGGTCTGGAAACCAACCGACCCGAAGGCGATTCCGTCGTCGTCGGGCACGGGACCATCGACGGCCGTACGGTCTTTGCTTACGCGCAGGATTTCACCCTCTTCGGCGGTTCGGTCTCGGAAGCGGCGGCCGAGAAAATCGTCAAGGTCCAGGACCTGTCGATGAAGGTCGGCGCGCCCATCGTCGCGATCAACGACGGCGGCGGTGCCCGCATTCAGGAGGGCGTCACCTCGCTGCGCGGCTACGGCGAGATTTTCCTGCGCAACACGCTCTCATCAGGCCTCGTGCCTCAGATCGCCGTCTGCGCCGGCCCCGCCGCCGGTGGGGGCGTCTATTCCCCGGCGATTATGGACTTCATCTTCATGGTCCAGGGCAGCGGACAGATGTACATCACCGGGCCCGACGTAATTCGCGCCGTCTCGGGCGAGGAAGTCACACACGAAGAGCTTGGCGGCGCGATGACCCACGCCACCAGGACCGGCGTTGCCCATTTCTGCATCGCCGGCGAGGAAGCGACGCTGAACAGTGTCCGTCAGCTGCTTACCTTCCTGCCCCAGAACAACATGGAAGACCCGCGCTGGACCGACACCGGCGACTCTCCCGATCGTAAGCTCGACGCGCTCGCTGAGATTGTGCCCGCCGATTCCACACGACCGTACGACATGCGCCGCGTGATCCGCGAGATCGTCGACAACGGTCAGTTCATGGAAATTCAGTCGCAGTGGGCGCGCAACGTAGCGATCGGCTTCGCCCACATGGGCGGCTATGGCGTCGGCATCGTCGCCAACGACCCCGACACGCTCGCCGGCGTGCTCGACATCGACGCCTCTCGCAAAGCCGCTCGCTTCGTCCGCTTCTGCGACTGCTTTAACATCCCCATTGTCACGCTCGTCGATGTGCCCGGCTTTCTGCCCGGCACGCAGCAGGAGTACGGCGGCATCATCGCGCATGGTGCCAAGCTGCTCTATGCCTACGCCGAGGCCACCGTGCCCAAGGTCGCCGTGACGCTACGCAAGTCGATCGGCGGCGCCTATGTTGTAATGAGTAGTAAGCACCTGCGCTCCGACATCAACCTCGCCTGGCCTACGGCCCAGATCGCCGTGACCGGCTCCGACGGCGCGGTCAACATCGTTCACCGCCGACGCATCGCCGATGCCGACGACCCGATCGCCGAGCACGCCAAGCTGATCGCCGAATACGAGGCCGAATTCTATCGTCCCTATCAAGCCGCCGAGCTCGGGTTCGTCGACGATGTCATTCACCCCCGCGATACACGCACGGCCATCTTTCGGGCGCTCGATATGCTGGCCGATAAGGTCGACACGTCGCCACCCAAGAAACACGGCAACATCCCTCTCTAAGGCCGTGCGTTCGCTCTAACCCCGACCGACCGTCAGCGGGCCAACACCGAACGGGAACCGATCATGGTATACGAACCAGACGAATTGCAGCGGATCGGCGCTGCATACGCATCATTGCGCGATGGCATCGAGATCGCCCGGCAACGACTCGGCCGACCGCTCACGCTTGCTGAGAAGATTCTCTTCGGCCACTTCGTCGATCCGGTTAATCAGCCGCTGGGCCGCGGCCAGGATCACGCCTCGCTCAAACCGGATCGGGTCGCCTTGCAGGACGCCACAGCGCAGATGACGCTGTTGCAGTTCGAACTCGCCGGGCTACAGCGGGCCGTCGTGCCGACCACCGTTCATTGCGACCATCTGATCCAGGCGCGCGTCGGCGCCGACGCCGACCTCCAGGTCGCGATCAGCGAAAATGAAGAAGTATACGAGTTCCTGCGCACCGCAGCGGCGCGCTACGGAGCGGGTTTCTGGAAGCCTGGTTCCGGCATCATCCACCAGGTCGTGTTCGAGAACTACGCCTTCCCTGGCGGGATGATGATCGGTACCGACTCACACACGCCGAACGCCGGCGGCATGGGGATGATCGCGATTGGCGTCGGCGGTGCCGACGCGGTCGACGTGATGGCTGGCCTCGGCTGGGGCGTCACCATGCCGAAACTGATCGGCGTGTATCTAACCGGCGCACTCGACGGTTGGACGACGCCCAAAGACGTGATCCTGCGCGTCGCCGACGAGCTTACGGTCAAGGGCGGTACCGGTGCCATCGTCGAGTACTTCGGCCCCGGCCTGGCGTCGATGAGCGCCACCGGTCGCGGCACCGTGACCAATATGGGTGCCGAAATCGGCGCGACCACGTCGCTCTTCCCCTTCGACCAACGCACCGCTGCCTACCTGCACAGTACTAGCCGCTCCGACATCGTCGAACTGGCCGAGGCGAACGCCGAGCATCTGCGCGCCGACGAAGGCATCGCCGATGCTCGACACGACATCTTCGATCGCGTGATCGAGATCAACCTCAGCGAACTCGAACCCGCCTGGGTCGGACCGCACACGCCCGACCTGCGCAACACGGTTGACCAGGTTCGCAGCTTCATGGAGTCGCAGGACTACCCGCTCACTGTGACCAACGCGCTGATTGGCTCCTGCACCAACTCCTCGTACGAGGACATGAACCGCGCAGCGCACATCGCCCGCCAGGCGGCGGAAGCCGGTCTCGAACTACAGGCACCCCTGCTAGTCACGCCCGGCTCCGAGCAGATCCGCGCCACGATTGAGCGCGACGGACAGATCGAGGCCTTCGAGTCGGCCGGCGCGACCGTGCTCGCCAATGCCTGCGGACCGTGCATCGGTCAGTGGAAGCGCGATGACATCGAAGGCGACCAGCAGAACACGATCGTCACCTCGTTCAACCGCAATTTTCCCGGCCGCAACGATGCTAACCGCAATACACTCGCCTTCATCGGCTCTCCCGAGCTGGTCGTCGCCACCGCGTTTGCCGGCGAGATAGGATTCGACCCGCGCCACGACACCATCGACACTCGCGAGGGCCAGTTCCGCTTCAGCGCCCCCAGCGGCGACGAGCTGCCTCTCCACGGATTCGACGCCGGCGACGAAGGCTTCATCGCTCCGCCCGAAGACGGCAGCGATATCGATGTGATCGTCAGCCCCGAGAGCAATCGCTTGCAACGCCTGACGCCATTCCCCGCCTGGGACGGCGACGACTACCGCTACCTCTCCGTACTGATCAAAACGCAGGGTAAAACGACCACCGACCATATCTCCCCAGCCGGTTCCTGGCTGCGTTTTCGCGGTCATCTCGAGAACATCTCGGGCAACCTCTTCAGCGGCGGCGTCAACGCGTACACGGGCGAAACTGGTAGCACGCTCAATCAGATCGCGGGACAAATCAACCAGCCGATCAGCGATGTTGCGCGCGCCTACAAGGATGCCGGCATTCGCTGGGTCGCCGTTGGCGATGAGAACTACGGCGAAGGCTCCAGTCGAGAGCACGCCTCGATGGAGATTCGGTTCAGCGGTGGCTACGTGGTCATCGCCCGCTCATTCGCTCGCATCGCCGAGACCAACCTCAAGAAGCAGGGCATTCTCGCCCTTACCTTCAGCGATCCGGCCCACTACGATCTCATCGCCGAGCGCGACCGGATCAGCGTGCTCGGTCTTGGCGACTTCGCGCCGGGTCAACCGCTAACCCTGCGCATCGATCATGAGGACGGGTCGAGCGACCACGTCGCCATCAACCACTCGTACACCGACGATCAGATCACTTGGTTCCGCGCCGGTAGCGCCCTGAACAAGATCGCCGCCGCGCAGTAGGCCTACGTTTCGGTAAGTGGCGCATCCAGGATTACGACAGGAGGCGTTCGACCCGCCCTCCTAACTTCCCCTCCGGAGCGATCGTTCCTTCAGGACCGCGGGATCCCGTGGCCATCCGTCCGATTCCGCCATGCACATGGCAGACCCAACGAGCTGCATCCGATAACAATTACGCACAGCCCCGCCACCCCATGCACGGGCACGACTACTCGCGTTCCGAAAGGCTCTCAACACATGCGAACGAAGGTGACCGTCATTGGAGCCGGCAACGTCGGCGCGACCACCGCCCAGCGACTCGCTGAGCGCGGCTACGCCGATGTCGTTCTGGTGGACATCGTCGACGGCCTGCCCCAGGGTAAGGCGCTCGACATGTACGAAGCATCGCCCGTCATCGGCGTCGACGCCGCCATCAGCGGCGCAATCGACTACGGCCCAACGGCGGGTTCTGACATCATCGTGATCACCTCCGGCGTTGCCCGCAAACCGGGTATGTCGCGCGACGACCTGTTGCAGATCAACATGGGCATCGTCGACTCGGTCACCCGCTCCGCCATCGCCGAATCGCCCGGCGCGACCATCGTCGTCGTCTCCAATCCGCTCGACGCGATGTGCCACGTCACCTACAACGTGGCCGGCATTCCTAGCTCACGCGTCGTCGGCATGGCCGGCATTCTTGACACGGCCCGATACCGCTCCTTCCTGGCCGAAGCGATCAACATCTCCGTCGAGGACATCAACGCCTTCGTGCTCGGCGGGCATGGCGACACCATGGTCCCGCTCGCCTCTTACACCACTGCCGCCGGGATCCCGATCACGAAGCTGCTACCTCAGGATCAACTCGACCAGATCATTCAACGCACCCGCGACGGCGGTGCCGAGATCGTCAACCTGCTCAAGACCGGCTCCGCCTTCTACGCGCCGTCCGCCGCCGTCGCGCAGATGGTCGATGCGATTGCACTCGACAAGCGTCGTATTCTCCCCTGCGCCGCGCTGCTCAACGGCGAGTACGGCGTCAACGGCTTGTTCATCGGCGTGCCCGTCGTCCTGGGCAGGAACGGCATCGAGCGGATTCTCGAGATCGACCTCACCAACGAGGAGCAGTCCCGCCTCCAGCACTCCGCCGAGGCCGTCCAGGGACTGGTCGACGACATGGCGCGACTGGCCGCAACCTAACCCGGACCCGACGTCTGTTGAGGACAGGATCATGAGCAACATCCGAGTCGAATCCGACACGATGGGAACGATTGAGGTTCCCGCCGACCGCTACTGGGGTGCGCAGACGCAGCGCTCGTTGGAGAATTTCAAGATCGGCGGCGAGCGCATGCCGCGCGCGATCCTGCGTGCGATGGGTATCGTCAAGCACGCCTCAGCGACGGCGAACGAGAGGCTGGGCCGCCTGGACGAGGAATTGGCCGACGCGATCCGCTCGGCCGGACAGCAGGTGATCGATGGTGAGATCGACGATCACTTCCCCCTGGTCGTCTGGCAGACTGGCTCCGGCACGCAGTCGAATATGAACGCCAACGAGGTGATCTCGAACCGCGCCATCGAGCTGCTCGGCGGCGAGATCGGATCCAAATCGCCCGTCCATCCCAATGATCACGTCAACATGTCGCAGTCGTCCAACGACGTCTTCCCTGGCGCCATGGCGATCGCCACCGCTGAACGGACCGTCCATCATCTGATCCCCAGCCTTCGACATCTTCACCACGCGCTCCAGGACAAGGCCGATCAGTGGGCGCAGATCGTCAAGATCGGACGCACCCACTTCATGGATGCCGTCCCGATGACGCTGGGCCAGGAATTCAGCGGCTACGCCCAGCAAGTCACTTACGGTATCCAGCGCGCCGAGCAGACGCTGCCTCGTCTCTATGAACTGGCGCTGGGCGGTACCGCTGTCGGCACAGGGATCAACTCGCACCCCGAGTATGCAGTCAGGGTCGCTGAGGAGATCGCAGAGCTGACCGGCCTGCCGTTCGTCACCGCCCCCAACAAGTTCGAAGCGCTCGCCGCGCACGACGCGCAGGTGGAACTCGCCGGTGGGCTCAACACGATCGCCGTTTCGCTGATGAAGATCGCCAATGACGTGCGGATGCTTGGCTCGGGACCGCGCGCCGGTCTGGGTGAATTGGTCCTGCCCGCCAACGAACCCGGCTCATCGATCATGCCGGGCAAGATCAATCCGACCCAGTCCGAGGCGCTAACCATGGTCTGCGCGCAGGTCATGGGCAATGCTGTCTCGGTCTCGGTCGGCGGCGCCAACGGCCATTTCGAGCTCAACGTCTTCAAGCCGATGATGGCCTTTAACAACCTGCAGAGCATCAAGCTGCTCGGCGACGCCGCAGTTTCCTTCACCGACAACTGCGTGGTTGGGATCGAGCCGAACTACCAGCGGATCGACGAGCTGATGCACTCCTCGTTGATGCTCGTCACGGCGCTCAATCCGCACATTGGCTACGACAACGCCGCCGCGATCGCCAAGAAGGCGCACGCCGACAACGGCACGTTGCTCTCCGCCGGCCTCGAGCTCGGGCTGCTCACTGAGGAACAGTTCGCCGACTGGGTGCGCCCTGAAGACATGACCCGCCCCTAGCTAGACTGCCGTCAGCGCGTAGCAGGAATCGGAGTAGCAATGCCCAGCCGACGCAACAAGATCGCCATGACCGACGAGGAAGCCAAGGGGTTCATCGAGACTGGCTGGACGTTACAGGTCGCCTCCAACGGCCACAACGGATTCCCGCATCTCGTCGCCATGTGGTACGGCATGATCGACGGCAAAATCCACTTCACCACCTACGCCAAGGCGCAGAAGGTGCTCAATCTCAAGCGCGACCCGCGCATCACCGTAATGCTCGAATCGGGTACCGAATACTCGAAGATCAAGGGACTCGTGATCGAGGGCGACGCCGACGTGATCGAGAACGACCCCGACCTCGTCATGGCGGTCCAGGACGCGACGGGCGAGAAGCGCAACCCGAACGCCCAGGGCCGCTCTACCATTCCGGTGGACAGCGAACAGCGCCGGCGCCAGGCGTCCAAGCGCGCCGTCGTACGCATCAATCCAACCCGCGTCTACAGCTGGGACCACGAGAAACTCGGCGGCGTCTACTAGCAGTTTCTTAACCGGTGCCGTGGGCGTGTTCGCCTCCTTTGGGTCCATAGAACACGACCCAGACGGCCAGATCGTCGCTAAACTCCTCAAACCGGTGCTTCGCGCCCGCGCCGACGAAGAAGGTATCGCCTGGGGCACACGGCATGCGTTCCCCGCCTAACGCGAACACGCCGGTACCGGAAGCGACGATGTACACCTCGTCCTGATCATGCGGCGACTGTTTGTCCACCTCCCGCGGCCTGTACAGGCCCACCGACATCGTCCCGTGCCGCAACATTTCCTGGTACTCGTCGGCTTCAACTCTGTGGGCCATGTTTGACTCCTCACACCCGCTTCAGGATATGATCAGGTCGTTCGCCAACGGTGAGGAGGTTCAGGATGAATCTGACACAGCTCGAAGTGATCCGGCAAGGTCTCGACGGAATGCACGGAATGCTCGACCGCGCGGTACCCGACATGACCGCCGAGCAGTGGAATGCCCGGCCGGCCGGAGATGGCGTCAGCGCCTTCTTCTCGCTCTGGCATTACGTCCGCACTGAAGACAACATCGTTAACTGGGTCGCGCAGCGGCAACCGACCGTCTGGATCAATGGCGAGTGGGATCAGCGTTTCAGCTTGCATCGAACCTCGCAGGGCACGGGCATGACCAAAGCGGAGGCAGACGCCGTCCTGCTTAACGATGTCGACGGCTGGCTATCGTATCAGCGGCAGGTCTGGTCGGCGACGCGCGAGTGGGTCGGGAGCCTCAGCGTGGACCATCTCGACGCAGAGATCGTGATCAAGCCCACGCCGCCCATGACCACTTGGCAGGCGCTGACCGGCATGCTGCTCTTCCACGGCTACCGGCACATCGGAGAAATCGAACATGCTCGCGGTCTACTGGGACTGGGCGGTCTGACGATCTGAGCGAGCACATCAGACGTCAGACGATATCCTCGACTGCGAACGATCCGACGCACATAGACAGGATGCAGGATGACCGACTTCGGTGTATCGATGTTCCCGACCGATTACGCGATTCAACCGCCCGAGCTAGCGCGCGAGGTGGAAGCGCGCGGTTTCGAATCGCTCTGGTTCCCCGAGCACACGCACATTCCCACCTCACGCATGTCGCCTTGGCCGGGCGGTGGCGATCTGCCGCAAGAATATTGGCACACGCACGACCCATTCGTCTCGCTGATGGCGGCGGCGGCGGCGACCGAGACGCTCAAGGTCGGCACCGGCATCCTGCTCGTGCCCGAGCACGATGTGCTGGTTGCAGCAAAATCAGCCGCATCGCTGGACATGATCTCCAGCGGACGACTGATCCTGGGCATCGGGGCCGGCTGGAATGCCGAGGAGCTCGAGAACCACGGCTGGAACTTCAAGGATCGCTGGAAAGTGACGCGAGAGATCGTCCTTGCCTGGCGCGAGCTCTGGACGCAGGATGAGCCCGAGTTCCGCGGCGAGTTCATCAACTTCGACCCGGTCTGGAGCTACCCAAAGCCTGTCCAGGAGAACGGTCCCGATATCCTGCTGGGCGCGCAGTCCAAGTGGGCATTCGACCGCGTCGTCGATTACTGCGATGGCTGGCTTCCGATTGCCGGTCGCGGCGACCTACGGGCTGATATGGAGCAGCTCAGAGCCGCCGCAGATCGCGCCGATCGCGATTTCGACACGATTCAGCGCAGCGTCTTCGGCGTCGGACCGAATCCGCAACAGGTACGGAATCTGATCGAGATGGGTTTCCAGCGGATCATATTCGGTCTGCCGCCCGCGGAGGCCGGCACGGTGACGCCACTTCTAGATCGCTACACCGAGGTCAAGGCCGAATTCAACGGCGGCTAGGTACGGGCATCTCTCCGACTGCGCTCTGGAGTCGGGAGGCCATGCGCAACCCGGGCAACGTCGATCTACTCAGCCATGCTCGCCTGCGTTACTTGCAGAAGCTCCAAACCGCCCGAGGACGCCGCGAGCAGCGCCGCTTCCTGATCGACGGCGAGAAGCTCATCTGCGACGCCATCGATGCTACCGCCCCGATCGAAGAGATTCTCAGTACGTCGCCGGAGCTGTGGCGCGAGGTCGATATCCCGGTCTTGAAAATGAGCCGGGCCGACTCGGAGCGGTTGTCGGACACTAGAACACCGCAAGGCCACATCGCAGTCCTGCGGGACGAGTTGGGGGCAGTCCGGATCCCGACTCCAGAACGCTGGCAGATCGTCGCGCTTGACGCGGTGCAGGATCCAGGCAACGTGGGCGGGATCATCCGCTCGGCGGCGGCGTTCGGCGTCGATACGGTGCTCGTCGGTCCAGGTAGCGCTGATCCGACCCACCAGCGGGTCACCCGCGCCGCGACGGGGGCCTGGTTCCACGTCCGAATCGCAAGGTCGCAAGCGCTCGCCGACGATCTGGCGCAGTTGCGTGCGCATGGCGCGACCGTCCTTGCTGCCGACCAACGAGGGCGATCGCTGGACGAGCAAACGCCGCCGGACCAGGCCATCTGGCTGTTCGGCAACGAAGGCTCAGGCATCAGCGACGAACTGGAACCACTGATCGACGCGAGCGTCGCTGTCCGGATCGCCAAAGGCATCGACTCGCTCAACGTCAACGTCTCGGCGGGGATCATCCTCCACTATGGACAACACGCCGGCGAGTACTGCGCCCGCGAGAGGAACGAGGCATGAAAATCACGACTTGGAACGTGAACTCGATCCGCGCCCGCGAAGATCGAGTCCTCAACTGGCTCGATCAACATCAGCCGGACGTCCTCTGCCTACAGGAACTCAAGTGCACCGAGGAGCAATTCCCATTCGACGGCTTCGACGGCTTAGGCTACCAACTGGCAATCCATGGCCAAAAGATGTACAACGGCGTCGCCATCGCATCACTCGACGATCCCGACAATGTCGAGGTCGGCGTGGCTTGGCCCGAAGACGACCAGGCGCGCGGCATTGTCGCCGACATCAACGGCGTTCGCGTCGCCAGTCTCTACTGCCCCAATGGACGCGAGGTCGGGCATGCGATGTACCGGTACAAGCTGGAGTGGTTCGATCGGTTGCGCGCGTGGCTGGACGGTCAGGACATCAACGACGCATTGGTACTGACCGGCGACTACAACATCACCTTCGACGATCGCGATGTCAACGATCCGGTGTTTTGGCGCGAGCGCATCCTCTGTTCCTCAGCTGAGCGGGAACGGCTGAACGCGCTGATCGACTGGGGCTTGACGGACGCGCTACGCCTCTTCGACGAATCGGACGGGGTCTATACTTGGTGGGACTATCGCACCGGCGGCGCGCAGCAGGACAACGGCTTGCGAATCGACCATCATCTGATTTCGGTGCCGCTGGTCGAGCGAGCGGTCGCAGTCGAGATCGACATCCACGAACGTCAGATGCAGGGCGACGGAGACAAGCCTTCCGACCATGCGCCGGTCACGCTGGTGCTGGAGGACTAGGGTGCCAGAGGTCTGGCGCTGTTCAGACCCCGCTCTTCCAGCACGGCCGCGGCCCGGATGACCGCTGTATCGTCGCCCTCGCGCGCCGTCAACTGCACAGCGATCGGCAGGCCATCGGAATCGAGCCCCGCAGGGATGGAAATAGACGGTGCCTGGATCAGGTTGGCCAGCGGCGTGTACAGGATCGAGATCGTCCAGGGTGAAACATGCGCGCCCGCGATCTCGTCGATTTGAGCGCTATGCTCGTGGGCAGCGATCGCGCTGGTCGGCGTGAGCAGAATGTCGCGCTCATCGAACCAGGCATCCATCTGACGCTGCAACCGGTCGAGCGCCGCATAAGCCTCCGCCACCTGGACGCCTGACAGGGCGCGTCCGCGCTTGAGACTGCCACGGGTGTAATCGGACAGTTCATCCTCGCGTCCGACGCACATATCCCCATAGTTCGCCGCCGCGCCAACGGCGGACAGCGTCGGGAATATCTCGTTCGGGTCGGAGATGTCAGGCGCGCTCGCCGACACCGACGCGCCCGCCTCACGCAATATCATTGCCGCCGCCTCGACACGCTCGGCGATCAACGGCTCGCAAGGCGTCGGCCAACCCAGCTGCGTGGTGGCTCCAACCCGCAATCCCTGAAGATCGCCAATACTTGCCGACTGGCTGACGTCGGATCGCCTGTCGCGGTACAGAGCCGCATCGTCAGGATGCGAGCCGGTGATAGCGTCGAGCATCAGCGCCGCGTCGGCGACCGACCGCGCCAGCACGCCGTCGGTTGAGATCTGCGACATACCTGCGCCGCGAGCGCGGCGGGGGACTCGCCTGCCTGTCGGCTTGAGGCCGACGACCCCGCAGTACGCGGCAGGTACGCGAACCGAACCGCCGCCGTCGGTACCATGATGCAGCGGACCGAAACCGGCCGCGCAAGCCGCCGCCGCGCCGCCGCTCGAACCGCCGGCCGTTCTGTCCAGATTCCAAGGATTGGCCGTCGCTGGACCGAGCCGGTTCAGCGTCTGCGCGGCGAGTCCGAACTCCGAAGTATTGGTCTTGCCCAGCATGACGGCTCCAGACGACCGTAACCGCTCGACGAACAGTTCATCGCGGGATACGCGATTCCTTGAGGTGACCAACGAGCCCATCGTCGTGGGCGCTCCGGCAACGTCAACGAGATCCTTGATCGACACTGGAATACCGAGCAGGAGCGGTCGCTCGGCGTCGCTCGGCACCAACCACTGTCGCTCAGCGTCCCGCGCCTGGGATATGGCCAGGTCCCGCGTTTGGGTGATGAACGCATGGATCGACGGCTCCAGGCGGTCGATTCTCTCGAAGCAGGACTCCAGAACCTCGACCGGCGACAGGTCGCGTGCCGCATAGGCAACCCGCAACTGCCCGGCGGTGAGCTCGTGAATCGCCGTCATGGCAGATTCTCAATCTCGACCGAGGCGATGTCGCCCGCGGGAGCAAAGCCGAAGATGCGTCCGTAGAAGTCCAGCTCCGCCTCGGTGGCGCGCTGGATATTGGCGGCCTGCCGAAAGCCATGCTGCTCTCCCTCAAAAGCGATGTAGGCGACTGGCAGGCCTTTCTTGCGCAACGCCTCGACCATGCGCTCGGCCTGATTCGGCGGCACGATCTTGTCATCGAGACCCTGCAGGAAGATGACCGGGCAGGACAGGAGATCGACCGCGCGGATCGGCGACCGCTGCTCATACAGTTCCGCTCGTTCAGGATAGGGACCGATCAACGAATCGAGGTAGCGCGACTCGAACTTGTGCGTGTCCTCGGCCAGCGCCGCTGCGTCGGAGACGCCGAAGTACGACGCGCCCGCGGTGAACACATCGCCGAACGTGAGCGCGCAGAGCGTCGTATAGCCGCCTGCCGAGCCGCCGCGGATCGCCAGGCGAGCCGGATCGACATCGCCGCGTTCGATCAGAAACCGCGCCGCCGCCTCGCAATCGTCGCGATCGACGACACCCCAGTTACCGTTCAGCGCTCGCCGATACTCGGTGCCGTATCCGGTCGAGCCGCGGTAGTCGACATCGACCACCGCGAAGCCGCGCGTCGTCCAGTACTGGATTGCCAGATTGAAGCCTGGATTGGCTGCGCTGGTCGGACCGCCATGGATGAACGTGAGCAGAGGCGGCGCCTCGCCGTCGGGAGCTAAGAAGTCCGGATTACGCGGCGCGTAGAAGTAGGCGTGAGCGATGGCTCCATCGCTCGTGGGGTACGTGATCGTCTCAGCCTCGGAGAAACAGGACTGATCCAGATCAGGGCTGCTGGAGGCGCGGATCGTTTCCACCTCGCCGGTATCGACGTCGATGGCGACGATCGCCGCACCCGCGTCAACGCTCGCCGCTGCGCAGATCATGCGACCTCCGAGCGCGGCGGTGAAGAACCCGAACGTATTGAACGGCGTGTCGATCTCCCTCAGCCTGCCCGAACCGACATCGATCACCCCGACTTTGCGTCCTTCCGCATTGCCGTACTGCGCCACCAGATGACGCTCGTCGAGCACGGCGTAGGTTGACATCGAGAGTGTCCACTGCGGCTGGCTGAATTCCGCATCGAGCGCCAGCACGGGCACCAGGCGGTCGCCGTCGAATCGGTGGATGTTCCACCAGCCGGAAGCATCGGAGACGCAATAGAGCGTGCCATCAGGACCCCATTGCGGTTCGGTGATCGAGATATCGCCTCGCGCGTCGCCGGCGATCCGGCGCGGCGATAACAGCGAGCGGTCGCTCGACACTTCGGCTAGCCACAACTCGGTCGCATCCCAAGGCATACAGGGATGATTCCAGCAAATCCACGCCAGCCGCCGACCGTCAGGGCTAAGCCGCGGCGACGAGCAGAAATCGAACCCTTCGTGAAGACGAGTGATGTCGCCTGCGACGGCAGCGCTGCCGTCGGTTGGGATCGAGGCCAAGTAGTTCTCTGCCTCCAGGCCCTCGCGACGATGATCTTCAGCCACGCAGATCAACTGCCCACGCTCGTCATCGACGGTTGCATCCGCGTAGCGCACTGGAATATCGGGCGTCAGCGTGGTCGGCGGCGCATCGCCGCTCGTCACGCGTCGATACAACCGCTGATCCACAAAGTTCGAGAAGTACGCGACGCTATTCGAAACCGCGAGCGATCCGCCGCCGTATTCGTGAACCAGCGTGCGCGCGCTCAAGTCCGGCGTGGTGACTTCGCTGACCTCGCCGCCTAGCGAATAACGCATCGCCGCGTAGCGGCCCTGCTCATCGGGGCGAGACTCGACCCAGTAAAGGTCATCGCCGTCCACATCGAGCTCATCAAATCGAAGCGCGCCCGTAGTTAACATCGCCGTGGCGATCGGCGATTGCCAGGATCCGTATGGCGCAATCCGCGGTCCGCTCGCTTGTTCACTCATCGTTACCCCTCGCCGACTCGAAACCTGTAACTATCGTAGGAGGCACAACACCCGAAACTCGAAGCGGGGAGCGGGAGGTTCGCGATGATTGAGCGTCCGGAGCATGGCAGCGCAGTCATCGGAGAAACGACGGCGACGCAGAACCAGGAGCGCCGACACGTCGACGCGCCGTTGGCCGCCGACGTCCGTCTGCTGAGCAGTTTGCTGGGTAGCACGATCCGACGGGTCGACGGCGACGACGTGTTCAACGCCGTCGAACAGCTCAGAAGCCTGGCGCAGCGTCGACGAGGCGTCCGCCAGGACCCGGAACCGCAACTCACCGCCGAGATCGTCGAGCTGATTCAGAGCTGGCCGCTGTGGCTCGCCGCCGAGGTCGGCAACGCCTTCCTCACCTACTTCCTGCTCACCAACACGGCGGAAGAGGCTCACCGCATTCGACGACGACGGCTGCGCTCGTCCGATGCGCCTGCCGCTCCGCGCTCGATCCCGGCTGTAGTCGAACAACTGCTCACCCGCGGACTGGACGTACCTACCATTCGAAGCCAGGCAGCGGGCATCCACCTACAGCCCGTCTTTACCGCACATCCAACCGAGTCGCAGCGACTGACCATGCTGGGCGCCCTGCAGGACGTCCATCGGTTGCTGTTGGAGCGCGAACATGCGATTCCACCCGAGCTGGACGAGATCGACGACGCGCTGAAAACGCACATAGAAGGTCTGTGGCAGGCAGATCACCTCCGTCATCGCCGACCGACGGTGCTTGAGGAATCGCGTCTCTTACTGCGCACATTCGAGACCACACTGTGGAATGCCGTGCCCGACATCGCCCGACGATTCCGTCGAGCCACCGGCGTGAGCCCCGAACAGGTGCCCGTAATCCTCGGCTCGTGGATGGGCGGCGACGCGGATGGCAACCCGAACGTGACGCCCGACCTGACCTGGCAAACCGCACTCACCATGCGCGCGCGCGTGCTGCGTCTACACCTGCAAGCTGTCCGCTCGTTGGACGCCATGCTCCCACACTCCGTTCGCCGAGTGGCAGCGTCGTCCGAACTGGAGTCCTCGCTACTCCGCGACGCACGTCGCATGCCGAGAGTCGAGCAACGACTCGAACACCGCAACCAGGCCGAGCGGTATCGCCACAAGATTCGGTATATGGCGGCACGCCTTGAAGCCACCCTGGAGGCCGATTTCGCGCTACTCGATACTCGCGCGGCGACAACGCACGATGCGCGCACCAGCGCGGAGGAACCCGATGGAGCCACCTACGACTCGCCGCAAGAATTCGTCGAGGACCTGGAAACCATCGCCGAGAGTCTGAGACTGCATGGCGCGAATGCCGGCGCCGACACTGTGGTACAGCCCCTGATCGACCGCGCGCGCGCGTTCGGCTTCCATCTGGCGACGCTCGACATCCGCGACCATGCCGACAGATTTCACACCGCCGCCGACGCGGTCCTGCGCGGTCTCGACATCCAGCCGCCCGGCGGCAGCTACCTCGAGCTCGGGACTGAGCAACGCGAGGGGTTTCTGGCTAGCGAACTGGACCGCGACTACTTTCCCATCGGCCATGCCATGTCGACCCACGACGACGAGACGCTGCGGCGCTTCCGCACGGCGCGGCGCATCCAGCGCATCTGCGGACCGGAAGCGATGCAGACCTGCATCGTCTCGATGAGCGGCAGCGCCGCCGACGTACTGGCACCGGTGCTGGTGGCTCGACAGGCCGGCCTCAACGACATCAATCTGCGCGCGCCCGGCGGACAGATCCGTATTGCGCCGTTGTTCGAGCGCGTCGCCGATCTCAATCGCGCCCCGGCGGTCCTCCGATCGCTGCTCTCACACGGTGCCTACCGACGCCATTTACAAGCGCACAACGACCTGCAGGAAGTTATGGTTGGCTATTCCGATTCTGCCAAAGACGCCGGCGTGCTGCCCTCGCTCTGGGGGCTGTATCGCGCCCAGGAGGCGATGCACGCCGTCGCCCGCGAGGCGGGCATTGGGCTGATGTTCTTTCACGGACGCGGCGGAACCGTCAGTCGCGGCGGCGGGCCGTCGCATGACGCGATCCTCGCCCTACCCCCGCACACGACCAAGGCCGGGATCAAGTTCACCGAACAAGGTGAGATGATCCAATTCACCTACGGCATGCCCGGCTTGGCCAAATGGAACCTCGAACAGGCTCTGGCGGCCTCGTTGGTCAAACGTTTCGATCGAGATCATGACGACACACCGGACGCCGAACGCGAGCGCTATCACGTCGCCATGGAAGAGCTGTCGGAAACGGCCGAATGTGCCTATCGCGCCGAGGTCGTCGAGAACCTCGATCTCCATGCCTATTTCCAGCGCGTCACGCCAATTGGGATGCTGGGCAACCTCGCGATCGGCTCGCGTCCAACGTTCCGACCCGGTTCCGATGCTTCGCTGACCTCATTGCGGGCAATCCCCTGGGTCTTCGCTTGGATGCAGACACGCCACGTGATTACTGGTTGGATGGGCGTCGGTACGGCGATCGCGCAGTTCATCGAACGACACGGGAGCGCAGGCGAGGCGCTACTCAGGGACATGCGCCTCCGCTGGCCCTTCTTCGCCACACTGCTCTCCAATGTCGAAATGGTGCTGGCCAAGGCGGACTTCGATGTTGCCGAGCACTATGCCCGCACACTGGGCAACGGCAACCAGGACCTGCATACCTTCAGTCGCCTGCGAGACGAATACATCCGCACTGTCGCCATGGTCAATCGCCTGTCCGGCCAGGATCACCTGCTCGACGATTCGCCGGTACTGCAGCGCTCGATCGCGTTGCGTAATCCGTATGTCGACGCGCTCAGCTTTCTGCAGGTGGAACTACTCGGTCGCATCCGTGATCTGCCGGAGACTGATCCCGAGTACACCGACACGCTGGAGTCGATCCTGCGCAGCATCAACGGCGTCGCAGCGGGACTGCGCAACACAGGCTAGCCGACGGGTTCGCGCGCCGACCCTCAACGGACTTACTCGACCACTTCCCAGTGCACGAGAGTGAATGGATCGTCGCCTTCGTGGTCCTCGAAGTACGGGCGGACTTCCGCGCCGATCTCGACGGTCTGCATCGGGTCGCCGATCAGATTGCCAACCATACGGACATTTTCATGATTGGGCAGCTCGACCAGCACGACGAGGTACGGACACGAGTCCTGCAACGCCGGGTGCACGGGATGCCAGACGCGCTCCCAAGAGAAGATGCACCCGTTGCCTTCGACCGGCTTCCAGCCCAGATCGAATGAGTGACAGCGATGGCAAACCCACTCGGGGCCGAACTGGGGTCGGTCGCAGGCATTGCAATGCTGAACCAACAACTCGTGACGCTTGACGCCTTCCCAGTACTCGGTGTCCAGTCCATCGATCGACGGGGCTGGGGCGGGCATGCCCTCGCCCAAATAGTACGCTCCCGAATTCGCCATTAGAGCACCGCCTCTGAACCGACGATCATGTCGGACACCGGCGTCACCATCGGACCCGACGCGACCAGCGACACATTGACGTCGTCGACCTGGTTGCAGGACTCGCCGCGTACCTGGCGGACCGCCTCGATGTTCAGCTCCAGGCCGTGCATGTAGCACTCAGCCAGATTGCCGCCGCTGGTGTTGAGCGGCATCTTGCCGCTTGGAGCGATGAGGTTGTCGAAGGTGATGAACTCGTTCGCTTCCGTATACGTCGTCAGTCCGTGCTCAATGATGCTCATCACCACGCCGCCGGTGAAGTTCTCGTAGACCTGCGCGACGTCGACCTCCTCCGGTTTGACCTGCGCCATGTCGTACATACGCGGGGCGACGGTCTTGAAATTCGAGGTGGCGTAATCGGTCGCGTTGTGCGAGCCGGATCCAGCGCGATTGGGCGATCCGACCGCGCCACCGAGGAAATAGACCGACGGTTTGGCGTAGTCCCTGGCCCGTTCGGCCGAGACGAAAATCATCGCCGCCGCGCCGTCGTTCTCCTGACAGCAGTCGAACAGGTGGAACGGCTCCACAATCCAGCGCGACTGATCGTAGTCTTCAGGGGTCAGCGGACGCCCATACATCACCGCGCGCGGGTTGTTCTGCGCATGGTGATAGGACGCCAGCGAGCAGGCCTTAAGCGTGTCCTGCATGATCCCGTGGTCGTCGAACAGCTTGTGCACCCGCATCGCGAACGACTGCGCTGGCGACATCAGACCATAGGGTGCCGTATAGGATTGGTCGCCGCGCACACGCGGCACGCGCGCGCCCTGCCCAAAACGACCGAACTGACCCTGCGCCAGCCCTCGAAAGACCACCACCGTGTTGGCCAGGCCGGTTGCGATCGCGGCAGCGGCGTGACAACACGCCGCCGAACCGCCGCCGCCGCCGCCGCCCCACTCCATGTTGGAGAAGCGCAGGTCATGGATGTCGAGCGCCGCCGCAATCCGCGACGGGTCGTTGCGGTCGTTGGAGTACGACGCGAACCCGTCGATCTTGCGTGGGTCAATGCCTGCATCCGCGCTCGCCTTCAGGATTGCCTCGACGACGAGTTTGAACTCCGCGTCAGGTGAACGACCACGCTTGTAGTAGGTCGTCTCGCCGACGCCGATGATCGCCGTTTGCCCGCGCATCGTGCGCTGTCCCATCGCTCGGAATCCTTCCCCGCGTCTCGCGTTAGGCGCAGACGCGCTGGTCGTCCATCGTGATCGCGCCGACCCGTCGGGTCACAGGATCGAAGCTGGCTTCGAAGTCTACTTGATCGTCGGCTCCAACCCCGACGCCCTCCAGTCAGTGTCAACACCCGCTACTGAAGCGCGCCCGCAACAAGCGCGTCCGTGATCTCCTCGTCCAACGCCTGCAGCATTTCCGACAGGACGTAGTGCGTGTGCTCGCCGATCGCCGGCGCCGCCCGACGCAAGCGCGCCGTGGCGCCTGAGAACCTGGTTACGAGTCCGTCATACGGCGTGGGACCCATCACTGAGTGGTGCAAGCTGACGAAGAAGTTCCGATGCGCGAGCTGGGCATCCTGATAGAGGTCTGAGGGCCATTCCACCAGCGACGCGGGGACACCGGCCCCGGTGAGCCGCTCGACCACAGCATCGGCGGTCTGCGGGGCGCACCACTCGGCGATGATGGCTTCGATCTCCGCTTTGGCGCCAATCCTTACTGACAGGTCGTCGAATGCCGTTCCCGACCAATGCTCCAGACCGGTTGCGTCTCGCAGCGCGCGCCACTGCTGGGCGGTCTCCGTCGCGATGGCCACATAGCGTTCGCCGTCGCCGACGCGGAACACCCCGTTCGGGACGCCGTACAGAGAATCGTGGCCGGGCGCTTGCGCGATCCGCCCATTCTCCAGGTAATCAAGCAGCAGCGGAGCGACGAAGTGAATCCCCGCCTCGCTCTGCGCCAGATCGATGTACTGACCATTCCCGGTCCGATCGCGATATCGAATCGCCGCTGCGAGCACGCCTGAGCCGAACCGAGGATTGATGAAGTCGGTGTACGCGCCCCAGGTGCCGGACGGTTGCCGATCCGGCCATCCGGTGATGCGATGCAGACCCGACAGGCAGGCACCCTGCAGTCCGAATCCGGGATAGCTCGATTCCGGTCCCGTCTGTCCACGCAAACACGTGCTCAGCATGATCAACTCCGGACGATCCTTGCTCAGCGTGTCATAGTCGAAACCGAACTGTTTCATCGTTCCCGGCGTGAACGACTCAACCACCACATCGGCCCAGTCGATCAACTGTCGCGCGTAATCGCGCCCCTGCTCGGTATCGAGCCGCAAGGCGACACCGAGCTTGGACGAGTTGAAGTTGGCCATGAACTGGGCGCGGTCCATGCCGGGCCGGTTGTCCTTGAAGGGAGGCGCGAGGCGCAGCACATCGGGCCGCGTCGCCGATTCGATGTGCACCACGGTCGCGCCGTGGTCCGCCATCGATTTGGAGATCAGCGGTCCGACGCCGACCCAGGCGAAGTCGGCGATCCTGACGCCGGTCAACGCGCCGCCGTCCGCGCCGCGCACGCCGTTGGACGACTTCGGCGTCCTCGCGATCCGCGTCGGCGCGCTGCCAACCTGGGCGAGCAGCTCCTGATCCTGTCCCAACGTCGGCGACGCCCGGCGCAACTGCAACGGCGTTCGCGAGAGCTTCGCGAACGGTCCGGGATATCGGTACCCGTCGAGCTCGATCCAGAAATCCCGCGCCGCCAAGTGCTGGTCGTTGGCGATGTCCTCCATCGTGTACAGCGGAGCCATCATGAATCCGTCGGCGACGGCGCGGGCAAAGCACTCCGCCATCGTGCGCCTGGCCACGAAATGGTGCAGATTCTCCGTCGCAATGGCGACCTGCCGACCGGCTTCGGCTGGATCTTCCATGACCAGACTGCCCACGTTCGCCACCCATTCGTCGATATCTACGCCCGCCAACCCGCCGATCAGCTCGCCCTCCTCCGCGATCCACTTCAGCACCTTGGCCGAATGTCGTAGCCCCAGCCCGCCAGGGACGATGCTGAAAACGACATATCCGTCGAGGCAGGGATGCACGCCCATCACCGCGCCGCTGGGGCTGTCGCCGCCCACACTGCGTTGCGCGCAGGTACCTGGCGGATCATCGCCGGTGTTGGGCGGAAATCCGGTCGCGTTCATCAGCGTCCAGACGACGGCCGCCTGCATCGACACGTCCAGATGCTGTCCGAGCCCCGACAGATCGCGCTCCCGCAGCGCGATCGCCGTATCCGCCGCCGCCTGTACGCCGGCATGCATCGACGCCTGCGGCAACCCGACCGGAACCGGCGGGCGGTCGCCATCCCCTTGCAGACCCACCAATCCACCAGCCGCCTCGATCGTCAGATCGGTCGCCGGTCGATGCGCATGCGGACCGTCCTGTCCATACGGCGTGACTGAGACGTAGATCAAGTCGGGATGCTGCGGGGCCAGATCGTTATAGCCCAGATCCCACTTCGACATCGCACCCGGATCGAAGGACTCGATCAGGACGTCGGCGGTCGCCAGCAAGGCTCGGAAGTCGGAGCGGCCAGCTTCCGATTCAAGATCGACCACCACGCTTCGTTTGCCCAGCCCGACAGCGGCCCAATAGAGCGAGCGCTGCGGATCGGCATCATTGAAGGGGGGCAGGCACCGCGACTCGACGCCTGTGGGCGGTTCGACCTTAATCACCTCCGCACCCATATCGGCCAAGACACGCCCCGCCATCTCCGCCCGCGGCGTCGCCAGATCGAGCACCCTCACCCCCGCCAGCAGCGTCTCCTGTCCGGCATCCGCGTCTGGAGTCGCGTTCGCGTCCGATGATATAATCGTCATCCTCTCGCTCCGATCCGTACTGGCCTGAGGTCGCGGAATTGCAGGCGCTATCGATCAAGACACTGGCAAGATACGACAATCAGACACGGCAACACGGCTGGATCGTGAACGAACGCGGTCAGAGAACTAAGAAGACGCGAATCAGAACGGAGAACACTCCGAAGAGCAGTAGCCCGCCCAACACCCACCAGAGCAGACGCGGCGTACCCTCTCGAGGCTCTTCGGCCCGATTGTCGGGATCGATCCAATGTGCGTGCCGTTCGGGCGGCCGGCGACGCGCTCGTGGCGAGTCAGGGGCGGGCGGCGGCCACGCCTGTGGTTCCGAGCGCCGATGTTCGGTCATCATAGCAACCTTGCGGCTGCTCCGCCCTGCGGAAAGCACTCGCGTCGGATCATCGTCAGCCTTCAGTGTAGTCGATATAGTAAATAACCGCCGCCAGTCCGCATCTCGGCGTATAGCTCCGCTTCCCGCTACGCTCGCTCCTGAAGCGTGCCGACGCCGGAAACGCGGCGAGCGGCAGCAGGAACGGAGCGTCACGGTGACCCGCATACTCGTCACGTCCACGCTGAGCGGCGACGGTAAGTCGGCGGTCGCCAGCGGCATTGCCGCCGCGCTTCGTTCGACCGGTGCGACGGTTCGCTTGGCTCGCGTCGACCACTCGGATTCTCCAGATTCCGCTAATCCCAACCGGTCCGCCGCATCCGACGCGCAACAGTTCTCCTACGTCAACGGCGTCCGCAGCGCCGCAACGCCGATGGCCGCCGCCGATATCCCCAACGACACGGATCGCGTCGTCATCGAGGCGGACGGCACGGCGGGGATCGAGTCCGACCTAGTCGTCCTCATCGTCCGTCATGGCGAAGCCGACGACGACACGATCTCCCGCGCGCTGGCCGACATGCAGCCAGACCTGGTCATCGTCAATGGCGTCCCCCAGCATGGCGAAGCCACCGCTGTCGCCAGGCTAACCGGACTGGGCGCGACCAGCGTTCGCCTCCTCCCTCAGGATCGTCACCTCGCCGCGCCGATCGTTCGCGACATCGCGCCCGCCATAGACGGGAAGCTCTCGGGCGACGAAGCGCTGTTTGATGAAGCATCGCGCGACCTAGTGATCGGGCCGGTGAGCGCACATGAGGGCATGGATTACTTCCGCAAGTACCCCGACAAGACGCTGATCACACGACACGACCGGATCGATATCGCCCTGGGCGCACTCGACTACGAACCGCTCTGTCTGATCCTGGCCGGCGGCGAGCCGACCTTGCCATACATCGCCCAGCGCGCGGAACGCGAGTCGTTCGCGCTGATCACCACGCCGATGAGCACCTTGGAGGCGGTGGAGGTAATCGGCCCGCTCTACGGACGCTCGGCATTTGTCGGCCGGCGCAAGCTCGAGACAGCGGTCTCGCTGGTCGCCGAAGTCGCGCACGCCGAGTTGCTGGGGTAGCTCGGTTCCAGCCGACTCCTTGCGCAGGGTGTGTTGTGCGATCTTGCGCCTTTGGCAATTCCGAATAACACTGCGCAATGATTAGCACGAGGTCGAGTAAGTAGACCAAATACAGTGAGGGAGTGAGATGAGCGACGCAAAGCCGAAGACCAAGGCGCAAATCGCCAAGGCGATTGAGGAACGCACCGACATCGCGAGCCGCGACGTCAGCGAAGTCCTCGACGCGCTCGCCGACGTTATCGTTGAAGATCTGTCTAAAGGCGGTCCTGGTTCCGTTACCGTCGCAGGGCTGATCAAGGTCGACATCGTCCCTCAGACAGCGCGACCCGAGCGACAGGGACGCAACCCTGCAACTGGCGAGGCGATCACCATCGCCTCGCGACCGGCACTGGAACGAGGTAAAGTGCGAGTGCGGGCGCTGAAACGCCTGCGCGATGTGCTCTAGCGTCAACCGCTCGAACCGACCAAGTCGTTGATGTCGCCTCTTCCGCCCGCCAATCGTGCCGGACGGGAGCTGATCGGGCGACTCGTGCCGCATACGGCGACACTGACCGCACACGCCAAGCGACACGATCGCGAGGCTAGCTTCCCATTCGCATCGTTCGACATCCTCCGAGAGATCGGCTGGCTCTCCGCGCCGATTCCGCGCGAGTACGGCGGCGAGGAATGCGCGCTCGCCGACCTCGTTGCCGCTCAGACGGCGCTGGCCAAGATCGATATGGCGCTGGCGTTCGCTTGCGGTATGCATCTGATGTCAATCGGTTCCGAGCGCTCGAATCGCAACTGGCCGGACCAGCTACGAGAACGCATCTTCCGTTCGGTTGTCGAGGACGGCGCGCTGTGCAATCAGGTCGCGACTGAACCCGACCTCGGCTCGCCCCAGGGCGGCGGCAGACCGCAGACCGCCCTCACGCCCGAGGGACCTGGCCGCTGGCGCATCAACGGTCGCAAGTCGTTCACTACACTCGCCCCGGCTTTGACCTGGTTCCTGACCTACTGCGCGCTGGAGGATGGATCAGAGATGCTGGCCCGCGTCGCCGTCCATCGCGACTCGCCCGGATTGCGGATCGAGGAGACGTGGGACGTGGTTGGACTGCGTTCGACCGGCTCACACGATATCTGGTTCGAGAACGTCGCGATCAGCGACGACGAGTTTCTGGTGCGCCAGGATCCAGCCCGCGCCGGACAGCGGTATGGCGACTTCGCCTGGTTCGCGTTGCTCGTCGCCGCCGCATCGCTCGGCGTCGCCGAGGCGGCTCGTGACTACACCGTCGAGTTCGCCCGCAACCGACGTCCGACAGGCGCGCCTGGAGTGATTGGCAGTCTACCCCTCGTCCGCGCGCAGATCGGCGAGATCGATCTGCGCATCATGTCTGCTCGCGCCCTGCTATACGAGACCGCATCAGCCTGGGATCAACTCGACAGGGACGCGCACGCGCAACTTGGCCCTCGCATTGCCGCCGCTAAACTTCATGCCGGCGATCTCGCGGTCGAGGTCGTCGATCGCTGCATGCGACTGGTCGGCGGTGTGTCGTTACACCGCTCGCAGCCTCTGGAACGCTACTACCGAGATGTTCGAGGCCCGTTGCACAACCCACCGATTACGCCGCGCGGGCTCGAATTGATCGCATCCGCCGCTCTTGATCCGCTGCCCGACCTCGACTCGTAGCTTATCCCCCGTTACTTCTTGAACGTAGTCGCCAATCGTTGTGCGATCGCCAAACGCTGCTGATCTGCGCCGCCGAGACTCAACCGCGTCCAGGTCAACTCGCGCGACCAACGCTCGAGCGGTAGGTCCGACGAGCCGCCAACCGGGCCATGTAGCAGCATTGCCCGTTCGACGACCGAGGACGCAGCCCCGAGACCGAACGACAGTGCGGCAAGCGCGAGCTCTTCGATCTGCTCCGCGGCGGACAGATACAGCGCCCGCGACGCAGATACCGCGATCTCGTTGTCGGCGAGCGCCAGCCGCGCTCGTTCGCCCTGCGCGATCAGCGCGCCGTGCATCCGCCGCGACCAGACCACCGAGCGGCATATGTCCTGCGCCGCCGACGCCACGCCGGTCAGATACGCCGCCGTGAATAGTCTCCGACGCAGTGACAGATCATTAGCAAACTCCGGTCCCCGACTAGGAACGCCAAGCAGGTTCGTTTGCGGCACCTTGACAGCGGACAGATTGAGCTCCATCGTGTCGCGACCAACCGCAATCGTCGGCCACGCGCGCCAGCGCTGGAAACCGATGCGGTCACTCTCGACCAAGATCGCCGATACGCCTGTTCGCTGCCCGGCTACTTCTTCCGTATTGCAATAGACGATGCCGAAAGCGGCATCATTGGCGTCGGCGACGAACAGCCTGGTGCCGTCCAACATCCATCCCGACTGATGTCGTTGCGCCCGGATGCGCACGCCATCAGTCGGCAGATGCGCAAGATCCGGGTCGTCCAACCCTCGGAAGCAGATGACCTCCCTCCGCAGGAGGGGCTCCAGAAAGCGGCTCCGTTGATCATCCGTGCCGGCATACAGTTGCGCGGGCGGGTCGGGATCGAACAATCCGTAGACCGGATTGAGCACCCCGGCGCGATGCTGCGACAGCTCTTCGGCGATGCGTAAGCGATCGGCATCGGGGAGATCAATCTGCGGTCCGACCGAGTCCACCCGCGGCGCCATCAGGTGATCAATGCCTAGTTCGCTCGCTCGCTTGCGTACGATTACGAACATCTCAGCCGGCAATTGCGTTGCGTTGGCATCGATGCGCCGTTCGCGTAGCCAGATATCCTTGCGCACGAACCGACGCGCCGCCTGAACGATGAGGTCGAGCGCTTCACCCATAACGCACGCTCCGACTGACTTCGACATTCGGCTGCGGGACCGGCGATTCAGCCGAGCGCGCCGTTTTCG
The DNA here is from genome assembly GCA_965116225.1 of Dehalococcoidia bacterium. Taxonomy (GTDB): domain Bacteria; phylum Chloroflexota; class Dehalococcoidia; order Bin125; family Bin125; genus Bin125. Next base: position 2,439,490 of record OZ220495.1, on the reverse strand, counting down.
GCCAATGCGGCGATCTCGCCGTCCGACAGGCCGACTTCTCTCAGCACCTCATGCGTATGTTGCCCGGCTGTGGGCGCGGGGCCGCGCGGTCCAATGTCCGCCCCGGCGATCTCGAACGGCGTATTGAGCGTGTGGAACTGACCGTTCGGCCCATCGATCACGCTCCAGGCGTTCATCTCCTCCATCTGCGGATCGGCGATCAGCTCAGGCAGTTCGACTACAGGTGCCCAGGTCAGCGCTTCAGCGTCCAGCAGCGGCGCCCATTCCCCAAGCGGCCTGGCGCGGAACGCCGACGCGATCTCCGACGTGATCAGCGCGCTGTGCTCCATGCGGCCGAGCAGGGTGGCGTAGCGATCATCGGCAAGCAGGTCCAGACGACCCAGCGCTCGACAGGTTGGCGCCCAATAGCGATCTCCAGTCGGCATCACCAGCATCAACCAGCGCCCGTCGGCGGTCTCGTACGCGTTAAACAGTGGATTGCCGGGCTGCACTCGGTCGATGCGCGATGGTTGCCGCTTGGTGATCAGCGCCGCCGATAGGTCCGAACCGATCGTCCACGCGCCCGTGCGTTGCAAAGTCACCTCGACGTATTGACCGTCGTTAGTGAGATCGCGAAGGCGCAGGGCAGCCAGCGCGCCCGCAAGTAAATTCAGCGCCGTCGCATGGTCGCCCTGACCCGGTCGGCACGGCATCGGCGGGCCGTCCGGTTCGCCGATCAGGCTCATAATGCCCGACCGCGACCAGAACGCTGAGTAGTCGAACGCGGTCTTGGCCCTGTCGGGTCCACGCGTGCCGTAGCCGGTCAGGACGACGTAGATCAACTGCGGGTTGAGGCGCTGCAGCGAAGCGCGAGACAGGTCGTAACGTTCGATGCGCGGCGCGGTCAGATTAGTGATGAAGAGGTCGGCGTCGGCGATCATCCGTTTGACGACATCGCTCGCGCCCGGTCGATCGAGCGACAGCGCGACGCCGCGCTTGCCGCGATTGTCTAGCTCGAACGCGGCGTCCACATCGGTCTCGGGGTTGAAATCCTCCTGTTGGCCGCGCATCAGGGTGGTGCGCCAGGCATCGCCGCCGGGATGTTCCACCTTGATCACGTCGGCACCGAGATCGGCCATCAGCGCCGCTGCCGAGGGCGCCGCCAGCCAATTGGCGACCTCGACGACCCGTATACCCTCAAGCGGCGCAAGCATAGCCAGCCCCCTTCGTTCGCCCGCAGTCCGATCTTACTTTGCCTGCCACGGAAGAAAGCGAAACCGCTCATGCAACACCGACCCACCGCGGCGCGCATTCCGGATCCTGGCATTCAAGACCTCCTCACGCGCGAGGCGCGCTGGCAGGCGTGGCTGGGCGTGGAAGCCGCGCTCGCCTGCGGGGAGGCGGACCTGGGCATAATTCAATTCCCGCCGATGCCGCAGCCTAGATCGCCGAGCACTGTCGGCCCGATCTGCTGGACATGGCACGGATCGAGGCGATCCTCACCGTGACGGCGCATCCGCTGGTACCGCTGATCTAGGAATTGGATCGAATCCTCGGCGACGGAGTCGGCTGATACGTTCTTGGGGGGCGACGACGCAGAACATCACTCAGACCGGCGACATGCTGCAGCTGCGCAAGGCGCATGCGATCGTGCTTGGACATATCGGGCAGGTGCTCACGACGCTCGCGCCGTTGCCGAGCACCACACCGACGATCCGTGCGCCGGACGCACGCACGGTCAACACGCCGTGCCAGCCACCTTCGGCTACAAGATCAGCGTCTGGATTGACGAGATCTATCGCCACGTCGAGCGTTTGCATGACGCCGAACCGCGCATCTTCGTCGCTATGCTCGGCACCGCCGCAGACACGCTGGCATCGTTCGGCGCGCTCGGGCTCGCCGTCCAGCAAGGCATGGCGGAATACCTGGGGCTGCCGCCGATGCCGGTTCCGGGACGAACCAGCCATGACTATACATGCTGATTACACCGCGATCCTGGCTATGCTCGCCGCGACCTGCCACAAAATCGCCGACGAGACGTACATGCTGCTGAAGCCCGAGTTCGGTGAGATCGAGAAACTCGTCCCGCCCGGCACCGTCGGCAGCAGCACGATGCCGCAGAAACGCAATCCAAAGCTCTCGCAGGACCTCCGCGCCGCAGCCGCCCAGCTGGACAACCCTGTTTCCGCTCGCCCTCGACGCGATGCGCACCGAGCACGAAGCCGACGGCTCCCCAGCGTCATGGCCGAACGCGCCGTCCACGGATCGGTCGAGCTGATTCGGCGACATCCTTGCCCGGATGATCGTCCTGTTCGAAGGCATCGGGGTGAAGCCGGAGCGAATGCGAGTGAACCTCGATCTGTCCGGCGGTCTGATTATGAGCGAGCGCATCATGCTCGCGCTCGGCGAGCGCATCGGCCGACAACGCGCCCACGACATCGCCTACGAACACGCGCAAGCCTACGCCGTGCAGCAAGTTCCGTTCCGCGATCTGTTGATCGGCGACGAAGAGGTGCGCTGCCATATGTCTGGACGGCCTGCTCGATTCGTCCACGTACACGGGCGTCTGCGGCGAAATCGCGCGTAGTCAGGCTCGACGCGCACGAGCGGTCGCGAACCGCCTAGACTCAGCGGCAAAGTGAACACCCAGCCACAAAGAAAGCGAGCCGCCATGCTGAAATGGATCGTCCCGGTTACCCGTCGCGAAGGCGTCGAGCGCGAGTCCTTCTTCGAGTTCTGGCGTTGCATCCACGCTGCACATATCGCGAACCTCGCACAGCCGGTCAAGTATTTCGTGACCTTCTTCAACAGCTCGGCGTCGCTGGGCGGCGCTCCGCCGGCGGATGCGATGCCGTACGACGGCCTGGCCGAACTCTGGTTCCGCGACTTCGATCACTTCAACGGTGCCTTCGGCGAGCATCGCGGTCGCTTGCCGACGATCGACGGCTTCCAGGAACTGATCGAGCCGACCACGGACTCAATGTTCGCCACCGAGCATGTCTACATCGATACGCCGACCGGCGATGATGCCGTCAAGTGGGTCGCGTTCGTGAAACGCGGATCGAGTGTATCCCGCGACGCGCTCTTCTCTGCCTGGCGCGACGGACGTTCACCCAGGGTCGCCAGGTCGATCGGGCGTTCCGGCGGCGCGTGTTCGCGTTACACGACGTCCCACGCCGACTTGGCCGCTCAAGACGGACCGGGCGCTGAAGACGGGACATGGGACGGGATCGCCTCACTCTGGTACGCCGACGCAGCGGCCGCCGCTAAGGGCTTGCCACCGTCGGACGAACCCGGCGATCCATTCCCGCCGCTGATCGACGCCGCCGCGACCGTCCTGCTCCAAGGGCGCGAGATCGCCATCGTCTCCTAGACTGCGCACAAACGACGCGAACAACAGGAACCGTGCCTGCAATGCGATTCGGAATCTTCTACGAACACCAGCTGCCCAAGCCGTGGGGCGAAGGACAGGAACAGCAGCTGTTCCAGGACGCGTTGGACCAGGTCGAGTTGGCGGACCAACTCGGCATCGATCACGCCTGGGAGGTCGAGCATCACTTCCTCGAGGAGTACTCGCACTCATCGGCGCCAGAGGTCTTTCTGGCAGCCGCCTCGCAGCGGACCAAGAACATCCGCCTCGGTCACGGCATCGTGCTGATGCCGCCTGGCTATAACCACCCGGCCCGAGTCGCCGAGCGGATCGCGACGCTCGATCTCGTCTCCAACGGTCGCGTCGAGTTCGGGACCGGCGAGTCCGCCTCGCGCGCCGAGCTGGAAGGCTACCGCGTCAACCCGGAAGAGCGCCGCTCAATGTGGCTCGAGACTGTCGAGCAGGTCGCCAACATGCTGGCGATGAACCCGTATCCGGGCTACGAGGGCAAGTACTTCTCGATGCCGACGCGCAACGTCGTGCCCAAACCGGTGCAAAAGCCGCATCCGCCGCTCTGGGTCGCCTGCTCCAACCGCGACACGATCCATCTTGCCGCCAGGCTCGGCATCGGGGCGCTCACTTTCGCTTTCATCGACCCCGAAGAGGCCAAGCACTGGGTCAACGACTACTACGAAACGATCAAGACCGAGTGCGTGCCGATCGGCCACACGGTCAACGCCAACATCGCGATGGTGTCTTCCTTCTCGGTGCACCCCGACGGGAACGAAGCAGAGCGTCGCGGCGGCGATGGCTTCCGCTTCTTCCAGTTCGCGCTCGGGCACCACTACGCCGCCGGCATGCACAAGCCCGGTCGCACCAACATTTGGAAAGCATGGGAACAGCTGCGCGACACTTGGCCGCGACAAGGCGAGGGCGGCATCGGCACGCCCGACGAGCTGCGCGAGCACCTGCGCATCTTCGCCGACTGCGGCGTCGATCAATCCGTCTTCATCCAGCAGGCCGGCAACAACCGCCACGAACATATCTGCGAGTCGCTCGAGATCTTCGCGCGCGACGTGATGCCCGAGTTCAAGGAATTCGAAGCCGAGCGCGTCGCCCGCAAGGAAGAGGAACTCGCGCCTTACATCGAGGAAGCGTTCAAGCGCAAAGCCGAGCGCAATGAGATGCTGATCGAACTCTCGGACGAGGAGATCCCAATCTACCAGCCCTACGGCTTCGATGTGGTCACCAGTTCCAACCGCATCAGCGAGGAGTACCACCACAAAGGTGCCGAAGAACGCGCTCGCGAACAGGCCGCCCGTTTCGAAGAAATGAAGAAGACCGCTAATCTGGCGGTCGAACTGGGCGCGCTCGACTAAGCGTCGCGCCCCGCCTGCGAGGGCAGGAACTTCGTCACCGCCGCCGCCGTCCGCTGCGGATGCTGGATGTGCGGGAAGTGGCCGCAATCGTCCCAGACGTGGACCTCGGCATCGGGGAACGTCTCCCGCTGCCGCTCCGCGTACCGCCAACTGATGAATGGATCGTTCTTGCCGTAGATCACGAGCGCCGGCTTGCGATGCGGCGCCAGCGCCTTGCGCAGGATGTGACCGTCGTCGAAGTTAGTGTTTCGATACAGCTCCAGCGTGACCCGGCGCGTGTCCCGGTCGTCCTCGGTGATCAGCTCATCGAGCCACTGTGAATGCAATCCCTTCGGATTGCCCCAGCGCATAAACAGCTTGAATGCCGGCCGTGTGGTGATCAACTGGAGGATCTCACCGGCGAACTTCGTCCGCCAGATGTTGGCGACCAGGTTACCAGGGTAGTTCTCCAGCACGCCGCCGTCGAGCAGCATGATCGACGCACACTGATCAGGATGCATCGCCGCCCACATCAGACCCGTTTGCGTGTGGAAGCTATGCATCAGCAAGTGAACCCTGTCGACGCCCAGCTCCGTCAGCGCCGGCGCAAGCCAAGTCTGGTACCCTTCGATTGAGTATGGGAACGTTTGCGGCTTGTCGGCTCTGCCGAATCCGGGCAGATCGATGGCGACCACGCGCATGATCTCGCCAATCGCGGGCATCACGAACTGGAAATCACGACCGGAGCCAGGCACAGAGTGAAGGCAGACGACCGCTTCCCTGCGGTCGTGGTCGCCCAGCTCAGTAATCACGCCATCGACGCCGTTGACCCTCAGTCGCGATTCCCTGAAATCAGCCATCGATGCGCTTCCCTGCGGTTGGTTGCGGAGCTGGAGGGTTGGGTTGCGACTCTGGCATGTCGCTCGCCGACGTAGGGGATTCAACCAAGGTCGATTCCGCAGCGATCGGCCTCATGCACCAAGGGCATATCCGCCAACCTGGATCGAGCACTCGCTCGCAGTTCGCGCACGAGGAACGTAACGTCAGCGCGCAACGCGGACAGGCAAGATAGTCGGGCAGAATCTCGCAACCGCAGCGCGGGCAGGGCGAGGTCTGCTCCAGTTCGCGCGACAGGGCAGTCGATTCGAGCTGGTGTTCCTCAGATTCCTGCAACGTCATCGGCGGACGCAACACGCGGTAGACCACGAGACCCGGGAAATTGAAGACCAGCACGATCAGGGTGTAGACGATCTGCGCCATCGGCTCAACGGTGCGTTGATGAATGTCTCGCGCCGTCCAGACGACCGCCGACAACCACAGCACGAGGAAGTACGCCCCGACAATCAGCGCCACGATCAAACCGGTGTTTTCGGGTGAGCCGCCGGGCCAGGAGATACCGACGCCATCGAGCATGAACCGCCCCTATTGCCATCCCCCGCTGTCGCCGCTAGACGCAACTATATGCCGAATCCGCCGTTATGCTGGCTGCCATGACCAATTCTCCCGCCGACGGCGCGGTACCGCTCGATCTCGACAACCTCAACGATGCCCAGCGAGCCGCCGTGACCCATCGGGACGGCCCGCTGTTGGTGATCGCGGGGCCGGGATCGGGGAAAACGCGGGTGATCACGCACCGAATCGTGGATACGTGGATAATCGAACAGGGCACGGACCCCTGGCGCATCCTCGCGGTGACGTTCACCAATCGCGCCGCACGAGAGATGCGGTCGCGCCTAGAATTGTTGATCGGCCCCGATGTCAAAGGTATGCCGCTCGGCACCTTTCACCGTATCTGCGTGCGCATGCTGCGCAAGCACGGCCACGGGATCGGTGTGCCGCGCAACTTCGTCATCTTCGACGGCGACGACCAAATCCAGATCGTGCGCGAGGCGCTCAAGGAACTCCAGCTCAGTACCAGAGACTATTCGCCGCGCGAGCTGCTCAGCCGCATCTCTCGCGCCAAATCCGAAGCGATCACCACAGAGGAATTCCTCGCCGCCGCGGGTTCCTACTTCGACGAAATCGTCGGGCGCGTGTGGGAACGCTATCGAGCGCGGCTCGGAGAAGCCGACGCGCTCGACTTCGATGACCTCCTGCTCAGGACGCTGGAGCTGTTCGATCAGGAAGCGATACGGGACAAGGACGATTACCAATTCGAACATGTCCTGGTCGACGAATTTCAGGACACATCCATGATTCAGTACCAGCTCGCCCGCGCCTGGTCGGCCAGCGGCGATCTCACTGTCGTCGGCGATCTCGACCAATCGATCTACTCCTGGCGATCCGCCGACAGCCGCAATCTCGCCTACTTTCTCCGCGACCATCCGGACGCGACCGAGGTTCAGCTCAACAAGAACTACCGCTCGACGCAACAGATCCTCGACGCCGCGAATGCGGTGATCGAGCGCGCCGCGAATCGCATCAAGCGCCATCTCGTCACCGACAACAGCGATGGCCCGTTGCCGTATCTGCACGAGGCCTATAGCGAAGACGACGAAGCCGAGTACGTCGCCACCCGGGTCGAGCACGGGCTACGCGACGGTTCCATGCGATCCGGCGACGCCGCGGTGCTATATCGCACCAACGCGCAGTCCAGGCCGATCGAGGAATCGCTGATCCATCACGGCATTCCCTACCGTCTTGTCGGCGCGACGCGCTTCTACGACCGTCGCGAAGTCCGCGACCTGCTAGCCTATCTCCGACTGGTTCGCAATCCGGCGGATTCGGTCGCGTTCGGGCGCGTCGTCAACGTGCCGACCAGAGGCATCGGTACCAAGACGCTGGAAACCGTGACCGGCTGGGCGGCCGAGCACGCCCGCTCGCCCTTCCAGGCCGCCGCGGCAGCCGTCGGCATCGACGCCGATGCGCTCGGCGGCTATCTGACGCCGCCGAGCATCTCGCGCCGCGCCGCCGCATCGTTGCAGGACTTCGTTTCCCTGATCGAGGACGCGCGCGTCCAGGCAGCCCGAGAACCGCTCGCCGACGTATTGCGAGCGCTCCTGATCAAGACGCGCTACCGGGAATGGCTATTGCGACAGGCGGACTCCGAGGCTGAAGCCGAGAGTCGTTGGGAAAACGTGCAGGAGCTGGTCACGGTCACCGAAAACTATGCGCAGATCGCGCCGGGCGCGGCGCTGGACGCATTCCTCGAAGATGTTGCGCTAGTCGCCGACGTTGACGACCTGCCGGACGGACCGCCCGACGCCGTCACGCTGATCACGCTGCACCAAGCCAAGGGACTGGAGTTTCCGGTCGTCTTCATGGTCGGCATGGAGGAGGATCTGCTGCCGCATCGGCTCACATTGGACGACCCCAACCAGCTTGAGGAGGAGCGCCGACTCTGCTACGTCGGCATGACCAGGGCGATGCGCGAACTGCATCTGCTCTACGCGTTTCGACGCGCGTTCCAGGGTCGCAGCGGACACAACCCGCCCTCGCGATTCCTGGCCGACATCCCCGAGGCGCTGCTACAGCGATACCAACGTGAGCAGGCGCGCGTCGGCGAAGACGTCCGACCTGCGCGCAACCGCATTGTGCGCTGGGACGACTTCGATTCCTTCGACCTGGAACCCGTCACGGCGCACGGAGTCGGACTCAGGGAGGGCGATGAGGTGTCGCACGAGGTCTTCGGCGAGGGCGTGGTGATCGGGCTGCGCTCGATCGGCCGCGACGCCGAAGTGATGGTGCGCTTCTCGGATACCGGGGTCAAACGGCTGTTGGCGTCGGCGGCGAATTTGCATCGCGCCTAAGCTTCGGTTTCGCGCGTGGATTCCAACGTCCTGACCTGTCGCTCGAAGGCGGCCGAGGCGTCTCGCAGGGCGTCCTCCGCCGACAGATCACGCGCTCGCGCCTCCTGCACCAGGTTCAGCAGCCGCTCACCCAGATCATCGCTTTCGACGGCATCGCGGCTGAATCCGTTGCGCTCGGCTCGTCCGAGGATCGACTGGGCGCGGGCCAGGGCCGGCAGCGTTCGCGGCACGCCGTCCAGAACGGACTCGCGCTGTGGTCGCTCGCGAGCCTTGAGCCGCTCCCAGGCACTCTCGATCAGCTTCGGCGTATTCGCGGTCTCATCTCCAAAGACGTGCGGATGCCGTCGAACCAGTTTCGCCCGGATTCCCTCGGACACATCATCGAGCGTGAACTGTCCCGCCTGTTCGGCCAGTTTGGCGTGCAGGACGACCTGCATCATCAGATCGCCCAGTTCCTCGCACAACTCGGCCGGATCGCCAACGGCGATCGCGTCCAGCACCTCGTAACACTCTTCCAACAGGTATCGCCGCAAACTTTCGTGGGTTTGCGCGTTATCCCAAGGGCAACCGTTGATCGGGTCTCGCAAGCGATCCATCACGCCGCGCACGCCATCGGGCGCGTTGCGGACATCGAATAGTGCGATCGGATCAAGAACTAGCGCCACCGCATCTGCCGGGTTCGCAACGATCTCGCCAACTGTTGTCTCCACGATTCGCTCGAATCGCCCGATCGCGCGCACGCGATGCGCGGCGGGATAATGTCGCAAGGCGCGAGCGACCTGTGCTTCCGCGCCCGCCTGTCCATCGATCAGGACGACCAGCGCCCCGGTCGTCACCGGTACGTCGTCCGTCGATACTCGCGCAATGGTCAACGTCGGTTCCGCTTCCAGACCGACCAGCTCAATCATCCGAGACAGTTCCACACCCATCGCCGCCTCTCTCGATCGATACGCTCAGCCTACCGATGGCCACTCGATCGCTCGTCAACGTCGCCCGGATCGCGCTCGCCCTGGCGTTGTTCACGCTGCCGGTGTCCTTCAGCGTCCGATATGCGACTACATCCGCATCCTGGTGGGAACGCGGCTTCGAGCGCTACGACGCGACCGGCAGAACCGGTCTGACGCAGGATGAAGTCCTCAGAGTCGCGCAGGAGACGCGGGATTACCTGACGAACGACGACGCGCTGCTCGATGTTGAGGTCGCGGGAGGGCCGTTTTACTCCCATCGAGAGATTCTGCACATGGTCGACGTCAAGCGTCTGATGGCGCGAACGTTCGACGCCGGCTGGGCCGCGCTGGGATTCATCATCGCCGCGGTTGTCGGCCTCGCGCGCTTCAGTCGCGGGCGAGCGTTGCGCACCCTTTCCACGACGATGCTGATGTCATGCGGCATCGTCGCGACGCTGGTCGTCGCGCTGGGCATCCTGGCGCTCGCGGGATTCGATTCCGCCTTCCGCAGCTTCCACCTGTTGTTCTTCAGCAACGATCTGTGGCAGCTCAGCTCGCGCGATGGCTTGATCCAGCTGTTTCCACAGCGCTTTTTCCTGGACACGACGCTGCTGATCGGCGGCGTCACTCTCGCTTTCGTCATCGGCTGCGGCGCGATCTCGGCGATCTGCCTGTGGCGTCTGCGACGAAGCGCGCGGCTTGAACCGAACCGGGAATCGGCCAACGCGTAGGCTGCGGCGCGATCTCGGGCCGCTCTGGGCGTTACTCGGGTTCGGTGATGTCAGTTCAGCGCGCCCATGCCGCCGCAACCGCAGGAGCCGCGACCGCAGGCACAACCCCCGCCGACAGGCACCGGCTCAGCCGCTTCCATCTCCGCGAACTGTCCGGCGACAGTGACGACGGCTGTTGTGAGCACCTTCTGCGCGACATTACCGCAGTCGTGCTCGTACGGCTCCGATGCGGTGCTCATCGGTCGCAGTCTGGTGAACTGCTCGTTGCATGATCGGCAGTAGTACTCGTACATCGGCATGCGACGCTCTCCTCTTCATGACTGAAAGTGGCTTCGGATTCTGCTTACAGGATAGGAAACAGATATCGAACATCAACGCAGTGTTCGACATACACTCAGCCATACCCCCCGTAGCTCAGGGGATAGAGCGGCGGTTTCCTAAACCGTGCGCGGAGGTTCGAATCCTCCCGGGGGGACCACGCGCAGCGCCGACTCGACCGTTGCCGCCTGACCAAGCAGCCTCTCGTCGTGACCGAATCGACCGACCAGCGACAGGCCAAGCGGCAGCCCATCGACATCGCCGAAGGGAAGCGAGATCACGGGCATCCCGGCATGGGTCCAGGGCAGATTCATCGCCGGATCACCCGTCGATCCCAGCCCGCGCGGGGCAGGGCCGATCGCCGAGGGCGCAAGCCAGACATCGACCCCGGCTCGATCCATGTGCTCGTGTAGACGCTGGCGCAGCGCAATCCGACTGACCCGACCTGTTTCCGCGTCGAGCGTCGAAATAGCCGTTCCCGCCTCATAGAGCTGAGCGCTCTGCGGTCGAAACATCGCGCCGTACTTCGCATACCGTTCTCGGTGCGTCTCGGCGAATTCGTAGGTCGTCAGCGCACGATGGCGGGCGCTGATCTCATCGATATCGTGCAGCGTCGGCGCTTCCTCGACTTGGATGCCATCCTCGCGCAATCGCCCGGCCGCTTCATTGAGCGCGGCGCGCATCTCCGCTCCGGCCTGAGCGAGGAAAGGGCCGGTCGGGATCCCGACACGGGGCAACGGTGCCTCGGCGTCTTCGCCCTCGCGCCAGCCCAGCAACAGCGCCGACGCGACCAACAGCGCATCGGCGACGGAGCTGACGAAGAAGCCAATCGTATCCACCGACGGCGAGTAGTAGAGCGCGCCCCCGGTCGGAATGCGGTCGTAAGACGGCTTGAAGCCGACCACGCCGCAGAACGATGCCGGTCGGATGACCGAGCCTACGGTTTGCGAACCGAGCGCGAGGGGCGCGATCCCGGCCGCGACGGCGGCGGCTGATCCGCTGCTCGAGCCGCCCGGCGTGTGCTCGCGGTTGCGCGGATTGGCAGTGGCACCGGAGGCGAAGTAGGCGAACTCGGTCGTCACCGCCTTGCCCAGCATCAACGCTCCCGCTCCTCGCAGCCGCGCGACAACATCGGCCTCCGGGCCACTGAACGACTCGGGCGGCACCGCTGAACCGGCCCGCGTCGGCATCCGCTGAACGTTGAAGATGTCCTTGACCACGACCATCGCGCCGAACAGCGCCGGTCGATCCTGAGGCGACGGCCAGCGCTCGATCAACGCCGCCGCTTCCGCCGACAGGCGTTCGCGTCGCCTGGGATCGGGCAAGATCGCACGAACCAGCGGATTGACGACGTCGAGCCGCTCCAGCGTCTGCGCGATCATGTCCTGCAACGAACGCTCGCCCGAGCGCGTCGCCGCGACCTGTTCGCCCAGCGAACGCGGGGAAACTAACCGGGCGTCGTCGGACGACGGCATGGGCATCTCCCGCAGGATGAGACTAGAAGCCGAGTCCCTCTTTGCCCTGCATCGAGCGACCCACGTTGATTTGTCCCAGATGGTTGTTGGAATGGTTGATGATCACCTGGCCAATGATCTCCCACTTCGGCAGTTCACCCTGCGGCACGATGCGCGTGATCGAATTCAGGTACTCGGTCGTCATCTCCGCGATCCGCGGGACGATTACATCGGCGACATCGGTCAGATAGCCGGCCAGCGTCGGGCCGTCGGGGAAGACCCAGTTCGAGACCTCCTCGTAGCTCGTCCCGGTACCCTGATCGACCTTGGGCAGACCCCATGCCTCGTGCATGTTCTTGGCGAGCCAGATCGGCTGCTCGCGCTCGAACGCGAAGTGGATCAGGTTGTCGGCTGTGCGCGCGATGTGCCACGCCTCGAAGCCGATGCAGTTCTGTCCTTTGTATGTGCGGAAGTGTACCTCGTCCTGCGACAGGTCTTCCATCGATTGCGCGGTCCAGCGCAGCGCGCGGTCGGTGAACTTCGCCAGCGCCGCCGCCAGATCGTTGTCTGCCATGAGTCGCCCTTTCAGATTGCTTGATGCCAGGCAACCAGATGTTGCCTCAACACCATGCTACCCGCCGCGCTTGAGACGGGCGTCGGAGTAGTAATCAAGCGCCCATTGATAGGCCTGAGACAAGGAAATCAGATCGTCGACGCCCTCAACCAGCAGTTCGCCCGCTGCGGCGATCTCCTCGCGGTACTCGCGCAGACCAATCGGGCGGTCGCCCTTGCGCATATTATGCGTCGGACAGAGCGGGGCTCGATTGGCGATCTGATTCGATCCCTGCTTCGACCGCGGATCGATGTGGTCGAGGTGGAAGTTGTTGGTCGTGCGAACGATCGTCCCGTCCGGCCGGCGATTGGCAAATCCGCAACACCACGCCTGATAGTCGGACAGATCGAGCAACACCTCCAGCATCTCTCGCTGCGGAATGATACTGGCGGGAACCTTGAACCTGCGCTCCGGCAATATAAATCGAGCAGGCGCGGGCGTTGCCGGCGATGTCCGAACCGGCAACTCGTTCGGACCGTGAACGGTGACGACTGGCTCTGTGCCCATAACCTGTTGACCGGTCGTCTCGTCAGCACAGCGCAGCTTGACTGGCGGTTGATTGAACCGTCGCTTTAGAACAGTCCAGGCGCGTGGGTTGAAATCGCAGGCCACCCAGCGACGATTCAGTCGCTCGGCAGCGAGCGACGCCGTGGCGCACCCGGCGAAGCAATCGAGCACGACTTCCGACTCATTCGAAGAGGACTTGATGATCCGCTCCAGCAGAGCTAGCGGCTTCTGCGTCGGATATCCCGTCTTCTCTTTCGAGAAACTCTTGATCATGATCGAATCGAGCGCGTCGCCAACAGAGCTGTTCCAGGTATCCTCGATCGGGAAGCCTCGACCCGTCGGAGGCTTCCCGTCACGCCTCACATAGCCTTTCGGATATGGCAGGTGCTCTTTATTGAATCTATCGACCGCGGCTGGGGAACCTACGTAATAGAGGATCGTGTCGTGGTTGCGAATCCATCCACGCTTCTGCGTCTTGAAGCCTGATACCCATCCGATCCGCCAGATGATCTCATTTCGGAAATTGTGCGCTCCGAAAATCGCGTCCATGAGTCCCTTGAGATAGTGGCTGGCAGTGGGATCACAATGCAGGTAGATGCTTCCAGTGGGCTTGAGTACCCGCTCCAGCTCAATTAGGCGAATCGCCATGTAGCAGAGATACGCGGCCATGCTCTCACTATGCGTCGCTTCAGCGGACTCCAACAACTCCTTGACAGATGGGTAATCCTCGTCGAGGGATAACAGCCACTCCTCATGGATATTCCCCGCCCAGGTCCAGATGTCCGCGAAGCCGGTATGGTCGTCCGGCCACTCGACCCCTAACTGCCTGGCCTGCGCTTCATTGGCGATACTCCAGTATTTGAGTAAGCGGCGCTCGATCGCCCGCTCTTCGTCGGTCAGCGGAGGGCGCAGGCGATTCGCCTCCCACGTCTCGTTCTTGGCGAACGGCGGATCGATGTAGATCAGATCAACCGTCTCAGTGTTCAGTGCGCGGAGGAAGTCGAGATTATCGGCAATGTAGACCCCTCGATTGATCGCGTTGAAGCTATCAGCGGCGTGATCCACCACAGTCGACTCTCCCATGTCGCCTTGGGCGCAGCCTAGCCGACGATCTGCGTGAGCGCGTCGGCCCAAACGCAGTCGTCGTCGCTGTCAACTGAGACCTGGTGTAGATTCACACCGGCAGCCGACTGCTCGTCGATGTGTCGAACGCAATCTTCCACCGACCCGCGACAGGAAAAGCGCGGCGCGACCGAGATCGCGATCTCGGTCGCCGCGGCGACGCCTCCCGTTTGCCACGCCTCGCGCATCGCGGCGACCTCCTCCGCGAAGCCCTGCCGCTCAAACTGATGGAAGTAACCGGGGCCATTGCGTACGGCGAAAAAGGACAGTCCCTGGGCAAAGTTGCGCTCGGCGTCGGCGCGGCGTTCCGAATCCACCAGCACGATGGCGGAGCCGGGCGAGCGCACCTCGACCGCATTCGCGGCTCGGCCCGCATCGACTGACCACTGCCTGACCTGCGATACAGCATCAGTCATGCGGTCGTTGGGAATCCAGGTCGGCATCCAGCCGTCGGCGATCTCGGCGGTCATCCTGACTGATTTGGGATGCAGGGTGGCAAGGTGAATCGGCGGCGTCGGCTGCACAGGGATCATGCCGCTGACCAACGCCCGCTTGACGTGGATGGTTGATCCCTCGTAGCTGAATCGTTCGCGCGACCAGTAGAGGCGAATCAGGTCGACCGTCTCGCGGATACGCGCGAATGGACGCTCGAACGTCAATCCATGAAAGTGCTCGATCGCGCCCGGCGCGCTCGCGCCGAGACCGACAACGACGCGCCCGCCCGAGAGCTGATCGATCGTCCCGAAACTCTGCGCCAGCGTCGCCGGCGTCCGCGAATAGACGTTCACGATCGCGGATGCAATGCGGACATGCGACGTCGCCTGCGCCAACAGCGCCATACCGCTGAAGGCGTCGTGACCGTAGCCCTCGATCACACAGACCATGTCGACGCCGATCTCGTCCGCGAGTCTCGCCCGTGAGAGGAATGCGTCCACGTGATCGGGATTCCAGGGTAGATTGACCGATATGCGCCGCTGCTGAGTCGTCATAGCCAGGGATCTCCTTCGCAGGCCGTCGCCGAGAGCAACCAGATTTTGACCGGGCAGCGCACTTGACCATCCGGATCGACCACACGCTCGTCCTCGCGCAAGTCGCGGGCGATAACGTCCAGCATTCGCTCGCGTCCCGGCGGCAGGAAACTAAAGGCTGCCAACATGCCCCACCAGGCATCGAAATTGTCCCACCAGAACTCGCGCTCGATCTCTTCGATGACCACGTCGTCCAGGCGGCGACCATCGATCTCGCTGCGCAACGCGAGCCGCACCGCCTCACGCGGATCGAACTGCGTCTCGACCTCCGGCCAGGCGACGCCGCGTCGCTCAAGTTGGCTGAATAGCCGCGTGCCCGCCGATCCGAAAAACGGCGAACCGATCACCGTCGCCGCGACGCGGCCGCGCAGACGCAGCAGCCGGGTCGCCTCATTGAGCAGCCGCAGCGGATGTTCGGCGTAGGGCAGCACCAAACCAAGCGAGACCGCGTCGGCGGAGCGACCCGGCAGGCTGGTCGCTGTGGCGTCTTCCTGAATGAAGCGCGGCATCAACGGCGAGCGCCGCAGGCGCTCCCGCGCCAGCTCGAGTTGGACTCTGGAGAGATCGACGCCGATCGCGGTACCACGAGTCAGGGTCGAGGCGGCGAGAGCAGTAACCGTGCCTGGACCGCAACCCAGGTCGACCAGATCGGTATCCGCTGTCAGATGCAGCCGGTGCAGCAACTCCGTCGCCGCATGGATGATGAGAGTCAAAGCCGACGCTTCATACTCGGTACCGCAGCGGTTGAAGGCGTCGGCGATATCCTCGTTCCGCACCCTGCGCCTCCGCCACGTCCGTCGCACACGCGCGCCGAGCGCACCTCTCGTAAACGAATCGCCGATGTCTCACGATACTCCGCTCATCATCGCCCACCGCGCCACGATGGGACACGCGCCAGAGAACACCCTGCTCGGCATCCGCACGGCGTTGTCGATGGGTTGCGACGGCGTCGAAATCGACGTGCGCCTCTGCCGCGACGGCGCGCCTGTGCTGATCCACGACGACGATCTAAGCCGAACGACCAACGCCGTAGGCCCCGTCGCCGATGCATCCCTGCGATCGCTGCGCAGGCTCGATGCCGGTCGCGGCGAGCCGGTGCCGACGCTGCGCGAGGCGGTGGCGGTGGTTAATGGACGGATGCTGCTCGTCATCGAGCTCAAGGCGACGGCGGGCGACGATGTCGCCGCGCTCTGCGCCGCCGTGCTGAGCGACCTGGCCGACGCTGACGCGATCCCCTGGACCTGGCTATGGAGCTTCGACGCCAAGACGGTGTCCGAGCTGGCCTCGCACGCGCCGCATGGCCGTCGGATTGCGCCTCTATGCCTCTCGCCGACGCCCGAGATCTGGAGACACGTCGCGGAGAATCGACTCGATGGGATCGCCATGCACAGCACGGGACCGACCGCCGAGCATGTCGCCGCTTGTCGCGCGCACAACCTGGCGGCGTTCGTCTGGACCGTCAACGACCCGTCCGATATTGAGCGCTGCGTCAGCCTGGGCGCGACAGGAATCGTCGGCGATTATCCGCAGCGCGTGCATGTTGCGATCGGCGGCGCGAGCCGCGCCCGGCCAACCGATGACCTGCTATGATCAACAGTCGCAGAGGGGTGTAGCTCAGTTTGGCAGAGCGACGGTCTCCAAAACCGTAGGTCGCGGGTTCGAGTCCTGCCACCCCTGCCAGAGCGATCCAGCTGCCATTGCCGAGGTGGTGGAACTGGTAGACACGCAGCGTTGAGGGCGCTGTGCCCATTGCGGGCGTGGAGGTTCGAGTCCTCTCCTCGGCACCAGCCAGCGGTTGTAGCCATCTGCGCAACAGACGGCTACGCTATAAGCAGCGAGCGGAAGTGGCGCAGCGGTAGCGCGTCTCCTTGCCAAGGAGAAGGTCGAGGGTTCGAATCCCTTCTTCCGCTCCAGACAACCTCAGCAGCGCACCCGGCGACGTAGCCAAGTGGTAAGGCAGGGGTCTGCAAAACCCTTATCACCGGTTCGAATCCGGTCGTCGCCTCCAAATTCCTCTCGTACCTACTCCATGCCTCGCTACGACCCGCAGACCGCGCTGATCGTCGTCGATATTCAGAACGACTTCGCGCATCCCCGCGGCTCGCTGTTCGTCGCCGGTGCCGCTCAGGTCATCGCCAATGCCAACGCGGAGCTTACTCGGGCGAGCGACGCCGGCGCGCTGGTCGTCTACACGCAGGACTGGCATCCACCCCATACGCCCCATTTCGAGCAGGACGGCGGTGCCTGGCCGGTCCACTGCGTCGCCGACAGCTGGGGCGCGCAGTTTCATACCGATCTCATCTCGGGCGCGGGGCTAGTTGTGCGCAAGGGCATCGACGGCCATGACGGCTACTCGGGCTTCACCACGCGAGACCCTCAACGCGGCGAGCGCACGGCGACCGAACTGGCCGAGCTACTGCGCGAAGCCGGAGTGGAGCGCTGCATCGTCGTCGGCCTGGCCACCGACTACTGCGTCAAGGAAACGGCCGCTGACGCTATCCGACTAGGCTTTCACGTCACCGTGCCGGGCAACGCCGTCGCCGCCGTCAATCTCGATCCGGACGACGGCGCGCGCGCGCGCTCCGAACTGACCGCGCTAGGTGTCGAGATCGAATAACCCTTACCATTCGACTCGTGAATACGCCTCCGGCGCTGCTGCTCGACCTCTACGAACTGACGATGGCGCAGGTCTACTACGAGCAAGAGTGGAAGGGTCAGGCGGTCTTCGAACTCGCGATCCGCGATCAGCGCCCGCACTGGGGCTACTACATTCTTGCCGGTCTGCAACCGGCGCTCGACTACCTTGAGTCGCTACGGTTCCGCGACGACGAGATCGAGCACCTAGCTGCGCATCCGCAGCTCGAAGCTGAGTTCCTCGAACGATTACGCGCGTTTCGGTTTAGCGGCGATGTCTGGGCGCCGCCCGAAGGTTCGGTCGTCTATCCCTACGAGCCGCTCATCCAGATCATCGCGCCGCTGCCCGAGGCGCAAATCGTCGAGACCGCCGTGCTCAACCAGATCGCGTACCCGACGCTCGTCGCCAGCAAGACGGCGCGCATGGTCGACGCCGCCGCCGGGCGTCCAGTGATCGAGTTTGGCGCGCGGCGCGCGCAGGGAGCGGATGCATCCATCGCCGCCTCCCGCGCCGCGTACATCGCCGGATGCGAAGCCACCTCATCGGTCGAAGCGGGGCGACTTTACGGCATTCCCGTGGTCGGGACGATGGCGCACAGCTTTGTCCTCTCGGCGGCTAACGAAGTCGCGGCCTTTGATACGTATGTCGCCCGGTACCCAGGCGCGACGTTGCTCGTCGATACGTTCGACACGCGACAGGGCATTGAAGGCGCGATTCAAGTGTCCGCGAAGCACGGCCCGCAATCGGTCGCCGCGATTCGTCTCGACTCGGGAGACCTGTCCAGCGACGCATGGTTCGCCCGCGCGCGCCTCGACGCAGCCGGGCTCGCCGATGTACAGATCATCGCCAGCGGCGGGCTCGACGAGCAGCAGATTGAACGTCTCGTCCGGGATGAAGCTCCGATCGACGTGTTCGCCTGCGGCACCAGTATCGTCGCCCCATCTGATCCATCGGCGCTGGAATCGGGCTACAAGCTGGTCGAATACGAAGGGCGTCCACGACGCAAATCGTCGGTCGGTAAGTTCGACCTGTCCAGTCGCAAACAGGTCTGGAGAGGCGACGAAGAGGACGTCATTCTCCCTCTGGACGCATCTCCACCCGCCCACATGCGGCCGCTGCTAGTGCAGATGATGCAGTCGGGACAACGTACGCGCCACGCGCGAGATTCGCTGACCGCGATCCGCGACCGCGCGCGTCGCCCCGGCGCGCGATCGGTGCGGTGGGATCAGTCGTTGCTAGACTGAGAATCGACCCCGCCGCTCTGGAGCTTCTTATGCCCGAAACCAGAACCGACCTCCCCGGTGTCGTGATCCCGATCTGGGACGATGAGCTCGACGACTTCGAGACCGAAGCCACTGCCTTTCGCGAGCGAAAACGCGGCGAAACCGCGTTTATGCTCTACCGCCTCAAACAGGGCGTGTACGGACAACGTCAAGCCGACGTGCACATGAACCGCATCAAGCTGCCCATGGGCGGCGTGACCGCAGACCAGCTCGACTGCTTCGCGGAAATCACCGAGACGTTCGCTCCCTTACGGAAGGGTCACATCACAACCCGTCAGAACATCCAGGTTCATTTCGTCCCGCTCGATCAGATGCCGGAGATGCTGCGCGTGTTGGGCCGGAGCGGACTGTCCTCGCGTGAGGCATGCGGAAACACCGTTCGCAACATCACTGCCGACCCGTGGGCGGGCATTGCCGACGATGAGGTCTTCGACCCCACGCCCTACGCTGGCGCGTTCGTGCGCCACTGGGTGCGCAACTCGATCACGCAGCTCCTGCCGCGCAAGTTCAAGGTCTACTTCACGGGCCGCGAGTCCGATTCCGCCATCGCCGCGATCCACGACCTCGCCTTCTTCTCGCAAGTTCGCGTGATCGATGGCGAAGCGGTGCGCGGCTTTCGCGTGATGGTCGGCGGCGGACTCTCGACCATGCCCAAGGATGCGGTCACCCTAACCGACTTCGTGCCGATGTCGGAATTCCTGACCCTCTCCGAAGCGGTGATCCGCATCTTCAACGCCGCCGATGAGCTACGCAAGAACATCCTCAAGGCTCGGCTCAAATTCCTCGTCCACCGAGTCGGCGCTGAGACGTTTCGCGACATGGTCGACGAGGAGCTTGGGAAGGGCTGGGCAAGCGAGTCGCCGCCGCTCGAAGAGCTGCTCTATCTCGACGACGAAGCGGCCGATGCGCGCGACATCCTCGTCGATCTGCCCTCGCCCGGCGGCGACAGCGACGACGCGACGCGCTTCGAGCGATTTCTAGCCGCCAATGTGCGTCCGCAAGTACAGCCGGGCTATTCCGCGGTCGAGGCTTCGATCGACCAAGGCGATCTGACCCCGGAGCAGTTTCGCGGTTTGGCCGAGATCTTGCGCAGATACGGACGCGAACGCGCGCGCACCACGCCACAGCAGAACATCGTGCTTCGCTGGATTCCCAACGAAGCTGTGTACGCCGTCTGGCGAGCGCTCGACGAGCTGGGCATGGGCGCGCCCGACGCGCAGGAGATCGAAGACGTCGTCTCCTGCCCCGGTACCGATAGCTGTAAGCTCGGCATCACCTCGTCAATGGGCCTCAACCGCGCCGTGCAGGAGCGGGTCCGCGCGATGGCGATCGACGATCCCGTCACCCGCAAAATGCGCATCCACATGAGCGGATGCCCCAACAGCTGCGGACAGCACCATATCGCCGACATCGGCTTCCACGGCGCGGCGATCAAGGTCGGCAATCGTCAGATTCCCGCCTACCATATGTTCATCGGCGGTAGCTACCGAACCGAAGCGATGCGCCTGGGGCAGCTGGTACCCAAAGTCCGCATTCCAGCCAAGCGCGTGCCCGATGCCGTCGAGCGCGTGATCGACCTCTACCACGTCGATCGGGACGGGGGCGAGGAGCTCTTCAGCAGTTGGATCGACCGGGTCGGCGTCAAGCCGATCCAGGACGCGGTGGACGACCTGACGCTCCCGCCCGAATTCTCGGCCGACACGTTGCCGATGTTCATCGACTGGGATCGTCAGGACATCTACATCCTGCAACGCGGCGAAGGCGAGTGCGCGGTTTAGCGCTCAGCCGCTCGGCAAGCCGGTGCCGCTCCCAACCCTCGGCTGCGAATAGGCGCGAGATTGATCGACTCGACCACAGACGCCGCGGTGAGACGTAGACCAATCACCGAGCGGCGACGCCTGCGGATGCGAAGAGTGCTCGAACGTCGCCACGACGACCTCGTCGCCGTGATCGAGAACGTCCACGAACCGCACAACGCCTCAGCCATCCTACGTAGTTGCGACGCCTTCGGCGTTGGACGAATCGCACTCGTCTACACGAACCAGGTCTTTCCCGAGATCTCTCGCGGCGACGCCGCGCAAGTCGAAAGGTGGTTGGAGATCGAGTGCTTTACTTCGGCGCGCGCCTGAGTATCGGCATGCGCGCCGAAGGCATCAGAACTTACGCCACCCGACTCACCGACGATGCCCAAGACTACCTCAGCGTCGCCTTCCGCGGACCATCGGCGATCGTGCTGGGCAATGAGCACGCCGGCTGCTCCGGAGAGGTAGCAGACCTCGTCGACGGCGAGGTGACCATTCCCAGGGCGGGCTTCGCGCAATCGCTCAACGTCTCGGTCGCCGCCGCCGTCCTGTTGGCCGAGATGGCGCGTCAGCGACGCGGCGCACCGCCGCCCTGGATCGATCGCAAGACCACCCTTCAGCAGGCATGGATAGATCGGGAATCGTCCGCGCATTGACGGGGGCCAAGGCTGACGGGTTGCGTTCGCCTTGTCGTGTAGCATCGCATTGCATATTCGGATCACACTGATCACAGATCAGATGGAGAGTCAGACGAAGAGGAGCGCACGATGGCCGATTATTCCGGCAGGTTACCTGTAGCGACGCCTGAATCGAAGCCCTATTGGGACGGGCTCAAAGAGCACAAGCTGATGCTGCCCACCTGCGAGGATTGCCACAGCTCGCACTTCTATCCTCGCCCCTTCTGTCCGAAACCCGAGTGCTTTAGCTGGAACATCGGATGGTCCCAGGCGTCGGGCAAGGGCAAAGTCCACACCTTCGTCATTTCCCATCAGCCGATCCCGCCCTACAACTCGGAGGACAACGCGCCGCCCTATGTGATCGCCGTGATCGAGCTTGAAGAGGGACCTCGATTGATGTCCAACCTAGTGATCGACGACGCTTACCAGACCATGGTCGACATGGATGTCGAGATCGTCTTCGACGACGTGACCGATAAGGTCACCCTGCCCAAGTTCAGGCCTGTCTAAGACGCAGACGGGCATCCGCGCTCGCACGCTCTCGAAACGGAGATCACACATGGATCAGATTCGACACAAAGTCGCCATCGTCGGCGCTGCCGAGACCGACGATTTGGGTCAGCTGCCGCATATGTCCCGTCTGGCGCTGCACGCGCAGGCGGCTCGCAATGCGCTCGACGACGCCGGCATCTCATTGGCCGATGTCGACGGGCTGTTGTGCGCTGGCGCCATTCCCAACGAAGTCGCCGAGTATCTCGGTATTCAGCCGCGCTACATCGACGGCACTTCCGTCGGCGGCTGCTCGTTCATGATTCATGTTCGCCATGCGGTCGCGGCGATTATGGCCGGTTACTGCGATGTCGCTCTGGTCACCCACGGCGAGAGCGGACGCTCGGGCGTCGATGCGCAGCGCGGTGGCTCGGCATCCTCGCCGGGCGGGCAGTATGAGGCGCCGTTCGCGATCGGCGGCGCGCCGACCACTTTCTCGATTCCCGTGCTGCGCCATTTCCATGAGTACGGGACGACCAAGGGGCACTTGGCTCATATCGCCGCGGCGACACGAGCCTGGGCGAACCTCAATCCAATGGCGATGATGGGCAGCCACCGTCGGTCGCCGGAGCGAGGCGGCGGCCCGATCACGCCACAGGACGTGCTCAACTCGCGGATGATCTGCTACCCCTTCAATCTGCTCGACTGCTGCGTGGTCGCCGACGGCGGTGGCGCGTTGGTGCTCGTTTCCGAGGAGCGCGCCAAGGACTACGCCAAGGACCCGATTTACGTCCTCGGCACAGGCGAGGCGGCGGCGCACTGGATGGTCTCGCAGATGCGCGATCACACCACCGCCGACGGGTATCGCATTTCCGGCGAAGCCGCCTACCGCAGTGCCGGTCTGGGACCTCAGGACATCGACCACTGCATGTTCTACGACGCCTTCACCTTCACGCCGCTGATGGCGGCCGAAGACCTCGGCTTTGTGCCCAAAGGCGAAGGCGGGCCCTTCTTCGCCGAGACCAAAACGGGGCCCGATGGCGAGGTCATCTACAAGTCCGGCCCCGGCGGCGACTTCCCGATGAACACCAACGGCGGCGGACTCTCCTACTGCCACACCGGCATGTACGGCATGTTCGCGATCATCGAGTCGGTGCGCCAGCTACGCGGCGAGTGCGGCGATCGCCAGCTGCCGAACGTCAACGTCAGCATGGCGCACGGACCCGGCGGCATGTTCGCCTCGGCGGGCACCCTGATCCTCGCCAACGCGTAGCATGAACCTATGGTCACCGAGTCACCTCCTAATCTGATCAGCGCAGCTGATCTGCTTGCTCGCGATGGTCAAAGCGCGCGAAGCGAGTTGATCCGCGGCGAATTCTGCGAGCTGATGCCACCGGGAGTCTTGCACGCCTGGATCGTCACGCGGATCGCGGGGCTCTTGTACGCATACCTGCTAGACAACGCCATCGGCACGATCCTGGCCGGCGATCCCGGCTCCTGATCGAACGCAACCCCGATACGGCCCGCAGAACCGATGTCGCCTTCTACTCGGTCGAGACGATGCCGCTCAATCCGAGCACGCGCGGGTTCACGGAACTCGTCCCCGACCTGGTCGTCGAGGCACGATCGCCGTCCGATTCGTGCGCGAGCGTTCATGACAAGGCGCTAATGTGGCTCAACCAGGGCATCAAGGTCGCGTGGGTTGTGCTGCCCAAAATCCGTTGTGTGGATGTCTACCGACTTGGCGTGAAGACGGAAACGCTGAACGAACCGGACGATCTCGATGGGGGGTGACGTTCTACCTGGATTATGCTGCGCGATCGGCGACATTTTTCCCGCCGCGGAGAACAACGATGGATAGGCGTTCAGATCGACCGTACCGGTGGATCCGGTCGGCGCGCCAGCAACACGCTCAGCGCCGCGCACAGAAGCAAGCCGACGAAGACGATGTAGATCAGGTCGTATGATCCCCGGCTGTCGATCACCAGTCCCGACACGAATGGGCCGAACGCATTGAGGATCAACTGGGGAGGCGCGATGACGGAGCGGATCCGCCCGACCGAATAGCGACCGAAATAGTCGGGAAATGAAATGCGATTCAGCGGTAGTTGCGCACCGAACGAGAGTCCATGCCAGACCGCGAAGACAAATGCCATCCACACGGTGTCGGTCAGGATGAACCAGATGACCGCGCTAGCGGTCACGCAAATCACCAACGGGAGCGCGTAACGCACTGCCAGGCGTTGTCTCAGTTCGCCGCCGAGCACACCGCCGATGATACCCATTCCAGCCCAGAGTGCCAGCGCCGAGCGTGCGGTATCGGCGTCGATCCCGTTCCGCGCCATGTGCGAGACGAAGGTGAAGTTCACTGATCCGCCCACGACCATCAGCATCGTGGTGCCGAACAGCAACAGCCAGAACGCCCGAGTCCGAATCGCCTCGCGCACGGTCCAGTCGGGATCCTGCGTCAGATCGGACACCGCCTCGCCATCCGATCGACGTCCGCTGTGGCGCAACCCGTCGGGAAGCAGTCCAACGTCCTCCGGCCGACGTCGCATGGCCAGCGGAGGCAACAATCCGACCACAGCGACTAGCAGTGCCATCAGCAGAAAGGCCTCGCGCAATCCTCCCAGCCAAAATCCGGCCGTCATCACGAGCGGGAAGATCATCATCCCACCGCGTGTGCCGACCATCGTCATGCCCATCGCTGATCCGCGTCGCTGAATGAACCAGTTCGCAACCACGACGACGACCGCTATATCGATCACGGCGACGGTGATTCCGCGACCGACGCCCCACAGCACGAGAAACTGCCAGAGTTGGTCCACAAACCCCAACGCGACCATCGCGCCGCTGACCAGACCGATCGAGACGAACAGCAACATCCGTGGTCCGTGACGGTCAGCGATCGGACCGACGAACACGGCGACGACGCCACCACCAATACCGCCGATGACCATCGTCAATGCAATCGAGGCCGTGCTCCAGCCATGCGCCGCCTGTAGCTCGGGCGTCAACGCGCCGAGCACCGGATTGAAGAACGAGACCGCCGCAAAGGACGACATCGACGCCGCGGCGGCTACCCACCAGCCGGCGAACACCCGGCGAAACGGTCTGGCATATAGCAACACGGGCAGGCGCTGCGAGCGCCGAACGGGGGTGGCGTTGGGCGATTCCTCTTGACCGTTCATGAACGCCACTACCCTAACGGCAGAACACGAGCGGCAACACCGCGGCGATTCGAGAGACAAGCCGGCGATGGACAACACAGCGCTGCGCATCGGGGTGACGACCGAGCTGAATCGACAGGCAGGTACCCACCTGCTTCAGGTCGCGCCGGATGCCGAGATCGTCTTGCTCGCTCCAGACGGGACCTGGTCCGGCGATCTCAAACGCCTCGATAGGTTCTTCTTCTCGGAAGACCTCTACTACATGCCCGATGCCGCCGCGTTCATCCATCCGCTCGAGCGCTCGAGGCCGAAGTGGATGCAAACTGCGAGCACGGGTGTCGACCACGCTATCTTCGCCCAGCTGATCGATAGCGGCGCAATCGTCACCAACGCGCCCGAGGTCCACGGCGGCCCGATCGCCGAGTACGTATTCGCCTATATCCTCAGCCACGCCAAGCGACTACCGCAACACGCGGCGAATCGCCGAGCGCGTCAGTGGACGCCGATCGACTCAGTCGAGTTAGCCGGACAGACGTTGGGCATCATCGGATACGTAGGCATCGGCAAGGCCTGCGTCAGGCTCGCCAAGACGTTCGGCATACAAGCGCTTGCCACCAAGAGACGTCCTCTGAACAGCGACCACCTCGATCAATACCTCGAGCCTGATCGGTTGCGCGAGTTACTCCACCAATCTGATTATACCGTGCTCTGTTGTGCGTTGACCGATGAGACCGTCAATCTGATCGACGCCGACGCGCTCGCGGCGATGCCATCGCACGCGCTGTTGATCAACGTCGCGCACGGACGAGTCGTCGATCATGACGCGCTGGCGGACACGCTGCACTCGGGATCGATCGCCGGCGCCGTGCTCGACGTGGCACCAGTGGAACCGTTAGCGCCCGATTCACCGCTCTGGGATTTGCCCAACTGCCAGATCACGCCGAACAATTCCTCCCACGTCGACACTTCCTATCTGCGAACCGCCGAGTTCTTCTTCACCAACCTGTTCCACCTGACCGCCGGCGAGCCACTGGAGTGGGTCGTGACCGGCATCGAGATGTCCGATCCCAGCCTGGGAGATGTCTAGGAGATCAGATGACCAACGATACGCACGCGGCGGGCCCGCTCGCCGGCATTCGCATCCTCGATCTCACCTGGGTGCTGGCGGGTCCGTACGCCGCCATGATCCTCTGCGATCTGGGTGCTGAAGTCGTCAAAGTCGAGCGTCCGCCCCACGGCGACGTCGCCAGAACCACCGGACCATTCGTCAACAACGAGTCGATGTACTTTCAGTCGATTAACCGCGGCAAGCGCAGCATCTCGATCGATCTGCGCACCGACGAGGGGCGCGACCTGTTCCTTCGGCTCGTCGAGCGGGCCGATGTGGTCATGGAGAATTTCACGCCAGGCGTAATGGATAGCCTGGGCATCGGGCCACAGACGCTACTGGAGCGCAACCCGCGTCTGATCTTCGCATCGACATCGGGCTTTGGCCAGACCGGTCCGTTGCGCGACAAGCCGGCGCTCGACATCATCGTGCAAGGCATGGGCGGCGTGATGAGTATCACGGGCTATCCAAACGAGCCGCCCGCGCGACCTGGTACGTCAATCGGCGATATCTGCGGAGGCCTCTACACCGCCATTGGCATTCTTGCCGCGTTCCGCGAGCGCGATCAGAGCGGAGTTGGACAATCGGTCGACATCTCGATGCTCGACTGTCAAATCGCCATCCTCGAAAACGCCGTCGCCCGCTACTTCGCCACAGGCGACGAACCCGGGCCTCTAGGCACCAGGCATCCTTCGGCGACGCCGTTCCAAGCGTTCCCGACCGCCGACGGTTGGATGGTCGTCGCGCTCTCATGGGGGATCGATACGCAGTGGGAGCTGTTCTGCGCCGAGCTCGGACTGCCACAACTGGTCGGCGACCCGCGTTTCGACACATCGTTCAAGCGGACCGAGAACCATGCCGAACTCGAACTGATGCTGTTCGAGGCAACGCGCACGCAACCCACCCGGCACTGGGTGAACACATTGGCGCGATACGGCATCCCCGTCGGCCCGCTCAACACCATCGGTCAGGCCGTACGACAGGAGCAGATCGCAGCGCGGGAGATGATCACCACCGTGCGGCACCCGGTCGCCGGCGACGTGACTATGGCCGCCTCACCGCTCAAGCTGTCGCGCACGCCCGGTCGCGTCTACGGCCACGCGCCGCAGTTTGGCCAGGATACCGCCAACGTACTCGCGGAATGGTTGGACATCCCGCCCGAGCAAACAGAGCGACTCGCCGAGTCCGGCATCGTGCTGACCAAGGGCGGCCCCGACATCGCCGCCTATCTGAGCGACTGACGTGACCATCAAGGCGCGCCTAACGAGCTTCCGCGCCGCACTCAAGCGGCGCCTGCGCCCCGAATCAATCGAGATCGAGCTGGACGTGGTCGAACAGTTGATCGCTCAATACCTGCTGCTGGTCGAACAAGCTTCGTTCGACGAACTGGCCGACGCCGTGCTAGTCGCGCGACCGACCGCGAATCAGCAGCAGGTGCGACTGTCCTTAGTTCGCTTCGAGTCGTTTCGCCTGATTCAGCGCATCCTGCACCCCGACATGGAGCCCGACGCGCAGATGTCGTTTAGGCTCACAGCTGACGGGCGAAGGTTGAAAACGGTGATCCCGACGCAACCGCACTCCCGACTCCAAACCTGGCTCTGATCGCGACATCCCCACATCCCGAAGCGCATATCTGGAGGGCATGCCGAATCGCGAAGCACAAAGTCTACTACGTCGACTCGCGGCCGGAGCGGCAACCGCACACGGCTGAGGCGGAGCAACTCGCCAAGGCCGATGCCGAGCTGATCCTGCTCACGCCTGAGCAGCAGCAGGACATTCCCGCCCACGTGGCCGGTGCCGACGGCATCATCTGCGGTTACCGACAGGTGGGCTAGGACGTCTTCGAGGCGGTGCCCAACCTCAAGGCGGCATCGTCGGCGCGGAGCAACTGGCGCTGATGAAGCCGACTGCCTATCTGGTCACTACATGTCGCGGCGGGGGTCGTCGACGAACGCGCCCTCTACGACGCGCTCAAGAGCGGACGTATCGCCGGGGCGGGGGTCGATGTCTGGGATCCTGATCCAGTGCGCAAGGATCATCCGTTGCTCGAGTTCGACATCGTGATCGCCACACCGCATTTCGCCTATTACTCCGACGCATCAGCGCCGCTACTGCTGCAGCGGGTAGGCGAGGCTGCCGCCGACGTCCTGCAGGGCTCTTGTCTCGCTCGGTCGTCAACCGCGCCGTCCTGTAACGCGTCTCGCTGGCGTCGCACCCGAATCGCTAATCGTCGACCAGCTCGACATCGGCGTACCAAGCGGTCGCCGTGCCGCCGCTACCATCGTGGTTCCTGCTCACAGGACGCCCCACGACGACGCCGGGCATAGCGGCAATCGAGCGGCGGAACATCGGACCATCGACCACACAGGTATGGAACTCCCCGTTTTCGCCCAGCGGATCGGTTCCATCCGGCAGATCGTCGAGAAACGACCGATCGAACCAGCGGCCGGCAAACGAACGGTCGAGCTTCGATGTCGGACTGACCGCTGTGACGATCGCTCTGATCCCGGCATCAAGCATGGTGCGGGCGAGCGCATCCGTGGGCATGGCCCAGATCGGGAATATGGCGTCGAATCCGGTTCCCTCGAGATTGGACTCACGGTATGCGCGAATGTCCTCAAGGAACAGGTCGCCGAACGCAAATGTAGTCGCGCACAGGTCGGTGGGCAGCGTTCGCACGCGATCTAGGAACGCCCGCATCGCCGCTTCGTAGGCATCGTTCGGACATGGATAGGGAATCGGGATCTCGTACAGCGGCAACCCGAGACGCTCGGTCTGCAATCGCAGCACGCGACGCGGCGTCGCCTGGATCGAGACTCGGTCAAAATGCGGCGTGACGGTGGTGAATATCCCTCGAACGTCGTATCTCTCAGGCTGTTGCCGCAGTCTGTGCAGCGCCCATGCCGAATCCTTGCCTGACGACCAAGAGACGAGGACGGGAACACGGGTCATGGCCGAAGCGTAGGGGGCATCGTGTACGCTCTTCTGAAACATAGGCGACATTCCAGCGTCCCGCTGGCGGAGGAACTGCATGCGACCCAACACGGTGAAACGACTCTGGGCAGACGGCAAACCGGCGTTTGGCGCCTGGTTGTCCACCTGCTCGACTCTCGCCGCCGAGTCGATGGCGCATCAAGGCTGGGACTGGCTGGTCGTCGACGGCGAACACTCGCCGGTCGACCTGCTCACGATGGTGCAGATGTTCCAGGCAATCTCTTCGACCGACACGATCCCAATGGCTCGTGTGCACTGGAACGACCCGGTCGAGATCAAGCGCATCCTCGACGGCGGTGCCTACGGCGTCGTGATCCCTTGGGTGAACAACCGCGCCGAAGCGGAGCAAGCGGTAAGCGCCGTGCGCTATCCACCGGACGGTCTACGCGGGTTCGGTGCCTACCGGGGCTTCCTGTATGGCGGCCCGGACTACGCCGTGGAAGCGAATAATGAGATCGCCTGCATCGTCCAGATCGAGACGGTGGAGGCGGTCGAGCGGATCGACGAGATCCTCGACGTGGAGGGCATCGACGCAACCTGCATCGGTCCGGCCGACCTGGCGCTGTCGATGGGCATCCCGGTGCGGCCCGATAACCCGCATCCCGATCACATCGCGCTGTGTGCCGAGGTGCTGGCCGCCTCGCGGCGAATCGACAACCGTATCGCTCCGGGTATCTTCACGTCGGGTCCGGTCGAAGCCAAACGCCGAGCTGAAGAGGGTTGGCTGTACATCCCGTCCGGCAGCGACTCGCAGTTCATGTCCCAGGCTTCCGCTCAGGGGTTGCGTACCGTTCGCAGTTACGGTCAGGATTAGACATGGCGTGGACCGGACGGGAGCCGGTCGAGACGCGGCGTCGCTTTGATGCCGGGCAGCTGCGTGAGTTCACCGCTGCTATCCTGCAGTCCTACAGCATGCCTCATGATGATGCGCGTCTCGGCGCAGAGGTACTGATCGACGCGGATCTGGTCGGCATCGACTCACATGGTATCGCTCACCTGCCTTGGCACATCGGCTATGCGCCCGGCTTCGAATCGGGTGTCGTCAACCCCACGCCGGAGGTTAAGACGCTGCGCGAGACGCCCATCTCGGCGGCATGGGATGCCGATGGGGGATTCGGCGTCCTGGTCGCCCACCGAGCGATGGAGACGTGCATCGACAAAGCGCTGGGCAGCGGTATGGGCATGATCACCGTGCGCAATGGCCGGCACTTCGGCGCTGCCGGTTACTACGCCCACATGGCGGTCGAACATAACCTAATCGGTATGGCGATGTGCAATGCGCCGCCGATTGGTATGGCATCGGGCGGCAAGCATCGCGTCTACGGCACCAATCCCATCGCGCTGGCCGCGCCGATCGCCGATGGCACGCCGTTCCGACTCGACATCGCCACCACCGCCGTCGCAGGCGGAAAGCTGGAGATCGCCGGACGGCAAGGCAACCCGTTGCCGGTCGGCTGGGCACTCGACGAAGACGGCAATCACACCGACGATCCATTCATCCTCCGCAAAAACGGCGGTCTGCTACCACTAGGATCGACGATCTCGACGAGTTCCCACAAGGGATACGGGCTCGGACTGATGGTGGACATCCTGACCGGCGTGCTCTCTGGAGACGGGTCGGGCATGTTCGTCCCGCGCGGAGGCAGCTTGGTCCAGGGTCAGTGGTTCGCCGCCTGGCGGATCGATCTGTTCTGTGACCCAGACGAGTTCAAAGCCAACATGAAACATATGGCGGACGCGATACGCGAGGTACCGCCGGTCGACGAAGTCGAGCGTGTCGTGATCCCCGGCGATCCCGAGGCGCTGGCTCGCGCCGACCGAACGACCAACGGCGTGCCGCTGGATGAAGAGACGATCGAACAGCTCATCGCGCTGGGAGCACAACGCGGCGTCGCATTCCCGGCTCCAGTTGACGGAGGCGCTGCCACATGATCACTGCGAAGACCCTGACGGATCAGCTAATCGAGAGTATCCTCCGCAACTATGGTCGCGCGGCCGGCGTATTCGACCCGAACCGGCTCGAAGTCTGGGAGGAGCTGGGGCTCACGATGTCTCAACTCCGCGTGCTCTACCTGCTACAGGCTGGTCCGGGCACGCCGGCCGGCGCGGTCGCCGCGTACCTCAAGGTGCGACCGTCAACCGCGACCGGGATCGTCGATCGACTGGTTCGCGACGGACTCGTGATCCGCGAGCGCGACGACCTGGATCGACGGCGTGTTCGTATCTGGCTGACCGAGCAGGGACTCAAAGTGATCAACGAAATCCGCGCCCGCAATCGCGCGGTGATCTGGAAGATCTTCCGCAATTTCAGCGAGCAAGAGCTGTCCGACATCAATCGCACGTTCGCGCTGCTCACGTCGGAAGCGGAGCGCCAGGGTGTGCTCGCGCCCTGGCCCCCCGCTCCAGCGGTGATGTGATGACGACAAGCCCCCCGCGCGGAGGAAACGAACCATCTGCGATGACCGACCCTCCAGCGATGGTGACGGGCGGCGGTTCCCCGGTATGGGCATAGGCGAGGTGCCACCGGGCTGGTTGCTGCCTCAGCGCCGCAAGGTGCTGATCATGCTCACGGTCATGCTGGCGCTGTTCCTCGCAGCGCTCGATCAGACCATCTGGACCGTCGCCGCTCCTAAAGCCGTCGGCGATCTTGGTGGGCTCGATTTCTTCGCCTGGCCGGCTACGTCCTACCTGCTTGGTTCGACGGTGATCGTGCCGATCATCGGCAAACTCTCCGACTCGCATGGGCGCAAGCCGTATCTGATTGCCGGTATCATCATCTTTCTGATCGCGTCGGCGCTCTGCGGCGCGTCGGGCAGTATGTGGGAGCTGATCGGGTTCCGGCTGCTGCAGGGGTTCGGCGCGGCGTTCATCATGGCCAATGCGTTCACGACTATGGGCGATTACTTCGCCCCCGCTGAGCGCGGACGCTGGGCCGGGATCATCGGCGGCACCTTCGCGCTGGCCAGCATTATCGGGCCGCTGGCGGGCGGCGTCCTGACCGACGAGCTTTCCTGGCGCTGGGTCTTTTATGTCAACATCCCGGTCGGCGGCATCGGCCTACTCGCCATCACCCTATTCATGCCGAGGATGAAACCGCAGCATCCCAACCGCGAACCGACCGACTGGCTTGGGGCCGGATTACTCATTCTCGCCGCGACGCCGTTGCTACTCGCCTTTTCGATGGGCGGCAATCAGTTCGGCTGGCTCGACTCGCCAATCGTGGGCTGTCTCGTTCTGGCCGTCGTCGCCACGTTCGCCTGGTGGCGCGTCGCCAGACGCAAGGGTGAACACGGGATCATGCCGCTACCGATGTTCCAGAACCGGATCTACCTGCTCTGCACCGTCGTGATGTTCTTCATCGGCATCTCGATGATGGGGGCGATGTTCACGCTTCCCTTCTTCCTGCAGGGCGCGCAAGGCATCTCCGCAACCAACTCCGGTCTTGTGACCTTGCCGATGAGCATCGGCGTGGTACCGGCCTCGGTGATCACCGGTCAGGTACTAGCTCGTACCGGACGCTACAAGCCACTGGCGATGTTCGGCGGCGGGGGTGCCGCCGTGTCCCTGTTCATGCTCTCGCAGCTCGGTGTCGACTCCAGCCTCACCTCCGCACGCCTGTACATGCTGTTGATGGGCGCTTCGATGGGCACGCTGATGCCGCTCTACTCGCTCCTGATGCAGAACGCCCTGCCGTTCCAGCTACTCGGCGCCGGCACTGCCACCAACCAATTTTTCCGACAGATCGGTGCCGCCATCGGCGTTGCGCTCTTCGGCGCGCTGGTCGTCAGCGGTTTCTCCTCGCAACTGACCAAGTCCTTCCCTACCAGCTTCGAGCAACTCGAGGAACAACCTGAGACCTTACTCAATCCCGACCGACTCGATCAGTTCCGTCAAACTATCGAGCAGCAGGCACCCGGCATAGCTGACGCAGTCATTCGGACCGCGCGCGAGGCGCTCGCCGTACCGGTCAACGATGTGTTCCTCTACGCCTCGATCGTGATGCTGATCGTGCTCGTGATCGGCGTGATCCTGCCGAGGGTGCAATTCCGCTCGCAGGAGGAGATGATGGCCCAAGCGCGCGCGATGGCCGCATCCAACCAACGCGCGGTCGCGCCGCCTGGCATTCATACTGGCACGGGGGCGCAACCAATAACGCCGATGCCCGCGGTGCCTTCAGGAGCGACCGCCGGGACGTTCCCAGGAGCAGAGATCGTCTCATCGGCGTCAACCAATGGCGAGGCGAAGCAGAACGGTATGCCTGAGTCGGCTCCGATGATCGCCTCCTGGGCCAACCAGCGCTAGAGATCGCCGCAGAGACAGCACTAGGCTAGGCAGAGATCACATGAACACTCGGGACGAACAGGGACGCGACCCCAACGGCGTCGTGCAGGCGACCAGCACCGTCCTAGCGCTGGATGGCTGGGGACCGGTCGTAGCGGATCCCGTCGGCAACGGTACCCACGTCGGGCGCGCCGATCCGTCGGATGATCAAGCGCTGGCTGCGCAATCTGTCTGGCGAGATCGCGCAAGGTTCCGCGTTCGGACCCTGCCGAGCGCCTTGCCACCGCTCGCCATCGACGGCCAGATGATCCGGATCCTCGCCTCCGCTGTGGCAATGACTGTGGCAGTGCTGGTCGCCACGGGAGTTGGCAAGACGCTCCGCGCCAGGGTCGTGCGTGAGCCGGAGCCTGCTCCGCTCGCGGGGCTGGCGCGGTTACGTCGCAACGTCGCCCTGACCATCGATCCGTCGCTGACGCCTGTGCCAACGCCACAGCATCGCACAGCGCAAATGCTACGCATGTGGGGCCAGTTGCGCCGGACTGCCGGCTGGCGCAGTGTCGAAGGCGAAGGCGCGGGAACCCCGTTGCCGACTTCCTGACCTACTCTTGAGTGGCTAGAGCGCGTGCGCGATCTTCCGCCTGCTCGCGCAGCACGCGCTTGTAGTCGCGTGGAATGATCTTGGACATCTGGCTGACAACGCGATCCCAATCGTTCAGCAACTCGGGTGCCAGGGGACTATCGGTTCGCTCGGCGTGCGTCTCGATCATCTCCGCGAGCATTGCGATATCGTTCGTCTCGGTCAACGGTTCCAGATCGACCATCGCAGGATTGACGTGTGTTTCGAGATCGCCATCCGCGTCCCAGACGTACGCAATCCCGCCGCTCATGCCGGCCGCGAAGTTACGTCCCACTGGTCCAAGCACCACCACCGTGCCGCCGGTCATGTATTCGCACCCGTGGTCGCCGACGCCTTCAACGACTGCGCGGGCGCCCGAATTTCTGACCGCGAAGCGTTCGCCGGCGCGACCGGCGACCCAGAGCGTGCCTCCGGTCGCCCCGTAGAGCACGGTATTGCCAACCAGCACACCATCGCGTCCACGGAAGCCCGTGTTCTGTCTCGGCGAGACGGCGATCATACCACCAGCCATGCCCTTACCGACATAGTCGTTGGCCTCGCCCTTAAGGAACAAGCGCATTCCGCGCACCAGGAAGGCACCAAACGACTGCCCGGCCGAGCCGCTGAAGTGCAGCTCGATCGTGCCCCGTTGCATCCCCAGGTCGCCGTACTGCCGCGCGATGCGGCCGGAGACGCGCGCGCCGACCGTGCGATGCTTGTTCGTGATTGCGAACTTTGCCGAAATGTGCTCCGACCGCTGAATGTGCGGCTCCAAGATCTCCAACAACTCATCGTCGAGAATGGGATCTTCTCGTCGATCATTCCGTTCCTGGGTTCGCATCCGCGGGAACGCGGGATCGGCGTCGATCGGCACCAGCAGCCTCGACAGGTCGACGGTCTTGGCCCGCTCTCCAGAGCGCGGTGCGACCTGCTCCAGGAGGTCGGCGCGACCGATGATCTCCTCAATCGACCGGTAACCTAGCTTGGCGAGGATGACCCGCACTTCCTCGGCCACATGCAGGAGGAAATCGACGAGCATCTGCGGTTTGCCTAAGTACTTGGCTCGTAGGTCTTCGCGTTGCGTCGCGACGCCGACCGGACAGGTATTGAGGTGGCACTGTCTCGCCATCTTGCAGCCGAGCGCCACCAACGCGGCGGTGCCGAACCCATACGCTTCAGCGCCCAGCAGGGCGGCGACGACGACATCGCGGCCAGTATGAAATCCGCCATCGGTGCGTAGTCGGATGCGCCCGCGCAGGCCATTGACGACCAGCGCTTCGTGTGCTTCCTTGACGCCAAGCTCCCACGGCGCACCCGCGTACTTCACCGATGACAATGGAGACGCGCCGGTACCGCCGTCGGCACCCGAGATATGCACCACGTCGGCATACGCCTTGGCCACGCCGGTTGCGATGGTGCCGACGCCTTCGCAAGCGACCAGTTTCACGCAGACGCGCGCTTCCGGGTTGGCAATTTTGAGGTCGTAGATCAGCTGGGAAAGATCCTCGATCGAGTAGATGTCGTGGTGCGGCGGCGGGGAGATCAGCTCGACGCCGGGCGTCGAGTGCCTGAGCATCGCGATGTACGGCGTCACCTTGTGGCCGGGCAGCTGTCCACCCTCGCCCGGCTTTGAACCTTGGGCGATCTTAATCTCGATCTCACTGGCGCTGCCCAGATACGCCGGCGTGACACCGAAGCGACCCGAGGCAATCTGCTTGATGCGCGAATTGGCGTCGGACTTGTCGCCTGCGGCCAAAAATCGCCTGGGGTCTTCGCCGCCCTCACCTGTGTTGGAGGCTGCGCTAAGCTCGTTCATCGCTCGGGCGATATCTTCATGCGTCTCGGGGCTGAGCGCGCCCAGCGACATCGCGCCGGTGCTGAACCGAGGCGTGATCGCCACGTGCGGCTCTACCTCCGCCAGCGGGATCGGAGCACGGTCGGAGTTGAAGTCGAGCAGGTCGCGCAACGCGGTCGGTTGACGACTGTTGGCCCGTTCGGCATAGACCCGGTACTCCTCGTCGCCCCCGCCTTGCACCGTCTTGTGCAGCGCTCGCCAGACCGGCGGCTCGTTGGCATGATAATCGGCATCTCGGCGATAGCGATACCATCCACCCGCGTCTAGGCCGTCGGCCGGATACGCCTGAGTGTGACGACTCAGCGCATCGGCACCGATCTCCTCGAACCCGATCCCGCCGATACGCGAGAGCGTGCCGGGAAATGACCGATCGATCACGGCTTGCCCGATCCCCAGCGCCTCGAAAATCTGCGCGCCGTGATACGAAGACTTTGCCGCGATGCCCATCTTGGACATGATCTTGAGAATGCCGGAGTCGACCGCCTGCGCATAGCGCTCGATCACCTCGCCCGCGTCCATATCCGCAAACTCACCCTGGGCTTGGAGCGCGTTCAGCGTCTGCAACGCCAGGTAGGGGTGCACCGCGTCGGCGCCGAAACCGATCAAGCAGGAGATCTGGTGGACATCCCGAGCGTCGCCGCAACTGGCCACGATCGACGCCGCCATACGTTGACCGCTGGCAATCATGTGGTGGTGCACCGTCGACACGGCCAGCAACATGGGAATCGGCGCATAGTCAGTGCCGACGTGCTCATCGCTCAACACAATCACCGAATAACCGTCCTCAATCGCGTTATCGACATGGTCGCACAGCGCGCTAAGTGCCGCCTCAAGTCCGGCGGGGCCGTCCGCTGTCGGAAATGACGTTCCAAGCGCGGTCGTCGAGAAGCCGGGCAGCCGGGTTGTGTAGAGCGCATCGATCTCGTCGCCGAGTAAGAGCGGAGACTTGAGGTGCACTAACCCCGCCGCCTGCGGCGTTTCCTCGAGCAGGGAATGTCGTCGACCCAACCAGGTGTCGAGCGACATTACGTTCCGCTCGCGAATCGAATCGATCGGCGGGTTGGTGACTTGCGCGAACTTCTGCTTGAAGTATGAATAGAGCGGACGCGGCGGATCGTGCAGCACGGAGAGCGGCGTGTCGTCGCCCATCGAACCGACTGGTTCCTTCGCTTGACGCGCCATGGGCTTGAGTACGTACTCGATCTCTTCGCGGCTGTACCCGTGCAGGATCTGTCGCGAGAGCAACTCGCCCTCTTCAGGTTGGGGAAT
This sequence comes from Dehalococcoidia bacterium, assembly GCA_965116225.1. GTDB lineage: Bacteria > Chloroflexota > Dehalococcoidia > Bin125 > Bin125 > Bin125. The sequence goes on along the minus strand of OZ220495.1, from coordinate 2,402,135 downwards.
TGACGACGCTTCGATACTGGCGGTTTGCTCGATCCGACCCATGTGGTTGCGCACCCAATGGGCATAGGGTTGTCGGCTGGAGATACGGCGTTTGATGTCGTCGTTGCGCAGCAGCTCGTGCCGTTCAGTATCCACGGCGACCATCTGGCCGGGTCCCAGCCGGCCAGACTCGATGATCTCGGACTGGTCGAGGCGGATTAAACCAACTTCTGATGCCATCACGACCAGCCCACTACGGGTCACCTGGTACCGGGCGGGGCGCAGTCCGTTACGATCCATCGCCGCGGCGGCGATCCGGCCGTCGGTAAACGCCATCGCTGCTGGGCCGTCCCACGGCTCCGACAAACAAGCGTGATACTCATAGAAGCCGCGCAGATTCGGGTCCATGTCGTCGAGCTGTTCCCATGCCTCCGGGATCAGCATCATCATGGCGTGCAGGGGGCTGCGACCCGAGGCGACCAGCAGCTCGAACGCCTCATCAAAGGCCTGCGAGTCCGAGCTCACTTGCCCCAAGATGGGATGCAGCTCCGACACGGCGTCGCCCCACAGATCTGACTCCATTGCCGGGCCGCGCGCATGCATCCACAGCCGGTTGCCCAGCAACGTGTTGATTTCGCCATTGTGGGCGATGTAGCGGAATGGCTGTGCGATCTTCCAGTCGGGCAGCGTGTTGGTCGCGTAGCGCTGGTGGAACAGCGCTACGGCCGATACGGTGCCCGGATTGGTCAAGTCGGGATAAAACTTGCTCAGTTGAGGCGCGACCATCAAACCCTTATAGACAACGGTCGATGTGGACATCGAGACGATGTAAGTCTCGCCTGCGGCATCATCCGGGCTGGACTCGCGCAGGCGACCGAACGCCGTGTCGGCGCGACGCCGGGCCAGATAGATACGGCGCGAGAACTCGTCCGGCGAGATCCCCGGCGGGTTGGCGATCAACAGCTGCTCAATCATCGGCAGGTCGCGCAGCGCCCAGCTACCGAGCACGCTCGGGTCGGTCGGCACCTGCCGCCAGCCGACGACCTCGAGACCGGCGCTCGCAACCGCGCGTTCGATCGTCTGCTTCGCGCGTTGCGCCGGCTCTATTTCGTCGGGCAGGAACACCATCGCTAAGCCCAGATCGCAGTTAGGCAGTCCCAGTCTGCCAAGTCGATCCAGATCTTCCTGCAGAATTGCGTACGGAATGTTGAGCGTGACGCCGGCACCATCGCCCGTGTCGGGGTCGGCGTTGACGGCACCGCGATGTGTCAGGCTGACAACGCCCTCAACGGCCTGCTCTACCAGGCGATGGGTCGGTGTCCCGTCCAACCTGGCGATGAATCCGGTCCCACAGGCATCGCGGAAGCTCTCGGGATCGTGAAGGCCCGCGTAGTCGGTCCGGCTCACCTGGTGTAGCGGGTGGATCACTGTCATATCGTCAGCGTCTATCGCCATCTGCTCATTGAACGTCCGTATCAATGAGTTTCCGCGCACTACTTATGGATCTTATGTGAATATTCCCATAAACGGATCCCACGCGCTAGCGATTCGATTACAGCTCGCGTCTGTCGCCCCAACACATCATCAATTAGAGGATTTCAGCTCGCCGCAAATCTGCGAGGGCGGCGCTGACGCTCTCGATTGTCGCGTCGATATCCGACTCGGAATGGACGCATGAAACCAACGCGCCCATACCCATCAGATCGACGCCGTGATTCAACAGCGCGCGTCGGAAGGGCCAGGCGATGTCGGGCGGTGTGCCCGCCAGCGTCGGTTGTGCCCCGCCGTGTCGCTCCCAGTCCCAGGTCACTCCGTCGTCCGGGCGTTCAAGCTCCTCGCCGATTATGACGTGCACCATCGACGCGTCCGCCCACGCGCAACCTGGGAGATCGGCTGCTCGCAGCGTCTGGTTCAAACCGCGTGAGAGTTGACGCGCTCGCTCGTTGGCGATGCCAAGCGGATCTTCCTCGGCAATCGCCCGCAGCGCTCGCTCGCCGGCGACCGCCGAGAGCGGATTCGCGTTGAACGTTCCCGGATGCGCGACGCGGCCATCGCCGGCGTCGAAACTGATCTGGTCGAGCAGGTCGGCGCGACCGGCGACCGCGCCGCCGGGCAACCCGCCCGCCGCGATTTTGGCCAGTGTGGTCAAATCCGGCTGCACGCCAATCCGCTCCTGCAGGCCACCGGGGCTGACGCGGAACCCTGTCACCACCTCATCGAAGATCAACAACGTACCCGTCTGCTCGGTGAGCGCGCGCAACTCGCGCGGCACCGACGGTTCCAGCGGGCATGTTCCCCACGAGTATCCCGTGGGTTCGAGGATGACCGCCGCATACTGTCTCGTCGCCAGCGCGTTGCCGATTCCGCCGACGTCGGTCTGGTCGAACACCGAGATCAGCTCCTGCATCGCTCTGGGCTGTCCGTTGGCGGCGATCGGCCCCGCCGATGTGCGCCCGGCAACGAAGACGCTGTCGTTCCAGCCATGGAAGTGATGTCTCAAGCGCAGCAACCGATCATGACCGGTCGCCGCGCGAGCCAATCGCACCGCCATCATCGTCGCCTCAGTACCTGATGACGTGAAGCGGACCTTCTCGGCACCGGGCAATAGCCGCTTGATCGCAAGCGCCCAGCGACGCTCCAGATCACTCGATCCGCCCATATGGGTGCCGCGCGCGACCTGCTCCGTAATCGCCTCGACCAGGTACGGGTGGCTATGGCCAAAGATAAGCGCACCATGACCCATGACATAGTCGATGTACTCGTTTCCGTCGATGTCCCACTTTCGCGATCCCGAGGAGCGGTCGACGGTGATGCCAAATGGTTCGAAGTAGCGCGCGTCGTGGGTCACGCCGCCTGGGAACAGCGTTCGCGCTGCCTCGGCTCGTCGCGCCGATTCCGCGTGTTTGGCAACGAACTCCCGATCGATCGCCGTCGAGCCGTTCATGGCGCTCCTCCTCCATTGGCCGCACTCGCCTCATAGCTTGCATCCGACATTGACATTAACGCACACAGCCGCAGCAGGGATGGCCGCGAGTCAAACTACAGTGACGGGATGCAGAACTGGCAGATCACCCGCCGCCGCGCCGCGCTCCTGCTGCTGCTCGGGATTGCTGTGGTCGCGCTGCTGATCGGCACCTATCTCGCCTACGAACGCTGGTTTCCCTGGGGGCAGTCCGAGATTGAAGAGTGGATCGACGGTTTCGGCGTCTGGGGGCCGATCGTCTACATCGCCCTGTTCGCCGTCTCCATGTTGTTCGCTCCGCTGCCGACCGCGCCGATGCCGCTCGTCGCCGCCGCCGTGTTCGGTCCCGGGCTCGGCTTCGTCTACACGATCACCGCCACCGCCATCGGTTCGACGATTTGCTTCTGGGTCGCCAGACGACTCGGTCGGCCGGCATTAGCTCGGCTCACGTCGCAAGTCGCGCTCGACAGGATCGATCAACTCGGCGAGCGGCTGGGCATTCGCCTGCTAATCATCCTGCGACTCTTCCCGATCGCCGGCGTCGACTACGTCTCCTATGCCGCCGGTCTCACCCAGATGCGCTTTCTCGCCTACATCATCGTATCCGTGCTCGCTTCGGTGCCGATCCTGATTCTCGCGGCGGCGCTCGGCGATGCTGTTCTGGAACGCAATCGCGAGCTGCTGATCGGCGCGGGCATCGCCATCGTCGGGTTCTTCGCCCTTCCTCTGCTCTGGGTCGGATGGCGGCAACGGCGACAGGCGCGTCGAACGCAGGCTGCGCCTTCAGAGCATAACCTCCGATCATGCCGATCTCCGAGGCACCGTCGCTGCTCACGCTCATGTGGTCGCCACTGACCGTCGTCACCGCACAGCACAGGGGACGGCGCGGCGGGCAGATCGCCGTCGGCGCGTTCGCCGCATCGATCGTTCCGTCACAACCGCGCCTCCTCGTGCAGATTCAGAAGCGCAACCACACCAACTCGCTGATCGCCGCGTCCGGTCAGTTCGCCGTCCACGTGATCGCCCGCGACCAGTGGCGCTGGGTGCGTCACTGGGGCTTTCGCTCGCAGACGGAGGCGGACAAGTTCACCGGCGTCGACTGGCGCGAGCACGAGAGCGGATTGCCCATACTCGATGGCGCGCTGGGTTGGATGACCTGCCGGGTGGTGAATCAGATGGACGGCGGGGACATGGCGATCTGGCTCGCCGACGTGACCGACGCCGCCCGCAACACACGCGCTCAGCCGATCCGCTGGCACGAAGTCCAACAACTGTTGCCACCCGAGTGGGTTGAGGAGTACGACCGCAAGCTGGGCAACGACGTGCCCGACTCGGGACGCCGCATGGCAGAACTCTCGGCGCGACTGTTGTGGATCGCGGACGACGACCGCTAGCGACCCTTCCAGTTCGGAGTGCGCTTCTCAGCGAAAGCGCGCGGTCCCTCGATCAGGTCTTCCGACTGACCCATGATTCGTTGCTGATGGAAGGTATGCGTCAGCGCAGCTGGCAAGGGCAGATCGAGACCTTTGTATGCCGATTCCTTGGACGCGCGAACGGAGATGGGCGCGCACAGCAGGATCTCACTCGCCCAGCGCCGCGTCGTCGCCATCAGCTCGTCGGCGGGAACGACTTCGTTGACCAATCCCCAGCGATGCGCTTCGGCGGCCGGGATGTGATTGCCGGTCAGCATGTAGCCCATGGCGATCTTGAGCGGGATATGTCGCGGCAGGCGATGGACACCGCCAGCGCCGGCCATCAGACCGACGCGCGGTTCCGGCAGGCCGAGGCGCGCATGGTCGGCTGCGATGATGATGTCGCAAGCCATAGCCATCTCGCAACCGCCGCCCAGGGCGAACCCGTTAACCGCTGCGATCATCGGCTTCGGACACTCCCAGTCCGCGGTAATGCCTCCGAAGCCGCCGCGAACGGGCGCGAAACTAGGCCGCTCGTTCGCCAGCATCCGCGACATCTCGGCCGTGTACTTGAGGTCATTACCCGCCGAGAATGCGCGGTCGCCAGCACCTGTCAGGATGGCGACCCAAGCCGAGTCGTCGTTAGCAAACGTGTTCCAGGCATCGGCGAGCTCGGCGGTGGTCGGCGGATGAATCGAGTTCATCCGCTCCGGTCGGTTGATCGTGATCGTGACGATGCTCTCGTCCTGCTCGTACCTGATGAACTCGTAGTCGGTCATGGTCGATCCCTGTCAGCTATCCATTACTTGGGACAACACACTCGTTTGTCCGTTTCGGCTGTGCGTTTCGGTCGGGTGCCTAATGCTGGACACAGGTCCCGCCGTCCACATTGTAGGACTGCCCGGTGATCCACTCGCCTTCTGTCGCGCACAGGAATGCGGTGATGCTAGCGATGTCCGCGCCGGTGCCGGCACGACCCATCGGAATGCGCGCGTCGATGGTTCGCTGCCAGAAATCCCCGTGCCCCATGGTCGTCCATACGTGAAGTGTCGATGATGCCGGGACAGATCGCGTGACGCGCACCCCGTGTTTGCCTACCTCCTGCTCCATGCCTGCCGTCAATGCCTGCAAGCCCGCCTTGGACGAGGCATAGGCGGCCGTGTTCGGGCCAAGCATCTTACCGGCGATGGAGGGGAGGATGAGGTTGATGATCGCCCCGCCCGATCCCTGCTCGATCAGCTGGCATCCGAAAACCTGGCTCATGTAGAAGACGCCGTTGAGATTGACATCGAGCACAAGGTACCAAAGGTCGGGGTCGAGATCGATCACGGGCACGCGGTCAGCACCGCGAGCGGCACCGGCGTTGTTGATCACGAAGTCGACTCGTCCAAAATCGGCCAGCGCCGCGTCCAGCAGCGCTTCGACGGCCTCGTAATCGGCCACGTCCGAGACCAACGGCAGTGCGCGCCGACCCTCGGCACGGATCTCATCGGCGACCGAGTCGATATCGCGCCAGCTGCCGCCCGCTCGTCATCCGGATAGTCCTGCGGCACGCGACCGGTGCTGGTCAGGACGACGTCGCAGCCCTGCCGCGCAAGTTCGATGGCAATCGGCCTACCAATGCTGCGCATGCGTCCCGCGCCGGTGACCACCGCCACCTTGCCCTCAAGTCCACTCAGCCGCATGGCTTGCTCCTGTTCGTCCATCGACCGGCGTCCGGGCGAGACTAGCAGTTGCGCTATTCGCCTTCATTTGCCGCGCCCTCGTCCGCTCTACCATTGAGCACGTCTTCGTCCTCGTAAAACTCTTCCGATTCGGCGAGCCCCCTGATGTCGCCCAGAATCTGCTCAAGGTGTGGACCGTTGCCGGCACCGCGGATCAATCGCAACAGCGGTCCCAACAGGCCGGAGAATTCCAGCTCGGCCACGGCGCGGGTAGTCCCACCGCCGTGCTCGAAGCGGAAATCGTACCGCGCGCCGGTTAGCATCGTGGCCCAACCGATCGCATAATGACAGGGCGACTCATTGACGACCTCTTTGAACGCGCCCTCGGTCACGGCCCGTTCCAGCACCTCCAGCGCCGCCTCGAAGGCATCGATCGGCTCAGCCTCGATCTCCACTTCGCGAGTCGTCATGCGCCTACTCCCCCATCGGACACCGCCGCGCGCCGCGCCAGCGCCCGACCAACGCGATTCGCAATACGCTAGTGCTCCTGTGAGCCAGCCTAACCCTCAAACGACCGATTCGACTCTGATCCCCAGCCTCGACGCGGAGGAACAGGCCGCGTACGCAGCTGGGACCGCCGTCCGCGCCGACGCGGCCTGGCGCTCCGACGGCTGGATCGAGCGCACCGTCGACGTGGTACTCAACACGAACCATGGCTTTCCGCGCGGTGAGGCTCGCATTGCGCTGCAGTTGGGTCCGGCGCGAGAGGTCGTCGCCGCGTTGCTGCCGTCGTTGCTCTCGGCCAACAAACGGATGCGGCGGCGTTCGATGACCCTCCTGCCGCGACTCGACCCGGACGAGGTTTGCCGACAGCTCGACCCAGTCCTGGAGACGGGCGAGCGCAACGCCCGCCGCGCGGCATGCGTCGCGCTCGCCGCGATCGGTGCTCCAGCGACTGAGCTGCTGGAGCGACTGAGTCGCGATCCCGATCTGGCGATCCGCAATCGCGCCCGACGGGCGCTCGACGCTATCGCCGCTCGTCCGCCAACGAACGGCGACCGATCACACTCGTTCGTACGACCATTCGGACTGCCCTACCGCGAACGACCGCCTGCGAGGCCAAGGTCGTTTGTCGTCGCGGCGTTCAACTTCTCATACGGAGTCAACCTCGGCACACTCGTCCGCAGCGCCGAGGCCGCCGGAGCGGAAGCGGTCTGGATCATCGGACGCGATTTCTACTACCGACCATCGACAAAGGGAGCGGACTGGTGGCTGCCAATTGAAACGCTGGGATCAGCCACCGCGTGCCTGGATCGCGCCGCCGCCGAAGGTTTTGACATCGTCGCCCTCCAACAAGGCAATCAGGCGATACCGATCTGGGATGCCGAGTGGCCCGAACGCCCCCTAATTGTCGCCGGGAACGAGGGCGACGGACTACCACAGCCATTCATCGAGGCGGCGGCGCTGCAATTGGAACTACCGTTGTACGGCAATATCGACAGCGTCAACGTCGCCATCGCGACCTCGGTCGCGATGTTCGCGTTTCGCGGCTGGCAAGCGCGGAACGCATGAGATCGACGCGTCGATTCAGTCGTCGCGCCATCCTGCGAGCCGGTGCCGCGTGCGCGCTCGGCGCGGCGTTCAGTACCCGGTCGTTCCAGTCAACAGCAACCGCACGCGAAACCGACGGTATCGGCCTCGTCGCCGGCTGGAACAGCGCGACCTGGTGCGGCCCTAACATGCCAATCGCCAACGCAGCCGGTTCGCTGCCGCTACGGATCGCGCTCAGCTGGAATATTCCGCAGGTATCCAGCGCGCCTGAGCAGGTGGATCGCCGCTGGCGCGCATACGCGCCGAACACACCGATCGACACCATCGGCATGCTGCGGCACGGTCAACCGTTGTGGATGGAGCTTGAGTCCGATGCGCTCTGGCACCAGCCAGTCTTTCGTGGACCGCTGCCTGAGTCGACATCGCTGCCCGTGGGCTGGTCGTACCTCGGTTGGTCGGGGCTACGCGAGCCGGTATGGACCGCCTTCGGCGTCGATCCGTTCGCTCCAGTGGCCGAGGCGCGTCGCTGGAATACCGACTATCAGCGGTGGATTGCATATACGCCCGGCAAGCCTGCCCAACAGCTGTTCGCGATTCTGCATCCGGGCAACGCTATCTGGGTGCGCATGCGCGTCGAGTCAGCGCGCTGGAATCCCGCCTCCGGCATCGTCCAGGGCGATTCGGCGTCCCGCATCGTGCCAGGCGAGATCACGTACTACCACCCATCTCTGGCCGGTGGGCCGATGTACTGCACGGGCAAGGCGTATGATCCACAGGACGCGACAGTCGGTGCTGCAGTCACCTGGCCCTGCGGAACCCGGCTGCGCATCTGGAGAGAGGAGCGCTTCGTGGACGTCATCGTGCAGGACACCGGGCTGCTCGGCCACAACCACGTCGACCTCTCGGAAGCAGCGTTTCAGCGTCTCGCCCTGCTGCCTGAAGGGCGCGTCCGCGTCTTGATCGAAGTGATCTCAGGCTCCGAATAGCCGGTGCCCGCGGGTACCCCGAGCTGAACATCTTGAGGAGATGAGCAATGAACCGACGAACCACATTTGCCGCCGCGATCATCTCAGCGGCTGCCGCGGCAATGGTCACCGCCGGGATTTTCTGGACGACCCACGGCGGGGACAGCATCGACAAGAGCGGCGAGGCGATGAACGTCATGCTAGCCAGCCAATCGACCACGGCCAATGTCGCCGCAAGCGGATCCACTGCGTTCGCCGAGATCGGGGCACCGTTCGCCACGGACGAACAAACTGCGCAGTCGACCGAACTGATCCGGCCAGCCGTCGACTGGAGCGCGATATTCACGATCGCCGTGCCTTCCCTCGTCACCATCATGGCTGACCGAGGGGCCGGAGCGGGCTTCTTCGTTAGCGATGACGGACATGTGATCACCAATCTCCACGTGGTCTCAGGAGCTGGTGCGCTCGTCGTGACCACGCACGACGGCAACCAGCGAAACGCACGGTTGATAGCCAGGGATGCTGGCAATGACCTCGCACTGCTCAAGATCGATCCTGACGGAATCGACATCGCGCTGCCAACCTACGCGCCATTGGATGAGTTACAGGTGGGTCAGCCAGTCGCCGCACTAGGCGCGCCGTTCGGGTTGCGTAATTCGCTCACCGTCGGAATCATCTCGGGCATCGGCCGTGAGCGGTACAGCGGTAATGCCACCTCCGAACCGCTGCGCGACATGATCCAGACCGATGCCTCGCTCAATCCCGGTAATTCCGGCGGCATGCTGGTCGACGCACAGGGACGGGTCGTGGGCATGCCGACACAGATCCAGACTTGGTGGGGAGAGACTTGGAGCGGAATCGGGTTCGCCGTCAGCGCCAGCGCCATCCGTAAGGCACTCCCCACGCTCCTCTCAGGCAAAGACTACGAGCGCTCGTTCCTCGGCGTGAGTATCGACCAAAGCCAAGATCGACTAAGTGTCATCGCCGTCGGATGCGGCTTTGCAGCTGACCGGTCCGGCCTGCGTAATGGAGACGTCGTTCTACAGATGAACGGACAACCGACGCAGACTTTCGACGAACTGCTGGATGTCTTGTCCACCATTGTTCCGGGCGATGAGTTTACCATCGTTGTCCGCCGTGGAACGAGGACCATGACGCTCAAGGGAACGACGAGTTCATGGCCTCGCACCAGTCCCGATTACGACTGCGGATAGGCCGACTTGCTCGGTTCTCGGACTTCCCTGGCAGGCCTGTGCAAGATACGATTGAGTCGCCACGTCACTGTCCAGGTAGTTTGCGGGGGCGACAGCCGGAGGCTCCGACGCAGACGCAATCTCAGTCTGCCACGCGCTTGGACAGCGGCGTCGCCAGCATCAGCAACGCAATAGCGGCCAGCGACATACCCATCGTCAGCAACCCTGTCCGCGGGCCGAGCAGGTCCGCCAACGCGCCGGTTCCGAGCGCGCCCAGCAGGATCATGCCACGGGCGATGTTCATCAGGCTCAACGCCCGGCCGACCATACCCTCGCTCGCCTGAGCGAGTAGCGTCAGGTTCGCCAACGACATCACGTTCGTCGAGCACGCCGCGGCGAGGAACACGCAGATCGCCAGTACGGGCAGGTGCAGCGCGCCCGACATCGCCGACAGGGCGACGCCCGCCACGACCAGCAACGCCGCCATCAACCGACCCGGCGAGGGAATGCTGCGCCATCCAGCCAACAACAACGAACCCGACGCCGCGCCAGCGCCGCCTACCGCCATCAGGTAGCCGACCCACGAGCGCGGTTCGCCCAATTCATCGATCACCATCAGCGGCACGAAGACGTTCTGGTAGGGGACCAGGAAGATAAACATGACGACCGAAATCGCGAGCACCGCCAGCGGCCAGCGCATATCAATCGCCCAGCGTATGCCGCTGCCCGTCTGCCGCAGGAGTGATCCAGTCGCTCGATTCGCTGCGGCGAGAGGTTCGCCCCGAATCCTGATTAAGCTGCTACAGACAGTGGCGCCGATATAGATAACAGTCATCGCGCCGTAGATCCAGACGAAGTCGGCGAGCGCCAACAGGACGCCGGCCAGCAGCGCGCCGCCGATGCGCATCATCGTATTGGCCGTCTGCGACAGTGCAACGGCCGGGCGTAGCGCCGACGGAGGCACCATGGTGGGCAGAATCGCCTGACGCGCAGGTTGAAAGAACGCGATGTTCACGCCCGCCGCGGCGGCGAGCAGGATCACATGCCAGTCCTCGGCGAGTTCGAGCAGGAGCAGCAGGAACAGTACACCGGCCGCGACCACGTTGCCCGCCTGCGACAGCACCAGCACGGTGCGCTTTGGGTAGCGGTCGACAATCGCGCCGGCGAAGACGCCGAGGATCAGATTGGGCACCATGCGCGCGGCAAGCAATACGCCGAGCAACACCGCCGAATCAGTAAGTTCGTAGATCAGGACCGGCCGCGCCGCCTGATCCAGCCAGAGCGCGGCGGAGCGCAGAAAGATCGCGATCCAGAGCACACGGTAATCACGTGAGCGGAACGGGGCGAACATTCCGGATTCGCGCCGACGAAGCGCGGCCCGTCGTCCGCTCGAGGTCGCACCGCTGATCGGTCGCTCCGGAATCGAGGCTTACTCCTGGTCAGCGTACGGCGCTCGACCTTGCATCACGTTCAGCAAACCCTGCCGCGTGAACCCGTCCGACTTGGCATAGTTGATGATCACCCGCTCGCGGTCTTCGACAGCCTGGGCGGCGGCGGCGACCTGCGACGCGATCTCGTGGGGAATCTCGCAGACGCCATGCTGGTCGGCATGGAGCAGATCGCTGGGATGCACGGTCACCCCGCCGACGGTGACTGGTTGGCCGATCTCGACGATGTGAACGTAGGCGTGCGAAACCAGGATCTCCTTCGAGAGGAACTGGAATCCGAGCTCGCGCACTTCATCGAGATCGCGGACGCCGCCATCGGTGATCAGCCCGATCGCGCCGAGCGCCTTGTGAATATTGCCGTTGACCTCGCCCCAAAACGAGCCGATCGGCGGCTGATCAAGGTCCTGGATCACGATGAGGCGAGGTTCGGGGATCGATTCGATGTGCGCCCACCAGTCCGGCACCGCCTTGGTCTGCGGATCGTCACCAGGCGGAATCGAGGCGCGAATCTTGCAGGTCGCCGCGTAACCAACGACCGGATCCAGCTCCGGAAAGCGGCAAACGATATCGGGCGTCATGAAGCCCGTCGCGCGACTGCGGATATTGAAGGTCTCGATCGCATTGGCAATGGCCGGTGAGGGGCAGGCGCGAAGCGCCGCTAGTTGCGATTCGCTCAGCGGTTCAGTCATGGCGCACCTTTCGTCCAGCAGGATGTCATTATGAATGTCGTCCTGGATCAGTGTGATTCGTCGCATCCGCACGGCGGGATGCGCTTAGGGCGACAGCGAGTATTCGCGCTCGAGAGCTGCCCGATTGACGATCGTCACCCGCTGCCGGTTGACGTCAACGATCTGCTGTTTGCGCCACTGCTGGAGTTGCTTGTTCACAGCGACGCGCGAGGCACCGATCATGTTCGCCAACTCCTGTTGCGAGACGCGCAGTCCGATATCGATGCCGTCCTCGCCAACCGTTCCATGCTCGTCGGCGATGGTCAGCAGTCTGCGCGCGAGCCGGCCGGGTACGTCCAGCAGGTAGGCGTCCTGGATCGACTGGTTCGTCGCCCGGAGCCTGGCGACGAGAACATCGATGATCGCGCGCTGTGCTTCGGGATGCCGGTCGAGGACGGAGAGGAAGTCGTGGCGATTCAGGCTCATGGCCTCGGTACCCTCGATGGTTCGCGCCGAGGCGGAACGGGGATAATCGTCGAGCAGCGACATCTCGCCCAGCAAGTCGTACTTGCGATGCACGGCCAGCACGACCTCTCGTCCATCGAGCGAGGGGATGAAGATCTTCACTGCGCCTTTGAGGATGATGTAGAGGGTCGCGCCCTCATCGCCCTCATGGAAGATGTCGGTGTGGGCGCGATATCGGATCGGCCGCAATTTCTGGCTAAGTTCCCGCAGCATGGATTTCGGCATATTACGAAACAGGACCACGTTCATCAGTAGGTCGAGTGCTTCACTGGCGGAATCCGCGGACGATGGGCTTCGTGTAGTCATCTCACACTCCGACTTGCATTCTAAGCGCAACGATGCACACGCCTCGCGCGAGTGCGCCGTAGGCAGTCGCGCCGATAGCCACTGAACTGGATGCGACGTCGGCGATCGACCGCCTGCGGACGAACTCAGAGGACGGTGCCACGCGCCGGTCTTCCACTCCCACAGCAGCCAGGCGACCATCGCGAAGGCCAACAGGGACAAGAACAGCATCGGAGCCAACTTTCACTGCACCTCTGTTCTACAAAGAGAACAGAACATATATTCTCTCGATGGCAAGCACTCATGTCTGTCTTGCATCGCGTCGATGGGAAACTCGCAGGGCGAATGATGCGGGCGCAGCTTCGATACGGGTTTCGGTTGCGGTTTTGATCAGTTCGATACCTTCCAGTTAGCCGTATCGGTTCAGCCGTATGAAGGGAGTAGATCGGCATACCGGAGACGATTGACGTCGAGCGGGTTGGTCAGGCAACGAGAGTTGTCCTGAATCGTACCGAGAAGCTCAACGCGATCTCGCGTCAGTTGCAGCGCGAGTCGATCTAGGCGCTGGTCGAAGCCGAGCGCGACGACTCGGTTCATGTAGCATTGGATCTCGGGCACGGGGCGAGCGTTCAGCGCGGGCTACGACCTGGCCAGCGGCTTGGGCGTAGCGTCCGAACAGGCGTCGACGATCTCCCGCGACTACGAACTCGAGGGGCTGCTGCATAACTGGCTGTGGATTTGGGACCTGCGGTTACTGGTGATCGCCAAAGTGCACGGACACTGCCTAACCGGCGGCACGCAGCTAGCAATGATCTGTGATGTCACGTTTGCCGCCGAGGGTACGCGGGTCGGCGCGCTGCAACTGCCGCTGGGCACCGGCTTCGTTCTGGGCCTGGCAGGTTACGCGAAACAGGCGAAAAAGGTCTTCTTCCCGGTCGGCAACATGATCTATCTCGGGCCGCGAGGCAGCGCAGAGCGGCTTGTTCACCCGAGCATTGCCTGCAGATCAACTCGATCAGTATGTCGATGATTATGTCGAGTCCGTCGCGAAAACGCCCAAAGAGATCCTGGTGCTGCAGAAAAAAGGCGATCAACCGCACGCAGGAAGTCCAGGGCTTCCGCGAGGGCGCTGATGGGCGGCGTCGAGATCGACTCGATCGCGCACTTCACTACGCCCGTACTGGAGATGAACCGCTCCATCCGCACGCGCGGTCTGCGCGCGACGCTGGACGACGTCCAGCGCGGTCGATGACCGCCCGAATTGAATCGCCGACCACGTTGACGGAAGCGCGCTTGCCGCTCGATCACGGCGCGCGGCTGCTCGCAATCGCCGATGGGCTGTGCGCGATCGGACAACTGCGAACCGGATCCCGCGCCGGCCAGTTTTCGATCTTCAATTTCCTGATTCGCTGCACGACGGACCCGGAGTACTCCTCGCCGGACAAGCGAGCCGCCCACGTGGTTCTGATGCAGGCGGGGATCATCCGCCGCCATGGCTGGTTCGGACATTTCTGGCTGCCAACGGATGACTATTCGCTGCGACTCGCGCTACCGGTGCCGATCAGTGCATCGTGGCGCTGGCACGATGACATCATGGAGATCAGCAAGCGACTTGCGCAATCGGAGACGTGGGCACTGGCCGTGGGTGAGAGCGTGGAAGACCACGTGTCATCGTTCCGCGCGGCGCTGGTTGCTGCAGATGTGGTCAGAGTCAGATCAGCGACGGGCTAGGCGGCATTTCCGACGCGCGCGGAACGCCTTCGGGTCGGGTCGCGGTAATCCCAGCGGCTTCGAGGGCGGACTGTTCCACTTCGGACATACCCAGCAGTCCGCCGAAAATCTCGGCGTTGTGCTGACCGAACTCGGGCGCGGGCGCAACGATGCAGGGCCCGGCGCCGTCAGTGCGCCAGAGCCAACCGTGCGCAACCCAGATGCCCACTTCCGGGTGGCGAATCGGCTCGTAGTACCGTCGCGCGCTGAGATGCGGATCGCGGAGCACCTCGAGCATCTTCCAGACGGGAGAGGACGGGACCCGCTCGGCGTGGAGCACGGCGAAGAGATCGGCCTTACTGCGCTCAGCGGTCCAGCCGCTCACCAGCTCGTCGAGCTCGACGCGATGTTCCCAGCGCAGGATCTGGTCCGAGAACTCCGCCCGCTCACCCCAATCGGGCGAGCCCATCGCGCGTTTGAGCGCCTCCCACTCGGTATCGGTGCGGACGCAGATCGCGATCCACTCATCGTCGCCCACGCAGCGATACACGTTGTGCGGCGCCATCCAGTCATGTCCAGTGCCCATGTGCTCGGGCAAGCGTCGGTTCATCGACCAGTCCATGTAGAACTCGCCCAGCAGGGTGGACATGACCTCGCGCTGAGCGAGGTCGATGTACTGCCCCGCGCCGGTGCGCTTGCGATGAATCAGCGCGGTCGCGACGGCCGCGGCGGCGCAGACGCCGGCGATCGGGTCGCCATACGAGATGCCACTCTTGTACGGCACGCCGTCGTCGCCGTAGCCGGTCGTCGATGTCATGCCGCTCATCATCTCGATGATTGGCCCGTAGCCGACGGCGTCTCGCTCCGGCCCAGTTTTGCCGAAGCCCGCCATGCCGATCACGATCAGGTCGTCCCGCTGCTCGCGCAGCCAGTCGTAGCTCAGGCCGAGGTTATCCATCACCTCGGTGCGGTAGTTCTCGATCACGACGTCGCAATGTCGGAGGAGCTGCGCGAACACCGCTTTGCCTACGTCGGCGGCGAGATCGAGTGTGAGCGATTTTTTGTTGCGGCTGTATTCGTGAAGGTAAAAGTTGGTGTTCCACCAGTGTTCGCCAGGCGCGACGGGAGGCGCGAGCAGGGTGCGAATGTTGTCCCACACTCGCGGTGATTCGATTTTGATCACCTCCGCGCCCTGATCGGCGAGGATCTTGGTCGCATACGGACCGGCCCAGATCATGGTCAGGTCGGCGACGCGGACGCCGCTGAGCGGTCGGCCGGGGTCAAACATCAGATGGCATCCAGTTCTCGCAGTCGAACGAGATCTTCGCGGTCGTAGCCGAGCTCGCCGTGGAAGATATCGACATTGTGCTCGCCGAGCTTTGGGGCGTGACCCATCTTCCAATCGTGCCCGCTGCTGAGCCAGAGTCGACCCGGGTACATGAGCGATCCCGCGGCATCATCCTCAACCCTGGCGAAGAAATCGCGGCCAGCCAGATGCTCGGAGTTCGCAAGGTCCTCGAATGTGGCGACGAACCCGAACGGGACGCGGTGCTCAATGCCGAGTTTGAGCAATCCCTGTCGAGTCTGACCGGCGAACCAGCCGTACATGATCGCCATCAGTTCGTCGTTGTTGAGCAGTCGCTGGCTGGGGTCGGCGAAGCGCTCATCCTGCAGTGCATCCAGTCCGACGGCGTGGGCGAAGGACGGATAGTTGCGAGGCAACGCGCAGATACCGCCGAACCCGTCGGCGACCTCGTAGACGCCCCAGAGCGCGTTCAGGTTGTTGCCCGAGCGCAAGGATTCAACGCCAAGCTGGGACGCTCGCGTGTGAAAGGCTTCGGCCATGCCGGCGTAGGATTCTTGCACAGACAGGTCGATATACGAGCCCTGCTCATGCATCAACGCGCCGTAGTAGGCGCCAGAGATGGCGGCGAAGGCGTTGAGTCCAGCCTGGTACGAGGGCTGCGAGCCACCGTTCTTGAGCGGTGGACGATCGGGATGCCCGGTCAGCCACATCTGTCCGCTAGCAGCGTAGAGGGTGAGCTCGGTCGCCGGCAGATTAGCGTTGGGGCCGGTTTGACCGAAGGGCGTGATCGAGATCATCACGAGCGCCGCGTGGTTCTGAGACAGAGTGTCATATCCCAGTCCACGCTCCGCGAGATAGCCCGGGGTAAAGGACTCGATCACGATCTCGGCGGTCTGCGCCAGCTCGCGCAGGAGTTCGCGCCCATCGGATGTCTCGAGGTTGAGGGTCACCGAGCGCTTGTCACCGTTAAGGTAGAGGAAGAGTCCGCTCGACTCGTCATCGGGGAGATCGTCCCGCCATGGACCGAAGGCGCGGGATAGATCGCCGATCGTGCGTTCGACCTTGACAACATCGGCACCGAGCGCCGCCAGCCAGCGTCCCGCGTAAGGTCCCGAGATGCCTTCGGCGAGTTCGAGCACGCGCACGCCATCGAAGGGTCGCGCGGCACCCATCTGATTCTGATCCCGCTCACTCATCGCTTGCAGTCTATGAGCACTCCCGATTGCGTTCTAGACTGTCCACGCATGACCATGCCTTCCACAGACAAACCTGTCGTCGAGACCTCGCCGGAGGAGCTGGGGCCGCCGTTGCTGGACGGCGTTCGGGTTGTGGAGCTGGCAGAGGGCATCTCCGCTCCGTTCGCGGCCAAGCTACTGGCCGACGCTGGCGCGGAGACGATCAAGGTTGAATCGCCCAAGGGCGACGCTGCTCGGCGGATGGCACCGTTTGCAGACCCGTCACCGCACCGCGAGACATCGACGACGTGGCTGGCGTACAACACATCTAAGCGCAGCGTAAGGCTCGAGCTTGAATCAGCCGCGGGCGTCCGCGTACTGCATGCGCTGATCTCGAACGCCGATGTCTTCGTTACCGACCGCACGCTGACGCAACTGGACGCGCTCAACCTGAACCCGCACGACCTGCGTGAGTGTTTACCGCAACTGATCATCGCCTCGGTGACCGCCTTCGGCCTCGTCGGAAACGCGAGTGAGTGGCCATCGACCGCGCTGACGCGCGCGCACGCCTCGGGATCCGCCGCCGGAGTCAGACGAAATCTCGGCGCGAGCGCCGCCGCGCCACTCGTGGCCGGCGCTAACGTGCACGAGGCCGACGGCGGTACAGCGCTAGCGCTGGCAGCCTGGGCGGCGTTGATCGTGCGCGACCGGGACGGACATGGACAGATCGTCGATGTGTCGTCGGTCGAAGCCATGATGAACATGGACCGGGTTGATATCTCGATCGCGCACAACGACGGCGGACCACCGCTGCTGCCGCCCCGACGTAGCGGCAGCGCCTTCAGCGGACGTTTCGCCTGTTCGGATGGACACCTGATCGTGGTCACGCCCCAGGGACACCAGTGGGCCGGATTAATCAAGGCGATGGGTAACCCGGACTGGGCATTCGACGCTGACGGCGGGCTGATCGATCGGCTGCAATTGGGTGACGAGGCAGGTGCCGCAATCGAGGAATGGGCCGCCACGCGAACGCGCGACGAGGTCTTCCGCGCCTTGCAGGCCAACAGCGCGCCAGCCGGTCCCGTGTTGCGGCCGTCGGAGGTGATGCACTCCGAGCAGATGCAGGTGCGCGACTTTTTCGATGTGCTGCCTCACCCCGTGGTCGAACCGAGCCGCTATCCGCAGTTCGCAGCGCGCTGGAATCGAGCCAGGCGCGCCACTCGCAGCGCCGCCCCGCTGCTCGGTTCCTCGACCGCTGAACTGACTGGACCACACCTACAACCCTGGACACCCACGCAAGCGAAACGAGCCGGAGTCATTGGATGACCACCACACACAACGGCAACGGCGGCGGACATGCCGTCGAGGACGGTTATCTGCCGCATCACCTGGGACACCGCAGCCTGATGCAACCGGGTAAGCGGCGCGGGCCGCTATCAGGCAAGCGAGTGATCGATTTCACATGGGCTTGGGCAGGGCCATACGGTGCCATGCAGGTAGCGCTGTTGGGAGCGGAAACGATCAAGGTGGAGTCGGCGACGCGGATCGACCACTCGCGTCAACGCTCACTGGCGATGGGTTCGTTCGCGGGCGGCGTCAACCAGGCTCCGATGTTCAACGAGGTCAACCTCAACAAGTACTCGATCCAGCTCAACCTGAAGACCGAGGGCGCGAAGCAGGTCATCCGCGATCTCGCGCGCACCGCCGACGGCGCGATCGACAATTTCCGACCGGGCACGCTCGACAAACTGGGTCTGAGCTACGACTACCTGCGGGCAATCAATCCGGAAATCGTGATGGTCTCGGCCTCAGCGCTGGGCGCGACCGGGCCCGAACGCAACTACACGGGTTACGCGCCCACCTTCGCCGCGCTCAGCGGGATCTCATATCTCTCTGGCGAACCCGAAGAGCCGCCGGTGATGATGGGCGGCTCGATCGACCTGCGGGCTGGCACGGCCGCGGCGCTCGCCATGATAGCCGGCTTTCACTATCGAGAGCGCACCGGCCGAGGACAGTTCATCGACGCATCCTCGTCGGAGGCAATCGGAATGCACATCCCCGAGGAGTTCCTGCACGTCGACCTGCTAGGACACGATGGCGAGCGACTTGGCAACGGCCACCGCGCGTACGCGCCGCACGATGTGTTTCGCTGCGCCGCCATGCGCGCACCCGACGCGTACACCGACGATCACAGGAGCGCGCGAAGCGGCTGGATCGCCATCGCCTGCCGCTCGGACGCGGAGTGGAACGCGCTGTGCGCCTGTAGCGATCTCAACCACCTGCGCGACGACCCACGCTTCCGCACCGGTCTGCGGCGCTGGAAACATCGCGACGAACTGAAGCCGATGATCGAGGCGTGGACATCCGAACAGTCAGCCATTGAGACGGCCGAGACATTGCGTGCGGCCGGGGTGCCGGCGGCCGCTTCCGTTTGGGGAAGCGATATCCATGACTCGGAGTACTTTCAGGCCCGTGGCGGCGCGGTCGCGGTGCGACCGCCGGAGACGCATCTGCGCGAGGTGTTGCCGCCGCCGTGGCAGCTGTCTGAAACCCCGGCCGAGATTGTCTCGCCGGCACCGCGACTGGGCGAGGACACTGAGTTCGTGCTGAGCCGCATGCTCGGCTACAGCGAAGACCAAATCGACACGCTCGCGCGAGCAGGCGCGCTGGAATAGCCTAAACGCCGAACTACAGAGTGAGCAGACGGCCAGTCGGCCAGAGTCAGTGGAGGGAACGAACATGCGAACCATCTGGCATGCCTTGGGCAAGGTGATCAAACCGATGGCGCGGCTGTCGCTGGCCGGTGCTTTGGCGCTGTTGGCGATCTCGGCGATCCAGCCGATCTTCACAGATGGCGGCGAAGTGCTCGCCGCCGAGACCGCGACCGTAGAAACCCAATTGTCGGTCCCGCAACGGGCTGAGCCGGATGAAGGCGGTACCGGGGTCAACAACTTCGACCGTGAGGAATGGTACGAGTTCTCGATCCTGCTGGCACCGTTCCTGGTGCTGGTGACGTTCATCCTGATCCTGATGTTCAACTGGGACAAGTTCACCAACAACGAGGATTAACGCGAGAACTCGTCGCTCGTCAGAGGTCGCCACCCATGGCCGAGGACACCGCCCGTCGTCTTGTGGACCAGCTCGCCGAGTGCGGGTTGACCTTGGCTACGGCGGAAACGGATACCGGTGGACTAATCGGCCACTGGATTACGGACATTCCCGGTTGCTCGAAAGTCTGGCTCGGCGGCGTGGCCCCGTATCACAACTATCCCAAGATCGACCTGCTCGGCGTTTCGCGCGAGTTGTTGCGCGAACACGGCTCAGTCTCGGAGGAAGCGGCCGCGGCAATGGCGCGCGGCGTCCGCGAGACGCTGCACGCTGATATCGGCGTGGCGGAGACGGGCATCACCGGGCCGACCGGCGGATCGGAGACGCGCCCTGTCGGCACGGTCTGGATGGCCTGCGTCGGGCCAGGCGATCGCGTGTATGCCGAACAGCAGGTTTGGGAATCGGATCGCGAGGGCAACAAGCGACTGACCGCCACCCGTTGCCTCGAGCTCGTGATCGAGGCGGCGCGCGTCCAGTCTGTCGAGGACGATAACTACTTAGCCTCTGAATGAACGTGCCAGTTCTCCACTGCAACGCGATCGACCTCTATTACGAAGCGCCTGGTGATCCCAACGCGCCGCTGCTGATCCTCGCGCCGAGCGTTACTACACGATCACCTTCGACCACCGCGCATTCGGACTGAGCCGCGATGTACTTGGCGGTCCCAGCCGCCGCGCGTTCCCGCACGATCTGCACGCGCTGTTGGAATATCTGCGCCTCGATCGCTTTGCGATGATCGCGCACTCGATGGGTGGATGCACCACGACCCCGTTCACGCTGCTGCTCCCGGGTCGGATCGAGGCGTTAATCCTCTCGGGTACGCTCGCCGGGGCGGTCAATGACGAGGTGCGGGAGATTCAGTCGGCGCACTATCGGACCGTGGCGGAGATGACCCTGCGCCAGCGCGCATTGGCACCGAACACGGAATGGAACCAGCCCCAGCTCGCCTGGCTCTACCGACGCATGAACGGCTGGAATCCACCCAGGCCGTCGACGTTCCTCGCGCCCACGCCGGGGCTGGCGACCTGGCGCGGGCCATCGATGCCGCTGCTGAGGCAGTTCGGCATGCCGATGCTCTACATCGTCGGCGAGCACGCCCGCATCGCTTGCCAGAGCACGATGCGAGCGTCGCAGCGGGCGATGGGCGGATCAAACTCGTCGTCGTACCGCGGGCGGGCCATTCGGTCGACATGGAACAACCGGACCGATTCAACAGCGCGGTGCTCGACTTCCTCGCCCGCCGTTGGCGACGCTGATCGACTTCCGCGAGCGCTCATCGCTTTATCATCGATTCATGCACACTCCCACCACTCTGGCCCGCGATCTGATCGACGCCATCGGCGAGCAGGCGGTCGTCTGGCACGACGACGACCTGTTGGTCTACGAGTACGATGGGACGATTGATCGGGGCAATCCAGACGTTATCGCGCTCCCGACGACGACCGAGGACGTCGTCAGGCTGATCAAGATCGCCAACACGCACCATGCGCCGGTGACGCCACGCGGTGCCGGCACGGGGCTGAGCGGCGGTGCGCTAGCGGCGAAGGGCGGCGTCGTGATCGGCATGAACAGGATGCGACGCATTCTCGATCTGGACGTCGAGAACAGGACGGCGCTGGTTCAACCCGGTGTCGTCAACCTCGATCTCGGCGTCGAGGCGGAACGGCACGGGCTCACCTATGCGCCCGACCCGAGCTCGCAACGAGCATGCACGATCGGCGGCAACGTGGCCGAAAACGCCGGCGGCCCTCACACACTGGCGTGGGGCACCACCACCAATCACGTCTTGGCGCTCGAACTGGTCACCGCCGATGGCGAGGTGCAGTGGATCGGTCATGAGACCCGCGATGAGCCGGGCTACGACCTGGTCGGTTGCGTCGTCGGATCCGAAGGCACAGTCGGGATCGTGACCCAGATTCTGGTGCGACTGGTACCCAAGCCGACGGCGGTGCGGACGCTGCTGGCGGTCTACGACAGCGTGCGACAGGCATCCAATGCCGTATCGGCCGTCGTTGCGTCGGGGATCGTGCCGGCGGCGCTGGAAATGATCGACAAGATGACCATTGCAGCCGTCGAGCCGGTCCTAAACACCGGCTTTCCGCTGGATGCGGAGGCGGTGCTGTTAGTCGAGGTCGATGGGCCGGAGTCGCAGGTCGAAGCCGAGGGCGCGCGGATTGAAGCGATCCTGAATCGATTCGAGCCCCGCGAGGTGCGCTCGGCGACGGATCCTGAGGAGCGCGAGACGTTGTGGGCCGGTCGCAAAGGCGCGATCGGCGCGTTGGGTCAGATTATGCCCAACTATTACCTGCTCGACGGCGTAGTGCCGCGCACGAAGCTGCCCGACGTGCTCGATGCCGTCTACGAGATCGCCGAGCGCTACCGCTTACCCGTCGCCAACATGTTCCACGCCGGCGACGGGAATCTGCATCCCTGCCTGCTATTCGATGAGCGCGAGCCTGGGGCAACCGAGCGAGTGCTCGATGCGGGCGGAGAGATCATGCGCTTGTGCATCGATGCCGGCGGCGCGATCACCGGAGAACACGGCGTCGGGCTGGAGAAGCGCGACTATCTGCCCTGGATCTTCAACGACGCGGATATGGATGCCATGCAGTCGCTGCGCGCGGCGTTCGGGCCAACGGAGAATTTTAACCCCTGCAAGATCTTCCCCAAGGGTCACGGATGCGGCGAGGCAGGACATCAACACGCGCAGGATCAGATCGCAAAGTTCGGCCCCAAGGCATTTGTGTGAGCCGATCACAACGCAGCGCATGGGCGTTGGGGATTCCGACACTGTGACCATCGACGAAGCGTTCTGGGACTTCGCTGCTTCCACGAGCGCTGCGCAAACCGACGAGTACGCCATAGACGGACAAATGCCGTCGGTCGCAATCCGGGCGCGGTCGCTAACTGATCTAGAGCAGGCGCTGGCGCGCGCCGCCGCGCGCGATCTGTCCGCCATCCCGGTCGGCGGCAGGACGATGCTGGAGCTTGGTATGCCGCCCAGTCGGTACGACGTCGCGCTGGACCTGTCGGAGATGCGGGAGGTGGTGGATTATGAGCCTGACGACTTCACGATTACGGTGCAGGCCGGCATGCCGCTCGCCGCGCTGCAGCGGGCGCTAGCTTCAAATGGGCAATTGTTACCGCTCGACCATCCCCGGTTCGAGCGGGCGACGGTTGGCGGCATCTGTTCCGTCGGGCGTGGAGGGCTGCGACGCAATGCTTTCGGCGGACCACGCGACTGGTTGATTGGGATGCGGATAGTGCGCGCCGACGGGACGACCATCAAGGGCGGCGGCAAGGTCGTGAAAAATGTGAGCGGCTACGACCTGCCCAAGCTGTTCGCGGGGTCGCTCGGCACGTTAGGCGTGATCGCCGAGACGACCTTCAAGCTTCGACCGCAGCCGGCCAGCGACCAAGTGGTCGCGCTCGAAGCGGAGACGTTCGCGCACGCGCTCGCCGCCGCGCGGTCGGCGGCGAGCGCGGCACCGTTTCTGAACGGTTGCCTGGCGCTGTCGGCCGAGATGACGGACAGGGCGAGAGCACACGGCGCGGATATCCGCGCCGCTCGACCGGCGCTGGTGCTGCGCGCAATTGGTCTGGAATCGGCCGCGAGCGAGGTCCTGGCGACCGCCATTCGCGCAGCGCGGAGTGATGACGCCATCGGTGCCGCGCTGCGCACCGACGCGATCGTCGAGACCTGGCAGGCGATTACCGATCTTGAGCTGAGTACCGCACCCGACCACGTCCGACTGCGGGTAGGACTACCGCCCGGACACCTTGAGCACGCCTGGTCGCTGCTGGACAAACGCTTGCCCGGCGCGAACTGCTGGCTGGCGGCCGCAGACTCGGGATTGCTATTTGTCGAGCATCCGTCGGTCGATGCGGAGGCGATCGCCGGTCTACGCGACGCATTGGCGCCGCTGCGGGGGCGACTCACCATTGAATCGGCTCCGCCGGCGCTAAAACACTCGGGCGACGTCTGGGGAGCAAGCGGAACAGGCGCGAGGCTGATGCACAACATCAAGCGGCAATTTGATCCGAAGCGAACGCTCAATCCCGGTCGCTACGTCGACGGAATCTAGGCTGCCTTCATGAGCGCCGCCCCACAGCTCCCGAACACCGCGCCGATCTGGTTGACCGACGATCGGCCGGATGCCGCTGAATTGGGGCTGTGCGTCCATTGCGGATTCTGCCTCAATGTCTGCCCGACGTATCATGATCTCGGCGTCGAGACGGACTCGCCGCGCGGTCGGATCGCACTCATGCGCGGGCTCGACAGTGGTCGCATCGAATGGTCGCCGCGAGTACAACAGCACTTCGATCAGTGTCTCCAGTGCCGCGCCTGCGAAACGGCGTGCCCGTCCAAAGTGCCCTACGGGCGGCTGATGGAGGCGACTCGGGCGGAGGCGTTCGCGCAGCGCAAGTGGTCGCGACACCAACGCGTCATCTGGCGACTCGTGATGCGCGGCATCTTCACTCATTCACAATTGATGAAACTGGCAGGGTACGGGCTTAAGCTCTACCAGCGCAGCGGGTTGCAATCGCTCGTGCGCAAGAGCGGTCTGCTCCAGCGCCTGACGCCCAGGCTGGCCCAAATCGACGCCCTGGCTCCGATCGTGGATAAACCGTTCTACGCAAACCGGGAAGCGGTACGCTGTGCGCCGACCAGTCCCGCCCGCGCGCGGGCGGCGCTCGTCACTGGTTGCATGATGCCGCTCGCGTTTCCAGAAACGCATCGCGCCACGGTTCGGGTGTTCGCCCGCAATGGCGTCGCCATGAGCGCGCCTGAAACGCAGGTCTGCTGTGGCGCGCTGCATGCGCACGGCGGCGACGCCGAGACCGCGCGCGCACTCGCCCGACGCAACATCGACGCGTTCACGCCCGAGTCGCAGGATCCGCCAGACGCGATCCTGATCAACGCCGCCGGCTGCGGATCGCATCTTAAGGAGTACGGTCATCTGCTGCGCAACGATCGCGCCTACGCCGAGCGGGCCGCTGCCTTCGCCGCGCGCGTACGCGATGTACATGAATACCTGATCGAAATCGGGTTCGCCGCGCCTGAGGGTCGTATCGAACGGACCGTCACCTATCAGGACTCCTGCCACCTCGCGCACGCGCAGAACGTGCGCAAGCCGCCGCGCGATGTACTGCGCAGCATTCCCGGCCTGACGCTGCGCGAGATGCGGACGCCTGACAGGTGCTGCGGATCGGCGGGGCTCTATTCGGTTGTGCAGAGCGACATCTCGGGTCGGGTACTGGCGGAGAAGATGGAGGACTTGCTGGCCACCGACGCTGATCAGGTGTGCACCGCCAATCCAGGCTGCATGCTGCAACTCGACGCTGGTATGGCGCAACACGACGTCGAGGGACAGATGCTACCCAGATCGTCCCACGCGATCGAGCTGCTGGACGAGTCGTATCGCCTCGGAGACGAGGCAAGCCGTCGCTAATCCGGTTAACCTTGCCCACGCGGATACCGAAGTACCAGACACTGGAAAGGCGGCACCCATGGGACAGTTTCACAAAGTCGATGTCGGCGACGCGACCCTGATCGCGGTCCAAGACTCGTGGGCGGCAATGCCGCCGACGGTGTTCTTCAATCAGACCACGGACGCTAACTGGGACAGCTATCGCGACCTGCTGGATGAGAACGGTCATTTGACCCTGAATCTGGGTGCCTGGCTAGTGATCTCCGACGGCACGACGATCCTGGTCGACTCGGGCATTGGCGGTCGAGCGACGTCGATGCCGCTCAAAGAACCGCCGGCGCTGCCGACCGTGATGCAGGAAGCCGGCGTGTCCCCCAACGAGATCGACATCGTCGCCTTTTCGCACCTGCACTTCGACCACACTGGCTGGAATACCTGGGACAACGATGGCGCGCCGGTTCTGCAGTTCCCCAACGCACGCCACGTCATCCAGCAGTCTGAGTGGAATTACTGGACGAGCAGCGATGAGCTCAGACAGGGGGCGCAGTACGATAACGTGCTCAGCCCGATCCTCGACGCGGGGCTGATCGACTTCGTCGAGGGCGAGCATGCGCTGACCGACGAAGTAGTGACCGTCCCGACGCCCGGTCACACGCCGGGCCACGTGTCCTTCGCCGTATCGAGTGGCGACGAGAAGGCGTACGTGATCGGCGACGCCGCCCACCATCTGGTGCAGCTCACGGAGACCGATTGGTGCCCGGGAGCGGATGTCGACACGACCGACTCGACCGCCAGTCGACACAAGCTCTTCGACCAGATCGAGTCGGAGAACGCGTTAATCGCCTCAGGCCACTTCAGCTTCCCCGGTCTGGGGCGAGCGGCGCGTCACAACGGCGTGCGCTACTTCGCCGCGCAGTAGGCGGGGCGTGGGACCGGCATCGAGCCCGTGCTCCGCGACCGATTAATCGCGAAGCTGATCGGCGTACTGAGCGATATCGATATATCGGTCCGCGACCTGACGCAGATCGGAGGATGTGCTTTTACCGAAGGCCATCACTTCGATCCGCACGCCGCGTGCGCCCACGATCTCCACAAGGCGGCGGAAGTCGCCGTCGCCGGAGACAAGCACGATCACGTCAACGCGTTCTGACATCGTGAGTACATCGATGGCGAGCTCAACATCGAAGTTGGCCTTGACCGAGCCACCGCTAAACCGCTTGAGCGGCTTGGTGGCGATGCGGTACCCGTGGTCGAGGAACGGGACAACGAAGCGTTCGTTCTCATTCCGCTGGGTTGGATCGTCGGAGATCGGAGCATAGGCGATCGCGCGCACCAAGGTGCGACCATGCGAGAGGAAGTCGGCGACCTTGCCCCAGTTCAGTCGGACGCCCGAGGACTCCGCGCCATAGAGGATATTGGGCACATCGACGAAGATCGCCAGGCGCGGCAGCACTTCGATGCGGGCGGGCGGCTCGTCCTCGCTGCGACGACCAAGCAGCGTTTCGGTCAGGAGCGCCTGCGACTCGGCCAGCTGCCCGATCGTCTTGCCCTGCTGTTCCAGCAGCGCGGTCTGGCGTTCGAGGAGCGCGAGCATCTGCGTGGTCGGATCTGTCGGTTGCTCCGGCTTGGCGCGGCGAATCGCTCGCCTGGGCGTCGACTTGGGGGTCGGCTTGGACGCCGGTTTCGACGTCGACTGGGATTGGGTAGTCGGCTTTGCCGCGGGCGACGGGGCTCCAGCCTGCGACGTCCCGTTGCCGTTGCTGTTGGTCCGGCGCCGGGAAGAGCGCCGTCCAGTCTGCCTTGTCGACGGTTCGACGGTGTTCGGGGGTCTGGGTGGTGGTGCGCTTGCGGGCGGCTGCGGGGCGACGCGGGGCGTCTCACCTTCCAGCTGTTGCTCGACGGTGGACGTGTCAGGCGTGCTCGTCCACCTCAGGAATCTGCTCATTATCCGGCTTTCTGTTCATAGGACGGGAATGGTCGGTGTCTGCATCAGCGCGGATGCGGCGGCTTTGACAGCAACCCGCGTCGCAATCTCGCTAAATGCCGCGGCCGCGGGGTGATCGGCGTCGAAAGCGACGATCGGTTGACCCTCATCGCCGCCAGCGCGGACTTCGGTTGCCAACGGAACCTCGCCCAGGAAATCAATCTCCAGGTCGTCGGCGGCGTCGCGCGCGCCGCCGTGTCCAAAGATCTCCACTCGTTGTCCCGTATTCGGAGTGACGAAATAGGACATATTCTCGACGATGCCGAAGACCGGCACGTCGAGCTTCTCGAACATCGCGACCGCCTTGCTGGCGTCCTCCAGCGCGACCTGCTGTGGGGTCGAGACGACGACAGCGCCGGCGATCGGCGCTTCCTGTGCCATCGACATCGACGCATCGCTGGTACCCGGCGGCAGGTCGATAAGCAGGTAGTCGATCTCGCCCCAATCGACATCATGCAGCAGCTGCCGAATCGCTGAGCCGATCATCGGCCCGCGCCAGACGACCGGCGCTCCGGGCGGCAAGAGGAAACCCAGCGAGATCACCTTGACGCCGAAGCGCTCGACCGGGTGGAGTCCGCGCTCGCTCTGGGCCTGGAATCCGTTGGGCAGACCGAACATGGTCGGCAGGTTGGGCCCGGTTGCGTCGGCGTCGACCAAGCCGACCGATGCGCCGCTCTGGGCGAGCGCGACGGCGAGATTAGTGGCGATCGTGGATTTGCCAACGCCGCCTTTGTTGGAAGCGACGGCGATGATGTTCTTGACACCACCGATCGCGGCCTGCTGTCCATTGCCATGCCAGGCTGGTACATCGACACGCACGTCGAAGGCGACCTGTTCGGCCCCGGCTTGCGACAACGCGGCGCGAACGCGCTCCTGCAACTCGTCTTGAGCTGGATGTGCATGCAGAGGCAGCGTCAGGTGGACGGTGACCGAACCGCCGTCAGTCAGCGCTCCGCCGAACATACGCAGCGCGATCAGGTCGCGTCCGAGCTGCGGATCGCGCACGCCGCGCAACGCGTCTCGTATCGCCTCATCGGTCAAAGCCATAGCTGCCCCTTTCCCACTTCGACCCATCGTCAGCCGACGCCAGATCATCGCGCGTTCAGCCTATGCCCACGGCATCGGATCTCGCTGTTGGCGGTAGCGAGCGGCGGCAATAGACGAACAGGGTGCTCGGCAGTGATGTAATGCGTGAAGATGAAGTATGTGGGCTTCAATGTCCGTCGTCGCGTCGGGATGCGACCGCGCCTTATTCAACAATGTCGCTCAATGGCGTCGCACCGCGCTGCGTTCATCCTAGCCCATACATAGGCAAAATAGTGTGAGACAGCGCGGGCAAGAGTTGAAAACCACAAGCGGGCAGCCCCCACCGGGAGGGATTTGGCGGACGACATGCCAACTGCACCTTGGTAGAGGGAGCAATATCGATCGCTGATACGTCTAGCAGTTACAAGCGCGTGTCGCATTTTACAGGCGGTCATCAGGTGTGTCGCCCGGTGCATTGCCCGGCAGGAGAGGGGTACGTAGCTTTCTGCTCACGTGGGGCTGCAAGAGTGCGCGTCGTGTCCACGGGGCGGCTACACAGGCCCAGGAAGGTACATGTCTCATGGCAGCGAAGAGCCGTCTGAAGAGCGAAGTGTCCACCCACATCCACCACTGGATGATCGAGGCTCCGAACGGTCCGATGTCGATGGGCGTCTGCAGCTGCGGCGAGACCAAGGAGTTCCGCAACTCGTCCGAGGACTCGATCTGGGACCGCCAGGAGGGCCGCTCGCGCTGGAACGACATGGGCATCTCGAAGCGCCGACGCGCCAGCGAGAGCGACAACTAATCGCCCTGTATTCCGCCGATCCACGTCTTTCCTGACGCAGCCCTCACCGCGTTGCCGATCCGCGGCATGGCACTGGCGGTAGAAGCGTCATGCTCACTACAGTTCCCAGAACAACCGTCGTCGCCGAACCCAGGTCGGCGCGGTCTAGCTCGCCTAGCCTCGGCGTCGATCTGGCACCCGGCACCAAGCGCGAGCTGATCCTCCGCAATCCCGTGATGACAGCGTCAGGTACATCGGGCAACGGCCTGGAGCTGGCGCGATTCTTCGATATCAATCGGCTCGGCGGAGTGCTGTCCAAGGGCGTCACGCTCAAACCGCGACGCGGGAATCTGACGCCGCGGATCGCCGAAACGCCCGCGGGGATGATGAACAGCATCGGCTTCCAGAACGTCGGCGTGCGCAAACTCCTGAGCCACGTCGCAACCGTCTGGGAAACTTGGGACGTGCCCGTCGTCGTCAACATGCTCGGCGACACGGTCGACGAGTTCGCGCGGCTGGCGCGCGCGCTTGATGGCGCGCCCGGCGTCTCTGGGCTTGAGGTCAATATCTCCTGCCCTAACCTGGATGTCGGCGGCGTCGCCTTCGGTCGCGATCCAGTCGCGGCGGCGCGCGTCGTCGAAGCGGTCGTCAGCTCGACCACGCTGCCGGTGATCGCGAAGCTCACGCCCGACGTGACCGACATCGCAGTTGTCGCGCGCGCCTGCGAAGCAGCGGGCGCAGATGCGTTATGCGTCGCCAACTCGTTTGTCGGCATGAGCATCGATGTCAACGCGCGCCGACCACGCACCAATCGACCCGTAGCGGGACTGACGGGACCGGCGATCAAGCCGCTAGCGTTGCGACTGGTCTGGGAGAGCGCGAACGCCGTCGACATCCCAGTGATCGGCTGCGGGGGCATCGTTGACGGGCGCGACGCAATCGAGTTCATCCTCGCCGGCGCGACAGCGGTGCAGGTTGGCACCGCGTCGTTCCGCGATCCGTTCGCGGCGATCCGAGTTCTAGAAGGGCTGACCGACTACTGTCGCGACAACAGGGTGACGGACATCAACGAACTGATCGGCACGGTGCAGGTCAACTAAGGCGGGTCGCGGGGATTGCCAAGCCGCATACAGTACAGACGACGGGGTGTAGCTCAGCTTGGCAGAGCGCACGGTTTGGGGCCGTGAGGCCGGTGGTTCAAATCCGCCCACCCCGACCACTACTCACCTGCGAATGCGCAATGGCTAGATGCGCGGCTGAAGGAGGTCGGCCATACTTGGCGGGCGATCGGCGATGATCCCGTCTCGCGCCAAGTCGGCAAACTCAGGCTCGGTGATACCCAACAGTTCCGTCAAGACTTCGCGATTGTGCTCGCCGAGGCCGGGCGCGCCGCGTCGATACGTCGCTGGCGTGTCACTCAATCGAATCGGGCAGCCGGGGTGAGACAGGATGCCTATGTCGACGCCGCCGACCTCGGCCCAAAACTGTCGAGTGGCGAGGTGTTCCGATTCCAACAGGTCGCGCGCATCGGCGACGACGGCGGCGATGACACCCGAGCTCTGTAAGCGGTCGACCGCTTCGACGGGAGACAGCGCCCGACTCCAAATACTGAGCGTCGCGTCGATCTCGTCGTGACGCGACTTGCGCTCCCAGAGTTCCCAGCGCCGCCAAGCGACCGGCAAACCGGCGACATCGCACAGGGACGCCCACTCGGCGTCGGATGTCACCGACACGGCGATCCAGCGATCATGGCCGAGGCAACGGTAGACGCCCTGCGGCGCGACGCCCGGTTCACGGTTGCCGCGACGGGGCGGCGGTTGACCGACGATCTGCGCGGATAGCAATTCGTCGCCGGCGAATGTGCCCATCGACTCGATCATCGCCGTCTCGACCTGTTGCGCCTCGCCATTCGCAGCCAAGCGATGCCAGAGCGCGACCAGCGTCCCGGCGACCGCGCTCATACCGGAGACCGGATCCGGCCAGGCCACGCCGGAGCGATAGGGGATGCCATCTGCGTAACCGGACATCATCGTCATCCCGGTGGCAGCCTCGATCACCGGCCCAAGTGCAACCCGGTTCGCGCCCGGCCCACGCGCGCCATAGCCGGGCATTGACGTATGGATGATCGACGGGTTGAGCCGCCGCAGCGAGTCCCAGTCCAGACCCCACTGCGGGAATACGCGCGGCGAGTAATTTTCCAAGATCACATCTGACACCATGATCAGCTCGCGGAACAGCTGCCGTCCGTCGTTCGTGGAGAGATCGATAGAGACGCCCCGTTTGTTGCGAGCCAGCTTGTTGAATCCTCCATTGCGATTCCAGTAGCGCTCGCCCAGTTCGTTGTCGGGGAAGGTGTGGGTCAGTTCAGCGAGATCGTCGGGTGCCTCAAGCGGGCCCCGATTCCAGGGCGACTCGATATGAACGACGTCTGCACCCAGATCGCCCAGCAATCTGCCGGCGACGGGACCAGCCCAGACGCGGGTCAGATCGAGGACGCGGAGGCCTGTCAACGGGCCGTCGTCGAGCGATCTCGCAGCTGGTGATGACGGACGTTGGGGTTGCCAGTTGGGCAACCCACGCGCGTCGATCTCCGTCGGTGGTTGAGGCGTCGCCCCATCGAAGTCGGTACCGAGACGAAATGGGCCACGCGGTATGCGCTCGTCGCCACGCGACTCGTCGAGCGGGACGAAGAACTCTCGCGCCGCCATATGCGGATCGGCGAGGAACTG
This sequence comes from Dehalococcoidia bacterium, assembly GCA_965116225.1. GTDB lineage: Bacteria > Chloroflexota > Dehalococcoidia > Bin125 > Bin125 > Bin125. The sequence continues at coordinate 2,370,229 of OZ220495.1, read as the reverse complement.
ATGCGTGTCCAGGACAGGCCCCATTGGCGAGAACGTCGCTTCGCCCAACGAGCAGATTTCTGCCGATGTACGCGCCATCAACCAGGGGCGCAGCGCCTCATCGAAGGCTCGCTTGTTGCGACCGCGCGACTCATTGGTGGCGAACCGCGGATCCTCCAGCATGTGACCGAGTCCGGCGGCTTGCAGAAACGGCTCCAGCTTGGCGCCAGTAGAGTGACACAGGAACACGAAGCCGTCGGCGCACTCGTAGACACCGGCGGGGTGCCAGACGCCTGGTTGGGCGTTGCCCTCACGTCTCAGCGTGTGCCCGGCGTGCGTCCACATCGTAGTCGTGTGCTGGTGCATCGCGACCATCGCTTCCAGGTGCGCGATCTCGACAGTTTGCCCCTGACCGCTCGACTCGCGCGCGATCAGCGCCGCCAGCGCGCCGATGAAGCCGTACATACCGCCCGAATATTCCGTGTGCCGTCCGTGCCGACGGAACGGATGACGATCGGGTTCGCCGTTGAGATACATGTGACCACTGACGGCATCGTCGGTGAATACGTTCGAGCGGCGTTCCGACCATGGTCCACTGAGGCCGAACGGAGTGATCAGGACTCGAATGAGCTGCGGCGCGTCGATCGTCCAGGCCGTCGGCGCGAGCGGACCGGGCGCCGAACTCTCGATGACGACATCCGCACGCGATACCAGTTCCGCAACCTCATCCGATTCCACTTCGCCTGCCAGTATCAGCTTGGAGGTGTTGCAAAAGGCCCATACAGAGCCGACTGATTCCTCGCCAAGCGCATGCAACGGCAAGATCTCGCCATGTCGCACGAGCGGATCGCCTTCGAGCGGCACAATCTTGACGACCGACGCGCCGTAGTCGGCGAACATCTTGGCAGCAAACGCCCCGGCATGCGATCCTGCCAGTTCCACAACTCGCAAATCGGCAAATGGTTTGGTCATAGCCCAACGCCCTCGTTTCGAACCAACGACGGATGTCCGTTAGGCTATCGTCGAAACGAACATCACAGGCCAGCAGGAGTAGGAAGGACCACTCGTGGCGACCGATCACTTTCCGATAGAGTCAGGGCACATCATGCTGTTCGCCCGATCCGTGGGCGACGCCAATCCGATCTACTACGACGCCGAATCCGCGGCCGCGACCGAGCCGGGGCACATCATCCCGCCGCCGACGTTCGTGCAGGCGTCGGCGCAGTTCACCGAGGGCTACAGCCTGCGACCGGTGATCGGCGAACCCTGGTTCGGATCGGGCAAGGAGCCGACCGGCATCCAGCGCGAGTCGTCGGGCGACGGAGGCGGGACCGGATTCCACGCCGAGCAGCACTACGAGTATCACGCCCCCATCCAGCCCGGCGACACGCTCCGCGCGATCGACAAGCCGGGCAAGATCTGGGAGCGAGAGGGCCGTCGAGGCGGCACGCTGCGCTTCAACGAGTCGATCACGGAGTACTACAACCAGGACGACGTGCTGGTCGTGACGGCCCGCTCGGTCGGCGTGCAGACATCGCGAGTGGTCGAATAACCGTCGCGGGACTGAACGAATCCTGCAGACATAGTGAACATAGCGAACAGGCGAGCGACATGGCTCTGAGCAAGGCGAACCTCAACGTCGGCGATCAGCACAGCGAGCAGGTGGTCGAGAACCTGACCCGCACCCAGATCATTCAGTACGCCGGCGCGTCGGGCGACTACAATCCACTGCACACAGACGAGATTTTCACGACCAAGATCGCCGGTTATCCTACCGTCTTCGCGCACGGCATGCTGACGATGGGCATGACCGGCAAGATGCTGACTGACTACGTCGGCGACGGACGCCTGACCAAGTACGGCGTCCGCTTCGTCAGCCAGGTCTGGCCGGGCGACACGTTGACCGCGACGGCGACGATCGAGGCGATCCGCGAAGAAGACGGCGTCAACCTGGTCGACCTGTCGGTCTCTACCGTGAACCAGGATGGTGCCGAGGTCGTCAAGGGTTCAGCAACAGCGCGAATCGACGACTGACGTCGGTTCGGCGAAGCATCTCGACGGGCGCACATCCCGGAATCGCCGGGTACTGTCACAGCAATACAGGCAGCAGTAGATGCCTGCGCTATTCCTGATCCCGAGGCAGCGCGTGCTCGGCGGTCCACTCCGATACGTCCGGGATAAGACGGTCGACGATACCCATGATCATCATGAAGGGCACGAAGGCGGCACCAGTGCCCACCGCCCACCACCACTCGGCTGCGACCAGCGCCAGCACGAAGCCGGAGCAGGCCAACCCCATGCCGAGAATCGAGACCACGCGGAGCACAACCGCAAGCGGCGGGATCTTCGGAATCTCAGGCGGCGGCGAGGACATCAGGCGAGGTCTCAGCAAGATGCGTTGGGCTATGACACCTGCGACTCGGTGATCCGCACGCGCTTCATGCGCGGACCCGGCTCGCGGGCGCGCTGCGGGTCGCGCTCGGGGAACGCTTCGACGATGTCCATCCCCGACGTTACGCGCCCAAAGGCAGTGTACTGACCGTCGAGGTAATCGGCTGTAGCGTACACGATGAAAAACTGACTGCCCGCCGAGTTAGGATCGCTAGTGCGCGCCATCGAGACAATGCCGCGGACGTGTTTTGTGTCGTTGAACTCGGCCGGCAACGTGTAGCCGGGGCCGCCGCTGCCGCGTCCAGACGGGTCGCCGCCCTGCGCCATAAACCCGTGGATGATGCGATGGAAGGTGACGCCGTCGTAGTAGCCCTCGTTGGCAAGAAAGACGAACGAGTTCACATGCTCGGGCGCAATGTCGGGCAGCAGATCGATCTCGATCGTCTCGCTGTCCTCCATCTCAATCGTGGCACCGTAGCTAACGCCATCCTTGAGTGCCATCTTCGGACGCTTGCTGTATGTGGTCATGTAGTCCTCCGCCGCTGTGGACACTGTTACGCCCGCGGATCACTCAGTTTGGGCGATTTCGCTGATCGTGATCGTGGCAATCTGCGGGCCCGGCGGCTCCGTTGGATCCGCGGGATCCCGAGCTGGGAAGCGATCGACAACGTCCATTCCGGCGATCACTTCGCCAAACGCGGTGTACCCCCCGTCGAGATGCGGGGCCGCGTCGTAGACGATGAAGAACTGACTGCCGGCTGAGTTGGGATCGCCAGAGCGCGCCATCGAGACGACGCCGCGGACATGTTTGGTGTCGTTGAACTCGGCATCGATAGCGTAACCGGGACCTCCCGCGCCCAAACCGGTCGGATCGCCGCCTTGCGCCATGAATCCGTGAATGATGCGATGAAAGGTCACTGCGTCGTAGAAGCCCTCGCGAGCGAGGAAGACGAAGTTGTTGACGTGCTGCGGAGCCAGGTCTTCATAGAGATCGATCTCGACCGTCTCGCCGCCGACCATTTCGATCGTCGCGCGATAGTCGACCCCATCCACAAGCGCGAACGCCGGCGGCGCATCCCAGGACAGCGACAGATCAGGCTCAAGCGGCGTCGGCTCCTCGACTGCAACGCTCAATCCACCCGCGCTCACGACCTCACCGTCCTCGGTGATGCGAATCGTCTCGATCCTGGCCCCTGAGACGGGTGCCGGAATAGCCGCCGGATCGCGGGAATCAAGCGCATACAGCTGATCGAGACCGCCGGTGACCTGGCCGAAGGCGGTCGCTCCATCGACCGCTTCAGCCTGCTCCGCAAGCGAGATGACGAATTGCGAGGAAGACGCGCCCAAGTCGTCGCGCCACATGGATACGACGCCCACGCCATCAGAGGTCAACGCCGCTTCGTTCTCTTCGGTCGTCGGTTCGTCGGGCAGGGTATAGCCTGCGCCGCCACTGCCATCGGCGGCGGGATCTCCCGCTCGCACCCGCACGCCTGGCAGGACCTCATGGATGGTCAGGCCGTCATAGAAACCCTGCTTGGCCAGGAAGACGAAGTTGTTCACATGCTGAGGCGCCTGCGTCTCAAACAGATCGATGGCGATGGCCTGGCCGTCCGCCAATACAACCTCGGCGGCATAATCGACGTCCGCGCTCAACTCGAATGCCGGCGGCGCAGACCAGGTTGGCTTGCCCTCGACCGCGCCGGTCACGACCTCGGAGCCCGTGCGTCGAACCGGCGGCGGATCTGCAGTCGGCTGAATCGTCGTTTCGCCGAACCCGGTGGCGACAAGTCCGGCGATCAGCGCCGCCGCGGCGACGATGCCGAATGTGCCCAGCACCCATCGGGACGTCAGCCAGGAACGGCTATTACCGCTGCGGCCGATTCCTTGAATCGACGCCCGACGACGCGCCAGGCGTTGCGGACGCGTCCTCGCGCTGCGGCCTCGCTGAGACACCCAGGTTCCCTCCCGCGCCGCATTCACGGCGATACGCTCAAAGCCCTACGCTATCACCGCTCCGCGTTATGACGATCACGGCCTGGGGCAGCACTGCAATGAATGCAGCGGAACACTACAACTCACTGACCCAAGCGCGGCAATCGCAACAGCGGCGACTGGGACTGGCGCTGGGCGAATCGCACTGGTCCAAGTGGGCGCGCACCTACCGATTCAATCCTCAGCGCGAGCCGGAGCCGCAGCTCAATGCAGCGCTACGTTATGTCGAGAGCGACGACGAGCTAATCGAGATCGGCGGTGGCGCTGGTCGGATCGGATTGCCGCTGGCGCTGCGCGCGACGTCGTTGCTGAACGTTGAGCCGTCCGCGGCGATGCGAGCGCAATTCAGCATCGCCGTCGCCGAACATGGCATCGCCAATGCGGCCGTGCTCGACGCAGCCTGGCCCATGTCGGAGTCGGTGACCGCCGACGTCGTACTCACCGCGGATGTCACCTACTTCATCGACGACATCGAACCGTTCATTCGGGCAATGGACGCGGCGGCGCGGCGGTGTGTGCTGATCCTTACCTGGACCGTTCCGCCGACCAATCTGAACGCGAGCCTGTTCCAAATCGCCTACGGCGAAGCGGAATCGCCCGCGTCCGGCTTCCAACATTTGCTGGCGGTGATCCGGGAGCTCGGGATTGCGCCCGACACGCAGGTGATCGATGAATCGTTCAGCTGGCCGGAGCGGCTGCCGCGCAGCGAGGAGCAGGCGATCCAGTTTGCGCTCGACGAGCTCGGCGCGCCCGACCACTCCAACGCCGCCGCGAACATCGAGGCGCGCCTCGACGAGTTGTTCGAGCGCAGCGGAATCGAAGGCGACATCTTCACACCGACCTGGCGCGCGTCGGCGCAGGGTATGTTGATCAGCTGGCATCCCGCCGATTGACGGCGGGTGAGCAGCGGGGACGGAAACCGACATGGCACAGCTTGAGCAACTCAAACCAGCCACCCGCGTTCGCGGTATCACCGTCGACGGCCTCGCCAAGATCGTCAACGTCACCTGGCATGGGCCGGACGCCATCGATCTGGTCTACAAGGACGCCGCCGGACGGGTTGCGAACGAACTGCTCTACCGAGATGACGAGCAACGCATCGAGGTCGTCGAAGCCGGGCGGCCCTGGAGCTTCGACGGCGACGGAGCGCTGTTCCGTCTCGTCTCCGAGGCGCAACGCATCCGCCTCGCCCACCTCTTCGACCCCATGCTCGCGGTGCATACCTCGCTCGTCGAGCCGCTCCCGCATCAGATCACAGCCGTCTACGAAGCGATGCTACCGCGCCAGCCGTTGCGCTTCCTACTCGCTGACGATCCCGGCGCCGGCAAGACGATCATGGCCGGTTTGCTGATCAAGGAGCTGATCGCGCGCGGCGACCTGAAGCGCTGCCTGATCGTCTGTCCGGGTAATCTCGTCGAGCAGTGGCAGGACGAGCTCTGGCGGAAGTTCCAACTTCACTTCGAAATCGCCACTACGGACAGGATCGAGGCCGCTCGCACAGGCAACTGGTTCGCCGAGAACGATCTGGCGATCGCCCGGCTCGACAAACTCGCGCGCGACGAGGATGCTCAAGCGAAACTCAGCGCGCCCGACTGCGGCTGGGACCTTGTGATCTGCGACGAGGCGCACAAGCTGTCAGCATCGTTCTTCGGTGGTGAAATCCGACGCACTAAGCGCTACCACCTTGGCCAGCTGCTCTCGGGGATCACGCGACACTTCCTGCTGATGACCGCGACGCCGCACAACGGTAAGGAGGAGGATTTCCAGCTTTTCCTCGCCCTGCTCGACGGCGACCGTTTCGAGGGCCGCTTCCGCGACGGCGTCCACCAGGTCGACGTGTCCGACCTGATGCGCCGGATGGTCAAGGAGAAACTGCTCAAGTTCGACGGCCGACCGCTGTTCCCCGAACGCAGGGCATACACGGTCAACTACCAGTTGACCGACGCTGAAGCGAAGCTCTACAAGGCCGTGACCGACTACGTCCGCGAGGAGTTCAACCGCGCCGAAGCGCTGCGCAACAACAAGCGCACCCGCACCGTCGGCTTCGCGCTCACGATCCTCCAGCGCCGACTCGCCTCTTCGCCCGAGGCCATCTACCAGTCCCTGCATCGCCGGCGAGAGCGACTCGAACGCAGGCGGCGCGAAGTCGAACTGATGCAGCGGGCGCTCAATGCCGATGACCGCCTGCTCGACGCCGACGACATCGAGGACCTCGACGATTTGTCCGATCTGGCCGACATGAACGAGGCGCCTGCGGACGAGACCGACTCGAACTACGGAGAAATCCTCGACCAGGCCACCGCCGCCCGCACCATCGAGGAACTCAAGGCGGAGATCGCGATCCTCAACGGTCTGGAGGCGCTAGCCGGGCAGGTGCGGCGCAGCGGCGATACGAAGTGGACTGAGCTCTCGCGTGTGCTGCGCGACGACGTCCTGACTCCCGAAGGCATCGCGCGCGGCGTCGCCGAAGAGCCGCGCGCCTACGACCCCGATCTGCCAACGCCATCTCCGAACCAGAAGATCGTCATCTTCACCGAGCACCGCGACACGCTGAACTACCTCTACGACAACATCGCCAACCGACTGCTGGGACGACCGGAGGCGGTCGAGGTGATTCACGGCGGGATGGGTCGCGAGGAACGCCGCAAGGCGCAAGAGCGTTTCCAATTCGACGCGTCGGTGCAGGTGCTGCTCGCCACCGATGCAGCCAGCGAGGGCATCAACCTGCAGCGCGCGCACCTGATGGTCAACTACGACCTGCCCTGGAACCCGAATCGCCTCGAACAGCGCTTCGGGCGCATTCACCGTATCGGCCAGACCGAAGTCTGCCACCTCTGGAACCTCGTCGCCGCAGAGACGCGCGAGGGCGATGTCTATCGCACCCTGCTGGACAAGATCGAAGAGGCGCGCAAGGCGCTGGGCGGACAGGTCTTCGACGTGCTCGGCAAGCTCCAGTTCGAGGGGCGTCCCTTGCGCGAGCTGTTGATCGAGGCGATCCGCTACGGCGAACAGCCCGAGGTCCGCGACCGACTCAACCAAACCGTCGAGGCGGCCGTCGACCACTCGCGCATCCTCGACCTGATCAACGAACGCGCGCTCGTCACCCAGATGATGGATGGCGGCCAGGTCGCCCGCATCCGTGAGCAAATGGAACGCGCGCAGGCGCGACGACTCCAGCCGCATTACATCGAGGAATTCTTCACTGAGGCGTTCCAACAGCTGGGCGGCGCGATACGGCAGCGCGAACCACGCCGCTACCAGATCACGCGCGTGCCGGCGGTGATCCGACGACGCGATCGCATGATCGGCATCGGCGAACCCGTGCTTGAGCGCTACGAGCGCGCGACCTTCGAGAAAGGCCTAATCGCGCCGCAGGGACAGCCGCTAGCCGCCTTCATCTGCCCCGGTCACCCGTTACTTGACGCGACGCTCGACCTCACGATCGAGCGCCACGGCGAGCTGTTGCGTCATGGGACCGTGCTGGTCGACGACTCCGATCCGGGACTGCAACCGCGCCTGATCTTCTACGCCGAGCACGCCGTGCAGGATGCCAGCCGGCTGCCGTCGGGGGAACGGCGCACCATCTCCAAGCGCATGCTCTATGTCGAGCTGGACGCCGACGGCCAGACGCAGGACATGCAGTACGCGCCCTACCTCGACTTCCGACCGCTGCGCGAGGGCGAGCCAGATGTCGACGCGATCCTCGCGCGAGCCGAGTGCGCCTGGATTGCCGCCGAACTCGAGCAGCGGGCGATGACGCATCTGATCGCCAACGTCGCGCCGGCGCACGTCGGCGAGATTCGCGATCAGCGGCGGCGCGGGGTCGAGAAGACGCGCGCAGCGGTACGCGATCGCCTGGTGAAGGAAATCAACTACTGGGATCATCGGGCGGCAGTGCTCTCGGATCAGGAAGCAGCGGGCAAGACCAATGCGCGGCTCAACGCGCAGGAGGCGCGTCGGCGCGCCGACGAGATCGAGGGGCGGCTCCAGCGCCGCATGGCGGAGCTCGAGCGCGAACAACAGATTTCAGCGCTGCCGCCCGTCGTGCTGGGCGGCTTTATCGTCGCGCCCGCCGGCCTGCTCGACGCGATCAGCGGCAAACAAACGCCGGTACCGCCGTCCAACGCGGACAAACAGGCGGCCGCCGCCCGAGCGCGCGAGGCGGTGATGCGAACCGAGCGGTCGCTCGGGTTCGAGCCGATCGACAAGGAGCCTGAGAAACTCGGCTACGATATCGAGAGCCGCGAACCGAGCGGTCGCAGCGGCTTGCGCTTCATCGAGGTCAAGGGACGTCGCGCCGACGCCGAAACAGTCACGGTGACCAAGAACGAGATTCTGTACTCGCTGAACCAGCCCGACAGCTTCATCCTCGCGCTGGTCGAGTTCAGCGAGGACGGCGGCGATAAGGTGCGCTACCTGCGACAGCCCTTCCAGCGCGAACCGGACTTTGGCGCCGTGAGCGTGAACTACCAGTTCGCCGATCTGCTCGCCCGCGCCGAGGCGCCGTCATGACCGGGGACGCGCCCATCAAGACGCGAACGAAGCTGATCGAGGTGGCGCTGCCGCTAGATGCGATCAACAAGGCGGCGGGAGGCGAAAATCGCGGTGCTCGCGGACACCCAAACACGTTGCACAAATGGTGGGCGCGACGGCCGCTGGCGGCAGCGCGGGCAGTAATCTTCGCCCAGATGGTCGATGATCCGTCCGCTGTCCCCGAGCTGTTTCCCACCGAAGCAGAGCAAGAGCGCGAGCGCGAGCGGCTGTTCGGGATCATCGAAGAGCTGGTGCTGTGGGAAAGCACGACCAATGAGGACGTGCTGGAGCGGGCGCGCGAGGAGATTCGGCGCTCGTGGCGGCGCGCCTGCGCCGACAACGCCGGGCATCCGCGCGCCCAAGAACTGTTCGACCCGCAGACGCCGCCCGTCTTCCACGATCCCTTCGCCGGCGGCGGCGCGCTGCCGCTCGAGGCGCAGCGGCTCGGGCTTGAAACCTACGCCTCGGATCTCAACCCCGTCGCTGTGTTGATCAACAAGGCGATGAACGAGATTCCGCCCAAATTCTCGGGCCAGCCGCCAATCAACCCAGAGTCGTGCGCCGACCAGCGCATGATGGACCGCGACTGGCGCGGCACCGAGGGCCTGGCGGAGGATGCGCGCTACTACGGCAAGTGGATGCGCGACGAGGCGGAACGCCGCATCGGGCATCTGTATCCGAAGGTATCGATCACCGAGGAGATGGCGCGGGAGCGACCCGATCTCGAGCGCTACGTGGGTCGCGAGTTAACCGTGATCGCCTGGCTCTGGGCGCGCACAGTCAAAAGCCCCAACCCCGCCTTCGCCGACGTCGACGTGCCGTTGGCTACCACCTTCGTGCTCTCGAAGAGACGCGGCAAAGAGGCTTGGGTCGAGCCAGTGATCGAGGGACGGGAGTATCGATTCAATGTTAGAGCAGGGACACTGCCTGATACAGTGCAGAAAGGTACGGAGATTAAGGATGCGAACTTCAGGTGTCTGCTCTCGGGAACGCCGATTCCGCCGGACTACATCAAGGCAGAGGGGATAGCCAGGCGAATGAGTACACGGTTGCTGGCGATCGTCGCTTATGGTGATCGCCAGCGCATCTACCTAGAACCGACGCCTGAACACGAGCTCACAGCGTCGGACGCAGTACCAATGTGGCGACCAGAGGGTATTGTCCCTACACACCTAACTGGTGGGTCATGTGTCCCCTATGGGCTCGATCAGTGGGGAAAGCTGTTTACTAACCGCCAACTGGTAGGATTGACTACGTTTACAGAGCTTGTACCAGAGGCGCGTGCGCAGATCGAGCGCGATGCGGTCGCTGCCGGACTGAGCGCTGACGGCACACCGCTGCGCGAAGCTGGCAGTGGAGCAAGAGCGTATGCGGAGGCCGTCGCAACGTTACTAGGACTCGCCGTCAGTAAGGCTGCTGAAAGCGGATGCTCGATAGCAAGGTGGCAAAGCTCCAGCGACAAGATCGCGGGAGCTTTTGGCCGCCAAGCAATTCCCATGGTTTGGGATTTCGCCGAGGCAAATTTCTTTTCGTCGTCGAGCCGAAATTGGTTCTCGCATATCGACTGGATAGCCAGTTCATTACTCAATTTTCCATCCGGCCCTACACCCGGAACGGCGTTCCAGGCCGACGCCATGTCTGACGGCACCGACTTTCTACCAGACATGCGAGTGGTTTCGACCGACCCGCCCTATTACAACAATATCAACTATGCCGATCTGTCGGACTTCTTCTATGTCTGGCTGCGGCGCACGCTGAGCGAGATATTTCCCGACCTGTTCGCAACCCTCGTCACGCCCAAGCGGGAGGAGCTGGTCGCGACGCCGTACCGGCATGGTTCCAAACAGAAAGCGGACGAGTTTTTCGTTGACGGGATGCGTCGGGCGCTCGCGCGGCTTGCTGGAAGAGAGGGGGGGGGGGTAGCGATAACGTCTTTCCGGCGACGATCTATTACGCCTTCAAACAAGCTGAAACTACTGTTGATGGCGCAACCAGCAGCGGCTGGGCGACTTTTCTACAGGCAGCGATCGAAGCGGGCTTCGTCATTACCGCCACCTGGCCTGTACGCACCGAGCAGTCTGGGCGACAGAATGCAAACAACGCAAACGCGCTTGCATCGAGCATCGTGCTTTGTTGCCGACCGCGGCCGGCGGAAGCGCCGACGGCGACGCGGCGCGAATTTCTTGAGGCGCTAAGAACTGAATTCCCCGAGGCGCTGGCGAGACTACAGCGCAGCAACATCGCCCCCGTCGACCTGGCGCAGGCATCGATCGGTCCCGGCATGGCGATCTTCACGCGCTATACCCGGGTGCTCAACGCCGATGGCAGCGCCGTATCCGTCGGCGAGGCGCTGGGACTGATCAACGCCGTCCTCGATGAGGCGCTGACGGAGCAGGAAGGCGATTTCGACGCCGACAGCCGCTGGGCGCTGACCTGGTTCGACGAACACGGTTATGCGGAGGGCGAGTACGGCATCGCCGAGACGCTGTCCAAAGCGAAGAACACAAGCGTCGAGGGACTCGTCCACGCCGGCGTGATCGAAGCGAAGCGCGGCAAGGTGCGCATCCGCAAACCGTCCGAACTCGATCCCGACTGGGACCCGTCCGCCGACGCGCGGCTGACCGTCTGGGAGATGACGCAGCACTTGATCCGTCTGCTGGAGTCGGACAGCGAGCAGGCGGCGGGCGCGCTCGCGGCTCGGCTCGGCGGCAAGGCGGAGTCGGCGCGCGACCTCGCCTACCGCCTCTACCTGATCAGCGACCGTCGACGGCGCTCGGCCGACGCGCTGGCGTTCAACGCACTGGCGCAGTCATGGCAGGAGATCGATCGCATCGCTCGCGCGCGGCGGGCGGCGCCGGAGTCGCAGGGTGCGCTCGCGATCGAAGACGCAGACCAACAGGAGTGACCGCATGGCGATAACCCACCGCGACCGAGTCGGCAAGACCCTGGACCTGCTCAGAGCGGGCATGTTCCCATTTGTCCAGCGCGAGTTCGAGCACACGTCCCCGTCCGGCCAGGCGCTGACTCGGGCCCGCAGCTACTTCCACGGCAACCAGCACGACAACGTCGCCCGCCCGTTCCGCGACTGGGACATCGCCGCGCTGCTCAATCTGATGGCCTGGGCTTGGAACGACGTGTTTCGGCAAACGCTCGGGCGGACGGAGCGCTCGCTCGTGGGCGAGCTGCTCGACTGGCGCAACAAATGGGCGCACCAGGAACGCATCTCGGGCGACGACGCGGAGCGCGCGCTGGATTCGGCGGCGCGGCTGCTGACGGCGATCTCGGCGGCGCAGGCGGACGAGGTCGCGCGCATGCGCGACGATCTGCGCCGGCACATGATCGACGAGCAGACGCGCAACAAGCGGCAGACGCTCGGCGGCTCGCTGATCGCAACGGAGGTCGCGGCCAGCCTCAAGCCATGGCGCGAGGTCGCGACGCCGCATCCCGACGTCGCCAGCGGTCGCTATCAGCAGGCCGAGTTCGCCGCCGACCTCTGGCAGGTCCAGCTCGGCGAGGGCAGCGATGAGTACCGCGACGCGCGCGAGTTCTTTCGCCGCACATTCCTGACCGAGAGTCTGACACGGCTGCTGGTCGGCGGCGCGCGCCGCCTGACCGACGGCGGCGGCGATCCGGTCGTGCAGCTGCAAACCAACTTCGGCGGCGGCAAGACGCACTCGATGCTAGCGCTCTACCACCTCTGCTCAGGGACGCCGCCGAGCGAGCTCGATGGCGTCGACGCGATCATGGCCGAGGCCGGACAGACCGAGCTGCCGTCCGTTCGCCGCGCCGTGCTGGTGGGCAACAAGATCGATCCCGGCTCGCCTGTGACCAAGCCCGACGGTACGGTCGTGCGCACGCTCTGGGGCGAGCTGGCGTACCAGCTGGGCGGGGCGGAAGCGTACGCCCGCGTGGCGCAGGCCGACGAGCGCGCGACAAACCCCGGCGACAAGCTGCGCGAGCTGTTCAACGACTACGGTCCGTGCCTGATCCTGATCGACGAATGGGTCGCGTACGCGCGTCAACTGCACGAGGAATCCGATCTGCCCGGCGGAAGCTTTGAGACCCAGTTCACCTTCGCGCAGGCGCTGACCGAGTCGGCGCGCGCGGCTCGCAACTGCCTGCTGCTGATCTCGCTGCCCGCCTCGGACACGGACAGTTCGGCGAGCGGACGCTCGGAGGATGTCGAAGTGGGCGGCATACGCGGCCGCGAGGCGCTGGACCGACTGGGTAACGTGATCGGTCGCATGGAGTCGTCGTGGCGGCCGGCGACCGCCGAGGAGGGGTTCGAGATCGTGCGGCGGCGACTGTTCGAGCCGCTGGCCGGCGACGCGTTCAAGCAGCGCGACCTGACCGCCCGCGCCTTCTCCGATCTGTACGGGGAGAAGCTAAACCGGGCCGAGTTCCCCAGCGAGTGCATCGACCGCGACTACGAGCGGCGCATCCAGTCGGCCTACCCAATCCACCCAGAGCTGTTCGACCGGCTCTATACGGACTGGTCGACGTTGGTGAAGTTCCAGCGCACACGCGGAGTGCTGCGGTTGATGGCCTCGGTGATCCACAGCCTGTGGGAGGGAGGCGACCGCAATCTGTTGATCATGCCGTCGACGATCCCGATCAACGACAAGCACGTCCAGTCCGAGTTGACGCGCTACCTCGACGATCACTGGGCGCCGATCATCGAGAGCGACGTCGACGGACCCAACTCGCTACCGCTCAAGATCGATAACGAGGTCGCCAATCTGGGGAAACTGCAGGCGGCCCGGCGGGCGGCGCGGACGATCTACCTCGGCTCGGCGCCGACGGCCTCGGCGACCAACCGCGGCATCGAGGAACGTCGAGTCAAGCTTGGATGCGTCATGCCGGGCGAGCGTCCGCAGCACTTCAGCGACGCAATTCGTCGCTTAGCGCAAGATGCGCGGTATCTATACCAGGACGGCTCGCGCTACTGGTACTCAACCCGGCCGACTGTGACGAAGCTGGCCGCCGATCGCGCGCTGGAGCTCGAGCGCGATCCCGATCGGATGCACGCCGAGCTGGACAGACGTCTCAAGTCCGAGCTTGGCTTGCAGCAACCGCGCGACGAACGGCGGCGCAGCGGCTTCGCGCGCGTCCACCTCGCTCCGCGCGACGGCGGTGAGGTGGCGGATGAACGCGAAACCCGCCTGGTCGTGCTCGACGCCGAGCATCCATATCAGAAGGTGGACGGCAACGCGGCGGAAACAGTCGCCAGATCGATCCTCGAATCGCGAGGAGTGGGTCCGCGCATCTACCGCAACACGCTGGTCTTTCTGGCAGCCGACCAGAACGCTTTGCCGGATCTCGAAGACGCGCTCAGACGCTACCTCGCGTGGGACTCGATCGTCGCCGAACAAAACGAGCTGAACCTGGACCCGCACCAGGTGCGACAGGCGAAGACGCAACGAGCGTCGGCCAATAGCGTCGTGACCGCGCGCCTACCCGAGACTTACCGCTGGGTGTTGTCGCCGAAGCAGAGCAAGCCGAGCGCGCCCATCGAGTGGCAGGCAATGCGACTGAGCGGCGACAAGCCGTTGGCGGAGCGCGCCAGCGCGAAGCTCCGCAAGGAGGAAGGCCTGATCGCCACGCTCGGCGGCGTCCTCGTCCGCAAGGAGCTGGACGAGGTTCCGTTGTGGCGCGGCGACGATCACGTGCCCATCCGCACGCTCGTCGACGATTTCGCCCAGCAGCTCTATCTGCCGCGCCTCGTGGAGCCGTCGGTGTTAACCGACGCGCTGCGCGACGGGATCGCGCATCTGATCTCAGAGACAGAGACGTTCGCATACGCGGAGTCATTCAACGAGGACGAAGGTCGCTATCTCGGCCTGCGAGCGCGAAAACAGGTAGCCGTCTCGCCGGACGACCTCGGCCTGATCGTGCGTCCCGACGTCGCCAAGCGGCAACTTGAGATCGATGAAAGAATCGACGAGGACGATGAACCGGGCGGCCCAGGGCCGCCGTCCCCACCGCCCTCAGGGCCCAAGCGCTACCACGGGAGCGTGGAGATCGATGCGTCCCGCGTTGGTCGGGACGCAGGCAAGATCGCCCAGGAGGTTATCGCCCACCTGGTCGGTCTCGAGGGTGCCGAGGTGACAGTCACGCTGAATATCGAGGCTCAACTTCCCGATGACGTGTCGGAACACGTGGTTCGGACGGTGACGGAGAACGGTCGCGAGCTCGGGTTCGGCCCAGGCTCAGGCTTCGAATCGGGCTGAGCCAAGTAATGCAGGACGGATCCGCGAGGGGATCTGCGGCGACGGTCGCTGCTGGATCGCGCTGGTACCCCCGGTAGGATTCGAACCTACGCTCCCGGCTCCGGAGGCCGGTGCTCTATCCCCTGAGCTACGGGGGCGGGAGGCTCACGATATCACCGTCCGCCCTCTGACGACGGCACGTGCCTACGACCCCGCCGTCGTTCTTGTAAGCGGCGACCACGCTGGGGCGCGGGAACTCGCCGTCCGGGAATCTGCTGGTTGGCTCTGCCAACCAGCCGCCCTCGCCGGGATGCTGAACGCTGACGAACAGTGTGGCGAAATCCGGGGTGAACTCGGGTCCCGCCATCTCGCCCTTTGGCACGCCGGTCATGAAGCGGCGAATGCGCCCACGCTCAGGCCCGGCGGTCGGGACGACGTAGATGGAATCGGCTTGCCCCAGCTTGCTCGGCTGGCCGTCGGTGGAGATCCACAGGTTGCCGTTGAGATCGACTGCGAGGTTATCCGGCGCGGAAATCGCGTCGAGCTCGCTCTTGTCAAAGCCGGCGAAGTAGGTCTCCTGCTCCGAGTCGGCCGGGTCGCCGCAGAGGATGAAAATGTCCCACGTGAAGCGTCGCGCGACCGGGTCGCCGCCGTTCTCGGTCAGCTCGAGGATGTGTCCGTGTGTGTTCGGGCCGCTCGGGTTGGCGCCATCCACGTCTTCGGCCGCCTCGCGGGTAAAGGTGGCGATGCCCGCGTTGGTCCAGGTGGCCATTCGCGGCTGCCGCCGACCAACGGCAACCAGTCGCCCGTGCCGTCGTCGTTGAACCGCTGATCATCGCTCGAGTAGACGACGGCGCGTCCGTCGTCGGAGAGAGCAACCGTAGCCGCTTCGTGCTTGAAGCGGCCCATCGCGATGTGTTTGCGAGGCGTGAAGCTTGGGGCGTATGGGTCGATCTCAACGAGATAGCCGAACCGGTTGGGCTCGTTCGACTCCTTGCTCACATCGAATCGCGCGTTGAAGCGCTCCCACTTGCGACGCGATCCCTCGGCGGGAATACCGTATCGCGGCGCGCGAGACTTCGACGATCGATATGCCGTGCGAGGCCAGCTCGATGGCGGCCTGCTCCGCGGTCGGATTGTCGGCATCGTAGTCCTCCGAACATATCGATGCCGCTCGTGTATTCGTGTGGTTGACGCCGAGCAAACCCCGACGACTTTGCCCAAGCAGCAGCAGGAAAAATCCGTTGTGGTAGCAGTTGTTGACCCGAACTGCTTGGCCGCAGCCTCAGCGGTCTGGCCGCTGAGGCTGAATACGGGCGCGCCGGGCACGACTCCGTCGCCCCAGCGGATCACGACGTTCGAGCAGTAGCCATCAGAGATGTTGATCACGTCCTCGTTATCGTGCGGGGTGCTTTACAAACCCACCGTGCTCGACGCCGAGCTCGCGGACCTGGCCAGGGGTGCGGAGCCAAAGATTTGCGAGCCGAGCGGTAAGGTGCTGAACGCCGCAACGGCGCGCCGGCGATGTGTCGCCTTGAGCAGAGAGCGGCGGGAGATGCGTTGATTGAGAATCGCCGCGAAGGGTTCGTTGCCGCTTTGGTTCGGCGCGGGCTTGAAACAGGCGTCGTCGCACGAGATCTCGCAGTGATAGGCGGACCTCGCTCGACGAGCAATCCAGTTCAGCGGCGCAAACGATGACTTGTCGGTACTCATTCCGGTGCGTTCCTCTTCCGTGTTGCCGCCTGGCGCTCTCGCCAGATGCGCTGGCAGCAGCGTATGAACGGCGAACACGGCAGTGGATTGACGACCTGCCGCCATCAGGTAATACTCTCTGGAACGTGCGGTTAGCGACTTGCAAACGCGCGCCCACAGTCGCGACTCTGCCTGCGGTCGATGCGCTACTCGTCTGGCGATCAGACCAGTTTGACGCGCCGACGGTACTGGACCGCCTCAGCGATGTGTTGAGCCGAGATCACTTCGGCATCGGCGAGATCGGCGATGGTGCGCGCCACCTTCAGCACGCGGTGGAACCCCCGCGCAGAGAGACCGAGCCGATCGACCGCTTCCTGAATCAGGGTGCGCGCGCGATCGTCCAGCACGTCGTAGCAATAGGCATTGACCTCGCGCGCCGATAGGGAGGCATTGGCGTTCGGGCCATACTCACCGTACCGGTCGCGTTGCACCTGGCGCGCCCGCACGACCCGCGCACGCACATCTGCGGAAGGCTCGGTGCTCGGCGGCGCTGCCGCTCCCGGAGATTGCATCAGCTTCTGCACCTCGACCCTTGGTACGTCGACAAACAGATCGATGCGATCCAGCACGGGGCCGGAGATGCGTCGTTGATAGCGGTACACAGCACCGTCGGTGCAAGTGCAATGCTGATCGGTGCCGAAGTTGCCGCAGGGACACGGATTCATGGCCGCGACCAGGCAGATGTCTGCCGGATAGGTCACGGTGCCGTGCGCTCGGGTGATCGTGATGCGCCGATCCTCGAGCGGCTGGCGCATCGTTTCCAGTGCGCGAATGGAGAACTCCGGCAGCTCGTCGAGGAACAGAACGCCGCGATGCGCCATCGTCACTTCGCCTGGCCGCAGCCTCTGTCCGCCACCGACAAGTCCAGCGTTGGAGATCGTGTGGTGCGGGGAACGGAATGGTCGTTGGCGGATGAGCGCGCCACCGCCGGTCATGCCCGCTACGGAGGCGATTTTGGTCACTTCCAACGCTTCCTGATTTGTCAGTGGCGGCAGAATGCCGGGTAGACAGGATGCCAACAGCGTCTTGCCCGCCCCCGGCGGTCCGCACATCAGCAGATTGTGACCGCCGGCGGCAGCGACTTCGAGCGCGCGCTTGACGTGTTCCTGGCCGCGCACGTCCGAGAAGTCGTAACCGTTGTAGATCGGACCCAGATCTTCTTCGACTGGAGGCATCGTTGGCCAGATCGCGTCGGCGAGCGGTCGTTCTTCGGTTGCAATCTCAATCCAGTCGCGCAACGAATCGACTGCGACTACTTCGATGCCCTCGATCAACGATGCTTCCTCCGCATCAACCTTGGGCACGACGATGCGTCGCACCGATGCATCGCGCGCGGCAGCGGCGACCGAGAGCACGCCGCGCACATGGCGCAACTCGCCATCGAGCGCAAGCTCGCCCAGGAACAGCGTGTCCTTGACCGCCGACTCGCAGATCTGGCCGGTGGCGACGAGCATGCCGACGGCGATGGGCAGATCGTACCCAGCACCCTCCTTGCGGATGTGCGCGGGCGCGAGGTTAACCGTAACGCGCTTGGTCGGGAAGCCGGCACCGGCGTTGCGAATCGCTGAGCGCACCCGCTCGCGCGCCTCATCGACCGCGGCGTCGGGCAGCCCGACGATCGTCGTCTTCGGCATGCCCGCAGCGATATCGACCTCCACGCAGATGGGCGCGCCCTCCAGTCCGATGACCGCTCCACCATTGACTCGCGTGTGCATTCGTGAACTCCTTGTCACTCTGTCAGAGCAGGTAACCGAAACACGTGTTCGGTTTATATCGCACTATAGAACAGGAATTCTCAAACGCGCAAGCGCGGCGATGCCGCAGGATGTCGCAGCTACTTAGACTCTGCGCATGGAGAGCGAACGATGAATGACAACCCCTATCCCGTCCTCGAGAGCGGACTGGCCTTCTTCAACCACGCCGGCGTATCGCCACTACCGACCGACGTCGCGCAGGCGATCCACGACTACGCCGACCAGGCAGCGCGTTCGGGTTACTTCGGCTCGACCTGGGAGGATGACCTGGCCGACTTCCGCCAAGTCTCGGCGGAGTTGATCGGCGCGCGCAGCGCCAATGAGATCGCTTTCGTGCCGAACACGGCGACCGGCGTATCCGTCTCCGCCGGCGCGCTCAACCTGCAAAACGGCGATCACATCCTGGTCACCGACGCCGAGTATCCGTCCAACCGACACTTCTACAATGCGCTGCAACAGCGCGGCGTCGAACTCGATGTGGTCAGGCAACAGGACGATGGTCGGATTCCGACCGAGGAGATCATCTCCGCCATCGGCGAGCGCACGCGACTGGTCGGCATCTCGCATGTTCAATGGGGCAGCGGCTTCCGCTCCAATCTGCGACCGATCGCCGACGCCGTGCACGCTGTTGGCGGTCTGCTTTCGGTCGACGCGATCCAATCTGCAGGGGCGCTACCGGTCCATGTGGCGGAGGATGATGTCGACATTCTCGCCGCCGGCGGCCACAAATGGATGCTGGGACCGACTGGTTCAGGCCTACTCTACGTGCGCGAAGCGCTGATCGAAGACCTGATTCCGCCGCTGTTGGGAGCGAACAGCATGGCCGACGGGCTGGCCGCCGGCAACGAGACGCTGATGCTCTCGCCCACGGCGTCCCGATTCGAGCCCGGCGCGACGCCGACGGCGACGATGCTGGGCATGCGGGCGGCAATCCGACATTTACTCAACATCGGTATCGACACCGTCTGGGCGCGGATCGAGTCCGTAACCGCGTATCTCTGCGCTGAGCTGAGCGATGCCGGCTGTCGCGTCTTTTCTCCGCGCGGTGAGTCGGAACGCAGCGGCATCGTGATCTTCGATCCACCGCAAGAACTGACAGCTCGCGAGACGGTAGACGAGACCTGGGAACGTCTACAGGAAGCCAGGATCATCACAGCGGTGCGGTTTGGTCGGCTGCGCGCGTCGCCGCACTTCTACACGCCCGAGTCGGACATCGACCGACTGGTCGACGCGATGCGGCCCTGACGCTCAGAACGTCAGCGGTCGATCAGTATTCGCGCTCGACGCTCATGACGCCGTGCACGCCGTCGAGCTTGGACATGAGCCGCTGAAGCTGCCTGAGCCCACTCACGCCAATCGTGAAGGTGAGCGTGACGGTACCGCACTCCGGCTCGCCGGTCACGAATGAGACCATGTTGACGTTCTCGTCGGCGCAGACGCTGGCGACATCGCGCGCCAGGCCGACACGATCCCAGCCCATTACGGAAAGCCGCGCCTCGGTAGCGTCGCGGACCATGTTCCAACGCACGGACACGATGCGATCGTCGTCCGGCAACGACAGGATGTTGGAACAATCGCTGCGGTGAATCGTGACACCGCGACTTCTGGTGATGAAGCCGGTAATGTCATCGCCGGCCTGCGGCTCGCAGCAGGGCGCGAGCCTCGTGAGCATGTTGGAACCGCCCTGGACGGACACGGACTCGGCGCTGGGCGAAACCGGCGGCGAGACCGGTTCGGCAGTCGGTTCCGCCTCGGTCGCCTCGTCGCCGGCTGAGGCGACCTTCAGGGCGACGGCGTGGGCGGTGATATCGCCGGTGCCAATCAAGGCGAGCGCGTCATCCATCAACCGGGTGCGGGTCGCCTCCATGACCTCAGTCTCGACGTTGGGCAAGCGCAGGCTGAGACGACGTAACTCGCGCTCCAGCTCGTCGCGGCCGCGGGCAATATTCTCGGTCCGCGCCTGGCGATTGAACCACTGTCGAATCTTGGTGCGCGCGTGTTGCGTGGCGACGTACCCAAGCGCCGGATTAAGCCAGTCCCGGCTCGGGCCTCGCGCCGTGCGGCTGGTGACGATTTCGACCACATCGCTGTTTTCCAACGGCGTCGAGAGGCGCGCCAGGCGTCCATTGACCTTCGCGCCAACGCACTGATAGCCGACGTCCGTATGAATACGGAAGGCGAAGTCCAGCGGCGTCGCGCCGTTCCGCAGCGCCATGATCTCGCCCTTGGGCGTATGCACAAAGACCTGATCCTGGAAGACATCGGATCGCAATGTCTCGAGGAAATCGGCGGCACCGGGGACGTCGCCCTGCCATTCGGCCAGTTGGCGTAACCACGACAGGCGCTCGCGATCGTTCATCGCCGTATGGCGGTTCTCCTTGTAGGCCCAGTGCACTGCGACGCCGTATTCAGCCTCGTGATCCATCTCATGCGTGCGGATCTGCACTTCCACCGCGTGTGAGTTGGACGTATAGATGGTCGTATGCAGCGACCGGTATCCGCTGGGGCGCGGACTGGCGATGTAGTCGTCGAACTCGCCGGACAGGGGGCGCCAAAGTCCATGCACCACGCCCAGCACCGCATAGCAATCACTGGTCGACTCGGTCAGAACACGAAGCGCGATCAGGTCGTAGATGTCGTCGAAGGACTTGCCCAGAACGGCGTACTTCTTGATCTTCTGGTGGACTGAGTAGAGGTGTTTGACGCGACCGCGCACCTGCGCGCTCAATCCTCGCGCGGCCAGCTCGTTTTCCAGTTGAATCCGAATCTGTTCAAGATAGCGTTCCCGCTTGCTGCGCCGCGAAGCGACGAGCTCGGCGATGCGCCGATACTCACCTGGATCCAGATACTTGAAAGCGAGGTCTTCCAATTGCGCTCGAATTTGCCAGATGCCGAGCCGAGCCGCCAGTGGCGCGTAGATATCCATCGTCTCTCGGGAAATCCGGGTCCGCTTGTCGAACGCCAGCGCGTCGAGCGTGCGCATATTGTGCAGGCGGTCGGCGAGCTTGACGATCACGACTCGCACATCGTCGGCCATAGCGACGAGCATCTTGCGCAGGTTCTCGGCTTGCACGTCGTGATCGATCGTGCTAACGATCCGGGGCAGTTGCAGCGCCGAGAGCTTGGTTGCGCCATCGACGAGCTTGGCCACGTCGACGCCGAACTGACCAACCAGCTGCGACCGCGTGACGCCGCAGTCTTCCATCACGTCGTGCAGGAGGGCCGCCTGGACGGTCGGCACGTCGAGCTGCAGTTCGGCGCAGGTGACCGCCGCCGCCAAGGGATGTTCGATATACGGATGCCCGGACCGACGCCGGTGTCCATCATGCTTTTCACGGGCATACTCATATGCCGACAACACCTGCTCACGATCCTCGGGCGATAGGTACCGCTCCAAGACGTCGACGAGCACGTTGAGCGTCGGGTGTTTGGTCAAGTCGACCACCTCGGCCGCTACCGTCTCCGTTGCCATGGCTCGATCATACAAAGCCGCAACGTGCGCCTCTCGCACACGTTCGGCTAGTTTGGCTGGGGTGTGAGTGGGGCTGCTCTGTACGATGATGCTTGAGGATTCGCAATGGGCATCAAGCGAGACAAGCGCCAGGACAGTAACCGCTCACGAGCGTTCCAATCGCCGCGCGGCACACGGGATCTCCTGCCCGAGGATTACGCGGTTCACCATCACATCCTGACCCACGCTCGGAGACAGGCGACGCTTGCCGGCTTTGGATTTATCGAGCCACCCACATTTGAGCAGGCCGAATTATTCGCGCGCGGCGTCGGCACCGGTACAGATATCGTCGAAAAGGAGATGTACATCTTCGAGGATCGCGGCGGCGATCGGCTAGCGTTGCGGCCGGAAGGAACTGCGTCCGTTTGTCGCGCCTATCTGCAGCACGGTATGGCGAACCTGCCGCAACCGGTCAAGCTCGCCTATCGTCTGCCAATTTTCCGTTATGAACGGCCCCAGGCGGGGCGCTTTCGGCAGCACACGCAGTTCGGCATCGAGGCGATCGGGGTGCGCGACCCGGCGCTCGACGCGGAGGTAATCGACCTCGGCTGGCGCATCGCGCAGTCTCTGGGATTACGCGACCTGAAGATCCTACTGAATAGCATCGGCGATCTTGAGGATCGACACAGCTTCGTACCGCTGCTGAAGTCCCATTTCGAACCGCACCTCGACCGCATCGCACCCGACGACCGCGCTCGATGGGATCGCGCGCCCATGCGGCTACTGGACAGCAAGGACGAACGCACAAGACCGTTCCAGGTCGATGCGCCGACCATCACCGATCATCTGCACCCCGAATCGGCCGCTTACTACGCAGCCGTCAAGTCGCACCTCGACGCACTGGACATCCCATACGAAGAGCGACCGACGCTCGTTCGCGGGCTCGACTATTACACGCACACTGTCTTTGAGATCGTGCCCGTCGAAGCTGAAGGATCGCAGGTCACCGTCCTCGCGGGCGGCCGCTACGACGGACTGATCGAGCAGATCGGCGGCCCGCCGACGCCGGGCATCGGCTTCGGTATGGGGATCGAGCGAATGGCGCATCATTTGCGCGCGCAGCACCTCGTCTCGGAGGATGCGCTGTCGGTCGACGTGCTGATCGCCACACTGGGCGAGAGCGCGGACGTCGCCGCGACTAGCATCGCTGGCCGGCTGCGTCGCCGCGGAGTGGCCACGACGCTCGCGTTCGGTGGCCGCTCGCTCAAGGCGCAACTCCGACAGGCGGACCGCAGCGGCGCGCGGCTCGTCGTGATCGCCGGCACGCGTGACTTGGCCAACGGTACCGTCACAATTCGTGATTTACAGACGTCCGAACAGCGGCAGGTCGATCTCGACGAAGTCGTCGAAGCTCTGACGAGGCATTTCTATACTCGACCCGAGGCTGAAGACTGAGGACTGAGGACTGAAGCGCGATATGCCAACTACCGCCGCTCCCGACAACAGCTCGCTCTGGTCCAGACTCCAGGACGTCGCCATTCGATTCGAAGTGATCGAGCAGGAGATGGCCGACCCGATCACATCAGTCAATCCCTCGCGTCTACAGGTTCTGGCCAAGGAACACGCATCGCTGCAGGAGAAGATCGTCCTACTCAACGAGTACCGCTCCGCCTCCGGACAACTGGAACAGGCGCGTGAGGTGCTCGACGAAGCGGACGACCCGGAGCTGCGCGAACTGGCGCTGATGGAAGTCATGCAGCTGGGCGAACGGATCGAGCAATTGGAAGCCCGGGCCAAGCGCGCCCTGCTTCCTCGCGACCCCATCGACGAACGAAACGTGATCATCGAGATTCGCGCCGGCGCGGGCGGCGACGAAGCCGGTCTCTGGGCCGCCGATCTGTACCGGGCGTATGTCCGTTACGCCGAACAGCGACGTTGGCGCGCCGACTTGCTCAGCGTGTCCGAGAACGCTATGGGCGGTTACAAGGAAGTCATCTGCCAAATCGAAGGCGATGGCGCGTTCTCACGGCTCAAGTACGAATCGGGCGTGCACCGCGTCCAGCGCGTGCCAGAGACTGAGGCGCAGGGCCGCATTCACACCTCCACGGCGACCGTGGCGGTGATGCCTGAAGCGAAGGATGTCGATGTGGACATCGACGAAGCGGAGATTCGTCTCGACCTCTTCCATTCCGGCGGCGCTGGAGGGCAGAACGTCAACAAGGTGCAAACCGGCGTGCGGCTAACGCACGAGCCAAGCGGCATCGTGGTGACCTGCACCGACGAGCGTTCGCAACTGAAGAACAAGATCAAAGCGATGTCGGTGTTGCGCGCGCGACTCTACGAACAGCAGCGCCGCGCCGCCGAGCAGGAACGCGCCGACACTCGACGGTCGCAGGTCGGCTCTGGCGACCGATCCGAGAAGATCCGCACGTACAACTTCCCGGAGAACCGAGTAACCGATCATCGAATTGGTCTGACTCGACACGACCTCGACGGCATGCTGGACGGCAATCTCGATCCGCTCATCGACGCCGCCGCGACCGCCGAGGAAGCGCGGCTACTTGCGGAAACGTCTTGATGAACACGGTGGCGATCCTCCGGGACGTCTGGCTGGCCGCTGCAGCGGAGTTGGAGTCAGCCGGTATTGCCGACGCCCGCTTCGAGGCTGAGGTGCTGCTGCGCCACGCCACCGGACTGACGCGCGCGCAACTCTATGCGTCGCTCACCGACGAGGTCGACCCGGCTGCACAGGAACGGTTCCAGATCGCGCTCGCTGAGCGCACGAGGCGCACGCCGCTCGCCTACATCACCGGCACGCGCGAGTTCTATCGACTTGAGTTCCGCGTCACCCCGCAGGTGTTGATTCCGCGGCCCGAGTCCGAACTGCTCGTCGATGCGGCGCTCGACTATATGCGACAGGCTCGGATGCGCACCGCGCAGGTCGCCGATGTCGGAGCCGGATCCGGCGCGGTCGGCATCGCGTTGGCGAAGCACCGACGCGGCATCCACCTGATTTGCTGCGATGTGTCCCGTGACGCGCTCCTGATCGCGCGGGACAACGCGCAACGACTGTTGCGTCGCCCCAATGCGGCGTTCGTTCAGGGAGACCTGTTGACGCCACTGCCGGGGCCATTTCATTGCGTCGTCGCCAACCTACCGTATATCCCCGAGGAACGTCTCGCCGACCTCGAGCCGGAGGTCGCCGCGCATGAACCGCGAATCGCCCTGACGCCCGGCACGAAAGGGACCGAGTTGATTCTGCGGCTAATCACGCAGCTACCTTCGCGACTGCGCCCGAACGGGATCGCGGTGCTTGAGGTTGATCCCGGGCAGGAGTCGGCGATTGCCGACGCCGCGCAGCAAATGCTGCCCAACGCGGACATCGCGGTGCTCGACGACGTCAGCCAACAGCCGCGCGCGATTCGAATCATCGCCTGATGACGACAGTCGACCACTCGCTACCGTCGCCCGCTGATGCGCCGGTGCAGGGCCATTGCGACCCGAGTTTTCGCGCCGTTCGCGAGCAATTTCAGCAGAACTTCGTCGAAGGCTCTGAGACTGGCGCGGCGCTTGCCGTCACACTCAATGGTGAATTGATCATCGATCTCTACGGCGGCTGGATGGACGCTGCGCACTCGAAGGCGTGGGCGGACGATACGATCGTCTGCTGCTATTCGGTCGGCAAGGCGATCTGCGCGATTCTCGCCTGGCGACTCGCCGAGCGCGATGAGCTGGAGATCGACCGACGCGTCGCCGAGTATTGGCCCGAGTTCGCCCAGAACGGCAAGGTCGAGATTCCGTTTCGCTGGTTCCTGACGCATCAAAGCGGTCTCGCCGCCATTCGCAAACCGCTCCCGCGCGGATCGATGCTCGACTGGGATGTGATGACCGACGCGCTCGCCGAGCAGGAACCGTGGTGGCCGCCGGGTATCGCGCACGGCTACCACTCGAACACGCAGGGATTTCTGATCGGCGAGGTGATCCGGCGTATTACCGGTCGATCTATCGGAGCCTGGCTCCAATCTGATCTGAGCCTGCCGATCGGCCTCGATTTTCACTTCGGCACCAAACCTGAACACGACGTTCGCACCGCCGAGATATTGCCGATGCAACAGCTGCCGGATTTGCGCCGCGCGCCGCCAAATCCACTGCAAACGCTGGGCGGCCGCAACCCGCCGCACATCCAGAGCGGGCCGGGTTCGCAAAACACACGCGAGTATCGCGCGGCCGAATTCCCCTCGACTACCGGTCATGGATCCGCTCGCGGACTCGCGAGACTATTCGGCGCGCTGGCAAGGGACGGCGTGCTCAATGGATTCCACGTGCTCGACCTGTCGACGATCGAACACATGTCGCAGGAACAAGTCTACGGCGTCGACTACATCCTGGGCCGTCCGACCCGTTTCGCATCCGGCTTCCAGATGACGATGGCAGAGCGACCGCTGGGCCCCCATCCACGTACCTTCGGTCACTTCGGCGGTGGCGGTTCGCTCGCCTTCGCAGATCCAGACGCCGGCGTGGGCTGGGGATACGTGATGAACCAGGGTCGCGAAGGCTGGCAGCATCGCCACACGCGACGCCTGCTCGATCTGTTCTATGAGACGCTATAGCTCGGCCGACCCGAACCTAGTCGCGCATCATCTGATAGCGCTTACCCTCGGTCTTGATCGCCGGCGCAATGACCATCTCGGTCTGCTGTAGTTCGCGTACGGTGGCTGCGCCGACGCTACCCATGCAGGTGCGCAGCGCGCCGATCAGGTTCTCGGTGCCATCTGTCCGCGAGGTCGGACCGAACAACAGTCGATCCAGCGTGGTGTGCTGTCCGACATGCACACGGACGCCGCGAGGCAACTCGGCGTGGGGGGTCGCCATGCCCCAGTGGAAACCGCGACCTGGCGCTTCCATCGCGCCGGCGAAGGGCGAGCCAATCATCACGGCGTCGGCACCGGAGACCAGCGCCTTGCAGAAGTCACCGCCAGTGTGGATGCCGCCGTCGGTGATGATCGGCACGTAGCGTCCCGTGCGTTCAAAGTACACATCGCGGGCATAGGCGCACTCGATAGTCGCTGATACCTGCGGCACACCGATGCCCAGCACCTCGCGCGATGTGCACGCCGCACCCGGTCCAACACCGACCAGCAAACCGGCGATGCCCTCTTCCATCAGCTCCAGCGAGGCGTCGAATCCGACCGTGTTGCCGACCAGCGTGGGAATTCCGACCTCGTCGATCAACTCGCGCAGGATTAGTCCGTGCTCCGATCGGGAGTAGTGTCGCGCCGTGGTCACAGTCGACTGGACGACAAAAATATCGGCTCCGGCTTCCTTGACGATCGTCGCCAGCCGCTTCGCGTTGGGCGGCGTCACCGACACCGCGGCTGCGGTACCGGCATCCTTGATCTCCCGCACGCGGCGACCCACCAGCTCCTCGCGAATCGGCGTGGTGTAAGCGCGTTGCAGAATCTCGGTAGCGGTCTCGGTGTCGCTGGCGGCGACCTCTTCCAGCACTACTACGGGATCGTCGAACCGACACTGCAACCCCTCGAGGTTGAGCACCGCGAGTCCCCCACGCCGACCGACTTCGATCGCGAAGTGCGGATCAACGACCGCATCCATCGCCGACGCCAGGATGGGAATCTCCAGACGCTGACCGGCCAGCTCGGTCGAGACGTCGGTCAGTTCGGGGTTGATTGTCAATGAGCCGGGAACGATGGCGACATCGTCGAAGCCATAGGCTTCCTGCAGCGACTTGCGCTGCGGCGGTCGCATGGGCGACAGGCCGGACTCATACGCGCCCTGCACCATCTCCTGGCCGGGGGTCAGTGGTTGGTGATGCGTCAGCGTGATCATCCGGCTCCCCCTTGCTCTATTGCGGTTGCGCTGCCAGTCGTTTTGCGAGACGGGCGACCTGCCGTGGGGTTCGCTCTGAGACCTGACGTTAAACGCAAGAGCGCGGCCATGTGCCGCGCTCGATCGATTATTCGCCAGTGTCCCGTGCGAACAAGCACGATGACAGCCGTCCATCCTGTCTTATCGGTAGATATAAGATACCCGACTGCCCCCTGTAACTGCGTAAACGACCGCACATCTGCACCTACAGTGTCGGGGATGCACGCACGCCAAGACGCTGAGCAGGGCGCGCTCTATGTGGTCGCGACGCCGATCGGGAATCTGGAGGACATCACCTTGCGAGCTCTGCGCATCCTGCGCGAGGTCGACCTGATCGCCGCCGAACACGTACCGGTCGCCCGAACCCTGCTGCGTCACTTCGAGATCGATACGCTAGTCGTTTCCTACCACGAGCGCGGCTCTGATCCACTGCGACTTGCGCGGAGAATTGACTCTGGAGAGTCGATCGCGCTGATCTCCGATGCCGGCACGCCTGGCCTGTCGGATCCGGGACGCAACCTGGTCGCTGAGGCGATAGCGGCGGGCATTCACGTGGTACCGATACCAGGTCCCGCGGCGTCGATTGCGCTCTGGTCGGTGAGCGGTGTCGGCGATCCTGCGGTCTTACTGCACGGCTTTCTCCCGCGTAAGCGGAACGATCGACGCGAAGCCTTGCGCAAGATCGACGCGCGGGGAATCCCGACGCTCGTCTTTGAGTCGCCGCGACGGATGCCCGAGATGCTGACGGATCTCAACCTGGTCTTGCCGGATGCGCAGATCATCATCGGTCGGGAGATGACCAAGTTGCACGAAGAGTTCTGGCGTGGCTCAGCCGCTGACGCCCTCGTAACGTTCGACGAACCTCGCGGCGAGTTCACCGTCCTGATCATACCGCCGCCGTCCGCTGCCGACGAGTGGCCCGATCGTCGCGTGCGCGACGCGCTCTCGGATGCCGCCGCGCAGGGCGCGTCGCGCTCCCAGGCTGCGCGTCGTGTCGCCCAGCTGTCGGGTCGGCCGCGACGCGACGTATACGCGCTGTGGCCATTTTTCAATCAGACCCGATAGACGCGGCATGACAAACGCGCCAAACGCGAGCGACCGCGTATCCTAGCGTCAGAGCGGTTATTCCGAACACCTTCTAACCGCACCCGACGGCAAGGCTTCCGACAGATCACGCAAATTAACTCACACAGATCGACATGACCGACAACATCCTCGTCTGCGTCGCCTGGCCATACGCCAACGGGCCGATTCACCATGGACAGCTCGGCGGCGCGTACCTGCCCGCCGACATCTTCGCCCGCTATCACCGCATCCGCGGCAATCGCGTAGCGATGGTCTCGGGCTCCGACGCGCACGGCACGCCGATCACGGTCCGCGCCGATGACGAAGGACGAACACCGGCCGACGTCGTCGCCGAGTTCCACCAATCCATCCTCGATACGTGGCAGGGGATGGGCATTTCCTTCGACACCTTCACCACGACGATGACCAACAACCACCGCGAGGTAACGCACGGGTTGTTCGAAGTGTTGCTCGAGCACGATTATCTGTACAAGCAGACGCAGGAGCTGTTCTACGATCCCGAAGCCAGACGGTTCCTGCCCGACCGCTACATCGAGGGCGAATGTCCACACTGCCACGAGCCGCGCGCGCGCGGCGACCAGTGCGACACCTGCGGACGGCAGCTGGACGCGGTCGATCTGATCAACCCGCGCTCGCGCAACACCGGTGCGACGCCGGAGCTACGCAGCTCCGAGCACTATTTCCTGCGCCTGACCACCTTCGAGGAACCGCTGCGGGAGTGGCTCGACGATGGCAAGGAGTTCTGGCGCGCCCACGTGCTGAACTTCTCCAGGGGCATGCTGCGCGAAGGGTTGCAGGATCGCGCGATCACGCGCGACATCGACTGGGGCGTACCCGTGCCGATCGAAGGCTGGGAGGACAAACGCATCTATGTCTGGTTCGAGGCCGTGATCGGATACCTGTCGGCGACGGTCGAATGGGCCAAGTCCAACGGCGACGCGGAAGCCTGGCGCGACTTCTGGCAGTCCGACGAGGCGCGCATCTACAACTTCATCGGCAAGGACAACGTTCCCTTCCACACGATCATCTGGCCCGCCATTCTGCTCGGCGCGGGGGGGTACCAGCTGCCCTACGACGTGCCGGCCAATCAGTACATCACGATGAGCGGCTCGAAGGCGAGTACGTCCAAACACTGGGCCGTTTGGGTCAACGAGTACCTGACCCGCTACGACCCGGACCCGCTGCGTTACGCGCTCGCTGCGCAGATGCCCGAGACAGCCGATTCCGATTTCTCTTGGTCCGAGTTCCTGCGCCGCAATAACGACGAATTGGTCGCCACCTGGGGCAATCTGGTCAACCGCGTGCTTTCGCTGATCCACCGCCACTTCGATGCCAGCGTACCCGACCCGGGACCACTCGACCGGGACGCCACGCGCATGCTCGATCGCGCTCAGTCGGGACTGGAACAGGTGGGGCAGTCAATCGAAGGCGTGCACCTGCGACAGGGCATCCAACAGGCGTTCGCGTTGGCGCAGGAGTCGAACCGCTATCTCGACCAAACGGCACCCTGGCAAACGGTCAAGACCGACCGACAGGCGGCCGCGCGCAGCCTCTACGCGGCGCTCAACGTGATCGCCGCGCTACGCACCGCGCTCGCTCCGTATCTGCCGTTCAGCTGCCAGCGCCTGCACGACATGCTCAACGCCGAGCGGAGCATCGACGAGCTCGGTTGGCAGATGCACGCCCTGCGACCCGGCGATCCGATCCAGAAGCCAACGCCGCTGTTCAGGAAGCTGGACCCGTCCATCGTTGAGGAAGAGGAAGCCCGACTTGGCACGTAGCGTCGCTGCATGAGCCAGCTTGCACCCCTGTTCGACACGCACGCGCATCTCCATGATCCATGGATCAGTACCGACCTGCCCGATGTCCTGCAACGAGCGCGCGAAGCCGCGGTGACGCGCATCGTGACCATTGGCACCGACCTGCCAACCACGCGCGACGCCATTCGCCTAGCCGAGGCGCACGACAACATCTGGGCGACAGTCGGACTGCATCCGCACGACGCCAGGGATTGGAACTCCGCACTCGAATCCGAGTTCCGACGCCTGACACGTTCCAAACGAGTGGTCGCGATCGGTGAGATCGGGCTCGACTTCTATCGTGATCTTTCCCCGCGCGACGCGCAGTATCGAGCGTTTGAGGCGCAGCTGTCCCTCGCCGACGAGCTCGAACTGCCCGTCGTAATTCACTCGCGAGACGCACACAAGGAATCGTACGGTGTTCTGTTCGAGTGGGCCGGGCGAATCGAGCGGAGACAACCGGTCGGCGTCATCCACTGCTTTTCCGGAGACGTCGATCTCGCTCTGCGCTACCATGAGCTCGGGTTTCTGATCTCGTTCGCCGGTCCGGTCACGTATCCTAGGAACGACGCGCTGCGCGAGGTGGCGGCCGCGCTGCCGCTGTCAGCCTTCGTGGTAGAGACCGACTGTCCCTACCTCAGTCCACAGCCACAACGCGGCAAGCGCAACGAACCAGCCCACATCCGCCACACCGCCGAGCGGATCGCCGCGTTACGTGGCGAGTCACTGGGCGACTTCGCCGTCCGCACTGTCAGGAACGCTCTTTCCCTCTTCCAAATCGATGGATCTGACGATGAACGCGCAGCGGGATTCTAGCACCTTCTGAAACGCTTCGATTGTCTCCAGTATCCAAGTTTGGATCTCTTGGAGTTTTTTTAGGTGAATCGAAGATTGACGCCGGGCGGGTCACTCTGACACGGCACTGCGTCTCTGGCGGAGAGACATCGAATTCGAATCCTAACTCTCTCACTATCTCTTCACGTCGCGCACGCATAGCGACGTGGACGCGGTTATTGACTTCATCATTGCCTCTCTGTACCTCTAGCTTTACCACCGCCTGATTGTTCTTGAGATCAACCCAATAGCGGAATCCACGTTTGAGGATATCGTCCTGGCAGAAAAACGACTTTGATCTGGTAGCAGGCGCTTTACTGGTCGGTCGCAGTCCTAGGTCTCTCGCCTTGTCGATGAGTTCCTCAAAAAACGCGAGACGAAGGTCCTTCTCATCATCGCTCATGGATGCACTTCGTGTCTGAGCATGGCGGGACCAGGTGTTGGGAAAGGCGACCGGGCGAAACTCCACCGCGGGGTTTGATTGATCAATTTGGATCGCCCGAACCTCGACGCCGTAAATCTCGAGATCCTCCGGCGTCCAGCGATTCAACCAGTCGAGCGCGGCGCGATGCTCGTCTTTCAGTTCTGTCGCAACCCAGATCAGCACGCGCGCATCTCGACCGGCCGCGTAACTTAGCAACTTGCCCAAGTGGTCGTGATCTGTCTTGTCGAGCTGATTCTCAATCACGACGACGCCCAAATCGGACTCGGCCACTATGTCGACGCGCAACGACCCGACCTCGCCCTCCGCCTCGATGAAGCTGAGGTCCAAGTTCAGCGCCTCCCCCAACTGATCCAGACGCTCCTGCTCTGCCAACCATGGCGTGAAGTGCTGCGCCTCATCTTGGAATATGGTTCGCAAGTCTACGGTGTGAATGTCGCCGAGTGCCCACACAAATCACCTTCGTCTTTCTACCCAGGACGCCGATCCAGCAGACCCAGAGTATCCTGATCTCATCAATGGTGTCCTCTCTCGCCCAGCTCTATGAACCGATTGCCGATGACCTGGCCATCGTCGAGGACACGCTGTCGCTGGTCGCGCAGTCGGACTTTCTGCCGTTGGAGTCGATGCTCCAACAGGTACTGTCGCGGGGCGGCAAGCGGTTGAGGCCGGTGATCTCGCTGCTCAGCGGCGGCTTCGGCGACTACGATGCCGACACCCAGATTCCGCTCGCCGCGTCGATCGAGTTGTTGCACACGGCGACGCTCGTGCACGACGATGTGATCGACTTGGCCGATACACGGCGCGGACATCTCACAGCCAATGCGACCTTCGGCAATCCCGCCTCGGTGATGCTGGGCGACTACATGTTCGCCCACGCCGCCGAGCTCGTCGCCCGCACCGGACACATCGGCGTGATCCGGCTGTTCGCCGACACCCTGATGGTGATGGCCAAAGGCGAGCTTGCGCAGGATGTCTCCGCCTTCGACGCCGGCTCGGGCACGATGCGCGACTACTATCGACGCATCCACGGCAAGACAGCGTCGCTATTCGCCACCGCCGGAGCCGGCGGCGCAATGATGTCAAACTGCGACGCCTACACCATCGACTCGCTGCGCGAGTACGGCCGCTCGGTCGGCATGGCGTTCCAGATCGTGGACGACATCCTCGATTTCTGCGGCACAGAAGAGCAGCTGGGGAAACCGGTCGGCAGCGACCTGTCGGCCGGCACACTGACCTTGCCCGCCATTGTGCTGATGGAGGACGCGCCGGACGACAATCCTGTCTCCCGCTTCCTCAACGCACAGGAAGGCGGCGGTCGAGCCGAGTTTCTCTCTCAGGCGCTTGAGGCGGCGCGGCGGGACTCGATCGTCGAGCGCTGTATGCAGACTGTCGATGAATGGCGAGACCGCGGGCTGGCGGCGCTGCAGCGCACCACGTCTGCTGGTCCGCGGGAGCAACTCGGCGCCATAGCCGAGCTCATCGCCTTGCGCGACTTCTGACACGCCCAGCCCAGCGCGCTCAGATCGGGCGTGGATACTTAGTCTCGCTTTTGCGGCTGCGGTTGCGGTTTGAACTCGCGACCCTTGCGCGCGATGCGGTCTTTCTTGAGCTCTCGCTCCTTGCGCCGATCTTCCCGCGCCAGTCGACGTTCATGAATTTTCTTGTCCACCAGATCTGTGTAGTCCTGCGTCGACAACGGCTCCTTCTCGCGCCGTTTCGTGACTTGCGGATGTTCGTAGGGGCGCGCTTTCTTGGGCAGGTAGGTTACTTCCTGCCCCAGGTGCCAGTAGGTGCCTTTGTCAGGGATGCGACGCGGGTAACCCTGGCGCATGATGAAGGCGGAGAATGACGAGGGCATCACGCGCTCGCAGTCTTCGTCGCACTCCGGGCAGGGTTGCGGCTCTCGCGCCTCGCGGATTGGTCTGACCACCTCGAAGATGCCTGCGCACGACTCGCACAGATACTCATATAGCGGCACGGTGCTACTCCTCTCGCTCGATCTTCGTCGCGACGGCAGCGGCGTGGCGACCGAGCGACTCGGCCCGAGCCAACGCTTCGGCGAAGCCGCTCGAGCGCAACCGGATATCCAGCGCGTGTTCAGACGACAGTCGCAAGTGCCGTTCGAGCTCCGCCGCCGCGTCCTCGTTGACCCACACGCGCGCCGTCGCGTCGCACGACGAACGTCTCATATATCGTAACAATCGAAACACGGGTGAGGACAATCGCTGTCCGACGCCCGACCCGTGACAGACGGGACACACCACGCCGCCCTCCCGCGCCGCGTAGCCGTTTCCTTCAGGGCCGACTCGCGCGCGGCAAGATACGCATGCGTCGAGTTCCGGTCGGTAGCCCTGCTGATCGAGAGCGCGTAGCGTGAACCACCAGCGGACCGTGCGCGGCGACGCGGTCGTCGCAAGCGCGTCCAGGGAGTGTCTGAGCAGTTGGTACAACGTCCCCGACGCTGTGTCCGCGTCCGTGGATCGGTCCACCAATTCGATCAGCGCCAGCGCCTCGGTCATCCGATCGACGTCATCGTGCAGCGTTGACCACGCATCGAGCGGGTGCGCTCCCGTGATCACATACAGCGAGCGTCCCTGCGCCAGACTGAACAGACCGCGACTGAGCGGCTCGATGTGACCCGCCAACCTGCTCAACGGTTTGCGCGCGCCCTTTGCAGCCGCCTCTATCCGGCCCTGGGTGGGCGAGAACAGCACGCAGATTCGATCGGCGTCGCCTAGCGGGCGCTGGCGCAGGACGATCGCTTCGGTGCAAATCGGCCCGACGCGGGGCATCAGTCCGCTCCGTCCGCGCGGTCGACCTCGACCCGATGTGTCAGCGCGGCGCGCAAGGTTCGCTCGTCCGCGTATTCGACATCGGCACCAACCGGCAGTCCGTGCGCAATCCGCGTGATCCGCACGCCCATTGCGCCGATCACGCGAGAGAGGTAGCCGGACGTTGCTTCGCCCTCCAGGTTCGGATTCGTCGCCAGGATAACTTCCTCAACCGATGCATCGGCCAGTCTCGTGAGTAGTTCGCGCACTTTCAAATCCTCCGGACCGATCCCGTCCATTGGCGAGATCGCTCCGTGCAGAACGTGGTAGCGCCCGCGGTGGACGCCGGCCCGCTCGATCGCCGCGACATCGAGCGGTTCTTCGACCACGCAGATCAAGGACTCGGCGCGATGCGGGTCGAGACAGATCGCGCACGGATCGGCGTCGGTAATGTTCTGGCAGCTGCCGCACAGGCGGGTTGCATCTTTGACATTGAGCAGGGCAGCTGCTAACCCCTCGGCCTCGGTGCGCGGCGCGCGCAGCACGTGATAGGCGAGCCGCTGGGCACTCTTGGGGCCAATGCCGGGCAGTCGGTGAAACGCCTCGATCAGGCGTGCGATCGTCGGCGCCGTCGCCGGGGAGCGCTCCATTATTGCAAGCCCGGCAGCGGCAACCCGTCCGTCAGACCCGACATCCGCTCCTGCTGCATCTCCTCCAGCCGATCCTGCGCCTCATTGACCGCCGCCAGGATCAGGTCCTGCAACATCTCCGTATCGTCCGGATCGACGACCTCCGGGTCGATCGCCACCGTGCGCAGCTTGTGATCGCCGCCCAACGTCACCGACACCACGCCGCCGCCGACCGATGCTTCGACCGTCGCGTCCTTGAGCTCGTCCTGAGCTTCCGTCAGTTGCGTTTGTAGTTCCTGGGCTCGCCTAACCATCTCGGGCGAGAAGCCTCCGGCACCCGCGACGCCCTGGCCACGCTGCTTGTTCGAGCGCGGCGGACGAAACATCCCGCCCTTCCGCTTCGCCATCGTGAGGCCCTTCGCCGTATCTGGTTCCATTCAGTCTACGCGCTCGCGGCAGCTCAGTTAGATTAGTTGGGTTGGTATGGCCGGGCGCCGAAACGCGATTTCGCTTCACGGCCGATCACGCTCTCGCGCGGCGGTGGGCTGTCGGATGGTGAGCTGTCAAGCGGCGCGCCCCGCTGTTGCTCGCTTGGTGTCGGAGCGGCGCCGCCATTGCTCGGGAAGAGATGAGTTCCGTCGTATGGCACGCAACGAATCGACACCGGGCGACCCAGCACATCCCCAGCCGCCTGGCCAACATTGGTTGCCGATCCCGAAACTTTTTGTATGTGCACCTGCTGGTAGTTGGGGAGGAAGCCGAGGGTCAACGCATCCTCGGTCTGATCAATGATCCGGCACGATCCGTTCAGCAATGTGGCGAGCAAACCTTGATTACGTCGCCGCAGCGCAACGCGAATTTGCTCCAGCAGATCAGGATTCCCTTCCGACCCGCTCGACGTTCCGACCGTCTGAGGCACCGGTTGCGGCGTGCGTTGGCGCTGTGGTTCGCCTGGCGCAGACCGGGACGGCGGTACCTGATGGACCGGCGCGCGCTGACGTTGCGCGCGATCCCGATTCCTCGCCGCCTGCGGCTCGCGGTGTTGACCCTCTTGCCGACCATCGGAGCGTTGCTGCCTCTGCGCTCGCTGCGATCCCCCTTGCGGTCGTGGAGCTGTCGGAACCGTGACAGCGGGCGGTCCGTACACGATCGAGGCCAACGCCAGCTCCAGCGGTAGCGGCTGGTAAGGATCGCGCCGCACATCCGCCTCCGAGAACGCGCGCAACGCCGTTACGGCCGCCGACGCATCGATGCCTTTGGCGACCTCGTCCAGCCGCTCAATTTCCGGTGCCGACAACGAGAGAGTTCCCGACGCGCCCGTGAGCGACAGCAGGACATGGCGAAGGTGCGTAACGACCTGTTTCTTGAAGCGGCCGAAATCAATCGCGTCTTCCTGCACCGCCGCCAACACGCCCAGTCCCATTGCCAAGTCGCTGCGCAATGCCGCCGAGGCGAGTTCCATCGCCCGCGCGTCGGGACTCAACCCCAATGCCTCCTGCGCCGCATCAAGCGTGACCGACGACCCGCACATCACCCAGACCTGATCGAGCAGATTGACCCCATCCCGCAACGACCCTGTCGCCTCGCGCGCGATCAGCCGTAGCGCCTCATCGGGAATCTCGATCCCCTCCGACTCGGCGATGGCGCGCAGCCGACCGACCATATCGTCGACACCGACACGGCGGAAATCGAACCGCTGACAGCGGCTGAGGATGGTCGGTTTCAGCGCTTCGGGATCGGTGGTAGCGAGAATGAAGACGACGTGCGGCGGCGGCTCTTCGAGCGTTTTCAACAGCGCATCGGCCGCCGCGCCGGTGAGTTGGTGGACTTCGTCGATCAGGTAGACCTTGAATCGCGCCGAGCCGGGCCGATAGTTGGCGCGCTCGCGGAGCTCGCGAATGTCGTCGATACCGCGGTTCGAGGCAGCATCGATCTCAACCAAGTCGAAGCCCAGGTCGACGGCGTCGTTCAGCGTCGAAGCGCCTGCGGACGCCGTACGACCGTTAATCGCATGGGCGAGAATACGCGCCGTCGTCGTCTTGCCGGTGCCGCGCGGTCCGCAGAAGAGGTAGGCGTGCGAAATCTTGTCCTGCGCGACCGCGTTGCGCAGTGTCCGCACCACATGTTCCTGGCCGACCACTTCATCGAAGTCGGCCGGGCGCCATTTCCGATAGAGCACCGTACCGCTCACGACGCACCTCCGACGGCTCCGCTCTCGATACCAACAATATAGAACATATTATCTATCTCTGCCAGCTCCGTCAGATCCGCGCTGCCGAGGCGAATCCCGACCGCGTCAACGCGAATCGCTCCAGCTCTTTCATCTGCTGATCGTCCTGAGGCTCCTCGTGGTCGTAACCCAGCAGGTGCAATGTCCCGTGCACCGTGAGCAGCGCGAGTTCACCCGACAGCGTGACGCGTCGATCTCGCGCGCCGCGCACGGCTACCGGTAGCGCGATCACGATCTCGCCAAGTTCGGCCGTGCCGTCCGGCCGTCGCAGTCCCTCGAAGTCGGTATTGAAGGAGAGCACGTCCGTCGCCGAGTCCTCTCCGCGATAGCGCCGATTCAACCGCCGTACGCTGCGCGTGTTGGTCACGCGTAGTGAGACGCCGCGACCGATCCGTAGTTTCCGCGACGCGAGGGTCTCGCGCACGCAGCGTTCCAGAGCTTCCACATCGACGCGGTGGAGCAACGGTGGATCGACCAAGATGGCGACGCGATGTCGGCTAGCGCTCACATCACGAGAGTATGGCGGCAACGGCGGCCTCGGCTGCGTTGATGAGCAAGCCTGGATGCAATCCGATCACCAGCACGCCGGCCGTAACCAGCCCCATAGTGGCGAGCACGCTGTTCGAGGGGCAAGCCATCGCTGAGTCCGTCGTCTCGTCCTCGGCGGAGTCGATGAACATCGCCTTGACCGGTCGTAGGTAGTAAGCGGCGGAGATCAGCGTGTTGACCGAGCCGACGACGGCCAGCCAGGTGAGTCCGCTCTGCACGGCTGTCTCGAACAGGTAGATCTTGCCGAAGAACACCGCCGTCGGCGGCAGGCCGATGAGCGAGATCAGCGCGAACGCCAGCACCATCGACAGCCAAGGCGACTGCTTACCTAGTCCCGCGTATGTGCGGATGTCGTAACTGCCGCCGCGATGGTTGGCGATCAGGATGATCACGGTGAACGCGGCGAGGTTGGTCACAGTGTAGCAGGCTAGGTAGAAGAGGATGCCGCTGGCACCGAGCAATTCGGAACGGTCGGCCGAGATCGCCGCCAGACCGATCATCAGTGTACCCGCCTGCGCCACCGAGGAGTAGGCGAGCATGCGTTTAATGTTGTGCTGGCGGATTGCGAAGACGTTGCCCACGAACATCGACAGCGTCGCCAACACGGCGAAGATCGTCCTCCAGTGCTCGGCTAGCAGATCGTCGCCAAGCGCCTCGAAGAACACACGAATCAAGATGGCGAACGCGGCGGCTTTGGACGCGACGGAGAGATAGGCGGCAATCGGCGTCGGCGCGCCGGTGTAGGCGTCGGGTGCCCACATCTGGAACGGCGCGACTGCAGCCTTGAAGCCGAACCCCGCGATCAGGAAGACGGCCGCCAGCAGCAGTGCCTCTTCCTTGCCCTCGCCCTGCCAGGCGATGTAGGAGGCGATCTCCGCCAGGTTGGTCGACCCGGTCAGGCCGAGCAGAATCGCCATTCCGTAGAGCAGCACCGCCGACGCCACAGCTCCAGTCAGCAGATACTTGAGCCCGCCCTCCGAACCCCAACGATCCTTGTGAAACCCGACCAGAATGTACTGCGAGATCGAGGTCAATTCCAACGCGATGAACACCATGACCAGGTCGCGCGCGCCGGCGAGAAGCTGCAGTCCTGCAGTCGAGAACAGGATCAGTGCCAGGTATTCGCCTCGACGGGATGGGGTTCGCCGCAGGGTCTCGGTCGAGACCAGCACCGCCGCCATTGCTGACGCCGCCAGCAGAATCTGGAAGAAGACGGCGAACTTGTCGACGACCAATACACCGCCGAACCCCTGCGAGCCAATATGCCCCTCAGTCAGCAGGATCGCGGAGTAGAGGATCGACCCCATCAGCGCTGCGACCGCGACGCTCATCAGCAGTCGGCGATCCTTGAGGAACAAGTCGGCGATCAGCAGGAATCCGCCGACGACGAGCAGGACGAGTTCGGGACCCAGCAGGTTGACGTCGCTCAGCATCAGCCGCCTCCCCTCACTACCACACTGCTTGTCGAGCCGACAACCGCATCAATCTCGCTCACGATTGGCTTCACCCCTTGCTCCAACAGGTCCATCACAAGCGACGGGTAGACGCCGAGCAGTACGATCACCGCCATCAATGCGGCGATGATCGTGAACTCGCTCCAATGGTTGGCGTCGGGAAGATGCGACCAGTTCTCGTCCCTGGGTCCGAAGAAGGTGCGTTGCAGCGCCCAGAGGATGTATGCGGCTGCCAACAGCACACCCAGCAGCGCGACCGCGGTGGGGGCAGTCTGCGACCCGAAGGCACCGAGGAAGATCGTGATCTCGGCCACGAACCCGGCCAGCGCAGGTAAGCCAAGACCGGCCAGACCGGCGAACACCATGCCAATGCCCAGCAGCGGCATGTAATGCATGAGTCCGCGCATATCGGCGATTTGGCGCGTATGAGTGCGGTCGTACACCAGGCCAACCAGAACGAACAGCATGCCGGTGATCAGTCCGTGCGTGACCAGCTGCATGGCCGCGCCGCTCAGGCCTGTCACGCCCAGCGCCGACACGCCCAACAGCACGAATCCCATATGGGAGACCGAGGAATAGGCGATCAGCCGCTTCAGGTCAGTTTGGCGGATCGTCACCACCGCGCCGTAGACGATCGAGACCGCGCCGATGATCGCGAGTGCGTCGGCTGCGTGCCCGCCCGCGTCCGGCATCAGCGTGAACAGCACACGAAGGATGCCGTAGCCGCCCATCTTCAGCAGCACCCCGGCGAGCAGCACCGAGACCGCCGTCGGCGCGTCGGTGTGGGCGTCGGGCAGCCAGGTATGCAGCGGCACAACTGGCAACTTGATCGAGAACGCAATCAGAATGAAGGCGAAGATCACGTGCGCGGGCAGGAAAGCGGCAGAGATCGCGTCGTGGCGAATCTCGCGGATGTCGAACGTGTCCGCCGCGACGCCCAAGGCTAGGAAGCCAACCAGCATGAAGGCAGACCCGAAGATCGTGTAGAGCACGAACTTGAGCGCCGAGTAGTTACGGTTACCGCTGCCCCAGATTGAGATCAGCAGGAACATCGGAATCAGTTCGAGCTCCCAGAAGAGGAAGAAGAAGATCAGATCGAGCGAGGTGAAGACGCCCAGCACCGACGTCTCGAGCACGAGCAACCAGGCGAAGTACTCCTTGGGTCGCAGGTCGATGCGCCAGGACACCAACACGGCGACGACCGACAGAAATGCGGTCAGCAGGACGAGCGGCATCGACAGCCCGTCGACGCCGAACGCGTATTTGACATTGAAGCCGACCGCCTCGGCCGAAATCCAGTCGAACTCGTCGATGAACTGGAAGCCGGCAGCTGAGCGGTCAAAGATGATGAACATCACGAGCGAGATGATTAGCGAGGCGAGCGAGATGCCCAGCGCGATCCACTTGGGGTAGTCGCGCACGTTGCCCGGCGCGTTCTGCACCAGCCACTCGGTGCGCGTGTGTTTGCCCGGGGTCAGCGCGATCAGGAGCGTGCCCAGGAGGGGCAGGAAGATCAGCAGCGACAGGACTGGAAATCCCGGATCCATCACCCGCTCCTAGAACAACACGACGGCGATCCAGATGATCATGCCGCCGAGTCCAATAGACAGTGTGCCCATCTGTACCCAGCCGTTCTGGATGAACCGCGCGGCAGAGGAGATCGCGAGCCCTTCGCGCCAGGCGCAATTAACCACGCCGTCGACGACGGTCGCATCGAACCATGACGAGGCGCGCGCGATCCAGCCGTAGAACACGCGCCTGACGAGCAACTGATCGCTCAGCGCGTCGAGGTAGAACAGTTGGGTCGCAAATTCCTGCAACTCGGGAATTGGCCAAACCCTGCCGACGCCCCAGCTGCGCACCCGCTCACGATGATGCATGAAGGCAAACGCCGCACCGCCGGCGGCGAGCGCCAGCGCCGTCGATCCGAGGAAAATGCCCCAACTCCAGTGGAAATTGCCATCGTGCGGCTCCGGCAGCGCGCCGTAGATCCAGGTCTGGAACTCGCCGCCCAAGGTCAGGAACCCGGCCACGACCGAGATCACAGCCAGAACAATCAGCGGCGTCGTCATGCTGCGCGGCGATTCGTGCGGCTGCGAGGGATCCGCATTGCCGTGCTCGCCGGGTGCGACTCGCTCGCCGCCGCGGTACTTGCCGAAGAACGTCATGTAGACCGCTCGCACCATGTAGGCGGCAGTCAAGCCAGCCGCCAGCAGGCCAAGCGCGAACACGCCCTTGTTATGTGCCCAAGCCTGAATCAGGATCTCATCTTTCGACCAGAAGCCCGAGAACGGAATGATCCCCATCAGCGACAGAGTGCCGATCGCAAACGTCGCGAAGGTGATCGGCATCGCGATTCGCAGACCACCCATCTTGCGCATGTCGAAGGTGTTGGTCGAGTGGTTCACCGATCCGGATCCGAGGAACAACATCGCCTTGAAAAACGCATGCGTCATCAGGTGGAAGACCGCCGCCGCGTAACCGCCCACGCCGAGAGCGAACATCATGTAGGCGAGCTGCGAGATCGTCGAGTACGCCAGCACGCGCTTGATGTCGATCTGCACCAACGCCAGGATCGCCGCCCCGAGGGCGGTACCGGCACCAATCCAGGCGATCAGGTCGGAGGCGGTCGAGGAGGCATGAATCACCGGGAAGAACCGGGCCAGCAGGTAGACGCCGGCGGCGACCATCGTCGCCGAGTGGACCAGTGCCGAGACGGGCGTCGGACCCTCCATCGCGTCGGGCAACCAGACGTGCAGTGGGAACTGGGCCGACTTGCCTACCGCGCCCGCGATCAGCCCCAACCCGAACAGCGTCATCGCCGTCTGACCGATCATCAGCCCGTTGAGCGCGAACATTCCTGCTTCGGCACCGTGATCAGCGAGCAAATTGATCTTGGCGATGTCGAGCGTGCCGGTGCGGCTGAAGATCAGGATCATCGCCGCCAGCATGCCCAGGTCGCCGAGCCGCGTGACGAGAAACGCCTTCTTCGCCGCCGCCGCGGCAGCCGGCCGGTGGAACCAGAACCCAATCAACAGGTAGGACGTCAGGCCGACCAGTTCCCAGAAGGCGAAGAGCATCAAGAGGTTGTCCGCCAGGATGAGGCCGAGCATCGACGTGGTGAACAGCGCCATGAACGCGAAGTAGCGCCGATATCCGTGATCGCCATCTATGTAGCCGGTCGAATAGACCTGCACCAACAGCGAGACGCCGGTCACAACGACCAGCATCACCGAGGTCAACCCGTCGATCCGCACGCCCAAGTTGACGACCAACTCGCCCGCTGTGAACAGTTGGTGCGTGCCGATCTCCAGCGGCAATCCGCGCAGCCCGATCGAGTCGATCAGATTGATCACGGCCAGCAGGAAAGCGACGGCGAGCGCGATGATCAGTGGCGTCGATGCCAGCCGCGGCCCGCAGAACTGATCGGCGACTGGTTTCCACGAGCGCGGATAGGTCGGGTTCCACTCGGGTATCTGACGTTGCAGGTTCTGGTTAAGCGCTGCGATGCTGGCCAGCGCAAACGCGGTCAGCGGCAGAAAGAGGATCGCCCAGAAGATGGTCTCGGACACGCCGCTACACCTTCCTCAGGATTTCCCGCGCCACATGCGTCTTCGAGTCGGGGACGTAGAGCATCACCGGCGCGAAATCGCCTTCGTCCTTGCGATCCAGCTCGATCACGAAACGCACTGACACGCCCTCGGCGAACAGCAGCTCGCGCAGCGTTTCGGCTACATAGCGATTGGGCGCGGTCATGAGCGAGGCCCACATGGCGTTGTCAGCCCTTCAGCAAGGTCGTGCGGTCGACCGAGATTGTCTGTCGGTTGCGATAAACGACCAGCGCGAGCGCGAGTCCGACAGCAACCTCCGCCGCCGCCACAGCGATGATGAAGATGACGAACACCTGGGTCGAGAGCGCCACCTCGGCCGAGCCGAAGCGGGAAAACGCGACTAGCGTCAGGTTGACGGCATTGAGCATCAGCTCGACGCCGATCAGCACACCGATCGCGTTCTTTTTCGACAGCGCGATAAAGAAGCCGATACAGAACAGCAACGCGCCCAATACGAGGTAATGCTCAAGACCGATCGTCATGAGGCGACCTCGCTGTCGGAGGCGAGGGGGGGGTCCACGATGGCAGCCGGGTCGACCGGCTCGTCGGAGCCCTGGCTCGCCAGCTCGGTTTGCAACGATGCCGCGTGGACCGCCGCGTCTTCATCGTCCTGCCGCGCCAGCGCGATCGCGCCGACCAGCGCCGCGGTCAGCAGCACGGCGCCGATCTCGAATGGCAGGATATAGCGCTTGATCAGGCTCTCTCCGATCAGCCGCGCCTGTTCAGTCAACGCCGCCTGGCGCACCGCGCCCCAGTCCGTGTCGACGGCGACCCACATGGTCGCAATCATCACCATGATCACGACCAACGCCGCGGGCACGGACGCCTTGGTCTGCGAGTTATCGCGCTCCGCGCGCGGCGTCAGCATGATTGCGAACAGCATCAGGACCGAGATCGCGCCGACGTAGATCAGCACCTGCACAACGGCAATGAACTCCGCTGACAGCGTCAGGTATAGCCCGGCAATGCCGAGCATCGACAGCACCAGCCAGATTACGGCGTGAATCAGGTTGCGACTGATCATGATCATCGACGCGCCGCCAATGGCCATGGCGGCCAGCGACCAAAACGCCAGGTGAAAACCAAAGTCGCTCATGGTCAGTCGCCGCCTACCTGGAATTGCGGTTCTTCGCTGCGGGA
Organism: Dehalococcoidia bacterium; assembly: GCA_965116225.1. Classification (GTDB taxonomy): domain Bacteria; phylum Chloroflexota; class Dehalococcoidia; order Bin125; family Bin125; genus Bin125. The sequence goes on along the minus strand of OZ220495.1, from coordinate 2,325,734 downwards.
CGCGATCTCGCGCGCGGCGTTCAGGCCGCCGATGTCCGAGCCGGCCATCCGAATCCGAGCCGGTCGACGCAGCGGTGCCGGTCTCGACACACGCGCGAACAACATGATCGCACCCACGGTCAGGGCGATGTTGAACATCGCCATAATCGGCAGCGCGACCGTCGTATCCCAGCCCTCTGAGATCAGCAATGTCCGTTGAACGAAGGCGACTACGACGAACAACAGCATCGACGGGACTAGCGCCTTCCAGCAGAAGCCCATCAACTGGTCGACGCGCAGGCGGGGTAGGGTTCCGCGAGTCCAGATCAGGAGGAAGTACACCGCGCCGGTCTTGACCAACAGGATGATCCAACTCGGTACCCACTGATCCAGTCCCCACAACCACCAGCCACCGAGGAAGAAGGTGGCGATGAAACCCGAAACCACCAGCGTGTTACCCAACTCGACCGCGTAGAACAGACCGAATCGCATACCCGAGTACTCGGTGTGATAGCCGGCGACGATCTCCGACTCCGCCTCCGAGATATCGGCCGGGGTGCGGTTCAACTCAGCCGAGGCTGCGAAGAAGAACGCAATTGCCGACAGCGGAAAGAGCAGAATGAAGATCACATCCTCCTGCTGCTGCCACTGCACGATCCCGTTCACCGACATCGTGCCCGAGAACACCACCAGCGTCAGCAGCGCCAGCACCATCGGCACCTCATAGGAAATCGACATCGCCACCGCGCGCATCGCGCCGAACAGCGCGTATTTGTTGTTGGACGACCATCCGGCCATGAAGATCGCCAACACAGCCGTGCCTGAAACCGCCAACAGAAACAGCACGCCGACGTTGAGGTCGGCGACCGACATGCGAGGGCCGAACGGCAGCACGCCCCAGATCAGCAGGCCCGGCACGAAGATCAACACCGGCGGCAGAAAGAAGATCAGCTTGTCCGCCGCTCGCGGCGCCAGCTGTTCCTTGAGAATCAGCTTGACGGCATCGGCGACTGGTTGCAGCAGGCCTTTCGGCCCCACGCGGTTGGGACCATAGCGCTGCTGGAACCGTGCGATCACCTTACGCTCGACCCAGATCAGGATCAGCAGCGTCGGCCCGATCACCCCCAAAACGCCCAGCGCGCCCAACAGTCCCGTCACCAACGACGCCAGCCAGTCCGGTCCCCAACCTGCGATCCACTCAGTGATCAACCGCTGCAGATTATTCAGATCGCGGAAGTCGTACCAGGCACCGAGAACGCTGGCGAGGCCAGAGAAATCGCTCATCGATCGATCTCCCCCACCACGATGTCAATCGAACCCAACGTCACGATCGCGTCCGCCAGCGTACCTCCAATCGACATCTCCTTAAGCGCGGTGAGGTTAATCAGCGATGGCGGCCGGCAGTGGAACCGATACGGGGACGGACCACCGTCGGAGACGAGATAGAAACCCAGTTCGCCGCGTGGCGACTCGACCCGCGCATACGCTTCGCCGGGTTCCGGTCGCGCGTGCAGCGGCAGGTCGGCGAGGTAGGGACCATCGGGCATATTGTCGACCACTTGCCTGAGAATCTTCAGGCTCTCTTTCACTTCCGCCATCCGCACCAGAAACCGGTCGAAGCAGTCGCCGCGCTCGCCGACCGGCACATTGAACTCGTAGTCCTCGTAGCCGCAGTAGGGGTTCGCCTTACGCAAATCCCAGGGCACGCCCGTTGCGCGCAGCACCGGACCGGACAACGATGAATTGATCGCCATCTCGGGCGTGATCACGCCCACGCCGCGCGCGCGGGCATGGAGGATTTCGTTCTCAAGCAGCAACGCCTCGTAGTTGGCGATGTTCTCGGGCATATCGGCGAGAAATCGCTCGAGCGTCGGGAGCAGGTCATCGGGCAGATCGAAGGCGACGCCGCCGATGCGCATGTAGTTGGTGGTCAGGCGCGCGCCGCAGGTCATCTCGAACATGTCGAGCACCCGCTCGCGGTCGCGGAACATGTGGAACAGCGGCGTGTGCCAGGCGCCGCAATCGTTGATGAAGGTCCCGTTGGCCATCGCGTGCGAGGCTACGCGCTGCAACTCTGCGAACATCACCCGGATCGCATTGGCACGCGGTGGTACCTCGACGCCGAGCAGTTGCTCAGCCGCCAGACAGTAGGCGAGATTATTCGACATCGCCGCCAGGTAGTCGATCCGGTCTGTGAACGGGATGTTCTGAGTGTACGTTCGTTCCTCCGCCAGCTTCTCCATCGAGCGATGCAGATAACCGATTCGCATTTCGGCGTCTCTGACGATCTCGCCGTCGAGCGTCACTTTGAGTCGGAACACGCCGTGTGTTGAGGGATGCTGCGGCCCCAGGTTGACCACCACCGGCTCCGAGCCGTCACCCGATGTCAACGCATCGATCGTGCCTTGCATCGCCAGTCGAGTGTCGTCTGCGGCCGTCATGACGACTCTTCGTTCGCTTCGGCGACGATCAACCCATCGTCGGGCTGAGGATCGTTCGGATGCACTGGACGCTGCGGCACGCTACCAGGTATCGGCCAAGCGTTCTCACTGCCCTCGTGCGGGAAACCGGGCAATCCGGCCCGGACCTGGCCTGGCATTTGTAAAAAGTCCTTGCGCAATGGATAGCCCGGGAACCCGTCCCAGAGGAACATGCGGCGCAGATCAGGATGACCCTCGAAGCGAATCCCGAACAGGTCGAAGACCTCGCGCTCCTGGAGATGGGCACCGTGATACACGTCGGTCAGCGACGGGACGGTCGGGTCCTCGCGATCGCTCACACTCGTTTTGATCTGCAGTATGTGGTTCAGATCCAGCGACTGGAGGTGGTAGACGACCTCGAAGTGCTGTTCGCGGTCGATGGCGGTCAGATGACAGAGGAAGACCAGGTCGCTTTCCGCCGAGTCGCGCAGCAACCGCAGCGACTCCGCCAGTCGGTCCGGTTCCACGAACAGCACACCGTCATCGGCGCAGGCCGCCGCCGGCGCGCCCGCGTTGACGATCGCCATCGCCGCCGTCGCATCATACTGCGTTGTCACGTCAGCGCCACTCCAGTGCTTGTCGACGCCACTCGTAGGCGAGACCGAGGAACAACACGCCGATGAAGATCAGCGCCGCGACCAAGCCGGTCACCACGACAGAGTCGAGCGCCACGGCGAGCGGGAAGAGGAAAATCACTTCGACGTCGAAAAGCACAAAGATCAGGGCGACCAGATAGTAACGGAAGTTGAACTGGACCCAGGTCGGCCCTTCGGTTTCGACGCCACACTCATACGTGTCTGACTTGACCGCATTGGGCAGCCTGGGACGGAGGCCGAACTTGAACATCGCCCACGACGCCACCAAGGGGATCGAGGGGAAAATCGCGGCGAAGATCAGCAGAATGCCGAGATGCGCGTACTGCTCCAGGACGTTGTCCATAACTGGATCAGCCCCACTCCGCATTATGCCCCGCCTACTGCGACGGGCGACTGAGAGGGAGTATATGCGCACCAGTAGCAACTCACTCAATCACGGACTCCAACCCGCGTCCGAGACGGCTACGCCCGAACTGGTGATAGCATGGCGGTTGAAATCGCACTCACCGGAATAGACGCCTGCATGCTGATTGACCTTCACAACCACACTTGGCCGCGCTCGCACGATTCCGTGCTCGATCCGCGAGATCTCGCCCAACGCGCCAAACAGGCCGGCCTGGACGGCATCTGCCTCACCGAGCACGATGCGCTCTGGCCCGAGCAAGAGGCGCAGGCGATCGCTGAAGAGATCGACATCGTGGTCATTCCCGGCTGCGAAGTCTCGACCGACCCCGGACACATTCTGGCCTGGGGCATGGAGAAGTACGTCTTCGGCATGCACCGTGTCGAACGGCTCGCCGAGCACGTCAACGAGCGCGGCGGCGCGCTCGTGCTCGCACATCCGTACCGGCGTCAGATCGCCTGGAAGGACAACCCAGAGGATTGGGAGATCGCGGTCGCCCGCGCGCTCGACAACAGCGCCATGGAGCATGTGATCGCGCTGGAAATTCTCAACGGGCGCGGCAAGGAGCGAGAGAATCGCTTCTCCGCCGACCTCGCTGCCACGTCGGGCATGAACGGAACCGCGGGCACCGATTCGCACGCCGTCCACGACATCGGCAAGGTCGCCACCTGGTTCGAGAGCGACGCGATCGAGACCTGGCAGGATCTGGTTCGAGAGCTGAAGGCGGGCAACTTCTGCGCCATCGATATGGAGACCAGCGAGGAGTTCGCCGTACCCGCTCGACCACCGAAACTCCACATCGTTGCCTCTGCCGCGCTGACTCGCCCTCATTCGCCGTCGCAGGCAGCCGGCGGCATTCCCACCAGCAGTTAGACTGCCTACACTGCTCAGACACGATAGATAATGGATATGATGTTGATATATCAGGCGAGCCATGTGCGAATCGACACGAAACGCGAACCACATCCGACAAATGAGGGGGAATCTCATGGCAGATCAGGAGTTCGAGTCGGTCATCACCGACGAGATGCGCGCGATGATCGGCGTCAAGGGACCCGAGACGATCGGCGAGCTGACGACCACGAGCGTGCGCATGTTCGCCCGTTCGGTCGGCTATATCGACCCGGTCTTCTACGACGAAGCAGTCGCTCACGAGCGCGGCTACCGTAGTCTGCCGGCCCCGCCGGGCTACTTGGGCACGCCGATCTTCAACCCAGCCGAGTCGGACCCCACGTTCGGCGGTCGTCGCGGTCAGGGCTTTCGCTCGCCCTACCCGCTCGTCCTCAACGGCGGTACCGACATCGAGTACACTGGGGAGCAGATCTGCGCCGGCGACACGCTCGCCTCGGCGACGGCGCTGGCCTCGTTGAACGAGCGTTGGAGCGGTGCCTTGGGCGTGCCGATGCTGATTCAGGTCTCGGAAACTGCCTATACCAACCAGAACGGCAAGGTCGTCGCCATCTCGCGCGGTACCGGCATCTCCTACCCACGACCTGGCGACTAGTCGCCCCGTTATAATATCCATCGAACCGAACAGACGAAGGAGCCCATCCCAATGTCAGACGCAGTCCCTCCGCAGATCTACTTCGAGGACATCGAAGTTGGCGACAGCATCCCCGAACTCGAGAAGAACCCGACCAGCCAGCAGCTTGTCTACTGGGCCGCCGGCTCGGGCGACTTCTACCAGATTCACTACGACACAAAATACGCGCAGGACACGGGTCTCGACGACATCATCGTGCACGGCGCGCTCAAGCACGCGTTCCTGGGCGAGCTGCTCTGGCGGTTCGCTGGACCGGAAGGCCGGGTCAAGCGCGTGCAATGCTCCTACCGCGGCATGGATCCGGCCTCGCAGGGTCGCGAGTCCGCTGTTGAGCGCAAGTTCACCCTGCGCGGTACCGTCACGCGTAAATACACCGAGGGCGAGCGCAACTTCGTCGAGCTGAACATCGAGGGCGTTCGCGCCGACGGGTCGGTCAGCACCCCAGGTACCGGCGTCGTCGTACTCCCCAGCCGCTCCTAGCCGATACCGCCGACCAAGGTAGTCAATCACCGCGCCCCTTCAGGAAGGGGCGCGGTGATTGATGCGACTGCTTTCCGAACCCGCGGCGTCAGCTTGGCATCGCACGGCGCTGGTATTCCCGTTCCCAGAACCACTCCCGCAATATGTGCATCTGGTGGAAGCGATCCCTGCCTCGTCGGACGCGCCCACAGCCTTGAAAACCGGCCGCCGCGAACGCTCGCTGGGCGCGCACGTTCCAGTCTAACGTGTGCAGAAAGACTCGTGTCAGCGACGTGTGCGTGAAGACGTGATCGAGCAGCAACCCAACCGCCTCGCGGCCGAACCCGCCGTTCCAGGTAGTCCGGTCGCCCAACAGGATGCCCAACTCCGTCTGCCGACGTTGGAAGTCGGTGTTGTAATACATCACGTTACCAATGTGGCGTGGGCCGTCGATCGTCTCGACGGCGAAGGTTGAGCGATATATCGGCGTCGAGCGCAACTGCCAGGCGTACTGATTACGAAACTGCTCGAAGGTCAGCGGGCTGATCGTCGCGGCATCGAGCTCGGCGAGTTCGGGATCGGTGCGCCAGATCCAGTCGAGTTTCGCGTCTTCGATCCGCTTGCGACGCAGCAAGACCAGCTCGCCTTTGGCCACAACGTCAGGCGGGCTCGTCGCCATCAGCTGTTCCGACTCCGGTCGATTCCGCGCATCAAGCGTAGGTAGAACGCGCTTCACAGCCTTACACTTGCGCGGGATCGGCTCGCCGATCGAGTAGCACCGCCGCCGCCTCGAGCAACGAGGCGGTGTTGTGATAGCTCACCATTCGCATCGCGTCGCCCAGGCCGACCCAGCGGACGTCGATATGTTCGTCGTCGTGCCGCTCGAACGAACCGCCGGTCGGTCGCATGAGCCAGAAATGCACGGCCTTATCGATCCGCGCCCGCTCGCCGGGAAACGAGTAACGCATCACACCGATTTTCTTATCCAGCGAGACATCCAAGCCCGTCTCTTCCGAGACTTCCCGCAGCGCGGTGTCGACCAACTTCTCACCATTCTCCGGGGTGCCCTTAGGCAACGACCAACGACGCGCAGGCGTCTGAACAAGGACGATCTCAACGTCGCCCCACTCCCTGGCTTCGCGCCAGACGACGCCGCCGGCGCTCACGGCGATGCCTTTTTTGATCAATTTGCGGGAGGGCGCGGCTCGATTGCTACCGGAATCACTACGACGATCATTGCGGCTCCGCACGCCCCAGCTCCTCATCCGTTCACGCGACGAATGTCAATCTATCAGAGGGATCGATCTCGCTCAGGAGACCCGCGCAGCATACGACGCAGGGACTGAGGCAGACTACCAGTTGGCGGCGTCCCGTCCCGAGCTCAGGTCGCCGAGTTCACTCAGCCAGGACTCGGAATCGAGAGCTGCCTGCGCGGTTTCTCGCACGGCGGGATCGGGATGGGTGCTAAGTCGTTCAAGCTCTTCCAGCGCTTCCTCGCCACCAATCTCGCCGAGCGCGACGGCCGCGCCGCGGATCAGCTCCTCGGACGCGGTCGGGTCGTTGAACAGCTCCAGGAGCATCGATGCGCCTTCCTCGGAGCCGATTTCGCCGATCGCCTGCGCCGCCGCCAGCCGCTCGTCATCGTCCTCGGCGACGAGCGATCCTTCTAGCACCGACAGCCACGACTCATCGGCGCTTCGCCCCATCGCCTCGATCGCCCCTATGTGACGAGCGGCCGAGTCGCTGTCGAAAGCCTCTTCGATTAATCCGGCCACCCACACCTCCGAGACAACGCCTACGCTGGCGAGCGCGGAGGCTCGGATCTGCTCGTCTTCCGTGACATCCTCGACGAATTGCCGCAACGTGTCGATCACATGCTCAGCACCCTCGCTCGACGCCCAGCCCAGTTCGACACGCAACGCGATCGCGCCCAACGCGCTCACCGCTTCGCCGCGCACGCTGTCCTCTTCCTCGATTGAGCAGGCAACCGCGAGCAGCGCCTGCGTCGCGCCGGCGGTCTCGCACAACGTCAGGCCATTCACCGCGAGGCTGCGCACCGAGGCGTCCTCATCAGCGGTCATCGCGCCAAACACCTCGGTAAAGTCGTAGCCGCCGAAGTCCATCGCCACGCGCTGCAGATGCTCAAGTGCGGCGAACCGTCCGTGCGCATCCAAATCCGAGAACTGCAACTGGACGATCTCATGCGAACCGCTCCGCAGCCGAGACAGGGCGTACAGATCCTCCGGATCCAGCTCGACTTGGCCTGATGCGATCGCCGCCACGACCCGCCGCAGACCATCGACCGGTTCGGCGACGTCCGGATGTCGGTCGGATGCAGTCATGATTCCTCTACCGTCGGCGCGCGTTCCATCAGAGTGCGAAGCGCTTCGCGCGGATCCAGGCGCTCGAACAGTACCCGCGCAACCACGTCCGTGATCGGCATCCGCACATCGAGCGACTCGGCGAGTTCGAGCGCGACGCGGGTCGTCTCAATCCCCTCGACGACGTGCAGGTTGCCCGCCATCACCTCGGGCACCGTCATCCCGCTGCCGATCTTCTCACCCAAGGTTCGATTTCGCGAGCGAGGGCTATTGGCGGTCGCCAGGAGATCGCCCAGTCCGGCCAGGCCGGTGAACGTGGCGGGCTGCGCGCCGAGCGCCGCGCCCAATCTGGCGATCTCCGCAAGGCCGCGAGTCATCAGCGCCGCGCAACCGTTGTCACCGATATCCAGTCCGACCGCCGTGCCGACCGCAATCGCGATCACGTTCTTCAGCGCCCCGCCCAGTTCGACGCCGACGACGTCGTCATTCACATAGACGCGAAAGGAGGGCGAATTGAGCAACCATTGCAGTCGCTCACGGTCGACTACCGATTGCGATGCCGCGACAGTGGTCGCGGGCAATCCGCGAGCCACCTCGCGCGCGATGTTGGGCCCCGAGATCGCTGCGATGCGAGTCTTCCGTTCGGCCAGGCTCAGCTCCTGCGTCAGGACCTCGGTCATTCGCAGATGCGACCCTCGCTCCAACCCCTTGGCCGCAGAGGCATGCACCGTATCGCCGGGAGTGAGTCGCGGCAGCACCTGTCGCAGGTTGTCGCGGAGCCGCTGCGATGGCGTCGCCCAGATCACGACATCGGGCGGCGGTCCTTGTGGATCGGACTTGAAAGCGAGCCTATCGGGCAGGGCGATACCGGGCAACAGGCGTCGATGCTCCCGCACCGACGAGAGGTCGGCTGCCTCCGCGTCGGTGCGACATAGGATTTCGACCTCGTGTCCCGCTCGGTCGGCGCAGATTGCCAACGTGCAGCCCCATGATGTGGCGCCGACAACGATCAACCTCATCAGCTCGAGCCGCCCATGGATAGCACGCGCTCGGTTCCCGTCGCCAAGCGCTTGATGTTGTCTTTATGTCCGATGACCAGGAGCAACCAAGCGCCCGCCGCGAAACCGGCGTATGCGTCAGGCGCGCCGCCGAATACCACCAACAGCGAGATGGCGACCGCAGCCGACGCGGCGCCGATCAACGTCGCCAACGACATGACCCGAATACGCCAGAGGAGGGGCGCGGCAACCGCGAGCGCGAATAACGCCCCCATCGGCATCATCGCGAGCACGCCGCCCAGAGCAGTCGCCGCGCCACGCCCGCCGCGGAATCCCGCATACAGCGGAACCTGATGGCCGATTATCGCCGCCAGCCCGGCAACCACTTCCGCTGTTGGGCTATCCCAAACGGCCATCACGATCAGGATCGGCAGCGCGCCCTTGACCGCATCAAACGCCAACACGAAGACGGACCAGCGCAATCCCAGCGCACGGAAGGTATTCGTCGCGCCGGTGCGTCCACTGCCCGACGCGCGGATATCGACCGTGCCCCGCCACCTACCGATCCACAGCCCGGTGGGAATCGACCCGAGCAGGTAGCCGACCACGCCGCCAATGATCCAAGCCTCAAGCACGCATCCCACCTCCGTCGACGGCCTCTTCCGAATTCCTGCCGCGTAGCACGCAGCGTAGCGGCGTACCTTCAAACCCGAACGTGCGGCGAATTCGTCCCAACAGATAGCGCTCATAGGAAAAGTGGACGCCCTCGGGGTAGTTGACGAAGAATGTGAACGTCGGCGGTGCCGAATCGGTTTGCACGGCGTAGTAGAAGCGGATGCGCCGGCCGCGATGGGTGGAGGGCGTGCGGTCCATCTGCGCCTGTCGCAGCATGGCGTTCAACTTCGGCGTCGGTACCTGGAAGCGGCGAGCCTCGGCGACGTGCAAGGCGGCCGCGACCACGCTATCCACAGCATCGCCGGTCAGTGCCGAGACCCAGACGATTGGCGCCCAACTGACGAACCGCGCGCGTCCTGCAAGCTGGCGCTCCCGGCTGGATCGCAGCCCGTCTTCCGCGTCGACGATGTCGGACTTGTTCATCACAATCACGATGCCCGAGCCTTGGTCGATCGCCAACCCAATTATGTGCAGATCCTGCGAAGTCACGCCCTCGGAGGCGTCGATCACTACTGCTGACACGTCTGCGCGTCGCACGGCGGCCCCAGCCCGACGGACCGAAGCGCGTTCGATACCAGGTGCGACTCGACCGCGGCGACGAATCCCCGCCGTGTCGACCAACGATACGCGCCGGCCGCCGAAACTGAGCATCGTGTCCACCGCGTCTCGAGTCGTGCCGGGTACGTCGGACACGATCATGCGTTGGTCTCGCAAGAGTGCGTTGACCAGGGACGATTTGCCGACGTTCGGTCGTCCCACGATCGCCAGCCGACACTCAACGTCATCCGATTCCATTGGCTCCGCGACGGCGAGCACAGAGGTCACGCGGTCCAGCAGGTCATCGATCCAGCGGCCATGGTGAGCGGAGATTGCGACTGGTTCGCCTAGCCCCAACGCGAAGAACTGCGAGGATAGGGCGGCGAGGACGTCGTTGTCGGCCTTATTCGCGCAGACCGTGACTGGCTGACGCGCTTCGCGCAGCAAGCGCGCCACATCCTCGTCGGCCGGCAACGGTCCGGCCTGTACATCGACGACCAGGACGATGGCGTCCGCCTCGGCCAGCGCCTGCCGCACCTGCTCAGCCACCGAGTCGGCGAATGGACCGCTGAGCTGCTCGCCCAACAGACCACCGGTGTCGATCACGGCGAATGGCTGACCGCGCCATTCGGTCATCGCGTAGTTGCGATCTCGGGTCGTGCCCGGCTCGCCCCGCACAATCGCCTGTCGACGTCGCGCCAGTCGATTGAACAACGTCGACTTTCCGACGTTGGGACGCCCCACAATGGCGATGCTGGGCAACGCGTTGGCGGGAATCGCACGCACATCGACCTGTGGTATTGACACCGGTGTTGACTCACTCATCCTCCACCTCCTGCGCCGACTCGATCGGCTGGGACATCTGACCGTTGGGAGGTTCAGGGTCGGGCGGTGGGATCGGGGACAGGGTGATGATCAACTGCGACGGATCGATGTCTATCAGCTCGATCCCGCGCGGAGCAAACCACTCCAGATCGATTGTGTGTCTTCCGATCGCATACTGTGCCATATCTACTTCGAGCGGTTCCAGCGGGCCTTCCAGTTTCGATATCTGTGATACCGGTCCTCGCAGGGTGACGCGAGCCGTGGCGTGGCTGATGAACGTGGACTCAAGCTCGATGCGAATACCAACCGGCAGCACCGCGATCGGCAACTCGACAGTCGTGTAGATCGGCTCGATGGCGACCAGCACCCGCACCGTGGCGTCGGTCTCGCCGGCCGGCGTGGCGCCGTCGGTGAAGACGAGATCTGCTTCCGTGATCAGGTCGACGTAGCGTCCGCCGATATCAATCGGTGCCGTGCGAATCTTGATCTCATCGTCGAGTACGTCAGCCGAGACCAGCACATCGACCGTCGACGGGGTGGCGCGCACCGTGCGCACACGATACCCACCCATCGGCGTGCCGACGATATCCGGCAGGATCGAGGCGGTCTTGCGGAACACCTCTTGCTCGATCGGCACGCGCACCCGAGCGAATCCAGGATTGATCAACACCTGGGTGACCGAACCGCCTGCCGCCGTTCGCGCTTCAAGCGTCACGTCGCGCTCCAGCGATGCGGTCACGCCGCCCAGATCGAGGCGCGCCACCACCGACGACACCGCCTCGACTTCGGCGGCGATACCCGAGACGATCGCCGTTTCCGGCATCACTTGCGGAGTCTCAACGCGAAAGCCCAGTGGCGGCAGATTCGACGGCTCAACGAGGACGGGCACCTCTCGCTCTACGCTTTGCTGTAGGGTGACGACCACCGTCTCAGGCTGCACGGCGCGGACGCGCACATCGCCCTCCAACGCCTGGACGCGGACCGGCAGGCTGTGCTGTCCAGCCGTTCGATTGCGCATCGATACCGTCGCCAGAAAGTGCTCGGGTCGCGCCTGTTCGACGTCCGCTTCCCGCCCCACCACCGTCACCGTCACCGGCAACGGCTCACTCGCCACGACCAGATCAGAACCCAGGTCGCGGAGGTCAACCTGGAGGCTGAACCCGAGACGGAACTCCACCTCTCGATTCTCGGTATCTGCGATCACGAACCACACGATCAACGCCAGCACGACGACCGTGGCGAGCAGCGTCGCTTCCTGCGCCGCGCGTCGCACCTAGGGCCTCGCTGCGTCTCCGCGAGCAGTCGAGGGCGTGCCGCCATCGCGGCCCCAGATGCGGTTGAACACTCGCGCGCCCAACCGATCGCCCCAGCGTCGCGAGTGCAGATACCTCGACAATGCCACCTCCAGTTGCGTCACGGTCAGCGGTGTCGTCAGGACGCCGCCGACTGCCAGCGAGATCGCGCCTGTCTCTTCCGAAACAACCACGGTGACCGCGTCCGTCTCCTCCGAGATCGTCAACGCAGCGCGATGACGGGTTCCCAGATGCCCGCCGGCGCGCCCGGTTGACTGTCCACGCACGCTGTACTCGCCCTGCGGCATGGGGATGATCACCGCTGCCGCGACCACCTCGGACGGTCGCAGCAGCACAGCGCCGTCGTGCAAAGGCGAGCCCGGCCAGAAGATGCTCTGCAACAACTCGGGTGTTGGTTCCGCCCCCAGACGAACGCCGGAGTCGGCGAGTTCTTCCAGGCCGGTGTCGCGCTCGAACACGAAGAGCCCGCCAACCCGATCCTGCGACATCCGATGCGAGATCACCGCCATGATCGGGATCAGGGAACGATACGGTTGTCGGCGACTGCCCCAGTGCTTCAGCCCACCGGCGCGGCCGACATGCTCGAACGCGCGTCGGAACTCGGGCTGAAAGACCAGCAGCACCACAATCAGGAGTACGGCCAGAGCGTTCTCGACGATCCAGTCGAGCACGATCGAGTCCGTCAACCGCCCGATCACCAGAATCCCCAGGACGACCAAGACCATGCCGCGAATCACCGACATCGCCGTGGTACCTCGCAAGAGCCGCAGCCCGGCATAAAAGAACGCCGCGATCACGGTCACTTCGAGCGCATTAGTCCAAGTGAAGTCGCCGAATGCGACCTGAATATCGTCGATCAGATCATCCACGACATTCGCCTCAGTTCTCCAGATCGCGCGCGAACAGACACGCCGCACTCATACTAAGCGAATGGCGTGGGTAGGCCCGCTAGCCGAACATCCAAGCGATCAATGCCTGCTGCGCGTGCAGGCGATTTTCCGCCTGGTCAAGCACGATCGACTGCGGGCCGTCCAGCACGTCATCCGATATTTCTTCGCCCCGATGCGCCGGCAAACAGTGCATGATGCAGGCATCGGGCGCTGCGCCGCCGATGAGGTTCGCATCAACCTGATATCCCGCAAACGCCTCCAGGCGCTGCTGCGCCTCAAGTTCTTGTCCCATCGACGTCCAAGTGTCGGTGTAGACCACGTGAGCGCCGAGCACGGCTGCCGCAGGATCATTCGTCAATGTGACGGAACCGGCCGACGCCGACGCCCTCGACGAGGCTGCATCCACGCTCTCAGCATCGAGCTCGTATCCAGCCGGCGATGCCAAGCGCACATGCATCCCGCTGCCCGCCGCCGCGATCGTCAGCGAACGCGCCACATTGTTGCCGTCCCCGATATAGGCCAGAATTCGTCCGCTGGCGCCGCCGTGCTCCCGAATCGTCAGGAGATCGGCCAGCGCCTGACAGGGGTGCTCCCAGTCGCTCAGGGCGTTGATCACCGGTACGCCAGAGGAAGTCGTCAGGCGCTCGAGCAGATGCTGATCGAAGGTTCGGCAGATGATTAGGTCGCAGTACCGACCGGCGACGCCGCCGACGTCATCCGGCGACTCACGTTCGCCCAAGCCGACCTCGGTCGGCGAGAGATACAAGGCTCGGCCGCCGAGATTGTCGACCGCCAACTCGAACGAGACGCGGGTGCGGAGCGACGGTTTCTGGAAGATCAACAACGCCGTCTTGCCAACCAGTTCGGAACCTCGGGGACGACCGCGCCGCCTCGACTCGAGGGACAAGTCCAGTATCTGCTCAATCTCTTTCCTTGACAGGTCGCCAACCGTCAATACCGAGCGAGTCATAAACCCACCTCTCCGCACCCTGCAATTTCATGCAATCCAACTGTATCGCGGTGCGGTTCCGCCTGAGGCGGCCGTGTTGTTCGTACCTCGTTGCTCGCACTTGATTTAGTGTCAAAGCGTTCATCGCAGTTGACGCGCGGGATGAGACCGTATGCGCTTTCGGATACCATCCTGGTCCGAACTACGTCCACCGTGCCCCGCCGGCGTCGAACCGCAGCCGATGCGCGTTCGCCTGCGGCGCGCGGCGCGAACACGCATCGGCTGGCTGCCGCTGTTGGTCGCCGTCATCGCGCTCCTGCTCGGCCTCGCCAGGTTGGCCGAGTTAGCCGATCACAACCTGGCCGCCCCCGGTATCCGGGTCGAAACCGACACAGTGCTCCCCGCCACGCGCTCCCCGTCGCCGCTGATCGATGTCAATACCGCGTCCACCGCCGAGCTCGCCACATTGCCGCGTATCAGCGACAACCGCGCCCGGCGGATCGTGGAACAGCGGGCGCAGCAACCGTTTCGCTCCCTGATGGACCTCGTGCAACGAGGGTTGCTACGCCCGACGGATCTCGCACCGATCGCCGAACTCGCTCATGTCTACGTTTCCGCTGACTAGCGCCAATGCCATCATCGCCGCCGGGCGCGCGATCTATCTGCCGCCGCTGTTGCTGTGGGCGTTCAGCTTCGTGATCGGTGTCGCCCTGTCGCTGGGCGGCGCTTCACTGTGGCTGACCCTGCTCGCCGTTCTGGCCGCGACACTGTGCTCAGCCGTTTCCCTGGCCGGCGCGCATGCCATCGCACGCAACCGCGCGGCCAACATGATCCTGGTACTGCTCGCGCCCACACTGCTCGCCGTCGGATTCTGGCGGGCCGAGTCCACCAAGTTCGAGCTCGATAGCCTCGCCGTGACCGATCTGGGCGAACAGACGGTTCGGATCGAGGGGGTCATTATCGAAGACCCGCAGTTCGACGCCAGAGGCATGAACCTCACGATCCTGGTGAACGGGCTACGACTCGGCGATGAGCGGCGCGAGACGCGAGACGTAGTACGGCTCAGCGTTTCCGAATCTGAGGCCGTGCGCACCGGCGATCGTATCTCCGCACGCGCCTCGCTCGAAGGAACCGCGGACGCGAACGACGACTTCCTGGCGTGGCTGGCCAGCCGACGCGTCGCCGCCACTGGTCGGGCGCTTCCCGGCAGCGTCACGGTCCTCGAGCAGGGTCAATTGAGCTGGCGGCGGCAAGCCGCGACCGACGCGCGGTCGGCGCTCAACCGCAGCCTCCGCAACTCGTTACCGCCGCCATACTCAGGCATCGCCCAAGGGATGACGACAGGACGCCGCGACGCGATCGATTCAGACCTGCGCACGACACTGAACGATACGTCGCTTTCGCATCTGGTCGTCATTTCTGGTAGCAATCTCACGCTGCTCACAGCGATCGTGATGTCTGCCTGTTCCTGGCTGCTTGGCCGCCGGTCGGCGGCGGCGCTGGCGATCGTCGCGGCGCTGGCCTACGGCACCCTGGTTGGAGACGACCCACCGGTACAACGCGCGATGTGGATGGCGATCGTGTTCGCTGGGTCGCACCTGATCGGACGAGGCGCATCGGCGCTCGATGCGGCCATTGCGACGGCAGGATTCATGATCGGATTGAAGCCGCAGATACTGCTCGACCTGTCGTTTCAGCTCACGATCGCCGGCACCCTGGGGATCGTCATCCTGATGCCGTCGCTATCGCACGAGTTCCTCAGCGGAAGCGGAGGCGTTGGATCAATCATCCGCGATGTTGCGTTGATCACCATGGTGGCGAGTCTCGCCACCATGCCATTGATCGCGCTTCACTTCGAGCGCGCGTCGTTAATCGGCATCGCAGCGAATCTACTCGCTGCCCCGCTGTTCGCTTGGATGCTGATCGGGGCGGCGACGACCGCGCTAGTCGGGTTGGTCTCCGAATCGTCGGCCGTGACAATTAGTTGGGCGCTCGCTTGGTTACCACTGCGCTGGCTCGTGATCGTTGCCGAAACGACCGTCAGGCTCCCCGGTGCCGGCGATATCGTGCGCGGGTTCACGCACGTGCATCTGCTGATCATCTACACGGCAATCCTGATCGCGACCGTTCGGCCGCATCGCGAGCGCATCCGACGCTGGTATCGGGCACCGTCGCGGCACGCGGATTCACGTCTCTATTCTCTGCGCGCGGTCATGGGCCGACTCAGTCCCCACGCTCAGTCGCAGCTGGCGGCGGCGTGCCTGACCGGCATCGTCGTCGCTGCCGCCGCAGCGATCTGGCTCTTCGCCTGGTCGCCCGGTCCCGAGCGATTGCAGGTCCACTTCATCGATGTCGGGCAGGGCGACGCGGCGCTGATCGTCACACCGGAACGACGTTCCGTGTTGATCGATACGGGCGGGCGACCCGACGACATCCTCTCCGCGCTTCGGTCCCACTTGCCTGAGAGCGCGAGCGCCATCGATGCGCTCGTGATCTCGCATCCGCAGTCGGACCACGTGGAGGCGCTCTGGGCGATCCGCGACTTCTACGACATCAAGCAGGTCTACGTGAGCGCACGTGTTCGCGATACGTCAGTTGGGCGCCGAGCGGTTAACCTGCTGACGCGGACAGCGGTTCCGATCACCATCGTGCACGCCGGCGACCAGATCGTCGTACCGGGACCGACGCCACTGTATCTCGATGTGCTCTGGCCGCCGGTCGG
This sequence comes from Dehalococcoidia bacterium, assembly GCA_965116225.1. Lineage (GTDB taxonomy): Bacteria > Chloroflexota > Dehalococcoidia > Bin125 > Bin125 > Bin125. The sequence goes on along the minus strand of OZ220495.1, from coordinate 2,309,044 downwards.
TGGTTTGCCAGAAGCGTACTTGTCGGACCCGAACGCGACCTCGCTCGTGCTACGGGCGCGCTATGGCGAAACGGCGTTTCTATTCAGCGGCGACATCAACGCCGCACAAGAGCTGGACCTGGTTCGGTTTCCCTGTCCAGGCTCCGCACACGCCTGCGAGATCCGCGCCGATGTCCTCAAAGTCGCGCATCAGGGCAGCCGCTTCTCCTCCACGTCGCTCTTTCTGGAGATGGTGCGACCGACGATCGCCGTACTGAGCGCCAGCGCCGATAATCCGCATGGACATCCACACGAGTCGGTCGTCGCCTCGCTGCGACGGATTGGCGCGAACTCACTGCTGACCGCCGATCGCGGGGACATCAGCGTCGCCAGCGATGGCAGATCGATCAGCGTCGCAACCGAGCGCTGACGCGCCACGCGCTTCCACCTGTGAGGTATCGTCAATACGGGTCGATCGCGACAAGCCCCGCTCGGGCCGGGATGGCGAAATTGGCAGACGCGGCGGACTTAAAATCCGCTGGCCTCACGGCCGTGTGGGTTCGAGCCCCTCTCCCGGTACCACACACCTCAACATCGTCCAAACTACATCGCCCCCCAACGTCGATGACAACGCTCTAGACTGCGCTACGCGCCGACGGATGAATTGCATTGAACCACGCACAGGAGCGCGGCGCCCAGAAAGGATGCCCCGATGAAAGCAGCCGTCTTCCACGGCCCCAACCAGGACCTGACGATCGAAGATGTCGACGTTGCCAAGCCCGATCCGCGAGAAGTGCTGGTCAAGACGGCCGCTTCGGGCGTCTGCCACTCCGACCTGCACTTCGTCGAAGGTCTCTACCCTTTCCAGGCACCCGGCATCCTCGGACACGAGGCGGCCGGCGTCGTTGAGGAAGTCGGCGAACTGGTGCAGCAGTTCAAGGCCGGCGACCATGTGATCATGTGCCTCTCCGTCTTCTGCGGCAACTGCTCGTACTGCCTCAGTGGTCGCCCCAACCTCTGCCGCAGCCCGGAAACCCAGCGCCGACCGGATGAGGATCCGAGACTATCCTGGAACGGTAGCCCGGTCGCCCAGTTCGCCAACCTCTCGACCTACGCCGAGTACACTCTGGTGCACGAGAATGCACTAGTCTACGTGGACGACAAGATGCCGCTGGACAAGGCGGCTCTAATCGGTTGCGGCGTCATGACCGGCGCTGGCGCGGCGCTCAACACAGCCAAGGTACACCACGGCAGCACGGTCGCCATCTTTGGGGCTGGCGGGGTCGGACTCTCCGCGATCCAGGGTGCAAGAATCGCCGGCGCGAAGCAGATCATCGCCGTCGACCTGCACGAGCACAAGCTAGCGCTGGCCCGCGACCTTGGCGCGACCCATTCAGTCGACGCATCCAGCGGCGACCCGGTCGCGCAAATCCGAGACATGACCGACGGCGAGGGAGTCGACTTCTCGTTCGAGGCGATCGGCCTCAAGTCTGTCGCCGAACAGTGTTTCGCCTCGATCAAACGCGGCGGCGTCGCCACGATCATCGGTATGGTCCCGCTGGGGCAAAAGCTGGAGATTCCGGCGCACGAGCTGCTTTCCGAGAAGGTGTTGCAAGGCTCGAGCATGGGCAGCAACCGCTTCCGGACTGATATGCCCAACCTGGTCGAGTACTACCGTCAGGGTCGCCTGATGCTCGACGAAATGGTTTCGATCACGGCCCCGATCGAGGACATCAACGAGGCCTTCCGCGCGATGAAAGCCGGCGAGGTCGCCCGCACCGTCTTGACGAGCTTCTAGAAGCTCGTCATTCCCACTGCCGTGGAAAACTCGGTTTGTTGTCTGCACCCGCCCACCCGTCCTCGACGGCAGCGCGGGTGCGGATTTCAGCTAGCAGTAGTTGGTACGCTGGATGTCCCGGAGGGGTGGCCGAGCGGACGAAGGCGGCGGTCTTGAAAACCGTTAGGCGCGTCAGCGTCTCGAGGGTTCGAATCCCTCCCCCTCCTCCAGCGTCGCGACCGGTTCACTCAGCGATTGCGGCAATCGACCGCGCCACTGTCAGGACCGCCTCGACCGTCGCCGGCTGGGGCAATGCGCTCACGACCTGATGCGCCGAGACGCGCACGATCGACGCTGCGGGCACCACCTCAACCTGTATCGTCTGCGGCTCATTCAACATGGACTGCACCACGCGCGCAATCCGATCGCTCGCCGTGAGCAGCGAGGCCGCTTCCGCTGCGCCCGCGCCGGTTACGTCGAGGGGATGCCACACGAACAAACCACTATCCTGGGGTTGAGCCAAGATCGGCGTGGCCCAACCGTTCGGCCAGGCTGACGGTAACGCCGCCCGATCGAGCACCGCGTGCGTCCCGGTCACTGTGATCTTTCCCATATGTCCAGCCGCGTCCCCGCCGATTCTCGACACTACGACGTGACGCAACGGCACCTCGGCGCTGTCCAGCTCGATCACGGCGATCGCGCGCGTGGCTGGCGCCAGATGCATCCCGCGCACGATCTGCTCAGGATCGATTGCCGCGCGTCCACTCATATCGCGTGTCGCCAATATGTCGATGATCATCTCCGTCGACCTGGCGTCGGGACCGCGCCGAAAGATGCGCCGCAGGATGCTCATATGCGCTCCTTATATTCTGCTTGAATCCCGCCCGGGTTCTGGTGTTGCTATCAGTGCCGTCTGCGCCATAATGCTAGGCGCTGAACAGGAGGCGACCGATGCTCGTCGTGATGCGCAGGTTCTGGATTCGCACAGGATCGTTTGATGAGTTCGAACGGATCAGTCGGGAAGAGATCTGGCCGTCGATCGAGGCGGCTGGCGCTCGCATCCTGGGCATGTTCCGGGCCGAGGAGCCGCATCCGCACGTTGAGATCGACGAACCTTGCGAGATGGTAATTCTGCTCACCCAGTACACCGATCGCGAGCATTGGCGCGCCACCAGAGCTCGGGAGGACACGTGGCGCGGCCCGGACGACGTGCGGGACAAGTTGGCGCGTGGCGCTCGCGCCCGTCACGAACTCACGCTGGCCACGCAGCCCACCTTCACCGAGCCGGTACACGTCAAGATCGGCGGGCCGTTCTTCACCTGGAAGGAAGAGCCGATGGGAAGTGTCGAGTAGCGACCCGAGGAGCAGCCTTTGTCGCGCGAAGCGAGAACATCAGCGGCAATCGGCGATCCGCCGCGCCGCCGCGATCGAACAATCGCCAGACCCCGGGCTCGACCTCGACCAGCCAGGGCAACGCCCGATAAACCGTCCACTCCTGCTCGCGCAGGAAATCGATGCGACAGCCAGCGTCGACCACGGCCGAGACGATCTCGCCCAGCCCATGATTCCACTCGTATACGTCCTGGTGCGCGAAGTGGGCCGACAGGTTCGCGTAGTCGCTATCGCCGCTCCAGTGCTGCGGTTGAATCGTTTCGAAGTAGGGATAGCACAGCCGCAGCTCTCCCGCGCCCGCTTTATCGTCCAGCGTCTGCGTGACGGGATGCACATCTCGGACGTAGAGCACGCCGCCATCGCGCAGGAACCCGGCGCAGACCCGCGCCCAACCGGCGATATCTGGCAGCCAACACAACGCGCCCAGGTTGACGTAGACGACATCGAACCTTCCCAGCCAGTCGGCCAGAACGTTGGGCGTTGCGTACAACTCCGATTCGACAAACGTCGCCTGCAGGTCGGCGCGTTCCGCAAGCTCGCGCGCCGTGGCAATCGCCGAGGGCGCGAAATCGACGCCGACCACGTCCGCCCCCAGTCGAGCCCACGACAGCGTGTCGAGGCCGAAGTGGCACTGTAGGTGTAGCAGCGACTTGCCGGCGACGTCACCCAGCTCATCCAGATCCAGTTGCAACAGCGTCGATGCGCCAGCCAAGAACCGTTCGACGCCGTAGAACTCCGAGGCTGCGTGCACCGCGACCGACTCGTCCCAGCGAGCCCGATTCGCTTCGAGGTAGCGATCAAGTGATGACACGAGAACCGATTCGCGCAGCCAGTACCTCGGGCAGGATGATCGATCCATCGGCCTGCTGCCCGTTCTCCAGCAGAGCGGCGATCGTTCGCGGCAACGCCAGACCGGAGCCATTCAACGTGTGGACGAATCGCGTGCCTTTGCCCATCGAGGGGCGATAGCGAACGTTGGCCCGTCGCGCTTGGAAATCGGTGCAGCTGGACACGCTCGACACCTCGAGCCATTCCCGTGCACCGGGCGCCCAGATTTCGAGGTCGTACGAGACCGCGGCATTGAAACCGATATCGCCGCTGCAGATTTGCAGCACGCGGTACTCAAGCTCCAGGCCTTGTAGCAGCGCCTCGGCTGAGGCGAGCATCTCGCTCAACGCGGCGCCCGAAGTCTCCGGCGTGGTGAACTGGTACATCTCGACTTTCTCGAACTGGTGCACTCGCTTGATGCCGCGCACATCACGTCCGGCGCTGGCTTTCTCGCGGCGGAAACACGGCGTGTGCGCCGCGTAGCGGATAGGTAGCTGTTCCTCCGGAAGAATCTCGTTCGCGTGCATGTTGGTCAGCGGTACCTCGGCGGTGGGGACGAAGAGATAGTCCTCCTCCTCGTCGCGGTAGAGGTTGTCGTGGAATTTCGGCAGCTGGCCCGAAGCGCGCATCGCCTCTTTGCGCACCATCGCGGGGACGTAACATTCCTCATAGCCGGAAGCCTGGTGGCAGTCGAGGAACCAACCAATCAACGCGCGTTGCAAGCGAGCGCCGGCACCACGCAGCGCGTACATGCGTGAGCCGGACATTGCGGCCGCCCGCTCGATATCGATAATGCCCAACGCTTCGCCGAGATCCCAGTGCGGCTTCGGCTCGAAGTCGAACGACCGCCGCTTGCCCCAAGCGCGAACTTCGACGTTGGATTCTTCGCCGTCGCCGTCGGGCGTGTCGGCGCTGAGCAGGTTGGGGATCTCTGACAGCAGATCGTTAAGTGACAGTTCCGTCTGGCGCAGTTCCGTTTCGAGTTGATCAATTCGCGTCGCCGATTCCCGCTGCGCCGCGATCAGCCGTTGTCGCTCCGGGTCGCCCCCGACCTTGCTGATCGCGCGTCCTGCGGCGTTCCGCGCAGCTCGCAACTCTTCTAGTTCAACCAGAATCTCGCGCCGCTGATGATCGACCGCGATGGCTTCGTCCAGTGGTGCCTCAGCTCGCCGACGCGCCAGCGAACGTCGGACCGCTTCCGAATCCTCACGGATCATCTGCGCAGATATCACGCGGTGGACCCTTCAAGCTTCGTAACACGATCAATCGCCGCCATGCCCAACTCCCGCACGTCGTTTGAGATGCGCACTATGATGCCATCGAGCGTCAACGGCGCGCCGTTCTCCAGTTGCTTGCGTCCCACCCATCGCCAGGACTCGCTCGGCGGACCGGGTCGCGCGTCTGTCGTCGGGCGGGAGAAATAGATCATGTCGATGTGCTCATGCGCCGGTTCGCCGCCGAACGATCGGATCGGCTCGACCATGATCGTCGCCGGCGGCGACAGTTGGGGCGGATCGGCGTAGTCGAACAGCTCGGTGGTCGGCAGGATATCCACGACGATCCCCGTTTCCTCAAGCGCCTCGCGGCGCGCGGCCTGTATGGGATCTTCGCTCGGTTCAATATGACCGCCCGGCGGCAGCCATAAGCCAACTTTACGATGCCAGTGCAGCAGCGTCGCGCCGCGCATCGAGACGAACGTCGTCACCGTGAAGTGTCGGATACCACTCACGGCACGTACCGTATCGCACATGGGACCTCAGGCATGGAACTGATCTCCGCCGTAAACGGGATGTCGCCCACCTGGTCGCCCGACGGCCAGTGGATCGCCTTCCTCAGCAATCGCGCCGAGGGATGGGACCTGTACGCCATGCCCGCCGATGGCGGCGAAGCGATCCGACTGACCAGCGGCGCCACGGCCGACGATCCCGCCTGGTCACCCGACGGTGCCTGGATCGCGGTCGAACGCAATCACCAGATCGAGGTCATCTCGCCTGATGGACAGCAGCGCGCGGTTCTCGTCAGAGACGCCGCTCAACCGACTTGGTCGCCGGACGGTCAACTAGCCTTTGTGCGCGATCGCGATCTCTTCGTGCGCGAGCCGGATGGAACCGAACGCCTATTGTTGCACGATGCGGATCAGCCGCACTGGTCGGCTGATGGAACGGTGATCGTGTTCGCACGAGGCGGTATCGAGGAGCTTGGCGTTGCAAGCGGCGGGACCAGCCAACGGACCAGTAACCCGTCCGACTGCGCTCCGGCCATCGCGGCCGACGGCGACATCGTCTTCATCCGCCACGCCAGGCTAATGATCATCCACCTCGACAACTCGATCTCCGATCTCTCGCACCTTCCGTCACCGGCGGGTGCGCCAGCGTTGCATCCGACCAACCTGGACCGATGCGCATTCCATCTTCATGACGGCGGCAACTGGGATATCGTGACTGCATCGCTCGCGCGTGGCGAGGTACGTCGCCTAACCCGCGCGACCTGGACATCGTGGAATGCGCGGTCATGATCAGCGAATAACGGCACGGCGATTGGCGGTTCGGTATCGTGACCGCATGTCGCACTTTCTGATCCAACAGGCAGCCAAGGCGATCGCCGGCTCCGCCGCGCCACGGGTCGCCGCGCAGATCGCCCAGCGGCTGGCCGCGCCTACGACTCGCGGCGAGGATCGACGTCGATTCCTGATCTGGCTGGCAGGACCGTTCAGGCAATCTCAACCCGAAGCGTACGGGGAGTTGTGGCCCCGCCTGCATAGCAACGACGAGACGATCTACGCCCTGACCACCGTGTTTCTGGAGTTGCAGAACGCAGGGCCCGGCGCAGCGACGACCGATTGGTTCGTCCAGCTCGCCGCGTCGGACCAGCGGCATTTCGACGAGCTGGTCACAGCGCTGATGCCCAAACAGGCCGATACGCAACAACGGATTAAACAGGCCTCGCAGGATGCGGAAGCGAGCTTGCGCGGCGCGGCGAGGTTGCTGGGCCGCACCTATCGACGCACGACGCAGGAAGTCCAACAAGGCACTCGCAATAGAAAGCGCTGACCGATGCCGATGATCGACCACATTACCGACGAGCAGGCGGAGCTGATTCGCAACGCGAAAGTTTTCTTCGTCGCCTCTGCCGACCCATCGCTGGGCGAGGGGCCAGATGGTCAGGGCGCAGTCAATCTCTCGCCCAAAGGCGCGGCCGACTTACAGATCATCGACCGCAATACGCTGGCTTACTTCGACTTCCGAGGCAGCGGCAACGAGACCGCGCGGCACAGTGCCGCCGGCGGTCCGATCACAATCCTGGTCACGTCCTTCGACGAGGACGCTGCGATTGTACGACTTTACGGACACGCCAAAGCGATGCCGCTGGAAGAGTCGGCGCTCGCCGAGCAGGCCAAAACCCTTCGCTCACAGGAGATGCCGACGCCCGAGCGGCAGGTGATCGAGATCAGCGTCGATTGCACGCAGACCTCATGCGGCTATGGCGTGCCCGTCTACAAGTACCGGGGTGATCGCAACCGCGATCAACGCGGGCGTCGCTACAAATAGCGGTCATTAGGCGTGTTCACTACGCGATTAGCGCCGCCAGGCGATCCAGTTCAGGCACGACGACGTCGGTACCCTTGTCGGGTAGTCGAAAGATACAGCGGTCGACGCCCATCCGTTCATATTCGGCCAACGCGTCTTCCTGCGCGCCGAAGACATGGATCGAGATCTCGTCGAAGTCGCGGCCGGCATCGTGCGCTCTCGACTGAATGTCCTGAATGCCGCGCTCGACGAAGCCGGGCGCGGTGATGTTGGGCAACCAGCCATCGGCCCAGTCGACCACTCGCTGACGGGCCCACTTGCTGCCCGCGCCGATCAAGATCGGCGGATGCGGATTCTGCACAGGCTGCGGGATCACCTGCGTTCGCGGAATCTCGACGAACTCCGAGTGGAATTCGGCCACATCCTGCGTCCACATCTCCTTCATTGCCGCAATCCGCTGCTCGGTCACCCTCCAGCGATCGGCGAAACGAACGCCCAACGGCTCCATCTCCTCCGCTAACCAGCCGGCCCCGATGCCGAAGTCAAAGCGACCGCCTGAGATCATGTCCAGCGATGCAATCTGCTTGGCGAGCGCGATCGGCTCGTGCTCCGTCACCAGACAGATGCCGGTACCCAACCGGATCTCCGATGTCGCGCCCGCAGCTGCGCCCAGCGCCACGAACGGATCGTGGATGCGCCGATACTCGTCCGGCAGGGAGCCGTCCTCAGAGCGCGGGAACCGCGTCTCGCGATCGACCGGCATGTGGACATGTTCAGGCACGAACAGCGACTCAAACCCCCGTTCCTCCGCCGCGACCGCCAACGATGCCGGATCCATCGCCAGATCGGTCGCAAAGATGAACACGCCGTATTTCATCCTGGAATCCTTTCGGTTGTGGTTGCGCCTACGCTCACAGACTACGACCTCACAGGCGCAGGTAGGCTGAGCCGATGCAGCATGATGCCCTCTATGACGTACTCTCGCCGCCCGGCCCACCAAATCGGACGCCGATGGTGCTCGACACCGACACGGCGAATGAGATCGACGATCAGTTCGCGGTCGTTCACACATTACTCTCGCAGGATCGGCTGCAACTGGAGGCGATCCACGCGACGCTGTTCTCCCGCGAGGGTATGCCGCCCGCCGATGGCGTGGCGAAATCGGAAGCTGAGATCCATCGGCTGCTCGAACGGCTGAACGTCGCTCCGGCTGGCCGCGTCCTGCGAGGCGCGGATGAGTTTCTGTCTGATAGCCGCCGCAGCGTCGCCAATGCCGCGTCGGACGACCTGATCCGCCGCGCCATGTCGCCGCGCGACGGCCGCCTCTGGGTTGCGGCGATCGGCGCACTCACCAACGTGGCATCGGCACTGTATCAGACGCCCGAGATCGCCGAACGCATCTGCATCGTCTGGCTGGGCGGACAGGCGCAGCACGCGCATGACGCGCGCGAGTTCAATCTGTATCAGGATCCCGTCGCGGCTCGGACAGTCTTCGCCAGCGGCGCGCCGTTGATACACATTCCCTGCTACGGAGCGGCGTCGCATCTGCTGACTAGCACGGCGGAGCTCGATGCGTATGTGAGACCGCAAGGCGCGATCGGTGAATATCTCGCAGATATCTTTCGCGATCACAACGAGCAATATCCAGGTCGTTCGAAGGAAGTCTGGGATCTTTCGGCGACCGGTTACCTGATCGACGAGTCGTGGGTTCCCACACGTAGTCTGCCGCGACCGGCGCTCTCCCCGGCGATGAGATGGATCTCGCCACTGGACCATGCGGAGGAAGCACCCGACGCGCCGTTCGCCGAAGCGGATTATGTACAGCGCGATCCGATCTTTCATGATCGGTTCTTGAAGCTGGTGCAGTTCCATGCGGGAGAACGACCGGCCGGGTTTGCCGACCAAGCGGACAGACTCAACCTCGCACCATAACCAACTACAACCGAATGGTGACGGGGCGCGTCGTACCGCCGAACGTCGGCATCCATGACGAGTGTTTGCCGGGGCCGCCAGCGACGATGATGTGGATTTCTTCCGGCCTGTCGGAGATCGGCAGTGATTCGTCGGTACCGTGCGTCGGTAGGATGCCGCCCGCCATGCGGATGTTGACGGATTCGAGGAATTCGTCGCTGAGCTTGCTGGCGGGATAGCGCGCGTGCTCCCAAAGATACTCCTGGACGGACTCGCGGGTCCAGCCTGCGGAGGCGACAGTCTCGGCGTGCTCGGGCCCGAACGCAAGCAGCGGCTCGCCCTTGCCCAAAATATTGTTCGAGCCCGCCTGACCCATCGCGCCGGCGACGGTCTGCAGGATGCCGGCAGCGGTGTTGCTGCCATGATCCTGGATGTTGTGCGGACCTTCGCAGGCCCAAGTGGTGACGCAACTGTCCTCGACGTTGAGTCCGCGAGTGGTCTGAAACGGCGGCCACGGCGAGGCGTCCTCGCGCTCGCTGGCGCAGAAGGTGAATTTGGCCGGCGTGCCCTGGGTAGCGCGGTCGCCGCGACCGGGCGTCGCGCCGGCAATGTTGAGCTGGGACAGTCGGACAGCGCGGCCAATGGTGGCGTTGGCGGGAAATGTTGGTCCGAAGCAGCCCGAGCCGCCGTGGATGCCTGCCGCGCGCGCGATCGGTCCAGATCCCAGCACGAACACCGCGCAGGGATGCGTCGTGGCGTTGATGCCATCGAGATTGAATAGCGGCTGGGCAAGCGCCTCGACCGCGGCGAGCACGATCGGGAATTGCGGCGGGCGACAACCAGCCATGACGGCGTTGATCGCGACTGCCTGTACCGTTGCCTCGCCCTGTCGCGGTGCGAGCACGCCCAACACCTCCAGCGGGTCGCGGTTTGAGGCTGCAAGCATCGTCGCGACGCGCTCAGGTGTCGGTGGAATCAGCGGCAAGCCGTCCGACCAGCCGCGGCGGATGCACTCCTGGGAAAAGTCGAACGGGTCAGAGGGCAATGTGAACCGATCGGCTTCGCGGCCCTGAAGCGTCGTCACGAGGCAACCGCCCGTCCAGCTCGACCGGCCTGGCCGAGCAGGGCGGACTCGAGCCGATCCAACACGGTGTCGTCCACCCGCGCTCGTACGCGATCGGGACGCAGGCCGCCGAGCGGATGCGGCACGATCAGGCGGTCGAGTTGCGGCAGACCGCGCTGTTCGGCTTCCAGCTGTAGCAAATCGGTAAAGGCCGATGTGCCGACCGTGACTGTCGGGATACCCAGCTCTTCAAACAGGACAGCGGCGTGGACACTCCACGTCGTGCAGCTACCTCAATCGCAGCTGCCGATGAGCAGGAAATCGGCTCCGTTGCGCAACGCGTCGATGGTCGCATCGGTCGGCGGCCCGCCAACCGGTTTGCTGCCGACGACCAGTGGCCCGAGATCGAAGCGTTCGCCGAGTCGTTCGACCATGGTCTCCATCAGTAGTCGAGCGTTCGCTTTGCGATTTTCGAGGATGCCGGGGCGAAGCCCGTCGAGGGATGTAGGTCGCGACGCCGGCGTCGCCTCTCGCACGGCAACATGCGCGAGTGGGCTCAGTACTGTAACCGTCTCGACCACCGTTCCACTCCTGTCGCCGAACAACTCGGTCTGTGGCTCAGTCGAGCCGAGCGTAGATCAACTCGCGCAGCTCATCCATGTCAGGGAAGCGACCCATGGCGGCCTTGCTGAAGACCAGTTCGCCGTCGATCGACCACTCGAACAATCCCCTCGTGTCGGGGATCAGTGTGACGTTCGAGACCAGATGCTGGATATCGGTCATCAGCTCGCCAAGCATCCAGGCCGCGCGGGGCCAGTAGCCGCAGTCGGCGCAGTAGACGATTTCGATCGCGATCCGCCGCTCGGACATCGTTCGAGCACTCAGTCAGACTGAGCTGCCCAGGTACTGCTCGAGCCGACGCCCGACCTCTGCGGTCGTACCGGAGGGCAGCGGGATCATCTGCAGTTCGGCACCGGCCTCGGAACGCGCCTGCAGCTGTTCCGTGATTGAGCCGATCGGACCGATCACCTGGATCTCGCGGACCATGCTCTCTGAGAACGCCATCAGCGCACCCTCGGAGTCGCGGTCGGCCCAGGCTGCGCGGGACTCGTTGATCTCGGACTCGAAGCCGGAACGCGAGAGCATCTGCCAGTAGAACGATCCCATCCGGTTGGTGTAGTGGAACAGCGGCTGGCGGGCGTTGCGCCAGACCTGTTCGTCGTCACCCTCGCCGGTCACGTAGACATTGGTGAACGGCGCGATCGTGACTGAATCCTCGGCTCGGGCGGCGTCGCGCGAGGCGCCAACGAGTTGTCGCTTAAGCGGTTCGAAGGCGCGCCTGGGCCAGTGAATTGGATAGATGCCGTCCGCGATCTCGCCAGTCTGCTGGATCGAACGCGGCGTGATCGCGGCGATCCAGACGGGCAGATTCTCGCGCACCGGTTCGTAGCCCAACAGACGGAAGCCGCGCTGTAAATTGTAGATAGCGCCCTCGTAGTGCAGACGCTCACCGCGCAGCAACATTTTGATAACCTCGGTGTACTCGCGGATTCGCCGTAACGGTCGGTCAAACTCGACACCGTGGAACCCCTCGATCACCAAGTTCCCCGACGACCCCAGCCCGCACACCATTCGCCCTCCCGAGATCGTTTCCAGCGTCGCGAACTCCTGCGCAATCGCTGCCGGCGTGCGCGAGAACGTGTTCAGGATGCCGGTCCCAATCTGGATCTTCTCGGTATTCGCGGCGATCACGGTGAGCCAGGGCAACACCGAGTGTCCCCACGCCTCGCCGGTCGAGACTATTTCGTAGCCGAGGTCCTCAGCGATCCGCACCTTCTCCAGCGTGTCGCGCCAGTCGGCGCTGAAGCCAGCCAATATTCCCAGTCGCATCTCGCTCCTCCTTCCGTGCGTCTGATCCCCCGGATACACGCTCCGGTCTGCCCGGGCGCGACAGCGTAGGGGCGGATTACGTCATTCGATTTCGACGATCATCTCGATCTCGACCGCCATGCCCATCGGCAACGACTGCATGCCGACAGCCGATCGGGCGTGTCGCCCTGAATCACCGAACAGATCGACCAGCAGGTCGGAGGCGCCGTTGGCGACACCAGGGTGGTTGCTGAAATCAGGCGTGCAGTTGACCATGCAAAGCAGCTTGACGATACGCGAGACGCGGTCGAGCGATCCGATCTCGGCTCGCAACGAGCCCAGCAGTTGCACCATGGCCGCGCGCGCAGCCTGGTAGCCGGCGTCGACATCCATATCGGTACCCAACTTGCCGCGAATCAGCTCGCCGTCCTGGAATGGCCCATGGCCCGAGAGAAATACCAGGTTTCCGGCGCGCACCGCCGGCACATAGTTCGCCAGCGGCGGATTCGTGGACAGATCAAGACCCATATCTCGGGCCTTCGCGTCAGCGTGATGCGCAGACATCGCACGCTCCTTCATATGCTTGCTCATGCGCAAGCGGATCAACCGCGCTTCAGGTTATCGCAGATCATGCGCAAGCCATATCAGGCGCGGTGATAGGCGCGCAGCTCGATCTCGTTGCCGTCCGGATCGGCGATGTACAGCCCGTCGGCGTATCCGCGCGCTCCGAACAGCTCGACGTCGGGATCGCGGATGATGACGAAGTCGCTCGACTGACGCGCCTGCGCGAGATCGTCGGCCGAGACCACCAGGCAGAAGTGGTCAAGATTGCGTGAGATCGGGTCGGCTTCGCTCCCGCTCGGAGCTTCGACCAGGTCGATCAGCGTGTCCGCCGAGACGCGGACTGAGGGAAACAGACACGCGCCCGACCGCCAGTCATCGACCCGCAGCGGCAACAGGCCGAGCCGCTGCGTATACCAGCGCAGCGAGCGCTCGACGTCCGACACGCGCAAGACGATGTGATCCATCGCCAAGACCTGGATCATCGCGCACGTCCTCTCTAGCCTCTCCGACATCGATACGATACGGCTGTAGGCGGATCTGAGGGCAAGTCGGTCGTCTGAGCCGGTCCGCCGCGTGCCAACATAAATACCGAACACTTGATCTATAATATTGGAGGAATGGAGATGCGTGCATGAGCGTCGAGATCCGGATGGCTCACGGGCTTCGCGTGCACGTCGATGTGCCGCCCGCCGTCGCGGTCGAGGGCGCATCCGCGCGCGAAGCGATTGAGGCGCTGATCGTCTCCTATCCCGAGCTACAGCGGTTCGTGCTCGATGACGCCCGTCGCGTGCGCAGACACGTCAATATCTATATCAACGACGCGCTGATCATGGATCGCGAGCAGTTATCTGACGCGCTCGATGATGGCGACAGGCTATACATCCTACCCGCGGTATCGGGAGGTGCGCCGTGTCATCCGAACAATTCTCTGAAGAACTGGAAACCGCAATGAACGAAGTACGTGACGCCAGTCTGTTGGTCAGCACGCGCAAGGGTCTGTTGTTGGGTCGCAGCAGCGACAGTCGCGCACAGTGGCAGTGGTCTGATCTACAGCGCCCCGGCTGGATGGTCGATTACGCCGTGTACGACCCGCGCAGCGGCAAAGTCTGGTGCGCTGCCAGCCATTGGCAGTGGGGTCCGCGTCTGCACTACACCACCGACTGGGGCGCCACCTGGACCGAAGCCGCCACGCCCGCCTTCAGCGATGGCGCGCGTTCCGTCGAGGCGATCTGGATGATCGAGCCCGGCGGGAAGCCGGGACAGTTGTACGCCGGGATCATGCCAGGCGCGTTGTTCGTTTCTGAAGACGACGGTGAGTCCTGGCGCGAAATCGAGTCGCTCTCGCAGCATCCGGCTGCCGAACACTGGGAGCCGGGCGCAGCGGGCCTGGTGATCCACCGCATCTCCGTCGATCCCGACGACCCTGACCGCCTGGTCGTTGCCGGCTCAGCGACCGGCATCATGGTCAGCTACGACGGCGGCGAGAGCTGGAATGTTCGCAATGAGGGCATCTTCAGCGAGCACATTCCGGCCGAGTTCCAGCTCGGCGCGCCCTGCGTGCACTCGCTGTTCGCGCATCCGCGTCAACGCGGCCGACTCTGGCAACAAAACCACTTCGGTCAGTACCGTTCCGACGACGACGGCCAGACCTGGCAGCGAATCGGCGAAGAGCTGCCAGGCATGTTCGGGTTCCCCACCGCCATCGATCCGACCGACCCCGACGTCTGTTACTTCGTGCCGCACGACTCCGATCAGGCGCGGATACCCTATGACGGATCACTCGCGGTGTACCGCACCCGCGACGCCGGCCAGACCTGGGATCGATTGTCGGACGGGCTACCGCAGTCCGGTTTCTACCACACTGTCTATCGACACGCGCTGGGACAGGATGCGTGCGACCCGCTGGGGCTGTACTTCGGCTCCAGCGGCGGCGAACTCTACGGCTCCACTGATGGCGGAGCGCGTTGGGCGCTGCTACGCGAACATCTCGCCGCGATCACCGCCGTTCGGGCGTTTCCGATGCCAGACAGGGAGTAATCATCGGGGCGGACGTATCTTCAGGGCGTGACGACGCAGCCCTCAGCCACGCAGCAGAGCCGTAGTCCAGGTGATGCGGGACAGCCTGAGTCTTTTGAGCTGCGCCGACCGCTAACGCTACACGCCGGACTCTTCGCCCTGCTCCTGGTGCTCTTCTGGGGCGGGCAGCCGGTCGCGATCAAGGCGGGACTCGACGAGGGCGTAGGGCCACTGCGACTCAGTGCGATCCGCATGGCGCTGGGCGGCGCGGTCATCCTGCTCTATGCGATCGTTACACGCACTCCGGTCCGCCCCATCCGAGATGAACTGCGACCGCTGATCGGCCTGGGCGCGCTATTCGTCGTCCAGACCTACCTGATGTACGCGGGCGGCGACATGACCAGCTCGGGACACGCCTCGGTTCTGATCTTCTCGTTCCCGCTCTGGACCGCGCTCTTCGGGCACTTCTTCATTCCCGGCGACCGGATGTCGATTCGTCGGACGGGCGGGTTGCTGATCGCCTACGGCGGGGTCGTCGTAGTGTTCATCGGCGGACTCAGAGCGCCAGGGTCGACGATCCAAGGAGACATGATGATGCTCGCATCGGCCATGATGCTAGGCGGTCGGCAGGTGTACCTGGCTTTTTTCTCGCAACGCATCCACCCGGCGCGGCTCCTGCTTACGCAGTCCGTCGCGGCGGTGCTGATCTTCGGCGCGCTCGGCCTGACGCTGGAATCGAGCGGTCCCATATGGACTACCGACTTCGTGATCGCACTGGCGCATCAGGGCATCGTGATCGGAGGTCTCGGCTTCATCGGCAATCTCTGGCTGATCTCGCGATATCTGCCGTCGCAAGTCGCGGCCACGATGCTCTTTGCGCCGATCTGCGGCGTCGTCTTCAGCTGGCTGCTGTTGGGCGAGGCGCTCGGTTATGAAGTGCTCATCGGCGTTGCGCTGCTCGTCGGCGGCAGCGCGATTGTGCAGTTGCGCCGATCGCCTGCGCCTCGATCATCCACGCCGAGCGACTAATCCCAATCGTCCAGGCCTAGTAGCCGCCGATCCAACGGCGTCACACAGCTGGCGGCGTCATCGCATCCCTGCCTCGCGGATCGCCAGGGAACGCTCTCGGATTCTGGAATGCCGGATGCGATGACTCGTACCAGGAGGCGATCCGCTGTTCGCGTAGCGATTCGTTCGATGGTTCAGCCGGGAACAGTCGAGCATACTGCGCCAGGTGAGGCTTGTCGGAGAGATTGCGACCGTTTCCGTGCGGCAGCGCCGAGTGCCAGACGATGAAGTCCCCGGCGTCCGCCTCGATCTCGATCGGCGGCCCGATCTGCTCAGGGAATCGTTCGTGCAACTGCTGGTGGCGGAGATCGTCGTCCGAGAGGCCGGCGGCAATCGCGCTGGCCCGACGATGCGCACCCGGCACGCACTGTGGAACCCGCCCTCGCCCTGCCTGGTATCGACCAGATAGAGCACGCACTGGACGAGGAATGGCGTCGGCGTCTGACGCACATCCATGTCCCAAGTGCACCAGGATGGGGTGCTCGTACTCGGAGTGCGCCTCGCCTCGGCGGCAGCTTCAGGTTGGCGCGATCGATGAACACCCACAGATCGTCGCGCCCGAACAGGTCGCGGAACAGCTCGTAGATGCGCGGATGCTGGCGCACGTCCCAGAGCGCCTGATCGTGGTACATCTCCACTATCCCGTTGACGCGATGCGGCTCGCGACACCAGTCGAAGGGATCGTCGCGATCAAACTCCAGGAAATCCCAGATCCGTCGACGACCTCCGCCACCATCTGGCGAGGAATGAGCTGGCGGACGATGAGATAGCCGTTCTGGTCGAAGAACGCGCGGTCAGCGTCGGAAAGCATGCGAGTCTCCTGTCGCTGACGGACCGTCCTAGTCGTCGAACGGAGCCTCGACACCTGGTGGCATGGCGACATCGAAGGTGTTGAGTCCAATCGAGACCAGTGCGTAGTAACCCATCACCGAGGCGACTTCGAACACGCCGCGCTCGCCGATCATGCCCTTCAGCGCCTCATACGTCGCATCGGAGACACGCTGACGCTCGATCAGTTCGCGGCCGAAGCGATAGACGGTTTGCTGTCGCTCGTCGCCGAAATCGGGTTGGCGGCCATCGCGGATCGCCTCGATCGCATCGGCCGAGACCCCGGCGTTGACCGCCAGCCGTGCGTGCGCCCAGAACTCGAAGTTGGCACGCCAGTGTCTGCCTATCGTGCAGATCGCCACCTCGAGTAGATCAGCCGGCAGCGATATCGCGTAGCGAATCGAGGCGCCGAGCTGCTGAATCGCATCGCCGACCTCGGGGGAGAGAAAGAGCGCGTTGAATGGACCGATTAGGGCGCCGTCCGCGCCGGCCAAGCCGCCATGCTCCCGTTCGGGATTGGCGCGCGGCCCGGTCGTGATGTTCCGCCACAGGGCGCACTGCGCGTCGTCGAGCGCGTCGAACGTATGCGGTTCCAATCTCGGCATGGTCAGTCCTCCGATCGTTGTCGCGACTGTTCGGTTGCCTGAACGGATCGTCTTGCGTGCAGCGGCAGCAGTTCGTCGGGATATGCCGTACCGACGAGCCCGATCTCTTCCAATTGGGCCAGTTCTTCGGCGCTGTAGCCCAACAGGTCGCAGTAGATCTCGCGATTGTGCTCGCCCAGCTTGGGCGGCGGCGTGCGCAGTCGGTTCGGCGTGCGGCTCATCGTGAAGGTCAGACCAGGATACCGATGCGTGCCGACGCCATCCACGGTCATCTGCTCGAAGAAACCCACCTCGCGCAGATGTCGGTCCGAGAGCGCGTCGAACGGATCATTGAGCGGGGCGGCGCAGACGCCCGCCTGCTGCAGTTTGTGGAACAGGTCTTCCTTATGCCAGATGCGGGTTTCGCTGGTGATCAGCTGGTCCAGCGCGGCGGCATTGGCCTTGCGGACCGCGGCCTGCGCGAACCGCGTGTCCAACGGCGCGTGAGCCAGCTCCGACTGCACGGTCGCGTCGCCGGGGCCGGCCGCCAGCGCGGCGCAGAGCGCGACGAACTCAGCGTCGGATGAGACATCAATGGCAATCCACTGGTCGTCGCCGCGACAGGGATAAACGCCGTACGGCGCGCGATGCGCGTGCGTGTTCGCCTGTGGCGGCGGATCGACACCATTCATGGCGTACTGGAAGAGATACTCCGCCAGGGTCGGGATGAAGCCCTCATTGAGCGGCATCTCGATCATCTGACCGAAGCCGCTGCGTTCACGATGCCGCAGCGCCATTATCACCGCCAACGCACCCTGGACACCGGAGAGTCCATCACTCGCCAACGTCTCGCCGATGCCCTCCGGGCCGCGATCAGGATAGCCGCGCAGGTGCGTATGCCCGACCATCGCCTCGACGTGCAAGCCGAAGGCGCGATAGGACGAGTATGGGCCTTCGAGCCCAAACGCCGGCATGCGCAGCATGATCAGTCGCGGATTGATCTGCTGCAGCGTCTCCCAGTCGATCCCCGCCTTGTCAATCGTGGTCGGCACGTTGTTCTCGACCAGGACATCGCACTGCTCGATCAGTTTGAGAAACACCTCTTTGCCTTGCGGAGACATGATGTCGCAGGTCATCGAGCGTTTGTTGCGCGCGTGCGAGTTGAATGAGGCGAAACGGTTCCAGGGTTCATCGCCCGGTTCGGCGTCCGGGTATTGCGGCTGGACGCCGATGGCGGCACCGCGCAGCATCGCTTCCCGAGTTTGCACGTTCTCGGCGCCCCGGGTGTAGGGCTGGACCCGATTAATCGGCTCCACGTTGATCACATCCGCCCCCCACTCAGCCAACAGCTGGGTGACGTGTGGGCCGGCCCAGACCACGGTGATCGCAGCGACCCTGACGCCTTCCAGCGGAAGCGGCAGCGAGCTGGAGGGACCCTCGGGCACGGGATGTCGCATGTCTTCCAACGGATCGGGAGGTGTCAGGTCGAGCACTACGCGGGAGTGTTCGCCGAGCCTCGGCGAACGTTTGGGTCTCGACGGCGGCGACTCGCTCATCCGAAACGGGAAACCCGGGTACGGCAATGGCTCGCCGTGCCAATGGGTGATTTCGTGCCACCAGTCGCGGGCGGTCAGCTGTGGGTCGTTGAGCACGTCAGACACCGTCATCACCGCGCCCGCCAACAATCCGGCCGCCTGCGCCGATGCCACGGCGTCCACCTTGCTCAACCCCCTGAGGTGGTACTCGATCGCCGCATCGACGCGCGCGCCGAATCCGGAGCCCGGCCGCGGCCCAGCGAGGTAATCCTCGTCCTCCAGCAGATCTTCCCTGCCGATCCAGCGCATCAGCCTCGGCATACGGGTACCGGAGCCGACGATGTTCACGAAGCCGTCGGCGCACGGGTACATCCCGAAGCCCACCAGGCGGCGGGTCGGCTGCGCTCGACCAGGGGCGACCCCGCTGTACTCCGCCGACACGAGTTGAATCGTGCGCCGATCGCGGCAGCCCGCCTGACAGCGGTAGATCGAGATATCGACCCAATCGCCGGCGCCCGCATCCGCGTCGATTCGCTTGAGCGCCAATAGGATCGCAAGCGCCGCCGTCGCGCCCGCATGGTAGCCGGCGTAATGTCCAGCCAGCTTGACCGGCTCGCGATCCGCCGCGCCGGTCGCGTGGAGCGGCCCGCCGATCGCCTGCATGGCGAGCTCGGAACCGCGGTAGTGACGATACGGACCCGTTTGTCCGAACGGGGTGATCGAGCACAGCACCAGCCTGGGGTTGATCGCATGCAGCGTGTCCCAGCCCCAACCGGCGGTCTCAGCGTCGCCGGGGCGCAAGTCTTCAACGACCACGTCCACGACGCGCGCCAGCCGACGCACCGTCGCGGCGCCGTCATCGGTATGCGGATCGAGGACGATCGACTGTTTATTGGTATTCAGATGCAGGAAGAGTCCCGAAGCCTCGATGTCTTCGACCTGATTGGGAAAGGGGCCCGCGCGCCGCGACGGATCGCCTCCCCTCGGCTCCGCCTTGATCACGCGCGCGCCATAATCGGCCAGCAGCTTCGTTGCGTAGGGACCGGCGACATCGCTGGTCAGGTCCAGTGCGACGAGTCCGTCCAACGGTCCGGCCATGCAAGCGTCCAAGCGCCGAGGACTGAAGGCGCGCTCCCTGAGCGCGTTTGCCGTTATGCTACGCCACCCTCACACGTCACAGGCCAATTGCCTGCTGCATATGGGTGGTGAACCGCCAGCCTTCGAAGCGGACGTTAGCGTAGGAAGATGGGGTAGACCGCGACCTGCTGCTCGGTGGTGAACCGCCAGCCTTCGAAGCGGACGTTAGCGTCTGCTACGTCATCGAGCTCGCCACGGCGACAGATCCAGCAGCGGCCGCACGCCGGCGTCGTAGTTCCACTCCAGCGCTGCCCCGTGCTGTCGGGCAGTTGCAGATCGCGCCAGCGTCCAGCCGCGCCGACCTGGTACCGCTCGTGCGGAAGATCCGTTCAACGATGCCGGTGCAAGCGCGCGTCCATGTCTCCTGTACCCACGCTCGCGCCGCCGACACGTCCGCCTGCGCTTTGGCGTATGCCAGGCGAAACGGCTCGCGCCCGCGCAGTGGCGACATGTCGCCGCTCGTCGCCTGCGTAAACCAGCCGGCGAGATCGTCCAGCGCGCCTTGCGCCGTGCCGATCAAGAAGGCCGGCGTTGGCGATCCAGGCAGCCAACGATCGATCGAGGCTCCGCCACTATGGGCCATCGGCGCAGGGAGAATCGATCGCCGACCATGTATGCGCGCGCTGAACGAACGCCCCGTCCAGCACCCAGTCGTGACTGGCGATGCCGTGCAGACCCATCGCGTCCCACGCTCCAGCACGCGACCAGCTCGCCGCAGCAACAGCGCACAGCGGACCTGATCATCGAAATCGATGAAGGTCGCCACAATATGAGTCGCCTGCTCGACGCCGCTGCGAGTGGGAATGTTGAGGTGGAAGAGGCCGCGCTCGGTGAGCGCCTCGATCAACTCGGCCGGAATCCCGCCGCGCCGCTCGACCTCGTCAGAGCAGTGGCGGATCGATGGTTCCAGCTCCTGCATCCGCTCGCACGAGCGGATGCTCCTCATACGACGCAAACTGGAGACCGGACTCCGGCATGGATGCAGGCTAACGGGGATCCTAGACTGAACCGCAACACGGGATCCCAATGCACGAGGCAGAGCATGTCCACTGAGCGTGAGCGCCAACGATCCGCCGACGCCGCGCTGCGCGAACGCGCCAGCGCTGTGATACCCAACGGGATGTACGGGCATCAGAACGCCTCGGTGCTGCCTGAGAACTTCCCGCAGTTTTTCGCGCGCGGCGAGGGGGCGCATCTTTGGGATGTCGACGGCAACGAGTACATCGACTACCTCTGCGCCTACGGACCGATCCTGCTGGGCTACCGCCACCCGGCCGTCGATCAGGCAGCCGCAGCAGCACAGGAGACCGGCGACTGCTTCAACGGCCCCTCGGCGAAGATGGTCGAGTTGGCCGAGCTACTCGTCGAGATCACACCGTGGGCCGACTGGGCCTGGATGGCCAAGAATGGCACGGACGCCACCGTCTACGCAGCTTCGATCTCGCGCGCCGCCACCGGTAACGGGACCATCCTACGCGCGCGCGGCGCCTATCACGGCGCCTCGCCCACTTGGATCGCGACCGGCGACATGACTGCCCAAGCCGAAGGCACGGTCGAATATGAGTACAACGACCTCAGATCAGTTCGCAAGGCGATCCAGACTGCTCAAGGCGATGCGGCGGCGATCATCGTCTCGGCGTTCCGACACGATGTCGGCCTGGACCAGGAACTACCGAGTCTCGAGTTTGCGCGCGGCGTGCGCGAGCTATGCGACGCCAACGGGATAGTGCTGATCCTCGACGATGTGCGCGGCGGGTTCCGCATTGACATGGCCGGCAGCTGGGCGCCGCTTGGCGTCGATCCGGACCTGAGCGCCTACTGCAAGGCGATTGGCAACGGGCATCCCATCTCGGCGTTGATGGGCCGCGACAGCTTGAGCGAGGCGGTCGCCAGGACAATGGCGACCGGGTCGTACTGGTTCAGTGGCGCGCCAATGGCGGCGGCGCAGGCGACGATCGAGACAATGCTCGAGACCGACGGTATCTCGTATCTGGAGCGGATCGGCAGCGCGCTACGCCGCGGCTGGCAGCAGGCCGCCAACTCGCATGGCGTGGGTATCCGTCAGACCGGGCCGGTGTCGATTCCGCTGATGCTCTTCGATGACGACGACTTCGCAACACGCAACGTGCCGCGCGCCTATCGGTTCTCGGCCGAGTTGGCGGAACGAGGCGTCTACCTGCATCCAGTGCACAATGGCTTCCTCTCGACCGCTATCAGCGAAGAAGACATCGACCACACGCTGGAAGCGTCGGACGAAGCCTTCGCCGCCGTCGCAGCGGAATTCGGCGCGTAGGCGCAACGCAGCCCGATGCCGGTCGAGGACGATCGCGGGATTCCCACTCAGGGGCGAACCATCTTCCCGGCGCAGGTGCGGCACGCCCTGTTCATCGAACAACAGGGACGCTGTCGATACTGCGGCCGTCGAATGAGCAGTCGTTCTCTCGAGATCGACCACAAGTGGCCCGTGAGTCGCAACGGCGACAACGAGCGCGCCAACCTGCAGTTGCTCTGCACCGCCTGCAACTTACGCAAGGGAATCCAGACCGACGAAGAGTTTCGCCTGCGCTACTGGCGATTGCTGCCGCGCGACGGCGCCATTCCCGAATCGCCGATTCCGCAAGCCGCCTTTAGCGTAGAAACCCGTCGAACGCGCACATCGAGAGCCGTGCGCGGCATCTACCGAGACCGATTCGAACGCGCGCGACGACGCGAGACCGCCGGAGCGCCTAGCGAGGGCGACAGTGGATTTGCGGTGGGGGTACTCACCTCCGCGTTGATCGTAATTACCCTGATCGTCGTGGTCGCGGGTCA
This sequence comes from Dehalococcoidia bacterium, assembly GCA_965116225.1. Taxonomy (GTDB): domain Bacteria; phylum Chloroflexota; class Dehalococcoidia; order Bin125; family Bin125; genus Bin125. The sequence continues at coordinate 2,286,155 of OZ220495.1, read as the reverse complement.
ATGCGGCGGCTAGACGCGCGCAGAGGCCACCGGTGCGCGCTAGCCGGAGGGGTTGCTTCGCCGACCAACGCCAACGCCAAACCAACCCCGGCGCCGATTACGGCGCTGGCAAACACTACTCGGCGCAAACTGGGGGCACCGACGGCCTGGCATTCGGCCGGTAGGGATGAGGAGCCAGCGCCCACTACGGTCTCCGCCGCAACCTGCCCGCGCAGCTGTAGACCGTGCAGGTCCCGAAGCACTAGCACGGTCGAACCACTATCGCCCGCCGCATCAATCGGCGGCGCGATGGGAGCAGGATCATCGTCCTGCGATCTATCGGGGCGCTCGGTGCTCACCGTCGGAGCAGACGGCGAATTTGCGCTGCGCAGAGGCAGCTCGCGCATCCGCAGGATCGCAAGGACCGAGATCAGGACGATGGCCGCGGCCAGCAGGAAATTGTCGGTGATCGCCGTCGCCACGGCGGTCTGCACTTCGGGTTCAGCCACTGCCCAGACGTTGGAGCCGAGATCTTGCACCAATGACTCCCGAAAGAGCGGATCGACCAGCTTTTCCGGCTGAATGATCTCGACCAGATCGGACGCGAGCCGCTGCATCAGCCCATCGGCGAGCCGCGCGTTGAAGAGCGCTCCGACCACGCCGATGCCAATGACGCCACCTACCTGCTGAAAGAACTGGCTGAATGCCGAGACGATGCCCAGATAACGCTGCGGCGCGGCGTTCTGCGAGGCAATCGACATCACCGGCATCATCAGGCCCATCCCGGCGCCGAACAGGAACATCCGGCCCAGCACGCCGGGGATGGTGGTCTCGCGCGTCATGGTCGAGAGCAGCAACATCGAGGCGAACATCATCAACGAACCGGTCACCGCCAGATACTTGTAGCGTCCGCTGCGCGACATGATCTGCCCCGAGATGACCGACCCGGCGACCGAGACGAGGATCATCGGTCCCATGATCAGACCGGCAGTCGCTGCGTCGGCGCCGATACCGACCTGCAGGAAGAACTGCATGTAGACGAAGACGCCCATCATGCCAACGCCGATGAAGAAATTGACTACCGCCGCGGTGGCGATGGTCTGGATCCTGAACAGTTGCAGCGGGACGATGGGCTGCTCGGCGCGACGCTCGACACGAATAAAGAGCAGCAGCGCGGCGGCGGAGACGGCGAACAGCGCCAGCGTCTGCGGCGCGAGCCAACCCCAGCGCGACGCGAGACTGAGCGCGATCATGGCCGGGATCAGCATGATCGAGAGCATCAGCACGCCCGCCGCGTCGATCCGGAAGGCGCGCTTCGGCGGGCGCAGCCAAGGCATCTTCAGCGCGATCACCGCCAGCACGAACGGCCCCAGGAAGAGCATGATCCAGAACACCCAGCGCCAGTTGAGCGCCTCGGTCAAGACGCCGCCGATCGGCGCGCCGATCAGGCTGCTGAGCGCAAAGACCCCGCCGAACAGGCCGATGAACCGTCCCCGCTCGGCGGGCGCGTAGAGGTCGCCGACGACCGAGAACGTGGCCGTCACCAGGATCGCGCCGCCCACGCCCTGCACGACACGGAAGGCGATCAGCTCGTAGATGCCGGGCGCGAAGCCGCACAGCGCAGAACCGATCAGGAACACGCTCAATCCAGCCAGCAGTACCGGTTTACGCCCGAACGCGTCGCTGACCGTGCCGGCGATGGGGATCGTGACGACCTGCGCCATGATGAACGCCTGGACGAGCCAGGGGTACAGATCGAGGCCGCCCAGGTCGGAGACGATCTGCGGCATCGCCGGGCTGACCACGCTCTGTTCGAGCGCCGACATGAACATGCTCAACATCGCGCCGACGATAATCAGCCGCTTGGTGCGAACGGGCAGGTCGATACCGAGCGGCCGTTGCTCGTCGAACGGGCGCGACTGCGCCGCCCGATCGACCGCGTGTCCGCACGCCCGCGAGTTCCTCGAGCGTCTACTCAATGCCACAGGCACTCGCTTCGGCTGCGTTATCGAACGAGGCTAGCGAGCGCCGGTCGGATGCGTCAACGGGAGAACATCTGGCGGTCAGGCGATCGCAACCACGCGTCTCCAGCGGAGCGACAACTTGACATTCTCAACTACAAGCAGTCAGCACAGAAACAGAGAGCCGCTGTCGGTCACCTGCCAGTTGGGGGGAGGGTCGGCGTCAAACAGTACAAACTCGCTCACTGAAACAATGGCTGTTCCGCTTGGCCAGGCGATTGCGCTGGAACGGGCCATGAATACTACGACGCGAAACTGCTCAATCCAGATGTGCTGAATGACGCTCTCTTCGTCCGTTGCATACTTCGACAACTGATCATTCAGCCCATCCCATACGTCATCGTCCCTAACGGTTCCCAGATCAATCGGATCACCTGGATCATCAGGTTCTTCGCCTTCAAAATAATCATCCTCTACCGCCTCGTTGCATATCTCGCCACGATACTCTCGCTGATCGAAATACGGCCAATACATCAACGACGTCGCAGAACGCCAGCCCAACGTCTGAGGCAGTTCGACTGCGTCATCGACAACCGGTTCGTCAACGCCGGTGATCATCAGCCGATCAAGAGGATCGCCGAACCCGCAGGCATAGCTGGCTAGTGACGCCAACGCCAGAAGGATCAGCAGCCCCGCGATCCGCACCAGCACCACAGCACCTCCTCGAACTGGTTCAGTCAATCTAGCGCCTGAGGCCCCGCAGCTGTCTCTCTCGATCGGAACGGCGATCGCCGCGTCTTGCCTGCTGGCGGCAGGACCGCGCGGGACGACTGGGATTGGATCCGTCCATTGGATCCGCGCGGGCGAAGTGCTAACCTGACGACACTCCGACACACCGCGCCAGCGAAAGGGACTGACTACGATGGCTGAGATGATCTGCGACCGGATCAAGGTGATCGACTCCGATACCCACGTCTCCGAGCCGGAGACGCTGTGGACCGACCGGATCTCGACCAGGAAGTGGGGCGACCTCGTGCCTCACGTGATCTTCGATCCCGAAATCAACGAGGACCGCTGGGTAATGGGCGGCAAGAAGTTCATGCCCACGGCCGGCGCGGCGATGGCGGGCTGGAAATCGCCGCCGCCGAATCATCCGCCGAGCCTGCAGGAAGCCGACCACGGCAGCTGGGAAATCCGCGAGCGGCTCGAACGGATGGACGAGTACGGCATGTACGCCCAAGTCGTCTACCCCAACGTGGGCGGCTTCGGCTCCGGCAACTTCCTGCAGATGACGGACGACGAGCTGCGACTGGACTGCGTGCGCGCTTACAACGACTTCCTGGTCGAGTGGACGTCGGTCGAGCCGTCGCGCTTCATCCCGATCATGGCGATGCCGTTCTGGGACGTGCAGGCATGCGTCGACGAGATGCAGCGCGCCTACGACCGCGGACACCGGGGCGTGCTGATGACCAATCAGCCGCACACCTTCGGCCTGCCGCGCATCACCGAGCCGCACTGGGACCCGATCTGGAATCAGGCGCAGGACATGGGCCTGTCGATCAACTTTCACATCGGCTCCGGCGACCTCACCGAGCTGCGTAACGTGACCGTCGACAACGGTCGCCAGGCCGCCTACGCCAAGTCGACCGTGAAGCTGTTCCTGGACAATTCGAACGCGATTCTCGACATCATCCTCTCGGGCATGTGCCACCGCTTCCCCGAGCTGCAGTTCGTCTCGGTCGAGTCGGGCGTGGGCTGGATTCCCTACCTGCTCGAGGCGATGGACTGGCAGTGGCTGAACTCCGGTTGCCGCGAGGAACATCCCGAGATGGACCTGCTGCCCTCGGAGTACTTCAAGCGCCAGTGCTACGGCTGCTTCTGGTTCGAAGAGGCCTCGGTGCTCAGGGCGATCGAGCAGATCGGCTCGGAGAACCTGATGTTCGAGACCGACTTCCCGCACCCGACGTCGATGTCGCCGGGCCCGAACAGTGTAGCGCGCAATCCGAAGGAGCACGTCGAGGAAGTCCTCAGCGTGCTGCCCGAGGCGGACCTGCTCAACGTCCTCCAGCGCAACGCCGCCAAGGTCTACCACTTCGAGGTCTAACCCTCCGACAAATCGGTAGGCGCCATAAGCTGAGCCGGGCTCCGTGCGGAGTCCGGCTCAGTTTGCAATACCAGTCGGCGCGTCCCTTCTCTTACCAATGCAAAATTTCAAAGAGCTCGCCTCGCAGTTCGCCAACGAGTGCGTGGAGAAATTCTCAAACCTGCACGGAGCGCAGGAAGAAGACCAACTCAAACCACTTGTCGGTGATCTCCTCAGCCGGTTTGGCCCGCTTGTCAACGCAACAGTCGCGTGGCGTAGCGAAGTCCGCGACGACGATGTGAATGGTCGCCCCGACATCGGCGTGATCGTCGACGGACTACTGACCGGTCACATCGAACTCAAGGCGCCGCACATTGGCGCGCGACCCGAGAGTTTTAAGAAGAGTAACCTGGAACAATTCAAACGCTTTACGGCGTTGCCCAATCTGATCTATACCGATGGCTCCGAGTGGACATTATATCGGACGGGTGAGCGAAAAGCTCGAGTCCGAATCGCTACGGATATTCGCGACGGTCCCAACGCCTTACGGCCTGACTCGCTGAGCGAGTTACGGGCGCTATTGGCGGACTTCGTCAACTGGCAGCCCAAGACACCTAGCGATCCGAAGGGCATCGCGGAATTCATCGCGCCGCTGGCCCGCATCCTGCGGGACGAGGTTCAATCAGCACTGGGACGGGGGAATAAACCGCTGCGCGAACTTGCGACGGAATGGCGCGGCATCCTCTTCCCTGAGGCGGATGACGCGCAATTCGCTGACGCATATGCGCAGACATTGACCTATGCGCTGCTGCTGGCGCAGTTCGAAGGTGCTGAGTCGCTTGATCTCCACGCGGCGCTTCCCAAACTGGAAGGCGAACATGCGCTGCTGGCTTCGGCGCTGCAGCTGCTGGAACTCCCACTCGTCCGCGACGAACTGCTGATGCCCATTTCGCTGTTGGAGCGTGTGATCGGCGCGATAGCGGAACCGCAGACGGAACTCGCCACTGACTATTGGCTGTACTTCTACGAGATCTTTCTCGCCGCCTATGATCCGGCCCTGCGTAAGGATCGCGGCGTCTATTTCACGCCCATCGAGGTAGTGGAATGCCAGGTGCGGTTGGCCGACGAACTGCTTCGCACCCGGTTCGACAGGCCACTGGGCTTCGCGGATTCATCGGTGCGCATCCTCGACCCTGCCGTGGGGACCGGCACCTACCCGCTCGCCATCATCGATCAAGCGGCAACGACGGTCTCGCAACGCTATGGACCCGGCGCGGTTGCAGAGCGTATGAGCAGCTTGGCCGAGCGCCTGGAAGCGTTCGAGTTGTTGGTGGGACCCTACGCCGTCGCGCGACTCCGGATCACGCAGCGATTGCGCGAAGTTGGAGCGACCGGGCAGTCGGCGCGAGTCTATCTGGCCGATACATTGGCATCGCCTACGGCAGAGGAAGAGTTTCACGCTTCGCTGCTGCAACAGGCTATAACCGCCGATCGCAAAGCGGCGCAGGAGATGAAACGCGCTCGCAACATCACTGTCTGCATCGGCAATCCGCCCTACGACCGCGGCAAAATGGGCGAACCCGAAACGGGTAAGGAAGGGCCTGGCGGTTGGGTCGTACACGGCGACATCGGGCCTGAACAGGCTGGAATTCTGCGCGACTTTACCGAGCCGGTCGTCAAAGCGGGCGAAGGCGGCCAGTTGAAGAATCTATACAACACATACGTGTACTTCTGGCGCTGGGCGCTTTGGAAAGTGTTCGAATCGCCGGACTACCGAGGTATCGTCACCTTCATTACCGCCTCCTCATATCTGCGCGGACCGGCATTTGCGGGCATGCGGCAGATGATGCGCCAGACGTTCGACGAACTGCGGATCATCGATCTGGAGGGCGACAATCTCGGCGCTCGCAAGACGGACAACGTGTTCGCCATCCGCTCTCCCGTGGCGATTGCGATCGGCGTGCGATACCGCGACGCAGACTCCGAGCGCCCGGCTGTCGTCAGCAAGGTTAAGCTCAGCGGCAGCGCCGAAGCCAAGCTCGCGCAGCTTAACGAGATTCGAACGCTTGCCGATCTCGATTGGCAACCTTGCTCAGACGCCTGGACCGATCCGTTCTACCCGATCGGCACAGGCGCTTACTTCGACTGGCCGGAGGTCAACGACGTATTCCCCTGGCAACAGTCCGGCGTCAAGGTCGGTAGAACTTGGCCAATTGGAGAGACGACTAATATACTTAGCGCGCGCTGGCGAGCTCTGACAAAATCAGAGAACAGTCAGCGTGAAATGCTATTTGTGAGTCGATCGACTGGTCGTAAGGTCGATGACGAGCCGATGCCCTTGGATAAACAGGGAGCCAGGCTCGTATCAATATATGATGTCAAGAAACCTGAACCAATGCCCCATATAGTGCAGTACACGCTACGCTCATGGGACAGACAGTACATTATTGCAGACACAAGGCTTATTGATCGACCCGGACCATCACTATGGGTTGCATATAGCTCAAATCAGGTCTATATGACTTCGCTACTGACAAAAGTGCTGGGCAAGGGGCCTGCGGCGATCGCAGCGAGCGCTGTTCCGGATCTCGATCACTTCTGCGGCCGGGGTGCCAAGGATGTCATCCCCCTCTACCGAGACGCGGCGGGAACTCAAGCCAATGTGACTGCCGGCATTCTCGACATACTCGACACGGGGCCGGAAGACCTCTTCGCCTACGCTTATGGCATCCTCGCCCAACCATCCTACGTCGAGCGATTCTGGGACGAGCTCGAGTTGCCGCCGCCGCGCTTGCCGATCAGCAAGGATCGGGAGTTGTTCATGCGCGTCGCCGAGCACGGGCGACAACTGATCCATCTGCATACGTACGGAGAGCGGTTCGCCGGTCCGCAGGACGACGGCACGGTTCCGCAGGGTGACGCCCGCTGCGCGGTGGCGGTGCCGCAGTCGGAATATCCAAACTCGTTCCACTACGACGAGCAGACCTTGACGCTGCATGTGGGCGAGGGCGAATTCCGACCAGTGCCGCGAGCGGTGTACGAATACTCGGTGTCGGGGTTACAGATCGTGCGATCATGGCTGGGCTATCGGATGCGGGATCGCAAAGGCAAGAAATCGTCGCCGCTCGACGACATTCGGCCAGAGCGATGGGAGTTCAGCGAAGAGCTGTTGGAATTGCTCTGGGTGATCGAGCGCACCATCGACCTCGAGCCGACGGGACGGGCGCTGCTGGATGCGGTGCTCGAATCGGAACTGTGGACGGCGGCTGAGCTGCCCAGTCCGTCCGACGCAGAGCGGAAACCGCCCAAATCGCAACCTGCCGCGTCAGGCACACTCGACCTCTAGCGACAACAGTCGCGGCGCTCGCCGAGGATGGTACTAGGGCGCGTCAGAGCGTTAGACTATGTGACGTTACATTGTGGTGTGACAACCACGCAGACAGACGGCGAGCCATCTGGCATGGCCCGCCAGAAAGGAACGACCGATGGAAATGCAGAATGTCGTCATCGTCGACGGCGCACGTTCCGCCTTCACGCGCGGCGGGCGCGGCGCGTTCACGGCGACCCGGCTGGACACGATCGCCGTCCAAGTGCTCCAGGAACTGCTCGGCCGCTACCCGCAGCTATCTCCGCACGACATCGAGGATGTCGGCATGGGCTGCGTCGGCGGCGTGGCGGAGCTGGCCGGTATCGGCGCCAACCACATCGTGCGACTGGCCGGGCTGCCCGAGTCGGTCTGCACGTTCGACTCGAACCGCCAGTGCGGTTCCTCGATGGAGACGATGCATCGCGTGGCGCAGGAGATTATGGTCGGCGCGATTGACGTCGGCATCGCGCTCGGCGTCGAGCGGATGGGTCGCCAGCTTGGCGGCGGCGGCGGCGCGGAACCGAACCGGATTACCGAGTTCAACCAGGACCGCCACAGCATGACCGAGTCGCAGCGCAACCTCGCGCCCAACCACAACGACTACTTCAGCGTGCCGATCCCGGACGAGATTCTCGACTCGTCACCGGTCTGCTCGATGCTGCAGACGGCGCAGAACGTAGCCGAGATGTACGACATTTCGCGCGAGACCTTGGACGAGTTCGCGGTCGAATCGCACCGCAAGTACGGCGAGGCGATGGCCAACGGCTTCTACCAGGGCGAGATCGTGCCGATCGAGGTCGACATGCCCGTCTTCGATGAGGAAGGCAACTTGCTGCTCGACGAGCGCGGCGACACGCGCGTTGTCGAAGTCGATGAGGGCTTCCGCCCAGGCACGAACTTCGAGGGGTTGAGCGCTCTGCGCACCGTCCGCGGCACCGTTTCGCACACGCAGAGCGAAATTCGCATCACGGCCGGTAACAGCTGCCCGACCAACGACGGCTTCACCGCGGCGCTGCTGATGAGCGAGCGCAAGGCGGACGAGCTCGGCCTTGAACCGCTGGCGCGCATCGCGGGCTTTGGCGTCGGCGGCGTCAAGCCGCAGATTATGGGTCTGGGCCCGATACCTGCAACACGCAAAGCGCTGGCGCACGCCGGCATCGACGCCGCGCAGATCGACCGCGTCGAGTTCAACGAGGCCTTCGCCGCGCAGGTCATCCCCTCGGTGCAGGAGCTGGGCATTTCGATGGACAAGGTGAACGTCAACGGCGGTTCGCTGGCCATCGGCCACCCGCTGGGCGCCACCGGCACCCGACTGGTCACCACCGTCGCGCGCGAGCTCAAGCGCAGCGGCAGCCAGTACGGTCTCGCCACCCAGTGCATCGGCGCTGGCATGGGCATCTCGACGATCATCGAGGCCGTCTAGCGCTTCACCTGCCGTGTCGACCGACAAGCGCTGGCAACAGCCAGCGCAGCAGCAAGCAGGCGCGGGGAATTTCCCCGCGCCTGCTTGCGTTCGTTCGACGGTAGTGAGACTACCCCACGCCGGCCACTCCGCGGACAGGGCGTAGACTGCGCCCGCCGGGAACGGGGGAAGCGGCAGGCTCCAGAACAAATGGCGGTTGGTACGCAGGCGCTCAACAACTTCGATGCCAGCAGCGCCAGCACGAGCTGGTTATCGGCGATGTCGGTCGAAAACGCAGATACCGCAATCCTGCTGATCCAATCCGGCATCCTGAACGCAAACCACCTCACCCGCCTACAGGAGCAGAGAGACTGGAGGTGGCAGCCCTGCGCGACAGGTGAGCGAATAGGGTTCGACGAAGGGCAGGCTCAGCTGATCTGCGAGGGATAGCCGTCCGCCACGGTTCGAGTCACGTCCGCTCTGACCGCTAACCAACTGGCCATCGCCCAAAGAGGTGTTCCGGCCTGGGGGTGAAACAGTATCAACGATCTGAGCGCTCAAACGATCTCACACAGCTTGCGGGCACCGCCAATGGCGGTGCCCGCAAGTGTCGTTACGCATCCGGTCCCGTAGCAGCAGTCAGCGCAGCGAGCCAATCTTCAACCTCCTGCGATCCCTTGCGCGTGATTCGATACACGCCCCGGGAAGTGCGCGGATCAATCAGCCTGCGCTTGCGCAGCTCATCTTTGAACCTGCTCAGCTTGACTTCCCAAGGAATTTGGCCACTGTCGTATGGACGCAAGTCGGTCTCCGTTAGAAGGTGCGTCATACGCGGCCGAACTGCGTTTGCCAGCTGCCTGAACCGCAGCTCTGGGCCTCTGATTTTCAGCTCACACAGCACGTATGGGAGCATGCGCTCAGCTTCGGTCAGTTTCACGATGGTTCCTCCTTCGAGTTTCGGTCGTCGGGCGACTGCGAGAGCAGCCGCTCTGCTTCTTGAATCGCCGCTTGAGCATCCAGTGGATCATGCGAGGGACAACGTTCGACGTCTGCCGCTCGCAGCCGCTCAATATGCTCTTGCGCCCCCAGCCATAGAACGAGACTGAGGGCATCACCGCGGGCGAGCATTCGCGCGGCGCGATGCGCGCGGTGCCAGTTCTGGGCATCGATCGCCGCCTGCAATTGCTCGCACACAGATCGTCGCGCGTCACTAGCCGCCAACGACTGTGACGCAAGTCGATCTAGAGCTGCGCGTACCTGGTTCAAGGGCGATTCCGGTTCCTGATCGTCGAATGGGTGCTCTGTCACCCTGTACCTCCGTTCCTGCGCGATTGCGCGTATCTTGGCGAGCGGTAGAGGACAGTCGTTCTTCCACACTCGCTCCTTTCTTCGGGATCGTTGCTTCCTGCATTGGCCTAAGTCATCGTTCTTCTCCATTTCTTTCTGTGGCAGCGCCGGCTGGATCGATGAGGCGAAACGTGCCGGCGCGAACCTTCTCGAACAGCTCGCTCTTACCGAGGTGGTAGTACAACGAGGCTTGGGCGGTGGCGACATTCCGATATCTGCTTGGGTCACGCTTGACGATGAGCGCCGCCAAGTCCGGCAGGCGCGCCAGGTTGCCATTTGATGTTGCGAACTCTTGCGCGAAGGCGACAATGTCTAGCTTTTCAGCGCGCTCTTCACCGCTTTGGCCACCCGGTCTTCCTCTCACAGTCAGATCCGAAGGGGCGACTGGGCGGCGACGCTCGGGGTCCCTGTCACGCTCGATCATGTCGATCTCTCGTAGCGCACGCTGAGCGCGAAATAGAGGATCGCGGCTTCTCATCGCCCATCGCTCATCGATATCCGGCTCTTGCCTGGTTCCTTGCAACGATTCAATCGCCCCTTGGAGCGTTCGCTGCTCTTCCAGGAGCCGAACCATCTCAGCCAGGCTTTGGCGTGCTTCTGAGACCTGGGACGCGATGTCCGGCTCCAGTTGCGCGATCTTCTCGGAGATCACTCTCACTGCGAGGTTGTTTTGGTCATCGCTTTTCATTAGATTATCCTCTCAGTCACTCGTCTTATACTAGCCAATCTTGACCCGTCTCACAAGCGAAGTCGCGCGGTGTGGATTACGCTCGGTTAAGCTGTTGTCACTTCATGTCGCACCAAATCGAATTTGGAGAGCATCCGCCATGGTTACTGAGACTCGACCCGCTGCGCCGGTTGGCGTTTCCCATCCGCTCGACCCGTTGACGGCTGAGGAGATTGCGGCGGCTTCTCGCATTGCGGGAGCGCATCAACCTCGTGACAGCTGGCGATTCCCGCTGGTTGCGCTAGACGAACCTGCAAAGGACACCGTGCGGGCGTACTCTAACGGCGACTCGATTGAGCGGCGGGCGTTTGTCATGCTGCTCGATGTCTCCAGCGGCGAGGCAGTGGAGTGCGTCGTCGATCTCGGCGCAGAGTCGGTGACGCGTTGGACCGCGCTGGAGGGACATCAGCCGTTTCCGCTGATGGAGGAGTTCGGTCGGGCCGTGCAGGCGGTCAAGACGGACTCGCGCTGGTTGGCGGCGATGAAAGCGCGCGGCTTCAGCGACGCGCAGATTGAGCTGATCCAGGTCGACCCGTGGCCGGGCGGCAACTTCGGGACCGCATGGGAGCGGGAGTACCGCACGCTTAAGGCAATCTCCTATCTGCGAGACTCCGAGCAGTCGAACGGCTACGGCCGTCCGATCGAGTATGTCGTGGCGGTCGTCGATCTGACTGAGAACCGCGTCCTGGAATTGATCGACGAACCTGGTCCCGCCGCGCCCGAAACGGCGCTCGATTATCAATACAACGACATCACGCCGCGCGAGGATCTCAAAGCGCTGGACATCATCCAGCCGGACGGCGTCTCGTTCACGCTGGATGGGCACCTGCTCTGCTGGCAGAAGTGGCAGATGCGGGTCTCTCTGCACCCACGCGAGGGTCTGGTGCTGCACCAGATCGCCTACAACGACGACGGCGAGTTGCGGTCGATCTGCTATCGCGCCTCGATGGCCGAGATGGTCGTGCCATACGGCGACTCGTCGCCGACGCAGTACTTCAAGAACGCGTTCGACTCGGGCGAAGTCGGCGGGCTGGGGCGGCTGACTAATTCGCTTGAGCTTGGCTGCGATTGCCTGGGCGAGATCGTCTATATGGACGGCCACGTGACCAATGAGTTCGGCGGCTCGCGGACGATCAAGAACGCCATCTGTATCCACGAAGAGGATTTCGGAATCAACTGGAAGCACACGCGGCTCGAGGGCGATGTCCCGGTTTCGGAGGTGCGCCGCATGCGGCGGCTGGTCGTTTCGGCGATCGCCACAGTCGGCAACTACGACTACGGCTTCTACTGGTACTTCTACCCAGACGGATCGTGGGAGCAAGAAATCAAGGCGACCGGCATCGTGCAGACGATCGCCGCCGAGCCGGACGACCCGCAGATCACGCGGCACATGATCGCGCCGCAACTAGCGGGGCCGATCCACCAGCATTTCTTCTGCTTCCGCCTAGACATGGAGGTCGATGGCGGCACGAACACGGTCTACGAAGTCGATACCGCGCCGTTGCCGGCGGGCCCGCAAAATCCCTACCACAACGCCTTCACCGCCATCGCCAAGCCGTTGCTCAACGAGTCGGATGGCGAGCGCGTGGTCAACGCGGCCTCGGCACGTCACTGGCGCGTTGCGAACACCAACAAGGTCAACCACGTGGGGCATGCGCCGGCGTATCTGCTGATACCAGGCGAGACGGTCTCGATGATGGCCGGTCGGGAATCGGCCGTTTACGGGCGCGCCGGGTTCGCCCGCAAGCAGCTCTGGGTGACCCCCTTTGACGCGACGCAGATGTACCCGGCTGGCAATTACCCGAACCAGAGCGAGCCGGGACAGGGCATCCCGTCTTGGGTATCGGCCGACCGCGAGATCGCGGACGCCGATGTCGTGCTCTGGTACACGGTCGGGATGAACCACATCGTCACGTCCGAGGACTGGCCGGTGGCGCCGGTGCATCGCAGTGGATTCAAGCTGCGACCGGCGGGGTTCTTCAGCCATAATCCCGCGCTCGACCTGCCCACGCCCGATCACTGCGCGCACGACATGAACCACGATGAGCACGATGGACATGAACACAGTCATCACTCTCACAACGGTCACAGCTAGGAGCGTCCGCTTCCACCGTTGAGGACGCTGACGACATTGACCCTGAAATCGGGCATAGTGGAGAGAGTACGGTGGGCATCCGATTGCGAGGGCTGCGGATGGTTGCGAGTGCGCGCGGGATGAGCGGACTCGATGCGTTCGCGGAGCTGGAATCCGATGTACGCTCCTACGTGCGCTCCTGGCCGACGGTATTCAAGCGCGCGCAGGACGCGCGTCTCTGGGACGAAGAGGGGCGCGAGTACCTCGATTTCTTCTCCGGCGCAGGCGGACTCAACTACGGCCACAACAACGCTGCGATGATCGCAGCGTTGATCGACTATCTGCAATCGCGCGGCGTGCTGCATAGTCTGGATATGGCGACAACCGCCAAGCGCGACTTCCTGCAGCGCTTCGACGAGATCATCCTGCGACCGCGCGGCATGTCGTACAGGCTGATGTTCCCGGGACCGACCGGCACCAACGCGGTCGAAGCTGCGCTCAAGCTGGCGCGCAAGGCGACAGGTCGGCAGACTGTTGTCTCATTCACCAATGCGTTTCACGGAATGACGCTGGGATCGTTGGCGTTGAGCGGCAACGTGGTCAAACGAGCATCGGGCGGCATCCCGCTTGAGCATCAGGTCACCGCACCGTTCGACGGCGAACTGGGCGACGACGTGGATAGCGTCTCGGTGCTCGACGCAATGCTGGCGAGCGATGACGTGTCGGCGGCGGCCGTAATCGTCGAGACCGTACAGGGAGAGGGCGGTCTACACACCGCCGGATTCGAGTGGCTGCAGCGGCTGGCGGAGTGTTGCAAGCGGCACGATGCGCTGCTCATCGTCGACGACATCCAGGCTGGTTGCGGCCGCACAGGCACGTTCTTTTCGTTCGAACCGGCGGGAATTCAACCCGACCTGATTTGCCTCTCCAAGTCGATTTCAGGCAGCGGCCTGCCGATGTCGCTGACGCTGATTCGCCCCGATCTCGACATCTGGTCGCCGGGCGAACACAACGGCACCTTTCGGGGCAACAACGCGGCCTTCGTTACGGCGACCGAGGCGCTGACCTGGTGGACCGATGATTCGCTCTCGAACGAGGTGCAGCGTAAATCCGAGATCATCCGGGTGAAGTTGGAATCGATCGCCGCCGAGCATGAGGCGTTACGCGCCACGGTTCGTGGACGTGGCATGTTGCAGGGTCTGCATACGCCGCTCGATGGCGCGGCATCGCGTATCGCCAACGCCGCCTTCGAGCGTGGGCTGCTGGTCGAGACATCAGGAGGCTCCGCCTCCGACGTGGTCAAGCTGATGCCGCCGCTAACGATCGGCGACGATGAGCTGGAACAGGGACTCGGGACGCTACGCTCCTGCGTAGTCGCAGTTTCGGGGTCGGTCTAATACATTACCTCTACCTGAGCCGCTTGAGCTAAAAAAGGGTTGCGCACCGCAATGAGACACATACGATGACCAAGATGGATCTGGATGGCGGGCATGTTGCTGTCCGGCGTAGGGATCGGACTCCTGCTGAGCGTGGTGCTGGCGAATCACATCGGTAGCGGCGAAGTGCGCATTGTGGCGCAGCGCCAAGCCGACGGCGATGTCGAAGTCGCGCTGCAACAGCGCGAGGCGGGCGGTGCCTGGGGCGAGCGGCTGCTGGCGGCAACCCGGTTCGTGCCGGCAAACGCAAAGCCAGGCGACTGGCTGCATAGTTCGGTGCTGTGAACATCGGGCCGGACTCTTCCTGGACGGCGACCTAGTCTGTCTGATCGATCATGGAACGCCGGGGGACTTGCAGTTCTGGAGGCTCGCGCATATCGCAGCACAGGAGGCCGCTTCGGACTTCAGGATGAACCTGCGGGTTGAGTCGGGCGCAACGCCCACAGCGCAGGCCGAGCTGATCAACAAGTGCGTCGCCGATGGCGCGGCGGTGATTGGGACGACATTGGCTGCTCCAGACGTGGTGGGACCAACTATCGTCGCGGCTCGAGAGGCGGGCGTACAGATCGCCACCTTCAATTCAGGCGCTTCGGAGGGCGCAGACTATGGCAACTCAAACACGTCGGTCTCGACGATCCGGCTACCGGCGACATGGCGGGGCGGGCGTTCGCTGACGCCGGCTTGACCGGGACCTTGATCTGCGTTACTTACGAAGCCGCCCATGTGGGTCTCGAAAAACGCTGCGATCATGCGGAGACCGCCTACAGCGGAACGGTCGAGCGCCTGCGAGTCGACCAGGCCGGGCTATCCAATCTCGACCAAGTCGAGACGATGATCGCCGACCGGTTGGCTCAAGGCGAGGTGCCGCCGTGCTTACGCTGAACTCGGCACTCGTCAAGCCAACGCAAGCGGCAATCGAAGACTCAGGCCACGACATCGAGCTGGGCACGGTTGGCTGGATTATCACGTTTATCCCTCAGAATCCTCGAAGGCGATCTGCTGTTTTCGATCCTGGACCTTCCAGAGCTACAGGGCTACCTTGCTGTCAGCGCGATCGGGATGATCGGATTCCATGAGACAATCGGCATTGACGCAAGCCTGGTGCTGGGCGGCTGGGCGGCTCTAAGGTACTGATGGATCCGTTGCTCTACGACCGCAAGCGCGTTGCGACGCTCGCCGATCAACTCGAAGCGCTGCTGGACTGGGCCGCCGACGCGAACGATTGGACCCTGCTCGAGGATATGAACGGGCATGGACACAGCCGCGGCGAGGAGTAGCTCGCCCCGTCACCGGGAGCGGTTGGTACGCCGGACTGCACGTCAGTCAGCGAGGGGACACAGATTTAGCGTCCCCTCGCTGTTGGCCTCGATGTCGTCCCACTCGACGTAGAGCGGGAAGTACTCCATCTCAAGCCACTTGTGGATGTGGTCGCGGTAGTGCGGACTGTCGGGACGACCTGAGTTGCCCGGCGGCAGGACGATACGCGCGCCGTTGAGATTGGACAGATCGAAAATCTGTCGGTAGCTGACACCATGGTCGGCGGGCTGATTGACGAGGCCGGTCGCGTTGTTCGGCGTGTTGCCGTCTCCGCCTTTGGCGAAGTCGCCGACGTTGAAGCGAACGGCGCGCTCCGGGTCGCGGCCCAGGTTGTGTCGCCAGGTGACCGAGTGCGCGTCGCCGTAGCGCCAGTTCGTGTGATTGGCACCGTACCGATCGATGAGCGTCTCGCCTGCGGCGACCAACGACTCGCCAATGATGTCGCGCCAAGACTTACCCGCTGGCAGCATCAGGGCGCTGTCCGCGCGCAGCTGCTCGTGCAGAATACGTAGCTCATCCGCGGAACCCTCGACCAATCGCGCCGGCGCGCCGAAGTACGGGCGAACCGTGCGTTGAATCATCTCCTGGCAGACTTGCTGGTAGAGCAGCGCCGGCGCGGAGTCGATGGCCAAGCGCCCATCCCAATCTGCCAGCATCGACGCCAGATCCGCCGCAGCACCATTGACACGAGCTGCGTCGACGCGCTCGGCGACGTAGCGAGCGTGGATGCTGGTCTGATCCGATTGGATCCGCGGCATGTCGTTCGCCGACCAATCGTCGCGGCCCTGCAGCAGTTCACGTAGTCGATCGGCTCGATAAGGCGTTTGGCTGAAGCTGAGGTAATAGGGATAGTCGGGCGTTGTGGTGCGGTTGTTTGCGGTGATAATCAGGCCGCTGTCCGGGTTCACATCCTGCGGCAGCTCATCGGGGGGGATTTCGCCATCCCACTCGTGCTCGCCGTCCCAGCCGTTGACCGGGGTGAGGTTGGCGCCGCGGACCGGGATCCGCCCACTATATTGATAGCCGATCTCGCCCTGCTGATCAGCGAAACAGAAGTTGCCGGAAATCGAGTCGTAGCGGCGGAAGCCTTGACGCGCCTCGTAGATGCTGTCGGCGGTCAACACGGTCATCATGCCGTCGAAGTCATGGCACGGCTCCGCGAGCGCAAACCGCGCCGCCATGACTTCGTCGTCAATCTCAGGATCGCCGTGCACGACGGGGCCGTGGCGAGTTGACCAGATCGTATGCGTCACCGACTCCTCACCGCGGATCTCGATCACGTCGTCGCGGCGCGCCAGCGGTTCCTCGCCGTCGAGCCACTTGGCCGACGGACCGCTTCTGTTACGCGCGATGCGTTCGCGGTAGACATCCCAGCGGTCGCCCTGGGCGTGGGTCATCGTCCAGGCGATCCGCAGATTATGCCCGTAGTAGATCGGGCCTGGATATCCGGGGCTGCACGGTCCGGCGACGGTGAATTCGGGGCACTGCATGTGCATCACGAACCACTGCGGCGGTACGCTGAAGGCGAGATGCGGATCGCCGACTACAAGCGGCTTACCGCTGGCCGTATGAGCGCCATCGATCACCCAGCAGTTCGAGCCGTCGAGCGCGCCGCGTCGCGTGCCCGGCTCGGCTTCGAGATCGGCCAGCGCATCGGCGAACGCGTGCCCACCGTTGGTCCAGGACGATCCGGCCGGCGCGATCAGAGCGGCGTCGGCGGGCACATCCGGGATCAGCGCTTGCAGCGCCTCGACGCCAAGTCGCGCGGCAATCTCGCCGTTGCCGATCTTGGTCGCCCAATGGGCGTTTGCCGAGACCATCTTCAGAATCGCGAGCGAGTCGACGGGCGACCAGGGCTGCATCACGTGTTCGAGTAGGGCGAACTCAACTGGGGCAGGACCGACGGCGATGGCAGCGTTGACCCCGTCAGCGTAGGCCTGCAGGATCATCCGCGCCTCGCCGGACTGCTCCTCCCACTCGCGCGCGGCATCGCGACCGAAACCGAGCGTGCGGTTCATTCTGTCGATGCGTAGCAGTCCTTTGTTGAGCAGTAACGCGGCCCGGCCGTGAGCCATATGGCGGTAGAGCTCGAGTTGCCAACCACGATCTTGCCCCAGACAGAAGCCCTGAGCGAAGAAGGCGTCGCGCGCCGACTGCGCCTCGGCGTGCGGCACGCCCCAACGGTCGCGGACAATGCGAACCGGTGCCTCGAGGCCGTCGATCTGGAGCTCGCCATCGATCTGGGGAGGTATTGCCTGTGGGGGCATCGCATGCGCTCCGAGTGTTGGTTCGCGGTCGCTTGATTATGGTAGCCCCGCCCCGGCCGATACAGGCGCCACGCGCGGGCGATGCGCACTTGAAGCCTGAGCAGCTTGATCGGTCGCGGCTCGCCTTTCAGACTGCTCAGAGCGCAGACTGTCCGGACTGTGTGCGCCGACAATGAGACGAAGTCAGGCCTGAGGACGTCAACATGCGGTACATCATCTACGGTGCCGGCGGGATCGGTGGCGGAATCGGCGCGCTATTACAACTGGCGGGCTGCGAAGTCGTCCTGATCGCACGCGGGCCGCACCTCGAAGCGATGCAGGATCGCGGACTCCTGGTCCGGCGTCCGGATGATGAGCACCACGTCGCCGTCCATGCAGTCGAACACCCATCCGATCTCTCGTTCGGCGACGGCGACGTGGTGATCCTGACCATGAAGAGCCAGGACACCGCCAACGCTCTGGATGACCTCGAGCGTCACGCGGGTCCCGAGCTGCCCATCGTCTGCGGGCAAAATGGCGTCGCCAACGAACGCGCGGTGGCGCGGCGATTTCTCAATGTCTACGGCATGTTGGTCGTGATGCCGGCGACGTTCTTGATCCCAGGCGAGATCGCGCTGTTCGGCGCGCCCAAGCCAGGGTTGCTGGACAGCGGTCGGTTTCCTTATGGCGTCGACGAGACTGTCACGCAGCTGTGCGCCGACCTTTCGGCGGCCGGGTTCAACGCGGCACCGGATCCGAACGTGTTGCGACTCAAGTACGGCAAGTTGCTGGACAACCTCGGCAATGCCGTCGGCGCGCTCTGCGGCGAAGACGCCCTCCGCGCGGGCGTCGGCAATGTCCGCGCCTTCATGCGACGGATGCGCGACGAGGCAGTCGCCTGCTACGAGTCTGCGGGCATCGACTACGCGTCGCGGGCGGAGATCGGCGAGCGTCGCGCGGCGACCTTTACCGCCGGCGAGATTCCCGGCGTCGAGCGAGGCGGCAGTTCGACCTGGCAGTCGTTCAGACGTGGACGACCCGGTATCGAGACGGACTGGCTGAACGGCGAGATCGTCCTGCTCGGTCTGGAACGTGGCGTGCCCACACCGGCGAATCGCGCCGTGCAGTTGATCGCCAAGCGCGCGCACCGCTCCGGTCTACGCGACGGCTCGGTGCCGCTCGACGAGATCGTGGCGCTCGAACGGGAACTCGCCGCTGATAGCGTCAATCCAAGGGCGATCTAGCTGGCCAGCCCCTCAACGATTCGGGCGTTGGGCAAACGCGCCAGATCGTCCCCTCGCACACCGATCTTGAGCGAGCGACTGCCGCCGCCCAGCCACATCACATCGTCGCCCGCGATGCGCGCGTCGATCAGGATGGGAATCTCGGGCGGTAGCGCGAACGGCACCACCCCGCCGGAGAGCATGCCGGTGACCGCTTCCGTCTCCTCGAATGAGGCGAACGAGCACTTGCGGACACCCAATTCCTTACGCACCGCGCGATTGACGTCGAGTCGGGTGTGGGCCAACGCCAGACACGCGGCATACTGTTTTGGTTCCTTCTTCGAGGCGACGAGGATCGTGTTGACGGACGCTTCCAGCGCGATACCAAAGACCTTGCAGAAGATCGCCGTGTCTGCCTGGTCAGGGCGGCAGGCGATCGTTTCATAGGCGATGCCGACTGCTGCGAGGAAGCCTCGCACCCGCGATTCGATCTGCTCGGCAGCGTCCACTTGACATCTCCTGCGCATCCTGTGCAAACACGTTGACAAAGCGCTATCTTATGCGAACGCGAAACCAGCGCCAACCGGGCGGACGCTCGCATATGAGCGATTGAGACACGCGAGGAGCGAGACCATGTCGGAACGTAACTACTGGAAGCGAATGCAGCGCAAGCGGCTGAGCCGCCGCTCGCTGATCTCCGCATCGGCGCGAGCCGGCGTCGGCGCGGCGGGTCTGGCATTGGTCGGCTGCGGCGATGACGACGACGACCAGCAGGCCGCCGCGCAGATACAGCCCGAACAGCAGCAGGCGCAGCAGCAAGCGCAAGGGGCGGCGACGCAACAAGCCCCTACACAGCAAGAGGCCGACGACGAGCAGGCAGTCGCGCTGCTGCCCGGTCAGCTGACCGCTGAAGAAGAGGCAATGTCGCTAACGCCCGAAGAAGAGTGGCGCCTGCGGTACCACTGGTCGAAGCTGCAGAACCTCCCCGGTCAGGCCGACGGCCCCAAGTACGGCGGCACCTGGACCCTCGCGCACTCCGCGCCGGCGAACTGGAATGTGCTGGGACCGAACGCCAGCCTCATGGCCGCCTTCGCACCGATGTTCTACAGTCAGCTGGTTGTCTTCCCGATGGACGACTATGCGAACGCCCACTACTACATCAACGAGGGCGACCTCGCCGTGGGGTGGGAAATTCCCGAGCCGACCACAGTGGTCTTCCAACTCCTGGACAACGTCACCTGGCAGGACAAGCCGCCTGTTAATGGTCGCGCCATGACCGCGGAGGACGTGAAGATCGCCTATGACGCCCTACGCGAGGAAGGCCGCGTACAGGCGTCTTCGTACACGGCTGTCAAGTCGATCGACTACGACAATTCGAGCAACAGCGTCCGCTTCAATCTGTCGGAGCCGGCCGCGTATCTACTCAATAACATGATGAACCCATTCCACACGGTGATTGCGCCGGAGTTCGTTGAGGAGCCGAGCCTGCTCGACCTGGCGGAGAACACAGTCGGCACAGGCCCATTCCAACTCGACAGCGCAACCACCGGTTCGGAATGGCGCGGCAGTCGGCACCCCGGATACCACAAACTCGACCCTCGCACGGGCATGCAACTACCGTATATCGACAACATTCATGGGCTCGACTTCGCCAATCAGCGTGAGTCCGAGTGGGCAGCCTGGGAAACCGGCGAGACCGACTGGATTCGGCTGCAAGACATCACCGAGTACGACCGCGCAATCGACCAGCACCCTGACATGGTCGTACAGGTCACGGCACCGCCGCCCGGCTGGCAGCCACACATGACCTTCAAGGATCTGACCGCCGAGCCATTCAATGACCCCCGTGTTCGGCAAGCGCTCTCGCTCGGCATGAACCGCGACGAGCAGGCAGCCGGTGTCTACTACGGCCTTGCCGCCGGCGGTTATGGTCAGAACTGGACCTTCTTTAGGGACGAGCGATCGCCTTGGGGGTTCCGTGAGTGGCCTTGGACCTTCGAAGAGTTGGGCGATTTCCACATCTTCAACGCCGCCGAGGGACGCAAGCTGCTCGACGCCGCTGGATTCAACGAGAGCAATCCGCTGTCATTCAAAGCAGCGTTCCACACGGTACCCGGCTTTTACCTCGATCACTTCCTGCTGGTCGTAGACCAATGGACCCGGAACCTTGGGGCCAAGATCGAGCACGAGCAGATCGAGTGGGAATCCTGGCTATCTCTCCTGTTCACCAAGGAGTACAGCGACACTCTGTTCACTTGGCTGGTCGGCAGTGAGATGGATGCCGACGGTCTGGCTTATGGCCGCATGCACTCCGAGAGCCCAGGCAACATCTACGGCATCAATGACTCGGATGTGGACCGGTGGACAGTCGAACAACGACAGGAACTAGATGTTGAGAAGCGATCCGAGATTCTCGAGCAGATCCGCGTGCGGGAGCTCGAGAACATGTGGCGCATCTTCTGCGTCAATCCGTACCGCATGACCGCACGGCGCGAATACCTGTTCGGCCAGATGGACACGTACAACGCATGGAACCCGGGCTGGGGCGCGACCAACACTGAGCGGATCTGGAAGAACAACGTCTAGGGCCACCGATCCGTCCGCTCAAAGCCGTCAGCTGACGGTTCATGAGCGGATGGCCCCTTGTGTGGGCTAACCGCGGAGGATGGGATGACCGGCTACATCATCCGCCGGATTATTGGTGCGCTGTTCGTTCTGCTACTGCTGTCGTTCATCGTCTTCATGCTCGTGAACGCGGTACCCGGCAACACGTTGACCCGCCTGCTCAACCAGAGCCCACAGGGCGCGAATCTGACACCGGAACAGATCGAGCAGTACGAGAAGGATATCGGCCTCGATAAGCCGGTGTTTGAGCGCTACGGTAACTGGCTCTGGAACGCGCTCAATGGCGATCTGGGTAAGTCGTTCGCCACGAGCCTGCCGGTTTGGGGGGAAATCCAAGACCGCTTGCCCCGCAGTATCCAACTCGTGATCATGGCCACGTTGCTCTCGGGCATGATCGCCGTGCCGATCGGTGTGTTCTCAGCGGTAAGGCAAGGAGGAGTGGGGGACTATGCCTCGCGCGTCTTTGCGATCCTCGGCCTTGCCGTGCCCAATTTCTTCCTCGCTGTACTCGTGGTGACCTTCAGCGCTGCCTGGCTCGATGTATCGTTATCAACGCTCGATCCGCCCTACATCTGGGACGGCGTCGGCAGGAATCTTGAGGGGCTGATTGCGCCGGCGCTGGTCCTGTCGGCATCGCTGATGGCGACAGTGATGCGCATGCAGCGCTCGACGGTGCTGGAGGTCGTCAACGAAGACTATGTGCGCACTGCGCGGGCGAAGGGGCTCGCCGAGCGGGCGATCATTGTGCGACACGTGATTCGTAACTC
The DNA here is from genome assembly GCA_965116225.1 of Dehalococcoidia bacterium. Classification (GTDB taxonomy): domain Bacteria; phylum Chloroflexota; class Dehalococcoidia; order Bin125; family Bin125; genus Bin125. The sequence continues at coordinate 2,263,601 of OZ220495.1, read as the reverse complement.
GCTGATACCGGTGATCACGATCTTCGCCAACCAGTTTGCCTTCCTGATCAGCGGCGCGGTCATCGTGGAATTCATCTTCCGCATCGACGGGATCGGCGCGCTGGCCGTGCGCGCTATCCGCCAGGTGGACTTCACTCTGGTGCTGGGAATCTCGTTGGTCGTCGGATTCGGGGTCGTGTTCATCAACATCCTCGTTGATCTGAGCTACGCCTGGCTCGATCCGCGGATTCGCTACTCGTAAGCGTAAGTCAGAAACGAAACTGAGATGTCGAGTATCGCTGAACCCGCGGAATCTCTCGCAAGCCCGCTGCGATCTGACCGTGCTTCTTGGTGGAACACATGGAGTCGGCACGCTCGCAACAAGCCGCTCGGCGCTATTGGCGGATTGTTCATCATCATCCTGATCATGGCCGCCATTTTCGGGCAGGACATCAAGATCGGCGGCAGCACGATCATTCCGGGCTTCTCCCCCTATGCCGCCAGCGAGACCAACATCCTCAACAAGCTCGCGGCGCCAAGCTGGCCCGATCACATTGCCGGCACCGATTCTCTGGGACGCGACCTGTTTAGCCGCATCATTTTCGGCGCACGCCCGGCGATCATCATCGGCATCGTGGCGACTGGCCTTGGCATCCTTGGCGGGATGATCACCGGCATGATCTCCGCCTACGCGGGAGGTATCACTGATCTCCTACTCCAGCGGATCTCCGACGCATTTCAGGCACTCCCGCCGCTGTTGTTGATGATGACGCTGGTGACCGTGCTTACCCCAAGTATGACGACGGTGATTCTGGTAATTGTCATTTTCCTCATACCCGGGACGCAACGCGTGGTGCGCGGCACTGTGTTTTCCACGCTCGAGAACACGTACATCGAAGCCGCACGGACGATTGGCGCCGGCCCCGTCCGGGTTATCACTCGCCACATTCTCCCCAACATCATGGCGCCGATTCTAGTCATCGCTTCGGTCACGATCGGTGGCACGATCCTGGCTGAAGCAGCGTTGTCATTCCTCGGACTGGGCGCGAATTCAGCCGAGAACCCGACTTGGGGCTTCGTCCTGTTTGAGGCGACCCAACGCGGGAATCTCGATCGCTGGCCGTGGCTCGCGCTGACGCCAGGCGCGGCGATCACCCTAATCGTGCTGGCGTTCAACCTGCTCGGCGACGCGCTGCGCGATGTCCTCGACCCGCGGCTGCGGGGGACCGGGGCCGGTGCCTGAGCCTGAGGCTTCGGAACCTTTTGGACCTCGGTGTCGTCTTGTATGGCGGAGGGATTTGCGTTGTCAGTCGGTAGAACTGTCACCCCGCCCGCCTACCGATGTCCGCATGGGAGATATCGGTTATCTCTCCGGCTGACCGCCCTCTATTGCCTGCATTGCCCCCGATCGGTTCGCCGGTCGGGGGCAATGCGAGTAACCCGCGTAAGCGCGAGGATGACGCTGCGCAGATCGACGCTAGACGCCGATTTTGTTGAGCAGGCGGTTAGTGTCAACCACGTGGCGGGTGAGGCCGAGCTTCTCCGGCTCGATACCCATTGCCAGGCCGAGCAGTTGCGGCACGTGCAAGATCGGTAGATTGAGGTTACGGTCAATCACCTTGGCTGCGTCCGGCTGCTGCGCGTCGAGGTTGAGATGACAGAGTGGACAGGGCGTGACCAGCGCGTCGGCGCCTTTTGACTGCGCCTCATCGAGGTGCGTGCCTGCCATCGTCAGCGAGTTCTTCTTGTTCATGGTCAGGATCGGGAAACCGCAGCACTTGGTCATGCCGTCGTAGGTGACCGATGTCGCACCGAGCAGCTCGATCAGTTGCTCGAGACTGTTCCGACGGGTCGGGTGCGCCTCGAAGTCGAGCGTGCGCTCAGGACGAATGATGTAACAACCGTAGAACGGGCCGAGGCTGAGTTCTTCCAGCGGCTTCCTGATCAACGAGTTGATCCTGTCAACGCCGACATCTTCTAGCAGAATCCAGAGCAGGTGACGGGGATCGGCGGTGCCGCGATATTCGAGTCCCTCAGGCGCGAGGTGGTGATTGATGCGGATGCGGTAATCGACGTCGCGGAATTTCTCCGCGGCGAGCCGGTGAACGCCGACACAGGTAGAACAGATATCCATCAGCGGCAGGTTCATCTGCTCCGACATCGCCATCGTGCGGGCGTTGAGCACGTCCTGGAGGTATGGCTCACCGTCGGAGATGATGCCCGCGCCGGTGCAAGCGGCGGCTTCCAGCTCGAGCAGGTCCATGCCGAGATGTTCGGCGACAGCGAGTGTGGAGGTATACAGCTCTGGCGCCGCGCCGCGCGCGACGCAACCTGGCCAAAATGCGTACTTGCTCATGACTTCGGACCTCCCACTGTCCCCATGCCGTGATATCCGACCTGACGTCCGAGCGCCTAGCGACCGCTCAAGGCGGTTTCGAACTCGGCGGCGAAGGCATCGGCATCGACATCGTGGTGGTGCTTTTCAGCTTCCACCTCGTCGAAGATGCGCTGGATCTGCTCCCGACCTTCCTCGTTCGCTCCATGTCGCTGGACGATGGTCAACAGCTTGCGCGACTTGAGCAGCCGAATCGCCCCCGGCGTGTAGTCCATCATCTCTTTGTGTGCGGAGATGTTGCCGGTCAGCAGTCGCCCGACGCCGACCGACTGGATCGGCAGCATCATTTCGTCCAACCGACCGCGCTTGCGAACGCCCGATGCGAAGCCCTTGTGGTGGCGCGTGCCGTGGTTGTTGACATGCCCGACCTCGATCGCGAGCGTGCGCAGCTCCATGATCGCGTCCATCGGCAACACGTCCTTGGGGCAGGCCTGGACGCACATGTAACAGCGAGTGCAATCCCAGATGCCGCCCTGCTCCTCGGAGAGGAACTTGAGCCGCTCCTCGCGCCTGGAGTCGCGGCTGTCCATAACGAAGCGGTAGGCCTTGGCCAACGCGGCCGGGCCGAGGAAGCTCTCGTCGACCGCCGCGACAGTGCAGTCGGAGTAGCAGGCGCCGCAGTGGATACAGGTCGAGGCATGCGACCAGTGGTCAAACTCCTCGACCTTCTGGCGGTACTCCTTCTCTGGCGGTTCCTGGTCCTCGTACGGCTCTAGCCAAGTCTCGGCGCGCTCGAACTGGTCGAGGAACTTGGTCACGTCGACGACCAGATCCTTGATTACGCTCTGGTTGCCTTGGGGGCCGACGCGAATCGGGTCGCCACGCCCGGCTGCGGCATCGACCTGGGTTTGACAGGAGAGCATCGACTGCCCGTTGATCTTCATCGCGCAGGAACCGCAGATCGCGTGTCGACAGGACATGCGGAACGAGAGCGTGCCGTCCTGCTCCCACTTGATCGCGTTGAGGCAGTCGAGCACCGTCTGGCCGGGCTGCACGTCGACGTTGAACGATTCCTCGTAGGACTCGTCGATGTCTGGGTTGTAGCGCTGAATGATGAATTCTTGCTGTGTCATGGGTATCGCCTGTTCTGCGCTGGTGGTCGCGTTCGAGCGGTTCAGGTTCGCCGGCGCTGTGGTTAGTAGGTTCGTTCCTGGAGCGGGAACGGCTCACGGAACTTGGGCGCCATATTGACCCCGCAGTACTCGAGCCTGGGGACATCCTCGCCTTCTTGCGGTCGGTAAGCGAGCGTGTGACGATGCCAGCGCTCGTCGTCGCGATTGGGGAAGTCGCGGCGAGCGTGACCGCCGCGCGATTCCTCGCGCGCCAGCGCACCGGCGACGATCACTTCCGAGTACTCAAGCATGTGCCCTAGCTCGATCGCGTCGAGCAGATCGGTGTTGAAGGTCGAGCCGTGATCGTCGATGGCGACGTGCTGGAATCGCTCCTGGTACTCCTTGACCTCGGAGAGGCACTTACGCAGCTCGGCATCGTCGCGGAAGACGCCGCACTTGTCCATCATCGTGTCGCGCAGTTCGGCGCGAATCTGGCCGACCTTCTCGGTGCCGGTGGCGGTGAGGAAGCGGTCGATCTCGCCGATGGCGTTGGTCATGTCTCCCTCGTCGATCCGGGTCGGTTCGAGATCATGGACGACGTTGAGGATGCCGCGTCCGGCGCGACGACCCATCACCACGGCTTCCAACAGCGAGTTGGTACCCAGTCGGTTGGCGCCGTGAACGGAAACGCAGGATGCCTCGCCAGCGGCGAAGAACCCGGTGATCGCCGGCGCGCCGTCGAGGTCCTTAATCCGAACCTGGCCGTCGACGTCGCAGGGAATGCCGCCCATCGAGTAATGCGCGGTCGGCTGGATCGGTACCGGCGCCTCGAGCGGATCGATGCCAGCGAAGTCGCGGGCCAGGTGCAGCACCGACGGCAGCGCGTAGCGGATGCGTTCCTCGCCGATCGGTCGCAGGTCCATAAACACCGAGTCCCGCTGCGCTGTGACGCCGCGACCCGCCTCGATCTCGGACTGCTCCGCCCGGGCGACGATGTCTCGTGGGGCGAGCTCCATGCGGCTGGGAGCGTAGTTCTCCATGAACCGGAACCCGTCGGCATTGACGATGTGCGCGCCCTCGCCACGCGCCGCCTCAGAGAGCAGAATGCCCGAGCCTTGCAAGCCGGTCGGGTGGAACTGAACGAACTCCATGTCTTCCAGCGGAATGCCGGCGCGATATGCCATAACTACGCCGTCGCCGGTGGATGCGAAGGCGTTGGTCGTGACGCGGAATGCGCGTCCGTAGCCGCCAGTGCCGAACATGACCGCTTTGGCGGAGACGGCTTCGATCTGGCCTGTGAGGATGTCGTAGGCGACCAGCCCTTGGCAGACGTTGCCCCTGACGATCAGGTCGAGCGCGTGCCATTCGGAATAGACCTTGACGCCTCGTCGGAGTAGCTGCTCGAAAAGGACAGTGAGCACGGCGTGACCAGTACGGTCGGCGGCGTAGCAGGCGCGGGGCGCGGTATGGCCGCCGAAGCGCCGTTGGGCTACACGACCCTCGTCGTCGCGCGAGAAGGCGCAGCCCATGTGCTCGAGCTCGAAGATGTTCTCGGGGCCTTCGCGGGTCAGCACTTCGGCCGCGTCCTGGTCGACGAGGTAATCGCCGCCCTTGACCGTGTCGAACATGTGCAAATCCCATGAGTCCTCGGCGGAATTGCCGAGCGAGGCGGCGATCCCACCCTGAGCGGCGCCAGAGTGAGAACGCAGCGGGTGCACCTTGGAGAGGATCGCCACATCAAGCGTCGGATCAGTCGATACCTCCAACGCGGCGCGCATACCCGCCAAGCCTGAGCCGACAATCAGTACATCATGCTGCAACATCGTGATATCCCCCGCTCTGGATGCAGTACGCAGTTTCGCACCAATCGCGATTGGGCGGTAGTCGCCAGAGGAAGCAACTGCATCATTCCCGACCTCGATAGTGACGCACGATCTTGCGGCCCAACGGTCCAACCGCCTCAAGTGCCAGATGTTGGATCAGGATCACCGACTTGGCGTCGATAATCTGGCCCGCTTCGACGAGGTCGATGGCATCCCCGAGTGGGAGCCACTCGACGATCAGCTCCTCGTCGTCGTCCGCTTCCAGCGGCGACTCAGCGCAGTCGCGGGCGACGAAACCGTGCAGGAACTCGTCGGCGAAGCCGGGCGCGACATAGAAACCGCGCGCGGTCTCAAGCCGGCTCGGATCGAGGCCAACTTCCTCACGCAGCTCGCGGCGCGCGGCTTCGGACGGCGTTTCACCAGGATCGACGCGGCCGGCGGGCAGTTCCAGTAGCGGTCGACCGGTCGGATGTCGCCATTGACGCACGAATGCGATCATGCCATCGTCGCGGATGGCGAGGACAACAACGGCGTCAGGGTGCTCGACGACTTCGCGTCGGGCGCGTCGGCCGTCGGCCATGGCGACCTCATCGACGCGAACGCTGATTCGCCGACCGCTGAATACCTGAGCCGAGTGGAGTACCGTCTCGGTCAGCGATTCGGCCTGCTCATTCATGCCCTGCGCCTGTCGCGCAGGGCAATGGTGACCGCGATTTCGTCGCAGGCGTGGTATTTGGGGCAGCGGAAACACTCGTTCCAAACCTTGCGCGGAAAGGCGGAGACGCCGGAAACGCGGAAGTCCAGGCGTTCGAAGAAGGCGGGCTTGGTCGTCAGGGCAAAGACTGTCTTGAGTCCGAGTTCGGTGGCCTCGTCGAGGCAAGCATCGACGATGATGCGTCCCAACCCGCGACCCTGCGTGCCGGGATCGACGACGAGCGACTTGATCTCGGCCAAGTCGCGCCATTCGACATGCAAGGCACCAGCGGCAAGCAGCCGAGCGCCGCTCGGATCGCGCACGACGATGAAGTCGCGGATGGTCTCATATATCTCGCCCTCTGTGCGCGGCAGGACGTCGCCGGTGGTCTCGAACCAGTACTGGATTAGTCGGTGAATCTCCGGCGCGTCGGAGACGAGTGCCCGTTCCGCCTGCAGCAGAGCGGTGAATACAGCTGCGTCCACCGACTTGGTGTCCCGCAGCGCGTGGACCTCAGAGGCTCGCTCTCGCACGGCCGCAGCCGATGGTGGGCCGATGGGTTCAGTGGTCATGACGCAACCGCTTCGTGCAGGAGATCGGATGCGCTGGCTCGGTTAGCGTCGCTGACGCCGCCCAACATTTCGGCCAGTTCCTGGACTCGTTCCTCGTCGGTGAGCATACGCACGTCGACTTGAGTGCGTCCGGGCTCGGATGACTTGGCGACCGTGATGTGTCGCGCGGCGTGCGCCGCGACTTGTGGTAGATGCGTGATGCAGATCACCTGTCGATGCGAGCCCAAGCGCGCCAGCCGCTCACCGATCATGCCGCCGCTGCGTCCGCCGAGGCCGACATCAACTTCGTCAAACACCATCAACGGTACCAGATCACGTTCGCCCAAGACGGCCTTGATCGCCAGCGTCAGGCGCGCGGTCTCTCCTCCGGACGCCACCCGTTGTAGTGGACGTAGCGGAGCATCGGGATTGAACGACACCAGCAGCTGCACGCAGTCGATGCCCGTCTGATCAAATCCTGCGGCAGTATCGCCCAGCTCAAGCGATCGACCGGTGGAGGCTGGCGGAATCGGCGCGAAATCAAACTCGATGCGCGCATTCGGGAGACGCAGGACCTCGGATTCCAATGATACGGCAGTTGCGAGTCGGCGCGCTGCGAGCTTGCGCTCCTGACTCAGAGCGAACGCTGCGTCGGCGAGATCGGACGCGAGCCGTTCGGCCTCAGTCGCGAGCGAGGCGCGGGCAGCGGCTGTTTGCTCAAGGCGATTCGCCTCGGACTCTGCGTGTTCGCCGTAGGCGATGACCTCCTCGACCGTGTCGCCCCATCGACGCTTCATCTCAGTTATCAACGCGATCCGCGCCTCGACCTCTGCGAGACGCGATGGATCGACGTCGATGTCGTCCGCATACGCCCAGAGAGCGCGCACGGCGTCTGCGACATGTTCAGCCGCGTTCTCAATCGCGGCGGCGATTGGCGACGCGGACGCATCGATCGCAGCCACGCGCCGTGCCGCGGCGAGCGCCTGCCCTAACGCGTCGGACTCGAGCGCATCTCGCGCGGTCGCGGCGTCCGCCGCGAGCGATTGCGCGTTGACGAGACGGCGGTGAGCAGTCTGTAACTCATCGTCCTCGCCTGGCTGGAGGCTGCCACGCGCGATTTCCTCCGCCTCGTGGCGGAGCAGCGCGATCCGGCGAGTGCGCTCGCGCCGCTCGTCAGACAGTGTGGCGATCCGCTGGTCGAGGCTGCGCAACTTGCGCGTCATGGCCGAGATGGCGTCGCGTTGGTGGTCGACACCGGCGTATCGATCGAGCAGGGCAAGTTGCTCCTGTGCCCTGAGCAGGGAGAGGTGCTCACGCTGGCCGTGGATGTCGGCGAGCGTCGGCGCGAGATGGCGCAGCACGGCGACGGTCGCCGCACGGTCATTGATGCGCAGTCGCCCGCCCACTCTCTGACCACCGCCCTGCGGGCGACTGACGCTGCGACGCACGATCAGTTCGCCGCTGAAGGGAATGTCGGCGTCGGAAAGGATGTGGTCGACGGCGTAGCGCGCCTCGCTCCGCGAGAGATCGAAGATCGCTTCGACCTCGGCGAGGTCGGCGTCGGGGCGGACCATCGCTACATCTGGCGAGTCGCCGAGCGCAAACGCGAGCGCCTGAATGAGCACGCTCTTCCCCGCGCCGGTCTCACCGGTGATGACCGTGAATCCTCCGGCTAGTTCCAGGTCGACGCGATCCGCCAACGCGAAATCTCGCAGGTAGAGGCCGGTCAACAACCTTCCGACTCCTTTAAACCCAATCGCCTGGCATGGATATGCGCCGCAGGCTTCGAGCGTATGTTCAATGTAGCGGAGCGACGGCGCGCTTGCACGCTCGCCGATCAACCGACTACGACTGACTATGACGGATCTGCGTGGCTGGCGTCGAACGCTTCGACGCCGGTGCGTGAGACGGCTTCGAGGCGACGCTCATCGAGCCACGCCAGCCGACGTCCAAGCTGCGAAAAGAACGAGCGTTCGCCGAAGCGCACAAGGCGAGCGAGCGATTCACTGCGGCGGACCACTACACCCCCACCCGGTCGCAGCGCATACGGTCGCTGTCCATCGACCGAGAGCGAACCTGGATGCTCACGACCGAGACGAAGCTCGATCTCGGCGTCGGCCGGCAGCACCATTGGCGCAGCCTGGGCCAGATGCGGCGCGACAGGCGTCAAGACTACGCTCCGTGCGCGCGGATGCAGAATCGGCCCGCCGGCCGAGAGCGAATAACCCGTGCTGCCCGTCGCGGAGGCGACGACGACGGCGTCGGCCCGCACCACCCCGACCAGATCGTCGTTGACCCAGACCGCGATGTAGGCGGGCTGCCCCAGACTGCCGCGCCCGACCATCACGTCGTTTAGCGCAGGTAACGCGCCGGGCGGTTCGCCATCGACGCCGACCGGCCGAGCTGCGAGCATGGCGCGATCTTCGACCGTGAATCTGCCACTGAGCAGGTCCGGAATATGTTCGTCAATCTGCTCGGGCGTCAGTTCCGTGAGAAACGCCTGACGGCCCAAGTCGACGCCCAGGATGAGGCAGCCGTAACCGCCGCTCGCGCGAGCGGCGCGCAAGATCGTGCCGTCGCCGCCGAGGCAGATCAGCAGATCGGTATCGGGCAGGCGTTCGATCGAGCGTCCAGGGTCCCAGGGCATCGACGTCCAGACGTCGCGGTCGAGCCTGCGCAGCGTCTCAGCGAGATGATCCGCGGCGATCCGTGCCTCGTCGAGACGTGGATGGTAGTAGATGCCGACGCAGCTGATCTCGGACATGTCATTCACAGTTCGCTCACGGCGTGCGTAGCCAGACAAACCACTCGCGATTACCGGCGGAGCCGACCAACGGCGACCGCAGCACACCTCCGATGCGCCAGCGATGCGTGAACGCCCAGCTAAGTACGCCGCTCAGGGCACGTCCGCGCGCGAGTCGGTCGCGTACGACGCCGCGTTCGTCGACGTCTTCGGGCAGCGCTTCAAACTGCGGCTTGACCAGCGCAAACACATGCGACTGCGCTGCGACCAGCCGAGCGACGCACGGCAACACCTGTCGCAAACCGATGAAGGATACGTCGATCGTGCTCAGGGTTGGCATCTCTGCTAATGCGTCGAGGTTGCAGATGTGGGTGCGCTCCATCAAGATCACACGCGCATCGTGTCTGAGTCGCTCGGCAAGCTGCCCGTAGCCGACATCAACGGCGTAGACGCGCGACGCACCGCAGCGCAACAGTACGTCGGTGAAGCCGCCGGTCGATGCGCCGACATCAAGACACGCTGCACCGGCGAGCGGTATCCGCCAAGCATTCAACGCGGCGAGCAGCTTCTCTCCGCCGCGCGACGCGAATGGCCGCGAGGCGCGAACGACGAGCGGTGCGTTGACGGGAATACGCGCGCCGGCCTGCGCGTATCGCTGGTGATCGCCATGGACTCGGCCGGCCATAATCAGCGCTCGCGCAGTGTGGAGGTCCGGCGCCTCGCCTCGTTGAACCAGGAGTTCGTCGAGTCGCACTCGGCGGGGAGTATTCACCGCAGGCGATTGCGGCATCAGGCGCTTTCCTGGCGCTGCGTCAATCGCGCGTCGCCACGGCGACGGATGGCATCGTACTCGACGGCCAAACCCTGATCGTTGAGCAGCAGCGGACGCTCCTGCCGCTTGACCGTGTCGGCGTTGACGACGCACTTCTTGACTTCGGGCCGTCCGGGGACCTCGAACATCACGTCGATCAGGAGGTCTTCGACGACAGTGCGCAGGCCGCGGGCACCGGTCGCTTCCTGAATGGAGTGCTCGGCGATGGCGTCGAGCGCCTCGGGGGTGAAGCTGAGTTCAACGCCGTCCATGTCGAAGAAGCGTTCGTACTGACGAAGCAGGGCGTTCTTGGGTTCGGTGAGTATGCGTACCAACGAGGCTTGGTCGAGCTCATCAAGGGTCACGACGACGGGCAATCGCCCGACGAACTCGGGAATCAGCCCGTACTTCTGCAGATCGTCGTGGCTGAGGTGGTGCAACAGATGATCGCGTTCTTGCGTCGTGCGAGTCTGGGAGCCGAATCCGATGCTGCGAATCCCACTGGCGACCCGGCGATCGATGATCTGTTCAAGACCCTCGAACGCGCCGCCGCAGATAAACAGGACCTTGCTGGTATCGATCTGGAGAAATTCCTGATGCGGGTGCTTGCGGCCGCCCTGCGGCGGTACCGAGGCGACAGTGCCCTCGATGATCTTGAGCAGCGCCTGTTGCACGCCTTCTCCGGACACGTCACGGGTAATCGAGGGATTGTCGGCCTTGCGCGCGATTTTGTCGATCTCGTCGATGTAAATAATGCCGCGTTCGGCTCGGGCAATGTCGAAGTCGGCAGCCTGGATCAGGTGAAGCAGGATATTCTCGACGTCCTCACCGACATATCCGGCCTCGGTCAGGGCGGTGGCATCGGCGATCGAGAACGGCACATCCAAGATCCGCGCCAACGTCGACGCCAGCAGCGTCTTGCCAGAGCCGGTCGGCCCGACCAACAGGATGTTGCTCTTTTCCAGTTCAACATCGTCATCTGGGTCGACGACGGTGTTGATCCGCTTGTAGTGGTTGTAGACGGCGACGGCAAGCACGCGCTTGGCTTCGTCCTGGCCCACGACATGCTCGCACAGGCGGTCGTAGATGGCGAGCGGCGACAATGTCTGGGAAGAGCTTGACGCGGGCTCCTGTTGCGGCGTCACTTGCTGTTGGTGGTCCTCGATGACCGCCCGACAGGCTTCGACACACTCGTTGCAGATGTAGACTCCACCCGGCCCGGCGACCAGCCGACGCACCTGGGACTGATCCTTCATGCAAAAGGAACAGTGATATCGACTGCGTCCGCCGTCTTGCGCGCTGCTCATCAGCTGCCGCCTTTCCGTTCCAAATCCACACCTCGACGATGGGGTATGACGAGCGTTTGCGCCGGGCGGCGCTGTGCCTGTTTGCGACCGGTTATCCGCGGAGCGCGGCGGGACGCTCGCTATCCGCCCGCGGCGACGGCTGTATCGCCCGCGATTTCACTGGACAGCACCGAGTCGACCAGGCCGTATTCCTGCGCCTGTTCGGCGTCGAGATAGAAATCACGATCGGTGTCCGCAGCGATCCGGTCCAGCGGTTGCCCGGTATGTCTGGCCAGAATGCCGCGGATCGTCTCGTTGTTGCGCAGAATTTCCCGCGCGGCGATCTCGATGTCGGACGCCTGACCGCGCGCGCCGCCGAGCGCCTGGTGCATGTGGATCGTGGCATGCGGCAGGGCGAAGCGCTTGCCGGCTGCGCCGGCCGACAGCAACACGGTCCCCATCGAGGCCGACATGCCGACGCAGATCGTCGAGACATCAGCTTTGATCAGCTGCATCGTGTCGTAGATCGCCAGCCCGGCCGTGATCACGCCGCCGGGCGAATTGACGTAGAGCTGAATATCGCGATCCGGGTCCTCGCGATCGAGGTACAGCAACTGAGCCACGATCACGTTGGCAATCTGGTCGTCAATCGGCGTGCCCAAGAAGATAATCCGCTCGCGCAATAGCAGCGAATAGATATCGTAGGCGCGCTCGCCGCGGTTGGTCGTCTCAACAACCATCGGGATGATGTCGCTGGGGCGAGGAACGGAAGCGCTCGGGTGGTTCACGTAGTTGCTCAGGGTCATACAGAACCCTCCTTCGCAGATTAAGTGTACGCGCGATTGGTTATCGCGCGACTGCGCAACGGACACGGTTGGGCAGAATCCACTGGCATAGCGGACCGGTCACGACTCGTCCTCACTGCCGCTGTCGGCGCTGTCGGGTGAATCGTCGAGCGTGTCAGCGTCGCCGACAACGACTTCGTCGGCGACCGCGGTCGCCGACGAAGCTCCTGCTTCGGACCCCTCTTCGGCATCTTCATCCTGGTCGACGCCGGCAGCGTGGTTCGTCAGGGCGATTTGTTGTAGCCGCTCGACGGTTCGCTCTTGCACGAGACGCGACTGGACGCTTGAGCGGAACGAGTCGTCGCTCAGGGTTTGCTCGACCTGCTCCGGCAGCATATTGGGGAAACCGGCGATCATCTTGTGGATCTCGGCGGTGACCTCTTCGTCGATCACCTCGACGGCTTCCGACTCGCTGATCTGTTGCAGCACCAACGCATTGACGACTCGCTCGTGCGCCTGCGAGCGGAAGCTGGCCATGAGTTGCTCGCCCGACTCGCTGTCGTCTCGCAAGAAGATGTTCGGATCCTGACCCATCTGGCGTGCGAAGTTCTGACGCATGTGCTCAACTTCATGCTCAACCAGCGCGGGCGGATACTCCAACGTCGCACAGTTCACGACCGCCCGCATCACCGCGTCGCTGAACTGCTGCTCCGCCTGCTGATCGGCCTGTTCGCGCAGGCCCGACTCGACTCGCTCGCGCAGCTGCGCGAAGGTTTCGAACTCTTCCGAGACCTCCATCGCGAAATCGTCGTCGGGATCAGGCAGCTCCTCCGCCTTGACATCGTGGATCGTGACGGTGAACATCACGGTTTTGCCCGCGACCTGCTCATCGTTCCAGTCGGCGGCGACCTCGATCGGTATGACCAGTTCTTCGCCGACGGTGGCGTTGACCAGATGTTCGCACAGTCCGGGCACGCCGATCACGGCGTCTTTGCGCAGGTGGAACTCAGCACCGGGCTGGTAGAGGATCTGTTCGCCATCGACATCGGCTCGCACGTCGGCGGTGACGCGGTCGTTGAGCTCCGGTGCGCGCTCGACAGGTTCTAACACGGCATGCTGCCGGCGAAGCTCGAGCAGGCGCTGTTCCAGCATCTCGTCCGAGTACTGGCTCTCAGGTCTGGCGACAGAGATGGTTCGGTAATCGCCCAGTTCAACCACCGGTGTCATGGGCACGGTTGCGGTGAAGATGACCGGTTCACGCTCGGTGATCTCGACATTAGGCGCGGCGATCGGCTCGAGGCCTTCCTGTTCTAGCGCTTCGGTCAGCGCCTGGGGGATAAGTCGCTCGGCGGCTTCCTCGAAGACGGCGTCGGCACCGAGCGCGCGTTCGACGACGCGGCGCGGGGCTTTGCCCTGGCGGAATCCGGGAATGCGGAAGCGCTGCGAAAGGCGTCGCGCGGCCTGGTCGAGGGATTTCTTGACGCGGGCATCATCGAGCTCGACCTCAAGCCGCATTTGCGCTTCGGGGATGCGTTCGGCGGTGATTTTCATAGGACCACTCTCTTGTCGCTCTGGCGACGCAATTGCGAACGAGAATATCAGCGCATCGCTAACGCGCTGCCTCAGCGTAGGCGTGGGTTGAGAATGTCATTGATCGCATCGCCAAGCAGATTGAAGGCGAGCATGATCGGCAACACAAACAACATCGGCACCAGTAGCATCCACGTGTACTGGATGAGCGAGGTACGGCCCTCCGCAGCAGCAACCATTGTGCCAAACGACGAGGTTGGCGGCGTGATTCCAATCCCCAGCCAGGTCAATACCACTTCCTGTCCGGCGATCTCTCCCATAGATGCAGTGAAACTGACGACGAACCAAGGCAGGATGCCGGGAAACAGGTGTCGCACCAGAATCCGACCGGTGCCCGCGCCGACCGACTCCGCGGCCACAATGTACTCGCGCTCGCGCAGCGATAACACCTGTCCGCGATAAAAGCGCGCCGCGCCCGCCCAGCCCAACAACGACATGGCGGAGACGATCAGCACATAGTCGTCGACGCCCTGCGCGATCAGCCAATCAGCGCCGGTTGCGTCTTCGATACGGCGAAACCACTCCGTGACCTGATCTCGGAAGACGGCCATGATCACGATCAGATAGACGAGTCCGGGCATCGCCAGCACCAGGTCGGCGAGCCGCATGATCGCGGTATCAACCCAGCCCCCGCGATAGCCGGCGAGCAGACCCAGACCCAGACCCAGAAACAGATTGCCCAACACGACTGAGATGATCGTGATGATCACAGTGGTGCGCAACGAGAACAGGGCGCGAGCGAACAGGTCGCGACCCGAGCGATCGGTGCCGAACCAGTGTTGGGCGGACGGCGGTTGCAGCGATTCGTCGAGGCCGAGGACGATCTCCGTCCTGGCCGGCAACGCGGTTTGCGGCCTCAGCGGGCCGTAAGCGTCGATCAGATCCGGATTGAGCTCGACGATATCCGCGATCTCGACTTGCAGCCGCTCGGTGAATTCACCCAGGGATTCCCCCTCCCCCTCATCGTCGACGCGAGTGGAGCGCCGTTCGCTGAGATTGGTCTGATTCGGGTTCTGGAGACCGGTATCGACGCCGAATGCGTCGAGGAACGTATAGATGCCGGCTCCGTAGAGCACGAAGATCGTCAGCATCGCCACCACCGCAACCCGTTTTCTCAGCAGCGTGCGCGTTGCCCGTCTGACGGGCGACTCCGAGCGCGTCGGCATTGACCAGGTGTCAGTCCATCGCTGGCCGCTACTCATGCAACCCGTTCCGTGAAGCGGATACGCGGGTCGATGAAGATGTAGAGGACGTCGATTAGGGCGTTGGCAACAATAATCAGCGTCGACACCAGGAGCGTGAAGCCGAGGATGACGTTCCAGTCGCGCTGCGTGATCGATTCGAAGACGAACGCGCCCACGCCGGGAATGCCGTAGCGTGTTTCGATCACAATCGAGCCGACGATCACACCGACAATCGCAAGTCCGAAGTTGGTCGAGAGTGGCAGCAACCCGTTGCGCAGCACGTGCCGATAGAGGACGGCGCGTTCAGTCAGTCCCTTGGCGCGAGCGGTCCGCGTATAGTCATCATCGATGGTCGCCAACATGCTGACGCGGACGAATCGCGCCATGCCGGCATACGCGCCGATCGACAGGGCACTCAGGGGCACAATGTACGAGGCGAGATCGCCGGGCGTCCAGACCACCGGCACATTAAAGCCAAGAGAGTTGAAGACCGATGCCAGGCCTTCCGCCATCAGCCAGATGACGAGCACAATCATGATCGGCGAGGGAATGGAATCGAAAATCGTGAGGAAGCCGATGACAGCAGGGTCTTTCCACGTGCCCCGCTTGACGGTGACGTAGACGCCGATCGGAATACCCAGGCCGAAGATCATCACCAGGACGATCAGGTTGATGTGGGCTGAGACCCAGATACGCTCGCCCAGCAGCTCCTGAACGCTACGCGTCGGCGAGCGGTAGTAGTAGGACGGGCCCAGATCTCCGCGGCTGACGACGCCCCAGACATAGCGGCCGAATCGCTCGAAATAACCGCCGCCCAAGCCGAATTCCTCACGGATCAGCTCAGCCTGTTCAGGCTCGACCTGTCGCGCGCCGCCGATAATCTTGACCGGATCGCCGGGCGCGACATGGGTCAGCGCGTAGGTGGCGGCAGCCACGATGAACACCATGATCGGGACCAGCAGCAGGCGGCGGATCAGGATCGGGAGCGCCCCATGTCCCATGTGACGGTTCCTTCGCCACGGACCGGGTGGCGGCGCGTTTGTACGTGGTGGCTACTCGTCGATGCTGACGTAGCGGAGGTGGGGAATCACCGTTCGCGTCGGCTCATAGCCCTGGACGTACGGCTTCACCAGTTCGTGGGCGACCGCGTGGAAAAGCGGAATCCAGACCGCGTCCTCTACCAGCATGCGGTCGACCTGCTGGTAGAGACTAGTACGCCGCTCCTGATCGAGCGAGTAGCGCGCCTCTTCCAGCAGTCCGTCGATTGCTTCGTCGTCGAGACGGGTGTCGTTACCCAACGAGGCGCTGTGGAACTTGTAATCGAGCACATTCTGTGGATCGGGGTAGTCGAGACTCCAGCCGAGCGAGAAGAACCCGTACAGCCCGCGGTCGATCTCGGAGATAAAAGTGGCGAACTCGACCTGCTGGATTTCGACTTCCAGACCCAGATGCTGCCGCCACATGTCCTGAATCGCCTCAAACACCGGTCCGGGCGTTGATCCTGCGCCGGAGATGGTCAGCCGCATCTCATCGACGATCGGTGTACCAGCGTACCTCGATTCGGCCAGCAGCTCCTGTGCCAACTCCGGATCGAAGACGATGCCGCGATAATCCGGGTCATGCGCGACCAGTCCCGGCGGCACGATCTGGTTGGCGGACACCGAAAGGTTGTCCAGTACGTCCTTGACGATCGTCGTCTTGTCAATCGCGTGCGCCAGCGCCAGCCGCACATTGGGATCGTCGAATGGCGGCTGGGAGACGTTGAAGGCGAGATAGGAAACCGAGAGCATAGAACGAGAAACGTAGAGCGGATTGAGATCGGAGGCAGGATCGCGGACTCGCTCGATCTCGTTGAGACCGATCCCGGCCTGATCCAACTCGTCGTTCTCAAACTGCTCCACCGATCCGCCGGCGAAGCGGACCGAGACTTTACGCACCTTGGCCGGCTCGAGATGGTAGTCGTCGAACCGCTCCAGCGTCAGCCCCTCGCCGAGCTGCCACTCGGTCAGGCGGAAAGGACCGCTACCATTAGGTGCCAGCGCCCAACGATCGGGGTCGGCCTCGACCTGCTCCCGATCCAACACGAACGCGGTTGGATAGGTCAGCTTGTAGAGGAAGACAGAGGTTTGTTGCTTAATCGTGATATCCAACGTCACATCGTCGATGACCTGGATGCCGATCACCTCGTCGGCGCGATTACGCAGATACTCAGTAGCACCGACGATATCGTCGAGGAAGTCTGGCGCAGTCGGCGAGAGCGTCTCGGGATGCAGATTGCGCTCGATGCTCCACTTGAAGTCTTCGGCGGTAATCCGCTTGCCGTCGTGGAATGTAGCGTTATCGCGGATGGTGAAGCGATAGGTGACGGTGCCGTCGCTATTGGATTGCGCGGCCGGTACCGACTCAGCAAGGTCAGGGGCGATGCGTAGGCTGCGGTCGAGCATCAGCAATCCACCGAAGACTTCGACCGCGATCACGGCTGAGCTGACATCGGTGATTTGGGACGGGTCGAGGTTGATCGGCTCTTGCCGCGCGATGCGAAACTCATCCGGCTCACGTGGCGTGACCGTGGGCGACTGGGACTGAGGCTCGGACTGCCTCCCCTGCTGCTGTTGCTGCTGGTTCGACTCCTGGCGCAGCAGGCGCACTCCGTCCTGCGGCTGCGCCTGCTGCGAATCGCCGCGCTGAGCGCGGACGGTACCTTGCGACTGCTCGACCTGCGCCTGTTCGTCGCCGCTGCAGGCGGCGATCAGGATCGCGGCGGCGAGGGCGAGCAGGATCATCAGCGTCGAGTGGCCAACGACACTCCTCGCTCCACCGTTGAGCGGAATCATACGCACATCACGACCCTTCGCTGTATCGCTTGACTGGAGCACCGGAACACCCTCAGTCTGATCTGTAGTGAAGATTACCACCGCATCTAAGAGGTGGCGGATTCGCCATCGCCTGAGATCCGGGTGATCGGCGTATCGATCTGGAGGTGCAGTTCCGCCAGCTGCTCGGCGGTGATCGACATGGGCGCGCCGGTCATCGGATCCGATGCCGACATCGTCTTGGGAAACGCGATCACCTCGCGGATATTCTCGGCACCGGCCAAGAGCATGGCGACACGGTCGATGCCGAATGCGAACCCGCCGTGCGGCGGTGCGCCGTACTCGAACGCGTCCAGCATATGCCCGAAGCGTCGGCGCGCCTCGGCGTCGTCGACGCCGAGCAGCTCGAATACCTGTAGTTGCAGGTCGCGTTCGTGTATGCGAATCGAGCCTGAACCGAGTTCAAAGCCATTGCAGATGGTGTCGTAGGCTCGCGCACGAACACCGCCGGGATCGCTATCGAGCAACGGGAGATCATCAGGTTGCGGTGCCGTGAACGGGTGATGCAGCGCATCCCAGCGCTGAGCGTCCGTGTCCCACTCGACGAGCGGGAAATCAGTGACGAATCCGAACTGCAGAACCGCTTCGTCGATCAGATCGAGCCGGCGAGCCAGTTCACGGCGGATGCCACCGAGCACGGTCGAGACCACGCCGGCCTCGCCGGCGGCGAGCAGCACAAGATCGCCCGCCGAGGCACCGCAGCGCGCGCCGATCCGGCGTGCGCTGGCAATGCCCAGATGCCGCAGGACGGGTGAGCGGATGTCGTCTGCGGCGGCGGCGGCCGGGTCGACGCTGAACTGCAGCGAGACGAGGCCGGACGCGCCCATCGTCCTAGCTAGATTGGTAAATTCGTTCACCTCGCGGCGGGAGAGCGACGCACCGCCGGGCATCACGATGCCTCGCACGCGGCCGCCGGCGGCGACAGCCGAGGCGAACACGCCGAAACCCGACGTCTTGGCGATATCCGAGCAATCGGACAGCTCCAGGCCATAACGGAGGTCGGGCTTGTCCGATCCGTAGCGTTCCATCGCTTCGCGCCAGGACAGGCGAGGAAACGGTCGCGGGACGGTCAGGTCGGGACGCAACGCCGCCGCGGCACCGGCGAACAGTTCTTCCAGCAACGACAGAATGTCCTCCTCTTCGCAGAATGACCATTCCAGATCGAGTTGGACAAATTCCGGTTGTCGATCGGCGCGCAGGTCCTCGTCGCGGAAGCAGCGGGCAATCTGGAAATAGCGCTCGACGCCGGCGACCATCAGCAATTGCTTGAACTGCTGCGGCGCCTGCGGCAGCGCGTAAAATGCGCCGGGCGTCAGACGGCTGGGCACGACGTAGTCGCGCGCGCCTTCTGGCGTCGCCGCGACGAGTATCGGCGTTTCGACCTCGAGAAAGCCCCTGTCGGTCATGTAGTCGCGGATGAACTGATTCAGGCGATGCCGCAACTCGAGCGCCTCGATCATCGACGCGCGGCGCAGATCGAGGTAACGGTACTGCATCCGCACCAGCTCGTTGACCTCATCATCCTCGTTGACCGAGAACGGCGGTGTCCTAGCCGCGTTCAGCACTTCCACCGAGCTGGCGACCAACTCGATATCGCCGGTCACCAGGTTGGGGTTCCTGGTCGCCGCGCTGCGTTCGACGACCCGACCCTCGACGCGCAGGACGTACTCGCCGCGAACGTCGTTGGCGGCCGCGTAGGCCGTAGGATGTTCGTCGGGCCGGACAACGACCTGCACCAGACCGTCGCGATCGCGCAGGTCAATGAAGATCAGCTGTCCGTGATCGCGTCGCCGATGCACCCAACCAGCAAGCGCGACCGATTGTCCGACATGCGCGGCGCGTAGCGTTCCGCATCCATGTGTCTTGAGCACCAGGACCTCCAACAATGAACCAATGTCGAGTGTGTCACCGCGCGGGCGAGCGGGCAATCAGATCGGACACGCAGAGCCCTTGCCAACGCATACACTTCCAGCGTGACCAGCGCTCCGATCGGTCTGTATATCCACGTCCCATTCTGCACGGTCAAGTGCTCATACTGCGATTTCAACTCTTACGCCGGCATCGATGATCTGCAGTCGCGCTGGCTCGACGCCGCGTTGACCGAGCTTGGTCTCTGGGCGCCGAGACTGGTCGCGCGGGAGTTCTCGACGATCTTCATTGGCGGCGGGACGCCGAGCTTGCTGTCCGGCAAATCGATCCGCCGACTGCTGAACAGCGTCCGAGCGCGGCTGCGTCTGGCCGAGCATGCCGAGATCACGCTGGAAGCCAACCCGGAGAGCGTTCGACCCGAACGGCTGGCCATGTATCGGGAAGCGGGCGTCAACCGGATCTCGATGGGGGTGCAATCGCTGGATCCGACCGAACTCCATTTCCTTGACCGCATCCACAGCAGCGACCGCGCGCGGCAGGCGTTCGGTGAGATTCGCGCGGCGGGATTCGACAACATCAACCTCGATCTGATCTACGCCTTGCCGAGTCAGTCGCTCGAAGGCTGGATGTCGACCATCGAAGGTGTGCTGACATGGGATGGCGGCCCCGATCACCTGTCATGCTACGCCCTCACCGTGGAGGATGGCACGCCGCTCGCCGCGCAGGTCGCCGCCGGGCGCGTCATTGAGGCTGATCCGGATCATGTCGCCGATATTGCCGACTGGACGGAGACACGTCTGTCGCTGGCCGGATACGAGCAGTACGAGACCAGTAATTATGCGCGCAGCAGTCGGCAGTGCCGACACAACCTGCTCTACTGGCGCAATCAAGAGTATCTGGCCATCGGCCCCGGCGCGCACGGGTTCGTCGATGGGGCCCGTTATCAGGTGGCGCGCAGCCCAAAAGCCTATATCGATCTGCTGCTACGCTACGGCGCGTCAGTCGCAACGGGCGCGGTGGGTGCAGTGCACCCAATCCCATGCGGGTTGCCGTCGCCGGCGATCGTCGAGGCATCGGCCTTCAGCGCGGATGACCAGCTGATCGACACCCTGACTTCGGGGCTTCGCTTGATGGAAGGCGTGTCAGAGACGTCGTTGCCGTCCAACTACGCTGCGCTGCGTCCGGTGATGGATTGGGCGGTGCGTAGCGGCCTGGCGCAACGCCGCGAGGGACGAATCAGCCTGACGCGTCGCGGACACGCCGTCGCCAACGAGCTGTTCGTGCGATTCTTGGACCCGTCGCTGACATAGCCGACATAGGCGCACGGGCTAGTCGTCCGACAGTTCGTCGATCTCAACGCAGTCGAGCAGAATTTTGCCGAAGTTGCGGTTATCCTGCATGTACTGGTGGGCGGCCGCGGCCCGGCTGAGTGGGAAGACCGAATCGATGACCGGTCGCATGTCGCCGTTGGCGATCGCCGGTTCCAGGTGCAATTGGTAGTCGCGCGTGATCGCGGCGCGATCGATCAGGGGTTGCGAGCGCATCACGGTACCGAAGAGCTGCAAGCGTTTGGAGAGGATCAGGCCGAGATTCGTCTCGGCCGTCGCGCCGCCCATCAGCCCGACCAGGACCAGACGACCAGCCTGACCCAGCGAGCGCAGGTTGGCGTCCCAGTAGTCGCGGCCGATCACGTCCAGAATTACATCGAGACCCCGACCGCCGGTTCGCTCATGCGCCAGCTCAGCGAAGTCTTGCTCTCGATAGTTGATCGTCAGGTCCGCGCCGAGTTCGCCGGCTCGCTGACATTTCTCGTCCGAGCCAGCCGTGGTCCAGACCTCCGCGCCGATCAGGCGCGCGATCTGGATCGCAGCGATACCGACGCCGCTACCACCGGCGTGGATCAGGATGCGTTCGCCGGGCAGCGTCCGGCCGAGTGTCCGAACTGCGGTGCTAGCGGCGAAAAACACCTCGGGGATCGACGCCGCTTCACGGTACGTAAGCTCGTCCGGGATCGGCATCGCCAGCGACTCATGCAGCGTCGCGAGCTCAGCGTATCCACCGCCGCCCGAGAGTCCGTAGACGCGGTCGCCGACGGAGAAGTTGCGCACCCGAGCGCCGGTCCCGATCACCTCGCCGGCTAATTCGAGCCCTAGAATCTCGGAAGCGCCATGCTGCGGCGGATAATTGCCCATCCGCTGCATCATGTCAGCGCGATTGAGCGCCGTCGCGTGGACGCGGATCAGGACTTCCTCGTCGCTCGGCTGGGGGTCAGAGACGTCCGCCAACCGCAGCGAATCGGGGAGCTTGCCAGGCGGGTCAACGACGATGGCGCGCATTGCACATATCCTCAGTCAAGAGTCCTCAGTCGAAAGCGAGAGACTGGGGTTCAGGATAATCACGTGTACGTCATCGGCACTGCGGGACACGTCGACCACGGCAAGAGCGCGCTAGTGCAGGCGCTGTCGGGGATCGATCCCGACCGCTGGGCGGAAGAGAAGGCGCGTGGACTGACCATCGACCTCGGTTTCGCCTGGTGCGAGCTGCCCTCAGGTCGCGCGGTGAGCATCGTCGACGTGCCCGGTCACGAGCGATTCATCAAGAACATGCTGGCCGGCGTCGGCGGGATCGACCTGGCGCTGCTCGTGATCGCCGCCGATGAAGGCGTGATGCCGCAAACGCGGGAGCATCTCGACATCCTCGATCTGCTCGATATCGACCGGGGCCTGGTCGCGCTGACCAAAACCGACCTCGTGGACGACGACTGGCTCGCGTTAGTCGAGGAAGATATCGGCGAACTGCTCGCCGACACGAACCTCGCCGACTCGCGGATCACGCCCGTTTCGGCGCTGACCGGCGCAGGCATCACCGATCTACGAGCGTTGATCGACGCCGAGCTGGAACATCTGCCGCCGATTCTCAACCAGGGTCGCCCGCGGATGCCGATCGATCGATCGTTCTCGATTGCCGGCTTTGGCGCCGTCGTCACCGGCACGCTGCTGGAGGGCGAGCTTTCGGTGGGCGACGCGGTAGTGATCGAGCCTGGTCACATGCACTGCCGGGTGCGCGGCTTGCAATCGCATGAGCAGACAATCGGGACCGCGCCCCCAGGCGCGCGCACAGCAGTCAACCTGAGCGGCGTGTCGGCGAACGACGTCGAGCGCGGGATGGTGTTGTCGTCTCCCGGCTGGCTCGAACCGACCGTTGCGGTCGACGTCCGTCTGCGCTCTGTAAAGCGAGCGGCGCGAGGCGTGCCGCACAACACTACCCGCACACTCCATGTCGGGGCCGACGAAGTCCAGGCGCGCGTGCGACTGCTGGAAGGCGACGCGCTCGCGCCGGGCGAGGCGACCTGGGCCCAACTGCGCCTGGACCGCCCGATCGCCGCCGCTCGCGGCGATCACTTCGTGCTGCGCTCGGCCGACGCCACTGTCGCCGGCGGTCGGATTGTGGACACGAAACCGCGCCGACATCATCGCAACGACGCGTCGACACTGGAGGCGTTGCAGCGGCTGCTCGACGGCTCTCCCGACGATACGTTATTCACCGTTCTGCAGCAGTTGGAACCAATCCGATGGGACGAGTTGGTTCTACGAAGCGAGCTGAGCGCCGCCAACGCGCGCGAGGCGGTCGAGCGGCAGATCGCGGACGGCTCGGTCATCGTCCTCGATGAGGGCGGACTGGCGGACTCAGCAGCGCTGATCACCAATACAGGACTGGGCACGCTGCTGTCCGGGGCGGAACGAACGGTGGCCGATTATGTCAATCAATTCCCACTTCGCGCCGGCCTCCCGCGCGAAGACTTGCGCAGCAGACTCAACCTCGCCCAGCGCGCATTCGCATTCGTGCAGCGACAACTGCTGGCGTCGGGATCGCTGATCGTCAATGACGGCGTGTTCGACATCCCGGAACGCGAGGTTGCCCTGTCGGAGACGCAGCGCGCGCAGGTCGAGGGGTTGCTCAAGCGGCTTCGCGCACAAGGCGTTCGGCCCGAGGTCGACGCTTCGCTCGATGCTGAGCTGTTGGAGTATCTGGAGGCGCGACGTCTCATTGTCCGACTCAAGGACGGCGTCAATCTCGACTACGCCGTCTATGAGGGAATGGTCTCGGAAACCAAGCGGCTACTGCACGCGCAGGAGCGGGCGACGCTGGCCAATGTGCGTGACCGGCTCGGTACGAACCGCAAGATCGCGCAGGCGTTGCTAGAACATCTGGACACGATTCGCGTGACTCGCCGCGTCGGCGACGCGCGCGTGCTACGTAAGGGGTAAATAGGGCGGAGTCAGCAGTGGACAGGCGGGCGGTCAGGCCTGGCGCTCGACTCGGCGCACCACGCGACGCTCACCGTCTCGACGCAGTAGTCGCGGCAAGGTTCCGTCCTGCCAGAGATACACGATCTGGCTGGCGACCGCAATCGAGGAGTATGTCCCGGCGACTGTGCCGATGAACAGCACGACCACAAACGGCCGAATCGTGACGCCGCCGATTAACAACAACGCCAGGAGCGCCAGGACCACGGTGATCGACGTGTTCAGTGACCGGCCCAGCGACTGGGTGATCGCCGCGTTGACCACGCGACGGAAGTCCTCACGCGGGTCGAGCAGCAGGTTCTCGCGGATGCGGTCGAAGACGACGATCGTGTCGTTGACGCTGTAACCGATGATCGCCAGCAATGCGGTGACGAACATCGCATTCACCTCGAGGCCCGTGACCCGTCCACCGATCGCAAAGGCGCCGGCGACAATGGTCACGTCGTGGAGCAGCGCGACGATAGCCGCGGATCCGTACAGCACCGGATTGGGCAGGCGGCGGAAGGCGAGTGAGATGTAGATCAGGATGGCGACGGCGGCAACGGCGAGTGCAATGCCAGCATCGCGCGCGATCTCGACCGAGAGCGTGCCCGAGACGGCCGAGCTCTGCAACACGATGATCGGACCGATCTCAGCGCGCAGCGCCTCGTTGATGCGTTGGCGCAGCCGTTCCAGATCGCCATCCTCAGGCTGTTCGACCCGCATACGGAAGGCGGCGTCGGCGGTGGCCTGGATTCTGGCACCGCCCAGACCGATCGTTTCCAACGCCGAGCGGACCTCGTCCTGCGCGACCGCGCCCGGGAAAAAGAACTCGGCGCGGAACACCGATTCCTGTCGATCAATGTCCAGGCTGACGCTGGTTGGAAACCAGAAGCCGACCGCATCGTCGACGCGGTCGGCGAGCATCACTACGTCCTCCAGCGACGGCGATGGCACGGTACCCAGCACGGCGAGCGCACCGTCTTCAGCCTCAACCACGCTGAGCTGCGCACCTTCCGCGATGTCGTCCGCTTCGGTGACGCTGGAGATCGCCTCAGTCACATCATCCACTGTGGTCTCGCCGATGAAGCGGACCTCGGTCTCGAGTCCGCCCGCGAAGTCGAGACCAGCCTCGAACCGCCACAGGCCGAGCCCGATCAGCGAAGGCACGATCATCAGCAGTGACACGACGGCGTAGATGCGGCGGCGGCCGACGAAGTCGATCATCGTGTTCCGCCTCCATCACGTTCGGCTCGGGTACGAATCGTCATCTGCCGCACGCTGAACGGTCGCAGTCCGCGGATCCAGCCAGTGCTGACCGCCATCGTCATGAAGTTGCGGGTCACGAAGATCACGGTCACGAAACTGAAGCCGGTGCCGACCAGCAGCGCGAGCGCGAAGGACTTGATCAAGTTCTGATTGAGCGCGTCGGCAAAGAGCCAGAGGATGGTGACAGTGATCAACGTCGAGATATTGCCGTCGCGAATTGCCGGCCAGGCGCGCGCCCAGGCGGTCTCGACCGCTCCCGATACACTGCGGCCCAGTCGCAACTCCTCTTTGAGACGCTCGAAGATCAGTACATTGCCGTCGACCGCAAAGCCGATCGACAACACCAGGCCGGCGACGCCGGCCAGGGTCAACGTGATCGGGACCAGCTTGAAGGTCGCCATGACGCCCGCCGCGTACACGATCAGTGCCAACGCCGCCACCAGGCCCGGGACTCGGTAGTAGATGATCATGAAGACAACGATTGCCAGGAACGCGACCACCCCGGCCTGCACGGTGTCGATCACCGAGTCCTCGCCCAGCGTGGCGGCGACTTCGGTGCTTTGCAGCACGCGGAGGTTGATCGGCAGGGCACCTGCTCGGAGCTGACGACGCAGTGTGAACGCATCTTCCTCGGACAGCCCGTTGATGATCCCACTGTCGGAGATGACCGCGTTCACCGATGGGCTGGAAATTAGCCGCCCGTCGACAAAGATGCCCAGTAAGCCGCGCGATTCGAACAGCCGCCGCGTGATCTGCTCCATCAGGCGCGCGCCCTCGTCGTCGAACTCGAACGTCAACGCCGGCGCGCCGCCCTGGTCGAGGGTGCGAGCGATGGAATCGGCGACCAGATGCCGACCGGTGAGCTGCACGGTGGCACCCTCGGCATTGATCCCGGTCGCCGGCAGCCAACGCAGACCCTCACCGATAATCACGTCCTCGTCTTCTGGCGGGATGAAATACGGCGCGGCGCGGCGCACGAAGCGCGCGTCGTCGTGGGGAAGCGATGCATCCCAGACATCGTCGATCGCCGCGCTGATTTGCAGCCGATCCAGATCGGCTGGTGGTTGCGGCTGCGCCGGATCGATCGAACGAAACTCGAGCAGCGCGGTCGAGCCGACCAGATCCGATGCTTCATCAGCGTCGACGCCGGGGATCTGCGCGTTGATACGATCAGCGCCGACGACCGTGACCTCAGCCTCGGAGATGCCGAACCCGTTGACGCGCTCTTCGATCACGCGGCGCGACTCTTCGACCGCTTCTTCCAGCGACGCATCGTCTACGTCCAGAGGCAGAACGATTTCGCTGATGCTCGTCGGCAGCGGCAGGTCATAGTCGGCCGGATCGATTTCGTCGAGATCCGGATTAAGGCTGCTGATCGCGTTCAGATCGACGCCTTCTCGGGTGAGGAACTGGTTCAGAGACTCGCCGCGACGAACCGGCCCCGCTTCGCCGGCGACCTCCAGCGTAATCGAAACGCCGCCGGCGAGATCGAGTCCGAGCCGAAATTGGTCGCGCGTCCAGTCGCCGACTGCAACGCCGCCGCCTGCGGGCCAAGGAATGAAATTGGGTAGGTAGCGGTCGGGATTACCGGGCCAGGACGCAGTGATCGCGAACGCCGTCAAGATCAAAATCAGCGCGAAGACGTAGGCGTCGCGGAATTTGAACCGTCTAAAAAAGCTCATGGACGTTGGCGCTGCCTGTCGACCATCGTCGCCTACGCGGGATCGCCAAACACCATAATTCGCGACTGGCGACTGGTGATTCGGTTATGTGCGATCAGCATAGGTAGCGAAACCCTTGTGAACAGCCAACCGCGACGCCGAATCGTCACCCCCCCTGCTCTGGCTGATCGTCTTCAGCATCCGTCGCGCCGCTGCCGATGCGTTCCGCGATGGCGATCGTTCTCGCGCGCACGACGACATCCTCGGAAAGTCTCAACAACACGACCATGGGGCCATCCTCGGGCGTCTCGACGCCTTCAATCTCGGCGATCAGACCACCGCGCGTCAACACGACATCGCCAACCTCCAGATCGATGAGGTCTCGCTGCCTGCGGCGTTCCTCGGTTCGAGTGGGGCGGATGAAAAAGACGTAGAACAGCGCTACCACTAGCAATGTGATCAGAATGACCTCGGCCATCGGGGGTCTGCTCCTATCTTGCCGCGCCGTCGCGTATCTTGTTGGCCAATCGTCGGGCGATCTGACGCGCCTGTTCGACGCCGCTGATCTACCCGATGGCGACCAACTCATCGGTCGTCGCGTGTATCTGGCCCACGCTCGGTCTGGGCGATAATCCCGTGGCGTCCATGATCGAGTGGCCATCGATGATCGAGCCTATCGAGCTCGATTAGCGTGGGACCCCACGTGGCGATCCGCGCAATGTGCGCCACATAGCCGCGGCAGCAACGCCGCAGCGCCAACGGTCGCCAGCGAACCGGCGAGGAACAGCCATCAGAGCGGAATCGCCGCCTCTCTGAGCGCCGTGTCGAATCGGTGCAGCGCCCGATCGGTGGGTGGCCTGCCTGGCGCATGCACCTGACCTGGTCGCAGGTGCTGCTCGATCAGCAGGCTGACCTGCGCGATCGCTCGCCCGGGTACTCGCAGACGGCGAAGCCCGTCCGCAGCGAGCTGGGCACTCAACTCGCTATGGCCGAAAAATGCGTCGAACCATCCATGCCGATCGTGCGCGTGTCGGGTTTGCCAATGTCGTGCAACAGCGTCGCCAGACGCAGCGGTAACCGCCACGCATCAAACTTACGACGAATGTCGGGCAATGCCGACAATGGTGTGAGCACGCGCCAGATCGCGCCAGCCAGTGGACTGTGTCAATCTGATGCTAGAAGACATCTCGGCGATGTGTGGGGCGCTGCTCGACCGTTCTGCAATGCGCCAACTCGGGGAAGGTGACGTCGGAGTAGGCTACTTTGCTCTAGACGACGCAGCGACCAGGGCAGTCGGTCGCTGATGGCGATGCGGCGCATCTCGTCCCAGCAGCGCTCGGCGGCGGCGCAGGTGAGCGACTCGGCGTCTCGACGCATCGCCGATCGCAGCGCGGCGTCCGGTCGCCATCCCGTTTCCGCTTCCAGCCGCACCGCGCGCAGCATCCGCACCGGATCGTCCTGAAGCGCGTGTGTGAGACAAGTCGCAAACGTCGGTCCGCAATACCGTCTCGACCGCCATATGGATCGATCAGAGCGGATGCGACCTGATTGCGACGAAACAGCCCGCGCCGGAGCTACTCTAACGGCACCGCCATCGCGTTGACTCTGAAATCGCGGCGATGGAGGTCGTACTCGATATCGCCATCCGCCAGGTGCCATACATCGATTCGTCCGCCGACCAGGGGGATACGCCAGAGATCGAAGTGGGAGCTGGCGCGGACCGCGCGTGCGCGTCTCCGACAACCCAGGTGCCGGAGACGTTGAGTCGGGCAAGCGCCTCGGAGGCCTCAATCGGCATCATCGTCGCCGCCATCCGCGATCATCTCGTCCAGTGTCCAGAGCTGATCGATGGAGGCGACCTGGTCGATGTAGACGCGACCGTTGACGTGATCGATCTCATGTTCGAGGCACTGCGCGAGCAGGTCGCCCTCTGCGCGCACGCGGATATCGCGGCCCGAGATGTCCTGAGCTTTGGCCAGCACGCGGGTCGAGCGGAGCACTTGTCCGCGATAACCGGGCACGCTGAGGCAACCTTCGATCAGCTCGCGCGCGCCACTGCGTTTGACGACTTCCGGATTAACCATCACAAAGGGACGCGCGCCCGGCATGCCGATCACGACGACCCGCAGTCCGACGCCGATTTGCGGCGCGGCGATGCCAACGCCGTGGGCTGCGTTCATCGAATCGATCAGGTCGGCGACCAGCGCACGTAGCGATGCATCGAAGTAGCGCACGCGCTTGGCCGGCGCACGCAGTATGGCGGCATCTCGCGGCAATGTAGTGATCGGATGAGCGGCCATCGCCTGGCGCTCAGTCCAGCGTGGGGTGCGGTTGGCTCAGCTGCTCCTGGGCACGTCGCACCCGATCGGCGTCGAGGGCGGCGGCGATCTCAGGATCGGACAGGGCCAGCATGCGTCCGGCGAGCAAGGCGGCGTTGACCGCGCCGGTCCGGCCGATGGCGACGGTTGCGACCGGAACGCCGCGAGGCATCTGCGCCATCGAGAGCAGCGAATCGAGGCCATCGGTGGCCCAACCCTTGACCGGCACGCCGATCACCGGGAGCGGCGTTTTGGCGGCAACCGCGCCGGGCAGTGCCGCAGCGCCGCCGGCGGCGGCGATGATCACCTTAATTCCCCGTCCCTGCGCCTCGGCCGCGTACTCGGCCGTTTCGTCGGGCGTGCGATGCGCCGACAACACCCGCGACTCCCAGGCAATGCCCAACGACTCAAGCGTCGAGGCAGTGTTCTTGATCGTGTCCCAGTCCGAGTGCGAACCCATCATCACACCGACCAGCGGTCCATCCGTCATGCCGTCGTCTTCCCTTCGGCACCCAACTCGATGTCAGGTCGGGGTCGGCTCGACGCCGAATCGGGGTAGTGTTCTCTGCACACAATACCGCCGTTACCCCGTGTAATCTGAGGTAATGAGCAACCCGCCGCAGCTGCCCGCCTACGACCCGTCCGAGATTGAACCGCGCTGGCGCGAACGCTGGGAGATCGACGGTCTCTACCGCGTCGACAACGACGACCCGCGTCCGTCGTACTACTTCCTGACCATGTTGCCGTACACCAGCGGCGATCTGCACATCGGCCACTGGTACGCGATGGCACCGTCGGATGCCGCCGCGCGCTGGCATCGGATGCAGGGCAAGAACGTGCTCTTTCCACTGGGCTTCGACGCGTTCGGCCTGCCTGCCGAGAACGCGGCGATCAACAACGACACGCATCCGAAGCAGTGGACGTACGCGAACGTCGAGAACATGACCCGCCAGCTAAAGACGATGGGCGCGTCATTCGACTGGAGCCGTGAGTTCGCATCCTCCGATCCTGAGTACTACCGCTGGACGCAGTGGTGGTTTCTCAAGCTCTACGAGCACGGACTCGCCTATCGCGGTCCGGCCGATTGCAACTTCTGTCCAGGGTGCGGCACCGTGTTGGCCAACGAGCAGGTCAATCGCAACAGCGACGGCATCGGCGTCTGCGATCGCTGCGAGTCGATCGTTGAGGCCAGACAGATGGAACAGTGGATGTTCCGCACCACCACCTATGCAGACGAACTGCTGAACTTCGACGGCATCGACTATCCCGAACCGATCAGGTTGATGCAGCGTAACTGGATCGGCCGCTCCGAGGGGGCGGAGATTTCCTTCCCGCTCGGTCGTAAGGTCGGCGGCGCGGATCGGATCACCGTCTTCACAACGCGGGCCGACACGCTGTTCGGCTGCACGTTCATGGTGCTCGCGCCCGAGCATCCGTTGGTCGCCGAGTTGACGACCGACAAGCATCGCACCGAGGTCGAAGCTTATGTCGAGCGAGCGCGTCGGCAGAATGAGATCGAGAGGCAATCGACCACACGTGAGAAAACCGGCGTTTTCACCGGTGCCTATGCCAAGCATCCGTTCAGCGGGCAGGACATCCAGATCTGGATTGCCGACTATGTCCTGCTCAGCTATGGCACGGGTGCCGTGATGGGCGTCCCGGCTCATGACGAACGCGACTTCGCGTTCGCCTCAGCGCGTGGCATTCCGATCCCCGTCGTGATCGCGCCGCCCGAGTGGGATGGTACCGACCTCGATGCCGCCTACACAGGCCCCGGTCGAATGGTCAACTCATGTCGGTTCGATGGCGTCGACTGGCAGGAAGGCAAACTGGCGGTCGCCGACGCGCTGGATGAGATGGGATTGGGCGGTCGCACAGTGTCTTATCGGCTGCGCGATTGGCTGATTTCGCGCCAGCGCTACTGGGGCGCGCCGATCCCGATAGTCCACTGCGATTCCTGCGGGACCGTGCCGGTGCCGGAGGACGATTTGCCGGTACTGCTGCCCGACGACGCGGAGTTCTTACCCACCGGCGCATCACCGTTGGAACGACATGAGGGATTCGTCAACGCCGACTGTCCGCAGTGCGGCGAGGCGGCGAGGCGCGAGACCGACACGATGGACACATTCATGTGCTCCAACTGGTACATGTACCGCTACGTCGACCCACACAATCACCGTGCGCCGATCGATCCGGATCTGGCTCGTCAGTGGCTGCCGATCGACATCTACACCGGCGGTGCCGAACACGCCGTGATGCATCTGTTCTATGCCCGCTTCTTCGCCAAGGCGGCGCGCGATATGGGCATCCTCGCGATCGACGAGCCTTTCGCACGACTGTTCAATCAGGGCACCATCACGAAAGACGGCTTCAAGATGTCGAAGTCGCGCGGCAACGTGGTCAACCCCGACGAATGGGTCGCCAAGCACGGCACCGATACGGTGCGTCTCTACCTGATGTTCCTAGGGCCGTGGGAAGCCGGCGGCGACTGGGACGACAGCGGCATTTCCGGGCAGTGGCGCTGGCTCAACCGCGTCTGGAACCTGGCGCTGGGCGCGGTTGAAATCGGCGGCGGTTCTGCCGACGCGATCCGCCGCGCGACGCACACGATGATCGGCAAGGTCACGCAGGACATCGAGCGCTTTCGCTTCAACACGATGATCGCTGCGATGATGGAGTTCACCAACGAGCTGCAGAACATTCGAGACCAGGGACCGGTCGACAGCGACGCCTGGCGCGAAGCGATCGAGTCGTTGCTGCTCTGTCTCGCCCCATTGGCACCGCACATCACGGAGGAGTTGTGGCAACGAATCGGTCACGAAGGATCAATCCACGAGCAGCGCTGGCCACAATACGATGAATCGCTCGCCCAGGCTGAGACCGTGACAGTTGTGGTACAAGTCAACGGCAAACTGCGCGACCGGCTGGCGCTCCCGCCGGGTGCATCGCAGGCGGACGCCGAATCGGCGGCGCGCGCCTCGTCGAAAGTCGACGACCAGATCGCCGACAAAACACTACGTCGCGTGATCTGGATCCCGGACAAGCTGCTCAACTTCGTCGCCAACTAACGCGCTTCCCTCGATCATTGCCGCCCGCGCGGCGGCTATCTCGTTCACTTAGCGCCGCTATCGTCACAACGAGCCGCTCGTCGAGCGATGGACGGAACCGAGAAGCACAGTCGACCTGAATCGGGCGCTCCACATGGTCCAGCTGCATCTGCCCGCCTACGAAGGTCCGATCGAGTTGCTGCTTGAGCTGATCGAGTCGCGCCAGCTCGACATTTCCGAGTTGTCGCTGGCGCAGGTCGCCGATCAGTATCTGGCGCAGGTCGCCGCGATGACGCCGGTCGACGGCGCGCTGAGCGCTCAACAGGCTGACGCGCTAGCCACGTTCATCAACGTCGGCGGACGGCTGGTACTGCTCAAGGCGCGGCAACTGACTCCGCAGCCCGAAACACATGAGTCGGACAAGAAAGCGCATGAAGCCGATGAGCTCGTGGCGCTGGCGCTCGCCTACAAGCGCTACCGCGACGGCATTGCTCAGCTCGGCCAGCGCGACCGCAGGCAATGGCGCTCCTACGCGCCAAGCTCCGCGCCGCCGAGCGAGCGGCCGTTACCGCTCGGGATGCCGAATCGAATCACGGTCGAGTCGCTTGCGCGCATTGCGCAGGCAGCGTTCGATCGCGCCGCCGAGCGACTGGCGCAGGTGGAGATCGCGCACGACGCCGCGATCGAACGCGAGCGGATCACCATCCGCGAACGCGCTGCGGATCTGCGCATCCGATTGACAAGCGGTCAATCCATCTCGTTTCGTCAGTGGATCGCCGATGCGCGATCGAGGCTGGAGCTGATCGTCTCGTTCATGGCGGTGCTGGAACTGCACAAGTCGCTCGCTGTCGAGATCGAACAGGACGGCGATTACGAGGACATCCTGATCGGCGCGATCTCGGACGCCCCCGAGTCGGCTTGGGCCGCTGCGGCGGCTGGCGCTTCGCTCGAAGCCGAATCGATCTTAGCTGGCTGCTGATAGGCTGAGCTCCCGCTCCTGCTCAGGGGCTGGTTGAAGGGCCGATCGCCGTGGTCACCGAGTTGGCGCGTCGGGAGCTGCGCCGAGCAGCGCTGGGGCAACCGACCGCGCTGACGATCGGCGTCTTCGACGGCGTGCACCGCGGCCACCAGGCGGTGCTCAGACATGTCGTTGACAGCGCCTCGACACATGGACTCGCCGCGGCGGCGATCACGTTCCATCCACATCCTCGCCAGGTACTGCGCCCCGACCTGACCACTGAGTACGTCACGTCACTCGAGGACCGTCTGGCGTTAATCATGCAGACGGGCCTCGACAGCGTCGCGACAGTCTCGTTCACCTCAGAGTTTTCGCTCACCGACGCAGGCGATTTCGTGCGCATGTTGGTCGAGGAGTTCCAGCTAGCGCGCCTGATCATCGGCGAGGATTTCGCCCTGGGACGCCAACGCGGCGGCGACCCGCAAACGTTGCAGGCGCTCGGCCGGGATCTCGGCTACGAGGTCGAGGTGATCGAGCTGCTGACCAGCGACTCCGAAACCAAGGTTTCATCGACCCGTATCCGCGACGCGCTCAACAGCGGCGATGTCGAGCTGGTCGGCCAACTGCTCGGGCGGCGATTTTCGCTGCACGGGCCGGTCGTTGTGGGATTCGAGCGAGGGCGCACGATCGGATTCGCCACAGCGAACGTAGCGATTGGCAACGACCGGGCGATTCCCGCGCCGGGCGTCTACGCGACGATTGCCCACCTGCCGAGCGGACCCGCTCCATCGGTGACCAACATCGGCATGCGTCCCACCTTCGATGATGACGGAGGACTGTCAATCGAGTCTCACATCATCGATTTTGACGACGACATCTACGGAACTGATCTGCGCGTTGAGTTCGTGAAACGTCTGCGCGACGAGCGTAAATTCGACGGTATCGACGCGCTGGTCGAACAGATCGGCAAGGATCGCGACACAGCTCGCGAGATCCTGACAGGGATATCGACAGGAATGCGCCAATGAGCCGGCAAGTCTCAGCCAGTATCGCAGCCGAGGTTGAGCGTCAACACGCGCTGATTATGCGCGGCGTCGCATACGGCGACGAAGGTACCCGTCGGGCGATGGATCGCGAGCTGCGCGAGCGATTGATTGAGTCGTTGCTGGACGATCGACCGCTGCGCGTCTATCTGGGCGTTGACCCGACATCGCCCGACCTGCATATCGGCCACTGCGTCACGCTGCGTAAGCTGGCGCTGTTCCAGCAGCTGGGGCATCAGTCGATTCTGCTGATCGGCGATTTCACCGGACTGGTGGGAGACCCATCCGACAAGGACGTGCTGCGCCCGATGCAGGCCGCGGAGACGCTCGAGCGCAACGCCGCCACCTACCGAGAGCAGGCGTTCAAGCTGCTCGATCCGCAGCGCACAGAGGTGCGTCGCAACAGCGAGTGGCTGGGACAACTGTCGTTTGGCGACGTCGTGCGCCTGGCATCGAACTTCACCGTGCAGCAGTTCATGGAACGCGACACGTTCAGGAATCGTATCGACGCAGGACAACCAGTCTATGTGCACGAGTTCATGTACGGCCTAATGCAGGGTTACGACGCTGTCGCACTGGAGGCGGATGTCCAGCTGGGTGGCACCGATCAGACCTTCAACATCATGTGCGGTCGCACGCTGCAGGAGCGCCGGGCGCAACCGCAGCAGATCGCCGTGCTGACCCCGATCCTCGTCGGTACCGACGGCAAACAGCGCATGTCCAAGAGCAGCGGCAACTACATCGGCATCGATGAGCCACCCAACGACCAGTATGGTAAGGCCATGTCGATTCCCGACGATGTGATCGCGCCCTTCTTTGACTATGGCACCAATCTGGCCGCTGCCGATGTTGACCAGATCAATCGCGAGCTAGCAGCGGGCGTGCTGAAGCGGATGGATGCCAAACGTCGACTGGCTCGCACCATCGTGAGCGAATGGCATGGTGAGGACGCCGCCCATGCCGCCGAGGCTCAGTGGACGCGCACGTTCTCGCAGGGTATCGCCCCCGACGACATCCCCGACACGCCGATTCCGTTCGGCGGTGCGGAGACCGTTGAGGTCTCCCTGCCGGCGCTCCTACACCATCTCGCTGCTGCCGACAGTCGCGCCGCCGCCAAGCGACTCGTGACCCAGGGTGCCGTCCGCATCGACGACGAAATAGTCACCGATCTCAACGCCGTAATCGCCAACGGGGCCGTGCTGCGCGTGGGTCGTCGCAAGTGGTACCGGATCGTGCCCGCCTGACAGGGCATCGCGATTATGCGCGTTCCCACACGCTAGCCTCCGAGCACAACTATCGGAGGTTCCCGATGACCGTCACTCTGGACTGGCTCGGTTGCGCGACCTTTCGGCTGCGTATCGACGACACCGTAATCATGCTCGACGCCTACATCGATCGTGTGCCGTCGGCACGCGATGTCGGACTCACGGCCGCCGACATCACCCGTGCCGACGCTATCCTCGTTGGGCACTCGCACTTCGACCACATCGCCGGCGCGGAGATGATCGCCGCCAACACGGGTGCGCCCGTGATCGGTTCCAACGAGTCCGCCCGTGTGCTGATCGAGGCCGGCATTTCCGAAGATCAACTTCTGCGCTCGCAGGGCGGCGAGCGCCACCGGATCTCGAAGGACATCACGGTCGAGGTCTTTCCTAGCCTGCATTCCTGTATCTGGACGCAAGGATCGTGGGATCCTGGCAAGGTCGTGCTGGGTCAGTATGGCCTGACCGAGGCGGAACGTTGGGGCGACCGTCGATCAGTCGATATCGGCGGCTCGCTGGGCGAGCGTTCACAGGACCTCGGTTCCGAAGTCCAGGCGCAGATGATCGATCACGTCGCCGCCTGCCTCGGCTCCAACGACACCGGCGGCGCGCTGGCGTACCTGATCGACACTCCCTACGGCGCGATCTTCTACCACGACACCTCCGGCTGCTGGACCGGCGTGGTGCGGAACATGCGGCCCGACGTCGCCATCGTGGCGATGGCGGGGCGGCCGAACATCGACGGCGAACCGATCCAGGGATCGCTGGCGCAGTTCGTCGGTCGCATGTCGGATATGTTGCGCGCGCCCCGCATCGTACTCGGCCATCACGACGACTGGATGCCACCGATGACACGCGACATGACCGGCCCTGACTCGCTCGCGCCGGTCAAGAATGAACTCAATCACGTTGCACCGCGCTCGGAGCTGCTCGATATTCCGCTCGGCGGCCGGATCGGTCTGTCCTGATGCCCGGCCGGGCGCCGAAATTCGGCCTGATCTACGATTTCCGCAATCCGCCGCAGTGGCGCAAACCTTGGATGCAGTTCTACGACGAATTGCTCGATGAGATCGTCTACGCCGAGCAACTCGGCTACGACCACGTCTGGATCACCGAACACCACTTCATCGACGACGGGTACACGCCCTCGGTATTGCCGATCGCGGCGGCCATTGCGCGGCTCACGTCCCATATTCGCATCGGCACCTGGGTGCTGCTGCTGCCGCTGCACAATGCGATCCGCGTCGCCGAGGACGCGGCGACCGTCGACATCCTCTCGCACGGTCGCTTCGATCTCGGCGTCGGGCTGGGCTATCGTATCGAGGAATTCGAGGGATTCGGCGTCAAGCGACGCCAACGCGCCAGCATCATGGACGAATCGCTCGAGATTGTGACCCGCGCGATGGCAGGCGAGTCGGTCACGCTCGATGGTCGGCACTATCAGATCAAGGACGTACAGGTGACGCCGCGGCCGATCCAACAGCCGTTCCCGCTCTGGGTTGGGGCTCGATCCGCCGCCGCGGCGCGGCGCGCTGCGCGTTTCCGCGCCAACCTGATGATCGTCGCCGACCGTCCCGTCTACGACGCTTGGGCGGAGGCGCTGCGCGCGCAAGGCGATGACCCGTCCAATTTCGAGGTGCTGCTCTCCGCCGGCGGCTACGTATCGGACGATCCCCAAGCGCTCTGGGAAGCGCTCAAACCACACCAGCGCTATCTGCGCGACACCTACGGCAAATGGTACCACGATGCCTCGGACCTGGGCGAGCAAGATCCGCTGGGCCAGCTACTATATCAAACGGACGAGGATCTGCTCGCGCGCTTCGTCGCCGGCACTCCAGACGATGTGGCGGCCGCCATCGAGCGAACTCTGGACTGGATTCCCGCCGATCACATCATCAGCTCGCCGGTCCCGCCCGGCGCATCGCGCGACCTCGCCCGCAGCAGCATCGAGCTGTTCGCGCACGAAGTCATGCCGAGGTTTCGATAAACTGGCTCCAGATGCCACGAACAGGAAGCCGACCGGGAGGCTGCAAGATGAAAGTCAAAATCGACACGAGCCTCTGCGAGGGCCACGCCAAGTGCATGGAAGCGACCGACGTGGTCTTCGACGTCCGTGACGACGACCTCTCCCACGTCCTCGTCGACGTCGTCCCGGCCGAAGAGGAGGCCAACGTCACCCGCGCCGTCCGCACCTGTCCCCGAGCGGCAATCTCGGTGGAGGACTAAACGGCTCCAGTGTCTACCCACGAGCAAACGATCAACGTCGCCTTGGGTGAAGTTCTGCAAACACTCCGCCCGAACAGCTGGCGAATCGTCTCCGAGCAACTCGGACAGCTGCGCGACGGCGGCCGACCCGACATCCTGATCGAGGAAGCGTCCCAGTGGCCGGTCGTGATCGAGGCCGAACGCGACAATCATCCCAGCGCCGAACAAGACGCGCGCCAACGACTGGGGCGAGTGGTCAACGAGACACGCAAACCGATCGAGAGCGCCATT
Organism: Dehalococcoidia bacterium; assembly: GCA_965116225.1. Classification (GTDB taxonomy): domain Bacteria; phylum Chloroflexota; class Dehalococcoidia; order Bin125; family Bin125; genus Bin125. The sequence goes on along the minus strand of OZ220495.1, from coordinate 2,225,626 downwards.
GCGCTGGTCTATCCGCCCGAAGTGCTGGAGATCGACGGCGAGGGGTTACGTCAGACGCTGTGTACTACTGACGGACTCGAATACGCGTTGCTGACCCGCACGCCGGGCGGCGGCGTGGAACGATTACCCCAGAGTGGCTGGCTCAAGGGATCCACGCGCGACTTGGCCGTGCTCGCGTATCATGCATCAACTCCCGCACCTCGCGTTGAGCGCATGAGCATCATTCTCGAACAGAGCGTTGAGAACGCCGCGGCCGCCTTCACGTCCCGTCACGGTTCCCACCTACCCGGATCGATCGGCTCTGACATTGCCAGCCTGCTCGGGCAATTCGACGATCAGGCTAGCCAAACCCGAAGCATGGCGATGACCGTAGTGATCAATGCGTTGATCTTCCATGAAGCGCTGGCGGGTGCTGAGTTCTTCATCACCGTCGATGGGAAACAGCGACGCTTACGACACTTGCGCGAACTTCTGCCTCCGGGCGACTTCGATATCGACGCTCTGATCCTCGAGTGGAAATCAGTGCTGGAGATCAACTACTGGCCAATCTTCGCCACGGCGGTAGAGATCATTCGCACGCTGCCCGAGGAGACCGCCAACGCTATAGCGACGCCGTTGCGACGAGGCGCGCTGAGACTGGTGCAGCGAGGTGTGACCAAATCGCACGACCTGACCGGCGTCATCTTCCAACGGCTGATCGCCGACCGCAAGTTCCTCGCCACTTACTACACCCGACCCGCGGCCGCAGCGCTGCTGGCCGGTCTGGCGATCCCCGCCGACCGCGCCCCGGGCGGCGCCGAATGGGGCGACGACTCCATCCAGGCGCTGCAAATCGGCGACTTCGCCTGCGGCACCGGCACGCTGCTCTCCGCCGCCTATCAGCGTATCTCGCTGCTGCACGAACTCAACGGCGGCGACCCCGCGGCGCTGCACGCGCCGATGATGAAACACGGCCTCGTCGGCCTCGACGTGCTCAACATCGCCGTCCACCTGACCGCCGCCTCCCTCGCCGGCGCTCATCCAGACGTCCCCTTCGATGGCGAATGCCTGCTGACTATGCCCTACGGCGGCGAATCCGCCTCCATCGGCTCGCTCGAACTGCTGGCAGAGAACGTGCAATCGAAACTGATCCAGCAAGCGTCCGCGACTACGTCCGGGGGACGACGGCCCGAGGATGTGCTTGATTTGATGACGCGCGTCGGTCACGGACAATTTGATCTCGTGATCATGAATCCGCCATTTACGCGACCGACCAATCACGAAGGCGGGCACGCCGCAACGCCGAATCCGGCCTACGCCGCATTCGAGAACACCGCCGATGAGCAAGAGGCGATGTCGCGCAACGTGAAGCGATTGACCAAGGGCGCTCCTTCGAACGACTACGCCGGCTTGGCCTCCCACTTCGTCGAACTGGCGCAGCGTAAACTTCGCGCAGGCGGCGTGATGGCATTCGTACTGCCGCTCAGCGCCGCATCGGGCGGCAAGTGGGATAAGATACGCCAACTCTGGCGAGAGGGCTATGCCGGTATTCGCATCGTGACGATCGCGGCCCCTGGCTCATACGAACGCTCCTTCTCCGCCGACACCGGCATGGCGGAGCTACTCATTATAGCAAGCAAGCAAGCAAGCAAGCAAGCAAGCAAGGCCGACGGCCACGTTCGTCATTCTCAATCATCAACCTCTGTCGGCCGGCAGCGCGACGCTCCTCGCGGAAGCGATTGTCAGCACCGAGCGCGATCTCGCCGACAGCGGAGAGACCATTACACCGTTGTCGCTGGGCGGCGAGCACTGCGGACACGTCATTCGCGCCACGCTCGACGACGACCTGCCGTGGCCACACGTCGGGGTCGAAGATGTGTCGCTTGTCGGCATTTGCGAAGCGCTGAAGCGCGGCAATCTGATTGACCCACGAACCGGCAGTGCCGCTCGCATACCAGTTTCTCCCATTGCAGAGATCGGAACAGTTGGTCCGGTTCACCGCAAGGTTGGCAGCTTGACCACATCGCTTAAGCGAGGCGCATTCGCGATCCATAAACCGCCGTTGGTCAAGCAGCCTACCTATCCCGCACTTTGGGCGCACGATCACACAAAAGAGCGCCGACTGATCGTGGATCCTGATAGCGAAGGAAGAGTAAGAGCAAGGATGTCCAATGAGGCTGCGGATGTATGGACTACTGCGACTCGCGCGCACTATAATGGAGATCTCCAGTTCAACGCCCAATCGCTCGTCGTGGCAATGACCGAACGCAAATGCATCGGTGGGAGAGCCTGGCCATCCGTCATTCTCAGCAATCCTGATTACGAGTACGCCTTTGCGCTGTGGTGCAACTCGACGTTGGGGCTCCTGCTGCACTGGTGGGTCAGCAACAAGACCCAGGCGGGAAGAGGTACGACTACCGTCACCGGTATCCCCAACATTCCCACCCTAGACACGCGCACTCTCACCCACGAGCAGCATGCCGAGGCCAAGCGTCAGTTCAACCTACTCCGCGATGAGCGCTTCCTGCCCTTCGACCAGATCGACGAAGACCCAGCGCGCGCCAGACTCGACCGAGCGCTCCTCGTCGATGTACTCGGTCTGCCTGAGTCGCTGGTCGCGCCGGACGGCCCGATCGACCTGATCCGCCGCAAGCTCGCCCGCGAGCCGCAGATTCGCGGCAACAAGAAATCCCGTGTCGTCTTCACCGACGACGGCGAGACGTGCGTCAAGCGCGAAAACCGCGGCTAGCGATGACCCGGAACTACTGCGCTCGGTAGCGGACCAGCTGTCGTTTGATGCCGCCGACGTGTAGGGAGTTGGGCACCATCTGCGGCTCCCCGGCGAGTTCCAGGTTGGGCAGGATCGGCAGCAGGGCGTGGAAGATGGCGCGCATCTCCCAGCGCGCCAGGTTGGCGCCGAGACAGAAGTGCTCGCCGTAGCCGCCGAAGGCGAAATGATCGTTCGGATCGCGGCGGATATCGAACCGGTATGGGTCGGGGAATACATCTTCGTCGCGATTGGCGGACGGATACCACATCACGACCGAGTCTCCCTTGCGGATCGTCTCTCCTCGCAGATCGATGTCCTGCGTAGCGGTGCGCTGGAACTGAATCACGATCGAGGTCCAGCGCAGGATTTCCTCCACCGCCGAGGGCACCAGCTCCGGATGCGCGACGAGGTCGTCGAGCTGATCCGGGTGGTCGAGCAGGGCTTTGACGCCGCCGGTGATCGAGTTGCGCGTGGTTTCGTTACCGGCGCCCAGCAACAGGCGGAAGTACGACGAGATCTCGCGCGGGGTCAGCTTGTAGCCGTCGATATCGGCGCGCAACAGGTCGCTGAGCAGGTCGTCGCCGAGCCCGTTGGTCTGTCGGTCGCGGACCAAGCCCTCGTTGTAGAGGTTGAATTCCAGATTAACGCGGCGAATGGTCTGCTCGCGATCTTCGCCCGGCAAGCGGAACTCGGGGTCGGCCGCGCCGATACCGGCTTCGGTCCAGTGAAAGATCTTGGCCCAGTCCTCTTCGGGCACGCCGCCCATATCGCAGATAGCGGCGACGGGCAGCTTGGCGGACAGCTCGTGCACCACGTCGACGGCGGAAACTGAACCGCGCTCAGCGAAATCGCCGACGATTGAATCGGCGAAATCGGAGACGTAGTCGTCCGCCATCTCGGCGAAATGGTCTTCCAGCTTCTTCATCATCCGCGGCGTGAAGTGATGCGCGACCAGGCTGCGGTGCTGTCGATGCTCCGGCGGATCCATGAAGATGAAGTCGGGCGGGTCGGACGGGTGACCACCGTAGCGGTTGGCATTGATCTCGCGTCCGCGCTCGCCGATGCCGATCGACTCGGTGTCGTTCATGCGCAGCAGTTGCGTATTCGAGAACAGCTCGGGGTGCGAGGAGATATAGCGGATGTCCGCGTGCTTGGTGATCGCCCAGAAGGGCTCGAAATTGGGCCGCTGATACCAGTAGACCGGCGCTTCCCTGCGCAGCAGATCCCACGCCGCCCACGGATAGCCATGTTCGACGTAGAGGTCGGCGTCGGTGATGTTCAGGGTTTCGAGGGTCAACCTCGGCCGTTCGGCGATGACCATGTGCAGTTCCAATCAGATCAGTACCCACTGATGCTGGGATGATAGCTGCATCGCGATCGCTTGGTGCGGTGGCTGACCACAGATAAAATATGGGGTTTCAGTGATGATGACGAATGCGATGCGCCTGTCACCCTCATCCAACTCATAGAAGATCAGGAACGGAACTGGTGCAAAGACTCGCGTGCACCACAGATTGGCGACCATAATGCTCCTGTGGCCAGATGACGTCCGATCCGCTGTATGCGGTGAAGATCAGGCCTTCGGCCATTTCTTCCAATCGGCGTTCATGCTCCGTCAAATCGTCCAGCTGCCGCTGGAATTCACGCGAAATCTGTACTTCCCACCCCATCCCCGTACACCATTGTTATTGCGTTTGCGATTTCTTGCCCAGGTACCCCTGTGCGATGGTTAGTGCGTATTCTTCGGTTTCCTGGTCGATTGGTTCCGGGCTCAGCCACGATGTCTCGTATGGGATTCGCTCGCGTTCCCTCGCAGCCAGCCTGGCTCGCGATGCGAGTACTCGGAGACCTTTCGCGCCGACTTCCCCTCGAAGAACTCGATGACCTCCATGACGATCTGCCGTTCCTCCGGAGTGAATGCCTCCGGATTCGCGGCTTCGCCATTCGCCAGGCGCAGACGTTTCTGCACTCGGTTGAAGTAGCCCCGCTCCTCCAACGTCAATCGACCCTGCTCGATTAGCTCGTCCCGCGCCTCGAGGAACTCCTTCGGGGCGGGTCCTTCCGAGAGTTTTCGATACGTCGCGCCGCTGATCGGCTGGCCGAGCAATCGGTAGGCGTCGAAGTCGGCGTAGTGGAGGATCTTGTTGAGCTTCATGGCTCCGAAGGCCGGATCGCCCTTGCAGCGCTCCGCCACATAGACGATCATCTCCTTGAACTTGTCTGCGTCGAACCCGAATGCGCGGAGCTTGGGTTTTCTGGCCATGTCGCGGCCCTGTCTCGCCGGGCGGTTGGCGTCAGCGACAGATCGTCTATGGCATCGCGGTCCAACTCAGACCGGACGATGGCGCACCATCTGACGCTTGATTCCGCCGACGTGGAGGAAGGCGATCACATTCTCGGGCGGCGCGACCAGTTCGAGATTGGGGAGGATCGGTCGCAACGCATGGAAGATGGCGCGCATCTCCCAGCGAGCGAGGTTCGCGCCCAGACAGAAGTGCTCGCCGTAGCCGCCGAACGCAAAATGGTCGTTCGGATCGCGCCTGATGTCGAATCGATAGGGATCTTCGAACACATCCTCGTCGCGGTTCGCCGACGGGTACCAGAGCACGACCGACTCGCCCTTGCGAATGGTCTGCCCACGCAGCTCGACGTCCTGCACCGCGGTGCGCTGAAACTGGATCACGATCGATGTCCAGCGCAGAATTTCCTCCACCGCCAAAGGCACGAGCGAAGCGTCGTCGACCAACATCCGCATCTGATCGGGATGATCGAGCAGCGCCTTAACGCCACCGCTGATCGAGTTCCTCGTTGTCTCGTTGCCGGCCGCCAGCAGCAGCACGAAGTAGCCATGCACCTCGGCCGGCGACAGCGGACGGCCATCAATCTCGGCTCGCAGCAGGTCGCTCAGCAGATCGTCGCCCAAACCCTGTCGCTTGCGCTGTTCGATCAGCTCGTTGTTGTATCGGAACCACTCGACGCCGACGCGCTCGGTGGCCTGGCTCGGCGATTCGCCCGGCAAGCGGAACTCCGGGTCGTCCGCGCCGACGATCACTTCGGTCCACTTGAATATCTGATCCCAATCTGGCTCGGGCACGCCGCCCATGGCGCAGATGGCGGCCACGGGCAGTTTGGCCGAGAGTTCGTGCGCCAGGTCGACCGCTGAGCGCGAACCTCGTTCGGCGAAGTCGGCGACGACCTTGTCGGCGAAATCCGAGACATAGTTCTCGGCCAGGTCGGCGAAGTGATCTTCGAGCATCTTCATCATCCGCGGCGTGAAGTGCCGAGCGACGAGGCCGCGATGCTGTCGATGCTCGGGCGGATCCATGAAGATGAAGTCAGGCGGGTCGTCCGGATGTCCGCCGGTGCGGTTGGTGCTCGCCTCGCGTTGCCGGGCAGCGGTACCGAGCTTGGACGCCTGGTTCAGGCGCAGCATCTGCTTGTTAGAAAACAGCTCGGGATGCGAGGAGATGTAGCGAATGTCGGCGTGCTTGGTAATCGCCCAGAACGGTTCGTAGCTGGGGCGCTGATACCAGTAAACCGGTGCTTCCCTGCGCAGCAGATCCCACTCGGCCCACGGATATCCGACATCCCGGTAGCGGTCGGAGTCAGTGATGTCGACCGTGTCAACGGTCAGGGCGGGGGCTTCAGCGACAACCATGACGTTCCTCCGAGGTGCTCTCTGTCTGCCTGTTGGATCTAGGCGGGTTCTCGGCCGGTTGACAGATAGACTAACGCCGCCGCCCTAGACTTAGGCGGACGTGCGAGACGACACAGCTCAGGCCGATCTCGGCGGGTCCGCAGTGTTGCAGGAGGCGACCAATGGCAGCAGTCATGCGACCCGACGGTACGACCATTCACTTCGAGGTCTACGGCGAAGGCAACAGCGAGATCCCACTGCTCCTGTTTGCCCCCGGCGGTGTCAACTCGCAGATCGAGTTCTGGCAACGCTCGATAATCAACCCGATTGAGGCATTCTCGGACGAGTTCACCGTGATCGGCATGGATCAGCGGCATTGCGGTCGTTCCCGAACCGGGCTGACCGCGTTTAGCTACGACGAGGCGATGAAAGACCAGCTGGCGGTGCTCAACGCCCTCGGCGTCGCCCAGGCGCACGTGATGGGCGGTTGCATCGGTTGCGCCTACGCACTGCGGATCGCCGACCAAGCTCCCGCCCGCGTCGCCGGCATCGTCATGCAGGACCCCGTCGGGCTGGACGAGACTAACTCGCCAGAGACGTTCTATGAGATGTTCAATCCGACCATTCGCCTCTGCCGGGCCGAAGGACTGGAGGCCGTCATCGAGGCGGCGCAACACGACCCGATCTTCATGCAGAACAACGAGGCGGGACCATTTGCACAGCGCATCCACGACGAGCCGCTGTTCGCCGACGCGGTGCGCAGCGTCCGACGTGAGGGCTACATTGCGCTGGTCGTCGCCTTTCGCGACGGGATGTGGCCGCCCAATCCACCCTACTTCGCGGTCAATGAGGTCGCCGTGCAGCGCACCTATGTGCCCATGCTGGTGATTCCCGGCGCCGATCCGTTCCATCCCACGGGGACCGGGTACCGCATCTGCAACGAGGCGCCCGGCGCGCGCTGTCTCGACGTGGACGCCCGTTCCCCACAAAAGCTCCCCGCCACGCTCGACGCGATTCGCCAGTTCCTGCGCGACTGCAGCTAGACGCGCAGCCAAGCGAACTCGCATAAAGTGATGACGATCTCAATCGATGAAAAGGATCCAGCAGCATGCGATATGAGATTCTGCATCGGCCATCGTACGCCTTGGGGCGGATCGAACTGGCGTCGGGCGAGCAGCTCCAGGCTGAAGCCGGAGCGATGGTGTCGATGTCGGACAACATCACGTTGGACACCGGCATGCGCGGCGGACTGCTCGGTGGACTGAAACGCTCGGTACTCGGCGGCGAGAGTTTCTTCATCAACACTTTCACCGCCGAGCAGTCAGGAGAAGTCACCATCGCTCCCGGGTTGCCCGGCGACATCGAGGCGCTGGAGCTGAGCGGTGGGACCGTGTTGGTCCAGTCCGGATCATTCCTCGCGGCCACGCCGGAGATCGAGGTCGACACATCCTGGGGCGGCGCGCGCAGCTTCTTTTCCAGTGAGGGACTGTTCCTGCTGCGCTGTAGCGGGTACGGCATGCTGTTCGTCTCGAGCTATGGCGCGATTCATCTCAAGGAACTGCGAGCCGGCGAGGAGTACACGGTCGACACCGGCCACATGGTCGCGTTCGACGAGTCGGTCAAGTACAGCGTGGGACGCTCGGGCGGTTGGAAGACGACCTTGCTGTCGGGCGAAGGCTTGGTCTGCAAGCTCGAGGGGCCGGGCCGCTTTTACATGCAAACGCGCAGTCAGGACGCGCTGCTGAGCTGGCTGATCCCGAAGATTCCCAAGCAGTAACGCGACTCGCGGGATCAGCCAGAGGCCGTCATAGCCTGCGCGAATGGACTGGCTCGAGTTCGTCGCCTTGATTGGCGTCGGCATTGCCGTCGGCGTCTACGCGACGGCGGTCGGCGCGGGCGGCGGGTTTCTGTTCGCGCCCGTCCTGCTCACACGGCACACGGAATCGAGCCCGGCTGAGGTGGCGATGGCGTCGATGTGCCTCGTACTGGCAACATCAGGCCTGGCGGCGACGCGATTGGCGCACGCAAAACGGATCGACTACCGGGCGGTGGGGATGGCGGCGGCGATCGCCGTTCCGGCCGGACTGATCGGCGCGACCGGCACGGCGCAGCTGCCGCGCAATATCTTCGCCGCCGGGTTCGCCGTGCTGTTGCTCTCGCTCGGCGCGTATCTCATCTGGCGACCGACCGGCGACGCAGGGCAGATTGGCCAGCGTGGCTGGCGACGCCTAATTCGCGACGGACGCGGCGAGTTGTATCTCTACTGGATCCCCGTGCGTCGATCGGTTGGCGTGATCGCGCTCACTTCATTATTGACATCGCTGTCTGGGATCGGCGGCGGTCTGTTTTTCGCCACAATCACGGTTCGCGTGATGCGGATGCCAGCCTGGCTGGGCGTGCCCGCTTCGCACGGCATTGTCACCAGCATCGCCATCGCGGTGGTCATCTTTCACGCCGCCACGCAGCACTTCGGTGATCCGCTCAACGATGTGCTGCCGCTCCTGATCGGCACCATGATCGCTAACCCGATCGGGCTGCGCGTCGCCGCCAGAATCCGCGAGTCGCTGCTCTCGCGACTGCTGGCGCTCGGTATGTTGCTCGTCGCCGCGCGGGTGGCGATCGAGGCCATCTAACCGACGGCTATGCGACCGGATCCACATCGACCGACCAGCCGCGTCCGAGTTCCATCTGGTTCAGCAAGATCAGTGGGTCGTCGCCCTTCAGCAGGATCTGACGTCGCCACTGGTTGCGACGGCGGGCCGGCGAAGCCGGCGCGGGGCCAACGATCTGGGCGACGGGACCAGCGGTCATCTGCCGTAGCGCCGACAACTCACGGACTACGCGAAGCGCTTCCGCGTCGGCTTCGCGCAACGAGGATCGAGAGACGGTGAGCCTCGCCAGCCGACCGAACGGCGGGTAGTCGAGCTGACGGCGCAGCTCCATCTCCGCTTGGTAAAATGACCCATAATCATGGGCGGCGGCGGAGACCACGGCAATATGATCGGGCGCGTAGGTCTGGATGATCACACGTCCGCCCATTGCGCCTCGACCAGCGCGGCCGGCGACTTGCGATAGCAACTGGAAGGTACGCTCTGCGGCCGTGTACTCCGCGCGCAAGGAGAGATCGGCGTTGACGACGCCGGCGACTGTCACACGCGGCAGATCGAGGCCTTTGGCAATCATCTGGGTACCGATCAGCACTCGCGAGTGACCGTCGGCGAACTCTCGCAATAGCGTCTCATGCGAACCGACCACCACCGCGGTATCACGATCCCAGCGCGTGATCGGGACCTCGCCCCACCGACGGCGCACTTCGGCTTCCAGTTGCGCGGTGCCGAATTGCATAGCCCCGATTCGTTCATCTCGACACAACCCGCAGTACGCTGGTGCCGATCGTCGTTCGCCGCATTCATGGCACTGGAGGAATGGGCCGGGTCGATGCAGCGTCATCGCGATCGAACAACGCTCGCACATCACGGCTTCGCCGCAGGCGCGACAGACCAGCGCCGACAAGCCTCGCCGATTGAGAAACAGCAACACCTGCTCGTCGCCGTCGATCGCTCCGGAAATCGCGGCGTCCAGCGCTCTGCTGAAAACAGATCGCACACCGGCCGCGAGTTCTTCCCGCATGTCGACGACGTCAACGAGCGGCTGCGGGATGACGCGCGCGCCGATCCCGCCTGACTGTACGCGCTGCGTCAGCGTGAGCAGGTGGCTGCGGCCTGCGCGTGCATCGGCCATCGAGGCGAGATCAGGCGTGGCGGAACCGAGCACGACGACGGCACCCCAGGCGCGAGCCATCTCGCGCGCGACCGCGCCGACCCGATATCGAGGCTGCGGATCGACCTGCTTGTACGTCCACTCGTGCTCTTCGTCCACGATGACGAGTAGGGGGTCTCGCAGCGGTCCGAACAACGCCGAACGCGCGCCGATCAGGATGCGCTTCTCGCCGGTGTAAACTTGACGCCACTGCTCGCGATTCTCCGAGCGAGTGAGAGCGGAGTGTTGCACAGCGATCTGACCGGGAAATCGCGATTCGAATCGGGCGACGGTTTGCGGCGCAAGCGCGATCTCAGGGACGAGCACGATGACGCTGCTGCCCGCAACCAACGCTTGCTTCGCCGCCGACAGATAGACTTCGGTCTTGCCGCTGCCGGTCACGCCATGAAGCAAGAAGACTGCACCCCGATTGGATCGGACTGATCGGCCAATGGCGTCGGATGCCTGCTGCTGCTCCGCAGTGAGCAGCGGAGCAGGCGCTGGTTGGTTCGGCTCCCCTAGCGACGACGCGACCGGCATTGCCAGCCTGGACAGATACCCGGCGCGTTCCAGGGCGATGATGTCGGTGCCGGTTGCGCCGCTCAGGCGCTTCGCGTCGGCCTCGTCCAGATCGCCCTCCGCTAAGGCTCGCAGCAGCGCCAGCTGTCGACGCTCGGCGGCGGTGCGGCGGAGCGAAGCGGCGACTGATCTGGCATCCTCGGTGCTGACCGTGAGTTTGACCGACCCCGCATCGCGCGCTGCCAGCGATGTCGTGGCCAGCCAGTCATCCAGCGCCCTGCGACCGCCCAGCATCTTCGCCGCTTCGTCCGCAGCCACGCCATCGGGGGAGCGCAGCAGCGATTCCAGCAACGCGGCCGGGCGAGAACGTTTGCTCTGCGGCCAAGAGTCGACGAGCGACCAAAGCTGCGCTTGCGCTATGGAACGTTCGAGCCGCTTTGGTATCGATGCTCGCGACGGTACGAGGGTATGGAAGGAATCAGGCGACTTACGCGGTCTCGTTGGCGTTCCGGGCGGGAGGAAGAGTTGGACGCAGAGCGAGATCGGCGCGAGGTAGCGGTCGGCGATCCAGTGCGCAAGGTCCAGCTGAGCGGGAGTCAGCAGCGGTTCGCGATCGAGGACTCGTTCGATCCGGCGCGGTGTCGCGATCTCGTGCTCGGCGGTCACCGCCAGCACGATGCCAAGCGCCCATTGCGTTCGCCACGGTGCCACGACCGCCATGCCGCGGCGCAGCGGCACGTCCGACGGAACGATATAGGTGAACGCGCCTCGCTGCGGGCTACCGGTTAGAACAGCGACCTCTGCATATCGTTCGCGCATGACGTTGGCTCAGCGATGTTGGGTCGGATGAGCGAGCAGGTGGTAGCGTCGCACTCGAAGGGTGACCCTCGAAGCCTGCGCGCAGGCTCTTAAACGGGAGTGGGATATGTCCAATGAACGGACCGAACAGGCCGAGCTGACGACCGACACGCAGCCGTTTGATGGTACCCGGGTCGTCGAGTTCGGACAGTTCGTCGCCGTTCCATTCGCCGCCCAATTGCTCGCCGAGGGCGGCGCGCAGGTGATCAAAATCGAATCGCTGGAGGGCGATCCAACGCGTCGACTGACGCAAATCGCGCCGATGGAGTCGCGTACCTTCCTCTCGCGCAATCGCGGTAAACGATCGCTGCCGTTGAACCTGCGACATCCAGACGCGCCACCGATCATCGAGGCACTGCTCGCGGGAGCGGACGTAGCGTTGATGAACTTCCGTCCTGGGCTCGCTGAGCAGCTCGAGCTCGACGCGGACTCATTGAGTCAACGATACCCGCGGATGGTCATCGCGACAGTGACGCCGTTCGGTCGCTCCGGCCCCGACGCCGGATTGGCGGGCATGGACATCGTGGTGCAGGCACGCAGCGGGCTGATGGTCGCCAATGGGCGGGCGGAGAACGGGCGTCCGTTGAGCGGCGACCCGGTCAGCGCCGACTATATGGCGGCGATGTCGCTCGCCTTCGGGATTGCTTCGGCGCTGCTGCGACGAACTGTAACGGGGAAGGGCGGGGTCGTCCACACGTCGTTGATGCAGGCCGCGATGACGCTCAACAACAACCAGATGTTGCGGGTCGAGTCGATCGATGGGCCGATCCATGCGCACTCGTTGCAGCACCTGGTGGACATGCGTGCGCGAGGCGCAAGTTACGAGGAACAACGGAGTGCGCAAGTCTCCGCGCGCGCGCGCGCAATGGCGGATATCTACTTCCGTACCTACTCGACCGCCGACGGTTGGCTTGCGATCTCCTGTGGCAGTCGCAAACTACGCGCGTTGTTCATCGACGGCATTGGGCTCGACGATCCGCACGCCGGCGACGAAGTCGACGACCTCGACTACTACGCGAATCTGCAACGCGCCGCCGAACAGCGGATGGCAGAACGCATGACCGCGGAGTGGGAGGCCACACTCACGGCACTCGGCGTACCGGCTTCCCGTGTGCTGCTGCCGATCGAGATCCTCGACGATCAGCAGGCGGAAGCCAATGCGATGCTCTACGACCTTGAGCATCCGTCGGTTGGCGCGATTCGCGTCCTGGCGCCGCCAGTCGCGCTGGACGAATCGGGTTTCCGCCAACCGCCAGCGATGCAACCGTTCGCCAGCGAGGCGCGAGATATTCTCCGCGAACTTGGGTTCAGTCCGTCGCAAGTCGACGGATTGGTCGAGTCGGGCGCGACGCGGGACTCGATCTCCTGAGGGACAGCGTTCAGGCGATCTGACGAACGCTTGCAGCGACGTTCCGCAATCGCCGCTCAGTCGTCTGACGGCTTGCGCATTTGCGGGAAGAGGATCACGTCGCGGATGGACTGCGAGTTCGTGAGCAGCATCGCGAGACGGTCCATACCCATACCAAGCCCGCCGGTCGGCGGCATCCCGTGCTCGAGCGCGACGAGGAAGTCCTCGTCCAGCTGCTCCGCCTCATCATCGCCTTCGGCCTTCAGCCGTAACTGCTCCTCGAACCGTTGTCGCTGATCGACGGGGTCGTTGAGCTCGGTGTAGGCATTGGCGAGTTCCCAGCCGCCCACGAACAACTCGAAACGCTCGACGAGTGCATCATCGTATTCGGTCCGCTTCGCCAGCGGCGAGATGGCGAGCGGGTAGTCGAGCAGGAACGTTGGCTGTTGGAGGTGCGGTTCAACCCGTTCCGAGACCAACTCATCGAACAGCTTGCCCCAACCGGCGTTGGGCGGAATGCCGATACCGTGCCCTCGCAGCAGCGCCTGCATCGCCTCGACAGTTGGATAGTCGCGGAAATCGACGCCGACGTATTGCTGGACGGCATCGACCATCGTGACGCGCTGGAATGGCGGCGTGAAGTCGATTTCGCCATCGCGCCAGGCGATACGGGTCGAACCGGCCACCTCGGCGGCGATGTATGAGAGGCTCGACTCGACCATCTCGGCGACGCCGTGGTAGTCGGTGTACGCCTCGTAGCTTTCCATCATCGTGAATTCGGGATTCCAGCGATTGCCGATTCCCTCGTTGCGGAACAGGCGTCCGATCTCGTAGACCTTGTCGAAGCCGCCGACGATCAGTCGCTTGAGATGCAGCTCGAGGGCGATGCGGAGCTGTCGGGGTTCATCGAGGGCGTTGAGGTGGGTGACGAACGGTCGCGCGGCGGCACCGCCCGCCTGGGCGAGCAGTACCGGGGTCTCGACTTCGAGAAAGCCGCGGGCCTCCATAAATCGCCGCATCGCAGAGATGACTTGCGATCGCGTGCGGAGGACCGCCTTAGCCTCGGCGTTGGCGATCAAGTCGAGATAGCGCTGGCGGTAGCGCGTTTCGACATCCTGGAGTCCGTGGAACTTCTCGGGCGGCGGCCGCAACGTCTTGCCGAGCATGGCGACCGATACCGCCTGCACCGAAATCTCCCCACGCCGAGAGCGGACCAACGCTCCGGTCGCTTCGAGAAAGTCGCCCAGGTCGAGTGCATCCAGCATCGACCAGGCGTCCTGGAGCGCCCGTTTGCTGGCCAACACCTGGATCTGGCCTGCGTCGTCTTCGATGTCGACGAATGCTACGCGACCCATGTTGCGGATCGCGGTGATCCGGCCCGCAAGCGTGACCACGGGGCCGTCAGTATCCGGCGCATCGGCCTCGTGGCGCTCGAAGAGCGCGCGGGCATCGCCGATATCGTGCGTCCGGGCGGTGCGCGGAGGATATGGATTCACACCCTCGGATCGCAGAGCGTCTGCCTTGGACCACCGTTCGGCGATGATTTCGCGCAGGCGCCGGCTCTCGCCGACGCTCGCCTCGACCATCGCCGGCGATGTTGGCGCTGGATCGCTGCTCATCTCTCGCTCCAGGATCAACAGCGGCATGTGCCTGCGTCGGCGACTGACCGTTGTATCTGGGCGGCCGCCCGGCCACCGTCTTGATGAGGAGCGGGGAGCCGCCGCTTGCTAGGAAATAGCCTTGACCTTGAATTTGCGCACGCCGTTCGGCGTCGATACGGACACGGTGTCGCCAACCTTGGCACCGAGTAACGCCTTGCCGACCGGCGATTCGTGGGAGAGGTAGCCATTCTTAGGGTCGACCTCGGCCGATCCGACGATGCGATAGCTGACATCCGTGCGCTTGCGTTGCGGGCGCACCGTCACGGTGGAACCAACGCGCACGAAGTCCGAGCCCTGAATTTCAGCCTCATCAATGACCACGGAAGCGGCGATCGCCGCTTCGATCTCGCGGATGCGACCTTCGATGAACAGCTGCTCGCTGATCGTCTCTTCGCCCTCGCCCTCACCACGCGCGCCGGCCGAATCCTCGCGCACCTGCTGGATCAGCTCGGCGGCCTGCCTACGGCGTTCCTTGAGCGAAAGCAGCTCATCGCGGAGTTTCTGCAGTCCGTCCGCGGTGATCGGTACTGAGCGTTGGAATACCACGAGCATGACCTCACTGATCATCCGTACGGGGAATCGAGGATCGCTGTGGCAAGCTACGATAACAGGCAAGGTGGCAGATCGAACCTGAGAGTTCCAGGTCTGTGTGTAACGTGCATCACACTTTCACGATCTCACTGCTCTCAGCCCTGATCGGGGCCATGATCAGCGCACTTATCGTCGGATTCGTCGCTGACGGCGGGCCATCGCAGGATGAGCTGGACAAGACCATTGCCGCCTCAGTCGCGGACGCGGTCGCCTCGACGGTCGAGCGGGCAGTCCAGCAGGCGATGTCGGACTCAAGGATCGAAATCGCCTCGCGCATGGATGCATCGCTCGCCGCGCAGGAACGACGCATCGGTGAGATTTTCAACCGGATCTCGCAGTCGGTGGTCGTGATTGACGCTGAAGGCCCGGAACGCAGCAACGATGCGGGCATCTCCATAATCCCAGCCGCGCTGGCGACCGGATTCATCCTCGACGATGCGGGCCACATCGTGACCGCGGCGCACGTGCTGGAAGGAATGACCAGCTTCACGGTGATCTTGCACGATGACCGACGTCTGCCCGCCGTACCTGTCGGCGATGACCGTCCATTCTCGGATGTCGCCGTGCTGCGGATCGCGACCGATGAACCGCTTGGGTTAGTCGTACCCAGCTTTGGTCACAGCGATACCGTCGAGGCGGGTGAGACTGTGCTGGCGATTGGCAATACGCTATTGGGACAGGAGATCGCCCTGACAGTCGGTGTCGTGAGCGATCCGGACACAACATTCTTTCGCGAACGGTACGAACAGGAGAACCTGATTCAAACCGACGCCGCGCTGAATCATGGTAACTCCGGAGGCATCCTCGTCGACCTCGATGGGAACATCATCGGTATGACCGCGGTGGTAGCCCGAGAGACGCAGGACGGTGACTTCGTCGACGGCGTCGGATTCGCGGTTCAGATCGACGCGGTGGTCGAGGTGTCCCGCACGATCGCGGCGGACGGCTATTTTCCGCGTCCGACGTTCGGCGTCGTTCAGGAGCGTCTGTTGACGCCGACGACCGCGGCGCAGCTCGACCTCAATGTCAGCGAAGGCGCGTTTTTGATCGAGTTGGAGCGCAGCGGCACCTTCGCCCGAGCGGGCGTCCGCCCCGGCGACGTGCTACGAGCTGTGAACGGGGTAGCAATCAACGCCCGGACGCCGTATCTAAATGCGCTCGCCCGGTTGGAGCCTCGTGTTCCCGTTCTGGTGCAGATCCATCGCCGAGGTGAAGAATACCAATTGAGCATCGCGCCTGATTTGCGAGCGCCGTGACGAGCGGCGACGGCGGTGAATGGCAGCCGCGTCCCGTACGACGCATCGGTCAACGGCCACCACGAGCGGTGCAGCGCGGTCGATCGTCACGCAGTCAGTCGCAACCGGCACCGTTCGATCCGCAACCGACGGAACCGTCCCCGCCAGCCGCCCCACAACCGAGTGGAACAAACAGGCCCGCCGGCACCGCACCGGCACCTGGAACCGGTCGCGGCGTGGGTTGGCCCAGCGTTCTGGTCGTTGCGGCGCTGTTAATCGGCGCAGTGATCGTGTTATTCTTCGAACTGGGACTGGTCGATACAGTCTTCAACGACGATGATCCAGAGCCGTTCGCGCAGAGCGCGGTGCAAACCACGCTGTTCGAATCGAGGCTGAGCGAACAACCGCCGCCGATTCCGGAGATCCTGGGCGCGATATCGCCGATTTACGAGTTCCGGGCCCCGCAAGGCCTTTTGGGCCCGTTTGAGTTCAACTTGGACCTGACTAGTCCGACCCAGGATTCGCGCAATCTTGGGGCCTACACGTGGAGCGGGGATGAGTGGGTACGGCTCGGCGATGCCCGGCTGAACAGCGACGGCTCAACCGCCCGGATCGAGATCAACGAACCGCCCGACAACCTGGTCATTCTGAGACGACTACAGTTCCGCGACGTAATCGCGGGGCGCATCCCGCACGGCGAGGAGCCGCAATCGATCCTGGCTGGATCCCTGACGCTGGTGCACCCCGATGGTTGGTCGCCTGGTGCCGACGGCTCGTTGCTGGGCGGGGTTGATCAGGTCAATGCCGCAATTCCGCAGAATCGCTGGCCCACCGTCTACGCGACGCCCGAGCAGGCGGACTTGGTCAACGACATCATGGCATCTGACAACCTGCGCCGCCAGCACATCGCCAACATCCAGCATGCGATTCAGAGCGGGCTGCACGACGGCGTGGATATTCATTATCTGAACGTGTCGCCCGCATTGCAACCACAGTTCACATCGTTCATCAGCGAATTGGCGGATCGGCTGCACCGCGAGGATCGCGGAATTTCGGTGCACATTCCGATCACGGCATCGGGAGGCGTCGGCGACGGTGGATACGACCTGTCGCAGCTGGGGGCAGCGGCGGACTTCGTCGTGATCGAGCCGCCGTTAGATCCGGCGCTCTTCGATGCGGCGATCGCTGCGTCGCTGCCCACGATTCTGGCACGGATTGAATCCCGCAAGATCCTGCTAGCGCTACGCTCCAGCGCCGTCGTCCGCGAGGCGAGCGGGTTCCGGGAGATTTCGCAGCGGGAAGCGTTGCGGTTGGCGTCGCTGATCAGTATCCGCGAGCCGGGTCCGTATCGCCCCGGGATGCGCGTCACGTTGCGGGGTAACTCGATCATGCTCAACAACCTGGCGGGCGGCCTGCGCTGGGACAACGTAAACCGAATCGCGACGTTCACGTATCCCGACCAGACCGGGTCGGCGATCACGGTCTGGATTCACAACCGATTCAGCGCGGCGTTCCAGCTTCGGGTGGTATCTGAGTACGAACTTGGCGGCGTGTACTTCAGCAATGCATCCGCTGATCCAGCCAACGCGAATCTCTGGCCCGCCGTCGCGGCGTTCTTCGAGTCAGGACGACCCGATCTCCGACTGCCGAACACGATCCTGTTCGATCCGGTTTTCAGCGTCGAGGCGGGCGAGCTGTCGGGGGCGAGCGGCAACGGTTGGCAATTTTGGGATTTGCCGCCAGTCGCGGGCGACTATCGAGCCCAGCTCGTGATCTCGGACGGCGATGTGCGCGTCGGCAATGTGATTACGGTACCGATCCACGCGGAGGGCGACCAGTAATGGCTCGCGCGCAGCCGCGCGTCGCCGGCGGGGCGCTGGCCGGGCGACGATTGCGATCGCCGGCAAACGGCACCCGCCCGGCGACAGCAATGATCCGCTCGGCCGTGTTTAACCGCCCCGACGTCGGCGCGATCGTCGAGGGCGCGAACGTCCTGGACCTCTACGCGGGCGCGGGTTATTTCGGCATCGAGGCGCTCAGCCACGGGGCGGCCTTCGTCGACTTTGTCGAGCGCAACGGCGCGGCCTGTGCAGTAATTCGGCGCAACCTGGAGGCGCTCGGCATCGCCGACCGAGCGTGCGTGCATCGGCTGCCCGTAGAACGCTGTTTTTCGCGGATCGCGCTCGATCCCGAGCTGATCTTCATCGATCCGCCATACCGCATCGATGCGCGAGCGACGGTCGAATGCTTCGTCGAGCATTCGGCGCTGCCCAACGGCGCGTTGGCGTTTTGGCGACGACTTACGGCAGCATCGGGCGGGGCGCCAGCGCCGCCGCAACGCATCAGCGGGCTAGTGCGGATTGACCAGCGGCGTTATGGTGACGGCGCTATCGATACATACCGTGCGGAGGCTCCGACATGACGATCTCGCTATATCCAGGCGGATTCGACCCGGTTACCAACGGTCATCTGGATATCGTTCAGCGCGCCGCGGCGATGTTCGACGAGGTTGTGATGGCGATCTATCCGCGTTCCAGCGAAACCTTCGATGTCGACGAGCGGCTGGCGCTGATCAAGGGGGCGACAGCAGATTGCCCCAACGTGCGCGCGGCCAAGTTCACGGGGCTGGTGGTCGACTTCGCCGACGAGGTCGGCGCCAGCGTGCTCGTGCGCGGCATCCGCGCCGTGACCGGTTTCGAAGCCGAGTTCGATATGGCGCTCATGAACAAGAAGATGGCACCGCACATCGAATCGGTGTTCCTGATGGCCGGCCACAAGCATCTGTTCATCTCGGCCAGTCGAATCCGGGAATTGGCATCGCTCCGTCATCCTGTGGATGATCTCGTCCCACCCAATGTCGCGCAGGCGTTGACCGAGAAGTACGGCCCACCACACCATCGTATTGTTTGAGCTCTGTTCTGCCAGATCCTGCGCTACAGTCGTACGAGGCGGGGCTCCGGGTGGGAGCTGATTATCGACCTCCTGGAACTGATCGACCAAATCGAACAGGCTGTCATCTCAGGGCGACGCAGCCGATTCGGCTCCGGCTGGACTGTCGACCGCGAGCAGCTGCTCGATCTGATCGACCGCCTGCGCATCGCTGCGCCGGCGTCGGCCGAGCAGGCGCAGCGTTTGCTCAAAGAACGCGAGCAGCTGATCCAGCATACGCAGGAGGAAGCTGCGATTCTCTCGGCCCAGGCCCAACGAGATGCCGAGCAACAACTCTCGGTGCACGAGCTGGTGCAGGCCGCCGAGTCCCGCGCGCAGAGCATTATCGACCAGGCGCACGCCGCTGCGACTGAGACCATCTCACGCGCCAATCAGGAGGCGGCCGCGGTGCGTGGTCAGGCGACGACCGAGGCGGTCGCACAGGCGCTCGAGGCCGATCGTTACTCCCTGGAGATGCTGCGCCGTCTGTCGGACCAACTGCGCACGATGCACACATCGGTCGCCGGCGCTGTCGATCAACTCGAATACAAGGTGCGGCAGGGCGAAGAGACGCAATCCGTTGAGCAACGCGATCAAGCCGCTCGCCAAGCGCTGAGCTAGCTCTGTCCCTGAGCGTCGTTCGGAGCGCGACCTAGTCGGCGGCAGCGGCGAGTTGCGGTTGCGGCGCGAGCGAGTGGCCGACGGCCTCGCCAATCTTTTCCAGTGAGCGCATCAACGAATCGAAGTTCTCGAACGTGAGCGATTGCGGGCCATCGGACAGGGCGTGATCAGGGCTCGGATGCACTTCCACCATCAGACCGTCCGCGCCGACCGCCATCGAGGCGCGCGACATCGGCTCGACCAGGTACCAGTGGCCGGTGCCATGTGCCGGGTCGCTGACGATGGGTAAGTGGCTCAGCCGCTTAACGACAGGGATCGCGGACAGATCGAGAGTGTTGCGGGTCGATGTCTCGAACGTGCGGATGCCGCGCTCGCAGAGGATCACATCGCGGTTGCCTTTGGCCATGATGTACTCGGCCGCCAGCAGCCACTCGTCAATCGTGGCGGAAAGGCCGCGCTTCAGCATCACCGGCTTGCGCGCCAGTCCGACTTCGTCGAGCAGCATGAAGTTCTGCATGTTGCGCGTGCCGATCTGGAGGATGTCCGCGTAGCGGGCGACTAGCTCCACATCGCGCGCTTCCATCACTTCGGTAATCACCGGCAGCCCGGTCGCATCACGAGCGGTGGCGAGATGCTGTAGGCCTTCCTCGCCGAGTCCGCGGAAGGCGTAGGGGGACGTACGAGGCTTGAACGCGCCACCGCGCAGCACCTGCGCGCCCGACGCGGCCACGGCCTTGGCGGTGTTGACCATGTGCGCTTCATTCTCGATCGAGCATGGGCCAGCCATGACCACCATCGAGCCGTTGCCGATGCGGACGCCGCCGACATCGATGATCGTGTCTTCCTGCTGGAACTCGCGACCGGTCAGCTTGTACGGACGCGAGATGGCGATCACTTCCTCGACACCATCCATTCGGCTCATCGCCGCGCGAATGTCCGGATCGCCGATCACGCCGACGGCCCCGATCACCACACGCTCCTTACCTGGAGACAGGTGTCCTTCGAGGTTAACTTCCTTCAGTCGGGCTAGCACGCCGCCCACCTGCTCGTCGGTCGCGCCCATTCTCATCACAATCAGCATGCTGGTACCTTCTCGCTCGCCTCGTACAGGAAACGTCTCCCGCTTGTTGCTCTCTCAGTCGTCGCTGCTCGCTGCCAAGTCCGGACGTAACATCTGCGCGCCTCGTAAGTAGACATGCTCCACCTCGCTCTGACGCATTGGTGTGTTGACATGCAACAGGATGCGCAGGCAGGACGGCAACGCGCCCGGCACCTGCATCTCATGGCCGCACATCAACGCCGCGTCGGTCCAGTCGAACTGCTGTCGTGCCACGACTGCGGGGAACTCGGCATTGAGGTCGGGCGTGGTCGTAAACCAGACCGACGCGACTTCGCTTGGATCGATGCGATTGCGAGCGATCATCTCGGCGAGTAACTCTTCCGTGGCCTCGAGGATGTCCGCGCGTGAGTTGGTCAAGACCGTTGTGGCACCGCGAATGCCTCGCAACCGCCAGGTCCGTTCGGGATCGTGTTCGGACATCGCAGCAGGATTGATCTTGGTTCGGTCTTGGTTCACGCTGGTAAGCGCGATGATGAGATGAAGCGACAACGGTGCGATCACGATCCGACGTACGTCGTCGGCACGCAATCTAGCGACCGGCTTCAAAGATGCCGGCCGCGGAGATATAGACGCAGTCAGTGAACGTGAACGGTCGTGGGATCGCACAGGGGTTCATGAATGCGTCTCTTCACTCCAGCGGCCGGTGGCCACCTCGAGATATCGCTCGACGGCCGCTGCTCGGCCATCTGGCGGTGCCGACGCGATTGTGGTCGTCAACGCTGAGCCGATGATAGCAGCAGGAACGATTCGACCGACTTCGACAACGTGTGGTCGAGTGCTGATCCCGAATCCTACCGCCAACGGCGTATCAGTCTTGGAGCGGACGCGCGAGGCGAATAACTCGAAGTCCGCTGCGACCTGGTCACGCTCGCCCGTTACCCCGGTGAGCGAGACGAGGTAGATGAACCCGCTCGCGCGTTGCGCAACGGCCTCGATGCGCGCATCCGTCGAGGTCGGAGCGAGCAGGTAGATCAGCGAAATACCGTATCGCGCAAACGCATCGCGAGTCACATCCGATTCATCGACCGGCAGGTCGACGACGATGACGCCGTCCACGCCCGCCTCCGCGGCGCTGCCGGCCAACGCTTGCATGGGACGACCAACGGCTTGGCCTAGCTCGTTGGCGACGGTGCTCGGCGGCGTACCCCAGGCGAGGAAGGGATTGAGATAGCCCATCAGCGTAATCGGCGCATCGGGGGCGAACGCGCGGGCGACGCGCACGGCGTCGAGCGCTGTCGACAGCGACGCCCCCGCCGCCAGCGCGGTCGTGTATGCGTTCTGATGGGTGGGACCATCGGCGAGCGGATCAGAGAAGGGCACGCCGATCTCGAGTCCCGCCGCGCCGCCGCGCAGGGCGGCTTCAATCAGCGCCGGCGTCTCCGCGGGCGTTGGAAATCCCGCCGTGAGGAAGGGGAAAACCAGCGGTCCGTCGCCGCGCGACTCGGCACCGGCGAATGCCACTCGATAGCGCCCGCCCAGCTCTCGTTGATCGCTCATGCCGTCTCCTCAGGCGAGCTGCTCCACCAGCGTCGCCGAGTATCCGATTACGTTGAAGCCGAAATGCGTCATGGATGCAGCTGTCAGTGAGTTGGTGCGCACATAGATCACGCCTAGTATCAGGCCGGCGATGGTAAAGGGAATCAGGCTGCCCAGGTCCGCGTGCAACGTCGAGAACACAGCCGCCGATATCACAAACGCAGGGATAGTTCCCCAGTACGGTCGCAGACCGCCTAGCAGAAAGCCGCGAGCGAACGCCTCCTCATAGATCGGCGCGCAGATGATCACCAAGACGCCCAGCGCAATCATCACCGAGGTGTGTTGATAAAACCGATCGTCGTCGATAGTTGATCTCGGAAGAAGTGAGTCAGCTCCCAAGGCAGAAACGCTGAAGGCGTAGACAGCCAGCACGGCATAAATCGATACTAGGCCGCTGACTACCCAGCGGACGTCATTTACAGTCGGCTGTCGCCAGGAAATGACGCTCAAGCGGACATACCGTCTCATGATCAGTCGGGGGATGGCAAACCAACCGATCAGCCCGGCTACTCCTTGTCCAATCACAGTGATCAACAATCCGGCCTCGCTGTGTGCTGCTTCCCCGTCGATTTCGGTGGCTATATTAGTGCTCACAAATACGATCCCCAACCAGACGGCCGTGCAGAACAACCCCCAGGCGACCAGCCGGCCGCCCGCCCAGCCACGATCGGGCGGCTGCTCCTGAGGGATCGGCGCTGCAACCTCTTCGGGCACCGGACGGTCAACGCTCACGCGCGACCAGCGCGTCCCGCACGATTTCGACGTCCTTGTCGCCGCGGCCGGAGAGCCCGATCAGGATGGTCTCGTCGGATTGCATGGATGGAGCAATCCTGGCCGCGTAGGCGACAGCGTGGGCGGTTTCGAGGGCGGGAATGATGCCCTCGGTCTCGGATAACAACGTCAGCCCGTCGAGCGCCTCGTCGTCGGTGACAGAGACGTACTCGGCGCGCCCGGTCAACATCAGCCAGGCATGCTCGGGGCCGACGCCGGGGTAGTCAAGGCCGGCGGAGATCGAATGCGCTTCGGCGATCTGGCCCTGCTCATCCTGGAGCACGTAGGTGCGGGTGCCGTGCAGCACGCCCGGCGAGCCGGCCGAGAGCGTCGCTGCGTGTCGCGCCTGTAAGCCCTCGCCTGCGGCTTCGACGCCGATCAGTCGTACCGGATCGTCGATCAACGGGTGGAACAGTCCAATCGCGTTGCTGCCGCCGCCGACACAGGCGAGAGCGATATCGGGCAGTTTGCCAATCTTCGCGCGCAGCTGATCCTTGGCTTCACGTCCGATGCAGGACTGTAGCTCGCGGACAATCAGCGGATACGGATGCGGACCGATCGCGCTGCCGATCAGGTAGTGGGTCGTGCGCACATTAGTGACCCAATCACGAATCGCTTCGTTGATGGCGTCTTTCAGCGTCCGCGATCCGGACTCGACCGGGACGACCTCAGCGCCGAGCAGTTGCATGCGAAAGACGTTGAGCACCTGTCGGCGCACGTCTTCGGCACCCATGTAAACAATGCACTCGAGGCCGAAGCGGGCACAGGCGGTAGCCGTGGCGACGCCGTGCTGTCCGGCACCGGTCTCGGCGATGATACGACACTTGCTCATGCGTCGGGCGAGCAGCACCTGACCCAAGGCGTTGTTGATCTTGTGCGCGCCGGTGTGGGCGAGGTCCTCGCGCTTGAGCCAGATCTGCGCGCCGCCGAGTTGCTCCGACAATCGAGCCGCGTGGGTCAGCGGCGTCTCACGACCAACGTACTCGCGCAGCAGCTGATCGAGCTCACGCTGGAACTCGGGATCGTCGCTCGCCTGTTGCCAGGCGCGTGTCAGCTCTTCGAGCGCAGGCATAAGCGTCTCGGGCGCGAATTGCCCGCCAAATGGTCCGAACGCTCCGCTCTCTGTCGTCACGAGGCTCTCTCGCTTTTCGCCGCTGCGACAAACGCGCGGATGCTCTCTCGGTCCTTCGTTCCGTCGGTCTCGACGCCCGACGACACATCGACCGCCCATGGTCGGACGGCGCGCACGGCCTCGCCGACGTTATCGGGGTTGAGTCCGCCGGCGAGCACGAGCGGACGCTCGGCGGCGACCTCCGCCGCGAGCAACCAATCGATCCGTATCCCCATCCCACCGCCTTGCCTCGATTTGGCGTCGAGCATAGCTACGGTATTGGGTGCCCGATCAATCTCCCGTACGACCGAATGAGCATCCATCCCGTTCGTAACATGCACAGCGCGGAAGACGGCGCGTCGGACCCGAGCGGCCAGAGCGGGGTGCTCGCCGCCGCTCAGCTGCACGATGTCCAGATCGACCTGGTCGAGCACGTGCTCGATCTCGTCGATCGATTGCCTGGCGAACACACCAATGAGCAAAGGCTGCGCGGCGGCGCGACGTTCGCGTTCGATGGTCTCAGGATTGGCGTCCAGGATCTCGACCCGAGAACCCAACTCTCGCCTGATGGCTTTCGCGGTCTGGAGCGCGATTCGCCTGGGCGCGTGGGCGAAGATCATGCCGACCGCGTCGGCTCCCGCCTCCCGAGCCCAGACGGCGTGTTCGACCACTCGGGCGGAGCAGATCTTGACGAACGTCATCGCGCCAACAACTCTCGCGCGGCGGCCTGCGGGTCCGTCGCGCTGGACAGCGCCTCGCCGATCAGGACGGCATCAACGCCGCAGTCTTCCATCCGCTTCATGTCCTCGCGTGAGCGGACTCCACTCGCGGCGACGACCGGCACCGAGGCCGGAATCCGCCCACGTAGCCGCTCGGTTGTGCTGAGATCTTCCTCGAAGGTATGTAGATTGCGATTATTGATCCCGATGGCAGCCGCGCCGACATCGAGCGCCATCGAGGTCTCCAGCTCATCGGTGACCTCGACGAACGCGGTAAGCCCAAACGCCTCGCCTGTCCGCAACAGTTCGGCGAGCACGCCGGCATCGAGCGTCTTGGCGATCAGCAGATACGCATCGGCATCCAGCGCCGCCGCCTCGACGACCTGGTACGGGTCGATGTGGAACTCCTTGCGCAATAGCGGCATCTCGCTGCCGCGCAGCGCGTTCGCCGCCTCGCAGAGATCGTTGTTCGTCGCGAAGAACGCCGGCGCGGTCAGCACCGACACCGCAACCGCGCCGATGTCGCGGTACGTCCGGGCGAGTTCGGCGGGGACGAGATCGGGGGCGAACAGACCTTTGGATGGCGATCCCCGCTTGACCTCGGCGATCAGTCCGACGCCGCGCTGACATAGCGCCGACACAAAGTCGCTTCGTTGCGTCCGCATGCGCGCGCGATCCTGTAGCTCGATCATCGGAACGGACTGCTTCCGAGCTTCGACAGCGGCGCGCGTGTCGGCGACGATACGTTCCAGAACGGACGCCATTATGTCGCCTCTGCCGATTCGCTATCGGTGTTGATCGCCTGCGATCGCTCGACGAACAGTTCTAGCTTACGCAGCGCACGTTGATCGTCGATACACTCCGCCGCGCGGCTGACGCCCTCGGCGAAGGTCGGCACCTCTTCAGCCGCCAACAGGCCCGCCGCGGCGTTCAAGGTCACAAATCCGGTTAGCGCCGATGTCTTACCGCCCAGCACCTCGCGCAGCATCCTTGCCGACTGCTCCGCCGTCTCGCCTCCGCGCGCCGCCGATATCGCCACAGGGCGTATCTGGAAATCCTGCGGCGATACCGTGAACTCGGTCAGTTGGTCGCCGTCGATCTGCCAGCAGGACGTACGGCCCGACGGCGAGACTTCGTCCAGACCCTCGTGCCCGTGCACCACGAGTCCACGCCGCGCGCCGAGGCGTCCCAACGCGGTCGCCATCTGCGGGCCTAACTCGGGCCTGGCGACGCCGATCAGTTGATGCGTCGCGCGGGCGGGATTGGTCAGTGGCCCGAGGATGTTGAACACGGTGCGCACCCCGATTCGTCGGCGGATCGGCGCGACGAAACGCATGGCGGGGTGAAAGCGCTGCGCGAAGAGGAAACCGAATCCGACCTCGCGGATGAGCTGAGCGGCCTGCGCCGGGCTGGCGCTGATCCGTCCGCCGAGCGCCTCGAGGATGTCGGCGCTGCCGACGCTCGACGACATTGCCCGATTACCGTGCTTGGCGACCGGCACACCGCAGCCGGCCATAACAAATGCCGCCGCCGTTGAGGCATTGAACGCATTCATTCCCGATCCGCCTGTGCCAGCCGTGTCGGCCAGGCGGGGCAGATCGGCGAGATCGACGCGCAGCGCGTGCTCGCGCATGGCGCGAGCCAGTCCGACGACCTCGTCGACCGACTCACCCTTCATCCGCAGACCGGTGAGCAGCGCCGCCGCCTGGATCTCGTCGGCATCGCCCGACATCAGCGCATCCAGCGCCGCTGAGGCCTCGGCATCAATCAGGCTGCGCCCCTGCTCGATCACCGCTGACAACGCAGGACGCAAATCGGCGAAGGTCGGATCGCGGTCAGGCATGGCGGGCATGTCGGTAAGAAGAGGACTGGTCAAGGAAGTTCTGCAAGATCGCGTGGCCAGTCTTAGTGCGGATCGATTCCGGGTGGAACTGCACGCCCTCGATCGGGTACTTGGTGTGGCGCATGCCCATCAGTACGTTGCCCGAGCCGTCGGCGCGTCCGCACCAGGCTGTAGGAACGAGTTCGTCGGGCAACGTATCTGGTTCGACGGCGAGCGAGTGGTAGCGCGTCGCCTCGATCGGATTCGGCAGGCCGGCGAAGATGCCCGCGCCATCATGCTCGATTGACGACACTTTGCCGTGTCGAACCTCGCCGGCCGGACCAGTGGTTGCGCCGAACGCGGCACCGATCGCCTGGTGACCCAGGCACACGCCGAGCGTTGGGATCGACGGGCTGAAACGCTGCAGCACAGGTATGCTAATACCCGCCTCCGTGGGTGTCTTGGGTCCGGGCGAGATCACGATCCGGCGCGGATCCAGCGCTTCGATTTCGTCCAGCGCGATCTGGTCGTTGCGATGTACAACAACATCAGCGCCCAGTTCGCACAGGTACTGGTAGAGGTTATAGGTGAACGAGTCGTAGTTGTCGATCAGCAACGTATCAACCGACATCGTCATCAGCGTCCCGTTTGCGCAGAATGCGCCTGAGTGCGCGATAGCCTTCGACCGCGCGTGGGAATCCGCAGTAGGGGGCGGCGGTAGCCATCAGGCCTTCGAGTTCACGTTCGGTCACACCGTGGTTGAGCGCGCCGGGGATATGGAACTGCAACTCGTCGGGCTTGCTCAACGCGATCAGAATGGCAACCACGACCAGAGATCGATCCCGACGTGAGAGCTGCGGGCGCGACCAGAGGTCGCCAAAGGCGAATTCGAAGGCAAGTACGCCGACCGGCCCAATCCGCTCCATGCCCGCCAACGCCTCAGCCGGATCCTGGGATTCCTCACGGCCGTTGAGCGTGCGCATCACGTCGACGGCGTCGCGGTGGCGTTGGTCGTCATCCTTGTACTCGGCCAGCGGAATCCGGTAGGGCTCGCCGTCAGCCCCACTCCACATCTCGACCAGCGCGTTGATCATCTCGTTGCCGGCCGGGAAACCAGCGTAGGCGGCGATCTGTAGCGCGATCTCGGTCATTTCCTCGCGCGTGACGCCGTTGGCGAAGGCGAAACTGGCGTGAAATCTGACCGCCTGCAACTGCTCGAGCGCGCCGAGCATTGCCAGCGCGACGATGTTGCGGTCGCGACGCGAGAGCTCATCGCCCTGCCAGACCTGACCGAAGATATAGTCCACCACGTAGCTGCCGAATGCGCCCGTGCGCTGCTCGGCAGCATCCGCGAAGCCAGCGGTCTGGCCGGTCATCTCGGCCAGCAATTCGCCGCCTGCCCTGCGTCGCTCCGCGTGCGTTGCCATATCAGCGCCTCATTTCGTCAAGCGTCTTATTGGCGCGCATTCTAGGCGGGGCATCGATCCAGCCCGCGCAACCGCTGCAGGATGCGCGCCGCATCTGACGCGCGAGGCAGGCCGCAGAATGCCGACGCGATTGCGATCACGCCATCGAGCTCGTTCCAGGTGCAGCTGAGTCGATGCGCAGTCAGCAGATCCGATTCCAGCTCGCGTTCGCATCCCATGGCGAGATGCATTGCTAGGACGACCAACGCCCGATCCCGACGCGACAGTGCATTGCGACTCCAGACATCGCCCCAGGCCCAGTCGACTGTGAGACGTCCGAGCGAACCGAGTTGTCGCTGTGCATCGTCGGCGATGGATCGTGCGTCAATGTGTCGGCCAGTCAGCGCCGCCGAGACCTCTGCGGCGTCCAGACGACGTTGCCCGTCGTCCTTACCAGCGGCCGGGAGCGGCTGGTAGGATTCACCCAGCTCCAACCAGTCGGAGAGGACGCGGGTTAGGGCGAGATTGCCGAACGGGAAACCGCACTCGACCGCAAGTTGAACGCAGACCTCAACGATCTCGGAGCGGGTTATGCCGTTGCGCAAGCCGATCGAGACGTTGAAGGCGAAGTCGTCAATTTGCATCAGGCCGCCAGCAGCCGAGAGCGCGGCGAGGCTGCGATCACGGCGCGAGAGCAGCCCGTCCTGCCAGATATCGCCCCAGATGTGGTCGACAAGATAGGAACCGAATGCACCCATCCGCGATTCGAGGGGCGATGCGATGTGATCCTGTCCGGTCAGCTCGGACAGGATCGTCTCGCCAGCCGCGCGTCGTTCGGCATAGCTGCGGTTGCTATGGTTCGGCACGGGAGCCGACGTGATCATGTCCGGTTCCCCGAAGAGATCGTCGAGCGTTGCATCGGCGTCGAAGTCCCAGCCCGATTCATGTCGTTCGACCACTGTCGCGAGCAATTTGGCCTGCGCTTCGGGTAGTTCCGCCACTGCAGGCTCGACATCCCACCACTCCATAGCGTCGAACGGATTGGACTTGTCGTGGGGAGCGCCGTCGAGTATTTCGCTAACGGTGACCAGGTAGGCGTTGTGGATCGTGTGTCTACCGCTGGACGGTTCTTCGTCGTAGACGGTATGAGCGTAGCCGGCTCGAATCCGCTGGTGTAGCAGACGCGCAAAGACGCGCGGCACTGTGTCATCCGGTTCCTCGGAGCGTGGCGTGACATCGCCTGGCAGCCACCACCGCCCGGGCCAGAGCGCCTCCTGTGGGCGGCGACGCAGCAGTAAGACGCGTCCGCCATCGTCAAAGACGACGCCGTAGCCGATAATCAGCGACTCCGGCATCAGTAACCCCGCGATCCTGCACCGCCGATCGTGGCGCGGGAGCGTTCCTCGGCCAAGTCGAGGGCGGTAAACATGCCCATCGCTTTGTTCACTGTCTCCTCGAACTCGGCCGTCGGCCTGGAGTCGAAGACGATGCCGCCGCCGGCCTGGACCGAGGCGACGCCGTCCTGCATCACGATGGTGCGAATCGTGATCGCAGTCTCCATGTTGCCGCCGAAGCCGAAGTAGCCCAGCGCGCCGGCGTATGGACCGCGCTGGTCCTGTTCAAGTTCGGAGATGATCTCCATCGCGCGAATTTTGGGCGCGCCGGAGACGGTGCCGGCGGGGAAGGTGGCGCGGACGGCATCGAACGATGTCGCGCCTTCGTCCAACTCGCCTTCGACGTGCGAGACCAGGTGCATGACATGGCTGTAACGTTCAACATCGAGCTCCTGCGTCACGCGCACGCTGCCCGGCCTGGCGACGCGGCCGATATCGTTGCGACCCAGGTCGAGCAGCATGACATGCTCGGCGATCTCTTTCTCATCCGCTCGTAACTCGGCTTCGAGCGCGCGGTCTTCCTCATCGTTCAGCCCGCGACGGCGCGTGCCCGCAATCGGGTGCGTCGAGACCTTGCCGTCCTCAACGATCACCAACAGCTCGGGCGAGGTACCTACGATCTGGTGATCGTCCATCTCCAGGTAGTACGTGTAGGGTGACGGATTCACCGTCCGCAGCGTGCGGTAGACATTGAACGGATGCACGAACGTCTTGCGCGAGAAGCGCTGCGAGTAGACGCACTGGATGATGTCGCCGGCGACGACGTAGTCGATGATCTGCTTGACATCGGAGAAGTAGGCTTCGCGCTCCATATTGGAGCGGATCGCGGCGGAATGCCCGGAGGGTTCAGGAGCGTCGACGGGTGGGATAGGCGGCCCCGACCGTAGCCGCTCGACGAGCTCGTTGATGCGGAACTCAGCCGCGCGATAGGCGGATTCCAGATCGCCGTCGAGCCTCGCATGGGTGACTACCTTGATCACGTGCTTGAGGTGGTCGAACAGCAAAACGGTATCGACGAACTGGAAGAGCGCTTCGGGTAGACCGTGCGGGTCGCGCTCAGCCGGCTGCACGCGAGGTTCAAAGTGGCGGATCGCCTCGTAGCTGAGATACCCGACCGCGCCGCCGTGGAACGGAGGTAAATCGGGGTTCGCGATCAGGTCGAAGCGTTCAAGCTCGACCTCGACCGCGCTCAGCGGATCCATGTCGCCGCCCGACGGCGCGCGAAAGACGCGGTACGGTTCGGTGCCGATGAATGAGTAGCGGCCAGGCCGCTCGCCGCCCTCGACCGATTCGAGCAGGAACGAATAGGCACCGCGTTTGACCTTGAGGAAGGCGGAAACGGGGGTTTCCAGGTCGGCGAGGACCTCGCGGTAGATGGCGGCGTAGTTACCTCGAGCGGATGCGCGCGCGGCGGCGGCAATCTGTTTGAATTCGTCAAGGCTGGGATGAAGTTGGCCGGTCGACGGCATAGGGCGGAACTCCTGGGATCAACGGCGACCGATGCGTCAACGCTCCACCGCATCGATGCGGCCGCGGCGGGCTGTGCTGCGTATCAGCGTGCGCCTCGCCAGACCCATTGCCCGCCCGAGGTGTGACACTGCGCCGACGGCCGCGTCCTCGTCTCGCATCCAGTGCCTGCATTGCATATCGGACTGGTCACCATCGAGCGTTTCCGTTCCTAACCTGAAGCCTACGCGATTGCCGTTCGGTGTCAACCGCCGCGCGCCGCATGATCGGCAGACACATGCGACCCAAGCGAGCGACGCGCAGCTCGTGCCGCACCGACCGCGTCGACCAACGCTCGCGCCGCCTGGTGATGCGAATCGTGGTTGACGATCACGACATCGAACCACTCAGACTCCACAATCTCAGCTTCAGCCTCGGCCAGGCGAGCGGCGATTTCCGCATCCGACTCTGTGCCGCGCTCACGCATTCGCCGTTCGAGTTCCTCGGTCTGTCGAACCGTGATGAAGATCAACAACGGATCTGCGAGGTTGGCGTTGAGCGTCCGCGCGCCTTGCACGTCCGTGCGCAGGATCGGCGTCCGGCCCTGTGCCAGCAACTCATCAACCGCTTGGCGCGGCACACCGCTGCGATGTCCGTAGACCTGCGCGTGTTCGAGGAAAGCGTCGTCGGCCACCCATCGGTCGAACTCGGCATCCGTGAGGAACATGTGATGGACGCCATCGATTTCGCCTGGTCGAGGCGCGCGCGTTTTCGCCGTCGCCACTTTGGCGAGCGACGGATCCAGCGCCCGCGCAGCTTCGATCACCGTGTCCTTGCCCGCTCCCGACGGGCCGGAGATCACGACCACCAGCGGCACAGGCTCACCGGTCGGCATGGCACAGTCGATTGAGGTCGGCCCAGAACGATGGGTACGAGACATCCACCGCCGAGGCACCCTGAATCGTCGTCGGTCCCGAATCGAGATTAGTCGCCAGCGCCGCTACTGCAGCCGACATCGCGATGCGGTGGTCGCCATGCGAGTCGACCGTCGCGCCGTGTAGTTGTCCACCGATGATTCGCAACCCATCCGCCCGTTCTTCCGCCTCGATACCCATCGCGCGCAACAGCGATGCGGTCGCCGCGATCCGATCAGACTCTTTCACCCGCAGCTCCGCCGCATCGCGGATCACGGTGACGCCATCGGCCGCCGCCGCTGCCACCGCGAGGGTCGGAATTTCGTCAAGCGCGCGCACGATTAGATCGCCGCCGATCTCGGTTCCACGCACCTCTCCGCCGTGGACGGAGATATCAGCGACTGGCTCGCCCGACACGTCACGCTGGTTTGAGAACACGATTCGCACGCCCATCCGCCGCAGTGCGTCGATCACGCCGGTGCGGCGTGGATTGACACCGACGTTCGGCAAGCGCAGGTCGGAACCGGGAGTCAGCGCCGCGGCGATCATCCAGTACGCCGCCGCGCTGATATCGCCGGGCACGGCGAGACTCTGCGGACGCAGCGCAGCGCCTGGATGCACGCGAATCGTTGCACCATCGACGTCAATCCGCGCGCCCATCGCGGTCAGCATACGCTCAGTGTGGTCGCGGGACGGCCCAGGCTCGACGATTCGACTAGGACGATCGGCTCGCAACGCGGCGAAAACGATGCAGCTCTTGACCTGGGCGCTGGCAACCGAGATTTCGCCGTCGAATCCGCGCAATGGCGCAGCGGATCCGTCAATCCAGAATGGCGCCGTCGTTGCGGCATCGACCTCCGCACCCATCTGCTCCAGCGGATCCAAGACGCGACGCATAGGGCGACGCCGCAGCGAGTCGTCTCCATCGAACACGCTGCGAAACGGCAGCCCGGCGGCGACGCCGCTGAGCAGCCGAATCGAGGTACCGCTGTTGCCGCAGTCGAGCACCGTCGCCGCGGGCTGAAACGCATCTTGGCCGAGGCTGCGAATAACGACGCGGTCGCCTGTCTCTGTCTGCTCGAACTCGACGCCCCACTGGCGCAAACAGCGCATAGTCGAGCGACAGTCGGCGCTGTCCAACAGGCCGCTAATCTCAACCTCGCCGCGCGCCAATGCGTTGCAAATCAGCGCGCGGTGCGAGATCGACTTATCGCCGGGCATGTGTAACGTTCCACGCAGCGGGCCGTTCGGGCCAACGACGACAGTATCCGACATCACTCAGTTCGCTCAGTCCAACATCGCTAGCCGCGCCGCCAACGACCGCGTCGCGCGGTTCGTTCCTGTTCCCGCTCTTCGCTGCGCTTGGTCATCTGGCGGAATCGGTCGTAGAGCCTGGGGCTGACCAACAGCGCCGCCATTTGCGAGGTGGCGTCGGGCAACTCGGGGGACGAACCAAGATCGGGATCCAAGTCATCGTCGCCGAGGAACTTGGCGTGATTAATCTGCGCTGTCGCATACTCGCGGAAGACGTCCTCTTCGTCTTCGTCCAGCAGCGTTCGGACCCGATCGAGCTCTAGCATCAGTCGATCGATCCAGTGCTTGATCTGCTCACGGTTGGTCACGGCGATCTCGGTCGTCAGGCTTGGGTCGCCGGAGTTATAGGCGGTCATCGCGCGGAAGGTGTCGCCGGCGGCGCGACCGAAATCGGGCCAGCCGTCCGAGCCGCGCAGCATCGTGAACAACGCCGAAGAGACGATCAGCGGCAGGTGCGACACCCCCGCCATCACGTAGTCGTGTTCCTCAGCATGCAGGAAGTG
The DNA here is from genome assembly GCA_965116225.1 of Dehalococcoidia bacterium. Classification (GTDB taxonomy): domain Bacteria; phylum Chloroflexota; class Dehalococcoidia; order Bin125; family Bin125; genus Bin125. The sequence continues at coordinate 2,191,664 of OZ220495.1, read as the reverse complement.
CGGCGTGGCGCCCAACTCGCGCACCATACCCAGAACGGACTTAACCGCGCCCTCCGGGGCGGTCGGCGAGGGACTGACGAACCAGCGCTTGCCGTGGAACAGATCAGCGCAGGCGCTGTCGATTCCAAACGCCGATGCGTCGCCGGCCATCGGGTGACCGCCCACGAACGCGATGCCCGAAGGTAGGTGCTGCCGCGCCCACTCGCTGATCTGTACTTTCGAGGCAGCAGTATCGGTGACCACCGCGCCGCGTCCCAAATGGGGCGCGATCTCCTGCATCAGTTCCGCCGTCGCCGCCGGTGGCGTGGCGAGAATCACCAGGCCGGCGGCGGCGACCGCTTCTCGCGGACTGCCAACGACCTGATCGACGACATCGCGCTTGTTCGCCTGGCTTCGCGCCGCCCGCCAGTCGTCGAAGCCGACGATCTCAGTGTTGCGCAGTTTCGCCGCTCGCAAGCCCAGACCGATTGAGCCGCCGATGTAACCCAAGCCCAGAATCGCAATCCGCGCCACGCGCGCCTCCTGTACCGCCTGACACAGGCGCGCGTCCAAGTCGGCTGCACCGCCTGGGGCGTCCTGCTTCGCCTGCGCATACAGTATCGCAGCGCCGGATGCCGAGGTCTGGATCGAGCGGCGGATCGGATGGCGCGTGGTAGAGTCGGAACGCAGGGCTTGGTGGACCTGGCGGGGTCGATGGGCGGATGTTGCGAGTGCATGCTCCCAGATTCAGAGCAGCGCGACGTCGCGACGCCATATGGTTGCTGACGCCGCTGCCCCTCGTCGTCGGGCTGCTGATTGGTCTGTTCACGCCCCAGTCCGACGCGAACATCGAGTTGGGCTTCGGCGCTCGCAATGCACCGTTCGACGATTCGAATGCTCCGATCCTCCTAGCCGGCGAGTACCACGATACGTCCACGACGCTGTGGTTGTCGGCAGCGAACGATCCGTCGGGCGATCGCCAGCGCTTGGCCAGCATCCCGCACGCCTGGGGCTGGGATATCGAGGCCGCGGTCGCGCCCGATCAACAGACCGTCGCGGTGCTCGCAATCTTGCCAGGCGGCGCAGACCCCCAACGCGACGCCGCGCTACTGCGCGTCGACGCGTCCAGCGCGATGCTGCTGGCAACCGATCTCGAGCTGCGCGGCGGAATCGTCTGGTCGGACGATGGCGAGCGCATCGTCGCGCGCCGTGCCGGGGCGATCGCTGTGTTCGATGCGCAGCGGGGAACAGGCTCGACCGTGCTGACGGCGAACAGCGCGCAATCGCTGCATCCCGTCGCGCTTCGCGGCGACGGACTCTGGGTCGTGTCGATTGACGCAGCCGGATCGCATCTCCTGCAGCTCGACGCGGAGAGCGAAACGAACTCGATCATCAGACAGACACGGATCTCCGAGGCGGCAACCAGAGAATGGACGATCTCACCCGACGGTTCGCGCCTCGCGTTCACCGCCCAACACGGCTCGCGATTGAGCGTGCGCGTCGTCCCGATCGACGCGACACAGGATCGTTGGGTCTCGACCAAGTGGGGCGACAACACGCATCGCCGCGCCGGGCGCGGCGATGCGGTGGCGGATCGCAGCTCGCCGGTATGGCGATCGGACGGCGGCCTGGCGCTTGGCAATTGGCGCGACGCCGCGGTCGAAGGTGGGTTCAGCTTGCCGCTCGCGTGGTGTCAAGATGATTCGTGGCTGGCGCTGCGTTCCTTCAGCGGCAGCGGGCTAGGCGACGTGGGCGAGGAGCGGCTGACGCTGCGCGGGCCAGATGGCGTCGAGCGCTTGGCGCCACTCGGTCTCGCATTCATCGGTTGGTGGCGCCGGTGACGTCCAAGCGTCTCACGATGCTGATTATCGCCGCCATGCTGCTCGCGGGCGGATTCGGACTCGGCCTCTGGCTGCGCGGCGAGCCGTCGCTCGCCGCACAGCGCAGCTGTCCATATAGCGGCGGCGGCCCGCCGTTCGCCATGCAGTCGTTCGAGGCCGATCGCGCCCGATCGCTATATCTCGACGCGCAACGACTCGCCGCCACCAACGCGCTGTTCCCCGAGGACAAGGACTTCCATCTGTTCCCGCTGACGGTGGGCGCGGAACGATTCGAGGATCCTGAGGCAACGATCCCGGCCGAGATTCTGTACGCGATCGGCTGGATCGAGAGCGCGACCAATCAGACGGCGATTGAGGTACCGTACGGGCAGCTGGGGCCTTCGCTCGTATCGTTCGACTGCGGGTACGGGATCATGCAGGTGACGAGCTCGATCGTCAACGACGGCGGCCTGCCGTCCCGCTACGAGGCGCTAGTGGGGACGCACTTCGCGTACAACATCGCCGCGGGCGCGCGCATTCTGTCGGAGAAATGGAACGAAGCGATCTATCCAAGCGTCGGCGCGCGCGATCCCCGCTTCATCGAATCGTGGTACTACGCCTTGTGGGCCTACAACGGCTGGGCAGGGGTGAACCACCCGCTCAATCCGATCTACGACCCGTTCCGTTCGGTCTATGACTGTCGTGGCCGCGCCAACGCGTACCCATACCAAGAGCGGGTACTCGGCTGTGTCATCAGCCCGCCCGAGGTCGATGGCCAACGCCTGTGGGAGCCGCTAGCGATCTCGATGCCCGACCGCGGCACGCTCGCAACCGTCGGCGGACCGCTCGATCTCGACACGTTCTACGCCGGCCTGGATACGATCAGCATCCATATCGACGGGGCGGTCGAATCGCCGTTTTCGGAAATGGACTTGCCGCTGCCCGACGGTGCCGTCGCGCGCCCGTCGACTCACCCGGCACCGGGTGAGTCGACGCGGGCGCGCATTCTGGGACGGCCTGCGCTGCGGCTCGAGACAGCGGCGATCGAGCTGACGTCGGCACAGCTAGAAACGAGCGAAGTCTCACTGGTCATTCACAACGACGGCACAGGGTTGCTCGCCTGGCGCGTTGTGGACGCGCCGAGCTGGCTCAAGCTCGACGTTTCGGCCGGCGTCGCGCTGGGCGGCAGCTATGCGGTCGTGAACGGACCGCAGGCGTCGCGGCTCACCCTCTCATCCGCCGCCGGCGGCGTTCCCGAAGGATCGCACCAAGGCGCAATTCGGCTTGCGTTTCACGACTCCGATGGCGGCTCGCAGACAGAGACCATCGCCATATCATTGGACAAGCGCGGTGCCGCCGCCTACGAGGCGGGCCGTCCGCAAAGCTGACCCCCCGTAGCTCAACCGGACAGAGCGACGGACTTCTAATCCGTAGGCTGGAGGTTCGAGTCCTCCCGGGGGGACCACAACGATCGGAGTGTTTCGAGTGCACAGCGCATCATTCGATAGTAAGAAGACCAACCTGATCGCCCTGCTGAAGGATGTGGATTCAGGCAAATTGCAGTTGCCTGATTTCCAGCGGGGGTGGATATGGGACGACGAGCGTATTCGCAGCCTGATCGCATCGATCTCCGTTTCGTTCCCAATCGGCGCGATCATGACGCTCGCAACCGGGGGCAGTGCATCCTTTCTGCCCCGACCTGTAGAGGGCGTCACAGATCCGGTTGCCGAGCCCGAAACGCTGCTGCTCGACGGTCAGCAACGCCTGACCTCTCTGTATCAGGCGCTCTACTCGCCCGCAGCGGTGAAAACGCGGGACACTCGAGGGAAGATCATCAAACAGAGGTACTACATCGATATGCGATTGGCGTTGAAAGAAAACGCCGACCGAGACGAGTGGATCGTGAGTGTTCCCGAGGATGGAATCAAGCGCACGCTGCACGATATCGAGATCGATGTCTCAACACGGAAGCTGGAGTATGAGAAGCATCTGTTCCCAGCAAATCAAGTCTTCGATGCGACAGATTGGCTTCTTGGGTGGCCCAGCGACAGAGCGCTGCTCAAGGAATTCCATGAGAACGTGATTAAGCGGTTCCAGAGCTATGCGCTTCCGGTCGTAGAACTCGGGAAGGAGAGCCCCAAAGAGGCGGTCTGTCTGGTCTTCGAAAAGGTCAACACGGGCGGCGTCACCCTGACTGTGTTCGAGCTGGTGACCGCCATGTTTGCCGCCGACAACTTCCAGCTGAGGAAAGACTGGGACTTGCGTAACGATCGCATGACGCAGTTCAGTGATCTTGATCTCCTGTCGGAGGTCAGCAGCGACCAGTTTCTGCAGGTCGTGACACTGCTAGCGACGTTGCAACGGCGACGGGACGCGGATCGGACCGGAGACTCGCAGTCCGTAGTCGGCGCGCGGCGGCGCGAGATCCTGCAGTTGACCCTGGATGAGTACCAGAGATGGGCTGATATCGCCGAGCGTGGATTCGAAAAGGCGGCGACGTTCCTGGCCAGCCAGTTCATCTATGTCGCGCGCGATATCCCGTATCAGACTCAGATCGTTCCGCTGGCGGCCATCCTCGCGGACCTGGGTCCCGAGCCATTAGGGGCAAGCGACCGTGAGAAGCTAGCCCGCTGGTACTGGTGCGGCGTATTTGGTGAGATGTATGCCGGATCGGTTGAGACGATTTTCGCGCGTGATCTCGTCGAAGTGACTGCCTGGATCCATGGCGCAGCGGAGGAACCGTCGACGATCACTACCTCCAACTTCCAGGCGAACCGACTACTGACGCTGCGGACCCGCAATAGCGCCGCCTACAAGGGCATTCACGCGCTCCTCGTGCGTCTGGGATCTGCCGATTTCCAGACTGGCGTCCCCCTGAGCATGGAGAAATTTTTTGAGAACGCGATTGACATCCACCACATTTTCCCTCAGAGCTGGTGCAAGAAACAGAAGCCGCCGATTCCGCGAGAGGCGTACAACAGCATCGTCAACAAGACGGCGCTAAGCGCCCACACAAACCGATATGTGATTGGAGGTGACGCCCCGAGCAAATATCTGGCTCGACTCGAGGACGGAATCGACGATCACGAAGGAATCGATCGCGACAAGCTCAACGAACTCCTGCGCACACACGCGATCCCGATTTCCAAAATCCGCGCTGACGACTTCTGGGGCTTCTTTGCCCAGCGGGCCGAGGAGTTGCTGCGACTGATCGAACAGGCGACGACCAAGCGAATCATACGCGACGAAAAGGCGTTCACGAGCGGAGCGCCGATCGAAGAGTACGCAGATACTATTGCGGCTTCGTAACGCCGCAACCCTGGAGCACGCCGTCCTTGGGCGGGCTGTGCTACTGGGCGTATACGCCGGCACCGGGGCCTTCGGCGGTGGCCCAGAACTTGGCGCTGATCTGGTCGATCAGATCGATCAGTTCCTGTCCCTTGGCCGGGTCGGTGGTCTTTTTGGCTTCGCCGGCGACCTTGGTGGCGTTCCAGAACAGCCCGTGGATTGACGGGTCGGCGTCGAGGTGGTGCTGCTTGAAGAAATCGGTCCAGAGCACCCAGAGATGATGCTTGACCTCGTCGGCGCGCTCTTCCTTGATCTGCAGGCAACGCGCCCTGAACTCGTGATCGTCCGAGTCCTGGTACTTCTCCATCGACTTGAGGACGGACATCGCCTCGATCTTGGCCTGGGCCGGGTCGTAGACGCCGCAGGGCAGGTCGCAGTGGGCGGAAGCGGTCTGGAAGAAGGTCATGCGGAGCTCCTGTGTATGTGCGCTGTGCGAATCCACTTTGAGACTATCGAGTGCGCGGGCATCGGGCAACCGACGGATGACCTGATCAAGGTTGCCCACGTTAGGGGTGTATTCATATCCTAGTCGGCGCGTGTGCGGGCTCGCAGGGCGAGCGAGGCGACGGTCAGCGTGAAGACACTGAAACCGGCCAGCGCGACGAAGGCCCAGTGGAGTGCGGGCGGATCCTTGGTCAGCAGACGGCCGTCGGCGCCAAAGACCATCTGCCCACCCTCGGTGACCGGCCACCCGTAACCATCCATGACCAATCCGCGCATGCCTTCCATGATGTAGGTGACTGGATTGACGGTCGCGATCCAGCGCAGCCAGTCGTCGAAGACGGCCAACGGCGCGAAGGCGGGCGCCATGAACAGCAGCGGGAAGAAGAGCAGGAATCCGGCCTGCGCCGCCTGGGCGTTGCCAGTGCGCATGGCGATGAAAATGCCGATCCCGCTGTAGGCGCCGCCGAAGAGTCCGGCGATGACAAGGATCAGCACCGCGCCGCCGACGCCGGATGCCATCCCAGAGCCGGCGACCAAAGCCGCGATCAGCATGATCGTGGCGAAGAAGACGGCGCGCACAGCGTCGGCCCAGACACGTCCGATGATCAACGACCAGCGCGAGGCGGGGGTGAGCAGCAGTTTATCGAAGTAGCCGCGCTCCATGTCGAGCACGATGGCGATGCCTGACGCGGACGACGAACCCGCCACAGCCTGCAGCACGGCGACCGGCAGCTGGAAGGCGAGATAGTTCTCGACCCCGAAGGCGCGCTCGGAGGAATTGGCGATCGCGCCGGTCGAGACGGCGAGAAAGAAGAGCGGGATAAAGATATTGGTGATCTCAACACCCGGTTGGCGCAGCGATTCGCGGATCGCGCGTCCTGCCAAGTAACGTGCATCGGTAAGGACGCGCAGTGGCCCAGGCTCTTGCGACGCTGAGGTCGACACGGTCGGCATCGGAGCGGATCGCTGCGCAGTGCTCATGCGGCACCGTCCAGCGCCGGTTGAGGCGTCAGATCGCCCGGTTCGATGCGGTGACCGGTCGCCTTGAAGAAGACATCGTCCAGCGTCGCCCGCGCGAGCCGCAGGTTGCTGAACGGCAACCGCTCATCGTCGAGCGTGCGCACGACGAGCGGCAAGGTCTCGTGCCCGCTCTTGCAATAAATGGCGACGCCTTCGTTGAAGTCCCATTGCGCGTCTTCGACGTTGGGCAACGGCAGGAGCGCGCTCACCGCTCGCTGCTGGGACTGCTCGTCGCCCTCGACCTGGACGTAGATGACATCGGCGGAGACGGTTGCCTTCAGATCATCGGGCGTGCCCTGCTGCACGATCTCGCCGGCGTCGAGGATGGCGATCTCGTCGCAGAGCTGATCGGCCTCCTCCAGATACTGCGTAGTAAGAAAGAAGGTCACACCGTCCTCACGGTTGAGGCGCTGGATGTAGTCCCAAAGGCTCTGTCGAGAAACGGGGTCGAGACCGGTGGTGGGCTCGTCGAGGAAAATGATCGAGGGCGAGTGCACCAGCGCTGAGGCGAGGTCGAGGCGACGCTGCATACCGCCGGAGTAGCCCCCGATCTTGCGGTCGGCATCGTCGGCCAGGTCGACGACATCGAGCAGATGCGCGATCCGTGTTTCGATCTGCCCGCGCGGGACGTGATAGAGACGCGACTGCAAGCGCAGCAGTTCACGACCGGTCTGCAGGATGTCCAGTCCCGCGTCCTGCAGGGCGACGCCGATGGAACGGCGCACCTGTCGATCCTGGGAGAGCACCTCAAACCCGGCTACGCGCGCCGTGCCGGCGGTTGGGCGCAAGAGCGTGGTCAGCATCCGCACTGTGGTGCTCTTGCCGCTGCCGTTCTGTCCCAGGAAGCCGAGGATCTGTCCCGATCGGACCCGCAGCTCGATGCCGTTGACGGCGTGGATGTCGCCGAAATGCTTGACTAAGCCAAACGCCTCGATCGCCAAATCAGCGTCAGGGTCGGCGGGGCGGTCATGCTGCGGCGCAGGCGTGACGATCTGATCCATAATCCGGTCGGCGACGGTCGGCAGTCGACTGGACATTGCAGAGAGCGTATCGAGTCAGGCGTCGGGTGTGCGAGCCACTGTCTCATCCACTACACACCGCCGCCGTTATGCGCTCGCCCGCTCAGACCGGGCGGAAGACGGGGATTGGATACGAATCCTCGCCTTCCTGCTCCTCGAACTCGACCTGGACTCGCTGTCCGATACTGATGTCTTTGGTCGGGTCGGCGACGCCGACGATCGTGCTCATCATGCGGAACCCCTCCTCGAGGTCGATGTAGGCGACCGCGTAAGCGCCCAGCTCCTGGAAGCCGGGCATGCGATTCTGTCGCACGACCGAGTAGGTGTAGACAGTGCCCAGACCGGAGGAGACGTTCCAGATCAGGTCGCGGTCGCCAGTGACGGTCGAGTGTCCGCGCGGGTAGAAGACGACGTTGCCATCGGCATCCGTCTGGTAGCGCAGCTCGCCCGCCTTGCAGCCGTCCCAGAAGTGCTGTGTATCAGGTTCGGGGAAGTTAGGTTGCGGTCGGTTGGCCATATCGAAGCGCCTCTCAGGTCAGAACAAGCCGAAAGTGGTGGGATGTGGTCGGCGGTCTGGGCTCAGTCGGCGGCGAGGATTACGGTACCGCCGGTGTGGGTACCGCCGAGCAATCCGCCGTTGCCGTGCGCTACGGCGAGCCTGGCACCGTCGACCTGGCTGGTCGACTCGCCGCGCAACTGGCGCACGGATTCGAGCAGCAGGAAGAGTCCGCGCATGCCCGGGTGGTTGGACGACAGGCCGCCGCCATCGGTATTGAGCGTCAGTCCTAGCTGGTCGAAGGCGAGATGGCCATCCTCGATGAACCGGCCGACCTCGCCCTTGGCGCAGAAGCCCAAGTCCTCGAGCATCACGGCGACAGTAATGCTGAACGAGTCGTAGATCATGGCGATATCGATCTCATCCGGCGAAACTCCCGCCTGACCGAAGGCGGCGGGCGCGCTCTGGGCACCTGCCGACGTGGTGATGTCGCCGCCGTTCTCGCGGTACTTGGTCGCCTCGCCGGCACCGATGATCCAAACTGGTCGCTTCCTGATGTCACGCGCGATCTCGGGCGAGACGAAGACAGCCGCGCCGCCGCCGTCGGAGATCATGCAGCACTCGAGTAGATGTAGCGGGTCGGCGACGATACGCGATTCGAGCACGTCCTCGACCGTGATCTCGTCGACCTTGACGAACTGCAGATCGGTCATTGCCTTGACCGCCTCGGGATTGCGCATCGCGTGTTTGCGGGTCGCCACCGAGATCTGGGCGAGCTGCTCGGTCGTGGTGCCGTACTCGTGCATGTGCCGATGCGCGACCATCGCGTAATTGCTGATCAGGGTCGAGCCGTAGGGCGCCTCCATGTTTTGCTGCCAAGAGGCACCACCACGACCGAGTCCGCCAGTGCCGATCGGCACGCGCATCGACGCAGCCGTGGAGCCATAGGTCGTCACGGCAACGTTGCAGCGACCGGCGGCGATGTCGCGTAAGGCGTGCGAGGCGTGGAACTCATAGGATGAGCCGCCGACTTGGGTCGTGTCGATCAATCGTGGCTTGATGCCCAGGTAGGCGGCTAAGCCTAGTCCGCCGCCGCCTTCGCCGTCGAGCGCGTCATAGAGGCCGTCGACGTTGCCCCAGTCAAGACCTGCGTCGTCGAGCGCGCGCTTCATCGACTCAGCCTTGATCTGCATCGACGAGACGCCGGGGGAGACTCGTAAGGGGTATTCGTGAATGCCGGCGATCGCCGCCAGCCGTTCTTGTGCCATCTGACGGCCCTTTCTTCGTCCTGCGCGTCCGTACGGTGCGAGCCTCGTACAGGCTAGCGTTGATTGCGACCTGGGAGTAGCCTGCCGACATGCGCATCGGGCTGATCTCGGACACGCATCTGCCCCAGCTGCTGCATTCAATGGACGAATTGGGGCCGGATGCAGGTGCCGCGCTGGTCGGGTGCGACCTGATTCTGCACGGTGGCGATATCACGGTCCCGGCGGTGCTGGATTGGTGCGAACAATTCGCGCCGGTAGTCGCCGTGCGGGGCAACAACGACATCTTCGACGATCCGCGCCTGGCCGAGCATCAGTTACTCGATGTCGAGGGCATTCGCGTTGGCATGGCCCATGAGCTGCGACCGGAGTCGAGACCGATCGGCGAGATCCTGGCCGCCTCGCTCGACGGCGAGTGGGTCGATGTGCTGATCGGCGGCGACACGCACGTCGAACGGCTCGAGTATCGAGACCGTGTGTTGCTGATCAACCCTGGCAGCCCTTCGCTGCCGCATCACCTGTCGACCAGGCTGGGCGCGATTGGCATGCTGACCGTGACGCCGAATCGACTGGAAGCGGAGATCATCGCGCTGGGACCGAGCGAGGGACATCGCAATCCGACGCGACCGCAGCACGTGGTGATTGAGTACGGGCGGCCCGTCGAGGCATCGCTCGACGGGCGGGAGATCATGCCGGGCGAGTTTCTGAAGCCGCCGCACGAACGCGTAGTCGGGAACGGAGCCTGAGGTGGATCTGCAACTCCAGGGCAAGCGCGCGCTGGTCACCGGCGGCAGCCGCGGGATCGGCAAGGCGATCGCGAGGGTATTGATCGAGGAAGGCTGCACGGTCGCGATCCACAGCGATTAGCCGAAGCGGCGGCCGAGTTGGGCGCACAGGCATGGTTCAGCTGTGAGATGTCTGACGACGCATCAGTCGAGTCGATGGTCCAAGACGCGGCCGAGGCGCTGGGCGGTCTCAACATTCTGGTCAACAACGCCGCCTCGCCGGGCAGTATGCACGGGCCGATGAAGCTGGCGGAGCTGAGCGCCGATCACGCGCTCGCTGATCTACAGGTGAAGGTCTTGGGCTATCTGCGCTGCGCCCGCGCCGCGGTACCATACATGCAGCGCAACGGCTGGGGGCGGATGGTCAACATCTCCGGACTCGCCGCGCGCGGCTCGGGCAACACAGTCGGCTCCATCCGCAATGTGTCGGTCGCCGCGATGACCAAGAATCTGGCCGATGAGCTGGGCCCCGACGGGATCAACGTAACGGTCGTGCACCCCGGCCTGACCCGCACCGAGGCGACGCCGCCGAGGATCGAGCAGATCGCCGAGTCGAACGGCATCTCGCTGGATGAGGCGGAAACAAGAATGGCGGCCGGCAACTCGGTGCGGACAATCATCGACGCCGAGGACATCGCCAATATCACGGCCTTCCTTGCCTCGCCCAAGTCGATCGCGATCACGGGCGACGCAATCGCCGCCGGCGGCGGTGTCGGCCGCGGCATCCACTATTGACAAAATCAGCTGACACGATACGGCGCAGCTGAGATCCAACGATTAGGCGGGCGACAGGCCAGCGCCGCCTCGACCAGGTTGCGCATCAGCCGAATCGCGTCATCGTGCGGAACGCGACTGACGCCACAGCTGCCCGAGATCAACAAGCGCTGAGGCGCGATCGCCTGCGCAAGTTGTTCGATCTTCTCGCACAATTCGGTCATGGGCGCGGGCTTCGACTTGACGTCGGCGATGATTTCCATGCTCGGCGGCAGCTCGGGCAGGAGCGCGCGTTCATCCCATTGGCCCGAGTAAAAGCACTCGACGTGGACGCGGTCGACGACGCCGTCAAGCTGCTGGATAAAGAGAATCAGCGCGCCCAGGTTCTGTACCTCGATCAACGGCTTGCAGGCGATATTGCCGAGGCAGAAGTGGATCGCCCTGGTGGTACCCGCTGCGAGTGCCAGCGGTTCGCGGACAAGCGCAAGTAGAGAATCGGGTACGCCGCCTGGAGGCGAGATTGACTGCTTCGCCGGGCGCGTCGAGCTGAATCTCCTGTAGCCCGTGCGCAACCATGTCGGCGATTTCGGACTGGACGATCCCGACGAAGCCGCCGCCGATGGTCAGCGGCGAGGGTTATCGAGGCCTTGCCCAAGCGCGGCTCGCTCGCCCGCTCGCGTCGCCACGCCTTCGAGTGTCCTGTGTCGCGCGGCGCGCTCAGTTCACCGATCACCCGGTAAGCGAACGATGCCCTGCTGTCCTTGCGCCGTGACGCGCGGCGCGAGCGTCTCCAGTCCGTCGTTCGCGGCGGGATGTGGTGCAGGGAGTCCGGCACGAAGACCTTGCCGTCCCTGATCTGGTCGAGGTCGCAGGCGATCTGCTCATCCATCGCAATGCGGGCTGTGGCCTGCAGCGTCTCGTCCGAAAGCTCTCTCGCATAGAGAGCACTTGAGTTTCGGGCGCTGACCAAAGGGGATCGGCCAAGGGACCGATGACGGTCGTGCGGATCGGCATCGGGGACTCCTCACCGACTCATTCACGGATTCTCTTATTCGACGTCCGCATAGACGCGGAAACCGTAGTCATTGTAACGGTAGTTGGGCGACAAGCTGGAACGGGCACCGACACGGGTGAATTTGACCCGGTGTCGCCAGGAACCACCGCGGCTGGCCCGCCGCATACCGGATTCGGGTCCTATCGGCGCGACTAGCGGCGAGACCTCGTAGTAGTCGCGGTTGTACCAATCCGCGCACCACTCGTGCACGTTATCGGCCATGCAGTAGAGCCCGAACCTGTTGCGACAGGCATCCAGCGGCGCGTGCGGATGCTCGGCGGCGGCGACGGCAGCTCGCGAGGACACGTCCGGCCATGCTGCACCGGGAGCGTTGGGATCAGGCCAGTCGAGCCGCGTCAGACCGCCCCGGGCGGCATATTCGCGCTCGGCCTCGGTTGGCAGTCGGCAGCGTGCGCCGATCCGCTCAGACAGCCACTCGCAGTAGGCGACCGCCTCGTGCCAGGAAACGCCGACCACGGGCGCATCGGCAACGTGGAACTGCGGTTGCGACCAGAACGGCGGCGGAGCGGTGCCGCTCTGTTCGACGAACACGACGTACTGGTCGTTGGTCACGGGCCGCTCGGCGGCTCGGAAGGGGGACAACGTCACGCAATGCGCGGGGCGCTCATCGCGGCGGCGGTCGTCGGCACCCATGACGAATGCGCCGCCGCAAAGATGGATCAGCCGGGGATATCGCGACTGGTCGAGGTCGCCCATACACGCAGTCTAGCTGCGCGGGCTGCTGTTGCGAACGTGTAGTGGATGATGATCATTCAGAGATGAGCCAGGACGTGCTGCCCCGAATCGCTGTCCGCAGCCTCGAACAGCGCCCGCGCGCGATGCCGGTGGTGGTCAGGGGCACCCGTCAGACTAGCAAGAACACCCTCGTACGGCAGACCGGTAGCGCGCGCCGCTACGCCACGCCCGACGACCTCGACGCCCGGATCGTCGCGCACGACGATCCGGGGCTCCTGATCGACGGTGCGGATCCCGGCACCCTGGACGAAGTGCAACGCGAGCCGGCGCTGCTGCACACAGTCAAGCAAGCCGTCGATCAGCCCCGACGCTCAGGGCAATTCCTGCCCACCGACTCCGCCAACCTGTTGCTCATGCGCAGCGTCTCCGAGTCCCTCGCCGGCCGCACCAGCTACCTCAACCTCTGGCCGATGACCCGCCGTGAACAGCTCGGCCAGGGCACCTGGGCGTCTGGGAGCGCAACTGCTGGACGCCGACCCGCGCGACTGGATCGACCGACCTCTTGCGCGCGCAGCAGGTCGAGTCGGAGACCTAGCGCGCGCTGGCGCGGCGCGGCGGATTCCCGGTACCGGCGCTGTAACTGGAGCGCGACGACGATCGCGGGATTCTGGTTCGACGGCTACGTGCACACCTATCTCGAGCACGACTTGCAGGACATCGCCAGCATCTCCGCCCTGCCCGACTTTCGCCTCCTGATGTGCGGCTATCTGCCTGCGCGTCGGGCAGCTGCTCAACCAGTCTGCTATGGGCCGCGAGAGCGAGAGGTCGCAAGCGACCGTCCACCGTTATCTCAACCTGTTGGAGACCTCGTATCTACTGGTTCGGCTGCCCGACTACGCCGACAATCTCGGCAAACGGCTGATTAAGTCACCCAAAGCCTACTGGAGCGACACCAGCGTCGCCCTGCATCTGAGCCAGGAGCGCGAACCGCGAGGGGCACACATAGAGAGCCTCGTGCTGCACGCTCTGCTGGTCTAGCGGGACAGCCGGATGCGACCCGCCGGCGGCTCGGAGGTCATTTCGTGATCGAGTCCGAGGGACGTCTGCTGCCGATCGAGATCAAGTTCGCCACGCGGCCGCGACTGCGCGATGTCCGGCACCTGGGCAGTTTCCTCAAGGAGTATCGGGAGACGAGCTCAGTCGGCCGGCTCCTGCCTGGCGGCGACGATATCCGCTGGATGGCGGACAGCCGCGCCTTAGTGGATGCTGGTCTGAGGCGTCAAGCCGTACGGCGTCGAATCGCAATAGCAGCGTCCGCCGCAACCAATCGCATTCGAGGCGGACGATCGGCTAGCGCGGCGGCGGGAAAGAACTTCTGCCGCAGGAAGATATCGTCGTAGCCCTCGACGCGGAATCCGAACTCGGTTCTCCCGTCTAAGGCGTGGAATCGAGCGATAATCCGACCCTGGAAGCCATCGCCGATCTCAATCGCGCTGCTGCGCAGCCAGCCTTCGTGTCGGGGACCGAGCGCAGGAAAATACCGCGCGGACGGGAACAGATCGCCGTTCGGGCTGCGCAACCCGAACTCGATGCGGCCGTCCGGGACGCGACGCGCGATGATCCGCACCGTGAGATGGGCGGACTCATCCGACTGATCCGCAGCGACGCTCTGTTCCGGTTGGGTGAGTCCAAACTTCACATCCTGCGGCGGGTCCGTCAGGTACAGATTCCAGCACACCACCACACCGTCGACATCCACCGCGCAGCTATATCTATCGCCGGCGCTGATCTATGTAAACTCTCCGCCCGGCGGATCAGCCTGACCAACCTCATTGATGCCCCAGCAGTGCACCTCACCACCGACCATCAACCCGCACGTGTAACTCCAGCCGGCACTGACTTGTGTGAACCTCCCGCTCGGTGGGGCAGCTTAACCCCAGCGGTGTCACCCCAGCAGCGCACATCACCCTCACTGGTCACCGCGCAGGTGTGATACTCGCCGGCGCTGAGCGCGCCGGGCATCGGCAGATTCGCTTCGACTGCTTGCGACGAGACGCGCTCCTGGCTCAACCAAACGGCCGACGCGACCGTGTCGATCAACAGGACCAGGGCGAGGAACCTACTTGCCCCACCGCGCCTGCACGGGTGATCTGGTCACGTTCACTCTCCTCGCGACAGCGGGCGTCCTGCAACCCAGTTGCTTCGCACGAGTGACGAAGCTGGCGATGATCCGAACAACAACTAAACTGTCGGGGGCAGCGTTAGGTGTTATATTACCCGCGTCGAGCGTGAATCAGGAGGTCTGCGATGGGCTTGCTGGATGGACGCAAGGCGCTGGTGACGGGCTCCAGCCGCGGCATCGGCGCCGATATCGCCCGCGGGCTGGCGGCGCACGGGGCGGCAGTCGCCGTCGCCGCCCGATCCGACGAAGCGTCGCCAGATCCGCGCCTGCCGGGGACGATCCGCACCGTCGCCGAGGAGATCCGCCAAGCTGGCGGACATGCCGTTCCGATCCGGCTCGATGTGCGCGATCCGGAATCGATCGCGCGGGCGGTCGACAATACCACGTCGGAGCTGGGGGGTCTCGACATCCTGGTCAACAACGCCGCGGTGCTGGTGCCAGGCACGCTCGAATCGATCCAGGATCGGCACATCGACCTGATCTGGCAGCTGGACCTGCGCGGGCCGATCCTGCTCGCCAAGTACGCCGTCGCACACATGAAGGCGAGCGGCGGCGACATCATCAACATCTCGTCCGGGGCCGCCGATTTCCCCGGTCCCGGTCCATACGCCGAACCGCGCGAGGGCGGTCAGTTCTACGGGATGGTCAAGGCCGGTCTGGAGCGGCTGACCCAAGGCATGGCGATGGAACTGCAGCAGTATGGGGTCGCCTGCAATGTGCTCACCCTGCGCTACCTGATCAAGACGCCCGGCCACTGGTACGCGCTGACCACACCCGACAATCCGCAGACCGAGTTCGAGTCGGCCGACTGGATGGCGCGGGCCAGCGTCTGGATCGCCAGCCAACCGTCGTCCTACACCGGCAACATCGTCGACGATCAGGAGATGCGCGACATCCTCGCCGACCTGTAGCCAAGATGTAGCCGACAGGTAAGAGCGTAAGAGCGCCGACCATGCCCAACAAGCCGACTGAGCCGGATCTGATCTACGAGAAGTTCGACCACTACGCCGTACTGACCATGAATCGGCCGCATCGGCTAAACGCACTGGGCGGCGGTCGAGGATCTGGAAGCGGATGCCAACATGCGGGTCGGCATCCTGACAGGTGCCGGGCGAGCGTTCTCGGCCGGTGCCGACCTGAAGGAGATGAACGAGGGCAATCAACGCCGTCAAGGCCTACGCAACACGATGGGCTATGACCTGGACGAAGCGATGCCGTTCGCCCGCGCGCGCAAGCCATTCATCGCCGCGATCAACGGACTCTGCATCGCCGGCGGACTGGAGCGGGCGCTCGACTGCGATATCCGCATCGCCTCATCCGAGGCGTTCTTCGGCCTGTTCGAGGTCAAACGCGGGATCATGCCCGGCTACGCGATCCATCACCTGGCGCGGATGCTGCCAATCGGCGACGCGCTGTACATCATGCTCACCGCCGACCGTATCTCGCCGCAGGACGCGCTGCGTATGGGACTGATCCGTGAAATTCTCGACCCGGCGCGTTGATGCCGCGCGCAGTCGAGATCGCCCGGATGATCGCCGCCAACGCGCCGCTCGCGGTCGAGGGCACGAAGTTCATGGCGCAGCAGTGGCGGCAACTGCAAATCGACGAGTCCTATCGCGTCGGCCAATGGGTGAGTCGCACCGTGCTCAACTCCGAGGACGCTACAGAAGGCCCGCGCGCATTCGTCGAGAAACGAACGCCGAATTGGAGCGGTCGCTGATGGTCAGCCCGCCGTCGAGGCATCGGGTAGACGAAATTCATGCTGCAGGCAAGACAACGCGCTTCGCGAGGTCCGGTCCGACAGCCAGACGCCTCGACCGAAGAGCGTCGCCGACAAAGTGAACGACGCTCATTTGCACTCTCAGGACGGGGCGACGCTGTTTGTGCGCGAGTTGGCCAAGGAGTTCGCCTCAACCGACGGGATACGCTTCATCGTCGAACGCGGACCGGGCGAGACGACCGTTGCACAGGACGACTTCAGGTTGACCATCGACGCTGAGCTGCTGGAACACAGAGGCGTCGGGCAAGATCGATGGCTGGTTACTTGAGCTGAGCGATCTGCATGGGCACCGATCACCGCGACACATCCGAGTGTCGCTTGGCAGACGCGAAGCCGCGCGAATACCAGGCTGGTGCGTGCTCGATCTGATCGCCGGTAGCTGGACGTTTCTGCAGCCCGGGCGGAGCGATCAGCGCCCCGTCGCTCCTGATCGAGCGCCCGGCGGAGTTGATCGAGCCGAACGACTGGATGCGCGGAGTGTGACCTCGCCGGCGATGTAGGTGCGCTCTTCGCCGCTGTCGGCCTGAACGATCAGCGCGCCTGCCTCGTCAACGTCGATGGCGGTGCCGTGGAACTCGTCGCCGCCCGGCGAGGTCACTGTGACCGCCTGATCAAGCGTGTCGAGTCGTGATCGCCAGGTTTCGTGGAGTTCCGCTGATACGGCCTCTCGGTAGCGTTGCTCAAACGCGTTGAGCAAGGCGGCGAGGACTGGCTCGCGCTGCCGACGTTCGCCGAGTTCGATCATCAGGCTAGTGGCAGGGCGCTCGATCTGCGCAGCCCATGGGGCGGGATCGAAGTTGATGTTGAGGCCGATACCGATCAGCGCGTACCTGGGAGCGCCATCGCGCCAATCCGCTTCGATCAGGATGCCGCCCAACTTGCGCGATTCGACCTCGATGTCGTTCGGCCACTTGATCGCGGGCCGCAGCGAGGTCGTCGCCAGGATGGCGTCGATGGCGGCGACGGCGCTGATGATGCTGAGCCGTTTGAGTTCCACGATGCCGGGTCGCGCGATCAGCGTGGCGTGGATGCTCTGTCCGGGCGGCGATACCCAGACGCGACCTTTGGTACCGCGACCGGATGTCTGCTCGTCGGAGACGGCGACCGCTCCGTGTGGCGCGCCCGCTTCGGCGAGACGGCGCGCCTCGTCCATCGTCGACGTAGTCCGCGCAACATAGTGCAGCTGCCGGCCGACGTGCGCGGTCGCGAGCATCGAGCGCACGCGCTCGATATCAAGGCGCTGGTCGAGCAGGAGCGGATCGTCGAGCATTGGGCGCAGGCTAGCGAGTTAAACGACGCGACCCCGAGCTGGGCGGGCTCGGGGTCGGTCTTGGTTCGCCCAGGTACCGGGCGATGGTTGTCTACGCTAGGAAGCGCCCACCTCCACTGCGCTGCATCGTCGGTACCTGGGCGAAAGTTGACTATGTCCCAAGTTGCATCACCTCCTCTCCTGTCTCGCAGCTTAGCACGGGACGGGATGCAGTGTCCATCTGAGGATGGGTTGCCTACCTAATTGGCCAGCTATCGAAGGGACTCGTCGATCAAGTCGTGAGCAACCTCTGCGTCAGCGTTGCGGCAAGCATTCGGGAACTCGGAAAGTGAGACCGCTGCCGGCACCAGCTGCCGGGGCCGTCGAGCGCGAAGAGGCGACTCACGCCGAGGTCATGTTCGCTCTGTCCCACAACGCGGATGCCGAATTCGATCCAGTTGCCGATCAGGTATCGAGCAGGACGGTGCAGCGCGTGGCGACGCTCATCACCCTCACCTAGCCGTGGAAGAGCGCCGATCCTGTGGCGGGTTGCCGAACCTGACGTCGGGAGCGTCGGTCGGTCGTTCCAAACTCCAGCACCGCACTGTGCCGCCAACCGTCACTCCACATGTGTGATCCCAGCCAGAGCTAATCTGTGCGAACTCCATACTCGGCACGACCATCTGCTCATGATCATATCCCCAACAGCGCGTCGCGCCGCTGCTGGTCAATCCGCAGGCGTGCTGCCCGGCGGCGCTGACTTGCATAAACCGACCACTCGGCGGGTCCGGTTGACCATAGGGCTTCCATCCCCAGCATCGTACCGGGCCATCGACCGTTACCCCGCAGGCGTAGTGTTTGCCGGCGCTGATCTGTCTGAACTCCTCCCAACCCGGCACGTTCGTTTGGCCATAATCACCAGACTGTTCAGAGAAATCGACATCTTTGCCAGAATCCGTCCATCCCAGCCCCCAGCAGTCTGCCGCGCTGTCGCTCATTATCCCACACGCGTAATTCTCGTCGGCACTGACTTGCGTGAATTTTCCGCTCGGCGCATCCAATTGATTCTCGCTGTTATCTCCCCAACAGCGCAGCGCGCCTCCACTTGTTACTCCGCATGTGTGATTATCGCCGGCGCTGACTTGTTTGAATTTCCCGATCGGCGCGTCCGCTTGACCATCGCTATTGTCTCCCCAACACCTCACCTCACCGCCGACCGTCACCCCGCACGTATGCCTCACACCGGCGCTGACCTGTGTAAACGCCTCGATCGGCGCGTCCGCTTGACCGCTGCCATTACCACCCCAGCAGCGCACTGCACCGCCGATCGTCACCCCGCACGTGTGGTTGTCGCCGGCGCTAACCTGGGAGAACTCCCCGCTCGGCGCATCTGTTCGACCATCGCCAACACCGTAATATCCCCAGCAGCGCACTGCGCCGCCGACTGTCATCGCGCACGTGTGCGTGCCACCGGCGCTGACCTGTATGAACGTCCCACTCGGCGGGTCTGTTTGACCGTTGCTATTGTTTCCCCAGCAGCGCACCTCGCCGCTGACCGTCACTCCGCACGTATGCCTCACACCAGCGCTGACCTGCGCGAATTTCCCACTCGGCGGGTCTATTTGACCATCCTCATTCCATCCCCAGCAGCGAACGTTACCGCTAATCGTCACCCCGCACGTATGCTCTGCGCCGGCGCTGACTTGCGCGAACTCCTCGCTTGGCGCGCCCGTTTGACCGTAGTAGCCGTTTCCCCAGCACTCGACTGCGCCACCAAGCATCACCCCACACGCGTGCCCCCCACCGGCGCTGACCTGCACGAACGTCCCGCTCCGCGGGTTGCCACTATTGTCTCCCCAGCATCGCACCGCGCCCCCGACCGTCACTCCACATGTGTGCCCCCCACCAGTGCTGACCTGCACGAACATCCCACTCCGCGCGTCCCGGTCGCCAATACGGTGGTAAGTCCGTCCCCAGCAACGCACCTCGCCGCCAACCATCACCCCGCATGTGTGGTTCGCGCCAGCGCTGACCTGCGTAAACTCCCCGCTTGGTGCGTCCGTTTGACCGTAGTAGTTGGATCCCCAGCAGCGCAGTGCGCCGCCGTTCATTACCCCGCATGTGTGGTTCGCGCCAGCGCTGATAACGCCAACCCGAGACGTGGACCCATCGACTGTCTGGTCTGATCGGGGCCGTGCGGGGATTTGCGCGGCGATTCGCAGTTGGTAAGAGCCATCTCCCACGCCGGACCCGATCGCCTGCAGCCAATACTCGCCCGCGGCCAGATCCAGATCGATACGCGCGCCGCGACCAGATCCGCCGCCTACCGCCTCAGCAATGACGCGCCAGTCGCTCCAATGGTCCACATTGATCAGCACCAGATATGACTCGCTCTCCTCGGATTCGAGGCTGACGGTCACCGGTGAACGCTGGGTCAAGCGGAACTCGTACAGGTCGGCAACCAGTCGGCGACCGTTGCGCTCGGTTATGCAACCGTCCGACTCGATGCGTCCTTCGGTCTGAAACAGGTCGCCCAACTCGCCGATCCGGGTGACCGCGCACGGCGGCGGGCTCGGGAGAGCAATCTCATCGACTCCTCTCCAGTCGTATGCGGCGTCGAGCGTGGAGATACGGTAGGTGGGGCTGGGCTCGCTCTCGTCTGCGAAGCGGAAGCCGACTTCGATCCGGTCGCCGCTCAGCCGGCGCGCGATGATCCGGCCCTGCGCTCCCCGATACCAAATTTCCGATGTGTTCGCCCAAGTGTCGAGGGGGAAGCCGGAGGGCAGGCGATGCACGCGCGGCACGATGTACAGGTTGCCTGGCAAACTCAGGGCAAAGCCCATGCTTTCGCCGGCGAGGCGTCGTAACGCGATAGTGGCGCTCGCCATCGTCGCATCCGCGGTCGACTCAGTAGAAACGGGGGGGGGGGGGGTATCCAATGGCGTATTCATGAACATGAAATTGGGCGGATCTGTCGATCGTTCCCGACTCCAGCAGCGCACCGCGCCGCCCACTGTCAATCCACAGGTGTGGAACTCACCGACGCTAATTTGTGTAAACGCCCCGCTCGGCTCAGCCGGTTCATTACCGCTAATGAGGCTATTAGCGCCTCGGCAACGCACCGCGCCGCTGATCGTCACTCCGCAGGTGTGCATCCCACCGGCACCGACCTGCGTGAAATCCCCGCCTGGCAACTCCGGTAGTAGATATTCACCGTCTCCCCGGCACCACACTGCGCCGTCGACCATTACCCCGCACCATGTGTGCCACTCGCCGGCGCTGACCTGCGTAAACCGCCCGCTCGGCACGTCCGCTTGAACATACTCATACTCTCCCCAGCAGCGCACCACACCGTTAACCGTCACCCCGCAGGTGTAATTCCTGCCGGCGCTGACTTGCCTGAACCCATCGCTCGGCGCGTCCGCCTGGCCATACTCATTCCATCCCCAGCAACGCACAGAACCACCGACCATTACCCCACAGGTGTGATGCTCTCCGGCGCTGACCTGTATGAACTCCCCACTCGGCTCATCTGCTTGACCAATACTGTTACCTCCCCAGCAACGCACCGTACCGTCGTTCGTTACTCCGCAGGTATGATGCTCGCCGGCGCTGACCTGTGCGAATTCCCCGCTCGGCGCGTCCGCCTGACCATACTCGTTCCGTCCCCAACAGCGCAATGCGCCGTCGATCGTTATCCCGCATGTGTGATACCTGCCGGCGTTCACCTGCGTGAACTTCCCGACCGGCGCGTCCGCCTGACCGTACTCATACTCTCCCCAGCAGCGCACCGTGAAACCGCTCGTCACTCCGCACGTGTACAGTACGCCAGCGCTAACTTGCGTGAACTCCCCGTCCGGCGCGTCCTCCGCTCGACCATACTCACTCCACCCCCAGCAGCGCACCGCGCCGTCGACCGTTATTCCACACGTGTGCGCGCCACCAGCGCTGACCTGGGTGAATTTCCCGACCGGCGCGTCCGCTTGACCATCGCTATTGTCTCCCCAACACCTCACCTCGCCGCCAACCGTCAACCCGCAGGTGTGATGCTCGCCGGCGCTGGTCTGTACGAACTCTCCACTCGACGCATCCGCCTGACCATATTGACTCCGTCCCCAGTAGTGCACCCCGCCGCCAACTACCACCCCGCACGTGTGTCCCCAGCCGGCACTGACCTGCGTGAACTTCACGCTCGGCGCGTCCGCATGAGCGCTGTTGTTAACGCCCCAGCAGCGCACCGCGCCGCCGAACGTCAACCCGCACATGTGCGCACCGCACGCTAATTGATTCAAGAGGAGTCGACAAGGTCGCGCCTACCTGATCCGGTTGAGCTAATGCTGCGCTGATCACGCTAAGACGCAGTTGATAGTTTCCTTCCCTCTCGCCGGATTTGGTCGCCCATAGCTCATATTCGCCTGCGGGCAGATCCCGTGCGATTCGTACCACGTTGACTTCGTCTTCGCTGCCCACGTCCTCGGTAATCGTTCGCGCGCCATCTGCGTCAATCAGCACCAGACCTGGAGAAAGATCCCTGGATTCGAGGACGACGGTTAGCTGGGAACGCTCGATCAAGCGGAAGTCGTACATGTCGGTCCACTGGGGACCGACATTGGTTCCGGGCAAGCAATCGCCCGATGCCAGGCGACCCTCGGTCTGGAAGCGGTCGACCAACGCACCGATCTGGACGACCTCGCACGCCTGCACCGACGGTCGACCCTGGGTCAGCCACAGAGTCAGCGCGATAACGGCGACCAAGAGCCCTATGCCAAGGAACCCGCTCCCTGCGATCCGCACGCGCGATCTGGGCAATGTAGACTCCCTGCGGCTCGATTTCTTCGGTCAAGCGATAAAGCTAACACGAATCAGGGACGGTACCGGATACGGCGCAGGCGGGATCGACGAGCCAGGCGAGTTGGACGCCGAAGCTGATCCAGTCGGATACCCGCCCGCGCAGATAGGCGAGTGTGTCGTGGGGAGAATGGACTTCGACAACAAAGGCTAGGCAGAGAGGCCAGAAGTCCGTTTGCGGCACCGCGCCGCCGGCGGCAGCGAGCTGTCGCGGAGTAATCCAAGACACGTCGGTCCCCCAGAGGAGATTGCGACTCTGATCGTCGCTCAGGTCTGAAGGCGGCGCTGGATTTCCAGACCATACCGCCGGCGCCAGCGTCGGACCAGGCCATGAGAGCTGCGCCGATGCGCAAGCCGATGTTTGAGCTAGCTCCGCCTGCGGGCAGGTTGATCTCCAGCGCACCGTAGCATCCAAGCTAGAGGCGTAGGCCCGGATTAAGGCTACAGAGCGCTGCCAGTCGGGCGTTGTTGAGCGCCCAATGATCGGGCAGAAGCAGGCGAATGGGACAGGCATCAGCCGGTGTCGCTGATATCTCGACATCCCGATCGAGCGTGGCGCTCAGGTCCGCGCCCCTCGTGGTCGATCGGCATCTCAGTCTGAGACGCAGAAACGAACGCGGGCTACAACCCCGACGTCACCTCGCGGACGGCGTCCTCGACGACTGTAAGGATCTCGTCCACCTGCGCTTTAGTTGTGACAAGCGGCGGGGCGAGGAGGTAGCCGTCGTTGCGGACGCGGCTGATCAGGCCGCGGCGCTGGCAGGCGTTGAGCAGCTTGGCGCCCATGCTGTCCGCAGCAGGGAAGGCTTCGTCGGTTTCGGGATCCTTGAGCAGGTCGAAGCCGCACATGAAGCCGAGCCCGCGCACATTGCCCACATGCGGATGTTCGGTTAGCCGTTGCAGGCCGGCGAGCAGCTGTTCGCCGCGCGCGGCGGCATTCTCGACCAGACCTTCGTCCTCGAAAATCTGCAGATTGCGCAGGCCGACCGCCGCGCCGGTGGCGTGGCCCGAGTTGGTGTAGGCGTGCATGAATTTGCCCGGACCCTCGGTGATCGTCTCGTGCACGTCCTTCGACCAGACCGCCGCGCCCATCGGCACGTAGCCGGAGGTGATCGCCTTGGCGATCGACATCATGTCGGGCTGGACGTCGAAATGTTCGAGCGCGAACCACTTGCCGGTGCGACCGAATCCGGTAATCACCTCATCGGCGACGAGCAACACCTCGTAGCGGTCGCAGACCTCGCGCAGGCGGGGGAAGTAGTCATCGGGCGGCGGATAGACGCCGCCAGCGCCCTGCACCGGCTCGGCGATCACGGCGGCGACCGTGTCGGGGCCTTCCTGCTCGATCGTGGCGACGATGTTGTCGATCATCAGGTTACCGCGGTCGATCCGACCGCCGCCGGTGGGCGTGGCGCTTGGCGTCGTGGCGTTGATGATGTCGGGCACCGGTCGACCGAACTGGGGTTTGAAGACCTGCATCCCGGTGGCGGCGGTCATCGCCACGGTGTTGCCATGGTAGGACTCGACGCGGGTGATGATCTTCTGCTTCTCCGGTCGGTCTTTCTGGATCCAGTAGAAGCGGGCCGCCTTGACGTTGGTCTCGTTCGACTCGGATCCCGAGTTGGTGAAGTAGACTGCCTGCATGTTGTCGTAGGCGAGTTCGATCACCTTCCGGGCCAGACGAATAGCGAGCTCGTTGGTGTAACCCTCGTAGGAGTTGGAAAAGCCGAGCTTGGACATCTGTTGCTTGGCAGCTTCGCCCAATTCTGCGCGGCCGTGCCCGACGGCGACGTTCCAGAGTGCGGACAGGCCGTCGATGTAGCGCGCGCCGTCGGCTCCGTAGATGTAGATGCCGTCGCCGCGCTCGAACAACACTGGCACCTGGTGGAAGTCTGGGTGAAACAGGGGATGCACCCAGTGGTTCAGGTCATCCTCGACGAGTGCACGGTACTGAGCGTTGTCCATCTGTGGCTCCGGGGATTGGGCGAATCGGTACCTTGAAGGTTATTGGCAGGGGCGTTAGCGGGATAGCGACGGCTTGTCGCATCAGAGAAGAGTCGTCACGGAGGAATCGCGCAGGATCTGTCGCGCGACCTCGCGATCGTCCCAGGCGTCGACTCGGTCCGCGTAGAGCATGGTTGACTCCGCACCTTTACCGGTGATCAGGACGAGGTCGTCGGATTGCGCGACGGCAATGGCGCGAGCGATCGCCAGGCGACGATCGGGGTGCCGCTCGAATGAGCGCCCTCCAGCGGACTGGAAGCGCGCGGCGATCTCGTTCACCATCTCGACCGGATCCTCAGAGCGCGGATTCTCGTTCGTGATCACCGTGTGGTCGGCATATCTCGCGGCGGCCGCGGCCATGCTGGATTTGCGGATCGGATCGCGCTCACCGGCGACGCCGAAGACTAGGATGAGCCGACCGGGGACGTGCGGCACCAGTGTTCGCAGGGAGAGATCGAGCGCGGGGCCGGTGGCGGCGGCATCGACGATGACGGCGAACGGTTGGCCTTCGCTGATCGGTTCCATCCGCCCCGGAATCGGTCGGAGATTGTCGAGCGCAGCCTGCATCGCGATCGGCCCCGCGCCCAGGCTCCAGGCGGCACCGGCGGCGAGCGCGGCGTTACCGATGTTGTAGTCGCCCGGCATTGGCAATCGTGCGCCGAGCGCGCCTGCTGGCGTCGTCACGCGCAGATCGGAACCGGTTGCATCCTGCGATGTCGGCAGCAGGCTGACGTCGGTTGCAACATCGGCAACACCGGTGGAGCCGGCAGGGGTGGCACTGACCAGGATGGTTCGCTGCTGGTGAGCGGTCTGGATGGTCTGTCGGAGCGGATCGTCGGCCCGCACGACCGCGGCAGGACGAGATGAACGGTAAACCGACGCGTCGTCCAGCGACTGGAACAGCTTCAGCTTCGCCGCGAGATATCGCTCGCGCGTCCCGTGGAAATCGAGATGGTCGTCCGAGAGACCGGTAAAGACGGCGACCCGGGCATTGATCTCATCGGCCCGATGAAGCGCCAGCGCATGGGAGCTGATCTCGAGGACGGCGTGCGTATCACCGGCGGCGACCATTTCCGCCAGCCTGGCCTGCATAACGTCCGCCTCGGGCGTGGTTTCGCCGGTCTCATTGCGGTGCCACTCGCCGCCAACCTGAAACTCGACTCCGTTGAGCAAGCCGGACTGGTAGCCGGCGGCGGAGAGCATCGCGTGGGTGAGATAGGTGGTGGTCGACTTGCCATCGGTGCCGGTGACTCCCACGACCGTCAGCTTACGAGCCGGATGGTCGTGAAAGGCGGCCGCCACACGGGGCAGCGCGGCGCGCGTATCGTCGACCACGATCAGCGCGATCTCGGAGTTCGCCTCGGCAACCGGCTGCCAGACTGGTCGACGGTCTGCCTGGACAATCAGAGCCGCCGCGCCGTTGGCGATGGCCGCTTCGATGTAGTGATGACCATCGACTGTGAAGCCGGGCACAGCCACAAACAGGTCGCCATGTCGGACGGCACGGGAGTCCTGGCCGACGCCGACGACGAGCATGTCCAACGAACGTGACGTCCCGACCTGTACGGGCGGCGCGACAAGCTCGCGCAGTGGTCGCTTCATCGATTGTCAAGCCCTCTGGATATTCCCGACGTGGGCGCGTAGGGGAACGGCGACCAGGCCGCCTGTAAGCCGGGTTCTGTACCCAACGCGCCCGGGTTGCCCCACAAGGTTGACGCGGCGGGCGGCGGTCATCCATCTGGGACGACGGTTACCCGTCGCCTCGAGCGACCTACCCGGAGGCGGCCCGGGACGAACCGTCGCCTCTCTATTTGGTCTTGCTCCGGGCGGGGCTTGCTCAGCCGGCCGGTCACCCGACCGCTGGTGCGCTCTTACCGCACCATCTCACCCTTACCGCCGCTCAGATCATACGCAGTACGCGCTCAAACGGGTAGGCGGTGTGTTTCTGTGCGCTTTCCGTCAGGTCGCCCTGCCTGGGGGTTACCCAGCGCCCTGTCCCGTGGAGCCCGGACTTTCCTCGACCCCCGACCGAGTCGGAGACCGCGACCGCCCGGCGGCCTGGCCGAGTTCACGCTAGCACGGTCGATCAACGCCGTCCGCGGTCGAGCGCGTCATTGGCGAGTGCGTCGGCACGCGTGTTGAATTCACGATAGATGTGCGAGACCTGGAACGAATCCAACCATTCGGTCAACGCTGTCAACTGCTCGAAGAACGGTTTGAGCCGCTTGTTGCGCACCCGGTAACGGCCCTCGATCTGTCGCACGATCAGCTCTGAGTCGAGCCGCAGCTCCATGGTGGTTGCGCCTCGTTCGAGGCCGGCCTCGACGGCGGCGATGGCACCGTGGTACTCGGCGACATTGTTAGTGGCGCTGCCGATTAGGCGTCCCCAGGCGTCGAGTTCGGTACCGTCCGCGTCGCACAATACCGCGCCATACGCAGCCGGACCGGGATTGCCGCGCGAGGCGCCGTCAGCGTAAGCGATGAGGTGCACATCAGCCAGCGTAGCGCCGACTCCGCGCTCGGCGGCATTCCCCTGTGTTGCGCGGGAATCTCAATTGGCGCGGCACAGCGCGTCTTATTCCAACTCAGGCCTTGAGTTGCGTGGTGATGGAGTCATCGAGGACGACGACGCGTTCGACGAGATACTCGATCAGGTCTCGTTGCTGGGAGAAGCTGAGACGTTCCCAATCATCACGGACGCGCTGGATGCGCTGCTCCCGTCGACGGCGACGCTCAGTTTCCTGTTCCTGCGCCAAGGCGAGGCCGCGGATCTGCGCGAGGTCGGCGCTGGCGGATTCCCATTCCGTGATCAGATTAGCCCCGGCGCTCTCGAAGCCGGCGGGCGGCAGATCACCCGAAGCGACATCCTCCAGCAATAACCCGAGCTTGCGATCGATGGCGCGCAGACGAGCTTCGCCGGTCGCCACGGCGACTACCGTCTCGGCGGCGAGCGCGTTACCATCGCGCGCGAAGCTGAGCACCGCGCGTTCGCCGCCCCGCCGCTCGCCGCGGACATGGGCGAGCACCTCAGCTTCCAGCTCGTCGGCCTGACGAGTGTGATAGCGGCCCACCGACTGATTAGCACGCGCCTCGGATTGGTAGTAGCGATAGACGGTCTCGCCCGATTCGCCCTTGGCGTTGCGCCATTGTCGTCGCCGGGTGACGCCGATCATGCGGCTGTGATCCTCCCCGCACCAGACCAGGCCCGAGAGCAGAAAGTCGGACGGATGGCTGATACCGGGCGCGGTGCGACGCTGTTCCATCTGCCGCGAGACAGCGAGGAAGTCGGGCTCGGAGACAATCGCGTCGTGATTGCCGGGCACGCTTACACCGAGCTGGTCGTAGTGACCGATGTAGACCGGGTTGCGCAGCAGGTCGCGGATCGTGATCATGCTCCAGTTACGGCCGCGGCGCGTTTGCAGGCCTTCGCTGTTGAGACGCTGGACGATTCGTCTGATCCCGAGTCCGTCGTGGAGATAGAGGCTGAAGATGCGACGGACAATCTCCGCTTCCGGCTCGTCAATCCGGAAGCGGCCATCCTCGCCGACTTGATAGCCGTAGGGCGGTCGGCCGATCGCCTGTCCCAGTCGCGCGCGTTCCTGAAGTCGTTGGCGACGCCGTTCGGCGTCGGGATCAGGATCGCTGTACAGGCGCCACAGGTCGATCAGCGCCGCCTCGTCGATCGGTCCCTCGTCGAGCGAGACGAGCCGCACGCCTCGGGCGCGGATCTGGAGCGCGATCCGCACCGCCTGCGTGGCATCAGGCCCCAGATGATCGAAGCGTTGGACGATCACGAAGGTGAACCTACGCGCCTCCTCATTGAGGTGACGCAGCAGTTGCCTCAGGCCGGGTCGCTCGCGGTCGGGGGCGACATCTGCATCGAGGAACGTGGCGGTCGCCTCGAATCCGTGCTGCTGACAGTAGGCGAGGAAGTTGGCGTTCTGATCGACCAGCGATAGTTGCGGGCCGTTCGCCGCGCGTGCGTCGGGCCCGTCTATTGCGCCGCCGTCGGTTGCGCGCCGGGAAGGATGCCTAGCCGACTGACTGAGATATCCGATAGCTCGCACAGGTGGATGGTATGACGGGTGCGGGAGGGACGGCTAGCCGACGCGAAGCAGGCATCCACAGGATGGGCACTCGACAGCGCGGATGCCTCGGCGGGCGCGGCTGACGACGATGGTCGGCAGGCCGATGCGACACTCGGCGCAGACGCCGCCGGCGATGTTGGCCACGACGCGCGGTCGACGGCGACGGTACTGATCGTAGACGTCGAGGTCGTCCTGGAACATCTGCTCGCGCAGGAGTTCGACCTGGCGCGACAGTTCGTCGACCTGCTCCTGCGCGGCGTTGTGCTGGACAAGCAGCTCGGACTGACGTGCGTTCCAGACGTCGAGCGCGCCGACGCGCAGGTTGTGCAGCCAGGCGACGGCATTGCGCGCGTCTTCGGCCTCGTGTTGGGCGCGTTGCTCGGCGTCGGCCAGCGCCGGTAGCTGCTGCCGCTGGCTGTAGAGGTCGCGCTGCAGCTCTTCCAGCGTGCGGTGATCGGTGATCGATCCGGAGTAGAGGCGGTTGTCGGTCACTTCGATGCGCCGCTGCGCGGTCTGGACGATCGCCTGCGCCTCGCGGACTGCATGGTCGACGCGGCGGGCTTCGTTCTCCTGTTTGGCGATCTCGTCGTCGAGTTGAGCGATGAACGGCGGATCGGCGATCTGGTCGATAATCGCCTGGAGCTCGCGATTCGCCTGGTCACGCTGGGCGTCGATCTCCTGCAGCTGCTGCATCCCCTCAAGATCCATCTGGCGGCTCATTTTCTGCTGGTTCTGCTGGCAGAGCAGTGCAATTGGGAGGTGGGAGGAGTCCGAGCGGCTCGTTGGCTTGAGTGTATGCCCGAGCACTGCGATAGCGCTACAACGCGGTCCGCCAGACGCAGTGACGACCAACCGCAAGCGCGGCGCTGATACGCTAGATTAACCATGACAGTCGAGGACGGGAGCGTGGAACCCGCGGTCCGGCAGATCACTTCGCTACTGATCAACGTTTCGACGCTGCTGCAGGAGCCGATCGGCGCGATCCGTCGTTACAACATCACTGCAGCGCGCAGCGCGGGTCTCGAGGCTGAGATCTCGGGGGCGCTGCGGCTTCTGCGCACTGATCAGTCGGTGCTGGCGACAGCATCGCTGACGACATCGGTCGGTGACCTCTGCGGCGGTTGTCTGCGAGAATTGAGTGTGCCGCTCGACGTGTCATTCGACGAGGAGTTCTGGCCGGCGTCGGATTCGACGCTCGGGATCGCGCTAGAACCGCCCCCCGAGCGTATGGGGTTCGCGGTCATCGATGGGCAGATCGACCTCTCGGAGGCCATGCGACAATACGTGGAGATGGCGCGACCGATGAGTCCGCGCTGCAGACCGGACTGTCCCGGATTAGCAGTGATCGAGCCGATAGAACCGCAGCCCGATCCACGCTGGTCAGCGCTGGCATCGTTGAGATTGAAGAGTGAGCGAGACTAACCGCCCAGGCATCGATCCGGGAACCGATCAACACAAAAGGAGATTGCCACGATGCCGCCGCTACCAAAACGAAAGTACGCGAAGACGCGACAGCGCCTGCGGCGACAGCACCATCGCGTGCAGCGACCGAAGCTGGTGACCTGTCCCGAGTGCAATGAAACGCATCAGGCGCATCACATCTGCTGGGCCTGCGGCTCCTACCGCGGACGCAACGTGGTCGAGCTGGAGGACTAGGATGTCATCAGGCGCGCCGGGCGATCCGACGACCGCCTGGTTGTTCCCCGGCCAAGGCGCGCAAGAGGTCGGCATGGGCCGCGACCTCTACCACACCTATCCCGAGGCGCGAGCGATCTTTGAAGAAGCGGACGAGGTGCTGGGGCGCTCGCTATCGAGCGTGATTTTCGACGGTCCTGAGTCGGCGTTGCGGGAAACGGTCAACACGCAGCCCGCCATTCTGGTGGCGTCGCTGGCGGCCTGGCGCGCGTCGACGGCGGCCGAACATCCGGCGCTGAGCGCATCGCCAGTGTGCGTCGCCGGACACAGCATGGGCGAATACTCGGCGTTGGTCGCCGCAGGGTCGCTAACCGTGTCGGAAGCAGTGCGACTGGTCGCCAAACGCGGCGCGCTGATGCAGGAGGCGAGCGAGCAGCATCCCGGCACGCTGGCGGCGGTACTGGGCATGGGCGAGGCGGATGTCGAGTCGGTCTGCGCCGAGACGGGCGCAGAGGTCTGTAATCTCAACGCAACCGGCCAGATCGTCGTCGGCGGGACGGTCCCGGCGGTCGAACGGGCCGCTAAGCTGGCCGAAGCGCGCGGTGCCCGGCGGGTGGTGATGTTGAACGTGGGCGGCGCGTTCCATTCGTCGCTGATGACGTCGGCGGCGGAAGCGATGGCGCTGATCATCACCGACGCCGACGTGTCCGATCCGGTCACGCCCGTCGTCGGGAATGTCGAGGCCACTCTTCTGACAACGGCGGAAGCCGTGCGAGACGACCTCACGGTGCAAATTAAGCGTCCGGTGCGCTGGCGCGATACGGTCTTATGCATGCAGGAGCTGGGCATCGAGCGTTACGTCGAGATGGGACCGGGCAAGGTCCTGACCGGTCTGGCGCGCACCACGCTACGCCCACTGAAGCTGCCCACGATGCCGGAACTGATCAACATCAGCGATCGGGAGAGCGTTGTCGGCTAGCGCGAAACGGACACGGTTACGCCCGGACGCAGAGGACAATGCGCGAGTACGGGCGTTTTGCGCGCTGTTCGAGGCAGAGTTCGGCATCAGGCCGGCAACGGCGATCTTGCAGCGCTCGCACAGCGTCGTCCCGATGTCGGCCGACAAAGCGGCACGGGCAGCACAACTCGTGGCGGGCGTGATCATGCGCCGCGACGAACTGGATCGGCTGATCGAGGAAACCGCCGATCGGCTACCGATCGAGGAAATGGCGTGGGGCGATCTGACCGTCCTGCGCATTGCGCTGTATGAGATGCTCTTCGATAATGGGAAGGTGCGCCCGAACACTGCGGTGCGTCAGGCTGTGTCGTTGGCGAAGCGATTCGGCGACGATAGAAGCCGTCGATTCGTGAGCGGCGTGTTGGGTACGATCACACGGAACCATCTGCAGACTGGGACTGCGGAATAACGGAGGATGGCGGTATGGCACTGTTTGATCGGATCAAGAACATCATCGTCGACCAGTTGTCGGCCGATCCGGACGATGTGACGCCCGAGGCTTCGTTCGTCGACGATCTCGGCGCGGACTCGCTCGATCTGGTCGAGCTGATCATGTCGTTCGAGGACGAGTTCCGCGACGAGGTGCCGGAGCTGGAGATCTCCGATGAGGACGCCGAGGGAATCGGCACGGTGCAGGACGCGATCAACTTCCTGGTCGGCAAGGGCGTGCCAAACGAGTAAGCCGTCAATTTCGCGTGTAGATCGCGTGATGGCGACAGGCGGCGCACAACCTGCACGATGCCCGTACGTGCAGCAGGCGCGGGCTGATCGGATACGCTGACTGCCGATGAACATATTCGGCGTCGGCATTCCCGAAATCCTGGTGGTGCTGCTGTTAGCGGCACTGATCTTTGGGCCCGGCAAGCTGCCTGAGATCGCCGGACAGTTCGGACGCACCATCCGCGAACTACGGGAATACGCCCGCGATTTCCGTGACGAATACCTGACCGATTTCGAGGAAGTCCGCGAGGAGTTCATCGAGCAGCGTTTCGAGCTGCAACAGATCGACGCCGATATCCGCGCCGATCTACAGCAGGCCCACGACGATATGCGGGGCGCGGTACGCGATGCTGAGTCGATGACGGAAGAAGCCATCGAGGCGGCCCGCGCCAGTGAAGGTCGTGAACGAGGCGAAGTCGCTCCAGTCGTCACAACCACTACAGCAACTCAGGCGCGGACGACGGCCGATACCGGCGGCGTCACCGAGTCGAAGATGCGACAGCCACGGCGGCGGGTACGGCGGCGGCCAGTGGTGCGACCACGTCGGGTGACGGCCGCCGGCGTAGAGGCAGACAGCGACAATGGCGGCGCTGCGGAACCGGCGCGACCATCGAATGTGATCTCGCTGAATCGACGACGGCGTCAACTCGATCGGGTAGAGCGGGATGCGCGGTAACGTGAGGCCGTCGATCCCGAGGCGACTGGTCGGCTGCTGATGACTACGCAGCCGGCTTCCTCGTCCGATCCACCCGAAGTGGTCGCCACCGATCTCAACATGGTCGCGGCTGAGTTCGGCGGTGATCTGCCGCCGGACCATCCCGAGGTCTCCGATCTGACGCTGAGCGAGCATCTCAATGAGATTCGTCAACGGCTGACGGTCGCCGTGCTCACCCTGCTGTTGACCACGGTGGTCACGCTGATCTTCGCCTCGACGATTCTCGACTATCTGCTGGAGCCGGGTCGGCGGGCGCTGCCGGAATTCCGTCCGATCTACACGGAACTGCTCGGTTACATCGGCGCGTACATCAAGATCTCGCTGATGCTGGGGCTGGCTGGCGCGATGCCGGTGATCGTGTATCAGTTTTACGCGTTCGTTCACCCCGGACTGACCCGCCAGGAGCAAAAGTGGGTGATTCCGATCGTCGGATTGGCGACTCTGGCATTCGCCTGCGGCGGCGCCTTCGCCTTCTTCATCGGCTGGCCGCCGGCGCTATCGTTCCTGCTCAACTTCGGGCAGGAGATCGCGGACCCGCAAGTGCGGATCAACAACTACGTCGACATGCTGACGCGGTTCGTGATCTGGACAGGGATCGTGTTTGAGTTGCCGCTGTTCCTGATGGGACTGGGCGCGATCGGTTTGGTCACCTCAAAGCGTCTGTTGGGCATGTGGCGCTGGGCGATCATCGGGGCGTTCCTGTTGGCCGCCTTGATCACGCCGTCGATCGATCCGGTCACGCAGACATTTGTCGCGGTGCCGACGCTGGGTCTATACGCCCTCGGAGTGGGGTTGGTGCGGCTGGTCGAGAATCGGACGGTGATCCCGATGATCAAGTCAGATCTCGATGATGACGAGTCCGGCGATCAACCGGTATAGGGACAACGTGCGCCTACACTGAGATCGTGGACACTGAGACGCTGGCCTCGTTGAACGCGAAGATCGCCGGATGTACCGCCTGTCGGTTGCACGAAGGGCGGACGCGGACGGTTCCAGGCAATGGCGATCCGAACGCCGAGCTGATGTTGATCGGCGAGGCGCCGGGCGCGAATGAGGATCAACAGGGACTCCCGTTCGTCGGACGCGCGGGGCGGCTGTTGGACGATCTGCTGGCGGGGATTGGGTTCAATCGCGAGCGAGTGTTCGTCGTCAATGTACTCAAGTGCCGTCCGCCAGGTAATCGCGACCCGATGCCAGATGAAATCGGCTGCTGCGAGGTCTACTTGCGGGCCCAGATTGAGGGCATTCGGCCCAAGCTGATCGCGCTGCTGGGTCGATTCGCGACGCAGTACTTCCTGCCCGACGCGAAAATGGGCGAGGCGCGCGGTCAACCGTTTCGGACTGGTCCGTGGTTGATCCTGCCCATCTATCACCCGGCCGCAGCCTTACGCAACGCTAGCTTGATCCACACGATGCGCCAGGACTTCGCCCTGATTCCGCCGCTGTTGGCGCAGTCGGAACGTCCGCAAATCGATTCGCTGCAGATCGGCCACTCGCACAGCGCGCCGACCGACCCGGATCCGCAGCGATCGCTGCTGTAACGCCCATCGAAGAGGCGAAGGATTGAGGTGTCCGTGGTTGACCTGTCGGACGTAGCCGAGGGTGTACTCCGCGTCGTGCCGCTAGGGGGGCTGGGCGAAATCGGCCGCAACATGATGGTCTACGAGACGCGCGACGACCTGGTGGTCGTAGACGCCGGATTGCTGTTTCCGTCGGACGAGATGCACGGCGTCGATTACGTCATTCCCGATGCCTCGTATGTGATCGAGCGGCGCGAGAAGCTGCGCGGATACCTGATCACGCACGGACACGAGGATCACATCGGCGCGCTGCGCTTTCTGTTGCCGCACATGTCAGCGCCGATCTACGGACCGCCGCTGGCACTGGGGTTGATTCGCTGGCGTCTAGAGGAATCGGGCATTCTCGACGCCAGGACGATCGAAACCAAGACCGGCGCGAGCTTCGACTTCGGCGCGATCAGGGCGGAGTTCTTCCCAGTCGCCCACTCGATACCGGACGCCTACGGGATCGCGCTGCGGACGCCGGCAGGTCTGGTCGTGCACACCGGCGATTTCAAGATCGACCACACGCCGGTGATGTCGGAGGCGACCGCTCTACAGCAACTCGCTGCGTACGGCCAGGAGGGCGTGCGACTGCTCTGCTCCGATTCGACCTATGCCGACAAAGCCGGGGTGACGCCCTCGGAAACAGTGGTCGGCGATGCGCTGGAGCAAATCCTGCTGACGGCACCCGGGCGCGTGATCATCGCCACATTCGCGTCCCAGATCGCGCGCATCCAGCAGATCATTGATGCGGCCGAGGAGTCAGGGCGCGTCGTCTACGCCACGGGGCGATCGATGGAGAAGAACATCGCCATGTCGCTGGACCTCGGCTACGTGACGGCGGATGAGCGACGATTACGGCCGATCGCCGATCTGGGTTCGGCGCACGATGAGAACACGGTGATCATCTGCACCGGGGCGCAAGGCGAGCCGATGTCGGCGCTATCGCGCATGGCGACCGGTTCGCATCGGGACGTGACGCTGCAGCCGGGCGACACGGTGGTACTGTCCTCATCGCCCATACCTGGCAATGAGTCGGCGGTCAATAACACGTTGAACAATCTGTATCGACGCGGCGTAGATGTATTCTCGGTGTCGTCGGGCCACGAACATGTGCACGTGCGCGGCCATGCGGCGCAGGAGGAGCTGAAGACCGTCATTTCGCTGACCAATCCGCAGGCGTTCGTGCCGATTCACGGCGAGTTTCGCCACCTGATGCTGCATGCTCGACTGGCGCAGTCGATGGGCGTGACGGAGGACAGCGTGCACATCCTGCTCGACGGTGACGTGCTAGAACTGAGCCAAGATGCGTCGGAGGTGGTGGGCCAGATTCCGGCGGAGTACGTCTACATCGACGGCGTGAACG
Organism: Dehalococcoidia bacterium; assembly: GCA_965116225.1. Taxonomy (GTDB): domain Bacteria; phylum Chloroflexota; class Dehalococcoidia; order Bin125; family Bin125; genus Bin125. Next base: position 2,155,857 of record OZ220495.1, on the reverse strand, counting down.
TCGGCGGCGTGGATCGGTCGATCATCCGCGATCGGCAGAAGCTGGCCGGCGACGGGTTTCTCCTGATCGCTGTACCCGTGGATCAGGAGAGCGGCGCGTTGTCGGGCGAGATCGAAGTGGCGTCGCGCGGCTTCGCCGAAATTCACGCGACGGAGGGCCTTCGCGCCGGCACCGCACAGGTGGCGCGCGATGCGCTCCTGTCGAAACCCAGCGCAACCAAGCCGACGACGTGGGAGAAACAGCAACGACAGGTGCTGCAGGAAGTCTCGGCCTACCTTCGGCGCGAGACACGGCAACGCCCTATGGTGATAGTAGTGGCAGTGCAGGTCTGAACGGGTCGATATGAGTAGTCCACACGCGGGGCAACAGAGGGTAGATGGCGACACCTAGGGCAACGAATAGGGCGCTGCCTGACCGCATCTCTCTCTGGCTGGCGGCGCATCTGCGTGGGGTGCTGGGCGCAGCGGCGATCGCGTGCGCCGCACTCTTCGCCACGTGGATCAGCGTCGGCTCGTTGCCGCTTGACCGCTTGCGCGAGGACGCGGTGCAGTGGCTGGGCGGCGGCGCGTACCTGATCGCGTTGGCGTTGGCGGCTGCAGGCGTACTGGGCGGTGCCCAACGCGCGCGCGCCGCGATCCGCGCCGACAGAACGCTGATGCGTCGCGTCATCAGCATCGCTCTCACATTGCTGGCGCTCTGGGGCGTTGCCGGGGCGGTTGTGCTCAACGAGTCGCTGGGCGATGTCTCGCTCTCGCAGTACGGTGCCGGCGGCCGCGTCGGCGGGTGGTTCGACTCGACGCTTGGCTGGGCGTCGATCGTGGCGGGGTTCCTCGCCGCGATCGCGTTGATCGCCCCCCACTTGTCGAAGAAGTTGTTGCACTCGGCGACGCAGGCAGCGACACATGGCGGCAGATGGCTAGGGCGGCAGATTCGCGAGCAAGGACCGCCGGCGATGACATCAGCGGGACGAGGCCTGCGAAACGGGCTGGCATGGCTGCTGCGACATATGTGGCTGCTCGTCCGCTGGATCGGTCGAGAGAGCAGGGATGCGATCATGGCGCTGCGTCAGCGCGACGCCAAGGCGCACGCAGACCAACCAGTCACGAAGCAATCAGGGCAATCAAGAGAGCCGAGGTCGGCTGAGCCGCGCCAACCGACCCCTGGCGCGGCTCAGCCGACGCAATTCGAAGCGGCTTGGCCTCCGATGTCGGAGGCCAAGCAACCGATCACGCCGACGGAGCGATCAGCAGCGACGGCGCAGCCGACGACCAAACCGCCCGCCCAGCCACCATCGACGCTGCGCAGCCTGGATCGGATAGCCAGCGACGGCTGGCGATTGCCGCCGATTGAGCTACTCGATCAGGATCAGACGACGACGTTGCGCTCTGGGGCCGAGGAACAGGCGGAGGTGATCGTCGAGACGCTGGCGTCGTTCGGCGTCGATGCCCGCGTCACGCAGATCAACGAAGGTCCGGCGATCACGCAGTTCGGGGTCGAGCCGGGCTGGGAGATCAAAACACGGCAAGTCCCGCGTAAAGACGAGTCGGGCAGGCCGGTGTTGGATGAGCGCAAGCGTCCGGTGATGCAGAGCGAGGAAGTCTCGCGCACGCGCGTGCGGGTCAACCGGATCACGCGCCTCGCCGATGACCTCGCGCTCGCATTGGCCGCTCCGTCGATTCGGATCGAGGCGCCGGTACCAGGTCAACCGATCGTCGGCGTCGAGGTACCGAACGCCGACCGACGCATCGTCACCTTGCGTGGGTTGATCGAGTCCAACGATTTCGCTGAAACGGCGAAACAGGAAGGACTGCCGATCGCGCTCGGTCGCAATGTCCGCGGCAATCCCGTGATCGCCGATCTGACGCGGATGCCGCACGTGTTGATCGCGGGCGCGACCGGATCGGGCAAGTCGGTCTGTATCAACACGATCATCACCTCGCTGCTGATGCAGAAGTCGCCGGAAGAGGTACGCTTAATCTTGGTTGATCCGAAGCGGGTCGAACTGACGGGATACGGGGTTGCGCCGCACCTGGCGTTCTCGCATGTCGTGACGGAGCCGGACGAGGTGGTCTCGGTGCTCGGCGTCGTGGTCGCCGAGATGGATCGACGCTACCGAATGCTCGAGGACCACAAGGCACGCAACATCATCGCCTACAACGCCTTGGAGCACGTGCAAAAACGAATGCCCTATTGGGTCGTCGTGCTGGACGAGTTGGCGGACATGATGATGGCCGCTGCTGCCGAGGTCGAAGGTCAGTTGGTGCGACTGGCGCAACTCGCACGAGCAGTGGGGATTCACCTGGTCGTCGCGACGCAGCGCCCATCGGTGGACGTTGTGACCGGTCTGATCAAAGCCAACTTCCCCACGCGTATCGCGTTTGCCACGACGTCGCAGACCGACGCCCGCGTGATCATGGATCGGGCCGGCGCGGAGAAGCTGATGGGACGCGGCGACATGCTATACATGTCGTCGGACACGATCAAACCGCGTCGAGTGCAGGGCGCGTTCGTGTCGGATGCCGAGATCGAACGTATCCTGTCGGCGTGGATGGAGCCGCAACAGACCGATACCGACCGCAGCTCGCTGGACGAGATGTTGGAGCGCCTGTTGGAGGAATCGCCGGCTGCGAGGTCGGAGACGGAGGCGCGAGCGGCGCAAGCCGATCTGCGGACGCTGACGACTACGTTGGAAACCGCGCTCGCGGCTGATCCACTGAACGAAGCGACGGACAAACCGGACGACGAGCCGGACATTGTCACGGAACCTGCGTCTGCAGCGGTCGCCGAGCCGCTGGACTCACGACTGGGCGAGGCGATCGAGTTAGCGCGGGGGTATGAGCACGTATCGGCGATGCTGCTACAGCGTCGCATGCGGATTGGTCGACCGCGCGCCGATCGTCTGATCGAGCAACTCGAACAGACTGGCGTGATCGAAGCGTCCGACGACGGGCGCTCGCGTCGTGTGCTGACGCGGTCGGATTGACGGTTCAGGCATCGATCGCCGCGGTCTCCGGCCCCTCGAGGATTGCGCGGACCGGTTCATTGGCACCGCCGGCGTGTCCGACGACGTCGCCATCTCCACTCAACACGGATGCAAGCTGCGGTTGCGGGTTGCCCTGCGCCTGTTCGCGCTCAAGAAACTCCGGCCAGCGGAACTGATACATGCGTTCGCGACGGTCAAGTCCGCGGATACGGCGGGCACCCATATTGAACCAGAACTCCGTTCCGATCTGCCGTCGAACATCGTCGCGCTGGGCCTGCGAGACGACGATCGAACCACCACGGCCTTTGGCCATGATGCGAGCGGCCATGTTGACGGTACGGCCGAGGATGTCGCCGCCCGGACGCAGAATGACGTCGCCCCGGTGCACGCCCATGCGGACAGAGACAGGCCAGTTCGCGCCGCGTAGAGCGGCAAGCTGCGTGACCTGATCCTGAACCCTGGCAGCGCAGCGCAGCGCATTCATGCCATCGGCGAAGGCGATCAAGAAGCCATCGCCGGTGAGTTTGACCTCGAAACCCGCATGTCGGTGCAGCTCCTCACGCACAACCTCGTTGTGCTGATCGATGATCCGTTCCCACTGCAGATCGCCGAGGCGCTCGGTGAGATTGGTGGAGTCCTCGATGTCGGTGAAGAGGATGGTGAGCGACTCGCCTTGCTGCGGCAGCAGGGCGGCGGTGAGAGCGCGACCGCAGTTGGGGCAGAAGGACGACGCGGGCGGCGGCATTTTGCCGCAGAACGCGCAAGCACGTACGTGATCCTGATCGGAGCGTCCGCCAAGCCAGGACGGCGGCGCATCGACGTTCACTTGTCGCCAGCGTTCCGGCTCCCTGCCTACTGCCACGTGCGCACACTCTCAACACGCCTGCTGCCACGACAGGCGCGCAGAACGATAACAGCGCGGATGTGGAGGCGTCTGATTGAAGGTATCAAGGGAATGGGCGGATGGCACCGTCGGGAGCGCACCAGATTCGCCAGTTAACGCTGACGTGACACAGGCTCGCGCCGTTTGAGCGATCGGCACCGGCGACCGTACGCCTGATCGCTCCATTGCTGTAGGTCTTCGCCCAGCGCCGCCTGGTCTCGGCGCAACTCAATGATCTGGTCGCGCAGCGCCGCCGCCTTCTCGAACTCCAGGTCGCGCGAGGCCTGCTTCATTCGCGATTCGAGCTCCGTGATCATGCGGGCGATCTGGTCGGGCGTCATCCCATCGGGGACGTTGGCACCCAGCTCGGCGTTGTAGGCGCGGCTGTCCTCGGCCACCGCTTGCAGATCGAATTCCTCGCGCACCTGCTCCGCGACATCGCTGGCGATGTCGCGGATTTCCTTGCTGATGCCGACCGGGGTGATGCCATGCCTGAGGTTGTACTCGTGCTGCGTGCTGCGTCGGCGATGGGTTTCATCGATAGCTCGGCGCATGGAATCAGTCACCCGATCGGCATAGAGAATGGCGTGCGAGTTCACATGCCGCGCCGCCCGACCGATGGTCTGCACCATCGAGCTTTCGTTGCGCAGATAACCTTCCTTGTCGGCGTCGAGCACGGCGACGAGCGACACCTCGGGCAAGTCGAGCCCTTCCCGCAGCAGATTGATGCCGACCAGGCAATCGAAGACACCCAAGCGCAGATCGCGAAGCACCTCGACCCGTTGAAATGCGTCCTGCTCGGAGTGCAGGTAGTAGGTGCGGATGCCGACCTCGCGCAGATAGTCGGCCAAGTCTTCGGCCATCTTCTTGGTCAGGGTCGTGACCAGGGTACGCTCGCCGCGCTCGGCGCGCGCCTTAATCTCGGCGACCAGATCGTCGATCTGTCCGTCGGTGGGTCGGACTTCGACATCCGGATCGAGCAGACCAGTGGGGCGGATGAGTTGCTCCACGATCTGCTCGGAGTGGTTGCGCTCGTATGCGGCCGGCGTCGCCGAGACGAAGACGACCTGGTTGATGTGCCGCTCGAACTCATTGATGTTGAGCGGTCGGTTGTCGATCGCCGAGGGCAGACGGAATCCGAAATCGACTAGCGTCTGCTTGCGAGATGTGTCGCCGCCGTACATGCCGCGCACTTGCGGAATAGTCATGTGCGATTCGTCGATGAACAGCAGCCAGTCGTCCGGGAAGTAGTCGAGCAGGGTCCACGGCGTCGAGCCGGCGGCGCGTCGGGCGAGATGGCGCGAGTAGTTTTCGATGCCTGCGCAGTAGCCGGTCTCGCGCAGTGTTTCGAGGTCGTAGCGTGTGCGTTCCTCGAGGCGGGCCGCTTCGAGAATGCGTTCGTCGCGCCGCAGTTCATCGAGGCGCTGTTGCAACTCGGATTCGATATCGGCAACGGCGGCGGCCATCCGCTCGTCGGTGGTCACGAAGTGCTTGGCCGGGTAGATGTCGACGCGGTCTCGTTCGGCCAGGATTTCGCCGGTCAGTGGGTCGAGCTCGACGATACGCTCAACCTCATCGTCCCAAAACTGCACGCGCACCGCGAGGTTTTCGTAAGACGGGTGGATCGTCAGCGTGTCGCCCCGAATGCGGAACTTACCCCGTGAGAGAGTGAGTTCGTCGCGCTCATACTGCTGATCGACCAATCGTCGGAGCACGAGGTTGCGCGAGTAGGACTTGCCAAGTTCGAGACTGAGCACCATGCCCTGATAGTCCTCAGGCTCGCCGAGGCCGTAGATGCAAGAGACCGACGCCACGATCAACACATCGCGACGCTCGAACAGCGCTCGCGTCGCCGCGTGGCGCAGCTTGTCGATCTCGTCGTTGATGTCCGACTCCTTGGCGATGTAGGTGTCGGAACGGGGGATGTAGGCCTCGGGCTGGTAATAGTCGTAGTAGGAGACAAAGTACTCGACGGCGTTGTTGGGGAAGAAATCGCGGAACTCGGTGCAGAGTTGGGCGGCGAGCGTTTTGTTGTGGGCGAGCACCAGCGTGGGTCGATTGAGCCGAGCGACCACATTGGCCATGGTGAAGGTCTTGCCCGAGCCGGTGACGCCGAGCAACGTCTGCGCGCGCCGCCCTGCGTTCAGCCCCTCGACCAGTCGCTCAATCGCATACGGCTGATCCCCGGTCGGCTGGTAGTCGGCGCTCAGTTCGAATAACTGGTCGCTGCGGACGGACGCGGAAACGGTAGTCATGCAATCGAGGGTAGGGCCTGTGCGGGACGTGGAGACTCAATCGATTGAGGGCCGTCGAGAAGTCTCGTTGCTCCAAGCGTACTTCACGCGCTTGGCGATGGGGAGTTGCGACTGGTCGTGCATCCAGAGCACGACCGGGTTGCGGCGGTAGGTATCGATGTCGATATTGCGGAGGTTGATGGGCGGACCAGAGCCGACGCGGTCGTTCGCCGCCACCGTGATTTCGTGTAAGCCGTTTTCGAGCGAGCGCTTACCGATGATCTCCAGTGTGCGGGTCGGCATTGGTCACCTCAGTAGAACGCGAGGGGTGAACTCGTCTCGCTATCACTATACTCGTCTGGGTTCCAGACCGGGCGTATCGCCGAGAACCGCGCGTTGCCGATGGCTTTCAGTAGTAGCCGCTCGAACGTCGTCGGCGACAGATTCGGTTCGATATCCGCTTTTGATGCGCGGTCAATCACCCGCTCCAGCGCTTGCGTGTTTGATAGGTGGTGATCCGTCAACGCGACGAGGTCCGGGTACATCTCGTGCGTCATCATACCAAAGCGACTAGCCAGAATGAACCGCCCGCGCCAGTTCTCCGAGAACGGGTAGCCCGTCGCCTCTCGGATGAGACGCCGCACGTGCGGAACAGACTTCTTGCCGTCCCAGCGCTGCTCATCCATAATCCAGACCAAGTCGCGCTTGACCTCCTCCACAATGCGAACGACCACCGGCTCGATCTGGCTCTGAAACATGTAGTGCGCTTCTGTCCACTCTCGAATTGTCATCGCCATCGGAGTTACCTCCTATCTCGGGGTAAGATACCCCACAATCAGCCGCTTGTATTGGCTCTGACCTGGTATCGGATCATCGATCCAGCCCGTCACGTTGAACACCTGATCAGCGCCCAATAGCCACTCGTTCCATATCGTGTCGTAGCGGGTGAGTGGTGGTTCATGACGCGGCACCGATATGTTCGAGCACGGCCCGCAGCAATGACTCGGTCGATTCGGGCACTTCACGGTTGGGGGCGCTGAGAACGGCGGCGATCCAGCGTTGGGCGTCGCGTCGCGTGTAACCGAGACCGAGCAACGCCTCGGCCGCATCGTCGGCGATAGCGTCAGTGTCGCGAACGGGACGTTGGGAGTGAGTACCGAAGCCTTCGTCGACTAGCAACGCCTCTTCGACGACCTTGCCTTTGAGATCGGCGATGATGCGGTCCGCCTGTCGGGTACCGATACCCGGGAGCTGGCTCAGGGTGCGGCGATCCTCGGCCTCGATCGCCTGCGCAATCGTCGAGACAGAGGCTGCGAGCGCCTGCTGCGCCCTGGTCACGCCCATCTGCGGCACGCCTATCAGCTTGCGGAAGAACACGCGCTCAATCGGTCGCAGAAAGCCGATCAGCACGGGAACCGGCGCACGATCTGGGACATGATAGTGCGTGTAGAGGTCGAGCGTCGTCGGTCGCGCGTCTTTCAATGCCAGCCAGACGGCGGTCGGCAGAAGCACCTCGTAGATAAGACCACCGACTTCCAGTCCAGTGTCGATTTCGACGCTTTGGCGGTCGTCATGCCAATCTACAGCGCGGCCATGGATGCGGGAGATCATCTGCGCTCCACAAGCTGAGACGATGGGCTGAGGGCAGTCATCAGATGGTGACAATAAGCGACGGCGAGGGCGTCGGCAGCGTCGGCTGAGGCGCGTAATTCGTCGAGTCCCAGCTGCGCCGCCAACGCCTGTTTCACGGCGGTCTTGTCGGCGTCGCCGATGCCGGCGACCGCCTGTTTCACGAATCGCGGCGGATACTCGCGCACCGGCACGCCAACCGACGCCGCAGCGATCATCGCGGCGGCCTGGGCTTGGCTAAGCATCACGGCGGTCTTCACGTTCTTGTGAATAAACGGCCGCTCGATGGCAACCGCGTCGGGGCGATGCTCTTCGACCAGTTGAGCGATCTGTCGATTGAGGTCGTTGAGACGTTCAGGCAGAATTGACTTGGACAAATAGATGGTACCCCAGCGCAAGCTGGTCGCGCCATCGACGGCGATCTCCAGTAGCCCCCAACCAGTCGCGTTGAGACCTGGATCGACGCCGAGGATGCGAGCCATAGGACGAGTCTACGCCTCAGCTAAGCCTCGACCAGGACGGCGTCCGGGAAACCGGCGTTGGTGAACACCCGTTGGACATCGTCGAGGTCTTCGAGCGAGTCGATCAGGCGCAACAACCTGGACGCCTGGTCGGTGCCGACCGGGACGGTATTGGTGGCGCGCATCACCACCTCGGCGGACGCGACGGGCGCACCCAACTGTTCCACGGCGTTGCGGACCGATTCAAGGTCGGCGGGGGCGGTGATCACTTCTACCAGCGCGTCGTCGATGGCGACATCTTCAGCGCCGCCGTCGATCGCGGCCAAGGCGATGTCGTCGGTGTCCGCGCGCGCATCGACATCGATTGCGATCACGCCTTTCTGCTCGAACAGCCACGAGACGGCTCCCGCTTCCGCTATGTTAGTACCAGCGCGGGTGAGCGCGGCGCGCACCTCAGCCACGGTGCGATTGCGATTGTCGGTCAGCGAATCGATCAGGAGTGCGGCACCGCCCGGGCCGTAGGCCTCGTAGCGGATTTCTTCAAGCTGCGAGCCGTCGACGCCACCCGAGGCGCGCTCGATGGCGCGCTCAATGTTGGTGTTGGGCATGTTCGAAGCGCGCGCGCGCTCGACCGCGAGCCGCAGCGCAGCGTTCTCCTCGAGCTTGGAGCCGCCGGCTCGCACGGCGACAGCGATCTCGCGTCCTAGTTTGGTGAACAGTTGCCCGCGCTTGGCGTCGGTGACGCCCTTCTTGCGCTTGATCTGGGCCCATTTGGAATGGCCGGCCATACCCCGAAATCCCGTACGAGCACGCATCCTGGAGGGAAGCTCAGTCTATCGCGCCGTTGAGCAGTGTGTGCCTTCGCCGAGGACACGTGTCGCTGCGTCTAGCTTCGCGTGGAAGGTGAGGTCGTTGTGCAGCGGCGTGACCGTGACCGTGCCATCGAGGATCGCGTCGACATCCGTGCCCGGCGCGACGTTGGTACCCGGCTCGGAGGACGAGCTGCCGCTGCGTCGCGCCATGCTCGTCGGTGCGGTCGACGACACGAGACGGCGACGCTGGGCAGACCTCGCAGATAGCTCTGCATCGCCGACATCACCGCACCCGAGTGCAGAATGTCGCGTCCGACGTTGGGGCCGGGATTGACGCCGGAGACGATCATCTCGACGCGACGCGGGGCGAAGTGGTGGAATCCGTGGATCACGGCGTCGGTCGGGGTACCGTTGACCTGCCATGCATTGATGCCATCGAGTTGCAAATGCGCGCGTTCGACCTCGAGATTCTGACGTAGCGTGAACGCCGCGGACATACCCGACTGGTTAAACGCCGGCGCGACAACGATCACAACGGCGAATGTTGAGACGGACTCGGCCAGACGTCAGAGCCCGGGCACCTCAATCCCGTCGTCGTTGGTCGCTAGCACCAGGGGTCGTTCGCTCATGGCGCGAGCGTACCAGCCGTACGTTCGGCTCCTGTCCACTCGGCGAGCGATGGCACTCCAGCCAGCGACTGAGCCTCCCGAACACCGCGCAGCGTCGCCCGGGCGACTGTCTCGGCGGCCATGGTGCCGGTCAGTGTGAGCAGGGCGGGAATGCCGCTGACATCGATATCTCCGCGGGAGAGCGTAAAGACAGTGTCGCCGTCGACGGGCGTGAAGACGGGATTGATCGTTCGGGCGAGACCGGCCGATCCCATGATCGCGACGCGCTTCGCCAAACCCTTGTGCAACCTGGCGTTGGTGGCGATCACAGCCAGGGTCGTGTTGGACCCGGCGCGGTCGGCTATGAGAGGAGGACGCGCCTGCTGTAACGCCTCGAATTCCGCAACGGAGCGGTTGAGCAGGGTGTGGGACGATCGATGCATCGCACCGCGCCGCTCGCTGCGTGGGCCGGCGACGAGTGCGCCAGTTACGGGATCGACGATGTCGCCCACAGAGTTGGCGGCGACGATCGCGCCGACGATCAACCCCGATTCGTGGACAAGCGAGGCGGTGCCAACGCCGCCTTTGATCTGGGTATCGGGCGGACCGGTCTTGGCGACAGTGCAGCCAGTGCCGACGCCCACGGATCCTTGTGAAATGCCGCCAGATTTTGCTCCCTTTGCCGCGCTGCGGCCGTTCGCAGCCGTAGGGTTGTGCGGCTCGCCGATGTGAAGATCGAACACGACGGCGCCGAGCACAATTGGCAGGCGCTCGGCAGCCGCAGCGAGATCCAGGCCAACGCCTTGCTCCCGTAGATATCGACGGACGCCGGTGCTGGCTTCAAGGCCAAATACGCTGCCGCCGGCCAGCAGGATGGCGTGGAATTCCTGTATGGCGTTCTCGGAGCGGGCGAGGTCGCTGTCGAGCGTGCCCGGCGCGCCGCCGACCTGGAAAACGCCCGGCGTCGCGCCGCTGCGAGAGACGATCACCGTGCAGCCGGTTGCATGCTTGCGGTCGGTGTAATGTCCGACCGCGATGCCAGGCACGTCGGTGATCGCGTCGTATCGCCCCGGGCCGATCCTGACGTCAGTCATGAATCACAGTGGGTGGCTTGGGGCGCTTGTCCCAGTAGAGCTGGAATACGTCAGGTCGGGCGTAGTGTCCGGCGGAATCGACCCAGCGCTTGGACTCGATCGTCAACTCCAGATCGATCTCGGCGTAGATGATCGTCTCCTGCTCGCTGACGGGCTCGACCAGGTATTTGCCGCCCGGCGCGATGATCGCCGAGCCGCCGGAGGCGTGCCAGAACGATTCCTCCGCCAACGGCGTGCCGGCGGGCAAACGGTCGGGCGACATCGTCTCGCGGGCGACGATTACGTAGCAGGCGTTCTCATACGCCAGGTGACGGGTCGCGGCGTCGACCACGGGGTGCAACTGCTCCCAGCCGGGCCAGACGGAGGCGTGTACCTGGATACCGAGCGTCGCGAGCGCGTATCGAGCGGGTGCCATCTGGTGCTCGTAGCAGATCAGCCCGCCGAGCCGGCCGATCGCGGTGTCGTACACGTCGAGGTCAGAGCCGTCGCCGTAGCCCCAGATCAGGCGTTCCGACAATGTGGGTACCAGTTTGCGGTGCTTGCCCAGCAATTCGCCGTCAGAGCCGATGTAGGCGAGTGTGTTGTAGATCGTGCCGGCCTGCGGTTCGCGCTCGTTGACGCCAATCACGACATGGGCTTGGGCAGCAGCGGCGGCTTGGGTGATGCGACGCCAGTCGTCGCCCGGGATCGCGATGCTGTGCTTGAACGTGCGCCGGTACAACTCGCTGAAGGCCTGTCGATGGAGCACCTGACCGTGGTAGTAGGGATAGGAGGGGATCCAGGTCTCGGGAAAGACAATCAGGCTTGCACCCTCGTGTCCGGCAGCGTCAATGGCGGCGACCGCCCGCTCGACACCCTGTTCTCGGTTGAGTCCTGGAGCGCGTTGAACGGCAGCGGCGAGGTAGATCATGGCTCACCTCGGATCGAGCGACCAGAGACCGTAGCCGCCGGTCACGGGAACGACGGTCCCGGTCATATAGCTGGCCGCGTCGGAGAGCAGGAAGGCGACGGCACCGGCGACTTCATCGTCCGCGCCCAGTCTGCGCATGGCGGTGTGTTGCTCGACACGGGCGCGGTACCAGCTCGGCATCGGTTCGGTCAGCGGTGTGTCAATGAAGGCCGGCGCGACGCAATTGACGCGGATCGGCTCGCTGAGCGCGTGCGCCCACTCGGCGGCAAGCGTTCGAGTCATCGCTTCGACGGCGGCGCGGGTCATCGAGTACGCCGCCTGCCGCGGTAGTCCGAATTCCGCGCCGACGCTTGAGATGGTGACAATCGATCCACCGCGCCTGGCGTCGATCAGCCGCGACGCAAAGTTGCGCGTCAGAAAGAACGTTCCGCGTTGATTGATGTTCTGGATCTGGTCGTAGTCCTCGGGCGAAATTCGTTCGCCGCGTTGCAGAATCGGCGAGACGCCCGCCACATTGACTAGCCCGGTCAACGGACCGATCGTGTCCTCGACATCGCCCAGCAACGACTCGTGATCGTCGACGGCAGCGATATCGGCGCGGAACGCCCAGGCCTGACCACCCTGATCTCGGATCGCGTGAGCGACCCGTTCCACCTGCGCAACGGTACGCGCAGTCACAGCGACCCTGGCACCCATCCGCGCAATCAACTCGGCGGCCCCGCGGCCAATACCGCGCCCCGCGCCCGAAACCAACACGGTCTGCTCATCGAGCGAAAATGGGGACTGCCTCATGCCCGCTATCTCACTTCCATCGCCATCAACGATCAGAACGACTGGGGCGGCCGTTCTTCAAGCGCGATTGTGTCGCGGACGTGAAGATACAGCCAGATCAGATCACGCGCGGCGGCAGTGATCTTGTCGATGGCGTCGATGAAGACTTCGAGTTTCGGTTCGTGGATCGCGAGGGTGTGGGTCATCATGACCCGGCGTCGCTGATTGAGTACGATCAACGCGACCTGGTTGGGGTTCATGCCCCGATCCGGCAGCCAGTCGAGCTTGTGGGTCAGCGCCGACGACTGCTTCAGACCATCGGCGAGTTCGAGCAGAACGCCCTGATCGACCTTCTGCACCCGTTCGATGCCGTTCGAAATGGCGAGCACGGCACCGGCGAACTGTCGCCAGTCCTTGCGCGGAATATCGCCGCGGGCGGCGTCGACATCGGCGAGCGTGGGTAGCTGGAGGTCGCGCAATAACTCGTCAGCGGTGCGTCCGGCGGTGAGAATGCGGAAGGCGGCAACCGACGGCGCAGTGAGATCAAAGTTAGTGAAGGTCGTCAGCAGCGGTTGTTCATGGCGGCGACGCAGAGCGACGTAGAGCGCCATGAGGTCCTGCGCGGCGTTGAGATACTCCTCGACGATGCGCATCCCGATCACCTTGCGGTCGTCGGGATCGGCCAGCGCCTGCGAGCGGAAGAGCGCTTCGGCGACGGTGCGATGTGCCTTGGCGCCGAACTTGGCGTAGTTGTCGAGGAACGCCATCTCGATCGCGTCCAGCGAGCGATCCCAACATGGCGCGCACACGCGAGCGCGCGGATCGGCGTTGGCGAGATCGAACTCGTGGCCGCAATCCTCGCAGCTGGCGATGGACACATCGCGGCGATGATCGGCGTCCGCCCGATAGGGCTGGCGCGGGTATGGCTCGGATGGTCGGTACGCGTTCATCTGCGCTTGAGGGTACCGGAGGGCGCTCGGACATGAGCGACTCGATTAGCGCCTGCGTACTGGCGGCGCGCTGACAAGCAAGTTAGCGCACCGGGTGCGTCGATTTCACCGCTCTCGTCCGCTGTCTGGGCGACTGGCATTTCGGGCAGAAGTGCGTCGCACGACCACTAACGACGATACGTCGAATCGCCGCGCCGCAGTCATCGCAGGGATCGTTGGTGCGACGGAAGACGCGGACATGGAACTGCTGCGTTCCCTCCTCGCCGCCGACATCGGTGTAGTCGCGGAAGGAGGCGCCGCCGTGTGCGATGCCGTCAGTGAGCACGCGCCGGATCGCCGCGTGCAGTTCGCAGCGCTCGGCAGGACGGAGCGATCCGGCCGGCGCTTCGGGATGCAGTCGCGCCAGAAAGAGCGCCTCGTCGGCGTAGATGTTGCCAATGCCGGCGACATTGTGCTGATCGAGCAGCGCCGATTTGATCGGCTGGCGCCGACCGCGTAGCGACGCCCACAGCGCACCGGCGGTGAAATTGTCCGCAAGCGGTTCGGGGCCGAGATCGGGAAGCGCCTCCTCGACATGCTCGACGAGATCGATCGTGCCGAACTTGCGCACGTCGACGAACCGCAGTTGATCGCCGCCGTCCAGTCTGAAGACGGCGCGAGTGAACGGCTCCGCCTCGTAATCCGCACTGCGGACGCGGAGCGACCCGGTCATGCGCAGATGGACGACGAGCGCCTGTTCGTTGTCGAGATGGAGTGCCAGATACTTGCCGCGCCGACCGACATCAGTGAACGCGCGGCCACTGAGCTGCGTATCGATCTCGGCTGCGAGGCGTCCGCGCAGGACGCGTTCCGCGCCGGGCATGACCTGGAAGCGGGTGATACGTCGGCCCGCGATCAGCGGCTGTAGCTGTCGGCGGATGGTCTCGACCTCGGGCAGTTCGGGCATCTGAATACACCCCCAAAGGGCTAACCGCGAGGCAGATAGGCGTCTGCGAGGAACTGGCTGTCGAACCACTCACTGCCTTTGCCTGCGGCGACCCATTCATAGAGCGCCGCCTTGAAAATGCCCTCCATAGCCGCGACTGAGGCGAGGGCGATGCCACCCAGGACGACGCCGACGATGATCGCCGCCACGGGAGCGACGAACGCGAGCAGGACGACCGGAATCGCCACGATGATGATCGTCAGGAGGTAGATGATGAAGAACGAGAAACTGGCGGTGAGCTGTTCCCCCCAAGTCTGACGCAGCAGGCTGCCCGAGCGTCGGATGGCGCTGATCGGACCGACGCGCTCGACAACGAGCACCGGGATCACGAAGAAGGTGATGTAGGCCCAGGCGGTCTGCAGTAGCGAGACGAGGATGATGGCGACGATCCGCATAACCCCCTGGCTGTTGTCGCGGGCGGCGCTCTGTAGAGCCTGGAGGATGAGTCCGACTGTGCCGGTGATGATCGTCCAGCCGAGAATCGCCAGCCACATCCCACGCACCGCGCGAATGCCAGACTTCACATTGGGGTCGCCGCCTTCCAGCCGCTCGCGCGCCGCCGCAACCAAAGCGGAGTTGAAGAAAATGACCATGTATAGACCGCCGAAATAGGCGAGCAGCGCGATGATCACGTCGACGACGTCGAACTCGGCCTCGCCGCCGCCAAGCCGGTCGAATGCGCCTGTCGCCCCGAAGGCTCCGGCCGCCACCGCACCGACAAGGGCCGCCCCAAGGACACCCATGACGGGAAAGAAGATCAGCTCGCGGTCAAGCTGGAGCACCTTCCAGGACAGTTTGGTGATTTGCCAGGTGTTGCCAATGGTGCGGAACATGGGCGAGCCTTCCGGATGGCGTCTTTCGGGTAACGACCGACCTCACTGTCCCAACTACCGGCAGAGACCGGAACGAGCTGGGCGTTCATACTCTCGCTCAGACCTCCTGAGGCAGCGGGAGCAGTTCAAGGTCCCGCCAGTTGTCGGCGCTCTTGACATCGATCTGCAGCGAGACGACCAGACCAAGCGCCGATGGCATGATCTCACGGAGCAGCGCCGCCAACGGCCCGACTTCATCGATCCGGGACTCGAAAATCAATTCGTCATGCACCTGAAGCAGCATACGCGACTCGAGCTCGCGATCGCGTAGCGCGGCATCGAGGTCGATCATGGCCCGTTTCATCACGTCGGCGGCGGTACCCTGTACCGGCATGTTGACGGCCATCCGCTCGGCCGCGCTGCGGCGCTGGAAGTTGTTGGATCTGATCTCGGGCAGATAGCGCCGACGGCCGAGCAGTGTCTCGGCATAGCCCCGTTCCTTAGTCGTCTCCTTGATCTCTTCGATCCATGAGGCAATCCGCTTGAAGCGGCCGAAGTAGGCGTCGATGAACGTCTGCGCGTCGCGTCGCTCCATTCCGCTACGCTGCGACAGGCCGTGCGCGGAGAGCCCGTAGATGACGCCGAAGTTCATCATCTTCGCGACGCGACGCATCTCGGGCTGCACATCGCCGATTGAGACGCCATACGCACCCGACGCGGTCGCTGCATGAATATCCTCGCCGTTGCGGAACGCAGTAATCAGACCCTCGTCCTCGGAAAGATGAGCGAGCACGCGCAGTTCGATCTGTGAGTAGTCGGCGGAGACGAAACGCACATCGGAGTTCAAATCTGCACTTCTCCAGGGACGCGCGACGAAGGCAGCGCGAATCTGTCGTCCCTGTTCGGTGCGAACGGGAATATTCTGCAAATTGGGCGAC
This sequence comes from Dehalococcoidia bacterium, assembly GCA_965116225.1. Taxonomy (GTDB): domain Bacteria; phylum Chloroflexota; class Dehalococcoidia; order Bin125; family Bin125; genus Bin125. The sequence continues at coordinate 2,139,787 of OZ220495.1, read as the reverse complement.
TCCGAGGAGAGTCGGCCTGTGGCGGCGACCGTCTGGTTGTAATCGGTGTGAATCCGACCAGTGGACTGATGCACCATGTCGGGCAACGATTCGACATAGGTGCTGCGCAGCTTGGTCAGCTCGCGCCAATGGAGGACGCGGTTGACAATCGAGTGGTGTTCGACAAGCCGCTCCAGCTGCTGCGCGTCAGTCGAATATCCCTGAGATGTCTTGCGCGTCTTGGGCAGGTCGAGCTGTTCGAAGAGCACCTGACTAAGCTGCTTGGGCGATCCGATCAGAAACTCGCGCCCGGCGTCCTCGTATATCTGCGTGGTGATCGCTTCGATTTCCCGGTTGAGCTGGTTATCGAGGTCGGCGAGAATCGACGTGTCCAGGCTCACGCCGGCTAGCTCCATATCGACGAGAATTGGGATCAACGGCAGTTCCAGATCTCGGTAGAGCTGGTCCAGAACAGGATGCTCGGCGAGCTGCGCGACAAACCGCTCGGCCAGGCGGAAGGTGATATCGGCGTCGGCTGCGGCGTAGGTGCCGGCCTGCTCAGCCGAGACATCGATCATCGAAAGCTGATTCCGTCCCTTGCCGATCAGATCCTCGATCGGCGTCATCTGGATGCCGAGTTCGCTCAGCGCGAGCGACTTCAGGCCGATGTGAGACTTGTTGAGCACGAAGGCGGCGACCATGCTGTCCTCGCGCAGCCCGCGCAAGTGAATCCCGTGTCGGCGCAGGACCTTCATGTCGAATTTGGCGTTGTGCAAGAGTTTCGGGATGCTTGAGTCCTCCAACACCGGTCGCAGCGCCGTCATGACCAGTTCACGATCGAGCTGGTGCTCATCGCTGCGATGTCCGACCGGGATATAGCAGCCCTGTCCGGGCGCATCGGAGAGGGCGTAGCCGGCAATCTGGCAGTCGATCGTATCTACGGATGACGTCTCCAGATCGACCGCCAGCAACGGCGCGGCATATGCGCGACGCGTCCACTCACGGAGCGTGTCCTCGTCAAGGACGAGGTCGTAGTTGTCGACTAACGGCTGTTCGACAGCGACTTCGCTCTCATGCAAACCGGGTATCTGATCGAGCAGTGTGCGGAACTCGAGCTCTTCCAGTTTGGCGCGGACGGCGCTGCGGTCGAAGGCGGTGACGTCAGCGTCGGCAAGGTTCAAGTCGACGGGCGCGTCATGTCGGATTGTGGCCAGCGCCTTGCTCATGAAGGCGTTGTCGCGGTCGGCGCGCAGCTTGGCCTGCGTACCGACGGGCGTCACCTCGTCGATGTGCTCGTAGATCTGTTCGACCGTGCCGTATTGGCCCAGCAGCTTGACCGCGCCGACCTTGCCCAAACCCTTGACGCCGGGGATATTGTCCGACTTGTCGCCCACGATCGCCTTGAAATCGATGATCTGCGGCGGGTCGACCTCATACCGATCGCGCACCCTGGCAGGGCTGTCGTAGGGCGTGTACTCGCCCTTGAAGGGGTTGTAGAGGTAGACCGAAACCTCATCGGTGACCAGTTGCAGGAGGTCGCTGTCGAGCGTGCAGATCCACGTATCGAGACCCGCTTCGACGGCCTGGTCTGCGATGGCACCGATCACGTCGTCCGCCTCGAATCCCGCCACTTCGTAGATGGGGATCGACCATGCCGTTGCGATTTCTCGACAGCGCTGGATTTGCGACAGCAGGTCCTCTGGTATCGGATCGCGGTGCGCCTTATAGTTGGGGTCGATCTCGCGGCGATAGACTGTGCTGTCATCGACATCGAAGGCGAGCACGGCGTGGGTCGGTTCGAGCGTATTGATGATATGCAGCAGGGTCGCCGTGAATCCGCGTACCGCGCCGGTCGACTCGCCGGAGGAGGTGCGCAGGTTGGTGCGCTGCATGGCGAAGTAGGCGCGGTAGATCAACGCGTAGGCGTCGAAGATCACGATACGCTGCGGGTCTGCGCGACGGTCCGCCGTCTCGGAGAGCGTGGTCATGGCAGACTGCGCTTTGAGTCCGTCGCTGTTGGTCAGCATGGATCGAGTATAGGAACGATCCGGCGCGTCACCCAATATGTCTCCTACGCACCCCGAGAGGGAGATTGCGCCTCCTGCAGGTGAGATAGGCTGAACACGCTGATGGAGCCTGAAACTTCAGTGGCTTGGAGCGAATCAGGTGCCGGCTGATCGGATATTGGTTCGCGGTGCGCGGGAACACAATCTCAAGAACATCGACGTAGATCTGCCGCGTGACAAGCTGGTAGTGATCACGGGACTGTCCGGCTCGGGCAAGTCCTCGTTGGCGTTCGACACGATCTACGCCGAGGGGCAACGCCGCTATGTCGAGTCGCTGTCCGCCTACGCGCGGCAGTTCCTGGGTCGGATGGAGAAGCCGGACGTCGACTACATCGAAGGTCTGTCGCCGGCGATCTCGATCGATCAGAAGACCGGCTCGCGTAACCCGCGCTCGACCGTGGGCACAGTGACCGAAATCTACGATTATCTGCGCTTGCTCTTCGCTCGCGCCGGACGACCGCACTGTCCGATCTGCGGCGACCCGATCTCGCAGCAGACCGTGCAACAGATGGTCGATGCGGTGCTGTCGCTCGGCGAGCGGCGACGGCTGATGATCCTCGCTCCCGTAATCCGCGACCGCAAGGGCGAACACAAGGGCATCTTCGACGATGCGCGCGGACGCGGGTTCGTGCGTGCTCGCGTCGATGGCGCAGTGCTGTCGCTGGACGAAGAGATCGTCCTTGAGAAGAACAGGAACCACACCATCGACGTGGTTATCGACCGCATCGCGCTGCCCGCTGGCGAGATCGACGAGGACGAACGCAACACGCTCGCCAACCGCTTGGCCGATTCGATCGAGCAGGCGCTCGGTCTGGGCGACGGAATGGCGCGCATCCGTCCGCTGGACGCCGACGAAGACCTGGTCCTCTCCGAGCAGCTCGCCTGTCCACGCGACATGTTCGCGCTAGGAGAGATCGAGCCGCGTTCCTTCTCGTTCAACTCGCCGCACGGCGCATGTCCCGATTGCACCGGGCTGGGCATCTCCATGCAGGTCGATCCGGCGTTGATCATCCCGGACCACTCCAAATCGCTGGACGATGGTGCGATCGCGCCCTGGTCGCGCTCAACGACGAATACCGGCTGGCATCGACGAATGCTGGAGGCGGTCTTCGAGCAATTCGGGGCAGGCACGGACGTTCCGTTCGACGAGCTGTCGCCCGAATTGGTCGACGCCGTGCTCTACGGGCTGCCAGAGCAGATCGTGATTGATTTCGTCAATCAGCGTGGCCGGCATCGTCGCTATGAGATCCAGTTCGAAGGCGTTGTACACAATCTGAGTCGTCGCTATCGGGAGACCGACTCGGAGTGGTCGCGCACGGAGATCGAACGCTACATGACCACGGTACCCTGCGCCGCCTGCGGCGGCGCGCGACTCAAGGCGGAGTCCTTGGCCGTGCGCGTGGACGAGCACTCGATCGTCGACGTGACGCGGATGTCGGTGTCGAAGGCGTCGCGTTGGGCGCACAGATTAAGCGGTGTAGACGGCGGGAGCGGCGAACAGACGCCGCTGTCGCCGCGCGAGATGGCGATCGCGACGCAAATTCTGAAGGAGATCCGCGAGCGTCTGACATTCCTCGTCGATGTCGGGCTCGACTATCTCACGCTCGATCGCGCGGCGTCGACATTGTCGGGCGGAGAGGCGCAGCGGATTCGGCTGGCGACGCAGATCGGCTCGTCGCTGATGGGCGTGCTCTATGTCTGCGACGAACCGTCGATCGGACTGCACCCACTGGATGATGAGCGCCTGATCCGCACGCTGAAGCGTCTGCGCGACCTGGGCAACACCGTGCTGATCGTCGAACATGACGAGGCGACGATGCGGGCGGCGGACTACATCGTCGACATGGGGCCCGGCGCAGGCGAGGCGGGGGGTTGCGTTGTGGCGGCCGGCCCGCCATCGGCGATCATGGATGATGCCAATTCCGTGACCGGTGAGTATCTGAGCAGGCGGCGCAGCATCCCAATGCCCACGCAACGCCGGCCGGGCAATGGCGAACAGTTGAAGGTGCTAGGCGCCTCCGAGCACAACCTGCGCGACATCGACGCGACCTTCCCCCTGGGCCTATTCATCTGCGTGACCGGTGTATCGGGTTCGGGAAAGAGCACGTTGGTCAACGACCTGCTGCACGCAGCGGCGGCGCAGCAGCTGCACGGCGCGCGACGACGCCCGGGCGATATGCACGGGATCGAAGGGCTGACGGCGATCGACAAGGTGATCGACATTGATCAGTCGCCGATCGGGCGGACGCCGCGCTCGAATCCCGCGACCTACACGGGACTGTTCACACCGATGCGCGATCTATTCGCCTCGGTGCCTGACGCGCGCATGCGCGGCTATAAGCCGGGGCGCTTCTCGTTCAATGTCAAGGGCGGGCGCTGCGAGGCGTGCAAGGGCGACGGCTACAACACCATCGAGATGCAGTTCCTGCCCGACGTGACGGTTCCTTGCGAAGTCTGCCACGGCGACCGCTACAACCGCGAGGCGCTGGAGATTCGCTATAAAGACCACACCATCGCCGATGTACTCAATATGACGGTGGACGAGGCGGCGGCGCAGTTCGACGCGCATCCCGCGATCTCGCGCAAACTGCGCACGTTGCAGGCCGTCGGACTGGGCTACATCAGGCTGGGTCAACCGGCGACAACGCTATCGGGCGGCGAAGCGCAGCGCATCAAGCTCTCGACCGAACTGTCGAAGCGCTCCACCGGTCGCACTCTGTATCTGCTCGATGAGCCGACCACCGGTCTGTCGTTCGCCGACGTCGAAGCGCTGTTGCAAGTATTGCAGCAGCTCGTCGATGGCGGCAACACGGTCGTGGTAATCGAGCACCACCTCGACGTGATCAAGAACGCTGACTGGATCATCGATCTGGGGCCGCTCGGCGGCGACCGCGGCGGTCAGGTCATTGCGGAGGGCGCGCCGGAGGATGTAGCGCTGGTTGAAGCGTCTTACACCGGGCGGTTCCTGCGCGATGTGTTGGCTCTGCATGGCTGGCACCAGCCGACGGAGTCGGTCGCCGCGTCCTAGCCGCGCGCTGTCGATTTCGACACAAATTCAGCGATAAACGTCAGTGTTTGCAGCAAACGTATTCAGCTATTGCGAACAGTGGAGTGCCGTCCTATAAGTGAGGTGGTGCAGTTGCGTCTCCGTCGACGCGATGCAGGACGAGAGGATGGACCGATGACCTATGTAATCGCGGAGCCATGCATCGACGTGAAGGACCAGTCCTGCGTCGAGGTCTGCCCGGTGGACTGTATCCACGCGGACGACGGCGACCGCATGCTCTACATCTCGCCCGACGAGTGCATCGACTGCGGCGCCTGCGAGCCTGCCTGCCCGGTCACCGCCATCTTCTCCGAGGACGACGTTCCCGATGAGTGGCAGGTCTACACCGAGATCAACGCCGAGTGGTACGACGACCCGGGCGCGGCTCGCGCCAAGGTGGCTGAACTCGCCCCATAGTTCTGCGGCGACTGCCCAAGGTTCCAACGCTACCGCTCGATCCGGTCGCCAATCGCTCCATGGTGCGGTACCCCCCATCGGTTTGCGGTGGCTTTCTTGTTTGCGACGTCAGGCGAGCACGCAGTTCGAGCAGATCCGTGGGGCAGTCAGAATCCCAGCCGACCGCGCAGGACGTCGACCAGCTCGTTGATCTTGACTCGTACCTGTTCCTGCGTGTCTCGATCTCTGATCGTGACCGCGCCATCGTCCAGCGAGTCGAAATCGACCGTGATACAGAGCGGAGTGCCGATCTCGTCCTGGCGTCGGTAACGACGACCGATGGACTGTGTGTCGTCGTATTGCGTGCTCCAGTGTGGGCGGAGCCGGGACCAGACATCGCGGGCGAGATTAGCGACCGGCTCCTTCCGCGAGAGCGGTAACACGGCGGCGGAGATCGGCGCCACGCGCGGGCTGAAGGCGAGGACGGTGCGATCGTCGCCTTTTTCGTCGGGCGCGACGGTATAGGCGTCGCAGAGCAAGGCGAGCATGATTCGGTCCACGCCGGCGGCGGGCTCGATCACATGCGGCACGATGTGCTCGTTGGTCTGCGGATCGAAATACTCCAGCCGCTTGCCCGACGCTGCGCCGTGCTGGGTCAGGTCGAAGTTGGTGCGGTTAACGATCCCTTCGAGTTCGTCCCAGCCCCACGGATAGCAGTACTGCAGGTCGGTCGTGCCGGCTGAGTAGTGAGACAGCTTCTCAGCCGGCTGGATGTCGCGACGGAGGTGAGCGGGATCGATGCCCAGACCGACGTACCACTGCTCGCGCAGGTCGATCCAGCGGCGGTACCACGCGTCCGCCTGATCGGGCACGACGAAATACTCCATCTCCATCTGCTCAAACTCTCGCGTGCGAAAGATGAAGTTGCCCAAGGTGATTTCGTTGCGGAACGATTTGCCCTGCTGGGCGATGCCGAAGGGCAGTCGGCGGCGCGTCGCCGTGAGTATATTCTCGAAGTTGATGAAAATGCCCTGCGCGGTCTCGGGTCGCAGGTACGCCTGCGCACCCTCATCGGCGACAGGGCCTACCTGGGTGCGAAACATCAGATTGAACTCGCGCACTTCAGTGAACGACCCGGACGCGCCGCAGGTGGGGCAATCGGGGCCTTCGAGATGGTCGGCGCGGAAGCGGCCTTTGCATTCGAGGCAGTCGACCATCGGGTCGTGGAAGTTCTGTACATGGCCCGCGGCTTCCCAGACGCGCGGCGACTGGATGATAGCTGAGTCGATTCCGACCACGTCTGACCGCTCGCGCACGACCGAGCGCCACCAAAGCTCTTTGACATTGCGCTTGAGCTCAACGCCCAGCGGGCCGTAGTCGTACGTTGACCCAAATCCGCCGTAGATCTCTGAGGCGGGAAACACGAACCCGCGCTGCTTACAGAGCGAGACCAGGGTATCAAGCGAGGCGTTGCGGTCCGGGTCGGTCGAGTCAGTCATGGCGCCGCGTCTTTCCAGTGGGAGCTTTGGGCGGGTCGTACGGTCGTATCGTGGACGCTGAAGCCAGCCTATAGGGGAGGTGGATTATGCGGTTTTTGATCGGACTGATGCTGGGCGCGCTGATCGGCGGGGTACTAACGATTCTCGCCACCGGCAATGCGGGACGGGCGTTGCGGGAGCAATGGCACCAGCAGGCCGATCGCGACCGGGCAAGCCGAACGGAGGTTGAGGAGCGCGGCGGCTAATCGGAGCGATCAGCAGTCACGCTCGATGAAGCGTCGCGACTTCTCGATGTCCTAGAGGAACAGTGGCCCGAAGACCACAGCCACGATCGACATCAGCTTGAGCAGGATGTTGAGCGACGGGCCAGAGGTGTCCTTGAACGGATCGCCGACCGTGTCGCCGACGACGGCGGCGGAGTGGGCGTCGGAGCCTTTGCCGCCGAAGTTGCCTTCTTCGATGTACTTCTTGGCGTTGTCCCAGGCACCGCCGGCGTTGGCCATCATCAGCGCCAGCATCGCGCCGGCGGCGATGGAACCGATCAGCAGACCGCCCAGCGCCTCGGCCGAGATCACCGCGCCGACGAAGATCGGCACGATCACCGCGAGTAGACCGGGGACGATCATCTCGCGCAAGGCACCGTCGGTCGAGATCGAGATCGCGCGCTCGTAGTCGGGATCCTGACTGCCGTCCATGATGCCGGGTATTTCGCGGAACTGGCGACGGACTTCCTGGACCATAGACTCGGCCGCGCGCCCGACCGCGCCCATCGAGAGCGCGGAGAAGACGAACGGCATCAGCGCGCCGATGAGAGTACCGATCAACACCTTATGGTCGAGTAGGTCGATCACGTCCAGACCGACCGTGATGGCGTAGGTGGCGAGCAGCGCCAGCGACGTCAGGGCGGCGGAGCCGATCGCGAAGCCCTTACCGGTCGCGGCGGTGGTGTTGCCGAGTTGGTCGAGCGCGTCGGTGCGCTCGCGCACCTCAGGTTCGAGCCCCGCCTGCTCAGCGATACCGCCGGCGTTGTCCGCGACCGGGCCATAGGCATCGGTAGCGAGCGTGACGCCAAGCGGAGCGAGCATCCCGACCGCGGCCAGCGCAATCGCGTAGACGCCGCCAAGCTCGTGCGCGATCGCGATCGCGACGACAATCGTGACCAGCGGAATCAGGGCCGACATCATCCCCAGGCTGAGGCCGCCGATGATGATCGGCCCGGTACCGGACTCAGCTTGCCCGCTGAGGTTGACGGTGGGCGAGTATCTCCGCCCGCCGAGGGCAAAGCCCTCGGATGATGTGTAACCCTCGGTCACAGTGCCAATGATCTGGCCGGCGATCAGACCGACCAGAATGGCGAAGAACAGATTCCAGCGGCTGCCTTCCAGCAGCAACAGGTCAGCGATCTCGATGGCGACAATGCTGCCAATCAGTACCAGCCCCGACGCGCCGAAGACACCGGCGCGCAACGCCCAGAGCAGGCGGCCTTGGTCAGCTTGCTCGCCGGTGCGGACGAAAAACGTGCCGACTACCGCTGCGAGGATGCCGACCGCGGCGATCAGCATGGGCAGGACCAGCAGGTCGTTCTTCCACTCAAGCGCGGCCACCGCGACGCTGCCGGCCAGGGCCATGGTGGCGACCATCGAGCCGACGTAGGACTCGAAGAGGTCGGCGCCCATGCCGGCGACATCGCCGACATTGTCGCCCACGTTGTCGGCAATCGTGGCAGGGTTGCGCGGGTCGTCCTCGGGGATCCCTGCTTCGACCTTACCGACCAGGTCGGCGCCGACGTCGGCGGCCTTGGTGTAGATACCGCCACCGACGCGGGCGAAGAGCGCGATCGAGGAGGCACCGAAGGCGAAGCCGGCCAATGGAGCCACGTCCTGCCAGATCAGGTACATAATCACCAGACCGAGCAACCCTAGTCCGACGACGGTCATCCCCATCACAGTGCCGCTGCCGAAGGCGACGCGCAGGGCCGGGTTAAGACCCTCGCGCGCCTTGGCCGCCGTGCGCACGTTAGCGCGCACGGCGATCAGCATGCCCGCGTAGCCGGCCGAGGCGGAGAGGATCGCACCTATGATATACGAGACCGATGTCCAGCGATGCGCCGTGCCATCGAACTTGTGGAGCACGTCGCAGTCGATGAAGATCAACAAGACGAGGAAGACGACCACGACGAAGGTGGCGAGAAATGTGTACTCGCGCCTGAGGAAGGTGGCGGCACCGGACTGGATCGCGCGTGCGATCGTTTTCATCAGGTCGGTGCCTTCGTCCTCGGCGAGGACGTCGCGTACGCGCAGCGCCGCAAAGAGTAGCGCCACGCCAGCGGCGATGATGGCGAAGATCAGAATTTCCATGCAGATCCCCTCACGAACAGGTCACACACGTGGTTCCGGTATCAGCGGAGCGGACAGCGCCGCCAAGCGGCAGGTTATCGTCGAAGCCAGAACACGACAATTCAGCGATTTACAACCCAGACAGCGCACACCGGCTGCGATCCTAATGCTGCATATGGGCTGTCGGCTTCCGCCCAATCAAGCGCAACGACAGCGACTGGCGTCGCTCACTCATGTCCCGACAGACCCACCCGTTCCGGTACCGCGTCCATATCATAACGGCCGCTGTGGATCGTTCGTCAGTGGCGTGTGTCAAATCGGCATGTGCGCCGGCTTGACGCACGCTCGCCAGCAATTCGGCAGGTATGGAGTGCAGGCACAGAGGATCAGGTGAGATACGACCCGGGGCAGTGGCGTGTGCGCGACCGGATCGTGATCGCGATTAGCCTGTACACCCCCATCCGCAGCGATTCGTGGACGATGGCGGTAGCGGGGCTACGCGCGGGTCTCGTCGTCCTGGCGTTGTCTGTCGCCGATGCCCATCCGCCGAGCGAACAGACCCGTTCCCAGCATCGCGGGTGAGGGGTCATGTCCGGGCATCCTCGCTCTCACTGGCGGATTGTGGCTCGCGTAGGGTGTCGTTTCTAGCAGCGCTGGCAGCTTGATACTCCATATGACAAGTAATCTGTTCCGCATACAACGGGCAGTCCTCCTACGTCAGAGGTCCGCTCGAAGAGCGCTCTTCGAGCGGACCTAGGGTTCTTGACGACTTGCGGCGGCGGTATCGCCCGACGGTTCGACGCTCGCCCGGCAGCGCCACTGACTGAGCTGCGTCTTGTTACAGATCCTTGACCGGCGCTGGCAGGTCGCCGTCGCGCGCGGCGTCGATCATTTGTTTGGCTTCCGCGGGCATCTCGACGCCCATCTGCTGGAAACGCTCTTCGGCCCAGCGGCCGATCTGTCGTGGGTCCCGGTATGCGTCGGGGCCCGCGCCGGGACCAGGAGTTCCGTACTGCTCCAGCACCTGGGATTCGGTCTTCGGCGTGGCGAAACAAGAGAACACACGTTCCATCGACGACATCTCGCAGACCTCGCAAGCGGGCGCGACCGCGCGATCGAGCGAGCGATGAAACTGCTCCTGCGGGCGACCGCACTGCTGGCAGCGGTACTCGTAAATCGGCATAGGACGCCTCTTCCCCTTTCGTGATCGACAGGGCGGATCAGACTGGTCAGGCCAGATCGCCGGGTAGCTCCGTCGCGGCACCGGCCGACTGCCGCCAAGCCGCGACAGATTCCGGGTCGTCGGCATCGACATCGTCGAGCGTGTCGAAGCCGGGGAATAAGAGCTCAGTGCGCGAGCGGAAGCGCGAGAATCGGGATTGTAGGGCGTCGTCCCGACAGATCGGGCAAGCGGGCGATGGGGTGTCGGCGGAGCGCCGACGGCGCTGGAATACCTCAACGGTGCGCGCGCAGTCGGGACAGTAGTACTCATAGATCGGCATTACGGGGCGCTCGCCTCTAGCTTAGTCATCGTTTCCCGCGTTACTCGTCGATCTCGGCGTCCTCGAAGGCGTCGATGATATGCGCGAGGACCACCAGGCGTCCCCGCTGATCCGGCGCGACGACCATGACGTCGATCCGCACATCGATCTCCCGACCATGCTCCGGTTCCCGTTCCGCCAGCAGACCGTGCGCCAGTCGCAGCAGCTGGTGTTGTTTGCGCGGCCCGATCGACTGCGCCGCCTCGACGGCGAAGCGTCGATCGCTGCGCGAGCGCACCTCGACGATCACGTGGGTGCGGTCGGGGGCGATCGCGACGATGTCGGCCTCGCCCCAGCGTCGGCGGTAGTTGCGCTCGACGACCTCGTATCCGCGAGCCGACAGATAGGCGGCGGCCAGCCGTTCAGCGGCGGCACCCAAGGCACGCTTACGAGCGCCGGCGTCAGGACGCGGCGGCATCGAACGCCAGTAGAGTCTGGCTCAGGTTCGCGACGGGAGCGAACGAACGCCGATGTTCGGGGCAGGGACCGAACGCGCGCAGCGCGCACAGATGCTCGGCGGAGCCGTAACCCTTATGTCGAGCGAAACCATACGACGGATAGTGATGGTCTAGATCGATCATCCAGCGGTCTCGAGCAACCTTGGCGACGATCGAAGCAGCCGCAATCGAGGACACGCTGCGATCACCCTTGACGATCATCTCAGTCGGACAGGGCAAGCGCAGATCGTCGCGGCCGTCGGCGAGGACGACATCGGGCCACCGATCCAACTGCTCCAGGCAACGGCGGACGCAGCGCCGGAGCGCGCGGGAGAGGCCGAGTTCGTCCAATTCGGCGGCGTGGAGCCAACCCGTAGCACATTGCAACGACTCGGACGCGATAAACGGCGCCAACTGTTCCCGCCGACTGGAGGTCAGCTGCTTGCTGTCGCGGAGCTCGCGCAACCAGGATGGTCGTCGGTCGAGCGGCAGCGATACGGCGGCGACCACGATCGGGCCGGCGAGCGGCCCGCGGCCAACCTCGTCCAGCCCGACGATCAGGTCAGCCCCGTTGCGTCGGTGGCGCAGTTCGCGGCGTCGCGTGGGTCGCGGTGCGGTCACGCCCAGAGGCTAACCGAGTGTGGCGCTCTGCCCGCATCGGACGCGAACAGAGCCGGGAATGGCGAGGCTGCGAGCGGAGATAGCAGACATGCGAAGCGGATCCAGCCCACAGGGGCAGACAGTGCGATATGCTCGAAATTGTCTGCTGATTGATTTGGCGCTGCGTGTGCCCGCGCTTCTGCGCCGCTGTGAGGGGTAGCGACGATGGGCGGTTCCCGCTTCAGACGCAGCTTTCTGATCTATCTGCTGATTTTCGTCGTGCTGATCGTGATCGTGCTCTCGGTCTTTCCGCGCGGCGGCGGCTCCAACGAGATTCCGCTAGCCGGCGGCACGGAGTCGTTACTCGAACGGATCGAGAATGATGCGGGGCTAATCGAGACGATTGCCGTATCGGCATCGAAGGTCACGTTGGACTATCGCGACGGTGCGCAGTCGTTCGAGACCAACCTGCCCGAGACCGGCTTCGATTTCTTCGAGTTTCTCGCCCGCGAGGGGATCGATATTGGTTCGCAGGGCTTTCCCGATGTCGAGGTCGACGGTGGCAGCGGATTCGGCTCGACGATCGCCGGGCTGTTCTTTAACCTGCTCCCGATCCTGCTGATCGTGGGACTGATCTTCTTCTTCCTGCGACAGGCGCAGGGGCAAGGATCGCAGGCGATGTCGTTCGGTAAGAGCAAAGCGCGGCTGGTTACCGCCAACCGACCATCGGTCACGTTCAACGACGTGGCCGGAGCGGACGAGGCCAAAGAAGAACTGCAGGAGGTGGTCGAGTTTCTCAAGTTCCCCGAGCGCTTCGCGTCGCTCGGTGCGCGTATCCCACGCGGCGTCCTGTTGGTCGGTCCGCCGGGCACGGGCAAGACGTTGATCGCGCGCGCCGTGGCAGGCGAGGCCGGGGTGCCGTTCTTCTCGATCTCGGGCTCCGAGTTCGTCGAGATGTTCGTCGGCGTCGGCGCGAGCCGCGTGCGCGACCTGTTCGAGCAGGCTAAGCGCAACGCGCCCTGCATCGTCTTCGTGGACGAGATCGACGCGGTCGGGCGTCAGCGCGGAGCTGGCGTCGGCGGCTCGCACGACGAGCGCGAGCAGACGCTGAATCAGATCCTGGTCGAAATGGACGGCTTTGACACGAACACCAACGTGATTGTCGTTGCGGCCACCAACCGTCCCGACATTCTCGACCCGGCGCTGTTGCGCCCGGGTCGCTTCGACCGCCGCGTGGTGCTCGACGCGCCCGACGTCAAGGGGCGCGTCGCGATCCTCGATGTTCACGTGCGCGGCAAACCGCTGGCCGACGAGGTGGACCTCAACACGATCGCCAGAGAGACGCCCGGCTTCTCCGGAGCAGAGCTAGCCAACCTGCTCAATGAGGCGGCGATTCTGGCGGCCAGGCGGCAGAAGAAGCAGATTACTCAAGCCGAAATCGAAGAAGCCGTCGATCGTGTGATGGCCGGTCCCGAGCGCAAGTCGCGCCTGCTGGTCGGGCGCGAAAAAGAGATCGTCGCCTTCCACGAGGCCGGTCATGTGCTGGTCGCATCGCATATCCCCGGGCACGATCCTGTTCACAAGGTCACGATCGTGCCACGCGGCATGGCCGGCGGCTACACACGCTACCTGCCCGAATCCGAGCACCGACTGGCTGGCAAGACTTACTACGAGGGGTTCATGTCCTCGGCGCTGGGCGGACACGCCGCTGAAGAGATCGTCTTCGGCGAGATGACTACAGGCGCGCACGACGATCTGAGCAAGGTCACTCAGGTGGCGCGGGCGATGATCACGCAGTGGGGCATGTCCGAGCGGCTTGGCGCGCGCACCTTCGGTAAGAAAGAGTCGATGGTTTTCCTCGGCCGTGACATCTCGGAGCAGCGCGATTACTCGGAGACAGTGGCCGAGCAGATCGATGAAGAGCTGCGCGAGATCATCGACCGCGCCCGTGACCGCGCCCGCACGATCATCCGACGCAATCGCGAACAGCTGGATCTGCTGGCGACACGGTTGATGGAGGTCGAGACACTCGAAGGCGATGATCTGCGCGCGATTCTGGCATGGCAGCCAGGCGAGGCGATCCCGCAGTCAACCCCGCCGCCAGCACCGGATCCGTCGCCACCCTCGCCCGCGCCGCCGAGCGGCGACTCCGATGAGGAGCGCGAGCCGCTGATGCCGCCCAAACCGGGCTTGGCTTGGGGCGGCAATCAGAACAGCGCTTCGCTCGACTGAATCCATGCCGGTGCCGCTCTGTCGTCCACAGACTTGACCGCTGACACAAGCGCCGTACATTGGATACTCGCAGGAGGGACGGAAACACAATTCGCTCAGCATAAGCGTGAGGCGAGACCAGACATGAGCTCAGACCGAAGCAGCGTCGCGCCAGACGTGTACGCCGTGATCCGCACGGGCGGCAAACAGTATCGCGTGTCGCCCGGGCAACACCTGCGGATCGAGCGCCTGGACGGCGACGCCGGCGACCGGATCAGTTTCGACGTCTTGTTCGTCAGCGGGAACGGCGTGGTCACGGTGGGCGCGCCCACCGTCGATGCGGCGCGCGTCTCGGGCGAGATCATCGAGCAAGGGCGCGGTCGCAAGATCCGAGTGTTCAAGTACAAAAACAAGACCCGCTACCGCCGCCTGCGCGGCCATCGCCAGCTGCACACAGCCGTGCGGGTGGACGAAGTTGTGCTGGACGATCGCGTCTGGTCCGCTCCTGTCGCCACCCCACTTGATGAGACCGATGAGACGAGCGAGCCTACAGCAGGCGAACAGACTGACGAGTCGAGCGATGACGCCACAGCGCAAACGGAGGCTGTCGCCGAAGCTGAGCTAGCGAGCACAGACACCGAAGGTGTCGCAGACACAGCCATCATCGATGATGACGGCGAGATCAACAACGAGACCGAGAGCGACGCCGCGGACGAACCGTCCACAGCACGCGAGGAGTAGGATTCCGCCATGGCCCACAAGAAAGGCGTCGGCTCGTCCCGCAACGGGCGCGACAGTAACTCCAAGCGACTGGGGGTGAAGCTGTTCGACGGGCAGGCCGTGCGGGCCGGCGGCATTATCGTCCGCCAGCGCGGCACGCGGATTCATGCGGGCAACCATGTCAGCGTAGGACGCGACCACACGCTATACGCGCTGACCGACGGCACGATCAAGTTCTCGCCCTACGCGCGCGGCAGACGCAAGAAGGTCTCAGTATTGCCGACCAAGCAGACAAAGGTGGGCGCGTGAGGACCGAAATCCATCCCGAATACGTCGACGCCACGATCAGTTGCAGCTGCGGCAACTCTTGGCAGACGCGCGCGACGAAAGCCGATATCCGCATCGAGATCTGCTCGGTCTGCCACCCGTTCTTCACCGGCGAACAGCGCATTGTTGACACCGCCGGTCGCGTCGAGCGCTTCCGCCGCCGCTACGGGATCCTCGAGGACGAGGGCTAGCGCTCAGTGGCGGACGCCAGATTCTCCGGTGCGGGTTTCCCCGCTATCGCGCTGTGAGCTCCGGCCAGTGGGTCCTCCGCTACCGCCGCCGGCCAAAACCGGCGGTATTTCGCGGGCGGTCACATCGAGCTGCAGCCCGATCGCGGCCAAGGCCGCATCGAACTGATCCAGCTGCGAGCGATGCTGGACGTTGAGCACGCGATCAGCCTGGGGCAGTTGCCATCCCAGTCGGCGAACCAGCTCCGCTTTATCGATCTCCTGGTCGCGCATGCCCCCCCCTGATAGAGCATCACCTTGACCACAGGCAGTGACCGTAACGTCGCGTAGGCACCGCCGTAGCCGCCGTGCGAGGGCGCGGGCATATCGAGCCGGCTGTGCATCCGCGCCGCGATCGCCTCGTCGAGATCATCGCCAAGGGTGGTCAGCTCGGGAAAGTCGGGCGAGGTCACGAGCAGGGACCCGGCATCCACTCCGATGGTGAGTGGATAGGAGAGCATCAGCGCAACTCCAAATCCTTCTTGATCTTCGCGACTAGCCCTGGACCAAGTTCTTTACGTCCGACGTGCATTGGCAACTAACTGGTGCACTGACCGCGTCGGACGGTGACATGGCCGGCCGCTACCGTCCTTGTGAGTGTGGAATGAGCAACCCCCGCTTCTTGAGCCAGCAGCGAAGCTCAGCGGCGCTCACAAGCGCGCCCCAGACAACACAATCGTTAATGTCAACACATCTGTTGTCATCTACATATCAACCGATAGTCCGGACTCGCACGACGGGGCTGTTGTTCAGTCCTCGCCGAGTTCGCGGTAGAAGCAAGAGCGACGGCCCGTGTGGCAGGTCGGCCCGTGCGGGCGCGCCCGTACCAGCAGCGCATCAAGATCGCAGTCCTTGCGGATCTCGACCAATTCCAAGACGTTGCCGCTAGTCTCGCCCTTGGTCCAGTACTCCAGTCGGCTGCGGCTCCAGAACGTGACCAGCCGCTTCTCCAAGGTCATACCCAGCGAGCGCTCGTCCATGTAGCCCAGCATCAATATCTCGTTCGTCCCCGCATCCTGCACGATCGCAGGGATCAGGCCGTTAGCGTCATAGGTCAGCTCGGGCCTGGTAATCTCAGGGTCGGTCGGATCAGATGAGATCGTCATAATCGGCACGTTCCATTCGGATGGGGAAGCCCGCGGCCTGCAGGCGTCGTTTGACATCGATGATCGGGTGCGTGCCGAAGTGAAAAATCGACGCGGCCAAGACGGCGTCGGCGCGGCCATCACGGATCGCGTCGATCATGTGCTGCGCGTTGCCGGCCCCGCCCGAAGCGATCACTGGCACGCCGACCGCGTCTGATACCGCGCGCGTGAGCGGGATATCGTAGCCATCCTGATGGCCATCAGCATTCATCGAGGTGAGCATGATCTCGCCCGCGCCGCGCTCGACAACCGCGCGCGCCCAGTCGACCGCGTCGATCCCGGTCGGGCGGCGACCGCCGTGGGTGTAGACCTGCATCGAGCCGTCGGCCTCGGTGCGGGCGTCGATGGCGACGATGATGCACTGCGAGCCGAAGCGCTGCGCGCCCTCGCTGATCAGAGTCGGACGCTGCACCGCGGCCGTGTTGATCGAGACCTTGTCCGCGCCCGACTCCAGCATCAGGCGCATGTCGTCGACGCTGCGGATGCCGCCGCCCACAGTGAAAGGAATGAACACCCGATCGGCCGTGCGTCGGACCATGTTCACGACCGTGTTGCGATCTTCGTGCGAGGCGGTGATGTCGAGGAAGACGATCTCGTCCACGCCCTCGTGGTCGTAGAGCGCGGCCAGCTCGGCCGGGTCGCCGGCATCGCGCAATTCGACGAACGACACGCCTTTGACCACGCGTCCATTATCAACGTCGAAGCAGGCGATGATCCGTTTGGTCAACATGTCAACGCGGTTCCAGATTCAATGTAGTTCAAACGTGGTTTAATGTGTCCGCTCGCGCATGCCCGCTCGCGCAGCCTCGAACGCGGCAGGCAGCGTCAGCCGTCCGTCATAGAGCGCGCGTCCCAGTACGACGCCGGTCGCCCCGTTTGCGGCCAGGCGATGAATCTGCTCAGGATGCGCAATCCCGCCGGCGGCGATCAGCATTGCGCGCGTCGCCGCCGAGAGCCGCGCAAACTCGGCTTCGTTATGACCACTAAGCATACCGTCCGAGGCGATATCGGTGTAAATGAAGCGCCGCACGCCCTGCGCCTCCAGCCGCGGAATCAGCACCAACGCCGCCACCGCTGAGGATTCGGTCCAGCCGTTCAGCGCGACGCGGCCGTCGCGCGCGTCGACCGACACCGTCAGACTCGCGCCGCAGAGTGCAAGCGCCTCGCGCAGAAACTCGCGATCCGTCACCGACGCCGTGCCGACGATGATCCGCGCGACGCCCGCGTCGCGGTAGCGCCGCGCCGTCTCGATCGCGCGAATGCCACCGCCGACCTGAATCGGCGCGCCCAGGCTCGCGATCCGCTCGATCAGATCGGCGTTGGTCGCCTGTCCTTCGCGCGCGCCATCGAGGTCGATCACATGTAGCAGTCGCGCGCCCTCGTCGAGCCAGCGTCGTGCCGGTCGCAACGGATCGTCGTCGAATACGGTTTCTTGTTCGTAGTCGCCCTGCGCCAGTCGCACGCAGCGCCCCCCGCGAATATCGATCGCGGGCAGCACCTCAAATCCGCCGGAGGTATCGAAGACAACATCGCTCATTGACTAGATCCCGGCGCGGCGCGCTCGAGCAGTACGTTGCGATAGATGCGTAGGCCGTAAGCGCCGCTCTTCTCCGGATGAAACTGTGTTGCTGTCAAGCGTCCGCGCCGTACCACCGCCGTAACCAATGCGCCGTACTCGGTCGTGGCCGCGATCGCGTCCGGATCGTCCAGGTCGCAGTAGTAGGAATGCACAAAGTAGAAGTAGGCACCGTCGGGAATCCCGTCGAACAGCGGCGACGCGCGTCGCTGCCGCACGCGATTCCAGCCCATGTGGGGAATCTTATGACCGTCTGGCAGTCGCACCACACGACCCGGCAACACATCCAGGCAGGGATGTTCACCGCCCTCTTCCGAGACCGTCATCAACGCCTGTAACCCCATGCAGACGCCCAGAAACGGTCGGTCGGCGGCGAGGTAAGCGCAGATCGGTTCGACCAGTCCGCGCGCGCGCAGGTTACGCATCGTATCGGCCGCCGCTCCGACGCCGGGCAGGATCACGACATCGGCGTCATCCAGCGCCGCGGCCGTGGATGCCACCTCAGGGCGAGCGCCGACGCGTTCGACCGCGCGCACGACCGAGCGCAAGTTGC
Organism: Dehalococcoidia bacterium; assembly: GCA_965116225.1. Lineage (GTDB taxonomy): Bacteria > Chloroflexota > Dehalococcoidia > Bin125 > Bin125 > Bin125. The sequence continues at coordinate 2,121,128 of OZ220495.1, read as the reverse complement.
CCGCCCCGTAGTCGAGAATGATGACGTCGAGATCAGCCAGTCGCGGATCGCTCACCGGTCGAGCGTATCAGCAGGTCAGTGGAGCGCTTGGTTCGTATAGTGAAGGCAATGACAACGCCATCGCCGCCCGATGACGCTGAGATCATCGCCGATCGAGACCGCGTCGAGCTACTGCGCGCCGAGATTCGGTATCACAATCACCTCTATCACGTGTGCGACGCACCCGAGATCACGGACGCCGAGTACGATCAGCTATTCCGCGAGCTGCGCCAACTGGAGACCGACTTTCCCGAGCTCGCAGCAGACGACAGCCCGACGCAGACCGTCGGCGCGCCGCCGGGTCACGCGTTCGCCGTCGTCGAGCACCGGGCGCCCATGCTGTCGCTGAGCAACGCCTTCAATGCCGACGAGCTGCTCGCCTGGCGTCAGCGCGCGGCCGATCTGCTCGACCGCGAGGAGTGGACGTATGTCACCGAGCCGAAGATCGATGGACTCGCCATCGCGCTCGTGTACGAGGGAGGACGGCTGGTCCAAGCGGCGACGCGTGGCGATGGTCGCACGGGCGAGGATGTGACCGCCAACCTGCGCACGATCGAGACGGTACCGAACGAGTTGTCGGGCGATCCGCCGCCGTGCTTTGAGGTGCGGGGCGAGGTCTATATGCCCAAGGACGGATTCGAGGCGATGAACGCCGAGATCGTCGCCCTTAACGCCGCACGTCGCGCCGCCGGGCAACCGGTGTTGACGCTATACGCCAATCCGCGTAACGCAGCCGCCGGGTCGGTGCGCCAGAAAGACCCCACCGTGACGGCGACCCGGCCGCTCAGCATCGGCATCTATCAGCTCGGTTGGTGCCAGGACGCGGTCACGCCCGACACCCACTGGGACACCCTGGCCTGGCTGGCCGAGTACGGCTTCCCGACCTCGCCTGAAGCCGCACGCCATCCGAGCATCGACGCCGCGCTCGACGCCTGCGAACGCTGGGTTCAGCGCCGCGACACACAGCCATTCGAGATGGACGGCGTCGTCGTCAAGGTCGACGATCTCAGCTTACAGGCCGACCTTGGCATCGTCGGTCACGAACCTCGTTGGTCCATCGCCTGGAAGTTCCCGCCCCAGGAAGCCTCGACCGTGCTCGAACGCATCCTGGTCAACGTTGGACGCACCGGCGCGATCAATCCCTACGCTCGACTGCGGCCGGTCCGGATCGGCGGCGTGCAAGTCGCCAATGCCACGCTGCACAACCTCGACGACATCCGCCGCAAGGACATCCGCGAGGGCGACACCGTCGTGATCCGCCGCGCCGGCGACGTCATCCCGCAGGTCGCCGGCCCGGTGCTCGAACAGCGTCCTGAGCATTCAAGCGAATGGGAGATGCCCGGCGTCTGTCCCGGCACGACCTGCGGCGAGGCGCGCTGCGCCAACCTACATTGCGGCAGAGACGGTGGAAACGACGACGGCAGTGGCGACGAAGTCCCCAAGGACCTGTGCGAGGGCGTGTGGTGCGGCGGTCGAGTGTCGCGGCAGGAGGATGATGTCGACTTCTATTGCAACAATCGCCGCTGTCCGGCGATCGTCCAGCGCGCTATCGAGCATTTCGCCTCGCGCGGTGCCCTGGACATTCGCGGACTGGGCGAGAAGATCATCCGCCTGCTGCTACGCGAAGGCGTGATCCGCGACGCCGCCGACATCTACGCTATCCCCGAACGGCTGGAGGAGCTGGCCCGCGTGCCGGGACTGGGGCAGGTCAAGCGTCGCAAAGGCGAGGGCCACTACGAGGTCGGCGATCGCCTGCGCAATCTGGCGGCGGCGATCGAGCGCTCGAAATCGAGAGGGCTAGCAGCGTTACTGGTCGGACTCGGCATCCGTCACGTCGGCGGTGAGAACGCATCGCTGTTGGCCGACGAATTCGCCTCGCTCGACGCTATCCTACTTGCGCCGGCCGAATCACTGGCGGCGGTCAACGGCGTTGGCCCCGTCATCGCCGAGAGCATCGTCGACTGGGCGATGGACGGCGAGCATTGGTCGATCGTCCATCGGCTGCAACAGGCCGGCGTTGAGGATGAGGTCCTGCGGCGCGAGGAGGCACCGTCCGAGATGCCGATGGCGCGACTGCGATTCGTGTTGACCGGACGATTCGCCGCACTCACCCGTCCCCAGGCCGAAGCGCAACTCAAGGCGCTGGGGGCGGGCGTGGGATCGTCGGTCAGCACGAACACCTCGGCGCTGTTCGCCGGCGAGGCGGCCGGTTCCAAACGCACCAGGGCAGAGTCGTTGGGTCTGCCGATCTGGGATGAAGCACGGCTCGTCCAAGTACTCGAACAACCGATGCTCGCGCAGGACTGGCTGCAGGCGCACGATGCATCCAACGGACCGGCTGGGGCTGATGAGCCAAGCAAGCTCCCAGAGATGCCACACGCTCGGCAATAATCGATACGCTGGAATATGTCGAATGGGAAGTGCGGTTGAGGCGTATCGTTGACAGGTAATCGCTATCGATCACCGGGTCGTCGCGCGCGCGTGAGGAGTCCTGATGCGTTGGTCACCGTTCGGCTGGTTGGCCAAACGTCTCTCGCCCGATATCGGCATTGACCTGGGTACTGCCAACACGCTGGTCTATGTTCGAGGCCGAGGCATCGTCGTCAACGAGCCGTCGGTCGTCGCCATTAACCGGATCGATCACTCGGTGCTGGCGATCGGCAAGCCGGCGAAGACAATGGTGGGACGCACGCCAGCCCACATCGTCGCCATCCGACCGCTGCGGGACGGGGTGATCTCCGATTTCGACGTGACCGCGCGAATGCTGAGCCACTTCATCCATGAAGGGCTGCAGCGCAGCAGCATCGGCGTTGGGCGCCCGCGCGTGATGGTCGGTATCCCAGGCGGTGCGACCGAAGTGGAGAAGCGCGCGATCTACGAAGCGACGCGCTCGGCTGGTGCGCGCGAAGTGCATCTGATCGAGGAACCGATGGCTGCGGCGATCGGCGCGGGATTGCCGATCTTCGAGTCGACCGGCAGCATCGTCGTCGACATCGGCGGCGGCACGACCGAGGTCGCGGTCTGCTCGATGGGCGGTATGGTCGTCAGCACCTCGACCCGCGTCGCCGGCGACGAGATCGACCAGGCGATCATCACCTACGCCCGACAGGTGCACAACATCCAGATCGGCGAGGCGTCCGCCGAAAGGATCAAGATCGATGGCGCATCGGCGTTCCCGCTACAGGAGGAACGCGACGTCGCCATCAGCGGTCGCGACCTCTCGACGTCGATGCCCAAGGTCGTCAACGTGACGACCGTCGAGCTGCGTGACGCGATCGCCGGGGCTATCTCATCGATCATGCAGGCAGTAATGCGCACGATGGAGAGCACGCCGCCGGAGCTGATTCCGGACATCATGCAGCAGGGCGTCGCCTTGGCCGGGGGTGGCGCGCATTTACCCGGTCTCGATCGGCGCATGTCGCAGGAAACCAAGTTTCCCGTCTTCAGGGCCGAATCGCCGCTCACCTGCGTCGTGCGCGGTTGCGCGGAGGCATTAAGCGAGACACGCGCCCTAGGAGCCGATCAGGGGCAGGTGCTGGCTCGTCATCACTGACGAGCGCCCACGAATGGCAGATTCTCATGCCTGTGCTCGGCGCTCTAGTTCGACTGCTCGGCGCGCGGACGCGGTGGGTGCTGGGCATCACTGTCTTGATCAGCCTGATCACGCTGCTGGGGCTCATCGGTTGGGCGGCGACGGTTGAGGATACCGCCGTGTCAGCACTGCATCCGGTCCAACGCGCCTTCCGCCGAGCCGGCGAGCCGATCTCCAACCTGCTGCGTGACCTCGATGACTTTGGGCGACTGAACTCTGAGAACCGAGCGCTGCGCTCGCGCGTTGAACAGCTCGAGGCGGAAAACGCGCGACTACGTGAGCAGCAAATCCAGGTCCGCGCCCGACAGGCACTGCTCGAAGTCCAGGCCGAAACTGAGTACCCGACCGTGACAGCCTATATCACCACCCGCGACCTCACCGGCCTGCGGACGATCATCGGCATCGACCGAGGCGCCGACGACGGGCTTCGTGTCGGATTACCCGTGCTCGCCGCCGGCGGCACCCTAGTCGGTCAGGTGATCGATATCCGCTCGCAGACCGCGTTCGTTCGCCTAATCACGGATCCTGACAGCGCCATCCGCGTGTTCCATCAGCCATCGCGCAGCGAGGTCGTCGCCACCGGCGACACACAGGGCAACCTCGAAGTCCGCATTCCCTGGACATCCGCCGTCGAGTTAGGGCACATCTTCGTGACTTCCGGACTCGATGGTGAGTTCCCACAGGGATTGCCGGTCGGTCGCGTCTCAGCCGCGGAGGGCACCGTGCAGGATGCGTTTCGCCACGTTGTGCTCGATCCGATTGCACCGCTCGATCAGATCGAGCAGGTGCTGGTTCAGCTGATAATCCCGCCGCCCGACCTGAGCATCGTCGAGGACGAGGCCAATGACTCAGACGGAGGTTGATCGATGTCTATCCTGCGCTGGCTGCTCTTGCTGAGCGGACTCTTCGTGCTCGTCATCTTCCAGACATCTGCGGCACCATCATTCTCGATCCTGGGCGTCGGTCCGCAGATCGTGCTCATCGTGCTCTGTTGCTGGGCGATCGTGCGCCCTCCGATCGAAACCCTGGTGATGGTTCCAATCGCCGGCATTGGCATCGGGTTGCTCGCCTTCCAGGGCCTGGCCGAGTCGGTCGCGGCGCTGGCACCGATCGGCGTCGCCGCGCTGACCTGGCGATTCAACCGTAACTCGCGAGGCCATACACCAATCGCGCTTGAGTGGGCGGCAACGATCGTCCTGATCGCCATCGCCTCGATCATGCATTTCACAGTGCATGCCATCGCCGTCGAGCTGACGACGACAGGCGTCAACTGGCTGGCGGCGCTGCGCATGGTCATGCTGGGCGGCATGCTGGGGAACATCCTGCTCGGCGCAGTCGTCTTCTGGTTTGTGCGCGTTCCCACTTCGAACACAGGCCAGATTGCAGCCTCGGCGCGATCGGCTGGGTTCTAGTGCGACGGCGACCACGACAGGGCAAGTCGGCAGGGGTCTCGCGTGAGTACGCGCAGCACCTCAACCGCATCGAGGGATTTCCCGTGCGCGCCAAAGTCTGGGTGCTGACCGGGTTCATTCTGCTGCTGTTCGGCATCCTCACCGTACAGCTCGTCCGCCTGCAGATCCTGCAGCACGATGAGTACGTCGCCCGCGCCGCCAGCAATCGAGTGCGAACAATCAATCTCGCGCCGGCACGCGGCTTGATCTACGACGGCGACGGCAATCTCCTGGTCGAGAATGCTCCCGCCTACCAGATCATGCTCACCGCCGCCGAGGTCCCCGACGATTCGGTGTCGCAGGTGGCCAAGGAGCTGGCCGATACGTTCGGCCTGCGCGCCTGGTCGATCGAGCAGGACATCTGGGAGCGCAAGCGCTCCAACGATCCATTCTTGTCGATCCTGATCCACGGCGATCCGACGCTGGCGCAGGTTATCGACGTCACATCGCGCCGCTCGTCGCTGCCAGGCGTCGCCGTGGAGCCGACTTCCGTCCGTCGCTACAAGCACGGGCAGTTGTTAGGTCACATTCTGGGTTATGTCGGGAAGATCACTGAGGCTGAGTTCGAGACTTTGTCCGATGAGCGCTACCTGTACAGTGATTGGATCGGCCGCGCTGGCGTCGAAGCCGCCTATGAGCGGCAGTTGCGCGGCACGGCGGGGCGGCACTTGGTCGAGGTCGACGCGGTCGGCAACGTCCTGCGCACGCTCGACAATCAGCCGCCGACACCCGGGTTGAGCGCAGTGCTGACGTTGGACCTTGAGCTGCAGCAGCGAGTCGAGAACATCCTGAACGATCACATCGGGGCTTCGCTATACGCCTCCGCTGTTGTGCTCGACGTTCACAGCGGTCAGGTGTTGGCGATGGTCTCGATCCCCAATTATGACGTCAATATCTACGCGGACCTCACAACGGCGAAGTATCAGACGCTGCTGGCGCATCCCGGTCAACCGCTCAAGAATCACGCGATCCAGGATCAGTTCCCGCCCGGTTCGATCTTCAAGGTCGTTACGGCCATCGCCGGCTTAGCCGAAAATACTATCACGCCCGAGACCAGGATTCACTCGCCCGGCGTGCTTGAAGTGCACAACGAGTTGTCGCCGGGCATCATTTATCGCTTCGGTGATACGACGCAGGGGGTGTACAACATGCGCACGGCGCTGGCGGAATCATCGAACGTCTACTTCTACTACGTCGCCGGCGGCGAGCCGTATCGCAATCCTGAGAATCCGCCGCGCCATCCGAGCGAACAGGAGCGCGTAGATGCGTTCACGGAGGATGGTGTCATCGCCGGCGACGTTCCGTTCGACGGGGTCGGAAATAAGGCGTTGGCGCATTGGGCGCGGGAACTCGGACTCGATGCGCTGACCGGCATCGATCTGGTTGGCGAGACGCCGGGGCTGATCACGTCGGCCGAGCAAAAGTTACAGGCGTTCGGTGAGGAATGGCGCGACGGCGACACCTACAACATGGCGATCGGACAGGGCTTCACCACAGTCACGCCGTTGCAGATGGCCGTTGCGACCACGTCGATCGCCAACGGTGGCACCGTCTACGAACCACGCGTCGTGAAGGAGCTGATCGATACCGAAGGCCGCGTGGTGCAGCCCTGGCAACCGGTGGTGCGCAATCAGCTCGCAGTCGATCAGGAGGCGCTGCGCATTGTCCGTGAAGGGATGGCGCTCTGCACGCTCGCCGGTACCTGCCACGACGCGCTGATGGCGATACCCGAGATGCTCGTCGGCGGCAAGACCGGTACCGCTGAGTTCAATCAGACCGGTACCGCCGTCTCCGGCACCGAAGAAGGTCCGACGCACGGTTGGTTCATCGGCTTTGCGCCGTTCGACGAACCGCAGATCGCGATTGCCGTGTTCTTCGAGTTTTCGGCCGGCTATCTGGCGGCTGGGGCGGGAGGCGAGATTCTTCGCGCCTGGGCCGAGACGAGCGGCACGATCGAGACCGCGACCCCACCGCCCCACGCGCGGATCGAGCTAACCGAAGAGGAAGATCAACGCCTCTACGAGGCGATCCGGGCGAGATCGAGATAAGGTCGGTCGATGGCAGCACACTCCTGGCGGTATTTCGATCCACTAATCCTGATCGCGGCGCTGGCGCTGGCGGGATACGGGGCGTTGGTGATTTACTCTGCATCATTGCCGCGCGGGGCCGAAGGCGTGGTGCTGTCCGGTACCGTCCAGCGGCACATCCTCTTTGCCTTGGTCGGCGCGCTGGCGATGGTGGCGCTCACCCGAGTCGACTATCGACTGATCGACGCACTCGGTTGGTTCGCCTACGGCTTCGGCATTCTGGCGCTGGTTGCCGTGCTGTTCGTCGGTTCCGACGAGTTCGGTTCGAGGCGCTGGTTCGACCTCGGCTTCACGGTGGTCCAAGCCTCCGAGATCGGCAAGCTGATGACGATTATCGGACTCGGCAAGTTTCTGACGGACTACCACGACCGATTACAGGAGTTCCGCATCTTCCTGCTGTCGCTCGGTGTGGCGATCGTGCCGGCGGGGCTCGTCTTTATCGAGCCAGACGCAGGGTCGGCCGTGGTGTTCATGGCGTTGTGGCTGGTGATGACATTGTTTGCGGGGGCGCGGCTTCGGCATTACGCGACGCTTGCGGCGATCGGCCTCTGCCTGGTGCCCGTCGGACTCGCCGCCGGAGTGCATGATTATCAACGAGACCGCATCCGCGCTTTCATTGATCCGGAGTCTGACCCGCAGGGCGCGGGATTCAACGTGATTCAGGCCGAGACTTCGGTCGGCTCGGGCGGTCTCTGGGGGCAAGGTTTGACCGAAGGCACGCAAACGCAGCTCGACTTTGTTCGCATTCAGACCACCGACTTCATCTTCAGCGTGCTGAGCGAAGAGCTCGGATTCGTCGGGGCGATGGCGCTGTTCCTGCTCTTTCTGCTGCTGCTGTTCCGCATGCTGCGCGTCGTGAGCAAGACGAGCGAGCCGTTAGGTCAACTGCTGGCCGTAGGCATGATTACGGTCATTGCGATCCAGGTCTTCATCAACGTGGCCATCAACATCCGGCTGATCCCGGTGACCGGACTGCCGCTGCCGTTCATCAGCACAGGCAACTCATCGCTTCTCATCTTCTTCGTGGGGCTGGGCCTACTCCAGAGCGTGCTCGCCTTCCAGGATGACGCGCGTAGAGGTCCTGCGCCCTAGCCCAGTCGACCGCCCAACGCCTACGCTGTTTGCGTTGCACACAAAGCAGATACGAACAGTGCAGAAAGGTCGCCCGATATCCGTCCGTCTGTCCATTGCCCCGATCCAGGTCTCCAACCAACAAGCGACGATCGAGTGGTACAGGCGGAGAGGCTGGGCATGGAAAAGATGATGGACGACCCGATGGGTCCGGAGCTGGGCTGGATTACGGTCAGGCTTCCCGAGGATGAGGTCCAGTTCGTCCTGGCCAACTTCGGCGCGTTCGATCCGGGCGACGCTCAGCCAGGTTCGAGCAGCGGCTATGTCCTCTGGACCGACGACATGCGCACCACCTACGAGGATTGGTCGGGCAAGGGGATCGAGTTCTCCGAGCCGCCGACCGAACAGATGTGGGGCACACAGGCCTGTTCCGCGATCCCGACGGCAACGGCTGTGTCGCTGTGTCTTGGTGCAGCGTCCAACCGACGAATAACCGAAGCGCCAACAATTACACAGACCGCAGGCTTACCCCGGAGACCGCGCCGGATAACCCCAATCCCGTGATTACCGCGCGCGGGTCGGCGACCTCGCCCGGTTTAGTCCGGCGCGACCCGCGCCGAGATGGGAAGGGTACCGGTGCATCGGCGATGGAGGCGAATGACTCGCGGAGTCAGGACGTGGCGACCGCTTCACCCTCTTCCTCTTCCTCCTCGGACTGGGCTTTGGCCGCTTTGACTTCGACCTCGGCTGCGATCTCCTCGGCGTGTGAGAGGCCTTCGATGCGTTCGTAGTGCAACATCTCCTCTTCGACGCCGTTTTCGTTGAGCTCCTTGACCAGGTCGACGCGGATGGTGTCGCCGGCCTCGAAATCACCGCGTAGCAGCGCTTCGGAGAGCGAGTCTTCTAAGCGCTCCTGGATCACCCGACGCAACGGTCTGGCACCGAATACGGGGTCGTAACCCTTCTCCCCGAGCCAATCGCGGGCCGCCTCGGTGACGTCGAGATCAACTTGCTTCTCCTTGATTCGCGAATCGACTTCGCTCAGCATCATGTCGACGATGCTGCGGATGTGCGCCTTGCTCAGCGGGTGGAAGACCAGAGTCGTATCGACGCGGTTGAGGAACTCAGGGCGGAAGACGCGCTTCATCTCCTGCAGGACTTTGTCCTTCATCTTCTCGTAGAGCTGCTTCTCCGACTGTTCCTCGTCGTTGATCGTCGAGAACCCAATCGCCGACTCGCGTCGAATCAGATCGGAGCCGACGTTCGAGGTCATGATGATGATCGTGTTGCGGAAATCGACCTGGCGACCCTTGGCGTCGGTGAGGTGGCCATCGTCGAAGACCTGCAGCAGCATGTTGAAGACTTCGGGGTGCGCCTTCTCGATTTCATCGAGCAGGATCAGACAGTACGACTTACGTCGCACGGTATCGGTCAACTGGCCGCCATCATCGTAGCCGACATATCCCGGAGGCGCGCCGACCAGCCGCGCGACCGTATGCCGCTCCATGAATTCGGACATGTCGAGGCGAACCATGTTCTCGTCGGAGCCGAACATGAAATCCGCCAGTGCGCGCGCCAGCTCGGTCTTACCGACGCCGGTCGGTCCGAGGAACATGAAGACACCAATCGGTCGACGCGGATCCTTGAGTCCGGCACGGGCGCGTCGGACGGCTTTGGCCAACGCGACAATCGGCTCTTCCTGCCCGACGATTCGCTCGTGCAGGTCCTCTTCCATGCGCAGCAGGCGTTCGGATTCCTCGGTTGCGATCTGGACGAGCGGAATGCCGGTCCACATCGAGACGACCTCGGCGATGTCCTCGGCCAAGACGTCCGACGTGTCCCGCTCACGCTGCTGATCGAGGTCCTGTTCGAGCTCCGCGATCCGCGCCGTCAGTTTGAGTTCGCGGTCGCGCAGGTCGGACGCGTACTCGTACTGCTGCTGGTTGATCGCCTGTTCCTTTTCCTTGCGGATGCCTTCAAGCCCAACGGTCGCCTCCTTGAGCGAGGGCGGCGTGTAGGAGCGTCGGATGCGGACGCGCGAGGCAGATTCGTCGATCAGGTCGATCGCCTTATCGGGCAGGGCGCGGTCGGAGATATAACGCGACGACATTTCGGCCGCGGCGACCAGCGCTTCGTCGGTGATCGTGAGTTTGTGGTGCTCTTCGTAACGATCCTTGATGCCACGCAGAATCTCGACGGTTTCTTCCACCGACGGTTCTTCCACCACGATAGGCTGGAAACGCCGCTCGAGGGCAGCGTCGCGCTCGATGTGTTTGCGGTAGTCGTCCAGAGTGGTTGCGCCGATCGTCTGCAGTTCGCCGCGCGCCAGCGACGGCTTAAGAATGTTCGCGGCATCGACCGCGCCCTCGGCGGCACCGGCACCGACGAGCATGTGCAGCTCGTCGATGAACAGGACGCAGTTGCCGGCACCTTTGATTTCCTCGACGACCTTCTTGAGGCGTTCTTCGAACTCGCCGCGATACTTGGTGCCGGCTACCAACGAGCCGATGTCGAGCGTGAGCAGGCGCTTGCCCTGCAGTGTCTCGGGGACGTCGCCGGAGGCGATGTGCTGGGCGAGGCCTTCGACGACAGCGGTCTTGCCGACACCCGGCTCGCCGATCAGGACAGGATTGTTCTTGGTGCGTCGAGAGAGGATCTGAACGACCCGTTGGATTTCCTTCGAGCGACCGATTACCGGATCGAGCGTACCCGCGCGCGCGGCGGCGGTGAGGTCGAAGCCGAGCTGGTCGATCGTCGGTGTGCGGGTCGCCGAGCGGGCACCTGAACTACTGCTCGATCCGGCCCCCGCGCCGGCAGTCGCCGGACCGCTTTGCGAGAGGATGCGCGTCGTTTCAGCTCGGACCCGCTCGATGTTGACGCCCAGGGATTCCAGAACGCCGGCGGCAATACCCTCGCCTTCACGGACGAGGCCGAGCAACAGATGCTCGGTACCGATGTAGTGGTGATTCAGCCGCCGCGCTTCGTCGACGGCCAGCTCAATCACCGTCTTCGCTCGCGGCGTCAGACCGATCTCGCCCAGCACGGCGCGGTCGCCGCGTCCGATGATGAACTCGACGGCTGAGCGCACCTTACCCAGTTCCACGCCGAGGTTGGACAGCACTTTGGCGGCGACGCCATCGCCCTCCCGCACCAGGCCGAGCAGCAGGTGCTCAGTGCCGATGTAGTTGTGGTTAAAGCGCTGCGCCTCTTCCTGGGCGAGGGTCAACACGCGGCGAGCGCGTTCGGTGAACTTGTCGAATCGGTCCGCCATAGCAGTCTCCAGTGGGCGCGTCGGCTGCGGGTCAGTCGCGCACCGGTGATTCAAGCGTATCAGAGTAGATGGCCGCGGACCGGTCAGCGGAGCACATCGTGCCGCCGTATTACGCTCGCAGGCGCGCTGATGGTCGAATAACAGCTTGCGCATTTTTAGGGTCGTGGCGCTAGCGGTTGCCGTCGAAATCCTGTTCGGTGACGCCGGCCCGCTCGAGGGCTTCCTGCATGGCCGAGACCGCGCGCACCGGTTCCTGCGGTGACTCCTGCTGCGAGGGCTGGTCGACGCCGCGCGACTCTTCCTGTTGCGATTCCGCTTCCGGCGGGGGATCCGGCAGCGCCTCTTGTTCGATGCCGAACCGCTCAGCGACCACGTCGGGCAGACGCACTATGCATCCCTCGTGGTTGAACACCCAGCCGGCGCGCTCGGCATCCGTTCGCGCCTGACGCAAGGACAGACCGAGCCGATGCCGATCGCGCTCGATGCGCACGATCTTGGCGGGGATGATGTCGTTCTCCAGCACCACCTCGCGCGGATGCGTGATTCGCCGATCGGCCAGCTCGGAGACGTGTACTAAGCCTTCGACAGGACCTTCGAGCCGCGCGAACGCGCCGAAGGTGACCAGTTTCGTCACCACCGAGGGGACAATGTCGCCGACCTCGAACTTGGCGACGACCTCGTCCCATTGCTCGGGCGATGCGCGACGCACGGACAGGCCGATCTTCTTCGATTCCTTGTCGATCTTGGTGATGTAGACATCGATGGTCTGACCGATGCTGAACAGCGACTCAGGATCGACATCGCGTTCCCAGCTCAGCTCCGAGATGTGCGCCAGACCGTCGGCACCGCCCAGGTCGACGAAAACGCCGAACGAGCGAATGCTGGTGATGCGTCCAGTGCGAATCTCGCCTTCTTCCAATTCATCGAGCAAACGATCTTTCTGCTCAGCGCGCCACTCCTGGACCGCGGCGCGCTCGGACAGAATCACGCGGTTACGGCGACGGTTAATTTCGATCACCTTGAAGCTCAAGGTACGCCCCTCGTACTCGCCCAGATGGGCGATCGCCTGTTCACGGTCGCCGGTGATCTCGACGATTTGCGAGAGCGGCACGAACGCGTTTACCCCCTCGACATTGACCAACAGGCCGCCTTTGTTGGAGCCCGTCACGCGCCCATCGAAGACTTCGCTCTCTTCAAAGCGGCGTTGTAGCTCATGCCAACCTTGTTCGCCGCGGGCGCGGTCGATCGAGAGCTCCAGCGAGCCGCCCTCGGACTCCGAGTCGGTCACGAATACGTGCACCGGGTCACCGGTTTTCAGCGATTCGCGCTCGGTGTCGGTCAACGAGCACATTTCCTCGAAGTGGACGACGCCTTCGGACTTGGAGCCGACATCGACAATCAAGGCTGAGCCGGACCAATGCACAACAATGCCCTCGACTACGTCACCGCGTCTGGGGTTGAGCGGCTCGCGGCCTGGTTCGGCCAAGAGCTCGTCCATCGTCGGCGGTTCGCCTGGCGCAGATAGTGAAGACGTTGTCGAAGACGTGTCGGTCTCGACGATCGTGGGGTCAATATCGGTACTGGAAGTCGTCAACGGTTTGGTGGTTGGGGGTCGGTTCGCGGCTCGCGTAGAGCGCGAGATACCGCCCCACTCCTTTCTGAGGTTTGCCGAATCGTAGCACAGCCGCTTCCCGACCACACAGCGCGATTGACTATTGACAGATCACACAGATCACATCGTCACATGCCGCTCACGCGCGGACGGGGCATCGCTCTCCGAAATCAGAACCGCCCGGCACGCCAGCGCGTGCCGGGCGGCAAATGTGCGGAGATGAGCTGGCAATGGCCTATTTTCCGCAAGGGGTCCCCCCCCCAGTATCGTCGGCGCTGCGGCGTTTCACTTCCGTGTTCGGGATGGGAACGGGTGGTACCACCGCGCTCTAATCACCAGCTCGATACATAGGTTAGCACGGCAACCGACGCGCGGCGCGAAACGGAAGACACAGGCAGACGCGCCGGCATGAGCGCGAGTTGGTTTGGTGGAGCCGAGGGGACTCGAACCCCTGACCTCTGCCGTGCAAGGGCAGCGCTCTCCCGGCTGAGCTACGGCCCCGGGATTTTCAGCCTACCGCCCAACGCACCCTGGACGCGATCGCTCATCACCATGCCCAGCAAGCTCAGCTCTGATACCTAACCTCCTAGAGGAGGATGCGCTTGGGCGCGCCCGAGGGCTGGCGACGGAAGTTGTCGATCAGGAGCCGTTGGCGGCCGTCGTCGATGATCCACTCGCCGCGGCATCGCCGTGGATCTTCCAACAGCGACCGGCGCTGGCGATGTAAACGCTGATACTCCTCGCGATCATCCGACTCGACGCCGAACAGTCCGCTGCCGACCGCGAAGCGGCACTGCCGATCCTGAATCGTGATCTGCCAACCGAGCAGCAGCTGCGCCCAGCCCAGGTGGAACGCCTCATCAGCCCAGTTGACGAGAAATCGCTTGTCGTGCGAAGCGTCGGCGGTGAGTAGCGCGGAGGCACCGAAGTGGGAACGGGAGAGTTCGGAAACGGCGCGATAGGCGTCGGCGGTTTCGGGAGCTATGGCGATCTGCTGTCCGGCCATGTACTGACCCATGCCGATCTCCGTCGCGTGATGAGCGGCGTTGTTCCTCCACGCGCTGCCCAGCCAGGCTTCGAATTCGACCTGTTCGTCGCCGACCACCGCCTGTTCCGCGCCCAGCCACTCCATGCTCGCCCGCATCAGCGCCAGCGCCGACGAGTAGGACGCACGCGCGGTCAACGCCCGCGCGTCGATACCGCTGTTGTAGACGCGCGACCAGAACATCAACGCCGAGACATAACGGCGATTACGGAACGATGCGCCATAAGACTGCTCGACGATCTGGCGCTGGAGGGAGAAGGCACCCTGCAACCAACGCAGGTCGAGCGGGAGGGCGAAGCTGGTTTCGCGAAAGGCGTCGCGCTGGTGCTGAGGCTCGGCGTCGCGTGGTTTGGCGAGCGCCGGCGTCGCGTCGGGAAAGGTGATTGGCGAGATGCGCTGTTGCGGCGATTCAACGCTCATGGTGCGCCGAATCCAGTCTCGCGTGTGGCGAGCAGGATTTCTAGCCAGCGCAGCAGGCGCTCGGACTGCGCTTCCACATAGGGGCGGTCGGGATGCCAGACCCAGAGCTCACGCACGACCTCGAGGGTTGACAACATGCTGCCGTCGCCGCCGTTACCGATCTGGATCACGCGCGTCGCCACATGATCGGCGGTCCAGACCAGCGGGCGCTCGTAGTCGAGCAGGCGGGCGGACTGAGTCAGGGCGCGGATCCAGCGTTCGACGGTATCGAACGCAACGCGACGATCCATGAGTAAGGCGCGTAGGGCGAGCACCTCGGGCAGATCGACGACGCGCGCTGGCGGTCGATCGGGGGGCGGGACCGGTTCGGGACCGTCGTCTTCAGGTAGGAGTTCAAGCGCCGCAGACCAGCGGGACGCCGGGAGGCGGCGTAGCTCGTTGTAGACCAATGCGCCGCCGGAGCCTGCATCCCACCACTCTCGCAGTCGCGCATGACGAGGGTGCGAATGTCCGTCGGTGCTGGTCGAGGTGGACACGAGGCAAGGGTATCGCAGCAACTTCTGTTCGGGTTGTAGGGCGGCGATTGTTGCCGCAGGGTTAGCTGAGACAACCGATAACTGGCGTTACCAACCGACCGCGCGCTGAGCCTGCGGGGATTGTTAGAGCGGATGCAGCTTCGCTGTCGCAGCGAAGCGGACACAGTGTTGGTTGACCAGACCCAGGCAAGGAGTCGAGCGAGCGACATGGAACAAGAGATTCAACAGTTTCTGACCTACATGGCGACGGAACGGGGAGCCTCGGCGAACACGATCTCCGCCTACCGCAACGATCTCGCCCAACTGCGGGCGTACTTCGCCGGACAGGCGGGTGACGGCGACGAGGATCCGCCAATATGCGCGCTGATCGATCAGATCGACGTGGAGCAGCTACAGGAGTACGTTGTCCACCTACGCGAGCAGCAGTACGCGGCGGCGACGGTGGCGCGCAAGATAGCGGCGCTCAAGAGTCTGTTCAGCTACCTGCACGGCGAAGGGTTGATCAGCGATAATCCGGCCGAAGCGCTGTCCTCGCCGCGCGTCGGGCGCAACTTGCCGCGGACGTTGACGATCCAGGAACTCGACACCTTGCTCGAACAGCCCAACCGATGGAGCACGCCCGAAGCGGTGCGTGACCAGGCGATGTTGGAAATGCTCTATGCGACCGGCCTGCGCGTCTCCGAGTTCGTCTCGCTCGATCTGTCCTCCATTGAGCTGCAGGATCAGCGCGCGTCGGTGCGCTGCATCGGTAAGGGACGCCGTGAACGGCTGATTCCGATTCACTCCGCCGCCGTCGCGGCGTTGCATCATTATCTGCGGGAGGCGCGACCGAAGCTGGCGCGCGGTCGGCGCGAGGTGGCGCTGTTCGTCAATCGACGCGGCGAGCGATTGACGCGCCAGGGCGTCTGGCTGATTATCAAGCACTACGCGGTGGAAGCCGGGATCAGCGGGGTGACGCCGCATACGCTGCGCCACAGTTTCGCAACCCACCTGCTGCGCGGCTCGGCACCGTTGCGAAACGTCCAGGAACTGATGGGTCACGCCAACATCTCGACGACGCAGCTCTACACCCACTTGACCGACGATCATCTGCGTGAGGTCTACGATCGGGCGCATCCGCGCGCGAGCTAGCGCGACCGATCGGAGGCGGCATGGCATCAACCAGGATCAAATCGGTTCGCGCGAGAGAGATCATCGATTCGCGCGGCAACCCGACCGTCGAGGCCGACGTCGAACTCGAGAGCGGCGAGGTTGGTCGAGCCGCCGCGCCGTCGGGCGCGAGCACCGGTTCGCACGAGGCGGCCGAACGGCGCGACGGCGACCGCGACCGCTATGGCGGACGCGGCGTCCGCGACGCGGTAGCAACGGTCAACGGCGAAATCAGTGCCGCCCTACACGGCCATGACGCATCCGCTCAGGCGGCGGTCGACACAACGCTGAGCAGGCTGGACGGCACGGTGCGGAAAGCGCGGCTGGGCGCGAATGCGCTGCTGGCGGTGTCGATGGCGGCGGCGAAGGCAGCGGCACTCGCGGCGAACGAGCCGCTGTACCGCGCCATCGGCGGCGACGACGCTGTCGTGCTGCCAGTGCCGCTGGCCAACATTCTCAATGGCGGCGTCCACGCCGACAACGGCGCGGATTTCCAGGAGTTTATGGTCGCGCCGATCGGCGCGCCGAGCTTCGCCGAGGGATTGCGAATGGTCGTCGAGATTTACCACGCGCTCAAGTCGGAGTTGCGCAGCCGCGGACTCGCAACCGGACTCGGCGATGAGGGCGGGTTCGCTCCCTCGCTGGCGAACAACGAAGCGGCGCTCGATCTGATCGTCAACGCGATCCGCACGAGCGGATATGCACCCGGCCGCGATGTAGCCATCGCACTCGATCCAGCGGCGAGCGAGCTGTGGCGAGACGGTTGCTATGAACTGCGCACTGAGGATCGATTACTGAGCAGCGATGAGCTGGTCTCGCTCTGGCGCGACTGGTGTGAGCGCTATCCGATCGTCTCGATCGAGGACGGCATGCACGAGGACGACTGGCGGGGTTGGCGGGCGCTGACGACAGCGATCGGGGCGCTGGCGCAGACCGTGGGCGACGATCTGTTGGTCACGAATCCTGAGCGGCTGAAGCGCGCGATTGCACTGCAGGCGGCCAACAGCATTCTGATCAAGGTGAATCAGATCGGCACTCTGTCGGAGACGCTGGAAGCGGTGCGGATCGCGCAGGAGGCGGATTGGACGGCAATCATCAGCCATCGCTCGGGTGAGACCGAAGACACGACCATCGCCGATCTCGCAGTGGCGACGAATGCGGGCTTGATCAAGACTGGCGCGCCGGCACGAGGCGAACGGACGGCGAAGTACAACCGGCTGCTGCGCATCGCTGAAGAGCTGGGGGCGCGGGGCGCGTACGCGGGCGTCGAGGCGATCCCGCAGGCCGCGCGGCTGGTATGAACCAACTGGACTGAACGCTGATTACAGCTCCGCCTTGAGCTGCCGCGCGAGGCGGCGCGTCATGCCCGGCGTGGCAGCGAGCGCATCGACGTCGGCCTCGCGGATCGACTGAAGTGAGCCGAATTTCTTGAGCAGCGCTTTCTTGCGACGCGGACCGATGCCCCTGATGCGATCTAGCGTGCTCTGCGACGTCTGGCGCGCGCGCAGGCGTCGGTGGTACGAGATCGCGAAGCGATGCGCCTCGTCGCGGATGCGCTGGACAAGGTACAGACCCTGTGACCGACGGTCGAGGCGAACCGGATCCGAAGCGTCCACCTGATAGAGCAGTTCCTCGCGCTTGGCCAGCCCTGTCAATGGAATGTCGTCCACGGCGAGGTCGCGCATCACATCGTACGCGGCCGAGACCTGCCCCTTGCCGCCGTCGACGATTACCAGATCGGGAATCGCGCCCCAGCCTTCGGTCTCGGATGGCGCGTCGGCACCGATCGATGCAGGCGCGGGATCATCCGGAACATCGAAGTCTTGGACGCGTTCGGCTCGGCGCGCTTGGCCCAGGCGCTGGAACCGACGACGGACCACCTCGGCCATCGAGGCGAAGTCATTCGGGCCTTCGCTCGTATCGACGGTCTTGATCTGGAAGCGACGGTACTCGCTGGTCACCGGGCGACCGTCGAGGAAAACGACCATTGAGGCGACCACGTTCGCGCCTTGCATATTGGAGATGTCGTAACACTCGATGCGACGTGGCGGCGCGGGCAAGCTAAGCGCCTCCTCCAGCTCGGCCAGTGCGGCGTCGGTGCGGCCCCGATCGGCCATCCAGCGAACGCGCGACATGGCCAGCGTTTCCGATGCGTTCTCCGTCGCCATCGCGACCAGGCGCCGCTTGTCACCGCGTTGGGGATGTCGAACCTCGACGCGCGAACCACGCTTCTCGGATAGCCAGTCCCGCAGCAGCGCCAGATCATCGATCGAGGCGGGGATCAGGATCAGCTTCGGCGGTTGCAGCCCGCTCTCGTAATACTGGCGCAGAAAGGACGCGATCACCGAACGCTCGGGCTCGTCCTTGACGCCCGCCAGCGTGAAGTGGTCGGAACCGGCCATCTTCTGGCCGCGGATGAACAGCACCTGGACAACAGCTTCGTCGCCATCGACGGCGAGACCGAAGACGTCGATCTCGGCGGCCGAAGTATCGGCGGTGAGCTGGGTTTCGGTCACGCGTTCGACCGCGGCGATTTGATCGCGGAGCTGGGCGGCACGCTCGAAGCTCAGCTCGTCGGCCGCCTCGCCCATCGCCGACCTGAGCTGCGCGACCACGGTCTCGCTCTTGCCATCAAGGAAGAGCATGGTCTGATCGATGACCTCCTGGTACTCGTCGGGCGTGCAGAACGAGGTGCAGGGCGCGATGCAGCGGCGGATGTAGTACTCGAGGCACGGGCGCGGGTCGGAGCCGGTGATCTCCTTGTCGCAGGATCGCCAGGGGAAGAGTTTCTTGACCAGGTCGAGCGTCGTGCGCACCGACTTGGCCGAGGAGTAGGGACCGAAATAGCGGCTGCCGTCCTTGCCCACCCGACGCGCGATCTTGACGCGCGGCCAAGGCTCGTCGACATCGATCTTTAGGTACGGATAATGTTTGTCGTCCTTGAGTCGCACGTTGAAGAAGGGTTGGTGTCGCTTGACCAACGTCGCTTCGAGGTGCAAGGCATCCTGTTCGGTGCATGTGGTGACGTATTCGAGCGCGGCAATGCGCCGCGCCAACACGCGCGTCTTGCCCTCGAGCGAGCGTGGAGAGCCGAAGTAGCTGCGTACACGCGACCTGAGGTTAGCAGCCTTGCCGATATAGATCACGCGGCCCTTGGCATCGCGGAAGGTATAGACGCCCGGTTTCGGCGGCAGCGCCACAACCTGCGCCTGGAGCTGGAGGCGGGCCTGATTATCAGAGGGCGGGGAAGCGTCTGGGGCAGCGTCGATGGTCACGCGATAAGTGTAGCGAAGCGCCGAGTGCACTTCAGCCTCGATCATCTGGTATTTGTGGCGCGCCCGGCAGGACTTGAACCTGCGACCTCTGCCTCCGCAGGGCAGCGCTCTAATCCGCTGAGCTACGGGCGCATGGCTGGTGAAATGTCGAGCGAGATCGGGAACCGGATTGATGGTGCCGACGGAGGGATTCGAACCCCCACGGGCTTAAGCCCACTACGCCCTGAACGTAGCGCGTCTGCCGATTTCGCCACGTCGGCATCGAATCGAACCCGGATGAACCTCCGAACTCACTCGCGTTCTCACTCCGACAGTCTATCGGGCATGTCCACGCTGAGGGCCGGCGCGGTGTGGTGGGCGATGCAGGACTTGAACCTGCGACCTCTCGGATGTGAACCGAACGCTCTAGCCAGCTGAGCTAATCGCCCCGACGCGCTTGGGTGGTAGCAGCGGCAGGACTCGAACCTGCGACACGGGGCTTATGAGTCCCCTGCTCTGCCAACTGAGCTACGCTGCCACGTCTGATTAGCGTATCTCACTCGCCTGTCTTGCGTCGCAGACGCCAGACTCGACGCGAGCGACTGAGCCGTAGTCAATCGCATACCCTACAGGCTCTGTTGCAGATCAGGCGCGTCAAAGTGCATGGAGGCCGGCGACCGTGTCTCTCGAATGGCGGCCCAACGATCCCGACCACTCCCTGTCAGGCAATATCCTAGTCGCATCGCGCCACCTCGCCGATCCCAACTTCTTTCGTACCGTAGTATTGATCCTCGAGCATGGAGACGGCGCGCTGGGCGTAGTGCTGAACCGTCCGACGCAAGTGACGATTGCCGACGCAGTACCGACATGGGTTGACCTGAGCGGCCGACCAGCGGTCGTGTTTCAGGGTGGACCGGTTGAACGGACGGCGGCGATCGGCCTCGCGCGACCGAGCGGCGCGATCATGCCGGAGCAGACCGTGTTCGCGCTCTCGATCACGGAACCCGGACGGGAGCTGGGCATCGTCGATCTGAGCGCTGAACCGCCCGACCTAGTCGGCGTGGTACGGGATGTGCGGATCTACTCGGGGTACGCGGGTTGGAATCCGGGGCAGTTGGAAAGCGAAATTCAGGCCGGTGAATGGCTAGTGCTGGCGCATGACGCTGTGGATCCCTTGACCAGCGATCCGTCGAGTCTGTGGAATCTGGCATCGAGCGCGGCGAGCAGCGGACGGGGCGTACGGACGGTCGATAGTCCGCACGTACAAAACAACTAACGTGAACGAAAGGGCGGGATCCCCCTTTCGCGGCTCCGCGACAGCATTCGCCGCTGTGGTGAACAAGGGAAGGTCGAGGAATGCGCGATGGGCGACGGTTTTCTGACGCGACTGCATCATCGTCGGCAGTCCTGGATTCTGTTCACCCTGCTGCGCAAACCGTCCTCAACCCGCGATGCGATCGAGCGCGGGCTTGTCGCGACGGCGGTCGCGGCCGCGCTCGCAGCACCGCTCTTCATCGGCGGTCGCGGCGGCGATGCGGCCGAGGGCGCGAGCGAAGCATTCAGCGCGCAGCTGGCGGAGCTCGCGCAGCTGCGCGAACAACGGGACGCGGATGGCGGCTCGGCGGAGATCGACAAGCGGATTGCGGCGCTCGAAACGGCGACCGAACTCGGTTATCTGAAACGCGATGGGGATGCTTCCGATCGCGGCGCGCTCGTTCCCGACTTTCGGCTGCTCGACCTCGATGGCAATCCGCAGCGGCTGTCCGAGATCGCGGGGCCGATCGTGCTCAACTTCTGGGCCAGCTGGTGTGGACCCTGTATCGAAGAGATGCCCGAGTTCGAAATCATCAGTCGAGAGACGGCCGGGCGCGTCACCTTTATCGGCGTCAACGACGGGGAAGACCTCGCCACCGCTCGAGAGTTCGCCTACGAGGTCACCAATGTCAGCTACATGATACTGCTCGATCCGACCAAATCGATGACCGACGGACCATATCAGCTGGTCGGCCGGCCAACGACGTTTTTCATTGGCGACGACGGCAACATCAAGGAGTTGCGCGTCGGCATCGTTCGACTCGATGACTTGCGCGATCTGGTCAGCGAGCTGCTCGGCGAGGAGTTGGGCGCGAGTGAAGAACCGATACCCGCCGACTACGGTGAGGCCGTGTTGAACATCATCGAGTCGGCAAAGGCGAACTACAGCGCCGCGGATGTAGAAATCGACCGCTGGCGCGCCAACCCGTCCGTGTTCGGCGATCCGGGTTGGCAGCGCAACCTCACGGCCCAGGTCCAGGTCTGGTCGGATCTACACAAGCAATACTCAGCGCTAGCGCCGCCGGCGCAGTGGGAGGACCTGCACCGAACAGTCGGCGACGCGCTGGCGCAAATCGCCAATGCGGCCGGCCCGCTCGTTCGCAGCGCGATCGAGGGCAGCGTCGAGGGAGATCTGGAGATCGGCGTGGGGCTGCTCGGTACATTCCGCGCCGCGTTCGATGCCGCGGCCGAGAATCTCGCCGGCGTCATCGCTACCCAGCAATAGACGGACTGACGGTAGGCTTCGGCCAAAGCGCGCGGGCAGGCAGCGGCATGGAAGCAATTCGGGGCGATTAGCTCAGTCGGCCAGAGCATCCGGTTTACACCCGGGAGGTCGGAGGTTCGAGCCCTCCATCGCCCACCAGCCACGAACAGGCCCAAGTCCGGTCGCTTGCGCAGTCAGGCGAATGCGGGTGACGGAGCGTTCACTACGTGTGTCACTATGACCGTGAGATCATGACTGCGAGCGACGACGCGGCACCCAAACTCCTGTCAGGCGGCAACCTGCAGATCGCCAAGGGCGACGGCGATGCGCCGGTGCAGGCGTACATCGCCGCCATGCCGACTGGAAGCGCGAGGTCGGGCGTCGCCTCGACGACCTGATCGCCCGCACCGTGCCCGACGTGCGCAAGGTGGTTCGCTGGAATTCGCCCCGGTATGGCGTCGAGGGTCAGGGCTGGTTCACGAGCATCCACGTCTTCTCCGAATACGCCAAGCTGACGTTCCTCAACGGGAGGGCTCTCGACCCTGCGCCTCCAGGATCAGGCAAGGATCCCGACACACGGTGGATCAGCATCCACGAGGGCGAACTTGATGAACGGCAGTTGGAGGAGTGGATTCGTCAGTCGGCGGTGCGACCAGGTTGGGACGGCTTCTGAGGAATCGGTTCAGGCGACGACTCCGACAGGAAGGGAATCGCCGTGCGAGTCGATGGTATTGGTCAAAGCAACGGAAGACAGCGATGAGTGCGTAATGCCGCCGCCCGAACTGACGGAGGCAATGGGCACCTTTAACGAGAAACAGGTTAACGCCGGCGTCAGGCGGCCCAGGGACGAACTAAAACCAACATCGCACGGCAAACGGGCCGCCTTCGACGGCGACACCCGCACGGTCATCGACGGGCTGTTCAGCGTCACGACCGAGTTGGTCGCGGGGCTCCTGGTTCTGGGAGGTCGCCGATCTGAACGAGGCGGTCGAATGGGTCAAGCGTTGTCCTAATCCGATGCCCGGTCCGAGCGAGAAAGGCAGCTGCGAACGCGACTCGGCGACGAGTAATTTGAACGTCTTAGGGAGATGAAGCGCATGCAGCAACTCGAATCCGATCTGTGGCAGACATCGAACCGCGAGATCGCGGAGGGCGTCTACACTCACGCCTATCTGCTCACCCTGCCGTCAGGGAATTTGTTGATCTACAGCCTGGGCGAGGATCAGCATGGCGATCTGGACGAGATCGACGCACTGGGCGGCGTGTCGATCTAGGTGCTGAGCCACTGTGATGAGTCGGGCCCGGCATTGCCTGTGATCCGGGAACGCTTCGGCTCACAGTTGGCTTGAGGTCGACGCGATCGAGGGCGAGACAGTGCCGGATCTGTTGTTGCGGGAGGACTGCGACAGTGAAGCCACGCCTGATCCCAAGCCATCCCGCCGCTCAGCTGCATCGCGGATTGCTCTCTAGTAGCCTCTGTCCAGAAGCGACTGCGCAGGGTGAAGCCGGCGATCTCGGGAGGGCGCGATGACCTCACGATTACAAGAGTGGTTGGACGGACCGTACGCGAAGGCGACGGCTCGCTTTCCCGAGCGGCGCGAGGCATTTCGTCGATCATCAGGCGATCCGCTCGCGCCCATTTATGTCAATTGCGACGACGATCCGCTGCCGGGCGAGTATCCGTACACACGCGGCATCCAGCCCACGATGTATCGCGGGCGACTCTGGACCATGCGTCAATACGCAGGACAGGAAGACGCCGAGGCATCGAACCGGCGCTACCGATTCCTACTCAAACAGGGACAGACCGGACTCTCGGTCGCATTCGACCTGCCAACGCAGATCGGCTATGACTCCGACGCGCCGATGGCGGAAGGCGAAGTCGGTAAGGTCGGTGTCGCGATAGACTCGATCGAGGACATGCGCACGCTGTTCGATCAGATCCCGCTCGACCGGGTTACAACATCGATGACGATCAACGCGACGGCCAACATTCTGCTGTCGCTGTACGCGGCGGTGGCGGAGGGGCAGGGCATCGGACGCGACCAGATCGGCGGCACGGTGCAGAACGACATCCTTAAGGAGTACATCGCCCGGGGCACGTACATCTACCCGCCGCAGGCCTCGATGCGCCTGATCACGGACAGCTTCGCTTATTGCACGCGCGAGGTGCCGCGCTGGAACACGATCTCGATTTCCGGCTATCACATGCGCGAGGCGGGATGCACAGCGGCGCAGGAGATCGGTTTCACGCTGGCGAACGCCATCGCCTATGTCGAGGCAGCGCTGGAGCAGGGGCTGGCCTTCGACAGTTTCGGCCCGCGACTGTCGTTCTTCTTCGCCTGTCACAGCAATTTTCTCGAGGAAGTCAGCAAGTTCCGCGCCGCCAGACGGCTGTGGGCGAGCATCGCCCGGGAGCGCTTCGGCTCCCGCAGCGAGCGGGCGCAAATGCTGCGCTTCCACACTCAGACCGGCGGCGTCACGCTGACGGCGCAGCAGCCCGACAACAACGTCATCCGCACCACCCTGCAGGCGCTCGCCGCCGTGCTCGGCGGAACACAGTCGTTGCATACGAACTCGCTCGACGAGGCGCTGGGGCTACCATCTGAGCACGCGGTCGAGATAGCCTTGCGCACACAGCAGGTGATCGGTTATGAGTCCGGCGTCGCCGACGTGGTTGACCCGCTCGGCGGTTCTTACTATATCGAGCAGACCACCGACGCATTGGAACACGAGGCGGGCAACTACATCGACCAGATCGATGCACTGGGTGGTGCCGTGTCGGCGATTGAACAGGGATATCAGCAGGCCGAGATTCTGGAAGCGGCCTCGCAGTTTCAGCGCGAGGTCGAGCGCGAGTCGGAGGCGGCGCGCGAAGGCGACCGAAGCGCCGGCAAGCGCGGCCGCGTGATCGTCGGCGTCAACCGCTTCCAGACGAACGAAGAGACCGATGTGGAAATCGTCCGCGTCGACCCGTCGGTGCGCGAGCGGCAGATCGAGAAGTTGGAGCGGTTGCGCGACGCGCGCGACGGGACCACGGTCACCGCCTCGCTGGACGCCATCCAACAGGCCGCAGCGACGGACGAAAATCTGGTTCCGCTGATGCTGGAGGCGGTCAAGCAGTCGGCGACGTTAGGCGAAATCTCCAACGCGTTGCGCGCAGTCTGGGGCGAATATCGCGAGCGGATCGTCGTTTGATTGTCTAAACTACTGGGTCGCGTTGTGCTGTTTGGGCGCAGAGCGGTTGGTCGTAGGTCACCCAACGCCGACGGGGCGGAGCGGTCGTGGTCGACCGCGCAGCGACTGCGTTACTGGTGGCAGGCCGAGCGGGTGCTGTTACTACGGACACTGGATGCCGTTCCGGCAAGCGATATCGACTCACCGCTCGGCGAGGGTGCCTGGTCGCCCAAAGGTCTGGCGGCGCATCGGCTGTTTTGGGAGGCTGAGGAACGCTCGGCGCTCGAGGCGTATCTGGGCGGCGCGTTTCCCTCGCTGCTCGATTTTCCCACCGATCGGATCGACTCGACCAATGCGGCCGTCATTGAATCGTTGGGCGAGCAGCGAATGCCGGCGATGCTGCGCGCGTTGGCGGACTTACGTAGTCGTACGATTACACTAGTGGAGCGCGTTCCCGATGTCGACCTCAACACACCGGGCAATCCAGCGCGGTTTTTGCTGGGCGTAGCGCTGGAACACGACCGTGAGCATCGCCGGGAGATCGAGTCCAGATTCGGCCCGCCGGTGCCGCCCGACTCACCCGCATAGGACCATTCATCCACGCTGAGCGAGATGGGACAATGATGGCACTGACGCGAATTCACCACATCGGCATCGCGGTGCGCGACGCGGACAAAACAGCCGAGGTTTGGCGCGACACCTTCGGACTGGACACCGCGCTCGATACCGAGCTCGAATCGCAGGGCGTGCGCGGCGTAATCTTCCCGCTCGATAACTGCGAGATCGAGCTACTCCAGCCAACTCGCGACGGTACAGGCATCACCAAATATCTGGAAACCAACGGTGAGGGGTTCCACCACATCTGTTTCGAGTCGACCGACGTCGCTGGTGATCTGGTCGCGGCCAAGGCGACGGGGATGCAGATGATCGACGAGGAGCCGCGTCTCGGGTTGACCGGCCTGATCGGCTTTATCCACCCGCGATCCAACCACGGCGTGCTGATCGAGTACGCGCAGCCTCCCGAGGACGCGCCACGGCATCGCGGGCCGAGATCGGGTCCCGGGCCGCACGCGCTGCACCACATGACAGTCGCCGTCGAGGAGATCGCCCCCGTGCAACGCGAGTGGATCCAGCGCTACGGGCTTGTCGCGGGTCGGCACATCGAGTCGACGTCGCTGGGGCTGAAGGCGCAGTTCCTAAGCCTCGGGCCAACCGACATCGAGCTCGTGCGGCCGTTGCCGGGCGGCGGCGGGCCGTTGCCGCGCAAGCTCGAGACCTCCGGCGAGGGTATGTTCATGCTCGCCCTGACCGTGCGCGACGCTGAGGACACGGTAGCGCATCTGCGCGGCGAGGGCTGGACGGTGACCGACGCGCGCGCCGGCGCGTTCATCTCGCCCAAGCACACCTACGGCGCCCGCTTGCGCCTGTCGGAAGCGTAGACCTCACATCACCGACAGGGCGATGGAATTCGGCGCAGTCGGCAGCTCGCCCTTTGACGCACTTTGAACTACGCGGCGGGCCATACAGCGACTCGGCGAGGATTGGGGATATCCTGCCCGCAAACGTCTTGTGCGGGAGAACCGATATGAGCGAAATGGCAACTGTGCCTGACCAGATACGAGTGTTGGTCGCCAAACCGGGGCTCGATGGTCACGACCGCGGGGCGAAGATCGTCGCTCGCGCCTTGCGAGACTCCGGCATGGAAGTGATCTACACGGGCATCCGACAGACGCCCGACATGATCGCCGAAGCGGCGCTGCAGGAAGATGTCCATGTGGTCGCCCTGTCAGTGCTGTCGGGCGCACATCTGGAGCTCTTCCCGCGCGTCGTGGACGCCTGTCGCGCGCGCGGCATTACACCACAGAACACCCTCTTCCTGGGCGGCGGCATCATTCCCGACGAGGATGCGGACACCCTCCAGCAAACCGGGTTTTCGGCGATCTTTGGTCCTGGCGCGCACACCGGCGATATCGCCGACTTCGTGCGCGCGCACGTGCCCGAGCTCGATCGCTCGTGACCACGGACGCGGCCGACGCCACGCAAACCGCGCTGAGCGGGCGACTCGCCGAGCTGGAGGCGCGACTGCTCGACGGCGACCGTCGCGCACTGGCGCGGGTGCTGAGCTGGGTCGAGAGCGGCGATCAGCGGGGGCGCGCCCTGCTCAGCGCGCTATACCCGCGCAGCGGCCGGGCACGCACCATCGGCGTGACCGGATCGCCCGGGGCCGGCAAGAGCACCGTCACCAACGCGCTCGCCCAGGCGTTCCGCGCTCGCGGTCAGACGGTCGGGATCGTCGCGATCGACCCCTCGTCGCCATACACGATGGGCGCAATTCTCGGAGATCGCGTACGGATGACCGAGCTCTACTCCGATGCCGGCGTCTTCATCCGCTCGCTCGCGTCGCGCGGGGCACTGGGCGGCCTCTCGGCGGCGACGCAGGACATCGTGCACGTCCTCGACGCCTTCGGCAAAGACGTGATCCTGATCGAGACCGTCGGCGCGGGACAGGATGAGGTGGACATCGCCGGGGCGGCGCAGACGACGATTCTGGTCAACACGCCGAACATGGGCGACGAGGTGCAGACGCTCAAAGCGGGCATCATGGAGATCGCCGACGTGCTCGCCGTCAACAAGTCCGATCTCCCCGGCACCGACCGCATGGTCTCAGCGCTCAAGGCGCTGCTCTCGCTCAATCCCGAGCACAGCTGGGAACCGCCGGTGGTGCCGGTCGTCGGAACCACCGGCGAAGGCGTCGCACGCCTGCTGGCGGCGTGCGACGCGCACTTCGATGAGCTGCAATCGACGGGCAAGCTGAAGTCGGCCGAGCTGGAACGGGTTCGGCAACAGATCACGTCGTTGGCTCGCGCGAATCTCCTCAACCGGCTACGTACCGAGTCCGGCGAGCATCGATTGGTCGTGCTCACGGAAGCGGTCGCGCAGCGTCAGTTCGATCCACACACTGCGGCTATGGCCTGGTTGGCCGAATCATGAATCCGTCCGAGCCGGTGCAGCGCCTGCAAATCCGCTTTGGTGCCGACGGGCCGCTCAAGTACGTCTCGCACCTCGACCTGATGCGCGTCTGGGAACGGATCTGCAAGCGCGCCGGCTTGCCCCTGGCGACCTCGCAGGGGTTTTCGCCGCGGCCGAAGCTGGCGCTCGCTGCACCACTCGCCGTCGGCGCGACATCGGAAGCCGAGCTACTCGATCTGCTGCTGACTGAGAAGGTCGACCTGTCCGCCGCAATGCAGGCTCTGTCCGCCGAATTGACACCGGGATTGCGCATCCAAGCGATCCGGGAATCGCCGCTCAGGCAGGCGTCTTCGCAATCGATGCTCAAAGCCGCCGTCTACGCCGTCGATGTCATCGATCCGCGCCCGCTCGACGCATGGCAGACGGCCATCGACGACCTGCTGGCGCGAGATTGCATTCCTTGGAATCATCAGCGCGGCAAGGACATCAAGTCATACGACCTGCGGACGCTGATATTCGACCTGCGCGTGGTTGACGTGGATAGGGGCACTGCGAGGCTGATGATGCGGCTGCGCAACGATGAGCGGGGGGCGGGGCGACCGGAACAGGTCGCGCTCGCGCTGGGTGCGACGGCTCCTCCGTCGCGCATTCATCGCACAGCCATTGAGCTAGCCGGGGACAGGGTAAGGGCTTGGACAGAATCCTGATTCTCAGGCACATCGAGTCCGAGGCGAACCGCTCCGGCGTGGGGTCGGGGCGGGCCGACTCGCCGCCGACCGAGCTCGGTCTGAAGCAGCTCGACGCCACCGTCGATGCCCTACGCCACGAACCAATCGCTCGCGTGCTGACCAGCCCACTGTCCCGTGCGCGCCTACTCGCCGAGGCGATCGCCGACGCGCACCGGATCGAAGCCGAAGCCAATGATGGCCTGCTAGAATTAGATGTCGGCGAGCTTGAGGGCGTCGAGTGGTCGATCGTGCATGCACGTTTCGGCGAGTTTCTGCGCCGATGGCGCGGCGACGAGTCCGTCCGCGCGCCGATGCCCGGCGGCGAGGCGCTGCTGGACGTGCTGGCGCGCGCCCAGATCGTCTTCGACGAGCTGGCGCAGGACCCGGCGGAAGGCGTCGGTGTGATGGTGACACACAACTTCGTCGTCAAGATGCTGGTTGTCCACGCTCTGGAAATACCTCCGCGCGCCTGGCGTCGAATCGACACTGGGCTGTGCGGCATCACCTCGTTCCGGATCACAGACGGCATGCCGTCAATCGAACGGCTGAATGATCGTCACCACCTGAGCCGCATCTAGCTGGTCGTTCGGTGTACAGTGCCAACGGCGGCGGCGCTGCACGCGAGGCATGAACGAACCGAACAGCACGACGGGCGACCAGGCAGCTGCATCCGGGCTTGACGCGGGCCAGTCAACCGCATCCGCGTCGCCTGAGAAGATCGCAAATCCGCCTGCCGCCGTACGGGGCTCTGCCGCACCACCCTGGTTGCTGCGGCGAATCGCGTTCGTCGCCTCGTTGTTGATGGTGGGTTTCGTCGTCTTCAGCGGCGTCGAGGGTCTCATGCAGGCGAACAGTCTGGATAACCGCATTGCAGAAGTGCGGACTGAGATCGTCAAACTGCGACGCGACGCGGATCAACTGGCCGCGTTGATCGCCTGGCTGGATTCCGACGCCTACATCGAACGTATTGCGCGTGAGGACCTGGGTATGGTGCGCCCCGGTGAGGAGGCGTTCGCCGTCCACGCGCCGAGACGCGGGCAGATTGAGGTCGCCCGATCTCCGTGGTGGGCGAATCTGTTGCCCCACGGCACCGACTGACGCTCGCACCTGGAGCGATGCGTGGCTATATCAACTGACCGCCGCATACGAGAGATCGGTCGCCGCGTGTCGCACGCGCTGGTCGAGAGCGTAGGCGTGGGGCGCGGACGCCCGTTGATCGCCGGCGTATCCGGGGGCACCGACTCCTCGGCGATGCTGCTGCTGCTGGGCGATACGCGCCAGCGGCACGGCTGGCGCGTTCACGCTGCGCACATCGACCACGCCATTCAGTCGTCCAGGATTCGAGCCGAATTCGCACACGCATCCGAACGAGTCGCTGCGTTAGCTGGCGTGCCGAGCCACATGATGGTCGGCGACGCCTTGAGGCGATCGAGGGACTCAAATAACGCCTTCGACGGGATTGAGGCCGCCGCGCGGCGGGCTCGCTATGAGGCGCTGACCCAGCTTGCGCGGGAGCACGGCGCGCCCATCGTCGCGGTCGCGCATACGCAGGACGACCAAGCCGAGACGGTCTTGCTGCACCTGTTGCGCGGTTCCGGATTGGACGGACTCAGCGGAATGCCTACGGTGCGATCGCTGAGCGGCGGAATTCTGCTGGCACGCCCCCTGTTGGACGTGACGCGGACGGAGGCCGAAGCGGTCTGTTGCTCGTACGGCTGGAGTCCCGTTCATGACCCGTCAAACGACGACCGACGCTATGTGCGCAACCGTGTGCGGCACAGCGTGCTGCCGCTGATGTTGGAGATCAATCCCAACATGTCGCAACGCTTGGCGCGGTTGGCGCAATCCGTGCGCTCCGACCGCGCCTTGCTGGAGGAAGTCGGTCAGCAGGGGGTGGAGGATTTACAGGACGAACACGGGCGGCTGCCGCTGCATCCATTTCGGGACCTCTCCGCGCCGATGCAGAATCGAGTGTTGCGGACGTTCTGCCGCGAGCACGGCGCAACGCTCTCCGCTGAGCGCATCGCCGCCGCGCTGAAGACCATCCACGGCGGCTACGGCGTCATCGAGCTACCGGGCGGTTTGAGGCTCAGCGTGTCGAGCGGTGCGATGTCGGTCGAGTGAGGTTACCCACAACACAGGCGCGTTGGTTGACTTCGCGTTCCGCATCTGGTTATTATTAGAGTCTGTCCGAAGCGGGGCGTGAAATCTGATTCGCGTCAGGCGGCGAGCAGGCCTTGACAATTGGAGAGCGGAAGTCCAGTGTGCTTGGGGAGCCCCCCCAAGTCCGGGATCACGGTTGAAGTAGTTCGCGCCTGGCGCGCGGATGGCAAGAGCCGCGATACCCGAATAATCTCTACCTTTGCAGTCGGCTGTGGCCGGCTGATCCAATGGAGAGTTTGATCCTGGCTCAGGATAAACGCTGGCGGCGTGCCTTACGCATGCAAGTCGAACGAAGCCCGATCTTCGGGTCGGTGACTGAGTGGCAAACGGCTGAGTAACGCGTAGGTGATCTATCCCGAGGTGGGGAACAACTCGTGGAAACGCGGGCTAATACCCCATACACCCAACGGTTCAGCCCGTTGGGGAAAGTTCCGGTACCTTAGGAGGAGCCTGCGTCCGATTAGCTGGTTGGTGAGGTAACGGCTCACCAAGGCGACGATCGGTAGCTGGTCTGAGAGGATGATCAGCCAGACTGGGACTGAGACACGGCCCAGACTCCTACGGGAGGCAGCAGCGAGGAATCTTGCGCAATGGGCGAAAGCCTGACGCAGCAACGCCGCGTGGGTGATGAAGGCCTTCGGGTTGTAAATCCCTTTTGCCGGGGAAGAACCATGACGGTACCCGGCGAATAAGCCACGGCTAACTACGTGCCAGCAGCCGCGGTAAGACGTAGGTGGCAAGCGTTATCCGGATTTACTGGGCGTAAAGCGTACGTAGGCGGCATCACAAGTCTGCCGTGAAATCTCCCGGCTCAACCGGGAGCGGTCAGTGGAAACTGTGACGCTCGAGGGGCGTAGAGGCAAGCGGAATTCCCGGAGTAGTGGTGGAATGCGTAGATACCGGGAGGAACACCAGTGGCGCAAGCGGCTTGCCAGGCGCATCCTGACGCTGAGGTACGAAAGCGTGGGTAGCGAACCGGATTAGATACCCGGGTAGTCCACGCCGTAAACGATGGATGCTAGTCGTGGGAGGTATCGACCCCTTCTGTGACGCAGCTAACGCAATAAGCATCCCGCCTGGGGAGTACGGCCGCAAGGCTAAAACTCAAAGGAATTGACGGGGGCCCGCACAAGCAGCGGAGCGTGTGGTTCAATTCGATGCAACGCGAAGAACCTTACCTGGGCTTGACATGTGCCGGACCGCGGGCGAAAGTCCGTTTCCCTTCGGGGCCGGTTCACAGGTGCTGCACGGCTGTCGTCAGCTCGTGCCGTGAGGTGTTGGGTTAAGTCCCGCAACGAGCGCAACCCTCGTCGCTAGTTGTATGTTTCTAGCGAGACCGCTGTGTACAACACAGAGGAAGGTGGGGACGATGTCAAGTCAGCGTGGCCCTCACGCCCAGGGCGACACACACGCTACAATGGCCGGTACAACGGGCAGCCACATCGCGAGATGGAGCAAATCCCTCAAAACCGGTCCCAGTTCGGATAGCAGGCTGAAACTCGCCTGCTTGAAGCCGGAGTTGCTAGTAACCGCAGGTCAGCCATACTGCGGTGAATACGTTCTCGGGCCTTGTACACACCGCCC
Organism: Dehalococcoidia bacterium; assembly: GCA_965116225.1. Classification (GTDB taxonomy): domain Bacteria; phylum Chloroflexota; class Dehalococcoidia; order Bin125; family Bin125; genus Bin125. Next base: position 2,088,461 of record OZ220495.1, on the reverse strand, counting down.
GTCACGTCATGGGAGTGAGTAACACTTGAAGTCGGTGCGCGAACCTTCGGGGCGCAGCCGCCGAAAGTGGGACTCGCGACTGGGACGAAGTCGTAACAAGGTAGCCGTAGCGGAAGCTGCGGCTGGATCACCTCCTTTCTAGGGAGAACGCCAAACCGGCGAACCCTCGCCGGTTGAGCTCCCAGGTCGATCCGCCAGCCCCATCAGCAATGATCCGGGGCGCTTCAACGCCAACACCCCTAACCCGGGTAGCGGTCGAGAGGGCAACGGCGTGCCAGCTCCTCCAACTACATTGGCTTCCGCTCTCCAATGGTGAAGGCCGCCCGCCGCCACTGCTTCCGCAGTTAGCGACACCGCCAAGCGCCATCCCGGGCCATTAGCTCAGCAGGTTAGAGCGCAGTCCTGATAAGACTGAGGTCCCTGGTTCGAGTCCAGGATGGCCCACCACTCACGCATCTCATCCACATCTTTGCTGAGTCTCGCTCGCTATTATACCTGCAACGGTCTCGATTTCTCGACCGCAAACCGCCACCCGCACCACATACAAGTCCTGGAGGCGCTGACAAGTCCGGGTCTCTGCGCCCATTCAAACACTCGTTGCTTCGACCAGGCACCGCACTCGGCCGAGTACGACTCGATCGTCAGCATGTAACGCGTACCCACGGTGAGATCGGCGAGGGTCTTACCGCATCGAAGGTCTGTGAACCGTCTGGCAATTCCACTTCAGGACTGTGTCCATATCTGCCCGTCATCACCTCCCCCGCTTCCCTTGTAACGTCCGCCTCAGGTTTTTCACCCACCATCGCCGGCGCAGACGACAGCACTTAGAGACAGCCGGTCAAACAATCAGCGTGTCAATCCCGACCCGACTGTCCACAACCGTTCCCCACCCGGCACCGGCCCGTTCAGCCATTCCGCGCTCCAACGGCACAGGCCGGACGTGGCGGCAGGCTGTGCAAGTCGGCAATTTGTTAGTCTGAACGGCATGCAAGGGCTGGCGTGCGCCTTGCGGTCGCGCTTGTGTGTGTGAGATGGGAAGGAACCGGCGGTGGCCACGTCTACAGACTTCTCGAACTTGCCCGGCCGCCTGATCGTGGTAGAGGGCATCGACGGATCAGGCAAGAGCACGCAGCTCGACCTGTTGCACAAGTGGCTACGCAGCGAGGGATATGTCACCGTCTTCACCGAGTGGAACTCGTCGCCGATCGTGCGCGACACGACCAAGCGCGGCAAGCGCCGACAACTCCTCACGCCGATGTCATTCAGCCTGATCCATGCCGCCGATTTCGCCAGTCGCACCCACGAGCAGATCCTGCCGGCGCTCCAGGCCGGCGTGATCGTGCTGGCCGACCGCTATATCTACACTGCATTCGCGCGCGACGCCGCCCGCGGCGTGAATCGCAAGTGGGTGCGCGATCTGTACGCATTTGCGCCGCCACCGAATCTGGCGCTCTACTTCCACGTGTCGCTAGATGAGTCGATTCGCCGCATCGCCGCGGCCCGGGCCGAGATCAAGTTCTACGAGGCAGGCATGGACCTCGGACTTTCCGATGATCTGACCGAGTCGTTCCGCCTATTCCAGGGGCGCATCCTGGACGAATACGACGTGCTGTGCAAGGAGTACGAAATCACCCGAATCGACGCATCCGATTCGCTGCTCAATCAGCAGAAGCTGGTGCGGGCGCTGGTGCAGCCGCTGATCGAGGACTTGCCGCGACGAGAGCTTTCCACAGTGCCGACGCACCTGCAGATCGGGTTCGCGGCACCGGCCGCCGGAGGCCGCTCGTGACTGAGGTCAGGTTCTATGGCGAACCGCCGCCGGGCATTGAGCAGGACTGGCTGCCGGGCCGCCTGATTGTGATCGAGGGTACCGACGGCGTCGGTCGCTCGACGATGATCTCGATCCTCAAAGACTACCTCGAAGCCAGCGGTTGGGGTGTGGTCGACAGCGGACTGCGGCGTTCACCGCTCGTCGGTCCTGGTATCGATCAGGCCAAAGCAGGTCACACGTTAGATCCGATCACGCTGAACCTGTTCTACGCCACCGATTTCTGGGATCGCTTCGAGCGGATTATGCTGCCCGCGCTGCAGGCGGGAATGGTCGTGCTGGCCGACCGTTACATCTTCTCGCTGATGGCGCGGGCGATTGCGCGCGGTGCGCCGCGCGAGTGGTTGGAGCAGATTTACGGATTCGCGCTGATTCCCGACCAGGTGGTGTACCTCGACATCGACGCCGAAGACCTGGTGCTCCGCGTACTGGAGCGCGGCTTCGATTTCTGGGAATCAGGCGGCGACTATTTGCACGACCGCAGCATCTATGACGGCTTCATGCAGCATCAGCGCGAGCAGCTGCGCGAGATGTCGGAGATGGCCGAGCGCTACGGCTGGGACGTGGTCGACGCGCGCGGGACGATCGAGCATGTGTTTGAGGACGTTCGCCTCGTGGTGATGCCGACCGTGCAGGGTATGCGCGGGGCCTAAGCGGTACGGCGAACGCGCAAGAACGTAGAATAAGACAGTCGGGCGCAACGCGGTAGCAGGGTATATGCTAGGTCAGCTATCGCGCCGAGGTAGCTCAGTTGGTAGAGCACACGACTGAAAATCGTGGTGTCGGCAGTTCGATTCTGCCCCTCGGCACCAACGAGTTCGTTCACGTCACCCGATCGGCGTGCGATCCGCGCGGTGCTCGCTCAGCGCGTCGGCCAGGTACTCGACCACGTGTCGCGGCCGCGCATCCGTGTGATGACCGATCTGCTGTCGGCAGGAGACGCCGGTCACGGCGACGGGAACATCCCGCTCGGCGCGGATCACGGGGAACAGACGTAGCTCGCCCATCTGCCGCGACATCTCGTAGTGCTCGACTTCGACCGAACGAGCCCGCCATCCCGCAGCAGCCGCTTTCAATCGCGCGCGGTTCGTAACCGGCCCGTCTCAGGACCGTCAGCATCGGCTGGAGTCCCGCGAGCGCCTTCTGATGGCAGTGCGTATGCAGCAGCAATTGGCCGTGGTCGCCGACGAATATCTCGGTGACGTCGTCCCGCTCCAGCTCGCGCGCGAGCCACTCGTCGAACAGGAGCGCCTGGCTCGCGCCGCCGCATTCCGCAGCAGCAGTGGATACTCGTCGCGCAACGTCAAAAGGCAGGACGACTCGACGCCGGCGATGGACGTACCGGCAACCGCGTGATCGCGCAGCGCGTCGACGTTCGCCTGCGCCATCAACCGCGCATGATCGAGGAATCCCTTTGAGATCGCCGGCCTACCGCAACAGCGACGATGCGCCACGCGCAGCACCCGGTAGCCCAGCGCCTCGATGATCTATGTGGCGACGATACCGACTTCGGGATGGACAAAGTTGGTGAAGGTGTCGTCGAAGAGCGCGACATCGCCACGGCTCGACGGCGGCGCGGTTCGGTCCTGGAACCACCGATCAAAGCGCCGTCGGGCGAGTCTCGGCAGGGGACGCGCGGGGTGCACGCCGGCCAGAGAGAGGAGCCTGCGCGTCGGTGCCGACGCGGCGAGCACGTTGGCCGTTCCAGGTGCCAGTGAGCCGAGCTTGAGCAACGACGTAATCTGCGCGAAGGCGCGATCGCGCAACGAGATCCGATGTGACTGATGGCGATGGGCCAACACTTCATGCTTGATCTTGGCCAGGTCGACACCGGACGGACATTCGGCTTTACAGGCCTTGCACTCGACGCACAGGTCGAGGGCGTCGCGCAGCCGATCGCCCGACAACTCCTCCAACGGCATCGCGCCATTGAGGATCTGGGGCAGCAGGTTGGCTCGCCCGCGCGTCGAATGCTCTTCGTCCTGGGTGACCTGAACGAGGGGCACATCGCGCCGTCGAGCTTGCGACAGGTACCCTGACCGTTGCACATCTCGGCCGCGCGGGCGATCCCGCCCTCAGCACTGAAGTCGAGCCAGCCGACCGGTTCGGCGTTGGCCGTCTCCGGGCTCAGCCGCAGATTGTCGCGGAACGGCGGCATGTCGATAATCTTGCCGGGATTGAGCAGGCCGTCGGGGTCGAATATCTGCTTGGCCTCTCGAAAGACGTCGACAAGACGCGGGCCGAACATCCTCTCCATGAACGCGCCGCGCACAATACCGTCGCCATGCTCGCCCGAGAGCGATCCGCCGTCCACGACAAGGTCGGCGATCTCGCTGGCGAGTGCCTCGGTCTGTTCCAGGCCGACGGCGTCCTTCACGTTGACCACCGGTCGGATATGCAGGCAGCCAGCCGCTGCGTGACCATAGTAACCGGCGCGCAGTCCTTTGGCTCGAACAGCGGCGTCGAAGCGGGCGACGAACTTGGGCAGGCGCTCGGGAGGCACTGCGGTATCCTCGACGAACGCGGCCGGCTTTGGGTCGCCGCGCATCGACATCAGCAGGCCCAGCCCAGCCTGTCGCATCTGCCACATTTGCGCCTGCGCGGCCAGTTCTGTCTCCGCGACATGGGCGTAGCCCAGACCGCGAGACTGTAGATCAGCCCCAATCGTTCTCGACTGATCTCTGAGCGTAGCGTCGGAATCGGCGAAACACTCGATCAGCAGGACGGCACCGGATCCCCGACGACGAAGCTCGCCAGCGGCGCATAGCCCACACTGGAACGGCAGCGCTCGATGATGATGTCGTCGACGAGCTCGATCGTGGCCGGGCTGTGCACGTTGGCGACGACGGTCGCCTCGGCCGCCTCGATCAGCGTGTGGAAATGCGCCGCTAGAATACCGCGCCGAGCTGGCAATGCGGCGAGCATGCCTTCGGAGCCCACCACCATCTGCGAGAGATTGACGCTATCCGGATCAAGCAGTGCGTCGAGGTTGTAGCCGGAAACGCGACGGGGGATATCGGGGAAACGGGCGACGATCTCGTCGCGCGATCGCTCGGCAAGCTCGCGCAGGTCTCAGTAGAGACGGCCCTCGCGAGCGCCAGCGTCGGCGAGGGCGCTCAGCTGGCGCACATCGACGTGCTCGAAGCTCAGCGCCTCGCCATCGGACAGGATCACGTCCATCGACTCGACTACATCGACCGTCTTACCGTACAGCCCGCTATGCGTGCCGCAGGAGTTGTTACCGATCCCGCCTCCGATCGTGGTGCGGTTCGCGGTCGAGGGATCGATGGGATAGTGCAACCCGTAACGTCGGGCCGTCTTGTTCAACTCCGAGAGCACGAGGCCGGGCTGTACTCGGGCGAGTCGACGATCAGGATCGATATCCAACACCGCATGCATGTGCCGGGTGAAGTCGAGCACCACCGCGTGGTTGACGCCCTGCCCGGCCAAGCTCGTACCGCTGCCGCGCGGCAGCAACGGCACACCGTGCGATCGCGCAACATCCACCGCGGCGGCGGCGTCCGCCTGCGTTCGGGGGAACACGACCGCAACCGGCTCCATCTCGTACAGCGAAGCGTCGGTGGCGTAGAGCAGCCGCGATGGACGGTCGATCAGGACATCCGCCGGGTCCTGCAGCACGCCCGCAGGTCGTCGGCTAACGGTTCGAGCGCGTGACGCCCGTTGCTGAGCATGGCGCGGGCGCGGCTGACTGAGCGGAACCGGGACGGCGCGTCACCCTCGATTATATGCCGCAACGGTCGTGTCGGGCGTGCTGGCGCGTGGGCGGTCATATGATCAGGCTACTATGCAGCCGCCTGGCGGCTTCAGCGGGATCATCGGCGCTGAGGATGGCGCTGCGCGACGCGACGCCCCAGGCACCGGCCTCAATAGCGAGCGGCGCGTTGTCCGTGTCGATGCCGCCGATGGCGTAACTCGGCGTGTCGCCGAGCAGATCACGCATCTCGCTCAGGTGCGTCAATCCAGCGCCCGCTCGTCCCGGATGCGATGCAGTCTCGAATATCGTGCCGATGATCGCATAGTCGACGGCGTCGGCGAGCGCATGCCGCGCCTCATCCCCGTTGTGCGCCGACCGACCTAACAGCGGCGCGCGGTGCGCGGGCGGACCTATAGCAGCTGGCAGATGAAGTCCGATATGCAGCGCCTGCGCAATATCGGGGCGATTGTTGACGATCAACGTGGTCAGCGGCGGCATCCGTCGCTGCACCGCCCGAATGACGGCGATCAACTCAACATCGCGCATCTCACGCCCCCGAAACTGCACCATGAGTCGACCGCCAACGCCGTGAGCGGCGCGCACGATCACGTCGGGCAGTGGTCGACCGGCTGTTCCCTGTTGATCGGCGATCAGCATCAGCCGGTGGAGGATCATGTCTCGCGCCTCTGGAAATGCCAGGGGATAACCCGCCGCTCGATCAGCACGACGGACAGGAAGAGCACGTAACTCATCAGCGCGACCACGAAGATGGCGCCAAAGACGAGATCGGTGCGAAATGAGAGTCGCGACTGCTCGAGGAAGATGCCCAGGCCGTCAGTGGCGCCCGCAAGCTCGCCGAAGATCGCGCCGAGCACTGCATAGATCGCGGCGATGCGCAGGCCGGTGAACAGATCCGGTAGCGCCGCAGGAATCTTGACGTAGCGATAGATCTGCCAGCGCGACGCGCCGAACGTGCGCATCAGGTCAATCGGCACGCGCTCGGTGGCGGCCAGTCCGGCGGCAAAGCCCAGCACAATCGGGACAAAGGTGAAGAGCCCGATCACGATGATTTTCGGCGTCGCGCCGAAGCCGAACCAGACGATCATGAGCGGCGCGATCACGGGTATCGGCACGGTCTGCGAGGCGACGATAATCGGATACAACGCGCGTCGGACCGGCGTCGAGACATCCAGCAACAGCCCCAGCGCCAGCGCGCAGGCGATGCTGATCCCAAACCCAGCCGCAACCTCGGACATGGTCACCAGCGAGTGGCTCCAGATCGCGTCCGCCGATTCGACGCTCTCGCGGATAATTCGGATCGGGCCGGGCAGCACCTGCGGTCGGATGTCTGAGAGCCACACGTATGTCTGCCAGCCGACGAGCACCATCAGCACGAGCAGCGACGGCGCGGCAACGCTGATCAGCAGATCCCGCCGCAGGGGGCGCTGGGTCACGACGACGCCTCGCTCGATGCTGTCTCTTGCCGCAGGACGTCGATCAGTCGGTAGGCAGCCTCGGTCTCCGCGGCACGAGCCGTTCTAGGTCGCGGCAGCTCCACGTCCAGCGCGTTGATAATCCGACCTGGCCGCGGCGACATCACATAGACACGATCGCTCAGCGCGACCGCTTCGTGCGGATCGTGCGTGACCAGGAGCGCGGAACCGCCGATCCGATTCCAGGTCTTGGCCAGCCATGCCTGGAGCTGTCCGCGCGTGATCGCGTCGAGTGCCCCGAACGGTTCGTCCAGGAGCAGGAACGGGCGACCAAGCAGGTAGGTGCGCAGGAAACTGGCCCGTTGCCGCATTCCGCCCGATAGTTCGTGCGGGCGTCGCTGTTCGAAGCCGCCGAGACCGAACTGCGGAAACAGATCCGCGGCGCGTGCGTGCGCTTCTCGGCGGGTGAGCCCCTGTACTTCGAGTCCGAGCGAGACGTTCTCTAGCGTCGTGCGCCAAGGAAACAGCGTGTCCTGTTGCGGCATGTATCCGAATCGCAACAGCCGCGCCTGCGCGCTCGGCGTTTCGCCATCGATCACGACTCGGCCGGCGTCAGCCTCGTCGAGACCCGCGATCAGATTGAGCAGCGTCGTCTTCCCGCAACCGGACGGCCCGACCAGCGCGACGAACTCGCCATCGGCGACGGACAACGAGACATCGGTCAGGGCGTGCACAGCGCTCTCGCCTAAGCCGTACCGCTTATCGACGTTCTCCACCTGCATCATCGCAGCGTCGCTACTCTCGCGCCGCCTCGATGATCTCGGTATTGAAGTGTGCGGACCAGTCCGGTTCCACTGCCAGCGGATCGCCGTTCTCGTCGGTCAGCAACCCGTGCTGGTACAGCCATCCGGGATACGACGACCACTGGGCGAGCGTCTGAGTACCCCAACGTCCATCAGCTGACAGGTAGTATTCGTCCGCCAACAGGCGCGCCGATTCGTACACCAGCTCCGAGTCTGGAAAAGCATCTTCGCCCGCAGTCTCAATCAACAACCGGCCGGCCTCGTCAGGGTCTTCGACAGCGAACTCGTATCCGCGCAGCGTGGCGCGCAGGAACCGGATCAGCGCGTCCTCCCGCTCGTCCAACGCCTCGCCGGACGTGACTAGCAGCACCGCTGGGCGATCTGGTACGCCGAAATCGGCGTGTCGCCAGGTGCGGTACCTGATCCCTTGACGATCCCAATCGATCCCTTCCCAGGTCGCAAAGATCTCAACAGCTTGCACCCGACCCGCCAGCAACGCGTCGTATGCGCCCGTATCGAGCACGACCAGTTTGGCGGTTCCCTGGCCGCCGTCGGCCTGGATGACGGTGCGCCACTGCGATTGCTCGTATGGCAACCCCCAGCCGGCGTAGAGCTGACCGTCCATGTCGCGCAGCCGCCGGATCGGCCCATCTTTGAGGGCGGCGATTTCCGTCGGGCTTTTCTGCAGCACCGCAGCGATGCTCACCACGTCTAGACCCTGCGCTCGCGAGAATGGCACGACCGTGGGGAATGAGAACGCGACGTCGGCGACCCCTTCGGCGACCAACAGATCGCCGTTCGCGCCGCTATGTGGCAATATCTCGATATCGATCCCTTCGTCTTCGTACCAACCCAGCGCCATTGCGACGTACAGACCGATGTGGTTGGTATTCGGAGTCCAGTCGAGCTGCACACGGATCCGTTGCGGTTCATCCTCGATCCGTTGCGGCTCATCCTCGCCGCAACCGAGTACGACGAGGGAGACGAGCAATAGCGCCGACCCCAGAACCGCCGCGAACAACCTGGAGCGGAGCGTCACTGGGATGCGCCGTTCGTCCAGGCCGAGTCGAAGAATTTGTACTCAAGCTCCATAGCCGTGCGGAATTTGATCGTCTCCGAGTCCGAGGCATCGCCATGCTCGTCAAGCATGTCCATGATCATCTCGACCTTCTCCAGATAGGACTGCCCCGAGTACATGTTGATCCAGAATCCGTATCGCTGGTCGTGGGGTCGATCGGCCAACCTCGCGCCGAGCCAGCCGTACAACTTGGCGCACGGCGCCATCGCGGCGAGGTGCTCGCCGATGGTACCCATCGAGGCCGTGGCAAGCAGGAAATCGGTATATTCGCGCGCCGCCGGCAGCGGGCGCACAACCTCGAGTGAAACGCCCAGCTCGGGGGCGGTCTGTTCGTGCAGCGTGCCCTCGGTCAGGATGCCCGAGAGCAGCGAGCCGAACTGACGACGCGTGCTCCAGTCCCGAGCTCGAACTGCACCCCAAGCGTATGAACGAGCGTAGGCGTCGAGATAAAAGTGGTCCTGCTGGGCGAACAGCCTGTACCGGGATTCCGACAACGTGCCATCGGCCAGGCCAACGACGAACGGGTGTTCAAGGCAGGCCTTGGCAAGATCACAGTTTGCATCCCAGAGGCGCTGCGACAGGGGCGAGTCAGACACGGTACACTCCTTCTCAGCTTTCTCTGAACAGGCGTTACACCTCAAACGCTTCAGACGCCACGTTGCTTGACGTTCATGACGTGTCGAGGGACGAGATCATCCCCTCGGAGGGCGATGAAGCCTGGGCGTAGAACTTGCGCGGCATGCGGCCGGCGAGGAAGGCGTAGCGACCCGCCAGCGCGGCGGCGCGCATCGCGCGAGCCATCCCGACAGGGTCGCGTGCCCGCGCGACAGCGGTGTTCATCAACACCGCATCGCAGCCGAGCTCGAACGCGATCGCCACGTCCGAGGCGGTGCCGACGCCGGCATCGACGATTACCGGCACAGCAGCGCGTTCCTTGATCAACTGAATGTTGTGCGGGTTGCGTATTCCCAGTCCCGACCCAATCGGCGCGCCGAGCGGCATCACCGCGGCGCAGCCAACGTCCTCCAGCTTGCGCGCGGTAACCGGATCGTCGTTGGTGTACGGGAGCACGTCGAACCCTCGGCGAATGAGTGCTTGCGCGCCCTCTAGCAGTGCCTCAGTGTCGGGGAGCAGTATGTCTTCGTCAGCGATGACTTCCAACTTGACCAACGAAATGCCAAGCGCTTCGCGCGCCAGCTCGGCGGTTAGCACGGCGTCTGCAGCGGTGAAACAACCCGCCGTGTTGGGCAACAGGCCGAAGCCGCGCTCGGTGAGTAGTGTGTAGAGATTGGTTGGGTCGGAACCGTCGGCTGAACCGACATCGACGCGGCGTAGCGCCACTGTAACCAGCTCCGTGCCCGACGCCTTGAGCGAGCCAAGCAGCGCATCCTGCGACGGATACCGGGCGGTTCCCAGAATGATCCGCGATCGCATCTCGCGCCCGGCGAGCATCCACACGTCTGGTTCGGTGTTCTGCTCAATCGCGTCCTGTCGCACTCTCATCGACTACCCGCCCTGCTTCGCGCCGACGATCTCGATTCGGTCGCCCTCGGCGATGCTCGTCGTCGGCCATTCGCTACGAGGCGCGACGGACATGTTGATCGCGACGGCGATGCCCGGTTGATCAGGGTCGTACCCGAGCTCGCAGAGTACGTCAGGCAGCAAGTCGTTGTTGAGCTTGACGACCTCTCCGTTCAGGGACACCCGTAAAGGCGCGCGGGGCTGCGTCATGTGGCCGCCTCCAGGCTACTGATCAAGCTGTGCGATCTCGATCCGCGTCGATCGAACCCGTAAGGCACGATGAGTGGGTCGACTTCGCTGTGTTCCATGGCTTCGGCGAGCCAGTGCGCCGTCGCCGGCGCGAGCAGGATGCCATGTCGGTAGTGGCCGGTCGCGAGCCACAACCCCGACCGCCCAGCTGGACCGATGATTGGCAGATGATCGGCAAGCGCCGGCCGGAGACCGACGCTGTGCTCATCCAGCTGAGCGTCCCTCAACCCGGGCAGCACGCGATACCCGAGAGCCAGCAACTGCTGGCGAGCCTCGTCAGTCGGTGTCAGATCCCAGCCGGCGTCCGGCTCCTTGGTTGAGGCGACGATCAACTCGCCGTTGACGCGCTGGGCGAGATCGACGCTCGTCGTACGGACACAACGGTCAATCAGGCGTGGAGCTCTAAATCGCAACAGCTGTCCCTTGACCGGTCCGACGCCGCTCGGAGCGAGCGGCTCCCGCGCTTCGCTCGTGATCTTGTCGCACCACGGACCCGCCGTGACTACAACATGACGCGCCTGGACCAGGACTTCCACCCCTTGCCGTAGTATCCATCGATCTGCTGACTCGTCGTAGCTCCCGCCCGACACGCCCCGACCAGCAACGATCTGTACACCGGACAACTCTGCAGCTCGGGCGAGCGCAGGGAGCAGTTGACGAGGATCGACCTGCACATCGTCGTCGACGAGCAGGCCGCTAACGATCTCGGAAACGAGATTGGGTTCCATCGCCCGCGCCGTTGATGCGGTAACACGTCGTGACCGCAGACCGCGCGCCTCGCGTTCGGCATAGAGCTGATCGAGGAGCGCGTCTTCGTCTGCGTCGCGCGCGAGCCAGAGCGTGCCGTCGCTTCGGTAGCCCGCGTCCATGCCGCTCATCGACTGGATGTTGGTGACGAACGCGGCGTAGCGGCGTAGACTGTCAAGTTTAAACGGATAGATGTCATCCTGCTCGCCAAGCGGCAGCGCAGCGGTGCCGAGCAGACCAGCAGCAACACGGCTGGCGTGTCGCCCCGGCTGGTCGCGTTCGAGCACGACGACAATACGGCCCCGGCGGGCCAGTTCGAAGGCGCAAGACAGGCCGATGACGCCCGCTCCCACGACGGCGACGTCCCAGCGTCGTTGCGGATCGGTCATCCAGCCACCTCCTGCTGCGGTGACCGCGCTGGTTGCGAAAGAAAGCGCTCGAAGCTGAACGGCTCAAGCTTACCCGGCACCCGACCATTCGTCATGATCTCAGCCATCCAGTACGCCGTGACGGGGGCGAGCAGGATGCCGCCGCGATAGTGCCCAGACGCTATGAAAATGCCATCTGTCGTGGTCGGACCCAACACCGGCAGATGATCGCGGAGGGTGGGTCGCAGTCCGACATCGATCTCGGTGAGGTTGAGGTCTAAGACGCCTGGCAGCACCTCGAACGCGAAGCGGAGCAGATCGAGCGCGCCGCCGGCGGTCGGGATCGTATCGAAGCCCTGCTCTTCCTCGGTAGCGCCGATCAGCAGCCTCCCGTCCGCGCGCGGTACCAGATAGATATCGTTATTGCGCAGCACATGATCCGTCAGCGGTTGCCCCTGTAGGTGAATCAGCTGTCCTTTGATCGGGCGCATGCCGATCTTCGGCAGCGGCGTGAGCAGACTATCCTCCAGCCACACGCCCGCGGCCAGCAAGGCCTGATCGACGCGCAGCGTGGATGCGCCGTTCGGGCGTTCCAGAGTCAGCTCCAGCGATCCGGATGCGCGCTCGACCGATCGCACGGCGGTGCGCGTCAGCACCTGCACGCCGACTGCATCGCAGGCGGCGCACAGCGCGGCGACTAGCTTACGTGTGTCGACCTGATGATCGGACGCCACCAGCAACCCGCCGATGGCGCGCGGGGAGACGTAGGGTTCGATCCGGCGCAATTCTCGCCCCGTCAATCGCCGAGCGGGCAAGCCACGGTCTTCCTGGATCTGGCGGATGTGATCGAGTTCGAACTCGTCGTCGTGGTGTCGCGAGACCCACAGCGTCCCTTCGTTTCGGTATCCGCAGGCGCGTCCGCTCGCAGCCTCGATGTCTGCCACGAACTGCGGATACCGACGCAGGCTGTCGAGTTGCAACTCTACCAACCCCGCAGGCGTCAGTTCCGCCTCGAACGACGGCGTCAGCATCCCGGCAGCGACCGTCGACGCGCCGAATCCGGTCTCGCGACTTTCGAGCACGGTAACCGATCTTCCCCGTCGCGCGAGATCGAAGGCGCAGGACAGGCCGATGATGCCGCCGCCGATGATCGCGATCTCAGGCGCATGCTCGGTCATCCGAGTACCCGTTTGATCTCATCCGCGAACGTCCTGCAGGCCGCCCGCGGGTCTTCCTGACAAACGACGGCGGAGAGCACCGCGACGCCAAAGGCACCGACGGCCAGGACGTCGGCGACGCGATCGACGCTGATGCCGCCTATCCCGATCACAGGAACGTCGACCGCGGCGCAAATTTCGGCGAACCGATCGATCCCGAGCATTGGCGCGGCGCGGTCCCCTTTAGATCTCGTGCCGAAAACGGGCCCGGCACCAAGATAATCGACCGGTTGTTTGGCGACCTCAACCGCTTCCTCCACCGAGTTGGCGGTACCGCCAATGAGCGCATCCGGGCCCAGGATCTGTCGGGCCACGTCGGGCGGTAGGTCCTCTCGGCCAAGGTGGACGGCGCTTGCACCGACAGCAGCAGCGATATCGACGCGATCGTCGATCAGCATGGCGGCGTTGAACTCGCGGCAGGCGAGATTCATCGATGCGGCGACGCGGATCATCTCCCTGGTCGAAAGCGGACGCTTCTCACGGTACTGAATGGTGTTCGCGCCGCCCACCGCTGCGGCCGCGGCAAGTTCGGCGTGGGTGAAGCGCGATTGCAGCGTTTCGTCGGTGATCACGTGTAGTCGACCGATTGGCTTGGTGGGTTCAGTCATGACGATTCATCCGCCGGGTCATCCAGAAATGATCGGTTGGTCCGATGCCGCTGCCAACATTGAGCCCGCCGCGAATCGCTTCAGCTACGTAGCGCTTGGCATTACCGACGGCGTCGCGTAGGTCCTCGCCGAGCGCGAGTTTGGCGGCGATCGCCGAGGCGTAGGTGCAGCCGGTTCCATGCGTGTGGCGCTGGTCGATCCATTCACCTTCGTAGCGCTCAACCGCACCGGGGGTTACGAGCACATCGGTCGCCGGCGCAGCCTCCAGATGGCCGCCCTTAACCAGCGAGGCCGACGCCCCGGCCTCGACCAGGAGTTCGCCTGCCCGTTGGGCGTCTTCGATGCTGCGAATCGCGAGTCCGGTCAGCACTTCCGCCTCGTGCACATTGGGCGTGATCACGGTCGCCAACGGCAGCAGCCGATGTTTGAGCGCACGCGCTGCGTCCTCCGCCAGGAGGGCGAAGCCGGTCTTGGAGATCATGACCGGGTCGATCACCACGAGCGGTGGGCGGCGAGAGGCGAGTTGATCGGCTACCAGCTCGATCATGTCGGAACCGCCGAGCATCCCGGTCTTGACCGCGGCGATGTCGAGATCGTCGAAGATGGAGGTGATCTGCGCGTGGACGGCGTCGAGCGACAGCGGCCAAGCACCCTGGACGCCGACGGTGTTCTGCGCGGTCACGGCTGTGATCACGGTCGCAGCGTATGCGCCGTTTGCAGCAATCGACTTTAAATCGGCCTGGATGCCTGCTCCAGCTGAGGAATCGGATCCGGCGATCGAGAGAACGACCCGCACGCTATACCTCCGCTCAGATGCGGTCGTGCGTCTGTCGGGCGGGCATGGAGTCGACTACGCTCGCTCCCTGCGCCGGCATTATCCGGATCAGGTTCGGCGGGTGTGTTCTCAGGCCCTTACCCGTCATCCGACGGTCGGACCACCCCGGCTTGACTATGGGATCAGGGTAACACAGCATGCGACGGATCGGGCCAACACACAGCTGTGATCCGCTCAGTTGCCGGAGTGAATCCGCGGCGACCACTCATAGATCGTCGCAGCCAAAACACGCGGACCAATGCTCCAGCAGTTGACGCCGCCGATCACCACGATGCCCGTGCTGTTGTAGCCGCCAATGGAGAATAGCCCGATGCTGTTGATGCCGCCAATAGAGACAACGCCGACGGCATTCACCATCCCCAGCGCGACCACGCCGATGGCGTTGACGCCGCCGATGGCGATCACCCCAATCGCGTTGATCGATCCGGCAGCGAGCGCATCGATCTGGTTGACCGCAAACTCGCCGCCCACATGTCCATAGGCAAACGCCGAAACAATGCCGAGCATGGCAATCATGGCGATTCCCCATGCAAACGTGAGCCCCTGCTTGGTCTGCGTTTCATGCTCTGTGGTTGAATTGGACATTGGGCGCTTCCAGGCGGTGATGCTGTATGGGCGGACGGTTTCGGCTGCTCGGCCTTGTTCCGGATGCTAGTCGTCGGAGACGAGCACCAGCGTGCCAGTGGTCGAGAGCGAACCGCCGGTCCCGTTGACGACGCAGCTGCGGGCGCTGGTCTGCTTGCCATGGTCGCCCGAGAAACCGCCGTCCTCAGCTGTAACGGAGAGCTGGCGGTAGGCCTCCACCAGCAACTGCATACCGTACATGCCCGAGTGGTTAAAGCTGAGGCCACCGCCGTTGGTGTTAATCGGCAAACGTCCGCCAGGAGCCGCGTGTCGATCCTTCCAGAGCCTGAAGCCCTCGCCCAGCGGCGCGAGACCGAGCATTTCGGCGGTGATCCCGGCGGTGACGGTGAACGAGTCGTAGATCAGAGCCATTTCCATGTCTTCAGGACCCATGCCGGCCATCTTGTACGCCGCAGCTGCCGAGCGGCTGGCAGAAGTCTTGGTGAATTCGCCCATCTCGAGCATGTTCCAGTGCGAGATGCTCTCGCCGGCGCCAGCGATCCAGACCGGCGGCGTCTTCGAAGTCTTGGCCAGCTCGGGACCGGTGATCAGCACCGCCCCGCCGTGATCGGTGACCAAGCACACATCGAGCAATTTGATCGGCCAAGAGACCGGGCGCGAGTTCATCACCGTGTCGACGCTGATCGGTCCGCCAAAGGTATGCCCACGCTTGCCACCGCCCCACTCGCCTTTCTCCAGCGGGGGCAACTCCCCCTCGCCGGCCTTGCGATACATGACGGCGCGCGGGTTCAGCGTCGCCCATTCACGGGTCACGACCGCGATCTCGGCGAAATCCTCCTGCGTCGTGCCGTAGCGAGCCATATGGCGGTTGAGCGCGTGCGAGTACGCGGTCGGCGCGCCACCCAGACCGTAAGCCGAAGTGTGCTGAACGGCGGGATCCCATCCGTCGGGCGCGCCAACCGTGCGACCGGTGCCCTTGCCGCCGGTGAAGCGCTGACTGAAGCCCATCTCACCGTGTGAGACAAGTGCCACATTGATCACGCCCGCGTAGATCGCGGCCAAGGCGTGGTGCACGTGCATCTCGAACGAGCAGCCGCCAACGGCGGTGGTGTCGATGTACCTGGGATGCAAACCGAGGTACTCGGCCAACTGCGGCGACCAACCGGCCGAGAAGATGCCGTCGATGGCAGCGATCGGAATACCGGTCATGTCGCAGACGTTCTTGATCGCTTCGATGTGAAGGGTGAGCGACGATTTCGGGGTCTGCGGGTAACCGATCTCGTTGGCTTCAGCGGCCCCAATGATCGCGGCGGCCTTGGATGCTTCACCAGGCATAGTGTGCTCCTGCGTGTCCCTGCCTAATTTGGCTGCGTACTAGAAAGTGATGTCCGTCGGCGGCGACTAGACGGGCCGCCAGAATGGGATGTGGACGTCCTCGGAGGCTGCCTCGAACTCGATCCGCACGGCGGTACCGATTTCGATCGAATCCGGGTCGTTAGGGTCGACGCCCTTGAGCACAGTCAGCATGCGGTCGCCTTCGGCGAGGTCGATGTAGGCGCTGACGTAGGGTACCTCATCGCCCCAGCCGCGCGCCACGAGGCCGCGATTGTGCTGTACGGCGAAGGTATGGATCGTGCCGCGACCGGTTCCCTCGACCCACTCGATGAACATCGAGTGGCAGAACGGGCAGATCACCCGCGGGTACCAGTGGACTCGGTTGCAGTCGGAGCAACGGGGTAGCATCAGCTTTCCCGCTTTCGCTCCGTCCCAGAAGCGCTGCGAGACCGGATCGGGACTCGGAATGGGCTTGGCGTACTGATTCTGATTGGCGTTCTCAGCCACCGCGCTCCCCTCTCGTGTGGATCGTGCGCGTAACAGTGTGAAATCACTCACGCCACCGCAGTATATCAGCAGGCGCGAACGGGCCGGCGGCAGTGGCGTCTATGGGTATGGGCGCGGACGCTCTTACCGCGCACGACGTACAGATTCTAAGGCCAAGCCATGAGATCAACGCGCCGAATATTGCCCGCCGTTGGGCATCAACGGCATCGGTTCAACCCCTTCTGAAAGTTGGGCGCGGTCAGCGGCGGTGCAGGAAGGCGTCGTTGAACATGCTGTAGACCGGCGAGAGCGAGCTGGCGACGGCGCGACCGGGTCGCAGTTTCGGGATCAGCTTGACTCGATCGTCGACCATGGCGGCGCGCTCGCCCCGCAGACGCTCACGCTGTTGTGCCTGCTGCACTATCCATCGACGGCGAGCCACGTAGCGCCAGTGCGCTTCCTGGTCCATCTCGATCAAAAACGAATTCGGCGCGGTGGCGCTGGGATCCGGAACAGCAATCATGGTGTAGCGATCTTTGCGTCCTGTCGAGACCGGCTGACGGACCCTTGCCATCCGACCGGCTGCCTCGACTTCGACACTAATGGCGAATTGCGCGCCGCGAACCGCGCAGATCGTCAACACTGGGTGAACTGCGCAACGTGAACGCATCGCCTGACAAGCAGGTCTCACTGCGGCGGTAATCTGCTTACGAGCTAGGCTCACGGAGCGTCAAAGGAGCAGATTCATGCTGAAGCAGTTCGCCGTCCCCGATGAGATCGCCGTTCGCGTGCCCGCTGAGACGATGCGCGGCGCCGTCCACGAGATATTCACCAGTCTCGGCATGACCGACGACGATGCGCGCCGCTGCGTCGACACGCTGCTCTACGCCGATCTGCGCGGGATCGACTCACACGGGGTCTCGAACATGCTGCGCGCCTATGTCGCCGGCATCAAATCGGGCGAGATCAACCCGACGCCGAGCTGGGCGGTTGAGCGCGACGCTCCAGCCGCCGCGACGATCGATTGCGACCGGGGGCTGGGATTAACGGTCGGACCGCAGGCGATGGCGATCGCCATCGAGAAAGCGCGCCACCAGGGGGTCGCGACAGTGGTTTGCAACAATGGCCGACACTTCGGCGCAGCCGCGTACCACGCGCAGATGGCGCTCGGACACGACATGATCGGCCTCTCGATGACTGTCGGCGGCCTGCTCGTCGCGCCGACACACGGCGCGCAGGCGATGGTCGGCCTGAATCCGCTGAGCATTGCCGCACCCGCCAACGTGGAGCCGCCATTCATCTTCGACGCCTCGACGTCGTCGGTCGCAGGCAACAAGATTCGCCTCGCGCAGCGGCTGGGCGAAGATCTGCTGCCGGGCTGGGTCGCCAGCGCCGACGGTACGCCGATGATGGAGAGTGGACCAACGCCGGACGATTTTCTGATGCTGCCGCTGGGCGGCACCCGTGAGATCGGCTCGCACAAGGGCTACTCGCTGGCAGTGATGATCGACATCCTCAGCGGGATCATGGCCGGAGCCGGTTCGGCGCTGTTCCGTTTCAATGGGGTCGGCCACCACTTCACCGTCTTCAACATCGCTTCGTTCACCGATGTCGACGAGTTCAAGGGTCATATGGACGAATATCTCAGAGCGCTGCGGGAGACGCCGACCGCGCCGGGCGAAGAACGCGTAATCTACGCCGGCATCGAGGAGCATGAACAGGAGATCGACCGCGTCGAGCGGGGGGTTCCCTATCACCCCGAGGTGATCGAATGGTTTCGTTCAGCGTTCGACGACCTCGGCATCGGCGACCACTTCGCCGACCTCGTCTGAACCAGACTGCATCCACTCGCGACCCCTGGCAATCGCAATGTCCTTCATGGTTCGATCGACGATGTGGAAGGTCCAGGCGAAAAGGGCTATGTTGATCGGCCACCCGATCGGGATCCGAATCCAGGCGTAGGTGTTGGCGTCCAGCTGATCGAGCAACCACAGGCGCAGCAGGCCGCTGAGCACGATTTTGAGTCCCCAGGCGATCGTGACTTTCATCCAGACACCATGTTCCGCCGGTATCCGTTCGGCGATGAGCGGAAACAGCTCACGCAACACCGGCGAGACAATTGGTCGCCTAAACAGCGCGCTGAGCAGAAACAGGCCGCCGATCACGAAGTTGTCAACGGCGTCGCTGGCCCAGAATAGACTACCGTCCTCCTCGATCAGCCCCACAACGCCGAACGCGATCATGAACGAAGCGCTGAGCGCGCCGAGCCATCGAACGACCCGTATACTGGGACGCAATCGACGCTGCGCCAACCAGGCGATCACGCCGGCCACCACCGCGCCGGCGATCGCAGCGCGCACGCTGACAATCGCATCCAGCGCGAGGTACGCCGCCGTCGGAGCGAATCCGAGCAGCGCGACCGGATCGATCTGGGGAATCCGCTCCATCTTCTGCAGCCACCGCGAAATTTCCGGCTCAGCCGGTTCACGTTCCCGCCGCTGCGACTGATGCTCTGGCGTCGACGTCAATCGAATCAGTGCTTCCACAGCGGCGATGCGATGTTCAGCGACACATCAGCCGCGACCTCGCAGACGGCTTTGATGGTAACGATCTGGACGGCCTCGGCATCGGGCGATGAGCGCTGGTGCTGCTCGGGATACCAGTTGACTTCGGCGATGCCCCATTCATCCGAGTCGACCGTGCGTTCACGGCCGCCCGACGAAGACAGGGTTCCGGGTCCGTCCACGATCGTGAACATGACCGGAGCGCCCGCGAGCGAGCCTTCCCGGCTGCTGACTGATGCCGACATCACCCGATAACCGACTTCGCCGCGGTCGGCCATGCGCACACTCACCTCAATCGTGTCTTCCGGCATCGCCTCGCTCCTCACGCTGGTGTGTGCCCAGCCTACCAGCACGCGCGGCCGCGAGAGACGTTCGCCCCGTCGGGGTGGCCACAGGGACGCCAGTGCACTAAGAGCAGCGGCACTCAGCGCGGTCGAGACAGGAGCGATTGCGATGTCGGTTCGAGGACAGAATGAAAATAGAGGGGGGGGGGGGGATCGCAGCGGGGTTCTACTCGTATATACCACTTTCTAGTTATGGTGTTTCCCGACAAATTTTCCGACAAGATGCACGTGTATGAACCGGCGTCGGCACTCCCTCTCGCGATCGGACTCTACTTCTATTGGCACAATCCGATTAGCATAATCACGATTGCGGTGCTTGCGGCAACCATGATCAGCACGTGGATCATCGCAACGTCAGTCTGATGGTGGACGCGGCGCTGACCGCTGCTCCGAACACGCCGCGGAAGACCACAGTTAACTAACAACTAATCGACGCTAGGTATCAACAAGGACGCGATCATCGGCGATCTTGCTAGTTGAGGACGAGATGTTGAGAGATACTTGGCGGAGGTTTCCAGGGAGGAATTGCGGCCTGAATCGCCGCTGCAGTCGGACTCTGAGGCGGCATTGCCGACGGCGAAATGGATGTTCCTGTAGGCTGAGTGCGAATGCCGCGACTGAGGATGGAGCCGACGATGGTTCGTACCAGCGATATGCACCCCGATATGGCCAGTAATCTGCTCAGCCTGCCCCTGCCGGAGATTAAGCCGCAGGACTGGATTAGGCCGCGACCGCTAGCGGAGACGACCGTCGCAATCGCCACGACGGCCGGTCTGCACGCGCGCGACGACCGACCCTTCAATCCGGGATCGGTCGAGTATCGCCTGATCCCGGGCCAGATCGACTTCGCCGATCTGCGCATGTCGCACCTGTCGGTCAACTTCGACCGCTCCGGCTTTCAGCAGGACACCAACACCGTCTTCCCGATCGAGCGGCTGCGCGAGCTGGCCGAGCAGGGCGTAATCGGCGGCATCAGCCGATACCACTACTCCTTCATGGGCGCGCAACCCGACCCCACGCGCCTGGAGCAGACAGGCGAGGAGATCGGTCGACTGCTGGCAGAGGACGGCGTCGATGCGGCCTTCCTGACGCCGGTTTGACCTTTCTGCACGCGCTCCGTAGGAGCGCTGAGCCACTACATCGAGCGCGGCAGCGAAGGTCGCGTAGCGACGACCGGCATCTCGCTAATTCGCGAACACACGGCCGGTATGAAACCGCCACGCGCGCTCTGGGTACCGTTCCCGCTCGGACGACCACTCGGCTCGCCGGACCAACCGGACTTCCAGCGCGACGTGCTACTCGCGTCGCTGCGGCTGCTGGAGTCGGCGACCGAACCCACGCTCGCCGATTATCCGCACGACGCGCCGACCAGCGGCGACGATCCGTGGGCATGCGCCGTCGCGCTGACGCCGCCCGAGCCCGCCACTGCGTCAGAGGCGCTGCGGGACCAGCTCATCGAAGAGATCCGTCAGCTCGCGCCATGGCACGCGGAGTCGATCAAACGCCGCGGTCGCACGACCGTCGGGATTTCCGGCGTCTCGATCGGGCAGATTGAGGAACTGGCGACGTTGCTGGCGGACTTCGCCAGCGGCGCCGAACCGTCCGATGGCGAGATCGACTGGCATCACCTGATGCCGGTGCGGCTCAAATTCGCCGCTGACGATCTGCGCGCCTTCTATCACGAGGCAGCTACCGCCCAACCCGGCGCGAATTACCCCACCGACACCGACCTCAACAACTGGCTCTTCAATCGAACGTTGCTCGGAGCCGTGCTACGTCAGAGCGTCGGTCGGATGCGGGCGAGCAACGATCGCCGCTTGGCAGGTCTGATCATCGGCATGATCCCGGCGGGCTTCGCCCGGGCGCGGTAACGCGATACCGGTGTACAGGCCATTGCGAGCAACGGATATCGCTTCAGTATCACGCACAATTGCCCAAGCGATCAGGCGTGGCTATGTTCGGTAGCAACGGTAAGCGATCATCCCGTTCCTGGATTCCCGGCTGGCGAAGATGAACATTCACGAATATCAGGCGAAACAGATCTTTCGGTCGCATGGCGTGCCCATCCCCGAGGGCGGCGCGGTCACGACCGAAAAACAGGCGCGCGACCTGCTCAAGCGGATCGGCCCCGACGTCGTCGTCAAGGCACAGGCGCACGCGGGCGGTCGCGGCAAGGGGCGGGTCGTCAAGCGCGATCGCGCCGGGCGTATCTACAACCGGCTGATCACCGACCCGGAGCGCTACGAGGGACAGATCGTCGGTCGGCGGCGCGGCGGCGTGCGACTGGTGAGCGGCATCGAGGACGCGCTCAAGGAATTCCGCCTGATGATCGATCCAAACAGCCGGCTCGTCAGCATCCAGACCGGCTCGGATGGTGTCCCCATTTCGGCCGTGCTGATCGAGCAGCAGACGTCGATCACGCACGAGTATTACTTTTCGCTCCAGGTTGACGGGGCAAGCGGACAGCCGCTGATCATCGCTTCCGCGGAGGGCGGGCAATCGATCGAAGAGGTCAACCGCACCAATCCTCGCGCCGTGTTGCGCCTGCCGGTCGGTCCGCTCGAGGGATTTCCAGCCTTCCGCGGCCGTTCGCTCGCCAGCCAACTGGGGATGCCCTCAGCGGCGATACGCGCCGCCGGAGATATGTTCTCGAACCTGTATGACATCTTCATCGATATGGACGCGTCGCTGGTCGAGATCAATCCCTTCGTCCTGACCAGCGAGGGGAGCGTGCTGGCTATCGACGCCAAGGTCAGACTGGACGACAACGCCGCCTTTCGACACGGCGGCTACGAGGAGTGGCGCGACCGCGCACAGGAGAATCCGACCGAGATTGAAGCTGAAGAGGCGAACATTGGCTCCTACATCAAGCTCGACGGCAATATTGGCTGCGTAGTCAATGGCGCTGGTCTGGCCATGGCGACGATGGACACGCTGATGCTGCACGGCGGAGAGCCGGCGAACTTCCTCGACATCGGCACCGTCAACCGCAAGGATCGTGTGATCGAGGCGCTACGCATCATCGTCAATGACCCTGATGTGAAGGTGATCTTCATCAACATTTTCGGCGGCCTCGCACGCGTGGATATCGTCGCCGAGGGCGTGGTCGACGCCGTCCGCGAGCTCAAGATCAGCCAACCACTTGTGGTGCGCTTGAACGGTTCCAACGTCGAGGAAGGGCGGCGTGCGCTGCACGACTCGGGCATCGCGGTGCAGACAGCCGACGAGCTGGGAGACGCCGCCGCACTTGCGGCCGGGGCGGCCAAGGCCCCGCGACGCCGCTCGCGCGCCAAGAACTGACGAGGCCGCACCCGCTCGCGATACTCGACGCCGAACCGAACCTAACTCCGAGGCAAGGAACCGCCGCATGAGCATCCTTCTCAATGACCGAACCAGGCTACTGATTCAGGGACTGGGCAACGAGGGACAAAACCAGATCCGCCGCTCGCTCGACTACGGCACGCACGTCGTCGCCGGCGTCCACCCCGGATTCCGCGGCGGCGACACCTTCAATCACGGTGCGCACGAGTTCCCCGTTTTCGCCACTGTCTCCGACGCCGTCGCAAAGACGCAGGCCAACTGCAGCATTATCTATGTTCCCGCTCCCGGCGCGGCTGACGCCATGCTCGAGAGCATTGCCGCCGAGGTACCGCTGATCGTCTGCATCACCGAGGGCGTACCGGTGCACGACATGATCCGCGTGCGAACCGCGTTGGAAGGCGCGAAGAGTCGGCTGATCGGCCCCAACTGCCCCGGCATCATTCAGCCCGCATCTCATTGCAGGGTCGGGATTCATCCGCCCGACGTGTTCATGCCCGGTAACGTCGGTGTCGTTTCTCGCTCCGGCACGCTCGTCTACGAGGCGGTCGACCAGCTGACGCGAGCGGGGATCGGCCAGTCAACCTGCGTCGGCGTCGGCGGCGATCCGATCATCGGTGAGCAGCAGCAAGCGATCTTACGCCGATTCCAGAGCGATCCCGACACCGACGCGGTGGTCCTGATCGGAGAGATTGGGGGACTCGCCGAGCAGGCGGCTGCCGCCTACATCAAGCGCAGCATGACCAAGCCGGTGGTCGCGTTCATCGCCGGCGCGACCGCGCCGCCGGGTCGACGCATGGGACATGCAGGCGCGATCATCGAGGGCGAAGCCGGTACCGCCGAGGCCAAGCTCAAGGCGCTCGAGGAGGCAGGCGCCGTGATCTCGCGCAGTCCCGCCGAGATCGGCTCGACCATGCGCCGCATGCTCGAGGAAGCTGGCAAGTATCAGCCGCCGAGTGCGCGCGATGAGTCATAACCCGGAATCGGCACCTCCTGCGAGCGACGACCGTCCCAGTCCCAGGCAACACGGACGCATCGCGGCCCTGGCTGGACTCATCGCCCCGCTGGTCGGCATTGTGTTGATGATCATCCTGAGCTTGACGATTGATATCGTCGTCGGCATCATCGTGGGCGCAATCGCCATGCTGATCATGGTGCCGATTACGCAGCGATTGCTAAAGCGCCGTGCCGGATTGTGAACCCGGCGGCGAGATCGTCGTCCTCGATCACCTGCCCGAGGGACATGTCGATACCGCGCTCGACATCCTCTTCGAGGCGTTTGCAGCCAAATTCCGCCACGGCTTCCGCAACGCCGACGATTTTCGCCGTCTCCTGCGGCGCGACATCAAGCGCGAGTATTGCTACACGGTTGTCCGCGACGGACAGCTGCTCGGCATCGTCACCTACAGTACCTGCGCGCCCGCGCAACGCGAGTTCTACGAGGTCGGACTGCGAACGCTGCTGACGACCTTTACTCCGGTACAGACGCTGCGGGTGCTGTTCAATCTGTGGCTGCTCAACGAGTCGGTGGCCAGGCAAGAGTTCCTGGTTGAATCGATTGCGGTCAGCCCGGCCGCTCGCGGACTCAGCATCGGTTCCAGGCTGATGCTAGCGGCGGAGGCACGAGCGCGGGACGAGGGTTATCAGCGCCTCGCGCTCGATGTGATCGGAATCAACCAGGGCGCGATCCGTCTCTACGAACGCCTAGGCTATCGAATCGTCAAGACCACGAGCGGTTTCTGGGTGCGCCTGGCTACGGATCAGGAGACCGTGCATCGTATGGAGAAGCCGCTGCGCTTGCGCGACGCCGTTTCCGTACCGACGCTCGCTCGTTGCGACTGCGACCGTTACCCGTCCTGCTAGCTCTCCTCGTCTTCATCATCTTCCTCCAGCGGCCAGCACTCGATCTCGGGATCGGCGTCGGGCGCGAGATTGCGCTTCTCCTTGCCCACGATGCCGCCGGGATCGGCAAGGAACGCGAGCACTTCCTCGACCGCGTCGGGGCCGATCGCCGCATCATCGAGGATCTCGGTACCGTGCAGATCGGTCTCGTAGATGACGAGCCGGACTGGCTCGGCGGCGCGTTGGAAATAGCGATTCGACTGCCAGTAGGAGCACTGATTGCGTGCGCCGGCGATGTAGAGCTTGGGCATCCGGATATCGGCGATGTTGCTCAATCCGTCGAGTTTGTCGAATCCTTCCTCGCGCGATCGGTCGGAGTCCTTGGGCGGTTTGTTGGGGAAAATGTTGGGACTTGATATGGCGCTGACGGCCGTGAACTCGTTACGGTAGGCAGCGACCTGCATCAGGCTCGTCCCGCCCATGCTGACGCCGATGCCGTAGAGGTGCTCCGCGTCCTGTTCGATCGCATAGTCGATCGCCGACTCCCACTCGAGGTAAATCTCCGGCACATCTTCGATCTGCCTCTTGCTGTACACGCAGGGCGACTCGCCGTGGCAGCGGAAATCCCAGCGCAGCACGCGGTAGCCCTGATCGACGAGCCGCGCCGCAAACCGATCCCAGATGCCGCGATGCGTCGGATTGGTGTTTTGGGTTCGGTACATGTGGCCGAGCAGGACCCACGAATCCCCGTCGCCGCTGACCTCCGCGACGAATCGGGCACCGTCGGCCGACTGCAATACAAAGGCGGCACGAGAATCGACGCTCGTGCTGATCGACAACGAGAGCGCGAGCGCCAACGTTGCGGCGAGCGTGACCGCCGCGGCGGTGAATGGCGTCCAGCGGTTCGACAGCAGCGGCGCGAGGCGCGCATACGTCGCGGAATCAAATGCCGATCTGGCGGCGATCCAGGCGCTCGCGATCCGATCTCGCATCATCAACGCACCGTTTCAGACTCGTCCAGACTCGCTGCATACGCCATGATTGCGCCCCGCGCACCCGACCCGCGAGGCGGCAGGCAACCGGCATGCAGCGCAGGATATGCCCTGTCCGCTGCTACGCTGGATCCGGAGGGTTCGCATAGTGGCCTAGTGCGCCCGCCTGCTAAGCGGGTTCGGGGGAAACTCCGTCGAGGGTTCGAATCCCTCACCCTCCGCCACGCGAGCGAAAGCCGGTTGAAGAGCGATGTCGCAGATGCCGCAAATGTCGCAGTACCACATTTGGACGGTCGGATGTCAGGTCAACAGCGCCGATTCGGCCAAGTTGGCGGCGGGGCTACGGCGACTCGGTATGGAGCCGACCGACGAACCCCGCGACGCCGATCTGATCGTGCTCAACACCTGCGCCGTGCGTCAGCACGCCGAGGACAAGGCGCAAGCCAAGTTGGGATCGCTCAAGCATCTCAAGCGCGCCAACCCCGCGCTCAGGATCGCCGTGATGGGCTGCATGGTCGGCCCACACACGGCGCGCGGAGACGACCCGCTTACGACGCGATTCCCGTTCGTCGATACCTGGGCTCAGCCGCAGCGATTCGATCAGGTGGTCGGCCCGCTCGATCTCCCCGGTCTGCCCGAGCCGGATGACGACGGCGGCGAGTTCTGGCCGCAGATCTTCCCGCAGGAGACGCAGCCAACCGCCTTTGTGCCGATAATCGAGGGGTGCGACAAGTTCTGCACCTACTGCATCGTGCCGCTGCGTCGCGGACGCGAGCGCTCGCGTCCGATTGACGAGATCGCTCGCGAGGTCGCGGCGCATACGCAGCGCGGTGTGCGCGAAGTCACGTTGTTGGGGCAAACGGTCGAAGCCTACGGCAAGGACCAGCCGCCCCTCGATGGGACAACCGAACACGCCGACCTCTCCGACCTGATGCGCACCATCCATGACCTGCCCGATTTGTACCGAATCCGCCAGTTGACCAGCTATCCGCCCGACATGACCGACCGCATCCTTGAAGGCATGGCGGCGTTGCCGAAGGTCTGCGAAGCGTTCTCGCTGCCCGTGCAGGCCGGCTCCGATGATGTACTGACCAACATGCGGCGCGGATACAGCGTGGCGCAGTTCCGCGACCGCGTCGAGAAAGTACGATCGCTGTGGCGCGACGTGAGTATCTCGACCGACGTGATCGTCGGATTCCCCGGCGAAACCGAGTCCGATTTCCAACAGACGTACGACCTGCTCGAGGAGATGCGCTTCGACAAGGTCCACGTCGCAGCGTACAGTCCACGCAGCGGCACCTACGCGCAGCGTCGCCAGCCCGACGACGTGCCGCGCGAGGTGAAGATGGAGCGACTACATCGTGTCGAAGCATTGCAACGCGAGATCGCTTTCCAGATCAATAATCGCTATCTCCTAACCGATGTCGACGTGCTGCTCGAATCGACCAAGCCATCCGAGATCAACGGGCTGGAGCGTCACACCGGCCGCACGCGGACGATGAAGCTAGTTCATTTCGACGCGCCGACGGGCAAGTACGCAGCCGGCGACATGCTCACGGTCTCGGTGACAAGGATGGGGGCCTGGAGTCTGCAGGGGCAACCTGCTTGAACGACCAGGCGCGATCATGACAACCAGGGCGCGAACGGACGAGGAACCCGTGCCGCCCGGCGCGCGCCGACCCGCGGTCACGGTGCTGGTCGTGATCTTCACCGTCGTCGATGGCGCGTTGCAGGTGCTCCTGATTGAGCGCTCGGCCCCGCCGGCTGAGGGTTGTTGGGCGATCCCGGGTGGTGCGTTACAGCACGGCGAATCGCTCGAGCAAGCCGCCAGCCGCAAGCTGGCCGAAGAGACCGGAGTCACCGACGTATTCCTCGAACAGCTCTACACCTTCGGCGACCTCGACCCGTCGCCGCAAGATGGAAGCGTCGCGGTGTCCTGGTTCGCACTCGTCGATTCGTCGCGCGTGCGTCTGGCCCGGCGCACCGTCTGGCGCCCAGCCTGGTGGAACCTGGGCGAGACGCCGCCGCTCGCGTTCGACAACGAACGGGCGATCGAGGTCGCCCGCACACGGCTGATCAACAAACTGCAGTACACCGACGCCGCCTATTCGCTGCTGCCTGCGCGATTCACGATGCGCGAGTTGCAGGAGGTGTACGAAGCGATCCTGGGTCGTCCGCTGGACAAGCGCAACTTCCGCCGCCGATTGCTGGCGACCGATTTCATTACCCCCACCTCGGAGAGGCGCAGCGACGGTCGACATCGCCCGGCGCAGTTGTATCGGTTCGGCAGCCGCTCCTGAATCGCTCACTGACGACGCGCGGCAATGCGCGATCTCTCGTTATGTTGCGAGCAACTTAATCCGCGATTCGCTTAATCAACCCTTGACAGGACCGCGTTTAATTTGCAAGAATGCCTGAGATAGATAGTGTCAATCTGACACTAATCGATAGGGGCGCAGGGTCATGATCGAAGCCGTCGTCGTGGAGTCCAGCTACGTACCCGAGATTCTGCCGCCGAATCTGCCCGATGAGGCGTGCGAGACCGACATTGCGACGATCCCGCTGGTCGCAGAACCGCACCTTGCCGCCTGGCAATCCGAGATCCCCGAGCTGTATCTACGCCTGTCGGGCGATGAGTTGCGCGAGCGGATTCGAGCAGCACGCGCTCAGCTGGGCGAGCGAATCCTGATCCTGGGTCACCACTACCAGCGGGACGACATTATCGAGTTCGCTGACTTTCGCGGCGACTCCTTCAAGCTCGCGCAACAGGCGGGGCAAAATTCGCAGGCCGAGTTCATCGTCTTCTGCGGTGTCCACTTCATGGCCGAAAGCGCCGACATTCTCACAACGCCGCGACAGACGGTGCTCCTACCCAATCTGGCCGCTGGCTGCTCGATGGCCGATATGGCTCAGCCGGAAGATATCTACGACGCCTGGGACGATCTCGGCAAGGTCGTCGACACGGAGCGCGTCGTCCCGATTACATACATGAACTCAGCGGCTTCGCTGAAGGCATTCGTCGGCAAACACGGCGGCGCGGTCTGCACATCATCCAATGCCGCGGCCGTGCTGGAGTGGGCGTTCGAGCAAGGCGACCGGATACTGTTCTTTCCCGACCAGCACCTGGGCCGCAACACCGGCAAGCGGTTGGGCGTCGACCCGCTAACGCAGACGGCCGTGTGGAGTCCGCGTAAGCCGCTCGGCGGGCTTTCGCCCGAGCGGATCGCCGACAGCAAGATTCTGCTCTGGCAGGGACACTGCTCAGTCCACATCCGCTTCCGCGTCGACCAGATCGAGCAGGCGCGAGACGAGCATCCCGGCGTGCGTGTCGTAGTGCATCCGGAGTGCCCGCAGCCGGTCGTCGACGCCGCCGACGCCGATGGTTCGACCGAGTTCATCATCAACTACGTGCGCAACGGCCCGCCCGGCGTCTATGCGGTCGGTACCGAGATCAATCTCGTGCATCGACTCAACAAAGAGGTCGCGCCCGAAGGCAAGACCGCGTTCTGCCTCGACCCTGTGGTTTGCCCCTGCTCGACGATGTATCGGATTCACCCGGCTTACCTGGCATGGGTCACCGAGGCGCTCAGCGCGGGTCGCATTGTCAATCCGATCCGCGTCGACGACGAGACGCGCCGATGGGCGCGCGTCGCGCTTGACCGCATGTTGGCGATCACCTAATCACGCCGGCCTGAGACGATGCGCGTCCTGACCATCGGCAGCGGACTGGCTGGCATCAACGCGGCGTTGTTGGCATCGGAATTCGCCGATGTCACGTTGATCGCCAAACAAGACCTGGAACAGACCAACACGCAACGAGCTCAGGGCGGTATCGCCGCCGCCGTCGCCGAGCTGGATGATCCGCAGACGCACGCAGTGGATACGATTCGCGCCGGGGCCGGGCTCTGCGTCGGCGAGGCCGTGACGACCCTGACCGTCGACGGACCAGCCGCAATCGAACGGTTGCACCGACTGGGTGTCGCGTTCGACCGCGAAGCGGACGGTTCTCCGGCGCTCGCGACGGAAGGCGCCCACTCCACCGCTCGCGTGCTCCACGCCGGCGGCGACCAGACCGGGCTACACATCCAGACCACACTGGTGCGCCGTCTCGCCGAGGCGCGGGTTGACGTCCGGGCGAACGTCGTGGCGACG
This sequence comes from Dehalococcoidia bacterium, assembly GCA_965116225.1. Lineage (GTDB taxonomy): Bacteria > Chloroflexota > Dehalococcoidia > Bin125 > Bin125 > Bin125. Next base: position 2,058,441 of record OZ220495.1, on the reverse strand, counting down.
GAGCTGGCCATCGAGGCGGGACGCTGCGTCGGCGTAGTCGCCGACAGCCATGAAACGCTGCTCGCCGATGCAGTCGTCCTCGCGACGGGTGGTGCCGGCGCCCTCTATCGCACGACGACCAATCCCGCCAACGCTAGTGGCGACGGCGTCGCGCTGGCATTTCGCGCCGGGGCGCTGGTACGCGACGTTGAGTTCATGCAGTTTCACCCGACGGCGTTGGTATCGGATGATGGCGCATTCCTGATCTCCGAGGCGCTGCGAGGCGAAGGCGCGATGTTGCTCGACGCAGCCGGCGATCGGTTCATGACTCGCATCCACCCCGATGCCGAACTGGCCCCTCGATCCGTGGTCGCCCGCGCCATCACCGAGGCGATGCGCCGCGACGGGCGCGACCACGTGATGTTGGATATGTCGCATCGCGACGCCGCCTATCTGCGTCGTCGGTTTCCCGGCGTCTACCGGGGTGCGCTGGATCGTGGACACGACATGACCGCTGGGCCGATCCCGGTCGCGCCAGCGGCGCACTACCACATGGGCGGGGTGTACACGGATCTCGACGGTCGCACTACGATTCCCGGTCTCTACGCTGCTGGCGAGTGCGCCGCGACGGGCGTCCACGGCGCGAATCGAGTCGCGTCCAACTCGCTCCTCGAGGCGGCGGTGTTCTCGGCTCGCGTCGCTGCCGCAATCCGAAACGGCATCCCCGCCGCGAGCGCGCCCGGCGGCGACGCGACTACGCTCCGCTGGCGTCCTGACGGCTCCGCCCCATCGTTCGCGACGTTGCGATCGTTGATGGATGAATGCGTCGGCATTGCACGCAGCGAACCTCAGCTGCGCGCTGCGCTCGAACGATTCCACGATTGGTCAGAGCCCGCTTTGCAGCCCGAGCATCCGACACTGCCATTGGCGACGCTCACTGCAAGGCTGATCGCGCAAGCGGCGCTGAAGCGAACCGAATCACGCGGGTCGCACCATCGGCTCGATTTCCCCGAGCCCAACCCAGCTTGGCGACGACACAGCCTCTGGCGACTGGCGTGCGAATGACGGCGATCAACCTAGCCAGCGTGCAACGACTGGTTGACGCATCCCTGGCGGAAGACCGCGCCGACCTCGATCTGACCACCGAATCGCTGAGCAAGTGGATCGACTGGCATCAGGGCAGCGCGCGGATTACGGCTCGCGCCGACGGCGTGCTTTGCGGCCTAGACTTCGCGTTGGCCGCCTTCGCCGCGCTCGATTCGGATGTGCGGTTTCTACCTGAGGCATCAGACGGCGACCGCATCTCGGTCGGCCAACCTATCGCGGAAGTCGGCGGACAGCTCGATCCGATCCTGCGCGCCGAACGGACTGCGCTCAACTGGATGCAACGGCTCAGCGGCATCGCCACGCTCACCGCCCGAGCAGTCGCGGCCGCCGGTACCAGGACCAGGATCCTCGACACGCGCAAGACCACGCCCGGCCTCAGGGCGGCCGAGCGTTACGCCGTCCGCTGCGGCGGCGGCCTCAATCACCGCGATTCCCTCGCCGCCGGCGTGCTAATCAAGGACAACCACATTGCCGCCGTGCGGCTCGCCGGCGGCAGCCTGAGCGACGCGGTGCGCGCTGCGATTGCCAATGTAGGGCCCGCAACCGGCGTCGAGGTCGAGGTGACCAATCTCGACGAGGCGCGCGATGCACTCGATGCCGGCGCGTCCGCCCTCCTGCTCGACAATTTCCCCCTCAACGATCTCCCACCCGCGGTAGAGGTCGCACGCGTCTATCACGCCGCCACTGAAGCGAGCGGCAGGATCACAATCGAGCGGATTCCCGACATCGCCAAATCCGGTGTCGATTTCATCTCGCTCGGCGCGCTAACCCACTCTGCCCCCTCGCTGGACATCGGGCTCGATGTCGATATCGACTGACTGGACGGCGACTGACAAACGGACCGCCTGCGCTAGCAACGTTATGCAGCAGGGAACATGCGTCGTGCTAGCCGCGGCGCGGTCGTTCCAGATCAGACGAATCGATCACGATGGTGAAGGGTCCATCGTTGACGAGTTCCACCGACATCATCGCTCCGAACACGCCAGTCTGAACCGGGACGCACTGCGCGCGTAGCGAGGCGACGAAGCGATCGACCAAGCGTTCCGCTACGTCGGGAGCGGCGGCGGGCGTGAAGTTGGGGCGGTGCCCTTTACGCACGTCGGACTGCAGGGTGAACTGGCTCACGACTAGCGCGCCGCCGCCGATATCGCGCACGCTCTTGTTGATGCGGCCGTCGGCGTCGGCGAAGACTCGCAGCCTGGCGACCTTGGCCGTCAGCGAGTCCGCCTGCGACTCGGTATCACCGGCTGCGACTCCGACGAGGACCAACAGTCCGCGCGAGATTGAGCTGACGACGGATCCCTCAACCGTGACGGATGCGCGCGCGACGCGCTGCAGGACGAGTTTCATCGCGGGGTGCGGGCGCTGGCTCGCTCAGTCGGTTGCGGCAGCCGACACTTCCCGCTCAGCCGGGGCGGTGCTATTGATCGAGGCGGACTCCGACGGCTGGCTGTCGTCGCCCTCGGCGGCGGCGGCGTCTGCGCGATCTTCATCGCGGCGCGATTTCCAGTTGCTCTTCCTGCTGTCGGTCGAGTACCAGCCAGAGCCCTTGAACACGATAGCCGGCGGGCTGGGGATGCGCTGCAGTTGATGGTTGCACTCGGTACACGGCTGCTGCGCCGGGGCGCTCCAGCCCTCGAGCTTCTCCACCGTATGACCGCACTCGAAACACTCGTACAGGTAGCGGGGCACGCGCTTCCTCCGCAAAGATGATCGGACAACACTAGGTAAGCTATCACGAAGCTCCGCTCAGTGCGTGTAGCACAGGTGCCTGCGTATACTTCATCAATACGTCAGCATGCGCCGCAGGATGGGCGCGACTTGAATCAGCAAGCCCCCTGAGGAGTCGGATGACGACATCGATCTCAATGCGCGACCTGCTGGAGGCCGGGGTCCACTTTGGCCATCAGACCGGCCGCTGGAATCCGAAAATGGCCCCGTTCATCTACGGGGCACGCAATGGGGTGCACATTCTCGACCTGGCGCAGACGGTAACGCGGCTCGACGAGGCGACCGAATTCGCCCGCGAACGCGTCGCCAACGGGCAGCAAATCCTGTTCGTGGGTACCAAACGGCAAGCTCAGGACGTGATCCGCAACGAGGCCGACCGCGCCAACATGCCCTACGTCGTGACCCGTTGGCTGGGCGGCACGCTGACCAACTTCGAGACAATCCGCAAGCGCGTCGACTACATGATCGAACTCGAGCGTCGTGAAGAAGCCGGCCAGCTCGATTTGCTGCCCAAGAAGGAAGCGCTGCGGCTGCGCGACAAGCTCACGCGCCTGCATCGCTACCTGCGCGGCCTGCGCGATATGCACGCTCCGCCCGCGGCGCTGTTCATTGTCGATGTGCCCCGCGAACACATCGCGGTTGCCGAGGCGCATCGGCTGAAGATACCGATCATCGCCGTCTGCGACACTAACTCGGACCCAAATCTGATCGACTTCCCAATCCCATCCAATGACGACGCCATCCGCGCTGTGCGGCTGCTGACCTCGCAGATCGCCGATGCGGCATTGTCAGGCGGGATGATGCGGCAGAGCGCCGTCGAGAGCGACGACTACGAAGCGTAGCGGATCAGTCGAACCCGTCGCTGCGCACTGACGGATACACCCATCTGACCTCCGACTTGACACCCGCTTACGAACAACCAACAACCCAACCATTGTTCAGAGGAGCAACTCCCGTGCCTATCACGATTGATCAGATTAAGGCGCTGCGCGCTGAGACCGGAGCCGGCGTCATGGATTGTCGACAAGCACTGACCGAGGCCGACGGCGACATGGAACAGGCCCGCCTCGCGCTCCGCGCCAAGGGCGTCGCCACCGCAGCCAAACGTGCCGACAAGACGGCTGGTCAAGGATTGATCCACAGCTACATCCACGGCGGACGTATCGGCGTGCTCGTCGATCTCCGGTGCGAGACCGATTTCGTCGCCAAGACCGAGCAGTTCAAGAACCTCGCTCACGACATCGCGATGCAGATCGCCTCGATGAACCCCCCGGCCGTCAGCGCCGACGACCTCGACGCCGATGCCGATACGGACGCCGTTGCATTGCTCGACCAGGAATTCATCCGCGACGGTTCGCAGACGATCGCCGATCGGATCAACGATGTCGTGGCCGCGATTGGGGAGCGGATCGAAGTCGCCCGCTTCACTAGATACGAGATGGGCGAGTAGATCGGTCCAAGGGCGCAGGACAGCGCGACCTGCTCCGGGCGTCGCTAGACGCCCCCTCAGGCGTCCAAGCGAAATTCCTGCGTGCGCGGGAACGACGGAGTGGATGAGGTAGAGCAAGGGAGAGCGGGTCGTGGATGAAACAGATCGTGTTCCGCGCGTCGTGCTCAAGGTCTCGGGCGAGTCACTGCAGGGACAACGCGACTCGGGCATCGATTCGGACGCGCTCAACGATATCGCGCGCCAAATCGTCGAATGCCGCAAACGCGGCGTCCAGATCGGCGTGGTCGTCGGCGGCGGCAACCTGTTCCGTGGCCGCCTCGCGGCGAAGCTCGGCATGACCGAGGCGACCGCGCACTACGCCGGCATGCTGGCGACGGTCATCAACGGGCTGGCGTTGCAAGATGCGATCGAGGCCGACGGCGGCGAGGTTCGCACCATGTCCGCCCTGCAAGTGCGCCAGGTCGCCGAGATATTCATCCGCCGTCGCGCGATCCGCCACCTGGAGAAAGGTCGGATTGTGCTCTGCGTCGGCGGCACCGGCAATCCCTACGTCACCACCGATACTGCGGCCGCGCTACGCGGCATCGAGCTGGACACCGACCAATTATTGATGGGCAAGCATGGTACCGATGGCGTCTACACGGCGGACCCGGCCGTCGACCCATCCGCGACACGCTACGTGCGACTCAACTACCGCGACGCGCTCCAACAGAATCTCGGCGTGCTGATGGATGCGTCGGCGCTCGCGCTCTGCGAAGAGCATTCGCTGCCGATCGTAGTGTTCAACATCGAATCGGCTGACGCTATCGTGAAGACAGTGGTCGACGGTCCCGATCTGAAACGGACCGGGACCCGAGTCGATCAGGGTGCCACCATGCTGGCAGACTGAGCCTGAGACCCGATCGGTCCTGATCCCCTGAGCTGGGCAGCGCGAGCGGAGCGCGATATGTCCGAGAACGAGTTCCTCGACCTGACATTCGACGACGCCAGCTCGCGGATGGAGGGTGCCCTGAGCGCACTCGAGCGAGACTTGATAGCCGTCCGCACCGGCCGCGCCCATACATCGCTGGTCGACCAACTCCGCGTCGATTACTACGGAACCAGCATGGCGCTAAACCAACTGGCGACGATATCGACTCCGGAGGCTCGGCTGATCGCGATCCAGCCGTGGGACAAGAACGCCTTCGCTCCGATCACGAAGGCGATCCAGCAGTCGGACATTGGCATTAACCCTCAATCGGACGGTGTCCTGATTCGCCTGGCGCTGCCCGAACTGACTGAGGAGCGCCGACGCGACCTGGTCAAGATCGTGCACCAGAAGACCGAGTCGGCGCGCGTCGCGGTTCGCAATGTCCGACGTCATATCCACGACGATCTACGCGGCATGCAGCGCGACGGCGATCTCTCGCAGGACGAAGAGCGACGCGCCGAATCCGATCTCGACGCGCTCACCGGCCGATTCATCGCTAAAGTTGATGCTGCGGGCAGTCAAAAGGAGCGCGAGCTCCTCGAGGTTTAGCTGTGTCCAGCCCATTAGCTTCCCGCGTCGACGCGACCACCCAGCCGTCCACTCAGCAACCCGCCTACCTCGCACCGACGACGACGGCAGTGAACGGGTCGCGGGTCGCGGATCACTCCATCGTCCCCCACCATGTCTCACGCCGTGTGCCGCATCATGTGGCGGTGATCATGGACGGTAACGGCCGCTGGGCCGCGCAGCGAGGACTGAGGCCGACCGACGGCCATCGCGCCGGCACCGAGAACATTCGCGCCGCCATCGAGGCCTTCGCCGAGCGCAGCGTGCGCTGCCTCACCTTCTTTGCATTCTCCACCGAAAACTGGAATCGGCCGCGGCCGGAGGTGCGAGGGCTGATGCGCATCCTGTCGTCCACCATCGACCGCGAGGTCAAACCGCTGCACGAGGCGGGCATCCAATTGCGCTACATCGGCAGACTCGACGCGCTGGACGATCGCTTGCGCCGCAAGATCGACGAAGCGATCGCGTTGACGCGCGACAACGACCGCATGACCGTCTGCGTGGCGTTCAACTATGGTGCCCGCGCCGAGCTGGTCGACGCCGTGCGCCGCATCGTCGCCGACGGCGTCAACCCCGACGATATCTCCGAGCACACCCTCGCCGACTACCTCTACACGCGCGAATTGCCCGATCCCGACCTGATCATCCGCACCGGCGGCGACCAGCGCGTCTCCAACTTCCTGCTCTGGCAAGCAGCCTATGCCGAGTACGTCTTCTCTGACACCTTCTGGCCGGACTTCGGCGAGCGCGATATCGACGAAGCGCTCGCCGCCTACGCGTTGCGCACTCGCAACTTCGGCGGGCGCCCCGCCCATGGCGACTGAATCGGGGCGACGATGCCTGCTGGCAGGCGGCCTGGCGCTCCGATTGGCGAGCGCCGCCGTGGGAATGCCGATCATCGTCGCCGTCATCCTGGTCGGCGGTCCGCTGTTCGCCTCACTACTGGCGCTAAGCCTGGTCGTCGCACTCAGCGAGATCGCGAGCGCGGCCGGGATCAACCGCCATAGCCCGATCGTCCTCGTCGCGGTTGCATCCATCGGCGCGATCATCGGGGTCGCATCCGCCGAGGCTGAGATCCCGATGCTCTGGCCGATCCTTGCGGCTAGTCTCGGTATCGCCGCGATGACCACGATCGTCGCCGTTCGGAGCATCGCCGATCCGGACCCGGAACGGTTGTCGCTGCTCCTGCGCGCCGGTCTGACGATGTTTGGCGCGGTCGTGTACCTCGCGATTCCCGGCGCGACCTTCATACTCGTTCGTGCCGTCGAGCAGGGAACCGACTGGATGCTGTTGGCTGTGCTCGCTGTGATGTCGACCGACGCAGCAGCATACGCCGGCGGTCGAATGTTCGGCAGACGGCAGCTGGCGGCGTCGGTCTCGCCCAACAAGACGGTCGAAGGGGCTGTCCTCGGCTGGCTCGGCGGCGTTGGCGCAACGCTGGCGCTGGACCAGATGCTCAATCTCGATGTCCAGCTCTGGCCGCTCCTCGTACTCGCCGCCATGCTGCCGATTGCATCCCAGCTGGGCGACTTGGCCGAGTCGCTGTTCAAGCGCGCCATGGATGTCAAGGACTCCTCCAACCTGATTCCCGGACACGGCGGCGTGCTCGACCGGCTCGACTCGCTGCTCTTCGGCCTGCCCGTCGTATTCTTCTTCTTGCAATGGACGACCTGAACCGCGCAGACCGCACGGATCTCAGCGGTGCGCCTCCGATCCATCTTGTACTGCTCGGTTCCACTGGCAGCATTGGCCGTCAGACCCTCGACGTCGCGCGAGCGATGCCCGAGCGATTCAATCTGCTCGGTCTGGCAGCGGGGCATAACCTCGACGCGCTGGCGGCGCAAGCCGATGAATTCGCGCCCAGGTACCTCTGGGCCGCCTCGGACGACCAACAGCGGCTCGCGCGGATCGCCGCCGACTGCGGTGCCTCGGTGCTGTCGATGGAAGAAATGGCGGCCAACCCCGCAGTCGATGTGCTGGTGGTCGGCACGGCCGGACGGGCCGGTCTCGAACCGACGTTGACCGCGCTCGAACGAGGCGGCGCGGTGGCGCTCGCCAACAAGGAGGTCGTCGTGATGGCCGGACAGCTCGTGCGCGACGTCGTGGATCGCGGCGGCGGACAGATCCGCCCGGTCGACTCCGAACACTCCGCCATCTGGCAGTGCCTCTGGGGCGAGGAGGGGCACGAGATTCGCCGCATTCTGCTTACCGCGTCGGGCGGCGCGCTCCGTCATCTGCCGATCGACGCCTTGGTCGACGTGACCCCCGAGCAGGCGCTCGATCACCCCACCTGGAACATGGGTGCCAAGATCACGATCGACAGTGCCACGCTGATGAACAAAGGCATGGAGACGATCGAAGCCAAATGGCTGTTCGATGTGCCGTACGAACGGGTCGACATCGTCCAGCACGCCGAGTCCATCGTGCACTCGCTGGTTGAATTCGGCGACGGCTCGGTCAAGGCTCAGCTTGGCTATCCCGACATGAAGCTGCCGATTCAGCTGGCTCTTTCCTATCCGCAGCGGTTGCAGCCAACCGTCGAGCCGCTCGATCTCGCCGCCGTGGGCACACTCAACTTCTCCCAACCCGACCTCGAGCGCTATCCCTGCCTCAAGCTCGCCCAGCAGGCCGGGCGACAGGGCGGCACATACCCGGCCGTTCTGGCAGCGGCCGATGAGGTGGCGGTCGACGCCTTCCTCGAGCGCCGCATCCGCTTCACCGAGATCGCCGACTACGTCGACCAGGCGCTGGACGCGCACCGCGGCATCGCCGATCCCGGCATTAACGAGATTGACGCCGCCGACGCCTGGGCGCGAGGCTTCACCACCGGTCGGATCGCCGCATCGGTGTAATGCGCCGTATCGAACGCCTCGCACACCGAACGGCACATTATGCGGACACACCAAGCGGATACTGACGAGAGCGCGCTTGCGTGAACGCGCCCGTACGCTGGCGGTTACGCTGACCGTATGGTCTTCATCGAGACGATCCTGCCGTTCATCGGCATTCTGCTGGGACTGGTCGTCCTGCACGAACTCGGACACTTCGTCGCCGCCAAGCTGGCTAGGGTACGCGTGGAGGAGTTCGGGATCGGGCTCCCGCCGCGCATTGGTAAGGGCTGGCAATTCGGCGAGACCCTGTACTCCTTCAATTGGCTGCCGATCGGCGGCTTTGTCCGATTGACCGGCGAAGAGGCGTCGGGACTGCTGATCACCGCCGTCGACCCGGACTCGCAGATGAGCAAGCATTTTGCGCCCGGCGACCGCATCACACAGGTCAACGGCAAGCGGGTCATGACACCCGATGGATTCATCGAGCGCATGCTCGGCACGATGGGCGAACCCGAGTGGGTGTTCACGTACGACCGCACCGAGGCCGATGGCCGCAAGACCAGCTGGTCGCTGACGCTCAGTTCTGCTGACGATGCCGACGAGTCGGCGTCGAGCCGTCCGACGCCTCGCAACCACAGCACGACGCCGGAGATGCGCTCGCAGTTCCTGAACGATCAGGGCGAGGCCGAAGTCGGCGGACTAACCGTTGGCATCGATCCGCGTTCGCTCGGCGCCAAGTCGCGCCTGACTCGGATTGCCATTCTCGGCGCCGGTGCCGGCGTCAACGCGATCTTGCCACTCTTCCTGTTCGCATTAGGCGCGCTGATTCCCGACAACGTGGCTGCCGGCCCGGCGGTCGTCACCGGCACGGTCGAGCAGGCACCAGCGCACCAGGCGGGTATTCGCGCGGGCGACCACATCGTCGCGATCAACGGCACCGAGGTCCGCAACGCGCTTGATTTGCAGCGCATGATCCAGCTCAACCTCGGCGAGGACCTCGTGTTCTCGATCGAGCGACCTGGGAGCGAATCGCTGATGTCGGGCACAACACAGCCGACGCAGTACTTCGACGCCGTCGTCCACGCGCGACTTGCGCCCGAGCCGCTGATCCATGTTGTGCAGGCCGGCGATTCCGTGCATGACATCGCGGACGTACTCGGCGTCTCTGCTGCCGCCGTGATCGGCAGTTGGGGCATCGAGAGCGACGAACTCCGCGACGGCATCGAGCTTGACTTCCCTGGAGACAGCACCTATGTCACCCAGGACGGCGACACGATGTCGAGCATCGCGCGCGACCAATCGGTACGAATGGCCTCGGTCTACGCCGCACTCGACATCGATCCTTTGTATCCACCGCCCGGCACCAGGATCGAGGTGCTGCAAGGCGCGACCGGCATTTCCGTCGGCGACGCCTCGCGGCTCGTGGAGAGACGTGGCCCGTCGCTCGGCGAGGCCATCGCCGCCGGTTGGACCCAGACTCGCGATACGCTCATCCTCGTTCGTAACCGAATCCGCGCATGGATTGCCGGCGGCGAACCGATCGAGCTATCCGGACCGGTCGGCATCGCCAGAGTGACTGGCGAAGTCGTCGACCGCGCCGGATGGTCCCGGCTGATCGAGTTGGCAGCGCTGATCTCGCTCAACCTGGCGATCATCAACATCCTGCCGCTGCCAATGCTCGATGGCGGACGGATCATGTTCGTCTTGATCGAGATCGCGCGTCGCGGCAAGAAGATCAGCCCCGAGCGCGAAGGTCTCGTGCATATGGCGGGATTCGCCGCGCTGCTTGTGTTCATCGTCGTGATCAGCTATTTCGACATCATCAAGGCGGTCTCGGGCGAGCCGGTGATTCCGTAGGACGTCCTGCTGCGCGCCATCCGTGCGAGATTGATTCCTGCGCTGAGTGCGGGAATGACGGAGGAATTGGTGCGCAGGCGCGACGGGGCGTTGTGTCCCCCGTTACACTGTTCGCAATGGATACTCACGTCTCTAGCTGAAGGAGATCGCATGGCGTTCCAGATGTTCATCGACGCCGACACCCATATCACCGAACCGTCCGATCTCTGGACCTCGCGCGTGTCCTCCAAGTGGGGCGACCGCGTCCCGCATGTGAGGCAAGACGATCAGGGAACCAACGCCTGGTTCGTTGGCGACGAAAAAGTCGCGAACGCCCCTTCCGGCGCGTTCGCCGGCTGGAAAGGCAAGTTCCCCAGCTCGCCGCCCACATACGAGGGGGCGTACCCGGCGTCGTTCGACGTCCACGAGCGACTCAAGCTGATGGACGAAACCGGCATCTACACGCAGGTTCTCTATCCCAACGTCGCCGGATTCGCCTCGCAGTGGTTCCTCTCGCTCGGCGATCCTGAGCTCATGCTCGAATGCGTCCGCGCCTGGAACGACTTCCAGATCGACTGGATGTCCGCCGCGCCGGAGCGGTTCGTGGCCAACATTTCGATCCCCTTCTGGGATATCAACGCGTCGGTCAGGGAGATCGAGCGCGTGGTGCCACAGGGCATGCGCGGGATCCTGTTCACCGGCGATCCGCAATCGCACGGCCAACCCTTCCTCGGCGACAGGCATTGGGACCCGCTCTGGAATATCGCGACCGACACCGGGCTGCCGATCTCATTCCACATCGGCTCGGGCGACTTTACCGACGGCTTCACGGGTCGACTCGCTGTCGACGGGCCGGAGGTGACCTACGCGCGCACATCAACCGTGCTGTTTATGGCTAACGGCCTGCAAATGACCGACCTGCTACTTTGCGGCGTGCTGCCTCGTTTCCCCGAGCTGAAGTTCATCTCGGTCGAGTCGGGCATCGGCTGGGTACCGTTCTGCCTCGAAAGCTGCGACTACCACTTCCTCGCCGCCGACATACGCAAGGCGCGGCCCGAGTTCGAGATGATGCCCTCAGACTATTTCCGCCGCCAGGTCTATGCCTGCTACTGGTTTGAGAAGATCGCTCCGCGCAAGCTGATCGACGACATCGGCGCGGACAACATCCTCTTCGAGACTGACTTCCCGCATCCGACCTGCCTCTACGGTAACGTGCAGGAGACGATCGAGTCCGGCCTGGCGGGCCAGCCGGAGGACGTGCAGCATAAGATCCTCTGGGAAAATGCCGCCAAGCTTTACCACATCGACATTCCCGAAGTCATACCCGCAGGTCTCGCCGCGGCTACCGCCGGCGGGAACTAGTACCGGTATGCCATCGCGCGGTACAGGGTCGTGTTTGATCCAGTAGAGAACGCACCAGGGAAGCGCATCCTATGAATATCAACGGCAAAGTGGCGGTCGTGACCGGTTCATCCTCGGGCGTCGGCGAGGCGACCGCCAAGCTCCTCGCTTCGCTGGGAGCATCAGTCGTCGTCAACTACTTTCGCGGTGCCAAGGCCGGACGACGCGTCGTCGACAACATTCAGTCCAGCGGCGGCTCGGCAATCGCGGTGCAAGCCGATACCCGTGTCGACGACGACTGTCGCAAACTGATTCAAGCCGCGGTCGACGAGTACGGGCACCTCGAAATTCTCGTCAACAACGCCGGCATGACGCATTTCATCGCCCACGATGACCTGGAGGCCGTGACCGACGATGTTTGGGACGACATCATCGGCGCGAATCTGCGCGGCGTCTTCAACTGCACCCGCGCCGCCGTGCCGCATATGCGAGAGGCGGGCGAAGGCGCGGTCGTCAACGTGTCGAGCGTCGCCGGCGCTGGCGGCGGAGGCTCGTGCATCCCGTACGCCGCCAGCAAGGCGGGGGTCAACGTGATCACCAAGTCGCTCGCCCGAGTGCTGGGCCCTGAAATTCGCATCAACACCATCGCGCCCGGCTTCATCGAGGGCCGCTGGTTACGAGGCGGTCTGGGCGACGAGACCTACGAGGCCGGTCGCAAGCGGCTGGGTAAAACCGCCCCGCTCCGCGGCGTCGCCACCCCAGAAACCTGCGCCGACGCCATCATCGCCCTCATCGAGCGCAACATCTTCGTCACCGGCCAGACGATCACCGTCGACGGCGGCGCAACGATGTAGAATGACAAACAGCTATTCGTGCTTGAGAACAATCTGGAAGCCCTACACGGCAGCTGCGTTCAAGAACGGACACCTTTATGACCGTGCCAGACAACCGGACTATAGACGCGGCTGTTCGTGCAGCTGTCTCAGACTTCGCCCAGGCCTTGGAAGGCAAGCACATGGGACAGCATAAAGATCCTAATGGGATCATTAACCGGAAAATTCATAATGTCTTTATCGAAGCCCTTGGTATCGAAACACAATACTATACTGCGTTGGTTCGATCCTTGGACAGTTCGCTAGGCAACATGATCGAGAAACTTGCCTTGAGCCTTGCGACACTGACCTTTGATTCAGCAAATGAAATCACAGGGCCGCTCGTAACCGAAGAGTCTGCACAAATTAATGATCTGATCGACCAATACGAACAAGGAATCAGGCAGCCAGAGGCTAGTGACTACACCGCCATCCCATCCTATCCATCCACCGCTGGCGATCAGCGGACCTATAAGGTGGATTATCTTCTGACAAATCGCACATCACAGCATCATTATTTGATAGAGCTGAAGATCGGTGGTGATCTAGACAGCAAGAAAGCGAAGATTGAGAAGCGAGACCTTCTCCTGCGATACATCACTCTAGTGAACTCCTTGCCTCCCGACACGCCCGTCACGGTCTATTTCGCAACAGCGTACAATCGCTATGGAGACAACAAACCGTGGCCCCAACCCTCGGTTCGACGCTACTTCGCGGACAGCGAACTCTTGATTGGGCGTGATTTCTGGAATTTCGTGACAGACTCCAACGACGGGTACGAGATGGTGTTGGAATCATATCAGCGACACTCTGTCATGATTCGCAAAGCATTGGAAACTATTAGGGTTGCTTATCTCGAGGAGCCATCAAAATGAACGGACACTGCAATATCCATCTAGGAGACAGTCACATCTTAATGCGAGACGTTGCGGCCGCATCGGTAGATCTCATTCTCACGGATCCACCGTACAACTTAGGTATGTACTCAACTGGGAATATCCATCTCGATTGGCGGTCGGATATGAATAATGATCTGGCTGAGTGGGATACGATCGAATTTCTCCCGGAGGAATGGGTGGACGAATTTCGTCGTGTGCTCAAACCAACCGGGAATATCTTCGTCTTCTGCAGTTACAACCTCATTGGGCAATGGCATGGAGCCTTCGATCATCTTTTTGATACCTTCCAGTTTATGGTCTGGCATAAGACCAATCCTGCTCCCAAAATTCGGCGTGCGGGATTCCTCAACAGCTGTGAGTTGATTGTATGTATGTGGAACAAGGGTCACACCTGGAATTTCTTGTCCCAGCGAGAGATGCACAACTTCATCGAGACCCCGATATGTGGGGGTTCCGAGCGTCTCAAGGATCCGAAACACCCAACTCAGAAACCGCTTCGGGTCCTTGATCACATCATGCGTATCGCTTCAAACCCTGGCGATCACGTGCTCGATCCGTTCATGGGAGTAGGCTCGACCGGGGTCTCTGCACTGCAGCTCGGGCGCCGTTTCACAGGTTTCGAAATAGACACCCAGTACTTCGAAGCGGCTGCAAAGCGCCTGAGCGTCTCCAAGCCATATCTACCAGAAGGGAGCCCCGCAGACTTCAACCGCGAAAAGCGAATCCGATGATCTCTTGGATTGGCCAGAGCACAGTTTCTTCCGGATATAGCCTGCTCCCCTACAGTGAGCGATAGCTCACCGGCAAACGCTTGATACCGCCGATGAGGCTAGATGTTATCGCTCGACCTCGCCGTTGAGCGCGAAGGCGTCCAGCTTCTCGATACAGGTGGCAGAAGACGGAGCGCATCTCCAGCCTCGCCAGGTTGGCGCGCGCAGGCAGAAATGCTCGCCGAAGCCGCCGAAGGCGAGATGGTCGTTCGGGTTCCGCGTGATGTCGAATTCGTCGGCGCGCTCGAACGCGTCCGCGTCGCGGTTGGCGGACGGGTACCACACCACGAGCGTCTCGCCGGTCTAGATTGGCACACCGCGAATCTCAGTGTCCCGCGTCGTGGTCCGGGCGAAATGCACCACCGGCGAGGTCCAGCGCAGTATCTCCTCAACGGCGCTGTTGAGCAGTTGCGTCTGTGCCTTGAGGAACTCGAACTGGTCGGGATGCTCGATCAACGCCTGCATTCCCATTCCCTCCGAGGTAACGTTTCGCGTCGTCTCGTTGCCCGCCAGGAGCAACAGGACGGCATAGGAGGGGATGTCCTGCTAGGCGCGCCGTCGATCTCGGCCTGCACCAGCGTGTCACACGTGTCGTCTGGCTCACAGCGCTTACGTTCGATATGGGCGCTGAAGAGCCCTGCAATTCGTGCATTCTCGCCTGCCGCTACTCGAAGCGCAGCTCCGATCGCGCTGGCTGACGCCCGGCGGCAGGCTCAGTTCCACACGACCGAATCAGGTCGAGTATGCGCAATACGACGTCGACCAGGACGTCAGCCTGGAGCGCGTTGAGCCGTCACAGTTACTACGTGGTGACCTGTATCAACACGGTCGACCTCAACGCCCGCGCAAACGATGCCTCACGTTTGCCAGCGACCCGTTGAGCGATGACATCGAGATCACCGGCTGGCCGGCGGTGCAGCTCGAGGTATCGACCATGTCCGATCGCGGCTCGGTGGTCGTCACGCTGGAGCAGATCGATGAGGACGGCGCTGCGGCCTATCTCTCAAAGGGCTTCCTCAACCTCGCGCATCGCCGCGTCGGCGGCGATGCGCGACAACCTCGTGGTTCCGACGCAGGTCGCCGCGTCGACCTTATCCATAACCATCAGCGGCGAGCGAGCGTCCAGACTGCTCTTGCCGATTGTCAATCAATCGGTCGTCCCGACCGTTCAAGTGGTTGACGGAGGCATCGACGGCGAATCGGGCGGCTTCGCCTTCCGCCGACCGGAGGATCCAGCGCTGCCGTAGCAGTAGTAAATGTGCGGCAGGCTGGCGCGGCCTGTCGTGTCACTCGCCTGCGAACGCTGCCGGCCGACGCTCGAACAGAGCGCGGATGCCCTCCCGCGCGTCGTTCGAGTTGCGCGCCGCCGCGACCAGTTCGTCGACGTCTTCATGCGGGATGTGATCGCGGAAGTCCATCTCGCGAGTAATCAGCGTCTTCATCGCGCGGAGGCTGAGCGGCGCGTTTTTGCTGAGCCGATCGATGATCCGTTCGACCGCTTCATCCAGTTCCTCGGCGTTGGCGACGCGAGCGATGACACCCCACTCGTGCATTCGCCAGGCAGGGATACGGTCGCCGAGCAGCAGGATCTCCTTGGTTGCAACAGGACCCGCCACCTCAAGCAGCTTCTTGGCCAGGAACCAGGACGGAGCCAAGCCGATCTGCGCCAGCGACATACCGAACTTCGCCTCGACATCGGCGACGACGAAATCGCAGTGCAGCGCGAGTTCATTGCCGCCGGCGATGGCATCGCCCTGGACAACCGCGACGACGGGGAGCGGCCAATGCTGAATCGCGTCGAGCATCCGCTCGATCGAGATATCGCCGCCGGGCAATCCCTCCTCGCGCTCCCGCAGATCGAGCCCGGCGCAGAAGGCTGGGCCGTGTGCGCGGATCACGGCGACGCGCTCCTCCGGCGATGGTTCGTCTACTAACGCCGCATGCAACTTGGTCAGCATGGCGCCGTTGAGGGCGTTTCGCTTTTCAGGGCGGTTCAGGACGATCGTTCGCACGGGTCCGTCGATGGCGACCTCGATCATCTCACTCATCGGACACTCCAAGGCACTCCGGGACAACTCCGGATCGTGATGGCAACCATGTCAGGCTAGCTGTTGCTACCGCGACCCAGCAGGTCGCGGGCCATGATGATCCGCTGCACTTCCGAGGGGCCCTCGCCGATACGGCGGATGCGCATTTCGCGGTACCAGCGTTCGAGCGGCAGATCCTTGGTGACGCCGATTCCGCCGTGAATCTGGATCGCGCGATCAACAACGCGGCTGGCACCCTCCGTCGAAGTCAGTTTCGCCATCGCCGCCTCGAAGCGGAAGGGTTCGCCCTGTTCCGCCCGTTCAGCGGCGGCGAGGTACATCATGCGTCCGGTGCGGATATCGATCTCGTTGTCCACGATCATCCACTGGATCGCCTGCCGCGAAGCTAGCGCCGCGCCAAAGGTCTCTCGCTGTTGCGAGTACGAAATCGCCATCTCCTGCGCGGCGACGGCGATGCCGATGCAGGTAGCAGAGTAAGGAATCCGCTGACGGGTCAGATTATTGTTGGCGAGCGAGAACCCGCCGCCCTCCCGCCCGACGAGATTGGCGGTCGGCACACGGACGTCGTCGAACGAGAGCTCGGTACCGTAGTTGGCGGAACGCAGGGTGTGCACCACACGCCGTACTTCGAACCCAGGTGCGTCGGTATCGACCAGAAAGGCGGAGATGCCGCGACGTCCTTTGTCAGGGTCGGTGCGGGCGAAGACAAGCCCAAAATCGGCTCGATCGGCACCGGAGCTGAACAGCTTGGAACCGTTGAGGATCCAGTCGTCGGCGTCCTTGACAGCCCGGGTCTGGATCGCACGGGCGGGATCAGAACCTCCCGACGGCTCGGTCAGACCGAAGAAGGCGCGTTTCTCGCCGCGCAACATCGGGTAGAGATAACGCTCTTTCTGCTCGTCCGAAGCGTCGTACAGCTGGGCGAGACCAGCAGAGCCGAACGCGCCGTAGCAGGGCAGATAAAGGCCGGCGCGATGCTGCGACATCTCCTCAGCGACCAGGCCGCGCGTCGTCAACGGCAGACCGGGGCCTCCGTATTCCTCGGGCACATCGATGTGGTAAAGGCCCATCTGCTGGACGAAACCCTTGAGCCGATCAAGCTCGCCCGGCGGCAGTTCGACCGCGTCGGGATCGATCTCGCGTTCCAGCGGCTGCACCTCCTCTCGCACAAACCGCCGTACCGCCTGCGTAATCATCCGCTGCTCTTCACTCATCAGCACATCCATGATGCCCCCGGCTGTCCAATCTGCGTGTTCAGTCTGCGGATTGACCAATGATCTGCGAGCGACGCAGCCGACCGAGCTGCGGTATATCGCGCCAATCGCCGGCCGGATGCGCCAACGGCCACTCGAGACCCTCGTCGCGCTGAAATTGCATCAGCATCTCCAGCCGCTTGGTCGTGTACTGCTGATTCGCTTCCCAGCGAAATTGCGCCGCCCGTTCGCGCAAGACGGGATTGGGATCGTCGCCGCCGAAATGCAGCGCGATTCGGGTGCGTAGACCAAACGGCTCGCGTCCGCCAGCCTGTCCGATGTAGAGCAGGTTGCCGTTGGCGTCGGCAATCTCGTAAACACCGACCACGGCCGGAACGGCGCGAATCGCTTCCTCCGATGGTTGAACCCACGGCTTGCGAATGGGCATGGCACTCACATTCTGTCGCTAACGTGGACGGAGTTGGTCGCTGGCGGTGCCGGACGCGATCAGATCAGCGATTCGCTCCTCGGTGTATCCCAGAATATCCCGCAACACGGAGACGGTATCCACGGCGAACAGCGGTGCGGCGCAACGGGGCGGCGCGGGGGTATCGGACAGGCGGAAGGCGGCCTGCGGCGCAGGCGAGAGCCCAACCCGCGGATGCTCCAGTCCACCGACCGACTGGCGCGCCCGCACCTGCTCGTCTCTTAGCAGGGTCCGAGCGCCCATCGCCGGTGAAGCCGGTACGCCGGCCTCTTGCAACCGCTCGGCCAATGCCAGCGGGTCTTGGTGAACGGTCCAGTCGGCCAGAAGTGTGTCCAGCTCGGCGCGCTGCTTCCAGCGTCGGAGGGCGGTCGCAAACCGACTGTCCGAGGCAACCGAATCGTCACGCCAGACGCTGAGCAGCGCGTCCCATTCGGCGTCGTCGCGGCAGGCGATCGCGATCCAAGAGTCTGGGTCGCCAAGTACCAGAGAGGCTGGATAGACGCCGTGCGGGGCGACTGATACGTGTTGGTTGCCGATGCGCGTCGGCTCACGGCCGCACAGCTGCTGACCGACCATCGCCTCGCCGATGAGTTGCAGCTCGCCTTCGAGCATGGCCAACTCCACGGTCTGACCTCCGACCCTACCGCGCGCCAGGAGCGCCGCCACGGTTGACAGCGCCGCGTGCAATCCGGCATTCTGGTCACAGTAGAAGTTGCCGGGCTTGAGCGGCGAGCCATCGGCGTAGCCGGTCAACCACGACAGACCGCTCATCGCGTCGATACCAGGTCCGTAGGAGATTCGGTCGCGCCAGGGGCCAGATGTACCGAACGCCGGCATTGCGACATATATGAGGCGCGGATTGCGCTTGCTCAGGGCGTCCCATTCGAGTTCGAAGTTGCCCATCACGCGCGGCGAGAAATTCTCGATCACGACATCCGACCGCTCGACAAGATCGAGGAACACCTCGCGCCCTGCATCAGTAGCGAGATTCAGCGCGACCGACCGTTTGCTATGAGCGAGTTCGTTGAGGCGCGGCTCGCGATTCCAGGGCTCGTCGGGTCCTGTTCCCCGATAGGGCAACGCCGACGCAGGGCGACTCGGCCTCGCCCAGGGCGTTTCGATCCGGATCACATCCGCCCCTAGCGATCCCAGCAACTGGGTCGCAACCGGACCGGCGACCGCGGTGGTCAGGTCGAGGATTCGAAACCCGCTGAGGGGGCGTCGCTGCGAGACCGGGAAGGGTGCGAGCTGCGCGTCAGGCGACACCGGCACGCCTCCAGCGAACCCGCTCGATAGGCAATCCAAGTTGATCGTTGTCATTGCCCAGTCGCGGTGCCACTCCGTCGAGCCAGGGGGTCGCGCCGAATCGCATCGCGGGGCCGGGCGCCAGGTATGCGCCTCCGCGTGGATGCGGCGTCGATTGCCAAAACGCGCGCGAGGCGTGGTGGTCGTCTGCGTCCGCCATCACTTCCGATGGCGCGAGTACCTCGGTAAACGGGGTGCGCAGCTCTTGCGCGCGGCGCACGATCTCCCGACGCGGCGTGCGCATCAGTGTCGGTGCCATTAGCGCGTCGACTTCGTCGGCGTGTCCCATCAACGCGGCCAGCAACTCCGGTTCCGCCAGACGCGGCTCGTCGAAGAGGACTGCCATTACTTCGGGGTATCGATTGTTGCAGTGGGCATGCACCCATCCGTCGGCGCAGGGACGGATCGTCGAAGGGTAGAGGTGGCCCGGCCCGAAACCCACCAACCGCGCACCGTTGCGAACCGGTTCGCGGTCAGAGAACCAGGCGTGCTGATAGCCGCCACCCAGCAGGAAGGCCAACGCTTCGAAGATCGCGGTGTCGATCAGCTGCCCCTCGCTAGCATGCAGCGCCGAGACAATCGCCAACGCGGCATGCAGCCCGGCTTGTAGGTGTCCCTGTTCTCCCCAGGCTTTGACCGGCTCGCGGTCAGGTTCACCGCCGATGCGCAGGTAGCCGCCGGCCGCATAGAGCGTCAGCTCGGAACCTCGCCAGCGTGATTTCGGACCATCGAGCCCGTAGGGCGTAATCACGCATACCTGAAGCCGTTCATGGCAGCGACGGAATCGCTCGATGTCGATGCCAACATCGCTCCACCGGCGACGATCCAGATCGATCACCACCACATCGGCAGCGGCGAGACGCGCGCCGAACATTCGTCGGGCGGCGGCAGTGGTGAGATCGAGACGCAGCGAGCGCTTGCCGCGATGCAAGTGCAGATGCGTCGCGCTGCCCTCGATATCGGGAACGTCGGCTCGGAACGGTCCGCGTCGGCGAAGCGGCGAACCTTGAGGCGGTTCTACCAGCGAGACGTGCGCGCCGAGGCCGGCGAGCAGGCGTCCGCAGTAGGCGCCAGCCGGCGTCTCGGACAGTTCGACCACTCGGACGCCGTCCAGCGGGCCGGCTGTGGATTGGGGCGTTCCCTCAGTCACCGGGGCAGGATAGCCCTGTCAGCGTTCGACACGAACTGCCACAGCGCTGCGGCGACGTTCGTGGGATAAGGGGATCCGAGTACCCTGCGGGTCGAACTCTGTCGCGAAGCTGAGAGAGGACAACATGATGTCGGACGTGGGATTCATCGGCGTCGGGAACATCGGTAATCCGATGTGCGCCAACGTGATCAAGGGTGGGCATAACGTGGTCGTCCACGACCTGGTTGAGGCGCGCGCGGAGAACCTGATCGAGCTGGGAGCAAGCTGGGCGGAATCGCCGGCCGCTGTCGCCGCGCAGACCGAGGTGGTGCTGACCTCCCTGCCCGGCCCGCCCGAGATCACAGTCGTGCTGCGCGGAGCGGATGGCATCCTCGACGGTGCCGAACCGGGTCTGGTCTGCTTCGACCTCTCGACCAATCTGCCCTCGACCGTAAAGCTACTCGCCGAACGGGCGGCGGAGCGAGGCGTCATCTTCCTCGACTCGCCCGTGTCGAACGGCGTGCAGGGTGCCATCGATGCAACGCTAGCCGTGATGGTCGGCGGCGACCAGACCGCCTTCGACGCTTATCGACATGTGCTCGATTGCATCGGCAATAACGTCTTCCACATGGGCGAGCTGGGGATGGGCGCGCTAACTAAGATCACCAACAACATGGTCTCGATCGGCAGCGGACAGCTGCTGATCGAGTCGCTGGTGATCGCCGAGGCGTCCGGACTCGACCCGCAGCGAGCATATGAGGTGATGAGCGTCGCATCGGCGCAGCACTATGTACGGCCTGTACCGACGCTATTGGAGCGCAATTTCGACGACGCGCCATTCTATCTGCAGTGGGCGGCCAAGGACGTCTCGCTGGCCGTACAAGTGGCACGGGAGCAGGGCATTCCTTCGCCGATCGCCTCGGCGGTGAGCGATATGCTCATTCGCGCCAAGAATCGGGGGCTGGGCGCGAAGTCGGTACTGGCGACGCTGCTGTCGGCCGAAGAGGACGCGGGCATTACGCGTGAGACGCACTCATAACCCGCGCCGTCGCGGTGGCGTACACTATGAATACATGGCAGTTACAACCGGCACGGCAACGGGTGGAGCGAACGCGGCTCGACGAGCCGTGTTCTTCCACGCTGCCGCGTTCGTGCTGGGCTTCAGCGTCGTCTTCGTCGCGCTGGGTGCGCTGCTCGGCGCGCTCGGCTCCGCGTTTCAGAACGAGCTGATCTGGTTTCAACGCGTCGCCGGTACCCTGCTGGTTGTTCTCGGCCTGCATCTGGCCGAGGTGATTACCATTCCGTTCCTGTACCGCAGCTTTCAGGTGGGTGGGCCGGGTGCTGCGAGCGGCACCGCGACGGCAACGCCGTCCCGTGCTCGCGCCGCCGCTGACTACGGACGCTCGCTGGTCGTCGGTGTCGCCTTTTCCGTCGGCTGGACGCCCTGTGTAGGGCCGATCCTAGCCGGTATTCTGGTGCTGGCGCTCGACTCCGCCTCGCTCTTCCAGGCTGTCATTCTGCTGATCTGCTATGCGGCCGGTCTCGGCATCCCGTTCCTGCTGGTCGGCGCGACGTTCGGCGCCTCAACCCAGTTCCTGCGCAAGCTGAACCGCTGGATGCCACTGATCGGGGTCGTGTCAGGTGTATTGCTGGTCTTCGTCGGCATGCTGATCGCGCTCGACCGCGTGGTCGTGCTGAACGAAGCGCTGGGCAGCTTCGGCGTCGATATCGTAGCCGGATCCGACGGCTCATCAACGGACATGCTCAACTTGAATGCCGGCTCGGCGGCGCTGGCGTTTGTCGGCGGGTTCGTCAGTTTCGTGAGTCCCTGTGTGCTACCCCTGGTCCCGATCTATCTGGGGCATCTGGCAGGGATCGGTTCCGAGCGCAGCGCAATTCGCTCAGCCTAATACTCGCT
The DNA here is from genome assembly GCA_965116225.1 of Dehalococcoidia bacterium. Classification (GTDB taxonomy): domain Bacteria; phylum Chloroflexota; class Dehalococcoidia; order Bin125; family Bin125; genus Bin125. The sequence continues at coordinate 2,036,008 of OZ220495.1, read as the reverse complement.
CGACGTGTTCCTCGTCGTCGGCACATCGACGAGCCAGCGGTGTCGGCTGCGCTGCTGGAAGCGATTGCTCATTGCGGCGACGGCCCCCGGTTCGCCAGCCAGTGTCACACGATCGTGCAGGTACACCGCCGTGTCGCCCGAGGCAACATTCGTATCGCCGTCCCGCATGACGACGAGGACGCGAACCTCTCCCTCAAAGTCGATCTCTTTCAGCGTCAGGCCATCCAGGTCGATGTTTAGCATCGAGACTTCCACTAGGCCCGATTCCGGATCGTTCCGCGCGGCGTGTAGCGCCGGGCGCAGCACCGCTTCCTCCAGCGCCAGCGCGGTCACGTCGGACAGGCTGTAAGCCTCGATCTCGAGCTGATCGAGTTGCGGATCCGGCTCCGAGACCCAAGTCACCACCCTGAGATTGGGCTGCATCGCGCGCATCGACCTAGCGTAGTCGGCGATCTGATCGGTATGTGCGAAATCGACGATGACCGCGATCTCAGCCCGCGGCAGCCCGGCGTTGATCAGGGACGGCTCGTCGAGCGGATCGCCGACCACGCCCTCAACTCCTCGCGCCTGCCAACGAGCAGTGGACTCGGGATCCGGATCAAGTACGATCACCGCGCGCCCCGCCGCCATCAGTCGATCGACCAGGGTTGCCGTGAGACTGCCGCCGCCGACAACCAGAATGTGGCCATCATCGCGCGGCAGTACGCGACCGGCGATGGCTGCAAACAGCAGTGGCGCCAACACTGTCGTCAATAACGCCATCAGCAAGAGCGCCCCGTGCAGCCCGCTATCGATCAGGCCGAGATCGGCGGCAATTGCGCCGGCGGCCAGCACGAGCGACAGATTCGCGCCGAGCAGCGAACCGCCAGCGAGGCCGGAGCGTGCACCCCAGGCAGGTACCAAGGCGATGATCGACGGCGCCATTTTCGAGATGAATGCCACGATCAATAGGGCGGGCACCAGGATTAGCGAATCGACGGAGTCGAAGACCGCACCCAAATCGAGCGTCGCGCCGGCGTGAATGAAGAAGATCGGCACGAAAAAGCCGTAACCGAGCGCGTCCAGCTTGCCGCGCAGCGATGAACCATGTCTCGGGGAGACCACAGTCACGGCTAAGCCGGCCATGAATGCGCCCAGCACGAGCTCGGTTCCGACCACCTGCGACAGCGCCACGAATATGACGAGCAGCGCGAGCGCGGCGCGGATCTTGAGCTGGGACGAGGTCTGAGCCAGCTCGTGCAACGTTCTCGGGATGATCGGCAGACGGTCCGGACCAACCCGAGACATCCAGATCAGCAAACCAAGCGCCGCGGGGATCGCGAGCAGCAGGAACATCCGCCATCCGATTCCCTCCCGCTCAAGCGCTGAGACGATCCCTACGCCGATAATCGCCACGAATTCGAGCAGGAACCCACCCACCAACAGCGACTGCGACATCCGCCCTAGATCGGGGCGATCCTTGATCACCGGCACGACGACACCAACAGCAGTGGCGAGCAGGATGAAGAGCAGCATGGGAATCTGGACCGACTCGATCAGCCCGATCACCCGCAACCCCTCCAGCGTGAGATACGTGCAAGCGGTGGTCAAGACGAGTATTGCGACGCCGGAGATCAGCGGATGTCTGAGTGCGACGCGCGGGATGTACCAGTGTCGACCAAGAGACTGCCCCAGCAGGCTGAGGTTGATCTCCAACCCAGACAGGAACATCAGGTAGGCGAAGCCGAACAGGGCGAGGAAGTTCAACCATTCGTTCTCGTGCGTGATGATGCCGAGCAACGGCTCGCCGAAGACGATGCCGACAAGCACCTCGCCGACCACCGCCGGTACCAGCCCGCCCGTAAGCCTCCAGGCGACGAACGGCACAACGACGGCGAGGATGCTGACGAGCAGGAGGGGGGAGATATCGATCGTTTCCTCCACCAAACCACCTCCCAGACGCTCCGTCATCCGAGCAGATGCTGCTCCAGAAAGCCTATGGCGATCCTGTTGAAATCCTCGGCCGCGCTGATGTTGACAGCATGCGTCGCCGAAACACGCTCGACTCGAACATTGGCGGCGTTGGCTTCCACCCATTCACGAGCTGGCGTAAAGGCCGCTTCACGATCGCCGGCGACAAGCAACGTATCGACCGGATTCTCCGCCAGACGGTGCCGGAGCGACGTATAGGGCGAGGTATAGAGCATCGTGCGCGCGATGCCTTCGGCGGAGCTGAGCAGCATCGCATCGTCGAACTGCGCGCGCTGGGCGGCGCTGAAGGCGCGTGCTCGGCGCGGGTTGAGAGGATGCCGCATGACAGCGTCGATACCGCCGTCGATCATCACCTGCGCCCGCTCCCGCGCTGCCTCGGGATTGCCGATTCGGCCCGGGTCGCCGAAGGCGGAGTGCGAATTGGTCACCACGTGCGCGATCATCTCATCGGGGCGCGACATGGCGTAGTGCAGCGTCAGCGCGGCACCCAGCGATTGTCCCACGACGAACCAGCGTTCGGCTCCGATTCGCGCGCGCAGCACGCTAAACCGATCGGCGTAGCGGTCGGGGTGGTAGGCGACGGCATCCTCGGGCGATGGCGAGGAACCGTGACCAAACAACTCGACGACGATACTGCGAAATCCAGCCTGGTGAAAGGCGGGGAGATTCAGCAACCAATGGGCCCGACAGGTCAGAATGCCGTGCACAAAGAGCACAGGCCGGCCGCCAGGCGGTCCGCCGATCTCGTAGTTGAGTTCGCTTTCGCGCGATGTCACAAGGCAACGATACGCGCTAATCGCCTCGCGAGATTGTCAATCGCTGTCAGAGATCGGTCGCCGTTGTGCCTGTGGCTGCACCTTCGACGAGCGCCTCCGGGTTCAGCGCCTTAAGGAGCGGGTCCTGAGTCGCCAGACCAAGGATCGCCACCGTTTCGCCGATGCGGTCGACGCCGTGCTCGTGCAGCCGATGCAGATAGTCGTGGAGCTGCTTTTCCCGCAGCTGGCGCAGCGCTTCGACGCCTGCGTCGAGGCGTTCGACGCCGTCGGCGTAGAGCACTGCAAGCGCCTCGCGCTCGAGCGGCGATTGCGCTAATTCGGATGATAGACCGCCTTCGGCCTTGGCGAGGAAGATCGGCAGCTCGAGTTCGGCGCGCTCGGCATAGCGGTTATACCATTCGAGGTGCTTGAGACCGTACTCGAGATGTCGTTTGCTGTCCTCGGCGAGACGCGCGAAGAGATCACGGTCGAAGTCCGAACGGGACCAATCGGTCGCGCATTCGAAGGCGGTCAGTTCGTAGGACTTGTAAACCACATCGAGGGCGACGATCATCTCGGTAAAGGTGAGAGCGTTGTACCAGGACTCGGAGACGTCGGAGAGCGGTGCCTTGCCGATGACGCCGGAGCCGTGCAACGCGCGCTTACGCAGCGCCTCAACCTTGCGTCCGGCGTCATAGACTTGGGTCGCCAAGAACAGCTTGACCTCGTGGAAACCGTAGGAAATCTCCTCCAGCCACCTGGAGATGATCTTTTGTTCGGCGATGCCGTAGGTCGAGTAGATCGCGCAGAGTTGCCCGGTCGCGCGTTCGACCTCCGGCGACAGTTCCTCGCGGTTCTCCCAGTTGAGGTCGGTCGCGGGGACCCAGCGGTCGCGGATCGCGTCTTCGTAGAGATCGGAAACGCCATCTGCCCAGACTTCGGTGCGGTCGTAGATCGCGTAGCCGGCGGGCATGTACATACCGGGCACAGGGCGCGTGCCGCGCGGAAGGTCGTTGCGGTAGTTCCAGACATCCGGCACGTGCCCATAGGAGCCAATGTCGACATCGCTCAGCCGCATACCGTCGTCGGACGGGGTAGGCTTGAGGCCGGTTTCGCCGCCGTCCTCGAACATGATGAACTGGGCCTGCGCGAACGGATGCTCGGGCTGGGTCTCCACGAATTCAAGCCACTTGGCGATGCGATCGGGCTCGATCGAGATGTTGAGGATGTTATCGATCTGTCGACCGGACGCGGCGGAGTGCTCGGCACGCTCGATCAGATCAGGCGTCCAGCCACGCACTTGGGCACGCATCTTCTGAGCGGAGGACAATGCCGGCATGTGGCTCGCTTCTCTCAGCTGGTGTTGGACTCAGGCGATTACGTCGCTGCGCAGCGCGAATGCCACTTAGACCGTGATCAGCTCGCGCATGTCCGGCGACATGCGATCAAGGCGGTCGCCGAGTCCGACCACCTGGAGTCGGTGATAGTACTCGTTGATCTGCTTCTTACGCATCAGCATGACAAGGTTGTAGCCTTCGTCGAGGTACTCGATGCCGCCGCCCGCGAGCACGGCCAGCGCTTCGCCGGTGATCGGGTTGGTGGTCAGGCCAGCCTGCGTATTCTGCACGGTCTCGTTGATATCGAGGTAATGGTGCAGCTCTTCCTTACGCCAAGGCTGCGTCTCAACGGTGTACTTGGTGTGCGTCACGCCGAAGGCGAGGTGCCGTGACTCGTCCTGAGCGGAGAGGCGAAACATGCGCTTTTCGGCTTCGTTCTGGCCGATCAGCTCGCCCATGCGGAACAGCGACTGCACCAGACCCTCTGCGAACAGGTGCAGGATGGCGGTCATCTCGGTGAAATCGTCGATCGCCAGCAGGCCGACGGCACCGAGGCCGGCCGGCGACATGCCGCCGCCATTGACCAGCACACGCTTACGGAAGACGTCGAGATGCCGCGCCTCATCCATCAGCTGCGTACCAAGGAAAAGCTGCGACTCGAAGAAGTCAGGGTGGACCGACTCAAGGAATCGCCCCGGCACATCGCCGGCGATGAACTCGACCTGGGTCAGGAATGTACACAACGTGCACATCGCCTTTTCGATGTCGTCCGGCTGGTCGCCGATCGTGTCCCAAGGAATATCGCGCGCCGATGACCACTGGCGCTGCAGCGCCTCTTCGTAGAGCAGCATTGCCGATTCGGACCAGACATCGCCCTTGTCGCGATACTGACGGGCGTGGGCGTTAGAGCGCGGGTCAGCCTCGATCCCGCGCGGCACGAACGAGCGCCAGTTGGCTTCGTCGACTCCGTCGACACCAGCCATACGCTGATTGATCGACTGCAGCGTGACGCCCTTGCGACCTGCTGGAATCTCGAACTCGTCGTCGGTCTCCAGGTTCAGCCAGTCAAGGTTGAGACCCGGGTTCTCAATCGCGGTCACCATTTGGTTCGTCCTGCCATTCACGTGGCGCACAGCGCTGATCTGCTCCATTGCATTCAGCATACCAGTAATCGCGCGTCTATTGCACATTGCTCACAGGGCTAATTGCAGATATCTACCGCGCGGCTGACAAATCGAAGGTCGCACGCAGGAAATTGACCAGGTCCCAGCGTTCCTGATCGGACAGCTGCGGCGACCAGGCCGGCATTCCGGTACCGCGGATGCCGTCGCTAATCCAGGCGAACAGGACGCCGTCGGGATGGAACGGGACATGCACGGTGAAGTTAGCCGGCGGCGCTGGTAACGTGTCCGCTAGCGGCCCATCGCCAGCGCCCTGCTCGCCGTGACACGCGACGCAGTTGCGCGCGAACAGGGACGCCCCGCGTTCGACCGATTCCTGGCTTAGCTGAACTGGATTGGCCAGGGTTCGACCGGGCTCGACGTGTAGACCGGTCAGCAAAACGACGGCCGCAATCAGGCCGAGCACGCCGCCGCCAAAGGCGGCATCGCCACCGCGCGGACCCCATTGGCTGCGAATGTGCGGCCGATTGATCCAAACCAGCCCGCCGAACAGGAAAGCCCAGAGCGCGCCGACGCCGTTCCAGTCCATCTGGGTCAGCGGCAAGGCGAGCGCGCCACCGCGGTCGGCGGCGAACGGCGATGCCTGGTAGCCGGACTCCACCCGAGCGCGCACGCCGGTGATCAGGTCGTCACCCGAGGCACGACGGATCTCCATCTCCACCGTCCACTCGCCAGGTAGCCCGAAGTAGGCACCCTCGAGTTGGAACCGATCGTCCGCGACCCGCGTCATCGACACGGTGACCGGTCCCACGTCGCGATCCTGGTAGCGGAACCGCAACAGCATCACTTCGACCGGGTTGTTCGCGTCTGCTTCGACGGTCGCAGTCCAGGTGTTGAAGCCGACCAGGTTGGGCGAGATTTCGAGCGCAGCGACGACATCGCCGCGGGCGACGGTCTCGGTGACGGTGTTGTCCTTTTGCTCAACCTCCGGCTGCGCACTAGCCGGAGACGGAAGCTGTGTGAGCACCGCCGAGGCGACGAACACGACGAGCGCGAGCGCGACCTCGACGCGCATCATTCGTAAGAAGCGGCGCGCCAACGCGTGGTCGGTGCCGTCGGCCGCTGCGTCGCGTGGTCGAAGGAACATAGCGTTGGCGGCGGCTGTCGCGAACAACAACACCAGCAGGGCGAGCTTGACGATGAACGCCAAGCCCCAGTCGGTCTCGACGATGCCGTCGACGTCGGGAATCTGAATCAACGCCGAGAGCAGACCCGCCGCAATCAGAACTGGCACCATGATCGCCGCGAGAACGGAGAACCGGCGGACAGATTCGATCCGATAATCGGAATGTGCGCGGAGCACCAGCAACAGACTGGCGAGCCCTCCGATCCAGATCGCCGCCGACGCCAGATGCAACGCATCGAATAGCGCGCCCCAGATCCAGCCTGTGCCGATCGCCGCGCCATGCGAAATCGCCGATGACGAAGCGAGCCAGACGATCGCTAGTATTGCGAGGAACGTGAGCACGACGGAATGCTCGCGCCGCTCCAACTCGGCGACATCTCGCCGGCGTTTCGCCCCTTGAATACAGAGCAGACCGAGGATGAGCGCCGCCGCAATCAGCGCGTACCAACGCTGCTGCAGCCAGAGTCCGTTACGCGTCTCGAACAACACATCGCCCAGGAACCCAATGTTCCCCAGCCGCAGCGCGCCGGCGACCGCCTCGTAGCTGGTCGCCGCGAGTCCAACCACAACCGTTAGCGACATGAATGGAAGCAGAGCCGGTATGGGAAGTGGTCGCAACAGCAACGCGATACACACCGCGCCCACGAAGAGCACGAGCGCGCCGAGCCCGATCGCTTTGACGGCCGAGTCGACCGCGATCGGCGGACCTGGACGATCCAGATCGACGTCCAATCCGCCGCCCGTTGGCGCTGAGCCATCGGGGTTAAGCACCGAGAAGACGTACGAACCGGTCCAGGTATGGCCATCCACTTCGGAGAGCGTTCGCCAAACAACGGTGTAGACGCCCGGATCGAGCCGCAATACGCGGACGCTCATTTGCGTCGCGACCGCGTCGGAAAACTCGGTCTCGCCAATGTCTCGCCGCCCGCCGCCGCTGTCGAGCACTTGCACCGAGCTATGGCTGCGCTGTAGCTGCTCGGTCATGAACAGCGTGATCGTGGTCGGCGATTCGCGCAGCGAGGCGTTGATCGGCGGGTCGGCGCGGGCGAGCAACGCGTGCGCGTGCGCGTCAGGCGCCGTCAGGCGCAATGCCGCCAGCATCGCCATCAGCGAGCAGACGATCAGACCGAGGCGCGTCACGGCGTCGCGCCCGTCGTCTCGAAGATCGACGCCCGGATCGCGGCCCACTCATCGTCGCTGATGTTGCCGCGCCAGTCGATCCAACCGTGGATCTCGCCGGCGGCAATGGCGTAGACGAGTTCGGATGCGGATGCCGATATTAGGTATACGCCGAAGGCGCCGAGGATGAGCACGTGACGGCCGTCGTTGGAGAGGGTGAAGTCGGGCTGGTCCTCGCCGACGGCGGCGATCTGCTGGAGTTCGGCGCTGGACAGGTCGTAGCTCCAGATATCTTCGGGACCGTTCAAGCTCAGCGCAACGGCCGAGACCTGCGGCAAAATTTGACCGGCGGAAAAGAGCACGCGGCGGACGTCGGTGCTGAAGCGAGGGATACGGAATGGCCGAAGTTGCCAAGAGCGCTCCGGATCCAGTTCAGTCTCAGCACCGTCCGACAACGACTGCACCACGAGATGGGGATCGCCGCTGTAAGGCCCGCTGACGAACACCAGTCGGTCGCCGTCGGGCGAGATATCGGCGTCGCGCGCATCGTCGCGCAAGACCTCAACCACCCCGGTCGAGAGATGCAGCCGAGACACGCTGATCCTCGATGTCGCCGACTGAGCCGATTCCCGCGTGAAGATGAGCGATGCGCCATCGGGCGTCCAGCGCGGATTCCAGGCGAATTCGGCGTGCTCGGCGTGGCCGAAGACGATCTGCGGCTCGGGATCATCGAGCCTGGCGACGGCGAGGTCGGCACCGATCGTCGTCCCTGCGGCTTGCGTCGGCTGAAAGACGACGTAGGCGACTTGCGTGCCGTCGGGCGAGATTGCCGGCTGCAAGAGTTGCTGGTCCTGCCCAGCGGCGATCAACAGTCGAGCGCCCGCGTCGTCCTGTATCCATAGATCGGTGGCTGACGTGTAGACGAACGTGCCCGGCACCGGGATGCGGCGCTCCATGTCCACCGCACCATCGCCGCACGCGATCAGCGCCAGCGGGAGTAGCGCGACGACAACCGCGCCGATCGATCGGCTCACGCCGCTCAAGGCCGCGAGCCCAGTCTGTATCCAAGCACGCCAATGAGCACGAGCGCTGCGACCAAACCGACGCCCAGAAAGACAATCGGCCCGGCACCGAGCGCGACATCGGTCGAGGTTGCGCTGCGAACGACTGCGGGAACTGTCGGTCTGGTTGCGACCGCAACACCATCGGAATCGCTGTCGAAATCGTCGCCCGACTCACCCGATTCGTCCTTGGGGTACGTGATCAGCAAGTCTGTGGCAAGCTGCCGATCGTCGGCGATTTCGTCGGCGCTCGCGGCTCGTTCGATGTAGAAGGGATACGCCCCGGAATCTTCGTCGCCATCCTCGGCCGAGAGATTGATCCACGAGACGAGGTAACGACCCGGAGCAAGCTGCTGTTCCAACACCGCAGTCATCACTCGGCGATTCTGGTTGTCGATGATCGGGGCGCCGGTGGCGACATCGCTCTCGGAATCAATGTGCTGCACGCTGATCGCGTTGGCGCCAGCGCGTCGGAACAGCTCCTGCGTGAAGCGGATACTGATTTCGGCGGGCGACTCGACAAGCACTTCGGCGAAGGCCGGCGAGGACGATTCGTAGGCGGCGTGCGCGGAGACATCGCACATGGAAAACCAACAGGCTGTCAGACCCAGCAACAGGGGCGCAAACAGGCTTCGCCTATTCCTCGTGCTCGTCATGACCGTCGCCAGGAGCACTGTCATGCGCGGGAGGCTCCAGCCCTGCCAGCTCCGGCACGGCCGGCAGCGACTCATTGCTCAACCACGCCTCAAGCGTCACCTCGAATGTATGCGCCAGCGCGTGGGTGATCCGCGACGGGTCATCCGCCGCCGCGGGATCATCGTTGCGGAGCGCGTGCAGCAGCGAATTCAGCCATTCTTCATACTGTGCAACGTGGTCGCGCAGCTCGACCGGCCAGGCGACCCAGTCGAGCGTCTCGCGGGCTCGGGTCGCCCAGATCACCGCGTCGGTGGGAATGCGCTGTTCCTCGCGAATGATCAGATCGAGGTGGTGATAGCGCAGTGGATCCAGCGGTTCGAGCGCGGCCAATAGCTGAGCGCGTTGCGACTCTTCCTCCACCAGCGCCAGATCGACTTCCAACTGCTCGATGTCGTCTTCGAGCTGAGGGCGACAGGCGCTGAGGCCAATCGACAGCGCCGCAAGCAACACGGCCAGAGCAGTCGGTAGGAGTATCCGCTGGCATCGCATCAGTCGCATCAACTTTAAGCGTACACCTGATACACCTGAATCGATCGAATCGCGCTGCGCGTTCCAAGCCCTTACTGTGGAACGCGCAGATGTCCAATACGCAGAGCGAGGCGAAGCATGTACCTAGCTATGAACCGCTTCCGTGTCAACATCGAGCGTGAGGCGGAATGGGAGCAGATCTGGAAAGAGCGCGAGAGCCACCTCAAGGCGATTCCCGGCTTTCTGCAGTTTATGCTTCTGCGCGGCACCGAACCGGGCGACTACATCTCCTACTCGGCATGGGAGGACGCCGCCGCGTTCCATGCCTGGACGCAGTCGGAGGAGTTCCGCAAGGGGCATGCGCAAGGCACGCTGGCGGGCGTGCTGCAGGGACCGCCGCAACTCGGCCTGTACGAGCCGGTGGTCAGCGAAACGCCGACATCGCGCGAACTCTCGGATTCGCCTCCCGACCCGAATCGTCGCGGCCCACGGCACTAGGCACTGATACGAGGTCGATGCGACCCGATCGGGCGCAGCCGGCTCGGCAGCGGCAACCGCACGTTCGCCGTCGGAACCTAGCGACGCGCAGTGGTAGCCTACGCGTATCTGTGACATGGCGACATGGTTCCCGCTCGGCTCATGGGCAGGCGAGTGGGCAGAGAGGACAACCGGACATGGGAATGCTTGATGGTCGCGTCGCGATTGTGACCGGCGCGGGGCGTGGAATCGGCGCGGAGACGGCGAAGCTATTCGCGTCCGAAGGTGCCAAGGTGGTCGTCAACGACCTTGGCGGCGCGGTCGACGGCAGCGGTGCCGCGGCGGCGCCGGCCGACGAGGTCGTCGCGGCGATCCGCGATGCCGGCGGAGAAGCCGTCGCCAACTATTCATCGGTGGCCGACTACGACGCAGCCGAGAGCATTGTCAAGGACGCCCTGGACCACTTCGGCGACCTCGACATCGTCGTTAACACGGCCGGCATCCTGCGCGACCGCATGGTCTTCAACATGACCGAGGCGGAATGGGACGCGGTCATCGCCGTCCACCTCAAGGGCCATTTCAACCTGACCAAGTTCGCCTCGATCCACTGGCGCTCGGAGCGCAAGGGGCATTACCGACTGATCAATTTCTCCTCGGTCTCCGGCATCTTCGGCGCACCTGGTCAACCCAACTACGCGGCCGCCAAAATGGGTATCGTTGGCTTCACCTACAGCTGCGCCAACGCACTAGGGCGCTACGGTGCCACCGCCAACGCGATCTCGCCCGGCGCCTCGACCCGCATGACCGACACCGTGCCCGAGGAGCGACGACGCGCAGGTAGCGATATCGGCGATTCAAGCGAAGAAGATCCGCAGCGCTCGCCTGCGAACGTGGCGGTACCGTTGGTGTATCTGGCCTCCGAGCAGTCCGACTGGCTCAACGGGCAGATTGTGGGCGCATCGGGCTATGAGCTACAGCTGTTCAACAAGCCGGCCGTGATCCGTCAGGTGCGCGGCGTCGAGCGCTGGTCGGTCGAGGGCGCGGCGCAGCAGATTGAGGAGCTCTTCAAGCCAGCCGTATCGGGCGGCGGCTTCTACGGCTAACAGCAGACGCTCACCTGTCCGGTTGGCACGCTTGTACGAGCAAACCTGACAGGCGGCCGTTCCGCGAAAGGAATCTGAACGATGGGAATGCTCGATCAACGCGTCGCCATTGTGACCGGCGCAGGCCGCGGCATCGGCGCTGAGGTGGCCAAGCTGTTCGCCGCCAATGGCGCCAGCGTCGTGGTCAACGACCTCGGCGGAGCTGTCGACGGCAGCGGCGGCGAGGCCGGGCCAGCCGACGACACCGTCGCCGCGATCCGCGAAGCCGGCGGCAGCGCCGTCGCCAACTACACCTCGGTCGCCGACTACAACGGAGCCGAGAGCATCATCCAACAGGCGCTGGACGAGTATGGTCGCCTCGACGTACTGGTCAACGTGGCAGGCAATCTGCGCGACCGCATGGTCTTCAACATGACCGAAGCGGAATGGGACGCGGTTGTGGCGGTGCACATGAAGGGCACCTTCAACACGACCAAGTTCGCCTCGATCTACTGGCGCGCTAACCGCGAGGGTCACTATCGGCTGATCAACTTCACCTCGGGCTCCGGGCTGCACGGTGCGCCTGGTCAGCCCAACTACGCAGCGGCCAAACTCGGCATCGTCGGCTTCACCTACAGTTGCGCCAACGCGCTGAGCCGCTACGGCGTCACCGCCAACGCCATCGGCCCGGGCGCATCGACCCGAATGACCGATACGGTTCCCGAGGAACGACGCCGACGACCGATGGACGACTCAGAGCAGATCGTAGATCCGCGACGCTCGCCGGCGAACGTCGCGGTGCCGATCGTCTACATGGCTTCCGAAGCGTCCGACTGGCTCAACGGCCAGGTTATCTCCGCGATGGGTTACGACATTGGCCTCTACAGCCAGTACGAGATCATCCGCAACCTCAGTAGCACCGAAATGTGGAGCGTCGAGCGAGCCGCCGAGGAGATGGAGCGCGTCTTCCGGCCAGCGCTCGAAGGCAACCGTATGTTCGGCTAGCGCCAACTACGCTGCTGTATCTCGATTACCTTGAACGGCGGCTCCTCCGGTCCGCCGCTCCGCTGTACCCGCGCGCAGCGTGCCAGCACAGAAGCAGCCGCAGTTATGTCAGCCAGCTTCACTGCCGACCAGATCACGATCCGCCCCGCCGTCGATCAGGACGTCCCGCAGCTCGCCGACCTTTACAACCACTACATCCTCACCTCACCGGCGACGTTCGACACGCAACCGCACACCGTCGAGGCGAAAAGGGAGTGGTTCGCCAGGTACTCGGACACCGGGCCACACCGCGTGATGGTCGCTGTCGAAACGGACGGGCGAATCGTCGGCCACTCCTACTCCAGCCCGCTGTATCCTAAGGCTGCTTACGACAGCAGCGTGGCGACCAGCGTCTATCTGCTGCCGGGGGAAGTGGGACGCGGCGTCGGCACGCGGCTGTGGTACGCGCTGTACGGACAACTGCTCGGGGTCGAGGGGCTGCATCAGATGTTCGCCCTGATCACGCTGCCGAACGAACCATCGATCGAGATGACGGAGCGAGTCGGCTACAGCCTGTCAGGCGTCTGGAAGCAGTGCGGCCGCAAATTCGATCAATACTGGGATGTCGGCATCTGGCAACGCCCGCTACGTCAGGAGGGCGTGGGCTGATAGCCTCAACGCGCTGACGACGCTGAGATGCTAAACACAAGCGACTGTGAGGGACCTACGATGAGCGACCGCATTGGCATGGGATTGGCCAATTTCCCCTTCTCCGACGTCACCACGATGTGGCGCTGGATCGATCTCTGCGAAGAGAACGATGTCGATTCGATCTGGCAGACCGATCGCCTGATCTCGACCCAGCCGATGCTGGAGTCGATGACCTTCATGGCGGCGCTCGCCGCTCGCACGGAGCGACTCAAGTTTGGCCTGAACGTGGTCGTGGTCGGGTTCCGCGACCCGCTCGTTCTGGCCAAGCAATGCGCGACGATCGACTTCCTCTCCAACGGCAGAATGCTACCCGCCTTCGGCGTCGGCGGCGGATTCGCGCCGGAGTGGCGAGTCACCAATCGACCAATGCGCGGTCGAGGGCCGATCGCGGACGAGATGCTGGACATCATCAACGCACTCTGGAACGAAGAATCTGTCACCTACCACGGCAAGCACTTTACATACGACAACGCCTCGATCTCGCCGAGACCAGTGCAAAATCCTCTGCCGCTCTGGATCGGCGGCACGAGTAAGGCGGCGATCCGTCGCACGGCACGGATCGGCACGGGCTGGGTCGCCGGCATCCAGTCGGCGCACAAGGTTAAGCCGGTAATCGACCAGATTAAGGCGGCGCTGGCGGAAGCCGACCGCACCGACTACGAACCCGACCACTTCGGAGCCGGCTTTGGCTATCATTTCGGCTCGTGGGACGATCCGGATGTCCAGGCAACCATCGCCGGTCTTAGGCATCGATTACCCGAGATCGACCCTAACACATACTTGGCCGTCGGAACGGCGGAGGATATCCTGCGTCGGGTTGACGAGTACCGCGCCGCGGGAGTCAGCAAGTTCATCATGCGCCCGCTCGATCGGGGCGACGATGCCATCACATACCAGACGCAGCGACTGCTGGACGAGGTGCTGCCCATCGTCCACGCTTGACTTAGAGTCTCTCTCTCCCCCCCGTCGCCTCCTTGTTGGTAGGTCAGGGATACAACGGCAGCGGCAGGTTGGGGAAAGCTCGCTTGACGCCCTTGACGGCGGCGCGTTTGGCCGTCGCGGCGACGCTCTGCTCTTTGCCCAGCGCCTGGGCTGAATTGGGCAGTATCTCTCTGTCTCCGGCGACCAGCGGATCGCTCCAACCTCTGAGCTGGGTCATTGTCACCGTTCCCTCAACGTGGTCGCAGAATCTCGTGAACGGGTACCACGTCTGTTCGCTGCGGTGACGCTTCGTATAGATCGTGCGGCCGGCGGCGATGCATAGAGCGACGCCGCCGGCGACGTCCCAGATACGCGATCCGTCGAAGAGCGCCATCTGCACCGATCCCTCGGCCGCAAGCGCCAGTTCGGTAGCCGTGCTACCGAAGGTGCGGGCGATGCCGAAGCGCCGGCCAGCCGGTCCGGTCACGCCACTGGTACCGGCCGGTACCGTACTCAGCCGCGAGGGTGCCTGCAAGTCTGGACCTGAGGTGTCGACCGGGCAGCCATTGAACATCAGGCCACCGCCTTCCCGGGCGTGATACACGCCCGGTCTGAGGAAGCGGTTTGAGGATAACCAAAGCGATCCGGCTACGGGACGACCGTGGTGCAGAATACCGATCGAACAGGCGAAGAATCCGATTCTGTTGATGAAGTTCGATGTTCCGTCGAGCGGATCGATCACCCAGACGATATCGGCGTCGAGGGGGCCGCCGTTCTCGCGCTCCTCTCCCAGCACACCGTGGGTTGGAAACTGGCGATGCACTTCCGCACGAATCAGGTCCTCGATAGCGTGGTCGACCTCGGTAACAGGATCGTGCGCATTCTGCCCCTTGAACGAAATCTCGATCGCGTCATGGAATCGATCCATAAGCAGGTCGCCGCCTTGCTGGGCAAGTGCCGCCGCCGCCGCCGCGATCGCTCCTAAATCGGATTCGGACAGCGCTCCAGGCTCATACGAGTCATCAGATTGAGTCACATTGGGCAAATTGGACATAGGAGCAGGGTACCCTGTGGATCGCTACCTGCACACCCGGAGAGGAGAAATCGTGCGATGCCGAACAAACCTTCAACATCCGCAGACACAGTGCGACGGTCGAGCGGACTAGGGCATGCGATGGTGCGCACCGGTGGCGCGGGCGCGTCGGCCGCTGTCGGCTTCGAATCGGATTGGGAAGCCGCCTGCCAGTCTGTGCTGAGAAGCTTGGACCTGACAGCGACGCCTGACTTGCTGCTGGTCTTCATCGACTCGCGCTACGCCGGCCACTACGAGCAGATCACTCGAATGTTGCGAGCGGAAACCAGCGCAGCGCATCTCATCGGAGCGTCGGGGCAGAGCGTGATCGGCTCGGCGCTGGAAGCCGAGGAGGGATCCGCGATCGCTGTGCTCGGCCTGTCGCTGCCGGGCGCCGAGTTCACAACACTGCCAATTGACCCCGAACAGATGGCCGACGACGTCTTCGCGCCAATTCAGAACGGCCCGGATGTCTGGCTGATGTTCAGTAACCCATTCACGATCATAACGGACCAGCTCATCAGCCACTTGCAACAACTACATCCTGAGCTGGTATTAATAGGCGGGATGGCGTCATCGCATCGGCAACAGCAGGGCTGCGCCGTCTTTATCGACGATCAGGTGCTGATCCGTGGCGCGGCGATGATGGGTCTCAGCGGCGTCTCAGTGCGGCCGATCGTGGCGCAAGGCGCTGAACCTCTGGGCCAGCCATGGATCGTGACCGAGTGCGATGCGAATACCGTCAAGTCGCTCGGCTCACGACCGGCGCTGGATGTGTTGCAAGAGACGCTCCGGGATCTCGATGATGGAGTCCGTGAACGCGCTGTCCGCAACCTGCTTGTCGGTCTGGCGATGAACGAGTATCGAGAGACCCACGAACGCGGCGATTTCCTGATTCGCAACCTCATGGGCGCCAACCGCGAATCGGGCGCGGTCTCCATCAACGCCATCCCGAGGGTCGGCCAAACCTTCCAGTTCCAGTTCCGCGATGCCCAGGCCGCAGACGATGACCTACACGTCCGCCTGACCGATCTGCGCGACGCGCTCCAGCCAGACGAAGAGGTATTAGGAGCGCTGCTCTGCTCGTGCAATGGTCGCGGTCGCGGGTTGTTCGGCGAACCCGACCATGACGCGTCGGCGTTATCGGAGATCTTCGGCCCTGTGCCCACCGCTGGCTTCTCCTGCAACGGCGAGATCGGCCCAGTCGGCGGCAAGAACTATCTCCACGGCTTCACCGCCTCGATCGCTGTCCTGACGGTGCAATACAAAGTTAATCAGCAGCAGGAGGATATTCAGCCCTAGAGGCCTGCTTCCTTTCCTATCCGGTTCGGTGACCAAACCTGCTCGGCGATCTGCTCATATAGATACTGCCGCTTATAGAGTTCGTTTTTGGCAAATTGAGCATAGGGTACGAAAGGTAACTTGCTTGTGTCTCGGAAAGATCGGAACGCAGGATCCGATTTGTATGCAAGTGCGTTCAAACTTGCCGCCAGCCTATTCTCTTTCAGGTACAGGTCAACCTTCTCGCTGTATCTCTTTTTGCCAATCGCCCTGTTCACTCGGCTTGGTAAAAGCAGCAATCCACCAATCCAACTGCGCTCTTCGCCGAACGCAGGCTGCTCCGACCAGTCACTGAGATAACGCTCAAATTCGTCTGGAATCACATGCTCAATATCGTATCCGCCAAGTCCAGTCTCAATAAGATCGCGGTATCGTAGGTGTTTCGTAGATCCTTGTTCAACATACAGGGTCAGGCGAGCCAGAATACGTCTCACAGTCTTGCTATTGCGCTGATTTCTGCGAAGCTTAGATGCTCCGGAGAAGCTCAAGTTATCGTCATCAGCAGCTTCAGTGAGTATTGAAACAACCTCTTCAATCGAACCAGCTCTTCTTAGTGATTTAGCCATTTCAAACAATGGGTAACGAAGTACAGTTTGGGTAATTCGCGTACCGTTCCAAAGACGTCGGTGAATCAGAATATCCACGTACGCAGCAACTGCACGGAACTTCCGTATCAAAATTTCTTCCGAGTCTTCAGGCGTTACAGCAGACAAGAGCAACATGTAGTGCAGCGTGAATCCTTGACTAGTGATGAACGATACATTCTCGAGTCCATCCATGTCCTGGTCCGCACATCTTCGTAACCGCGCATATTGACAGATATAGAAGTCAAAATCTCGGGTGACAAACTTGGTGAAGTCTGAGGGTTGATGAAGCTTGAGGCGTGGTTTTTCTACATCTCGTACCCAACGATGAAACTCGTTCCCGATCCGCTCAAAATCGCCGGGATCCACACCTTGCCTATGTAGACTAGCGGATTCCGCATACCGACCACGCAACCAGGCTTGGATGGCATCGACATCGTCTTCTTTACCGAAATCAGCAAGTCGAGACACGCTTTCCTTCCAAGCGGTACTGGCACTCGATCTTTCCACATCACTATCAATTCGCGATAGGAGGTATCCGCGCAGCATCTCCGGCATCGTTAGCCGCAACCCTCGATCGTTCATAGTCTCAAATATTGTGTAGGCATCCGCCTCCGTTTCAGCCATTACCTGTACTACCTGCACTCGATGCATTAGCCAATCAGCGAAGTAGGAAAGCGCAAGGGGGTCAATTCCACTTTCGAGAAGCTCTTCGATATCTGCAAATCTGTCGACCAGGTTCCGAATCGATAGATCAGTGGATAATATCTCTCCTTCCTTACCCGAGAGAATAGCCTCCATGCATGACCGCCTCTCCTCGACCGCGAGCGTAAAGTCATGTTTATCCATGATCGTCGTTGTGACAAGACTAAGTAGAGTGTTTTGCTGACTCTCGTCAATGACGTCGTCCCGACGACGAAGAGCCAGAAAAATCAATGATAGGGTCGTAAGGCACTGTTGCCCATCTACGATATCGGTCGAAAAGCCGCGTCTAGTCACAATTACCGGGCCAAGAAAATAGCCTTCGTAATCTGATACCTCTTCTCGAGCATGCTGAGGTTTCCATGAATCAAAGAATGTCCCAATCAAGTCGTCGAGCAATTGTGCAACGTGCCTTCTTTCCCAACGGTACTCTCGCTGATAGTAATCAATACTGTATTGTTTGTTGGCGAAAAGTTCTATCACGGTCCGCTTCGCGACCTCTATGTTCTTCATTTCACCTACGCTTCCTAGCCGCCGCTGATTTGGGGGACGATGGCGATTTCGGCACCTTCAGGCACGGGCGTGATCATGCCGGTTGAGACGATGTCGCCGTTGATGGCGAGGGAGAGGCCACGGCCGATGCGGTCGCCGTTGACGAGCCGCCCAACGAGATCCGGGTAGCGTGGCGTGAGGCTGTTGATCACCGTTCGCAGATTATGCCCTTCAGCCGTCAGGGTGGCCTCTCCGTTGGATAGCGTCCTGAGCGACTGAGGAATATGAACGGTGACCATGACGTATGGTGCTGAGGCTGCTAGTGGCCGCCCAGTACGGTGGCGTCGAGGATCGCGCGCGGCGACATCGGCAGCTCGGTCATGTGCACGCCGATTGCGCTGGCGATCGCCGCGCGCACGGCCGGCGCGGGCGGCACGATCGGCACCTCGCCGACGCCGCGCACACCGTACGGGTGACCAGGATTGGGCACTTCGACAATGATCGGCTCGATCATCGGCAGGTCCAGCGCGGTCGGCATGCGGTAGTCGAGCAGACTGGCGTTCTTGAGGTCGCCGTTGTCGTCGTAGTAGTACTCCTCATTCAGCGCCATACCGACGCCCTGGGCGACGCCGCCCTGCATCTGTCCCTCGACGTAAGCCGGATGAATGGCGGTACCGGCGTCCTGGACGGCGGTGTAGCGCAGAATGTCGACCTTGCCAGTATCGGGGTCGACCTCGACATCAACGATGTGCGTCGCGAACGCGGGGCCGCTCGATGTCTTGTTCACATCGGCGCGCCCCACGATGTGGCCACCGCTAGTGGCGAGCTGACCAGAGAGTTCCTTGAACGTGAACTGACGCTTGTTGCCGTCCTCATCGGCGGGGCCGCGGATAATTGCGTCGTCGCCGTAGGTCACATCATCAGTGTCGCACTCCCAGATCTGGGCGGCGCGCGCTTCCATCTGACGGCGGATATCCATCGCGCACTCGTAGGCTGCCCAGCCGCCGGCGAAGGTCGTGCGGCTGCCGCCGGTGACCTGCGTGTAGCCGACCGAGTTGGTGTCGACAACATGCGGATGGACGTCCGATGCCGAGATGCCAAGCGTCTCGGCGAGCTGCATCGCAATCGAGGCGCGCGTGCCGCCGATATCGGTCGAGCCCAGCACCAAGGGGATAGTGCCGTCGCCGTTGACCTGCGCGTAGGCGGAGGATTCGAAGCCGATGTTAAACCAAAACCCCTGGGCAACGCCGCGGCCACGGTTAGGGCCTTCTAGCTCGGACTGCCAGTGCGGCGATTCCTGGGCGGCGGTCATGCACTCGACGTTGCCAATCACACCAAAGGGCATGCCAGCAGCAGTAGTCGAGCCTTCTACGCTTGCGTTCTTGAGCCGCATCTCCAGTGGGTCCAGCCCAAGTTGCTCGGCCAACTCGTTCAGCACCGACTCAGTGGCGAACTCGGCCTGCGGCGCGCCCGGCGCTCGGTAAGCGGCCGTCTTTGGCTTATTAACGACCACGTCGTAGCCGTCGATCTTCTGGTTAGGGATGTCGTACGGGGCTAGCGAGCACATGGCCCCGGCACCGACCGGCGAGCCAGGGTAAGCACCCGCCTCGAACGCCAGATGTACGTCGGCGGCGGTGATCGTGCCGTCGTTCTTGGCGCCCATGCGCACGCGCATGTACGTGCCCGATGTTGGACCGGTGGCGAGCAGCACTTCCTCGCGGTTCATCGTCAGCTTGACCGGCCGGCCGGTCTTCTGCGATAGCAGCGCGGCGAGCGGCTCGAGGTAGACGGGTATCTTACCACCGAAGCCGCCGCCGATCTCCATCGGCGTCACCTTGACCTGCGAAGGTGAGAGCTGCAGCAGTGGCGCAACCGAGTCGCGCACGACGAAGGCACCCTGCGTCGAGGTCCACACGTCGAGCGTACCATCGGCGCGCCAGTACGCTGTGCCGTTGTGCGGCTCGATGTAACCCTGATGGGCCATCGATGTCTCGAACTCGCGCTCGATGATCACGTCAGCCTCAGCGAAGCCGGATTCCGTGTCGCCCTTGCCGAACTGTAAATGCGATGCCGTGTTGCTGGCGTTGTCGCTCATCGAGCCGTCCAGCTCGCGCGTGCGCAACGAATCGTGCAACAGCGGCGAACCTTCGACCATCGCGTCGCGTACGTGGAGCACCGGGGTAAGCACTTCGTACCCGACCTCGATCAGTTCAAGCGCGTCTTCGGCAATGTGGTGGTCGGTCGCGGCGACGGCAGCGATGGCGTGACCCTTGTATAGTGCCTTGTCCGACGCGATCACGTTGTCCAGCACCCAGCGCAGGTTCGCCGAACCCTCGCCGGTGTCGATCTCCGCATCGGCGGCACGAGGGAAGTCCGCGTTGGTGATCACAGCCTTGACGCCGGGCAGCGCCTCAGCCTTCGAGGTGTCGATCCTGACGATCCGCGCGTGCGCGTGCGGGCTGCGCAAGACCCGACCAGTGAGCATGCCGGGCAGGGTCAAGTCGGCACCGTACTGGGCCGCGCCGGTGACCTTGTCGACACCGTCGTGACGGATCGGACGGGTCCCGATGACGTTGTACTGCTGGGTTTCCTTCGACTGCGGTTGCGACTGGGCGCTAACCATGTGAACCGTCCTCTCGTGTGCTCGGCTTTCGGGTCAGTCAGGCGGCCCGGTTACATGACGCTCTGACCGGCCGCCTGCTGCACGGCCTTGACGATCTTGTCGTAGCCGGTGCAACGGCACAGGTTGCCGGCCAGCCAATAGCGGATTTCGTGCTCGGTCGGGTCGGGGTTCTGTTCGAGCAACGATTCAGCGGCGACGAGGAAGCCCGGCGTACAGATGCCACATTGTAACGCGGCCTGTTCGAGGAAGGCATGCTGCAGCCGCGTGAGTTGGTCGCCAGATGCCAAACCTTCAACTGTGCGGATGCTTGAGCCTTCGCACTCGGCCGCCATCACGAGACAGCTGTTGACGATCCGTCCATCCATGTTGACGCAGCAAGCGCCGCAGTTGCCGTTGTTGCAGCCTTCCTTGGCACCGGTCAGACCGATCCGGTCGCGCAGCGCCTCCAGCAGCGAGTCGCGCTCGTTGGCGAGGAAGGTCTGCGCTTCGCCGTTAATCGTGCAGTTGACGACGATGTGTTCTGTTGCCATTCGATACTTACCCTTAGTCGCTGGTGCGTTCTTGCTCGATCAGGCGGCGCGTTCTGCGGCCTGGCGAATGGTGCGCTCTGTGAGCACGCCGGCGAGATGAACTCGCTGACGGATGCTGCCGCGCATGTCGTCGATTGGATTCGCTGCGTTGCGCGATGCGGCCGCGGCGTCGGCGATCGAGTCTTCGCTCAGCGGTCGACCGACCAACGCGTTTGCGGCGTCTTCGACGAGCAGCGGCGTCGGTGCCACTGCGCCGATCGCAATGCGCGCCCATACGACCGATCCATCGCCGTTCAACCGTAGCTGAGTCGCGGCATTGGTCACGGCGATGTCCATCTCGTTACGCGGGATGAAGCGCAGGAAGCGCGCGCCGGAGTCTTCGGCCGGCGGCGGGAACTTGAGGCTGACGACGAACTCGCCCGCTGTCAGCACATTGCGCCCTGGGGCCGTGCAGAAATCCTCAACCGCCACCATGCGGCGACCGTTGGGTCCTGCGATCTCCACCCGGCCTTCGAGCACGATCAGCGAGGGAATACCATCGGCGGCGGGCGACGAGTTGCACAGGTTGCCGCCAAGCGATGCGCGACCCTGAATCGCCGTGCCACCGATCAAGGAGGTGGAGTCGACCAGGATCGGATACTGCTCCTGAACGACCTCCTCGCCATATATCTGGTAGCACGGCGTCGCTGCGCCGATCGTGAGCCCGGATGCGTCCGAGTACTCGATCCCAATGAGTTCAGGGATGTGTTTGATATCGATGAACAGGTCGATGTCGCGCGTTCGCTCGCGGGCTTGCACGATGACATCGGTACCTCCCGCCAGAGGGCGCGCGCCGTCACCGCCTGCTCGCAGCAGGCTGACTGCATCTTCCACGCTCTCAGCGCGGGCGTATTTGACCGCTTGCACGTATGTCATCCCCTCCGATTCGGCGCCGCATCAGGCGCTGGTGTACAACATCAGGTCCAGTGGCAGGCGCGTCGCCATCATGGACGGGAGCAGCGCATAACCGCACAAAGTGTAGCGCACGGGTGTAGCGCGCGCACGCTCGGCGGCGGTGCCGTCAGGATCGCGGTCGAAAGGCACGCAAGACGGCGTAGCCGAGCACGGCCGCAACCACCGAGGCCGCGAAGATGCCGATCTTGGCTTCTTCGAGGAGAACGGCGTGGCTCGTGTCGAAGCTCAGGTTGGCGATAAAGATGGCGACCGTAAAGCCGATCGCCCCCAGCAACGAGGCGCCAGCCAAAAGCGGCCAGCTCAGCTGCTCGGGCTTGAGCGCGATGCCTAGCCGAACCACCAGCGCTGACATGGCGACAATCCCGACGAACTTACCCAGCAACAACCCCAAGAAGATACCCCAGGCGATCTCCGAACCGAGCGCCGCGTCGATGCTGTCGCCACTGATGTGGATGCCAGCGTTAGCCAGCGCGAAGATCGGCACCACGACAAATGCCGAGATCGGCGCCGTGCCTTCCTCCAACCGTTCCAGAGGACTCATACCCTCGTGCGACACGTGACGGATGTTGCGCAACACCTCGTGCGTGTCCTGCTCGCGTATGGCCGGATCAGGGTCTGCGCCAACGTGTCGGAGCCGTTGCAGCAGATAGTCGAATCGGCGCGTCATGCCTTGCCGGTCGTAGAGCGCATCGGCCGGCACGATCAACCCCAGGATGACGCCGGCGAGCGTCGCGTGCACGCCCGCCTCCCACAGAGTCAGCCAGAGGAACACGCCGCCAACCGCGTGGATGCCGAGGTGGCGGAAGCCAAGCTGCTTGAGCATCAGCAGAAAGGCGACCGCGCCGACCATCCCGACCAGCCACTCGACCTGGATCGACTCGGAGTAGAAGATGGCGATGATCAGGATGCCGCCGACGTCGTCGGCGACGGCGAGGGTCAGCAGAAAGACCTTGAGCTGCACTGGCACGCCGCGTCCAACCAGTGCCAACACGCCGAGCGCAAAGGCGATGTCCGTGGCGACCGGAATGCCCCAGCCGGTGCTGCCCTCGCCACCGGCATTGAGTAACGCGTAGATGCCGGCCGGGACGAGCATACCGCCCAGCGCCGCGGCGATCGGCAACGCCGCCTGGCGCGGATTGCGCAGCTCGCCGTGCGTCACTTCTCGCTTGATCTCCGCTCCCACAACTAGGAAAAACACGACCATCAACACGTCGTTAACGACATGCTGGAGCGACTGATCGAATGACCAGATGGCCAGATCGAGTGAGATATGGGCATGCCAGAATTCCTCGTAGGAATGGAAATCGACATTGGCCCAGAGCAGGGCGACAACCCCCGCAATCACCAGGACAACGCCGCCGGCGGCTTCGACCTGCATGAATCGCAACGTGCCCTGCACCACGATCCTGCGAATCGGATCGCTGCCTTCGCGCCATCGCGGTCGGAACAGATCAGCCATGCAGCGCCTTCGTCAGTGCTATCTGTCGCATCGCCGCCGACCGAGCGTCGACTCGTTAACCGTGAGCATCGTATCGCGCCGCTGCACGCGGGACTCGTTCTCCCGTATAACGGGACGTCAGATACTGAAGTAGCGCGCCTCGGGATGGTGCACGATCAGCGCCGAGGTCGACTGTTCGGGGTGCATCTGGAACTCGTCGCTCAGGCTGACGCCGATCCGCTCAGGATCGAGCAACGACCACAACGTCGACTGATCCTCCAGATTGGGACAGGCCGGGTACCCGAATGAGTAACGAGCCCCTTGGTAGTTGGTCTTGATCAACTCCTCAGGCGTAGCGCCGTCGGCCGTGTCGATCCCGAGTTCCTCGCGTATGCGTCGGTGCCAGTACTCCGCCAGCGCCTCGGCGATCTCGACGCCGAACCCGTGCCAGTAGAGGTAGTCCTGGTATCGGTTCCGGGCGTATAGCTCCTGCGCGTACTCGCCGACGCGCGCGCCCACGCTGACCACATGGAAGCCAACGACATCCATCTCGCCCGAGTCTACCGGGCGGAAATAGTCGGCGAGGCAACGACCCTGCTTACCTTGCTGGCGTGGAAAGCGAAAGCGCGCAGCCTCGGCTCCCGAGCCGTCGGCGTCGTAGACGATCAGGTCGTCGCCTTCGGATTGTGCCGGGAAGTAGCCGTAGACGACAGCGGGTTTGAGGATGCCATCGCGCAGCGCCTGCTGCAGAATCTGCGAGAGCGTGCGCTCGGCCTGAGCGGCGGTTTCGCTGTCGCGACCTTTGTAGCCCCACTGCCCGCGCTGCAACGCGGTTCGATTGAGGTACGGGAAGATATCGGTGAGCGGCAAGCCGCGAATCACCCGTGTCCCAAAGAATGGCGCAACTGGCACCATTGGCGCAGGGGCGAGCCTCGAACGACTCGGCGATGCAGGCTCCGCGCCGACCTTCGGCACCCGGGGCGGGGCCGGCTCGATCGGTGCGCTGTCCAGGCGAACACCGTCGCTGAGCGCGTTCATGATCCGCAGACCCTCAAACGCGTCCTGCCCGTAGTAGATCTCGCCGGAGAAGGCGTTGCGCAAGTCCCACTCGACGTATCTGCGCGTCAGCGCCGCACCGCCGAGCAGTACCGGCCAACGATCGGAAAGTTCGCGACGGGCCAACTCCTCCAGGTCCTCCTTCATCACCAGGGTCGACTTGACCAACAGACCGGACAGACCAATCGCGTCGGCATTATGCTTGATCGCCGCCTCGATCACGTTCGAAATCGGTTGCTTGATACCCAGGTTGATCGTCGTGTAACCGTTGTTGGAGAGGATGATCTCGACCAGGTTCTTGCCGATGTCGTGCACGTCGCCGCGCACGGTGGCGAGCACAATGACGCCCTTGCTGGTCGATTCCAGCTTGTCCATGTGCGGCTCAAGGTAGGCGACGGCGCGCTTCATCGTCTCGGCCGACTGCAACACGAACGGCAGTTGCATGTCGCCCGCTCCGAACAGATCGCCGACCTCCTGCATCGCCGGCAGGAGCAGGTCGTTGATGATCGGAATCGGCTCGCGCCGGTCCAGCGCTTCGTCCAGGTCGCGTTCCAATCCCTCGCGCTGTCCATCCACGATGCGACGGTGCAGACGCTCATCGAGCAGCAGATCATCGAGCCCCTGACGCTGCTGCGTCGCCGCTTGTCGGTCCTCGAACAACGCCATGAAGGCGGGCAGCGGGTCGACGGGACCATCGGTGCCGTCGACCCATTCGTCGAAGATCAGTCGCCGCGCGGCGGTCAGTTGCGCCTCGGGAATTCGGTTAATCGGCAGAATCTGCGCCGCATGGACGATGGCGGCCTTGAGTCCGCGCTCGACAGCGCCGTGCAGGAAGACCGAATTCAAGACCTGGCGCGCCGCCGGGCTAAGACCAAAGGAGATATTGGAGATACCGAGGATCGTCTGGGCGCGAGGAAATTCCCGCGAGATCGCCTCGACCGCGTTGAGCGTCTCCAGACCGTCACAGCGTAGGTCCGCCTGGCCGGTGCTAACCGGCAATGTCAGCGCGTCGAAGAACAGATCCTCGGGCGCGAGACCGTAATCCTGAGTTGCGATCCGATACAGTCGCCGCGCGATCGCCAGCTTTCGCTCACAGGTGCGAGCCTGGCCTTGCTCGTCGATGACGAGCGCCACCACGCTGGCACCGTAGCGGATCGCGGCGGACAAGGTTTGGTCGAGACGCTGGCCGCCGTCCTCGAGATTGATCGAGTTGACGATCGCCTTGCCGCCCAACTGCTTCAGTCCCGCCTCCAGAACGGCCGGTTCGGTTGAGTCGAGCATCAGCGGCAGTGTGGACAACCCGCGCGCCCGCGCGACCAGCTCGGCCATATCCGGGGTGCCGTCGCGACCGACGAAATCGACGCAGACATCGGCGATGTGCGCGCCTTCCGCCGCCTGGTCGCGGATCACATTCGCCATCTGTTCCCATTCCTCGCGCTCGAGCAGGCGCTTGAAACGTCGAGAGCCATTTGCATTGGCCCGTTCTCCGACGATCAGGAACGAAGCGTCCTGGCGGTACGGCGTCGCGAGGAACAGGGAAGCGGCGGCGGGCTCCGGCTGCGGAGTCCGCCTAACAGCTTGCATGCCATTCATCGCCTCGCGCATCGCACGGACGTGCTCTGGCGTCGTTCCGCAACAGCCGCCGACGATCCCCACGCCGTACTCGCTCACGAAAATTCGCTGCGCGTCGGCCAGATCGGACGGCTGCAGGTCGTAGATCATCAGGCCGTTCTCGGTGCGTGGCAGGCCAGCGTTGGGCGAGCAGAGCAGCGTCGTCTGCGCATTGCGCGCGAGGTAACGCAGCGGTTCGTGCATCAGGTCGGGGCCGGTGGCGCAGTTGAGACCGATCCCCTCCAGGCCGAGCGGCGCCAGCGCGGTCAGCGCCGCCCCGATCTCGCTGCCGACCAGCATCTGCCCTGTGGTCTCGATCGTCACGGTAGCGAACAGCGGGATACGGCTCTTGCACTCCGCCAACGCATCTTTGCAGGCCAGAATCGCCGCCTTACCCTGGAGCAGGTCGTAGACCGTCTCCACCAACAGCGCATCAACGCCGCCGTCGAGCAGCCCTCTGGCCTGATCTAGGTACGCGGCGTGTAGAGCGTCGAAGCTGACGTGGCCAAGCGTCGGCAGCTTAGTCCCCGGACCAATCGAGCCGAGCACGAACCGGGGGCGTCTGCCGGTCGAAAATCTGTCCACTACGCGACGGGCGATGCTCGCCGACTCGCGATTGATCTCTCGCGTCCGCGAGGATAGATCGTATTCGCCGAGCGTGATCGACGAACCGCCGAAGGTATTGGTCAGGACAGCATCGGCACCGGCTTCAAGATACGACTCGTGCAGTGACGCGACTGCGTCGGGGCGCGAGATATTGAGTACCTCGTTACAGCCTTCGAGCCCATTGAAATCGGACAGCGAGAGATCCAGCAGTTGCAGCCCTGTGCCCGTCGCGCCATCCAGCACGACGACACGCTCGGCGGCGACTGCTCGAATGTCGGGGCGTTGCATCCGTCGATCGTATCCAGCGGGGGTGCGCTTCAAGAGCGGGATGTGTCGAGGTTATCCACCGACGCGCCGACGGAGCGCGCCAAGGATGCCGCCGCCAGTGGCGGCTTCGAGCTCGGACTGTAGCTGTGCAGCCTGCTTCATCAGGCGCTGGTTGTCGCGGCTCAGTCGGTTGCGCTCCTGGCGAAATTCCTCGTGATGCTGGTCGAGGCTGGCTTGCAGTTCCGCCATCTGCTGCTCCGCCTCGGCTTGCGCAGCCGAGGCAGCTGCAAGGCCCGCCGAGGCGTCCTTCGCCGCCTGCTCATAGAACGTCGACTGCTCAGTCAGCTGCCGGTGTTCATTTCGTATCTGGTCGCGCTCCCGCTCCGCCGACTCGGCTCTGGCGCGTAGCTCGGCGAGCTGCGCCAGAGCCGAGTCGGCGGACGACGTCGCAGCATCCGCCTGTTGGCGGAGCGCATCCAGCTCCGTTTTGGTCTGGCGCAACGCGTTGCGCAATGGATCGACCTCTTCGCCCGCCTTCGCCAAGCGATCGGCGAAACGGGCAAGATGCGCACGCATGTCGCGCGCCTGCTTCTCCGCTTTCCTGGCGCGATCTTCGAGTGAATCGGCGCGGACGTTAGCAGCCTTGCGGCCCGCTTCCGCTCGCTCGGCCCGAGCCTGTTCGATTTTCAGTTGGTCTACCATACCGCGCTCGCCCTACGATCCGACCCGGACATCCGCAATTGCAGCTGTCCAGCGATCGTTCAGCGTCGAGTCGTTGACTGTGGCAAGCACGTAGTCGCCGAACTCGGCGGTGGTCGCACCGCTGTCGCGGCCTGTCATGACGAGTCGCTTTTCGTACTGACCGCAGAGGTCCATTGCCTTGTCGAGTTTGCCGCCCAGCTCGGGGAAGCCGATGTGCGAGAGCAGCATCGCGCCGGCGCGCAGCATCGACGAGGGATCGGCGTAGATGTCGCGTCCTTCACGCACCATGCGCGGGGCCGAGCCGTGGATCGCCTCGAACATCGCCGTCCGGGTACCGATATTGCCGGCACCGGCGGTACCGACGCCGCCCTGGAACTCGGCCGCCTCGTCGGTCAGGATGTCGCCATAGAGGTTGGGCAGCGCGAAGACCTGGAACTTGGCGCGACGCTTCGGATCGACCAACTTCGCGGTCATGATGTCGATGTACCAGCCCTCCCACTCAATCCCGTCAAAGTCCTTCGCGACCCGCCGGGCAGCATCGAGGAACGCGCCGTCGGTCGTCTTGACGACATTCGCCTTGGTCACGATCGTGACCGACTGCTTGCCATTGTTCCTGGCGTATTCGAATGCGGCGCGGATGATGCGCTCGGAGCCCGGGTTGGAGAGAATCTTGAAGTCGATGTTGAGGTCGCCAATCGAGAAGCCCTCGGAGCCAACGGCGTAGAGATCCTCGGTGTTCTCACGGAAGAACGTCCAGTCGATCCCTTGCGCCGGCACGCGCACCGGGCGGACGTTGGCGTAGAGGTCGAGCACCTTGCGCATGGCCACGTTGGCGGACTCGATATTCGGCCAGCCATCGCCCTGTTCCGGCGTCGTGGTCGGACCCTTGAGCGTGACGTCGCACTCGTGGATTTCCTTAAGCACGCCCTCGGGGATGGCGGCCATCTCCTCGGCTCGACGCTCGATCGTGAGACCGTCGATCGTCCGAAACCTCACCTGTCCGGATGAGACCTGTTCCGCCAACAGCGTCTCCAACACGCGCTGGGACTCGTGCGCAATCGATGGGCCGATGCCGTCGCCGCCGAGTACGCCGATCTCGATTTGGTCGAGCGCAGTGAAATCGGTCGGCTCACCCTCCGCTTTGATCGCGTCCACCCGCGCCTGTTGAGCCTCGATCAGTTCCCCAAAACGCTCCTTCGCCTGCTCAATGGAGTCGATGGTGGGCATGGTTCTTCTCCTCGCCGAAACAACCGCGTCGCAGTGCCGACGGCAGTGTACCTGCTGAGCGACACAGATACGCCCAGCGCCGCTCAGCACGCAAACGGGAACGTCACTCGCTCTCCAACCCCAGTTCGCGCAGGAAAGCGTCGGCGTTTGGTTCGCGGCCGAGGAACCGGCGGATGAGCTGGTCGGCGTCCGCCGAGCCACCTGGCTCGAGGATGTGGCGGCGATAGTCGGCACCGACGCTAGACACTGATGCGCCGGACGCCTCGAACCGCGTGAACATGTCGTCACCGAAGACCCGCGACCAGAGATAGCCGTAGTAGCCGGCATCATAGCCGAACAGGTGGCCGAACCCGGCTTGGAAATGCGTGCCCTCGGGAAAGGGAAATCCGGTGATCGGATGCAGTTCCCGCGCAATGTCATCGGTACTGCGACCCGATTCTGTGTGGTAGGCGAGGTCCAGCCGCGAGAAGTAGATCTGGCGCAGCGTCGCGATCGCCGACGATGTGTGCCTGGCCTCGATCATCCGATTGATCAAGGACGACGGGAGCGGATCGCCGGTCTCGTGGTGGCGGCTGAAGCCGACCAGCATGTCAGGCCGCCAGCACCAGTGCTCCAGCATCTGCGAGGGCGCTTCGACGAAATCGCGCTCTACCCGCGTTCCGCTGAAGCGTGTGAAGCGGGATGTCGTCAGTGTCTGGTGCAGGATATGGCCAAACTCATGAAACAGCGTCACGACCTCGGTGTGTCGCAGCAGCGACGGCGACGACGGCGTCGGTTTGGTGAAGTTGGCGACGATCGCCGAAATCGGCTGTTGATAGCCACCGCCACCCCACTTCCGACCGCCCCGCAACGTGAATGCGGCCGCATGCCCGAACTTGCCCGGTCGCGGGTGCAAATCCATATAGAAGCGGGCGATGGCGTCGCCGCTGTTCGGATCGAGGATGTCGAACGGTTGCGCGTCCGCATGCCAGGCTGAATTGGCAGCGTCGGGACGGGGAGCGAACCGCACACCAACCAACGCCTCGTAGATGCGGAACATCCCATCCAGTACAGCGTCGAGTGGAAAGTAGGCGGCGACCTCAAACGGGTCGACCTGATACTGCTCCTGGACAACCTGGTTCGTGTAGTAGCGCCAGTCGGCAATTCCAATCGGGCGCTGTATCCCCGTGCGCCGTGTTTGCGCGTCAGCCAGGCGGGACAGGTCGGCGGCCAGCTTCGGTTGCAGCCGCCGCTCGAGGTCGACCAGAAAGTCGAGCACTGCGTCGACCTGTTTGGCCATCTTGATTTCCAGCGCGTACGCCGCCCACGACTGATAGTCCAGCAGCCCGGCCATGGAGGCGCGCGCCGCCAACGCTTCCTCAAGCAACGCCACGTTGGTATCCGCAGCCTTGTTGTGGTTCTTCAGGAACAGCTCGCGGCGACGCTCGCCGTCGTGCGCGCTATCGAGGAAAGGATGCATCTCCGTATAGTCGAGCCCCACCCGGTAGCGAATGCTTCCATCGACCTCAACCGTTCGCAGGCGATCAATGTATGAGTTGGGCAGGCCATCCAGTTCATCGCGGCCGACTTCGATGCCGTCCTCGTAATCGTCGATCTGCTTGCGGAACTGGATACCCAGACCGACCAGACGTTCCTGTAACGATTGCAACTGTTCGCGAGTCCGCCTGGGTAGGTCGAGGCCGTTGCGGCGGTAATCGCGCAGCGCGAACTCCAGCAGCCGGCGCGCGTCGTCGGGCAGCGCCTCTAGCTCGGCGCGCGTCGCATACGCTTTGAGTGCGCGATCTATGTCCTCGCGGAAGCCGAGTCCGGCGGCGAAGACGTTCAGCCGCTCTTCCTGTTGGTGAGCGACGGCGCGCACGTGCTCGTCCGCAGACACTTGGGCGAGAAACCCGAATCGCCCTGACGCCTGGGTAAACACATCGCCGATCTCGTCCAGCGGCAACACCGTGTTCGCAAAGTTGCGCCGACCATCGGGCACGGCGACCAACTCATCGGTCAGGCGCTCGACTACTCGTATCGCTTCGTCCACGCCCTGCTCGATGTTGTCGGCGGAGGTTGCGGCCCAATCCGGCGTTTCGATGCTCATCGCTCCGTCTCCCATCGCGGCTACGGTACCCGTAATCGCGGTTACTGCGTATGATCAGGCGAGGGCGAACCTGCGCCCGCGCCGAATCAGATACATATGAGAGACGGGCGAGAGGCGAGAGTTGCCATGATCGACATCACACACTCGCAGATCGAACTGTCCAGCGGGATCAGCATGCACATCGCCGAGGCCGGACAAGGTCCCGCCGTCGTCTTCTGCCACGGGTTTCCCGAGCTCTGGTACTCGTGGCGACACCAGCTGCCAGTCGTCGCCGAGGTTGGATTTCGCGCTATCGCGCCCGACATGCGCGGTTACGGCGACACTGACGCGCCGCCCAACATCGAGGACTACACACAAGAACTGATCTGCGCCGACATGTCGGCGCTGCTGGACGCCCTGGCGATCGAGAGCGCCGTCTTCGTCGGCCACGACTGGGGCGGGGCCGTGGTCTGGAACATGGCCCAACATCATCCGTCGCGCTGCAACGCCGTTGCCGGGATCAATACGCCGGCCGGTCGGCGACCGCTAACCAACCCGCTCGACGCGATGAAGATCGATCCGGGCCGCTTCGACTACCAGCTCTACTTCCAGGACGAGGGCGTCGCCGAGGCTGAGCTGGGCGCCGATGTTCGCCGCACAATGACCCTGATGCTGCGTACTTCCAAGCCCGAGGATCAACTCGACGTGATCGGCATGACCTCAGGCGTCCGCGAACGAGGCGGTCTGTTGGTCGGTCTGCCCGACGACGCGGCGCGCTCGATCATGCTGACCGCGGACGACTTGCAGACCTTCGTCGACGCCTACGAGCGCACCGGCTTCCGTGGCGGCCTCAACTGGTATCGCAACCATGGTCGCAACTGGGAATGGGGCGCAGCCGTCGACGGACAGGACATTACCCAGCCCGCGCTGATGGTGACCGCCGGCAAGGACGGCGTCCTGCTCCCCTCGATGTCGGAGGGGATGGAAGCGTGGATCCCCAACCTCTCGCGGGGGCACATCGAGGACTGCGGTCACTGGACTCAACAGGAAGAACCTGACGAGCTCAATCGAATCCTCGTCGACTGGCTCAAGACGCTCTAACGCCGCTTGGACTCGACCGGTCGATCGCATCGCGCACCGGATCAGTCAGCGAGCGGCTCGATGTTGCGGCGCTGTCCCGTGCTCCACGACTCCCAAACGGCGTCGGTGAAGCGCATGTAGCGGACGCCGTCAGCGAAGTTAGTCAGCGTCACCGGCACCTCCTCGCGGATTGAGCGCATGAAGTCGTGCTCGACCTGCCAGTCGTGCGCCGTTCCGGGATCCGGGTGAATCTCCCGCAGCTCATCGCCATGCCTGCCCCATTCGCCCGTGTCGCCGAAGCGCCAGTGGAGCCGTCCCTCGGAGCCGTAGATGTCGATCTTGGGCGGTTGCGGCGCGCCTTGCGTTACCGCGCTGACCCGATAGGTGCAGCGAGCACCATTAGCCATATCGGCGAAGATGCCCAGACTGTCGGGAATCACGATGCTGCGGCGCTCGCCGGTCTCCTCATCGACGCGCGAGGGGACGAACGTCCGCGCGTGCGCGGTCACGCGGATCGTGTCGCCGAGCCAGCGTTGGATGGTCTCGTTGAAAATGCCGAGCTGCATCATATTATGTCCGGAATAGTCGCTTCGGTGACGCCAGTGCAACGGCCCCGACTGATCTAATCCCGATCCGTTCAGCAGCGTCAGATGCACCTCGATAATACTGCCCAGCGAGCCATCCTCGCAGAGCCGTCTGATCGTCTTACCCAGTCGGAAGTCGAACGGGGCCGGGACGAGCTGCGCCACCAGGTCGGCATGTTGACGGCTGACCGCGAGCATCTCCTCCGCTTCGTCGGCGTTCATCGCCATTCGCGCCTCGCACAGCACATGTTTGCCCGCTTCGAGCGCCGCGCTGGTGTACTCGAGATGCTTGTATGGCCAAGTGCCGATGCTGACCGCATCCACGGCGGGATCGGCGAGCAGCTCCTCGACCGACTGCGAGACCTTGGGGATATTCCACTCGGCCGCTACCCGCTGGCCCGATTCGAGCGAACGATTGACCACATTGACGATCTCGACGTCGGGGACCGCTCGGAATCCGGGGATGTGCCGCAGCTTCTGATTGCCGCCCGCGCCGATCAGGCCGATGCCAAATGCCATGCTCGACTCCTTTCCCGTGCTCGGCGGTCGTGAACGTTTGGATTTGCCCGCTCAGGGTACCGAGTCTGCTCTATGCTGCTCAGAGCAGGGACTATCCAGACCTCATCAAGGAGCACACGACATGCC
Source organism: Dehalococcoidia bacterium (assembly GCA_965116225.1). Lineage (GTDB taxonomy): Bacteria > Chloroflexota > Dehalococcoidia > Bin125 > Bin125 > Bin125. Next base: position 2,002,540 of record OZ220495.1, on the reverse strand, counting down.
AACTGCCGACGAACTGCGAGCGGGAATTGCGGGGAGCCGCGCGGCGCTGCGAGCCGCCATTCAGGCTTCGGCCGCCAACTGGGACACGCCCAAGGGCACAGCCGAAGACGGCGAGGCCGGCTGGTCGCCGCGCCAGACTGCCGAGCATGTGATCCCATCCGAGCTGATGTTCGCCAACGGCATCTGCGCCGCCTGCGGCTACGACGGTCCCGACAACCCGCTGTCGAGCACCGAGTTCGCCAGCGCCGACGACGCCCTCGCCGCGCTGGACGCGGTCGAAGCGGCCTTCAACAGCAAGGTCAACTACGTTCAGGACAGCGAGCTGGGCAAGTCAGCCGGCGGCGAAGGCATGGCCGCGATGCCCGTCGCCGCCCTGATGACCGCCAGTCTCTGGCACCTGGTCGATCACACCGCGCAGATCAGCAACCCCTTCGCCGGGTAAGGAACGCGGATCTCAGATGCTGCGAACCACAACCAGCGCTCTCGCGCTCGTCGCCGCTGTCCTGCTAGGCGGCGTCGCCTTCGCCGCTGGCGGCGAAGGCGCTGGTGGCTTGCACGCGGGACAGATCGTCGCCATGGCGATCGGTATCGCCATGGCGGCGATCCTCGTCGCGCTCTCGGCCGCCTACATCCTGCCCAAGCCGCCCAAGTTCTAGCGCGACGCATGTCAGCAGCGCCGACGAGTGATCCACCGTTCGAGGCGGGTCACTTCCGACGCGTCGATGAGTCCGACGACGCTGGCTTCTACGCCCAGCCGCGCCTGGTCGCCCATATCGATGATGCTGCCATCGCCGCCTTGCGCGAGCACTATCGCGCGTTTCTGCCGCCGCTTCTCTCGGTGGGAAGCTTGCAGGAGGGTGGTCGCCTGCTTGACCTGATGTCGTCGTGGATCTCGCACTACCCCGACGATCTCGAGGCGGGGCGCATCGTCGGCCTCGGCATGAATGCCGAAGAGCTGGCCGCGAACCCGCAGCTCAGCGAGTGGGCCGTGCACGACCTCAACGCCGACCCGGTCCTGCCCTACGGCGACAACGAGTTCGATGCCGTCACAATCGCGGTCTCAGTACAGTACCTGACCCGACCTCTGGAGGTCTTCCGGGAGATCGGGCGCGTACTACGGCCAGACGGGGGCTGTGTCGTTTCTTTCTCGAACCGCTGCTTTCCAACCAAGGCGGTGCGGCTCTGGCGAGGTATGGGCGACGATGGCCATATCCAGCTGGTCGGCGCCTACTTCCATTACTCCGGCTGCTTCAACCCACCCCAATGGCAAGACATCTCGCCCGCCAAAGATCGCAGCGACCCGCTCTACGTGGTGCAGTCCTGGACGCGAAATAGAGCGTCCCAGGTAGATCCTCACTCACTCACCAAAGCTTGCATCTAGGATTGCGTTCGCGAAATTTTGCTTCAGGTCTTCCCAGGAACCGACCTGTCGTCTCCAGTTCCGCATCGTCAATCCGCCGCCTTTCTCCCCTTTATTACGCAAATCCTGATCACGATACCGCTCGGCCATTGAAATTGTATCAAATGACACCTTCATGTACCTATCAAACTGTCGTTTGAATTCAGTCTTTGATTTCAGCAGCTCTCCGGGATTCACTTTTTCCTCCCTGGACCAAATGCCCGCAAGGGCCAAGAAATGCCAGCGGTATAGGCTCAACCACTCAAAGCTTATTTGCTTCTGGGTCTTGGCTCGATCTTTCCGTTTCGCTCTCTCAGCATCCAAAACCAACACGATCTGGTCATAAAATGCAACGGCAAGCAATGCATCGTCCAGTACAGTGCCTGGCCACTTATCCCTCAGAACTCCATCAATACCGAAGGCCTTTCGGTACCTGCCGCTTCCACTTTGGTCCTCAAAAAGTGACCCCACCGCGTCAATAACCGGCATCGGTTCATATAGCCATGCATATCGAATCTTTGCAAAGTCCTCAAGCTTTAATAGTTTACCTATACCTGACGGTGTCTTGCGTGACCTCTTCCTCACATATCGCCTACGCTGCATAGCAGGCCAACGCCACGGATCCTGTCGCAACTCCTTCTCGATCCACTGTTGCACTTCGTCATTCGATCTAAAGTCGGATTTTTTAACAACATTCTGTGTATTATTGTATCTTATGATATTCTCTTTAAATAACACTTCAGAGGATATGTCTTCCACTTTCGTTAGTTTCAGAAGTACATGCCCTTCAGATGGATCCGTTCTTTCTCCAATAGCATTGAGTGTCTGTGCACCATTGATAATCTGGAACTTCTCGGCCACTAAAGTGGAATGTGGTCCCTTTTTCTGTATTTGGAAATCAGAACAGGTTGCAGAGATCCCGTTATTATAGTAAAAAAAAATCAGCTGGTTGGGATTCCAAAGTTTCACGCATCTCTGTATTTAATTTCGATCTTAGTCCTCCTCGTATATTTTCCGCATATAGTGCTCCATGATGCTTATCCCAGAGGTTCTTGAGCCCATTGGTGCTTACCACAGCGACCAAGGTGGCCCGCGGATACAGGAAGTGAATATACTGATCTGATGGTAACTCTAACTTCACATCGTCAATCGATTCATCATCGTAGGAGTCTACCTCTACACAATACCTCTTTAGATCATCACGAGTCCATAGCTCATATGTAGGACCCGATATATGAACTTGACGACCTTTCCAAACTTCGCGAGATCTATTGGTGATGGTTGCATTTGTAATCAATCTGTATATAATTCGATCCGGGTGCTTCTCCATGGCGCTGACCGGCAAGGCATCAACCAAGTTCGCATGTCCATATTTTTTTATGTATCCAGGCATTAGCAACTTGTCATGCAAGCCTAAAAAGTCGGTTAGGACTTTTTCGTCGAGGCCTTTCTTACTACCCAGGTACTTACACTGGCAAATCAACAATTCGTCAGCATCGGCATTGAAGAAGACAATATCTATTCCCAAATCTCTAGGGCCGTCCATATATGCGTCAATAGGATCCGTGTCATATCGAGCGTCCTGTTCCGAAATCAAGCGTGCGCACCAAATCCCGAATGCTGTCCCTTTGTACGTAGGACTTTTGTACTTCCAGCCATTCTCCTCGCAGATGGCGCGTATCTCATCTTGGAGCTGCGAAGCAAACTGCTGGACTGAGAGGTTTGCCATTAGGTGATTCTCAATCACATCCCCACACCGGAGTGCATCGGCTATTGAATGGGGAAACTCGAGTCTTCGGTTTCAGGAGACGCATTATCTAGCGGAACTCGGGGATGACCGTTTCGGCGAACATCTGGGCTGGCTCGATCGTGTCGCGGCCGAAGAACTCGATCATGAACATGTCGCAACCAAGCTCGATGTGGCGATTGACGCGTTCTTTGATCATCGACGGAGTGCCGGTCAGCGCTATGTCGCCGGCCGGGTTGCCCATGTGACCGCCGAAGATCTTTTGGGCGCGGTCGACCATTGGTCCGACCTGCTCATCATCGTCCACGATCGTAACCAGGCACTGCTGCGAGACGCGGATTTCGGACGGGTCGCGTCCTAGCCGTTCGGCGTGGCCGCGCAGGACCGAGACCTTATGCTCGAGGTTATCCTGTGCGCCGGCGGAGTTGTTCCAGATGTCGGCGTACTGCGCGGCGATGCGCATCGTCACCCGTTCGCCGCCGCCGCCGACCAGGATCGGCACATCGCGCGGCGGCTTGGGCTGGGTGACCAGGTTTTCGGTGTGGAAGAATTCGCCCTCGAAGGAGAATTCGTCCTGCTCAGGATCGAACATGCCCCTGAAAATCTGCAGACCCTCTTCGAGCTGACGCAGGCGGTCGCGAGTCGAGACGAAGGGCATGCCGAAGTCGGTGAACTCGCGCGGCATCCAGCCGGAGCCGAAGCCGGGGATGATGCGTCCGCCGGCGATGTTGTCGACCGTGGCGATCATCTTCCCCGTGTGGGCTGGATTGCGCATCCCGACGGGCGTGACCAGTGTGCCGATTTCCGGTTTCTCGGTAACCGCCGCAATGCCGGCGGCCAAAGTCCACGCCTCGAGCATCGGGATCGCCGGCGACTGCGGACCGTAGAGATGGTCGTTGACCCAGAGCGAGTCGAAGCCCATCTCCTCGAAGGCGGATGCCGCCCGTTGCGTCTCCTGCCAAGTGCGCTTGATCTGCGGAACCATCACGCCGAAATGCACGCCGTCGCTCATCAGTATGTCCTTTCGCCGCCTACGCGGTGATCGTCAGCCCAGCTATTTGGGTAGGGTAGCAGTGGCAAGACGGAGAGCGGCGGTCAGGCGGCGGCGCTGACGTTGTCAGGCAGCCCAGCGGAGATTCGCTCCAGCTCATTCGAGTCGAACTCGACCTCAAACGCGAACGAGCCAGAATCAGGTGGAGATGAGGCGAGAGGCACTTCTTCACACTGGTCGATTAGGGTCGCGGTATGAACCGGGTCAGCATGCCTCGTCATCGGGTGCGACTCCTCCCTCCAGCTTGATCATAGCGCCTTCGCTCATGATCATCCGACAACCATCCAGTAACCACGTGGGAGCGACCTCGACCGTCCGGTGGTTCAAGCACAACTGTCACGAGCAGCCCGACCCGATCATAAGCAACCGCTTCGGCTACCGTCGATGGATTCCATGCGCATCGCTCCGATGACGTGCCAGTTGAGTGAAGTACTTCGCCAGCCCGAGCCACACGCCACGCACATCCGCAAACTTCAGTCTGTGGACCCAGAGATCATCACCAGAGGGCTCATTCCCAACCAGCCCGTTGTTCGGGATGTCTGGAGGCATGACGGTGCTTTGATCATACACGACAACGAAACCCCGATCCAGCGGGGCTTCGTTGTCGGCCGTTGGAGACGTCGGTTCAGTGGGTGGCGACGGTTTCCTCGTTGAACTGGGCGGATTCGGTGGAGCCGCTAAGGGCAGTCGTCGCCGCGTCGCCGCCGGTCACCGTGAGCAGTATCTCGTCGAAGTAGGACGTGCCCGCCTCGCGCTGATGCTTGGTTGCAGTGTATCCGTAGGCTTCAGCCTCGAATTCGCCTTCCTGCAGCTCGACGTAGGCAGCCATCCCGCGGTCGCGGTAGCCGCTGGCGAGATTGAAGGTGTGATAGTTGATTCCGTGCCAACCGGCCAAGGTGATGAACTGAAAGTGATAGCCCATCGATGCCAGCTCCTCCTGGAAATTGGCGATCGTCGCGTCGTCGAGATGGCGCTTCCAGTTAAACGAAGGAGAGCAGTTGTAAGCGAGCATCTTGTCGGGGTACTCGGCGTGCAGCGCCTGGGCAAAATCGCGCGCCTCGCCGATGTCAGGCACCGACGTCTCGCACCAGATCAGATCGGCGTGCGGCGCGAAGGCCAGACCGCGGGCGATGGCGGAATCGATCCCGCCGGTAACCGAGAAGTAGCCCTCGGCCGTGCGTTCGCCGGTGATGAACTCGCGGTCGCGCTCGTCGATGTCGGTGGTCATCAGGGTGGCCGAGAGCGCGTCGGTGCGCGCCATCAGAATAGTCGGGACGTCCATCACGTCGGCCGCTAGCCGCGCCGCCTGTAGAGTGCGGACGTGCTGCGCGGTCGGAACGAGCACTTTGCCGCCCATATGTCCGCACTTCTTCTCCGCGGCGAGCTGGTCCTCATAGTGCACGCCGGCCGCGCCGGCCTCGATCATGTTGCGCATCAGCTCGAACGCGTGGATGGGGCCGCCGAACCCGGCCTCGGCGTCGGCGACGATGGGTAGGTAGTAGTCGACGCTCTCGCGGTTCTCGAGTCGGTCCACCTGGTCGGCGCGCATCAGCGCGTTATTCAGTCGCTTGACCAGCGAGGGGACGCTGTTGACCGGGTAGAGCGACTGGTCGGGGTAGGTGTGCGAAGCGGTGTTGGCGTCGGCCGCGACCTGCCAGCCGGAGACATAGATCGATTGCAGCCCGGCCTTGGCCATCTGCACCGCCTGCGCGCCGGTCACCGCGCCGAAGGTACGCACGAAGTCGCTGTCCTGCATCGCGCTCCAGAGCCGCTCAGCACCGTAACGCGCGATCGTCGACTCAGGCAACAGCGAGGGGCGCAGCTTGAGTACGTCGGCGGCAGTATAGGTTCGCTGCACTCCCGACCAGCGCGGATTCGTCGTCCACTCGCGTTCGAGTGCGGCGGCGCTGTCCAGCGGGTTGCCGGTCCCGTTTGTGCCGTTCGTCGTCATCTGGATCCTCCGTGGCTGTCCGTGGCCGATCATGTGCGTCGGGTCACGTCGTTGCGGCTATGTCGCCGTTATGCCAGTCGTTGCGTTCCGCTCGCCCCGAGTCCTGTCATGTGCGCTAGTCGAGGTACTCGTAAGCGGGCAAGGTCAAGAACTCCGTGAACTCTTCATTGAGCACGAGTTGGTCGAGAATCTCGACGGCATCGCCGTAACGGGATGTCTCCGCGCCACCCAGGAGATCGAGCTCCGCGTCGCGCAGCGATTGATACAGCTCGCCGGTGACCGAACGCCCGTCGTCGAGCTCCGCTCCGTGCTGAATCCACTGCCAGATCTGGCCGCGCGAGATTTCCGCCGTCGCCGCATCCTCCATCAGATTGTTGATCGCCGCCGCGCCGACGCCGTTGAGCCAGCTGTTGATGTATTGCAGTGCCACCGAGATGTTCAGCCGCAGCCCGGCCTCGGAGACTGTGCCGCCCGACTGATCGAGCGAGACCAGCTCGCCCACGCTGACTTCGACATCCTCGCGTAGTCGCTCGCGCTGGTTGCGCGCGCCAGCCAGATTTCGCTCGAAGATGTCGCGGGCGACTGGAACCAGATCTGGATGCGCGACCCAGGTGCCGTCGAAACCGTCCATCGACTCGCGCTCCTTGTCAGTGCGCACGCCGGTCAACGCGATCTCGTTGATCTCCGGATCGCGGCGCGAGGGAATGAACGCCGCCATGCCGCCCATCGCATGCGCGCCGCGCTTATGGCAAGTGCGGACGAGCAGCTCCGTGTAGGCGCGCATGAACGGCGTCGTCATCGTCACCTGCACGCGGTCGGGCAGGGTAAAGGTCGGCTGCGACTTGAAGCGCTTGACCGCCGAGAAGATGTAATCCCAACGACCGGCGTTGAGCCCAGCCGAGTGGTCGCGCAGCTCGTAGAGGATCTCCTCCATCTCGAACGCCGCCGGCAGCGTCTCGATCAGTACCGTCGCGCGGATGCTACCCTGTGGTACGCTGAGATCATCCTGCGCCTTGACGAAGGCATCGTTCCAGAGCCGCGCCTCGAGGTGCGATTCGAGCTTGGGCAGATAGAAGTACGGTCCCGTACCGCGCGCTAGGCGCTCGGCCGCGTTGTGGAACATATACATACCGAAGTCGAACAGCGAGGCGGAGATCGGCTCGCCGTCGACTAGCACGTGCTTCTCGCTCAAGTGCCAGCCGCGCGGACGAATCAGCAGCGTCGCCACCTGCTCGTTCAGCGAGCGCACCGAGCCGTCCGGGTTCTCGAACGTGATCTCACGCCGCACCGCATCCCGAGCGTTGATCTGACCGTTGATGATGTTGTCCCAGGTCGGCGACAGCGCGTCCTCGAAGTCAGCCATGAATGCGTCCGCACCCGAGTTGAGCGCACCGATCATCATCTTGCGGTCGACGGGTCCGGTGATCTCTGCCCAACGCTGTTGCAGGTCATCCGGCGTCGGCGCGACCCGCCAAGAGCCGAAGCGGACCTTTTCGGTATCGGACAGGAAGTCGGGCAACCCGCCGTCGTCGAACTCGACCTGCCGTTCCATACGCCGCTGGAGCAGCGTCTGTCGGCGCCTATTGAACTGCCGATGCAGACCGGCGACAAACGCCAACGCCGCTTCGGTCAGTATTTCGTCGTATCCCTCGCTGAGTGCGCCAACCACCTCGACGCCGGCGGGAGTAAGCAGTTCAGTCGTCTGGCTCATCGGATGTGCTCGGTTCCTGGTTGCGCCGGGCGGCGGCGAACTGTCTGTCGACCCGCCCCGGCGGGGGCATATGTGAGTGTTGGATTAAGGTACGAAACACGTGGGCGTCGTCAATAGTTGGCGGGTAATCTATAGGGGAATTTTGTAGCACAAGTAACCTGCTCAATATTCGCCCATTCTCGATTGCGACCCGGCTCCGCCATCGCGCCCTTACCCTGGCGAGCCGTTGCGAGGCGACTCAAACGCCCGGGCGTCGTCCGCGAGACAGCACGACCTGGTCGGAATCGATACCATGCAGACACGCCAAGACGAGCTGGAGCGTATGCCGTGCCGATCAGACCGGATCAAGCGAAGTCAACCGTCGGACCGTTCAACGTCTCCGGCATCAACCACTTGGCACTGGTCTGCCGCGACATGCAGCGCACCGTCGATTTCTACAGCGGCGTGCTCGGCTTTCCACTGGTCAAGACGATCGAGCTGCCCGGCGATATGGGACAACACTTCTTCTTCGACATCGGCAACGGCGACTGTCTCGCCTTCTTCAATTTCCCCGATGCGCCCGAGTCCGCGCCCGGCATCGCCTCACCTGACCCGAACACCTTCTTCGATCCGTCGGCCGAGCTGGTCACCGCGATCGCCTCGATGAACCACGTCGCCTTCAACGTCGCGCCGGAGGCGATCGAGGACGCGCGTCAGCGCCTGATCGACGCCGGCGTCCGCTGCACGCCGATTATGAACCACGACGACTCGCCGCGCGGCATCGCCCGCGAGAATTATCCTGGCGTCTTCGTCCGCTCCGTCTACTTCTACGACCCGGATGGGATCATGCTCGAGTTCGCGGCCTGGACGAGGGCGCTGCGACCCGATGACGTGCGCCATGCGCCGCAGCGAGCGGCCGAGGCGGTCGCCGCACTCGCCGACTGACCGGTGCCACCGACTCGCTCCCTCGCCCCGCGAACCCACGCAACGTCTTACCTGCGGCGTAGTTGACGCTTCGGCTTCCCCTCGGCCGTCACTATCTCGCAGATCGCACTTTCCGAGTACACGGCTGCGCACACAGCGAGCGGATACCCGACCGACTCGGGAACAAACCCGCTTCGAGTTACGTACTGATGGTGAGCGCGTTGGTCTGCTGGTGCACGTGACATCGAGCGGACACAGCAGCACTGAACGAAAGGGGGGAATCGGATGACGTTCGAACAACGGCTCGACCAGGACGGCGCCGACGTTGACGCGCCGCTCGATGGTTGGAGCGACCGACATGGAGGTGAGCGCGACGACATGCTGCAACGAATAACGGACGCGAGGGCCAACATGGACAAGCCGCTGATCGGCTTCGACATCACCCACACCCGAGCTCCCTCCAAGGAGGTCGCCGCGGAGTGGCGGCGTCGAATGTACGCGACGCCGAGACCGGCGGTGCGGAGCAACAAAGTCGCGCCGAAGTGGAGCTTCGCCAAGCTACTCGACGAGGAATCGCCGCTTCCGCGCCAGCGTAAGCGCCGCCGACGACGCGCCGTCGATACCGAGCGCGGCGACGATGTCGACGCGACCCGCGCCTACTTCAACGAAATCGGCCGCCGGCCTCTGCTCACCGCTGAGCAGGAGCAGGAGTTGGGTACCGCGATCGAGCGGGCGCGCTGGATCGACGCCATCGAGCAGGGATTGAACGAGGACCTGGGCCGCCAGGCGACGGCGCTGCAGGTCTGGACGGCGCTGCTGCGCCAGATCGGCGAGCTGCGAAGCATCGCCGACATCGCGGCGCACGCGCTCTACCTGAATGCGCTGCCCTTCGACAAACTAATCGAACACCAGCGCTTCCGAGACGCGATCGACGGCAAGATCGATCCGCAGCTCGCGGCAAAGCTGAGCGCCAAGTGCGGACTCGAGCAGCAATATGTAGAGGATCTCGTCATCGCGCTCTCCGTGGTGACCTCGATCGTCACGCCTCGCCTCTATCGCCGCTCTGTCGACGCGCTCGGTTGGGACGAGGCGACGGCAGAGTGGCCCAACGACGCTGAGACGTTGCTGGCAGCTGATTCCGGTCTCGCCCGCCGAGCTGAACGACGCCTGATCGAGGCCAAATGGGATGGCTACGATGCCGAGCGAACGTTGTACGTCTCCAATCTGCGTCTCGTCGTCTCGGTCTCCAAGAAGTACCAGAACAAAGGGCTGCAACTGCTGGATCTGATCCAGGAGGGCAACGTCGGCCTCTTCCGCGCCGTCGAAAAGTTCGACTATCGCAAGGGCAACAAGTTCTCGACCTATGCGACCTGGTGGATCCGACAGGGGGTGACCCGCTCGCTGGCGGACGCCGCCAACCTGATCCGCGTGCCGGTGCACACTTCGGAGCAGATCAACAAGTTGAGCCGGGCCGAGCGGCGTCTGCGGCAGGAGTTCCAGACGGAACCATCCGTCGCCCAGCTGGCGGCCGAGTTAGGAGAGTCCGAGGAGCGCATTCGCGCACTGCGGCGGATCGCCCTAACGCCCGCCTCGCTCGACAAAAGCGTCTCCGACGAGGACGATGACTCCGACCTGACGCGCTTCCTCGCCGACGAGGATGCGCCGACGCCGGAGGACGCGATCATCCAGCAGACGCTCAAAGGGCTGACCCGCCAGGCGCTGGCGCGACTCGATCAGCGCGACGCTGCGGTCTTGGCTATGCGCTTCGGTCTGACCGACGAGCGGGAGCACACCCTGCAGGAGGTCGGAGCGCACTTCGACCTGACCCGTGAGCGCATCCGCCAAATCCAGAGCAAGGCTTATCGAGAGCTGCGCAATGACCCCGACCTGCGTTCGTTGCGCGAGTAGCGGGATCAAGCGACCACAGCCGTAGCGGACGTCCGCCGATCAATCGATCAGCGGGTACCCGCTAGGCTGATCCTGGCTAGATGTGCGTCAGCCGCGCGTCGGTGTTATCCAGCGGGGGTAGCTCAGGGGTAGAGCTCCTGCCTTCCAAGCAGGTGGCCGCGGGTTCGAATCCCGTCCCCCGCTCCAACGTCCAACGCGCTTTGCCCAGATTGAGGGCACTTACTCCGACGGCTGGCTCACTGGAGCGGGAGGTGGATCTCCGTTAGCCACTTGGATGAGTCCGGCTCGGCCTCGGGGTCGGTGATGTAGCGCTCGATGGGGCCTTCGATTGGCGTGCGACCCAGCTCTTGCGCGTAGGCCCAGACAGCCTCGTCGTTGACAGGGGTCTGATAGAGCTGGTCGTAGGGACCCTGATGGTCAGCCTTGATCGCGTCGCAGGCTGGCAGTTCGAGCAACTCCAGCGGCTCGGCCGGCTCAACGCCATCGCCAATCTCGATCCCCGCCGACAGCGTCATCTGATTCGCGTCCATCGAGTGGTAGACCGCTATGACATGCCCCAGGTCGGTGACGCCCTGCTCGGTCAGCGACGCGAACACGGTCGGGAAAATGCGCTCGAACGTGGAGGGCAACTCCTCCGTCGAGGCAGTCGCCTGCAATACCGCCGCTCGCCGCTGGGAAAGTTGGATCACTTCCGGCATATTCAGCACTCCTCAGGATCCGCTCTAGTTCATTTTCACTCTAACGCCAGACTAGCGGCAGCCAGAGTTCGGTGCGCCATTTCGACAGGTCGGGCTCCGAGTCGGACATGGTCATATAGCGCTCGACCACGATGCCGCGCGGCTGACGACCGGGAATCGCCAGCTCCGCCTCCAGTTGCGCCTGCGTCTGGCGAAAATCGTCGAACAGATACGGCCCGTAGTGCTCGGCCATCCCCGCCTCACAGCCCCCAAGTTCGAGCGGGGCAAGCGGTTCCCGGGGCATGGAATCGGCTGCGACCTCCATACCCGCCGACAGCATCAGCTCATCGTCGCCAATTGCGTGATAGACCGCGATCACTTCGCCCAGCTGCGGCACATCCTGCTCGTGCAGCGCATCCCAAACGGAGGGGGTACAAGCACGCGAACACGGCGACCAACCGAGACCGAGTTGTCGTCTCGTGGATAATCGCGGCTCGTCAAGGCGGCATCCAACGCACTACCGACACTGGATCACTCGTAATTCGGTGATGATCAGGTCCACGCGCTGATCGTGACTCGACTGCGGCAGCGATGCCGTCAGCTGCATCTCAAACGCCAGACCGATGGTCCGGGCTGAGCGCCGATCGAGAAACCGATCGTAGTAGCCGCCGCCCATTCCGAGTCGTCTGCCATCTGGCGCAAACGACGCGCCGGGCGCGAAGATCAGATCGGCGCAGCTCGGATCGGCTGGCGACGACGAGTCGACACGCGGCTCCAACAGACCGAACGTGAACGCGCTGAAGTCATCGAGGCTCGACACCTCGCGGTGCTCCAACCGCCCGTGAGATCGAACGCGCGGGGCGAGCACGCGCTTGCGCTGATGCAGCGCGCGCTCAATCAGGCCGACCGTCCTGACTTCGCCCGAGAGCGAGCCAGCGAAACAGTGCACGGTCTGGGCGTCCACCCATACCTCGAGCGACGCGACCCGTGCGGCGATCGCCGCAGACCAACCATCGACCAGCTCCGCCGGCAGTGACGCGCGCCGCTTCTGAAACGCGCGTCGCAGATCCGCTTTCGACATGTCCATCTTCGATTAGCGCGATGTGAGCCGCGGCATCCGTTACGGCAGTCCCACGCCGCGGATTTCGACGTCGAAGGCGCGAATCCGACCTTGTCGAGGATCGCCTGGCTGCGGATTGGACGTAGGCGCCTCAAGCGAAAAGAGCGTCTTGCGATCTTCCCCGCCCAACATGCAGGCGTAGACGCCCATATCGGACACGTCGATCCGTTCCAGCACCTCGCCGCCCTCGGCGACTCGGACCAGCGCGCCGGGATTGGTTGGGATTGCGACCCAGATCGCGCCTTCGGCGTCGAGACAGATGCCATCGGGCGAAAATCCCAGATCAGCCCAGACCCGCCGACCTGAGAGCCCGCCGTTGTCCTCGATGTCGAACGCGGTCAACCGTTGCCCCCAGCTTTCGCCGACCACGAGCGTGTCGCCCTCGGGCGTGATCACCGTCCCATTCGGGAACTGCAAGCCATCAGCCACGACCAACGATTCGCCCTGTGGTCGCACCAGCACCATCGTCGTTGGTTGCGGCGTCGCCCGGCCGAGGAGATCGAAGCCGAAGTTGCCGATATAGGCGTTGCCTTCCGCATCTACGACCATATCGTTGCAGTGGAACGGCACCTGGTCGGAGATATCAGCCACTTCCTGGAGTCCATCAGGGTCGAGCCGCAGCAGTTTGCGGTCAGTCATCGAGACGATCAGCAGGCGTCCATCCGGCAGGAATCCCAGTCCTGAGGGTTGGTTGGGTACTTCGACGATCGTTTCCCGTTCGCCGTCGGGCGTCACGGCGATCACCTCATGTGCATGCATGTCCGAGAACCACAGCCGACCCTCATGCCAACGCGGCCCTTCGGGAAACACCAATCCGTCGAGGATGACTCGGCCTGCTCGCGCCATGACGACCTTTCAGCTTTCTCTAGCTTGGCTGATGATATCGAGTCTGTCTCATTGGAGTCGCAATCAGGAATCTGGTCACCTAGTCGCAGTCGCTGACTCAGCCGTTCGGATAGACATCCAACAGATCGAACCGCGGACCGTCCTTGCAGCAAAGTTTGACGCCTTTCCTGGTGAACACCGCGCAGCCATAGCAGATGCCAGTGCCGCAGGCCATATCGGTCTCCATGAGAATCTGCACGGGACGGTTCATCCCGTCGCGGCGGACGATCGGCGACATGGAGCGGAACATAGGGACAGGACCGCAGGCGAAAGTCTGATCGGCCCAGGCAAGATTCCTCGCGAAGAGATCGGTAACGAAGCCCTCAGCACCCATTGAACCGTCCTCGGTCGCGACCTGATACTCGACCTGCAGCGGCAACAGCTCGGCTGGGTAGACGCCGTCGGCGCTGCGAGCGCCGAAACAGAGCACGATCGAGCGGTTGCGGCTGTCGCGCTCCAATTCCGCCTCAGCCAACGCGACGAGCGGCGCGATCCCGACGCCGCCACCGAGCAACAACAGGTTCGACGCCGTCCGGCGCACGTCGAACCCCCGACCGAGCGGACCCGTCATCCAGACTCGCTCGCCCGGCTGCATCGACGCCATCTGCTCCGTCACCCGGCCGATCACGCTGTAGAGCAGTGCGAACTGACGCTCGGAGTCGCCTGAGGCGACGCGGCGGAATCGGTAGTAGGAGAAGGCGCGTGGCAGGAGCGGATCGAATGCGCCATGCTCGGAACCGGCATCGACCATCACGAACTGTCCCGGTTGAGCGTGCTGCGAGAGCGACGGTGCCTCGTACCAACTCGCGAACGTGCCGGGGTAAATTTCCTCGGTCTCAATCACGCGAGCGATGGCGCGGCGCACGAGTCAGACTTCCGCTTGGCCTACTCCCGACCCACAACCCGGCCAGCCAGATATTCGGCGACGGTGGCGATGTGGTAGTCGGCGCTACCCTCGACCATCGCACCGACGGCGTGGCGGGCGGTATCGATGGAGGTAAAGCAGGGAATTCGTTGCTCGGCGGCGGCGCGACGGATGTGGAAACCGTCACGGATGTTGCTGCTGATCTGTTCAGGCGTGTTGACCACCATGTCGATCCGCCCGGAACGGATCAGGTCGATCACGTCGGGGTCGCCGCCCACTTCACGTTTGGGCGCGACAGTCGCGTCGTAGCCGAGTCCGCGAATCAGCTCCGCGGTGCCGGCGGTCGCGTGCAATTCGTAGCCCGCCTCTCCCAGCTCTCGAATCATCGACATGGCACCGGGCTTATCCTGATCGGCGATGCTCAGCAGCGCGCGTCCACGCTGTGGCAGCGCCATGTTGGCCGCGATCAGCGCCTTACTGAGCGCCTTATCGTAGTCGACATCGACCCCCATCACCTCGCCCGTGGATTTCATCTCGGGACCGAGATGGGTATCCACGCCCAACAGTTTGGACATGGAAAACACCGGTGCCTTGATGGCGACCAGCGGCGTCTCCGGCCAGAGGCCGCTCGGATAACCCTGATCGGCCAACGACTCGCCTAGCATCGCGCGAATTGCGACCTCGACCATCGGCACGCCGGTCACCTTGCTCAGGAACGGCACCGTACGGCTGGCGCGAGGATTGACCTCAAGCACGTAGACATCGCCGTCATGGTCGTCATCGTCGCGCATGATCACGTACTGAATGTTCATTAGCCCGGTCACACCGAGCCCGTTGCCAATCCGGCTGGTGTACTCGACCAGCCTGGCGACTTCGTCGACGCGTAAATTCAGCGCTGGGTATACGGCCATCGAGTCGCCGGAATGAACGCCGGCGCGTTCGATATGTTCCATGATGCCGGGAATCAGCACTGAGTCGTCTCCGGATCCACCGCAGATCGCGTCGACCTCCACCTCGATGCCCGCCAGGTACTTGTCGACCAGGATCGGTTTACCCGGCGCAGCCGCCTGCGCCTGGGTGACATAGCGCGCGAGGTCGCCAACACTCTGGACAATCTCCATCGCGCGACCGCCCAGCACATACGACGGGCGCACCAATACCGGATAGCCAATCGCGTCCGCCGCCAGGACCGCCTCATCGATGCTATTCACCGCGGTGCCGGGAGGTTGCGGAATACCGAGGTCGGCGAGAAAGCGCTCAAAGCGCCTGCGATCCTCCGCCAGATCGATTACATCGGCCTGCGAGCCCAGAATCGGACGCGCCGCCTTGGTCAGTGGATTAGCGAGATTGATCGCGGTCTGGCCGCCGAACTGCAGGATCGAAGCAACTGCAGAGCCACTGCCGATGGCGGAGTCAGCGCCGGTTCCGTTCAGGCTGCCGTCCTCGTTCTCGAGGATGTCGCGCACCGCCTCTTCATCCAGCGGCTCGAAGTAGAGGCGATTCGAGGTGTCAAAATCGGTCGATACCGTCTCGGGATTGCTGTTCGCCATCACCGCGGCCCAACCCGCGGACCGCAATGCCTGCGCCGCCTTGACCGAGGCGTAGTCGAACTCGATTCCCTGGCCAATCCGAATCGGCCCCGAGCCGACTACGAGCGCCCGGTTGCCTCTTTCCGGGCGCGCTTCGTTCTCTTCCTCATAGGTGGAGTAGAAGTAAGGCGTCACGGCATCGAACTCGGCCGCGCACGTATCGACCATCTTGTAAACCGGCGTGATCCCCCAGGCGATGCGCTGTTCGCGGATGCGCTCGTCGACGCTGCCGGCGAGGTTGGCGATCTGCTCGTCGGCAAAGCCCATCCGCTTCGCCGTGCGCATCAGCGACGGCGTCAACGGCTCGGCGAGCAGACGACGCTCCATACGCACGATCGCATCGAGTCGGTCGAGAAACCAGGGATCGACGCTCGAGCGCCGGGCGATTTCCGACAGCGAAATACCGGCGCGAATGGCACCTAGCAGATGCCAGAGTCGGATATCGGTGGGGGTTTCCGCCGCGTGCATCGGCTCCGCCTCGGCGTCTTCCCAGAGCACCGACTTGCCGCCCACTTCCAGCGAACGCACCGCCTTCTGCAGCGCCGCTTCGAAGGTGCGATCGATCGCCATCACCTCGCCGGTCGCCTTCATCTGCATGCCCAACACGCGGTCGCCGGCCTCGAACTTGTCGAACGGCCAACGAGGAATCTTGACGACGCAGTAGTCGAGCGCGGGCTCGAACGCAGCCTGAGTACGTCCCGTGACCTGATTGCCGATTTCATCTAACCGCTTGCCCGCCGCGATCTTCGCCGCGACCCGCGCGATCGGATAGCCGGTCGCTTTTGACGCCAACGCCGAGGAGCGGCTGACGCGCGGGTTGACCTCGATCACGTAGTAGGGCAACTGCTCATCATGGGGCACACCGACTCCGCCACCCTTGCGCATGGACTCGACCGGCCAGGCCGTCACATCCTGTCGCGGGGCCAAGGCAAGCTGTACGTTGCAACCACCCTCGATGCCGAGCGTGCGAATGATGTTGAGCGACGCCGTGCGCAGCAGGTGATAGTCCTTGTCGGACAACGTCTGCGATGGCGCAACCACGATCGAGTCGCCTGTATGGACGCCCATAGGATCGAGGTTTTCCATGTTGCAGATCGTGATGCAGGTGCCGGCCCCGTCCCGCATCACCTCGTACTCGACCTCTTTCCAGCCAAGCAATGATCGCTCGACGAGCACTTGGGTGATCGGCGACGCGTCGAGGCCGATCTGCACCACCCGCTCAAATTCCTCCATGGTGCGAACGAATCCACCGCCCGTGCCGCCCAGCGTGTAAGCGGGTCGAATGGCCACGGGCAGACCGATCTCGTCGAGCGCCTGCCGAGCCTCGTCGAGCGAATTGACGATTGCGGAGGGCGGCGTCGGTTCACCGATTTCGCGCATGGTGCGGCGGAACAGTTCTCGGTCCTCGGCCCGGCGAATCGCGTCGAGCGGCGTGCCCAGCAGACGCACATTAAACTCGTCCAGGATGCCAACTTCATGCAGATCGACCGCGAGATTCAGCCCAACCTGCCCACCGAGCGTCGGCAGCAGCCCATCTGGGCGCTCTTTCTCGATGATCCGCTGTAGCACCGGCACCGTCAGCGGTTCGATGTAGACAGCGTCAGCGACCTCGGCGTCGGTCATGATCGTGGCTGGATTGGAGTTGACGAGGATTGAACGAACGCCTTCCTCGCTCATCGCCTTGCAGGCCTGCGTACCGGCGTAGTCAAACTCAGCGGCTTGGCCGATCACGATCGGTCCACTGCCGATAATCAGGACGGATTCAGGTTTCGTCACGTGCATCGCATCCTTGTGGATCGCTCGTGTTGATGGCGTGTCGCCAGCGTTCAGCAGTGGAGACAGGCGACCGCCCTCTTGCTCGATGCTGTCGGACGCCGGTTACATCATCGGCGGCGCTCACAGCGGCAGCTCGAATCGGGACTCGGGATTGAGCAATGGAGCGAGCGCACCGATAGAGCTGAGGAAGGAGAGCGCCGCTTCGTTGTTTTCAGGCAGGGAGCCGACGACGCGCTTGAACTCCTGCTCGCGCGCGTGCGCCAACAGATACTCGGCGAGCACGGTGCCGATGCCGCGACGACGCCACTCGGAGCGCATCCAGACGCCGAGCGTTGCCGTCTCGGGCTGTCGCGTGTTGTAGTCGAGCGCCCCGAAGCCGATTACCTGGTCGCCGTCGACGGCCACATAGATGGCACCGCTGTTACCTAGCCGATATCGCCAAGTCGCCACTTCCTCAGCGTTCCAGGACCGGTCGAACACGACCGGATTGGGGCCTTCCACGACGTCGCGGATTACGTCCGCGATCGTCCCCGCGTCATCCGCGGTCGACAGACGGTACTGAGGTTCGAAACTGCCCGGCGCGGCTGGATCAGTCGCCTGAGTCATGCCAGTCTCCTCTGCGAATTGCCGTGCGCCTCATCGATCATGTCGAGGAATCGATCAAACAGATGGCCGTTGTCCAGCGGCCCGGGCGAAGCCTCGGCGTGGTACTGAATCGAAAACACCAGCTCGCTGCGGTGGGCGAGTCCCTCGACCGTTTGATCATGCAGGTTGATGTGCGTAACCTCGACATCTGCGTCGAGGCCGTTGGGGTCGACCGCGTAGCCATGATTCTGCGCGGTAATCGCGATCTGTCCGCTGAGCACTTCGAGCACGGGATGGTTACCGCCGCGGTGACCGAACTTGAGCTTGAAGGTCTCGGCGCCGAGCGCGCGACCGAGGACCTGGTGCCCCAGGCAGATGCCCATGATCGGCAGTTTGCCGATCAACGCCTTGGCCGTGCGCACCTGTGATTCGCGCAGCTGCGGGTCTCCCGGACCGGGTGCCAACAGCACAGCCTGCGGACTAAGGCCGAGAATGTCCTCGACGCCCGAGCCGGGCGGCATCGCCGTGACTTGGCAACCTCTGCGCCTTAGATGTCGCAGAATACTGTACTTGAGCCCTTGGTCGAGCACGACGACGTGCGGTCCCGGCTCGTCGGATCTCTCGCCTGGCCCCAGCGGGACGCCGTCGCTCCAGCAGTAGGCCTGTTTGGTTCCGACGCTGATGAAGTCCTGCGAGTCGTAATCGGGTAGTTCGACGAGCTGTCGTTGCGCGGCCTCGACCTCGTCGGCCGGCACGATCATGCCCATCATGACCCCTTCGTGGCGAATGCGGCGCGTGATCGCGCGCGTGTCGACACCCACGATGCCGGGAATCCCGGACGCCGTTAGGTAATCGTGCAACCGCATCCCGCCACGCGGATGCGACGGCGTATCGCACTCCGATCTGACGATCAGTCCGCGAACCTGAATCTGTTGCGATTCGTCGATCGGCGGATCGATCCCGTAGTTGCCGATCAGCGGATAGGTCAAAACAAGAATCTGTCCGGCATAGGACGGATCGGTGAGCATTTCCTGGTAGCCGGTCATCGAGGTATTAAAGACGACCTCACCCCAGGTATCGGTCACCGCGCCGAGTGCGGAGCCGCGGAAGACAGCGCCATCTGCTAGGACGAGCGCGGCGTCGGCGTGGCTTGCGAGATGTTCTGCCATTACTGCTCCCGACCGTCCCAGACGAGACGTCCCTGTGAAATCGTCGCTACGACGACGCCGGCCAACGTGCGTCCCGCAAGCGGCGTGTTCTTACCCATTGAGGCCCATGATGCCGGCTCGACGCGCGCGACCGCATCGGTCGACAGCAATGTCGCATCCGCCGGCGCTCCCACGCCCAGCGTGCCCAGGCCCTGCAGCGCGTCAGCGTCCAGGTGCCAGGCGCTGACCGGGCCGATCGTCAACCGCCTGATCGCCTGCGAGAGCGTCAACCGCCCAGCATCGACCAGAGAATTGACGACCTGCCAAGCCGATTCGAGACCGGAGATACCGAAAGCGGCGCGGTCGAACTCGCACTGCTTGTCAATCAGGGCGTGCGGGGCGTGGTCGGTAGCGACCGCGTCGACGACTCCCGCAGCTAGCGCGTCGATGCATGCATCCATGTCCGCTTCGCTGCGCAGCGGCGGATTGACCTTGGCGTTGGTGTCATAGCGCGATTCGTCGCCGCTGCCGGCGACGGCGTCGTGCGTCAGATAGAGATGATGCGGCGTGACTTCTGCGGTGACAGCCAGACCGCGCGCTCTAGCATCGGCAATCGCCTGTAGCGCTGGCTCGGTCGAAATATGGCAGCAGTGCAGTTGCGCGCCCGACGCCTCGACGAGCGCGATGTCGCGCTGGACAATCGATAACTCCGCCACGGCCGGTTGACCGCGCAGTCCCAGTCGCGCCGAGACGGCACCCTCATGCATCACGCCGCCCTGGGCGATCTCAGGATCCTCGCAATGCTCCGCCAACGGGATACCGATGTCGGCGAGGTATTCGAAGGCGCGACGCGCCAGCGCCGTGTCGGCGACGGCATCGCCGTCGTCGGAGACCGCCACCGCGCCGGTATCGCGCAGCGCAGCCAGCTCGGTCAGCTGTTTGCCTTGCCGACCTTTGCTGACCGCGCCGATCGGCAGGACGCGACAATCGACATCGCGCGCACGCTGCCGCACGCCTTCGATGATCGACGGCGAGTCCATCGCCGGATCCGTGTTCGGCATCGCGCATATTGTGGTAAATCCGCCTCGTGCAGCCGCGCGAGCGCCAGTCGTGATCGTCTCCTTATGCTCCTGACCCGGTTCGCGCAGATGCGTGTGAAGATCGACAAATCCGGGCGCGACCACAAGCCCATCTGCGTTGATCACCTGCGCGCCGGGCGGCGCGGCGAGATGCGGTCCAACTTCCGCGATCCGACCGTCGACGATCAGAACGTCCAGCGTCGCATCCAAGCCGGACGCAGGATCGATCACCCGTCCACCCTGAACCATCAGGCTGCTCGCGCGAATACCGCTCATATGCCGCCTCGACCTCGAATCAGAAGAAAGAGCACAGCCATGCGCACGGCGAGACCGGCCGAGACCTGAGCCTCGATTCGGCTCTGACGACCATACGCCACTTCGACGGCGATCTCGACGCCTGCGTTCATTGGGCCGGGGTGCATCACAATCGCATGCGGTTCGGCCAACGCCACTCGCTCCGGCGTGAGCTGATATCGACGCGCAAACTCAGTGGTAGAGGGCAACAGGTTGCCGCACAGCCGCTCGCTCTGGATTCGCAGTGCCATAACTGCGTCCGCGCCGACGATCGCCTCGTCGAGATCGGACGCCACCGTGACATTGGGCAACGAGAGCGGGTGCTCGCGGTCGGTGCTGCCGCGAGTCAACGCCGCCGGCAGCAGCGGACGGGGTGCGACCAATGTGACCTCGGCCCCGAGCGTGGTTAGCGACCAGAGGTTGGAACGGGCAACGCGGGAGTGCAGCACGTCGCCAATGATGACCACTCTGCGACCGGCGAGATCACCGAACTCCTGCAAGAGGATGTACGCATCGAGCAGCGCCTGCGTCGGATGCGCATGCTGCCCGTCGCCGGCGTTGATGATGTGCGCGTCGATCGTGCGGGCCGCAAGCCAGGGCGCGCCGGATGCGGCGTGACGCATGACCACCGCGTCCGCGCCCACCGCCGAGAGCGTGTGCAACGTCTCGACCAGCGATTCGCCCTTCTCAACCGACGAACCGGAACCGGAGACGTTGATCACATCCGCACCGAGAATCTTGCCGGCCAGCTCGAATGAGGAGCGAGTGCGCGTCGACGCCTCATAGAACAGATTGAAGATCGTCACGCCGCGCAGCGCAGGCGTTCGCGCCACTGGCCGCCCCAGCACCTCCGCCATCGCGCTGGCCGTCGAGAGGACGCACAGTATCTCGTCCCGGGAGAGCGAATCGACGTCGAGCAGGTGCTTCCGCCGCCAGTCGGCGGCCGGCTCATCGAACGGGACGGGTATCGCGCCACTCGTTCGCTCCGATTCCAACGATGCCGCTTCATTCGAGATCGCTTCGCTGGCGGGCGCAACAGTTGTGGAGATCGATGTCATGTCTGCCGGCTGCTCGGAGACGTGTTCAGCCACCACGCGGCATCCTCTCCTCGAATACGCCGACGCAATCCTCACCGTCGGTCTCGACGAGCGAGACGCGCACGTCATCGCCACACTGCGTCGGCATGTTCTTCCCGACGTAGTCGGCGCGGATCGGCAGTTCCCGATGTCCTCGGTCGATCAGGACCGCAAGCTCGATGGCCGATGGTCGGCCGTAGTGGATCAGCGCGTCCAGGGCGGCGCGAATCGATCGGCCGGTAAACAGCACATCGTCGATCAACACGATCACCGCGCCGTCGATGTTCTCGGGAATGCGGGACGGGTGCATATGGGCGTGCGGGCGGCGATCGAGGTCGTCGCGGTAGAACGAGATATCCAGGGCGCCGACGGGAATACGGCGGCCATCGATGGATTCGATTCGCACGCCCAGCCGTTCAGCCAAGGGCACCCCGCGTGTGCGCATGCCGACGAGCATCAGCGGTACCGGATCCGGATGTCGCTCGACGATCTCGTGGGCGATGCGAGTGAGCACCCGCGCCATTGCCGCAGCGTCCATGGAGTGTATCACCGACCCGCTCCCACGCCGTCGTGCGAACGGGACAAAACGACCAGCGCGTGGCGCTGGTCGTGCATGCGATACGCGAGTACCGGGTGGAAGGGCGGGGGCTGCAGCGTCATCTCGTTGACCTTCCCGGCCTCACAGGACCGGATTAAAGTTCAACCGGGTACTGGGTAAAGCTTACAACTTAGGAACGCCGTCCGCCTGTCACCCGCGACACTCCGCGCCGCTCCTGCACGCCCAGCGTCGCGTCGGAACAGACGAGATGCCCGCGGCAAGCGCGGGTATGACGGAGCAGGCGGATGGAGCGATGTCGATGCGCGGTCTTTGATCGCCTCAGGCCGAGTCGGTTGCCCGCCGCTGCATGTCGGGAGGCAGGAGGTTCGGGATACCGTCCTCGATCGGATAGCGAAAATTGATCCGCTCCGAGAGCAACGCGCCCTCGATCACGTCGCCGCGCTCGTCCTCGCGCACGACTTCGAGCTTGAGCGGGTCCCTGGTAATGGGACAGACCAGTTGGTCGACTAATTCACGTCTCATGACGTATCACAGGTTCGCAACTATCGCGCAGACAAGCGCTGCCGGGATACTGCAATACTGTACGTCAGGTACGCCACCCGAACCGGTTTCCTGGGACCAACAACGAGCGGAGTAGCCCACGATGTCCGAAGTCAAGTCGCCGATGGCCGGCACCGTTTTTGAGCTGATCGCCGCCATCGGCGCTGCCGTCGAGGAAGGCGACGAACTCGTCATTCTCGAGTCGATGAAGATGGAAATTCCGGTCGAAGCGCCCAGCGACGGTACGGTCGCCGACATTCACATCGCGCAGGGCGACCAGGTCCAGGAGGGTGACCTGCTCGTCACGCTCAGCGACTAGCCCTGCACAGACGACATCGACCGGACGGCATTCGCCAGGTGTTCAAGCGAGTCCTGATCGCCAATCGCGGAGAGATCGCTGCGCGCGTGTCGCGCACTTGCCGGCGGCTCGGCATCGAGACGCACGCCGTCTACTCGGTCGCCGACGCCGACGCATTGCATGTGCGCGAGGCCGATGGCGCCACCCACATCGGCGCGGCACCGGTCGCCGAGTCATATATCAACATCGACGCCGTGCTCGACGCGGCGATGTCGGCTGGCTGCGATGCCGTGCATCCTGGCTACGGCCTGCTGTCCGAAAACAGCCGCTTCGCCCAAGCCTGCGAAGCGCGTGGGATCGTCTTTATCGGCCCGGCAGCCGCGCATATGGAGCTGATGGGCAACAAGAATCAGGCCCGCGCGACGATGCGCGAGCTGGGACTGGCCGTCATCCCCGGATCGGCCACCAGCGTCGCCGACGAGGACGCCGATGTCGTCGCCGAGGCGGTTGGCTACCCGCTGTTGATCAAGGCGTCGTACGGCGGCGGCGGGATCGGTATGGCGACCGTGCGGCGACCGAACCAGTTCAGTCGCATGCTCCGCCGAGCACGTTCGTCCGCTCAGGGCGCCTTCGGGTCCAACGAGGTCTATCTCGAACGCCTGCTGATCGAACCGCACCACATCGAGCTGCAAGTCTTCGGCGACGGACACGGCAATGCTGTCATCTTAGGCGACCGCGAGTGCAGCGTCCAACGTCGGCACCAGAAAGTAATCGAAGAGGCGCCGGTGCCCACCCCGCGTCTCACCGTCACGCTCCGCAAGCACCTCTATGCTCAAGTCCGCGCCGCCGTCGCCAGATTGAGCTACCGCAACGCCGGGACGATCGAGTGCCTGCTCGACGCCGCAGGCGATATCTACTTCCTCGAAATGAACACACGACTTCAGGTCGAACATCCTGTCACTGAGATGGTCACCGGCCTCGACCTGGTCGAATGGCAACTTCGGCTCGCCGCGGGCGAGCCGCTGACTGAGCTACCGGGCTACGGCGATCCGCCGCCCAGCTCCGGCCACGCGATCGAGACGCGGATCTACGCCGAAGACCCGGACACGCTGTTGCCCAGCCCAGGCTCGATCGACCTGTTGGAGGTGCCGGATGAGCCGTGGCTACGAATCGACGCAGGCGTCGCCTCGGGAGATGAGGTTTCGCACTTCTACGACCCGTTGATGGCCAAGCTCATCGTGCACGGCACCGACCGACCGCAAGCGCTCGATCGCCTGCGCCTCGCGCTCGACGCGATGCGAATCGAGGGACTCAAACACAATGTCCCCTTCCTGCAGCGCGTAATCGAGACGCAACCGTTCATCGATGGCGACTACGATGCCACCCTGACCGCCTCGCTGCTGGAGAGCGATAATCGAGGGCGCTGACCCGAGGGGGGGGGGGTGAACAGGGCGACGGATACGCCTGATCGCGCTGTATGCGGCGTCCGTGCTCTGGGCGCTCGGGGCGAGCTGGGGTATTGCTTTTGGAATGGCGGCGCTCATCACCGACGTCATCTCTTTCCTCACACACAACGGTCATCCCTCGACATCATCGATGTCGGGATGATGGATGGTAACACGATTAATCGGTTGGGGTGTGGCAGCGGTGGGGCTGATACTAATGCTAGTAGCTGGAATGCACCCATCAGGTCGGACATCGCCCTCAAGCTAGCAGGGCCTTTCACCATCCTCTCAGTACGCCATGATGAGCGGTAGCCACCTAATGATGAGTACAGCTGCTGTCGCGATGCTACTGTTTACTGCTGCTCTTGCGGATGTCCAATGAGGTGGTCCGGCGCTATCCGCTGAGTAGAACAGGACTGAGGAACACGTAGTGGACGCGGTCGACCATCAGGCATTGCCGGATCGCCGAACTCGAGCTTACGCGCCCAGGTACATCAGTGCGTTCCCGGCGTTCTCGGCAACCCGCTCGACGTCGGACCATTGTGTACCAAGGCGGTGCGTCGCCGATCTCGGACCAGATTTGGTGACTCATAACCAGCTTGTACATCTGATGCAGCATCCAGCAGCGCAGATCCGCGACCGGTCGTCTCGATCGCTCGAACGCGGGCACCGCCAGCGGATGCTCCTCGGGCGGCGCGGCGAGTCCCTTGAGCGATGCCAGAACGGTGATTAATCCCCAGTCGGAGAGCGGATCGCCCAGCTGCGCCTGTTCCCAATCGACGACGCCGGCGATCTTCCCATCCTCGGTGACCAGACAATTGAAGAGGTTGATATCGCCGCGGCAGAGCCGCGGCTCGGGGCTGTCGGGCAGATACTCGTTCAGGATTGCGCCGATCGTGCCGATTAGGCGGTCGCGGTCGCATCCGAAGTGGATGGCGCGCGCGCGGACGACATCACGATCGCGCAGCGCCGCCTCGTGCCCTGCCGGCGGCGGAGCGAGGAAATCGAGTTCGAGCGTGCGCCACGCCTGGATCGCTTCGACCATCTCACGATAGTTGTCGACGCCCGCGTTGGTCATCGGCGACGTACCCATATGCGGATGATCCAGCCACGACAGCACAATGTACGGAGCGCCCAGCGGCGATGTGCTCGGCAGCCTCTCCGAGCACATCGAGGACCGGAATTGCCGACGGGCTGGGTGCGCGAATCACGCGGGCTTCCTGACGCACGTTGTAGGGCTGGAAGATGCCGACATGGCGATCGAGTCGCAGCGCGACCGGGGGATCACCGGCTCGCCTGACATGCCAGGTCAGATTGGATACGCCGTCGAGGCGCTCGACGGCTACGACACTACCATCCACGCCTGCGGCGCGCAGCGCTTCGCTCGCGCGCGATGGCGTCAGATCGACATCCATCTCGTTAGCACATCTGACTGATCGAGTAGGTAACTCGCGCTTTAGCGATCAGCTTGCCCTGATCGCTGAGCAGGTCAACATCGCCGACCGCCAAGGCGCGACCTTTCTTGATCACCGTTGATTCAACCCGCACCTTTGCGCCGACGGCGGGACACAAGTAGGAGATGTTCAGCTCCGATGTGCCCTGCATCTGCTCGCCGACGCGACAGGTCGAGAGCACGGCTGCGACCACGCCGATATCTGCGAGTGAGGCCAGTACGCCGCCGTGCACGCCGCCCCGCGCGCCACCGGCCGTATGCCGCGTAATCGGCGCATCTCCAGCACGGTCCGACCACGGGTAACCTCGGTGAAGCGCTCGCCGAACAGCGAGTCCGCTCCATAACGAGCTTCGATTTCCGCCAGGGAAACCAGATAGTCGATTGCGCGGGCATGGGCCAAGTCTAGAGGCCGCCGATGCTCGCCCCACAACGCGATAGGGAGCACAGTAGTGGAGCGCCGGCGGGACGATTCCAACGACGGACGACTGAGGGCTATCCCTGGCGCTGCTTGTTGCGCGGGCTCTTCTTGTTGATGATGTACAGGCGACCCTTGCGACGTACGATCTGGTCGTCGCGGGAGCGCTTCTTGATCGAGGCTCTGACCTTCATGAGGGCTCCGATGCGTGTTGTTCAGACAATCGTAGCACGCAGCTGGCGCGGCACACTCGCTTCGGTCCAGACTGTCGCGCGCGTCACAGGCTTGGCAGTATCCTGCCTGCGAAGGTACGAGAGGTATCAATTGCGCATGTCGCTGAGCAATCCTGCACCGCCGTCCACGGAGACCAGCGCCGGCTTCACCGGGCAATTGCTCGATCGTCATGAGGACGTCGCGGCACTCGCCGACCAGATCCGTTCGTTCGGCATCATGGGGGTCGACACCGAGTTCATCTCCGAGCGCCGCTATCAACCCGATCTCGCGTTACTTCAGGTAGCCACGCTCGACGGGATATACCTGATCGATCCGCTCGCTGAGCATATTCAGCAAGCCCCCGATCAGCCGATCTGGGACGCGATGGCCGATCCGTCCGTGCGGACCATCGTCCACGCCTTCGACCAGGAAGCCAGATTCTGTCTGCAACGCACGGGGCAAGCGCCCGTCGATCTGTTCGATGTGCAACTTGCTGCCGCATTCAACGGGTATCACTACCCGGTTGCCTATGATCGACTGGTTGGCCGCGAACTCAGACGTAACGTCGGACCGTCACAGTCTCGCACGGACTGGATGCGCCGTCCGTTAACCGACGCCCAATGTCGGTACGCTGCCGACGATGTCCGCTGGTTGCTGCCCTTGCAGCAGCGCTTCGTCGATTGCATGTCTCAGGATGCCGCGGATCAACGGTTGCGATGGCTGCAGGAAGAGACAAGCGATCGTCTGTCGCGGATGCAGGATCGAGAGGCTGAGCGATGGCGTCGGCTACGCGGGGCGAACAAACTGACTGCGCGCTCGTTGGCGGCGCTCCGCACGCTCGTCGCCTGGCGCGAGACAGCGGCACACCAGGCCAACCTACCCGTCAAGCGCATCGCGCCGGACCAGCTGCTCACCGCCATTGCCGCTTCGCTGCCCAAGTCGCTCGCGGAGCTGTCCAGCGTGCGAGGTCAGGAGCAGCTGCGCTCATCCTGCCGAGCCGACGTGCTGGCGGCGGTCGCCGCTGGGCTTGCCGTTCCGGCCGCGGAGCTACCCGAATCGAATGATCGTCGAGCGCGAGACAAGCCATCGCGCATATTGGTCCTGTTCCTGGAATCGATCCTGGCCTCCGCCTGCGCTCCACGCCAAATCGACCCGGATCTGGTGGCCAGCACGGCGCAAATCCGGGCGTTAATCGACTGGAACGATGGCGGTCGGCCGCAGACGTCGAAGCCCGCGCTGTTGCGAGGATGGCGCGGCGAGTTGTGCGGCGACGCGCTTCTGCGCGCCTTGGAAGGTCGGGTCAGCCTCCGGATCAGCGATCCGCGCTCGCCCAATCCCCTCACCGTCGGCGTCCTGGGAGCAGAGTGAATCCAGTTCAGCAGATAGTTGAGCAGATGAGGGGATGACCACTCGGCCAAGTCCAGCTAGGATGATTGAGGCGATGCCCGGTAGCTCAATTGGTAGAGCGGGCGGCTGTTAACCGCTAGGTTGCGGGTTCAAGTCCTGCCCGGGCAGCCAGACATTCCGCACGACACTGCGCCGCGCGCGTGCAGCGAACAGTGAAGCGCCCACAGGGGCGCAGCAGGTGGCGTGTACTCAGGGGGCGACTCTCACGTACCCCGTCCCGCAGCTTGCATGGCGCAGTGATTGCCTATCACGCATATACGTCGTGTGCTGGGATAGCGGGGGATGCTGTTGTATTGACAGCTCGTGGCTGCCGAGCCAGGATTCGAACCTGAACTGAGGGATCCAAAGTCCCTAGTGCTACCGTTACACTACTCGGCAAATCGCTGGTACCGAGGGCCGGACTCGAACCGGCACGGGCTTGCGCCCAATGGTGTTTGAGACCATCGCGTCTACCATTCCGCCACCTCGGCACGCCCGCTCAGTCTATCAGGGCTCTCAGAGGGCGGCGGCCGACGGTGCCGTCTGCCGAGTGCCCGGCAAGCTGCGAAATCGCACCAGCCGGATGCGTCGCGCGTCGGACTCCACGACCGTCCAGCGATAGCCGTACAAGTCTATCGATTCATCAGCCTGCGGGATGCGGTGGAATCGTTGCAGCAGCATGCCTGCGACCGTCTCGGCCTCTTCCCCGGAGAAGTCGATCTCCAGTTCCGCGCCGAGATCGGTCAGACCGCGTCGACCATCGACGAATTGCTCGCCGGCGATCCGCACCGGAACCGGCCCCGAGCCCGGTCGCGTCTCGCTGCGAATGTTGCCGACGACCAGTTCGAGGATGTCCTCGAGCGTCACCAGTCCCGACGTCACGCCGAACTCGTCGATCAGCAGCATCAGGTAGCGTCCGGTTGTCTGCATCTGAGCAAGCACGCGCTGCACCGAGGCGCGTTCGGACTCGAACACGGCCTCACGCATCACGTCGCGCACCAGGCGGTCGCGGTTGCCTCGTCCCAGCTCGGCCAACACGTCCGACCCGTGTAGGTATCCGACGTAGTCGTCGGCCGTGCCCAGACGGACCGGAAGACGCAGAAACCCGGCCGCGCCGAATGCGCGGCTCGCTTCTTCCAGCGTGGATGTGGAATCGATCGAGACGATCTGCGGTCGACCGGTCATGACGCGGCGGATCTGCGTTTCTCCCAGACGCAGCGCACCCAACAGCACCGACGTGTCGGCGCCAGCCAGTTCGCCTTCGTCGCGAGCCTGCACAATCGCGGTACGCAGCTCGCCCAACGAGAGCGCCGAGCTCGCCTCTTCCTGACCGCCGACGATCCGCAGCCAGATTCTCGATGTCCAGTCGAGCGCGGCGACGGCGGGGCGGGTTAGGCGAGCCCAACAGATCAATGGTAAGGAGTAATAACGCGCCACAGTCAGGTTGTGATGCAGGGCGACGGACTTGGGGCCAATCTCGCCGAAGACGACCAGCAACGCGGTGACCGCGAGCGTGGCCACGATGATACTGAGGCCGCCGCTGGCCCCGACGATCCGCTCGGCGATCACTGCGCCTACCGCCGCCGCAGCCGTATTGGCCAGGTTGTTGCCGACCAAAATCGACGCCAACAGACGTCGCGGCTCCCGTAGGAGCGCGGCCGCTCGCTCGGCACCCGGCAATCGCCGACGACGCTCGTGCTCAAGCCGCACGCCTTCAATCGAGAGATACGACGTCTCCGCACTGGAAAAGAACGCCGACAGCGCCAGCAACACCACCAGCAGGATGAAATACTCGATCACGACCAACTCCGCGCAGTGTCCACCGCCCAGCCGGGCGATCCTCGATCCTTACGCTACCCTGCAGGTATGAACACACAGACCAACGGGACAGACACATTCCACATCGACGAGGCCGCCGCCGCCCTGAGCGTTGGTACCGGCGTGCTCATCGATGAAATCCGAACCGCCGCAACCGCAGCCGAGCGCCCTTCGGCGCGTGACTGAACGATTCCTGGGCCGTCGCTCAGTGTGAGCGTCTTCATCAACGGACGACTGGCCGTTTGCGAGCGGGACAAGCCGGGTTCGGATGATTGGCGCATCCAGATCAAGTAACGCGCCTTGAGATCAACGAGATCGACGTATCAGTGAGACCAACGTATCAATCGGTCGTCTTCGATCTTGACGGTACCCTCGGCAATACCGAACCGCTGGTGCTTGGCTGCATGCTGGAGACGATCAACGCGCACGGGCACCCCGTCGACGAGGAGCTGTTGCTCCAGTTCATCGGTCCACCGCTGCCGGTGATGCTATTCAGCATGCTGGGACTAAGCGAGGTAGAAGCGGAACCGATCTACCTCGATTATCTGCGCCGTTACGAGGCGACCTACATGCCCATGACTCGGCCGTTGCCAGGTGCCGAGGCGCTGCTCGATGCGCTCCGCGATGCCGAGGTCCCCCTAGCCATCGTCACGAACAAGCGCGAAGACGCCGGCCGTAAGACGATCGAGCTGCTCGGCTGGAGCGACCGCTTCACAACGATCATCGGGGCCGACACAGCCAGCGATCCAAAGCCCCACGCAGCGCCACTCTTACTCGCATTGAAGAGGCTGCGCAGCGAGCCTGGGTCCGCTGCAATGGTCGGAGATACCGAATCGGATATGGGTGCTGGTCGTAACGCCGGCTTCGCGGCGGTGATCGGCATCGCCGGCCTCCGCACTCCACAGTTCCTGATCGATCAGGGCGCGACGCACACCGTGTCGACGCTCGCGGAGATACCAGGCATCCTCTTCAAGCGCTGAACGGCGCTCAGTCTGACAGATACACTACGCCCAGCGTAGTAGCCCTGCTATTGGTTGAAGACGGGATCCCGCTTCTCGAGGAACGCGGCGACGGCTTCCTGATGCGACGGCAAGCGTCGCGATTCTCGGTCGCGAGCGCCTTCGCGCTCCATCACACGATCGAGATTCGGCTCGCTGACGTTGTCGTTGAGCAGCATCTTAATCTTGCGCACTACCGCAGTCGGGTTGTTAGCCAACTCGTCGGCTTTGGCGAGCGCCGTGTCGAACAGTTCCTCTTTGGGCACGACCGCCGAGACCAAGCCAATGCGAGCGGCTTCATCCGCTGACACCATTCGACCCGATAGGCAGATCTCCGTCGCATGGCCAAGCCCCACAAGCTGCGCCAGCAGCCGCGTGGAGCCGAGCTCGGGTACGAGACCGACCTTTACGAAGCGAATCGAGAGCCTGCTCCCCTCGGCCGCGTAGCGGACATCGGCCGGCAGCGCCATGGTTAACCCCACGCCCACCGCGTAGCCGTGGATCGCCACGATCACCGGTTTCGATTCGCGGATCAACCGCGTCCAGTTCGTACCCGGCTGCATGCCGCGGTCGCGATTCCGCGCCTCCGGATCATTGACCAACCGTTGGTTGAAACCTTGCAGATCGGCACCGGCGCAAAACGCCCGCCCCTCGCCGGCGATCAGAATTGCGCCGATGCCACTGTCGTCGTTCCAGGCTGTTATCTGCTCCCGCATTTCCCCCGACATCTGATCGGTCCACGCGTTGAGTTTCTCAGGCCGATTCAGTCGGATCACGCCGACTCGGCCAACCGTCTCGGTCAGGATCTGTTCGTAGGCCACTGATCCACCGTCTTCATCGTTTTGTAATATCGCTCTGTGGTCTGGTGCACCCAGTCCAAGTCTATATGTTGGCGAAGACACAATCCACTTACGGAGATGCCATTTGGCATCGGCGTGATCGTGGCATCTCTAGACTCGGACGCCTACCGCGCACGATCGAGATCTACGGCGACAAAGGACTGGAAATCATGACCCGCTCGGGTCGACTCGTGGTCATCGCCGAGCCGGACCGGGTCAACGTCGAAGTCGAGGGTTTGCTCGATCGGAGTCGCAAACAAGTATGGCGTGAACACGGTCGGCTGCACATTCGCCCCGCCCGGGGCGGTAACGCGCTGACCGTCGCTGCTCAACCGATGCCGACTTGAGCGCTTGCACCAGTCGGGTCGAGTGGAGCTGCGCGGCGACCTCGGCGACGTCCGCGCGCAAAGCCAAAGCGGCAGCACTCAGGTCGATCGGGCGCGCTCCGTCGAGGCTCGAATCAAGAACGGCTGCATCGAGATTAAGACCGTGCATGGACGAGTCTCAACCGCCAGCGCCCAGGCACCATCGTGGTGGACCATGTGCGCAGCACCCGCGGCGCCTCGATCAGCGGCGGCATCCAACTCGAGCAGGTGACCAGTGCCGTCGATGCGATGAGCGTCACGGCTCGGTGCGCATTGGACGCTTGACGCGGGCGACGTGCACGTTGGCACCGTCTCAGGCAGCGTCGACGTGCGGATTCCCAGCAATCGACGGCCGCAGGTAACGACGGGGCAGAAATCGGGCGACTCGCAATCGATTGCGAGCAAGGCGACGATCTGTCCGTCGCAGTCGCCACTGTGTCCGGCTCGATCCGCGTTGGCAACCATCGACAGGCCATGACCGCCTAGAGCCGGCAACCAAGAGAGCGTTCGTGCCCGCATCCACTGTTCCCGTCGCACCGAGTCAACGCCGACGCCGTACTGGCCATCGTCGCCGGCGCAGTCGTGTTCACAGACATCGTCAGCTTCACCGAGTTCACCGCCATCGAAGGCGACGCCGCGGCGAACGAACTGCTGACCGCGCAGGAAGCCATTGTCAATGAGTTGCTGCCGGTCGAGGCGCGACTGGTTAAGGAACTCGGCGACGGGCTGATGCTCTGGTTCCCGATCGCGCAGACGGCGCTCGACACTTGCCTAGCCGTGCTACGCAGATTCGAGCAGTACTCGATCTCGACGCTGCACCCGCTCTGGGTGCTTATCGGCATGCATTGGGGTCGTCAGACGTGGCGGCGCAACGATCTGATCGGTCACGACGTCAACTTGGCGGCGCGGATCGTCGATCAGGCCGGTCCCACCGAGTTGCTATTGTCGGAAAACACGCTGCGCCAGCTCGACCGTCTCAACCAAATCGGATCAGGCTTCGAAGAGATCGGACCGGTGGCGATGAAGGGCATACCGGATCCGGTGTGTCTGTTCCAAGCCGTGCCGACCTAGCCTCGACAGCGGATTCCCAACACGCTCGTCAACGCCCTACTCTGCGCGGGTGAGTATCTCAGCAAGCCAGACTGGAGTGGATCTGCGCCCGGCCTGGCACCGCAATCTCCGTTTGTATCCACTCTTCTATTTCTTCCATGATCTGCAGTTCTGGATGCCGATCTGGATCATCTTCGCGACCGAAGATGTGGGCCTGTCCTGGTCGCAGATCGGGCTGATCGGTCCGGCCTTTTATGTGATCACCTCGTTTGGGCAACCACTGGCAGGGGCAATGGCGGATCGCTTTGGTCGCGTGCGCACGATGCGCGCATCCGTGATCCTCTTCATCATCTTCACTGCCTGGTTCGCGTGCTCGAGTGCGTTCTGGATGGCTGCTGTGGCTTGGTCGCTGTGGGGTCTGGCGCTGGTCACGATCACCGGTTCGGACAGCGCATTCCTACACGACTCGTTGCAAGCGCTAGGGCGGGAGCGGGAGTTCGAGCGCCAGGCCGGGCACGCCTTCGCCGTGCGCGCGGCGGCGATGGTGTTGGCCACGGTCCTGGGCGGCGTGATCGCAGGTCATATCGGCAGGCAGGGCGCGCTGCTGGCCGGCGCAACAGGAGCCGGGGTTGCGCTGATGATCTCGCTCCGCTTCCGTGAGCCGCCCCGGCACGAACAGCAGACCGTCGACGACTCTACGTCCTACGCCAATCTGCTCAGGCAGACGCTCCGTCTCGCCTGGCGCACGCCGACGATCCGCTACTCGCTGCTGTTCAGCGCTCTGCTCACAGCATCGATGGTGCCGGAGTTCTACTTGCTACAGCCATTCCTCAGAGAGCAGGGACTGGATGTAGGCTGGCTGTTCTCCGCGCTACAGGCACCGGCGCGGATCGCGACGGTGTTCGCCGCCGCATTGGCGTCTGGCTCGCTGTGCGCTTCGGCATCGTGCACACGCTGGCGTCGATGCCGTTCTGGGTCGTGTTCGTCTACGTCGGCATCGCGCTGATCGATCATCTCGGCACCATCGCCTGCTTCATCGTCCTCGGGCTCGCCAGAGGAGCGCAAATGCCGCTGATGGAGGGATATCTGAATCGACGAGTGCCGTCCGGCCTGCGAGCGACCGTGCTCTCGCTCAATCACATGGGCTGGGCGATGATCATGCTGCCCTTCCTGCCCATCTTCGGTCGAGCCGTCAACGACTACCCGCTATCCACCGTATTCCTGGGTCTGGCCACGTTCTATGGCCCGCTCTTGCTGATCGTGATGATCCTCTGGGTCCGCGCCGACAGACGGGAACGGCACCAGGCTCCTCTTCAGATGGCGATCCCGCTGGTTCTCCGAGATTCGATCTGGAAGCCCCAACGTCCGGCGACCCCGCTACCATCCGCCATTGACCTCGGCTGAGTGCGCCCGAGCGAGCCAGAGAAAGAAACTCTAACCATGCCCAACCGACTCGACGGTAAGTCCGCCATCATCGCCGGGGTAGGGTCTCGCGCAGAGGGCGTCGGGAACGATCGCGCGACGGCCATTCTGTTTGCACGCGAGGGCGCTAATCTGCTGCTGGTCGACCGTGATGAGGCGGCGGTGACGGTGGCCGATGTCACGGCGACCGAGGATTGCGTCCGGATCGTCGCCGATGCGGTGAGCCGCTACGGCAAGCTCGATGTGCTGCACAACAACGTCGGCATCGGCGGTCGGGGAACAGTCGAGGAGATTTCCGAAGCCGAATGGAATCATGTTCAACGGGTCAATGTCACCTCGATGATGCTGACTTGCAAGGACGCCGTCCCGGCACTGCGAGCGAACGGCGGCGGCGCAATCACCAATGTTTCCTCAATCTCAGCGCTCCGACCACGAGGGTTGACCGCCTACAGCGTGAGCAAGGCCGCCGTAGCGACGCTGACGCAGGCGTTGGCCGTCGATCACGGTCAAGACCGCATCCGCGCCAACTGCATCATGCCAGGACCCGCGTACACCCCGATGGTCTACACAGACGGAATGTCCGATGGGCTGCGCGAGCGTCGCAAGAACACCAGCCTGCTGAAGCGAGAGGGTGAGCCCTGGGACATCGCCTGGGCAGCGGTCTATCTGGCCAGCGACGAGGCGAAGTATGTGACCGGCGTGATCCTGCCTGTTGATGGCAGCGTGACAGTCGTGGCCCGAATCGCTAAGGTCGGCGAGGGCGGACGCTGAGCGGAAACAGCGCTACTCCGACTCGCCGTACATCGGCTCGGGAGGATTTGCGGAGATTTCGTAGACCGTCGACTCGCCGGCGTCCTCGCCCACTGATGTGTCAGCGAGCCAGGCGCCCACCGTGACCGTGACGTCGGAGACGTCGACAGCCCAGCCGAACTCGGCCCGCTCGCCGGCCTCGATCGCATCGACTGGGCCGAGCACGCCCGCCTCAATCCACTCGTCATCGCGCAACTCGAACACATACGCCGCACCGCTGCGATAGAGCTGTGTCTCGGGATGCGCGCGGTGCGGTGCGCCGATCACCATTCGCTCGCCGTCGAGAGCCGTCGCGTAACCGAACCAGTCGCCCGGCTGCGCGTCCGACGCGCTCAGCTTGGAATGGAACTCCCAGAGACGGTTGAGCTTCCATACATAGGTCGCGCCAGCGCTCCAGTACGGGAGATCGTGGTCATGCGCGCCTGAAACGAGCCAGTCGCCATCCAACGCAATCTGGGAGCCGAGACGATCGGACTCGATACTGTCCGACGCCAATAGCTTGCCGGCGAAGTTCCATTCGCCGCTGTAGTAGTGCCAGACGAACACTGCGCCGGCGTCCTCGGCAATGGTGTCGTCGCCAGGCGCGCCGACCGCCAGTACGTTGCCATCCAGCTCGATATCGCGTCCGAACATCTGGCGATCGGTCGGGCGGTTGGGAGTCAGGACGGCTTCCACCCACCACAGTCCTTTGTGTTGTCGGAACACGGTCACAGACCCTGACGCCACGCCATCGACCACATCTTCCCAGGCGGATACGGCAATACGGTCGCCCGAGATTGCGACACTCCAGCCGAACGAGGCGCCGCCACTAGCGACAGCGGGCAACAGCGTGCCGGTGCGCGCCCACTCACCGCGCACGTTCTCGTACACGTACGCCACGCCCGAGTCATCGATACGAGAACCGTCCGCTGCCAACCCGTCTTCATACGGCGCGCCGATCACGATGCGCCCCGCATCGATCGCTAGCCAGCGCCCGAACCAACCGAGCGGATCGGGAAACGGCGGCAGCAGCTTGGCGGTTTCAAGCCATTCCCCGTCGATGCGCTCGAAGATGAAGACGGCACCGCTGTCTTCGCCTTCGGCGTCGTGGTACGGCGCGCTGGACGCGATGACATCGCTCTCGATCACGATGGACCAGCCGTACTCGTCGAACGCTGCGGCGGCGCTAGGCGCCAACGAAATGCCTTCCGCCAGCCACTGTCGCAGCGGGAGCGGCGCTGCTGCCCCTTGCGCATCCTGCTGTATGTGGTCGTCGGCGGCGTATGGGTCGCCTGAGCTGTAGGCCTGCGACTGAGGCTGTGCGTAACTCATGGCGTCGGCTGCGGAACCTCCCGCTTCGTCGTCCTCAGGCTGGGCTGGCTCATCCTGGACTTGCTGAACCTCCGACTGCCGCGGCTCTGCCGGCGGCTGGGCTTGCGCCTGCTGAATCGGAGCCGGTTCGGCAGGGTTAGAGCATGCCGCCATAACTATCAGGAGAGCGACGACAACCAACTTCACATGTAGATACAGGCCCGGACGCCACGCCATCCACCCCATGTATCCGAGCCTGCCATTCCGCGAACAACGCTCCACAACAACGCGTCCAGCGTGTCGCCACCAGGAGCACACGCCCCCCAGAGCTACTGGTCAGCGTATCTGAGGAGTCGCGTCAGAGGGCTAACGCTGATACACCGGTGGTCGCTTCTCGCGGAAGGCGGCCTGCGCCTCGGCTGCGTCGAGGACGGACATGGTCGCCCCTTCCATCGACAGCGAGAGCGGCAGCACGAGGTTGGAAACATGCTTGATCCACTTGTTGATCGGCACTTTCGAGGCGGAAATCGCGGCCAGCGGGCCGTTGCAGAGCCGCTCTGCCAACGCCAGCGCAGTCGGCATCAGCTCGTCGTCTTCAACCACATCCTGCACTAGTCCCAGTGCCTTGGACTGCTCGGCGCGTGTGTGCTCGCCGGTCATCAGGAAGTACTTGGCTCTCGAGGGACCTGACCAGCATCGGCCAGATCACGCCGCCGCCGTCGCCAGCGCCGATGCCCATATGACGTGCGTGTCGCCCAGTGCGCCCGACTGACCGACGTAGAGGACGTCGGCCAGCAGCGCGACGGTCGTGCCGAAGCCCAGCGCGTATCTGTTGACCGGGCAGATCATCGGTTTCTCGCAGTCGAGCCAGTTATCGACGAGCGGCCGCGCTTCGTTCATGCGGTTGAGATAGCGCCCGCTCATCGGTTCATCGCGGTCGGCCGAGAAGTCGCCGCCGGCGCAGAACGCTCGCCCGGTGCCGGTCAGCACCAGGACGCACACATCCGGAACACGATTGGCGTCAATCGGAAGCGCCGCCAACTCACGATGCATGGCCGCGTTGACCGCATTCAGCTTTTCCGGCCGGTTCAGGGTAGCGATGGTCACGCCGTCGGAACGCTTGTCGATGTCGATAGTCGTGAAGGCGTTGGGATCGAGCGTCATCTCGTGCTCTGTCCGGTTAGCAGCCGAGCTGCACGGCTAGGTCATAAAAATCTGTCGCGACGATATCGAATGATGGATCGGGGCTGAGATCAGCGGGGAAGTTGGGACCGGCTTCGTCGGGTCGAGGCACGAACGCGGTGCGCATCCCGGTTGCGGCCGCGGCGAGCAGATCGCCCTGGTGCGCGGCGACCATCATCACCTCGTCGGCCTCGTAGCCGAGCAGTTCGACGGCTCGCCGATAGCACTGCGGCTCGGGCTTGAACGCACCCGTGATCTGCGCCGAGAGGACGCAATCCCAGCCCAACCCGCCGAACCTGGCCATATTGACCAGCAAATCGACGTTGCCATTCGACAGCGTTGAGACGACGAACCGCGTTCGCAACCGCTGCAACCCGCCGGGCGCATCGATCCACGGACGCAGTCGATGCCAGGCACGGTTGAGATCGGCGACCTCGGCCTCGCCCGCTTCGATCGTGAGATCGCCCAGCAGGATGTCGAGCATCCGGCGGTGAAGCTGATCGGCCGTCTGGAACGGCAACTCGCCGGCGCGAACCAGACGCATTCCGCCGGCGTACCCCTCGCGTCGCCAGCGATCGGTGAACCTGCCTTCGTCCGCATCGATATCGTAGCGACGCAGAAAGGCCGCCACCTCCGCCGACACCGACGAGCGCCAATCGACGACCGTGCCGAAGACGTCGAAGGTGAGCGCGCGGACCCGACTCAGATCAGCGGTCATGCGATGCGCCTACAGGATCTGGCTGAGGAACAGCTTGGTGCGGTCCTCGCGCGGGTTAGTGAAGAAGTGATCGGGCGTGCCCTGTTCGACCAGCGTGCCTTCGTCGAAGAAGACCAAGCGGTCGGCTACCTCGCGGGCGAATCCCATTTCGTGCGTGACGACGATCATGGTCATGCCCGATTCAGCCAGTTCCTGCATCACGTCGAGCACTTCCTTGATCATCTCCGGATCGAGCGCCGACGTGGGCTCGTCGAACAGCATGATCTTGGGCTGCATGGCGAGCGCGCGAGCAATGGCGACACGCTGCTGCTGACCACCGGAGAGCTGGGAAGGAAACTTGTCGGCCTGTTCCGGAATACCAACGCGCTCGAGCAGCTGCATGGCCAGCGCCTCGGCATCGAGCTTGGGCATGTGCCGCACTTTCTGCGGGCCGAGCGTGATGTTGCTCAGCACCGACAGATGCGGGAACAGATTGAACTGCTGGAAGACCATGCCCACTTCCGAGCGGATCGCCTGCAGGGCGCGCACGTCCTCGTTCAGTTCGATGCCGTCGATCACGATCCGTCCGGCATCGTGCTCCTCGAGTCGATTGAGGCAACGGATAAATGTCGATTTACCCGAACCCGATGGGCCGAGGATGACGACGATCTCCTCTTCCTTGACGGTGAGCGAGACGTCGTCGAGCGCCTGAAAATCGCCGAACCATTTGTCGACGCGCTCGGTGATAATGATGTCCTTGGCACCCACCAGTCGCGGCGAGTGAACCGCCAGTTCGTCGCTGGGCGCGGGTTCAGTCCAGGTCGACGCCTTTGGTCCTGCCGGTTCGGCGATGATATCGGCGGACGATAGTTCGTCAGTCATCTCACACTCCTCAACCGCTCGGTCGGCTAGCGTTCGCCGATGCCCTGAGCGCGCTCCACTCGCTGGGAAATACGGGACATCATGAAAGCCACGATCCAGAAGATCACGGCGACAAACACGTATGCTTCGATCCGGTCGGGGGTGAACTCGAACTGCGAGATCGCCGAATCA
Organism: Dehalococcoidia bacterium; assembly: GCA_965116225.1. Lineage (GTDB taxonomy): Bacteria > Chloroflexota > Dehalococcoidia > Bin125 > Bin125 > Bin125. Next base: position 1,962,943 of record OZ220495.1, on the reverse strand, counting down.
GCGTTCCCCTTGAGCTCCCGCAGCGGCAGAATCACGGTGACGAGCGTCGTGTCTTTCCAGATTGAGATGGCCTGGCCAACCATGGGCGGAATCGAGATGCGCAGCGCCTGGGGCATGATGATCAACCGGGTGCGCTGCCACTGCGAGAGACCAACGGCCTGCGCCGCTTCGTACTGACCCTTGGGCAGCGCCTGTAACGCGCCGCGAATGTACTCGGCCATATAGGCGCCGGTAAAGACAGCCATCACCACCATCGCGCGGACAATCAGATCGCCCCCGATGACATCGTCGAGGATGAACAAGGCGACGAATAGCCAGCCCAACAACGGCGCGCCTCGCACGATCTCGATATAGGCCGTACAGGTCCAGGCAATCGTTTTCAGGGAAGACGCGCGACCGATCGCCATTGGTATCCCGACCAGAACGCCCCCGACAATCCCGACCGGGGCAAGGATCAGGTTAAGCACGAACCCGTCCAGATGTCGCGTACCGACATCCCCACCACCCAACAGAATCAGAAGGACAATGGGCAGTGAAAGAACCAACAGTCCGCCTACGAGCCGCTGCTGCAGCGTCCGCAATGTGGATGTCTCCCGAGGCAGTCGCACGGTGGCGAAGTACCCGAGGTACATGCAGCCGACCGCAATTAGGAAGTAGACGCTGGACCAGATCGCGGCACCGCCGTGGGCCATCAGGAAGATGACAAACGCCCCGACAAGAAACACGAAAAGATGGTCGCGACGACCAAGTGATGACCAGGTGCCGTAGGCGAGTCCGATCAATCCGAAGACAACTCCAATGCTGACCCAGAGCCGCCAGGCCTCCTCATGCGGAAAGCCACCAGCGAACAACAACCAGCGATTGTGGGTGATCACTTCCCAGTTGGCACTGAAGAAGACGAATGAGACCAGGCCGACCAACAACACAACGAGAATGCCCCCGGCAATCAGAGTAAGTAGCGCGCCGCCAGGCGTGGGGAACAGATTATTGCGCACCCAATCACGCATTTTGACGGGGCGCGGCCGCCCAGCGCGCACCCGATGCGGCGGCAAGACGATCCGCTCACGCGAGGCTACCGGCATATTCGTCATGTTACGCCCTAACTCAGACCCCGACCCGCGTGACACGGGCATTGATGAAGTTCATGACGGCCGATATCAACAGTGAGATCAACATATACGTAACGATAATCACAAAGAACATCTCCAGCGCATGGCCCGCCTTGTTGGTGATGATCCCGGCGACGCGGAACAGGTCGTCGTACAACACTGCATACGCCAACGATGAGTTCTTGTTGACGTTGAGGTACTGATTCGTAACCGACGGGACCATCTGACGCAGCGCCTGCGGGAGAATGATCAGCGTCATGCGCTGGTAGCCGGTCAAGCCAATCGCGTTCGCCGCCTCGGTCTGACCGCGAGGAAGCGCCTGGATACTGCCGCGTACGATTTCCGCGTTGAATGCGCCAGTGTAGAGTGTAAGTCCGATCGTAAGCGCGGCGAACTCCGGCTCGATCACCATGCCTTCCAGGTAGCGCGTCCCCTCGACAAACGGTCGATCGATGCTGACCGGCAGACCAAGCGCCACAAACGAGAGTAGTGCAGCGATGGCAAACACAACCAACGCCCAACGATTCGCGAACCGCGGCTGACCTGTCGCCCGCTCACGCGCCTGACGTTGCCGGCGGATGGCCATTGCCAGCAACCCGAACACAATCAGCGCTGCAACCCAAACGCCCACGAACCAGTCCGGCACACCCCAGAGCCCGTCGTCGGGAACCGGCCAAGGAATCGCAACGCCGCGGTTCGAGACGAAGGCGAAATCGCCGATGTTCAGCACCTCCTGGATGATTGGCGCACCGACCAAAAAGATCGCGTACACCAACACCACCTGCACGAGCAGCGGCGTATTGCGGAAGATCTCCACGTAGAGCATCGCGATCCGCGACACCAGCCAGTTGGACGAGAGACGCGACACTCCGACCACAACGCCAACAAGCGTCGACAGCAAGATCGCAACAAACACCACGCGGATCGACGACCATACGCCGACCAGATACATCGAAATGCGGGAATTGGTGACGCCGTCGATATCGATGAGCCACTGATTCCCGACCTTAAACGCCGCCGGATCACTGAGATAGCCGAACCCGAACCCACGCAGGTCCAGCGAATCATAGACATACCACGCGACGATCGCGGTGATCGCCACATAGACGCCCTGCTGCATCAATCGGCGGAACCCGCGCCGATACCGCAGCGGGACATCGCCAGAGGATTCGGGACCGCCGATAGGTGCTGGCGACGCGGGCGCTTGTGCAGACATTAGAACCCGTTCGTGGTCCGAGTCGGCAATCGATCTCCGCAACAGACTAACCGAGCATCGTCCAGAGTCGGTCGGATCGACGATTTAGCGGACAGGGGCAAAGACGCGACGAGCCGCCCTCCGGGGCGGCTCGTCGCATTGGGAACCCAATTGATCTGCGCGTGACAGCCTAGCGGTACGGCAGAGCGTACATGATGCCGCTCTGACCGGCGGGGCAATCTGCAGCCTGGTAGGCCTGCGGCCGCGCCAGTGCATTCAGCGTGCAGTCGCGCGGGATCGCCGTGCCGATTTCGCGGTCGTAGATCTCACCGTAGTTGCCGACAGCCGCGATGGCGCGTTGGATGAACTGCGCGTCGACCATGTCAAAGCCGAGCGAAGACACTTCGCCGCCCTCGTAGGGAACGCCGAGCAACCGCGCCAACTCAGTGCCGGACGGGTTTTCCGCCATGGCCACTACGTTGGCCTGGGTGAGGCCGATTTCCTCAGCGCGGATCAGGCCGTGAACGACCCAGTTGACGACGTCTTTCCAGTCGCTATCGTAGTCGCGCACGCCGGGAGCCAGCGGCTCCTTGGAAATAATCTGCGGCAGGATCTGGTAATCAGCGGCGTCTTCACGAACCACGATGCGGGACGCGAGGTCGGACGCATCGGCGGTCAGAACATCGCAGCGCCCCTCGAAAAAGGCGGCGGCGACATCCTGGCTCAGGCCACCCTGCGGGTCGTAGGTGAGTCCGATCTCGGTGAAGTGATCGGCCACGTTCTGCTCGGTAGTCGTACCGGTCTGCACGCAGATCGTGGCGTCGCCCATATCAGAGGTCGCGTTGATGCCGGAGTCCTTGCGCACAGCAAAGCCCTGACCGGTGAAGAACGTGGTCTGGGCGAAGTCGACATCCAGTTCCATGTCGCGCGAGCTGGTGATGGTCGTCGTCCGGATCAGGATATCGATCTGGCCGTCGGCGAGCAGCTCGAATCGAGTCGAGGCGTCGGAGGCGTCGATGTACTCGACTTTGCTCGCGTCCTTCAGTACTGCGGCGGCGATCGCCTTACAGAACTCGATGTCAAAGCCGGTGACGTTGCCTTGATCATCACGGAAGCCGAACAGCGGCTGCGTCTGCTTGACACCGCACTTGAGCATGTCGCGGTCCATGATCAGCTGCAGCGTGTTGCCGCGCGGTTCGCCCGAAACTTGGGCGGCCGGCTGACCATGTTGCTGCATCCCCTGATCCTGCTGCCCGGTCGCCTGCGCCTGCTGTTGGTTGTCATCCGACGTGCAGGCACCGACTACCACACCCGCCACCAGCGCGGCACCCGCAAACAGTAGCGCGCCCGCTAGGCGGCGACCCTTCAAACTTGGCAATCTCATCGGCAAGGTCCTTTCGTGTGTTGGGCGGCTCCTGAACTGAGCCAAACCCGCTCGCTCATCAGCGAGTATACACACCAAGCCGCACGCGCAACATCCGCCCGGTTAACGGTTGGAGGCGGGTACCTCGAAGTTGAATAGCCGGGCCGCGTTGAGGCCCAGGACCCTGGCGCGCTCGTCATCCGTCAGGTCGCCCATGGTCCGCTCGATGGCTGCGGCCGAGTGAGGCCACGAACCCTCGTGATGCGGGTAATCGTTGGCCCACAGCAGGTTGTCGACCAGGTCGTACTTGCGCGCCAGGTCGATGCCGGGCCCGTCGTCTTGGAACGAACCGAAGCAATGGGCGCGGTAATAGTCCGAGGGCGTCCCTTCAAGCTTGGGGAAGGCCCACATGTGATGCTTGTGGTAGGCCTCGTCCATCGCCGTCAGCGCCCAGGGAATCCAGCCGATGCCGGCCTCGATCGTCCCCGCGCGCAGATCCGGGAAGCGTTGGAAGACGCCCGAGGCGCACATGTTGATAATCGGCTCCATCGTCATCGCCAGCGAGTGGAAGACGTAGTTGGTCACCGCGCCGCCATTGCCGCGCGAGCCGCGAGGGTCGCGGCCGGTCGAGACGTGGAACGTGATCGGCAGTCCAGTCTCCTCAACCGCAGCCCAAAGCAGGTCGAATTCGGGCAAGTTGTAGTTGCGGGAGTCCTCGCCCGTCGGTCCCCAGACCGGCTTGGCCGGGAACGAGAAACCGCGGAAGCCGCGCCCGGCCGAACGGCGTACTTCCGCGATCGCGCCTTGAATATCGCCCGTGGCGACGCAGGCCAGCGGTGATGAGCGATCGTAGGTGTCGCCGAAGGTCTCCCAGGCCCAGTCGTTCCAGGCGCGGCACATCGCATTGGCGAAGACCGGGTCGGAGGTCGCCCACATTGACAGGCCTTTGTTGGGGAAGATGATCTCCGCGTCGACGCCGTCGCGGTCCATGTCGCGAGCGCGCTCTTCGGAGTAGGCGTTGCCGTGCTTGTCGCGCACCAGATCCTCCCCAGCCAGCTTGAGGTCGCGAATCTTGGTCGGGCGGTGGCCCTCGGTCACCTGCCAGCGGACGCCATCCTCATCGACCTCGATGCGCGGCAGCCGGTGTCGGTACTGCTCGTCGACGCGGCGCTCCCAGAGGTCGACCGGCTCATGAACATGGCAGTCGGCAGAAACCATGAAGTACTTGTTCGGGTCGCTGGGTCGGGCCGTGCGCGTCCAACCGTCGATGCCCGGGGTCAGCGTGCGATGCTCGGGGATCTCGTAGCCAACCGGGTCGGCCGACGGTCGTTCAGCGGTCACCATGCGCAACTCCTTACCGGGCAGGGATCAACCTGCCTAGACTCAATCGTTCGACTGAGTCTAGCTGAACGACATCGCCGGCAAGCGCTCTGCGCGATCGCGAAGGGCCATCCACGCCCTGCCCGCATGCCCGGACCGCGCCTACAGCGGCGGCAGATCTAGCTTCTTCAACCTCGAATGCGGACCGGGATGGTCGTAATCCAGCGAGATCGTCTTGATCAGACCGCTGGGTGACAGCGGCAAATCGATGTACTCAGGATCCAGTCCCTCCGACGGCCAGAATCGCAGCCGCACGCCGATCGCGTCGGCGGGCACTGCGTGCACCGTCTCGTCGGCACCGCGACCGGAGTGGAACCAGTCGCCTTCGCTCTCGCCGTCGCCGATGAGCCAAGAGCCGAACCACGGCATCGGCTGGTTGAAGTCTGAGGTCCGCTCGTGCCAGACGATTCTGAGCGTTGATATGCGTGCCGACATGCGTATCACTTCCGCTTACGTGTCCGTGAAGTTGGGCGGACGCTTCTCGGAGAACGCTCTGGGGCCTTCAATCGAGTCATTCATGCCCTGCAGATTCTGCTCGATCGCGTTGCCAAACTGCTGCGCCACCATCGGCTCCATCTCCATGTAGTAGCCGCGATAGAGGGACTGCTTGATGTTGCGCACCTTGCGTAGCGCGAGGTAGGGCATCCGCCGCGCGTAGGCGAGCGCCGTCTCCAGAACCAGATCCCGCGGCACCCAACCGAGCTGATAGCAGCGCTCGGCATCATATTGCGGTCGCCCCAGAGCGTCAGCTCGAGCGCTGAGCCCAGCCCGATCTGTCGCGTCAGCGGCGTCATCTAGCCGGCACCGCCCATGTTCCAGCGCGTTTCGCGCAATACCCACCTTCGCCTTCTCGGACATTGATGCGAATATCACACTGCATCGCGTACGTGAAGCAAGCCGCCAGCGACGGCCCAACCGTTGATCGCGGCGATGGTCAGTTTCCGCAGATTCAGCGCTTCGGACAACGGTACCGGATTCTTGCGCCGCGAAATGATCGAGGCGTTTGCGGATTGTCGGACCACGCGCTCCGCCGCTCGCGTCTCGGCCGTGTTGATCAGGTCGGCACCGGCGCAGAACGCGTGGCTCGCGCCGGTCAGCATGGCGCAGCGAGCATCGGGATCGTCGCGATACGCCTCGAAACTCGTCATAGAGGGTGTCGTTCAGGCCATCGCCGATCGCGTCGAACCGGTGCGGTCGGTTGAGCAAAATGAAGTGTATCCGGCCATCCTCCAACTTGTCACCACAGGCCCGAAGACACCCTGCGGCGTCGAGCGATTGTGCTTCGGCGGACGATAGTGCTTGTACTGCTGCTGTTCGGTCATCGTCCCGTTCCTGTGCCATTCGACCGCGTGTCGGCCTCGGTAGCGACTGATCTTGCTCGCACGGTAATCTAGCGATCAAGCGGAGCCTGGATCAGATTGGCACGGCAATGACCGCGAACGTGGGCCTGAGCGGCGGGCAGTCGCCAATCGACATCGACAACTGGGTTGCGTCGGAGGCGCCGCCGCCCTCGTTCGCCTATGGCAGCGGCGTCCATCGCATCGAACCAACCCAGGGGCTCGTCATGATCCACTTTCAGCGCGGCAGCGAACTGCTGGTTGGCAACGAGTCGTACCGTTTGCTCCAGCTCCATTGGCATACGCCGGCGGAACATACAATCGACGGCCAAGAGTTCGACGCCGAACTCCACTTCGTTCACATCAACGAAAGTGAGGAACTGTTGGTCGTTGGTGCGGTCTACCAAATCGGCGAGGCGGACGGCGCTGCGCAGCAGATCATCGAGGCTGCGTCGCACGCAGATCGCGAGGCGCACACGATGACGGCACTGTCCGCCGCCGACCTTGCACCCGCATCCGACGGCTTCTACTGCTACACGGGTTCGCTCACCGCAGCGCCGTTCAGCGAGCCGGTGCAATGGTATGTAGGGCAGACAATTCGGCAGCTGTCGCAGCGCCAGGTCGACCAGCTTCAGCAACTGACCGGCGGCCCCAACGCGCGTCCGCTCCAGGCGCGACACGATCGCACCATCCTCTGCCTCGGCTGCAGCCGCAATTGATTGACCCGTCATACCCGCAGTGATGTAATCCGTCATTCCCGCGCCCTGCGCATGCCAAGCAAAAGGCATCCGCGTCCAGCGCTACCATCGATCCACTATTCCCGCAACGCCACACCCCACAACCAGAGCGATGACGATGCCAACCCAGGTCAGCACTTCCCTCGGCAAACTCCAAGGCGCAGAGGACGGCGGTTGCGCCGTCTTCCGCGGCGTCCCATTCGCCCGACCGCCTGTCGGCGACCTGCGCTGGCGACCGCCAGAACCGACGCAGTCGTGGGACGGCGTCCGAGACGCGACGGCGTTCTCCGCCTCGGCGATGCAACGGTAGCTGCCGGGCGATGTCGGCGACCTGATCGGTATTCCCGCGCAGGCACAATCGGAGGATTGCCTCTATCTGAATATCTGGGCGCCGGCCTGCGACGGCCACAAGCGACCGGTCATGTTCTGGATCCACGGCGGGGGCAACACCGTCGGCTCAGGGACGCAACCGCGCATCGATGGTCGCAGACTCGCCCTGACCGGTAACGTCGTGGGCGTCACGCTGAACTACCGACTCGGCGTGTTCGGCTGGCTACACGCGCCGATCCTGGGCGCGTACGGTAACGAAGGCCTACTCGATCAGACGGCGGCGCTGTTCTGGGTACGGCGCGAGATCGCGGCATTCGGCGGCGATCCGAGCAATGTGACCGTCTTCGGACAATCGGCGGGCGGCTTCGACATCGCCCACCTGATGGCGATGCTGGCAGCCATGGGCGCGTTCGGCAAGGCGATCCCGATGAGCGGCTCGCTGATTCCGACGATCACCAAAGTCGAAGCGCGCGCCGTCGCCGAGCAATTCCTGCTCCGCTTCGGCGGTTGGGACGACCCCGAGCGCATGCGCACGGTGAGTGCCGATGATCTGCTCGATTACCAGGTCGAGCTGACCGGCGGCGGACTCGGCGACGCCCGCTTCGGTCCCGTCGCAGACGGCCACGCGCTCGGCCTCGACGCCGAGGCGCGAATTGGGGCCGGGATCCAGACAAAGGGCCTGCCGCTGCTGATCGGCCACACCAAGGATGAGTTCAATCTGTTCACTGCCACGCGCGAGGACACAGACCAGATGTCGGACAACGACCTGCTGGCGGCCGCCACCACGCCGTTCGGCGGTATGCGCGCCGCCGAAGGGATCGACCGCTACCAGCGCGCTCGTGAGGCACGGGGCGAACGGACCGACAACCTCGCGGTCTGGAGCTACCGCTTCGACTATCCCTCACCCGCCCACGACGGCAGGTTGTGCAGCTGTCACTCGCTCGACATCCCGTTCATCTGGAGCACTTACGAGGCCGTGAGCATGAAGCGGTTCTGTGGCGAGGCCACGCCGCAACTGGCGTCGCTGTCGGAGACGATGATGCAGACCTGGCTCGCCTTCGCCCACACCAACGACCCCAACCACGAGCGACTGCCGGTCCGGCAGACCTACGATGCCGATAACCGCGCGGTCATGCCCTCAATCACCACTACGAGGTCGTCAATGCGCCCGGCGACGAAGAGCGCGAATTCTGGGCATCGCTCGCCCCACGCGAGCTGTCGCGGATCGGCGGATAGACACTTAGGTTTCCAGCCCGCCTCGGCTCCCTGCTAGCTAGACTGCGACCGACATCACGAAATCGGGCGTTACGGCAGGCGCGGTACGTCCGCAACAGCGAGGTAGACATGAAAATCGAAACGGGATTCGGCGGCGGCTGGCTGGGCGGCATCAGGGAACAGGTGAAGGCGATTGAGGCGCGCGGCTTCGACTCAATCGTCGTGCCCGAGACCAAGCACAATTCGCTGTTCCAGATGGCGCTCGCCGCTGAGCACACCGAGCGCGTGGAAATCTGCTCGTCGGTCACGATCGCCTTCCCGCGCACGCCGATGATTATGGCGCAGGCGGCCTGGGATTTGCAGGAAATCTCGGGCGGACGGATCAACCTCGGCCTGGGTAGCCAGGTCAAGGGTCATAACGTCCGACGCTTCGGCGGCACCTGGTCGCCGCCCGCCAAACGGATGGAGGACTACATCAACATGATGCGCGCCGTCTGGCACTCCTGGCAGACCGGCGAGCGCCCCGAATTCATCTCCGACAACTACACCTACACGCTGATGACACCGATGTTCGATCCGGGAGCAATCCCCTACGACCCGCCCAAAATCTCGCTCGCCAACGTCGGGCCGCTGATGGCGCAGGTCGCCGGTGCCTGCGCTGACGGTCTGCGGCCGCATGGATTCATGACCCACAAGGTGATGATGGAGAGCATCATTCCCAACGTGCAGAAGGGCGTCGAGCGCGCCGGGCGCAGCTTGAACGAGATCGACTTCAGCGTCGGCGGCTTCATGGCGTTCGGCGAAACCGAGTCCGAGGTCGAGCAGTCGATCGACAGCCTCCGCCGCGCGATCTCATTCTACGGCTCGACCCGCAGCTACCACAGCATCTTCCGCGCCCACGGCCTCGAGTCGCTGGGTATGCAGCTACACGAACTCTCGCTCAAGGGCGAGTGGGACCAGATGCACGACGCGGTCAACTTCGAAGTCGCCGCCGAGATGGCGCACGCCAGCACCTGGGACGACCTACCCAAGTACGTTCGCAACAACCTCGGCTACGCCAGCCGCATCTCGCTGGGTCAATACGTCCGCCAGCAGGACGAGGAGCGCAGCGGATTCGGCTACCCAGGCTCGAGCGACACCGCCGAATCCGCCGGTCTCTCCGAGGAGCGCCTCACCTGGCTAATGGACGAACTCAAGCCCCTGGGCGCAAACCCCTCGGTGGAGTAGTAGCGAACAACCGCAACCAGCCTCCGATTCCCCCCTGTGCGAGAGAATCGGAGGCTGGAATGGTCTCGTTTCGTCGCCCAGTCGTCAACGATAAGGAGCGCTGTATCGGCCCATTTCTTGCGGCGTGCCAACGAGCTGTATATCGAATTTGAGCGAAGGCGTAATCCTGCTCTCTGCATTATGGAGGCGAAACGATATCTGCCAGCCGCGATCCAGCGTGATCTCTGCGTAGGCGACTCTATCCTCAACACGATGAAACTCGATAATCCGGTCAGGCATCGGTAGCCGCGCACCCCAGTGCAAGTCGCCGCTCATGTTGAAGGACTCAATTTCCATCTTGCCGTTCGATTTGATTGCTTTATAGAAATCGAAGTGCCCGATCACATATCGGACCAACTTCGCCGGAATAGCGTTACCCTGAATCTCCGACATAAACGCTTCCAGGACCGGCACGTAATACCCATCAACCTTGTTCGTCAGATCGCTCCACCGCCGATCCTTCCTTTGCCCAAGATCAGCGAATATCGGCGAGACCCGATTCCAGTAGGTTTCCGAGCATGGGACACCATACCACTTGCGACCAAAGTCAATCTTGTTCGACAATCGGGAATGCTTGAGCGCCTTGTGCCGTTGCTTCGCGGAGATGCCGATCTCCCGCTGGCGCTGATCGGTGAGCACGATATCGCGGACATCGCCGCGTTGCCCGGCGCTGTCCGCTTGCAGACGAAGCATTACGATGTCGCCAAGCCGATGGTCGTGCTTGTACAAGAACTCCACTACCGCCTCTGCCGCGCGTTCCATAGCGGATTGCCCTTCCGGGTCATGTCGCTCGAAAGCCTCGCGGGCTCGGATAAGCGCCTTGTCACCTCTCGGGATGGCGAACTCATTGAGTTGCGCCAGATCTGACGCAAGCGCATATTCCCACGCTTTCCCGCTAGCGGTCTGACTAGGCGTATCAGGCATCGATAATCAACAGTTCCCGCGATCGCCGATTGCCGTTGCCGGACATGCCATATGTCCAGTCCGGTTCGACAATGCAGTAGCCGCGATACAGCGCCCGCACTTCTGGGCAATCGTTGTAGCTCAACACCCAACCGTTGCGCCGCCAAAGACGGTGGGCGAGTCCTTCGTGGTCGAAACCATCATGCATATCGCCCTTGCGCCCGTAGAGTTTCTGTCCGTTCCAGTACGGCGGGTCCAGATAGCAGAACATATCCGGATAACGCGCGAACGCATCACGATAGTCCAACCGCTCGACCTTCAAACATTCGCTGCGAAACTGCGCGAGTCGCCTGATTGCCGTCTCAGTGAAACGTGGATGCCCCGGAGACATTCCGCCTGAAAGCGTCGTTCCAGAAAACGAGCACCGATTGAGCACGTAAAAGATGGCCGCGCGTTCCAACGGATCGGGGAGGGAGTTGAATTGTCGTTGCAACTGATAGAATCGCTCCTTGGAGAGCGGGTGATATGAATGAACGCGAGCAGCGAGTATTTCAGCATCACGCAACGCATATCGCCAGAAGTCGATCAACGGCTCGAATGCGTCTGAGGCATAGACTGTGATCCCCTCGGCGGCGCAAGCTAGCTCGACGCTTGCGCCGCCGAGAAAGGGCGAGCAGAGCGCATCAACGTCGTCGGGAATATACCGTCGGATCAGATTGACAGCGCGGGATTTGCCACCAGGATATCTGAGCGGTGAGCGAGCCGACCACCCAACCGGGTATAATAGAGGCGATCCGCGACGTCAGTCAGCGACCGTCCCATATGATCTCCCTGCTTTTGGCCGGCCACTATAGGCTCTGCATCGCAGACGGCCAAGGCCCAACGGAAAGCCATCCTATGTCCGACCCCTACCAGCAACTCCTCGACGATCTTGCGGCGGAGCAACAGTACCTGGATGCGCGGCTCGCGGATGTTCCCGACCCCGATTGGGAGCTTGACACGCCCTGTCGCGGCTGGATGGTGCGCGATGTGATTGCGCACCTGGCGGAGGTCGACGACAACGCCGCCGCCATCGCGTCGGGCGCGGCGACGCAGATGGAAGGCGGGGAGCGCTCGGCGGACGGCTTGCGCTCGGCGCTGCAGGACCGCTCACGGCAGATGGCACGGCGTCAGCTCGTCGATTGGTGGCGGGCGGCGAGGAATCGGCTCCAGGACGCGCTGCGCCCGCTCGATGCTCGCGCGCGGCTGCCCTGGGCCGGGCCGCCGATGAGCGCGCGTTCCTTCGCCACGGCTCGATTGATGGAGTGCTGGTCGCACGGACTTGATGCGATCGAGGGGGCCGGCATCGAGCCGATCCACTCGGACCGACTCCAGCACATCGCCCATCTCGGATACATCACGCGCGGGTTCGCCTATCGGACGCGCGGTCTGGAGCCGAACGAGGAGCCGCTACGGGTGGAGCTCACGCTGCCGTCCGGCGCGGCGTGGTCGCGCGGCGATGCAGACGTCCACCACATCGTTCAAGGCTCGGCCCCGGACTTCTGCCGCGTTGTCACCCAACGAGTGCACTACCAGGACACCGAGCTCAGCTATACGCCTGGCCTTGCCGAGGAATTCCTCCAGGTCGCCCAAGCCTTCGCCGGCCCGCCCGGCGAAGGCCGAGCGCGACGAAGCTGAAGGACGAGTAGCACCCGCGCGCTATCCTAGGCTTATGCGGAAACCAGATGATGCCCGAACCCGGGAGTTGTATACGGTAGCGGAAGCGGCGAAACACGCCGGTACCAGCTCATCCACAGTGAAGCTGTGGTTGTGCGGAGACGAGAAACGCGGGATTGCACCCCTGTTCACCGAGCGACGTTGCCAGCCGGGAAGAGAGTTGCGGCTCTCATTCCTGGAGCTCGTCGAGGTGATTGTGGCGCGGCGGTTCCGCGAGCACCGCGTCTCGATCGACCAGCTGCCGCAAACTCGCGAGCAGGCAGGCAGAAGATGGAAGGTCGAGTACCCGTTGGCTGAGCGCCGTCTGAAATTGCTGGGAGGCCGGGTGCTGGACGAGCCAGGGGAGGCGATCGACCTGGAATGGCCAGCATCGCAGCCAGCACTGCCGAAGTGGGCTGCATATGCGACTGAACTATTCGAGTACGACACGTTAGACGATCAGAATCAGGACGGTACATGGGCGACGCGTTTCTATCCGGCGGGAATCGATGGGCCGCTCACGGTCGATCCAAGATTCGCCGGTGGGGCGGTGACGTTTCAGAATCGTGGCCTTACGCTTGAGACGATTGTGGGGCGATGGCGGGGTAAAGAGTCGATTGCCTTTATTGCGTCTGATTTTTCTCTAACGGAGGCTGAAGTTGAAACAGCGTTGCAGTTCGCATTGGCATCATGAGAATCTTCTTCGATGAGAACATCGGGCGCGGAGTTCCCGAGGCGCTGCGCTTAATCGGATTTGGAGACGTAGACTATGTCATCAACATGTTCGCGGATCAGCATGCTGCGCAAGGTGTTTCCGACGAGTTCTGGATCCCACAGATAGGCAGCCACCGGCTGGTAATCTCGAAAGATCAACAACTGCTCAAGCGTCCAGCACAAATAGAACTGCTCGCTCGCTACTGAGTTGGCCTGATCTGCATCACTTCACCGACTGCGACAAGTCAGAAGCTGCTCGAATTCATGCTGAGACGTATGAACCGGCTTGAAGAGATCGATCGTGAGATGAACCGTCCATTCGCGTTTCGTGTTGCCCTACATGGGCGGTTCACTCGGATTGACCTTCCGGCTGTGGTCTAATCTCTGCGAGACGCTACCATGCCACCCATGCTGTCTCCCTATCGAGTGATCGACCTCACCGACGAACGTGGCGTACTGGCCGGGCAGATGTTAGCGGACCTCGGGGCGGATGTGATCCAGGTGGAGCCGCCAGGCGGCTCGACCGGGCGCGGCGTCGCGCCATTCTTCGCCGACCGACCGGACGAATCGATCTACTGGACGGCGTATACGCGCGGCAAGCGCGGGATTACCTGCAATCTCGAAGACGCGCGCGGACGCGATCTGCTGCTACGACTGCTCGAATCGGCCGACTTCCTGATCGAGTCCGCCGACGTCGGGCGCATGGCGGCGCTGCGGATCGACTACCAGACCCTGCACGAGCGGCAGCCGCGCCTGATCTACACCTCGATCTCCGCATTCGGGCAGACGGGGCCGAAATCGCATTACATCGGCTCCGACCTCGCGATCTGGGCGGCGGGCACAGCGCTGTTGATGACCGGCGACGACGACCGACCGCCGGTGCGGGTCTCGCAGCCGCAGGCATGGGGTCACGCGGCTGGCGACGCGGCTGGCGGCGCGCTGCTGGCGCTGCACGCTCGACATCAAACGGGGCTTGGGCAGCATGTGGATACATCGGCTCAGGTCTCGGCGGCGCAGGCGACGCTCGCCCAGATTCTCGCCTACGCAATCGGCTCGCCCGATCCCGAGCGCTTCGGCGGCGGTCTCAAGCTGCGCGGCGTCGGCATTCGCAGCACGGCGGACGTGCTCGATGGTCACATCGTACTTACGCTGGCACCGGGGCCGGCGATTGGGCATTTCGCCAACCATGCAGTGCGCTGGCTCGTGGACGTCGGCGCGCTTGACGACAGCCTGCTCGACCAGGACTTCGTCACCTACGCCGACCGCGCCGTGGTTGGACAGGCCGACCCTGAACTGTTCCCGCGCGTGCAACAGATCATGCGCGAGCAGGTGGCCACTCGAACCAAACAGGAAATGCTGGATATCTCGATTGCGTACGATCTGCTGCTCGTGCCGGTCCTCGACATCGCCGACCTGGGTGCCAGCCCCCAACTGGAGTCGCGCGGATTCTGGCGATCGGTCGAGCACCCGGACGGACGCTCCGTCGTGTACCCCAGTCCGCCGCTCCAGATTTACCGCAACGGTCGGGCGATGGAGGGTGCCGTGCACCCTGCGCCGGCACCTGGTCAGGACAACGAGGCGATCTACGGAGAACTTGGCATCGATCCGGGCGAGCTTGCGCAATTGCGTTCGGAGGGTGTGATATGAGAGACCCGATCGGTCTGCCGTCGGGGAACGGACCACTCGCCGGCGTCAAGGTCCTGGATCTGAGTTGGATCGTCGCCGGGCCCACGGTTGGACGCGCGCTGGCGGATTACGGCGCAACGGTGATCCGCGTCGAATCACCCACGCGAGTCGATACGGCGCGCGCCGTCGGCCCGTTCCATGGCGACGAGCCGGGCGTCGAGCATTCAGGGCTGTACGGCAACGTGAATGCGGGCAAGTGGGGACTAACCCTCGACCTGCGAGCGCCTGAAGCGCGCCAGATCTTCCGACGCCTCGCGCATTGGGCCGACATCGTCTGCGAGTCTTTCACCGCCGGCGTACTGGCCCGTTGGGAGCTGGACTATGAGCACCTGCGTCAGGAGAAACCCGATTTGATCATGCTCAGCAGCACGCTGCTGGGTCAGACTGGGCCGTACAACGCAGTCAGCGGATTCGGCAGCCAGGGTGCCGGGATGGCGGGCGTCCAATATCTCGTCGGCTGGCCCGACTATCCGCCGGCGGGACCGTTCGGCCCCTACACAGACTATCCGGCGCCGCGCTTCGCGTTGGCGGGGCTGTTGGCGGCGCTCGACCATCGGCGACGCACCGGCGAGGGTGTGTTCATCGACCAGGCGCAGGCCGAGGGTACCTTGCAACTGTTAGCGCCCGCCCTGATCGACTACCAGAACGGCGGTCCTCCGCTCGAGCGGCGAGGCAACGACGATCCGCAGATGTCGCCGCACGGGGTCTACCCTTGCCTGCCGGCGAACGATCGGGAAGAGTCGTGGATCGCCGTCGCGGTGGCAACAGATGCGCAGTGGCGGGCCATGGCCGGGATTATCGGCGCTAATCCGTCGCTCGCGTTCGACCAGCGGCGAGCGCGACGAACTGAGATCGACGCAGCGCTGACTAATTGGCTGTCCCACCTGTCCGCAGCCGCAGCTGAGACATCGCTGCAAGGCGTGGGTATCTCCGCGCACCGATTGTCGA
This sequence comes from Dehalococcoidia bacterium, assembly GCA_965116225.1. Lineage (GTDB taxonomy): Bacteria > Chloroflexota > Dehalococcoidia > Bin125 > Bin125 > Bin125. Next base: position 1,947,065 of record OZ220495.1, on the reverse strand, counting down.
CGACCGAAGATGCCGCCAACGATCCGCAGCTCGCTCATCGTGACCACTTTCGCCGGCTGCCGCACGCCCTGCACGGCGAGACGGTCGTCGAAGCGCCGCGCTACATTCTCTCCGACACGCCAGTCGACCTGATCCGACCCGCTCCACAGTATGGCGAACACAACGAGCGAATCCTGCAAGATGTGCTCGGTCTGAGCACTGCGGAGATCGAGACGCTCGCAGCGTCAGGCGCGCTGAGCTAGCCTGTTTGAGCAACTAAGCATACCGTAGGCTCAACGAACCGGAAATGCCAATGCCGCCATGCCGACTCAGGAGTTGACAGAAGCCACCCACACGCTGGCGGAAGCAGTGGCTCTGACGGGCGTCTCCAGTCAGACACAATAAGCAACTGGTTCTGTGGACGCGAAGGCTCGTCGCAGACCCCGCTATTCACCGATCGGCTGCGCCCTCGGCATGAGAAAATTCGGTTTTCCTTCCTGGAAGTCGGTGAGACGATCGTCACCGCACTGCTCAGGAGAAACAATGCCTCGATATCTCGACTGCGCATCGCCAGAGAGTTCACAAGGCGGCAAATGCAGTGCGAGACCCATTCGCGACGAAGCGGTACAAGCTCACCAGCGGTCGTATCCTGCTGGAACTCGAGGAACAGTCGCCGAGCCCGAAGGCACCGCTGCCCGCCATTGACGCCGACTAGCGCTCCGAGGACATCTATTCGGCGATGCGCTCCGCCGATCATCATGCATGTGAAGTTGGTACTGGCGCGAATCAGAGTAGGCATGATCGAACCGTCGACCACGCGCAAACCCTCGAACGCACCCCTCGCTATCGACGACGGTGCCAGCGGCTGGATCAGGGCCCATCGGACAGTGCATGTGGGATGCGCCATGCTGGTGGGTGTGGCGTGAATCCACGCGTCGAGCTGATGATCATCGTCGATAATACTCTGATCGATATCAATAGCGCCTCTATGGAATGGCGTGAGCAACTCGGAGTGAGCCAGATCCCAGGCGAGCCTAGCACCCTCGCGCAACCGAATGCGATCGGTCTCATTCTGATCGAACTTCAGGTCGATCAACGGGTGCTGCGTATAGTCGACGCTTTGTAGCGTCACCGAACCGTATGAATTGGGAAGTTGCATCCCGGCGCTATGCCGGCAACCCAGTCGGACCGGGTTGCCGTTCATCTTCGCCCACCCATGCGCCGAAACAGGCCTCGGGACCGATCAGGATGTGGCCTAGTAGGTAGATCTACATTACATATCGTTGAAATCGCCGATCGACAAAGTGTAGCGCAGCAGAGTTTGTGCGATCGGCTTGTCGGGATCGACCGCGGCCGGGATCGGCCAGAACAGCATCGGCGTCATTGAGTGATCTATCAGATGCTTACCTACGCCGGGCAGATCGACGACCGATGAAATACCAAGCCGCGCCAATTCATCGGCCGGCCCAATGCCGCTGCGCAGGAGGATGGCGGAGCTCCTGATCGCGCCCGCCAAAAGCACGATCCGTCTCCCGCGAACCTCCTGCATTTCGCCGTCGCACTCGACCTACAGGCCGAGGGCCCGTCCGACCTCGGACAGCACGCGATCGACCAGGCAGTGACCGCGCACGGTCAGGTTGAGCCGATTGCGCGCCTGCGAAAGGAAACCGAGATTGGCCGACCAACGGGTCATCAGGTTGGGTCCATCGCAGTTCATAGCGAGCGGTGAGATACCGGTCGACTGCGGATCGTTCTGATCGTTCGTTTGCTCAAATCCGCGAGCGACGCATGCCTCGTAGAAGACTCGCTGGACAGATTCGACTTCATCGAGCTTCCAGCGGCGCACGGGGATCGAATCGTCCTGTCCGTGGACAGTCGCTGCCCTCGTCCTTGTCGTCCTTGAGCGCGCGGAAGTACGGCAGCGTGCGCGCCCAATTCCAGCGCTCGTCTCCGGTCATCTCGGCCCAGGTATCGAAGGCGCACCGCGAATCGCGACGCCAGTATTGACCGCCGACGATCCGCCGACCAGCTTGCCGCGCGGCAGCGGCGTGGCCGGGCACGAACGTCGCCGCGAAACCCCAGTCGTGCGCAACGACCGAGGGCCTCGTGAATGCTGTCGATATCGCCTGGCAGCGCCTCCAGCGATGCGTAGTCCGGTCGGCATCCAGGAGCAGCACCGAGTGCGACCGATCCTCGCTCAACCGCGTCGCTAGCACGGTGCTCGACGATCTGGCCCGACGATGATCACGTCGTGCTCCATCCAATATCCCCTTTGCGCGCTCAACGCGCGAGATTCAGGGTACGACATGCGGCGTCCACCTTGCCGCACGGCACCGTTGGACGCATGCGGCAGCGACGCGCTTTGGGTTTAACGCTTCACAGCCGCGTGTTGGGGCGCGCCGCGCGCGACGCTTACCCTGGACTGGCGGTTCGGTCGGAACATCGCGATCGGTTGCGCGGCGCGGAGCAGACCGGTCGCGGCGATGACACGTACGCCGGGCAGTCGGGGACGACCGGCCATCAACACCCAGAACGCTCCCGTGAGCGCGCCGAGACCAAGCACGGTGAACGGGATCGCATAGCTGCCGGTGGCATCGAAGAGCACCGACGACAGGAATCCGCCGACCGTCATGAACGCCGACATCACGATTGACGACCAGCCCATAATCTGACCGAAGTTGGAGGCGCCGAAGTAATCGGCGCGCAGCGCGGTAATCAACGGCGCGCGCGAACCCCAGGAGAGACCGTTGATGATCGCGGCGAGTAAGATCATCTCATACGAAGAGGCGAACGCTAGCATGATCGCCGCGGCGCAGTGCCCAAACATCGCTGGCACCAGCAACAACCGCTTAGAAAAACGATCGCCGAGATAGCCCATGCCGAGCTGCCCGACTAGCTGTGCCAGGTTCATGATCGTATAGGCGATGCCGGCGTGGAACGTGGTCAACCCCTCGACCTCGGTGACGAGCAGCGTGAAATGGACGAACACGCCGGAAACGACCAGCAGCGGTGCGCCATGGGCGAGCGCCAATCCCCAAAACGCCCTGGTTCGCAGCGCTTCCCTGACGGTGAAGTCGCGGTACCGGTACTCCTGGGGCTGCTGGTTGAGCTGCGTTTGCCCGCCGCTCGCGTCCGCGCCGCCTGCTTCCTCGCCGCCATCCTTGACTAGCCCGCGATCCTCCGGTTGACGTACGAACAAAGTGGCCAACACCTGCCCGACCGCGAACAGGACGATGGCGGAAAGCAGCGCAGCGTTGCGCCAGCCGATCTCCTCGATCATGTAGCCGACCGGCGTGGCCAGAAACCCGCCTAGCGCAAACCCGGTCGACATATAGCCCAGCGCTCGCGAGCGCTTCTTCTCGAACCAGGTCACCACAGCAACCGACACGGTCATAAACCCGCCGACGGAAGAACCGATCGCAACGATGAAGTAAAATGCGATGAATGTGCCTTGGCTCCAGAGTTCGGAGAACGCGAGCAAGCCGATAGTCGTCGAGGCGATGCCGATCCGCATCATCGTCTGCGGGCCGAAGCGATCGATCAACCAGCCCTGGATCGGTCCGAGCACGCCGGACTCGATCCGGGTGATCATGAACGCGAGCCCGAAAATCGTCGCCGGCCATAGAAACTCGGCCTTGAGTTCGGCCACATAGAAGTGAAAGGCATGCATGATCAGCCCGCCCATCAGCATGTTGATGATGATGCCGGCGCCGACGATGTACCAGCCGTAGAAGGTGTTGTGATTCGATCCGAACGGTGCGGGGGGCACTCGGTCTCGTCCTCCTGAAGCCTCCCATGCCCACTGAGCGCCTGTCGGTTCACGCGTGGCGCGTTGCCCGTCGGCTCGAATCGGAACAGGTGACCAAGTGCCAGTCTATTGCCGCGCTGCCGCAGGGTCTGCGCTCTGGCATACTGCGCAGGCGAGATCGCGGTCGACGCTTCACCGTGTCAGCCGGGTGATGGGGTGTGAATTGTGGAAAGGACGTCCGATGGCCGAACAGACCAGAACCCGCGCCGATGTGGGGATGCGATGGCGCGGCAACTGTCCAATTGGGGGCGCTGGGGCAGATACGATGAGCACGGCGCGTTGAACCTGATTACGCTCGAGGTCCTCGGCTGCGGCGTCGGCGTTGGTCTCGGAGGGCGTGATCATGAATTGCGCGCCTTGGAACTAGCCAAGACGCCGGTAATACAATTCATGGCCAGGGCCGGAGATATCAGCAGCGATCATGGCCGCGTTCGCGGTCTCGAATCAAACGGCGACGGGTTCCTGATCTCGCCGCACGGGATGGCCAACACACACATCGGCGCACTCTGCCGCATCCTCGACTAGGTCAGGATGTATAATAGCTTTCCCGCATCGGACCTGTGCTCGACTGGCGCGACCGGGAACTCGATCATGATCACCGAATCAGGGCATTGCATCACACGGCGTGCTGTTCGATATTCCCTCGTCTCAAGGCCGTCGACTGGCTTGAACCGGGCGAGGGCGTCTCGATCGCCGATCTCGAGGCGGCGCAGGGCATGCAGGTGCGCTCGGGCGACATCATGCTGGTCCGCACCGGGCGCGATATCCGCTGCGAGGCCGAGGGCGCTTGGCCGCCTTTCAGCGGCCTCGCTGGGCTGTTGATGGAGGCGTTGCCGTGGATCCATGACGAGAGTCGCGCTCCTTGGCTGCGATGGCGTATCGGACGTGCTTCCCTCGAACATCGACGGCTCGCCTCTGCCGATCCATTACATCATCACCACCTACATGAGCGTGCACCTGATCGACAACGCACGACCGAGACCGCTCAGCGCGGCATGCGCGGAGCGTAATCGCTGGGAGTTTCTGTTAACCCCGCGCCGTTGCGCCTGGTCGGCGGTACCGCCTCACCGATCAACCCGATCGCGATGTTCTGACATATCCTGACCGCCGGTCACGGAACGCTCAGAGCACCTCGCGTCCACGTTCGCCGGTACGCACGCGGACGGCATCCTCGACATCCATGACGAAGATCTTGCCGTCGCCGGTGCGCTCGGAACGGGCTCCGGCGATGATCGCCTCGATCGCTGGCTCCACATTGAAGTCCGAAATCACGGTGATGATCTTCACCTTAGGGATCATGTCGACAGTGTAGAACTGCCCGCCGCGCCCGGCCTGCACGACGCCGCCCTGATAGCCGTGGCCAGCAACCCGCTCGACGTGCAACCCGGTGATGCCCGCCTCGATCAGCTTGCGCTTGACCGGTTCCAGCGACTCGGGTCGGACGATTGCTTCGACCTTTTTCATGACAGCAACCTCCTCAACGCCTCGGTACCACTGGGAATCGGATCGTCGATCGTATCGCTCGCGTCCCAGCCAAAGCCGATTTCGTCGTACTCGTAGGCCGGTTCGTTGTGTTCGCTGCGGTCAAGGCCGATCATCTCGTCGGTCTCGTTCACGCGCAGCGGCATGAACCGTTGCACCAGCATAAAGATCCCCGCCGACAGCACGAACGACCATGCCAGCGCCGCGAGGATGCCGACGATCTGTCGCCAGAGCAGATCGGCGCTGCCGCCGATGAGTCCGTCGACAGGGCCGATCTCGCTTACCGCGAAGATACCGGTGGCGAACGCGCCCCAGATGCCGCCCACGCCGTGCACGGCGAACACGTCCAGCGTGTCGTCCATATCGCGCCAGCGATGCAGGGCGCGAATTGCATAGAAGCCGAGCGCTGAAGCGACGACGCCGATACAGAGGGCTGGGAAGAAGTTCAGGTAGCCGTCGGTCGCCGGCCACTGGCCGACGAATCCGGCCGCTGGCGTAATCGCAACCAGGCCCGCGACCGCGCCCGTCGCGGCGCCGATGATCGAGGGATGCCCCGCGTAGCGCCAGGAGAGCAGCAGCCAGGCGACCATGCCGCCGGCGGCGGAAATCTGCGTCTGAACGAAGGCGTTGATCGCGCCGCCGTCGGCCGCGAGCGACGAGCCGGCGTTGAAACCGAACCAGCCGAACCACAGCAGGCCGGCCCCGAGCACAACCTTGGACACATCATGCGGTCGGGTCTCGGCGACAGAGTCGCGCCGACGTCCGACGAACAGCGCGCCGGCCAAGGCGGCCGCGCCCGCGTTAATGTGCACTACCGTGCCGCCGGCGAAATCGGCCGCCCCGAGATCGGACAACCAGCCGTCAGGGGCGTACCAGACCCAGTGACAGAGCGGAGCGTAGACGATCGTGATCCAGAGCACGGTGAAGACGAGCAGCGCCTTGAACGAGACCCGTTCCACGAAGGCGCCGGTGACCAGCGCCGGTGTGATGATCGCGAACATCAGCTGGAAGGACATGAACATCAGATCGTCGCCCTCGAGTCCGCGCAGTCCGAAGGCGGTGAGGTCGCCGACAAAGCCGCCAACGTCGTTCGCAAAGGCCAACGAGTAGCCCCAGAGCACCCAGACGATCGTCGCCACGCCGACCATGACGAACGACTGCATGATCGTTGCCGCGGCCGATTTGGTCCGCACCAGGCCCGAATAGAAGAAAGCCAGTCCCGGTGTCATCAGCAACACCAACGCCGCCGACGTCAAGAGCCAGGCAGTGTTACCGGAATCCATACGCAACTCCCCAATATTGGGGGCCGCCGCCCGACTGCGTCGACCCCAAACACACGTCCGCGAGAGGCACACACATTTTCCATGAATTGACCTACACTTGGGTTACGGATTGATGAATTCATATCTACGTTGGGTGATAGTCTCGCCTCAATGACTGCGACAGATCACTCCAACATACTCGACGCATCCACCGCGCTGCCATTGGAGGGCGCGGTGGCGTTGGTCACGGGCGCGTCGCGCGGGATCGGACGCGCCATCGCCCTCGAGCTGGCCGCCCAGGGTGCCGACGTTGGCGTGAATTACGCAGTCTCGTCCGACGCCGCGCAGGAGGTCGCCGCGATGATCCGGGACCTGGGGCGTCGAGCCGTTGTCGTCCAGGCTGACATCTCCGATGCGGACGCTGTCGCCGCCATGACCAAAGCCATGAGCTCGGACTTGGGTCCGCCGACGATCCTGATCAATAACGCCGGGATCACCCGCGACACGCTGGCGATGCGGATGAAATCGGCTGACTGGGACGCCGTTGTGGCGACCAATCTGACCGGTTCGTTCCTGACCACGCAATCCGTACTACGCGGAATGATCCGCGCCCGCAACGGTCGCATCATCACGATCGGATCGGTGATCGGCACGGTCGGCAACGCTGGACAAGCCAATTACGCCGCGGCCAAGGCCGGACTGGCGGGGATGACGCGCTCCCTCGCCCACGAGCTTGGCTCGCGGGGCATCACAGTCAACCTGGTCGCGCCGGGCTTCATCAAAACCGACATTACCGCCGACCTGTCGGAGGACGTGATCGGCAACGTGCTGCAGCGCGTGCCACTCGAACGGCTGGGCGAACCGTCTGACGTAGCACCGCTGGTAGCCTTCCTGGCTGGGCCCGGCGGCACCTACATCACCGGTCAGGTGATTCATGTCGATGGCGGCATGGCGATGGGCTGATGGATCAGCCATTTCGGGCGCGCGAACTGTTCCTGCAACTGCATGCAACCAGTCGTTCAGTACCACTCCATACCGATGAATCGGTACAATTGAGCGCGAAGCTCACGAAGCGCATCGAATGTTGACGTGCTCGGAGTGCAGGAGCCGTGATGGACACGCTGACGCTATCCGATGAGTCCGCGGATGAACCGCCATCCGGCGAACATCCCGCGCTGACCAACGATGACTACGCGCTGCTCTTCCCCGGACAAGGGTCGCAGTCGGTCGGCATGGCCGGTAAAGTACTGCGAGTGTATCCGAACGCGGAGCACTGGTTCAGCCGCGCCAACGAGGCATTGGACTACGACCTTCTGAACCTGATCGAACACGGCCCGGAGGAACAGCTCAACCAGACCACCCACTCGCAACCGGCGATCTTCGTGGCGTCGGTCGCCTGGTTAGAGGCGTTGCGCGACGCCTGGTCTCGAGCCGGCCACACACTCACGCCGCGGGTCGTATCGGGACACAGCATGGGGCAAATCACGGCGATGCTCGCCGCGCGAGCGGTCGATTTCGACGACGCGCTACGACTGGTGTGTCGCCGCGCCGAAGTGATGCACGCGGCCGACTCGCTGCGTCCCGGCGGCATGGCGTCGATCATCGGCCTACGCGACCGCGTGCTGCGCAAGCTGGTGGGCGAAGCGGCCAACGAGGGCACGTTGGTCGTGGCAAACGACAACTGCCCCGGACAAACGGTCGTCTCAGGCGACGAGGCGCCGCTGCGTCGGATTATGCGACTGGCCGGCGATCACGGCGCGCGTCGGGTGGTTCGACTGCCGATCTCCATCGCCTCGCACTCGCCGCTGATGGCCGGCGCGCAGGCGCACTTCAGCGAGGCCGTACACGCAATTGCCTGGCGCGATCCGGTCGTGCCGGTGGTCAGCAACATCTCCGGCGGGCTGATGCACACCGGAGTCCAGCTCTCCAGCGAACTGTCGGAAGCGTTGACCGCTCCGGTGCAATGGCAACAGGCTGTCAAGACGATGGCCGCGCAAGGATCGACCTTGTTCGTCGAGGCCGGGCCCGGCGACGTGCTATCCAAACTGGTGCGGCGGATTTCCCGCACCTCCTGGACTTTCCCCCTATCCGACGACAACAATGGGCTCTCGATGCGTGACTACCCCGACAAGAGCGACGGGATTCCCAAGTAGTGGCATCCAGCAGCGATTCAGCCAACCGTCGCGTGGTGATCAGCGGCGTGGGTGCCGTCACACCCGTCGGTCACGACATGCCGAGCACCTGGCGCAACCTGGTCGGGGGGCAGAGCGGCGTCGATCGCATCCGTCGCTTCGACCCGGGTGAGTGGGGCGTCAGAATACCGCTCGCCGCCGAAGTCAAGGACTGGGACCCTGAGCCGCTGCTGCCCGACGTTAAGGCGCTGCGACATATGGACCTCAACGTGCAGTACGGCATGGTCGCCGGGCTGGAAGCGCTGAGTGATTCCAGCCTGGAAATCACGCCTGACAACCATCACCGCGTCGGGATCATCTTCGGATCGGGCGGCGGCGGCATGGAGCTGGTCACCCGTTGGCAAGACACGCTGGTCAGGCGCGGGGCTCGGCGCGTGTCGCCCTTCGCGATGCCCAACCTGATCGCCGACGCCGCCTCGGGCCACCTGTCGATCGCCACGGGCGCGACCGGGCCAAACTACTCGCCCACGTCGGCCTGCGCGACCGGGGCGAACGCGGTCGCCGACGGGCTACTGCACATCCGCGCCGGTCGCGCCGATGCGCTGTTGGTCGGCGGTTCGGAAGCGATCATTCTACCGCTGTTCCACATCTGCTTTGAGCGCATGGGCGTGCTCGCGACGCCGGTTGAACCGCTATCGGCATCCTGCGCGCCCTACGATCTGCATCGCAACGGCTTTATCCCCGGCGAGGGCGCTGCTGCGATGGTAATCGAGGAGCTGGACCACGCGCTGGCGCGCGGCGCGCCGATCTATGCCGAGGTGGTCGGCGGCGGATCGGCCAACGACGCGCACGACATCGCACAGCCCGAGTCGCACGGACGCGGACTCATGGTCAGCGTGCAACAGGCTCTCGATGAGTCGCAAATCGATCCCGCCCGCATCGGATACGTTTCAACGCATGGAACCGCGACCAAGCTGGGCGACCAGGTTGAAGTGACAGCGCTCAAGCGTATGTTCGGCGCGCACGCCGAACAGCTGGCGCTGTCCTCGATCAAGCCAGCCACGGGCCACATGATGGGCGCCTCCGGCGCGCTGGAAGTGATTGTCGCGGCCATGGTGCTGAAGGAAGATGTAGCACCACCGACGCTGAACTACCAGATGCCGGATCCGGAGCTCGATCTGGATGTCATCCCGAACGACGCGCGCGCCATACATGTCGATGCCGCCCTTTCGTTCTCCGTCGGATTGGGCGGACACAACGCCGCTGTGCTATTGAAGCGTTTCGACGAGTGAGCGCGCCGATCCGACAATCAGAACGACCGCCCGAGGAGCGGATCGTGATTACGGGCATCGGTCCCGTGACGCCGATCGGCGTGGGCGTCGAGGCGTTCTGGGATTCGCTGATCAGTGGCCGCTCTGGCGCGCGCCGCGTCCCTGAGCTGGTCGAAGCCGGGCTCAAAGTTGAGATCGCGGCCGACATTCACGAGTTCAATCCGTCCGACTATATAGAAGCGAAGTCGACCCGACGAATGGCGCGGTTCGCGCAGCTCGCCGTGGCCGCGTCGCGGCTCGCCGTGCAGGACGCGGGGTTCGATCTCGAAACGTGTGATCCGGAGCGGATCGCCACCGTGATCAACACCGGCGGCGGTGGCGTGACGACGATCTCGCAGCAAACCGAGGTGCTGAACAGCAAAGGCCCGGGCAGAGTCTCGGCGATGTTCGTGCCGATGATGGCCGGCAACATGGCATCCTGCCAGGTCTCGATCGAGCTGGGGTTGCGCGGACCGACGCTTACCTCGCTCGCCGCCTGCGCGGCGAGCATCTACGCCTTCATCGACAGCCGACAGCTGTTACTCGGCGGCGAGGCCGACATGGCGCTGGCCGGCGGTACCGAATCCAACGTATCCGCGCTCGGCATCTCCGGTCTAGCCAACATGCAGGCGCTCTCGCGCCGCAACGAGTCGCCTGAGGCGGCGTCGAGACCGTTTGACCGCGACCGCGACGGATTCGTCTTTGGCGAGGGCGCGGTCGTCTGTGTGACAGAATCGTTGGCGAGCGCGCGCGGACGAGGAGCGCGCATCTACGCCGAGATCCTGGGTGGCGGCCGCACCGCCGATGCGTTTCATATCACCGCCCCCGACCCCGCCGGTGCCGGTGCCGCCCGTGCCATGTTGACAGCGCTGCGCAACTCAGGTCTCAATCGGGATGAGATCGGCTACATCTGCGCTCATGGCACCTCGACTCCGCTCAATGATGCCATCGAGACGCGTGCGATCCACACGGTCTTCGGTGATCACGCCGACCAACTCGCGGTGTCGTCGGTGAAGTCGATGACGGGACATCTGATGGGCGCGGCGGGTGCGCTCTCGGGTGCCGCGACGGCGTTGGCGCTCTATCACGGCGTGCTGCCGCCCACGATCAATCAGGAAACGCCCGACCCCGAATGCGACCTCGACTACGTTCCCAATGAAGCGCGAGACTGCGACCTGCAGGCCGCGCTCGTCAATGGGTTTGGCTTTGGTGGACAGAACGGCGTCGTGGCGCTCTCGCGGGTTGATCACTGACCATTATTACCCTCACCCGCACACCGGCAGACATCCGACCGCCCAGGCAGGAGCCACCATATGTCCGACGACCGCAGCCTGCTCGCCCGTGTCTACCAGCTCGTTGCCGACCAATTGCGCCAGCCGCTCGACAAGGTCACCAGCGACGCGCACCTAATCGACGATCTCGACGCCGACTCGCTCGACATCGTCGATCTCACCATCGCGGTCGAGGAAGAGTTCTCGACGGGCGACGTCCAACTCGAGATTCCTGAGGAAGACGCCGCCGACATCCGCACGGTGCAGGACCTGATCGACTACCTCGTCAACGCCGGCATCGAGTGATCATGCCGCTGCAGCACATCACGGCAAGCGCGGGCGGCACGCTCAATTCCGCCTTCAGCAACCTCGACGCTGAAGCAATCCGCCTGCCGGCGGGCCGCAGCGCATTGAATCGACGCACCGACGGCCCGACGGCGCTGATCGTCGCTGAAGGAGAAATCGCCATCGGCACCCTCGACGATCGCACCTCGCTCAGCGCCGGAGAAGGGGTTCTGCTCGCGGCCGGCGCACCGTACTCGCTCGTCGCCGAGTCGGACTCACTGGCGTTACTCTTCTCGCTGCCCGCGGCCCAGCCCAGTAACAACGGCGACATTGCCGAACTGATTTACCGACCCGAAACGACTACGAGCTAATCGCCAGGACCTTCTCCGGCTGCCAGGTCACAGCGCTGAACTCGTCTCGACGCAGGACGGCGGCGATCTGACGCTCGTGCGTCAGCGCGAGCGCCTTATCCCATCCTTCGACTGGCGCATGCCGGATACTCTGGCCTCGCTTGATGCGCTGTAGTTGTTCGCCGTGAAGCAGGAACTGAGGCCAGTCGGGGAAAAGCTCGGCCGGCGAGATGGCGAGCGACCAGATGTCATCAGCGGCCGCGGCCTGCAGCTCCGTCGGCGTACAGGCGTCGTCCGCGCGAATTACGCCGATGCCTGTGCGCTGCATTTCGACCACATGCGCGCCGCAACCGAGCACCTGTCCCAGGTCCCGCGCGATCGCACGCACATACGTACCTGTGCTGACCGACATTGCCAGCGTTACATGCGGCAAGTTAAGCGCAACAGCTTCCAGCTCGTGCACGATGACCGCACGGGCCGCCATCTCGACGCGCGCGCCCGCGCGCGCCGAGCGATAGGCGGCGACGCCGTCCCGCTTGACCGCACTGAACTGCGGCGGTACCTGCTCGATCGCGCCGCGGAACTGTTGCAACGCCTGAGCGAGCTGCTCCGACGTCAGATCGGGAACCTCAGCGCTCGCGATGACTTCGCCTTCGCTGTCATCGGTATCGGTGGATCGTCCCAGCAGGAACGTCGCGACGTAAGACTTGCGATACGGCGACAGGTACTCACTCAGCCGCGTCGCCGCGCCGACGAAGATGGGCAGCAGACCGCTGGCGAGCGGGTCGAGCGTGCCCCCATGACCGACCCGCCGTAAGCCGGTCCAGCGACGGATATCGCGGACTACGTCGTGCGACGTCGGCCCCACCGGCTTGTCAACCAGAAAGACGGCACCCGGATGAAATGGCTCGCGACGACGGCGGCTCATGGCGTGTCCAGCGCGCGGAGCCGCTCCTGGATCACAGCCGCTCCCGCGATGCGCGGATCGAGTTCGAAGGTCAGCCAGGGAACGCGCTTCATATGTAGCCGACGTCGGATCGTACGATGAATGAATGGTGCGGCGCTGGTCAGGGCGTCGATCGTCGCCGCAGCGGATGCCGATTGCGCGTCGTCGGTCGCGTCGGGCGCGTCCATCGTCGAGACCAGCACGATCGCGTTGCACAGATCCCTCGACGCGCGCACTTCGGTCACGCTGAGCAGCGCCACGTCGAGTCGCGGATCCTTAAGCTCTCGCACAACCACCTCGGCGATCGTGTCGCGCAGCAGATCGTTGACCCGCTCCAAGCGATCGACGCGACCTGAGTCGCGCGGTGCGGCGAACGGTCTGCCACCCCTCGCTGAGCGCCCTGACCGAGCCATTCTGGTCGCCGCGCTCATCGCGACAGGTGGCGGATTTCGCCACCCTGGACGATCCGCGACTGCGTCTCGATGTGGAAGAACTCCAACTGGTCGCCGGCCTCGAACCGATCGAATCGCGCCAGCGCGACGCCGAACTCCTGCCCAGCATCGACCTCGGGCACCGTGTCCTGGAATCGACGCAGGCTGGCGATTGGCGATTCGGCGATCTGCTCGCCATTGCGGTAGACATGCACCTGCGCGCCGCTGCGAATGGACCCGTCGAGCGAGCGGCAACCGGCAACGTTGCCCAGACCACGAATCGGGAATACCTGCAGCACCTCGGCGTGGCCGTCCACGACCTGCATCTGGACCGGTTCGAGTAGACCGCTGATGGCCGCTTCGACCTCCTCGATCACTTCGTAGATGATCGAGTAGCGCCGCACCTCGACGCCCTCCAGTTCCGCCAGCCGCTCCGCGCCCGGTTCGACCGGCGTGCTGAACGCGATGACCAGCCCTTCGGATGCCAGCGCCAGGTTGACATCGGCGACCGACACCGGACCGGCAGCGGCGTGGACCACTTTAACCGTGACCTCTTCGTTCGACATTCGTTCTAACTCGTCGCGCAGCGCTTCGACCGAGCCGACCACGTCGGTCTTGACGATCAGATTGAGCGCCGAGACATCGCCGCGGGAGATTTCGCCGAACAGAGCGTCGAGGGTCGCCGAATGCTGGACTTGCGCCTCCCGCGCCTCACGTTCTCGACGCGCCCGCTCGTAGATGCGCTTCGCCTCGCGATCGCTGGCGACGGCGCGGAAGACATCGCCGGCTTCCGCCACTTCCTGCAGCCCCAGCGCTACCACCGGCATCGACGGTCCCGCTTCAGCGACGCGATGGCCGCTAAAGTCGATCATCGCCTTGATCCGTCCCCACGTTTGTCCAACCAACACCGGGTTGCCCTGTCGCAACGTGCCGCGTTGGACGAGCAGGGTCGTGCGCGGTCCCTGTCGGCGGTCGAGTTCCGCCTCGAGTACGACGCCGGAGGCCAGCCGATCCGGATTCGCCCTGAGCTCCGCAATGTCGGCGACAAGCAGGATCGTGTCCATCAGGTCGCGCATCCCGTCGCCGCGCGTCGCAGACACGGATACCAGCGGGACGTCTCCGCCGTATTCCTCGATCTGCACACCGGCATCGGCCAGCGCCGCCTTGACCCGATCGGGATTGATGTTATCCAGATCCATCTTGTTGAGCGCCACGATGTAGGGGACACCCGCCGCGATAATGTGGTCAATAGCCTCCCGAGTCTGCGGCATCACGCCGTCATTGGCTGCTACAACCAGGATCGCAATATCGGTCGCCTGCGCGCCGCGGGCGCGCATCTCGGTAAACGCGGCGTGGCCAGGCGTGTCGATGAAGGTGATCAGTCGGTCATTGGCGGTTGCCTGATACGCGCCAACCCGCTGCGTGATGCCGCCTGCTTCGCCCTCAGCGACATTGGCGTCGCGGATGTAGTCGAGCAGCGATGTCTTGCCATGGTCAACATGCCCGAGCACCGCTACCACGGGCGGACGATCGCGCAGACTAGCCGGATCCTCGTCTTCCTCAACTGTGCCCAGCAACTCAATCGTCGATGGAGCCTGCGCATCCTCGACCACATCGCCCGCCTCTTCCGGTTCGAAGCCGCGATCCAGCGCGACGATCGCGGCAGTGCCGTAGTCGAGCGTCTTGGAGACATCAGCCATAACGCCGTTGGTCATCAACGTCTTGATGATCGAGACCGGCGTATCGCCCAGCAGGTCGGCGAGCTCGCGGACGGTCAGTGTGCGGGGAATCAGGACCGTGTCGTCCGGTTCCGCTTGCAGTTGTCGAATGGTCTGTTGCGTCGTCATGGCGCTCTCCGCGAGTTCAGGGTATTTCAGCAGACTGGGAGATGGATCTCAGCACCGCCTCGGGGACCGAACATCGCAGCGCGCGGGACAACGGCGTGGAAGCCGACGCCGCCTTCGCGATGCAGCCGGGATCGTGGTGGACATAGGCACCCCGACCATTGGCGCGCTGATCGATCGTGATATTGCCGCCCGGTCGGCGCACAACGCGGATCAGTTCCGGCTTGGAGGCAAGCCGCCGGCAGATCACACATCGCCGCTGTGGATCCCCCAAGGGGGTGCGGATACGAGATTCAGCGGGCGACGGGCGGCGGACGGACATCGAATTCCCTCGTGCTGCGCGGGACCGGAACCCGTGTCCTCCATCAGACGGCCTGGAGAAGCGTGCGCCGAATGCGTCTAGAAATCGTCCCCGTATTCATCTACGTAATCCGCGTAAGGGTCGTCGTCGAGGCCTTCGTCGATCTCATGGTAACGCGGACGTCGTCGCCGCCGATCGCGCTGCGACTGCTGTTCCTGCTCGCGCCGCAACAGATCCTCGCCAAAGCGAATCTGGCCATCGTCGCGAGCCGCCGGGGCGATCTCGGTCGCCTGCAGGACCGGTTCGAGTTCGGGCTCTTCCTCGATCACTTCCTGCTCAATGTCGGGCGCGTCGCCAGTCGTCGTCGCAGGTACGCTCACCTCGACTGCCGACGGCGCGTCGGGTTCGCCAACCGGCGTGGTTTGCGCCGGCTCCGGTTCGGGGATCGGCTCCGGCGCGATATCGATCTCGTCCTGTGGCGCGAACGGGCCGCGACCATCCTCGAGCAGGCGCTCGGCCACGGTCTGCGGCTTGATGTCGATGCGAAAGCCGGTCAGTTGCGCCGCCAGACGCGCGTTTTGGCCCTCGCGGCCAATAGCGAGGCTGAGCTGTAAGTCAGGTACCGCGCACTCGGCCGTATTCGTCTCGCGGTCGATGCGAACCGCCAGGACCTGCGCCGGGCTGAGCGCGTGCTCGACGTAGCGACGCGGATCAGGATCCCACTGGACCACGTCAACGCGCTCGCCGTGCAGCTCGTTGACAATGTTCTGAATGCGCATCGCGCGCATGCCGATGCAACTGCCGATTGGGTCGATGCCCGCCTGCCTCGACCAAACCGCGATCTTGGTACGGTGCCCCGCCTCACGGGCGACGCCGCGAATCTCCACCACGCCGCGCATGATCTCGGGCACTTCCAACTCGAACAGGCGGCGCACGAACTCGGCCCGCGAGCGGGAGATGACAATCTGCGGACCCTTGTTGGATCGCAATACCTCGACCATGATCGCCTTGACCCGCTGTCCCGAGCGATAGCGTTCCATTCGCACCTGTTCTTGGGCCGGCATCGCGGCCTCCGTGTGGTCCGCCAACTCGACGATCACTTGGTGGGGTTCCACGCGCTGGACATCACCGGTGATGGTGCCGCCTTCTTCACCCGAATAGCGGGCGAACACCGCCTCACGCTCGGCCTCGCGCAACGCCTGCAATACTACCTGCTTGGCGGTCTGCGCCTCGATTCGTCCGCCGACGCCGTTGATATCGTGCCGTTGGCGCAGCGTCGAACCAATGTCTACATCGGGATCAATCTCGCGCGCGGTCTGCAGCTCGATCTGCTGATCCGGATCCGAGATGTCCTCTTCAATCTCGACCACGTCGCGCTCGGACGTGACCGACATGCTGCCATCGTAGCGGTCGATGCTGACGAGCACGTTGCCGGCCAACTCGTAGCGCCGCTTAAAAGCTGCGGCCATGCCGCGCTCAACCGCGCTGAAGATCACCTCGTCGTCGAGATTCTTGTCGGAGTGCAGCTGTTTGATGGCCAGCAGAAAGTCGGTTTTCATGTGTCAGGAGCCTGGTCAACGATCCACTCGATGATCCGTGCGAGCAGCGCGGATCAGACGGGACAGCCCGACCCGCACCCGTCGTCCGCACGATCCAACTATACACCGCTCAATACCGCTTGACATCGCCCGACACCACAAGGGTAGGGCGCGGAAGCGCTCTATCAAGCGGCACACAGCCGTGAGATCAGTCAGGGAGTGAGTTCAGAGCCGCAAGCACGGCATCTGCCGCACCGGCGACGGGAGCTGAGACGGCATCGGTCGCGCGTCGCAGCTTGAGCTCGACCTGATCCTGCTTCAGCCCTCGCGAGCCGATCGTGATACGCAGCGGCGCGCCAAGCAGGTCGGCATCGTTGAACTTGACACCCGCGCGTTCGTCGCGATCGTCGGACAACACCTGCAATCCCGCCTCGGACAACTCCGACTCGATCTGCGAGACCGCGTCCGCAACCTCGACGCCGCCAAGCGGAACGATATGGACGTCGAATGGCGCGACCGAGCGTGGCCAGATGATGCCGAGCTCGTCGTGATTGGCCTGGACGACTGCCGCCATCAGGCGTTCGATGCCGATGCCGTAGCAGCCCATAATCGGCTGCTGCCGCTCGCCGGCGGCGTCGAGAAACGTCGCCTCCATCGGATCGGCGTAGCGAGCGCCGAGTTTAAAGATGTGACCCAACTCGATGCCCCGCTGCATCTCCAGCTCAGCGGCGCATTGTCCGCATGGATCGCCAGCGCGCGCCATACCGATATCAGCCACGGTCGCCGCCGACCAGTCGCGCCCATATGTCACGTGGCGCAGGTGCCTATCGACCTGGTTCGCGCCAGCGACGAGGCCGGCGGCCTCGACGAGGCTCACATCCGCAACGACGCGGGCCGGATCGACGTCGATCGGCGAGGCGTAGCCGGCGACCCAGCCCACCGCCTCCACTTCCTCGGGCAACAAGGGGCGGGCGTCCTGTGCATCGAGTGCGTTGATCAGCTTCAGCTCATTGACCTCCAGATCACCGCGGATCACGGCGAACACCGGCTCGCCGTCGACGAGGAAGAACGCTGCCTTGGCCGTGTCGCGGGCGGGAATGCCTAGAACATCAGCAAGCGCGTCAATCGTGGCGACGCCGGGCGTATCGACTGGCGCCAACTCGCCGTCGGAGCCGGCCGCCGCGCCGCGAGCGAACTCAGCGCGCTCCTGGTTGGCCGCATACCCGCACGATCGGCAGAGAAGGATGTTGTTTTCGCCGATCTCGGTCAGGAAGATGAACTCCTCCGACTGTTTGCCGCCAATCGCGCCTGAGTCGGCTTGCACCGCCACCACGGGTACGCCGCAGCGACGATATATATTGTAGTAGGCCTGACGCATCGCGGCGTAGTTGAGCTGAAAGCCCGCGTCGTCGGCATCGAAGGTATAGGCGTCCTTCATGATGAACTCGCGCACACGCACCAGCCCACCTCGCGGCCTGGGTTCGTCGCGGAACTTGGTCTGCATCTGAAACACGCTCTGCGGCAGGTCGCGGTAGGACTGCACGACTTTGCGGAACAGGTCGGTGACCGATTCTTCATGCGTCGGCGCGAGCACCAGGGTCCGCTCGCGGCGATCGCGGAGGTTAAACAGCACCGGGCCGTACGAGTCGGCGCGACCGGACTCTTCCCACAACTCGCGCGGCTGAATCGCCGGCATGCGAATCTCCTGCGAGCCGGCGGCTTCCATCTCTTCGCGGACGATCTGCTCGATCTTGCGCAACGTCCGCCAGGCCGGCGGCAGGAACGAGTACACGCCGGCCGCCAGCTGGACGATCAACCCGCTGCGCAGCAGAAGTTGGTGGTTAGCGGAGTCGGCGTCGGCCGGCGCTTCGCGCAGCGTGCGACCAAACAGGCGCGACATCTTGGTGACCGGCATCTCTGGCACCCCAACGTTCTATCCCGTCCTCCCGCGAAGCGAGGGCATTACCGGGACGATATCAGCGACTTCGTCTGCCCAGACGCGCGAACCGTCGATCCAAGCGAAACCGGTCCCAAGCGACGAACCCTAGCCGACACGCTAGCGCCGAACCAAGCAGCGCTGCGATCATCGAAACGCCGATGCCGACCTCATTGTCGAGTCCGGCTAGCGGTACCAGCAGCGCGCTGCCGATACCACCCACGGCGGCGCACGGCGCCGCCCAAAGCGACCCGCGCGCCCGACGACGCAGGCTCAGGACAATCCAGCTCAGCGTCGAGAGCGTCAACCAACTCACGATGAACAGGATCAGAACGATGACGTCGAACAGCACCCGTCAACGGTACGCTGCAGATGTCCAGTTTGAGGCGGGTAGAGGACGAACACGATGCCGGAACCGATTGAGTTGACCGGCGCGCTGCGCCGCAATCCGACGCGACCGGTCAAGGTCGGCGATGTCACGATCGGCAGCGGTAAGCCGATCCCCGTCCAGTCGATGGCCGCGACGCGCACCCAGGACATCGCCGCCACCGTGCGCCAGGTCAAGCTGCTCGAAGCAGCCGGCGCCGACCTCGTCCGCGTCGCGGTCGACTCGCGCAAGGATGTCGAGGCATTAGCCGCGGTCCGCGCGCAGACGACTGCACCGCTCTCCGTCGATCTGCAGGAGAACTATCGACTCTGCGTTCAGGTCGCGCCGCATGTCGACAAGATCCGCTACAACCCGGGGCATCTGCATCACCACGAGCGATCGAAAGCCGTCCGCGACAAGGTCGCCTTCATCGCCGAGACCGCCGCCCGACACGACTGCGCGATCCGTGTCGGCGTCAACTGCGGCTCGATCGATCCACGCATGCGGGAGCTCTATCCCGATGATCATGTCTCGGCCATCGTCGCATCGGCATCCGAGCACTGCGACCTACTCGACGAGTTCGGATTCGAGCGATACGTGGTCTCGCTCAAGGACTCGGACTGGCGGCAAGTCGTTCAGGTCAATGAGGCGTTCGCAGCGGAGCGACCGGACGTTCCGCTGCATCTGGGCGTGACTGAAGCGGGAATGCCGCCCGAGGGCGTGATCAAGACTCGGCTGGCGTTCGAACAGTTGGTTTCGCAGGGGATCGGCGACACGGTGCGCGTCTCGCTGACCGTGCCCTTCGACGACAAGGGTATGGAGATCAACGTAGCGCGCGAGATCCTTGCCGACATCGCCGCCGGCCGCTTCCGCTCCGTTCCGCCCAAATTCGACGAAGGGTTGAACATCATCTCCTGCCCGTCCTGCTCGCGGGTCGAAAATGAACGATTCGTCGAACTCGCGCAGGAGGTCAAGGAGATGACGGAGTACGCATCGGCGTACGACATCACGATCGCGGTGATGGGCTGTCGGGTGAACGGACCCGGCGAAACCGACGATGCCGACCTAGGTCTGTGGTGCGGTCCGCGGGCGGTCAACCTGAAGCGGGGCGAAGAGTCGCTAGGATTATATCCTTACGACGCGATCTTGCCCCGCCTGAAGCGGGAGTTGGACGCGATCATCTCGAAGCAGGTGCACGAGTCAGCACAGCGCCCCTCACAGGTGCGCTGACATGCTGACATCGTTCAACCGCCGAACGCTTCGCCGTCGAATCGGTCGATGGTCGTGAAGCCTTCAACCGGGCCGCGCTTGAGCCTGGTCAGTTGTGTGACCGGCTTGCCAATCGGCAAGAACGCGGCGATCGCGTAATGATCAGGCAGACCGAGGATCGGTTTGAGATCGGGCTCGTTGGCTATCGGGATCGTGGTCAGCGTGCCGCCGTAACCTTCGTTTCTTGCCATCAGCAAGAGACTCCAGACGAACGGGTATATTGACCCGCCCGAGATCACACCGACGCGGTCCAATTCCTTGTCGACGGATGCCACAACGCCAAGATCAACGCAGATCGCGAGCAACACCGGTGCCTCGATGTACAGGTCCATCAGTCGCCGCGGCGACGGTAGGCTGGCGGCCGACTCGTCGGTCACCGACGACAGAAAGGCGGCGTTCCAGGGTCCTTCGCCGGCCTGTTGCATGACGACGTAGCGCTTGGCGGGACGCTCGGCGGCCTGGGCGATCGCAGCGCGGATCGACGGGTCGCGGACGATGATCACGCGCCAGCCTTGACGGTTGCCGCCCGATGGCGCAAAGCGGGCGTGATCGAGCATCCGCTCGATTACCCCATCCGGCACCGGGTCGTCGGTGAACTGTCGCGCCGCGAACGTGGTGCGGATGACCTCGGTAATATCCATCTCTACTCCTAGAGTGAAGGGCAGAATTGCAATCGACGCCTCGACCTGTGCGGAGTCTACGTGAGCATGCTCGAAGCGATTGCGATTGCGATCGTGCAGGGGCTGACCGAGTTCCTACCGATCTCATCGAGTGGCCATCTCATACTGGCGCGTTGGCTGTTCGGCTGGGATGATCCAGGCCTGGCGTTCGACGCAGCCGTCCATGTCGGCACGCTCGCCGCGATTCTGGTCGCCTTTCGCCGCCAGATCCGGACGGCGCTGCGCGGACTGCCAGCCAATTCCGGGCTGGTCGACGATCTCAGACCCAGGAGATTGATCTGGCTCGGGCTGCTGGGCACGATTCCGATCGTGATCGTCGGTGGCTTACTCTATGAAACGCTCGAATCGGAACTGCGCAATGCGACATCCGCGAGCGCATTTCTGCTATTGACCGGCGTGATCCTCAAAGCCGCGCTGTGGCGCGCGGAACAGGCGAACACCACTCAAGGCGAAGCACAGAGCAAGCACCAGTGCGCGGGTCGGAGCGAGGATGGTTCGTTGGCCCAGCTGAATCCGCGGCAGTCAATCATGATCGGTGCAGCGCAAAGTCTCGCGGTCGTGCCTGGTCTGTCGCGCGCCGGACTCTGCATCGCGGCGGCGGTGTGGTCGGGACATTCGCAGGAGGCAGCGACGCGATGGGCGTTCTGGCTCGCGATTCCCGCCATCGCCGGAGCGGGGATCCTCGTCGCGGTGTCCTTGTTGGATGGGCATCCTGACCCAGCCGTCGATCTCATGATCAGCGGCGTGGTTGTATCGTTCATTGTGGCGCTCGCAGCCATCAAAGCGCTGCTCAGGCTCGCACACGGACGGCGGCTCTGGCCCTTCCACACCTACTGCCTCGTCATTGGCGCTGCCGTGCTGATCGCCCGCGCCGCCGGCATCTAGGGTCGAACGCCGTAAAGCGGTTTCCGCTCGATTTCGCAGGGGAACACCTGATAAGCGCGTTCGACGAACTCCTGCAGATACCGCTGCGTGTCGCGTGGGTCGATAATCTTCTCGATCCCGAATGTCTCGTCGGTGCGGAAGACGTTGCGCAACTGACGTAACTCCGCTTTGATCGCCTCGCGTCTGGCGTCGGGATCGAGTCCCATTCACCCGAAGGCCAACCAAGTCGATAGTTGAGCCGTGTGAGATTGCCAGTCGCCATACCTGCCATGCCGTAGCACTTGCGGATCTACGATCGTGAGCTGGGGCATCGTCGCCTGTAGGCCGACCCACATCGCGCGCATCCAGGCGCGCAGCGTGCCGTCGCGCTCGGCCTTGCTCGCCGATCATGAAGCCGGGCACGTCGAACAGATAGACGATCGGGATATGGAATTCGTTGCACAGCTCGAGGAAATGAGTCTGATTATCGGAGCCGTCGTGGTCGCGCGCGCCGCCGTTCTTACGCAGATTATTCGCCACGACGCCGCTCGGCAGGCCGTCGACTCGGGCGAATCCGCTAACCACCGCCGTACCCCAGTGCGGCTTCAGCTCGAAGAAATCGCCACCGTCTGACGACCGCGCAGATCAGCGTGTGCATCGAGTATGGACGCCGCGCGTTGCGCGGCACGAGGTCGATCAGCGCGTCGCCTGCGCCCGCCGGCGCATCCACGATCGGCGCGGACGGCGGCAACTCGTTCACATTGCCGGGCAGGTACGAGAGGACCGCCCGAATATGGCGAAATGCGCCGGGTTCGTCTTCGGCCTCATTATCGATACAGCCCGATGTGTGCACATGAAAACCTGCGCGCTGCCCAGCGACTCGTTGGTCACGTCGTGCCCAATCCCACGTTTGACGACCGGCGGACCTGCTGCGAACATCGCCGATCGCCCTTTCGTCATCAAGCTCCAGTGCACCATCATCGCCCGCCCCGATGGACCGGCGGCGATCGCGCCGAGCACCGGTACCGTTTACATCACCTCGATCGGGGTCACGAACGATCGTCCAGTGCCCGAGCCGTTGGGCAGATTAGGTCGTGCCCATCTGCCTGGTCGCGCCGACATTGGCACCGGTACCGTCGACTCAGCAGGATCAGAGGAATGCGGTACTCCAGCGCCAACTCCTCGCGGAAGCCGCCCAGACCGCCCTTGGAGCGCTGCATCGGGAATAGCGCCGAGCCTCTCCCTGGACGTGAAGTCCTCGCCGCCGATGGCGACGGGGCGACCGTCGATCTTGCCGATGCCCATCACACAGGACGCCGGCAAGAAGCCAACCAACTCCCCGTCCTCATACTCGCCCAGTCCGGCCAGTGCGCTGACCTCGTGGAACGATCCGTCGTCAAGCAATGCGTGGATGCGCTTGCGAATGGTCAGTCGCCCCGGTCGATGTTGACGCTCGATCTGGTCGGGCGAGCCGACCTGATTCGACAGCGCGATTCGCCGACGCAGTTCTTCGACTCTGGTTCCCAGACCATGCCACGTTCCCGACCTGTCCAGGCTCGCCTGGAGACTGTGTCATACGATGGCCTAAGTCTGCGCTGAGCGGCCGACCGAGCGCGGTAACCAGAAGGCCGATTGCTATGGCTGGACGTCGAGAGTTTCGCAATCGCTTGCACGAACAACTCGCCCGTCGCACGGCGCGAGACGCCTTCCGCGATGCCGCTACCTCTGATGACATTCCCGTCAACGTGACCTGCGAGCCCTGCGAGGCCTCATTCTCGGGCGAGACCGAAGACGCCGTGCGCGAGGTGCTGGTCGAACATTACAAAACACCCGAGCACCGCATGGCGGCGCAGCTGCCCATACACAAGCAGCGGCGGGGCAGCTAACCAGAGCAACGAGCGCCGCCGACGGCCGTCAACCCGCTACCCTAGCTCTGGCCGAGCGGTACCGAATGTACCGGGGGCGGAATGACATCGATGACGACTGCGCTGAATGGACTGCGCGTCCTCGACATCTCGGAGGGATTGGCGGCACCCTTCGCGGCCAAGCTCTTGGGCGACCTCGGCGCAGACGTGATCAAGCTGGAGCCGCCTGAGGGCGACTCCGCGCGTCGTCGAGGGCCGTTCGCCGACGCCGAGAATATCGAAACGTCGGCGCCCTTCCTCTACGCCAATACCTCCAAGCGCAGTGCGATCGTCGACCCGTCCAAGGCCCGGGACCTCGCGCTGCGCGCCCGCCTGCTCGAACGAGCTGATGTGGTGATATCGCACGAAACTGAGCCGACGCTGGCCGCGCGGGGCTTGGGCTACGAGCAGCTATCGGCGCGCAATCATCGCATCGTCCTGACGACCGTGACGGGATTCGGCTCAGATGGTCCCTACGCCGGCTGGCGCTGGAACCATCTGATCGCCGGGGCGCTGGGCGGATTCACGCACCTCTGCGGCCGCGACGATCGCGAGCCGTTGCAGCTGGGAGCGACGATCACGGAAACGCTGGCGGGCGCGTATGCCGCCGTGGCAACGTTGATCGCCATCCGCGCGGCCGGCGCGCACGGTCGCGGCGATCACGTCGACGTGTCGGTGATCGAAGCCGCAATCAACGCCGCCCTGTTGCCGGTCCAACGCTACGACTACACCGGCGACGTCGGCGTTCGACGCGCCGATGTCGGCCCGGCACCGTCGTTCATCTTGCCTACGTCGGACGGTTATGTCGGCGCGAACGTGCTCACGCAGGCGCAGTGGGAGATGATGTGCCAGTTCTTCGAGCGACCCGAGCTCATCGCCGATCCGCTGTTCGCCGACGGCTGGTCGCGGATGGCCAACTCGCGCGAGTTGGCCAACGAACTGGCCGCGCGCACCCGATCGCGCACCGCCGAAGACATCTTTCACGATGCGCAGAGCTGGCGCATCCCCTTCGGTCTGATTCCCGACATGTCGGACATCCTCAATCTGCTGCCGCATCGCGAGCGGAGTTTCTTCCACGAGTTCGAGCACCCCTGCGCCGGCCGCGTGCGGATGCCTGGCGTTCCCTGGCTATTCGAAGACGAGCGCCCGCGCGGGACTCGACCGCCGCTACATGGCGAGCACGACGACGAGGTGCGTTCCGGCGCCTGGCAGCAAGTGCGGCAGGTCGGCGACCCTCCCCCGTCCCTACGGGACAGTTCCGCCCAAGAAGCCGGAAGCGAGCGTCCGTTAGAGGGGCTGCTGGTGATCGACTTGTCCATGTTTATGTCTGGACCGATGACCTCACTGATCTTCGCTGACGGCGGCGCAGACGTGATCAAGATCGAATCAGTGCAACGTATCGACGGCTGGCGCGCGGGCGGCATCAGCGATGATCATTGGTGGGAATGGTCGCCGCAGTTCAACTGGGTCAATCGCAACAAACACGGGATCACGCTCAACCTCAACGACCGGCGAGGCTCGGATGTCGTCCGCCGCATGGCGCGCGAGGCGGACATCCTGATCGAGAACTACACGCCGAGGGTGATGGGCAATTTCGGCCTGAGCTACGAGCAACTCCGCCAGATCAATCCGGAGCTGATCATGATCTCGATGCCCGGCTTCGGCCTCAGCGGGACGTGGTCGCACTACACCGCCTTCGCCAACACGACCGAGCAGATGTCGGGGCTGCCGCATCTGACCGGCTACGCTGATGACCAGCCGATCTTCAGCGGCACGACCGGCGGCGATCCGCTGGCCGGAGTGATGGGCGCGTTGGCGCTGCTCTCGGCGTTGGAGCGCAAGCGTCGGCTCAATAATCGGGGCGAACCGGGCGGCTGCCACATCGATCTGTCGCAGACGGAAACGGCCACAGCGTTCACTGGTGAGGCGGTCACGGCCTACTCGATCTCCGGGCAAGACCCTAGACGTCACGGCAACGACCATCCTCGGATCGTCCCGCACAACACCTACCCCTGCCGTGAC
Source organism: Dehalococcoidia bacterium (assembly GCA_965116225.1). Taxonomy (GTDB): domain Bacteria; phylum Chloroflexota; class Dehalococcoidia; order Bin125; family Bin125; genus Bin125. The sequence continues at coordinate 1,921,084 of OZ220495.1, read as the reverse complement.
GACCGCTGGATCGCGATCGCCTGCGAAACTGATGCACAGTTCACCGACCTAGCGCGACTGATGGGGCGGAGCGACTGGCTCGACGCATACGCCACGTTCACCGATCGTCGCGACAATCGCACGGTGATCGACGCTTCGATCGCCGCCTGGACTCGCCCACAGGATGCGAAGGCCCTGATGCGAGCGTTACAAGGCCTGCGGATTGTGGCCGGTGCCGTATATCACGGTCGCGACCTGCTGGAGGACCAGCACCTAGCCGCGCGTCAGTTCTTCATTACCCAGCATCACACCTACGCCGGCGCGCACCGTTACCCGTTGCAGCCGTATCGGTTCGTCCGCTGGGCCGGACCCGAGATCGACCGACCGGCGCCTACTTTGGGTCGTGATACCCGCAACGTGCTGGCGCGCCTGACATCGCTGACCCAGAGCGAGATCGAGCAAATGGAAGCGGATGACGTGATCGGCGTCGTTCCGCTTGCCGAGCGAGGCGACTAACCTGACGATGTTGTCGGGACTTCGCCGGACGTATCCGTCCGAGTGTGGGACGAAGACCCGATCGGGATCGAGTCGGAACCCTCGCGCGAGGTCCGGGGATACCCACCGCGTTGCAGACAGGAGTGTTCGCATGCGCTTGGCCAGCTTTGCCTTCGAAGACACCGCGCGAGTAGGCGTCATAGTCGGCGATGAAATCGTCGACCTCTATCTCGCCGAACCCGAGGCGCCGACCGACATGTCCGAGTTCCTCGAACTGGGCGCGGAAGGGCGCGTGATGGCTGAGGTGGCGACCGAACGCGGCGGCAATCGGCGTCCGCTCTCCGATGTCGCGCTGCTTGCGCCGATACCGCACCCGCGGAAGTTCCTCGCTGTCGGTCTCAACTATGCCGATCACATCGCCGAGACCGGTACCCAGACACCGCCTCATCCCACGATCTTCACCAAACAGGTAAGTTGCGTGCAGCACCCCGGCGGCGACATACATATTCCGCGCGTATCGCGCATGGTGGATTACGAGGGCGAACTCGGCGTCGTGATCGGCGCAACCTGTCGCCATGTCTCGGCTGTCGACGCCGCCTCGGTGATCGCCGGATACACGATCGTGAATGACGTTTCGGTTCGGGACTTTCAGCGTCACACACCGCAGTTCACGATGGGCAAGTCCTTCGACACGCACGGACCCATGGGGCCGCTGATCGTCACATCCGACGAACTCGGCGATCCGCATGCGCTCGATATCCAGACGCACGTCAACGGTGAACTGCGACAGGACTCCAACACAAAGCACCTGATCTTCAATTGCTATGACATCGTCGAGTACGTGAGCCAGGCGATGACGCTAGAGCCCGGCGACATCATTGCGACCGGCACGCCCTCAGGCGTAGCCGCAGCGATGAATCCGCAGCGTTGGTTGATCGCGGGGGATATGGTCAGCGTCACGGTCTCGGGGATTGGGACGCTGACGAACACGTGCGTCGCCGAGCCTGAGCTATCGCACGACGACCATCACTAGGATCGGAAGCGCGATCCAGTATTGTGGCGTTCGGCGGACAGCGAGGGTTAATCGGATGCGAGCGCTTCCGCAATCGGCGGCCACAGGCAGGCCAAGGCGGGCGTCGCACCTGGGGAAGTGGGGCGGGCGCTGAAGAAACGACCGCCGGGTCTGGTATAGAGCTGAATGAGCGTGGGTCCGTCGGCCGACAGAAGCTCATCGATGGCGGCGTCGAACTCCTCAGCGTCGCCGAAGGAGGCGGTCTGGGCATAGCCGGCGCCCTTAGCCATCGCAGCGAAATCGACCCGTTGCTGCGCCGGGAGCGGCTGCGAGCCGCTGGTCTCATAGACGCCGTTGTGGATCACGACGTGGAGGAAGCGTCTTGGCGCAGCGCCCGCGATCGTGCCCAGCGATCCAAGTTGCATCATCAGCGAGCCGTCTCCGTCGATCACCCAGACATCGCGCTGCGGCTGTGCCAGCGCCACGCCCAGCGCCAGCGTCGAGGCCCCGCCCATGAATCCGATACACGCCAAGTTGAGCTCGTGCGGCGATTTCTCGCGCCAGACTCCATTGGCGGTCATCGTACTAACGACGACCTGCTCCGTCCGTCGGCGGGCGAGCACGTCGAGCGCCGATTCCAGAGACATGCGTTGGACATCTTCGTTGGCGGTGTCGTTGGTCGTGGTCATCCCTGTTGGCTCCCGCTCCGCTCGGTTCCAGCATCGGTCACGAGGTCGGCGCGCCGACGAGCAGGGCGACAGGACCGCCGCGCTGCTCAGCTTCGTCGAAGGCGTCTGCGACGCAGCGCAGGTCATCGGTTCCGTCGAGCAGGTACGAGGGAATGCCCAGCGTCTCGAGCAGCGGCTCGCACAAGCGCACCATCGAAGAGCCGTCCTCGCGCGGGTTCAACTCGGGATCACGGCCCAACAGACCGATCAGGATCACGATCGGGAAGCGGCCGTCCAAGCCTACGCCGCGCAGGTTGTTGACCGAGGCGTAGAGGCCAGCATGCTGGATCTGCATCATCGGTCGTCGTCCGCCGATGATCAGCCCGGCCGAGACCGCGAGCGCCTCATCCTCGGTCGAGCAGTGGATTGTGCGAATGTCCTGATCCGCCATCAGCAGGTCGAGCAGCGTACGCTGGTGCGTGTCAGGTACCACGACTACATCCTGTACTCCCGCCTCGAGGATCGCCGACAACAGCAGGTCCGCGGGAATCGGCTGCGCCGCCATAAACCGCCTCCAACTGAATCGCCGCCGCTCAGCGTAGGCGTAAACCGAGGCACCGCCGAACGCCATGAGCGTGTCATGAATACACCATGAATGATACCGACGCCGATCAGGAAGTCACCGCACTGCCCGACGAGCATCCGAATCGCCCGCGCGAATATCACGGGGCACGCACGCTGATCGCAGGCGCAGGCGTCGTGATCGCGGTCGCCGCGGCGCTCTGGCTGGCTCTGCTGCGACCGTCCAACGGCGGCGAGGGCGGAGTCGTCCCACTGCCCGACTGGCTGCCTACCAACGACCTAGCGGTTGGCATCGGGATCGGCCAGATCGCTCCCGACTTTGATCTGGAGACACTGGCGGGCGAGCGCTTCCGCCTGTCCGACTGGCGCGGGCAACCTGTACTGGTCAACTTCTGGGCCTCATGGTGCGGACCATGTCGACGCGAGGTCCCGGCGCTCATCCGCGCCCAGGACGCGCACGGCGATCTCGGGTTGACCGTCGTGGGCGTCAATATTGAGGAGTCGATATCGGTCGCGCAGGACTTCGTCGACGAGTTCGTCGTCGAGTACGCGATCCCGATGGACTTCAGCGGAGCTGTCTTCCGCGCCTATGGCGGCGGTGGACCGAATGGACCGCCGCGCTCATTTTTCATCGATTCCGACGGGATCATCGTTCGCATCTGGGCCGGCCAAGCCCCGGATGAGATCGTCGAGACGCACACGCAGGCGTTTGCCGAGTCGTATGGGGCAGGTCGCAGCGGTCAGCTGCCGGGCGTCAAATCGCCGCCGTCGGTACCGGGCGAATCGGAGCCTGCGGTGGGCGTCGAAGTTGGCGCAATCGCGCCCGACCTGTTGCTGACGTATCAGTCGGAACCCGATCGCTGGTGGCGGCTGAGCGATCTGCGAGGCCAACTGGTCACGATCGCAATCGCGCCGCCAGGGTGCATACGCTGCGCCCGAGAGCTCGACCTGGCTTACGACACGGGCGACGGCGCTATCGTCCTGCTCAGCGATGAGCAGGGAACAGATCGACTGGAACTCGGCTGGTCGAGCGACGTAGGTCGCGTCTATGCGCCGCAGGGAGATTTACAGTTGATCCAGATAGATGCGCGCGGCGTGATCCGCGCGATCTCGGGGACGCTGGAATAGCCGGGCGGCGGCATAGGGAAAGAAGTGAGACATGGTCGAGCTTCGCATCGTTCAGAGCGTTCAGAACACCCACCGCATCCGGGACATCGACGACGCTCGCTTCGAGCGGATCGCACACTGGCATGATGCGAGCGCCGGTCTCGAAGCGATTTGCGCCATCCACTCCACTGTTCGAGGACCGGCGATCGGCGGTACTCGCTGGCAACCGTACGCGGACTTCGAGGCGGCGCTGACCGATGTCCGTCGCCTTGCGGAGGCGATGACGCTCAAATCGTCCGCCGCGCGTCTGCCCTTCGGCGGCGGCAAGGCGGTGGTCATTGGCGATCCGTCGCAGAAAACCGACGCTCAACTACGCAGCTATGCCGCATTCATCGATCAGTGCCAGGGGCGCTATCTGACCACGACCGACGTGGGCACGACCACGGCTGAGATCGATCAGCTTGCGCAGTGGACGCCCCACGTTGTCGGGACGTCTCCCGCACACGGCGGTTCGGGCGACACCTCGGCGTTGACCGCCGTGACAGTACTCAACGGTATCTACGCAAGTCTGGAAGCGCTCGACGGTGATCCCAGTCCGGCCGGCAAGACCATCATTGTGGTCGGCGTCGGTAAGGTTGGTTCCAAGATCGCCCGCTCGTTGGCAGCGGACGGTGCCGATCTGCTCATCGCCGACATCCGCGCTATCGCCGCTGCCGCGCTCGCCGCCGATCTCGGCGCGCGCACGATCTCCGTCGACCAGGCATACGCCGCCCCCTGCGATCTGCTCTCGCCCAATGCGCTTGGCGGCATCTTTGGAGCAGACACGATTGCGGCCTTACAGTGCCGAGCCATCTGCGGCGGGGCCAACAACCAGCTCGTCCGCGATCCGGACGATGCCGCCCTGCTCACGGAGCGCGATATTCTCTACGCGCCCGACTACGTGGTCAACTGCGGCGGCGTGATCTCGGTCGCCCAGGAAGTCGCCGGCTGGAGCTACGACGAGGCCGTCGAACATGCCGAAAGCGTCTTCGAGACGACGCGCGTAATCTTCGACTTAGCCACAAGCCGCAAGATCACGACGGCTGAAGCCGCCCGCGATTTCGCGCTGGCCCAGATTCCCTCGACCGCGTCCTGACCATTCGATTCGATATTATGCAAGGGAGTCAGGCGCACATACCGGCAGGAGCCCCGACATGTCCCTCACTGTTCACGGTATTCCCGTCATCGACATCGACTCGCACTACACAGAGCCGCCTGACCTGTGGACCTCGCGCGCACCCGCCAAGTACAAGGACGCCGTCCCGCACATCGTGGTCAACGACGAGGGGCAGCAGCGCTGGCAGGTACTGGATGACATCGACTTCGGGCCGCCCGGATTCACAGTCGTGCGCGACGACGGGAAGAAGGAGTATGGGACAATATCACTCGACAGCTTCGAGCAAATGTCGAAGGCCGCCACCGAGCCGAAGGCACGGCTCAAGCTACTAGACCAACTGGGCGTCGCCCAACAGATCGTCTATCCCAATGTCGCCGGTTTCGGTTCGCAGAACTTCGTCCGTATCGAGGACACCGAGCTGCGCAACGCCTGCTGCGCCATATACAACGACGCCATCGCCGAGTTCCAGACCGAGGGCGAAGAACGTCTGTTCCCGCAGGGCCTCGTGCCATTCTGGGACATTCCCGCCGCAATCGCGGAGCTGCAACGGATCAAGGATCTCGGCATGACCGGGATCACAATGTGCGATACGCCGGAAGCGTTCGGTCTGCCGCACCTGGGCGACGACGCTTGGAATCCCTTCTGGGACGCCTGTCAGGACATGCATATGCCGGTCAACTTCCACATCGGCGCCGGCGCTGTCGTGGCCGACAAACTGATCTGGCCTGGCTACGGTCCCCAACGGCGTCTTGCCCTGACCTCGATCAGCCTGTTCATCACCAACTTCAAGGTAATCATGAATCTGATCTTCTCCGGTCTCTGCGAGCGCTATCCGAGACTGAACTTCGTCTCCGTTGAATCCGGCATCGGTTGGGTGCCGTTCCTGCTCGAGGCGATGGACTACCAGTTCGAGGAAACCGTCCCGACCGAGCGCGAGGGACTGACGATGAAGCCATCGGAGTACTTCCGACGCCAGATTTTCGCCTCGTTCTGGTTCGAGGACTTCGGGCCGTGCGCCATGATCACGGCGATCGGCGAAGACAACGTAATGTTTGAAACCGACTTCCCGCATCCGACCTGTCTCTATCCCCGAGCGCAGGAGCACATCACCGAGGTCCTGACCGACCTGGACAAGGCCATCCGCGAGAAGGTGCTGCGCACCACCGCCGAGCGCATCTATCACCTACCGCCGGTGCCAGCCTCGATCTACGAAAGCGCCGCAGCCGGCGGCTAGTCGGAGAACATCGCCATGCCCGGCCGACTTGAGGGCAAAGTCGCGATCATCACCGGCGGAGGTGCCGGCATGGGCGCGGCCGAGTGCCAACTGTTCGCCCGCGAGGGCGCGGCTGTAGTGATTGTTGACCTCTACGAGGACGGCGGCCGCGAGGTCGAAGCGCAGATCCGCGCCGAGGGCGGCATCGCCAACTTCGCTCGGATGAACGTCACCGCCGAGGAAGAATGGAACGCGCTGCTGGCCTCGACCCTGGAAACGCACGGCGGCCGGCTCGACATACTGGTCAACAACGCAGGACTGTCTTCCACTTCCGAGGACGATCCCAACTCGACCGAGGGCTGGCATCGGATCATGAACGTCAACGCGACCGGCGTCTTCCTGGGTACCAAACTGGGATCGGCGGCGATGTTGGCGGCCGGCAACAGCGGCTCAATCGTCAATATATCCTCGATCTACGGATTCGTCGGCTCCGACGGCGGCCATCCCGCCTATCACGCCTCCAAAGCGGCGGTGCGCAACTTCTCGAAAGCCATGGCGGTGCGGTTGGGACCGCAGGGCATTCGCGTCAACACGGTGCATCCGGGCTTCATGCCGCCAATGCGGTCCAGCATAGGCATGTCCGAAGAGGCGCGCGCTCGACTGATCCGCGCGATCCCGTTGCGACGCACCGGCGAGGTCGATGAAGTGGCCAACGGCGTACTCTTCCTCGCCTCCGACCAGTCCTCCTATGTGACCGGCGCCGAACTCAAAATCGACGGCGGCTTCCTCGCCCGGTAGCCGTGACCGCAGTCGCGTTCTCGGGCGTTGGCTGTCGCGGTCAGCGTGAAGCCACATACATACATCCATCCGCGGGCAGCAGATGCGGATAGGTACGTGAGCGCATCGTAAAATTCGGGGATCATGCGCGATCGCAGCGATCGTTATCGCCGAATGGCGATACGCTATCTTCAGTATCAAGGGGACAGCCAGAAGGAGACGTTGCAATGCACCAAACCCTGTTGAACATCTCGGCTCGGCGATGGCTGGCCGTGATCGCACTGGTCGCCGGGCTGGCGGTGTTGATCGTCTCATTCGCGCCGACGTCCGTCGCGCAGAACACACCGCCGCCGCCGCATTGGTTCTACGGCACCGATGCCGACGCCTACGTGGGTGTTCGGGTGCAGGCCGTCAATCAGGACGGCGTGGTGCTCACAGTTCGTGCAGAAAGCGACAATCAGGTCAACGCCGTCGTGGATGCGGACGGCAGGTGGTCATACCAAGTTGCCACCGATGAAGCGACGCGGGTGAGGTTCCGAATCGTCGTGGGCGGCGATACCCTGGAGACGGACCCGATTAACGTCGGTGAGGGACTGACCGAAGTACCGATTGCGGACTTCAAGGTTGCCGCCGCTGTGAACGAGACGAAAGATATTCGCGTCATCGCTCGACTGCACCCGACCCGTGAGATGCGCACGCTCGAGTTCAACATCCGCGTCGATGGCGTCGCTGTCGACCCGCCGCCGCGCGCTCGCTACTTGGGCCCAAGTTTACCGTACAACCGCTGGTTGCAGAGTTCGCCGATCGACGCCGGCGACGGGTTCACCGTGCGCGTGATCGCCTGCAAGCAAGAAGATAATGATGTCGTCTTCGGCGTTCGCGTCGAAGGTCACGACGACATCCTCCCGCGAGCGCGGCGACTCGATGTCTCGATCACGCACAACCGCTGGCTGCGAAGCAGCCCAATTGAGATCCCGATACCGGGCAGCGACGAGGACGTCACTCGACTCAGACAGGACGAAGGTTGCAGTGGAGGCGGGCTAGGCGGGTAACTTGAACCGTGGACCGAGACCGACCGCTCCGAACTGCCCATTGAGCCCGCAGCCATATGGCTGCGGGCTCAATGCATTCTCCGGCTATTCGATTTGGCGTTGGGTCCCTTCTCGATGAGCAAGTCGCATGCCGACTACGGCTAGCTGACGCCTCGCTTCTGCTCCGCCTGCCGGACCGCGGGATGCGCGGTCGGCGTGATCAACGCGACGATGCGACGTGCCAGAACATGCACCGGCAACTGTCGCTTGGCCGGTAAGCGCAGCATCAGGCAGAGCAGCGCCGAGGCAGCCCACAACAGAGCGCAGGAGTAGAACGCGTAATCGTAGGAGCCGATCAGCTCGTAGGACAACGCCACCACCAGCGGCGTGATCGCGGTGATCCCCATCGCAATCGGGAAACCGATGCTGCGCACCGCACCCAGATAGCGGCGGCCGAAGTACTCGGCCCAGAACATATCCTGAATCGGAATATTGCCACCGATCCCGAAGCCCATCACCGCCAAGGTGCCGGCTATCAACCACCAGTCGCCCGATGGCGCAGCCTGAATCACCAGGACGAACCCACCGGCACCCAGCATGAACGAGGCGAATCCCACGATTCTGGTGTCAAACTTGTCGAGCAGCCAGCCCCAAGGCGGCTTGGTCAGCATCGAGAGGAGCGAGAACATCGCGACCGCCCGAGCCGCCTCGCCCGAGCTGAACCCGTGCTCGCGCAGGTACAGTACGCCATTCAGCAGAATGGCGTAGATGCCGACCACCGAGATGCCGAAGATCAGGACGATCATGTAGAAGGCCTTGGTGCGCAAGGCTTCACGTCGCGTCAGCGAGGTCGCGGCGTCGCGATCGGCCGCCTCGATCTGTTCAGGCGTCAATTGCGTCGCGCCGCCGTCAGGCGCCATCCCATAGTCCTCTGGACGCCGCCGCATCAACAGCGCCGAGGGGATCAGAATGGCCGCGAAACAGATGGCGAGCACGATCCATGCGATGCGCCAACCCATCGGTTCGATCAGGAAATCTGCCGTGAACGCGGGCCAGAAGAACCCAGCCATCGAGACTCCCATCGACGTCCAACCCAGAGCCTGCCCGCGCTTGACCACAAACCACTTGGAGACCGTGATCGAGACGATCAGAAACCCCGCCACCGAGGCAGAAGTCACCAGAAACACGCCGCGAATGAGCAGATATTGCCAGTACTCCTGCACTTGGCTCATCATCACCAACGACGGCACACAGACCGCCGCCGCGCTCAGCATGATCGGTCGCGCGCCGAATCGCTCGATCCGCGATCCGATCAACAGACCAATGATCATCAACAGTCCCTGACCTAGCGAATCAGGGGCGAAGAACTGCGGCGTCGACCAGCCGAACTCCTCGATGAACTCAGGGGCGAACACCGCCACGACCGATGTCTGAACGCCGACGGTCACAAATTGCGCCATGAACGCAGCGGCGACGACCACCCAGCCGTAGAACACTGGTCGGCCGAGGATGGTCATGGATTACCGAGTCAAGCTGCGAACGCGCCGTACGGGTATTGCGCGCAGCGTGGGCATTGGTCGTAAGAAGTTATGGCGCCGGCATCTCGATGCCGAGCGCATCGAACATGCGCTGCATGTTCTCGCCGAACTCGTCCTCGCGCGGCCGACCGAGCGTGAGACCGCCGTCGACAACCAGAGCGTGGCCGGTGACAAAGGTGGAGTCATCACTCGACAGCCAGAGCGCGGCGTGCGCGATGTCCGCGGGTCGGCCAGAGCGCTGGATCGGCTGCGCCCGACCCATCACCTGCGCCATCGCCTCTACTGTCTTGTCGGCGTCCTCCGACGACATCCCCAGCGCCTTACCGAAGATCGGCGTCGCGATCCCACCGGGGCAAATACAGTTGACGCGGATGTTGTGCTCGCCAAGCTCGTAGGCGGCGATTTTGGTCAGATGCACCACCGCACCCTTGGCGACGCTGTAGACGGCCGGTCCGTTGCCCGCGCCGATACCCGCGATCGAGGCCGTGCTAACGATCGAGCCGCCGTCGCCCTGCGCCTGCATCGCCTGCGCCGCATGCTTGATGCCGAAAAACACGCCCTTGAGCAACCCGTCCATCGTCTGGTCGTACTCGGACTCATCGACCTCGGTGATCCCGCCCATCGCGCCCGCGTAGCCGGCGTTGTTGAAGATCGCGTCGATCCGACCGAACCGATCAATCGCCTGCGCAACCGCGCCCTGCACCTGCGCCTCAATCGACACGTCGGCGTGAACATACGTCGTATCGCCGCCAATCGACTCGACTAGGGCCTGTCCACGCTCGTCCTGGATGTCGGCCACGACAACGCGCGCGCCTTCTTCCGCGAACAGCTGCACCGAGCCCTCGCCGATACCACTCGCGCCGCCCGTGATCACCGCCACTTTGCCATCGATCCGTCCGGCCATGTCGCGCTCCCTACTCCAGCAAGACTGCTTCGCGTCTGCGTAGGATAGGCGCGATTCGATCCGCAACGGCCGGCCAGCACGCGCTCGTCGCCGATATCGTCGAGTGACACGAGCGGCTCGACGTACTCGTCAACAACGCAGGCACATACCGCAACACACCGCTCAGGCGAGCGGCGGATCTGTCGAAGGTGGCGTATCTGGCGCTTTATCTCGCTTCCGACGAGTCGAGCTTCAGCACCGGGTTGGACGTCGTCAATGACGGTGACTAGCATAGATCGCGCCGCATCGATAGAGCATCAGGCCAGTAGCTGACGGCTCAGGTCGGCGAAGTCGGTGGCGTTGACCGTGAATGACGGATCGGGCGAGAGATCCGGGTCGTTGCCCTCGCCGCGTTCGCCAACCACCGGTACGTAGGCGGTCGGCATCCCGGCTCGCGCGGCGGCGTGCAAGTCGCCTTTGTGGGCGGCGCACATCATCACCTGCGAGATATCAAGACCCAGATACCTAGCGCTGGCCTGGTACGCTTCGGGCTCCGGCTTGTAGTGGCCCAAGAACTCGCAGCTCAGAATACCGTCCCAGCTAATCCCGTTACGCTTGCTGCAGTCGACCGCGATCGCCCACGACATGACCGTGAGCACGGTCACCTTGTAGCGCGAGCGCAGCGCCTCCAAACATTCGGCTGCGCCGGTCCAGGCTTGCATCCGATGCCAGACCTGGTTCAGCTCATCGCGCTCGTTCATGTCGAGCGTGAGCTGCGGATACGAGTCCATGACCTCGTCGAGCACGCGGCGGTGCAGCTGGTCCGCGTTCAGCCACGGGAGGTCGCCGCGCCGAACCAGTTGCAGCCGCCTGAACATCGTGAAGCGCCACATATTGGTGAATGCGGCGGCATCGACCTCGACGCCCTGCGCGTCGGCAATCGCCGAAATCTCGTCGTGGATCGTGTGGTGCCAGTCGAAGATCGTCCCGCCAATATCCCAGGCGAGCGCCTGCACATTGCCGAGCTCAGTCATCTCGCGTCCTCCCGTTTGAGCGCCGTCGAGCGTCAAGGCTAGCCGACCGCTGCCAATCGTTCCCGCACCGCCGGCAGCACTTCGCGCGCGACCCGAACCGTGTAGCCCGTCTCCGAATTATCCGGCGATGGCGGGTTCGGGATCGGGTGCAGCACCACCTGCTCGAACTCGATCCCGACCGCCGCCGCCTCGACCAATACGCCGACCAGTTGCTCGACGACCTCCGACGCCGCGCCGCACAGACAGAATGCACCCGCGTGCCGCTCGGTCAGGAAATCGACCGCGTGACCCGCCTGCAACAGATCGGGGTCATGGTGGAAATCGGGCCAGACGCCGCGCTCGCGCTTGAGCGTCTCGGTGTCGGGCCCGTCCCAACGCAACCCGCTCGGCTCGAACAACATCGGCGAGTACTCATAGTAGCCGGCCGCCATTGCCTTGCCCATCGTCAGTGCATCCTGCGGATCATCGATGAGCACGGTGTGGAAGATGATGCCAAGCGGTACCGACAGCGGATCGCGACCTGCGTCCTCGGCGCTCGCTCGGATCCTGCCCACCGTGTCGGTGATCGTCGCCTGGTGCGTGCCGACGCGCACGAAGATACCATCGGCGACCCGCCCGCCCATCTCCAGCGTACGCGGACCGCCAGCCGCCAGCCAGACTGGCACCGGTCGGTGAAACGGTAGATACGCGGGCCGTTCGGCACCCACCTCCACCTCTTCACCGGCTAGCAGCCGTCGTATCAAGATGATGGCGTCCTCCATCTCTGCGACGCGCGCCGGACGCAGGCCGCTGAGCCGTACCGCCGTGTCGCCGGCACCGAACCCAAGCGTGATTCGACCCGGCGCGAGCTCATCGATAGTCGCGATCGACGAAGCCGTCACCGATGGATGCCGTGTGATCGGATTGACCAGCAGGGTGCCCAGCTGGATGACATCGGTCGCCTGCGCCGCGGCGGCGAGCAGCACATAGGTATCGCGGCGACGCAGCTGCGAGTCGGGCAGCCAGACGCAATCCCAACCCAACGACTCAATCCGCGCCACATCGTCGGCAAACCGCGCCGGCGACTCCGCATCCTGTCGGTTGATACCGAACCTGGGAATCCGCATAACCCATCTCCGCACTGAACACGTCGAGCACACGCGCAACCTAAGTCCACATCCCTCAGACTACGGGGCAACACATACGGGATCGACCAGCTATGGTGTGGGCCCCGAACTGCACGCCAATCTACGAGAGGAACACGCTATGCCCCGCTACCGTCGCGGCAACGAGATTGTCGACGCCATACGCTACCAGCCCGGCCACGGCGGTCACATCATCCACCGCCTCAGTGAGACCGGCATTCCCTGCCTGCATTTGCAGCCCGACACCGAGACGATCTCTATCTTCGACCCCGACGGGACAATAGACATTCAAGACCCTCGTCGCGATTTCGACTCCGCCGAAGGCGTCGTTCAGCCCGGCGACTGGGTGGTCTGGCGAAATCTCCTAGCACTGGAAATCGTCCCCAGTCAGGTGTTCGCCGCCGAGTATGCACTAGTCCTTTAAGTCACAACGCCGAGGGACGCGGCCATCTTCGAATTGCCGCCTCTGCCAGACGGCTAGCACGTTGCTGGATCGACTGCTCGTCCCAACCGCCCTCAGAGTGACTCAAGAAGTCCTTATTCAGGAACAGTGTGCTGTGCATATCCAAGGCCTCTCGTTTTTCCGCAAGTGGGGCATTCGACAACTTTGAGTTCAGGCTCTTCGTCACCAATGTCAGGTTACCCATTGTTTGGACAAGCTGATCGCGCTGCGCATCTGGGTCAAAATCAGGATTATCGAAGCCAATCGGCGGATCCCAGTGATCACGCCATGCCTGAGGCATGATCCGTTCCACAGATAGCGAGCCAAGGACTGGTCCTGCATCAGAAAACTGACTTCGTAACCCTTCTTCTATTCCCTCGAGGATCACACGTAGACGGATCTTTGGCATCGTGGTATAGATCCCTCTCGTTTCGAATACCCCTAGTACATCAGCATCTGTTGGCCAGCGATATCTATCACTGCTTTGGTCCTGGTTGATCAGGTATGATTCAATCATCTGATCCCATTCGACGCTTCCGCTTGCCTTAAACTCTCTGAGTCCTCCGAGTGACACATCGTAGTAGCCTCGAGTTGAAAGTCCACAAAGCTGTCGTCGGACTATATAGCTATCCAAACTGCTCAACACACTATTGAACACTGCCTCTGATGGTTCCTCCACGAGGACGCGGAGCAACAGTGGCGTCATCACACCGACGCGCATAGCGCGCCAACGGCGCAGAAAGATCGCGTACGGATCTATACCAGTGTGTTCGTCGCTCTCTCGATAGGCTTCAGCTGTATATCGCATATCACGTGCAATAGCTATGACTCCGTCGCGCCCTTGCTCTTCGATGTACTGCTCAATTGCTCGGAAAGTTCTTCGAGGTTTCGACTCAACTGGCTCGGCTTTACGCATAATCATCCAGTAGTTGAGAAACAGGTCCACCCTGGCCCTGGGCGCTCCTCCGGTGCGTGTTTCCTCAAACCAGTAGTCGTCTTCGAAGTAGTCCAGGATCTCGTCATATATCGTACTCACTTCGAATCCAACCTCCTTCCCTTGGTTGAGCACGAGATTCTTGGTCAGATCCCAGTCAGTCAACGGAGTTCCGCGGCCGTTCAGCGTTTCAAAAATCAAATGCTCATCATCCGAGTTTGCAAGACTGATAACAACCATCTTGATGTGTTTACGTACGGCACGCTCGATCGCGAGCAGGCCTTGTTCTATATCCATATCCGGACTCTCAAGCCACTGTGAAACAACTGTCGAAAAGTACTTGCGTGCTTCGAGAATCTGACTTTCCTTCGCGCTCTTTGCGTCTGGCTCGAGGCGCAGCATCGCAGTTTTGAAACCACCCTGATCTGCAGCATTCGGCCATACCTTGAGCTGGAGATCTTCATTCCCATCAGTATATGCTTCACGGTTCTGTACCAGATCTCTGAATCGCTGCGCTGCTGTAGTAACGTAACCCTCGACGATCTGCTCGATGGCTCCAAGAATCAACTGCAATGTGACAAGCCGCTGCTGCCCGTCGATCAGACTGCGGAATGCTACTTCTGTGTCTGAGTCCTCGTGCTGAATAACGATTGCACCTAGGAAATGATCAGCTGGATGGGACTCATCGACCGGCCCTGTCGAACCAATACCGTTCCCCAGGCATTTCTCCGCAATATCCCGGATATCTTCCCATAGTGCTTCCCACTGGTCGTCCTTCGTCCATACGTATTGTCTTTGGAATGGTGGAACTCGATACTGGATGCTTGGCGCGAACAGATCTTCCAGACTTCTTAAGTGGACTTGCATCGCGATGCCCTTCAGTCACGCACTCTCAGGCTCTGCGAATAGAATAGGCGTGGATCCTGGTGAGGTCCAGAGGCATCAGCTGCGAATCGGGTGTTGAAGCAGGATTAGCGGACTACCTCGCCCTTTCCGATACCATGACCGTCAGCGCGGCCTGACCGGTTGTCGGGGCTGCGGAGGGAGTTGCCTGATGGTTAGCCGTTCGCCACTGATTCTGCCTCCGGGCGCTGCCCAGCCGACGATGCCGACGGCGTCTCGGCCGCCGTTCGACCGCAGCTTCTTCGAGACTGTCTTACCCCAGGCGATCCAGTCCTACTGCTCTCAGGTCGCTTGCGCGATGCCGCTCGTCCAGGTCTTCACCACCGACGGCCTGCGACACTACATCCGCGGCATCTCCGGCGTCACCGACCAGTGGGTCTCCCTACACACGCAGGAAGAGCTGAACGAACAACCGGTTCAGGTCTTCATCCCCTACGCGACCGTGATGCGGGTCGAGATTCATCCCGACCTGAGCCCCGACCTGCGACGCTTCGGCTTCCTCACCGAGTCGTTGCCAACGCCTGTGACCGAAATCGGTATAGGCGAGGCCGAATCGACGGACGAATCCGCCACGACATCGGAGACGGGCGACTCTGCAGATCGCTAACGAGCGCTAAATCGCGTGCTGCTCATGGGGCGTGACGATGATCTTGCAGTGCGACTCGGGATTGCCCAACGTCTGGAAGGCGCCCTCGACGCCGTCCAGACCGACTTTGCCGGTGATGACCGGAGCCGGGTCAATCGCGCCCGAGCCGATCGCGACGAGCGCCTCGGCGAACTCACCCGGCGTGTAGCCGAGCACGAAATTGAGCTGCAGCTCCTTCTCGATCCCTGACATGGGGACAATCGCGTCCTCCTGCATGCAGACGCCTACGATGACGATGCGCGCGCCGCGACTGGGCGCCTCGCGCATCGTCATCGCGATCGTGCCGCGCACGCCAATGGCGTCGAAGATCACAACCCCGCCGCCATCCTCGTAACCCTGCGCCCGCAGCGCCTCGATCGGCGGCGTCTCGCGCGGGTCGACCACAATATCAGCGCCCATCACGCCTGCCAGCTCTCGGCGACGGGGCGAGAAGTCAGACGCGATGATCACGCCCGCGCCTTCGTTGCGCAGACTGGCGATCGTCGCCAAACCAACAGGTCCGCAACCATAGACCACAGCCGGCTCGGCACCGGCAAACTTGCCCGCGCGCACCGCGTGCAGGCCAACCGCCATCGGCTCGGTCGTCGCCGCCTCCTCCGTCGACACATGGTCGGGCACCGGCAAGATCATCCCGGCGTCGAGCACCATGTACTCGCCATACGCGCCCGGATAGACATTGCTGTAGGCGCCTTTGGACGGCACCGATGTGATCCGCGCGCCGATCGGCGCGGTCGGCGACGTGTTCGGCCCGTAGCCCACGACTTCGCAGCAGAACTCGTGGCCCATCACGATGTCGCGGGAGAAGTCTGGCGCAAACTGCGCATTGCCCGACTGCGACGAGCCGCGCATCATCTCCTCGCCATAGAGCATGAAGTGCAGGTCCGACCCGCAGATGCCGCAGGCCAAATTCTTGACCAACACCTCACCCTCGGCCGGCTCGGGCTGGGGGATATCGACGATCCGTAGTTGTCCACTGCGCGCCGCGACCGCTCTCATGGTCGATTCCTCTCCAGCCTGCTGCCAGGTTGCGCCATCCGTCTGGAGCAAGGCTAACCGCTCGTCGACTCTACGTGCCTCCGTCCGTCACCCCGCGCAGAGCGCGGGAATCTAGTTACGAGTGCCGAGTCGTCGGACGAGATTCCCAAGCGCGCTGGGAATATTGGAGTGAGGCGCGAGGTAGTGGCGCTCAGTCGGCCTCGTCGTTGAGCCAGGACATCATGCCGCGCAGTTCGGCGCCGACCTCTTCGCTGGGGTGGCGCGCGGCGCGGGCGCGAAGCTTATCGAAGCCGGGTCTGCCTGTCTGATTCTCCATGATCCACTCGCGCGCGAAGGTACCGTC
The DNA here is from genome assembly GCA_965116225.1 of Dehalococcoidia bacterium. Lineage (GTDB taxonomy): Bacteria > Chloroflexota > Dehalococcoidia > Bin125 > Bin125 > Bin125. Next base: position 1,904,221 of record OZ220495.1, on the reverse strand, counting down.
CTGGATATCTGACAGAATCTGCTTCATGCGCTGCTTGACTGAGCCGTCGATGATCTTCGGGCCGCGCGTGAGGTCGCCGTATTCGGCCGTGTCCGAGACGGAGTAGCGCATATTAGCGAACCCACCCTCGTAGATCAGGTCGACGATCAGCTTGACCTCATGGATCGTCTCGAAATACGCCGACTCCGGCTGGTAGCCGGCCTCGATCAAGGTCTCGAATCCGGCCTGCATCAGCGCCGTGATGCCGCCGCAGAGCACCGACTGTTCGCCGAACAAGTCGGTTTCCGTCTCTTCGAGGAACGTGGTCTCCAAGACGCCGGCGCGGGTGCCGCCGATGCCCTTGGCGTACGCTAGCGCGACCTCTTTGGCCGTCTCGGACGCGTCTTGGTGGATGGCCAGAAGCGCCGGCACGCCGCCGCCCTCCTCGAACACGCGACGAACGAGGTGTCCGGGACCTTTAGGCGCGATCATCGTCACATCGACCTCGGGCGGCGGCGTCACCTGGTTGAAGTGGATCGCGAAGCCGTGCGCAAACATCAGCGTCTTGCCCTCGGTCATCGAGGGGGCAATGTGCTGGTCGTAGATCTGCTTCTGCACGTGATCAGGTGTGAGCACCATAACGATGTCGGCCGCCGCCGCCGCGTGCGCCACCTCGTCGACCTGCAGGCCCGAGCCCTGCACCTTGTTCCAGCTGCGCGAGCCGGGATAGAGGCCGACGATCACATCGCAGCCGGAATCACGCAGGTTCAGCGCATGCGCGTGACCCTGCGAGCCGAACCCGATCACGGCGATCTTCTTGTCCTTGAGCAGATCCAGGTCGGCGTCGGCGTCGTAGTACATCTGAGCGGGCATGCTGAGATCTCCTGTAGTTGGAATTGAGAGGTGTGTTTCGCCTGAGTGTATGGGCGGTGAGAGTGCTGGCCAGTCGTTGCCTAGTCGCTGGCGAACGGAAGCGCACCTTCGGGGCGCCGACCGAGCATCGCCCGAATCGCGGCGGCGGCCTGTTGCGAGTCCGAGACAGCGGGCGGCTTGGTCGTTTGGGTGCCGCGACGCATGGCGACCCGGCCGGTGCGTACCATCTCAAGAATGCCGAACTGTTCAAACAGCTCCACGGCAGCGTCGACCTTGCCTTCATCGCCGAGCACTTGCACGATCAGCTCGTCGGGGTAGATATCCACGACATCGGCGCGGAATACCTCGACAATGTCGAGCACCTCGCGGCGGTTGAAGTTGGTCGCCGACACTTTGATCAGCGCCAGCTCGCGATCAAGCATCGGCGTGTGGGTGATGTCCTGTACCGAGATCACGTCGATCAGCTTAAACAGTTGACGACAGACCTGGTCGACCTGATGGTCATCGCCGTCGACGACGATCGTCATCCGGCTCAAGCCCGGCTCTTCGCAGTGCCCGACGGTGAGCGATTCGATATTGAAGCCGCGGCGGCGAAACAGCGAGGCGACTCGAGCCAGCACGCCCGGACGATCCTCGACGTGGGCGACGATGGTATTGCGGGATGCCATTCAGCGCGTCTCCTATGCGTTACTCAAGCTCGACCTACAGATCCGAAGCGGACTCAATGGTTTCTGAGAGCGCGGCACCGGCTGGAACCATCGGCCAGACGTTCTCCTCACGCTCGAGTTGGAAGTCGATCAGGACAGGTCCGTCATAGCCCTCGACATCGCGCAGCACCTGCATCGCTTCGGCTCGCGTAGTAGCGCGCAGCCCTTTGACCCCGTAGGCTTCGGCGAGCTTGACGAAATCGGGCTGACCGAGGTCGACGGAGTGGTAGTTGTGTTCATAGAACAGCTCCTGCCACTGGCGCACCATGCCCAGGAAGCCGTTGTTGAAGACCGCCAGACGCACCGGCAGGTTGTGGTCCTTGATCGTCTGCAGCTCCTGCGAGGTCATCTGGAAGCCTCCGTCGCCGCAGATGGACCAGATTGGCTCATCCTGCGCGAACTGCGCACCCATCGCAGCGGGAATTTCGTAGCCCATCGTGCCCAGACCGCCCGATGTCACCCATTGGCGCTGTTTCGTGTACGGGTAGTACTGTGCCGCCCACATCTGATGCTGCCCGACGCCGGTGACGATCGTCGATTGACCCTTCGTCGCCTCTGCCAGCGCCTGTACTAGCCAGGGGCCGCTCAGCGCGATGCCTTCTTCGACGTAATCGGTCGGATGCTGAGCCATAATCTGGTCGATTTCGGCGCGCCACTGCGGATGCGAACTGGACTGGATCAGCGGCAGCAGGCGAGTCAGCGTTTCTTTGACGTCGCCGTTGACGGGCGCGTGGGTGATGAAGTTTTTGCCAATCTCGGCCGGGTCGATGTCGATGTGGACGATCTTCGCATCCGGGTTAAAGTCGCTGAAACGTCCCATTGCGCGGTCGTCGAAGCGCATTCCGACGCCGATCACGACGTCTGCGCGGTCGGCGGCCATGTTGGCGTAGAAGTGACCGTGCATACCGAGAAATCCGTAAGAGAGTTCGTGATCTTCAGGCATTCCCGAGATACCGAGCAGGGTGGTCAGCACCGGCGTGTCGGCGCGCTCGGCGAACTCGACCAGCTCGGCCTGCGCCTCCGACTGCACCACGCCGTGCCCGGCGATGACGATCGGCTTCGAGGCTGCGTTGATCGTCTCAGCGGCCTTGGCCACCTCCTCCTCGCGCGGCACGTCCATAATCGGGTAGCCGCGCATCGACACGCCCTGTGGGTATCCGTCCCACTCTGCCTCTTCGATGAACACGTCCTTGGGAATATCGACCAGCACCGGCCCCTTGCGCCCAGTCGAGGCGATGTGGAAGGCTTCCTTGACCGCCGGCACGATCTCGGAGGCGCGCATCAACAGGTAGTTGTGCTTGGTGATCGGTAGGGTGATGCCGGTGATGTCAGCCTCCTGGAATCCGTCGCGTCCGATCAAGTCTCGGGCCACATTGCCGGTCAGGACGACCATTGGCACTGAGTCCATGTAGGCGGTCGTAATCCCGGTCACCAGGTTGGTGGCGCCGGGACCGGACGTAGCAAGGCAGACGCCGGTGCGTCCGGCGACGCGGGCGTAACCGTCGGCGGCGTGGGCGGCGGCCTGTTCGTGGCGGACGAGCACGTGTTTGATGTCGGGGTACTCGCCCAGCGTGTTGTAAAGCGGCAGTACGACACCGCCCGGGTAGCCGAAGAACACCTCGACCCCTTCTGCACGCAGGCATTCCATCAGGATTCGGGCACCGGTCAGACGCATGGCGATCTCCTCAAGCATGGCTCGGCGCGGACTCCGAGCCATGTGCACTCACGATATTCGCTGAATTCGCTGCGTGCTGTAAGAGGGTGGTTTGATTCGGTGTAGATGGTGGGCGACAGGAGCCGGGCGGCACGCACCGACCCGCGCGTTGAGATCAGGCGCGGAGCGCGGGGTCACCCGTTACAAGGACCTGTACCCAGTCGGGACGCTGCAATGACGTCTGCGCATCGACCTGACGCGGCGTCTCTCGGACGGAGATCGGCAGATACTCGCTCGTGACGCTCAGGGCACGTTCGAGCTTACTATGTCGCGCCTGCCGCGCATGCATCGTCTGTTATCGAAATGCGCAGATCGTAGAAATCTGAATTAGACTGCAGCCTTGGCGGCCTCGATCACCTTCAGCTCATACGCCTGCTCGAGCTCGGGGTAGTCGAAGTAGCGCTCGCGCAGCAGCTTGTTGACCTCGCGCGAGGGAAAGAACCGGCGCGCCCATTCCGTATCCGCTGCGAGATCCAGAGGTTCGCCGGCGGCGGCCATCACGATCATCTCGTAGCGCCGCGCGCCCGGCTCAACTTTGTCCTGCAGTTCCTTGGCCGTCATCTGGATGCGCGTGTATTGCGTCCAATCGACGATGGGCGCCCGCCAGGTCTCCAGGACCGCCGACGTGATTGTCTGCGTCAGCGCCGCCCGTCGCGCGGCCTGATCCGATTCGCCAGCGAGCGGTTCCGGTCGAGGCTCGATCCTGAATTCAAGAATCGGCAGCACCCAAGGTTGACGCCGATCGCCGTGACGGACGACTAGGCAGCGGTCGCCGCGCATGATGATCAGAAAGATGCGCTCGACCAGTTCCGGCTCGGGCAGCTCCTCGGTGCGGTCGCGGTACTGCAGGTAGACCTCGTCGACCAGCTTTTCCTGACGCCAGATTCTCCGCCGCGGCTTAGGGATGCTCTTCATCACCGCGGCGGGGTCCATCCCCATCGGGTCGCCCATCGGATGTTCGCCAAAGACCATGATGTCGCTCTTTCCGCCTAGCCCTCAGTCGGACGAGATCGTTGCGCCCACAGATGCTTCGGCGTGCGGCGGCTCCGCCGTCCACACATTCCTACCGCGCTCGCCCGCGCTCAGACGACCGACACCTGGAAATGGATTGTGGACGGCGATCAACAACGAGCGATTCTTGATCGCGTTGGCGATCAGGCGCTTCTTCGTCTCCAGATTGACCAACGGCAACACATCGAACGCCGACAGCCAGGCGACCCGCTCCAGCTGTACTTGATGCTGGATCATATCGCCCAGATAGACCGCAGATTCGCCGCCGTGGGCGATCACGACCGAGGCATGGTCGGCCGTGTGCCCCGGCGTTTCGATCACCGTGATATCGGAGGTAACTCGGGTTTCGCCGTCGATAAACTCAATCTGCCCGGCCGCCTCGACCGGCAGCAGGTTCTCAGGCAGGTACGTGGCGCGAGTTCGCTCATTCGGATGCATCGCCTCGCGCCACTCACCGCGTTGGATGTAGTAACGCGCGTTGGGGAAGGTCACGTCCAACTCGCCGTCATCGCGCGAGACCGTGTTCCAACCGGTGTGATCGTTATGTAAGTGGGTGTTGATCACGATGTCGATATCGGCCGGACGGACGCCGTTACGGGACAGATCAGCGATCAACGTACCGTGCTCCGGCTCCCACCCGCGCCGCCTCGTCTGATCAATGTCTTTGTTGCCTTGTCCGGTCTCGATCAGCACCGTCTGACCGTCGGATTCCAGCAGCAGGCAGTTCAACGCCAACGGGATCTGGTTGCGCTCGTTCGTCTCGCCGGTCACACGCGACCACATCAGCTTGGGCACCAGACCGAACACGGCACCGGCGTCGAGCCAGACCACGCCATCCGTAAGCACGCGAATTTCGCGCGAACCGACCCGATAGATTGGCGTAGCATCCATAGGGTGACGTTATCACGGGACAGAGACCGGGCTCTCCCACAGCCGAGAAACGCCGGGCAGACAGAAGAAGCTCATCGTGACAGACGCCGCATCGCTTGATCTCGAGCCGTTTCGACGCCGCATGCAGGGTCTGTTGCCCGAACATCTCGGGATCCGTCTGATCCATGCGTCCCCGGACCTGATGATCGGCGAGATCAGCGTGACGCGCGAGTTGTGTACGGCTCCGGGTCTCATGCACGGCGGCGCGATGATGGCCTTCGCCGACACGCTGGGCGCGCTCGGCACTATGGCCAACCTCGACGACGAGTCAGGTACGACGACGATCGAATCCAAGACCAATTTCTTCCGCGGTGGCCTAGAGGGCACGACGCTGCGCGGCGAATGCCGACCGATGCACCGAGGCCGTCGCACCCAGGTCTGGCAGACGACCATCCTCAATCACGAAGGCAAGCTCGTCGCGCAGGTAACGCAGACGCAGATGGTGTTGTAATCGCACCGCCTGCCGTGACACGGTGGTCGCGCGTCGCGCTGCGGGGCGCGTGTATCGTGACGGGACATGCCACGCCATCGAGGCATGGAGACGACAGCTGCACGAGGAGCGCGCGATGTCCGGCACTGAGATGGCCTATCTCCGGGGACGGATCATGCCCTTGGCCGATGCCAAGATCAGCATCATGACCCATGCCTTGCACTACGGTACCGGCGTGTTTGAGGGTATTCGCGCAAACTGGAACGCCGAGCACGAGCAGAGCTACCTCTTCCGCATGCGCGAACACTACGAGCGCCTGCGCATGTCCGCCCACGCGCTGATGATGGAGCTGCCGCTCAGCGACGAAGAACTCTGTGAGATCACCGTCGATCTCGTCCGACGAAGCGGCTTCAAGCAGGATGTGTACATTCGCCCAATGGTCTACAAGTCGGCCGAGGCGCTCGGCGTCCGGCTGCACGGCGTCGCCGACGACTTTCTCTGCTTCCTGATTCCCTGGGGCGCCTACCTGGACGTGACCGGCGGCGTGCACGTCGCCACGTCGTCCTGGCGTCGCACCGAGGACCAGTCGATCCCGGTCCGAGCCAAGGTCACCGGTGCCTACATCAACTCGGCCCTAGCCAAGTCCGAGGCGGAAACGGCTGGCTTCGACGAAGCGATCATGCTCAACGAGGACGGCCACGTCTCGGAAGGCTCAGGGGAGAACATCTTCATCGTCAACGACGGCGTCATGTATACCCCGCCCAGCTCAGACAACATCCTCGTCGGCATCACCCGAAACACCGTGATCGAGCTAGCGCAGCAGGAGCTTGGCATCGCAACGGTCGAGCGAACGCTCGATCGCTCCGAGCTCTGGCTCGCCGACGAGGTGTTCATGACCGGTACCGCCGCCCACGTCACGCCGATCGCCTCGGTCGACCGCCGTCCGATCAACGGCGGCGAGACCGGGCCGATCACGGCCCAACTAGAACGCCTCTACTTCGATGCCATCCTCGGCAACCGCGACGCCTACGCGCGCTGGCTGACGCCGATCTACACCAACGAATCGCCCGACTAATCGCGGGGGCGCGCCAATGGCCGAGGCGATCACGCTCGTCCTCGCCTACCTGCTGGGATCGATCCCGGTCTCGTGGCTGATCTACCGCTGGCGCACCGGACAGGACCTGCGGCATGTCGGCGACGGCAACGTCGGCGCCGCCAACGCGGCGCAGATGGGGGCCGGGCACTTCTTCGGAGCGGTGATCATCGTGATCGACATCGGCAAAGGCTTGCTGGCCGTCAGCATCGGCCGCTGGTGGGGGTTGGAACTCGGTTGGTGGATGGCAACCGGCGGGCTGGTGATGGTCGGTCATATGTGGCCGATCTTCCTGCGCTTCAACGGCGGTCGGGCGGCCGCCACCGGACTCGGCGCGGCTGGTGCCTTTCTGCCCTGGCAGTTCGGCGTCACCTTCGTTGTCGGCGGCCTCACCTATCTCGTGACCCGTATCGCCGAGCTCGGCATCCTGCTCGTCGCAGCGCCGCTACCCTTTCTGGCGATCGCGTTTGGCGAACCGATTGAGGCGATCGTCTTCTGCTTCGCGGCGCCCCTCGCCGCAGGGCTGAAAACAGTATTCGACAAGGCCTGGAGCCAATGGCAAAACACTGGGACGTCATAGTTGTCGGAGCGGGGCCGGGCGGTTCGACGGCCGCCTTCGATCTCGCATCGGCAGGCGCCAGTGTGTTCCTGCTAGATCGGGCCCGCTTTCCGCGCGACAAACCCTGCGGCGGGGGCGTACTGCTTTCGGCTGCCAGATCGCTGCCGTTTTCTCTCGATCCGGTGACCGAGCAGACGATTCACGCCTTTCGAGTTCGCTATCGACGCAGCTGGGAATTCGAGCATCGCTACGACAAGCCGCTGGCGCTGATGACCCAGCGCGCGCGGCTCGACGCGTACCTCGCCGAGCAGGCGACCTTGGCTGGTGCCGACTTTCGCGATGGCATCGCCGTGCGCGGCGTCATCGGGACGAAGATCACGACCTCGCACGGCGATGCGCGCGAGGTCGAAACGCATACGGCCGACGTGATCATCGCCGCCGATGGGGCGAACAGCGTCGTCCGTCGAGCTCTGGGGTTACCCAGGCTGCGCGCTGCCGTCGCGCTTGAAGGGAATGCGGATCGCGTCCAGCAACACGCCGGCACCCGATGGACCGATGCGGTCGGGCTCGAGCTCGGCACGATGCCAGGCGGCTACAGCTGGGTGTTTCCCAAGGACGATCACTGCAACGTCGGGGTCGGTGGATTCTCAGCAGTCGGCGCGACACTCCGCGACCAGCTGTCGGCCTATGCATCGGTCGAATCGTTCGACGCCGCAACGCTTAGCGGACTGCGAGGACATCACCTGCCGCTGCGGGATCCCGACAGCGATCTCATCGTAGGCCGTGTCGCATTTGTCGGCGATGCCGCCGGGCTGGTTGATCCGCTTTCCGGCGAAGGTATCGGCAACGCAATCCGCAGCGGCCAGCTCGTCGCGGCGGCGACGCTCGAGCTGTTGTCGGGACGCGCCGACGAATTGTCCGCGTACCAACTCGCAATCGAGTCCGAGATCGAGCCGGAGCTACGCGTCGCTCGGCAGCTGCAAGCCTTGTTTCATCTGTCGCCGTGGCCGTACGTCCAGTTGCTGCGACGTTCCGAGCGTTTCTGGAGGGCCTTCTGCCGCATCGTGTGCGGCGAATCCACATATACCCAGTTCCAGTCGCGTCTCGGCCCGGCCAGCGTATTGGTCGACCTCGCCGCTGCCTTCGCCAATCGTCGTCAGCGTGAGGACTCGAACGCCCGCACAGATTCCAAGGCCTCTTCCCAGGTCGCGCGGTCGCGGATCATGCGTTGGTAGCGACGCAGCATTCTGGGCCAACCGACCGTGACCACGCCGGTCAGATAGCCGCGTAGGCCGTAGATAGCCGCGAAGCGGTTCAATGCCAATGACCCATGCGCCACGACGAACTGGTCACAAGGCGAGGTGATTCCTGAGGCCATCATGCTCAGGCCGTGCTGATCGGACCAGAAATAAGGCACCGGCGCATAGTGTTCCAGCCGCTCACCGCGGTGTTCGCGCAACAGATTGCGCGCTGCTGCCATGCCCTGTTCCACCGCGTTGGTCCAGTGCTCGATCCGCATCGTGCGTTGCGGCGCCGAGTAGGCAAATGGCCCGAACAACCCGTTTGGCCAACGCGCGACATCGCCGGCCGCATAGACCATCGGCGCCGCCCGACAGAACTGATCACAGACCACGCCATCGCTGATCGTCAGGCCGGACCCATCGAGCCACTCCACGTTGGGGCGCGCGCCGATTCCCACAATGACCGCGTTCGCCTCAATCACGACGCCGGTTCCCAGCAGCACGCCCTCGACGCGCCGCGTTCCGACGAAATCGTCGACCGTTGCGTCGAGATGCAGTTCCACGCCGGCGGCGCGATGCGCCTCACCCGCCCACGCCCCAAACTCCGCCCCCAGCGGACCGAGCATCGGTTGCGATTGCGCTTCGACCATCGCCACGTCCAGCCCCCGCGCCCGAGCCGAGGAGGCGATCTCCGAGCCGATGAATCCCGCCCCGATCACGACAACCTTGCCACTCGATTCGAGACTCAACTCGAATTGCGAGCGAATTTGCAGCGCGTCTTGCTGGCTGCGCAACGTGTGCACGCCATCGAGATGCTCGCCGAAGGACAGTGTCAACGCCCGCGCGCCGGTGGCGACGATCAGTCCATCGAATGCGATCCGTTCGCCATCATCCAGCCGTAGCGAACCGCGCCCACCGTCGTCGAGATCGTCGGTGATCTCGAGCGCTGTCGCTGCGCGTCCGCTGATCAGCTCCAGATCGAGCGATGCGATCTCCTCCTGCGTGCGAAGCGGCAAACGGTCGGCATCCCATTCCCCCGTCAGCAGTTGCTTCGAGAGCGGCGGGCGGTCGTACGGCTCGAACGACTCATCGCCAATCAGCGTGATCCGTCCCTCGTAACCCTCCGCGCGGAGGGTCTCCGCCGCATTGAGCCCGGCTAGCGATGCGCCGACGATGACCACCCGATGCAAGCGACGCTCCATGCGCAGAGGCTACTCGAATATCGGATGTCGCCTGTGCGCTCTGAGTTTGCGCATGGGCATCGCTATGATGCAGTCGGTACCAAACCCACGCATCTCAATCGAGGAACTGGAGAGCGACATGGGCAAGTTGGACGGCAAAGTCGCCATCGTGACTGGCGCAAGCCGTGGCATCGGCGCGGCGATCGCCGAGTGTTTCGCCGCCGAGGGAGCCAGGGTCATCGCCACCGCGCGCACCGTGCAGGAGGGTAGCCACCCACTGCCAGGCTCGCTGGAGATGACGATTCAGAACATTCGCGACGCAGGCGGTGAAGCCACCGCCGTGGCCGGTAACGTCTCCGAGTACGAAGAGTGCGCTGGCATCGTCAGCGCCTGCATTGACACCTATGGCCAACCCGACGTGCTGGTCAACAACGCCGCCTTGACCTACTTCATCCCGGTCAAGGACTTTCCCGTTCGACGCTGGTTGCGTTCGACTGCGGTCAACTTCCACGGGCCCTTCTACATGAGTCAGCTCTGCCTCAACGAGGGTGGCATGATCGATCGCGGCACCGGCGCGATCGTCAACGTCTCGTCTGCCGCGGCGATCGGGCCAGGTCGCGGGCCGTATGAGGGCGACGGCGGCGGCGGTACACTGTACGGTGCCGAGAAAGCCGCTTTGGAGCGATTCACCCAGGGCCTTGCCTCGGAGGTGTACCAGTACGGCGTGTCCGTTACCTGCTACAGCCCCTCGCAGATCGTGCCCACGCCGGGCGTGGTGCATCATCGCCTGATGGAGGGCCGCGACCCGAACGAGGCCGAGAGCGTCGAGATCATGGCCCAGGCGGCATTGCTGCTCGCAACCGAGCCGCTCGATCAGATCTCCGGGCGGGTCACCTATTCCCAAGAAATCCTCAAGGAATTCGGCTGGGACATGGGCGGCAAGACGCCAGCCGGCACGGGCGTGACCTCGCCCGGCTCCGGCTACTCCCAGATCTAACCGCCCAATCTCAGCGCAGCACTCGGAGCAGGCCGCCGGCACGACCCACGGCGATCGGTAAGGGCGCAGCCGTGGTCTCCACCGATGTCGAACGAGTCGAGCGCTGGTTCCGCGACGGTGATCTCCTGCATCCCTTCGCAGGCGACGCGCCGCCGTCGACTGTCGACCTCGCGCGAGCGGTCGCGTCGATCGGCGGCGTCCCGCTATCGCACCGCGACGACCAGGCGGCCGAACTCGCCGATCGCATCGGGTGCGATCGACCGCTGCTATTCGTCCTCGTCGACGGACTCGGCTGCGTGTTTCATGAACGGGCGAGACCCGGCGGCTTACTCGACGACGCCGAGCAGATTCAACTTCGCTCAGTCTTCCCCTCGACGACGGCGGCGGCCCTGACCACGCTCGCCACCGGTGCCTGGCCATCGCAACACGCTGTGCCAGCCTGGTACACCCACCTACACCGCTACAACCTCAATGCGACTATTCTGCCGTTCGTCGAGCAGCATTCCGAGCGCAAGCTCCAGGAATTTGGCATCCACCCGAGCGAGGCGTTCGCGTATCCATCGCGGTTAGCGTCAATTGCCGGCCGATTCCGCACATACCATCCGCGCGCGATCTCCAACAGCGAATTCACCAGCTACCAACGCGGCTCCGCGCCGACCGACCCCTACGATCACCTGCGCGACGTAGCCGATACCGTCGTATCGAGGATCGTGGAGCAGGATGAGCCCGGCGTCCATTACCTCTACCTGCCCATGGTCGACTCGGCATCGCACCGAGACGGACCCCATGCCACGGCCACCCTGCGGGCGCTTGATGCGGTCGATCGCACACTGGGGACGATCGCTCAACAACTGGTCGGGCGCGCTCGCATCGCGATTAGCGCAGACCACGGCGAACTGTATGTTTCGCCCGTCGACAAGGCGTTATTCCTGCCCGATGATCCCCTGCTAGACGATCTGCACACACTGCCATACGGAGAACCTCGCGTCCCGATGTTCTGCGCCAGGCGGGGTCGCGAAGCCGCCTTTGCAGCAGGATTCCGCGAGCGTTGGGGTCGCCATTGGGCGCTGATCACGCGCGATGAAGCCGAGGAGCTACAGCTCTTCGGTCCGGAGCGATTGAGCCCGCTCGCCGCCGAACGCATCGGCAGCCACCTCGCTCTCTCCGCGACCAAGCGTGTACTCATCTACGGGGAGGCCGGCAACCGGGTCTCTGCCCTCAACGGCTACCACGCCGGTCTGCGCGCTGAAGAAATGGAAATCCCGCTCCTGCTGGCTTGACGCGGTCTCGGAAGTAAAGCCCTTGAGCGGATCCGGACGACCTCGCTAGTCGCTACTAGTCGCCGAATTCCATAATCGCCCGCCCGAAGATCTCGCCCTGTTCGAGTGCGCTCGTCGCCTCGTTAATCTGGCCGATCTTGAAACGCTCGGTGACCATCGCATCAAGGTCGAGCGCGCCGTCCTCGGCCCAGGCCAGAAACATCGGGAAATCACGATCGGGTCGACAGCTGCCGCCAATCGAGCCGATGTACTTCTTCTCGTTGATGAGCAGACTGCGCATATCGGCCTCGTCGAAACTCACGCCCGACTGCGGTACCCCGACCAGAACCGCGGTGCCGCCGGTCTCCGCGCCCAGAACGCCGGGGCGCACGGCGCGCAGAATCTGACCCATCGTGATCTCGCGGCCGATGCAGTCGAAGGCGAAATCGACGCCCGAGACCGGCTCACCGAAGCTGGTCAACCCCTCGCGTTGCGTCAGCGCTCGCACCTGCTCGAGCGCGTCGCCGCCGCTCGCGTTGACGCCGTGCGTAGCGCCAAACCGTTTGGCGAACTCGAGCTTCTCGTCATCGAGATCGACCGCGATGATCGGACCTGCGTTGACGACCGACGCCGCCACGACCGCCGACAGGCCGACGCCGCCGACGCCGAAGATTGCCACGCTCTGACCTTCGCGCACGCCGGCCGTGTTGTAGACCGCGCCGGAGCCGGTCAGTACCGCGCAGCCGATAATCGAGGTCACATCCCGCCGCGTGTCCTGCGGCACCTTGACCACGTACTTCTCATCGGCAATTGTCGTGTCCGCCCAAGTGAAGACGTTGCGGGTGGTCGCCGTGCGGCCATTGGGTCGCTCGACTAGGACTGGGGCGACTTGACGCTTCGCTGTATCGGGACTGCGCGGCACCCAGGTGACGAAGACGATGTCACCGACCTGCACGTTGGTCACCTGCGCGCCGACCTTGAGCACCTCGCCGGTCGCCTCGTGGCCGAGAATCTGGTCGCCATTGCGCGGATTGTGCATCTGGTGCAGCTGCGAATGGCAGATGCCGGACGCGAATTGACGGACGACCACTTGAAAATCGCTGGGATCCGGCAAGTCGACGCGCTCGACTGCCAAGGGTTCGTCCGCCTCGGGAAGAAAGACCACGCGCGCGGGAGTCGGCATCGATGATTCCTTTTCAACATCGTTCCACGCCCCATACCAACGTCCTCAGGGCGCGCTCGCACAGCAACCGGCTCACGAACAGGTCGCCGCCGCAAGTCTACTCTGAGTGACGGTATGACAATGCAGATCATCTCCCGCCGCGGTCCTCGCGCGATGGAACAGAACGAATTCGATCGCCTGCGAGCCCAGTACCAGTCGACGCTCGTCGATCTGGGCACTGGCGACGGAGTCTGGCCACGCCGGTTCGCCCGCGAGTACGATCATTGCCTCGCTATCGGCATCGATTCCGACCGCAACGCCTTACGCGAAGCGACCAAGCAGGCCGAACGCAGGCCAGCGCGAGGGGGAGCGCCCAACGCGCTCTATATCGCCGCCAGCATCGAATCGCTCCCCCCGGAGCTGCGCGGATGCGCCGACTGGATCACCATCTATTTCCCCTGGGCCGCCCTACTGCGCATGATTCTGAGCGGCGACGAGCGAATCGCCGACCTGCTTAATCAGCTCAGCCGCCCCCGAGCCCGTCTCAGCACCGTTCTCAACGCCGAAGCGTCGGCCGGCGTCGTCGCACCGCCAACGCCTGACTCTCTCCGCCAGTCGATGGAACAACCTCTCGCCGCCGCGAACTTCCGCATCACCCGCGTTACCCCACTGAGCGCCAGCGAAGCTCCGCCAACCACCTGGGCCGGCCGCCTGGTCAAAGGCAGCAACCGTGCAATGCTCAGCTTCGAGGCGACGCGCTGAAGATCTTAATGCCCCGCCTGAGCCGTCGGGACCTTCCGGGAGGATTTATAGTTGCACGGAGGATCATCCCGGTATCGATTACATCCCCAAAACACCCCGTACGATCCGCTGACCGCTCTCACTACACCAATAGTGCACTTCGGACAGGGCCAAGATGGATACTTTACAGGATCAAAATTCTGTGTCCATTCGCACTGTTTTGAGGTCATTTGCCACTCACTGCAGCTCCAAAATTCATGCTTATCTCGGTTGTTCTCACGGTGGATCATGATTCCATGCTGACATACGGGGCAGTTTGCATACGTAGCAGTGCAGTCGTCTTCCGTACATGGTTGGTCCGTATGATCGACCAACCTGAATCCGCGCCCACATTCACACGCGACCGCGTAACCGGGGCATCCCTTGTTCACACACCGTAAGCTCTCGCCTGACTTCGATTTAGTTAACACTCCCGATCTACACAATGGACAATCGGGAAAACGATCAAACATCAACTCACCGACTACCCGTATCGAATCGCCACTCTGCTGTAGCAGCTCTTTCACAAACTTCGAAGGATAAACACTATCCGTCAATAGAAACACGCCTTTCCTAGCCCTGGTCATCGCCACGTACAACAGTCGCCGCTCTTCTGCAAATTCAAAGTCCTCGTCGGGTAGAGTCACCAGATTGAGTAATACGTCATCTTCAATCCGCGAAGGGAAGCCGTACTTCTCATCGTTCAGTCCCAGTATAATAACAAAGTCTGCCTCACGCCCTTTCGCGCTGTGCACTGTACTGAATTCCGTCTTGATATTTGCCCGCCGGGGGTACGGGTGAGTAGGAGAGGTAAAAGCGTATCGACCAAGTAACAGAACGGTGGATTCTTTGCCTTCACTATCCTCAATCTCGCTTATGGCCGTATTGATCGCATTTGCAACCGCCTGATCACGATCTGCTGCCGCTTTCCACATACGGTTTACCGCCACCACAAAGATCCCCAGCTCCTCGGAATCCCGCAACGGCACTGGTACACGCTGGCTCTGTAGTGGATTGCGCTTCACAAAAGTAGAAGTCACATCCGACAGCTGCGACCCAAATCGGAATGTGCGAAGCAGGTGTCGCTCACGTACTGCGCCCAGATGCGTCCCGGCATTCTGCATCAATTCCAGGTCGCTACCAGCAAATCGATTGATCGCTTGCCAGTCATCACCGACCGTAAAATACGCTGCCTCCCCAGGTTTTCGCAACTCGCTGATCAGTTTCATTCTGTTGAGCGCAATATCCTGAAATTCATCCACCAGTATGTAGCGGTACGGCGAACGCCAGCTATCTTCACTAATATAGTCTGTGGCTAAATTAATCATGTCATAGAAATCGATGCCATCGAGCCGTACGTCCCGCTCATATCGTTCCAGTATGTCCATGAATATCGGCACAAACCGCTCTGCGCGATTGCGACCAGGCCCATCCGGTAGTATTTGAATTCGCTCCTGTAGATCGATCATGCTCGTCCTGTTCGTCTTCACATGATTCAGAAAGGAGTCTACAAGTTCGACGAAGGGATCAGTGAGTTTTCCTTTTTGTTTGAATTGCTCAACAAGCTCATCAAGTGGACGAGGCGACAGTGTCACTCCGTGTTGTAACAGCATATGCTTCAATGTTGCCGTCAGGTGTCCTCGCGAACACTGCCAGCTATATGTCTCGATCAGAGTCGTCTCGTGCTGTTGGTGGATGCTTCGTTTCCATTCAACCCCTTCAAGATAGCGCTTGCAAGCCCACTTACCCCAATCCGCCGGAGGTTGACCATTTTCATCGAGGCCAAAGTGCTCTATGTACAGATCGTAGTCTGGCAAGAAGAAGTCAGGTTTATACTGCCGATGGTTACTGGTTGCTGTATCAAATCGATACAGTGACTCATATTCATACTGAACGTTGTTAAGGGCGAGGAAGTTCGCAATTTCCGATTCTTCGAAGCTCTTGACTGATTCTCCATTGAATGTGATCAGCCTCTCCTTTCGAATGTAATCCAGATAATCACCCATGGACTCGAAGTCGAACGGAGACTTGTAGTCTCCAAGGTTATTGAGCAGGAACGCCTGTAGGTCGACGGTGTATTGCGGATCCAGCAGCATATCTTGTAGATAGCCCTGAAGCGCCTTCTTGCGACGTTTTTCGTCCTTTGCCAACGGCGAGAGCGATGGTTCCTTGCCTTCAGCTTCGCTGACGACTCGCCGACCAAACGAGTGAAATGTATTCACGTCGACCGCATCCAGTTGCACCGGTAGTCGCTCGAGCACTTCCTCCTTTGCCTTTCGGTTGTACGCCAACACCAGAATCTCGACCGGAGACGCGCCCTGTTCGATTAGGTGCGCAATCTTGCCCAGGATAACCATCGTCTTGCCACTGCCGGCTCCGGCCAGGACCAGTGTCGCATCCTCGTCTGTTGCAACGGCGCGGGCCTGCTCATCCGTCAATGTCCGACCGAGGTGTTTCTCCACCTGTTGAATCACCTCGGGAATCATGCTCTCGACGAAGCGGTCGTTCGCCTCTTCTCGTACGCGGTCGAACGTCTCCTCGGTAGCCGCGTGCTGACGCAGGGTCTCCCACTCCCGCTGGGTAGACTCCGCGAGCCTCCTGCGCACCAGTCGGCCCGCAGAGTCTGCAAGCGCCTTTCGAAGCTCACTGTACACAGCGTCCATCGTCGAACGACGCCGATACTCCTCGCCCGACAGGTATTCGATGGCGTTTTCCAATACAGGTTGTACCCGCTCAGCCGTTCGCTCGCTCTGATCCAGAAGCGCATCGACCACCTCGGCAGCACCACTCCGACGAAGACCAATTTCCGTCATAAGCCCCCCTCCCCCGCTTCTGATTTGCAGACGATGCCGATACCAGGGACCAACTTTCGTCAGCGAATCGATTCCGATTACAGGCAGCACAACGGGCGGTTTGCCGCGCGCTCGCACCAATGACAGGTATCCTTCATCGACGACTGCCTGAACATAGCCGCCCCGAAGACGAGCGAGTAGACGTCGCGGACCAGGAACCTTGGCGACGACCTTGGGCGCAGATACAACCATGTCCGTATTATCCCCGAATGCCGGTGTGTAGGGCTACTGCGCCCATTGACATGCGATGGTAGGACACGTCCCGCAAGCCGGCCTGTTCCAGCATCTTCGACAGCTCGTCGGCGGTTGGGTAGCCGCTCAGGGAGTTGGGCAGGTAGCGATAGGCGGGGCGATCGCCCGATAGCAGCCCGGCCATGCGGGTGACGCCTTGCTCGAATCCCAATCGGATTGTGTTGCCCCACAGCGTGTCAGGCGGATGCGTGATATCGAGCCCAACCAGCCGACCACCCGGTTTGAGGACTCGCGTCATCTCCTCCAGCGAGCCGGCGAGGTTGGGTAGATTGCGCAGCACGAATGCCGAGGCGACCACGTCGAATGAGCCGTCGGCGAAGGGCAGTCGGTGCGCATCCCCGATGAGCCACTCGATCCGCTCGACCCCGTACTTCTCTCGCGCCCTGACCAGCATGGATGCGGATACGTCCAAGGAGGTGACGCGGCGTGCGCCGGCTCGACGAAACGCCCCGCTCAGATCACCGGTGCCCGCGCCGAGGTCCAGCACATTAGCGCCATCTGGCGACGACACCTGCACGGCGAGTCGCCGCCAGCGACCGTCGCGGCCCACCGTCATCAGCCGATTCATACGGTCGTAGCGGGGCGTCAGCCGCGAGAACATCTGCGCGATCGCGCGAGTTTGTTCCTCTCGTGATGGCGCACCGGACATGGAGACGGCTCCTGTTGACCGAACTGTTCACTCAACTCGGTCCTTCGTGTTACGGTACAGAAACCGACGTGCCAGTCGGTTTCTGTCATCGGAGCGAGGCCGCGGAGCCGCGTATGACCACCAGCCAACCACAGCAGGCGCGCGCCGTCGAGCGTCGCGAGCATCTGCTCAACGCCGCCGCTCGCGTCTTCGCCGAGCGCGGTTACGCAGAAGCGCAGATGGAGGAGATCGCCGCCGCCGCAGAGACGTCGAAAGGCGGCCTCTATTTCCACTTTCCGAACAAGGAAGCGCTGGTTTCGGCCGTGATCGGCAGAGCCGGCGAGACGCTGCGTCGACGAGTCGTTCGCGCCATGCGCGCCGCCGGCCAGGATCCAGTCGCCCGCGCGGACGCCGCGTTGGCCACGCTGATCGACACGCTCTCCGCGCACCGTTCGCTCGCCCGCGTGTTGGCGACGGACACCGCCATCGGTTCCGACGCCGCGAGAGCGAGGGTCGCCGATATCGAGGATGAGTTCGTCGCGCTGATCGCGCAGGAACTCAGAGTTGCCCTGGATAACGGGCGACTGAGCAACCTCGACGCACCGCTGGATCCCGATCTCACGGCTCGCGCCTGGGTCGGCATGGTGCAATCGACGCTGTCGGCCTGGGCCGCCGGCAGGGTGACCGCACCGATCCATCGCGTCTATCCCGAACTTCGACGTCTGCTGCTGCGCAGCGTCGGCGTCTCGCTCGATTCCGAACAGCCCGCGCGCGCCGCAAGGGAGTAACCGCCATGTCTCGACCGACCGTCACTGTGGAACGCTGCGACCTGCCCGACTGGCAGCGCTCAGGCGACTATGTCGACATCCATTACGATGTCGCCGAAGGCATCGCCAAGATCACGATCGCCCGCCCTGAAGTTCGCAACGCATTCCGCCCCAAAACCCTGTTCGAGCTGCTCGACGCCTTCAAGCGCGCTCATGAGGATATGTCGGTTGGCGTGATCGTCCTGACTGGGGAAGGCAACGAGGCCTTCTGCTCCGGTGGCGACCAACGCATTCGCGGCGACGGCGGATACGTCGGCGACGATGGCGTGCCGCGACTCAACGTGCTCGACCTGCATCGCTACATGCGCTCGATCCCCAAGCCGGTGATCGCGATGGTCGCCGGTTACGCGATCGGCGGCGGCAATGTGCTCGCCACCGTGTGCGACCTGACCTACGCGGCCGACAACGCCTGGTTCGGACAGACCGGGCCCAAAGTGGGCTCGTTCGACGCCGGCTATGGGACGATGCTGCTCGCCCGGCTCGTGGGCCACAAGAAGGCGGCCGAGATCTGGATGCAATGCCGCCAGTACAGCGGCGCGGAGGCGGTCGCCATGGGTCTCGCCTGCGACGTCTTTCCCGTCGACGAGCTAGAGCTCGAAGTCGTCAATCGCTGCCGCGAAATCCTCTGTATGTCGCCGACCGCGCTGCGGTTTATCAAACGCGCGCTGGTCGCCGACACCGACGGGCTCTCGGGCATGCAAATGTTCGCCGGCGATTCCACTCTGCTCTACTACCTTTCCGAGGAGGCCAAGGAGGGCAAGAACGCCTTCCTTGAAAAGCGCAAGCCAGACTTCTCCAAATACCCGCGCTTTCCCTAACCGAGGCAACCACTCGCGCGCGGGAATGATGGGAGCGGAGGAGAGCGTGACCACTGAGATGCCGCCGTCTCCCGGTCCCGGTCCGCGGCGAGCCTGGCTGCTCGCCGCTCGCCCGCCGACCTTGCCGGCTGCGATCTCGCCTGTGTTAGCGGGTGCCGGCATCGCCGCTGTCGACGGTGACTTCGAAATCGGCCGCTTCCTGCTCACCCTGATCGGCGCGGTGTTGATTCAGATCGTCGTCAACTTCGCCAACGATCTCTCCGACTTCCGTCGCGGCGCCGACACCCCAGATCGTCTTGGGCCGCCGCGAGCGGTTGCGCAGGGTTGGCTCACGCAGCACGAGATGACCATCGGCATCGCTCTCGTCACAGCCACCGCGATGGCGGTCGGTATCGCGCTGACGCTGATCGTCGGCTGGCCGATCCTGCTGATCGGTGCCGCGGCCCTGATTGCGGCCGTGACCTATACCGGCGGACCGCTCCCGTACGGCTATCGAGGTCTGGGCGATCCGATCTGCTTTCTCTTCTTCGGTTTCATCGCCGTGATGGGGTCCGGCTACGTACAGACCGAGGCGCTCACCTGGGCACTGGCGGCGGCGGCCGTGCCGGTAGGGTGTCTGGTCACGGCGATCCTGGTCGTCAACAACCTGCGCGACATCGACACCGACCGGGACAGCGGTAAACGAACGTTCGCCGTACTGATCGGCGAGCGCAACACGCGGCTGGAGTACGCCGTCCTCACAATAGGTGCGTTCGTCGCTCTCGCCATCTTCACGGCGCTGGGATTGATGCCGACGTACTGCTTACTCGCCCTAATCGGATTGCCGCCTGGGCTGTGGCTGGCAACGGGCATCCTCAGAGGGCGAACGGGTGGAGCGCTGAATCCGATGCTCAAGCGCACGGCTCAGCTGCACCTGTTGGTCGGCGCGATGATCGGGCTCGGCGGCGCGCTGGCAACGCTCTGAGACCCCCTACGACCATCGAGCCTCAGGGACATCCGGGATAACGCGTCGATCGCCGACCGTCCCCCGCCATTCCAGATACCTTGATGTTAGGAGATTGCGAGGACGACCCATGCCCATCTACCGACTCGACGCCGCCCAGACCCTTTCGACCGACATCCAGTCCGCCTGGAGCTTCTTCTCCGATCCCAAGAACCTCGCCGTGATCACGCCGCCTAATATGCGTTTCCAGATCACCGGCGAAGCATCGACCAAGGCGTATCCGGGCCTGGTCATCACCTATCGACTCACACCGTTGCCTTTCCTCCCGTTGCGCGTCTCGTGGGCCACGGAGATCACCCAGGTCGAGCCGCCACATCTCTTCGTCGATGAACAACTTGCCGGGCCGTACGCGCTCTGGCATCACGAGCACCGCTTCCAGGAGACCGAAGGCGGCGTCCTTGCGACGGACCGCGTGCTCTGGTCGTTGCCGTTCGACCCGGTCTCCGCCCCCGTTGCCGCCCTCGCCGTGGTACCGCAACTGCGGCAGATTTTCCGGTTCCGCGCCAGCAAACTGCAGGGCATCTTCGGCGATCTGGACGGCGCTTCCGCCATGCTCGACATTCGCGCACTTTGAGCTCGCGTTCGAATCCGGACCAGGAGCGACCTGTCAACCGCCTGTCAACCGATTGACAGCGCCCCACCCCATTCACTACCTTGCGCACAAGATCGCCTGGAGGCAGACCCTATCGGCGCAGCGCCCTGCGCCGACCTGACGACGTATGCGAACGGAGTAGACCGTGAAGTTTGAGTTCTTCCACCTGATGCCATACCGGGACCTGCCGGCTGACTTCGCCGAGACCAACAATTCGGTCTGGGTCGATGTGCCCTCGCACCTGTTCGACCCGGCCAAGGCGCACCAGATGTACAACGACGGTCTGGACGAGCTCGAGGCCGCTGCAGCCGCCGGCTACGACGGCATCTGCATCAACGAGCACCACCAGAACGCCTACGGCCTGATGCCGTCGCCCAACCTGATGGCGGCCAACCTCTGCCGACGCACCAAGGACGTCGCCATCGTGGTGCTGGGCAACTCGATCGCGCTCTACAACCCGCCGACTCGCGTCGCCGAAGAGTTCGCGATGCTCGACTGCATCAGCGGCGGCCGCCTGGTGGCCGGATTCCCCGTCGGCACGCCGATGGACGACTGCTTCTGCTACGGTGCCAACCCGTCGCATCTGCGCGACAAGTACTACGAAGCGGCCGACGTGATCACGCAGGCCTGGACGCGGCCCGAGGTGTTCTCCTACAACGGCCGCTACAATCAGCTGCGCTACATCAATATTTGGCCCCGGCCGATCCAGCAGCCGCACCCGCCGGTCTGGATTCCCGGCGGCGGCTCGGTCGAAACTTGGGAGTGGTGCGCCGAACACAACTACGTCTACTGCTACCTCTCCTACGGCGGCTACAAGGCCGGGCAGAAGAACGTGGACGGGTTCTGGCGCACGATGCAGCAGCGCGAACGACCGCTCAACCCGTATCAGGCCGGGTTCCTGCAACTCGTCGCTGTCGGCGAGACCGAGCAGGAGGTGGCCGACAAGTTCGGCCCGCACGCGGAGTACTTCTATAACAAGATGCTCCACATCGATCCGCGTTACGCCGACCCGCCCGGCTACCGCACCGTCCGCACGATCGAACAGGGCTTCACTCGCAGCCAGGGATTGAGGCCGGTCTTCGGCGACTCGAAGAAGTTCGAGGGCGAGAAAACAGCGGAGAAGATGGCCAAGTCCAAGGCCAACTCCGAGATCACCTGGGCTGACCTGATCCGCGAGGGCAACATCGTCGCCGGCACACCGAGCCAGGTCACCGAGCAGCTTGAGGAAGTGATCCGCACGCTGCACGTCGGTCACCTGATGATCCTCAATCAGTTCGGCTCGATTCCCAAGGAACTGGCGATTCCCAACATCGAGATGACTGCCCAGCAGGTGCTGCCCAAGCTGAAGCACATCTGGGACGACGAAGGCTGGGAAGACCACTGGTGGCCGCAGGGGCTCGAAGGCGGTCAGGCTGAACCGGCGGCGCTCGCCTTCTAACGTGACTGTCGTCGGGAACGCCATTCGAGCGGCGATCTACCGACATAGCGACCGGTGATCAAGACGAGGCGTATGCCTCGTCTTGATCGTATGCTTGTGAAACGATGACTCGAACCAGCTTGACCGCAATGCCTGGAGCGTTGGCGCTGCTGGCGTTGATTATCGCCTCGCCGCTGATCGGTGCCGCTTCGGCCAACGACCAGGGCGATGAAGGCGGCGAGATCGTTCGGATTATCGCCCGACTCCAGGAGGATGGCGACATCGAGTTTGGGCTGCGCACGCCCGGCGGCGATCAATTCCCTCGGGGGCGTATCTTCTCCAGCGCAGTCAGTGATGAGCGCTGGAAGCGCAGCACACCGGTCAGCCTCGCCAACGGTGCCACAGTCCGCATCATCGCGCGACGGATCGGCGACACGCGGGTTGAGTTTGCGCTTCGCAGCGGCGAGCCGCTGCGAGAGTTCCTGCCCACACGGCGCCTGTTCTCCCGCTCTACTCCTGTTGGCGCCTGGCGGGTCAGCTCGCCGCTACTGATCCCGGCCCCGGCAGATGTCGGAGACGACAACGCATCAGCGGAACCGACCGATCCGGATCCTGAGCAGCCCGCCGTGCCGCCTGACGAAAGGGGCGAGGACTCGGCTCCTGGTCAGAGCGAGCCGCAGGAGACCATCAGCGGCGGCCACCGCGACGGCCTGATCGTGGACCGCAACATCGTCGGCAACCCTGATGCGCCGGTCTTGATCGTCGAGTACGGCGACCCATTTTGAACGAACTGTCGTAGATGGACGGCTCAGGTTGAGCCACAAGTGATTGGGCAGCTGGTGAGAACTGGACGCGCGCGTCTCGAGTTTCGTCACTTTCCTTGGCTCGGCAGGAGCTCCGAATTCGCCGCGCTCGCAATGGAGTGCGCCGCCGACCAGAGCGGGAGCGCGTTCTGGCGATTTCATGATCGGTTTATGACGAATAGCGACACTACGGCGCGATCACGGAAACGCACCCTCGACTACGCCGCAGCGATCGGTCTGGATGTCGAGCAGTTCACTCAGTGCCTCGACGAAGAGACTCATGTAGAACGTATCCAGGCGGACTTCGCCGCAGCCGCCCGAGCAGGGGTCAGGCAGACGCCAACGATCTTCGTGAACGAAGAACGATCGGGCATCAGTCTGGACGCGATCCGCAGGGATGTCGAAGCGACGAGCCATAGCCCGGAGTGAGTCCTAGCGCATGAAGCCGAAGATCAGCATCATCACACTCGGCGTCGGCGACCTGGCCGAATCGGTCCGCTTCTACCGCGACGGACTCAGCCTACCGGCCCCCAACTACAACGACGGCGACGATATCTGTTTCCTGGAACTGGAGGGAACCTGGCTCTCACTCTATCGCCGCGACCGGTTCCCCGATGAAGCGGATGTGCCGTTCGCCGACCGTTCGGCGGGCACGCCGACGATCACGCTGGCGCACAACCTGCCCTCGCGCGAGGCCGTCGATCACACCATACGGGAAGCGGTCGAGGCCGGCGCCACGCTAGTCAAAGCGCCCCAGGAGGTCTTCTGGGGCGGTTACAGCGGTTACTTCAGTGATCCCGACGGTTACTTGTGGGAGCTGGCGCACAACCCGCTCACGGACCTGACCTGAGCATGCCGCGCGTCACGGCGCTTAGCGCGGTCACGCTCGCGGTCGCCGACATGACCGCTGCCACCGCGTTCTACGAGGCGCTCAGTTTCGAGCGCCTGTATGGCGGCCCCAACGCGGGCTTCACCTCGTACCACGCCGGAAAAGACTATCTCAACCTGATTGCAGCCGAATCGCGATCCAGCTTCTGGGGGCGGGCGATCTTCTACGTCGATGACGTCGACGCATTTCACGCACAGGCAATCGAAGCCGGCCTCACACCCGAGTTCGAACCGCGCGATGCGCCTTGGCGCGAACGCTACTTCCACATCGTCGATCCCGACGGGCACGAGATCTCCTTCGCCAAGCCGCTGCGAAGCGAGTGATGCTTCGTCATTTCAGGTCTGTGCGCCGGGGCGCTTGGACAAGAGCGAGATTCCCCGTGTACGCGGGAATGACGGATCCAAGGGGGGATGTCGTCGCGACGCTTAGTCGCCGATTTGGAGGGAGCGGCCGGAAGTGAGGCCGCCATCGATCACGAACTCTGAACCGGTGCTATAGGTCGCGTCGGCGGCGATGAACAGCATCATCTTCGCCACTTCGTCCGCCCGGCCCAGGCGGGGGATCGGCGTGTTAGAGCCGATCTCGCCGTCGGCGCGGCGTGGCGTCTGTTCGCGCACGATCATCGGCGTGTCGATCGGGCCCGGATGCACGGAGTTGACGCGAATGTTGTAGGGGGCGAGTTCCAGCGCGGCGACTTTGGTCAGTCCGCGCACGGCGAACTTGGACGCGACATAGGCGCTCGCCCCGGCGTAGGCCTCCAACCCCGCCGTCGATGACGTGTTGATGATGCAGCCGCCGCCGGCCTCACGCATCGGTTTGATCGCGGCGCGTATCCCCAACCAGACGCCAACCTGGTTGATTTTGATGACTTCCAGATAGTCCTGCGCCGACGAGTCCTCGATCAGTCCGCCGCGTAGGATGCCGGCATTGTTAATCAGGAGGTTCAGCTCGCCGAACTGCTCGGTCGCGGCATCGACCATCTCAGCCCAGTTGGACTGATCAGACACATCGAGCTTGCGGAACATCGCTTGGCCGCCCGCGTCGATGATGCTCTCGGCGACACGGTTGCCGTCCGCCTCGAGCACATCGCCGATGGCGACTGCGGCACCCTCGCGGGCGAACAGCCGCGCCTGCGCCTCGCCTTGACCTCGCGCGCCGCCGGATACGAGCGCCACCTGTCCATCGAGCTTGCCCATGTCATTCCTCCCCGTCTCGATCTATCATTCAAGGTATCGGCGGTTTCGCACTCGGGAATCTCGCGGCGATCGGCGTCAGTCGACGGCGCGCTGAATCGACGATCCAGCGGTCACGCCGCCGTCGATCACGAACTCCGAGCCGGTGCTGTAGGTCGCGTCGGCGGCGATGAACAGCATCATCGAGGCGACTTCGTCTACATGCCCGACTCTCGGAATCGGCGATCTGCGCGACAGATCGAAGTCCTCGTCGGCCGAGCGGCGAATTCGCGGATCGCGAATCATCGGCGTATCAATCGGTCCGGGATGGACTGAATTGACGCGAATGTTGTACTGGCCCAGTTCCTGCGCCGCGACCTTAGTCATACCGCGGACGGCGAACTTCGACGAGACGTACGCGCCGAGACCGGCGTAGCCCTCAAGCCCTGCGGTCGAGGACGTATTGATGATGCAGCCGCCGCCAGCCTGCTTCAGCGCCGGAATCGCGGCCTGCATCCCGAGCCAGACACCCAGCTGGTTGATCCGAATTACTTCCAGATATTCCTGCAACGTTGAGTCTCCGATCAGATTGACTCGCGCGATACCGGCGTTGTTGATCAGGATGTCGAGCCGACCGAACCGGGATAGCGTCTGTTCGAGCATCGACTTCCAGCTCGTCGCCTCGCTCACATCGAGGCGTTGGAATATCGCCTGGCCGCCAGTATCGTTGATGCTCTCGGCGACGCGCTGACCGTCTTCCTCCAGCACATCTCCCAGCGCCACGGCCGCGCCCTCGCGGGCGAACAGCCGCGCCTGCGCCTCTCCCTGACCTCGCGCCGCGCCCGAGATCAGCGCGACTTGTCCATCGAGCTTGCCCATTGCGATCCTCCCGCCAGTGTTGCCATGCTTCTGCGCCGCTGCCGCAGGCTAGGCCTGCTCGCGGCTCGTCAGCGTCCGTCTGGTCCGCATCGCGAACGGCTCAACGGCGCCTGTCTGTAGATCAAACCGGTAGCGCCACTGCCGCAACAGATCGAGACCGTAGACGTGAATCGCCAATGTCTTGCCCTCGTTGATCTCGACCGCGTGGATGTCGGCCGGGGGCTCGGAAATCACGGTCGTCGCGCCGCTCAGAACGCGGCTCGGCTCGAGCTCCTCGAGTTCCGCGAACCAAGGCGTCATACCGTCGTCCACGCGCTGGTAGTTGCGATTGAATTCGACGCCCGAAATCACGCCTTCGATGGCCCAGCCATTGTGGTTATGTACGGGCGCGCCGACGTTCGGCTGCCAGACGACGGCCAACACGGTCAGATTGTCAGTTCGATGGATCACGAATCCCGTGTCTGGATCCGGGTCGTCGTTCTCGGGAAGATCAAGCAGCACGTCGCGGCGCTGGATCACCCGCTCCAGCGGATCTGCGATCTGAGCGATCTGCCGCTCCCCCGCATCGCCCCGATCAGCGATGCTCTGCGCCTCCTTAACAAAATCCATCAGTGTGTACGTTGCGGTCGTCATGTATTTGCCTCCTCAAGCATCAAGGCTGGCTCAATTATAGGTAGCGGAGAGTCACATCTGCCTCACAAGCCTTCCTCATAGACGACCTCACCTCTCCCTCAGGCCCGCGCTTGCCGCGGGAACCTCGCCCGCTCCCCTGCCCGACCGCGTCGCGGCCCATCCACTGGCCGACGCATCCTGCGGTAGCCTACCCTGACGCATCTTCGTCCGAGTGGAGCAACCTGATGTCGGGTCAACGAGCGGAGTTCGGGCTGTTCTTCCAGCTGCCTCAGGCCGATGGCCAGGACGTGGCGCAGCGCTATCGCGACACCATCGACCAGGTTGTGCACGGGGACCGGATTGGCTGGGACACGGCGTGGTTGGCCGAGATGCACTTCATCCGTGAATTCTCCGTGCTGCCGTCGCCGATCGTGACGATGGCGGCGATCTCCGCCCAAACCGAACGCATCCGTCTCGGCACCGGCGTGGCGTTGCTTGCGCTCGTTGATCCGATTCGTACCGCTGAGGACACCGCCACCCTAGACATCCTCTCGGACGGACGACTAGAGTTCGGCGTCGGGCGAGGCAGCATCGCCGAACACTTCGCCGGCTTCAATGTCAGCACGTCCAACCGCGCCGGCCGTTTCGACGAGGCGCTCACAGTGATCCGTCAGGCCTGGCTCGACGGCCCGGTCAACTTCGAGGGCGATCATTTCCGTTACCGCAACGTGCAGGTTGTGCCAAAGCCGATCCAACGGCCAGGCCCGCCAGTGCGAATGGCGGCCAATAGCGACGAGTCCTTCGCGCGAGCCGCCGCCGATCACTGGCGCGTCTTCGCCAGCCCGATCACTGCGTTCGAGGCAGACCTTGATCGACGCTTTGCCATGTATCATCGCACCAGGCCCGATGCTCCATCGACCGACGCCGGTATTCTCTTGCCGGTTCACGTCCACGAATCGTCGGAGATTGCTAGAGAAGAGGCCCGCGGCAGCCTGCTGAGCTATCTCAACGTCGTGACCGATACCGGCCTGCGGAGTTGGCTGCGGCGAGGTGGTACGACAGACGACCTACCTCCGCTGCTGGCGCGCAATCGCGACGCCACCTACGAGCAGGCGCTGGAGACGATGTGCGCAATCGGCAATCCCGACGAGGTCGCCGGCAAGCTCAACGCTATCCATGAGCGCTACGGCGTGGGACACTTCATCACCTGGTGCAACGCCGGCGGCATGATCCCGCATGAGCAGGTGATGAAGTCGATGAGCCTATTCATGCGGGAATGCGCGCCCAACGTCACGATCGGGTCGCGAGAATAACGGGCGCGACATTCATCATTCGGGCTCGGATTGGAACCCCGTTTGTCGACCAGAAAATCGGAACAGGCGAGATTCCCGCGGCAAGCGCGGGCATGACGGAGGGGTTATCCGCGTGACGGAGGTGAGAGCGGGTATAGCCGGAGATGGGTGAGAGAGTGGTGGATTGAACTAGTTAATCGAGTCGTCCACTACTGCTTCGGGTAATCGCTTGCGCATCAGCTCGACCGCTTCCAGGTTACTGTCGATCAGTATGTAGCGCCGACCCAGCGTTGTGGCGGCAGCGCCGACCGTGCCGCTGCCCGCGAATGGATCCAGTACCAATGCGCCGGCGTCACTCGACGCTCGCATGATGCGCTCGGCTAACGCAACTGGTTTCTGGGTCGGATAGCCGGTCCGCTCGCGGGCGTTGGTACCGACGATGGTCTGCCACCAGACATCGGTCGGCAGCTTGCCGCGTTTCACCTTCTCTGCGCCCACCAGGCCGGGGGACAGGTACGGCACGCGGTCGATGTCTTCCTGATTGAAGACGTATCGCTCCCGATCTTTGACATAGACGAGGATATTGTCGTGCTTCGCCGGCCAGCGTCGCTTGGGGCGACCGCCGAAGTCGTAGGCCCAGATGATCTCGTTCAGGAAACAGTCGCGGCCGAACATCTCGTCCAGCAGCACTTTCACATAGTGAACCTCGCGCGCATCCAGGTGCAGATAGAGTGCGCCGTCCGCTTGTAGGACGCGCCAGATTTCGGCGAGCCGAGGGCTGAGAAACGCGAGATACGACTCGAATGCGTCGCGGTACGAGTGCGTCGTCACCACTTCGCTCCGGTAGCGCTGTCCGCCGAATCCTGAACGGTCGCCGCCTGGATCTCGCGTCGTCCGCAACCGCCGATACGTCTGTGCGTTGCCGGTGTTGAAGGGTGGGTCAGCGTATACCAGCTGCGCGCTCTGCGCGGGCATGGCTTGCAGGATCGGCAAGTTGTCGCCTGCGATGATCCGCCCGAGCGGTTCGTCCGTTTCGTCCATCAGGCCTCGGGCAGTTCGCGCGGTAGGCTCGACTGCTCGGGCTCGACTTCTCCTCGACGTTCGACTTCGTCGCGTCGCTCCACCTCTTCCTCGCGCTTGATACGACGCTCAGCCTCCGCCTCTTCAAGCTCCCGACCGATGCCTTCCTCCAGCATCTGCTCCAGCGGGCGTTGTTCCACGGTGGCATCAAGCCACTCGTCCAACACGCTATAGCTGCGTCCGCCGAGATACATCAACGGCTTGTATTCATCGTCGTCCAACGACCACATCCCGGTATTGAAATCAAACCCGTCAGTATCGGCCTGCGCGGAAATGACCTTACCGATAAACAGCGTGTGATCGCCCATCGTGTAGAAATCGTGCAGCGTACATTCGATCCAGCCAATGCAGCCCTCCAACAACGGCGAGTCGATCTCTTTGCCCTTGAAGGTCGGCACGCGCGACGCCTCGAGCTTGTCGCCGATCGTATTCGAGACCATTCCCAGCCATTGCGTGTGATTGAGCAGAACCTTGGATGGAATGTTGATCGCGAACTCTTCGCCGAATTTGATCATGTCGTGCGTGCGGCGCGACGGATGGACCGCGATGGCGATCAAGGGCGGACTGATCGAGACCGGCATCGACCAAGCGATCGGCGCCGCGTTGCCGACGCCGCGCCAGTTCGTGCTGACGATCGCCACCGGCGCGCCGCCCAACAGCCGTCGCGCGTCATCTTCGATCATGCGTTTGCGCACCATAGACAAAGTGTACCCGCGATTTAGGATACGCTGTCGAGGACGATCCCGAACCGGAGATGCGCGATGGTGGATTTTCACGACGACAATGAAGAGGCCGCTTTTCGGAGCGATGTGCAGTCGTTCATTCAGAACGAGTTCCTGCCGCGACGCGATCGGATGCGTGCCGAGTCACGCGCCGCGCAACCCTTCGATCGTCCACCGACACAGCACGAATGGGAGAAGCAGCTAGCCGACCGCGGCTGGATCGCCCCCGCTTGGCCCAGACAATACGGCGGGGCCGGACTCTCCGTGATGCAGCAGTTCATCTTCAATGAGGAAATGGCCGAAGCGCGCGCGCCGCGACCGGGCGGCATCGCCATCGGCATGGCGGGCCCCACGATCATCACGATCGGCACCGAGCGGCAACAGGAAGAACATCTGCCGCCGATCCTCAGCGGCGACGCGATCTGGTGTCAAGGCTACTCCGAGCCCGGCTCCGGCTCCGACCTCGCCTCCTTGCAGACTCGCGCTATCAAGGACGGTGACGACTTCGTCGTCAACGGTCAGAAGATCTGGACTTCGGGCGCGCACCGCGCCGACTGGATGATCCTGCTCGCTCGCACCGATCCCGACGCGCCCAAGCACAAGGGCATCACGTACTTCGTGCTCGACATGCACTCGCCCGGCGTCTCAGTGCGACCGCTGGTCAACATGGCCGGCACGCACGAGTTCAACGAGGTCTTCTTCGAGGATGTCCGTATCCCGCAGCGCAACGTCCTGGGCGAGGTCAATCGCGGCTGGTACGGCGCCGTGACGACGCTCGACTTTGAGCGTTCGAGCATTGGCTCCGCCGTAGGCATGCAGCAGTCGGTCGAGGACATCATCCGTTATGCCAAGCAGCAACGCGGTACCGGGCTCTCCACAGTCGACAAGCGGGAGACGCAGCTCGCCCTCACCGACCGCTACATCGAGACGCAGACGGCCCGCATGATCTCCTATCGGATTGTCTCGATGCAGAATCAGGGCCTGATCCCGAACCACGAAGCGTCGATGGCAAAACTGTTCGCGATGGAGCTGAACCAGCGGATCACAGCGACGGCGATCCAGGTGCTCGGCCTGCACGGTCAGTTGCAGGGCAAGAGCGCGCCGCGCCGCGGCCGCCACGCCTATGGCTACATTCGCTCGATCGCCAATACCATTGAAGGCGGCACGTCGGAGATTCAGCGCAACATCATCGCCACCAGAGGACTGGGACTGCCTCGCGGCTAAGTCATCTCCGCATCACAAGGGCGGTTCCTCAAGCAGCAGCGTTGCGCGCAAATCGTCCGCACGCAGAATTGCGCGCTGATTGAACCAACCGCTCAGCCCCTCGACGAGATCGAGCGCCGCCCCGATGGCGATACGGACGCTGGCGTTCTGCCAGACCGCATTCAGATAGACGCCGCCTCGACGTTGACCGGGAGTGCGGCGTTGGAAGACGAGCGCGTCGGGATCGTGCGGATCATGCAGTATCACCGGAGAATCGCTGATCGCATCGGCGATCTCCGACAGCAGTCGCGCAGTCTGCTCATCGTTGCTGGCGGCGATCATCCAGGCTCGTTGGTCTGGGGGTACGCCCGCGTTGTCCAGACGTCGAGCGACGTCCCTGGCGATGCAGGCTGCGTCGCGCGCAGACAGGGTTGGCGACAGCGCGATGGCGACGTCATCGTCTCGACCGACCAACAGGGATTCGAGGGCTTGCGCCGGTGTCAGGGACATCATGGCGTCTCCAGCATCCACCGCACCATACGCTCGCCCAGGTCGTCCAGGCCTTCCATTCGCAACATCGGTGCGTCTCCGCATCCACCCAACGCTGCGGACCGCGCAGCATCCACGACAACTACTCCCGACCACGCCTGACGGGGGACATCGTCTCTGCACACGGCGGCAAGCGTCGTACCAGCAAACGCGGCTAGGTAGACGCCGTCCAACGCGACAAACCCGGCGGCGAGCGCAACCAGCTCCGCCAGTTGATCGCGATCGGGCGCGCCTGTGGCAGGCAGCAGCGCCAGCCCGTAGCTGTCGACATAGTCGAGCAATCCTAACGACCGTAGCGCCGACCAGACATGTCGGTCGTTATCCGGCAGCACGACGACCAAGACGACCGCAACGATCGGCTCAGTCGGGACGACCAGCGCCGCTGGCGGCTCGTCGCGGATGCGCAGGACGGTGTGTTCGCGCGCCAACTCGCGCGTGGCGGCATCGAAGGTCGGCTCGGATATGCCGAACAGCAGGAGATAGGCCATCACGCCGATGAATGCCGCCAGCGGCACGCCCAACCCGACGATGCTCAACTTGCGCAGCATCCCCGCTAGTTCGTTCGAGACTCATTGAACAGCCAGTGCAGCAGGTGGTCGGGCCAGTCGTCGGCAAAGGCGGGAAGGTGATCGGCGCCCGCGATCGTCCAAAGATCGATGATGACGCCATCGGCGCAGCCTTCGCGGAAGCGTTGCACGCCTGTCTCCGCGCCCGACAACCGTTCTTCGAGATCGATGCTCGGCAACCGCTCAACGCGTTCGACATCGCACCCGGCGCGACGCGCCCAACGCTCGGTCAGTTCGACCGCGCCGGGATAGCCGTCCTCGTGTCCTATCGTCCCTGCATAGGGAATGTCGCGGTCCGACGTGCCGTGTATCTGCAGGACGGAGACAGGCGCGGTATCATTGCATCGGGCGGCATCGCCGAACGAGGAACCGGCGAGGCTGGCGACGGCGACCAGCCCATCCAAGCCATCGCAGGCGAGCCGATACGCCATAAATCCGCCGTTGGAGTATCCAACCGCGTAGACGCCTGAAACATCGATGATCTCGCGCGCCTCTGCGACTAATTCGGTCAGCCAGCCATAGTCGTCGATATCGCTGCCATAGAAGTTGCAGCAGCCATCGGTGGCATTCCAGAAGTAGTAGCCGCGCTCGTCGGCTGTTCCCTGCGGCGTAATCAACGCGAAGCCATACTCGACGATCCGTTGCGAGAGGCCAAAGTACCAGTCGTGTGCGTCCGCCTCGCCCGAGTATCCGTGCAGCGAGAGCAGGAGCGGAATTCCGTGAGCGTCCGCATTTGTCGGGAATAGCAGCCGCGCCGGTCGAACGCCGCCGATTACTCGCTCCCCGATCGCCGCCGACGCCGACTCGGCACGCGCGTAGCGCTCGGCGATCCAGTCGAGGATGCTCGTCCTGAATTGCGTCCCCCAGACGCTGGGAACATGCCCGCCGCCCGCTATCGTCCAGAGTTCCATCACCGAATCGTTCGCGCATCCCTGCTGATACCGCTTGACCGAGGTTTCATCGCCTTCGACCGCCGCGTCGGTATTCATCGACGGGCGTTCCAAGACGGTCGAGAGGTCGCAACCGGCTCGCTCCGCCCATCGCGTCACTGACTCCCATGCGCTTGGCGCAGGGTTGCGCTGAGGATCGGGATGCGTCGGCAATCGGCCGCCCCGGTACAGGACCAAGCCATCTTCGGTACCGTGGATTTGCAACACGGACAGCGGCGAGGGCGCGCGACAGCTCGCCGGATCGGCATGCGCCACCCCTGCCAGGCTGACGATGCCCGCCAGGCCGGGTATCTCCTCGCAGGCGAGCCGATACGCCATGAATCCACCGTTCGAGTGCCCGACAAGGAACACCTGACCGAACGTCGCGTATTCAGCGGCTTCCGCAATCAGCGACTTGATGTAGGCAACATCATCGACCTCAGCGTCGAAGATGTCGCAACACTCATCAGTGGCGTTCCAGTGTCGAGCGCCGATGGAGTCGAACATGCCATTCGGATAGAGGATGCCGAATCCCCGTTCCTCCACCCAGTCGGAGAAACGGAAGTACTGCTCCGCCTCTGTAGCGTTGCTGCCGTAGCCGTGCAGCAGCACGATCAACGGGCGAGGCTGCGACCGATCGGCAAGCGTGGGAACCACGAGCGCCGCTGGCCGCTCGCCGCCGAGCATGAACTTGGATACAGGCTGCGTCTGCTGTTCTGCCTGTCGCCGGGAATCTCGCGACGGCTCTGGCGGCGCGTCGGTCTGCTGCTCGGGCGCATCCGATGCATCTACGTCCTGTCTCGACTGCGACACCCGCGGTGATTCCACCGCATTAGCAAGCTCGGTCTGCTGCGATTCGACTGAGTCGGGCGGCAACGATTCCCGTTCCTGCGCGCCTACCGACTGCTTCAAGACATCATTCCGCTGGTTCTGCGGCGATTGATCGCTCTGCGCTTGTCCCTGCTGTTGTCGCTCGGCAACGGTCCGCGGCGAATCACCGCCGCAGCTGGTGATCGACAGCACCAACAGGGCGAGCAAGCCGACGACTGCGATTCGTTGAGGCATGCCTGACAGCGTATCGGAAGGGCAGGCAGCACCTGCGTCGGGCCGGTTCCCGACTGTTAGCCTTCACGCGCAGTCCCCGTGATGCACGACGACTGGAGCCACCGATGCGACGAGCCGCCTGGAATGCCGACCGAACCCTGAGCGTCCATGACGACCCGCAGCGCGCGCCGGCTGAGGGCGAGATACGCGTCCAGGTCGTCAACGCGGGCATCTGCGGCTCGGACCTGCACTGGTACCGCGGCGACTTTCAGCCCGACGCGCTGCGCACGCCCGGCCACGAGATCGGCGGCATCGTCTCAGCCGTCGGCGCAGGCGTCACTCACGTCGTCGAGGGCGATGTCGTCGGTATCGAACCGCTCCTGCGCTGCGGCGCCTGCGGACACTGCGTCTCCGGCCACTACAACCAGTGCCAGGTCGCCGGCGGGTTGATCGGCATCGCCGTCGACGGCGGCATCGCCCAGGAAGTCCTGGCGCCGTCCGACGCCGTGTTTCGAGCGCCGGCCAACATCGATGGCGAACTGGCCGCCCTGGCCGAGCCGCTGGCCTGCGGCGTCCATGGCTACAACCTGATCACGCTCGGTCAGGGCGAAACCGTGCTCGTGATCGGGGCCGGCACAATCGGCTTGACTGCGCAACTAGCCGCACAGGCGGCCGGCGCCAACGTGATTGTCCTGGCGCGTCATCCGCATCAGCAGGCAACCGCCCGCGAGCTCGGAGCGGCCGAGGTGATCGGCGAAGACGAAGCGGGCCGACAACGGCTCCAGGAGTTAACCGACGACGACGCCATCGACGTTGTGGCCGAGTGCGTCGGCGGCCATGCCGACACCATCCGTCAGTCGGTCGACGTCGTCCGCCGACTTGGCCGAGTCGTCGTCCTCGGTGTCTTCGCGATCGACAACGCAGGCTTCAACCCGCTCACGTTGCTCGGCAAAGAGATCACCATGGTCGGCGCCGTCACCTACGGCAAACTCGGCGGACGCTCGCCCGACTATCAGCAGGCGCTCGACGTCCTGGCCGGCTGCGCCGAGCAGGCGAGATCGCTGATCACGCACCGCTTCAGCCTCGACGACGTCAACCGCGCATTCGATACGGCGCTCGACAAGCGCTCGAAGTCGATCAAGGTCCACATCACGCCCAATGCGTAATGCGCGATTCCGGCTAGAAGATCGCCAACGGATTCGCCGGACTCCCGGTCCCGCCCATGATCCGCAGCGGGCTGAGCACGAACTGGAACTCGTGCCGACCAAATCGGTTGGCCGCCGCCGCAACATCCTCGAGCTGCATGTTGTCCATCAGCCACAGGCCCATGTGCACGATGCCAACTGCGTGCACCGGGATCCGCAGCGCCTCATAGCCCGAGGGATTGACGTCCGTCGCCGTATCCGCACCGATGACCGCGACCCCGCGCGCGTGCAGCCAGGGCAAGCACGCGACATGCCAACCGGGGAAACCGGTCTCAAGTAGCGCCTCGCGGCCGACCTCTCGCTTGCGCCGGCCGTAGCCCGTGCGCAGCAGCACCGCGTCGCCCTCGCGCACTCTGACGCCCTGTCGTTCCTCCGCCGCCTCGAGGTCTTCGGGAAAGACGCCTTCGCCAGGCGCCATCCAGTCCACGCCCCTGGTCGCCGCCACGTCGAGCAGGACGCCGCGCGTGACGATGCCGTCGCGCAGCTCGGTGATCGGCAAGTGCGTCGCGCCGCCCGCCGCGTTGACTAACCGCGCCGGCTTGCCGTTGTACATTTGGCCGTCCCAGAAGATGTGGCAGAGCCCGTCCAGATGCGTGATCGCATAGCCGTGATAGACCAAGCCGAAGAACTCCATTGCGCCGCCCATCCGCGATACGCCCGCCTCGGCGATCGCCGCCGCCGATTCGCCGGTCGCCACCATGAAGCGCTGCGGAGTACCCATCGCATGGTCAGGTTGATGCACGTTCTCGATATCCCACGCGCAGGAGACCGACACGCCCTCTCGCACCAACGCCGCCGCCGACTGGCGCACCGCCGGCGTGACGTAGTTGAGCGTTCCCAGCTGGTCTTCACCGCCCCAGCGCCCCCAGTTGGAGAGCGTATCCATCATCGCCAGCACATCAGCCTCGGTGGGGATATTCCGCATTGGGAGTTCCTTTGCGCACTGTTCTGTTCTAATATCTAGAACACCTGTATGCTATTGGGAATAGGATAACCGAATTCCAGGAGATTGCCGATCATGCCGGTCTGTGGACGAATCAGGTGCTTCAATCGCGACGATCAAGACCCGTGCTGCCTGCACGCGAGAATCGCGGACTACGCCGACGATGTTCCATTCGCCGAGTACATCAAGCACGCGTTTTCTGGAATCCATATCGACAGAGGAGGCGATCGGGACAAGGAGCTGCGCATCGCCGTCCCGCGGCAGCATCGACTGGAGGATGTAGAGGCCTTGCTCAACATCCTCCGCTCCAGCGTGAGCATCGTGGATTCCGCCAATGAGTCTCACGCGCTCGGTATGTACTCGTACAAAGACCTCAATCGCCGAAGCCGCCTCGGTGAACTGGTCTACGAGGCAAAGTACAAACATGATGCAGGTAGCACCCAGATCTTGGCCAAGTGCTGCACAGAGTGGCTGACCGCCCATCCCCGCTACCGGGGTGCACACTGCGTGGCGGCGATTCCTCCATCCGGCCCGAATAACGGCCTAGACCTGCCGGCTATCCTCGCTGAAGAGATCTCCCGATCGCCGCAAGTCGAGAGAGTACGGATGACCTCCGAACCTCGCGCTCCTCAGAAGGGACTGGAACCGTCAGACGCGCACAGAAACGTTGCAGGCAAGTTCCGCGTGAATGGCGACCTCGACGGAAGGACCGTCCTATTGCTTGACGACATATACGACAGCGGAGCGACGATAGGCGAAGGCGTTCGCGCGCTTCGGGCGGCAAGGGCGGATGTCGTGCTCGCGCTCACAGCCAGCAAGACCAGTGCACCCTGCGAGGGTCTGTTCGCGTATCAGAGCAGCTGGGAAGATGAGGCAAGTGCCTGATGACACCCGGCTAGCTGGTCTGCCCGAACAGTTTGTGGAAGCGGGCGGAGTGTTGCTCGCTCCCACGGATGCCGAGTATCCATCGACGATGAGCGTCCGCACAGGACGCCCTGAGCTATACGTCCTCGGCGACGCCGACACCCTCTCGCAACCAGGTGTGGGATTGTGCGGCTCCCGATCGGCCAGCCAAGCTGGCATTGGTCTGGCGCGAAGTCTGGGAGCATTGGCAGCCGAGCTTGGGATTCCTTTGGTCAGCGGCTACGCCGTCGGTGCGGACGCCGCAGGCCACCTCGCGGCCATCGAATCCGGCGGCCACACGACCGCCGTGCTTGCCGAAGGAATCACGAAGTTCCGACTCCGGCCTGAATTCTTGGAACTCATCGAACCACTCGATCATATGATTGTCGTCTCGCCCTTTCCTCCGCAAGCCCGCTGGACTGTCGTCAACGCCATGCAGCGCAATAAGACTATCTGCTCTTTGTCGCGTCTGCTCGTTGCAATCGAGCCCGGCGAGAAAGGCGGTACCCTGAACGCCGCCCAAGAGGCGTTGCGCCAAGGCATCCCGCTCATCGTCGCTGCTCCGGGTAACGATCAGATACCGGCCCATATCGCCCGACTCGTCAAGCGCGGCGCGACGCTAGCGCACAGCGAAGATGAGCTGGTCGCCGCTGTAGAGCGGGCATCACAGACGGCTCACAGCTACAATCATTCGAGCAAGCCGCGTTATTCGACTAGCTAACACGTGCGCGGCTGCATCAACAGGAGCCGCCGATGACCGATACCCCGATCCATGGCTGGAACGCCCCCGGATTCGACGCCGTCCGCGAGGCCTTTGCGAACAACTTCGCCGAACATGGCGAGGTCGGCGCCGCTATCGCCGTCTACCGACACGGCGAACCCGTGGTCGACCTCTGGGGCGGCTGGTACGACGCTGACCGCGAGCGCGAGTGGGACGTCAACACGCTGGTCAACGTCTTCTCCACAACCAAGGGTCTGGCCGCCTTCTGTGCCCACCGCCTGGCTGAGCAGGGACGACTCGACTTCGACGCGCCTGTGGCTGAGTACTGGCCTGAATTCGCCGCCGCCGGCAAGCAGGACATGCCGGTACGCTACCTGCTTTCGCACCGCGCCGGCATGGCCGCCGTCCGGCGCGACATCACGCTGGACGAGATGTTCGACTGGGACACGATCACCACGGCGCTGGCCGAGCAGGAACCGTGGTGGACGCCGGGCGAGCAGCACGGCTATCACGCGCTCACCTACGGCTGGCTCGTTGGCGAAGTCGTCCGACGCATCGACGGTCGTCCCATCGGCCAGTACTTCCAGGAAGAGTTCGCCGCGCCGCTCGGCCTCGACGCCCGTATCGGCACCGGGCCGGAGTACGACGGACGCATCTCGACCCTGATCAACGCGCCCGTCGATCCCAACGCGCCGACGTTGATGGACCTGTTGGGCGAAGATAGCGTCGGCGCGCGCGCCTTCACCAATCCCGGCACGACCGCGCCCGACGGCGCCAACATCACGAGCATGCGCGCCTGGCGCGGGGCCGAGATTCCCGCCGCCAATGGGCATTGCACCGCACGCGCGCTGGCCCGCATCTACGGAGGCGCCGTCGACGGAGGCGCTATCGACGGCGTCCACGTGATCGACCCCGACGCGCTCGACAACGCCATCGTCGAACAGTCCAACGGCCCTGATTCCTGCCTGATGATCCCGACCCGCTTCGGGCTCGGCTTCATGCTCACTGGCGAGTTCCTCCCGCTCGGCCCCAACCCGCGCGCCTTCGGTCATCCCGGCGCCGGCGGCTCGCTCGGCTACGGCGATCTCGACGCCAACATTGGCTTCGGCTACACGATGAATCAGATGCAACAGAACCTCAGCGGCGACCCGCGCGTCCAGAGCCTGATCGACGCCGTCTACGCCTCGCTGTAGGCGTCGCCGCGCAGACGGACTCTTCGGTGCCCACGCACGAGCAAACGATCAACGTCGCCTTGGGCGAAGTGCTGCAAACACTCCGCCCGAACAGCTGGCGAATCGTCTCCGAGCAACTCGGACAGCTGCGCGACGGCGGCCGACCAGACATCCTGATCGAGGAAGCGTCCCAGTGGCCGGTCGTGATCGAGGCGGAACGCGACAATCACCCCAGCGCCGAACAAGACGCGCGACTACGACTAGGGCGAGTCGTCAACGAGACCGGCAAGCGGATCGAGAGCGCGATCGCGTTGGTCTATCCGCAATCGGCGCTCGATCTGAACGGCGAACCGCTGCGCGAGGAACTGCGCCGAACCGACGCGCTGCAATACGCACTCTACACGCAAACGACCGGCGGCGGCGAGGAACGGTTGCCCCAGTCGGGTTGGCTCAGAGGATCGAGCAAGGACCTGGCGATGCTGGCGCACCGCGCATCAATGCCCGCGCCGCGCATCGAGCGGCTCGGCGAGACGCTGGAACACGGCGTCAACAGCGCGGCGCAACGCTTCACCGAACGACACGGCTCGCGCGACGCGGGCGAGCTGGGACCGCAAATCGCCGCGCTGCTGGGTCAGGCCGACGACCAGGGCGGCCAGACCCGTCGCATGGCGATGACCGTGTTGATCAACGCCCTGATCTTCCACGAGGCCCTGGCCGAAGCCGACTTCCGCGTCGAGCGGGATTCGGCCGACGAACGCCGCGTCCAATCGCTCTCCGTATTCCGCGAGTCCGAAGACCGCTTTCGCCGCGACGCGCTGACCGACGAGTGGAACCGCATCCTCGCGGTCAACTACTGGCCGATCTTCGCCACCGCACGCGAAATTCTGCGTCAGTTGCCGCTGAAAACGGTCGGCGAGGTGCTGCAATCGCTCTGGTCCGCCACCGAACAACTCGTACAGGGCGGCGTGACCAAATCGCACGACCTGACCGGCGTCATCTTCCAGCGGCTGATCGCCGACCGCAAGTTCCTCGCCACCTACTACACCCGACCCGCCGCCGCAGCGCTGCTGGCCGGCCTGGCGATCCCCGCCGACCGCGCCCCGGGCGGCGCCGTATGGGGCGACGATTCCATCCAGGCGCTGCAAATCGGCGACTTCGCCTGCGGCACCGGCACGCTGCTCTCCGCCGCCTACCAGCGCATCTCGCTGCTGCACGAACTCAACGGCGGCGACCCCGCGGCGCTGCACGCGCCGATGATGAAACACGGCCTGGTCGGCCTCGACGTGCTCAACATCGCCGTCCACCTGACCGCCGCCTCCCTCGCCGGCGCCCATCCCGACGTCCCCTTCGACGGCGAATGCCTGCTGACCATGCCCTACGGCGGCGAGTCCGCCTCCATCGGCTCGCTCGAACTACTCGCGGAGCACGTCGAGCCCGACATGATCGACGCCGCCGCGGCGACCACCGCCGGCGGTCGGAAACCGGAGGACGTGCAGGATTTGATCACGAGGATTGGTCACGGACAATTTGATCTCGTGATCATGAATCCGCCGTTCACGCGACAAGGAGGTCAAGAGGCCGAACGGGTCGGCATCGGCAATGCAGCCTTCGCCGCGTTTGAAACCTCTCGTCCTGTTCAGGATGCGATGCAGAAGCAGCTCCGCGCTGTTTCGGGTTCCGCGCGTCTGGGCTCAGGCAACGCAGGGCTCGCGTCGCACTTCGTCGACTTAGCTTTGCGCAAGCTCCGACCCGGTGGCACACTCGCGATCGTTCTTCCTCTCTCGAGCATGAGCGGCCTCTCTTGGAATACGGTGCGCAACGCTATCCGAGATCGATGCAGTAACATAACAGTCGTGACCATTGCTTCCGAAGGCTCAGCAAATCGATCGTTCTCAGCGGACACAGGCATGGCTGAGTGTCTACTCATTGCGACCAACACGAAGAAGAACCCAGATGATCCTGCTGAAGCTACTTTCGTCGCTCTCAATCGACAACCTTCATCCTTCGTCGACGGATCCGTTATTGCGAACGAGCTTGCAACAGTCCTCACATCTCGACGAGAAGGTGGCGTCGACAACCTGGCAAAATCATCAGCGCCGCCTACCTTGGGGAATGAATCTATTGGCGCAACGCTTCGAACAGCACTGCCTGAATCAGGTCCATGGCCAGTAGTGGGTATCGCCGATACATCACTTGCGCAGGTTGCCGATAACCTATCACAAGGCGTGATTATCCCAATCGGTGCGCCCGGATACGCAAACGTTCCTCTGCCCATAGTCACACTTGGCCAGATAGCCGGTGTAGGCCCATACCATCTGGATATTCGTGCCGACCTATCGGATGGAAGTCCACGCGGACCGTTTGCGCTGATTCGCCCTCCGAAGCATGAGATACCAACCTATCCCATGCTCTGGGCGCACAATGCCAAGCGAGAGCGTAGATTATACGTTGCTTTCGATTCTGAGGGTGAAGTAAAAGTCTATTCTGGTAATCAGGAGGAGATTGACGCAAAAGCAGCTCGGATCTGGGACACCGCGACCCGAGCGCACTATAATGGAGATCTCCAGTTCAACGCCCAATCGCTCGTCGTGGCAATGACCGAACGCAAATGCATCGGTGGGAGAGCCTGGCCATCCGTCATTCTCAGCAATCCTGATTACGAGTACGCCTTTGCGCTGTGGTGCAACTCGACGTTGGGGCTCCTGCTGCACTGGTGGGTCAGCAACAAGACCCAGGCGGGAAGAGGTACGACTACCGTCACCGGTATCCCCAACATTCCCACCCTAGACATGCGCACTCTCGCCCACGAGCAGCATGCCGAGGCCAAGCGTCAGTTCAACCTACTCCGCGATGAGCGCTTCCTGCCCTTCGACCAGATCGACGAAGACCCAGCGCGCGCCAGACTCGACCGAGCGCTCCTCGTCGATGTACTCGGTCTGCCCGAGTCGCTGGTTGCGCCGGACGGCCCGATTGACCTGATCCGCCGCAAGCTCGCCCGCGAGCCGCAGATTCGCGGCAACAAGAAATCCCGCGTCGTCTTCACCGACGATGGCGAGACCAAAGCCCCCCGCAACGACCGCGGCTGAGCGCGATATCCTGAGGGTTCTTCGGACACACCCGTTCAGAAGGGGGAGACGATGCCGTACGCGCCCACGACTGTCTCGAACGAGTTTCTGGCTCTCGCGCGCGGCGAAGGTCGGCCGTTGAGCCCCATGCAAGTGCAGAAGCTGGCGTATTTCGCGCACGGCATCCACCTGGCGCGGGGTCTCGGCCCGCTCTGCAACGAAGAGCCCGAGGCCTGGCTGTTCGGCCCGGTCTTTCCCAGCCTCTATCACGCGCTGAAAATCTGGGGCGCCGCGCGGATCCTCAAGCCGGCACCAGCGCCGCGAGAGGTAATCGCCCCACGCTCTCGAGCAGTCATCGAACGCGCCTGGCAGGAGTACGGACACATGCGGGCCATGGAGCTGTCCAACCGGTCGCACGATCCCGCCGGACCCTGGTTTCAGGTGCGCGAACGAACCGGCGGTTCTCACTTCGCAGTGATCCGAAACGCTGACATTCGCTCCTACTTCGAGAGGCTCGACAGTGTCGACGCCGCCATCAGATAGACCGGATGCAGACGAATTTCATGGTGCCTACAACGCAGATGCTAGGTTGTGGGGAATCGAGGCTGTCGGAGAAGCCGTGGAGTTGTCCGTCGGGAGAACGAGGAGCTGCTGCTCGCCTAACCTGTCTCGGGACTAGCGCCCCATCACCAAACAGGCCTCCGAATCATCGAGGTTAGCCGCGATATGTTGCGGCTGACAGGGGACTGAACGTGGCGACGGTGAATCCGGTCTCGCGTCTGAGCCGAGCCTCCCGCTCGGTCGCCAAGGCGGAACTGCTGTCAAGCCTGCTATTCGATCTGCGCCAGGCCCTCGGCGATCACCCCGTCGTCCGCCAACCTCGCGATCTCCGACGAGCTCATACCCAGCAGCTCGCCCAGCACGTAGTGGTTGTCCTCGCCATAGCAGGGCGCGCCGCGGTCGATCGCGCCGCCCATGAACGGCGGCGTATGACTCCACTTGACCGGGACTTCCTTGGTCGGCCAGACGCCCATCTCGGAGTGTTCAACCTCGGTCAGCCAGTTGAGATGGGCGAGCTGCGGGTCGACCTCGATGCGGTCCTGCGCGTCCTGACAGACGCCGGCGGCAACGCCGACCGCCTGTAGTCGGCGCATGACGTCCCAGCGATCCTGCTGGCGCGTCCACTTGGCGACTCGCTCGTCCAGCTCATCCTGATTGGCGAGACGGTCAGACAGCGTCACAAAGCGGTCGGAGGCGGCCCACTCGGGATCGCCCATCACTCGTCGCATCGACTCCCAGTCCACCTCGTCGAAGCAGGCGATCGCGACCCAGCGGTCGTTGGACTCGATGTCGTCCCGGCACGGGTAGGCGCCGTGCGGCGCGGCGGGCTTGTAGGGCGAGCGATTGCCGTAGCGTTGCCAGACTGCGCCGTTAGCGGACCACTCCAGCACCGATGTGCCGTTGAGATAGATGCCGGCATCGACCTGGGACGAGTCGATCCACTGTCCCTTGCCCGTGCGATCACGGTAGTAGAGCGCCGCCATCATCGCGTTGGCCAGGTTGTAGGCGCCAAACCAGTCGAGGTAGCTGTAGCCCCAGCCCGCCGGCGCGTATGGCTCGGGCAGGCCGGACATCTCCGAGACCGCTCCGAACGACGCCGCAATCGGCCCCACTGTGCGGTAGCGTCCATAGACGCCGACCTGGCCCATGCCGGACTGCGACAGGTAGATGATGTCAGGCTTGATCTCCTTCATCACCTCGTAACCCAGTCCCCAGCGCTCCATGACGCCCGGCGAGAATCCCTCGGCGACGATGTCGGAAATCGCCACCAGCCGCTTGGCGATCGCCAGGCCTCTTGGGTCTCGTAGGTTGAGCGAGAGTCCGCGGTGCCCGGCGTGGAAGTCGTTGAACTGACCCGAGCGGTTGATCGTCGAGTTATCCATCGGCAGCGGCTCGTCGTTGACGCCCAGCGCCTGTCGCGCCGCCTTGCCGCCCTGCGGGAACTGCGCCATGCCAACTCGCAGGTCCATGTTCTGATGCCACTCGACCTTGATGTCCTCTGCTCCAAGCGCAGAGAGAAAACGCGGCGCGCCGCCCGACGCCAACCACCAGGTGAAGTCGAGAATGCGAACGTCCTCCAGCGGAAACGACGCGCCCCAACGTGAACGCGCTGCCGCGCTCTGCGTCCGGGCGGGCACCTCTTCAACCTTCGGCGGCGTTCCCTCAGAGGAAGGAGGCGACAGTCCGGCCAGAATCTCGTC
The DNA here is from genome assembly GCA_965116225.1 of Dehalococcoidia bacterium. Taxonomy (GTDB): domain Bacteria; phylum Chloroflexota; class Dehalococcoidia; order Bin125; family Bin125; genus Bin125. The sequence continues at coordinate 1,859,906 of OZ220495.1, read as the reverse complement.
GTTGTGCTCGCCGAGCAGCGGCGCGCGAGGACCGACCTTCCACGACGTCTCCGACGACACCCACTTGCTGGTCGTGTAGACGAACTCGGCCGGGTCGCCATCGATCTCGTGCTCAGGATGCGCGATGCGGGCGAAGCTGCCGCGCTCCCACCAGTGCGGGTCGAGCGCGTTCTCGTGCGGTTTGCGCAGCGGCGCCCACAGGTGGCCCATATCCTGCGCCTCGCGCCAAGGAACATCATCGAAGCGGAACTTGCGGATTAGGCGTTGCGACACTTCCTGCAGATGCGCCGCCGTCTCTCCGCGCGAGCGCGTGCTCGCGCCGCCCGATTCGGTGGGCGCGTCCTTCAGGTCCGCCGGCATATCGTAGCGGTCGAGAAAGTCGACTAACGCCTGCGAACGACCGCGTGGCAGCGCCATCACCCAGCGGCCGTCCTTGGTCGGCCCGATCGTCGGCAGCGGCGAGACCCGTTCCGCCGCGTGGCGGCAGGTCTGGCGGAGGAACCGCGCGCGACGGTAGATCCAGCTCATCAGATCGAGCTCAGTGTTCTTGGCGACGGCGTCGTGAACGGCGGTGTGCAGCGTCTGCGCCCGACCCGAGCGTTCGAGATCGATCAGCGCCGCAATCGCGTTGATCACTGTCAGCTCTCCCGCAATATGGAAGGCGTGCCACATCTGCGGGGCAATTGGCGGCGTGTCATAGGTTCCGTCCGGTTGCGGGTCGTAGCCGCAGTTCATCATCGGGCCGCCCAACGCCAGATGCACCAGGTCGGAGCCGCGGTAATCGGCCCACGGCCCGGAGTCGCCAAACGGCGACATCCGCGCGATCACGATGCTCGGGTTGGCTTCGCGAATCGCGCACTCACCCGGACCCTCGGCGTCAATCTCCGTCTTTGGCCGAGCATCGAGGAACAGGTCGGCGGTCGCCAGCAATCGCAGCAGGGTTGAGCGACCGGCCTCGGTGGTTGCATCCAGCGCGAGCGATCGCTTGCCGATCTGGTAATGCCACCAGAACAGCGAGCGTTCCAGACCCGGCTCATTCCCGTAGAACGGGCCGATGCTGCGGGTCGAACAACCGGTCGGCGGCTCCACCTTAACCACATCAGCCCCGAGTCCGGCCAGCAACTTGCCCGCATAGGCGGAGATTTCATCGCCAATCTCAACGACGCGGACGCCATCGAGCAGGTGGTCGCCGGAGGTATCTACATCCATGGATGACCTCCAAATCTCTAAGTTGTGCGCTGCAAGTAAGCCCGACGCGACGGGGTGGACGGCTCGGGGACGTCGGCTGCCCATTTGCCCTGGCAGCCTCGATGACGAGGGCCAAGCCGTCCTGGCTTGCTAGACGCATGATGGGAAAATCGATCCAACGTCCTGATAAGCCTCCGGCCACGCTCTGTCGAGGATTCATCAATCTTGAGTCTACCTGCATATGACCCCATGCGCAACATACACATCGTGGGCTGCGTTCTCCACTGCGAAAGCTGTCGACGTTTAGTAGGTTCCCATCCGTCATTGGACGGTCATTGGACACAGATTACACGATCATCGCCTTCCTCATAGCAGCCGCATCCACATCAACACGATCTATCCGCTATAGATCAAACAAGCCATACATCTCCTCCATGCTGAGTGTGCGCTCCAGGCCGCTGACACTGAGGTCATTCACAACGTCGTCGAACAGCTTTCGCTTCTCCATGAGCAGTTGCTGTATTCGCTCCTCAATCGTGTCTACACATACCAGTGTCGTCTCAAAGACTGTCTTCTCCTGCCCGATGCGATGGGCACGCGCCGTGGCCTGATTCTGCACGGCCGGATTCCACCACGAGTCGAAGCGCACCACCCGATTCGCAGCGTGTAAGGTAATCCCAGTGCCACCAGCAATCAGCTGAAGCACCATAACTCGATTATGAGGTTTTTGCTGAAATGCGTCCACAATACGGGTTCGCTCCTGACCAGGCGTTGAGCCGGTAAAACACAACGGGTGGTACTTGCGAAGCTCCTGCTCAATCTCACTAATTGCTCGGCGATAGTAAGCAAACACAAGCAGTTTCTCGTTCCGTGCATCGACCGCTTGCATATACTCTTGCAACCACTGCAATTTGATGCTCTCACCATTCACGCTGTTGCAGATCTGTTTCAATTCCTGTACGTGCGCCCGAACTCTGGTATATGAACGCTCTCCGCGGCGCAATTGGTCTTGGGCCACCTCTCTCCTATTGTCGTATTCACGACGCTGCGTATCAGTCAATGTCAGATATTCGATATTGGATACCAGTGATGGCAATTGAGAAAGTACTGCTTCTTTTTTGCGTCGCAGCATTAGCCGATCCGCAGTCGCCTTCAGTGCTGTCGCGCTAGTAACACTTCCCACGCTCCCTGGAGCGCAAATGCGCAGTATCTGGCGAAACTCATCAACGTTATTCTCGAGTGGTGTCCCTGACAGCCCCCACCGAACCTTGGCTTGTTGTCGCATTAACACTTGAGACCGACTTGCTGTCGGATTCTTCACTTTCTGCACTTCGTCTGCAATGAGTACATCCACAACCGGGACTGGTGCACCGTTCTGAACATCGTTACGGTAAGTGTCATAAGACACAACCACTACATGGAACAGGCGCTCCGAAAGCTCATGCCAAAGCCGCGCTCGCTCAAATTTGCTCATCTGCATCGAAGCAACCCGGAGCTCTGGCGCCCAACTCTTGAAGTGGCGCAGCCAAGTCGTAACCACTGCGGCCGGGGCAACCACCAAAGCGCGCCGAGCATTACCTCGACGAAACATCTGGCGCAGTGCGACGATTGCCTGCACCGTTTTGCCAAGTCCCATGTCGTCCGCGAGTAACGCTCCTTCAGGACGATTCAGGAGGAACTCAACACCGTCGCGTTGGAAGGCATACAGTGGGTGGGGAAACTTCATCGCGAAGTGTTGGTCGACGTCCTCGCCAGACCGGGGTGGTGGCAAGAGCATTGGCAGCAAGCTCGCCAGTAAGCGACGCAGCGCGGCATCAGAAGGTCCCCAACTTCGAAATCCACGTTGCGCAGATCTAGAAGGCGACGGTTCTGATCCCTGCGACCGATCAAACAAGACTCCAATCACACTAGGCTGATCCAAACGCCAATCGACTAATGGGCCAAAGTCCGGCTGTGGAATCGTAAAGCCAATGCCAAGGGGAGGCAAACGCTTCTCAAAACGAAACTCCAGCGTGCGAACTTCAGATCCAGCTAACAGTACATGAAGGGCGCGCGCCGTTACTGGCCAGGTCGGACATTCGATCTGCGCAACCACTGCCTCAGACGGTGGCGGGATCAAGCGCCTCAGTATGCCTTTGCGTGGATACGCGCGATTACTTGAAACGCTCATCACTCTCGGCCAACGTATCTATCGCGGCTTCGATGCGCAAAAATACTTCCAGCAGATCAAAGTGTCGGCTCACTCGCAATAGCAACCCATTTCCTCATCCAGAGATAGGCCTTCTGAGCCTGCTTTCTGCGCTGCCACCAACGTGTCGCCGCTATTGGAAACGTCTAGGATTTTTGTCTGGTAGTCGCTCGTGACAACCATTTCATCGGCAGGGAGAATGAGCAGTACCGGGAATCGACTCTCCGCGTCCAGGCAGTACCGGTGATTGGCCAGCACCAAACGCGGACTATACTCCAACGAGCCCAGCAAAGGCTTACTGATGAGTTCAGAGATGACATGCAGTGCTAACGACCGCCCATAGACAGCACGCTGTATCTTCCAGGGCTTGACAGGCGTCGCGACCCGAATCTCGAGCGGTATGCCGCGGTCGTCAGTCACCAGCACACCGCCGCGGAGACCTGACTGACTATCCAGCGATCCGAAGATGCCCAGAAACCCGATCCGCTCGCTCATCGTTCCTCACTCCCCAAGCGACAATCCAACATCGCCGGAGGCAGGGTACTCGCAGGCGAATTTAAGTCAAGGCACATCCGTACCAACTTTCGCCGACGACAATCGAGGCCGTTGTCGGATGAGCAGATTAAGATAGCCGTTGACAGAGCCACCCCCCGTCGCCATTCTCAATCACGCGAACATCCCGGAGCATATGACTTCGAACGGATGTATTCATGGATCACTTCCAAGTTGTGCGCTGCAAGTAAGCACGACGCGACGGGGTGGACGGCTCGGACGTCGACTGCCCGCTTGTCCTGGCAGCCTCGATGGCGGCCTGGAGCCGCTCAACGATACGCGAGCCTCGACGTTTGAAACCGAGTGCATTGACGCACTCCGCGATCAGCTCGTCCTGGCTACGCAAGCGACCATCGCTCTCAATCCAGCGGACCAGCGCAACGAGTTCATCGTGCGAATATTCGGTAATGGGGGTGCCTGGACGGATATGCGGTTTGGGTACATTGTCCCGCCGCGCCTTCGGGGGCGATGGCGGCGGCTCGGAGATCGGTTCCCGCTCGACAGGCTGATCAACGGAGATCGTCGATACCTTCGTTGCCTGAGACGATTCGGGCATAGCGTCGGCTGCCTGCACCGCCTGCTCGTAGGCGGCGACAGCGCGGTCGGCCTCGCCTTCGCGATCGTTAAACCAGTCGGTCGACCAGATGCGGTGGAATCGCCAGCCGAGTCGTTCGAGATGCTCCTGACGCAGACGGTCGCGGTCGCGCGTCGCCGGCCTGGAGTGATATTGCGCGCCATCAGCCTCGATAGCGAGAACCGGACGCCCCGGCTTGTCCGGATGCATGACGGCGAAATCAATCCAGTAGCCGGAGGCGCCATACTGCGGCGAGAGTTTGAGGCCGCGCGCTTCGAGGCGATGCTGAATGTCCAACTCGAACGAATTCATCGGGGGTGCCTCAACATTGGCGGAGCCCAGATCGCTGCCTCCGCTGGCGGCGTAGGCGATGTAGTCGCGCAGCATGCGTGGACCTCTGCTATTGAGTCGATCTGGGTCCATATCGTTGGCAGAAAAGCAGCTGACGATCGTCATCCGTCGCTTGGCGCGCGTCACCGCGACGTTCAGACGGCGGTAGCCATTTTCCTGATTGATCGGTCCGAAGTTGTAACGCATTCGCCCATCCTCTGTGCGCCCATAACCGACCGAAAGGATGATCGCATCACGCTCGTCGCCCTGTACCCGTTCGAGGTTCTTGATGAAGAATGGCTCGTGCTTCGTTTCTCCGAAGAACGCATCCAGGTCGGGACGGTCGCGCCTGACCATCCGCAACTGGTCGCTGATCCGTTCAGCGTGTTTCATACCGAGAGCGATTACGCCCAACGATTCGGCCGGGCGGCGCTCAGCGTGTTGTAGAACCAACTCGACAACGCGCTCGACTTCGGGCGAGTATGAGCCGCTGACGGAATTCTGCTCTGGAATAAACGGCACCTCAATGTGCTCGATGCAATCCTCGCCGACGATGCCCGGGAATGTGGTCAGGCTGCGCTCGTAGATATGATGATTGGCGAACGCGATCAGCCGCTCGTCGCGGCTGCGGTAATGCCAGCCGAGCGTGCGGACGCAGGTGAGCGGCAATAGAGTCTGTATGGCATCGAGTATCGATTCCATATCCTGAGTCGCCGGCGCGTCCACTTCCTCCTCGTCATCATCTAGGTCATCGCTAGCGCCGACAAAGAACGAGGTTGGCGGCAGCTGCTGCGGGTCGCCGGCGACGATCGCATGACTCCCGCGTAGCAACGAGGAGATCGCGTCGGCAGGTCGAATTTGACTCGCCTCGTCGAAGACCACCACGTCGAACGGCGGCCGGTCGCCGAGCGGCAGGATCTGGGGTACGAGCAGAGGGCTCATCGCCCAGCAGGGTTTGAGTGCGGTGAGGACATCCGGAGCCTTGTCGAACAGGCTGCGAGTACTCAGGTGTCGCCGGCTCTTCCCCGCTTCGCGTCGAATCAGCTGGGCCTGGTCAGGATGCGCATCCTCAGAGGCAACCGCGGCCTCGGCCCAAGCTCGTATGACGCGATCCGGAGCACGTTCGATATGTTCCTGATCCGCATCCCGGAAATCGGCGACGACTTGGTGCCTCTCGGCGCCATCGAACGTCGGCGCCGTCATCTGTACCTCATCTTGCACCTGGTTGAACACCGAGCGCGTCCAGATGCGCTCAAGCGCTTGAACAGCGTCATCTCCACTCCAGCCCTTGTCCCGCGCCAATGTGGTCAGGAGGTCGTACCTGCTGTCGCCCAGGCGGGAACGTAGATTCTTGCGCAACTCATGCAGGCGCGGCATGCTGTTCAATCGTGGGCGCTCTTTTTGCAGCAGAACACTCAGCAGATCGCGAATCGAGCCAAAGTTCGTGTAGCCGACCAAGCTGGTGTATCGGGACAGGTCGTCGAGTGCGTCCCGGCAGCGGTGCCAGGTGATCAACACTTGCCTGTGGTCGAGCGAGCTATCCGCCGGTTTGGGGCTTGATCCCTGTTCAGCAACGACTAGCGCACGAGCCAGTTGCAATTCCCTGCGGTAGCTGCTGTCAGACAGCGACGCCCAGAGCCGCCCCAATCGGCTGCGAGCGTTGTGCTCAAGCCAGAACAACAACGAGCGCGCCTGCGACATCGTGGCTGGGCGCTCGATCGCTAATTGGTCCGCGATCTCGGCAAGCTGCCGCTCCAGCATCGGCAACCACTCACCGCGAAGCTCATCAAATCGCTCGCGAACCTGCTGTAGCTCCTCCGCTGACGTGATCCTGCTCCGCTGGTGCACCAGGCCCCAAGTGAGGTTCGACTCGACATCGAGCCGGTGGCCGTCGCTGTCGATGTAGTCGCGCAGCTCGCCCTTCGCCTCCTTGTACACATCGCCGCTGAGCGCCTCAAGCAACGAGGGCGGTAGGCGCAGCTCTGTGTCGTCGGATTCATCCAGCCCGAGTAGTCGCTCTTGCAACTCATACAGCGAGATATCCCATGGTGGACGCGGAAGGTGTAGTTCGTTGTCGGCGTCGCGCAGCCGCGCGCGGTTATGCGCGAGCTTATGAAACAGGTCGACATTGTCGGGCGCGAGCGTGTTTCGGGCTGTCTCTAGCGACTTGGCCAGCTGCTCCGCCGTCTGCCGACGACTACGCATACCCTCATGCAGATCAAGCACCAGATCGCCGAGGCCGACCACCTTGAGCCGCCGCAGCACCGCGTCGATGGCGGCGCGTTTCTCAGCGACGAACAGGATGGATTTACCTCGCGCGGTGAGCGTCGCCAGCAGGTTAGCGATGGTCTGACTCTTGCCGGTACCGGGAGGTCCGAGAACGACGAGGTTCGCGCCGTCGATTGCCGCCTGGATCACGTCGCTCTGCGTGCTGTCTGCGTCCAGGACCAGGTACTCGTCCTGAGGTGAGAGCGCGTCGCCGGTCGGCGACACGCGATGACCCTCGCCGTTCAGCAGCGAGCTGCGCAACTTCGCGGCATCCACATCGTTGGTAATCGCGGCGACCAGCGGATGCCGCGCGACCGCCGATTCCGCTGCCTCCAGATCACGCACCAACGGCTGGTTGGCGTAGGAAAACGTGCGCAGTACTAACCCGTCTTTGATGGCGAAGCCAGGTACCGTTGCGTAGTGCGCCGCAAGTTCTTCGAAGATTGCGGTGGCGGCCGGTATTTCAGCGCCGAGCAGATCCTCCTGCTTCGATTCCTCGAGCACGATACTGAAGTCGTCCTTGAGCCGTTGCAGTAGGACAGGGTTAAACTCCCAGTCGTCGCTGATGCCGAGCGTGAAATCATCGCCGACGCGCCCTTGCGGGTTCAGTTCAGCAGCCGCGAGCAGGACCGGTGCGTTCGGCCTCGCGCCAGTCCCCTGCCGCTCCCAGGTCGCGAAACCGCGGCCCAGATAGAGGGTGCGGATGCCCTGTTCTTCCTCGTGCTCCCGCGCCTCGTTATGGATGCGTCGCGCGCGGCGGCTCGCGTCGACGCCGTTATCTTCCGGGAAGCAGTCGGAGAGTCGCATCGTTTCGCCGGCCAGCAGATCATCGACAATCAGCTGGTCCGCCGAAGAGTCGGGTCCAAGATTAAGCGACCCGGCTTTGAGGTGGCGAAAATTCAGCAGCGGGTTACGGCCGCCGGTATTACCGGTCCCAACCAGCTCGTGCTGCCAGCTGCGCAGGGCTGCGCTCAGGGCTCCACGATCGGACGATGCTGCCGTCGCCATGACTATCGGCCTCACTCACGCTCGCGGCAAGCCCAGACCGCGAGTCGCAATTACGTTGCGCTGTACCTCTGACGTCCCGCCGCGAATCGTGGCGGGCACCATGCCGACGTAGTGCCGCGTGTAGGTGCTGGCGGGCGGTGCATCGCTCCAGGATTGGGCGTGGAGGCCGAACACCTTGGTCACCGTCAGCGCCAGCCGCTGGCTCAGTTCCGAGGCGAACAACTTGGCGGTGCTCGCCTCGTAGTTCGGCACCAGCCCCGACGACTGCATCGAGATGATACGGAAGCTGAACTGGTACAGCGTCTCTGTCTCGACCCAGCGGTCGGCGATCTCCTGCCGCAGCTCGGGCGTGATGCGTTCTTGCGCGCCCTGCGCATTCTGCTGAATGTGGCCGATCAGCTGACGCAACTGTCGTCGAGCGGCGACCGCTCCGCCGATGTTCGAGCGCTCGAAATCGAGCAGCGTCATCCCGACGTACCAGCCGCGATTCAACTCGCCGACCAGATTGCCGGCCGGTATCCGCACGTCCTCGAAGAAGACCTCATTGAAGTAGTGATCGCCGTTAATGTTGATCAGCGGTCGCACCGTGATGCCGGGCGTCCTGATGTCGTCGATCATGACAAACGAAATGCCGCGATGCTTGGGCGCATCGGGATCGGTGCGCACCAGCGCGAACATGGCATCGGCCGTGTGCGCAGCCGAGGTCCAGATCTTCTGTCCATTGATGATGAAGTCATCGCCGTCGCGGACGGCGCGGGTGGTCAGCGAGGCAAGGTCGGAGCCTGATCCCGGCTCGCTGTAGCCCTGCGCCCAGGTGACCTCGCCGTTGAGGATCGGCGGGAGGTATTGTTCTTTCTGCTCGTCGGAGCCGTGCACGATCAACGTTGGGCCGAGCATGTTCACGCCCGAGCCGCCGACGCCAGGCGCGCCCGACTCGGCCAGTTCCTGATTGAAGATGAACTGCTCCATCGGCGACAGGCCGCCGCCGCCATACTCGGTCGGCCAATGCGGCGCGACCCAGTGCCGTTCGGCGAGCGCCACGTGCCAGTCGATCGCTGCCTGCTGCGCCGCGGGATCGTCCGACTTGCGGTCATTCTCCCAGGCCCGCTCGGGCATCGCGCCACGGGCGGCGAATTCCTTGTATCGCTGCGGCAAGCGCGCGTTGATTAGCGACGACACCTCGTGTCGGAATGCGGCCTGCTCCGGCGAATCGCGCCAATCCATCGTCGCCTCCTCTGTTGGTGCGCCGCGAGACTACGCTGGTGCGCGCGAGCGCGGCTTACAAACCCGGCACCGCCAAGGCGACGGCCGCCTGAATTTCGTCCAGAGTGCGGTTGACGCTCATCCCGATCAGGTCCATTCGCGCAAGCTGCTCGACGCGCGGTTCGACGCGGTCGAGGTACTCGCGCGGCAGCAGCAGCTCAAGCAGACGGCTCGCGCGGGCGAGACCGATTAGCGCGACCGTCTCCGGGTCGGGAATCTCGTCCGAGAGCAGCGTGTCGATCAGCTTGCGCTGAACATCGCGCACGACCTGCGGATCGGTGGGCGGGAACTTCTCCGACTTGAGTACGAGCAGCCGTCGGCCAGCCTCGCGGTAAATAATATTGCGCTCGAGCAAGTCCTCGATCACCTGCTGTCGGAGCACCAGCGAATAGCGCGCGATCTCGGAGATCCAGTACGAGATCGGCTGGTTGGGCGGACCTGAGTTGATCTGGTGCAACACGCTGTCGAGCAGCGGATTGCCGGTTGCATCGGCCGATATGACGAACAGACGGTTTGGATCGGTGTCGATCCGGTTCTGGAAGGACAGGTCCAGCAGCGAGGCGCCAGCGATGGCGTAGTCGAGCCGACCATCGTATGGCCGCTCGAGCACGCCGTCCTCGCCAAGCCCGAGGAGGACGATCTGATCGCTAATCGAGAGTGCAGTCACGCTTCGGACCTTTCATAAATGTAGACATGCTCGCCGCTCATGCGGAGGCGACAACTCGATTATCGCCCCATTGAGAGCGATTCTACTTGACGGATAGCGCAACCCCTTGAATCGCGCGACGGGCAGACTCAGAGCCGCAGTTTGATGGTCACATTGATCGCGGGTTCGCCCACATCCCCGCCAGCGTGTCGAGCGCTCAGGCGGGAAGTGGCCTGAACAAATGGTTTCGATGGCCCGCGTGAAGGACTCGTGATCGACGCCAAACACCCGCGCACGGTGATCTGCCACGTGATGATGTCATCGGTATCGAACTTCGGTTGACGCCCGCCCCTTCAGTCTGGCGAGCATGTAGCCGGTGCCGGCATCCATCGAGGCACTGGTTACAGCGACCGCAGCGCACGCCAGGCTCGACCGCGACGAGGTCGCCGGCTCTACCATCGTTGGCGCACGCCGTCGCCAAGCGCCTCGATCCAATCAACCGGTTCGTGACCGGGGATCATGGAAACGAGCCGCGAAAAGTCGCCGTTGCACTGCTCGTAGTCCGATCCGCGGATACTGCTGACCTCCATGCGGAGCAGACCGTCATCGGGCCCAATCTCATGGATCGGCAGTGATGACATCTCCAGCGTTCGAACGCCAGTCAAACCGTGGCGCGAGATGAACGCGTCACCGGTACCTCCTATCGCTGGTCGATCAGCGGTTGCAGACGGGCGTTCCGTTCTTCACTGACTTGCATATGGCGCGCCCGTTCCTGACCAAGCGGTGTCTCGTGATCCTCAAGTGGGCTGCCGCCGCGAGCGTCGCGAATTCCCCCGTCCATGACCAGATAGCTGCCAGTCATGAAATCGGCGTCGGGGCCGGCGAGGAACGAGATCAACCCGGCGATATCCGCGGGCACGCCGGCTCGCCCGACCGGAGTGGCGGCCTCCAGCGCCGAACGAATCGGTCCACCTTCGTCACCCGCGAGCCCATGCGCGAGCGGCGTGTCGATCACGCCCGGCCCGATCGCGTTGATGTTGATCCCGTGCGGCCCGAGGTCGGCGGCCCAGCCACGAACCATCATCGCGACGCCGGCTTTGGTTGCCGAGTAGCTCCACATCCACTGGCTAGTGTTGAGGGCGGCCAGCGAGGAAATGCAAACGATGCGACCGCCCGTGCCCGCCGCGACCATGCGTTGCGCCCCAGCCTGAACGGTGAGAAACACTCCAGTGAGGTTGATGTCGAGCTGATCCTGCCAGTCCTTGAGCTCCATATCCAGCACAGAGCCGCCCCGACCGATACCGGCGTTGGCGACGGCGATATCGAGACCGCCAAGCTCGGAGACGCAGGCGTCGGCAGCGGCTTGGACTTGCGCCTTTGAGGCGACGTTGCAGGGCGCCACATGCGCAGAACGGCCGAACTCGCGCACCATGGAGGCGGTTTCCTGCGCGCCGTCGAGGTCGATCTCGGCGACGCAGATATCCGCTCCATCCCGCGCCAGCCGAACCGCCGTACCGCGGCCGATACCGCTACCCGAACCGGTAATCAACGCAACCTTGCCCGACAAATCCGACATGACGCCTCCAACGTGTCACTGGGTATATCAGGTGAGAAGGTAACGAATCGCCCCTGGCGCATACACGCTGGGTGCAGGAGACAAGAGAATCTAGCGGCCGCCACGCAGGCGTGGGTCGAGGACATCCCTGAGCGCGTCGCCGAGCACGTTAAAGCCGAACACCAGCGAGGTCAGCGCCAGACCCGCCCACAGCGATGTCCAGGGCGAATAGACGATAAACTGACGCCCGTCGGCGATCATCTTGCCCCAAGAGACGTCGAGCGTGCCCAGGCCGAGGAAGCTGAGCGCTGCCTCGGCAAGGATAAAGGCACCAATCGTGATCGAGAAAATCACGATCAGCGGCGCAAAGATGTTGGGCAGAATGTGGGCAGCCATGATTCGCAAGGAACTGGCACCGATCGTGCGGGCCGCCTCGACATAGGGCATTTCACGAATCTGGATCACGCTACCGCGCACAATCCGATTGGTCGGCGCGATCCCCAGCACTGAGAGCGCCAGGGTCACCCACAGCGCCGACGGGTCGGTCGCCGATGCAATCAACAGCAGAAATACAATCGGCGGATAGGACTGAATCGAGTCCATGATCCGGTTGATCACCAAGTCGACCGTGCCGCCCAATGAGCCGGCGATTAGCCCGATCAGCGTGCCCGCACCGACTCCGATCAGGGTAGCGAAAAAGCCGATGTACAGTGACAGGCGAGCGCCTTCAGCCACTCGAGCGAAGAGATCGTGGCCGGCGCGGTCGGTACCGAACCAATGTTTGCCCGAAGGGCCTAGCAGAGACGCAGTGATCAGCGGATTATCGGTGCCTGCTGCAAACAGGCTGTCGATATCCGTGATCACGCCGTCGTTGATCTCGATCTGTTCCTCCTCGATCAGCGTCTCGATCAGCGTGCCAGCTGCTATCTCCTCCAGCGCATACTCGACCATTTCCCTCTCAACCCCGGCGTTGACCGCCTCGTCACCAAAGACGGCGGGCACGGCGACCAATTCGCGTAACACGCTGTCGGAGATATTAGCGGGCTGACCATCGAGCGCGTTAGCGATCTTATCGTCGGCGTACTTGACGGATGCAATCTCAAACACGGTGCGCGAATCGTACCGACCAATACCTAACCACCCTCCTCCCTCGCCGACAGTACCGACCGCAATGAAGCTCCAAACTACCACAATCACCACACCGGCCGCGCCGAGTCGCTTGCGCACCATGAAGTTGCGCATACCGACCAGCAAGCGGTGCAGCCCGGTCGCCTGGTCGACCCGTAGTCCTTCAGCTGCCGCGAAGTCCGCAGCTTGATCAGTGGCGCTTGCTCGCTCGCTCATCGTAGATCCAGCGTCCTCATCAGCTATAGCGGATACGTGGGTCGATCAGCGCATAGCTGATATCAATGATGATGTTGATCACGATCACAAACAGCGCCAGGAAAAACACCATTGTCTGGATGACCGGATTATCAGCCTGATAGATGCGTTGTAACAGCGCCAATCCGACGCCTGGGATATTGAACAGTACTTCGAGGATGATGTTGCCGCCGACCAACGCCGCCAGCTGCAGACCGAATACACTGAGCACCGGCACCATGGCGTTGCGCAGGGCATGACGCCGAATTACCGCCCGCTCGCGTAGACCTTTGGACCAGGCGGTGCGCACGTAGTCCTGGCGCAGTACTTCGAGCAACTCGGAGCGCGTAATCCGCATCAGTCCAGCGCCCGCGGCGATGCCGCCCGCGACCGCGGGAATCGTATACAGCGCGAAAAACCCTCCCACAGAGGTAAATATGCTCCGCGCGCTCTCGTCGGCCAGTGGAATAGCCCACAACCCATTAGAGAAAAGCGAGCCTGGCGAAACGACGAAGATCAGCATCGTGGCGACCCAGAATGGGGGCGCGGCGAGCGCGAAAATCGCGAAGCCGCGCAGTAGGTAGTCAGGGGCCTGATCCTGACGCATGGCGGAAAAAATCCCGACCGGCAGCGCCACGAGGATGGCGACGATCAACGCATAGATGTTCAGGTGCAACGTGCGCGGCAGCGTCCGCAAGAAGATATCCATGGATGGTTCATTGGTCTGGAACGACGGTCGGAACTGCAGCCGGATCGTGTCCCACAGAAACTCGACGTACTGGATGCCCAACGGCTTGTCGATACCGAGCCGGTTCTTAATGCTAGCCTCAGTGATCTCGCGCGTCGGCGAGATAAAGGTCTGGCCAGGGTAGAGCAGCGTATCGGGCGTGAGGGAGCCATCTTCGTTGGCGGGCGTGCCTTCGAGGTTGACGTTCATGTAATCCTCAGGCGTGACGCGATTGACCTCAGCGAGATCGCGCAAGGTGACACTGTCACGTAGCGTGAGCGTCGTCCCGGCCAGGGCGAACTCCTCGCCGGCGAAGGTACCGAAGGCCACATCGGGATTGCGTTCACGTAGCAGGGCGACGCCGTCTTCGGTGTTCTCGGGTAATGCCAAGCGCGACCGGCGCGAGATGGCGGACAGGAGCTCGCCGTCGATCACGATGATCGTTGAACCAGGTCGCAACTCGGAATCGGCATCGAGATTGCGATTGACGGCCAACAAATCGTCGACCGTTCCGCCGTACTGCGCCGCAACTGATGCCAATGTATCGTCGCCTACGACGCGGTGGAGCGTTCGTTCAACTTCATGTTCGCCGACTACCTCCGCCTCAATCTTGGTAGCCCCCGATGCTTCGAGGTTGGCGAGTTTGATCGTCACATAATCGCCTGGTAGCAGATTGAGTCCGATAAACAGGAGCGAGATCACCAACCACAACGTGGGGATGACCAGCACGAGCCGACGGAGAATGTACTTCTGCATGAGCGTGTTGGGCGTGCGCCAGAGCGATCAAGGTAGCTATGAGGGAGCTGCTGCAATCTGCAGACAGCCCCCTCACCGCTTCGCGGAACTCCCGTAACGAGAGTGTGGCGTCAGGCCGGGTGGTCCGGGTGGCTGGTGTCGATCCAGGCGGTGTCCCAGTTATGCGAGTCGTGCGCGAACTGCCAGGTGTGATCCGGGCGGTTAACATACGGCCACCAGATCGTGGGCGCGATGCCGTTCATCACCCCGAACCAGCCGAAGATGCCGTCCAGGCCATGCTCGTCATCGACGCCGAGGCCGATCCGCTGCACCTTGAGCGCCATGTCGCGGCGCTGTTCGGTATCCAGCGTGACCGACATCTCGTCCACGATCTCCTCGACCGGCGCGTAATTGTACTGAGTCAGGTTCGAGGCGCCGCCAACCTTGAGCGCGAGGGTAAACTGCGCCGTCGGATCGAGGTCGGCCGGTGGGTTCGTCCACGTCGGCGCGCGACCGGGGAACGTCTTGTTGTCGTAGCGGTCTTGCATGACCGTGTACGGCTGGATATCCAGCTCGACATTGAAGCCCAGCGCATCGTTGTACATGTTGCGTGTGGTCTCGCTGATGCCCGGGTAGGTCGATTCCCAGAGGTCGGGAATGTAGATCTTGAGCGTGCGGTCGGTGTCGAAGCCGGACGCGGCGACCAGCTCGCGCGCCATCTGCACATCGGCGTCGCGATCCAGTCGGAAGCCCGGGATCGTGCGCAACTCCTCCGGCGGAATCGTCCAGTAGGTCGAGAACCAGGGACAGTAGTGCGTTGCCGACAGCTTGGCAGCGCCCAAGTAGACCGCGTCGATCAACAGATCGCGGTCGACCGCGAGGTGCATCGCGTAGGCGAAGCGGCGGTCCAGATAGGGATTGCCCAGGCCGTCATCGCCTTCCCAGCCCGGCTCGTAGGTACCCATGACAGTGACGATCGTGAAACCGAAGGCGCCCTCTCGCACCTCGTGGTCGGGGAAATCGCCGGAGAGCTCTTCCACCTGGACGGAGGACAGCGGGAAGCCGCCGATATCAATGCCGCGACCTCGATACGCCGCGTCAACCGCCGTAGCGTCGGTCAGATTGACCAGCTCGACCGCATCCGGAAACGGCAGCTGGCTGCCGTCGGCGGCGTTCTTCCAGTAGTTAGGGTTGCGCTCCATGGCGATCCCGATATCGGGATCATAGGTCTGCGGGATGTACGGGCCGGTACCCGAAGAGAGTTCGACGTTGGCAGTCTCGTCGCGCCAGCGGGTACCGAACTCCTGGATGCCTTCGGGCGAGGTGATCCAAGAGAAGGGCCGTAGGATCGTGCCGCCCAGATAGGTTGCATCCGGGCCATCCGTCCTGGCGATGAACGTGGCGTCGTCCGGCACTTCCATCGCTGAGGTCTTCTTGAAGGCGTCCTGACCGCGGAAGCGCGCGTCGGGGTTGCCCTCAGCGTCCAGCGCCTCGATCTGCCGATCGAAGTTGATCTTGATGTCGCCTGCTGTGACGTTGCGGCCGCCCTCGGTGGGGTACTGATCCCAGAAGCGCGCGCCGCGATCGACGTTGAAGATGTAGGTCTCACCGTCGGGCGTCTCAGGCAGTGAGGTGATGTCCTCCTCAACGATGCCCTGTTCCTTCGAGGCCCAGCGGATCATGTAGTTCATGTAGAACCCCATCCAGTACTGGGTGGGGCCGAACACACCACGGTGCGGGTCGAAGAAGTCGTGCGTCGCCGCAGGGGTCGAAAATCGTAGCGTGCCGCCGTAGCGGTCGCCGCCAACCTGCTGCATCTGCTGCGGGGCCTGCTGCTGTTGCGGGTCCTCTTGCTGGATGGCAGCGCCAGCCCGTTGATCGGCCTGACCGTCCTGCATGTCCTGTTGCGGCTGCATGGACTGCTGCGGCTGCGCGGGCTGCTGTTGCCCCCCCCCCGCCGGCGTAGACGGTTGACCGTCGTCATCATCATCGCCGCAGCCGACCAAAGCCAGGCCGGCGGCGCCGACCCCGGCTCGACCGGAGGCGCGCAGGAGCGCCCGTCGGCTCAAACGATTGCGCTTCATGCGCTGCCAATAGTTGCGTTCCGTCATCGCTACTCGCTCCTTCTCGTGGCGCGGAAACACGCGCCGCTCGTTCCCGTAGTCTAGTACACAGACTCGCTTAGCGGATGACAGCGCCGCAAGACAACGCAGGACGACACGTCAGCGGCTAGCGGCTGCCGCGCAATCTGGGGTCGAAGACGTCGCGCAAGGCATCGCCCAGCACGTTGAAACCAAAGACCAGACTGGTCAGCGCGAGGCCGGCGAAGAGCGACGTCCATGGCGACTGCACGATGAACTCACGGCCGTCGGCGATCATCTTGCCCCAGGAGACGTCGAGCGTGCCCAGATTGAGGAAGCTGAGCGCGGCCTCGGCGAGGATAAAGGCGCCGATCGTGATCGAGAAGATCACGATCAACGGCGCCACGATGTTGGGCAGGATGTGCAGCAGCATGATTCGCGCGTTGGTCGCGCCGAGTGTGCGCGCCGCCTCGACGAACGGCATCTCGCGCAGCGCGATCACCGCGCCGCGCACGATCCGTTGCACGGGCGCAATCGCTAGCACCGAGAGCGCCAGCGTCACCCAAATCGCCGACGGCTCGGTCACCGAACGCAGCAGGAGCAACAACACGATCGGCGGAAAGGAGAGCAGTGCATCGACCAGACGGCTGATCGCCAGGTCGATGTTGCCGCCCAAACCACCGGCGACCAGCCCTAGCGCCGTACCGGCGACGACGCCGATCAGCGTCGCGAAGAAGCCAATGTACAGCGACAGCCGAGCCCCTTCAGTCACGCGGGCGAAGAGGTCGTGCCCTGCTCGGTCAGTCCCGAACCAGTGCTTGCCGGAGGGACCCTGCAGCGAGGACGTCGTGAGCGGCGTGTTGGTACCGGTGGCCAGTAAGTCGTCGACATCTGCGATCGTGCCGTCGCGAATCTCGATCTGGGCCGGATTTAGTTCCTGCAGATGCGTGATCACGGTTCCACCAGCGATCAGGCCTTCGACATAGAAGAGCATCTGGTCCAGCACTCCAGAGTCGGCGGCCAGCTCGCCGTAGACATCGGGGTCCAGCAGAAGCGCGCGCAGGTCCGATTCGGAGATGTCCGCTGTTCGCCCGTCGAGCACGTTCGCCATTTTGTCGTCGACGAAGCTCGCATTGGCGATCTTGAAAACCTCCTGCGAGTCGTAGCGCCCGACTCCCAACCATCCTCCCCCCGATCCGACCGTCCCAACAGCGAACACAGACCAGACGATGACCAGGACCAGCCCGAAGGCGCCGAGCGGCTTGGTCTTGAAGAACATGACCAAGGCCTTGCCGAACAGCGACAATGTCGAGCGCTCTTCGACGCGCAGGCCCTGCGCCTGCGCAAACTCTTCCAGTTCCTGCGAGGTCGTTTGCCGAGCGTCGCTCATGCTGCGTCTCCCCAGCCAACCTGATTAGGTGTACCGAATACGCGGGTCAATGATCGCGTAGGCAACATCGACCACGATGTTGACGACAATGATGAACAGCGCGAAGAAGAAGACCATCGTCTGCACCACCGGCAGATCGGCCTGATTGATCCGCCGGACCAGCAACAGGCCGATACCGGGAATGTTAAAAAGCAGTTCGAGGATGATATTGCCGCCCAGGAGCGCGGCAATCTGCAATCCGAGCACACTGATCACGTTGACGAGCGCGTTGCGCATGGCGTGCCGCCGAATCACCGTGCGCTCGCGCAGGCCTTTCGACCATGCCGTGCGGACATAGTCCTGACGCAGTACCTCGAGCAGCTCCGAGCGGGTAATCCGCATCAACCCGGCTCCGGCCGCGAGGCCGCCTGCAATGGCGGGAATCGAGTACAGCGCCAGTGCGCCCGTGAACGACGAGAACACCGATCGAGCATTTTCGGACGTGAGCGGAATCGACCAGATGCCACTGTCAGAGATGCCGCCCGGCGTGACCACAAAGATCAACATCGTGGCGATCCAGAATGGCGGCGCAGCCAGCGCAAGAATGGCAAAGCCGCGCAGTACATAGTCGAGCGGACGATCCTGCCGCATCGCCGAGAGGATGCCCACCGGCAAGGCGATGAACAGCGCCACAATCAGCGCATAGATGTTCAGGTGCAGCGTGCGCGGCAACGCGTCCAGAAAGATATCGAGCGACCCCTCATTCGTCTGGAACGAGGGGCGAAACTTGAACCGCACCGTCTCCCAGAGGAACTCGATGTACTGCTGCCCCAGTGGTTTATCGATCCCCAGCCGGTTCCGAATGTTGGCCTCGGTGATCTTGGTTGTGGGGGTGATGATCCGATCCGAGGGCACATGAATCTGCGTCCCTGCTTCCAGCGCCGCGGACGGATCAATACCGCGATTCGCCGTTGTCATCGCACCGAGGTTGCGGTCGAACGCGGCGGCGATGCTCTCTAGCGTGTCGCCTGCCTCAGCAGTCATCAGCACCGATGGCAACAGTTGCGTCTGCGCAGTGAGATCGCCGTCAGGGTTGCTGACGCTGCCAGTGGGGTTCACCGCTAAGATGTCGCTGGCCTCAATGCGGTTGACGTGCGCCAGCTCGTCCAGCGTCAGACCAGTGCGAATCGTGAGCACCGAGCCGGTCTCAGCATACGGTTTACCCCGGTACAGCGGGAAGCTGGTATTTGGGTTCCGATCGAGCAGAACCTGTACGCCCTGCTCGACTTCTTCAGGCAGCGACACCTTCTTCGCAACAGCCACCTGTTCCAGCAGCGTGCCGGGGATGATCACGATCCTCATACCTGGGCGCAGATCCGCTGATGTATCAAGGTCGGGATTCCGCGCATGGAGCTCGGAGACCGTCGTGTCATTCGACAGCGCGATCGAATCGAGCGTGTCGCCGGTGAGGACGCGATACGTCGTATCCTCGACTTCGATGTAGCCGATGATCTCCAACTCGCGTTGTTCTGCGCCTTGGTTCTCGAGATTCGAGAGTTTGCGCGTCACAAAGTCGCCGGGCAACGCCCGCAGCGCCAGGAACAGCAGCGAGATCACCAACCAGATCGTCGGGATCACGAGGATCAGGCGTTGGATCAGATACCGCTGCATTGCTGCTCCTGATTAGTGTGCGTTACAGCGACTATCGACTAATCAGGCTGGGTACTCGGGGTGGGTGGTATCGACCCAGCTGTCGTCGTGGCGATGACTAGCATGGGCGAATTGCAGGGTGTCGGGCTCGCGGTGGATAAACGGCCACCAGACCGCTGGCGATATGCCGTTCATCACGCCGGGACTGTTGGCGAGGCCGTCCAGCCCGTGGTCAGGGTGCGTGCCGAGCAGAATCCGCTGCACCTCGTGCGCCATCTCCTGCCGCCGCTCTGCATCGAGCGTGGTCTGCATCTCCTGCGCGAGCTCAGTCGTGCGCGGATAATCATAGCTGAGGTTATTGGCGCTGCCGCCGGGGACGTAGTTGTTGTTGAACGAGGTGGTGGGGTCCAAATCCGCCGGCGGGTTGGTCCACTGCGGCCCCTGACCCGGATAGGTGCCTTCAACCCAACGTTGCAGAATCACCGAGTAGGGCTGCACGTCGAACCTGACATCGAGATCGAGTGCCGTGCGATACATGCCGACCTCGGTCTCAAGGATACCCGGGTAGGTGGCTTCCCAAAGATCAGGCGCGATCAATGTGAGGCCGCGGCCGAGGTCATAGCCGCTGGCATCCAGCAGCGCGCGCGCCTCTGCGATATCTGCATCACGGTCGGGACGGTAGCCCGGCGTTTGCAACAGCTCGTCTTCGGGGATAGCCCAATACGTGTTGTACCACGGCGTCTCGCCTGTGCCCGATGGTTTACCTGATCCGAGGTAGACTGTATCGATCATCAGGTACGGATCAACCGCTATATGCAGTGCCTGTGCAAAACGTCGGTCGAGCCAAGGGTTACCCTCGCCGTCCTCGCCGGGCCAATCGGGGTTGTAGTTGGCACCGCCGGTAATGATTGTAAAGCCGAACGCGATCTGCCCCGAACCATGATCGGGAAAGTCATTGAGAATCGCTTCCGCCTGCACAGTTGAAAGCGGAAATCCGCCAATGAAGATATCTTTGGTGCGGTATGCCGTTTCGATCGCCGTAGCCTCGTCCAGGCTCGATTGCACCACCCGATCGTAGTACGGCAACGGCTGCCCGTCGACGCCCATCTTCCAGTAATTGTCGTTGCGGATCATGTTGATCCCAATGTCGAAGTCGAACGACTGGGGAATAAACATGCCGGTACCCGAGGACAGTTCGACATTGTTCGGCTCATCGCGCCAGCGGTCGCCGAATTCGGCGATCGCTTCTGGGCTCGTGATCCAGCCGAACGGACGCAGCGGCACGCCGAGCCAAGTCGCGTCCGGACCATCCGTCTTGGCCACGAACGTGGTGTCGTCAGGCACGTCCATCGAAGACGTCTTGCGGTACGAAGATGCGCCCAGGAAGGTACCGTCCTCCGCGCCGGTTGCATCGACAGCGTCGATCTGGCGCTGGAAGTTGACACGGATATCATCGGCGGTCACCAGGCGACCGCCCTCGGTCGGGTATTGATCCCAGAACCGCGCGCCCTGGTCGATGCGGAAGATGTAGGTCTCCTCATCGGGAACCTCGGGCAGCGACGCGATGTCCGGTTCCGTGATACCCTGCTCCTTGTTGCGGTAGCGGATCAGGTAATTCATATAGAACCCCATCCAGAACTGGGTGGGGCCGAAGACGCCGCGATGCGGGTCGAAGTAGTCGTGCGTCGCCGCCGGCGTCGAGAAGCGCAACTCACCACCACGCACGACCGAGCCTGCGCCGGCCTGCATCACCTGCTGGTCGTCTTGATCGGCATCGTCGCCGGTCTCTTGCTGCTCGACCCGCCCCGCCTGCTGATCGGCACCGTCTTGCTGCTGATCGAGCTGGCCCTGCTGCTGTATCGCTGGTTGCGGTTGCTGCTGAGGCTGACTCTGTGCGGCCCTCTGGCCGTCGTCATCGTCGTCGCCACAGCCGACCAACGCCAGCCCCGCCGCGCCGACGCCGGCCAATCCCGAGGCCCGCAGTAGCGCGCGCCTGCTCATCCGATTGCGCCTCATGCGTTGCCAGTAGTTGCGCTCACTCACTTGATCGCTCCTTTGCTGATCGACAGCGGATTGACAGAGTGTAAACGACTGCACAACCTCTACCAAGATTGCTTCGCGTCACCGAACAATATCTCGGCAGGACCTCAGTAGGCGAACCGGTCGCCATGTCGAGCCACCCGACGACTACCCTGCACGTATGACGCAGCAACCGACCGATGCGCCAGCCGATCCCGAGGCGTACCTCGCGCAGCTCAGGCGACAGGTGCTGGACGGCTGGGAACGAGGCGCAGACTTCTTCGACGAGCGTTGGGGCGATCAGGGCGACGAGTTCCACCATGGCCTCTTCGCGCCGGCCGCCGAGCGCTTGTTGGGGCTTGAGCGCGGCGCGCGGGTGCTCGAACTGGCCTGCGGCAACGGCGGCTTCGCCCGACGGCTCGGCAGGCAGGGCATGCAGGTGCTCGCCACCGATCTCTCGCCGGCGCTGATCGCTCACGCCGAACGTCGCACCGAGACGATCGCGGACCAGGCCGTCGATGTCGCCTGGCGGGTCGTCGATGCGACCGTCGAGCGTCAGATCGTCAACTGCGGCGGACCATTCGACGCCGCCGTTTGCATTATGGGCGTGATGTCGATGCCGCTGCTGCGTCCGATGTTCGGCGGCGTCTGGCGGGCGCTCAAGCCGCGCGGCATTTTCGTCGTCGTCGCGCTGCACCCCAGTTTCGCCACGTCCGGCTACACGTTCGCCAAAGCGGAACAGGACGACCAGCCGCACGGGTTGACCATCACTCGCTACCTCTCACGGTACGTCACCCATGGGGTGACCAATACCGCGCAGCAGGAACCGCAGATCTACTTCCACCGACCGATGCACGAACTACTCGCCGACGCCTTCGCCGCGGGACTCGTGCTCGATGGCATGGAGGAACTCGCCGCGCCGCAGCAAGAGATGGAGCAATCGCGCCTGATGTGGAACGTGCTGCCCGATATCCCCATGGCCGTCGCGCTGCGCTTCCGACGCCCCTGATTGGAGCCCGCCCATGCTGATGATCGGGATCGGCGAAATTCTCGTCGTCCTCCTGCTCCGCCCCCTGCGATTCCTGCTCGGCGGGCAACGCACGCCGCCGGGTCGCGCCGCGCTGCGGTTCGAGCGCTGGATCCTGCACCAGCTGCACATCATGGGGGCGGAGTCGCGCATGCGCGACGAGCTCGAGCGGCATGGCGGGGCGTCGGCCTTTCTCGCCGATGGCCTCAGCGACCAGACCAACGTAATCGGGAGCGTCAACGATACGGTGCAGCGCGTCCGCAATGAGACCGGCGCCGACCAGCATGACTCGCTGGAGCGCGCGCGCCGACGTCAGGCGGCCGAGCTGGGGCGAGGTTCGCGCCAAGTCGAATCGCGCGGCGGCAACCGCTCCGACGACATCCACCAAGCGATGCTGCAGGCTCAGCGTCGGCAAGAGGAGTCAGCGGAACGCTGGCGCAGCCGCGCACGACGGCGTTAGGACGTGTCAATCGGAGCTTCCAACTCGGCAATCAGCGCCTCGACCTCTTCGGCCAGCGTCGGCAATTCGACCGTCAGCGCCCGACCGACCTTCTCCCAGTCGATCCTCGTGTACTGATGGACTGAGATGTTCCGCTGATCAACGTAGCTGCGGTAACCGGAGAGGCGATCGGCGATAGCCTGGTCATGGCGCGACAGGCTATTGAGCGCTCGATGCGAGCTCACGCGGGCTCCGTTTCCGGCGGGCGCTTGTCGGGGCTCGCCCCAGAGATGGGTGCGGCTGTCCTCAACCGATTACCGAAAGTACGGGTTCTCGAATTCCTGATCAGCGACCAGGTCGACTTCTCGACCGAGCAATCCCTGCAGCGCTTCTGCAAGACGGAACTGCACCGTCCACACGACTTCGGAGTCGAACTTAACCAGAAAGTCGAGATCGCTGCTGGCGGCATTCCACGCGCCCGTCGTCGCCGAGCCGGCGGGTTCTAGCGCTAGCCGGAGCGGTCCCACTTGAACGTCGCCACCGCCAAGCCGAGTCCGACCACAATCCAGACCGCCAGCACGATCGCGCCCAGGTCCAGCTGCCAGGACATATCCGGCTCGGCGTACCGGTAGGCGTCGGGCAGGAAGACTGAACGCAACCCCTGCGCCAACCAGCGCAACGGGAAAACGCCTGATACCCATTGCAACCACGTGGGCAGCGAAGCCAGTGTGAAGAACACGCCAGAAATGAACTGCAGAATGAGGAACGGGGCTTGGATTATTGCCGGTGCCGCGTTGGCGGACGGGATGATCTTGGTGATCGCGATGCCCAGCACGCAGCCAGCCGGCACGCCCAGCAGGGTGACCCAGATCAGCGTCAGCCAGCCCGTCGCATCGGGCAACTCAATACCGTATGCGGCGACGCCCAGGATCATCATGACCGCAAGCTGCAGGAGCGTATAGAACAGCGCCGTCCCAACTAGTCCCATGAAGAACGAGGCTTTGGGCAGCGGCGTGGCGGCCAGTTGCTTCAGCGTGCCGTCGAACTGTTGGATCGCCAGCGACGTTCCGAGCAAATTGAACGAGGTGCCGAAAATCGCCACCGCCATGATGCCAGCCACAAAGTACTGGCTAAATTTGACGGCTGGCACATTCTCCTGGGCCTCAGCAGGAATTTCGATCTCGAAAGTCAACAACGAGGAGAAGATGATCAGAAACAGGATCGGAAAGAGTATGACGAAGAAGAGCGCTGCCGGCTGTCGATAGATCGTCTTGATATTGAGCAGCAGGTAGGCCCAGCCCAGGCGGATGCCGCGGATGCTGGAGGACAAGCTCACGTCGACCTCGACGCTTCTGTCGCCTCACTCTCGTCGACCAGCTCCAGATACAACTCCTCGAGGTCGGGCCGCTCGACCGACAGTTCGGGAATCTCATCCAGCCTTTGCTCGCGCACCCAGTCGATCAGTCGGGCCAGATCGCGGGTTGGCTGTTGCGTGGGCAGCGACAGCCGACCGTCGGAGCCAAGGCGCGCCGTTCGCCATTCCGTCGGAAGGGCCGTTATGCCCACTCCCTCTGGTGGTTGCCAAGAAATCCGCGTGTCCGAAGCCATCTCACGACGCAACCCAGCGATGTCTCCCTCATAAATGATTCGACCGCCCTTGATCAGACCGATGCGCTGAGACAAGTGCTCCGCCTCATCCAAGTAATGCGTGGTCAGGATCACGGTGGCGCCCCGCGCCGTCAGACCGCGCACGACACCCCAGGCCTGCCGACGAGCAGTCGCGTCGAAGCCCGTCGTCGGTTCGTCGAGGAAGATCAGATCGGGATTGCCGATCACGCTGATCGCCAGGTCGAGCCGTCGCTTTTGGCCACCCGACAGCTTCGATCCGCGGCGGTCCGCGTGCTCGCTCAGGCCAACCAGCTCCAGCGCCTCGTCCGTCGGCATCGGCGAGTCGTACAGCTTAGCCGTGAAATTGAGCATCTCGCGCGGCGTCAAGCCCTCCATCGGCGTGCTGCGCTGGAGCACGATCCCCACACGACGGTTCAACGCCTCTCGTTGCCGCTGCGGATCGAAACCCAGCACCGAGACTTCGCCGTCGTCGCGCTGCCGATAGCCCTCGAGTATCTCCACCAGCGTGGTCTTGCCGGCCCCATTCGGACCCAGCAGGGCGTAGACCTGCCCCGGCTCGATCTCCAGATCGACCTCATCGACGGCCGTGATCGAGCCGTACCGTTTCGTCACCCCGCGCATGCTGATCGCCGCAGTCACCGCGCCATACTATGCCAGTACAGCACTATGTGAGCGGCTACGTCGGCGCCTAGACTTGCGGCATCTCTGGACGGGAGCGAACACAATGACGTCGATACAGCGTGACAAACTGCAGGCACTCTTCGACTATGTCGAGGCGATCGTCGCGCAGGGCCAGACGCCAGCAGCTCAAATCGCGATCGGTC
Organism: Dehalococcoidia bacterium; assembly: GCA_965116225.1. Taxonomy (GTDB): domain Bacteria; phylum Chloroflexota; class Dehalococcoidia; order Bin125; family Bin125; genus Bin125. The sequence goes on along the minus strand of OZ220495.1, from coordinate 1,834,472 downwards.
ACGATGGCGAGCTCGTCGGCATGCGAACATTCGGCAAGGCGCACAACGGTGTATCCGTCGAGCCGGCAACCGACGACACGCTCTTCTGCATGTTCTCGTCGACCAAGGCCATCGTCGGCGTCGGCGTCTGGAAGTTGCTCGACGAGGGTCTACTCGACCTCGAAGAGCGCGTCGTCGACATCATTCCCGGCTGGTGCGCGGAGGGCGGCGGCGACGCGTCCTATGCCGACGTAACCGTGCGCCAGGTTATGCTGCACACGGGCGGCTTCCCTCTCGCGCCGATGAACCCACGACTGTGGGAAGATCGCGAGGCGCGGTTGCGTCGGATGATGGGCTGGCGACTCAACTGGAAGCCGGACTCGCAGTTCGAGTACCACGCGACCTCCGCCCACTGGGTGCTCGCCGAGATCATCCAGCAGCGGACCGGCCAGGATTTCCGCGATTGGCTGCGCGCCAACCTGCTCGACCCGATGGGCCTCAACAACCTCTACGTCGGACTGCCCGACGAGGAACATGACCGCGCGGCTGGCATCGTTTACACCGAGGAGCCGCTGCCTGTCGCCGGCGGCGAAGTCTTCCCGCATACGATCCTGCACTTCAACCTGGCCTCGCAGCGACGCGCCGGATGCCCTGGCGGCGGCGCGTTTGCGACCGCCGGCGATGTCGCCAGGTTCTATCAGGGCCTGATCGATCCGCCCGATGGCGGTCCGCTGAATGCGACCGCGATCGAGCTGGGCACAACGGTCGGCACCGACCCCGATCGTCATACCGACCCGCTCAGCGGTCTGCACGTCAACCGCGCCCTCACGGTCGTGGTCGCCGGCGATGACGGGCTGACCGAGGAACGAGGTTTCGGCAGTGGCGCCTCGCCGCGAGCATTCGGACATGCCGGGGCCGGCGGTCAGATCGCCTGGGGCGACCCGGAGACCGGTCTCTCGGTCGGCTTCCTCACCAACGGCTTCCAGCAGGAAGAGCGCATCCGCGAACGCACCGCGACGATCGGAAGCATGGCCACTGCCTGCGTGGACTAGCCGAGCTTTGCGCCGCTACTCCAACTCAGTCCCCGCCAACAAGGGGCCATCGGCAATTGCCGGAAAGGCTCGCGTGACGGCCAGCGCCGCATCCGTGTCGGTGAAACTCAGACGCTGGATCACCGTCCAACCGTCGGAATTCCATCGCCGGCGCAGTCGCTCGCCGTCCGCCGTCCGCTCGCAGACCACGTCGATTAGGTGCGCGAGCAGGGCATCCAGCCAGGTGAACATGCCCGACAGCGAGGCGTCGATCGCCTCGGCCGCCGCGATCGTCTGCTTCGCCGACGACTGCAAGGCCGCCTTCCGCTGCTCCGCATCGGCGCGCTCGAAGTTGGCATGGTTGGTGACGATGTAGATGTTCGGATCGTTCGCCAACGGCAAGGCCGAAAAGTCGGGCTGAGCGCCCACCGACGCGCTCGCCAGCGTCTCCGCCCACGCTGGTAGGGAGCCCTGCGGCGCGATGATCGCGGCCAACGATGGATCGACATCCGCCAGCGGAGCGGTCGCCAGTCGACGTAGGTTACCGCGGCCGGCGCGCAGCGCCGTGCCGTCGACGCCGTAGCAGCAGGGCACGATCGTCGCAACGTGATCCAACAGCTCAGCGAGATACTTCGAGACCAGGTCAACGGCGATCGGGGTCCGCTCGACCAGCTCCCGCGTCAACTCCTCCTCGATCGCGCCGACGGAGCGGTTCTTCAGATCCTCGAGCGGCGTCTGCATCGCCTGCAACGCCGCTACGATCTTGGGACCCAACTGGCGCAGGCGCACGGCCGCATCGCTGAACGCATCATCGACCTCGATGTACGCCATCAGCTCCGAGGGCCACAAGCAGATGCCGAAGCGAATGTCTGGATCGGGCATGCGGGAGATATCGCGGTCGCGGCCCGCGGCGACGAAGGTACCCCGCGCCGGCATGTAGATGCCGTGTCGCGTTGGTGTCGGCGTCGTTGTTGGCGGGGCGTCAGTAGCCGGCATTGCGATCCACCACATCTTTGAGGGGTTCATTGTTCAGGAAGCGTCGCAGATTGTCGGCGAACCGTCGCGCGGCCTTGCCGAAGTAGTCGGGCTGCAACCCGCTAGTATGCGGCGTAATGAACAGGTTCGGCGCGCTCCACAGGGGATGGCCGTCCGGCAGCGGCTCGGGGAACGTGACATCGGTGTACGAGGCGCGCAGCTGGCCGCGCTCGAGCGCAATCAGCTGCGCATCCCAATCGACTACTTCGCCGCGCGCGATATTGATCAGCGCCGCGCCTGGTTTCATCAGCGCCAGTTCCTCAGCGCCAATCAGGTGGTGCGTTTCTGTCGTCAGGGGCACGGCCAGCACCACATAATCCGACTCCGAGAGCACATCCTGCAACCGCTCGGGCGGCCAGATCAGGGCGACGCAATCCGGCGCTTCGGGCGGCGGCGCGCCATCGCCCGAAGCTCGGCGACGGATCCCCACCACGCGCACGCCGAATCTGTCCGCCAGACGCGCGATCTCCGTCCCAATCGCCCCGTAGCCGATGATGCCTACCGTCTTGCCCTCCAGCGTATCCGGGTCGGAACGTGCCCACCTGCCGCTGCGCTGAGCATCGAGATGGGCAATCATCCGCTTCGCATCCATCAGCATGAAGGTGAGCACCCACTCGCCGATCACGCGCGCCGCTAGCCCCGGCATCTTCGTGATCACCACGTCGTCGCTGATCGGGCGGGAGAGGATCTGATTCGCGCCCGCCGAGGCGAGCTGAATCCACTCCAACGCCGGCGCCTCGCGGGCGACGTCGCCGCTTTGGAAGGTGAACCAGATCCGATCTCGGCCGCGGATCTCCGCGCATTCGGCCTCCGCGGCTTGCCGATCGACCGCTTCGTGATCCGGCTCTCGCATCCAGCGAACCAAGTTCGGCGAGACGCGGTGAATCTCAATGCGCGGATCGACGGCGCGGATGACGTCGAGCGCCTCCTCCGAGACCGGCAGAAAATTGGCGATGTGAATGCGGTCCATATCCTCAGAATACCGCTCCAGCGATAAGCTATACCTATGTCGGAACCCACGACCACGCTCTGCCTGACCTGCAACGATGCCGCGTCGACGCGACGCGTCGGCGAAGCGGTTGGTCGTCACGCAACGCCGGGTACCACAATCCTGCTGCAGGGCGACCTCGGCGCCGGCAAGACCGTGTTCGCGCAAGGCGTCGGGCGCGGCCTGTCGGCGCCTACGGTCGTCAACTCGCCGACGTTCGTGCTAGTCAACGAGCATCTGGGCGGCCGCCTGCCGATGCGTCACGCCGACCTCTATCGTCTCGACGACCTGGACCTGATCGTGGAGCTTGGGCTCGATCAGGCGGCGGATGGCGGCATTCTGCTCGTCGAGTGGCCAGAGCGCGTCCAGGGTGCTGACGGCGTCTGGAGCGCCGATCATCTGCTCGTGCGGATTTCGCCGCTGTCGCTGCAGGTCGCCGAGGATCATCTCGACGCAGCGCCGCGCGCGCTCAGCTTGACCGCCACTGGAGAGACATCGCGGATATTGCTCGGACGCATCGCCGCCTCGCTGAGCCCGGCACCCGCCTGATGGAACTCTCGATCGATACCGTGGGCGAACACTCCAGCGTCGCGGTCAGCGACCAAGGGCGGATTCTGACCGAGATCAGTTGGGAGTCCGGACGCCGACACACGCCGTCATTGATGCCGATGGTCGATCTCGTCTGTCGCCAGACCGGTAACACAGAGGTGGTCAAAGGCGAGCTGCAGGCTGTCTTCGTCGATATCGGGCCCGGCGCGTATGGCGGCATTCGCTCCGGCATGGCCGCGGCCGAGGGTCTGGCGGTTGCCCTGGATCTGCCATGCGTCGGCGTCGGACGACTCGAAATCGAGACGTATCAGCACATCGCCTCCGGCCTGGCCGTCGCGATTCACCGCGCCGCGCGCGACACCTGGGCCTGGCAAGCCTTCTGGGGGCCGATCGACCGTTGGCGGCCGCTGGAATCGCCGAAAACCGGCGTCGAGTTCGAGTTGCTGCGAGCGCTGGGCGATGCCAGACGCCTCGTCGGGCGTGCGGGCGTGCTGTGCGGGGAACCCGAACAGCTGGGAACCGACGCCGCGGCGTCAGTCAACGAAGCCGGCTGGGCGCTGTCTCCACCCTCGCTTAACCGTCGCCGGGCCGGCATCCTCGCCGAACTAGGCTGGCGGCGACTGCAGGCGGGCAACGGCGCGCCGCCCGCCGCGCTTGAACCTCTGTATCTGCGCGAACCGGCGATCGGTCCACAACCGACGCAGTAACGGCGCTCACACGACTGTTCCAACCGACAGCCGCCAATCGCTGATTCGTCATACGCTGAGGCGCGTATGCGATCCACAAACACCATTTCCTCCGGAGTCATCCATGTCCACCGACATGTCCATCGAACGTACCCTTGTCCTCGTCAAGCCCGACGGCGTCCAGCGCGGACTAGTCGGCCAGGTGGTGGACCGACTCGAACGTCGCGGGCTCAAGCTGATCGGGCTCAAGCTGATGCGTATGGACGAAGCGCTCGCTAATCAGCACTATGCCGAGCATGTCGGGAAACCGTTTTTCCCCGGACTGCGTGATTTCATTACGTCGGGACCACTCGTCGCCGCCGCCTTCGAGGGCGTCAACGCGGTCCAGCTCGTGCGCAGCACGATGGGCGCGACTAATCCGCTCGACGCCGCGCCAGGTAGCATTCGCGCCGACTTCGGCGTTGATCTGGGCCGCAACGTGATCCACGGCTCCGACTCGCCCGAGTCCGGCGAACGCGAACTGGGGATATTCTTCGATGCCGCCGAGCTGGTCGACTGGGCGCGCGATACAGAGCGCTGGATCCACGAATAACCGTGACGCGACGGACGTTACGCTACACGACACGCAGCAGTGTGTCGGCCTGTGACCAGAGGCCGTCCAGATCGTAGTAATCCCGCGTATCGCGGTCGAAAATATGCACCACCACCGAGCCGTAGTCGCACAGCAGCCAGCCGCCTTCCGAGCCGCCCTCACGACGGGGCGGCTCGGCCTCGGAGACGTGGCGCATCGCGTCCTCGATCGCGCCGAACTGCCGACTCGAGATCGCCGAGGCGATCACGAAGTAGTCGGCCAGGTCGGTATGCGGACCCACGTCGAGCAGCACGATCGCTTCAGCCTGTCGCTCCACGATCTGATCCACGATCGCCCGCGCCAGCCGTTCGGCGTCCTGTTTAGTGGTATGAATTGGCCCACGCGCGGATTGGTCGAGTCCCATCGCAGGCGTAGTCACATCAACCATGGTAACGCCCATGCCTGAGCGAGTCGTGGTTGGGATGAGCGGCGGGGTCGATTCCTCGGTCGCCACGGCCCTGCTCGTGGAACAGGGCTACGACGTGATCGGCATCACGATGCGCCTCTGGACTGAGGCACGTCCCGAGGACTACACCGGCCGCGCCCGGTGTTGCGCGATTGAGGATATCGGCGACGCCCGCCGAGTCGCCCAGCGACTCGGCATCCCGCACTACACACTCAACCTCGAGCGACCCTTCCGCAATTTCGTCGTCGACCCGTTCATCGACGAATACGCGCGCGGTCGCACGCCCAACCCCTGCCTCAACTGCAACACGTTCATCAAGTTCGACACGTTCCTCAAACGCGCGCAGGCGTTGGGCGCCGACCGGATCGCAACCGGGCACTACGCCCGGATCCAACTCGCCGAGAACGGCTGCCCACAGCTGTGGCGCGGCGTCGACGGCGACAAGGATCAGTCCTACTTCCTCTACACGCTGGCCAACAAGGCGATGGCGATGACCATGTTTCCCGTTGGCGGATTGCGGAAATCCGAAGTCCGCGCGGTGGCCGCGCGGCACAACCTCGCCGTGGCCGACAAGCCCGACAGCGCCGACATCTGCTTCGTCCCCGATGGCGACTACCGCGCAGTCGTCGCGACGAGGGCGCCAAATCGTCCAGGGCTGATACTCGACACCGAAGGTCGCGAGATCGGCCGACATTCGGGCATTCAGCACTTCACGATTGGGCAGCGCAAAGGGCTGCCGCCCGGTGGGAGCAAGCGGCGCTACGTGACCGATGTCGATCCAGCGCGGAACGTGGTCACCATCGGCGGCGGCGATGATCTGCGCGTCGAACGCATCCTGCTCTCCGACATCCGCTGGCTGACAGATCCCGTCGATCGAGTCGAGGCGCAACTGCGCTACCGCGCCAAACCGGTGCCGTCTAGGCTGGACGGCGACACCCTGCTGCTCGACAGGCCCACTCGAGCCGTCGCGCCGGGCCAGGCCGCCGTCTTCTATGACGGCGACCGCGTGCTGGGCGGCGGCACCGTGGAGGCGAACGCGTAGGCTAGGCTCACTGCATGGAGCTAAGCGCGATCACCGACATCCGAGACATCGTGATCATCGTCGCCGGCCTGCTCGGCGTGATTGCGCTGATGGTCATGATTCTGGCCACGATCGCGATCGGTTTTCTCTCCGTGCGGCTGCTCCGCGCCGCGCGCAAGACGTTCCAGGAAGGCCTGCCGCCGCTGCTCGACAGCGCCCAGCAGACCGTCGATTCCGTCAAGGGCACGGCCGAGTATCTCGGGGATTCCGCTGCTGAACCGGTGATCCGCGCCTACGCGACCGCCTCCAGAATCCAGCGCATGTTCGACGTGCTGAGCGGAAGACGGGGAGACTGAAATGGGGTTCTGGCGAGGTCTGCGATGGGGCTTGGCGCTGGGCGTCGTTGGCGCACTGCTCGGGCGTATCGTCAGCGGTCCCGAGAACGAGGCGCAATGGCGGCAGGCGAAGATTGCCGGCAATCTCGCCGCCGCCCAGACGGAAGCCGAGCAACGAGAGAAGTTCGAACGAACGCGTCGGAACGGTAAATCAACCGGTAAGCCGTAATGACCGAGTCTGAGTGTCGATCCGGCGCTCCCACGCGCGCCATTGAGAACGAGAAGGGTAACGAGCAGTCGTCGCTCGACGGATTTCCCGGTGATCTCCCCGATACCCGACCGTCCCGCAATCGGATGCTGCCTGAGGACAAACCTGTACATGATTGGTATCGGTTTGTACTTTCGTTTCCGCCGCACCTGGTCAGGGATTACATCGAGCGATTTGCCATTGCATCTGGCAACGTGTTACTCGACCCATTCTGCGGTACCGGCACGACGTTGGTCGAAGCCAAAAAGCTCGGCCTCGAATCCATCGGGATCGAAGCGGTACCCATGTCCGCCTTTGCCGCGCAAACCAAACTCCGCTGGGACGTCGCGCCGGATGACTTGTCGCGGGATGCCGACCGAATCGTCGCATCAGCACAGTCGCAGATCAAAGCGTCTGCCAATAGCATGCTGCGCACCTTGCCTGTAGATCAGGCGAACCTGCTGCTGAAGAACTCGATCAGTCCGATGCCACTGCATCAGTCGCTGATTCTCCTGCCATTCAAGCGCTTGGCCAGACCCGCTCCGCACATCTGCTGCTAGCGTTCGCCCGCCTCCTACCGACCGAGATCGGCAATCTCCGCTTTGGGCCGGAAATTGGGCTTGGAATGGTGAAGGAAGATGCGCCAGTCGTCGCATTATGGCACAGCCAGACGGAACGCATGGCTGCCGACCTGAGGGTGTGGGCGCGACGTGCCCACACGCCTTCCGAAGTCATCCGAGGCGATGCACGATTACCATCGGCATTTCTGCCTCCATCAAGCGTCGATGCTGTGATCACGTCTCCTCCGTATCCAAACGAAAAGGACTACACACGTACCGTGCGCCTCGAATCCGTATTGCTCGGATTCCTCAATCACCGGACCGACCTCCGCGACACCAAGCAAGGGCTAGTGCGATCGAACACGCGCGGCGTCTACAAAGCGGATGACGACGATCGTTGGCTCGCTCAGTTCCCTGAAGTAATCGCACTCGCAGACGAGATCGAATATCGACGTCGCGCGCTCGGCAAGACATCTGGCTTCGAGAAGATGTACCATCGCGTCACGCGCCTCTATTTCGGGGGAATGGCGCGACACTTCGAGTCGCTCGCGCCCGTTCTCAAGCCGGGCGCCTTGCTCGCCTACGTGGTCGGCGATCAGGCATCGTACCTTCGCGTCATGATCCGCACCGGCGAACTGCTCGGTCGGATCGCGGAACGGCTCGGCTACGAGATCGTCGGCCGCGACCTGTTCCGCACCCGCGCCGCAACGGCAACGAGGGATCAGATCAACGAAGAGGTATTACTACTCAGGTGGCCAGGACGCTGATCATGCCAACCAAGTACGATCGGATCATCGAGTACATCTTCAACCGGCACTTCGACGGCTCAACCGATGGTTTCGAGTTTTCTAGGAGCGAAATTCAAGTCGCAGCTGATATGCTGCAACTAGGTCGAGTCAGCAACGTCGGCGAAGTGCTCCATACTACGAACTAGTGACAGCAAAGAGTAATCGCACTGCTGCGTTACTCTGTTAACCTCATTCTGCTCTGGGTACCGGTTGCGGCGGTGAAAACCCCTTTGGCAATCCGGGCAGCAACCTCAGCGCCAGCAGGATTTGAAGCTCCAAAAAGCATAGTGAACAGCGAACCGTCATCAGCAGAGCCCAATGTGCGCTTTGGATCAACAACTTGCTGGAATACAGACTCTAATTTTTCGGCATAGCAGCGCACTATCGCACTGTCGCCTCCTTCTCGAACTGCTCTGTCGCCGGATTGCGAATACATATCACGCCACGTTTCATCGCCGAAAAAAGTTGTAAGAGCCTTCGCATGATCTGCGGTTGGCCAATCGTTGGTTTTCAGAAGTCGTCGGACCGCCATCAACGGAAACAGCATGAGCATGTCAGCGTACTGCGTGGCAGCAATCTCCTGGGCAGATTGCCAAGAGAATTGCATCGCAAACGGATCCACAAAGATAAACGCCCGATCCATACCTCCGCTCGGACCACGCAACTGAGAACAGAATTTAGGGATTTCTTCATTCGCGTCGGCGCACACGACTTTTGCTCTGTGATTATCGCCTCGCTCTTCGATGATCTCCTCAAGCTGGCGGCACTTTTGAGGATCAGCGTCGATGAATAACAGTTGATCAAACTGTCGCTCAGTTATTTCCAGGGCTCGGAGCGTCGATCCTGGAACACTCTCAGTACTGCCATGAGGTTGTACATAACCATTCCCCGCGAAGGCATCGACATAGTGTAGGGTGAATGGGCTATCTTTGCGCGGTTTCTCTCGCAGTGCTGTCGTATACGCGTCGGCGTATCGACTGAGAATATCGAGCTTCTCGATCGTAGCTCCACTCCCATACTGCTTGTATTCATTTTCCATGATCTACTCCGATCGGCATTGAACTGAAGTAATGTCCATCAAGACAACGTCCTGCCTTCTTCTTTCCTACGCGACGACCATGGCTATCATGCGCACCCCACTGTTTGAAGAAGAACGGTACGCCCGCAACGGCACATTGATCACGTACGCGGCGAACCCAATCAGGATGCATAGCCCGTGCACCTGAACCGCTCTCTCCACCAGCGATAACCCAGTGGATATCACGCAGATCAAGTTCCAGCGAACCGAGCAACGGCTCACAAGATAGGAATCTCACCGCTGCAGGGACCTTCCGCAACTCTTTGACTCGGTCAGCAAACCGCTGGTTTTCCACCGACACACCCATCCACACGTTTGACGGCCAAGGCAACGAGGACGCCAACTGGACCAATCGCTCCGGGCGCTTGGTCAGCACTTGGAATCGATGCTGCGTCGCAGACTCCATCGAGTGAAAAACCTGCCGAATGTACTCGTCAGGAACTCCAGAATGGAATAGGTCGCTCATCGAGTTGACGAATATCGTCCGCGGCTTCTTCCAGCGCAGTGGCTGATCCAGGCGCTCTGAACGAAGCTGGAGATCGAAGCCGTCCTCATAGGTATGGCCGGAAACACCACGAAAGCGCTCAGCAAACGTCTTGGCGTAGCAATGAGCGCAGCCCGGGCTGATCTGCGTGCAGCCGGTCACCGGATTCCAGGTCGTCTCAGTCCACTCGATCGATGATCGTTGCATGCTCAGCTGCTCCATACTCCATACGAGTTATATTAGAACACATGATCACCATGCGCAACTGGATGGCGGAGAGGGTGGGATTCGAACCCACGAGGGCCTTGCAGCCCTACACGCTTTCCAGGCGTGCCTGATCGTCCACTCCAGCACCTCTCCAGTGCCCGGCCGAGAGCGATTCTGGCGGAGAGGGTGGGATTCGAACCCACGAGGCACGTCGCCGCACCTACCGATTTTCGAGATCGGCTCCTTCGGCCACTCGGACACCTCTCCATCAGCCAGTATACGCAGCCGTCGCCCTCGTTCCTCAAATTAGTCAAATTAGACTGTACGATATGTGGCGCGCTTGACCGCGCCCGACCGCGTCATTCGCTCTTGGGAGACCTCGTGCCCAACGCATCATCCAGCTCCAACGCCAACACGATCAGCGACCTGCTCGCCCCACTCGACGGCGGCGCGTCGGCGCTCGGGGCATCGGGACGAGCCAACCTCAGCTTCGACGGCCTGCGCGATCAAATTGCCCGCGCCGGGGAACAGCTCAATCGCTTTGGGTTGGGACGCGAGGACAGCATCGCTATCGTTCTGCCCAACGGTGCCGAGATGGCGGCTGCGTTCCTCGCCGTCGCCAATGCCGCCACCGCCGCACCGCTCAATCCCGGCTACCGCGCCGACGAGTTTGCGTTCTACCTCGACGACCTCGACGCCAAGGCAGTCATCGTCCAGGTAAGCGTCGATTCTCCTGTCCGCGACGTTGCCCGGCGACTCGACATCCCCCTGATTGAGCTTGACCCACAGGCCGATGGTCCGGCCGGGACGTTCACCCTGTCCGCCGAACTCAGCGGCGCGCCACAACGACCCGGCGAAGCGGGACCGGACGATGTCGGACTCATGCTGCACACTTCGGGGACGACATCGCGACCGAAGATCGTGCCGCTGCGACAACGTAACCTGATCGCGACCGCGCGTCACATTTGCGCCACGCTCGATTTGACGTCGGCGGACCGCTGCCTCAACATCATGCCGCTGTTTCACATTCATGGGCTGATGGCAGGCGTGCTCGCCAGCGTCGGTGCCGGGGGCTCGACGTGGTGTTCGCCGGGGTTTAACGCAATGCAGGCGTTCGGTTGGCTGCGCGAGGCGAGGCCGTCCTGGTACACCGCCGTACCGACGATGCACCAACTCATCCTCGCCCGCGCGTCCCACAATACCGATGCGCTGGCGCAGACCGATCTGCGCCTGATTCGCTCATCATCATCCTCGCTGCCGCCAACCGTGATGGCTGAACTGGAAGACACCTTCAGCGCCCCGGTGATCGAGTCCTACGGGATGACTGAGGCGTCGCACCAGATGAGTTCCAACCCGTTGCCGCCGCGCGAGCGGAAGCCGGGCAGCGTCGGACCCGCGGCGGGGCCTGAAATTGCGATCATGGACGAAGACGGCGCGTTGCTGGCCATGGGACAGCGCGGCGAGGTGGTGATCCGCGGCCCCAACGTCACCGACGGGTACCGCAACAATCCCGACGCTAACGCCGACGCCTTCACGCGGGGCTGGTTCCGCACCGGAGACCAAGGCGTCTTCGACCGTGACAAGTATCTCACGATCACCGGCCGCCTGAAGGAGATCATCAACCGCGGCGGTGAGAAAATCTCCCCGCGCGAGGTCGATGAGGCGCTGCTGCAACACCCCGCCGTCGCGCAGGCGGTCAGCTTCGCGACGCCCCACGAACGGCTGGGCGAAGAGGTCGCCGCAGCGGTCGTCCTGCGCGACGGCGAGACTTCGGACGAGCGCGCGATCCGCAAGTTCGTCGGCGAGCGCATCGCCGAGTTCAAAACGCCGCGCCGCATTGTGATCGTCGACGAAATCCCCAAAGGCGCTACCGGCAAGGTGCAGCGCATCGGTCTCGCCAGACAGCTGGGGCTCTCGGAGTAACGCGGCCAGCCATGTTCACCGAGTACGAACGTCTCAATCGGATGCTGTCGCTGTATCGCGACGCCATGCGCCGTCAGATCAAGGCGATCCTGGACGATGATGACGACGAGGTCGATCCAGGCGACGACTGGTATGAGCGTTAAGGTCATCGCCAAGCTGCCAGAGCAACGTCAGGACACTGCGAAGCAGGACCGCGACAAGTTTCCGCACGATACCCCGGAGTGGCGCGGCGAGAGCCAACTCGACATCCCCGATTTCCTGTTCGCCGTGAAGGAGAATCCTGGATTTCGCACGCTCGGCAAACAGCACGTGCTGACGCTCATAGTTGAGATCAACGACGCGCGCAATCTCTGGGCGCACCCGCCGCTGACTGAGTTTCGCCGCGCCGAAGTCGACCGGGTGGCGCACAAGTGCGCGCAGGTCGTTTCCGAGTTCGACGAAGCCGCTGCCGACGAGATCCGCGCGCTGACCCTGGAACGTGAACGGGCACTGGCCGATCAGGAGCGCAACGAGACGCTGGAGATGATCCTCGAGGGGGTCGAAATGATCCGCGCGCGCTCGATCCACCCCGAAGCGATGAGCGATCTGGTTAATGCGGCCGGCGACTCGGAGCGCATCCGCGCGTTGAGCGCGCAATTGAGCGACCTGGAAGCTCGCATAACCGATCACGTCTCCGCCCAGCTTGAGACACGACACGACACGCAAGACCGACTGTTACAGCGGCTGACCGACGAGCTCGCCGCAATCAAGTCGAGCCTGCAACCTCAGTCGCCGCCGAAAACGCAATCCGCAACGACCAGAGTCGCCGACCTCATCCTCGGTCCAGGCTCCGCCGAACAGCTTGCCAGAACCTGGCGGCGATTCTGGTCGCCGCGCTCGCGGTGATCGAGAGGAACCAAGAGGTATGGAATTCGGCATCCATCTCGTCCAGCAGAACATCACGATCGGCGAGTGTCGCGAGCTGTGACGTCGGGAGGACACGGCCGGGTTTACTTGAATCGATGTCTCCGATCACTTCTACGAGTCACCGATGACCGCGAAGCAGGGGCTATACCTCGAGTGTCTGGCAGCGCTCGCAGCCGACACGGAGCGCGTCCGCGTGTACCTGCGTGATCGCGATGGACTACCGCCATCCCGCTCACAATCATCGATCAGCTCTCGAATGGCCGCCTCGATGTCGGCCTCGGAGCCGGCTGGAACAAACAAGAATACCGCGCCGACGACCTCCCTTTCGAATCGCTGAGGACGCGGTTCGGCAAGATCGAGGAGGGCATCGGGATCCTACGCGCCCTCGGGGAACAGCCGTGCGCCAACCTCGATGGACGGTTCTTCAGCTTGACCGACGCCCTCTGCGAGCCGAAGCGACTGCAGTCGCCGCTGCTGCTCTGGATCGGCGGCGTCGGCGAGAACCACACGTTGCAGCTCGTCGCACGGTACACACAGGGCTGGAACGCGCCCTATCTGACGATCGATCAGTTCACCCGCCTGTCCTGAGTGCTGGACGACTAGTGCGCACATGGATCGCGATCCGCGACGATCACGCGCACGCGCGACGTCAATCTCTCCTTCCACCTCGCCACCTCCAAAACCGACCGCCCGCAGGCGGTCGCGCACTTCGAGGAGATCTTCGGACCAGCTGGAGATGCCTTCCGCCAATGCGGCGCCATCCTCGGCACGCCCGATGAGGCGATCGACCTGCTCGTCCCGTTCGCCGAAGCCGCTGTCAACCGCATCAACGTCACGCTTCGACCGCCCTGAGACTGGAGCACGCTCTGCGCTTTGCGGCCAAGGTGATTCCCGTATGCGCAAGGCTGTGACCGGGCGACATGCTGTCGCCGAAGGCCGTATGGGTTCCGCGTTCCGCTCGTCCTGTCCATCGGACCGCGATGCTGAGATGCAACCGGTGGCCGAGTATCGTGCGCGGTAATGCGTTGCGCACGACTGTTCATCGGCTGGATCGTCTTGCTTGCGGCATTGCTAGCTGCCTGCGCGGATGCCGTCCCGATCGGATCGACTCGGGCAACGTCCGGGGAAGCTGAGTCTCAGCAGCAGTCGTCACCGGTTGGTGCTGCTTCACGTGATCCGGACCGACCAGCGGAGATCGACTCGCCGATCCGGTTCGATATCTACAGCTACAAGGAAGTTCGGCACTTCGCCGACCGCATGCTCGAGGCCCTGGCTGAAGAATGCCTCTGGTGCGAGCAGCAGCCCCAAGTCGCCGAGCTGCGGGCGATGCTCGATGACCACGACCCCGAAGACGTATGGCGCAGTCTGTTGATTGCCGCCGAGGGGGACGACCTGCGCGCGGTCGAGATCATCGCCGACGCGACCGCCGAGGCGCGCGGTATCGCGCTACAGGAGTTGCCGCCGGTCTTCCTGATCAGCAGAACCGATCTGCGCCGCTACGCCTGTCTATCGGAAGAGACCTGGGAGCACGATGAAGAACAAGTCGTCGACGACGATGCAGATGAACACGAAGCCGTCGGCGATGACGAGCAGGACGAACAGGTTGACGAACAACCTGCTGTAGCTGATGACGTAGACGAGGATCAGGAATCGTCGGTCGGACTGCCGGCGAGTCGGATGGCGGAACTGATCAGTCAAGATGTTGAAGGCTACGGCGACCTGGAGCAGAGCTGGCTTAGCGCCACGCTCAGTTGGGGTTGGTACGGAGAGCAACAGGGCGCATCGGAAATTGAACCAGGCGAGGACGGCATCGGCGAAGTCGTGCTCGTCTCCAGCCCGCCGATGCCGTCGTTCTTCACGAGCGTCATCTCTCACGAGATGGTCCATGTGCTCCAGGATCAATGGACTGGCTGGCAACGGCACGACTGGTATCGAGATGCCACGACGACTGACCAACTCCAGGCGCTGCGCTGGGTCGACGAGGGCGACGCGACGCTGAACGAGATCTACGGCGATGTGTCGCCATTGCGGGATTCGCTATCCGATATCGAGTGGGGTCCCCGTGAACATGCCGAATACGACCTCTGGCTGCGCGCTTACGAGGCGCTGATGCCTCAGGATTCCGAGGATGACGCCGCCTTGCTCGTAGGCGGCGTCATCCTCGCGGCGCTGTGCGACGAAGGCGGGCAGGACGCCATCAACGGAGTTATTACTCGTATTACTCGACCCGCCGGAATCCACTGAACAGATGCTCCACGCCGAGAAGCTAGCCAACGACGAACAGCCGATCTCCCTAGTCGACCTGGAGCGTCTGCGCGATGAGCTGTTGCCGGCAGAACAATGGAACGCGCCGATTGTAGATCGGATGGGCGAACACTGGCTGCGGTCGCTGATCGGCACGGCCAGCAAGCGACCCGGCATCGCTCGCACGGCCGCGGCGGGTTGGGGCTCGGATCAGATGGCGCTCTGGCGATCGACAGACGGCGAGGCCGAGGTTGTGACCTGGCAGTTCGTCTTCGACGATCCGCAGGAGCACCGTGAAGGCCTTTCCGGTATGCGCCGCTGGTTCTTCAGTCACACCGCCAATGAGGCCGAGGCCGTCTTCGCCAACATGCTCAGCTGGGACGGGCCAGCCGGCGCGGCGCGGCTGGTCACCCGCCCGCGCGCCGGCTGGTTGGTCTCTGCAACGCGCCTGCGACGCGGCGGATATCGCCACCCGCCCGCGCGCCGGCTGGTTGGTCGTCTCGAACGACCCCGCGATTGCCGACGATGTCGCCAACGGCATCCGCACCCGTATCTGGACCAACTACTGGGCGGCGCGGTAGCCGTACGCGACCCCGAATCGAAACGTGGCGACTGGTCGTTCCCACACGAATGCGCTGTTGTTGGGCGGCGGTAGACTGCCAGCGAACCATGCTCGACTGAGAGGCCGCCAATGCCCGTAGACCAAACGCGCGAATCGTGGAAGCCGGGACAGGACTGGCAAGGCGCGATCGACGAAATCGATTACATCAAAGGGTTGGCGCGCGAAATGGGCGGCGAGTACGGCGTCGCCCGACAGCACCGAGGCGGACGCCTCACGGTCCGCGAGCGGATCGACCAGTTCCTCGATCCCGGTTCATTCTTCGAGGCCGGCCCGCTGGTCGGCGGCTACGAGTACGACGAGAACGGCGATTTGCGCGAGTTCACCCCGGGCGCATTCGTGATGGGGATGGGTCAGATCGACGGTCGCAACATTGTGATCGGCGGCGACGACTTCACCATCTCCGGCGGCTCACCGCACAACGTCTCCAAGGGCGCATCGCAGTTCGCTACGCCGATTGCCGCTCAGTATGGGCTGCCCTACGTGCAGCTGATCGAGGGCGTCGGTCACAGCGCCAAACGCGATGAGGAAGAGGGCCGCATGGCGCTGCCCGCCGGTCAGACTTGGTGGCGACACCTCAACCTGCTCGACAAGGTGCCTGTCGCATCCGGGATTATGGGCTCGGTCGCCGGCGCCCCTGCCGCTTTCGCCCTGCTTTCGCACTTCACGGTCATGATCAAGGGCCAGTCGCAGATTTTCCCATCGGGACCGCCTGTCGTGCGCCGCGCCATCGGCGAGACCTTCAACAAGGAAGAGCTCGGCGGCTCGAAGGTGCATGTCTACAAGAGCGGACAGGTCGACAATGAGGCAGAATCGGAAGAGGACGCCTTCGAGCAGATCAAGCGCTTCCTCTCGTATCTGCCCAACACGACGAATGAGGTCACCGAGCGCATCCATACTGACGACGACCCCAACCGCCGCGTGGAAGAGCTGTTGCGCATCATTCCCGAGAATCGCAAGCGCGGCTACAACCCGCGCAAACTGGTCAGGCTAGTCGTCGACAACGGCGAGTTCTTCGAAATGCGACCGCACTGGGGCGGCGCGCTGATTACAGGATTCGCCAGGATCGGCGGCTATGCGATCGGCGTCGTGGCGAGCGATCCGTACGTCATGGCCGGCGCGATGAACGGCGACGCCGCGGATAAGTTCACCCACTTCGTCGACCTCTGCGATGGCTTCAATCTGCCCATGGTGATCTTTCTCGACATGCCCGGCTTCATGCTCGGTTCGCAGGCGGAGCTCAACCAGACCATGCGCCGTGGCACTCGCGCTCTGATCTCCGCCTACGAGGCCAAGGTGCCCAAGGTCGAGTTCAATATCCGCAAGAGCTACGGCGTCGCCGCCGACGCGCCGAACAGCATGGGCGAGCCGATGGGCGTCAACCTACGCTTCGGCTGGCCAGCCGGCGAGTGGGGCGGCATACCGATCGAGGGCGGCGTCGCTGCCGCTTACCGACGCGAGATCGAGGCGGCGGACGATCCCGAAGCGCACCGCGAGATGATCGAGAACCGCCTGCTACGGCTCAGAAGCCCGATGAAGGCCGCCCACAACTTCGACGTGACCGATCTGATCGATCCGAGAGATACGAGGCGTATCGCATTCCGCTTCATCGACGCCGCCCAGCCCATGCTGCGTCGTATCGCCGAACGACCCAAGCGCATCATCCGTCCGTAAGACGATCCGCCGCACCAAGCTCCGGCCAGTCGGGCGTATCTGCAACACGCGACAGGTCGCCGCTGCCAGATCAGAACCGGCTATGCAAGTCAATCGACAAACATCACATCATCCAGCGGCATACGCAGGTCATTGTGCCGGCTGTGATCAACGAGCCCTTCTTTCTGCAGCCGCCCAACCACGATGCCGGGATGGATACCCTCGGACTCAGCGAACCGCGTGATTGACCGCGCTCCGAATTGGCCCGCCGACGCGAACGTCTCCCAGCGTTGAGGCGGTATCAGGGTGTCCGCCGCAAACCGATCCGCCGCTCGCTCAACCTCGTCCTCACCTGGGATATCGGGGATGTCGATGAACGTGCCCCGATCACCAGCGAGTACATGGGCGGCTTCGTGGAAGAAACTGAACCAGAAGATATCGGCCCGCTTGCGGAGGTTACTGAGCTGTATGAGCGGTTGCTGTCATCCAACCACCTCGCAGCCCCGTTAGCCTAGCCCCCGACTTCGCCACTTGCGGTACAAATTCCAGCAGTACGCCCGCCTCTCGGCAAAGCGCCTGCGCTTTCGTCCAGAACTCAGACTCGCATATCAGTCGGCGAGTACTCGGCAACACACTGGCGAACCGCTCACGGTCGAACACCTGAATCTCCGCGGATTCGCTGCCAGACTGGCGCTCAATCGCCTGCCATTCGCCTTGTTGCAACCATGCCGCGAGCGCCCACGAGCTCACGCGTGTACCGGCAGTGATGCGAAATGCGGCCGCATGTTGAGTGCGCTCCACGTCCGCGAGCGACTCAACATCGTAATGCGTCCGCAGCTCAAGTACCCGTTCGACATCGCTGCCCACGTCGCGGATCCAACCTACCTCGACGAACTGACGCCACGGAATATAGAACAGATAATCTAGGTCGGCTTGCATTGACGGGTCGGCGGCAAGGTGGGCGATATCATCATCATACTGGGACTGGAGCCGGCTGAGCGCAGCGCCAGACAAACCCAGTTCTTGTTCGATCGCCATGGCCACCGGCTTGGTGATCTGGTCACGGCCCCGGATCAAACGTTCGACCACCTGCGGTTTGCGACCAATCCGCTCGGCGAGATCCCGGGGCGACCAGCCCAAGTCCTCGAGTTCGTCGGCCACGTAGACGCCAGGGGTGAACCACCACAGTCGATCTCGACGCGATTTCCTTAGTGGCCATAGTGAGTGGTGCTCACTTCCTCAATGCGGACTACGACCGGCTCAAGTTCGGTGAGAATGAGCCGCACGTCCTTATCCTTGTTGATGTCGAGCGTATGTTGTCCTTCGCGATTACCACTCAACTGGTGATACCACCAAGAACGAGGAATCTGCTCTATCGACTCAGCGGCAATGAGAAACAGGGTTCGTTCGATGTACTTGCAACTCACGGCTTTGCCGAACTTCCTGGTTGCTTTTCTGGGATCGTGAGTGCACTCGCGCAGCTCTTTGTCGCGAAAGAGCACGTCCAAGGAAAGAGCACGTCCAAGGAAAGAGCACGTCCAAGGAATGTCCCCTTTGGCAGGACGCACCCACCTCCTGACTCGCCGCTTAGCAATTCTAGCCGGGCTACAGGCTGTGACACGCAAGTCGCAGAGCCACTGGCCTGAATCCGCGCTGAGTACCACATGGCGTTGCCAGGACGTATACTCCAGCCTATGACGCAGTGTGTGCCTGGAGGAGCTGTACCGCGGGCTGTTGCCCGCGGAGCGCTCGTGGTTTGATGAGAGGCCGCCTCTCCGTCTGACGATGGCGGCCGCGTCTCGATTCCGCTTCCTGAGCTACTCTGACCACTGGAGTGCCCCTAATGGCTGACCGAGTCCGAATCTTCGATACCACACTGCGCGACGGCGAACAGGCCGCCGGCGTCTCGTTCTCCGCCGAGGAGAAGCTGCAGATCGCCAAATTGCTCGAGCGCATGGGCGTCGACTGCATCGAGGCCGGCTTCGCCGCCGCCTCACCGGCCGACTTCGATGCCGTCAACCGCATCGCCCGCGAAGTGCGCGGGACGCAGATCGCCACACTCTGCCGCGCCGTGCCCAACGACGTCGACCAGGGGTGGGAGGCGATCCGCGATGCCGAAAATCCGCGCATTCACGTCTTCCTCTCCTCATCCGATATTCACATCGCGCACCAGCTGCGCAAGGACCGCGAGTCGGTACTGCAACAGGCCCGCGAGATGGTTGCCCGCGCCAAGCAGTACATCAGCGACGTTGAATTCTCGCCGATGGACGCGACCCGCTCCGATGTCGACTTCGTCCGCCGCATGCTGCGTGAGGTGATCGAGGCCGGTGCGACCACAATCAACATCCCCGATACCGTCGGGTACGCCATCCCGGACGAGTTCGCCCGATTCATCACCAGCATCCTCGAAGACGTGCCCGGCGCTGACAACGTCGTCGTCTCCGTGCATTGCCACAACGATCTGGGGCTGTCGACCGCCAACTCGCTGGCCGCCGTCGGCGCGGGCGCGCGACAGGTCGAGTGCACCATCAACGGGCTCGGCGAGCGCGCTGGCAATACCTCACTGGAAGAGACAGTGATGGCGATCCGCACGCGCGCCGATCATCTCGGCGTCGAGATCGGCGTCGACCCGCAGTATCTGGTTCCAGCCTCGCGCATGGTCCAAGAGTTCGCCGGCATGCATGTTCAGCCGAACAAGGCCATCGTCGGTCTCAACGCCTTCCGTCACCAGTCCGGCATTCATCAGGACGGCGTCGTCAAGATGCGCGAGACCTACGAGATCATGGACCCCAAGGAAGTTGGCTGGGCCGAGGGCTCCCAGTTCGTCCTCTCCAAGCTCTCGGGCCGCGCCGGCTTCCGCGCGCGACTGGACGATCTGGGCTTCCAGTTGAGCAACGATGAGTTCAACTCAGCCTTCAGCCGCTTCCAGCAACTCGCTGATCGTAAGACAGTCGTCGACGATCGCGACCTCGAAGCGATCGTGATGGATCGACTCGGTCAGCCGACCGAGGGCTGGCAGCTGGTTTCGATCGGGATCGCCGCCGGCACAACGTCGACGCCGTCCGCCACGGTTACCCTACGCTCGCCCGCCGGCGAGGAGTGCAGCGGCACAAAGACCGGGACGGGACCAGTGGACGCCATCTACCAAATGATCCGTGAGATCACCGGCATCGATGATGAGCTGGAGGAATACAGCGTGTCGAGCATCACCGAGGGACTAGACGCCCAAGGCGATGTCACGATCCGCATCCAGGTCGACGGAGCCACGCATACAGGCCGCGCCGCTGACCAGGACATCCTCGTCGCTTCGGCACGGGCGTACATCAACGCGATCAACCGGCACGTCGGCGGACAGACCGGCGCAACGGCCGCGGCGAAACAGGAACGCACGCCGTAGCGATCGTAGCGATGTTCGCTGAGGGCGACTGCGGGTGAAGCGTGAACTGCTGATCAGGAGTCTGTGATGGCCGGACGTACCGTTGCGCAGAAGATCTGGGACGAACATCTGATTCGACAGGCTGATGGCGAACCCGACCTACTCTACATCGACCTGCACCTGGTGCACGAGGTCACCTCGCCACAAGCCTTTGAGGGGTTACGCCTCAGCGGCCGCGCGGTGCGACGCCCCGATCTGACCCTCGCGACACAGGACCATAACGTCCCCACCGACACGCGGATCGAACCGTTCGCCGACCCTCTCTCGCAACAGCAGGTCGAGACGTTACGCGCCAACTGCGAAGCGTTCGGCGTGCCGCTCTACGACACGACCGACTCGCGACAGGGCATCGTCCACATCATCGGTCCCGAACAGGGGTTGACCCAACCCGGACTGACCATCGTCTGCGGCGACAGCCACACCTCAACGCACGGCGCGATGGGCGCACTCGCCTTCGGGATCGGCACGTCCGAGGTCGAGCATGTTCTCGCTACCCAGACCCTGCCGCAGGCACCGCTCAAACAGATGTCCGTCGAAGTCGCTGACGAACTACCGGACGGTTGCTCGGCCAAGGATGTGATCCTCACCATCCTCCACACGATCGGCACCGGCGGCGGCGTGGGGCACGTGATCGAGTATCGGGGGAACGTGATCCGCAACCTCTCGATGGAAGGTCGGATGACGGTCTGCAACATGACCATCGAGGGCGGTGCCCGGGCTGGCCTGGTCGCGCCGGACGAGACGACGATTGCCTATGTCAAGGGTCGCCCGCATGCCCCGCAGGGCGAGGACTGGGATGCCGCCGTCGAGCGTTGGAGCGAGCTCGCCACCGACGACGACGCCGTCTTCGACACCGAAGTCGTTATCGCCGGTCAGGACATCGCCCCGTACGTCACGTGGGGCACAAACCCTGGCCAGAGCGCGCCGGTGACGGGAGCGATCCCCGATCCGTCAAGTCTGGGCACCGCGTCCGCACAGGAATCGGCCGCGCGCGCACTCGCCTATCAGGGACTGACGGCCGGTACGGCGATTACCGATATCGCCATCGATCGCGTGTTCATCGGCTCATGTACGAACGGCCGGATCGAGGACCTGCGAGCGGCGGCGGCGGTAATTGGCGACGGCCGCGTCGCTGACGGCGTGAATGCGATAGTCGTGCCTGGCTCAGGCCTCGTGAAGGCTCAGGCAGAAGCAGAAGGCCTGGCTGACATCTTCCGGGATGCCGGCTTCGAGTGGCGCGATGCCGGTTGCTCGATGTGCCTGGGCATGAACCCCGACACACTCAGTCCACAAGAGCGCTGCGCCTCGACCAGCAACCGTAACTTCGAGGGTCGGCAGGGTCCAGGCGGTCGGACGCACCTGGTCAGCCCGGCCATGGCGGCGGCAGCAGCAATCGCCGGACACTTCGTGGACGTGCGATCTCGCTAGGGCGCGCACTACTGCCCGCGCCTGACTACTCCAACAGGTCCGACGTCCGATCTCTCGCTCGCGATCCTCGCGGATCGTCTGACGTCGGGACCCAGCACCATCGTGTAGTGTTAATCGGCTCGGTACTGCGGCCAGACGAGGAGCGACCTGATGCCCGGCTGGCCAGAGCGAGCAAAGTTGATCCAGGCGTCCATGACGAAGCCGGCGAGTTGCTCGGTCTGCGGATCCTCGCCGATGAACGGACGCATTTCGCCGCCCGTGCCGAAGACGAACGGGATATCGAGCGCGTGCGGCACCCGCAGCCGATCGTCCATCGTCGGCGACTTGTATGCATAGGCCCTACCCGCACCGCCCAGCGTGCTGCGCGAGTCGAGCAGCCGATCTGCGAGAATGCGAAAGACGTAGTCGGTCATCACCGAGTCGAACACGGTCAAGGGATCAGAACCGGCACCTCTCGTCGCCCGCGCACCCCGGTAGTGGTCGTAGAGACTATTCGCCGTATCGGCGTCGCCCGCGGTGACCGCCAAGGCTTCGCGCGCGCCGGCTTCATCCATCTCATTGACGCCCGTGATCACGGCGAGGGGCGTCCATTCGTCTTCAATCGTGCCGCAGAGCAGATCGACATCCTTGCTGCGACCGTTGCGAACGGACTCGATCGGCACCGTCTCCAACAACCCGCCCTCCACAACTGGCGAAAACGCCATCCGGTATCGGCCGGTCAATGCTGAAGTTTCCGGATCCGCCTGCAATGCGTTCTGGGCGGCGAGCAGTCTTCGTCTGGAATGCTGCACAACACGCCCGCGTCATCGGGGCTCACTTCAAGAATCGACAGTATCAGCGACAAACCTCCTCAGAGATCGCCGTCGGCAGGGCATGGTGCGCCCGACTCCCGATTGTGGAATCGCGCGATGGAACAGGCCCTCAGCTTCGCCCGCACCCAGCAACACGCCGGCGCTCATGCCGCCGGCTGATTCGCCGAAGATCGTCACGTTGTTCGGGTCGCCGCCAAACCCGCTGATATGGTCGCGGACCCACTGCAATGCCGCGATGAGGACGCGCATAGCGGCAACTACGGTATGCGCGTCCTCATCGTCGGCGAGAGCTGGTTGTACAGGAACCCGAGCGCGCCGGGACGGTAGTTGATGGTCACCACGACGACATCGCCGCGGCGGGCTAGGTGTTGACCACCATAGATCGGCATCGCGCCTGAGCCGCTCACGAAGCCGCCGCCGTGAATCCAAAACATGACCGGACACCGCGCGGCGTCCAGATATTGAGCGTGAGGCAATCCTCGTCGAACTAGCATCTCCCAGGCACCGAGCAGTTCGAGCCCGGGGATGAAGGTCTGCATCGAGCCGCAGCCGACTGCCGCGGCTTCCCTGACGCCGTCCCACGGCTCGGGCGGACGCGGCGCGCGAAAGCGCAAGGGTCAACCGGCGTCGCGGCAAAGGGAATGCCGCGAAAGACGTGTAACTCGCCCTCGGTCCGTCCCTGCAGTTGGAAGTATCTCGTGTTTAAGATTGGCGGCACGGCATCATCCTTTCAGCCCGGCGCATCAGCTCGGCAGCACCCGGGCGCTAGTCTGCGAATACAATCTGGCACGCCGATAATAGGGCGACGAGACAGGGCGGGCGGCGATGGCAATTGGACAGATCGGATTGGGGCTGGATTTCTCACTGGGCATGGCATTCGAGGACCAGCGCACGCTGGCGCGCGAAGCGGCTGAGCTCGGCTATCAGTCGCTCTGGACGCC
Source organism: Dehalococcoidia bacterium (assembly GCA_965116225.1). Classification (GTDB taxonomy): domain Bacteria; phylum Chloroflexota; class Dehalococcoidia; order Bin125; family Bin125; genus Bin125. The sequence continues at coordinate 1,810,485 of OZ220495.1, read as the reverse complement.
CGAAGGCACCGGCCTGGACTCCTTTCAGCTCTGTGCGATCCGCAATCAGGCCAGCGGGCTGGCAACTGGCATTGGCGTCTGCCCCATCGCCTATCGATCGCCGATGGCGTTCGCAATGGCGGCAGGGACGCTGTCGGCGACCAGCGATAGCGAGTTTCGCTTGGGTATCGGCTCGGGCGGTATCTACCGAGCGGACGCCCGTCACCAGCTTGGGTTACCTCGCCGATCGACGCTCGGCGTGATGCGCGAATACACGTCCGCAGTCAAGGGATTGCTATCCGGCGCACGGGTGACCATCCGGGGCGAGTCGGTTCGCTACGAGGGCGTTCAGCTCGGCTTTCGACCGCCCCCAACGCCAGTGCTCGTCGGCGCGCTGGGACCGCAGATGATTCAGCTCGGCGGAGAGGTTGGCGACGGCGTGATACTCAACTGGTGCGACCCCGGGCGAGTTACCTGGAGCCGCGAGCGGCTTAACGAGGGCGCAGCCAAAGCGGGCAAGCGACCCGAGGATGTGCAGATGATCGAGTACATCCGCGTCTGCGTCGATGAAGACGTCGAGACCGCGCGCATGTCCTACACCAAGTCGATGCTCGGCTACGCGCTCGGCCAGTCGGTTCCTTCCGACCGATTACGCAAGTTCGCCTATCGCGCCCACTTCGAGCGCATGGGTTTCAGCGACGAACTCGCGTCGCTCGACGACATGCGCCGCGCTGGAGCCTCGGCCGACGACGTGGCGAGCGCGGCATCAGAGGCGTTGCTGACGAGAGTCGGTTACTACGGTCCCGCTTCAGGCGCGAGGGCCGCGTTCGAGACGCTCGCCGACGGGTTGGACACGGCGATCGTCCGCGTCGTCGCGTCCAAGCCCGGACTGGAAGCCGTCAGAGCCGTGATGCGCGCCTGTGCGCCGAATGTATAATAGCGACCGTCACGCTCGCGCATCAGGGTCAGAGGGGGGCGAGATTCCCGCGCCAAGCACGGGAATCTCGCTTGGTTCTTCTCCATCGACCGCGAACAGATCGCCAATATCGCACGCCTGACTTGCGAGGGTCGGGCTAGGCGCAAGCATCGTCGTCGAGGGACCAGCGGTTGTACTCGGGGTCTGGCTGGTCGGCGAGAGTGGCTCGGGCGTCGAGCCACATACGACGCCATTGCGCGGCGTCGGCGAGCACAGCATCGGGGTCCCGCCGGCTACGCGCGACGAATCCCGGGAACGCTTCACGGCCGGTCGGCTGACCGGGCGGGTGGTAACGCAGATCGAAGCTCCAGCGAATCCGACCGCTGAGGTTGGACAGCGCGGCGTGAATCGTCTTGCGGTGCAGGAAGAGGCAACCGCCCGCCGGCAGCGGGACAGCGCACGCCGTGTCCTCGCCACACAGAATCGTGGATGGTATGCTTAGCCCTTGGACGCCCGAACAGTGCGTCAGCACTTCGCCCCGATGCGACCCCGGGATCACCTGCAGGCAACCGTTCTCAGCATCGGTATCCATGAGCGGGAACTAGACAGTAAGCATATCGGTATCGTCGGCCGAAGCGTTGACCACGCCAGAGTCCTGATGCCAGGGAGTCGCTCCGTAGATCACGTTGCCATCGGCATCGCGGGGAGCGATCGACTCAGGCGCCTTGACCCGCACGTGCTGGACCGGGTTGGAGTAGATCTCGGGCCGATGAAGGCCTCGACCACGTCGAGCAGGCTGGGATTGGTCAGCGCGGCGAAGACCGCCGGCCCCGCCCAGAACGGCGTATCGACCTTGATGCCCGTCTGCGGCAGTGAAAAGTCGAAGTACTGTGCGTGAACGCGCTGCGACTCGACATAGACCCGGCAGATCCGTTCAGCGAACGGCAGATCCGCGTAGGTCTGGGATATCGTCCCCCGCTCGCATAGTTCCTCGGCGAGGGTATCGAGTACGCGGGCGTACTCGTCCATCACAGGAACAATCACCTCCTCAGGGTCGAAGACCCGTTCAACGGCGAGGAATCCGAACCTGTCGAAGTGGTCGAGCTGTTCAGCAGTCAAAGACGCCATATCGACCCTCTGGCCATTCTGGTGTGTCGCGGTCTGTGCGAGGTGGATTCGTTGACCAACGAATCCACCTCCTATTCATGGCAGATTAGGTGGACCTCAGCTTCTGGATCGCGGACAATGTTCCCTCGCCGCGAAGCTCCGCAGAACCTACCGGCCAATTAACGTTGGCGGCTGTAATCGCCGCCGCAGACACCTCGGTGAGGAACAGCCAGGAGTAGTTGTCGTAGAAGGTGATGTAGAGATCCTCGAGCAAGCGGGTCCGCTCGCCCGGATCGAGCGCCTGGTTCTGCGCCTCGTACAGCTCGTGGATCTGAGTTTCCGGGTAGACGCTGACAGCGTAGAAGCCATTCTCGCTGACACCCGAGCCGAGCACGGTCTCGGGCTCGGCGATCGTGTTGGTGAAGAACCAGAACATACCGGGCAACTCGAACGTGCGTACGGTGCGGAAGTACTCGGAGCTGAGATACTCCTTGATAGTAGTACGGATACCAACAGCCTCGAGGTACTCTCGCACTGGCAGCGCCATGATCGGCACAATCGGCTGGAAGTCCGTGACGATGTGCAGGTCGACGTCGATGCCGTCCGGATAGCCCGCTTCGGCGAGCAACGCCTTCGCTTTATCGGGGTCGTAGCCGTGGTAGCGCGATTCGAGCGCCTCTCCGGGGTAGCCGATTGTGCCTCGGTATGGACCAAAGGCCGGCCCTTCCGAGCCGGTCAGCAAGCCCTCGATAATCTCCTCGCGATTGATGGCGAGGTTGGCGGCTTCGCGCACGCGAATATCGAGGAAAGGGTTGGGTACCCCGTCCACCTCGGCAACCGTGTCATGCGTATTGAACATGATGTAGTGGGTCGGTTGACCCGACGGCTGGTAGAGCACCTTGAATTTGGGGTTGTCGCGATAGGGTTCCGCCACATCGGTCGGCAGATTGTAGATCGCGTCGATTTCGCCGGCCTCGATGCCTGCGATCTGAGCCAGTGGCTCGGGCCGAATCTGCACATCGAGATCCCTGTACCAAGGCAGGCGCGGATTGGTCAGGCCATCGCGCGACTTATGATAGTCCTCGTAGCGCGTCCACTTGGCACCCACGTCGGGATCGGACTCGACGAAGCGGAATGGACCAGTGCCGACGGCGAACACGCCGTCCACATGCGCGTCGCCATGCTCCTCAACATACGCCTTGGACATGTGGCGAACCGCTCCGGACATGATCGAACCGGCCAACGAGGCGTTCGGAGCCGCAGTCTCAACAGCGAAGGTCAGATCATCGACCACGCTGTAGCTGGCGAAGTTCTGCGTGCCGAAGGTCTGGCGCGCGGTCTCCCACTCATTCGGGTGGTCGCTGGTGTCGCCCCCCTGGTGGTACGCAGCCGCGGAAGAGACGCGCTCGAAATTGAACTGTAGGTCATTCGCAGTGTACGGCGCGCCGGTGTGGAACATGATCCCAGGCGTCACGTGGAAGATAATGTTGGTCGGATCGACAACTTCCGGCAGCTGGACCAGGTTTGGTTCCAGGGCTGCGGTTTCTGGATGGTTAGACATGCCGGAATCGAAGGTGCAGGCACCGTTGACATAGTTGGTCTGCGAGCCGGAACGCTGCGGGTCGAGCCCGGCGGTATAGCGGCCAATCGCAATGCGAACCGTCGCATCGAGGTCGACCTGGGGCTCCGCAGCTTCGACATCCTGCTCCGCTTCTTCGCGATCGATCGCCTCGACCGTGCCCTGTTGCGCCTGCCCCTCCTGCTGTATTGCATACTGAGCCTGCTGATCCGCCTGCTTGGGCTGCATGGACTGTTGTTGCCGGACCTGCTGTTGAGTGGCCGGCTGCGGCTGGTCGTCCTGCGGCTGTTCAACAACCACCTGCTGGTCGTCATCGTCGCCGCAACCGACGAGGGCAAGCCCGGTCGCCCCGACGCCTGCGCGAGCCGATGCCCGCAAGAGAGTGCGGCGGCTCAGCCGACGATGCGACATTCGCTTCCAGTAGCCACGTGTAGACATTCCGAACTCCTTACTTGTCGCGCACTCACGACTACGTTGACCTGAATAGTAGGGAATCTGCATTGGCCCTGCGGCGACGTATTAGCGCGACAGGCGCACCATTACGTCAACCGACATTCCGCAAGCGAGGATCGAGCAGATCGCGCAGCCAATCTCCGACCAGATTGCCCGACAACGCCACCAGCATCAGCGCCAGTCCAGGCATCCACATTACCCACCAGGCGTGTGTCAGGTAATTTCGCGCTTCGGTGATCATGCGTCCCCAAGTAGCCTGCTCAACCGGCGCGCCAACCCCGAGGAAACTGAGCGACGCTTCGGCGACGATCACGATCGGGATTTCAAGCGTCATGATCACGACGATCGTGTTGAGCACATTGGGCAACAGTTGCTTGCGCATGATCCACCAGTTGCCGGCACCAGCCGCCAACGACGCAAGGACGAACTCTCGCTCTTTGAGCGAGAGTACTTCCGCGCGGATCAGTCGGGCATAGACCGTCCAGGTCCAAACCAACAGGATCAGGATCACGTTCCGCAGCGATGCGCCGAGCACCGCGCCCAGCAGCACCGCGAACAGAATTGGCGGCAACGCCAACTGGACATCGACGCAGCGCATCAACAGCTGGCCGACGATTCCGCCTCGCCAGCCAGCGTACAGGCCAACGAGCGTGCCGAACGCGGCCGCACCCGGGACGACAATCACCACAACAATCAATGACACGCGCGCGCCATGCACGATTCGGGTCCAGATATCGCGCCCGACATGGTCCGTGCCCAGGGGATAATCGACCGTCCCGCCCGAGAACACGGGCGGCTCGAGCCGAGCCAGCAGATTAGTGTCGCCCGGATCGGCCGGCGCGATCACATCGGCGAAAATGCCGAAGACGACGAATGCGATCATCACCAACATCGGCGGAACGACCAGCAGGTAGCGCCGTCGTCGGTATGACAACCGCCAAGGACGGTTGGACTCTGCCTCTACGGCGGTCGCGGCGACTTGCGCCGTCATCAGAGCGCTACCACTCGGATGCGCGGATCGATCACCCGATACGTGAGATCAACGATCAGGTTGCCCATCGTGATCGACGCGGCAATGACGACGAGACCCGCCTGCACGGTTGGGTAGTCGGACTGCAGGATCGATTCGATCATCAGCCGGCCGATGCCGGGCCAGGAGAAGACCACCTCGATGATCACAGAACCGGCGATCAGACGACCAAGCTCGATGCCGAGGATGGTCAGCACCGGAACCAGCGCGTGGCGCAGTCCATGACGCATGATTACGACGCGCTCAGTTAACCCTTTGGCGCGCGCCGTGCGGATGAAGTCGGTGTTCATCACATCGATCATGCCCGAGCGCGTAAGGCGCATGAATCCGGCGGCCGACAGTAATCCTAGGGTGAAAGCGGGCAGGACGAGGGAGCGAAATCCCTCTGCGCCAGCGGTCGGGAACCAGGACACCTTGGTGGCGAGGAAGAAGATCAACATGAGACCAAGCCAAAAACTCGGCGTGGCTTGTCCGAATACCGCGACCAGTCGCGCCAGCCAATCCAGGGACGAGCCGCGCCGCAACGCGGCGAATACCCCCAGCGGCAGCCCTAGCGCCAAGGCGACCGCCAGCCCGGCCACGGTAAGCTTCACCGTGCCCAGTACCTTATCGCCAACGATGTCAAGCGCCGCGCCGGTGCGGTGAAAGGAATACCCCAGATCACCCTGCAGGGCATCGCCGAGAAACCGCCCATATTGCACGATCAACGGATCGTTGAGGCCGAGCCGCTCTCTGATGCGCTCATAGTCTTCATTCGTCGCGTCAAACGGGAGCAGCGAGGTTTCCGGGTTGCCAATCAGACGCGAGACTACGAAGACGATGCTGACCACAACCCAGATCACTAGGATCGTCTGAACCAATCGGATCAGAATCAGACTGAGGAACTGCACTGCATCACCCCCCTGTCGGTGGGCGGCTATTTTCCGTGGCTATCAGTGGCGACAGTCTAGAGATTGCGTTCGGCCGCCATGGCCGCTACCAACTGTCGATGTAGGGTCGGCGACCTTCTCGAATAGGATCGGAGTTGGGCACGGCATCGAGCAGACGCAGGATCCACTGGCGCGTCTCAGTCGGATCGATCACGTCATCCGACTCGAGCACAGTGGCGGCGTTGAAGGCGTTACCGCGCTCGTAGGCATCGGCGACCATCTGCTCGTAGACGCGCGTCCGCTCCTCAAGGTCTTCGATCTGCTCCAGCTGCGCTCGGGCGCCGAGCTTGACGCCGGCCTCGAGATTCATTCCGCCGTACTCCGAGGTCGGCCAGCTCACGTTGAACAACCCAGCCTCGGTGCTGCCGGCGAGCATCGCCAGACCGCCGAGCCCGTAACACTTGCGGATCGTGATCGTCATCTTCGGCGTCGTCAGGTTAGCCAACGAGACGAAGACCCGGTGGCAATGTCGGACGAGGGCGGTCTTCTCAACCTCGGGGCCGACCATCATGCCGGGCGTGTCGACCAGTGTCAGCACCGGTATGTTCCAGCTGTCGCAGATCTGGGCGAAGCGCGCGAGCTTGTCGGAGCCTGGGCTGTCGACAGCGCCGCCGAGGTGCATGTTGTTATTGGCGATCACGCCGAGTGGTCGCCCCGCGACGCGGATCAGCGCTGTGACCATGCCGATCCCGAATTCAGGACGCAACTCGAGCACGGAATCGTGATCCGCGAGCAGCTCGATGACCTTGCGCACGTCGTAGGTACGCAGGCGATTCTCGGGGATCACGTGCCGCAACAGGCGCTCGTCCGGAGCGCTCCACGTATCGAGCCTGCCCTGGAAATAGGACAGGTATTTCTTCGCCGCGGCCATCGCTTCCGTTTCGTCCTTGACGAAGATGTCGACCACGCCGTTGGGTACCTGCTGCGACATGGGACCAAGCTCTTCGGGCAGGAAAAGGCCAAGTCCGCCACCTTCGATCACGGCCGGGCCTCCCATAGCGATGTTAGAGCCTTCGGTGGCGACGATGATGTCGCACATCCCCAACATCGAGGCATTGCCGGCAAAGCAGCGGCCTGCGGTGATCGAGACCATTGGCACGCGACCCGAGAGTTCGGCCAATCGCTCGAAGGTACGGACATTACGCGCTGCAACGCGCGTGAATCCCCAGTCGGTATCGCCCGAACGCCCTCCTGCGCCTTCGGCGATAAAGACCAGCGGCGTCAGCAATCGGTGAGCCGTCTCAACCATGCGGTCGGTCTTCTCGTGTCCCCGAATGCCCTGCGTGCCGGCCCAGACGGTTTCGTCGTAGGAGATGATCGCGGTGCTGGCGACGTCATTGTCGAAGAGATCGGCATTCACGGTGCCGATGCCGCAGATCAGACCATCGGCCGGGGAGACTCGGCGCAGTTCCTCCCAGGAGCGGACACGGCGCTGTCCAGCGACGCCGAGCGGCATGTACTCGGTCCAAGTTCCTCCTTCAACAAGCTGGGCGATGTTCTCCCGCGCGGTGCGTTTGCCCTTGGCGTGACGCTTCGCGACCGGTTCCGGGCGATTGTGATCAAGCAACGCCTCGTGCAGGTCGATATTCCGCTGCAGATCGGGGCGGATGTAATCGAGGTCGATGTTGCCAGATCCGCCCTCTAACGCTGGACCAACATCAGCCGGCTCGATAAATGCGATCGGGTGACCTTCCCAGATGATGTCGCCGATCGCAACGGTGATCTCCTGAACAATCCCGCCGATCTCCGCCGCGAGCACATGCTCCATCTTCATCGCATTCATGATGACGATGTCCTGACCGGCGACCACGCTGTCGCCCTCGCCGACTAGGATTTCAATGATCGTGCCCTGGATCGGCGCGCGGAGTGGCTCGGTGCCTGGCGGCCCGATGATCTCGGGCACCGGACCGCCGGGATCGCTTTCCAGACCGCGGTTAACATCAAGCGATGCGGCACCAGCGCCCTGACGAAAGAAATCGAGCGCCGCGAGCGGGTCGCGCACCTGATTCTCGACTTTGGCACCAGCCCAAGCTGCCTGATCATCGGTCGAAGCATCGTTATCTGAGGCGATGCTCAGCTCCTGGATGTGTTCGTCGATCCAACGGGTATGAACATCGCCGGCGGTGAAATCAGGATGAGCCAAGATATTGCCGAGCAGCACAAGGTTGGAGTCAGGACCCTCGAGCTGGAACTCATCCAGGGCGCGCCGGGCGCGGCCCACCGCATTGACGAAATCGCCCGAAGAATGTCGGGCGATGACCTTCGCGATCAGCGAGTCGAAGTTGGGGTTAGCCACGTATCCCACATAGCCGTATGTATCGACTCGAACCCCCGGACCGGCGGGAGGTTGGAATGTTCGTAGCGCACCTGCGGCCGGTCGGACATCCCCCTCCTCCCGCATTCGCTCGAGGTTGACTCGCGACTGGATCGCGTAGCCGCGCAATGTGGGCGGTGAACCGAGCTCGATCTCATCAAGGCTCGCACCTTCAGCGATATCGAGTTGACAAGCAACCAGATCGAGGCCCGAGACTTCTTCCGTCACGGTGTGTTCGACCTGAAGACGGGCATTGGCTTCGATGAAAGCGAAATAGCGCGACTCCACGTCGACGAGGAACTCGAAGGTACCCAGATTGGCGTAGCCGCCGGCGGACGCAAGCCTAAGCGCTGCATCGATGATCCTACGGCGGAGTTCGTCGTTCAGCGTGGGAGACGGCGCGATCTCGATCAGCTTCTGGTAACGGCGCTGAATCGTACACTCGCGCTCGCCGACGTGCGTCACCTGGCCGTGCTGGTCGCCGACGATCTGGACCTCGATGTGTCGCGCGCGAGGGATGAAGCGTTCGACAAAGAGCGCGCCATTGCCAAATGCTGCCTGCGCTTCGCGCGTGCAGCGCTCGAACGCCTCCACGATCTCCCCGGCATCATGAATCGCGCGCATGCCACGTCCGCCGCCCCCAGCGACTGCCTTGATCACCATCGGCCGACCATCGAGTTGCTCAAAGAATGCGCGCGCGCCGTTGAGGTCGACCGCGTGATCGGTACCGGTCAGAATCGGAACCTCGAGAGAGCCGGCCAGTGCGCGCGCGCGGGCCTTGTCGCCAAACAATGCGAGCGCGGCCGGTGATGGCCCGATGAAGGTGATACCAGCTTCCCCACAGGCACGCGCGAAGTCGGCGTTCTCCGCCAGGAAGCCGTAACCGGGATGGATAGCGTCGCAGTTGTACTCGGCAGCCTTCTCGATGATCTGAGCGATGTCGAGATAAGCCGCAGGACCAATCCCCTCGAGCGGGATGACGATATCAGCGTGTCGCAGGTGGTCGGATGATGCGTCATCCGAAGAGTGGATCGCAGCAGTAATAATTCCACGTTCCGACGCGGTGCGAACAATACGAACGGCAATTTCGCCGCGATTGGCGACGAGGAGACGCTGAATCGGCATGACTGGAGTCTACGCGATGGCGCTTTGGGTATCCGACGGCATGTCGTGTAGCGCAGCGCCCGTCTGCTGTGTTCTCGCGCAGGGGGCGAGAACCTCGCCGGGGACTGGCGACCGTGGGCGGGCGGAGCGTCACAGGTTAATCGCCGGCAACCGCATCGGCGATTAAACCGCCCAGGGCTTCGGTACCGAGCGACGGCTCTCCGGCGGCGAGGTCGGCTGAGCGATGGCCGCTGGCCAGTGTGTTGGTCACCGCGTCTTCAATCGCGGACGCTTCCGCTTCCAAACCCAGCGAATAGCGTAGCATCAACGCTGCGCTGAGAATCATCGCCATTGGATTGGCGATCCCCTGACCGGCGATATCGGGCGCGGTGCCGTGGATGGGCTCGTACAGACCAAGCGTGGAGCCGTCGTCGGCAGCGCCGAGCGAGGCTGAGGGCAACATACCCATCGACCCGGCCAGCATCGACGCCTCATCGGTCAGGATGTCGCCGAACAGGTTCTCGGTCACGATCACATCGAAGTAAGACGGGTGTCGGATCATATCCATGGCGCAGGCATCCACGAGTCGGTGCTCCAGGGTGACGTCGGGATAGTCCTGCGCGATCTCTTCGGTGATCTCGCGCCACATACGCGACGTATCGAGGATGTTGGCCTTGTCCACTGAGGTGAGCAGTTTGCGGCGTCCCCGGGCGGTCTCGAAGCCCAGCCGCACGATGCGTTCCACCTCGTGCTCGGAGTAGGCGAGTGTATCGACCGCCTTGCGCTGGCCAGCTTCACGCCAACGGCGTTGCGGCTCGCCGAAATAGATGCCGCCAGTCAGCTCGCGCAAGACGACCATGTCGACCGACTCGACCGTCTCGCGCTTGAGCGGCGTGGCGTCAGCCAGCATCGGCAGCATCTTCACCGGCCGAATATTGGCGAACAGGTCGAGCCCCTTGCGCAGGCCCAGGATCGCTTGCTCGGGACGCACCGATGCCTTCGGGTCGTCCCACTTGGGACCGCCGACGGCACCGAACAGCACGGCATCCCCCGACCGACACATATCGAGTGTCTCGTCGCGCAACGCGACGCCGTAGGCGTCGATCGAAGCGCCGCCGACGAGGTCTTCGCTGTACTCGAAGGAGTGGTCGAAGCGACCGCCGACGGCATCGAGCACGCGAACCGCCTGCTCGATGACTTCAGCGCCGATGCCGTCTCCGGGTAGAAGCGCAATCCTGTAATGGGCCATAGGGGTGCATTCCTCATCGCCGGTTCGGACGCTCCCGGAGCGCGTTCGCGTGATCGCAGCCTATTCTACGCCTGTTTCGCTTAGTCGTCGGCGACCCCTCGGCTATACGCGCGGCTACTCGCCTCCGCCGTCATCCCCTGTTCGCCTCGCGTCATCCTCCGACTGCAGGCGCTCGGCCCGAGCGCGTTCGCCGGTGACTCAACAGCCAGGTGCGCCGTAGTCGCCGCAACAGACGTCGACGCGTCTCATCTTGATCCACGTGTTCCGAACCAACCCATATAGCGCGTGCCGCCAACCGATGGCGCGGCGCAGATTGACGACCGTGTCCCGCAACGAAGGGGTGGGATGCCGTCGCCCGGACATATCTACAACCTGACCGTTGTCATGCTCTCGTCAGGATACCCGTGAGGGCGCGCTTCAGCGCCAGACCCTGCTCAAATCGACGGTCAGGCCCTCGACGACATCTTCCCCGCTGAGTGAGTTCGGGTGATCCAGGCGTTGGGGCTCATCGACGCCCTGCTGATATACCCAGACCTGACCATCGCTCGTAAACGAATCGATCAGCCAGCCAAGCCGCGCGCCTGCCTGTTGCCATTCCTCCATCTTGTCCTTCTGGTGACGCAGCGACTGGCCGCGCGAGCGTGCGTACCTCTACCACCAGATCGAGGCACACCGGCCGGATGCCCTCGTCATCCGGCTCAACCTCGGCCAGGCGTTCGTTGCTCACCCAGACGGCGTCCAGGGTCGCGGGCGGAACCTGTTCAGAGCGAGAATCCCGATCCAGAAGGAACACAATCGCCATTCTCTCGCACATCGGACCACTGCAACATCTGACCGAAAATTCGCCCGCTGCGCCTGCCGCTAAGGTATCCAGGTGGAGGAGAGATCTCCAACGCTCCTTCTATGTTGCGCTCGAACTGCCCTGGATCATTGAGAGCGCTAAGCTCGATCAACAACCCGTCGGTCAGGAATCCTTGAGGCAGCCGCAGCACGAAGGGATCGGCGGTCGGCGATGACTCTGCTTCATCGGACGCGCAATTCGACCTAACTGGCGCATGGACCATGCAGCAATCCTAGACGGTGACCGGCTTGGTCGCGGGACGCCTCGATTCGTACTTGGCAATCAGATCCTCGTGCTCGAGGGTGAGCGAAATGTCATCGAGGCCGTTGACCAGGCAGTGCTTAACGAATGGGGCGATCTCGAAGCTCCGCGACCATCCGCCTGGCGCGGTGACGGTCTGCCGCTCGAGACTCACGCTGATTGGCGTGCTCGATTCGGCCTCGACCATGCGCATCAGTTCCTCGACATCCGGCTGCGCGAGCTGAATAGTCAGCAGACCCATCTTGGCGGAGTTGTTACGGAAGATGTCGGCGAATGACGGCGCGATCACCGCCTTGACGCCCATGCCCTGAATCGCCCAGACGGCGTGCTCGCGAGATGATCCGCAGCCGAAGTTGGGGCCGGCCAGGAGCACGCTGGCACCTGCGTACTGTGGCTGCTTGGTGACGAAATCGGGGTCCTTCGCCCACGACTCGAACGCGAACGGCCCATACCCCGTCCGCTCGATGCGTTTCAGGTATTTGGCGGGGATGATCTGGTCGGTATCGACATCGGCGCGATCGAGCGGTAAGCCGGTGCCGCTGAAGGTGGTAACCGGATCCATCAATTGCTCCTTGGCGGACTGTGCGCAGCTCGTGTTGAGCGTACAGACGGTACGGGCGCGCGTTCAGTTTGTTCAGCTCGCTCAAGCGGCGAAGAACCTCTTGAGCGCAGTCTCGGTTTCGACGGGCAGCTCCTCGGGCAGAAAGTGGCCGCAGGGTAACCCGACGCCGGTTACGTCAGTCGCCCATCGATGCCAGGTCGCCATGAGCTGACCGCGCCGATTAGGCTGCCGGGTAGCCCCCCAGAGGACGAACAGCGGACAGCTAATCTTGCGGCCCTCCGAACGGTCGGCGCGGTCGAGACGCAGATCAAAGCGAGCCCCGGACCGATAATCTTCGCACCAACCGCGCACGGTCTCCTGATCCCGCGCGGCGGCGAGATACTCCGCCATCGCCGCTTCGCTGAAGACGGTCTGATCGTCCGCACCAGCCCAGCTGCCCAGCATGCGCTTGAGGAAGAATTCCGGCTCGGCGCTGATCAGCCTCTCGGGCAAGGGCGCGGGCTGGGCCAGGAAGTACCAGTGAAACCCGCCCAGGCCGCCGGCGATACCCATCTGCTCGAACTGCTCGGCGGTCGGCACGATGTCCAACAGCGCAAGCCGTTTAACCCGTTCGGGATGATCCAGCGCGAGCCGATACGACACGCGACCGCCGCGGTCATGTCCCGCGAGCGCGAAGGACTCGAAGCCTAGATCGGACATCAACGCGACCATGTAGCGCGCCATGGCACGCTTCGAGTAGGCCTCGCCACCGCCGTCGCCGGGCGGCGAATCGCTGGACCCATAGCCGAGCAGATCCGCCACGACAACGGTGTGCCGCCCCGCCAAACCGGGCGCGATCTTATGCCACATCGCGCTGGTCTGTGGATATCCGTGCAGCAGGAGTAGCGGAGGGCCTGAGCCGCCGACGCGGGCGAAGATCGGCCCCACCTTATGCTCGCGGAATCCGGAAAACAGCGTCTCAGTCTCAGGCATCGTACCCATCCTTCATCATGTCCACGCAGACCGCCTGTCATTCCTGCGACCAGCCCCTCCCCTCATTCTCGCCTACAAGGAGATAGTGCCGCTGATGGCGGGCTGCATCGGGTCGCAGATGTAACGGATCCTAGGCAGCGTGATATCGGCCGTCGTGTAGCTGGCCACGACCGGATAGACCGGTCGCAGCGACGGCGCATTCCAATAGCTGCTGTCGAACGCATCGATCTGCGCCTGTCCACGATCGGCGCGGCTGACGGCGATCTCCGGATCCACCTGTACCAGCCAGGGCTTGCGCTCGCCGTCCTGCTCGACATTGGCGACATGCATCCCGGCGGTGTACAACAGATCGCCGTTACCGATGGGGATCGGATCAATCAGCTGAGCCGAGAGCACCGTCACGTTGCCGTCGCTGACCTCAATCGACTGTCGGTCGTAACGCTGGCGCAACACGGGATTGCCGATGGTGATCGGAAACCCCCAACACTCGGTCAAGGCGCGCGCCGCGTCGCCGTCGGTGCAGACGGCTCGGGTCGGCAGACCGCGCGGCCGAACCGCTGCGCGGCAACCAACGCGGACGATGGCGATCGTGAACGCGCCCAGCGGACCGTCCTCCGCCCGCATGCCGATCACGTGCATCGTCGGCGGGATCGTCGGATGTAGGGCGGGCGGAATCAGATCGGCCATAACCGAGTCGTCGATCTCATAGATCACCTGCAGCACCTTGACGTTCGGCAAGGTCAGCGACTGGGTATCGAGGCTCGCCATCGTCGGCGCATAGCGGCTCAGTTGGTCGGGGTCGGCAGTGCCGTTGATAGGCATCGGCGGCCTTTCTGTGCGTCTGCGCGTCTCTGGGCCGAACTCAGCCGGCCAACAACTTCGCTTTCTGCTCTTCAAATTCTGCGTCTGTCAGTATCTCGCGGTCTTTCAGCGCCGCCAGGCGCTCGAGCTTCGAGACAATGTCATCATCCTGCGGCGGGGCTGGCTCCATAAGCTCCTGCCGTTGCTCAATTTTACGCGCCTCGATGGCTCGCTGCACACGCTGCACAAAAGGCAGAACCGACTTCTTCGCAACGTGCCCCACGGCACGCTCGTAGCCGCCGTCCTGGATTTTGAAGCCGCCAAAGAACATGCCTGTGTCGCCCGTGATCGAATTGACCTTGTCCAGATCGATCGCGATCGTCTGGATGCCGGCAAAGAGGCGCTTGTCGAGGATCAGGATGCGACGGTCCGTCAACGCAATCAGCGCTATGCCGCCGTGCTTGCCTTCCGGTCCGGTGCTTTGGAGGGCGCCGGACGAAGTCCAGAGCAGTAGCTCATCGGGCATCATCACCTTGGGCAGGTGTTCCCGCTCGCCGCCCGTCAGGATGCGATTGTCCCCCGACTCTGTTGCGAGGTCACGGTAGTACTGTTCACGTTCCTCCCGCGTGAGGTTCTTGATCGCCATCGGCGTCAGCGCCATGTGAGTTCCCTGCCCAACCCGCTTCGCCCCCAGTGCGGCTGGTCGAGGCTGTCGTGCTCGGACTGAGCGCCCTAGTCGCCGGACGCGCTGGCAGCCAGTTCGCGCGGCCCCGACATGGTTGCAGGTTGGTCGTCGACGAAGTGCGGCATCACTTCATCCGCGAACAGTCGCAGGCTGTCCAACACCTGCTCCTGCGGAATCGTCTCGAGCGCGTTGAGCAGGAAGTTGATCTGGTCGACGCCGCACGACTCCCACTTCTTGATCTCCTCGACCAGTCGGTCGGGATTGCCGATGCAGACGCCCTCGGGCGCCGACGCGCCCTCGCCGGGATTCTGCGCCGCCTGCTGCCGACTGGCGGCCAGTAAGCCGGGATTCGGGTAACTGCGCGTCGGGTGCACCTCGCGCACCGGCAACAGCTGCGCCGCCAGGTATCCGAACGAACCGGTCAGACGGCCACCGACCTTGACCCCGATCTCGTTGTCGGGATGGCAGTAGAGGAAGTTAACGGTCGCGACGCGCTCGTTGACGAAGGTACCGGCCGGCTCGCAATCGCGAATCCGACGGCGGTAGGCTTCCACCTTCTGCTCCTGCTCGGCGAAGCCGCCGAAGGTGAGTCCGAGCGAGCCCATGCCGCGTTCGGCGGCATCGATCTCGGTACCGGGCGACGACACGGCGACCCACATCGGCGGATGCGGCTTCTGGTATGGCTTGGGCAGCACAGCGCGGGTCGGCATGCGGAAGGCGCGTCCCTCGTAGCCGAAACGCTCATTCGTCCACATCTGCGGGATCGTGCGCGTGTACTCGTCCCAAGTTTCCTTGGTCTCGTCCGGGTTAGCGTCCATGCCGCCCAGCTCGGTCCAAGTGGCGGAACGGCCGGTGCCAAACTCGAGGCGTCCGTCCGAGAGGATGTCGAGCACCGCCGCCCGCTCGGCGGCGCGGATCGGATGATTGAACTGCGGCACGCAGACGACGATCCCGTGGCCGACGCGAATCCGGCTGGTCTGCATCGCGCAGGCGGTCAGGAACAGCTCGGGCGCGGAGCAGTGCGAGTACTCCTCGAGGAAGTGATGCTCGACCGCCCAGACCGAGTGGAAGCCGATTTCATCGGCGGCGCGCACCTGCTCCAGGCAGCGGTGGTAGACCGTGTGCTCGATGTCGTTCTCCCACGGCCGAGGCACGGAGATTTCGTAGAAGATGCCGAATTTCATGGCATTCACCCTCACTTGCGCGGACAGGCGCGAATCGATCCGATACTAGCGGAAACCGCCTCGCCATTGCGCCCGACGAGGTGGATGTCGATCCCAGACGAGAGGCGACTATACTGCGCGCATGGATCTGGACAAGCTGCGCGAGCTAATCGAGACGCTGAAAGGTCGCATCGCTACGCACGGCTCGACGCTACAGGGCAGCGAAGCGCTGACCCGCTACGTCCTGATCGACCCATTGCTCCGCGCCCTCGGCTGGGACACCGGCGACCCATCCCAGGTGCTGGTCGAGTACAGTCTTCCCAAAGGAGCGGGGAAGGGATTCGCCGATTACGCTCTACTTGGTGAAAACGCCAAGCCGCTGATCATCGTCGAAGCCAAGAGTCTGCACTCGCAGTTGGATGATGCCGCCGCCCAAGCGCTGACCTACTGCAACATGCAGGCCATCGCTTACTTCGCCGTCACCAATGGGCAACACTGGAAACTCTACAACACATTCCGTCGTGTGCCGCTCCCAGAGAAGCTGGTGTTCGAGCTCAACCTGACCGGCTCTGCGGCCAAGACATGTCTCAACGCCTTGGCGCTCTGGAGACCCGGTGCCGTCGCAGGACAGATCCAGGCTGGTACCCCTCCGATCGTCGACAGTGCGGAAGCCGGACCACTCAGCCCCGGTGTCCATCAGGTGAACGAGGTTCGGACGTCGACCAAATCGGCGGGGAGCATGGACAACAGAAGGAGAGGATTTCACCCAGCCGACGGGTATACCCCGATACCGCAGCTCATATCGGTAACTGGCAAGAAGCCCGCGGCAATTCGGTTCCCTGACGGCAAGGTGAAATCCGTGAATACCTGGTCAAACCTCACCGCCGAGATCGTCAGATGGTTGAAATCCCGCGGGCATCTCACGGAAGCCGATATCCCGGTTCGACTCGAGACATCAAAGTTGTACTTTATCAACAATCATATGAAGGATGTAGGAGGATCGCAGTATAAGCAAGTTGACTCCTGGTTCGTCCATACGCAATACAATGCGAAATCACACGTAAGAAACGCCCGCTTGATAATTGAACAGGCTGGTCAGAATCCCCACGACTTCGCCGTACGACTCCAATAGATACACACTCGGCGAGGCGGGGCGGATCGCATCAGATTCGGCTCGACCTACGATCGCTGGCCGAACTCGCGGCTGGTATCGACGACGGCGATGGCAGCGATGCCTTCTTCGCTGTCCATGACTTTGACGCCTTTGCTCGCGCGGCCGCATTGGCGCAGTTGCTGAACTTCGGTGCGCAGGATCTTGCCGGCGGCGGAGATTACGACTAATTCCTCGTCACCGCGCACCACCGCCATGCCAACCACCGGGCCGGTCACGTCCGAAACTTTGTGCCCGATGACGCCTTTGGTACCGCGACTTTTGGTCGGGTACTCGGACTCAGATGTGCGCTTGCCGAAGCCGGCAGCGGTCACGGTGAGAATTTCAGTAGCGGTCGCGACGGTCTGTAGGCCGATCAACTCGCCTTCATCGGCGATGTTGATGCCACGCACGCCACCGCTGACCCGGGATGCGTCGCGCAGCGAGTCGATGGCGAAGCGAACGGTGCGGCCGTCGGCGGCCGTCGCGATCACGTCCTCGCCCGCCTTGGCGAAAGCCGCCTCGACCAGTTCGTCATCGTCGCGCAGATTAAAGGCGACCAGTCCGCTGCGACGAACATTCAGAAAGTGCCGCAATTGCGTCTTCTTCACGTAGCCCTGGCGTGTGCCGAGGATGATGTAATCGTCATCGAACGACTCGACCGGGATGATCGTCGTGACTTGTTCGTCGAGCTGTAATTCAATGACATTACGAACAGGCAAACCGCGCCACTCTCGCGAACGGGTTTCGATCTCATGCGCCTGAAGGCCATATACGCGGCCGCGAGAGGTAAACAGGAGCAGATGGTCATGCGTATCGCAGGCGCTTAGACGCTGCGGCGCGTCGACGTTCCTGCGGTCGATGCCTTTCACCCCCTTGCCGCCGCGGCGTTGTGAGCGAAAGGCATCGACCGGCTGGCGCTTGATGTACCCGTGTCGCGTCAGGGTGACGACCGAGGACTGGTGCGGCACAAGGTCGGCTTCGCTGAATTCCTCAACCGACTTGGGGATCACTCGAGTTCTGCGCTCCTCGCCGTACGTCTCGACCAGTTCATCCATATCTTCGGCGATCAACACATCGATCTTCTTCGGGTCAGCGAGCAAGCTTTCCAGGTAGTCGATGGTATCGGTCAGCTCTTGGTATTCCTCCTCAAGCTTGGCGCGCTCAAGCTGCGCCAGCCTGCGCAGCTGCATCTCGAGCACCGCCTGGGCCTGGCGTTGGGACAGATCGAATGGATCTTCCTGCAGGCGGTCGCGCGCCGCTTCCGCTGACTCGGCGGCGCGAATCGCGGCGATTATCGCATCGATGTTGTCAATCGCCTTGACCAATCCTTCGACGATATGATGACGGTCCTTCGCCTTTTCCAGATCGAACTCGGTTCTCCGCGTGATAATCGTCTG
This sequence comes from Dehalococcoidia bacterium, assembly GCA_965116225.1. Taxonomy (GTDB): domain Bacteria; phylum Chloroflexota; class Dehalococcoidia; order Bin125; family Bin125; genus Bin125. The sequence goes on along the minus strand of OZ220495.1, from coordinate 1,791,990 downwards.
TCGATGGCGAATGAACTCGCGCAAGAGCTGAAACAGCGTCAACGTGCGCGGTCGATTATCCACCAACGCGACGAAGTTGCCACTATACTGCGATTGCAGAGCCGTCGATTTATACAACTGCGCCAGGATCGGCTGGGCTTGGCCATCGCGGGTCAACTCCACTACCAGCCTCATGCCATGTCGATCCGACTCGTCGCGCAGATCACGGATGCCATTGATTCGCTTGTCTCGCACCAAGGCGGCGATCTGCTCGATAATCCGCACTTTGTTGGCCTGATAGGGTATCTCCGTAAAGACGATCTGCAGGCGATTGCCGCTTGACGTTTCTTCCAGATGATGGTGCGCCCGGACAGTGAATCCACCCCTGCCGATGCCGTATAGTCGGCGCAGATGTTCCATATTCTCGCCGGCGAACATACTGCCGGCGGTGGGAAAGTCGGGTCCCTGTACGTGTTGCAGGACGTCGTCCAGCGTCGCACTGCCATTGTCGAGCAGGAGCTTGATCGCGCCGGCGAGCTCGGACAGGTTATGCGGCGGGATGTCGCATGCCATGGCGACGGCGATGCCCGACGCGCCGTTGAGTAACAGATTAGGCGCTCGGCCGGGCAACACTGTGGGCTCATTCAGCGACTCGTCGAAGTTGGGAGCGAAAGCAACCGTATTCTTATCGAGATCAGCAAGCATCTCCTCGGCGATGCGCGACAGTCGCGCCTCCGTATACCGCATCGCCGCCGGCGGATCGTTATCGATGGAACCGAAATTACCCTGACCGTCGATAAGTGTATGGCGCAGGGAAAAATCCTGCGCCATCCGCACCATGGCGTCATAGACGGGTTGATCGGAGTGCGGATGGTACTTACCGAGTACTTCGCCGACAATCCGCGCCGACTTGCGGTGCGGTTGATTGGCGCGCATGCCCAGATCGTCCATTGCATAGAGGATGCGCCGCTGGACCGGTTTGAGGCCGTCCCGCGCATCGGGCAACGCGCGAGAGATAATCACGCTCATCGCGTAGTCGAGATACGACGAACTCATCTCCTCGACGAGGGTACGCTTGGGCATATCGGGGGCGGGGCGCTCAGTAACCAAGAGAGAACTCCAGCGACGGGTACTCGCTAGCTATTCTAGCACAATTCAGACATCATTTCCCGATCGATGGCGTGCGTACCAGGGTCGCCGGACACGACCCGCCAGCCTGTCGGAACCGGGTTCGGGCGTTGGTCCGCGTGGTCGAGATCGAGTGCCCGCTGTTGCCGCTGCGGCGATTGATAGGCGTTGAACCAGAGCGGCGCATCGTCGCGAATCAGCAGCGAGTCGAACCACCAGGCGTAGATTAAGTTCGGCCGTCGCCAGCGTGACGGGATCCGCGCTGCCGCGGCCAACTGCCCGTCGCCAACGAGCGCGTAGCGCGATCCCTCTGTAGCGGAAATGATGCTGAGTTGCTCGAACGTGAGCCACTGCAACCAGGTCAGACAGATGGCGCCCGGCCGCGACGCCAGCGTGACCGGCGCGTAGCCCTTACGGGAGCGAACGGGACAGAACGCGGCATCGAATCCGCGCAGCAGCGCTGGCACGATCGGAACACCATGCAGGTCCGCCTCCGATGCGGACAGTTTATCGGCAAGCTGACGCGGATATCCGTTGCTGCCCACCGCCAGCACAGGCAGACGACTGCGAGTGTCGATGGAGCTGCCCAGCGGAAAGCACTTCCCGGCGCGATACAGCAGCGGACCCCGATTGACGCGATTGCGGGCATCGGGATATAGCGACGGCGTCAGGGCGAGGCTCGGACAGGTTCGCGTCATGGTTGGTATCGGCATAGCCACACAGTAACGGTTTGGCTGCTGCCGCTATATCCGAGCGCAGATAATCTCAGGGCAAGTTCGATGAGCAGGCGATGAGAGCAGGGCTACGAGATGATGCGCTACCGTAAGCTGGGCAGAACCGGATTGGTGGTCTCGGAGATCGGGCTGGGCGGCGGCGGAATCGGACACGTCTGGGGCGAGACGACAGATGACGAGATCGCGGAGACCATCGCGTTGGCGATGCGTGAGGGCGTCAACTTCTACGACGTCGCACCCAGCTACGGGAATGGTACCGCCGAGCGCAACTTGGGCCGCGCCCTCCTGGAAGCGACGGATGGTCGCGGCCGGCAGATGCTCGTCGCGACCAAGGTCTCGTTGAGCGAAGGCGACCTGGATGACATTCCCGGCGCAGTCGAGCGCGGCATCCACGAATCACTTGAACGGTTGCGCCGCGAACGTGTTGACGTCTTCCAACTGCACAACGCAATCTCGCCCCAACGGGGGCACTACCGGCGTTCGATCACCACCGCCGATGCGATGCTCGCCATCGGGACGCTGCACCGGCTCAAGCAGGACGGCCTGACCCGGTTTATCGGGATCACGGGTTCAGGCGTCGCCGAGTGCGTTCGGGAGGTAATGCAGGCCGGTCACCTCGATACCGTCCAGTGCTACTACAACTGCTGAACGACTCCAACGCGCGGCCGTTGCCAACGGGGTCGACGCTGCACGATCATGGTCAACTGCTGCCGCTGGCGGAATCGTTGGGGCTCGGCGTGATCGGTGTTCGCAACCTGTCCGGCGGCGCGCTCTCCTCGGGGCTGGATCGCGAGGTCGATCCGGAGTCGCTGATCGGCATGGATAGCCGCCGAGCCGAGACCTTGCGTTTCCTGGAGACGGGCGGCGTGCCGCTGTCCCGCTGGTCAGCCAAGTTCGCACTCCAGCAATCGTCTATATCCACGGTCGTGCCTGGCGTTAAGAACGTCGCCGAACTCGCCGACCAGATTGTGGCGATCGAGCTCGATGACCTGTCCGCCGAACAGCTCGCGCGCATCGAGGCGCTGCGGGAGACCGACTTCGGCCTACCGCAGCCCGACGACCGAGTGTTCTGAATAGCACACGACAGGGCCTCCACGCGCTTGCCACAGCGCCCTGCTTGCGACACGAGCGGATGTAGCCTAATCGAAGCTATGGAAGGCCGATATGTGAACGAGGTCGAGATCCCGGACATCGTGATCCGACGCCTGCCTTTGTACACTCGCGAACTTGGGTTACTGGCAGGTGAGGGGCATGAGTTCATTTCCTCGCAGGAACTGGGGCTTCGACTGGGTGTGACGCCAGCCCAGATCCGCAAAGACCTATCCTACTTTGGCCGCTTTGGTAAACGCGGGCGCGGCTACGAAGTGCTCAGCTTGCGCGATCGACTGCGAAGCATCCTTGGTCTCAACGGTCGGGTCAAGGAGATGGTGCTTGTCGGCGTCGGACAATTGGGACGCGCTGTACTGGGCTATGCCGGATTTCGTAGAGGCGGATTCGAAGTGGTACGGGTGTTCGATTCCGATCCGAGTCAGATTGGCCGCGAGGTCGAGCGTCACCAGGTCGCCGACGTTGCGAGCCTACCCGAGTACCTGCAACGGACCCGAGTCTCAATGGGCATCGTCGCCGTGCCCGCCGAAGCCGCTCCCTTCGTGATCGAGATGCTCATCTCCGGCGGCGTCCGGGCAATTCTCAGCTATGCGCCGGTCACGACCAGTGTCCCAGCGGGCGTCCATCTCAGGCAGATCGATCCCGTCATGGAGCTGGAGAGCATGGCGTATTACCTCGAAGAACCCTTCGATGGCTACGTCGAGGACCATCAGTAGCCCGGGAACACACCAGCGCCGGTTGCCGATCCGAAGAGCCCGAGCGCAAGAGCGACCAATCGTTAGCGAGTGTCCGTACTGCTGAGCGCGCTTTCCTGCGCCAGCAGGCTCGGACCGACAATGTCGAGATTATCGAGCGCTTCCGCTGCGCCGAGCGCGACGGCGTCCTCGGCGTTGTCGGCGATCGTGGCCGGGATACCGATCTGCTCGGCGAGGTAGGCGTCGATCCCGTGCAAGCGGGCAGCGGCACCGGTCAGCAGCATGCCACGATCGATGATGTCGGCGGTGAGCTCGGGCGGCGTCCGTTCGAGTGTGCTGCGCGTCACCTCGATGAACGTCTGTAGATTCTGCTGAATCGCCGGGACCAACTCATTGGCGGTGATCGTCACGCTGCGCGGCATGCCGGTTGACTGATCGCGACCACGAACCTCAGCGCGAATCGGATCATCGACTGGGATCGCCGACGCGGAAGCGAACTTGAGCTCTTCGGCGGTCGGCTCGCCGACGAGCAAACTGTGACGGCGTTTGATGTGTTCGCAGATCGACTCAGTTACCAACTGACCGCCGACACGGGCCGACTCCCAGACCACGACCCCATACATCGAGAGCACAGCAGCCTCCGAACGTCCCGCGCCAAGATTGCCGATCAATGCACCGCGCGCATCCCCCATCGGCACGCCGGCACCGATCGCCGCAGCGAGCGGATTCGCGATCAGATGTGCGGGGCGACGCGCGCCCGCCTGTTCGGCCGCGTCGCGGACCGCCCGCTGCTCTACGTTGGTCACGCCCGCCGGTGTGGCGATCATCACCTCGGGGCGGACCAGATTGAATCGCCCAGTCACCTGTCCGATGTAGTAGCGCAGCAGCGCTTCGACGATTCGATAGTCGTCGATCACCCCCTCACGCATCGGATTGATCACGGTGACCGACTCAGGCGTGCGGCCAATCATGTTGGCGGCGTCCGAGCCGGCGGCGAGGACGGCGTTCTCGGATGCGGAGAGCGTGACCACCGTCGGCTCGTCGATGATGATCTTCCCGCCGCGACCAGGCACGGCGATGCGCAGCCTGGACGTTCCAAGATCGATGCCAAGTCGCTTGGTGAAGAACATAAGATCCTGCGCGCCGTCTGGGCGCTGGTCGCCCCAGCGTGTGGAGACGGTCGACGAGTTCAATTCGTCAGTGTATCGGCGCTGGGCGCTTGCTCAATGTCTGCGCCGAGCGCGCGTAGTTGACCTGGCAGATCCGCATAGCCGCGCGCGAGATGGTCTATCCCGAAGACGCGGCTTTCGCCTTTGGCCGCGAGCGCGGCGACAATCAATGCGGCGGTCGCGCGGATGTCGGTACCCCGCACGACCGCGGCCGAGAACGGCGTCGGTCCGATGATCACCGGCGACGCCCCGCCGGCGATGATGTTGGCACCGAACTTGCGCAATTCGTCGAGATGCTGCATCCGATTCTCGAACACCCGCTCGTGCACGACCGATGTACCCCGCGCCTGAGTCAGCAGCGCGGTGATCGGTGCCTGTAGATCCGTTGGAAAACCGGGAAACGGCAATGCCTGCAGGTTGGTCGCGCGAAGTTCGGTATCCCGCGGCGCGCGCAGAGCCAAGGCGTGATCACTGCGACGAACCTGTACGCCGATGTCCTGGAGACATGCGAGTAGCGCCTCGTTGTGCTCGGGATCGACTTGCTGCAGGCGAACCTCGCCACCGGTCATGGCGACGGCGATCAGCAACGTTCCGGTCTCGATCCGGTCGGGAATCAACTCGTGGTCCGCGCCGTTAAGCCGATCCACGCCGTCGATCGTGATCGTGTGGTGGCCGGCCCCGGAGATCTTCGCACCCATCCGGTTCAGCATCTCGGCAAGGCAGACGATCTCGGGCTCCATCGCCGCGTTAATGAGCCGCGTGCGACCTTGCGCCAACGTGGCGGCGAGGAGTAGATTTTCGGTCCCCAGCACGCTGGGATATTCGAGCACGATCGTCGCGCCGCGTAGGCCGTTGGGCGCTTCGGCGATCGTGCGTCCGCCGATCGTCCGCACCGACGCGCCCAAGGCGCGAAAACCCGACATGTGCACATCGATCGGGCGCGACCCAATTACATCACCGCCCGGCGCGCCGCAACTGGACCGACCGATACGCGTGAGCAATGCGCCCACGATCAGAAACGAAGCCCGCAACGAAGCCGCCAGCTCGTCGGGAGGCGCGCCGTCGCAAGCTCGACCCGGCTTGACGACAACAGTTCCGTCGCTGAACTCGACTTCCACGCCGACGCAACCAAGAATCTCTATCAGCCGGTGCGCATCCTCGATATCAGGCACTCGACGGATACGCGAGGGGTGCTCGGAGAGCAGGGCGGCAGCGAGACACGGCAAGGCTGCATTCTTGGCACCGTTGACGATCAGTTCTCCGCCTAGTCGGCGGCAGCCGGTAATTTGGAGATACGGCATCGTGGCGTCGCTCATAGGCTGACTCTAGCCGCTAGCGGCGCGGCGAGCGGGCAAGAGACTAGGACCGGTCAGCGCGAAACCGAAGCAACGCTTACGAACGAGATGTCTCGCGGCCGCCGGCACCGCGACGGCGGCGGTGTTCGAGCACACGCAGACGCTGGAGCGAGCGCGCCAGCGCAGCCTGCGCTCGTGCACGGTCCGCGTCAGCGGCCTGATCAAGTCGCTCAAGCGCGCGCTGGCGAGCGACCTCGGCTCGCTCGGCATCGATCTCCGAGCCGTGCTCGGCAGCATCAGCCAACAACGTAACTTCGTCCGCGTGCACCTCGAGAAATCCGCCGCTGACGAAGTACTCCTCGACGTCGCCGCCAGTCTTAACCCGCACCTCGCCGGGTGCCAGCGATGTAATCAGCGGCGCGTGGTGCGGCAAGATACCCATCTCGCCTAGCGTCCCGGGCGCGATGACCTCGTCGACATCTTCCCGGCGCAGGAGTCGTCGCTCGCCGGTGATGATTTCGAGTGTGATCGGCATCTACCCCTCCCTATCAGGTTCTCTACCCAGAGGCAGAAGCGGAAGAAGCGCGTTATGCGGCGGCCTCGGCGGCGATACGAGCGCCCTTCTCGACGGCTTGTTCGATCGTGCCGACGTTGAAGAACGCCTGCTCGGGTAGACTATCGTGGGTTCCGTCGAGAATCTCGCGGAAGCCGCGCACCGTGTCGCGCACCGAGACATACTCGCCGGGCAGACCGGTAAACTGCTCGGCCACGAAGAACGGCTGCGTCAGGTAGCGCTGAATGCGCCGCGCTCGGGCGACCGTCTGCTTGTCTTCCTCCGAGAGTTCGTCCACGCCGAGGATGGCTATGATGTCCTGCAGGTCCTTGAAGCGCTGCAACACACGCTGGACTTCGCGGGCGACGTCATAGTGCTCCTGACCCACGATCTTCGGGTCGAGCGCGCGGCTGAACGAAGTCAACGGGTCAACAGCCGGATAGAAACCCTGGGAGGCGATAGCCCGCTCCAGCGCTACCACCGCATCGAGGTGACCAAAGGTCGTGGCGACGCCCGGGTCAGTATAGTCGTCGGCGGGCACGTAGATCGCCTGGAACGAGGTGATCGAGCCACGGTTAGTCGAGGTGATGCGTTCTTCCAGTTCGCCCATCTCGGTCGAGAGCGTCGGCTGATAGCCTACCGCCGACGGCATCCGACCGAGCAGCGCGGAGACCTCTTGGCCAGCGAGCGTATAGCGATAGATGTTGTCGATAAACAGCAGCACGTCCTGGCCCTGCTCATCGCGGAAGTACTCGGCGAACGTGAGCCCGGTCAGCGCCACGCGCAGCCGCACGCCGGGCGGCTCGTTCATCTGACCGAACACGAGCACCGTCTTATCGAGCACGCCAGACTCGCGCATCTCATGCCAGAGGTCGTTGCCTTCGCGCGAGCGCTCGCCGACGCCGGCGAACACCGAGTAGCCGCCGTGCTCGGTAGCGATGTTGCGGATCAGCTCCTGGATGACGACGGTCTTGCCGACGCCCGCGCCGCCGTACGCGCCGATCTTGCCGCCGCGTGTGAACGGACAGATGAGATCGATGACCTTAATCCCGGTTTCGAGAATTGTCGTCTCGGACGCCTGCTCTTCAAAACTGGGCGGCGTGCGGTGAATTGGCGAGCGGATGCCGTCAGCCGGCATATCGCCGAGACCATCCAGAGGCTCGCCCAGCACATTGAACAGACGACCCAGCGCAACCTCGCCGACGGGAACGGCGATCGGTTGCCCCAGATCCTCAGCGTTGTCGCCGCGCTTCATGCCGTCGGTCGAGTCCATGGCGAGACAGCGCGCGCGATTGTTGCCCAGATGCTGCTGCACCTCAGTCACCACACGCTCGCCGCTGCCCATCGTGATCGTGACGCCGCTGAACAAGGCCGGCAGACTGTCGGGCGAAAACTCTACGTCGACAACGGTACCGATGACCTGAACCACTCTGCCGTCAGCCATATTCAGTCTCCCATCTGCTCGCCGCCGCAGTCGATTATGTCGCGCCGATCAGGTCGGGCGACGCTACGGACAACCATGTAAGTTCGAATTGCGTAAGATCATCGACCTGCCAGTCGGAGTCGAGATCAAGGCCGCTGGTCAGCTCGCTGTGCACCAACGCGACCCGCATGCCGGCCGCGTTGGCCGAGGCGACGCCCGCCGGCGCATCCTCAATCGCGATGCAGTTGGTCGGGTTGACGCCGAGGCGTTCCGCCGCCTTCAGATATATCTCGGGCAACGGCTTGCCTGTCGTTACCTCATCGCCGGCGACAGTATGCTGGAAATAGTCACGCAGCGACGCGCCGGTCAGTGCTGCTTCGACCCACAATCGGTGTGAGGAGCTGGCCACCGCGATCGGGATGGCAGCATCGATCAACCGCTCGATCAGCTCGCGCGCGCCAGTGATCAGTGGCACGCCGGCCTGGTACTGTATAAGCACGTTAGCGTTGTAGCGCGACTCGAACTCCTCGAACGGCATCCCGATCGGGTAACACTCGCAGAGATCATCCCACGTGCTCGTCAGCGTGGTACCGAGATAGCGGAAGTAATCATCGAGTGGGAACTCGATGCCTTGCTCTGCCAATATCTGTCGCACCGCCTCGTAATGCAGAGGCTCCGAGTCAAGCAACACGCCGTCCATATCGAAAATCACCGCTGATGACTGTAGCGACATGGATAGCGTGGATGATGTGGTCGGCATGAGCTAACCCTTGAGCGCCTCGACGCCGCCGGTGATATCGAGCAGCTCGGACGTGATCTGCTCCTGGCGGGCCTTGTTGTAGACGAGCGTCAGGTCGGCGATCATCTCGTTCGCCGCATCAGTCGCGTTGCGCATCGCGACCATGCGCGCCGACTGTTCCGACGCCGACGCCTCCAGCACCGCCTGATAGACGAGCAGGTCGACATAGCGCGGCAGGATGTCGGCGAGCACGCCCTGCGGCGAGGGCTCAAAGATGTACTGCGTCTCCCCCGATGCATCCTCGTCGCTCGGCGGGGGTTCGACCGGCAGGATCGGTACCGTGACCGGGACTTGCGAGACGGTGTTGACAAACGAAGCGTAAACCAGCAACACCTGATCGATGCGTCCCTCGATGTAATCATCGATGGCGATACGAGAGATGGGCTGCGTCTCGGCCATGCCCGGATAGTCGCCGAGCTCCTGAAAGCTAGCACGGAAGTTGATCCCGAAGCGCTGAAAGTACTCGCCGCCCTTGCGTCCAACCGGGATCATCGAGATATCCCCGGTTCCTCCAGCCTGCGGTCCGAGCACGATCTCGCCCGTGTGTCGCTCGAGATTGGCGATCAGGCTGCCGCAGAGACCACGGTCGGGCATGATCAGGATGACGGCGGTCTCATTGATATCGCGTCGTTCAAGCAGCGGATGCGAGGTCTCGAGATCGCCTGCCACCGACGAGAGCTGGCCAAGCACGACGCGCATCTTCTCGGCGTACGGCCGAGCCTGAAGCGCGCGATCCTGGGCGCGACGCATCTTCGACGCAGCCACGAGCTGGATCGCGTTGGTGATCTTGGCCGTGTTCTCGACCGAGCGGATACGCCGCCGGATTTCGCGTGTGTTGGCCATCGAACCCTACTGCTCTCCGTTGCTCTCCACTACCGAGCTAGGCGGCCATATCGCCGCCAGCGTCCTGAGATCCTAGAAGGGAACCGTGTCCTTGAACGTCTGCAACGCGGACGAGAGGGCGGCCTGATCGTCGTCTGACAGCTGTCCCGATTCGCCGATCCCGCTCAGCAGGTCGCGGTGCGAGGTATTGAGGTAATCGCTGGCGCCGTTGGCGAAGTCGGCGACTTTGTTCACTGGCACATCGTCGAGCACACCGGAGTTCGCCGCGTAGAGCAGCGCAACCTGGGTCGGCAGCGGCAATGGCTGCTGCTCAGGCTGCACCAGCAACGCCGAAAGTCGCTGACCGCGCTCAAGCTGACGCCGCGTCGCCGCATCGAGGTCCGAGGTGCCGAACTGCGCGAAGGCTTGCAGCTCGCGGAACTGCGCCATGTCGATACGCAGCTGGCCGGCGACCGATCGCATTGCGCGGCGCTGGGCGGAACCGCCTACCCGCGAGACTGAGATACCGGCGTTGACCGCCGGCCGCTGACCAGCATTGAACAGGTCGGCCTCCAGGAAAATCTGACCGTCGGTGATCGAAATCACGTTGGTCGGGATATATGCCGAGACATCGCCGGCCTGGGTCTCAATGATCGGTAGGGCTGTAATCGAGCCGCCGCCGTATTCATCGGCGAGCTTGGCGGCGCGCTCCAGCAGGCGGGAATGCAAATAGAAGACGTCGCCCGGGTAAGCCTCGCGACCGGGAGGGCGACGCAGCAACAGCGAAATCTGGCGGTAGGCCCAGGCGTGCTTGGAGAGGTCGTCGTAGATGATCAGCGCGTCATGGCCGAGCTCCATGAAGTACTCGGCCATCGCGACGCCGGAATAGGGCGCGAGATACTGCTGCGCCGCCGACTCAGCCGCCGCCGCATTGACCACGATGGTGTGAGCCATCGCGCCGTGCTCATCGAGCGTCGCGACGACGTTCGTCACCTTGGCCTGCTTCTGGCCAATGGCGACGTAGATGCAGATCAGATCCTGACCCTCCTGATTGATGATCGTATCGATCGCGATCGAGGATTTGCCGGTCTGGCGGTCGCCGATAATCAACTCGCGCTGACCGCGGCCGATAGGAATCTGCGAGTCGATCGCGAGGATGCCCGTCTGCATGGGCGTATCGACCGAGGCGCGAGTCACCACGTTGGGCGCGATCCGCTCGACAGGGCGGGTTTCGCCAGCGTTGATCGGACCCTTGCCGTCGATCGGCTCGCCCAGCGCGTTGACCACGCGGCCGATCAGCTGCTCGCCAACCGGCACCTCGGCGACGGTACCCGTCGAGCGAACCTCGTCGCCCTCTTCGATCGCGCGATAGTCGCCCATGATCACGGTACCGACAATTTCCTCTTCAAGGTTGAGCGCCATACCCATGACGGGGTCGCCGCCGTCCTTGGGGCGAAACTCGAGCAACTCACCCGACAGAGCACCGGCGAGACCGTACACGCGGGCGATCCCGTCGCCAGCTTCGACCACGGTCCCGACCTCGGCCGAGATGACCTGGCCCTCGAAGCCTTCGATCTGCTGCCGAATGATGGCGGCGACTTCCTCTGGTCGGACAGCCATAATGCTGACTCCTTCGGTGTGCGTTAGCCCTGAGCGAGTGAGCGGCGCATGGTCGCGAGCCGCGTGCGAACGGATCCGTCGATGATGCGATCGCCAATTTGAATGATGGCGCCGCCGATGATCTGACTGTCTATCGTCTCATGGAGCGAGACGGCCTCCGCATCGGTGAAATCTCGTACCGCCGCCCCGACGGCAGCGCGGGCTTGATCCGACAACGGCACGGCACTGGTTACGGTTGCTTCGGCGATGCCGCGCACATTGTTCAGCCGTTCGCGGAAAGCCGCCGCGATCTGCTCGGCGAGGTTGGCGCGCCGTTTTCGCACCAGCAGCTTGGCGAAGTGATTCGCCTGCCGCTGTACATCGGGCAGCGCCTCGTCGAGCACCGCTTCCTTACGTTCCTGGGCGACCCGAGTCGAGATCAGAAACTGGTAGACGGTCTGATCGCTGAACAACTGCGCGATATCGCCTAGATCGGACAGCCAGCGATCGTGTGACGCGGTGTCGTGAGCAATACCGAAGACGGCATCGGCATAGCGTCGTGCGGCTGGGTCGCTCTGCGGCACGCGTGGCTCCTCGTCCGGTTCTCTGCCCGCAGCGGCTAGTTTTGCGACGATTCGGCGAGCACGTCGGCGATCAGGCGCTGATGGTCATCAGCATCTAGCGACTGACGGATCACGCGCTCGGCGGCGGCGATCGCCATGCCGGCGAACTCGTTGCGCAGTTGCTGAACCGCCTGGTCTCGCTCCTGCTCGATTTCCGAGCGCGCGCGCTCAATCAACTGTTCGGCCTGGAGATTGGCGTTGTCGCGCGCCTCGGCTTCGATGCGTTGCGCCAGTTCCTGGGCCTGGGCGACGAGGCGCTGCGCCTCTTCACGGCCCTGCTGAATCTCGCCGCGCGCTTCGGCCCGAGCTTCCTCAGCCGCTTCCTGGGCCCGCTCGGACGCGGTCAGGCCTTCCTCGATGCGCTTGCGTCGCTCCTCGAGCACGCGGCCCAAGGGCTTGTAGAGCAAGACAAACAGGAGGGCGAACAGGATACCGAAACTGATGAAGTGGCTAATCAGTCCGGCGAGGTTGAGCCCGAGTGAGTCCATACGGTCCTGCCAATCAATCTGCGCTCGCTTCCGGTCGTCTCAGCCTGGCGGTCGAGGCGTCCTGCCGGTTGGTTCCAGCCTCAGGCGTTGTGCCGAGCTAGAAGACGAATCCGATCATGACGGCGACGACCAGCGAGTAGATCGCGATGGCCTCGGTGAACGCGATACCGAGGATCATGTTGGTCTGAATCACCGGCGCGGCGTCCGGGTTGCGGCCGAGCGCCTCAAGGGCACGGCCGGCGAGCATGCCGATACCGATCGCCGGACCGATCGCGCCGAGCGCCATAGCGATGGCGGCACCGATATACTTCATCCCATCGTCGCCGATCTGCAGTACCAGGTCGATCATTCTCATTCCTCTCCGTGCGGCCGTTCTCGACCGCGCTGCACGCTGTGTTGTCTCAGGCGGTACGCCCGCCGCTGCACACACTAATGGTCGGTCGCCTCTTCGTGGTGCTCGTCGTGATCGCCAACCGCGGTGGCGGCGAACACAAGCGTGAGCATCGAGAAGACGAAGGCCTGGATGAAGCCGACGAATACCTCAAGCCCGAAGAAGACCGTCGGTACCACGAAGGCAACCAGGAACATCGAAATGAACAGCACCACCTCGCCAGCGAAGATGTTGCCGAACAATCGGAAGGTGAACGATATCACCCGTCCGACTTCGGAGATGATCTCCAGGATCCCGACGAAGACACCCATCGGCCCCTTGACAATCGTGTGAGAGCCGACGCCGATGTACTTGCCGAAGTTCGACCCGGCACCCACCCCGCGAATACCAAAGTACTGCACCGCCAGGAAGGACCAGAGCGCGATCGCCAGCGGCAGATTCACGTCCGAAGCGAGCGAACGGAAGATCGGGAAAATGTGGCCAACAGTGCCGGTCGTCTCGCCGGTCTCCGCGTCGACATAGCCCTTCTCTTCCATCCGCAGGATGAAGCCAAGGTGAGCCGTGTTGACGGTCGTCGGGACCGACATCGGCGCGTGATCGCCGATTAGCGTTTCACACTCGATCAGACAGAGTTGGGCGACGCTGCCATCAGCCGCGGGCTCGATCAGCAACGGTTCGGCGAAGGCGTCATAAGAGAAATCGCGCGGTTCGTCAAACAGCGTGCGCGGGGGGATAATCTTGAAGCCGTCGCCGGACAGAATCGGGCCAGTCGCGCGGACCAACTCGGCGTCACTCGCGGCGAGCGGCATGTTGAAGATGGTGGCATACTTGAGATCATCATGGTGGCCATGGTCCTCGACGCCAGCGGCTTCAAGGCGCACCTCGATTTCGTGGATCAGGTCCTTGGACTCGGTATCGTGCGCGATCGGGTTCGTCGCGAACTCGCTACGAACAGCGATCTCGATATCGGTCAGATGGTGTTCGCGAATCTCATGAATGACCTCGTCCGCGTGATCCTGCTCGTCGACGCCGAAGTGGATCGGCTCGAAGAACGCATGCGCGAACACGGCGTTGATCGCGTCGATTTCCGCATCTGCCAGACCGCGCTCGCCCGCTTCCAGATCGTGCGTCACTTCCTCGACGGAGTATTCCATCTCGTGCAGGTAGTGGTAGCGATAGTTCTCGACCGGTCCGATCACGTTGTTCCAAGGGAACAGGCCGAACCAGTTGCCGGCCAGCAGGAAGATGAAGATGGTGAAGACGAAGGGAAAAAACTTGCGGCCGTTGCGCTCGCCGCCGACCTGCTGTGCAACGCCCAGAAAGGCCTCGTAGATCGCCTCAACCAGGTTCTGGAAACCGCTCGGGACGAGAGCGCTTTCAACATCTCGTGTGCGTCGCCAGACGATGTAGGCGGCGATCACGAGCAGCACGATCACAACCCAGGCGGAGAGAATCGTGTTGGTGACCTCGTAGGAGCCGATCGAGAAGACGGGCTCAGCGGCCAGCGCGATCACCGGCGCAGGGGCGCGAAACAGAAAGAACCCGACAACCGCCAGGACGAGCATCGCGATGACGAGCAGGCGTGTTCGGCTCATGCGCCCCCCTCCTCATCCTGTTCACCATCTGTCGGCGCGCGGTCTGCTGTAGAGCGCCGTTGAGCTTCTCGGTCCTTCACCTGCGCGGCGAACAGGTCTTGCAGCATTCGATATCCGCCCCAGCCGGCCGCAGCCAGACCGAGGCCGAGTCCAACGAGTGTGAGCGCGAATCCCGTGCCCAACTCGTCATCCAACAAGAGACCCCCCGCAACGCCCAGCACGATGCAGGTGGCAACATACCAGCCGATGCCCATGAGTTGCATGGCCGCTGGCCACTGTCTCACAGGAGACCCCTTACCGGAGCAATGCGAAGATTATCACAAACTCCACTTGCGACAACCTGAGGCCGCGCATCCACCCTCGATCCGGCACGCAACGCTTCGCCGATTCCCTTCCTGCCGCTCTGCGAACTGTGTTACTGATTACGCCTCGGTCACTCGAAGTCGTCCATATCGAGCGATTCGATGAAGTCGCGGAAGGCGGACATCTTTTCCAGCTCCTCCGGCTTGACCGGCTCCGGCCGCCCCGAGTCCTCCGTCGCGATCAGGCCCTCGTCGTCGAGCAGCACGCCGGCCTGATCGATGACTTCGTCCTCAACGAAGATCGGCGCTTCGGCCCGCACCGCCAATGCGATCGCGTCCGACGGGCGCGAGTCGATCTCCACCTGCTGGTTATCGACATCGAGGAAGAGTCGCGCGAAGTAGGTGTCGTTACGCACCTCAGTGACGACGACTTTGGTCACGCTCGCGCCGAGCTCCTGCATCACGTTCGTCATCAGATCATGGGTCATCGGGCGCGGCACCGAGACATTCTGCAATCGGATCGCGATCGCATCCGCTTCAGCCGCGCCGATGTAGATGGTCAGGTAGCGATCGGCATCTTTCTCCTTCAGCACCACCACTCGGTTGTAGTTCATCAGAGAGACGCGAAGCGCTTCGATGGTGACTTCCTTCATACCGCGTAGTCCTTCGCCTAGTGGTATCTGCCGTGCCAGATTAGCGTAGGTCGAATCTGGCGGGCGAACAGCGGAGAGGTTCGGCCGACGCGGCGCGCAGGTCAGTTCGTGGATTGCGGAGGCAGAGGCGTCGGTCCGCTGCGACCCAGCCAAAGCGAGGCCAGCGTGACCAGGAACAGCCCGCCGCCCAGCAGAAACAGCCCCTGACGCACGCCGGCCGCGTCGGAGACGCCGCCAACCAGCAGCAACGCGAACATCGAGACCGCGTTGGCGAGCATCATCTGGGTGGAGAACAGCCGACCGCGCATCTGCGGCGGGGCGCGTTCCTGCAGCAGCGTCTGCGCCGGCGCATTGACCATCGCGTAGGCTAGACCCAACGGGAACGCCATCACGAGCGTCACCGCCAACAGCCAGTCCTGCGTCGATCCGGTCGCGCGCAGGAAGTCGAGCAGACCGAACCCCGTCACGATCATGGTGATCATCGCGAGCCCAAACGAAGCCATGCCGGCGACCCGCACCCGTCGACCCAGCCAGGGCACGCAGACCAATGCCAACAGCGCGCCAAATCCGGTTGGCCAGAAGACGAAGACGGCGTCCTCCTCAGGCCGACCGAGCACATCGTGCACGAATTGCGGTACCAGCACGGCGAACATGAACAGCATCATCACGCCCGAGATCAGCTGGATCATCGCCAGCGCGGTCAACCGGTCGCGCCAGACCAGGGCGCTGGTGGACCGTATATCGCGCAGCGTCGCGGTGAAGGCGGCCCGGATCTGGCCCATATCCTCAGACACGCGGTGCGGTGTTCGGTCGTATGGTCGCATTGGCGGCAGCAACCACAACAACAGCACCGAGCCGACCAGCGCGCAGGCGCTGCCGATGTACGACCAGTCGAAGCCCGCCACCTTGAGCAGGATCGGCGCCAGCGCGACCAACCCGATCAACTGCATCGCGGTCGCTGCAAGCTGAAAGGCCGAGTTGGCCGAGAGCAACTGCTGGCGCGCGACAAAGCGCGGCAGCGCCGACGCGCCGGCGGGCACCACAACCTGTCCCGCCAGCGCCGTCCCGAACGCGACCGCGTAGATCGCGACGACCGACACATTGTCCGCCAGCAGGAGCATCGCCGTGAGCCCGGCGCGAATGATCACGGCGATGATCAGGACGCGCCGCTTATCCAGACGATCGAGCAACACGCCGGCAATCGCGCCGGTCGCGACCGGCGGCGCAGCGAGACAGATCACCAGCAATGTCGACGCGAACGGGGAACCGGTCTGTTCAAGCACCCAGATCAGCAGTACGAACTGCAGCGCCGAGTTGATGG
Organism: Dehalococcoidia bacterium; assembly: GCA_965116225.1. Classification (GTDB taxonomy): domain Bacteria; phylum Chloroflexota; class Dehalococcoidia; order Bin125; family Bin125; genus Bin125. Next base: position 1,775,314 of record OZ220495.1, on the reverse strand, counting down.
TCAGCTGAATGCCCGTCGCCGACCACAGGGCGAGGAACGGTCGGTTGCGGAGCAACGGACCGACGGGCGGATCGAACCGGTCGTCGGCTGTCGAACCGGGCCGAACGATCACGTCGCGCCACGGGCCGGGTTGACCGCATTGGCGGCGGCGCGCAACTCCGATGCGGCGGCGCGGATGTCCCCCTCGTCACCCGCATAGATCACAGAGCGTGAGGCGGAGACCAATAGCCCGCGACCGTTCGCATCGACGCCAGCCTGTACCGACGCTTCGAGATCGCCGCCCTGCGCGCCGACCCCTGGCAACAGGATTGGCAGCTCCGGACAGCGCGTGCGGACCTGCGCCAACTCCGCTGGCCAGGTCGCGCCTACGACCAGCCCGAGATTGTCGTGGTTCGCCGCCGACCAATCGCGCGCCCGCGACGCAACCGCGAGGAACAGCGGTTCGCCTTCGTCAACCCTCAGCGATTGCAACTCGCTCGCGGCCGGATTCGATGTGCGACACAGGGCGAACGCGCCCCGATCGGGACGTCGGAGGAAGGGCACGACCGCATCGCCGCCCAGGTACGGATTGATCGTCAGCGCATCCGCTCCAAACCAATCGAACGCCGCTGCCGCGTAGGCCTCGGCGGTATCGCCGATGTCATTGCGCTTGGCGTCGAGGATCACAATCGTCTCCGGCGCGATGCGGCGAATCGCCGCAATCGTGTCCTTCAGCGCGCGCCAGCCGACGTATCCAGCCGCCTCGTAGAACGCCGACTGCGGCTTGTAGGCGCAGACCAGATCGGCGGTCGCCTCGATCACGCGCATGTTGAATGCGAGCATCTGCTCGGCCGCCGTGCGGCTTGGCTGTGGATCCAAACCGACGCAGATCAGGGAATCGACCAAGTCCATTGCGTTGGCGAGCCGAGCGGCGAACGCCCCATCTGGCAAAGTTGCATTTGACATGGCTGACATAGCTGATGTGGCGGCTGACATGGCGCCAGCGTATCCTGAGCCCGATCAGGGCGTAGCCTGCGCGCGTGTCGCAACAGGAGCCTGCGCAGGTCGAAGTCTATCTACAGCCGCCACACGTGAGCGAGATGCAAGGTGCCGCGACGCTGGTGCTGGACATCTTCCGCGCCACGACGGTGCACGCCGCCTTGTTCGCCGGCGGCGCGCGCGCCGTCTACCCCGTGCCCGATTTCACCGCCGGAACGGTATTACGGAACGAACTGCGCCGGAACCTGGATGATCAGCCGACCGACTGCATGCTAATCGGCGAGGTCGACGCGCTGCCCCCGCCCGAGGCGGACTTCGGCAACTCGCCGACTGAGTTCGCCTCGCTCGACGTATCCAGCTGGACGGTGGTCCACGTAACCAGCAACGGTACGCGCGCGTTGACCGGTGCCGCGCAGGCCGATCTCGTCCTCTCCGCCTGTCTACGCAACATGGAGGCATCGCTGGCCTACGTGCTCGATTGCGCTGCGGAGCGCCTCGCGATTGTCTGTAGCGGCGATCGCGGCGGTGCCGCACCCTCGGTTGAGGACGCATTCGCCGCCGGCGCCTACGTGGCCAGACTCAGACGGCTGCGGCCGCGGATCGAGCTGCTCGGCGGCGCTCGCCTAGCGCTCAGGCTCTACCACGCCTACGGCCGATCCTCGACCCACGCCTTCGCCGACTCGCTGCACGGAGCGCGTCTCGCTCGACTCGGCTTCACCGCCGATTTTGCATACGCGGCCGCCGTCGATGCCGCCTCGTCGGTAATTCTTCTACGGACCGATACCGCAGGCAGACCCGTGCTTAGGCTGGCGCGCAAACCGGGACCGGGCGACTAGCTGTCCTTCAGGGCATCCCAGCTTTGACGCATCGAGCACATCTCCGCTTGCTCCGGCTCGTGACTTCCGTAGCGAAACGTGCTGAACGCTCCCGAGATTCGTCTGGGGGTCGGACTGTGATAGGCGCGTTCCAGCGCATCGGCGAATTGCAGCGGCGTTCGATGCGCGGCGCGAATTTGCCCTTTGGATTCGGCATGCTTGAGGACTTCGTAGTACAGCTCGGCGATCGGTGCGTCGGGCGGGCGCATCTCCAGGCGACGACGGAACCGCGCGCCGAGGCCGCGCAATCCGCCCAGCAGGTCGTCCATCACATGCGCCTCCGACCAGAGCGACTCGCGCACTTCTTCGGTGCGTGAGTCTCGATTGACGAATCGGCGGAAGAAGTAGAACGCGGCGATCGCGAAGACCAGTACGGCGGCGATTCCGCCGAACACGCGCGCGATCACGATCCCCGGCGTTGGATCGGGCTCGCCGGCATCGTCTTCAAGAGGTTCGGCCGGTCGCCCCACTCCTTCCGAAAGCCGCTCAAACACGTCTTCGCTCGGCGTCCCGATCGCATCCCGGATCTGCTCGAAGATCCAAAACAACGGCCAGAGGATGTACGAGATCACAGTGATGATGCCGCGGATCGCCGTGCCGATCGCATCGAGCATCGGCTCGACGGCACCCGATCCCGCGATCAAGCCGACCACGCCAGTCACGATTAGCAGAAACAGCGCCACACCGACCACCAGCGCAACCAGCGTCGCCGAGACCGCCGCGCCCGTCTGCGCCATGCCCAGTCCCTGTACTTGATCAGTGTTGGCGGCATTCTTCAGTGCCACAGTAATCAGCCCGGCCACTACCCACAGCACGCCCAAACCGCGCGCATGGTCGACCACGCCGCCGTTGTCTGCCAACGCCAGCGAGAGCGCAATCGCGATCAGCCCGTAGACCGCGTAGTTGGCGAACGACTGCTCCGTCAGGTCGCTGGAACCCAGATTGACGCCGCGGAACCAGATCGGAATCAGCATCAGCGCCGCGAAGAGTTGATCGATCTCGCCTGGCACCGTCGATCCATTCGCCAGCACAACCGTCTCGCGCCAGACCGCGCTCGATGGTCGCCCGAGTTCCAGCACCCACGATAGATCCCAGATACGCGCCGTCTCGGACAGATCGACCGAGCCGATGATCTGTAGCGCGATCAGCGTGACCAGCAGTCCGTACCAGAAACGCCGCGACATCGAGAGCACGCGGTTGCCTAGCCAACGAGAGACGCCGAAGCCGAGTAGCAGCGTCCCGCCGACAGCCCAGACCGACAACGTTTCGCCCGCATCGTACGCCACGATGCGCGGAATCAGTTTGGCAAGAATGACCAGCAACACGATCTCGCCGAAGAGCAGCGAGGCCGTGTAGGCCAGCTCGACGCGTCGGGACGCGCGAGGCGCGAAGGAGGTGACGACGACGCTCATCGCTCGCTGTCCCGATCCGCCGGTCGCGCCCACGTATTCGCCGCATGCGGTGGCGGCGACGAAGCGCCGACCGTGCCAACCGCAACCGGTGTCCGCGGCGCGACGGCGGCGGTTGTGTCAGGCGGCTGCACAGCGACGGCGTCGCTGCCGACGAAGGTTGGCAAATCGACCGCTTCCGCCGGTTCTGGCGGGCGTCGGTTAGCATACAGGCGGTCCGTACGAGCCCATGGACCCGACTCGCCGACGCGCTCGTAGTGCAAACCCTCCAGTGCCGAGCGGATGTCGTGCACCGGCGAAGCGGCGAATGTCGCCGGCGGATCGTCGATGCCTACGTAGATCAGGCCGATCTGTGCACCGTGGCGCTTGAGCCGCAGCAACGCCGACTCGAGCTCCGTCGTTAGCACCGCCGTGACCAACGCCAGCGTCGAGCCGTAGCTGAGGCGTTCCTCGCTCAGCATCCGCTCGATCCGCACCAACGTGAACACATCGGCCATAGCGAGCGACTCGAGGATGCGCGTCATCTGTCCCGGCGAGCGCGAGGGCGGCACGCGGATCGCGGTGTCATGGCCAGGCCAGGTGCAGTTAGCTAACAGCCCGACCGGCACCCGCTCCTCCGAGTAGCCATTGGCGAGCGACGCAGCCACCGACACGGCCCGCTCGAAGATGTCGCCGAAGAATCCCTGCCAGGCGTACGGCAGCGTCGAGACGTTGAGCGCAACCACGGCGATCAGATCGCTCGACGGATCGTAAACCCGAGACTGCAGCTGTCGGCGACGCGCGGTCCCTTTCCAGTCGACCTTCTTGAGCGGATCGCCGGGGCGATAGTCGCGAATCGTCCGCAGCCGCGTCGGGTCTTCAAACAGACGTTCGCCGCCGCGCTGATCGCCCCGCGGGCGCAGACGCGGCAATTCCAGTCGATCCAGCGCAAGCACCTCTGGATAGACCCACAACGCGCGCTCCGCCCGATCGGTCCGCTCGCGTCGATAGACGCCGAAGAAATCGCTCGACTTGAGATCGACGCGCGCCAACTGGTAGTGCCCGCGAGTGACCAGCGGTATCTCGAATTGCCAGATCAGACGTTCGTACCAACGCAACGACGTCGAGCGCACGACTACGCCCTCCTGCGGTTCTGATTCGTGCAACCTGCTGAACGACTGGTTGGACGGTTCCAGGATCTCGGGCAGGTTGATGCGCACCTGGAGTCCGGAGAGCGGGATGATCTTGCGGTTCTCTAACCGCAGTGTGAGCGTGAGCGTCTCGCCGACGAAGGCGTGCGTCTGCGAGATCTCGATACAGGTCCGCAGCCGATGCAGCGCGTACCGCGCCCAGGTCCAAGCCGCCCAGCCCGCGACGAGCACCGTCGCAGCGACCAGCGACACGATGATCTCGCCGCTGGCCACGCCCAGCAACACCACGACCACGGCGGCTGGCGCCCAGATCGCTCGAATAAGGCGATTATCGTGTTGGAACCCGAACTCGCCCGACTGAATCTTCTGCTCGCGCTCATCGCGCCGGGACTCGGCCTCGATCTCGGTGAACATCCCGCCACCGAGTCCCATGCCGCCCATCATCGACACGGCGATGCCTCTCGATTACACGCGCAGGCCCGACGTGGAGCCGCGAATCAGGCACCGGCGGCGGACGCTTCAATCGGTACCGGCACGCGACTCAACAGCTGTTCGAGCAACGACTCCGTCGAGGACCAGCGCAAGCGCGCATCGGCAGAGAGCATCAGGCGATGCGGCAACACTACGCGCGCCAGCTCCTGCACATCGTCGGGCAGGACATAATCGCGGCCACGAATCGCAGCCAACGATCGAGCCGTGCGCAGCAACGCCAGTGAGGCGCGAGGCGAAGCGCCGAGCTCGAACGTCTGCTCCTGTCGCGACGCCTGCACGATCGATACGATGTAGCCCCGCACCGCCTCGCTCACGCGCACCTGCTCGACCGTGCGCACCATTAGTCGCAGACGTTCTGACCCAACCACTGGCTGCAGCTCTTCCAGCGGGTGGGCGCGCTCGAAACGCAGCAGGATTGCGTCTTCCTCGGCGGCGTCCGGATAGCCCATACGCAAGCGTAGCAGGAAACGATCGAGCTGCGCTTCGGGCAAAGGGAATGTGCCTTCGAGCTCGACCGGGTTCTGCGTCGCGACCACGAGGAAAGGGCGCGGCAGCGCCATCGTCTCGCCCTCGACCGTCAACTGTTGCTCTTCCATCGCCTCCAGCAGGGCGGACTGCGTGCGCGGCGAGGCGCGATTGATCTCGTCGGCGAGCACCAGCTGAGCCAACAGCGGTCCAGCCCGAAACTCGAACTCGCCCGTCTTCTGGTTGTAGATGTTGACTCCGGTCACATCCGAGGGCAACAGATCGGGCGTGAACTGGATGCGGCGGAACGAGCAGTCAATCGAGCGGGCGAACGATTTCGCCAGCATCGTCTTGCCCAACCCGGGCACGTCGTCCAACAGGATGTGGCCCTCGGAGAGGATCGCGGCGAGCGTATAGTCAAGCACCTGCTCGCGGCCGACAATCACACGGCTCACATTCTCGCGCACTCGGGCAGCCATCTCGGCCACATCGGGAAGCGTTGGCGGCGCGCTGGCGGTCGTCATTCGAGCAGTCTACCAGTAGCCTATGAAGTGAGCGCGCACGATTCGAGTAACGATGGTAGGCAGTATCTGAGCGATCAGACACGTGTCTGATCGAATGCAGCGTCACTCGAACGGAAGCATGGGGGGCAGGCGACATGCGGGCGGAGATCATCAGCATCGGCACCGAAATCCTGATGGGCGAAATCCTCGACACCAACGCCAACTACATGGCGCAGCGTCTGCCGGCGATGGGCGTCGACCTCTACTTCATGCACCAGATCGGGGACAACAAGGAGCGTCTGGTCGAGCTAATCCAAACCGCCAGGCATCGCTCGGACGTTGTCATCCTGACCGGCGGGCTGGGCCCGACCGAGGACGATGTCACGCGCGACGCGATCGCCGAGTCGGTCGGTGAGGAAGCATATGTCGTGCCCGAACTAGAAGCGCACCTACGCAACTTCTTCGAGCAGCGCGGCGGACGCATGCCCCAGCAGAACATCAAACAGGCCACGATCATCCCCTCGGGCGAGTCGATTCCCAATCCACGCGGTACCGCGCCGGGCTGGTGGGTAGAGCGAGACGGCGCGATCATCGTCGCCCTGCCTGGTCCGCCGGCAGAAATGACCGGCATGTGGAAACAAGATGTCGCGCCGCGACTCAGGGCGCGCTCCGACGGCGGCGTGCTGATCTCGCGCACACTGAAGACGACCGGTCTGGGCGAGTCGATGCTGGATGAACTGCTGGGCGACTTACGCCACGCCGAGGATCCGACCGTCGGCGTCTACCACAAGGCCGACGGCGTCCACATCCGACTCGCATCCAAAGCCGCCCATGCGAATATCGCCCGCGAGCGCATCACCCCCGTCGAGCAACAGATCCGCTCTATGCTCGGAGACGCCATCTGGGGCGCTGACGAGGAGACATTCCAGGAAGCGGTCGCCGGCATGCTCAGGCAGCTCGGGATGTCGATCGCGGTCATGGAATCCTGCACGGGGGGTCTGTTGGCCAGCACGATCACCGATGTGCCAGGCGCCAGCGGCTACTTCCGGGGCGGACTGGTGACCTACACAGCCGAGGCCAAGGCGCAATGCGGCGTCGACGCGGAGGTGATTGAAGCGCATGGTGTGGTGTCGAACGAGACCGCGTCAGCCATGGCTGGCGCGGTCCGCCGACAGTTCGACGCCGATATCGGCGTCGGCATCACCGGTGTCGCCGGGCCCGATCCGCACGGCGGCCAACCCGTCGGCGCGGTCTGTCTGGGTATCGAAACCGTCCACGAGAGCTACGCGACCAGCTACACATTCGCCCAGACGCGAGCGGCGATCAAGGCCAGGGCCGTGACATCCGCGCTGACGCTGATCAGAAGAGCGGCACTGGGCGAGCTGATGAGCGGCTCGTCGGGCGTCTATCGGCGGCTGTGAGCGCCCTGCGATATCCCTTTAGGAGGGTCAGGAGAGGTGAATCGTCAGCGTCCCGTCCGACTCCACTTCCACAGCCTCACCCCGTGCGACCAGCGCGTCGATGTGGCCGGTTACCTCAGCCATCGCTTGCCACAAGCGCCGATCCGGCAGTCGTCTGAACATCGTCGCCAGTAACTGATAGGGCGTCGACGGCCCCTCGGCAAGCATCCCGCAGAGCTGCCCCTGCCGCTTGCGATGGTGACGCCGCACGCGCTCGATCTCGGCCGCCACCTGATCCGATGGCTCGCGGTGCCCGGGATACAGGTGCGCGACATCCAGCGCCTCAATCCGATCCAGCGATTCGGAGAGGGCAGGCAGGCTGCGGAAACGCCGAGGCGGCTCGACCGAGATATCGAAGTGCCAGCCAGGGTTGGAGTTCAGTCCGGGGATGATCTGGTCGCCGCTAAATAGCGCGCCCGTATCGGGTTCGTAGAACACGCAATTGCCCGGCGTGTGGCCCGGCGCAGAGACGAGCACGATGCGGCGATCGCCGAGGCGGATATCAGCCCTGTCGGACAACGGCTCGTCGGCGCGAAACGGCGTCCCGCGGATCAGACCCGGCCAGCGCTCGCGCCGCACCCCACCGCCTGTGTGGTCGCCAGCTCGGAACGCCCGACGCATCCGCTCGCGCGATTCGATGAACCCCGTAATCCGTTCCGGCGGCACGCCAACGCGACGCATATGGTCGAAGACATACTGCGTCTGGTAGCCGATAATGCTGCGTCCGTGCAGGAAGGACTGCGCCTCGAGCGCCGACGCCGCGACGGTCGCGCCCTCCGCCTGCCAACGGAACGCGAGCCCGCAATGGTCGATGTGCGCGTGCGTAATCGCGACGTACCTGACATCGCGAATGTCCAGCCCGGCCGCCTCCAGCTGCGCCGCCAGCGCCGCCCACGCCCCGTCATAGTCCGGCCCGGCATCGATCATGATGATGCCGTCCGAGGTCGGCAGCGCGTAGGCCCAGTTGTCGCCCAGCGCAATCGGCAAGACGCCGTGCTCGGTGATCATCGAGTCTCCGCTCAACGCCATGCCGCCTCAATCGATCCCATTCGCTCCTGCGCTCAGCCCGCCATTCCCGCTTGAGCCCATCGTTCTTGCGGTCCGTCATTCCCGCCCGCGCACGCGGGAATCTCGTTCCCTAGGCGCTCTCGCCAGCGGGGCTATCCCGTTTCCGTCCGGATCGCGTCGTGCAGCGTGCCCAGTTGATCGATCATCGCGTCGATCGAACGCGCGCCCGCGACGAACACGCCCGTCACATTCACCGCGGCCCAGCCGAAGCCCGCCTCCTGTGCCGCGGCGGCTGTCGCGGCGACATCCGTCGATCGGGCCCAATACTCTCGCGTCGAGGGGTCACCGGCGCGCGGCGGCGGCGCCAGCTGACACTGGAAGCCCAGCGCCTCGGGATCGCGACCACCACGTTCCGCCTCTTCCTTAACCACGCTGATCGCGCCGACCGCGGCATCGACGAGCAGGCCGGATGCCATCCAGCCATCACCCACTCGTCCCGCGCGTTGCAGCGCGGCCGGCGAGCCGCCGCCGATCCAGACGGGGATGGCACCGCCCGCCGTCGTTTGCGGCGGCTTGGGTTCCATCGACATCGCCTTCGAGACGAAGTGCTCGCCCTCGAAATCGATGCTCGATTCGGTCCAGCAGGCTTTCATCAACCTAATCGCCTCATCCATCGCCGCGCCGCGGGTGTGGAAGTCCATACCGAGCGCTTCATACTCCGACGCTTGCCAACCTACCCCGACGCCGACGCGGACGCGCCCGCCCGAGAGCGAATCGAGCGTGCTGAACTGCTTCGCCGCCAGCACCGGCTGTCGCTGCGGCAGCACCAGCACCTCGGTACCCAATCCGACCCGTCTGGTGATCGCGGCGATAAACCCGAGGGTGACCAACGCCTCGAGAATCGGCATATTGGCGGGGTAGGGGCCCGACTCGCGATCGGGGTACGGATGTCCCATCACCACGTGGTCGAAGATGTCGATCTCATCATAGCCGATCTCCTCAATCGCCGATGCCAGGCGCGCGATCTCGGCCGGTCCGTTGCGATGGACGACGGATGGGAACTCGACCGTCAGTTTCATGATTTCTGCTCCACTGGTACTTGGGTGTGGTCCGACAAGTAATCACGACATACGCCGATTATGCTAGCTGCGACGCTCGATCGTTCAGCGCACGCACACAGAGCAGGAGGCGCGCCATGGCCGAAATCACGATCAATGCAAACGGCCCGATTCTCATCTCGACCGAGGGGCTGACGCTGAAGGCCAACGATGGCTCGGTCATCCCGACGCCGAAGGGAACGATGGCTGCGCTCTGCCGCTGCGGCGAGTCGGACATGAAGCCGTTCTGCGACGGCTCGCACAAAGCCTGCGGCTTCGAGCACGACCCCTCGACCGCGTAGCTGTCGGGAAATCAGTCCGCCCCAGCTGGCGCGATGCTCAGGCTCGCGCGGTAACGCCTTCGGACGCGGGTGAGCCTGCGCTGTCAATTGCGTGCACAATTGTTTGTTGTGTTGAGTGCGCAATCGTCGTTAGTGCTCGGGCGGTGCCGCTAACTTGCGGATGATCTCTATGCCTCTCGACCTCACACTCAATTGGCTGAACAAGGCCGTGATTGGCATCGAGGTCTGGCAGTTCATCGGGCTCGGCGTGATGGCGCTGATCATCGTCGTCGCGCACTTTGCGATCATCTGGGCGCTGAGCCAGGCCATCATCCGTCGAGCGAATCCGGAACGGCATCAGTTCTGGCAGTATGAGCTGAGTCGCCTGCAACGGCCGCTGTTGCTGATGCTGGGCGCGCTCACGCTGGCGATCGGGTTTCCGGTCCTCGACTTCGATGCGGATGTCGAACACGTCGTCGCCATCTTTGCCAACTTCGCGTCCACTGTTGCCGGCGTGCTAGTCGGGTTCCGACTCGTCGACGCCGCCGCCGATTACTGGCAACAGCTCGCCGAGGAGACGATCTCCAAGCTGGACGACCAATTAGTTCCGCTGGCGCGCACCTCGGGCAAGATCTTCGTCGGTGCGATCGGCGTCGTCTTTGTCCTGCAGAATCTCGACGTCAACATCACCTCCTTGATCGCCGGGCTCGGACTCGGCGGCCTTGCGGTCGCCCTGGCTGCGCAGGACACGCTCAAGAACCTGCTCGGCGGGGCGACCATTCTGGCCGACAAACCCTTCCAAGTCGGCGACTGGGTGATCGTGGGCGACATCGAGGGCACAGTCGAGCAAGTCGGCTTCCGCTCCACGCGCATCCGCACCTTCGCCGACTCGCTGATCACCGTACCCAACGCGCGAGTGACCGACACCGCGGTCGATAACATGGGTCAGCGCACCTGGCGGCGCTACTACACGACCGTCGGCATCGCCTATCACACCGATCCGGACCGCGTGCAGGCGTTCGTCGAAGGCATCCGCGCGATCATCCGCGCCAATCGGAACATGCGGCACGACTACTACATAGTCGAGCTACACAGCTTCGGCGCATCCTCGCTCAATGTCATCGTCTACACCTTCATCGGCGCCTCGAACTGGAATGAGGAGCTGCGCACGCGCCACGTCTTCAATCTCGACATCATACGCCTGGCCAACCGGCTGCAGGTCGAGTTCGCCTTCCCCACCCAGACCATCCACATCGCCAGCCAGCAGCGGGGTGAGGCGCAGGTTCCCCCGCTTCGGGATCGCGATCAGCTAAGCGGGACGATCGAGGACTTCGCGCCCGACGGTTCGGCAGGCCAACGCGAAGACAGCCCGATCACGAACGGCTACGACAACGGTTGATACATTGCATGCCGTTCGTCGGCGGCGCGTGGGGCAGGCGCTTCCACACTCAGTCATTGCCGCGCCGGGCACGGCAATCTCGCTTCCTCGTTACGCCGATGGATGCGCCGCAACGACAGATGTACCCAAGCGGGTTGCGGCTCGGAGGCCAGGACCTCATCGGTGCGGTTATCCTCGCGGAAACCCCGCCATACTCAGCCATATCCACAGGAGTCGAACGATGAAACAGATGCGCATCGGCGTGCACATTGCGTTGCAGAACATCCAGATGATGGGAGCACCCGCCCTGATCGACGGCATCGTCTACGCCGACCGCGATGGCCTCGACACCGCCTGGCTGACTGTCGGCGGGCCGGTGCCGGATCCGTTCGCCGTCTTCGTCGGCGCGGCGCTGTCGGGCGCAGAACGGATCACCTTCGGCACCTCGATCGTGCCGACCTATCCGCGCCACCCTATCTCGATGGCCCAGGGCGCGGCCACGGTTGACCAGATCGCGCCGGGACGCCTATTCCTAGGACTCGGGCCGTCGCACAAGCCCGCGATTGAGGGTACCTGGGGCATTCCGTTCCGCAAACCGCTCTCGCACCTGCGCGAATACGTCACGATCTGTCGGGCGCTGCTTGAGGAGGGGGCAGTTGACCACGAGGGCGAGCTGATTACCGCGCGAGGGCGTCTGCCCGGCGGCCCGACGCAGGTGAAGACAATGATCTCCGCCCTACGCGAGCGCGCCTGGTCGCTGAGCGGCGAGATCACGGACGGCGGCATCTCCTGGATGTCGCCGCTGCCCTATATCCGCGACGTAGCGCTCCCTGCCCAGCAAGCCGGGGCCGATCAGGCGGGCCGCGACCGCCCGGCGATGGTCGTCCACACGCCAATTATCCTCAGCGAAGACCAAGACGCAATCCACGCCGCCGCCCGTCGGCAGTTCGGGTTCTATCAGCGTCTGCCCTACTACTCGCAGATGCTGCAGGATGCCGGGTACAATGAAGCCGCCAGTACCAACTTCACAGATCGCATGGCTGACGCGCTGATCGTCTCCGGCTCCGAGTCGAAGGTCGGCGATGCCGTGCGCTCAATGCATGACGACTACGGCGCCGATGAGATGCTGGCTGCGATCGTCGTTCTCGAAGCGGATGCCGAATCGCATATCGAGCGGACGCGCGCGTTTCTTGGGGAACTAGCCCAGGCCGACTAACGCGGCTTCTGTCCTTCCATCAGCGCGGCGAAGATCGGGCTGATCGCCGGGCTTGGCGCAGATCCCGGTTCGGGCTGGGCGGTATCCGAATGATTAGTATCCGACTGTACGGATTGTTCGCTCGCGATCGCGGCGGTGCCGGGCTCGGGCGGAATGTGCGCGTTCTGACTCGCGAGAGCGCCATCAGCATTGTCCCCGCGACAACAACCAGGCCGACGGTATACAGCGTGCTGCGACCGCCGATGCCATCGGCGACCAGGCCCCAGCAATCCCTGCAGACCGAAGGCCATGAAGGCCCAACTGATCACGCGCCCGAAGTACTCGGGGCAAGTGTTGGTCATCATGATCGTCTGGTCGGAGCAGCATCACGCTCTAGCGTCCGGTACCGGCGAACGCCGATACCAACAGGAGCGTCAGAAGGCCGGCACCCAGTCCGTGAGCCACATGCCCCCGGCGAGCATCGCACTGGTAATGAACAACAGTGGCCAGATCAGGCACCCGCCGAACCTGCCGGCGAGGAACAGGTTGACTGGCAGCGCGGCCAGGCCCCAAATCAGATTGATCACCGTGCCCTCGCTGGGTGAGCGACCAAATTCCCGCTCGAGGATGCCCGGAACCAACGTCTGCATGGCGGCGAAGCCGGTGACTACGATCAGGGTCCAGAACAACCACAACGGACGCAGCTTCGGCCGGCTGACGATATAGCCGAGCCCGGCCGAGATCTCTGTCCTGACACCCTTGCGTTGATCCTTGAGCGTGGCGGTACCTGAGGCGCGGATCCAAAACGTCAGCGGAATCACAATCACAAAAAGGCATGCCACCAGCAGATAGAGAATGCCCGATTTCAATCCCATAGAGAGCACGAGCACCGAGGCCACCATCGGTCCGAGGACAGCGGCGATGTTGATAGACATGTTCTGCAGTGCGATCGCGTTCGGCAGCAGGCGCGACGGGACCAACTGCGACCACCCGGGACTGGCGAGCCGGACCCATCAGCGAGAACGTCGCACCCATCAGGACCATCGAAGCGAACAGCATCGGGACCGTGATCCGCTCAATGACGATCAGGACGCCGGTGACGATGATGATCGCACAGGGGATGATCTGGCTGCCGAGCACCGCCGGGTTCTTCGCGTAGCGTTCGGCGATCACACCGCCGAACGGCCCGAACAGCAACTGCGTGACCATCCCGGCCTGGGCGACGCCGGAGGCGGTGTACGAACCGGTCAGCTCGTAGGCGACGATCGGCACCAAGATGAAGGTGGTCATGAACGCCGTCGTGGCCAGCAGGGATCCCGACCAGAGCAGCCTGAACTCGCGCACGCTGAGCGCGGCGAACGTCGTGGAGAACTAGTTCATTGGCGTAGCCTAGTCACCGCCCTGAGGCTTGCTGCCCGCCGCAGCACGTTGCGGCTCCATCAGCGCGACCGGCGCCAGTCGGGCGGTGAAGGTCGGCTGCGGCTCGATGCCGTTCGGGGAAGCGACGCTGGTCGCCGGGCGTTGCACAACCGTCCCCGTTCGGCGACCCAGGCTGGCGGCGGTTCCCGCCTCGAGCGGTAGATGTCGGGTCCGCAACCAACCGATCGCCATTAGGGCCGTCGCGATCATTGCGATCGCGCCGATCAGCACCAACGTCGGTCGCCCGCCGATCTGATCGGCGACGATCCCCCAGACCGGACCGAACAAGGCCTGCAAGCCGAAGGCCATCATCGCAAACGACATCACACGCCCAAAGTAGTCCTGGCGTGTGTTCGCCATCATCAGCGACTGATTGACAAGCATCGTGCCCGAGCGCCCGGCGCCGATGATCCCGCCCAGGATTAGAAAGGCAGCGTATGTCGGCGCAAGCGCAACGATCCAGAAGCCGACCACCATGACCGTGCCCATGGCCAGTAGCAACGGCCAAGCCCACTTGCCGGAGACCGCGCTGGCGAGCAGGATATTGATCGCCAGCGAGGTCACGCCGAAGATCAGAAACGTGGGTCCGACATCGAGCGGATTCTCGCCGAACTCCTGCTCTAGAAGACCGCCCAGAAGCGTCTGGAAGCCCCAGCCGCAGGCGACGATGACAAGGAAATACGCCCAGAGAATGCGCAGCCGTGGATTGCGGCGCAAATAGTGAAATCCCTCCGCCAGCTCAATCCGCAGCGCACGACGCTCCGCAATCGGCCGGGCCGGCCCTTCGGTGCGGATCGAGGCCGTCATCGGCAGAACGATGGCGAAGAACAACGCCACGATCAGGAACAGGATCCCGACGCTGCTGCCCTCGAGCGCGATGACCGTAGCGAAGATCGTGATCATCAATGGACCGAGCACCTGCCCGGTGTTCATCGCCATCTGCTGTAACGCGACCGCGTTGGGCAGCAGTCGGCGAGGAACGATGAACCCAGTCCAAGCCTGTCGCGCTGGTCCCATCATCGAAAATCCGACGCCCATCAGCAGCATCGCCGCGGTGAGCAACGGGATCGAAATCAGCCGCGTAAGGATCAGGACGCCCATGATGGCGATCAGCACGCCAGGCAGAAACTGCCCTGCTATCACCAGCGGCTTTTTGCGATAGCGGTCGGCGATCACGCCGCCGATTGGCCCCAGCAGCGTCTGCGAGACGCCCGAGCCCAACATCACGATGCCGGACGCGGCGTAGCTGCCGGTCAGCTCGTAGCCGATCGACGGTACCAGCGAGAATGAAGTCATGAACGCGGTCACGGACAGGATCGAGCCCAGCCACATGAAACGGAAATCGCGCACCGCGAACGCGGCGAAGGTCTGACGAATCTGTCTCATGCCGCCTGCCGCAGCCGACCTTTCGAGCGCAACTGCGCCCTCACTTCCACCAGCCGCAGGTTACGGGAGGGGCATCGCTTCACGCTACGCAAAATAATCGCGAGACGCACAAGCGGCTTCAGCTGATCACACTCTGTTGTGTAGCGCTCAGAGCGGGGAGTCGCTAGGCTGTCTGTAACTCGGCAACCGGGTGTCGCGGATTCAGCGCGATCGGCGCGGTGCCCAGTCCAGTCGAGTGACCTATCCGGCGTGTGCATCCGCGTAATGCGCAGCAAGCAATTCAGTTGAAGGACGTGACCCATGGCCAACGTACCCGGTGCCGAAACCACCGACGCGCCAGAAGCGACCGACCCGTTCGCCGACAAGGACTGGAACCCGAATGAAGTCGCCTTCAATGGCAAGATCATCAACATCCGCCTGGGCGAGGGGGCGGTCGAACGCGAAGACCTGCCCGAGCAGATGTACAAGGACTATCTGGGCGGCTACGGTATCGGCGCGCGTCTGCTTTTCGACCGCGTGCCGGTCGGCACCGACCCGCTGGGCCCGGACAACGTCCTGGGATTGCTGCCGGGCCTGATGACCGGCACGCCGATCTTCGGCAACCGCTTCCAAGTCGTCTGCAAGAGCCCCTCGACCGGCGGCTGGGGCGACGCCAACTGCGGCGGCGACTTCGGCCCTTACCTCAAGTTCGCCGGCTGGGACGGCATCCTCTTCTACGGGCAGGCCGACAACCCTGTCTACATCCTGATCGATGGCGATGACGTGTCGATTAAGGACGCCTCGGACTATTGGGGCATGGGCGCGATTGAGGTCGAGAATGCCTTCAAGGAGAAGTACGGCCGCAAGACCTCGGTCGCCTGCATTGGGCCGTCGGGCGAGAGTTTGTCTTATCTGTCCGGCATCTGCAACGAGCACGGCCGCCTCGCCGCTCGCTCAGGCGTGGGTGCCGTGATGGGTTCGAAGAAGGTCAAAGCTGTGGTCGTCAAGGCCGGCGGTACGCCGCGCGAGAACATGCTCTCGCAGGACACTGAGATCCGCTCGCTCGCCCGTCAGTCGCGCGACGAGTTCATCGCTCCGCTGCGAGACTTCTTCGCCACCTTTGGGACGACCGGCATCACCGCCGGCTCGGCTCACAACGGCGACTCCCCAGTGCGCAACTGGGGCGGCGTCGGCATCGACGTCTTCCCCGATGTGGGCTCGGTCCAGGGGCCGGTCGTCAACGCGACCCGCATGACCCACGACTACGATGAGATCCAGATGACCGAACAGGGTCCGGTCGCCATGCGCCGCACCAGCAGCGGCGAGCTACGACCAAAGTCCGCCAAGAGCTACGGCTGCTGGCGCTGCCCGATGGCATGCGGCGCGGAATCGATCGAGTCGCCCTTCGGCACCCCGGCGGATGGTCTCGCCGAAGCCGAGCACGAGAACGGCATCTTCAAGTACCCGGTCAACACCCACCGCGCCGAGTACGAGACGATGGCGTCTTTCGGCACGATGAACCTGTCGGCCAACCTCGACATGCTGCAGGCGGCGAACCACTGGTGCAACGAGTACGGCCTCGATACGATTGGCGCCGGCACGACCATCTCGTTCGCGATTGAGTGCTTCGAGAACGGCCTGATCGACCTCGAGGACACCGGCGGCGTCGAGCTGACCTGGAGCAACGACGACGGCATCATGGAGATGCTGCACCTGATCGGCAAGCGCGAAGGCTTCGGCGATCTGCTCGCCGACGGCATGAAGGTGGCGGCCGAGAAGATCGACGCCAAGAACGGCGACAACCGCGCGCAGGCGTTCCGCACCGACGTCGGCGGTCAGGAACTGCCGATGCACGACGCCAAACTGCAGCCCGAGTACTGGACGACGTATAAGCTCGACCCGACTCCGGCCCGCCACACACAGTACGAGGGCAACTCCCGCTACGGCGGACCCGAGTACCCGGCCGCCCCACGCGACTTCAAGGACTACGCCAACCGCGGCGAGCACCACAAGGGTGCCTCGGAGTACATGCACATCTCGAACTCGACCGGCATGTGCCAGTTCATCATGATGGCCGCTCCAACCGACCGCTTCCCGCAGTGGATCAACGCCGTGACCGGTTGGGATCTGACAGGCGAGGATCTACAGCTCGCCGGCGAGCGGATCGCCAACCTGCGGATGGCGTTCACTGTCCGCGAGGGCGACAATCCACGTCAGCGCTTCGCCCCGCCACGCCTCTGGGGCGGCGAAGGCACCGTCCAGAAGGCCGGACCCTTGGCCGACGTAATCCTCGACATCGAGACGCTCGAGACCGACTTTCTCAACGCCTGCGACTGGGACACCGAAACCTGCATCCCCAGCCGCTCCAAGCTGGAGTCGATTGGCCTCGCCGACGTCGCCGACGCGCTGTCCGTCTAACCACAATAGGCGCGAAACACATGCGCGAGAGGGCGGGCTTCGGTCCGCCCTCTTTGCGCCCCGCTCGCACGCTGCGCCGCAGTCTCGGCCTTGTTCCAGGTGGAACAGCGCAAGCGCAGACGGAACCCCACGCCGTGCGAACACAACTGAGTGGACTGACCTCCAGACTCCTGATCGTCCTTATGACGGCGATCGTCTTCGCCGCCGCCCTAGGGGCCGGATTTCAGTGGGGCGCTTCCGGCGAGCAGGCAGTTGTGCGCGTCTACGATCCCTCACAGCAGGGTCGTATCGGTGGTGACGGCGCGCCAGTCGGCGACCTGAGTGGTTTCGTCGCTGAGCTCGATGGCGACGCGTGGATCGTGCGCGTCGGCGACAGCCTCCAGACAGTTCGATTCGCCAATGACGCGGTGGTGGAGGCGATGCTGCCGATCTGGACCGACGCCGTCGAGCCAGGCGACTACATCGTCGTGGGCGGCAGCGACGATAATGTCAACAGCTTCATCACGACCGTTATCGTCATCATTGCCGCCGACCAGGCGATGACGGGCGAGCAGGTGGTCGACGCCATACGAGCGGATGCGACCGAATGACGCGCAGACTGTTCGGCTGGTTGTTCGCGCTCGCCGCGTTGGGCGGCGCTGGCGTTGGCGGCTGGTTTGTAGGCGCCGATGTGGTCGCCACGCAACCGTCGGATGAAGAAGTGGTCACCGCAGAGCGCGTCGTCGCCGGACGCCTGCAGATCGACATTGATGCCGCGGCGTTTCCCAACGCCTCGCTGGTCCTGGGCGCGAGTGGGCTGAGCCCGTTCGGGAACAGCGAAGGGCTGCAGGGTCGGCAGGTGATGAGCGGTCGCGTCATCTCCGCTTCGAGCGGATACATCGTGATCGAGACGCAGACCGGTCGCGCTGCGATCCAGCTTACCGACGAGACCACATTTCTGTTACGCATGGAGCGGGTCTCGCCCTCGAGCATCGGCGCTGGCGCGGCGGTCACGATCATCCTCGATGACGACGGCAAAACGGCGATCGCGGCACTGGCGCTACCCGCCGAATCGCGACCGACGCTGAATACGCCGGACCCGCCCAGCGCGGGCGGCGGCTAAGCGCTCTCGCGATCTATCGCACGGTCACGGTCGACCAACTCGCTCCTGGCGGTGTCGAGCAATCGATCGCGGTCGGCGATTTCCCCTGCGATCACGATGTAGTCCACACCCGCACCGTCGAGATACCAGCGCACATTGCCCATCGTCTCGACGCGGCGCACACTGCGCAGATCGCCCCATCCGATCGTCTGTTGTTCGAGACCGGCGTGCAGGGCGCTTATGCCGTCGTCATGCACGATCACGGCGGTCGTCTGTCGTTGCCAGGTAATGAAGACCACCGGCAGCATCGCCACCGTCACAACGAGGAAGAAGATCGCCGCGCCGCCGGCCTCGGCGCTGCCGGTCGCGAGCCAGACGATGCCGGCGATCAGCACCGCGATCAGCGGGAAGACGAAGGTCGCGTTGTGGTACCACGAAGCCTGATACGTGTGCGTACTGCGGACGCCGCGATAGCGCGACAACGCCGCTGCGTCCTTGCGACGCAACTCGCGAGCGCCGCATGATGTCGGCGCGGGAGGAGAATCAACCTCCGGCATGGATTGCGTAGTCCGCGAGTCCGCGACTAAGCGTGTTCGAGGATCGCCGAGGCGGAGGTCAGCGCGCAGACGCCCGGCTGTTCCTCGGCCTGGAATGCCTTGACCGCCCCGCCTTCGACTAGCATCGCGAAGCGCATGCAACGGAAGCCCAGTCCGAGTCCGCCCAGGTCAAGGCCGACGTCCATCGCGCGGGTGATGTCACCCGAGCCGTCGGCGAGCATCTTGATGTGGTCGGCACCATGCGCGGCGTTCCAAGCCTGCAGCACGAAGATGTCGTTGGTCGACATACAGATCGTCTGCTCGATCCCCGCGGCGGCCAGCTGGTCGGCGGATGCGGCGAAAGTGGGTAAGTGATCGTTCGTGCAGGTCGGCGTAAAGGCGCCGGGCACACCGAAGATCACGGTCTTTTTGTCGCCGGCCAACTCGCGCAGGTTGGTGGGTCTGGGATGGCCATCGGTCATCGTCGTCCCATTCACATCGGGCAGCGTGTCTCCAGCAGCAATCGGCATATCGGTCTCCCTATTCCGCACTGAATGAACTCGGTCGCTCCTAAGGCTAACGCCGATCCGCCGCACGGCGACGGAGCGCCAGCTGATTTTGCAACAACTTGACTTACCCCCCCCCCCTTCATAATCAAAGCATCATCAAGATCGTGCAAACAGGTAGACAGTCTGCGCGCGCGAACCACACGGAGAGAGACTGCTGGTGAAATCGATCCAACTCTGGATGGCGACATTCCTGCTGGGCGCGCTTGTAACCGCAGGCGGAATCGCGCTGGGGCACTCGCTCGGAAGCGAAGCGGAGGCTCTGGCAGCAGCTGAATTCGACGCCGAAGTCGCCAGACAAGATGCGGACGCTGCCAAACAGGACGCTAAGGCCGCCGAGCAAGATGCGCAGGTCGCTAGGCAAGAAGCCGAAGCCGCGAAAGCAGTATTGACCGAAGCGAAAACCAAACTGGCCGGTTACGAAGCGCCAATCTATCGAGAGTTTGACGACATCTACCGCGATAACGCCCGAATAAAAGCGAGGGTATATCTCAACACCGATTATCTGACAGGCCTGCCATTCTATGAGTCGACTCTAGCAGTGCACGCTGACAACATCTTAACATCAAGCAGGAATGCGCTAACACTCGAAATCAGATGTAACGGCGGTGATCGCCACTTCCGACTTACAGGCGTTACCATCCCTTCTCGAACCGATGATGATGTATACGACGAATCTTATTCAGTGATATATCGAGCTCTGCCAACTCCAGATCAAATTCCAGATCGAGTAAGTATCAGCGCTGCGCAAGCAGTCACTCTAGATCGAACGAATGTCATCTATCTTTACGCCACTCCTTTCATGTATTCTCTGACCCGAGAGGCGGAATCGCTGGAAGTCCTGATTGAAGGCGCTAACGGGGAGTCGGTCTCTACAACGTTCTCGATGGACGGCGTATGGGACACACCGATCACGCCAAACCTTGACCGATGTGGCGATTATCACTACTACTCACCGACATCGATCCTGTGGGCTGATCACTGACGTTGGATCCGGCATTGGACAGGAGTCCGCCGGGCAATGACCTACCCCTTCAACGAAGCACTGCCAAGGCTAAGATCGTGCAAACAGGCGGACAGCTTGCATGCGCGAACCCCATCAAAAGAGGCTACCGATGAAATCGATCCGACTCTGGATAGCGGCACTCCTGCTGGGCGCGCTTGTGGCCGCCGGCGGAATCGCGCTGGGACACTCGCTCGGAAGCGAAGCGGAGGCTCTGGCAGCAGCTGAATTCGACGCCGAAGTCGCCAGACAGGACGCTGAAGCCGCCGAGCAGAATACTGAAGCTGCGAAAACCGCATTGGTCAAAGCCGAAACCAGACTGGCCGGTTACGAAGCGCCAATTCATCGGGACGTTGGCGTCATCTACCGCGATGGCGGTCGAATCACGGCCAGAGTATATGAGGAGGACTTGAACAACGCACCCCGGGTGCCTATCTTCATTACAACTCTCACGGTGCAACAGGACGGAGAACCTACGCTCGGCGACATCCCCTTACGACTGGAATTCGCATGCTACCGTGCGAGCACTCTGCATGTCGAGATTCTTGGCGTAACCATTCCACCTCGATCAGATTACGATCCGGAGTCCTACGTGGTCTCCTATCAATTCCTTCCTGCTCCGGAGCGAGGGCCTGCAACAGAGAGCAGTCTTGTGTGGCGTGCATATCAGGATCCAGGACAGAACCACGTACACGTTTCCCATACCGCTTATTGGTTCGCCTCTCTGCGACAAGCGGAGTCGGTGGAAATTACGATCGAGGGTGACGACGGAGAATCGGTCTCCGCGACGTTCTCGATGGACGGGGTGTGGGACACGCCGATCACGCCGAACCTCGACCGCTGCGGTACCTACTGGTAATCGACACCGATCCCGCCGTCCTAGACTGCGTGTGCAACGATTGGAGCGGGATATGGCGATTGATCGACTTGGGGGGCGCGTCGCGCTGATTACTGGGGCTGGATCGGGGATTGGACGGGCCTCCGCGCTGCGGATGGCGTCTGAGAGGGCGGGGGTGATGTGCGCCGATGTTAACGTCGAGGGCGCGCAGACCACGGCTGCACAGATCGCCGAGCATGGTGGCCGCTCGGCGACGATGGAGCTGGACGTCACCTCTGAGGATGCCGTTAAGGACGCGCTGGCGCAGACCGTCGCCGTGCTCGGCGGACTCGATGTGCTGTTCAACAACGCCGGCATCGGCGGCAGCCAGTACGGCTGGGATCGAACTATCTCGGTGAACTTGTCCGGCGTCTACTACGGCACCTTTCATGGCGCGGCGATGCTGGCCGAGCGGGGTGGTGGATCGATCATCAACACCGCCTCGATCGCCGGCCTGAACGGCCTCCTGAGCAGCGCCTCGACGCAGAACCCCGACCTGGAGGTAGAGGAGGGCGCGGGCGCGTATGTCGCCGCCAAGCACGGCGTTGTCGGCATTACCCGGCAGTTCGCCGTCACCTACGGGCCACGCGGTGTGCGCGTCAACGCGATCTGCCCGGGCTACATCCACACGCCGATGACCGCGCCGATCCGTGAGATGGAGGGGGCTGAGGCGTTCCTCGCCTCACTGCATCCACTGGGTCGGCTGGGTCAGCCGGAGGAGATCGCCGCCGCCGCGGCGTTCCTCGCCTCCGACGACGCCAGCTTCGTTAACGGCGTCGCGCTGCCGGTCGATGGCGGCTACACAGCTCGATAGCGCCGATCATTACTGATGACACCGACAGGAGTCCAAAATGGCGATTGCGAACGTCAACGGGGTCAACCTCTACTACGAGGATGTCGGCATCGGCGATCCGATCATCTTCCAGCACGGCTATACGGCTTCGCACGATGGTTGGTCGAACGTGGTCGAGCGGCTAAGCGACCAGTACCGATGCATCGTGATGGACTGTCGCGGAGCGGGCGACTCGGCGCACCCGGAGGACGGCTACACTATCGAGCAGCTGGCCGCCGATGTCGTCGGGATGGCTGATTACCACGGCATCGATCGGTTCCATTACGCGGGACAGAGCATGGGCGGGTTGATCGGATTCGAACTGGGGTTGGCCCACACCGACCGTCTGTGCAGCCTCGCCTTGTCCGCCCCGGCCCCGGCGGACGGAATCGATCTGCCGCAATCGGCGCGCGAGACCATGCGTCGGCGCTGGGTGAACAGGGAACGCGACCTGCTGATCCGCACCACGCTCGCCGGCGTCCCGCGCCAAAGCACGCACGACGACGTGCCGGCTCAGATTGATCGACAGCTGTCGGTATCGGTTGGACACTACGACGGCTGCTGGGAAGCGATGCTCGATTATCGCAAGGGTGACCGTCTGGGCGAGATCCAGACGCCGACCCTGATACTCGCCGGCGCGGCGGACACGCTGTTGACCGCCAATCTCCAGGACTTTGCACGGCTGGGCAACGCAACGCTGCACGTCTTCAGCCGCGTCGGGCACGGCGTGCCGCGCGAGGTCCCGTCAGCGTACGCGCGCGTGCTCTCCGACTTCCTTGAGCACGGCGTCGTCAATGCGCGGACGATCGCGCAGGCGGTCCGCCGAAGCGGCCCGTACCTAATCGCCGTCTCAGTCGTCTTCGTCGAAGGTGATCACAAAGCGGCCTCGATGACCGCCTTGCCTGAACAGGCGGTGGGTTTCCGCAGCCTGCTCGGCGGGATAGGTGGAGTTGACGCGTAGCGTTACCTGCCCGCTCTCGACCTGCTTCCGCAACGCGTCGAGCAGGTCGGCGCGGCGGTCATAGTTGAAGACCATCGTGACGTGGAAACTGATATCGCGCTCGCCGCCCTCGGGGCCGCGCCAGCCTCGCACGCTCGCGAAGTGACCACCGTCCCGGACCGCGCCGACCACGAGCTGATTCTGGACCGCGCCGTCAGCGAGCCCGTCGACGCCGTTGGGTGCCGCCTGGCGAACCTGTTGGGCGATGTCGTCGCCGCGCGGAACGATGATGTCGGCTCCGAGGTCCCGAACGAGTTGCTCATCCTGTTCCGACGCATCGGCGATCACGGTCAGACCGTCGGCTTTGCCGAGCTGCACCATGTATCCGCCATAGCAACCGGCTGCGCCGGTCACGGCAAGAGTTTGTCCGGGCTGCAGAGTCATCTGGTCGAGCGACAGCCGAGCCGTCAGCGCGTTCATCGGCAGCGTCGATGCCTCTGCATGGCTGGCGCCGGCGGGCGCGCGCGATACCGCGTCGGCCTTGAGCACGATGCTCTCGCGATACGCGCCGTGGCTACCGCGCGGGATCACCATCGCCATGGCCGCATCACCGACTTGCAGATCGGTCTCCGTGTCGGGGCCAATCTCGTCGACCACACCGGCCGCGTCCATGCCGGGAATGTATGGCGCCGCCCCCTGCTCGCGCAGCGCGTCGGCGCGAGCGCCACCGCGGATGAAGGTGTCGGTTGGATTGACCGTTGCTGCATAGACGCGCAACCGCACTTCGCCTGGTCCGGCGTGCGCCTCAGGCAACTCCACAATCTGAAGCGCATCCGGTCCGCCGAATTCAATCACGCCTACGCCTCGCATAGTGTCTTCCTTTACTGCAACTGTGTCAGGTTAGAGTCTATCCGGGCTGACGCCGATAACCCCTTGTCGAGAGATCGCTGCCTGAACATCGCCTGACGCTGACGCTCGCGCTCAGCCTGGAAGGCGGCATCGCCCTCATAGGGGATCACTTCGATATCAACCGCATGGATCTCGCCTTCGAACTCGAAGGGGGATCATAGTTATCGCCCACGGGCGAGCGCCGGTCGGCCCCAATGTCGCATTTGCCGAGCCCGAACAGCACGCACCGCTGGAGCACGGCGACTTCCCCAGTGGCGATCGCCTTGCCGTCGAGCGAGAGCGTCACCCGGGCGGGGCCTTTGGGCGAGTCACTCTGCAGTGCGATGCTAATCAGCACGTCGCCCAGGCGGAATGGGCCTGTCGACGCTGATCCGCGCCCAGTCGTCGTACAGTAATCGAAGTGCAGGCGATTGCATTTCACGTACAACGTCACTCCGGTGTGGAGCGAGCCGCGATTTGAAGATGGCGCCCTGCTGTTCGGTGGAAGCGCGGGAGATCGACGCCGCCAGCGTCCAGCTACCCAGATCGATTGACGGCGAGGTTTCGACCGCCATATGCGCGATCGGCGGCACGTAGCGATAGCGGAGTCCGTAGTGCGGTGAGCCGGGCCGTTGAGCGGGCTGGTTAATTTCCAGTGTGCGATTGTCCAGCGTCCGCACGCCAGGCTTGCCGGCCCCGACCCACCAGCGGTCGATCAGACAGAGTGCGCAGCCGCGCGGGCTCCTGCTCGGCGAGATTGTTGGTCTCCGAGAATCAACGTTGGTGTGGTTGAGCTCCCATTCGTCGTCCGACCAATCGGTGCCGCGCCGATGCCAGGTGACGGCCTTCCAGCCATCGACCCAGATACTGCGATGGCCAAGCACCTCGAAGTACTGCACGTCCGTTAGCGTCGAAGGCGTAGGCGAAGCTGTTGCCGGCGATGGGAATCTGATTCAGTCCGCGCCGCTGTTGCGGCGCTTCGGTGCCCAGCAGATCCAGTACCGCCGGTACTACGTCGGTGACATGGTGGAACTGATGCCGGATGCCGCCGCGGTCCGCGCTGCCGTTCGGCCAATGCGCGATCAGTGGTACGCGAACGCCGCCGCCGTGCGTGTTCCGCTTGTACCAACGCAGCGGCGTGTTCCCAACCTGCGCCCAACCCAAGGATAGTTCGAGGCCGAGCGCGGCCCACCGATTTCGTGCAGCCGCGACTGCACCTCGTCCAGATCATCGAGCGGTCTGAAGACACGCGACTCGTCGGAGACGCCTTGCGGACCACCCTCTTGCGACGCGCCGTTATCCGCCATCAACAGGATGATCGTGTTGTCCATCTGGCCGCTGGCTTCCGGATAGGCGAACAACCTGCCCAGCTGAGCATCAGTTTGTTCGAGGAATCCGGCGAACGCCTCCTGGAGCGCCAACGCGAAGTTCTGCGCGTCCTCCGACAGGTCTTCCCATGCCTCCACGCCGCGGTGGCGAAGCGCCAGTTGGGTACCTTCAGGCACAATGCCAAGTTCCTGCTGCCGGGCAAACCACTCCGCCCGAACTACGTCCCGACCAGCGTCGAATGCGCTGCGATAGCGCTCGGTGAGTCCTGCGGCGCCTGGTGCGACGCGTCCGTTGCGCCGAGCGCGAAGTAGAGGAAAAACGGCTGTTGAGGGCAAGTTGACTGAGGTCGCGAAGGAAGCCGACGGCGTGGTCGACGAGATCCTCCGTCAGGTGGTACCCCTCCTCCGGAGAGCGGGGCGGATCGATCAGATAGTTGTCATAGACCAGCTCCGGATAAAACTGATCGGTCTCGCCGGAGAGGAGCCTATAGTAGCGATTGAACCCTCCCTGCAACGGTCAGTCATGGACCGGACCTGCCTGCCCCATTGAATCGGTGGGGCAGAGATGCCACTCCCCCCACGGCGAAGGTGGCATAGCGCTCGTCGCCCAGCATCTCCGCCAGCGTCGCGGCGTCGGGTGGTATCACGCCACGCATATTGAGAAAGCCCGAGTCAAATTGCGTCACCGATCACATCCCGACCGTGTGGTGGTTGCGCCCGGTCAGCAGCGACGCTCGCGTCGGCGAACAGAGCGGCGTGACGTGAAAGTTGGTGAACGCAACCCGTTCGGGCCAACCGATTGATGTTAGGCGTAGCAATCGTTGAGCCGTAGCGGTTGAGATGGGCGAATCCAAGATCGCCGACGAGGATGACCAGCACATTCGGCCTGTCCTACGGCTCCGTGCTAAGCGGAGGCCACCACGGATCAGAGTCGCAGAAGGTTGTGGCCGCTCTTACCTCTGAACTGATCGTCGACGGTCATGGAGCGTCTTCTGTGTACCCGATCGTGATTTGGTTGAGAATAGAACTAACTCAGCGCCTGTACATCGGATTCAGGCGCGATCTCGGCCATGTTGCTCGCGCGCAGCGGAAACCGGTACTACTGCTCGCGCTGTCAGGCGTCAGCGCCAGACGCGCCTACGTGCGATAGCGTAAACAGTAGCTCTCGTGGCGCAGAAAGCTGCCGCCTTTGAGCACTTTTCGGTCACCACCGGCGGACCGCCCGGATTGGCCGACGGCGACGGATCGTAGAATACGTCGAATCAGTCGCGGCGCCATTCCCAGACGTTGCAGGGCGTGTTGTACAGGCCGAAGCCATTGGTGCCGAATCTGTCGACCGGGCAGGTACCATACAGCCATCCGCAAGGGGGTATTCGCGGTTGGAAAGACGCCTTGCCCAGACGTTCATCCGATGCGCGCACTGGGGCGTCAGCTGATCACCCCAGGGATACGGCTGCGATTCCTATCCACCGCGAGCGGCGCATTCCCATTACACTTCCGTCGGCAAGGTCTTGCCGGCCCAATACTGCATACGCCGAAGCGTCATTCCAGCTGACATATACGACCGGATGATCGAGACGAGCGGCGACGTCGCTGCGCGGACCCTCCGGATTGCGCCATGACGTGCCCGCAACCGTCGCCACCAAGGGCGGCGGCGCGGGTAGGCGGGAATCATCGGGCAGCAGACCTGCGAGGACGAACGACCAACCGAGCCGTTCCGACTCGGTACGATACCCGCAGTCCTCGACGAACGCCCGAAACTGCTCGTTCGAGACCGTGCAGCAATCGATCGCATAGGAGTACAGCGCCACCGGTCTCAACGGACCCTCGCCATCACCGGGGTAGACGAGCTGATCGACGGTGCCCATAATGAATGCGCCCGTCGGGATGCCCGACCCATGCGAGCGTGAGCCCGCCCGCCCGCGCTGCTCGCCGGCGGCGGCAACGGGTCGCGGAATGCGCCGCCACCGCCGGGGAGCGTTCGCTACGGTCGGGACCGCAACAGTGGCGCATGCGAGCCATCCTCGTCCAACCTGCACCGGCACGCTCGTGCTCCGCACGATAGGACAAGCGAATCAGCCCGCGGTATCCAGAGAGGAGGATCGACCGCTATGCGAATTACCGAAATTGAGACCTTCGTTGTCGACGCCGGCTGGCGCCCCTGGCAGTTCGTCGCCGTCCGAACCTCGGACGGCATCACCGGATACGCCGAGATGTCGGACGGCCGCAATCCGTATGCGATTGTCGGCGCGATTGCCGATATGGAGCCAATCCTGCTAGGTCGCGACCCGCGACCCACTCGCAGTCGAGGCCCGCTACTGGGACATGTACCGCCTGGCGCGTCAGTCGCCGGGCGGGGTCGCGGCGAAGGCGATCGCCGGCGTCGAGCTGGCGCTCTGGGACATCAAGGGCAAGGCGCTGGGCGTGCCGGTCTACTCGCTGTTCGGCGGACCAACCCGCGAGCGGCAGATGGTCTACTGGTCGCATTGCGGATCGTCCCGGGCCTGCAGCTACGACCAGATCTTGTGGCACGACGGCTCCGATTGGGTCGTCGGCGCGCCGCCGCTGCGGACGATGGGCGATGTCACCGCGCTCGGCGAAGAGGTGCGCCGCAAGGGATTTCACGCGCTCAAGACGAACGTCGTCTTTCCCGGGGATCCGACTGGCGTCTACGGACCCGGGTGGGGCGGCGTCGGCAACCTCGACCGTAACGCCGCCCCGTCGTTACTGCGGCACATTCCCGAGTACATCGACGCGTTCAAGGCGGGCACCGGGCCCAACGTGCAAATCGCGCTCGATCTCAACTTCAACTGCACGCCGCTCGTCGCGCGGCAGATCTGCCAATCGCTTGAACACCTCGAGATGATGTGGGTCGAGATCGACATGTACGACCCGGAGGCGCTGGCCGACGTTCGACGGCAGACTACGGTGCCGATCACATCAGGAGAGAACCTCTACACGATCCGCGATTATCGCCCCTACTTCGCGTCCCGCGCGATGGACAACGTGATGATCGATGTGCCCTGGCAGGGCTTCGCCCGATCACGCGATGTGGCGTTACTGGCGGAAAGCTACGAGCTGAACTGCGCGCCGCACAACTACTACTCGCACCTGGCGACGATGCATGCGCTGCACCTCTGCGCGACACTATCCAACGTGCGCATCATGGAGATCGACATCGACGACGTCCCCTGGAAAGACGACCTCGGCGGCGGTCCACTGGAGATCGTGGATGGTCACCTGGAGCTGCCGACCGAACCCGGCTGGGGCATCGACTTCGATGAGGACCTAGCGCGCGAGAAGATCTGGGAACGCGGCCGCGGCCCAGGCTTCTCGGCCAATCGGCGCTAGGCGTCCGGCTCCAACTCCTCAGGCTCGGCGCCTGCCGATAGGATCAAGGCGCTGCCCGCGCATACGCCAGACCGAGAAGGATCGGCTCACATGCCCTTGATCACCGCGATCCGCTCGCGAATGCTCCGCATTCCGCTCGGTCATCCCACCTCGTTCTCGAATCGCACCGTCTATCACCGCGACCATCCGATCGTCGAGATCGAGTGCGACGATGGCCACACGGGGATCGGGTTCTGCTACGCCGGTAATTCCAACGGACAGTTGGCGATCTCGGCGGTGGACCACCTGTTCGCGCCGCTGCTGCTCGGGCAGGATCCATTCCGCGTCGAAGGGCTGTGGGCGGAGATGTACCAGGAGTCCTTGCTGCACGGACGCGCCGGTTCCACGATGCGCGCCCTGTCGATGCTCGACATCGCGCTTTGGGATCACAATGCCAAAGCCGCCGGATTACCCCTCTACCAGATGCTGGGCGGCTATCATGAGAGTACCGTGCCGGCCTATGCGTCGGGCGGTTACTACCTCGACGGCAAGGGGCACGAGGGACTGCAAGAGGAACTGCTGGGCTACGTCGAGATGGGATTCGACGCGGTCAAGATCAAGGTCGGACGGCTGTCGGTGCGCGAGGAAGCATCGCGGATACAGGCTGCACGCGAGGCGGTCGGGGCGGACGTCCAGATCATGCTCGACGCGAACAACGCCTGGTCGAATCTCGAGGACGCGCTACGCTACATGGCGGCCTACGAGCCGTCCAACCCGTACTGGATCGAGGAGCCATTCTCGCCCGACGCGATCGGTCTGCACGCGAAGCTCGCCCAGCGCACCGGCGTGCCACTGGCGACTGGCGAGATCGAGGTCGGCCGCTGGCGCTTCAAGGAACTGATGGATCAGGACACAGCGATGATCCTGCAACCGGATGCCGCTGTGCTCGGCGGCGTCACCGAGTTCCGCCGCATCGCCCACACGGCCGCGTCGTACAGCGTCTCGATCTGTCCGCACTGGTTCCACGATTTGCACCGACATCTGGTCGCCTCATCGCCGAATGCCACATACGTCGAGTTCTTCCCCGACGACCAAGTACATAACTTCCGCAACGTGATCGATCGGCAAACGGAAGTCCGGCACGGTCGTCTGGTACTGCCCGAGACACCGGGACTGGGGTTCGAATTTCTGCCTGAAGCATTGGAACGCTACACCGTATCCGTCTAGCAAGCCTCACACCGCCCCCCGCGCGCGGATGAAATCCACACTTAGCTGGTTATGACGACGCCGTCAGCGATGGCTGGCTCCCCCTGGTCGTTGCGCATCTCGAAGCAGATCACCGTTTGGTCGCCTTCGTCGCGTACCTCGGTCGCGCTGACGCTGACCTCGGTGGGGATCACCATGCCGCGGAACTGACCAGCGAAGCGGCGGAGGCGAGTGGGGTCGCCGCCGAGACTGCGGTTGATCACCTCTCGCAGCGCGATCGTGATGTTGGCGGAGCCGTGCAGGATGATATCAGGCAAGCCAGCGGCGAGAGCGACGCGGCGCTCGGTGTGAATCGGGTTCCAGATGTCGGCGCACTCCGTGAGACGTGGGGCGTCTGCGGATCGATGAGGAATGTGGTCGACCAGATCGGCCTGTCGCCGCTATCGGTCGAGCGCTGCGGCAGCGGCGGAACAGTGGCGATTTCGGCATCGTCGCCGTCGAGTGCGGCTCCGCGCGTGATGCCGCCGCTGTCCATGATCGCCACAGTCTCGCCACGACTGTCGCGAAACATGTACCGCTGCGTGCTGAGCACGCCCGGGCGAAGCTGCCGGACCGCGACGGTCTGGCCCTGACTGGTGATGATGTCGCCCTCACGCGGGTAGCGATGGAACTGGACGTCGACGCAGGCATGGACGCCTCGCCGCACGAGCTCCAGATCCAGAGGTGCATCGGGCGTGAAACGGCTATTCCACTGCCAGGTGAAGACCATGCCGGGATGCGCGATCAACCCACCGGGGCGGTCATCCTCGAAGTAGACGGAGTTGGAATCGCCGATGCCGCCGGCGAAGGCGGTGATGCTGCGCGCGGTCACCTCGAACGACTTGGCGATCGTGTATTGGCCGATTTCGGCTGGCATCCTCAGATCAGCGGGAGTCTGCGCAGTCATACCTGTGGCCGTTCGCTGGAATCCGATGTGCGCTCATAGTGATCCCAATGCAGGACCTCGTCCAGCGGACGTCTGCGGATAGGGCCGAAGTTGCCTGTAGGCCAACCAAGCGGGATCAGCACCATAGGCAGGATGTGGTCGGGCAGGTCGAGCACTGCCTGCGCCTGTTCGCGTCCATCACCAATGAAGGCAAGCGTGGTCGGGACGCTGCCGACCTTCAGCGCGCGAGCAGCCAAGAGTAGGTTCTGCACCGCCCCCCAGACCTCGGTCGCCGCCGCCGATCCCTCGTTGAAGGTACCCTGCGGTGCCTGGACGAGGTCGGCGCAGGCGATCACAATTGCCGGCGCTTCGTGCATGTGATGCATCTGATGCTCGACCGCAGCCAAGAACCGCTCGCGCCGACCCTGGTCGACATGAGGGTTCGCGACATCGCGATTGTGCTTCAGATACGTCGTCACGCCAACGCGGTTGAGATCGGCGAGCTGTCGCTTGACCTCCGGGTCGCGCACCACGATCCAGTGGCGCGACTGACGGTTCGAACCGCTGGGGCCGAGATGCGCCGCCTCGATCAACTGGACGAGCACCGTTTCGGGAATCGGATCGGGCTTGTAACGCCGCATCGCGCGAGCGGTCTGCATCACCTCGAAGACATCCATGCCGGGATCCTGTTCCGCTAGTCGCTCGTCGTACGAGATCAGTTCGACCAGATTGCCGTCGGGGTCGCGCGTGTAGACACTGACGCCCTGGGCCGTACCGCTCGCGCGGCCGCCGACACGACTGGCAGGTCCCTCGATCACCTCGCCGCCGGCCGCCTCAATCGCCGCCGCAGCTGACTCGGCCGCGCCGCTCCAGACGAAACAGAAATCTCCGCAGCCCGGTTCCGCCGTCGGACCGCGCAGGCCGAACCTGGGGTTTCGCCAGAGAATAGGATCATGGACGTTGATCTTCTGGTCGCCGCAGGCGATGGCGAACATGGGGAAATCGCCCGATCGCCACTCGTCCTCGTGGATGATGCTAAAGCCCAAGGCTCGGTAGAAGCCGATCAACGCTTCGGGATCTCCGGCGGGGATGGCGACATGATCCATACCGGTGACGGGCATCAGCGACCTCCGTTCCTGGCTGTCCGCGTAGGGTAACGGCGAGCGTCATTCCGAAACCCCAAGACCATGCAATCGCTCACCAGGCGGGTCCGGCAGACGATGAGTGACGCTGGCTGCTATCCTCGCGCCAACTCCCGTCAACAGACGAAACGCTCTCACATGCCCGACACGTCAGAGATTTCCGCCGACGACCCGTTCCCGCGCAAGCGTCTGACCATCGGCGAAACGACAATGGCATACGTCGATGAGGGCGATCCGAGCGGCGACCCGATCATTTTCCTGCACGGCAACCCCACCTCGTCGTACCTGTGGCGGAATATTATGCCCCACCTGTTCGAGTCGGCGCGCTGCCTCGCCCCAGACCTGATCGGGATGGGTGTGTCGGGATCGTCGCCATCCGGCAGTTACCACTTTGTCGACCATGCCGGTTGGCTCGACGCCTGGCTGGAGGGGATGGGTCTAGGCGACCGGTTAACGTTCGTGATCCACGACTGGGGTTCGGCGCTCGGGTTTCATTGGGCTAAT
Source organism: Dehalococcoidia bacterium (assembly GCA_965116225.1). Classification (GTDB taxonomy): domain Bacteria; phylum Chloroflexota; class Dehalococcoidia; order Bin125; family Bin125; genus Bin125. The sequence continues at coordinate 1,742,683 of OZ220495.1, read as the reverse complement.
CGGCATCGCGATCGCGTCAAGGGACTAGTCTACATGGAGGCGATCGTGCGGCCGGTGACCTGGGATGAGTGGCCGGAAGCGGCGGCGCGCGTCTTCCAGGGCATGCGCTCGGAGGCGGGCGAATCGATGGTCCTGGAGAAGAACGTCTTCGTTGAGCGTATCCTGCCCGGCAGCGTGTTACGGGGATTGACCGAGGCAGAGATGGAGGTCTATCGGCTGCCATACCGCGAGCCAGGCGAGTCGCGACGGCCCACGCTGACTTGGCCGCGTGAGATTCCCATCGATGGCGAGCCGGCCGATGTCGTCGAGATCGCCCAACGCTACGCCGAATTCCTCGCCTCGGACGAGTCGTCGCAGATCGCCAAACTGTTCATCAATGCCGAACCGGGCGCGATTCTGACCGGCGCGCAACGCGAATTCTGCCGTAGCTGGCCCAACCAGACCGAGGTCACGGTACCCGGCAATCATTTCATCCAAGAGGATTCGCCGCACGAGATCGGCGCGGCGATCCGGGACTGGTACGCAGAGATTGAGTGAGGGCGAACCAATGGTTGAGATCACCAACGCCGAGGAAGCGCGCACCGACATGGAGCGAGCGCGAGAAGAGTTCCGCCAACTCGTGCAGGGGCTGTCGAGCGCCGAGTGGAACCGTCAAAGCGACAACGGCGGCTGGACGAATGGCCAACTCTGTTGGCACATCGCCTTCGGTGTCGGAGCCGGTGGCGGCACGATCTCCAGATTGCGCAAGAACCGAAGCATGAATCCCCCGGTACCGCTCATGGCGGTGTTCAACTTTGCCAGCCTGTGGATGGTCCGAATTCGCTCGCGCGGCGCTACACCCGAGTCCGTGTTGGCGTACTTCGACGAGGGCTACGGAAAGACAGCCAGCCTAATCGACACCATCGGCGATGACGAGTGGGGCAACGGCGGCGTGTTTCTCGGCGAGCCGATGACGGTGGGCGGCGCGTTCGGCTTCCTGAGCCAGCACGTCGCCGAGCACGCTGCGGAGATACGACGCGACTAGGCCGCATTGCGACCGATTGCAGGTCATTACCCGCCGATGCCGCTGACCGCAGAGGACATCTTCGAGCGTTATCCGCCCCTGCGCGATATGGAGGATGTCGCGCTGTTCCAAGAGCTTGGCTATCGCTTCAGTGACGCCGGCGATGGCTGGTGCGAGATCACCCTGACCGCTTCGCCGAGGACACACAACCTGTACGGCATCGTTCACGGCGGCGTTTGGCTACTGGTCGCCGACTCGGCGATGGGCGGGGCGTTAGGCACAATTCAGGCCCAGGGCGAACGGGTGATCACGGCGCAGTCGGAGTTCCGTTGGCTGCGAGGCCTGGAGGGCGACGTGATCCGGGCACGAGCGGAAGTGATCCGTCGGGGTCGTCGGCTGAGTCACTGCTCCGTCGATCTGTACGACGCGCAGGAGCGGCATATCGGCCACGGCAACGGTACCTATGTGATGCTGCCTCCCGAATAGCGCAGATCCTGTCGGTGAGCAGTCGGCGTCTGGCGCCCTGCTTTCGTGTAGGGGCGCAGGCTCGGCGCGAAGCTCTACCCTGCGCGTACGTCGCTACTCGTCGTTGGTTGGCGATCGTTGAGTTGGAAAGGTGGGAAAGAATGTCCGGTCGGCTTACAGGCAAGATTGCGTTGATCACCGGCGGCGCGCGCGGTCAGGGCGCGGCGGAGGCGCAACTGTTCGCCAACGAAGGCGCGAGCGTCGTGATTACGGACGTGCTCGATACGGGAGGCGCGGAGACCGCGAAAACCAGCGACCGCATCCGTTACAGGCACCACGACGTCCGTAACGAGTCCGAATGGGTCACGGTCGTTCAGGACGTGATCGAAGATCACGGCAAGATCGACGTGTTGATCAACAACGCGGGGATATTCCGCTCGCGATCGATCGCTGAGATGTCGGAAGCGGAGTACCGCCTCGTGATCGACATCAACCAAGTCGGCGTGTTCCTCGGGCTGAAGCATGTGGGACCGGCGATGTGCGCCGCAGGATCTGGCTCGATCATCAACATCTCGTCTGTCGCCGGGTTGCGCGGCGGCGCGGGGATGGCCGCGTACGTTGCCTCGAAGTTCGCCGTGCGCGGGATGACCAAAGTGGCGATGAGCGAGTTTGCGCCCTCCGGCGTTCGGGTCAACTCGATTCATCCCGGCCTGATCGAAACGCCGATGCTGCAACAGCTACCGGCTATCGAACAGGGCCATGGCGATGCGCTGATTCAGCGGATTCCCTACGGGCGCACGGCCGAGGCGATGGAAGTGGCGAACCTGTGCCTGTTCCTGGCATCCGACGAGTCGGAATACATGAACGGCGTCGAATTCATCATCGACGGAGGCATGAGCCAAGGACTCTGATCCACACTTCCAAGCAGCAGCCAGGGCGATCGCAGGGCTCCCCCATCAGTCCAATACACGCATACCGACGACGATGTCGCCATTGCCTGGGCGGAGCGCGGCAACGGACCGCCGCTAGTCGTATCGACCGGTCCGATGATCCCTCTCGACGTGGGCTGGGAATTGGGTGGCGTCTGGGAGCGACTCTCGCAATCGTTCCGCGTGATTCGCTTCGATCCTCGTGGTTGCGGTCTCTCCGAACGCGACGGGGTTTCAGCTCGTTTTACGACGAAGCAGTCGACCTCGTCGCCGTCGCGGCCGTAACCGGCGAGCCCCGAGTCTCGCTGCTAGGCGACTACATCGGCACGCCGACGGCCGTCATCGTAATGCTCAACGAGCCGGAACGTGTTACCCATCTGGCGCTGCATATGCCAATCCCGGTGGGCGGCGAGCAGACGCCCGATCAACTCGTCGACAACTCGCCGCGCAAGGAGTACAGCAACCTGGTCGACAACACGGTCGAAAATCTGCTGCGGTTGGGGTGGAAATATCACCAGGAGTCCGCGCGGCGGGCGCTGTTGACGATCATCGCCCCCAGCGCCGACGAAGCGACCTTGTGCAGCTTGTCCAAGACCATGCATCACTATCCCTCGGTCAACCGACTGTTCGGTCTGATTCCCGAGATTCGCAGTCTCAACCTGCGGCAAGAACTGCGTAGTATCGAAATTCCAACGCTGATTTCCACCCCACCCGAGCGCGAGGGATTTGACGACGGCTTCGGCCCGCACGGACGCGACTGGGCGCGCCTTGTGCCGAACACGCGATTGGTCATCGGGCGGGGCGACACCTCTCTCCTCGTCACGGGTGCCACGGCGATCGACCAGCTCGCTGAAGCGCTCGTCGAGTTCATCGGCACCGGGCAGGAGCCGCAAACCGCAGGTCAGGCCACGCGCACTATCCTCTTCATCGACATAGAGGAATCGACCTCGCTGGTGGATCGCCTCCGCGATGAGGAAGCGCGCGCGGTGTGCAGGTCAAGAGTATGGGCGATGGAGTGCTGGCCTGGTTCAGCGCTGCGTCGGCGGCGGCCGATGCGGCAGTGGAGATCCAGAGTCAGATCTCGGCGCAGTCGCCCTTTGGCTCGACGCAGGTGCGGATCGGGATCAGCGCCGGAGAACCAATCTCCGAGTTGGATGATCTGTATGGGGCGACCGTCAACCTGGCTGCCAGAGTCATGTCGGCGGCGCGCGGGGAGAGATCATAGTCTCCGACCTTGTCAGAGGCTTGTTGCAGGGGCGCACATACGCGTTCGAGAATCGGGGTCAGCACGAGTTACGAGGATTCCGCGAATCGGTTGTTCAGCATCGACTGGCGACAGGTAGCGGCGGAATCCACCTCAGGAAGGCGCGACACATGACGGACATGACCAAGCGCGAGCGCGTCCGAGCCGCTCTGTCAGGCCAGCCGGTCGACCGCGCCCCCGCCTCCCTCTGGGGACACGATTTCCTGCGCGAGTGGAGCAACGACGAACTCGTCAGCGCGACCTGCGAGCAGTACGAGACCTATGGCTGGGACTTCATCAAGATCAATCCGCGCTGGACAATGTTTGCGGAAGCGTGGGGAGCCGTCTACGCGCCTCCGTCGGATCAGTCAAATCCGACCATGATCAGTCCGGCGCTGAGTGAGCTTGACGAACTGCATGAGGTCGTCTCGGTCCACGCCGAGCGCGGCGTGTTCGGCGAGCACATTGAATCGACCCGCCTCGTCGTGGACCACACGAACGGCGAGGTCGACGTGCTGCAAACCGTCTTTTCACCGATGTCCGTGGTCGGTCTAATGTTCGGCCACCCTCGCGCCTTCAAGCAGGTCGCGCGCGAGGCACCGGCGGCCACGCACTCCGCCATCGCCCGGGTGACCGAGACGATCATCAACTACAGCCGCGCAAATCTGAGAGCGGGCGCATCGGGCGTGTTTTATGCGCCGCTGCAATGGGCGAGCAACGACAACGCCACACCCGACTTCTACCGTGAGTTCGGCCGTCCATACGACCTACAGGTGTTGGATGCGATCCGCGACGCCGAGTTCAACACCCTGCACGTCTGCCATACCAACAACATGCTTCGGGACCTGCTCGACTATCCCGTTCACGCCATCAACTGGGACGATCAGGATGAAACGAACACCGGACTCGCCGAGATCTGGGCCGAGACGGATAAGGCGGTCATGGGCGGCGTTAGCCGCCGTGGACTCGGCGAGCTCAGCGCGGCGGCCGTGCAGGCTCAAGCATCGGAGGCGGCAGGCGTTGGCGACACCAGGGTCTTCGTCACTGGCGGCTGCTCGATCCCGCCGCATACGCCGCACGAGAATCGTCAAGCGGTGGCGGCGGGGGCGCGGGGAGCCTGACCCACTTCTCCATCAGACATGAGATGAGTGCATCCAATTCGGTGCCTCTCAGCCGTCTATGCCGCAGGCGCATGACAGATGTCGGGTAGATTGGCGGACATATAACAGGACAGACACTCGGAAGGCTGACGCATGGGCGCACTTGACGGCAAGGTCGCGCTGATCACGGGCGGCGCATCGGGCATTGGCCTGGCGACGGCGCAACTCTTCGCCCGGGAGGGTGCGCAGGTGGCTATGTTCGATCGCAACGCGGATCTGATGAACGAGACTGCACACGCGATCGGCTCGAGCGCGTTGGCCATATCCGGCGACGTCGCCAACGAGGACGACGTAGCCAGGATGGTCACCTCATGCATCGAACGCTTCGACCGTCTCGATATCGGCTTCAATAACGCCGGCATCGCTATCACAGCGCCGATTCACGACCATTCGCTGGAGGACTTTCAGCGCGTCGTCGATACATGCCTAACTGGTGTGTTCCTGTGTCTCAAGCATCAATCCAGACAGCTCATCGCCCAGGGCGAGGGCGGTTCGCTGATCAACACAGCCAGCATCAACGCGACCCAGGCTTCCAGGGGCCTGGGCGCGTATTGCGCGGCCAAGGCGGGCGTGACGATGCTGACCAAAGTCTCGGCGCTAGAGTTGGGCGAGCACGGCATTCGCGTCAACGCGATCGGACCTGGCCACACCAAGACGCCGCTAACCGCACGGGCGCGCGACTTGGCAGGATTTGACGAGGCGATGATCGATGCGACGCCGCTTGGCCGCCTCGGCGAGCCGGAGGATATCGCGCAAATGGCCCTCTACCTGGGCGGCGACGCGAGTCCGTGGGTCTCTGGTCAACTCTTCTACGTGGACGGCGGGATCACAGTCAACGAGTTGCCGCCTGGGTTCAGTTTGCTGGAAGCGCATCTGAGACAACCGGGCAATGTCTGACCCGATCAACGTCGACAGGAGCGAACGATGGATCTGTTGGACGGCAAGATCGCGCTGATCACGGGCGGCGCATCGGGCATTGGCCTGGCGGCGGCGGAGCGCTTCATCGAGGAAGGCGCGCGAGTCGCGCTGGCCGACCGCAATGCCGACGGCGCGGCGGAAGCGGCGCACACGCTCGGCTCCAAGGCGATCGCAATCTCCGCCGACGTGACCGATGAGGACGACGTCGCCAACATGGTGATGTCCTGCGTCGATCGGTTCAGCAGACTGGCCATCGCCTTCAATAACGCCGGTATCGGCGGCTTCTCGCCGATCCAAGACTATCCGCTCGCGCAGTTTCAGCGGGTCATCGATGTTTGCCTGACCGGCGTCTTCCTCGGTATCAAGCACGAGTCGAAGCACCTGATCGAACAGGGCGACGGCGGTTCGATCATCAACACGGCCTCTCTGAACAGCATCCAGGCGACCGAGGGTCTGTCGGCCTACTGTTCAGCCAAGGCGGGCGTGGCGATGCTGACCAAGGTCTCGGCGCTCGAGCTTGGTCGCTACGGCATTCGCGTCAACAGCATTGGGCCGGGCTTGATCCGAACACCGTTGACGCAAAATCTGCGAGATGTGCCGGCACTGGAAGAGGCATTCGCACACGAGGCGCCGCTGGGTCGCATTGGCGAACCCGAGGATGTGGGGCATCTCGCGCTCTAGCTCGCCTCCGATGCGTCGTCGTTGATGACCGGGCAAACGCTGCAGCTCAACGGCGGCGCCGACATCAACAAGTACCCGCCGCTGTTCCAGTACCTAGGCCAGCAAGCGCCGGAACAGCGCGCCGAGTGAGCGCTACTCGCTACTCCGCTGCGTGATGCGACCGAGCGCGCCCTAGACTACGTGTGCAATTCTGGGTTGTTACTGTGAGGTCGGCAATGCACGAGTTCGCAGGCAAGACAGCGGTTGTGACCGGCGCCGCCAGCGGCATGGGTTACGCGTTCGCCGAACGCTTCGCCGCCGAGGGCATGAACGTTGTGCTCGCCGACATCGAGACCGATGCGCTGAACGCCGCCGTCACCCGGCTCGAACGGCAGGAACGTAACATCCTCGGCGTCGAGGTCAACACGATGAAGCGCGAGACACTGGAGCGTCTGCGCGACCAGACGATCGAGCGGTACGGCGCGATCCATGTGCTGTGCAACAACGCCGGCGTGACCTCTCGCGAAGATGGAGGACTCGGCGCCGGTGCCGGCGCGCTGCCGGTCTGGGAGGTGCCGGACTCGACCTGGGACTGGGTGATGGGCGTCAACTTCTGGGGCGTGCTCTACGGCTTACAGGCCTTCGTGCCCGCAATGCTGGAGCATGGCGAAACGGGACACATCGTCAATACGGCGTCGGTGGCGGGATTGATTCCGGGCGCATCCGCGTACAGCGTTTCCAAGCACGGCGTGCTGACACTGACCGAAGGACTGTGGCACCACTTGCGCGACGTCGGATCGAATATCTCCGCGTCCGTGTTATGCCCCGGCTTTGTCAACACGCAGATCGTCGAAGCCGAGCGTAATCGCCCGAGCGAGTTCGGCGAACGGATCGCATCGACGCCCGAGCAACGCGCGATCTCGCAGGCGCTGCTAGGCGGCGGCATGGACCCTGTGGACGTGGCGGAACTGGTCTGGCAGGCGATGGTCGACGATCAGCTGTACATCCTGCCGCATCCAGGTTGGCGCGATGTGATTCGCGGTCGAATCGAGGCGGTGCTGGACGCTCGACAGCCGGTCGAGATCGATTTCGAGCGGATGATCGCGCGCAGGGAGCAGGGCGAGCTGGTCTGATCTTCTAAGACCTTCTGAGTGTTGCTACTCGTCGACGCCCGAGGCGAGCTGCGCGGCGAATTCTCTACGCCCGACGCGCTCCTTCTCGGTTTGGGCGAGAACAGTCTCGGGAATCCAGAATGGGAGCTGCTGATCTGCGCGCGACGGGGCGAGTAGATCGTCTAGATCCATGACGAGTTCCCGTCGATCGTATTTGGTCTGCTCGTGTCCCTCCCAGAGGGGCAGCATGGCAATCGCATCGAACGGGCAGACCTCCACGCAGATGTTACAGCGCATACAGCGACCAAAGTCAATATAGAAGTCCTTGATTACCGACTTGTGATTGCTCTTGCCGGCAGCGTTGGCGGGGTTCTTCATCAACGTGGTCGACATGCAGTCGACCGGGCAGGCGGCCGCGCACTTGCCGCAGCCGGTGCAATTCGGCTCCTCGATCTGGTGGTTCCAGATCAGATACGGAAACGTGCGGGCGCGCTTAGGCAGCTGTTTCTTCTCATAGGGGTAGTGCACCGTGACCGGCCCACGGCTCAGCACCTGCGCACCCCGACCAATGGCCTTGAACACACCGCGCATGGACCACTCCCTACATTGCAGCGCTACCGTCTCAGGATAGCGCAATCCGATATCTTGACCGTATCCGCCGCGCCGATGCGTGCGTATCCCCGTCCAAAGGAGGTTTGTCATGCCCGCCCCGCTCGAAGGAATCCGCGTGGTCGATTTCACCCGCTACCAGAACGGCCCCCATGCGACCGCGATGTTGGCCGACATGGGTGCCGACGTGCTCAAGATCGAGATGCCTGGCAATGGCGACCCGGGTCGGCAGCTGGGCGTCGGCGTCGACGGTTTCTGCTCCTATTTCGAGGCGCTCAACCGCGGCAAACGCTCGATGACGCTCGATCTCCGCGCCGACGGCGCCATCGAGATCGTGCGCAAACTGATCCAGGATGCCGATGTCCTGGCCGAGAACTTCCGTCCCGGCTACCTCGACTCCATCAGGCTCGGCTACGACGATCTCAGGGATGTCAACCCGCAGCTGATCTACGCGACCAACTCGGGATTTGGGCCGGAGGGAGAGTGGGCGCGGCGCGGTTCCTTCGACGTCGTCGCGCAAGGCATGTCGGGCGCGATGGTCGCATTGGGCGGCGGGCCGGGCCAACGTCCGGTCACCGCGCCCTGGGGCTTGGCGGATCAGACCGGTTCACTGCTCTTCGCCTACGGTATTGTGACGGCGCTGTTCGCGCGCGCCCAACACGGCGTAGGGCAGAAGATCGATGTCTCTCAGCTCGGGGCCATGCTGACCTTGCAGGCGCTGTCTATCCAGGCGTTCCTGCACAGCGGCTCCCAGCCGATCCTGAAGCCGGGTCGATCGTTCTCCGCCACCTTCAGCTGGTACCAGGCCAGCGACGGCGAGTGGTTGACGATGGGCATGCTCGACCCGAAGAGCTGGGTACCGTTGTGTCAGGCGCTGGAACGGGAAGACCTGATCGAGGACAACCGAACGGTCGACCCATTCGCTCGGCGCGACAATGAAGAGTGGCTGCGCGCCGAGCTGGAGCGCGCGTTCAAAACGCGCACGCGCGACGAGTGGCTTTCACGCCTGATCGCGGCGCGCGTCCCCTGCGGACCTGTCTACGACTATCAACAGGTCGCCGAGGATGAACACTTCTGGCTCAACGGCTACCTACAGCAGGTAATGCATCCACACTTCGACGACCACAAGATCGTTGGTATCCCGGTCAGTTTCAGCGAAACCAGGACCGAGGTGCGCGCGGCGGCACCGGAGCTGGGTCAGGACACCGAACTCGAGCTACTCAATCTGGGCTACGACTGGGCCGACATTGAGCGCTTGCACGACTCCGGCATCACGGCGGTCAAGCCCCAAACCGCCGCGGCAGCCGGCGGCTAAACGTCCAGGATGCGCGACAGCGCCGAGCCCCAGCTGTCCGACGCCTCTGGCAGGGGCAGATCGATTGCGGCGACGGCGAGTCGATCGCCGCCGACCGCGCCGATCTTCGTCGCCGGGACGTTGCCGCGACGAGCTAGGTGCCGCAGCTCGCCCACGGTCGCGGAGGACAGGCTGACGACTGCGCGAGCGCCCGCTTCGCCGAACAGAAACGCGTCCAGGCGGCCGACCGCCTCGACGTCGATAGTCGCGCCGATGCCGCCGGCGATGGCGGATTCGCAGATCGCCACCGCGAGACCGCCGTCTGAACAGTCGTGCGCGGACTTGATGACTTGCGCCTCCGCGGCTTCGACCAGCACATCGACCAGAGCCGCCTCGGCTCGCAGATCGACCGCGATCGCCCCAGCCGACTTGCCGTGCACGAGCGCCAGGTACTCGCCGCCGCCCAGCGACGACGGATGCTGTTCGAGAGAACCGCCCAGCAACCAGATTTCGTCGCCTTCGTCGCGAAATGCCATCCGCACAGCCTGTGTCACGTCGGCGATGATGCCAAGCATGCCAACCACTGGCGTCGGCGTAACCGGGCCGTCCTCCGACTCGTTGTAGAGACTGGCGTTGCCAGAGACGACGGGCGCGCGGAAGACTCGGCACGCGTCGGCCATGCCGCGAATCGACTCGCGGAGTTGGTGGTAAATGCTCGGGCGCTCAGGATTGGCGAAGTTGAGGCAGTCGGTCACGGCAACGGGGCGCGCGCCGCTACAGGCGATATTCCGCGCCGCTTCGGCGACCGCACGGGCTGCGCCGGCATAGGGATCCAGCTCAGCCGCGCGGCCGGGACCATCGGTGCAAACGGCCAATCCCTGCGTAAGCCCGCGAATCCGCAGCACGGCGGCGTCTGATCCCGGCGCAACGACGGTCCGGGTACCAACCATGTGGTCGTACTGTCGATAGACCCAGCGCGCTGACGCGATATTCGGTGAGGCGAGTAGTCTCAACAGCGTTTCGTTCGCCTCAGACGGATCGAGGTCGGGCAGCAAGGCGGGATCCCAGGACGATCGGGCGACGGCGTCCTCGTCCGGCGTCGCGCCGGGCGTATACAACGGCGGACTGGCGAACAGCGACACGGGCGCTGCCGCAACTTCCGCCTCACCATCGAATACACGGGCGATACCGTCATCAGTGACCTCGCCGATCACCTCGGCATGCAAATCCCAGTACGCGAACCAGTCTTGTACATCGCGGACATGGGGCGGCTTGACAGCGGCGATCATCCGTTCCTGGGACTCAGAGAGCATGACCTCGTACGGCCTCATCCCGGACTCGCGGCGAGGGACCTGTCGCGTCTGGATACGGATACCGGTGCGCGCCCGCTCCGCCATCTCGACGGTCGCAGAGGTGATGCCCGCTGCGCCGCAGTCTTGCAGACCCTCCAGCCAGTCACGGTGCGCTCGGACGAGTCCGACGCACGCATCCATCAGCGACTTCTCGAGGAACGGATTGCCGACTTGTACAGCCGGGCGTCGCTCCGCCGACGACTCGTCCAACTCGACCGAGGCGAACGTCGCGCCGTGCAGACCGTCGCGGCCGGTGTCCGCGCCGACGATCATCAGTTGCGTACCGGGCGGCCCGGCGGTGGCAGAGATCAGCGACCCGTGCGGCGCGATCCCCAGGCACATCGCGTTGACCAATGGATTGCCGCTGTACGACTCGCCGATCATCAGCTCGCCGCCGACGGTTGCAATGCCCAGACAGTTGCCGTATCCGCCAATGCCGGCGACGACGCCGGTACACAGTCGACGGTTGCGCTGCTCCTCCAGCGGGCCGAAGCGTAGCGAGTCGAGCAGCGCGATGGGTTGGGCGCCCATGGCGAAAATATCGCGGACGATACCGCCGACGCCGGTCGCAGCGCCCTCGTACGGCTCGATCGCCGAGGGGTGATTGTGCGACTCGATCTTCATGACTGCGACCCATCCGTCGCCGATGTCGATCGCGCCGGCGTTCTCGTCGCCGAGCCTGGTCAGGATGCGCTCATCCTCGGTCGGGAACAGATGAAAGAGCGGTCGCGAGTGCTTGTAGCCGCAGTGCTCACTCCAGAGCGCGCCGATCATGCCCAGTTCCAAATCCGAAGGCGACCGACCAAGCATCTCGCAGGCGCGCGCGTACTCGCCGCGGCTGAGCGCGATCTGCGACAGCGCCTCGTCACTGATCTCGGCGGGCGCGGCGTTGGCTGGCGGCGGATAACTGGTCACCTTAGCCCCACCGCTCGATAATCGATCGCCAGATATAGTTCCCGTCGGTCCCACCGAGCAGCGCGTCGGAGGCCCGCTCGGGATGGGGCATCATGCCGAGTATGTTGCCGGTCGGATTGGTAATCCCGGCGATGTCGCGCAGCGAGCCGTTAGGGTTTTCCGCGTAGTAGCGGAACAGGACGCGACCGGCGTCCTCCAGCTCGTCAAGGAGATCCGGCGGGGCGAAATACTGACCTTCGCCATGCGAGATGGGCAACTGCACAACCTGCCCCGGCTCGCAGGCGTTGGTGAACCCGGTATCGGCGCGCTCGACCGTCAGTGCTTGCGGCTGGCAACGAAACTGCAGCGACGCGTTGCGCAGCAGCACACCAGGGAGCAATCCGGCTTCACAGAGAATCTGGAATCCGTTACAGGAACCGAATACCGGTCTGCCGGTCGAGGCAAAGCGTTCCAACGCGGACATCACCGGCGAGAATCGGGCGATCGCGCCGCAGCGTAGATGATCGCCGTATGAGAATCCGCCCGGCAGAATCACGGCGTCGTACCCGTCGATCGATGATTCGCGATGCCATACCCGCTCGGCGACCTGCCCCAGGTCCTCCAGCGCATAGACGCAGTCCCAGTCACTCCAGGTGCCTGGAAACACGAGTACCGCGAATCGCATATGACGATGCTATCGGCAGCGATCGCTATGGCTAGTCACGTCGGAACGAGTCCGCTGGACTGGTCGACGAATGCTCTTGATGTTGAGGCTGCTCACGAGGCGTCGCGCGGCGTTCAGCTTCGGCTGCCGGCGGATATTCGATCCGCTGATGATGCGCGCCGGCGAGCGTTTGCTTGAAGCTGGCGGATATGATCCTCAGCTCGCTGAGCGTCAAGTCGCAATGATCGAGTTGACGCTCGCGCAGTCGTTCATCGAATACGCCGTCGACCAGCATGCCGATTCGCTCGGTCTCGTGTTCGCCGCTGGCCCGTACGACCGCCTCGCAACTGTCCGCCAACATCACGATCGCCGTCTCGCGCGACTGCGGCGGCGGGCCGAGATAGGTGAAGTCGTGCGGATCAACTCGAGGGTCTGACATTGCCGCCTTACGGTAGAAGAACGCCACGCGCCGCGAGCCATGATGCTCGAGGATGAAATCCCGTATTCGCGGCGGCAAATGATCCCGCCGCGCGAGATCGTCACCGCCGGTCACGTGCGACATGATGATCCGCGCGCTCTCGCCCGGTTCCAAATCGTCGTGCGGATTCGCCCCGTCCTGATTTTCGATGAACATCGACGGTCGGTGCAGCTTGCCGATGTCGTGGTAGTAGGCGCCGACGCGCACGAGTAGCGGGTCCGCGCCGATCAACGAGGCGGCGCGCTCGGCCAACGTCGCGACCAGCAGCGAATGGTGGAATGTGCCCGGCGCCTCTTCCTGCAGCCGTCGGAGCAACGGTCGTTGCAGTTGGGCAAGCTCCAGCAACCGCATGGGCGTCGTGATGCCGAACAACGCGCCGAGTAGGGAGAACGCGCCAATCGTGATCACTGAGACCAGAGCGGCCGTGACCAACGCCGCCAGCGCGAGCCAGCCGAACTGATCGACGGCGCGCGCCGGGTCGAACAACAGGATCGACGCGCCGACCAGAAAACCTGACAAACCCGCCGCGATCCCCGCCAGGCCGTATTGCGCCAACGCCTGCGCTCGACTGGCGGCGAAGACGCCGCCGAGCGAACTGGTCAGGAAAAAGGCTAGAGGTCGCAGCGCCGACGCGCCGGCCGGCGCTGTGCTGTAATCGGGCAAGACAATGGCGGCCAGACCGACCAGCACTGAAATCAGCACGCCGGTCGTCACGCCGAGGCCGGTACTCAGCAGCGCCGCAACGAGCACGGGGCCAGATGCGAGCGGCAGCATCAGATCGAGCGATTCGTGGGCCCCGTCGGGTAACGCAAACTCGAACCAGAGCCTGGCGGCCAGAATCGACAGCAGCACCAACGAAGCCAACAGCAACAGCCGCCTGTCGCTCGCCGCCTCCGCAGGTCGCCAGAGCCTGAGGAACAGAGCGAACGCGGCCGACCCACTGATCGCCATGATCATGATCGCGCCAAGCGATTCCAGCTTGATACCCGCTGATCGGGGCGTCAGGTAGCTCAGCGCCTCCACGACAGCATCATCGACTGTGTCTCCCTTGCCCACGATCAGCTCACCTTCGGCGATCGTGGTCGTTACTTCCGGCACGGCGAGCGCCGCGCGGCCTCGCTGCTCTTCGGTCAACGCTGCCGACTCGACCATCGTGGGGCGCAGATAGGCGGCGACCAGCGAGGAAATCAGCGCGGTTTCCGTGAGCGAGAGTGCGGAGTCGACACGATCGTGCAGCGTCAACCGCACTGCGTCGAGATCAGCTTCATACAATCGTTCGAGCAGTAGAGCCTCCAACACCGCCGGCGACAGCCGGCGAATGCTGTTGAACAATGGGTCGGACACTGTGAGGAGGAACGTTTCGTCGCGTTGGGCGATCCGAGAACCGGGCACTCGAGACGGATGCTGTTCGGCGTCCGAGTCGGTCGTTGCCGTGGCCGGCTCGTTGCCGTTAACGATAGGAGCGACTCGCGCTTCGCGCTCCAGCGCAACGCCTTCGAGATACAGCCGTAACCCATCCAACTGCGCCGGGCGAACATCTGGATTGAAAGCAAACTGAGGCTCGATGCTCGCTCGCGCCGCGTCTCGCGCCGCCGCGGTCCTCGATTCGCTGATGAATGAGAGCGCTTCGTCGGCGACGATATCCCGTTCGGCGACATCGCCCTGGGCGGGAAACTGCTCGGCGGAACGGATTGGCGTCAGCGCCAACGCGATCCCGATAGCGAGCGCGATCCCGAACAGGCCCAACCGCCAGGGAGTGAAATAGATCTCGTGGCGCATTACTGATACACTGGCACAGGATCATGACCCATCGGAACGGGAATCGATCCCGGACGCCGCCGCCTCCAGCATACAGACGTCGTTACGTCGCCAATAAACGTCGACCACGCTCGCTACAGGGAGCGCCTAGTCGCCGAGTAATTCACCGACAACCATGTTGACGAGCGATCCGTCGACCTCGCCGCGCAGCTCTCGCATCAGCATCCCCATCACCTTGCCGCGATCCCCGGACCCTGACGCGCCGACCTGCTCGATGACCGCTCGCGCACGCGCTTCAATCTGCTCTCGCGAAAGCTGAGCGGGCAGGTACTGTTCGATGATGGTGATTTCCAGCGCTTCGCGCTCAGCTAAGTCCTCGCGCCCGCCCTGGCGAAATTGCTCGATCGACTCGCGACGCTGCTTCACCTGCCGTTGCAAAATCGCCAAGACGGCGGTATCGGCGAGCGCGTCACCGCGTTTGTCGATTTCCGCGTTCTTGATGGCCGCTTCAAGCAGGCGGATCGTATCGCGGCGCGGCGCATCTTTGGCGCGCATAGCGTCGCGCAAATCTGATCGGAGACGGTCTCGAACGCCGGACATAGTATGATCGCCGCCTCGAGCCGTTGCGCCTGTATGAAACTCGCGCCGCCAGGCGGCAGCCGCGAGGCGATGCTGAAGTCAGTCGGCCGAGGGCAAAACCTTCGGCTGCATCAGCTCCATCTCGCGTTCGTCGACCTTGAGGTCGCAGTCGCCCGGCTTGATGCAGAGCACCTCAATGCCCGACTCTTCGTCACGATATCGTTTGCCCAGTTGGACTGCCATCGTTCCTCTCCCCTAACTCGCTCGTAGTCGTGTGCCTCGCCGACGAGACACAACCTGAGCCGATTCGCCGGCGCACGTATGCAGCTACTTCTTCTCCTCGAGCGGCGTGTCGCCGCACTTGAGTTCCGCGTCGCCGCCGCGCGTGACGATAAACTCCGCGCCGCAACTTGGGCAGAAGTAGCGCTTGCCGGTCTGTGCTGCTGCCATCAGGCTCTCTCCTTCCCTGCAATTTCACCAACAGGGACCACAATAACGCTGGGCGTGCGATGCAGCTCAGCGTATCAATGCGATCAATCCAATCAGCGCCGTCACAACGCAGGCGGCAACGGCCAAAGTCCAGTTATGACGATTCGCCATGCGCCTCAAGCCAAATTGAGAGATCAGCCGACACCTGACCGCACGTATCGGAAGTCACCTGGCTCGCCGGAGAGGTGATCGGCAGACCTGCGGCGAAGCGCTCTTCCGCCGTCTCGAGATTGCTGACCGCCGTCTGATAGTCTGTGGCGATCTTCAGCCAGGCTCGGTTCGTTGCCACGTCCTGCTCGACGCCCGTTGCGGCGCTGAAGACGTCGCGCGCCGCGGCGACCGCTTTAGCGTCGGCCGAGGTGCGCATGGTCACGACCGCCGTCGCGAGCTTCTGATATCGGCGGTCGTATGCAGCCAACGCTTCCTGGGCCGCTTCCAGCGCTTCGATGTCCTCCTCGGACTCCGCGCCCGTCACTGCCGCGCGCAAACGCACAAGCTCAACGTCGGCGGCTTCGGTGCGCGCGACCGCGCCTTGGGCTGCTTCGATATCAGCGAGCCAACCGGACGCCGCCAGCGTTGACTCGGCGCCCTTCAATGCGATCTTGAGGTTCTCAATCGAGAGCTCGTCCTCGTGGAGAGCGTGCTCCAGCGCCTTCTCCCAACCATCGCCCGCGTTAGTGGTGATCAAAGTGACGAGGTTATCGATCTTGAAATTGTCGAGCGAACCGCCCTGGTCCAGGCTCCAGGGCGGCATCGCCGTTCCGTTCCGACCGCAGGTGATCGTGTATCGATATTCGTTCTGCAGCGCGTCCAGCTGACCCTGGTTATCGGCCAGGAAAGCGTAGGTGTTGTTCGGCGTATTCAGCGCCGGGCCCACGAGGGCGGCGTTAGAGTCGGAGCCGCGCCCGTCATTCCCATGACATTCACGGCAGTTGCGCGCGAAGATAAATGCCGCGCGTTCGGCGTCCTTGGTCAGGATCTCCGACCGCGCCTCGGTTCGCCGACCGTTGTCGAACCATACGTAGGCGCCTAGCGAGGCCACGGCAAGCGCTAACAGGATCACCATAGCGAGAATCTGCTTCTCGGTGTTCTGTCCGCTCATCGCCCTCTACCCCTGCCTGATCGCTCAGTCATGAGATGCATGGTCGGCTTGCCGGCTCGGCCGGAGGCGAGACTAGCCATATGACACCGTGCGCTGAGGATTGTCCTCGCCGCCCTTTTTGATGCTGCCGGTGTTGACCGTCAGCGAGCCATCGCTGTTGACGGTGATATCCATCGTGTCCATCGGGCGCGGCGCCGGTCCAAAGACGCGGATACCGCCTTTGGAATACGTCGAACCATGGCATGGGCAACGGAACCAGCCGGTAACGCCTTCGAAGGGAAAGCCGGGACGCCAAGGAATCGTGCAACCCAAATGCGGACACTTCCACCACAAGGCGAGTAGTCCCTCGCCGCCCTCTTGCCCGAACCCTGCGTGGGTTCCCTCGCCGGCGCGCAGATGAGACAGGTAGAACTTACCGTTCGGAATCGGCTCCGGATCGTCGCCCGGCGACGGCACCGACGTCGCGGCGACGCTGATGCGTCCACCGAATCCGGTCACCCCGCGCGGCCAAAAGTTGGACAAAAACGCGCCCAAGCCGCCAGTCAACCCGAAGGTGAAGAAGCCCCAGAAGGAAACACGCAGAAGTTGGCGTCGCGTGATCTGCCCCCGCCGCGCGCGGCGGCGCTGCGCGCGGGTGACCATCGCCCGCGCGCCTTCGCCGCTCTGCACGATGCCGAGCCGGGCCTCGACGCGAAGATGCGGCGCGCGCTGCGGACGCGAACCGCCCGACGGCTCAGCCGCGGCCGGCAGCTTGCGTTGCCGGCCGCCCTCTCCTGTGGATTGGTCGTTGCCGTTGGCCACCGATTACTCCTCCAACACCACGATGTCCCAGGGTGGCTTGAGGTCTTGCCCCTGGCCGCGGAAAGCGGTACCGACGATCGTCGTTGTCAGGTAAACGCCGATGAAGGCCGAGAAAATCAGCAACGCGATGTCGCGACGGGTATGAATCCAGCCCAGCGCCTTGCAGAACAGCACGAACAGCACCGGCAAGCCAACCATCGCCGCCACAGGCACGATCTGCTGCGATAGGAACGACGGAAAATTCAGATTCAACAACCACGGATCAGTCGTTGTGCCCGGTATTCCCAGCGGTATCGCCCGCCAATCTTCGAACATCGTGAACCCACCAATGCTGAAGCCGATCGACTCCCATGGGATGCCGGTATCCAACCCGCGCAGGTTGCGGAACCAGTCCAGACCGCCGGGCCATGTGAAATCGCTGTTCAGACCAAGACCGCGGATGATGTTCTCAGTCCAAATTACGTGCAGCGAGCCGTCGTAAATGATCAGCAGACTGGTGACCATCACCGAAGCGGTGAAGCCGAAGATCGTCAGTCGTCCCGCAAACTTGGTACCGAACCAGACGCCCTGTCCTTCGCTATCGCGGTCCCAGTAGGGAATCGCGGCTAACAGGACCAGGGCGATCGTAGGCACGATGACGCCGGCCCAGGCAGGCTCCATATGCAGCAGCAGTTCCTGCAGGTTAAGGAAGTACCACGGTGCCTTGGACGGATTCGGTGTGGTATCCGGGTCGGCGCGGTTGAGCAGCGGCGCATTGACCATCGCCGACAGCACCAGCAGCGCGATCGAGAAGATGAGCGCGGAGATGAACTCGATGAAGACGAGGTCCGGCCAGACGAGTACCTCGGCCTCGCGCTCGCGACGCGGGCGCGTTCGGATTGCTGCAGCCGCGCGGCTGACCATTGAAACGCCCCTCCCGCTACAGCGGCCTAGCGAGACCGCCATCACGGCGCACCCGCCAGAAATGCACGGCCATGAAGATCGAAATCACCAACGGCAGCCCGATCACGTGCAGGGTGTAGAACCGAATCAGCGCGCTCGGCCCAACCGAAAAGCCGCCGAGCAGGAGGAACTTCGATTCGTCGCCCAGCACCGGTGCCGAGCCAACCATCGTCGTACCGACAGTGATCGCCCAGAACGCGAGCTGGTCCCACGGCAACAGGTAACCGGTGAAGGAAAGCAACAGCGTAAGGATGAAGAGCACGACGCCGACGACCCAGTTGAACTCGCGCGGCGGTTTATAGGCACCCGTGTAGAAGACGCGCATCATGTGCAGCAGCACGAGGATGATCATCGCGTGCGCCATCCAGCGATGCATGTTGCGTAGCAGCTGACCAAAGCGCACGTTGGCCTCGAGCGCCTGAATGTCCTGGTAAGCCCGCTCGACCGAGGGGACGTAGTAGAACATCAACAGCACGCCGGTCACCGTCAGGCCGAGGAACATGAAAAACGACAGCCCGCCCAGGCAGTAGGTGTGAGTGATCTTGACGTGCGTGCGGTGGATCCGGGTGGGGTGCAGGTGCAGGAAGACGTTCGTCGCCACCGCGAGCATCTGGTTGCGCGGCGTATTCGGGTAGCCGGTGCGGAAGATCGACTGCCAGACGTAATTCTTGAAGAGCAGATCGTAAATCAGGTCGTTGAACGATTTGCGCGGCGCGCGCTCCAGGTTTGCCATGCTCGGTTACCGCTCCCACCAGCGCCCGAGAATCACCAGCGCGCCGAAGCAGAAGAGCATCGTCAGCCCGACCAACGGCAGCTCCATGATCTCGGAGCGAAATGGAATCGTCACAAGGGCGGCTGTCAGCAGATCCACCAACTACCTCTTCTCGCGATTGCAACGCACGCCTCGCGCCTCATCAGCGGCGCGTTCAAGAAATGTACGAGCGCTCGGAAATGTGGTCAAGATCGGAGCCGACCTCACCGCGTCCACAACCGCGCGCTCCAGCAACGATCGGCCCTCCACTAGCTCCCCCGCTCGCTTGCTATTATCGCCACTCGACTCGATACGCGCGAGTCCTGCGTGACAATCTCGCCGATCAGCGTCGCCTCAGCGATGGACGCGAGCACACTGGACGCTTCCGTGGCATCAACGACGACCGCCATGCCCAGCCCCATGTTGAAGACGCGGTACATCTCGCCTACCGATAGTGCCCCGCGCTCGGCGATCAGCCCAAAGATCGGCGGAATGGTCCACAAATTCGGATCCAGTCGCGCGCTCACCCCATCCGGCAGCACGCGCTCGAGATTGCCGGCGATGCCGCCACCGGTGACGTGCGCGACGCCCTTGACCCAACCCAGCGCCGCTCGCAACAAAGGCCAGTAGCAGCAGTGCGGACGCAGCAGCGCGTCGGCCAGACTCTCACCAAGCGACGACTCGAACGCGCCCAGACGGGCGCGGCGCTGCGCCCACGATCCATCTTCCGGTCGCAGACCGAACACCGACCGCGCCAGCGAGTAGCCGTTCGTGTGCAGCCCATTGCTGGGCAGTCCGATGACGACGTCGCCGGGCGCAATCCGCTCGCCCGTGATCTCGCGGCCGCGCTCAAGGACGCCGACGATCGTGCCAGCAAGATCGAACTGACCAGGCGGATAGAGGTCGGGCATGTCGGCGGTCTCGCCGCCCAACAACGCAACGCCGTTCTCACGGCAGGCGTCGGTGACGCCCGACACGATCGTGACTTTGTCGTCCTCCGAAAGCTCATGGGCTGCCAGATAGTCGAGGAAGAACAGCGGCACGCCGCCCACGCAGAGGATGTCATTGATGCAGTGGTGGACCAGGTCGCGGCCGACGTCGCCCAGTCGTCCCGCAAGACTAGCGACCAGTACTTTCGTGCCGACCCCGTCAGTCGAGGCAGCCAGCACCGGTTGCGTATACCCGGACAGGTCGAAGAGTCCGCTGAAGCCGCCCACGCTGCCGATCTGCTCCGTCCGGCTGGCGCTACGGGCGAGCTGTCGATAGCGAGAAATCAGGCGATCGTTGGCATCGACATCGACGCCGACCGCCGCGTACGCCAAAGCGGTCGATTCTGACGGCTGCCCGCGCTCAACCTGCGACATCGATCAGCGACGCTCCAGCGCCAACGCAACCCTGGTCTCGTCCGAGCGCGCGGTGCGGCGATTCCCCTGACCGCTCGCCGCGCCGTGTCCGTTGTTGGCGATCGGCGCGGGCGTCGCGACCAACGGCGCGCTGAGCGTGTCGACCTCGAAGGTAGTCTGTACCGAGACGGGATAGTCGCCGTTGAAGCAGGCGAGACAGGTGGGCTTGCCCAGACCTAGCGCGTTGCGCAGCCCGTCGAGACTCAGGTAGCCCAGCGAGTCGGCACCGAGGCGGCAGCGAATCTCTTCGACCGAGTGCCGCGCCGCGATCAGCTCCTGACGCGTCGCCATGTCGACGCCGAAGTGGCATGGATGCCGAATCGGCGGAGCGGCGACGCGCAGGTGTACCTCGGCCGCGCTTGCGTCGCGCAACAACTTGACGATGCGCGGCGTCGTCGTGCCGCGCACGATCGTGTCGTCGACGACAACGACGCGGCGTCCAGCCAGTACCGAGGGCATAGGGTTGTATTTCAGGTGCGCGCCAAGATCGCGCAGGCGTTGATCGGGGGAGATGAACGTCCGACCGACATAGCGGTTCTTGACCAGACCTTCGGAGTACGGAATCCCGGACTCGGAGGAGTATCCGATTGCGTGCGCCGTGGCCGAGTCGGGCACGCCGATCACGACATCGGCATCGACCGGATGCTCGCGCGCCAGCTCGACCCCAAGCTGCGTGCGCGATTGCCAGGCAGCCTGGCCATCGAGAATGGAATCGGGTCGCGCGAAGTAGATGTGCTCGAACACGCAGCCGGCTGGCTGGGCCGGCTCGACGGCCAGGTGGCTGCGCATCCCGCGTTCATCGATCGTGATCAGCTCGCCCGGGGCCACGTCGCGCAGGAACTCCGCGCCAAGCTGGTCGAGTGCGCAGGTTTCCGAGGCGACCACGTATCGCCCGCCCACCTGTCCGATACAGAGCGGTCGGACGCCGTAGGGATCGCGCGCCGCCATCAGACGGCCGGGCGTCAACAGCACAAGCGAATAGGCGACTTCAATATGCTGCATCAGCACCGTGAAGCGAGCCTGCCAGCGCGCCTCTTCATCAACCTCGCCCTCGCCCTGGCGTAACAGATACTTGGCCAGGACTTCGGTGTCCGTCGATGTCTCAAACTGCTCGCCCGCTTCGGTCAATTCGGCGCGCACCTGCGCCGCGTTGACCACGTTGCCGTTGTGCGCGATCGCGACCGGTTCGCCCATCAACGGGTCCTTGAGCAGGATGGGCTGCGCGTTGCGGAAGCGGCTGGCGCCACTCGTCGAATAGCGCGTGTGCCCGATCGCCGCAATCCCGTCGAGCTCGGCCGCGCTTTGTTCATCGAACACCTGGGCGACGAGACCCATGCCGGTCTTGACGGTCAGACCGCTGCCATCAGTCGTGCAGATGCCGGCGCTCTCCTGGCCGCGATGCTGCAGAGTGTGAATGCCGTAGAAGGTCTCGACCGCGACGTCCACCTCAGGCGCCCAGATGCCGAACACGCCGCACGCTTCGCGCGGTCGGTCATCCTCCCTGATTTCAGGTACCGGCTGATGCGAAAATACAGATTCGGCGTCGATAATCGGCTCTACCACGCGCTTGCCTCGCGGTTAGTCGATCACACCTGGATCACTCACCCTAACGCACGCGATGCGCGGATACCATACGCCGGTGCTCCACCATCAGGCAGCGGTCCTCGACCGCTCGCAGCCCCGCCGCTCGTGCGGTGCGCAACCCGGCCCGGTTGACGATGCCCAACTGCAACCAGACGCTGCGGGCGCCACGCGCACGCGCCGCAATCGCGTCGGCGATCGGGGCGTCGGTGTCGACCGAGCGACGGAACACGTTGACGGTGTCGACTTCCAGACTCGGCAGCGCCTCGTAGGCATCTGCGAGCGAGGCGTACACGCGCGCGCCCAGAATCTCGCTATCCGCGACCGCGGGATTGATCGGGATGATGCGATATCCGTGCCGCTGCATGTACGCGGTCACGCGATGGGAATCTCGTTCCGGCTTGGGCGAGAGACCGATCACGGCAATGGTCGCCATATCGGCCAGCGCTGCTGCGACATCGGTATCAATCTGCTCGTCCCAGGTCGGTTGTGAGGTTAGCATGTGGACTGTCACCCTAATTCCTCCAGCGCTGCTACCAGATTGGGCCGCGGATTGGAGCCCCGGTCAGCGAAGAAAATGCCGCCGCGACCTCGAAGATCTGCTGCAGGCCCTGTTCCTCGTGTCGTCGCGGCCCCGAGACCGAGGCGAGCACGTGTCGCGTACCGCTCTTCTTGACCAACACCAGTTGCCATTGCGCGATCTCCTCAGCCGGGATCGCCCCGTCGACGCGGGCAATTTCACGACCCTCGTCCTCAACCAACCACTCGCGAATCTTCCAGAACGGAATCAGCTCATTGGTGCCTATGCCGAGTCCGAGGAACCGCTGCTTCAGGGACACGTTTTGCCCGCCTCGGTCGGCGATGACGCTCGCTCCCAACAGCGCGTAGACCAACGAGAGGCCCGACAAGGGCAACAGCAGCACGGCGAAGAGCAGCAGAATACCCAACAGCCAGAAAGGCAATGAGTCGACCGAAGTTCCGAGCAACGCCAGCAGTCCGGCGGTCAATGCGACGCCCAACAACGGCACAATCACGGCTGAACGCGGCGGACGAATCTCGATCCGATCAGGACGGATAGTCGCCACGCGGCGATGCAGATAGAGCGTGCGAGGCGCGAGCGGCTCGGCGGCCGCTCCAGGACGCTCAGATCCACGCCTATCCAGGGCGGCGACAGCTTCGTCCAGATCGAGCGTCGGCGAAGTGCCAGGGGTCTCGGTCGTCACAGCGTCAGCCTATCAACGACGGACGCGACAACGGCTCTATGATCGAAGTATGGACAGAACCCGTCTGACCGGGCTGATGCTGATGCTCGCCGCCGTCTGCCAGTCGCTCTGGTTCCTGCTCGGGGTTCGGCGTCAGAGCTATGCTGCGGTCGCAATTCCCGCCGCCGCGATCACGCTGACCGCCGCTGTGTTGCTGTTCTGGGTCGGCTGGACCACCTATGAGCTCGAAGACGACCTCGAAGGACTCAACTTCCGTTCCGAGCCGCTCGATGACATCTAGGGCGACAGGCTTAGTCCGCCCAGCTCGGCCCATCGACTCGTCGCAGATCGTCCTGCGAGACAGTCGTCAGGAGCTCTCCCACGAGCGATCCGTCCGGCAGCGTCAGACCGGCCGCCAGATCAGCCAGCGGGCGCAGGACAAAGCTGCGCCGGGTCAGGTACGGATGCGGCGTCGTCAGGCGAGGCTCGTCGATCCGCTCGGATCCGTAGAGTAGTACGTCGATGTCGATCACGCGCGGGCCCCAGTGTCGCTCGCGCACGCGGCCAAGCTCGCGCTCGATGGCCTGGACCGCGTCCAACAGATCGAGCGGCGATAGGTCGGTCCGACCGCGGGCGACGGCATTGAGGAACGCAGGCTGATCGGTGACGCCCCAGGCGGCGGACTCGTAAAGCGACGAGACGCGCACATCGTCGAGCACGACGCGCAGACGCTGCACGGCGGCGCGCATATGCGTCAGGCGGTCGCCGAGATTCGCGCCGAGCCCGAGGAAGGCGTCGGTCATCGGCGCACGATGTCGTCGGCCATGCGGACCACGCGAGCCATGGCGGCGACATCGTGGACGCGCACCAGATCGGCACCGTTGGCGATGGCGATAGCGGTGGCGGCCGCCGAGGACTCCAACCGCTGCTCAACGCCCCAGCCGAACTGTTCGCCCGTCATCCGCTTGCGCGATATGCCGACCAGGATCGGGTGTCCCAGCACGCGCAACTCGGCAAGGCGACGCAACAGTTCCGCGTTTTCCCGCAGCTCCCAGCCGAAGCCGAAGCCGGGATCGATGATCATTCGCTCCTCGCGCACTCCATAGCGACCGCCGAGCGCAAGCGATGCGCAGGTTCCCCCCAGTACAGCCTCGATGGGATCGCGCGCGCGACCGCGACCGCGCTGATTGTGCATCGCGATCACCCAGACATCGCGTCGCCCGGCGGCGACGGCGAGCTCGGGCTCACCGCGCAGACCGTTGACGTCGTTGAGGATCGTTGCCCCGGCGTCGAAGGCGGCGTTCGCCACACTCGGCGTGCTGGTATCGATCGAGAGCGGCGTGCCCGGCAGACGATCGGCGAGCTGGGCGAGCGCCGGAAGCACGCGATCATGCTCGACCTCAGCGGAAACCGCGTTGAATCCCGGGCGCGTCGACTGTCCGCCAACATCGATGACGTCGGCACCCTCACGGGCCATCTGCTCGCCCCTCGCGACAGCCGCGTCGACGTCAGCCAAACCGTCGCCGGAGAACGAATCGGGCGACAGATTGAGAATGCCGACAATCAGAGTTCGCGATCCCCAGACGAACCCGTCCAACCGCACTACAGCGCTATCTCCCAGACTCTGGGGCGGCCATCGACTTCGATCATCTCCAACCGCCTGCGCTGCGCGTCGCCCTCGCCAACGACGAGCTCGATCTCGGTCGGCGTTACGGTGTCGAGGTCGTCGCCCTCGTCGATCCGCCAGGCGCGCACCGAGGGCGACGCCTCGGCGAGCGAGACCAACACCCAGTAGGGCCACTCGTCCATACCCTTGTGCAGGCGCGCAATGCGCAGATCGGTGGGCGACGGACGCGCTTCGGAAGCGACGTGGGAGTGGTAGATCACCAGCCAGTCGCCCTCGTCGATGGCGCGGTCTATGTACATCACCTGCTGCGCCGGAATGTTGAAACGCCAGGGCGAGGCCTCGTCGTTGGCGGCACGCCAGAGCGTTAGCGTTCCATCCGGCGCGCGGCCGATCACGCCGCAGCATTCATTGGGCAGATCATCGCGCGCGTGCGCGACCATCTCATCGATCAGCGCCTGCGGTAGCTCGAGCCTCATTGGTTGATCGATTCCAGCATTGACGGGGAGCAAGGTACCCGCCCGCGTGGGAACGATACCGACGTGGGATGCGGGATCCCCGAGCCCCAGATATCCCAACCATCGATCTCGGCGTCCCGCGCAAAGAGCTCGATCCTGCGTTGATCGGGGAACATCGTCTCGATCCTACGCCGAACCTCAGCCGGTTTGCGCGAATGCTCCGTGCGGTGTTCGGAAACCAATTGTCGCACATTGCGTGCGCCGCGCGGAGTGGGAATCCGACCGCGCTTGAACACGAGGCAAAGCTCACACTGTGACATCGTGTAGTAGCCCGGGTTGACCCGCTGCTTGTCCCAGACGAAGGCGACCGTGGCCCAGACAACCCCCCAGGCGACGACTAGGGCGATTGCCTGATCGAGGTGCGGCGACGTCGCCCACATGAACAGCAGCGCGTCATCGGCGGCGATTGACGAGACATCAAGTCGCCTGAGATCGCTGAGCCGAACGGTGGGATAGTGCCGGATCGCACCGCCCGGGTCTCCGCTGCTCGGTCCAGCGTGTTGGAGCTGACCCCGGTAATCCCAAGGCGGATCGGCGTAGATGACGGCGTAGCCTCCGTCGGCAGGCGTGGGCAGTGGCGGAAACAGCACGCGATAGCCAGTGATGTCCAGTTACGTCATGCGTCTGCGGGCGGTTCGATCAGCGGCAACAGCTTGTCGATCAGTAGTATCGACCTGGCCAAGATACGTCGCCACGGTATCGGCGTCCCAGTAATCCTCGTAGAAATTGCCGTGCAGCGACTCAGCCTGCGAGAAGAGGAGCGGGATCGCACGATCGCCGGTCTCGGCGACCAACCGATTCACGGCGCGCCACAGATCGCGATGCCGCGCGTGATTGAGGTCTCGTGCCTCAGCACAGGCTTTGACCAGGACCGCCGCTGCGCCCCAGCCCTTTTCCGACGCCTGCACCAAGTCGCCCTCAGCCAGATGCTCGCGCGCCTTGCAGCGCATACGAGCGGCTCAGATCGTTGTAATGCCCCACAGCCCCGGTCACCATGACTCGTCCCCCGATTCAGCCTACTCCGGCGTCCAGTAGGGCCGCTCGTCCATACCCTGTGCTAGGCGCGCGCAATGCGCAGATCGGTGAGCGATGGGCGCGCTTCGGAGGCGACGTGGGAGTGGTAGATGACCAGCCAGTCGCCCTCGTCGATGGCGCGGTCCATGTACATCACCTGCTACGCCGGAATGTTGAAACGCCAGGGCGAGGCCCTCGTCGTTGGCGGCGCGCCAGAGCGTCAACGTTCCATCCGGCGCGCGGCCGATCACGCCGCAGCATTCATTGGGCAGATCATCGCGCGCGTGCGCGACCATCTCATCGATCAGCGCCTGCGGTAGCTCGAGCCTCAGGATCCCGCCGCCTCCCAGAAGTGCAGTTGTGCACCACCCTGACCAACCTCGAGACCCCACACATCCCAACCCTCAGAAGGAGAACGCGCAAAGAGTTCAAGCTTTGACTGGTTAGGAAACATTTGCTCAATACGCTTACGCACTTCCGTTGGCTTTTCGGAATGGCGACCGCGTAGTTCTGAAACAAGTTGCCTCTGGTTTCGCGATCCTCTAGGCTGAGGTATTCGACCATGCTTGAATACCAGACAGAGCTCGCACTGCGACATCGTATAGAAGCCGGGATTAACCCGCTGCTTATCCCAGACAAAGGCTACGGTGGCCCATTCAAATCCCCACGCCTTGCCCAGCTCGATGGCTTGATCAAGGTGTGGCGAGGTCGCCCAGAGGAAAAGAAGGGCGTCAGACTCCGTAATGTCTAAGACAGGTAGTCGCTTTAAATCTCGAAGTGTGACTGTCAGGAAGTGCCGCTTGGCACCGCCTGTATCATCGCTCCCAGGGCCCGCATGTTGCAGCTGGCCCTTGTAATCCCAGGGTGGGTCAGCGTAAATGATGCTGTACTGTTGCTCCGGTAGGGCCGGAAACAGACCCACCTCGCTCGATCTCGGGAAGGATCGCATCTTCGAACCAGTTGCAGAGGTCAATCGGGTCATGTTGCCTCCACCTCAACAGGCGATTTTCCCAACCCGGATCATCAAACCAGGTCGTGAGCTCCGCCAAGTACTTCTCAGCCTTCGGAAGGTTGTCAACCCTCCCTCCCGCGAAGATAAAGGAAAACGGCCTTGGCACATTTCCAAGATCCTCAGCGATCCTGATCAGGCCTGGTGAAAAATACTTACACGCCCGTTCGTGTGCATTTCCTGCGGCATTCTGTTGCTTGATCTCTATCCATATCGTCTTATCTATCGACTCACTTTGGACTACCAAGTCTGGAATCGTTCCCCCACTTTCCTGCGTAGGTCCGTGCGAAGTCTCTTGGTTTCTCATGAATCTGAATCCCAGAATCTAGGCCGAGACACTCCCCAAGCACACGGCGAACAACCTTCTCCAATCGTGAGCCAGCATTTGCTGCTTGGTCTTGCCACTTTGCACGCTCACTGAGTATTTTGCTCATGGGGACCGAGTCTACCATCAGCCCACCTGCTCCATGTTATCCGGCGTCCAGTCGCGCAGTGGGCCGTCGTCGTGGCAGGCGCCGGGTTGGAGGGTCATTTGCAGGTAGGCGCGGCTAGCGCTGGGCGCGACGAGGTGATCGAACCAGTGGTTCCGTTCGGGCTCCGGAATTAGGGCGACGATGTCTCCAAAGCGAAGATGGATCATCGCGTCGTCCTCGACGATGCCAAAGTCGACGACCGCTTTGCCCGGCTGCATCAACCGACCCACCGTGTCCGACCGCAGGATCCGCGCGCCGCGTTCGATGTAGCGGTTGAGCACGGACGCGGAGAACTGAATCGGCAACGCGGAGGCGTCGCCGGAGCCGACCACGCGGGCGACCGTGCGTCTCCAGACCAGATCCGCCTCAGGCATCAGGCCGACGGGTTCTCGATTGGGACGCCGACGACGGAGCCGTATTCGGTCCAGGAGCCGTCGTAGTTCGAGGTGTTGTCGATCCCCAACAGGTAGCGCAACGCGAACCAGCTGTGCGAAGAACGCTCCCCGATGCGGCAGTAGGTGATCACGGACTGGTCGCCGCTGATGCCCTGCGACCGGTAGATCTCGCTGAGCTCGTCGGCCGACTTGAAGGTCCCGTCCGCGGCAACGGCGGTCGCCCAGAGGATGTTCGAGGCACCGGGTACGTGACCCTTGCGTTGCGCAGTCTCGGACAGCCCCGGCGGCGCCATAATCACGCCATTGAACTCGTCCGCCGAACGGACATCGACGAGCTGGCCGCCAGCCTCGACATGCGCGAGCACGTCGGGCAGCTTGGCGCGTAGCGTCTCGTCGCGCTCGGCGACAGCGATGGTGCCCGAACCGGCAGATGGCGCGTCGGTGGTGGTCGCCCGACCCTCGGCCAACCACTTAACGCGGCCGCCGTCCATCAAAGCGGTGTTGGTCACGCCGTAGAGTTCGAGCATCCACAGCGCATAGGCGGCAAACCAGTTGTTGTTGTCGCCGAACAACACGATCTGCGAGTCGTCGTTCGCGCCCGCGCGGCGCAGCAGGTCGGTCACGATCGCCCGCGATGCCACGTCGCGCGAGACCTGATCCTGCAGCTGCGAGGTCCAGTCCCAGGCGACCGCGCCGGGCGGATGTCCCTCGTCGTAGGCCGAGGTGTCGACGTCAACCTCGATCAGAACGACCTCCGGATTGTGGAGGTTGGCGGCCACCCAGTCGGTCGAGACGAGCTTTTCAGGGTGCGCGTAGTCAGCCATGTCGTGTCCTTTCCGTGGACTGTGCTGTGGATTCGTTGCGGTACCGAGCGAAGCGCCGCGCGCTGAAGGCTCGGCGACACGCGATTACCACCAGATTTTGCCTTCGATCTCCTCATCGTCGGCGATGTCGTCGTAGTCGCGATTCCAGAGGCCGGTCGAGAGGTATTTCCAACCGCCGTCGGCGAGCAGGACAACGATGTTGCCGGTCTCAAGGCGTTCGGCCGCTCGCTGCGCTGCGCGTACCGCCGCGCCGCAGGAAATGCCGGCGAAGACGCCTTCCTCCTCGAGCAGGCGTTTGACTACGGCGAATGAGGTGCGGGAATCAACCATGATGCGGGCGTCGAGCACAGACTCGTCGAGCACAGGCGGAATGTAGCCCTCGTCCAGCGAGCGCAGTCCCTGGACGAGATCGCCGGGATGCGGCACCGCCGCGATGATCCTGATCGCCGGATTCTGCTCCTTGAGGAAACGTCCGACGCCGGTCAGCGTGCCGCCCGTGCCGAGCCCGGCGACGAAGTGAGTGATCTCGGGGCAGTCGCGGTAGATTTCCGGTCCGGTAGTTTCGTAGTGTACACCAGGGTTGGCGGCGTTCTCGTATTGCATCGGCATGAACACCGTTGGCTCGGCTTCGTACATTTCTTTAGCCATCCGCACCGCGCCGTTGGATCCCGTTTCGCCCGGAGAGAGCACGACCTCGGCGCCGAAGAACGAGAGCAGGTCGCGGCGCTCGACGGAGACCGATTCGGGCATCACACAGCGAACGGGATGCCCGCTCAGCCGGCCGATCAAGGCGATCGCTAATCCCGTGTTGCCGGACGTCGGTTCGAGGATGGTTTGGCCCGGCTTGAGCGATCCGTCGGCGTGGGCCGCGTCGATCATCGCCCTGGCGATCCGGTCCTTGACCGAGCCGGTCGGATTCTGCCCCTCCAGCTTCACCCAGATCGCGACATCAGGGTTCGGCGAGGTACGCTGAAGCTTGACTAGCGGCGTTTCGCCGATCGTATCGAGGAGGGACCGGTAGCGAGTCGGTGCGGCGATCACCATCAGGCTGATCCTCCTGCCAACGCAGGCAGAATCGCGAGCACGTCGCCGTCCGACAGCTCGGTCGCCATGCCGTCGAGGAACCTGATGTCCTCGTCGTTCAGATATATGTTCACGAAGCGACGGAGCTCGCCGTCTTCCAGCAGCTGGTTGCCGATGCCGGGATAGGACGTTTCCAACGAGTTGAGTAGTTCACCGACGTTGGCGGACTCGATCTGGACATGTTTCTCGCCGTCGGTGAACTTCTGCAGCATCGACGGGACCCGAACTTCGACTGCCATACGTGTTTCCTCTCGCTGAAGTTGGGAAAGCGAGCTAGTTCTCGTGGAACGGCGAACCGCAGAACTCCTCGTAGTCGATCAACTCGGTAACCGTCGGAGCGTCACCGCAGAGCGGACAACCCGGATCGCGGCGAATCTTGACTGTGCGGAAGTCCATGGCCAGCGCGTCGTAGAGCAGCAGCCGATTCTTGAGCGGCTCGCCCTGCTCGAGTAACACCTTGATCGCCTCGGTCGCCTGGATCGCGCCGACCGTGCCGGGCAGCACCCCGAGCACGCCGGCCTCAGAGCAGGACGGCACCATCCCCGGCGGCGGCGGCGACGGATACAGGCAGCGATAGCAGCCTTCGCCGGGGAAGAACGTCGTCACCTGCCCCTCGAACAGGAAGATCGAGCCGTCGACGAGGATCCGCTCTGACAGAAAGGCGGCGTCGTTGACCAGGTATCGGGTGGCGAAGTTGTCGGCCCCGTTGATAATCACGTCGTACTCGGGGATGATCTCCATGGCGTTGTCGGAGGTCAGCGGCGACGTGTGGGTGACCACGTTGATGTTCGGATTCATGTCGAGAATCCGGTCCTTGGCCGAGTCGACCTTCAGGCGTCCGATGTCCGAGCTGCCGTGGATGATCTGCCGCTGCAGGTTGGAGCGGTCGACAACGTCGAAGTCGACGATGCCGATCGTGCCAATGCCCGCCGCGGCGAGGTAGACGAGTACCGGCGAACCCAGGCCGCCCGCGCCAACGGCGAGTACCTTGCCGTCGATCAGCTTGCGCTGTCCAAGCGGGCCGACCTGATCCATGATCAGATGCCGCGAGTAGCGCTCAACCATTTCGGGCGTCATCGCCCCGCTGGCCCCGCCGGCAAGCGCGGGAATCACCGCCAGCTCGTCACCGTCCGCGACCGGCGTCTCAGCGCCCTGCAGCGAGGTGATCTCGTGGTTGTTGACGTAGACGTTGACATGTTCCAGCAGTTCCTGCTCGCCATCGAAGACCATCTCGCCGAAGCCGGGAAAACGCTGATCGAGATCGCGCAACACGCCATTGACGTCGACGCCCTCGGCGTCGACAAAGGTGCGGTTGCCGGTGATCTTGCGGAACGGCGTTGGAATGTAGACCTTCACGCTCATGATTCGTCCTCTCAGCTTGTCCGTCAGCTGTCTGAGATCGGCATCGACAGATACCGCTCACCTGTGTCGCAGATGATCGTCACGACACGACAATCGGGACCGAGACGTTT
The DNA here is from genome assembly GCA_965116225.1 of Dehalococcoidia bacterium. Classification (GTDB taxonomy): domain Bacteria; phylum Chloroflexota; class Dehalococcoidia; order Bin125; family Bin125; genus Bin125. Next base: position 1,710,882 of record OZ220495.1, on the reverse strand, counting down.
GGCGACGATACTCGCCGCGTGCACGTTCGCGCCCGACGAAATCCCGCACAAGATGCCCTCGTCGCGGGTAAGTCGGAGCATCATCTGCTCGGCGTCGCGATCGGAGACGCCGAGCACTTCGTCGTAGATCTCACGGTTGAGCACGCCGGGCACGAACGACGCGCCGATGCCCTGAATCGCGTGCACTGCGAAGCGACCGCCCTGCAAGACCGGCGAGCGCTCGGGCTCGACGGCGGTCACTGTGAGACCAGACTGTCGCTCGCGCAGCACTTCGCCGACGCCGGTGATCGTGCCGCCGGTACCGACACCGGTGACGAATGCATGCAGCCGCTCGCCATCCGCCATCTCGCGCCCGCCCAATCCCGACCAGATCTCGAGCGCCGTGGCGCGTCGGTGAATTTCGGGGTTGGACGGATTCTGGAATTGCTGCGGCATGAAGTAACCGTCCTCGGCAGCCAGCTCTTCAGCGGCGTAGACCGCGCCGGTCATACCCTCGATCGCCGGGGTAAGCACGACCTCGGCGCCGAATCGCTCCAGCAGGCGTCGGCGCTCATGCGACATGTCCTCGGGCATGGTCAGGATCAATCGGTAGCCCTTGACCGCGGCCACCAGCGCGAGCCCGACGCCGGTGTTGCCCGAGGTGGGCTCGATAATGACATCGCCCGGACGCAGTGCGCCGGAGCATTCCGCGTCCTCGATCATCGACCTGGCAATCCGGTCCTTGACCGATCCGCCCGGGTTGAGCGATTCCATTTTAACAACGATTTCCGCCGCCCCATCTGGAGCGACGCGGCGCAGGACGACCATCGGCGTGCCGCCGATCAGGTCGAGCACGGAGTCTGCCAGCTGCGGTCGGATCAGGCTCACGGTTAGCGTCTTCTCGTCGGCGTTGTCGGCATTGGATCACGCTGAATTAGATGTGGTAGCGCCCGCCGCTTGGCGCAGCGATCGAGGCGGATTCGGCAGCCAGATCAGCGATCGAGCAGTCCGCCAGGACGTCAAGGATGGCGGCGCGCACGTCGTCCCACAGGCGGACCTGCGCGGCCGCCCCTGTATAGCGCTCAGCGGCCCGTCCAGCCTGAGCGCCCCGTTCCAGGCAATCAGCCAGCGTCAGCGGGCCTTCCAGCGCCTCGACGACACGGTCCAGCCGAATTTCGCCCGCTGGTACCGCCAGTTGATGCCCGCCCTGCGCGCCGCGCGCGGAGGAAATGAACCCCGCCGCACGCAGTCGCCCCAGTACCTGACCAGCCAACGAACCAGGAATCCCCTGCCGCTCGGCGATCTCCGCCGACGGGATCGGCGCACCCTGTTCGTGTAGGGCGAGATCGACCAAGGCGCGGATCCCGTAGTCGCTTGTGGACGACAGTTTCATCATCTGCGCGTCAAACCGCCCTGCAGCATCCTGGCGACGCCGCTAATCTTGACCAAAATAGTAACATTTCCCCTCGACCAACCGGACGAACAGGGCGAGAACCGACGGAGCGAACGAGTGAACACGCCCGCCACTGCATTCGAACCGACAGAAATCGAGGCGACGGCTCGCCAATTGACGAACGCGCATCCCGGCGACATCATCGCCGCCGCCTTGGATGCGTTCGACCACATCGCGATCTCCTTCAGCGGTGCCGAGGACGTCGTGCTAATCGATCTCGCCGCCCGCGAGGCGGAGCGGCTGGGCCGCAGCTTTGGCGTCTTCTCGCTCGATACCGGGCGGTTACATCCGGAGACCCTCGAGTTCATCCAGCAGATCCGCGAACGCTACGGACTCTCGATCGAGGCGTATTCGCCGCAGACCGACGCAGTGGAGGCGCTGGTCCGCGAGAAGGGGCTGTTTAGTTTTCGGAAAGACGGGCACCAGGAATGCTGCGGCATCCGCAAAGTCGAGCCGCTCGGCCGAGCGCTCGCGCAGGTCGATGCATACATCACCGGCCAGCGCAAGGATCAGTCGCCGGGGACGAGGGCTGAGATTCCCGTCGTGCAGCTCGACCCAGGCTTTGGCCGACAGCGCAATCGGCTGGTCAAGTTCAATCCGCTCGCCAATTGGACATCGGCCCAGGTCTGGCAACACATCATGGCCTACCAGACGCCCTACAACCCGCTCCACGACCAAGGCTTCAAGTCGATCGGCTGCGCCCCCTGTACCCGACCCACGCATCCCGGCGAGCATGAGCGCGCCGGGCGCTGGTGGTGGGAGGAGGCGACCCAGAAGGAATGCGGCCTGCACGCCATCAATCTGGAACGTTGATCGCGAGGATCGCGTCGACCAGTTCGCTGACGCGAATCGGTGCTTCGGCCAGCACCCGACCGTCGGACGTAGCGACCACCGGCACGGAGTCGCTGTACTCGCCTTCCCGCAGCGACCAGTCGAACCCCATCGCCGCGGACAGCGACGAGATCAGCTCCGTCGCCGCGACGCAGGCGTCGCAGTCACGCTTGACCCACAGGATCAGTTCGACGCTGGCCATACGCGATCAAATCGCGCCGAAGATACGCAGCAACCCAGCCGTAATCGCGCCCGCGACCGTCGTGACGAATCCCAACCATTCCCGCCGCTCCCGATCGAGGCGATCATTCAACTCTCCAAATCGGTGATCCACCTCTTCGAATCGACGATCAATGGTCTCGAATCGACGATCGACGTCTTCGAATCGGCGTTCAATAGTCTCGAACCGACGATCGACCTCTTCGAACCGACGATCGACCTCTTCGAACCGACGGTCGATGGCATCGAAGCGTTGGTCGATGGCATCGAAGCGAACGGTCAGGATCTCACGCAGATCGATCAATTCCTGTTCGATGCGAATAACGCGCTCAGCCGTTGCGTCCGGGAACGATGCTGCCAGCGGGACGAGTGCAGGCGCCGACTGTTTGGCGACCGCTTCATCCACGAATTGTTGTAGGACCACGCCCAACCGTTCGGCCGCTTCGGACTCGATGCCAGCGCTGGCGAGGACGGTTTCCAGGTCGTTGGCAGGCGTCGCCATCAGATGCTCCCGGCGCTTATGCGCCTGTGCGTACATGCTAGCGAGTGGACTAACCGCGCCCTACCCCCCCGCGACGGCTGCCGCGATGCGTATGTCGCTCCACCCCTGCCCCAGTCGGTACTGGTACCTGGCGGTGGCGTCGTAGATGCAGCGCCATCCAGATCGCGGCGGTACCCGTGATCAGCGCCAGCAGTTGCGGCACCGAGAGCGCACCGGCGATAGCCGCCTCATCAGTCCGCAAGAGCGAGAGCAGACCGCGCACGGCGGCATAGGCGAAGACGTAGAAGGTGAACCCCCAGCCAGCCCCGACACCCATCCGACGCAGCAGGAAGAGGCCACCTAGGATCATGAAATCCAGTATCGGCTCATAGCCGCCGGCGACGGGATGGACCGCAACCGCGGACTCGCCGTCGAATTCCCGCGAACCGCGATACCAGTCCTCTATCTCCGACGCCGACCAAGGTCCGTCGGTCTGTGGATGCGTGTAGCGAAACGCCCACGGCAGATCGGAGGCCTTGGCAAAGTGCTCGCCATTGACGAAGTCGCCGAATCGCCCCACCGCCTGACCCAGGATCATGCCTGGAGCGGCGACATCGAGGGCGACCCACTTAGGAAATGCCTGCTTGAAAAAGGTGACATAGAGGAACCCGCCCAACACGCCGCCGATCATCGCGCCGTAGATTGAAATGCCGCCGTCGGTCAGGGCGAAGACATCGCCGACGGAACCGATCTGATCGGTGTGCTCGATCACCCAGAGCAAACGTGCGCCGACAATGCCCGAGAGCACCGAGACAATGGCGATGGCCATCGCGTCGTCCTCGGAAATGCACGCACGACGCGCCAGTCGCACCGAAAGCCAGACCCCCAGCGCGATGCCGAGCGCGGTGAACAGTCCGTGCCAGGTCAGTGCGAATCCGCCTGTATCGATCAGAACCGGGTTGATGTTAATGTTGATGATGCCGACCAGATCAGGCATCGTCTCGCCCTCCGTCCACAGCCTGAGCGTAATCGCCGATGAACATCCCGCGGCGCAGAGCGAGGCGAATTCGTCGCGTATCGGGCTGCCTCGCGTTGAGCAGCCGTTGCAGCTCAGCCGTCATGTCGACTCCGTGACCGGCTTGACCCGCGAGCTGGATCCGATCCGCCGTGATCCGCGCCCAGATGCGACGACGCGGCATGAAAAACGTAGTCGACATACCCGCGATCCCCAGTCCAATCCCGATCCAGAACGCCGTCCCGCCCGGGTCGCGGCGGACATTGAGCCCGGTGAACTCTCGCGGACCCGCGAACTGATAGCGCAATCCCCCGTGAACGATCTCTTGGCCTTCATCCAGTTCGATCCGTCCCGCCTCGCCGCCGAGACCGAGAATCAGACGCGACGGCCGCGTCGCCTGACCGTTCGACGACCGGGCAGATCCCACCGCCAACTCCACTCCTTCGCCGCCCAGCGCGTTGAACTGTCCCGCCGTGCGGGCGTCGCCGAAGCGTTCTAGTGCGATCAGCGCCTCGCCCTCCGCCCCAGGAATATCGGACGCGACCTCAAAGAAGACCGACTCGACGCCGAGCCAGGTCAGCTCAATCGTGCCCACCGCTCGCGCCTCGCCGACCGCAAGCGTTCCCTGCCTGCCCGTGTCCGCCTGCGCTCCCAGGTAGCTCAGGCGCGCGCCGTCGCTCAATCTGATCGACTCGCCTGGCGCTAGCTCGCCGCGATCCGCTTCGCGCTGCGGCGAGTAGTAGAAGAACCCGTCGCCGGTCGCGCCATTGCGAAACCCGATCCACAACACCTCCGAGTCCCTGAGCGGCAACGCCGTCAGGCGCGCGTCGCCCTCCGATTGATCCAGCGAGACCAGCTCGTCGAGCACGGTCGCGCCCTGAACCTCCAGCGTTACTCGAGGACCGAGCGGCGATTCTCGACCGACGCCGAGTTCGGCGAACGTCATCCCCGACGCATCCAAGGGCGTCGGCATAACCCGATACCAGAGTTGGTATCCCTCCGAACCTGGCCTCATCGTCAGCGCCAGCGATCGTATGCCGTCCAGCGGAATCAGGGTGTACCCGGACAACGGCTCGTCAGTCGCCTCGCCAGCTGCGCCGGCATCGACCGCGACCGAGTGCTGGAGCGAGATTACTTCCTCCGAAACAGCCGCGCCACCTCGCTCGACGCGGATACGCGGTCCGACAATCTGCTGGTCGAGGAAGTGCGTCTCGGTGTAGAGCAACTGGCCAGAGGCATGATCGAACACGCGCAGTTCGGCGCCATGCTCCCAATAGGCCGCCTGATGCACCCGATATCCGGCCGCATGCACCGGGCCGTTAACCGTGACTTCGCCACCGCCGACCTCCCAGCCGCCTTGCGCCACGCGCACCTGGCTGCGGAAGTCGAGCGCCTGGCCGTCGTCGGCGAAACGCGCGACCGCGTCATCGACGATGATCTGAACCTGCGCTCGATCGTCGCCGGGCGGGAAGAGGATGTGCGACTCGCCTTCGGCAACCCAGAACTGATACTCCTCGCCGGCGAATTTGGTGACCAGGGTCGCGCCCAACAGCAACAACAACGCCAGGTGCGTCGCGAACGTCGCGAGCTGCGCCCAACCGTAGCGATCGGCGAATAGCATCGCTTCGCCCTCCGCGGCATCGAACTCATCGACTCGATAGCGCGCCGCGCTGAGTCGCCCAACCAGTCGCGCGCGCGCTGATATCGGCGCTTCGTCGTGATCGAGCGCCGACGAAGCGCGATGCCGGGCGCGATCGAAGTACGCCGCGTTGACGCGCTTGGGCGGCCGTCGCACGGTGCGCCAGATCGGTGGTGCCCGGCTGACCGTGCAGACCGAAATCGCCAACGCCACCAGCGCCACCACGGCGTACCAGTACGGTTGCTTGTAGAGGTTGAACACGCCGCCCTTGGTCTCGTAGAACCAGGGGAACTCGGCCAGCACGTCGGTGAACCCGCCCCAGGTCGGTCGTTGCGCCTCGATGTGCTGCTCGACCTGTTCGGGGATATCCGCCAGCTGCGGCGGCACCTGAGGAATGACGACCCCCACGGCCGAGAACAGCGCCGCCGCCAGAATCAGCACAATCGCCCACTTGACCGACGTCAACCGTCGCCAGACCCACCAGATCGGATCAGGCCCGGCACGTCGCCCGGAAAGCCGCAACATCCGAGATCGCATAAACCTCAGCGTATCTGCGGGGTCTTCAATCCTGATCCGGTTAACGGGACCAGGACGCGCTCGCCCTCGGCGATGGCGCCGCGCTCGGTCAGGCGGCGTAGGGCGGCGAGCGGGACGGCCGATGTCGGTTCCACGAATAGCCCGCGCTGCGCGATCGTCTCTCGCGCGGACTCAATTGCGATCTCCGAGACGACATCCACCGCGCCGCCGCTCGCGCGGATCGCCGCCAGCATCTGAGCCAGTCGAGGCGGTTTCGAGACGGCGATACCGTCGGCGATCGTTGACCCGGCTGCGCTGGAGCCGCGACCCTGAACCGCGGCCTCCAGCGGACTGACGTTCATCGACTGGATGGCGTAGAGACGCGGCAGCCGATCGATGCGTCCTTGCTCGAACAGCTCCTGGAAGCCTCGATAAAGACCGATCAGCAGCGAACCGTTGCCAACCGGCAGGACGATGGCATCGGGCAGGCCTCGCTCGGCGATCTCCTCTGCCGCGGGCTTCATGCCCTCGCTGAAATAGGGGCTGCGGTTGTGCGAGAGGTAGGGAACGCCTTGCTCGCGCGCATATCGATCGGCGGCAGCGGCGACGGCTTCGCGGTCGCCGGCAACAGGGTGCAGCCTGCCGCCGACGGCGGCGATCTGCGCCTGCTTGGCCCGAGGCGCTTCAGCGGGAACGAAGATCTCCGCCGACATCCGCGCCGCTGCTGCATACGCGGCGAGCGCGGCACCGGCGTTGCCGGACGAGTCCTCGACGAACGCGGTCGCGCCGCTGCTCCAGGCGGCGGCGACCAGCATCGCCGCTCCACGATCCTTGAACGATCCCGTCGGCGCGAGATATTCGAGCTTCAGCTCCAGGCGGATGCGGCGCGCGTCGGGCCAGTCGAAGCGGATCGCCGGTGTGCCGCCCTGACCGAGCGGCAACGCGGCAAGCGGTAGACGAACGCCGCCTTCGGGCGGGCGCGGATAGGCGATCTCGAAGAGTCCGCCGCACTGCACGCAAGCCAACTCCAGCGAGGCGGCGGTCTCAGCCCCGCAGTCGAGACAGCGCAGATGGTGTCGCGCGACCGGCATCAGGCGAAGAACCGCCTCAGGTCGCGGAGCAGCAACTCGGGAACCTCCATGGCCGGGAAGTGGCCTCCTTCGGGAAAGGCGGTCCACTGCTCGACGTTGAAAGCGCGTTCGCACCACGAGCGCGGCGGCAGCGGCGTGCCGCGCTGCAGCTTGGCGAACCCAGTCGGCGTCTCGACCCGCTGCCCCGCTCGCAGCCGCACCGAACCGCCGATCTCCGCCTCGACCTCACTCGGCGACCGCATCGCTTCGTGATAGATGCGCATCGCCGATGACTGGGTCCGCGTGAACCAGTAGACCGCGACGGTCGCGAGTAGTTCGTCTCTGTTGAAGCGGCGATAGAGATCGCCACCGCGGGGACGCTCGTCTTCGCGCATGACGTCGGCCAACATCCACCATTTGTCCACGATCCATGCCATCAGGCCGACGGGCGAGTCCTCCAGCGAGTAGGCGAGCGTCTGAAACCGGGTGCCGTGAATGCCGCGATGGGCGGCGTCGTCTCGCACGTACGGCTCCTGCTCCTCGACGAAGAACCGACGCTCCTCATCCGATTGCGGATGCGACGCGGAACCGCCCGGCGCGAGTGCGGCTGCGGTCAGGTGGAGTCGACGGAGGCGTTGCGGATGGCGCAACGCGAGCTGCCCGCCGATAGCCGCGCCCCAGTCGCCGCCGTGATAGCCGAACTGGTCGTAGCCGAGCTGCGACATCAGCGCGACCCACATATCGGCGATCGCCGCAGGACCCAATCCCGCCTGCGTCGGTATGTCCGACCAGCCGTAACCAGGCAGCGACGGCGCGACGACGTGAAATGCCGGCGCGCCCGGATCGGACGGCTCGGCGAGCGCGTCGATGATCTTGTGGAAGTCGTAGACCGACGAGGGCCAACCGTGCTGGACCATCAACGGTTGTGCGTCAGTCCGCGAGCTGTGGCGGTGGATGAAATGAACGCGCAACGACTCGCCGGTCCAAGCCCTCAGCGCGGTCCGAAACTGCGGGAAACCGTTGAGCAGCGACTCAATCGCGCGCCAGTCGAATTCCGCCGCCCAATAGGACGCCAGTTCCTGCGCGAACGCCAGATCGATGCCGTAGCGCCAGCCGCAGCCGGGGACTTCGGGCAACCAGCGGGTGTCGCGCAGCCGACGTCGAAGCTCGGCGACTTCCGGTTCGGGAACCGCAATCTCGAACGATCGAATTCGCGCGTCCATCGCCTCCCGCCACCTTCCGCATCCCGCAACGGACACGCGCCCCCTAACGCAGCGGGCGGAAGAAGTCGCGGATATCCCGGACCAGCAGCTGCGGTTCCTCGAGCGCGGCGAAATGGCCGCCCCTGTCATGCACTGACCAGTGCGTGATGTTGTAGGTCGCCTCGCACCAGCTTCGCGGCGCAGTGATGATCTCGCCGGGAAAAACCGAGACGCCGACGGGCGATTCGACGCGGCCAGGCACGAAATTCTCAGCCTGGTTCTGGCGCATCTCGTAGTAGTAGCGCGTCGACGAGTTGATCGTTTGCCCAAACCAGTAGATCGAGATGTTGGTCAGGATCTCGTCCTTACTGAAGCGCCGCTCGATCTCGCCGTCGCAGTCCGACCAGGCGCGCCACTTCTCGGTGATCCATGCGGCCAGGCCGGCCGGCGAGTCGGTCAGGCCGTAAGCGAGCGTCTGCGGTCGCGTCCCCTGAATCCACTGATAGCCGGTCTCCTGAGCCTGCCATTCGGCTGTCTTGGCGGCGATCGCCTTCTCCTCCTCGCTGTAATCCTCGGGCGACTTGTCCGCAGGCGGACGACCGATCGGCATGTTGACGTGCGAGCCGATGCAGTGCTCGGGATGCTGATAGGCGACCTGAGAGGTGACGATCGACCCCCAGTCGCCGCCCTGCGCGCCGTACCGCTCGTAGCCGAGCTGTTCCATCAGCGCCCCCCAGAGCAACGCCGTGCGCTTCTGGCCGAAGCCGCCCGTAGTCGGAATCTGCGAGTAGCCGTAGCCGGGCAGCGAGGGGGCGACGACCGTGAACGCATCGGCCGCATCACCGCCGTGCGCCGCGGGATCGGTCAGCGGCCCCAAAATCTTGACGACCTCGTAAAACGTGCCCGGCCAGCCGTGCGTGAAGATCAGCGGCAGCGGATTCGGCCCCACGCCCTCCTGATGCACGTAGTGCACCGTATAGTCCTCGACGCCGTCGGCCGAGACCTGGGTCGTGAACTGGGGCATGCGGTTCAGGTAGGTCTCCTGAACGCGCCAGTCGAAGTCCGTGCGCCAGTAGTCGCAGAGTTCCTGCATGTAGGCGAGGTTGGACCCGTACCGCCAGCCGGAGTCGGCCACCTCGGACGGCCAGCGAGTCTTCGCCAGGCGGCGCTTGAGGTCGCGAATTTCGGTGTTGGGCACGTCGATCGTGAATGGCTCAGGCATTGGTCGTTCCTCCGCTTGCGGCCGCCTGCGGCGCGAATTGGGTTCAAGCGTCAGTATCGCACGAGCCGACGCAGAGGACTCGTGAGTACCCCCCCCCCTGTGGTGAGCCCGGCATCGGGTACCCTGCTGGCGGATGGCGTTTCGCTCACAGAGAGCGAACCTGACACTGAAATGGGGAGCAGCATGCTGAAACGAACCCTGGGGCTAGCCGCCATGTCCGCACAATTGCCGTACGAATACACGCACCGGGTTTCGAAGTACCGTCGATGTCGACCTCGTTGGACAGCGGGATCCGGCCGACAAGGAGATAAGTGCAATCAAGAACCTCTACTGTCGTCCTTGGGAAAAATAATGCAGGGAATCGCAAAGAGGTGCGAGCCATATAACTCAGCTACCCCGCTTTAACACACTAAAGAGTTAGAGCTGGCGAAGGGATATTACTATTATCATGACGACGATGTTCGTTGAGGCATTTGGATGCCTGTCCCCGAGCATGGCCATTGTGAGTGCCGACGACGAAGATGGTCTCATGGCTCTGGTCAGCGCTGACGGCGAGCCCTATTATCAGGACCTGTACAGCACCTTCCTGGATCGGGCCTTATTGATGGGATGGGACGAGGAACGCGCCTACGGCAAGTCGGTCAAAGAACGATCGAACCGACTCTGGGGCATGGAAGAAGCCGAACTCACGCTCGATCAAGCGGGTTCCCGAATCGGCTTCGTGCAGGTCGGCTTCGATATCGGCTCAGGCGGTTCCGGGACGCTCGATCCATCGACGCCAATATGGGACGCATCCCCGCATCACGCGCATCCCGACGCCGACCTCGGCGAGATCGGCTCGCCGCCCATCGACCCGGCGGTACTGAGCACGGGAACATGGGCCGCCTACCCCATGCCCGACGCGCCCCCGCCGACCCCGCCGACCATCGGCATCCCGCCGCTGTTGCAGTGCGTCGACGACGCGATCCGCTGGTTCGGCGATACCGAGATTTCGGCCTATCAGCTGACGGGCTTCGAGCTGTCGCCCGGACAGCAATCATCCGTGCACGAGCTCTGGGGCTGTCTCAACTGGTTCCGTACCGGCCCCTCCAGGCCCGGAACGGAGGCGGTGGTATCGATGGCGGCCGACCTCTGGGACGAGCGCATCGCCTCGGCCGTCGCCGACGAGGTCTGCCAAATGCAGAGCAGCCCGTTCGAGTTCGAACCGCTGATCGCCGTAGCCGACGAGCACGCCGCCCGGACGACAGAACTTCGGGACGAGTGGGCGGACCTGGATTCGCAACCCGGGCTGCGGGTTGCCATGCCCCAGTGGTCGGCGAGCGCGGTCGGCTGGATCATCGCCCTGCTCTTCGGCGTCGTACTGGGCCAAGACCCCGCCCCCGCCAACCTCGCGGTTCGCGTCACCCGTCTGGATATCTGAGCGGCAGTCGCGCTATCCCTCGACCACGTCGCCCGCGACCGGGTCGACGCGCACGCCTTTGGACGCAACCCAGCCCAGCGCCCGATCGATCTCGTCATGGTCGCCGTCGAGTTCCAGCACGACCCAGCCGAAGTCGTGCTCGACATCGGCCATGCGGATGTTGGTGACCACGTCGAACTCGCGACCGACGAGGTAGATCACCGGTTCCCTGACCGCGTCGCCCTCGAACGTGAAGCGGATGCGTCGCGTCGCCATCACTCAACCTTCCACGCCGACGGCTTGCGGCGCCTCGGCAAAGGCGTCCTCGAACGATTGCAGCGTGCCCTCGACCGGGATCGGCTGCGTGACGTGCTCGACCACCGCGTCGGCCGTCTTCAGCCCGCCCCCGGTGATGTAGACGACCGTCGTCTCGTCCGGGTCGATCTGCTCGGTGGCGATCGCCTGGCGGAGGCCGGCGACGGTGACGCCGCCGGCGGTTTCGGCGAAGACGCCCTCGCACTCGGCGAGCATGCGGATGCCTTCGACGACCTCGGCGTCGGTCACGGCCGTCGCGCCGCCGTCGCTGCGCCGCATCGTCTTGAGCGCGTAGTAGCCGTCGGCCGGGTTGCCGATGGCGAGCGACTTGGCGATCGTGTTCGGCTTGACCGGGCGGATGTTGGTGCTCTCGCTGCGCCAGGCGCTGGTGATCGGCGAGCAGCCTTCGGCCTGCGCGCCGATCATGCGAATCGGCGTCTCATCGATCAGCCCGTAGCGCTGGAACTCCTGGAAGCCCTTGTGAATCTTGGTGAATAGCGAGCCCGACGCCATCGGCGCGACGACCTGTCGCGGCGCGCGCCAGCCGAGCTGCTCGGCCACCTCGTAGGCCAACGTGCGGGAACCCTCGGCGTAATAGGGGCGCACATTGATGTTGACGAACGCCCACTGGCGATGATCGGCCAGCTCCGAGCAGAGACGGTTGACATCGTCGTAGGAGCCGTTCACCGCCACGATCGTCGGGGCGTAGACGGCGGAGCCCAGCACCTTGCCCGCTTCGAGGTCATGAGGAATAAACACGATCGCGTCCATGCCGGCTCGCGCCGCATGCGCCGAGACGGAGTTGGCCAGATTGCCGGTCGAGGCGCAGGCGAGCGTCTGGAACCCCAGCTGCCGCGCACGCGACGACGCCACCGCGACGACGCGATCCTTGAACGACCAGGACGGATTGCAAGTGTCGTTCTTGATCCACAGTTCGCGCATCCCCAGCCGCTCCGCCAGACGGTCGGCCCTGAGCAGCGGCGTCCAGCCGACGTTGAGGTCGACGATGAACTCGTCGTCCACGGGCAGCAGGTCGATGTAGCGCCAGATCGAGCGCGGACCCGATTCGATTCGTTCGCGCGACACTTTCGACTGGATGCCGTCGTGGTCGTAGGCGACTTCGAGCGGGCCGAAGCAGAAATCGCAGACGTGCAGCGGATCGAGAGGAAACTCGCGGCCGCACTCACGGCAGGCGAGGCAGGTGGCGTAGCTCATTTGGGTTCGGGGCTTTCGCTGGGCGGGAAGGCGGGAGGGAGTGTCGGGCTGGCCCGTACCCCTCAGGCGCAACGGCGCTTAGCGGGGCAGGGCCCCGGGCATCGCCATGCGGCCCAGCATCAGCGCGTCGGCCAACGTGCCGGCGTAGACAGTACGGTTCGTGCCAGTCGTCATCGAGGTTGAGCGTATCACAACGAACGGAACCGCCTAGCCGTAGCGCTCCTCGAGCCAGGGGTCGCCATGCATGTGGTAGCCGTACATCTCCCAGAAGCCGGGCGCGTCCTTGGACATGAACTCCAGCCCGCCGACCCACTTGGCCGACTTCCAGAAGTACAAAGACGGGATTACACCGCGCACGGGGCCGCCGTGCGTCGCCTCGAGCGGTTTGCCATCGTGCGCGATGGCCAGCATCGCATGGTCGTCCGCGCGCAGGTCGGCCATCGGCACATTCGTCGTGTATCCGCCGTAGCAGTGGAACATCACATGCGTCGCCGACTCGTTGACGCCCAGCGCTTCGAACAGCGTCGACAGCAACACGCCCTGCCAGGTGTTGTCGTAGCGCGACCAGTGGGTCACGCAGTGGATGTCGTTCCGCTTCTCCGACAGCCCAATCGCCAGGAACTGCTCATACGAGAGGACGCGCTCTTGCGCGACCTCGCCCCAGACCTGCAGGTTCCAGTCCTCGATCTCGACCACGGGCGTGCCGCCATAGGTCAGGACCGGCCATTCGTGGATCAGGCGCTGACCTGGCGGCAAGCGGTCGTGTCCCGTCTCCTTCCGCCGACGTTGCAGCTCGGAAAACGGCGTCCCGGTCAGAATGTCGCTCACAGACTTGCTCCCCACCTGCGCTCCATATGGCGCGCGTCGTCACCAGATTATCCGAATCCGCCTCGCGCGCGTGTAATCTCGACATATGGCGGAACCGTTGCCGACCTCGGAGACCGAACCTCAGCCGCTCCCGACGGACAGTCACGTGCCCGCGAGACGACGACGCTCGCACCGGCGCTTCGTCGCCATCGCGCTGTTCGTGATCGCCTTCGATCAGATCACCAAGGTCATTCTGCGCGAGACGCTCGCGCTAGGCGATCGCGAGTGGCTGGCCGAGTTCTTCGCCTTCTCCCACATCGCTAACGACGGCGGCGCGTTCGGCATCTTTGGCGGACAGAACACCGTATTCGCCATCTCCGCCGCGGTCGCCATCGGCGTCGTCGCGATCTACTACTACTTTCCGCCAATGGACCATTGGCTGATTCGCGCTGGGCTAGCGCTGATCCTCGGCGGCGCCGTGGGCAATCTGCTCGACCGCATCTACCAGGGTCACGTGACCGACTTCATCGACTTCATCCACTTCCCCGCCTTCAACGTCGCCGATGCGGCGATCAACGTCGGAGTCGCCGCGATCGTGGTCGCGACGCTGTTCAGCGACCTGCGCAAGCGCAACCCCCGACGCGCGCCATGACGCCGCTATGACGCCATCATGACCGACACCCCCACGCCGCCGCTGGAACTCCTGGTCGACCGGGACGGCGAACGACTCGATCAGTTCCTCGCCAGACGCCTCGCTGACGCCTCGCGAACCCAGGCGCGACGGCTGATCGACGACGGCCTGGTGCGAGTCGGCGGCGCGCTCGAACGTCCCGCCTTCAAGCTCACGGTCGGCGAACTCGTGACGATCCATCCCCGTGAAACGAGACCGCTCGAAACGCCCGTCGCCATCGATCTGGACGTCGTCTACGAGGACCAACATCTGGCCGTGATCAACAAGCAGGCCAAGCTGACCGTCCATCCGGCCCCGGGCGAAACGCAGCCGACGCTGATCGCCGCGATGCTCAACCGCTGGCCCGAGATCGCCCGACTCACGGAGGACGACCCGCTGCGCCCGGGTCTGGCACACCGACTCGACCGCGACACGACCGGCCTGCTGATGATCGCCAAACGGGCCGACGCCCTGCGCGGGCTGCGCGATCAGCTCAGAGCGCGGAGTGTGGACAAACGCTATCTGGCGATAGTGGTCGGAGCGCCGGATCCGTCGGCCGGCGTGATCGACGCCGCGATTGGTCGGGACCCTGCCGATCCACGCAGGATGGCGATCCTCGACCGGGGACGCCCGGCCCAGACCGGTTACGAAACGGTCGACCGCTTCTCGGACGCCGCCCAGCTCGAATGCCAACTGATTACGGGCCGCACCCATCAGATCCGCGTCCACCTGGCGGCCATCGGACATCCCATCGCCGGCGATACGGTATACGGCCTGTCCACGCCGCTGATCGAGCGCCAGGCGCTGCACGCCTGCTCGCTGACCATTCGGCATCCGGCGACCGACCAGCCGCTCACCCTGCGCGCCGATCCGCCGGCCGACTTCCGCAACCTGCTCGACCGGCTGCGCGATGGAGAACTGCTGCTCGGCGACCAACCCATGCGACCGTCGCGCCATCAACCGGCTGATACCGTGCGACGGCAGGCGCGCGCGGCGCGACGCAACCGTCGGCGTCGTACGCAGCGCATCCGATGACGCGCCACACTCCGGAAACCCATAGATAACCCCAGAGACGCAACGTATGAGCATCCGCGTTCGTTACGGACCCTCCCCAACCGGCGAGCCGCATGTCGGCAATATCCGCACCGCGTTGTTCGACTGGCTGCTCGCCCGACGCTTCGGCGGACAGTTCATCGTCCGCATCGAAGACACCGATCAGTCGCGCGCCGTCGCCGGCGCGGAACAGCTGATTCTCGACGCGCTGACCTGGCTCGGGCTCGACTGGGACGAAGGGCCGGATATCGGCGGGCCGTTCGGCCCCTATCGGCAATCGGAGCGGCTGTCGCTCTACGCTGAAGCCGCGCAGCGCCTGCTCGACGAGGGATCGGCCTACCGCTGCGCCTGCGACTCCGAACGACTCGACGCCCTGCGCAAAGCGCAGCAGCAGGCCAAACAGCCGCCCGGCTACGATCGCCGCTGTCGCAACCTCGGGATCGCCGCCGATACGCCGCACGTCGTCCGTCTCGCCGTGCCGTTGGACGGCGAGACCCGCGTCTGCGATTACCTGCGCGGCGAGGTCTGCTTCCGTAACGACCTGCTCGACGATCACGTCCTGCTCAAGCGCGACGGCTTCCCCACCTATCACCTCGCCTCCGTCGTGGATGACCACCACATGCGAATCACGCACGTGATCCGCGGCGACGAGTGGCTTTCGTCGGCACCGCGCCATGTGCGGACCTACGCCGCCCTCGGCTGGGACGAGCCGGTCTGGGTGCATCTGCCCATCATCCGCGGTCCCGACAAGGGCAAGCTCTCCAAGCGCCACGGCGCGACCGCAATTCGACAGTACGCCGCGGACGGCTACCTGCCCGAGGCGCTGTTCAACTTCCTCGCCCTGCTTGGCTGGTCCAAGGATGAGACCACCACGATCATGTCGCGCGACGAGATCATCGAGGCCTTCGACCTCGACGGACTCGGGACCGCTTCGGCGATGTTCGACATCGAGCGGCTGGTCGAGATGAACGCCCGCTACATCCGCGACCTTGAACCCGCCGACTTCCTCCGTCGCGCCCGCGGATATCTGCAGGAACGGGTCGACCGCCCGCTCGCCGACGGGGAGATCGACCGCCTGCTGGCGATCGCGCCGGCGATTCAGGAACGCGTCAAGCTGCTGCCCGAGTTCGCCGACTATGCCGATTTCTTCTTCGCCGAAGGACCGCTCGAATACGACAACGCCGAGTTGATGGGTCGCGCCTACCGCAACAAGCCGTGGGCGGCGCTCGAGTCGGTGGAGGCGTCGCTGAGCACATTGCGTCAGATCGACGAGACCGAATGGAACGCGGCCCGGCTCGAATCGGCGCTGCGCGAACTGGCCGCCTCGCGCGACGAGAAGCCCGGCGCGCTGTTCACCCCGATCCGCGTCGCGGCGACGGGCAAGCGCATCGCCCCACCGCTGTTTGAGACCCTGGAAACCCTCGGCCAGGCGAACACCATCCTGCGACTGAACGCGGCCGCCGAGCGGCTGGCGCGCCCCGACGACTGACGACGAACGTGATATGCTCAAAATTCCGCTGGGGATTAGTCTAGCGGTAGGACGGCTGACTCTGGATCAGTTAGCGGGGGTTCGAATCCTCCATCCCCAGCCAACCGCGCCATCCCAGTCGCCAGCCTGCGTGGGGCATTCGTCTAGCGGCCAAGGACACCGCCCTCTCAAGGCGGAGATCAGGGGTTCGAATCCCCTATGCCCTACCACACAGCGCCATACCGGGATCTGAAGCGAACCGCGCGCGTTCATCGCGTCATGCGCGCTGCCATCCCCATCCGGAATTACCGCGCGGCGATGGCCTTGGTCCAGCAGGTTGTCGCCAGCTCCGATTTCTCGCCGCAGGCGATGGCGATGTCGGACTTGTCTGAGTCGCCTTGGGCGACGGATGGGGCGATAGCGGAGTAGGTGACGGTGTTGCCGGACTAGGCGTGCAGCGCGTTGTGGCAGAAGGAATTTAGCAGGATGGCGGAGACGGCAAACGCGGCGAGGGCGGCGTTTCGGCGTCGGAATGCCGCACGACGGGAGACGCCGTGCCCGATTTGGCGCGATTGGGGGTGGCGGGTAGTCGATCTGGCCTTGTCAGCCTTGGTTGCCGATGAGGCCATGGCACCGTTGCTGTCGTTCGTGGCGAATACGGTCGTCAGGGTGCGGGGTTGCGCGGCCTGCGGGTAACGGGCGCCGAGGCGGGCCCAGTCAGCCGCGCCATTTCGACTGCGTCATGCATCCGGTGCAGGCGGGCGGCGTACAGGAAGAAACGAAGCGCCGACCCATACGCCCCCTCCGAGATTCCGACGCAGGCCGCGGAAACCGTTGGGTTGATCGTAACCAGAGCGTAAATTTTTTGACGGGGGGGGGGGGGGGGGTACGGCGATGCGATGGGCGCGGCTGTGCGATACTCGCCTACAGTGCCCCGAGCGGACGGGGCGGCTACTGAATCCCGTGAAATGGAGCCGGAGATGACTCACAAGCTTGCGCGCATGCGCGTCAACAGGCGCCGATGCGCATCAATCAAATTATTGGGGGGAGGGGCAGCGCTCGTCGCGTTGCTGGTCGCGCTGGCGGCGGTCTCGCAGCCGGCTGAGGCGCAGACGACGTTGCCCGCCTGCACGGTGACCCAGGCTGGGGATGGCGGCAGTCCGGTAGCAGTGCCGTGCACGCGGACGATCCCGGGCACGGGCACGGTCAGCGCGGTCTGGAAGAGCGGCGGGACCAAGACGCTGGCGTCGGACAGCCCCTCGGTGTCGGGTCGGGTGGTCACCTTCACCCCCTCGGACCGGGACGCCGATAGCGAAGACGACACCGGTTCGGCGGTCTACGAGATCGTCGTGACCGACAACGGGATCGCGCTGAACCGCTACACGATCACGGTGACGACGTATGCGGCCGACCAGGCGCCCTCGACCACGCCGGAGACGACCCCCTCGCTCGAGCTCGTGTTCGTGGGCGAGTCCGACGGCGTCGTCACCGCGGGTACGAACGTCGTCGTCAGGGTCGTCCGCAAGAACGACGCACTGCCGACGCGGATGACCGTTTCGGGAGGGTTGCAATTCAACGGCACGCGGACCGAGTACTGGGACGACGACACGCTGGATCGGAATTTGGATGGAACCGTCGATGACAAGGATCACGACGCGGGCACGAAACCTGATGTGCGGATCACTCGCTCGGTGTCGCTCGGTTCGGATATCTATGCCCACGGTCGGGCTCTCTTCATTGGCGTCCTCAACCCGAGCCTTAGCGGCGGAAGCGATGTCAATTATTCGACTAGGGATCTGATGACGAGTCGTTGCATGACGGCAATCAATAACACCCCATCCTGGTGCGCCGCGGGCGTCACAGCGGGCACTCTCCACACTGCCCTGGTGGGACTGGAGATCGCCGTTCCAGACGGGACGCCGGCGGGCGATTACGTCGTCAAGCTATACGGTCAGCGGAGCGGAAAGGACACGACGCCGATTACGGTCACGAAGGTGCTGACGGTGAGTCCAACGGCGAACGAGGTGGGGACGGTGAGCTTCGGCCCCAGTTCGCCGCGCAAGGCGATGGCCGGCGATACGGATACGACGCCCAAGGACGGCTACGTCGATGACACCTCGACGGCGGAGCCGACCACGATTATGGCGGGCACGGGGACGATGGAGTTGTCGCTGTCGGTGTTGAGCGCGAGCAACCAGCCGTCGGAGGCGAGCGCGGTCTCGTCGATCGTGATCACGACCACGGGCGGGACGCTGTCGACGCAGAGCATCGGCGCGATGGGGTCCGAGACGGCTCAGGCGGCGAACTGCAAGACGCAGAACTCGGCTGCCTGCGAGCTCGACCTGAGCAGTCTGCGGGCGTCGGGCGACCAACTGCCGGCCAAGATGCGGATTCAGCTCAAGGCACCGGCGTCGCCGGGCACGGCGACGGTGACGGCGACCGTGATCTCGGGCGGCAAAGTAGTCCGACCCGACCCGGTCCAGATCAGGTTCTCGGGGCCGGCCACCTCGCTGAGCATCGGCGCGGCGCCCAGCAACGTGTTGGGCTACAACGTCGGCAACGACGAGGCGGCCGACTACAACGCGGCGACCAAGGCCGATAGCGGCACGGACGCGCGCGACCAGATTTCGTTCATGCTCGATGCGACGGACGCCTCCGGTTCGGCGGTCACGGTACCGACCGTGACGGCGATGCTGAAGACGTCGGGCGGCGCGCTGGTGGCGCAGAGCAAGTACGAGACGACGCAGTCGGGTTCGATGATGAACAATCTGATGCTGGACATCGACGCGGCGATGACATCGGCGCTGGCGGCGGGGACGTACACGCTGGAGGTGACGTCGGGGACGCTGAAGGCGTCAACGACGCTCATGGTCGTGGGCGCGGCGGACAGCGTCGATCTGACGCTGGAGCCGGCGACGGCGACGGAGATCGGTCAGGGCGTGACGGCGAGCGTGATGGTCATCGACGCCGACGGCAACGCGGTGGCGGACGGCACCATGGTGGCGTTCGGGGTGTCGGACCTGGTCGGCGACGACGATGCGGTGGCGGTGCTGGACGATACGACGGCGCTGACGGTGGCGGGCAAGGCTTCGACGACGCTGACGGTCGTGGGTGCCGGTCGGGCGGTGGTTCGCGCCACAGTCTCGGACGATTCGACGCCGGAGCGCGACGTCGAGGTGCTGATCAGCACGGCCGGCGCGCCTGAGGCGCCGGCGGCGGAAGCGAGTCTGGACTGTCTGAGCGCCTTGAGCGGGTTCGCGACCTGGACCTGCGATGTCGAATCGACGGCGTCGGAGGTGTTCGGTCTGGTCTCGGGTCGGGGCGCCAGCGCGGTGCACCTGTGGAACGGCTCGGCCTGGGTTCGCTACTCGGTGGTGGATGGGACGATGGTGCCCGGCTCGAGCGACTTCGCGGTCGGCCGGTCGGACATCCTCTACATCAGCAACTAGAGCAACTAGCCGCCGAGGCGCGGCGCGCAGCCCGAGGGGGCGGGGTCTGACGACCCCGCCCCCTCGTCGTTAACGACGGTACCCAACCCCTCCGTCATGCCGCGCCCGTGCGGGAATGAGGTTGCTCTTTCAGTCAGCGTCGCCTGAGCGAGCATCAGGCGGCGCTGATCGGGCGAGCTGGGCATGACGGAGATGCGCCGCACCGCGCGCGAGAGGCCACCGCATCGGCCGCGGCGGCCACACGGTATTTCTCCTGTGAGGAAAGTGAAACCGATGGCTTGTTTGTTACTTGAGAGTAAATTTTCGGGGGGGGGGGGGATAGGCGCATTATGTGTGCGCACTTGGGCGGATTGTCCTGTTAGGCTGAGGCGCAACAGCAAAACTCCTGTAGGAGGTCAAAGATGGCGAATGGGAAGAGTCTGGCGTGGATGCGCCGCAGATGGTGGGTGGGCGCGGCGACGCTGATTGCGTTGTTTATCGGCATAGTAGCGGTCTCGCAGCCGGCTGAGGCGCAGACGGCGCTGCCGGCCTGCACGGTGACCCAGGCTGGGGATGGCGGCACGCCGGTAGCAGTGCCCTGCACGCGGACGATTCCGGGCACGGGGACGGTCAGCGCGATCTGGAAGAGCGGCGGGACCAAGACGCTGGCATCGGACAGCCCCTCGGTGTCGGGTCGGGTGGTCACCTTCACGCCGTCGGATCGGGACGCCGATAGCGAAGACGACACCGGTTCGGCGGTCTACGAGATCGTCGTGACCGAAAACGGGGTCGCGCTGAACCGCTACACGATCACGGTGACGACGTATGCGGCGGGCCAGGCGCCGACGACGCCCGCGCCGACCGGGCCGCAGCCGGCCGTGTACAAGATCGAGTTCGTGGGCGATGCCGACGGCGTGGTGCAGCCGGGCACGAACGTCCAGCTGAAGGTGACCCGCGTGGACGGCGAGAACCACAAAATGCGAACGGACAGCGTCAGCGTCAGCGGCCTGATGTTGCGGGCCGTGCGACGGACGTACTACCCGGACAACACCCATGACGTCAATGGCAATGCTGCTGGCGGTACCGATACCCATGATGATGACTTGACTGATGCGCGGGCAAAGGCTGATGTGCGCACCACCACCCTCGACATCGGGCAAGTGTTCGACAGTTCAGTAGTGGTGTTCCCGAACTTGCTTGCGTTTGAGGGCTTTCCCAAATTCTCTTCGAGCAACTACAGTCTCGACGTAGTCGTTCAGGGGACTTGTTTTAATACTGGTAGGAATGGTACTGGATCGGGGGCTAGGTGCGCCGCTGCAAACAAGGTCCTCAAAGACACTGGCACGACGTACATATCTCTGGAGATCGTCGTTCCACCCGGCACGACGCCCGGGGTCTACACGGTGGCGGTCAAGGGCTACCGGGACAAGGTGGGCGGGACGGCGGTGACCGAGACGCGAACGCTGACGGTCGGCACGCCGCCATCGGTGGGCACGGTCAGCTTCGGCTTGAGTTCGCCGCGCCGGGCGATGCCGGGCGAGACGGACGCGACGGACGGGTACCTGAATGACATGACGACGCGCGAGCCGTCGACGATCGCCGTAGGCGGCACGACGGAGCTGACGTTGTCGGTGCTGAACGCGAGCAATAAGCCGGCCGAGGCGAATACGGTCTCGTCGATTGTGCTGACCACGACGGGCGGCACGCTGTCGACCCAGAGTATCAACGGCACGGCGCAGACGGCGAACTGCAAGACGCAGAACTCGGCTGCCTGCGAGATCGACCTGAAGAGTCTGAAGGACTCTGGCGGCGCGCTGCAGGAGAAGATTCGGGTCGAGCTGAAGGCGCCGGCGGTACCTGGCATGGCGACGGTCAGCGCGACCGTGATCTCGGGCGGCACGGTGCATACGCCGACGCCGGTGCAGATCAAGTTCTCGGGCGCCGCGACCTCGCTCAGCATCGGCGACGCGCCGAGTCACGTGCTCGGTTACAACGTGGGCAACGATGAGGCGGCCAACTACAACGCAGCCACTAACGCCGATAGCGGTGTGAACGCGCGCGACCAGATCACGTTCATGCTCGATGCGACAGACGCCTCTGGCTCGGCGGTCAAGGTGCCGACGCTGAACGCGATGGTGAAGACGTCGGGCGGCGCGTTGGTGGCGCAGAGCAAGTACGAGACGACGCAGTCGGGCGCGATGATGGAGCAGCTGATGCTGGACATCGACGCGGCGATGGCGTCGGCGCTGGCGGCGGGGACGTACACGCTAGAGATCACGTCGGGGACATTGAAGACATCGACGACGTTCATGGTCGTGGGCGCGGCGGACGAGGTCGATCTGACGCTCGATCCGATGCAGGCGACGGAGATCGGCCAGGGCGTGACGGCGAGCGTGATGGCGACCGACGCGGGCGGCAACGCGGTGGCGGACGGCACGATGGTGACGTTCGGGGTCTCGGACCTGGTCGGCGACGACGATGCGGTGGCGGTGCTGGACGATACGACGGCGCTAACGGTAGCGGGCAAGGCCTCGACGACGCTGACGGTGGTCGGGGCGGGTCGGGCGGTGGTGCGAGCGACGGTCTCGGACGACTCGACGCCGGAGCGCGATGTCGAGGTGCTGGTCAGCACGGCTGGGATGCCAGAGTCGACGACGCCGACGGCCGAGGCGGTCGGTCTGAGATGTCTGAGCGCCTTGAGCGGGTTCGCGACCTGGTCCTGCGGCAGCGGGGCGACGGCGTCCGAGGTCTTCGGCCTGGTCTCCGGTCGGGGCGCGAGCGCGGTCCACCTGTGGAACGGCTCGGCCTGGATCCGCTACTCGGTCGTGGATGGAACGATCGTGCCCGGCTCTGGCGACTTCACGGTCACTGAGAACGACATCCTGTACATCAGCGGCAGCTAGCTCGCCGCAAACGGCGAATAGACGAGTGGCGGGGTCTTGCGGCCCCGCCACTCGTTGTTAACGGCGCTCCCTTTCTCATGGCCCGGTAGGCGCGCGGGCTACTCGGGCAGGCGCGATGCTCGCGCGCCTACCGGGCAAGATTTCCAGCTTGCAGGGAGGCTGCGTTCCTTCAGCGGATGCGCCAGCCGGAGCGTCGCCAGATTCGGCGGGCTTCGCTGTGGATGCTCGGACGCGCGGCGATCAGGCCTCGGACTGACGGCACTGCCTGATTGAACTGCAGCGGGCGACCCTTGATGTCGGTGACCGTCGCGGCGGCGGCATGCAGCAACGCCGCGCCGGCGGCGAGGTCCCACTCGCTGCGACGACCCGGCGTGAAGATGAGGCAACCGTTGCCGGTCGCGAGCATCGCCATCCGATAGGCGATCGAGCCGACCGGCATCACGCGGGTACCCTCGGGGACGGGCGGCAGGTCGCGGTAACGCCACTCGCCGCGGCCGACCAGCATGTAGCTCTCAGCCAGCGCGTTCGCGTTTTCGAGTCGGAAGCGATCGTCATCGAGGCCGACGGCGGCGGCGAACATCTCGTCGGCCTCGGGGTTGTAGACGACGCCCAGTTCGGCCTGTCCGTCACGTGCGAGGGCGATCGAGACGGCGTATTCGGGGACGCCCTGAAGAAATTCGCGGGTGCCATCGAGCGGGTCGACGATCCAGACGCGCCGCTGGAGCAGGCGTCGTCGGTCGTCGTGGGCTTCCTCCGAAAGCCAGGCGTCGTGGGGGAATGCGCCGATCAGGGTCTCGCGCAAGGCGTTATCGACCTCGAGATCGGCCTCTGAGACAACCTCGTAGGCGATTCCATCTCCGTCTGGGCGCTGATCAGCTCCGCTTTGCTTCCAGCCGTAGCGCGCGCCCGACTGCCGATAGCGGCGCAGGATGTCGCCGCCGCGTCGCGCGGCTTCCTGGGCGGCCTCCAGCTCGGCCCTGAGGTCCATTGGCAGTCCCCGCAGTCGCTCCGCGCGTCTTCTTTGCCGCGCAGTAAGAATGAGGGGAACTAGAAGCCTGCCTGCTTGTCGACCGCGCCGACCAGTTCGCGGCCGCCCCGGTAGCGGCGCAGGTTCTCGCAGAAGCGTTCCAGGTTGCGTCCCGCGCGGAGTTGCGAGGCGCCGGCCGTGTGGGGCGTCATGACGATATTATCAACCTCGAAGATGGGGTGATCCTTGGGCAGGGGTTCGCCCTCGACGACATCGAGCGCGGCGCCGCGCAGATGTCCGGACTCGACCGCTTCGATCAACGCATCCAGCTGGATGATCTCGCCGCGGGTCACGTTCACGATCACCGATCCCGGCTTCATTTTGGCGAACGTCTCGCGGTTGAACAGGTGATGGGTCTCGTCGGTGAGCGGCGTGCAGACGGCGACGACGTCCGATTTCTCGAGCAGCGTGTCGAGTTGGTTCATGTGACCGACGATGGGGGCGATGGGCGTGCCGCGCACGGCGACCGCATCGACGGCGCGAACGCTCATGCCGAAGCCGTTGGCGCGCTCGGAGATGGCGCGTCCCGTGCCGCCGAAGCCGACGATGCCCATGGTCAGGCCGGAGATCTCGAAGGCGGCTCGGCGCATGCCGACGCGGGATTCCCATGCCTCGCCCTTGAGGGTCAGCGCGGGCTTGAGCGACCGGGCCAGCGCCAAGAGCAGCGCGAACGCGTGGTCGGCCAGGTGCGGTCCGACCAGCCCCTTCTCACCGGTCAGTGGTACGTCCGAGCGCTTGAACTCGTCGAACAGGTAGCCGTCGACGCCCGAAGCGGTGGCGTGCACCCATTTGAGCTGCTTCGCCTCGGCGAACAGCTCAGGCGTGAGATAGCCGAGCAGCACCTCGGCGTCGGCGATCATCTGCATGGCGTCCTCGCGATTATTGGCGACGACGACGTCGGACTCGGGGCCGGCGGCGCGGCGAATCGCGTTGAGCTGAGCCTCCGAGACGTCGGGCAGGGTCAGTCCGGGCATCACGAGTACACGCATGGGAGGTTTCCTCATTATTCAGCTGGGATTCAGTTGGGATTCAAGTTGGGGCGCGAGCCGCGCGCGCGCCAGCGGCTAGGGTATCACCGCCGCCAATGGCGGACGGGCGCATAGACTGAGCGGCAAATCCAGTCTCCAGTCGAGCGGTCGCGGAACGAGGGGCGGGCAATGGCAGACATGACAGATACGGCAAATGCGGCAGGCGTGCAGTTCGGGGCGCAGGTATCGGCCTATCTGACCTCCTGGGACGAGATTCGGGCGGTGGCGCAGACGATGGATGCGGGACGCTTCGACTCGATCTGGTTCGCCGATCACTTCGTGCCGCCCAATCGCGGCAAGGATGTCGAGGGGCGCGAGGCGTTCGAGGCGTTCTCGCTGGCCGCGGCGGTCGCGGTCGCAACCGAGCGGCTGCGGATCGGCCATCTGGTACTAGGCAATACGTACCGCAATCCCGGGCTGGTGGCGAAGATCGCGGGATCGGTGGATCACATCTCGCACGGACGCTTCACGCTGGGTATCGGCGCCTCGTGGTATCGGCGCGAGCACGCCGCTTACGGCTGGGACTATCCGTCCATGCGGGAGCGCCAGGATCGGTTCGAGGAAGCCTGCAAGCTGCTCCGCGCCCTGATTCACAATGATAGCGCCAATGAGAGCGCGAATGGCGGCGCGAAGGTGACCTTCGACGGTCGATACTATTCGCTCGACGACGCGCCATTCTCGCCGGGCAGCTACGCGCGGCCGATTCCGATGTTGATCGGCGGGACCGGTCCGAAGCGAACGCTACGCACGCTCGCGCTGTACGG
Organism: Dehalococcoidia bacterium; assembly: GCA_965116225.1. GTDB lineage: Bacteria > Chloroflexota > Dehalococcoidia > Bin125 > Bin125 > Bin125. Next base: position 1,685,178 of record OZ220495.1, on the reverse strand, counting down.
CGACATGATGAATCTCGACGGCTGGGCCGGTCGCGGCATGTCCGTCGAACTGCTGCGAGAGAAGGTGCATATCCTGCATCAGCATTGCGAGGATCTCGGCCGGGATCCGGCTGAGATTCAGATCAGCGCGTTGATGCCCTGCCTGCTCACGGACGACGAGGCAGCGGCGAAGGAGTGGGAAGAACGGATCGGCCCCGGCACGCTGAACGGTACAGCGGACAAGATCGCGCAGCGAATCGGGGAGTTCATCGATTTCGGTATCGATGAGATCATGTTCGGTCGTCGCGGCGACAATGATCCGGACTACTTCCAGCGTCTCGACGACGAGGTGATCGGGCAGTTTCGCTAGGACGGCGGCGAGCGGGGATAGAGCGATATTCCCGCGGCAAGCGCGAGCATGGCGGCGGAGCGCATTCGGTCGATACGCTGGCTTTGTAGCCGCGTCGCGTGGATGCGGCGGACAATAGGGAGCAGGACATAGGGAGCATTGCGATGCGATTTCGACGGATGGGGCGGACGGGTCTGCGAGTCTCGGAGGTCTGCCTGGGGACGATGACGTTCGGGTTCCAGACCGAGGCTGAGGATGCGTTCCAGATTATGGACGCGGCGTTCGACGCCGGCGTGAATTTCATCGACACCGCCGATGTCTACCCGGTCGGCACGGATGATGTGGGTACGACCGAGTCGATCGTCGGTCGCTGGTTGGCGGGGCGGCCGCGCGACCAGATGGTGGTGGCGACCAAGTGCGTGGGCGCGATGGGGCCCTCGCCCAACCAGCGGGGGGCGTCGAGGCAACACATTCTCTCGGCCGTCGATGAATCGTTGCGACGGCTGGGAACCGACTACATCGATCTGTATCAGCTGCACGGTCCCGACCCGAGGACGCCGATCGAGGAAACGATGCGTGCGCTGGACGACCTAGTGCGCTGGGGCAAGGTGCGCTACGTCGGCGCCTCGAACTATCGGGCCTGGCAGCTGGGGTTGGCGCTGGGCGCGTCCGACAAGGCGGGGAGCGCGCGGTTCGACTGCGACCAGCCGCGCTACAACATACTGTGGCGCGACATCGAGGCCGACCTGCTGCCGCTCTGCCGCGATCAGGGCGTGGGGATCATCGCCTACAACCCGCTCGCCGGCGGATTCCTGACCGGTAAGTATCGCAACACCGCCGATCTGCGGGAGGGGACGCGGTTCACGCTGGGCAACGCCGCGCAGCGCTACCAAAATCGATACTGGAACGAGATGCAGTTCGAGCAGGTCGCCAATTTACAGCGCTACTTCGCGGAGCGCGAGGTCAGCATGACCCATGCCGCGATCGCCTGGGTGCTGGCGCAGGACGGCATCACATCCGCCATCGTGGGCGCGTCGAAGCTGGAGCAGATCGAGGATTCGCTGGGCTACGCCGACGTGACCTTGAGCGAAGACGACCTAGCATACTGCGATCGTCCCTGGTACGAGATCCCACGTCCAACGGACCCCGAAGTCGCGATGCGATAAGGAGAGTTGCACGATGATCCGCAGCGAAGGCCTGCCCGACATCTGGAGGATGAATCTGGGCAAAGAGGGAGAGTACGAAGAAAAGTGCCTGAAAGAGGGGCTCATCCGGATCGGGTTCGATGTCCATGAAGATCTGAGCGGCAAGGATCGCGAAGCCATCAGAGAAATCGTGGACAAGATTCCGGGATTGTCGGACAGACAGCGCGCAATGCGTGCCGGGATGTTGCATATGTTCTGCAACCAGATGAAGGAAAAAGACCTGGTAGCCGTGGTGCTGAAGACGGTGCAGCCGGGGGATCCGCATCTCGCAATAGGTCGCGTCATAAGCGCTTACGACTACCGGGAAGATGAGGAGCTGGCAAGCGCTCCCCACGCCAGGGAGGTGGAATGGATCACCGATCCTGAAACACCGCTAAAACCAAACTGGGAGCAATATATCTCTTACCTTCGCGGCCAAAGGACGATCAATCGCATCAAGAATGAAGGGACGCGCGAGCGGATACGCAAATTCGTAAAGAAAGGCGGCGAGGTCGATCAGGGGGAATCCGACGTCGATACCGAAAGCGGGGAGCAGATAGACGACCAGCTCCTACCGGAGGAAATTGCGCGTGAGCAGATTGCTTCCCTAATCCACGAGCGATTTCCCGACAAGCGTATGGAAGAGCTTGTCGCCAGCGTGTTGCGAGCGGCCGGCTACGCGACCGCGCCGGCTGTGGATGGGGCGGATCAGGGCGTTGACGTCATTGCCGGGGGCGGGCCGTTGGGGTTTGGCGAGCCGCGCATTTGCGTGCAGGTGAAGCACCAGAGCAAGCGAACCGACGCAGCCGCAGTGCAACAGCTGGTCGGCGCGGTTAAGCAGTTTGGAGCGAAACAGGGGCTGTTCGTGAGCTGGGGCGGTTACACGAGCGAAGCGGAGAGAGAATCCAGGAAGTGCTTCTTCCGGATTCGGCTCTGGGACGCCAATGATCTGATCGACGCGGTTTGCGAGCACTATGCCAATCTGCCGGATGAAATTCGCGCGGCTATTCCCTTGCGTCAGGTCTGGACCGTTGCGCCGGAACCGATTGACTAGTAGCAGGGGCAACCGCCGAAGGCCGTGGCAGACGGGATTCCCGCGATCGGCGCGGGGAATGACAGAGGGGCAGCGAGCGTGATCGAGGGCATGGCGGCGGATGTAGGCGGGAGCGGTTGGTGGGCTGCGTTAGGCTTGCCTCAACCGAGACTGCTGGGAGGGACGTTATGCGCGCTGCCGTTCTTGAAGCGCCGAACACGCCGTTGACGATCATGGATTTGGCGCAGGATGAGCCTCGCTACGGCGAGGTGCTGGTGCGGATGGGCGCGGCCGGGATTTGCGCCTCCGATCATCACATTATGGCAGGCACAGCCGCCTTCCCCTTGCCGTCGGTGCTGGGGCATGAGGGGGCGGGCACGATCGAGGCCGTCGGGCCGGGCGTGACCGAGCTGCAACCCGGCGATCGCTGCATTCTCTCGTTCGTCAGCCCCTGCGGACAGTGCCCCACTTGCCGCAAGGGTTCGCCCCAGCTGTGCGACCTGCATCAGGCGACCGGCTCGCGGCTGCTGGACGGCAGCGTGCGGCTGCATGATCGGGATGGGCGCGAGGTCTTCCAGATGGGCAAGTTGGGCGTCTTCGGCGAGCGCGTCGTGACGGCGCAGCAGGCATGCTTCCCGATTCCCGAGCAGGTGCCGATGGACGTGGCGGCGCTGATCGGCTGCTCGGTGACGACCGGAGTCGGCGCGGTGATCAATCAGCCCACGGCCGAGGCAGGCATGACGGTGGCCGTGATCGGGGCCGGCGGCGTCGGGCTGAACGCGATCCAGGGCGCCAGGATGCTCAACGCCTCGCGCATCATCGCGGTCGATATTCACGATCACAAGCTCGAGTTCGCCCGCCGATTCGGGGCGACCGACACGGTCAACGCGCGCAACGTCAACGTCGGGGCGGCGATTCGCGAGCTGACCAACGGCGGCGTCGATTTCGCCTTCGACACGTTCGGCTCGGACGTGACGGCGAACCAGGTGTTCGACTCGCTGGGCAAGGGCGGCACCGGGGTGATCGTCGGCATCGCGCCGACCGAGGCGGTCGGATCGTTCGACCTGGTCGACATGGTGCGCAAGCAGAAGACGATGGTCGGCTCCTACTACGGGTCAGCCTCGCCGCACCGCACGTTCCAGAAGCTGGTCGACATGTACGTCAGCGGCCGCATCGAGATCGACCACATCGTGCAGCGCCGCTATCGGCTGGACGAGATCAACGAGGCCTTCCACGCCCTCGAACGCGGCGAGGACGGCAGGGGGGTGATCGTCTATGACTAGATTCGGCAGTCGACCAGTCCTGCTGGTCGCACTCGTCGCCGCGATCATCGGCGGTGTGGCCACGTACGGCGTATCAGCGCTGACGAGCACGGCCACGACCGAGGTGCGCATCTCCGCGCAGCGGCTCGACGACGGTCGCGTCGAGTTCGCGTTGCAGCCGCGAGCGGACGATGGCTCGTGGGGCGAGCGCCTACTGCCGGATCGGCGGATGTTCCCGGCCGAGGGGTTTCTGAACCGTTGGGCGAACTCGAGTTCGCTCGAAATCGACTCCGGGATTCCATTCTATGTAAATACGACGCAGCCAAGTCGTACGGTCACGGTCGAGGAATACCTGGCGGGATGCGGGGCAGAGGAAATAACCGATCACAGCTTCTTTGACGAAGCCGATCTCGCCAGGCTGCGACAGTTACGGGTTCCTGAAGGTGAGGACGCTACTTGGGGTACGCTTTTCGCCGTGTTCGATCTGTTCCTGACCGCGGTGAAAGCGATTGAGCCTCCTGCGGAGCTGGCCGAGTACCAGGCGGCGCAAGTTTCCATCTGGACGATAGCCGCGCAGTATGCATTCGCGCAGCCGCCGGAAGAGGCGTTCGACGTGTGGTCGCTGTTGCCAATCGGACTGATCGCCCTCGGTCCCTCGCAGCAGGCGGAAGAGAGCCTGGATCCCGACCTGCGCCAGCGCCTCGTGGACGCGGGCTGCATTATTAACGAGATTAGCGACGCCGACAGCGAAATTGGCTCGAGCGGGGCTAACGAACAGGGCTCCGGCGAGTAGCGCGCGCGCTACGCCAACACGCCGATGCGTTGCCGCTCGACCAGAGCCCAGTCGATCTCGTAGCCCAAGCCGGGCGCGGTCGGGGCTGAGACCATTCCGCCGGACATGTCGATGTCCTCGACCAGTCCGTAGAGGAAGCCGCCGGTGCTGGGGAAGTACTCGAAGAACTCGCAGTTGGGTACGGCCATCGTCACGTGCAGGTTGGCGACGTTGTTGAGGCTGTTGCCGCCGTGGTGGATTTCGCACTTCATCTGGAAGGCCTCGGCCAAGTGGCAGAGGCGCAGCAGCGGCGTGATTCCGCCAGTCAGCGCCACGTCGCCGCGCAGGATGTCGGTCGCATATTGCGTGATCCACTGGGTCATGCCGTAGAAGCGGCCTGGGGCGAACTCGGTCGACATGATCGGGATATCCAGCTTCTGGCGCAGCTTGACGTAGTTGTAGATGTCTTCCTCGATCAGCGGGTCCTCGTACCAGTAGAAGCCCAGGTCCTCGATCGCGCGACCCACGCGGACGGCGTCCTCGTACTGATACGACCACATGCTGTCGAGCATCAGGATCATCTCGTCGCCGACCGCCTCGCGCACGGCCTGGCAGATTTCGATGTCGGTCTTGGGTTCGCCGTGCGGATGCAGTTTGTGGGCGGTCCAGCCGTCGGCCTGGAAGGCGAGCGCCTCGTTGACGTATTCCTGCGGCGTTTCCCACCAGGCGGTTGAGGAGTAGACCGGCACCTCGTCCTTGCAGGTACCCAGCAGGCGATGGATCGGCTGGCCGGCGAGCTTGCCGTTGATGTCCCAGAGGGCGATGTCGATGGCGCCGATGGCGGCCAGCGAGACGGCGCGGTTCTGCTTGTAGCAATCGGCCCAGATGCGGCCGATGTCCTGGGCATGCCGACCGATCAGTCGCGGCTTGAGCACGTCGATCAGGGCCTGCGCATGGTGTTGCGGCCGCGAGAGGAAGGCGTGTCCGGCGACGCCGGCGTCGGTCTCGACGCTGACGACCGAGAGTTGGTTGCGTCCGCCGAAGCGCATGCCCGAGCCGACGCGCCAGTCGGGCGTCTCCCAGTTGAAGACATCGACCTTGAGGTTGGTGATCGTAACCATGGGAATCCTCTCGCTGACGGGCGCGACATAGATGCAGAGCGGGCATGCAGAGCGGGTGCCCGCTCTGCGCGTCCGCGGATGTTAATCGTCTGCGGGCATTATCGTCCGCGGAATTGGGCGGGGCGCTTTTCGAGGAAGCTGTTGATGCCTTCTTGTCGATCCTCCGAGTTGCTGCTGACGCTCAGTCCCCAGGCTTCGCGCTCGACCTGCATGTCGAAGCTGGATGCCTGGTTGTTGACCAGACGCTTGGTCAGTTCGATCGCCAGCGAGGGACCGCGCGCGATCCGCTCCGCCAGCGCGATCGCTTCCTCGACCAGCGTTTCGGGGTCGAGCGTGCGATTGGTCAGCCCGTAGCGTTCAGCGTCCGAGGCGCCCAACGGTTCGCCGGTGTACATCAGCTCCAGCGCGCGACCCTTGCCGATCATCTGGGGCAGATAGTAGGTGCTGCCCGTGTCGGGCGTGATCGCGCGATGCACGAAGGCGCTGATGAAGCGCGCGTTCGCGCTCGCCAGGCGGATATCGCATGCGAGCGCCAGCGACATACCGGCACCCGCCGCGGCCCCGTTGACCGCCGCGACGATCGGCTTGGGGTAGTCGTTCAGGGTCGAGAAGAGCACGCCGTAGTGGCCGATGGGCGCCTCGCGGTGGCGTCGGAAGCTGTCCGCCTCGTCCAGCTCGCGCGTCAGTTCCTGCGCGGCGCGTCCGCCCGAGACGTCGGCGCCGGCGCAGAAGCCGCGACCGGCGCCGGTGAGCACCATCGCCTTGACGCCGTCGTCGTGGCGGGTCGATTGCAGCACGTCGAGCAGGTCATGCACCAGCCGCGGCCCCATCGCGTTCATCTTCTCGGGCCGATTGAGCGTGACGATCGCGACTTGGTTGCGCATCTCGAGGGTGAGGTCCTGATAGGTCATGCGTATCCCCCTGTCCATAGGTATCCGCAGGATATCGCCCGCCGTCGCTTGATCATGCCCACGGCAAGCGCGGGAATCACGGAGGGGATAAGGGGCGTGACGGGAGCGGTTGGGCGCGCGCGGTGCAAATGTTGCCTAAGCGTAAATCTTTTGACGGGAGGAGAGAATTCGGGGGCGAGCGCGCAATAAGCGTGCAATAATCGCGTAGGCGCGCGCGGAAGCGCACACGAGGATCCGCTTGAGAGCAGGCTGGCGATGTCCGCACGAAAGCCGCGAGAGATGACTGGAATCCCGATGCGAACGCGGCTCGGGCTGCGTCTCAGGCCGTTGACGGCGGCGCAGCTCTGGGCCGGGTCGAACTGGATCCGCTATGCTACGGCGGCTGGAACAATGCGGCCGAGTCCGGGCGGCGAATGGGATATTATTCAAGCCGGCAACTGAGAAGCGACTATCGCATCGTCACGGCGAGGGTCCGAGGCGACGCGGGTAGCGAGAGCGACTTGAAGAAAGGACGCTGAGATGGAACGAGCGAGAGTGGCGACGAGGATAGTCGGCCTGGCGTTGGGGTTCGCGATTGCGGTCGCGGCGCTGGCGTCGGCGTCGGCGCAGCAGGAACCGCCGTACCGGTTTTACGGGACGGGGGCGACGGCGGGCGACGAGATCGCGGTGATGGACGCCGAGGGTGAGGAGCTGGGCACGACGACGGTGGACAGCGATGGCAACTGGTACATCGACGTGGCCCGGGAGATGGCCGAAGGCGCGATGTTCACGCTGAACGGAGAGTCGGCCAAGGCGACGATCAGCGAAAAGGGTTCAGGCCAAGCGGAGGTCATGCTGACCGTGGCGATGGCCGAGGACCACGACGAGACGATGACGGACGACTCGACGGACGACGACTCGTTGATGAGCGATGACACCATGGAGGACGATGGCGAACCGTCGATGAGCGGTGACGCCATGGACGAGGAGCACGACGTGGACGACGGCATGGGCATGGGCGACGGCCACGCCGACACGACGATGAACGGCCATGGCTACCCGGAGACGGGCAGCGGCGGTCTAGTCAGCGGCAGCGGCGCATCGGTTGGCCTGATCGGTCTGCTGGTCGCGTTGGGCGCGATTGCCATCACGGGCCTGGCTCTGCGCCGAGCGCGCAACCGCGCCTAGTCGGTACCACACTTGGCAAGTGGCGAACCGCCAATCGAGGCGGGGTCTGCGGACCCCGCCTCGTTCGTTTAACGCGAGAGGGGGCTTGCAGGATCGCCGCGCGCCATTGCGAGCGTTCTGTTACGGCACAGTAATGCGCATTTCCGGATAACCCATTATCGGCTGGCACGGCGTATCTCGTTTGGGTCAAGGTATGAAATACGAAACGAATGGAGGCGGATATGCAACACAGACGGACGGAACAAGGTTGGCGGATCGGGATCGTCGCCGCTCTGGCGATGCTCGCGCTGGCATGGTGGGCGACGGCGTCGGCGCAGCCGGAACCGCCCTTGCGGCTCTACGGCAGCGGCACGGCGGGCACCACGGTCCAGGTGTCCGACAAGGAGACGGGCGACGAGTTGGGCACGACGATCGTGGCGACGTCGGGGGAGTGGCATCTGGATATCGACTGCCACGCCGACCGCACGGATTTGCTCGCCTTCGCGCTCGACAACGCGCCGGTCGAGGTCAAGCTGACGCGCACTGGCGCCGACCAGGCGCACATCGCGTTCATGGGGCCGTCTACGCCAGCCGAAGGCGCGGACGAGCCGAACAAGCCCAACAAGGGTGAGATGGGCGCTGATGATCAGAATCTGGAGGAGGACCTGGTGGATGAGGGCGATGAGCTGATGGAGGATGATGAGTTGACGGAAGATGATGAGCTGACAGAGGACGATGGTGTGAGATCGGGGCAAGCCGATTTGGCGATGGGGGACGGGACGCCGGGGACGTCGTTCCAGAGCGCATACCCGGATTCCGGCACGGGCGGCCTGCTGGACCAGAGCCGCGGCCCGTCCGCGACGCAGATCGCGCTGCTGATCGCAGTCGCCGCGTTCGGCGCCCTGGCGCTCGGGGTCGGCATCCGTCGCCGCGGCACCTAGCGGCCGCAAGCGGATCGAGAGCCGATTGGGGCGGGGTCTGGCGACCCCGCCCCAATCGTGGTTAACGGCGATGTTCCGCGTGCTGATCAGCACGGCGGGCACGCCCGCGGCGCGATGCTCGTGCGAGCTGGGGGTGAGGGAATGGCGGCGGCGCTTAGGGTTGCAGGTCGCGGGGGCCGGACCACCAGCGGAGGCGACCGTCGGCCTCCTGGTAGGCGAGCGGATCGGTGGTCACTCGATAGGCATGGCCGGCGGGATTGGTGATTTGCCAATGCTTGCCGCCGCTCGGCTGCACCTTCCAGCCGGGCGGCATGAGCGCTGGCTGACGCAGCGGTTTTTCGAGGTCGGCGATGCCGACCTTGGGCTGGATGGTCTGGATGGGCGTATCCCAATCGGCGTTCAGGCGATTGATGTCGAATTCGTTGCGCGCCGTCTCCTGCAGCCGATCCAAGGCGGCCTCAGGGTCGGTTTTTTCGCGGATGATGCGCTGGATGCCGGCGGCGATGATCGGCGGGTACTCGCCGACGTTGTCGCAGATGTCCTTGAAGCGGCGAGCGACGGCGTGATAGGCGTCATGCTCGGCGGTGTCGTCGTAAAACAGGTTGACGACGTCGACGACGGGGCGCTGTTGCCCGATTCGGTCGATGCGGCCGGCGCGTTGTTCGAGGGTCATCGGGTTCCAGGGAATGTCGTAGTTGAGCACGGCGGAGCAGAACTGGAGGTTGAGCGATTCCGACGCGGTTTCGGTGCAGAGCAGGATGCCCTCAGGCTGCTGGCGGAAGGCGGCGAGCCGCTCGCCACGGTCACCCAACTCGGCGTCCTGACCGTAGAGTTCGGTGACGTGGCGGCCGGCGAGCCGCAGGTGCTCGGAGAGCCAGGTCTGGGTGTCGCGGAACTGGGTGAAGATCAGGATGTGGGTGTGGCCCTGGGCTCGGAGTGCGGCGATCTCGGGGACCAGGCGGGCGCGCTTGCTGTCGGTGTGGGAGAGCTCATCGGCGACGTCGGCGGCGCGGCGCAGCGCGTGGCGATTGGCGGCCTTGTTCAGGGCCTCGGCTTGCGCGAGTTCGTCCAGATCGGCATCGTCGAGCAGGGTGAGCAAATCGTCATCGTCGTCCGGCTGGCTGCGGTTGGCGGCGTTGCGCAGGGTTTGGGCGTAGGCGTAGGTTGAGGAGCCCATGCGCTTGCGGAAGATCGTGGCGACGAAGCCGAGCGCCTGCGGCGAGATGCGGTCGCCGTAGCACTGCGCGATGAGGGGCTGGATGTCGTCGTAGAGCGCGCGCTCTTGGGGCGTCATGGCGATTGTGACGTCCCGCGCTCGGCGTTGGGGTACTGGCGCGTCCAGCAGACCCTGATCGCGGTACTGGCGCAGCAGGGCGCGGGTGTGGCGGCTCATCAGCCGTTTGCCGGGCGCGTTGCGCTGCATGGCGTCCAGCGAGGACTGCAAGGCGGCCGGGTCTTGGAGCTGGCCGGCGATGTAGTCGTCGTTGTCGCTGTCGAGCAAGTAGTCGTAGTCGTCATCGGCATCGGCGGCGAGGGAGCGGCGCCAGAGGTCGCGGCGGTATTTCCAGTCGGCCAGGTCGGGCGGCTGGTCCGCATTCTGGCTGCGGTAGAAGCGTTGGTATTCTTCGGCGCTCCAGCCTTCTGGTTCCAGCAGTTTGAGCAGCGCCCAGAGTTCCGCCTCGTGGAGCTGCATCGGGGTGGCGGTGAGCAGGAGCAGGTCTCGGGCGCGTGGCGCGAGGGCGGTGAGCAGCCGCAGGTATTGGTTGGGCTGGCGGTGGGAGTGATCGACGTCGAGGAAGCGGGCGCGGTGGGCTTCGTCGACGATGATCAGATCGTATTCGCCGCAGGTTTCGAGGAAGCGGTCGGCGTGGCGGACGAGCCACTGGTGTCCGGCGATGGCCAGCGGGGCGGACCAGGGCGGGTTGAGCGGCGGCTCGACGCGGTCATTGCGGTCATCGCCGACATTACGGTCATTGCGGTCATCGGGGCGAGCGCGGTAGAGGCGGCCACGGGTTTCGATGATCGGGGCGTCGATGGCGAACTTCATGAGCAGTTCGTCGCGCCATTGTCGGGTGGCGGCTTTGGGGGCGATGATCAGGGCTCGGCCGGCCTTACGCTGATTGAGCCGGGTTTTGAGGATGACGCCGGCCTGGAGGGTCTTGCCCAGCCCCACCTCGTCGGCGATCAGGCGTCGGATGCGGTCGCTGCCGACGTTTTGGCGGCGGAAGCGTTCCTGGTGCGGCCAGAGGGTGACGGGGATGGTGGCCGCGGTGCTGTCCGGGTCGCGCGCCAGGTCGTCGTAGATGTCCTGCCAGTAGTCGCCGTATTTGCGGCGGGGTTCGCGCACCAACCGTGGCCGCGATGGGGGCGGGGGCGCATGTTTGACGATGTACTCGCGGAAGTAGGCGGGCAGGTCGATGACGCGCAGACCGCTGGCGCGGTTATTCCAGAGCGCCTCGAACTGGTTGGCGGTGGCCTGTAGGTGATCGGGCGAGGCGGCGTCGGTGAAGACGTTGAACGATTCCCAGTTGTTTCGCCAGCCGGCCAGGGTTTCGTTGAGACTGCCGGAGAAGGCGACGCGGTTGCTGTGGGCGTCCTCGACGATGCCGTACTTGGGGTGGAAGAGGTCGTCGTCGCCGCGGATGGCGACCTTGATTTGCATGATGCCGTTGGCGACCAGCCAGCATGCCAGCTCGTGGTGGTCGCGGCTGGCGATGTCGTCGGTGTCGACGCGCAGCAGCGCTTCGGGATCGACGCTCTGGCAGAGGGCGGTTTCGGGGTCGAGCCGATCGTCGTGAATCGCTTGCAGGACGTCGGCGCTCTCGCGGTGGTCGCAGATCAGACGGATGTTGCCGCGGTTGTGGATGAGTCCGGCAGTGCCGGCCGCGGCGGCGATCAGCGCCTTGGCGGAGAAGGTGTAGGTGGCGCGGTCGTAGCGGACGGCGCGGTACAGCAGCTTCTCGTAGAAATCGGCGATGAGGTCGGGGCAGTTGCTGTGGCTGTAGACGGGCAGCAGGTCGAGGTCGGTGAGCGGCATGGGGCGTTCCGGCGCGCTCCGATCTCGCTACGCGGGTTGTGTAGCGGGGGGGCGCTGGTCAGTGTCGCACACTATCGGTCGATCCGGCGCGCGCGGCGTTGGGCAGGATGGCGCGGGTATGGGGGCGCTCGCCATCTGCGCGCTCTCCTGAGCGGGCATTGCGGCTGCGGCCAAGGCGCCGCGACCGCAGGGCGGGAGGGAACGTCATTCCCCGCCCTGCTGCATCGGCGATCCCGTATCCCGACATGCGCGCGCTGCGGCTGGAGCCGCTGGTGCGCGAGGCGGCCGACCCTGAGGCGATGCGGCTGTTCCGCGCCGCGCAGCGGCTGGGCAAGCATGCGACCAAGCGCGGGAGCGCGTACCGTCGCTTTCAGCGCCGCGTCGCGACCCTGTACGATTACATGGAGTCGATTGGCTGGGGAGCGCGGATTGATACGTTCCTGGCAGAGGTGGAGACTGTCTGATGGCATACAATCCCGCGTCATTTCGACGCACGGTCGCGATCACCGAAGAGCAGATCGAGGAGTTGGTCAACGCGGAAGACTGGCCGTACTGGGAGAGCAGTAGCGGGACGGACGCGGACCGCAAACGCGATCGACGGGAGATGATCTTGAGCGGCGACTACTGGAGGCTGCGAAACGAGTCCGACTACTGGGGGCGCAAACCCGTACCGCCCGCAACTGCGCCGCCCGACGACCCTGACGCGCGTCGGAAGGCGCAGTTGCGCGAGGAGATGCAGGGACGCGCCGCGCGGCGTCGCGCGGCGCGAGAGCGGCGGCAGCGAGGGACGTAGGGTTGCGCTGGCGGGTGGGCCTAGGTGAGGGCCTTCGCGCCGAGATGGCGGAGATCCACCTCGACAGCCCGACGCCGAAGCGCCGTTACCCACCCGCCAACGCGGGTGACCGCGTTTCGTTGGGAGGGGCCTCTGGCAGCTGGCGCGGATGTCGCCTGAGGTCACTGCGGCGCGCGCAGGAGGGGCGTCGGCGTTAGGCGGCGGGAACGGCGGCGCGGCTAGGCGGGTTGGGGTTCGGCGGGGTCGGCCTCGGCTTCAGTCTCGGGGTCGAGCGCGAGGGCGAGTTGGACGCCGAGGGGCGGCGGGGGTTCGGCCTGGTAGCAGGCGCGCCAGAGGTGGCGTTGGGGCTGGTAGTCGTCGTGGCCGGGTTTGGCGGTGCGGATTAAGGCTTCGAGGGTGGCGCGGAACTGGGTATCGTCGGCGTCGATGCGGCGGCGGGCGAGCCACTGGCGAGCCTCCCGCGTGTTGCGCCGGTCGGTCAATGCCACGGCGGTGTGGACGGCGTCCAAGACGGTCTCGGCCGGACCGTCCTCGCCGATCGACTGCGCCGCCAGGCGGTCGCGGGCGCTGAGCAGGGTCACCTTGTCGGACTTGAAGCCGATGATGCGACGCATAGCCGGATCGCTCTTCTCCAGCGCCACGCCCAGCGCGCGGGCGAGCAGGTTGGCCTCGTCGAAGAGCAAGACGTCGTTCTCGGCCGCGTCCTTGGCCAGGATGTAAAACTTGGTCGCCGGGTCAACCGGGTTGCGGTGCCACTCGCGGCTGATCTCCTGCGACCGGTGGCGGCTGACCTCGCGGCGGGCGACCTGCAGCGCGTCGGTCGGCGTGACCTCGAAGGGATGCGCGGGGCGGTCCGGATTGGCGCTCTCGCGCTCCGAACCCCAGTGCTCGCTGATCACGCGCAGGGCCGGGCCGAAGGCGCTCAGATAAAGGTCGATCGGACGCAGGTCGGCGCGGCTGAGGTTGTCCGCGATGTCGTCCCGCACGGCCTCGGCGATCAGCGCCTCGACCTCGTGCCAGGGCGCGGGATTGGGATTGCGCTGGCGCGGGCGGCAGGCGAGCAGAATCGTCGTGCGGGCCGCGGCGCGGCCGCGAATGTGCAGGCTCGACTCGGCCTCCGTCTTGACCGGCCAGGTGCGGACGATCGCGAAGCCGGCCTCGATCAGCCCCACCGTGAGCGCGTCCCAGGCCGCGGTCGATTTGTGATTGAACATCACGGTCATCACGCCGTCGGGTTTGATTACGCGGCGGCACTCGGCGAAGACCTGCGCCATCTTGGCCTGGTAATCGGCCAGCGCCAGCTGCTTGGCCGAAGCGCCCGCCTTTTTGGTTTGGCCCGCGCCCGCGTCGCGCCTGAAGCGAATCGGGCTGGCGATGGCCTCCTGATCCTTCTCGGTCAGGTAGTCGGCGAAATCATCGGGAAACACGTAGCCGGCGGTGCGCTTGAGCCAGACGTAGAAAAAATCGGACAGCTCCGCGTAACAGACGTTGTCCTCGTAGGGCGGATCGAAGACGACGCAGTCGACGGAAGCGTCCTCGAGCGGCAGGTCGCGGGCGTCGCCGCGCATCACCTCCGCCGGCGAGGCGACGCGCGGCGAATTCGGTTCGCCCGGCTGCTCGAGCAGCCGAAGCGGATCGGCCGGGTCGGCCTCCGCGACGTGGCCGGCCATGGCGATGATCTGGGAGAGGCAATCCTCGATGTCATTGAGCGCCCACTCCAATCCCAGCCGCGGCAAGGTGATCGCCATTTCGGCGTAGGACCACTTGAAGCCGAAGTCGTGACTGTCAAATATGCCAACTGCGACCGACGTTTTTGGCTCCCATCGGGACATCAGGTTGTTGCGGTTGATCATCTTGTCCAGGGCGATGGCGACGTAGCTCCAGGCGGCCTTGCGGCGCTCGTCCAGGCGGCCGGCGGCGCGGTCGGCGTCCACGCATTCGCGGAAGGCTCGCACGCAGTAGCCGTGCGCCAGCTGTTGACGCGGGTTGAACATCTCGCGCCAGGTCGGCATCCCGTAGTAGATCGCGTCCTTGGTCTTGTTGCCCATGGGCAGCGCTTCGCCGGGCAGGACGTCGGCGGCCTCCCATTCGGGTGCCAGACGCTCCAGTTCGCGGACGGCGCGGGCGTCGCTGGCGAAGTGGTAGGCCGACGGCTCGACGAATACCAGGCAGGTGGTATCATCCTTGCGCAGGGAGCCGTCCTTCTTGCGGCGGCGCCATCTGTCGCGGTAGACGACGCAGTAGAGGCGATGCCCCATACGGCCGGCCCGGGCCTCCTGAGCCAGGAAGCCCTTGGGCGTGGTCGCGCCGCAGGCGGGGCAGGCGGCGATGGCGCGGGCGACCGTGCCGGGACTTGCTGGCGCATCGGGGTGATGTTGTAGAAGGGCGCAGGGCTTCTCGGCGCGGCAGTCGGGACAGGCGGATTGCTCGTGGACAATACGCATTGCGACGTACGGGACGCCGGCGGGGGCATCTGAATCGGCCACATCGGCGGACGACGTAGCGGGTTCCAGGCGAATGCCAGTGCCCTTGTTGTCGAGTCGCCAATTGGGGCTCAACGGTATCTCGCATGCGCATGCGGGACAGTGGATCGAGCGAGCCCAGAGATACGTTTGGGCGTATCTCTGGGCTCGCTCGATCGCGATATTTTTATTCGAACTACCGTTCTGATTAGGCGCCGACGCGGCAATCTCGCAGAGCCCCTCGGGGTGCGGACACTCGCCCCCGGCACAGTCGGGCGGCTGCTCAGCCGGGTAGACAGCGCCGTCCTCGATCAGCTGCTCCAGACGCGCCCGAAAGCGGTCGCGGACCTCGCGGTAATCGTCCAGCAGACCAAAGCCGTAGCGCTGCGGCCACTCGCAGGTCGCCCGCAAGATGTGCGCCGCGACCGGATTTAACTCGTTGGCGACCGTCCGCAGTCCCAACCGCCCCGCCTCGAACGGGATGCTGCCGCCCCCAGCCGTGACGTCCAGCAGGAGCGGCGCATCGGCCGCCTGATCGATCAGGAAATTCGGGTTATGCAGAAAGGCGCGTTTGTTGGGGAAAGGAGGTGTCGGCCGCTCGCCCGCGGCTTTGGCGGCATCCCTCTGACGAGCAGCCGTGACCACATCGGCGCTGGTGCCGATATTGGCGAGGAACTCGTCGCGGTCCGCGTCTGTGGGCAGCACCGAGGCGGCGATCGCGGCGCGGGAGGCGATCAGCGGGCGACGCGCCCACCAGACGTGCAGCTGATTGACGGGCGGATGGCCGGCATGTAGCGTCGAGCCCTCGCGGATCCCTTCCGTGGAGACCTCGTTGACCGGCAGCCACTGTTCGATCAGGCGCGGTCGGCGCATGCCGGCTCCAGCTCGTTCGCCTCGGGCGGGCTCGAGGCGATGAGCGCCTCGGTTGGCATGCTAGCGCCAGCGGCGGGTTCGGCGATGTTGGCGGATAGGCGCGGGTTGCGGTTGCGATTGGGGGCGGGAACGGTCAAGCGAGCGAAGCGGCGAGCCGGGCGGCTCACATCCGAACGAGGATGGCGGTCATCAAGCCGAACATGCCGGCGAAGCCTAAGCCTATCGCCCAGGTCAGCAGATTGAACCGCTTCTGCAGCTCGCCGAAGCGCAGGTCCATCTCGCGTTGCAGCTGATCCCGCATCTCGCGCATTTCGGCGCGCAGCTGATCCCCCATTTGCTTCATCTCGGCGCGGACCTGCGCCAGACCGTCGTGCAGTTCTTGCCGAACCTGGGCGAGGCCGTCCTGGAGTTCCTGGCGGGTCGCCGTCTGGGAGATGACGCGGGTCAGACCCAGCTCGAACGCCTGCCGATAGGCGCGCGCCGAGGCCTCGTCCATGCCCGCCTCGACCAACCCCTCCTCGAGATTGTCCGACCATGCCTCAATCACCGGGTCGCGCACTGTCTCAGTCGTCATATCGTTTCCTTCTCCGTTAGGATATCTGATCCCGCATTCTCCTGCGGCGCAACGCGGTTCGCGGGGTTGGTCTGGTTGCGGTCCTGGCGTGGATGAGGATGATTGCGATAGTTGCGTCGCTGGCACGAGTGGCGTTGGTTGCCTCGGCTGCATCTGCTGGAAGTGATTGCGGTTGTCGGGTTGGATGCGATGGTCGGCGCGGCGGCGCTTGCGCGCCGGACGAAGGTTAGAGCGATGGCGTTCCCGGCGATCGTTGCGATGGTTGGATTGCCGGCGCGGGGGCGTTGATGGCGTCGGGCGGCGCGGGTTAGAGCCGAACGAGGATGGCGGTCATCAAGCCGAACATGCCCGTAAAGCCCAGGCCTATCGTCCAGGTCATCAGATTGAGCCGCTTTTGCAGCTCGCCGAAGCGCTGGTCCATCTCGCGCTGCAACTGATCCTGTATCCCCTGCATCTCGGCGCGCAGCTGATCCCCCATCTCCCGCATCTCGGCGCGCAGCCGATCTCCCAACCTCTCCATCTCGCGGCGCAGCTCGCCCATTTCGGCACGCACCTGGGCGAGGCCGTCGTGGAGTTCCTGTCGGCTCTGGGCCGCACTTTCCCGCAGTTCTTGTCGGCCTTGCGCCGCACTTTCCTGCATCTCGGCGCGCACCTGGGCGAGGCCGTCGTGGAGTTCCTGTCGGCTCTGGGCCGCACTTTCCTGTATCTCGGCGCGAACCTGGGCCAGGCCATCCTGGAGTTCCTGGCGGCTTTGCGTCAGGCCGTCCTGGAGTTCCTGTCGGGTCGCCGTCTGGGAAATGACGCGGGTCAGACCGAGCTCGAACGCCTGCCGATAGGCGCGCGCCGAGGCCTCGTCCATGCCCGCATCGACCAACCCCTCCTCGAGATTGTCCGACCATGCCTCAATCACCGGGTCGCGCACTGTCTCAGTCGTCATGGCACCTCTCCGCCGTCAGCATATCGGATCCCGCATTCTCCTGCGGCACAACGCGGTTAGCGAGGGCGGTTAGCGAGGGCGGTCGGTTGCGTTCCTAGCTGCGGTGGCGTGATGCCGGCGCCCTAGGCGGGCATTGCGGAACGGCCATGGGCGAGGGAACGGGCAAGCAAGCGCAGCGGAGGGCGGGGGGCTCAGAGCCGGGTGAGGATCGCGGCGAGGATTGCGCTCATCAAGCCGAACATGCCCGCGAAGCCCACGCCCACCACCCAGGTCAGTAGGTTGAGCCGCTTCTGCATCTCGCCAAAGCGCTGGTCCATCTCGCGCTGCAACTGAGCCTGTATCTCCTTCATCTCGGCGCGCAGCCGATCTCCCAACCTCTCCATCTCGCGGCGCAGCTCGCCCATTTCGGCACGCACCTGGGCGAGGCCGTCGTGGAGTTCCTGTCGGCTCTGGGCCGCACTTTCCCGTAACTCTCGTCGGCCTTGCGCCGCACTTTCCTGCATCTCGGCGCGCACCTGGGCCAGGCCCTCGTGCAGTTCCTGGCGGCCCTGCGCTGAACTTTCCTGTATCTCGGCGCGCACCTGGGCCAGGCCGTCGTGGAGTTCCTGGCGGGTCGCCGTCTGGGAGATGACGCGGGTCAGACCGAGCTCGAACGCCTGCCGATAGGCGCGCGCCGAGGCCTCGTCCATGCCCGCATCGACCAACCCCTCCTCGAGATTGTCCGACCATGCCTCAATCACCGGGTCGCGCACTGTCTCAGTCGTCATGGCACCTCTCCGCCGTCAGCATACCGCATCCACATCCACATGCCCCCGTGGAATGCTGCTCACGAGGCGAGATGTTGCGAGATGTTGGCGTTGATAGTATCGATTGTCGTTTGTTCGATGATGCGGTTGGCGGATGTTGGCGACCAGTACGTTTCTGGCGCGGGTTGCGTTGTTGGAGTGATTGCGGTTGTCGGGTTTGGAGGCGTATGGTCGGCGTTGGCGACGCTTGCGGGCCTGGTAACGGTGGCGACGGTTGGAGCGATTGCGATTGGGTTGCTGAGGCCGGTTGCGCGGCTGGCTGCGGTGGTTTCGTTGATTGCGTTGGCTGGAATGCGGCCCGTCGTTGGGGGCGGGGTGTCGATATTCATCATCGGCGATGATGGCGATCTGCGCCCGGGCCGGGCGCGGGCATGAGCGAGGGGGTTGGGCGCGGTTACCGAACGGGGATTCCTCGGGTTGGGGCTGGGGGCGTTGCTTGGCGGCTAGCTGCCGATGTAGAGGATGTCTGATCGGGCGACGGGGAAGTCGGTGGAGCCGGGCAGGATGGTTGCATCGGCGACCGAGTAGCGGATCCAGGCGGCGCCGTTCCACAGATGGATGGCGGTCATGCCGCGAGCGGAGACCAGGCCGAGCAGCTCGGAGGCGGTGGCCTTGGCATCGCAGGTCCAAGCGGCGAACTCGCTCAAGGCGCTGAGGCAGTTCAGGCTCGGCGCGTCGGTTGGCGGCTCGGGCGCGTCGGTTGCGTTGATCGTCGCTTCGCCATCGAGCGACGGCGTGGAGTCGTCCGGCACGGTCGCGCCCGCGACGGCGTTGTCGACCAGGTCCGAGAGGCCGAACGCGATCGCGTCGGCGTGCGCCACGGCGTTGCCGTCCGGGTCGGCGGGCATCAGGCGGGCCGTCACGCTCTGAGCCAGGTTGTCGGTCGTGTCGGTCGGCGCCAGCGTCAGCTCGACGCTGTCGGCGGCGCCGAGGATTTTGAACGTGGTCATTGCCTTGATCGTCCCGGACGTCACTTCAAGCGTGTACGTCTTGGCGGTCAGGGCGGCGTTGCGGTTGGCTGTTTCGTCGGGGTCGACGTTGCGGCCCAGGACGTTGCCGGGCGGCGCGTCGGCGCTGAGCGCCGGCGGCTCCGAGAATATGATCTGGACTGGGTCGGGACGGAGGACCTTGTCGCCAGAGATCACTGTCGCGGCGACGGTCGCCATGCCTGGCGACGGCGGGGCCTTAAGCTGGACGCGAATCGTCTGGGGCAGCGCGGCGCCCGAGCGCTTCAGATTCGAGAGGTCGATCTCACAGGTTGCCTGCGCGTTCGTTTTGCAGGGCGCCGGCTGGTCGACCATGTGGTCGACCACATGGTCAGCCATGGCGGCGTCGGCTTTCATGATTTGTTCTGTGGAGAGCAGGCCGCCTGTGGTGGTCAGCACGATCGACGAGATTGCGCTGGCGTGGGGCGGGTTACCGTTGGCGTCGAGGATCGAGAGCGACAGTTCGGTCGCGCCCGCGCCCGCCATCATCGTCGTCGGCTCCATGGTTGTCAGGTCGTCGGCGTAGCCGTCTCTGGGGGCGGCGTCTGCGTCGCCGGGCATGGCCCGTCGCGGCGAACTGGGGAGGAGGGTCGCTGCGGCCGCAGTCGGTGGGGAGCCGATCGTCAGCGTCCGCGTCTCGGTCACTGCGTTCTTTGCGCCGGCCGTCTCGCGGTATCCCTTAACCGTCAGCACGTAGAGGCCGGGCGTCGCATCGGTCGGAACGACAATTTCCCAAGTGAAGTCCATGGTATTGGGCTCGCCTCGCGCCGTGTCGCTGCCTGCGGCTCCGCATGGGGCAACGGGTTCGACGACGAGGCAGGCATTCTTACTCACCGTGTGGAAGCTGATTTGGCCGCCATTGACTGGGGGAAGCTCATATGCTGCTAGCAGGGAGGGGAACTCGACGGATTCGCTCCGAAGCGAGGGGCCGTAGTCGAGGGCGGTCAGGCGCACATCAGGGTTGCCATCGTTATCGCCGGCGGCGGGCGTAGCGGCATTGTTATCGTGGTCGTACTTTCTGGCGCCGTCGGCGTAGTAGATTCTCTGCACGGCCTGGAACGTGAGTCCGCCGCCGATGCTGATGCTCTGCACTGTGGCGGCGGGTATCAAATCCACGCCGTCCACGCGCGTGACCTTGAGGCCGATGTTTGCGCCCGGCTGGGCGGTACCGTCCGCGTCCAGGCCGAGGAATTCGATTTGGTAGACGGGCGGCTGCGGATCGGTCGTCGGGTTCGGCTCGGTCATCGTCGGGTTCGGGCCTGCCGCGTAGGCGGGCAGGGTCGTCTGCGCCTCAGCCGGCTGGGAGACGGTGGCGAGCGTGATCAGCAGCGCGAGGAACACCGCACCTTCCCCCATCATTTGATTGATGCGCATGGGCGCCAGCGGCTGCGCAGGCGCGCCGGGCGCGGATGCAGTCGCCGTAGCGCTGGTAGGCCTCTGCCAGTGGTTGCGCAGGCGCGCCAGACGCTTGAGCATCTCAACCTCGTTCCTGTTTTCCGGGATCGGTTTCCATTATTCCGCGCTCGGCGCGGGCATGATGCTCGATTGTCCATTGTCGCGCCCCAGCCGTTCGGGTTCGCTTCCGCCAAGTATTGGGCCAAGTATTGGGCACGTATTTCACATAGCAGAGGCCGCGCGAATCGCCGTTAACGAGCGAGCGGGGCGGGCGCGGGTCGCCGTCGGGCGCGCGATGCGCCAGGTTCCGCCTCCGGTTCGAGCATCCATCCGACCGGGGAGGAACGGCCGCGCGGCTCAGAGCCGACTGAGGATCACGCCGAGAATCGCGCTCATCAAGCCGAACATGCCCGCGAAGCCCAAGCCCATGGTCCAGGTGAACAGATTGAGTCGCTTTTGCATTTCGCCGAAGCGCAGGTCCATTTCGCGCTGCAACTGATCCCGCATCTCCCGCATCTCGGCGCGCAGCTGGTCGCCCATTTCCTTCATTTCGGCGCGCAGCTGGTCGCCCAACTTTCCCATCTCGGCGCGCAGCTGGGCGAGGCCGTCCTGGAGTTCCTGGCGGGTCGCCGTCTGGGAGATGACGCGGGTCAGACCGAGCTCGAACGCCTGACGATAGGCGCGCGCCGAGGCCTGATCCATGCCCGCATCGACCAACCTCTCCTCCAGATCGTCCGACCATGCCTCAATCACCGGGTCGCGGACTGTCTCAGTCGTCATGTGACTTCTCCGTCGTCAGCATATCGGGTCCCGCATTCTCGCGGCCCGCGGTTAGCGAGGTTGGGTCGATTGCGGTCCTGACGTCGGGGCCGGTTGCGGCGGTGGGGTTTCTAGCGGAGGTTGCGTGGCTGACTGCGGTTGCGGTGGCTGGAATGCGACTTCGATCTTGGCTTCGTGGTGGTTGTTGAGGCGTTCGAGGATACGGGGGGCGGCGTGGGGTTCGAGGGCGACGGTGACATCGACGTCGTGGATTGCGGCGCGTTCGAGCAGCTTTCTGGCGGAGGCGGCGTAGTCTTTGAACTCGCTGGGGGGGGCGTTGCGGATGCTGACTTGCAGGCGTTGGTTGCGGCCGGACATGGAGATGGCGATGCCATCGTTTTCGCCCTGGGCGGCGCTGGCGATCTGGTCGGCGAGGGCGGGTTTGGTACCCGTGACGCGACAGGAGACGAGCGCGGGCCAGTCGTGTTGGTTGGCGCGCATGAATTCCCGGACGTCTTTGTAGGCGATCGCGCCGGGCTTCTTGTCGGTTTTTAAGGTGGACAGCGGACCGGGCGGAGGTGGCGGTGGAGGTGGCGGCGGCGGCTTGGGGGACTTCGGTCGATGGCCTGCGGCCCAGACGCGCCAGCTGGGGTCGTAGCCGTTGGGGTTGATTTCGCCGCGGGGGGTCTCGACGTGGAGGGCGCCGTTGGCGACGCCGTTCTGGATGATGGCGCGCCAGGTGGGGTCGTCGATGATGATGCGCATGTCGGGGACGCGCGCGGAGTAGTCGCGGAGTTCGGCGAGGGTGGCGCCGTCTGGGTTAGCGATGATGCCGACGTTGGCCCAGGCGTTTTTGCTGAGGCCGGCGTGTTCGCCGTGCAGGACGCGGTCGCCGAGCAGTTCGAGGATGCGCTTCTGTCCCTTGCCGGCGGCGTCGGTGAGGGAGTCGAGGACGCGGTGTTCGATGTGGCTGTTGGTCTGGGGGGGCCACTGATGTTGGGGGCTGTTGCCGGCGGAGAAGAGGTGGGTGAATTTGTTCTGGATGTCGGTGATGGCGTTTTTTTGGGCGGCGGTCTGCTGCTCGCGGAGGGTGTCGAGTCGATGCGGCGGGAGGGGCCGGGAGGGGTCGCGGAGGAGGCGCTGGGCGGCTTCGGCGGTGGCGATTTGATCGCGGATGCGGCTGAGGTTGGCGTCGTGGGCGGCGAGCAGGAGGGCGTTGTTGGGGTATTGGCGGGGTGCGTCGCCGCCGTTGGCGCTGCTGTGGCGGTGGAGGTCGAGCAGGTCCTGCTCGCTCATGCCGGTGGCGGCGCTACGGGCGTCGGTCCAGTTCCAGAAGTCGGGTTGGACGATGCCCAAGGCGGCCTGGTCGGGCTGGTCGGGGAGGTTGGATTCGCGGGAGGGGAAGAGGACGAGTTTGAAGCGGTCGCGTTGGTTGCCGGCTTCGTAGGCGCGGGTGATGGATTGTCGGAGGAGGTCGGACATAGTTTTGGTGTTGGAGCGGATGGCGTCACGGGCTTCCAGCAGTTCCTTCATGACGTTGGCGTCTTTGCTGAAGCGAATGCGCTGGGTGTCGGGGCTGTCGTCGACGTAGATGGCGCGGCTGAGGAATTGGTCGAGGGCGTCGGCGATGATGCCGAAGTCGTCCTGGTGGGGCGCGAGCAGGGCGTCGGCGATTTGGTCGGCGTAGAGTCCGTTGCTGGCGTCGGGGGCGATGCTGCCGAGCAGCATGGTGATGGCGGCGGGGCGTGCGAGGGGGTGATTGATTTTGGCGGCGGTGCTATTGGGTCCGACGATGTCGGTATCGATGGCGGGGTCGAGTTGCGGGAAGCCGGGTCTGTTGATCAGTTCGTCGCGGATAGCGCGGTCTTCGGGGGTGAGGTGGTAGGGGTGGAGGAGGGCGGCGTGGTTGTCGTTGCTGTCGTTGTTGTCGTTCTGGAGGTGGAGGAGGGCGTTGCCGAGCAGGCGCAGGGTGCCGCGGACGCGCTGGAAGTTGCGATTGGCGGCGAGGCGTCCGGTGATGATGCGGAGGAGGGAGGGGTGGAAGGGGTAGTCGTCGTGGAAGGTCTGGTAGTCGAGGTTGGCGGCGCGACCGTTGCGGTCGGCGATTTCGGCGTAGGCGCTGGCGGTCTGTTGTCGGGCGTCGGGATCGATGCTGCGGAAGAGTCGTTTGCGGAGGATGGCTGGGAGGTCGGCTTCGCCGGAGGGGGCGACGGGGTGGAGGACGCGTCCGAGCTGGGAGTTGACGCGTTCGAGCATCTCGGTGAGGTCGAGGGCGTCGGTCGAGTAGGCGTCGCCCTGGGGCTGTGGGGCGGGGGCGTCCTGGAGGAGTTTGTGGGAGTCTTCGGGGGTGGTGATGACGAGCGCGGCGCGGGGGCTGTTGGCGACGGCGTTGGCGAGAGCGCTGAGGGTGGTGAGGACGCCTTCGGTGCTGACGCGTGGGTCAAAGGCGGCGCGCTGGTTGACGCGGCTGACGTACTGGACGAGTTCGTCGATGACGATCAGGGTGGGTTGGTCGGCGATTGCGCGCAGGAAGGCGTCGGCGCCGGGGTCGGCGAGGGCGTCGTCGCCGTCCTGGAAGGCTTGCAGGGCGTCGGGGCCGGCGAGGCGGTAGAGGAGGTAGCCGGCGAGGCTTTTGGCGCGGCGGCCGTGGTCCAGCTCGGCGCCGCTGACGACGTCATGTCGCTCGCCGCTGAAGGCGACGACGTTGGCGTGGACGGGGTGGATGTCGGCGGCGGTCTGGCTGCGCCAGTAGGGCAGGCTGGGGTATTTGGCGGCGGCGGCGAGGAGCAGGAGGCTGTGGGTTTTGCCGCCGCCGTAGCGGCTGTAGAGCTGGTAGACGGAGGGGCTGGTGCTGTCGCGTCCGGGGTCGACGCGGCTCATGGCCATGCGGAGGAAGTCGGCGGTGGGTTTGGTCAGGTGGGTGGTGTCGAGGAAGTCCTCTGCGCGTGTGGAGTCGGCGAGTTCCTCGTCCAGGCCGCGGATGAGGTCGGCGGCGTACTGGTCGGCGGCCTGCTGGATGGGTCGGAGGGGGCAGGCGGTCAGCAGAGGGGCGAGGCTGCTCATGCGGCGTTCTCTCTGGGGGTTGGGGCGGTTGGCGGGGGCAGTGTAGAGGTTCGGTCGTGGGTGCGCGGCGCGCGGGAGCGATTTATACGGTTAGCGCCAGATTGCAGATCAGTTTATAGCGGAGCGGGGAGCGGACATGCGGCGTTCCATGCAGGGCATTGGGCTGCGGAGAGCGGCGTTGTTCGTCGCGCTGGCGGGAGCCGTGGCGGCGATTGTCGTGGTGGCGGGACGGGAGCTGGACTGGGGCGGACCGGCCGCGCAGGGACAAACGGCGCAGGAGCAGGGCGGGCCGGCGATGACGCTCAGCCTCAGCGCCGCGCCGACCTGCGAGACCGGACGGGGACTGGACTTCGGCGACGCCAAAACCGACGTCAACTGGTCGGTCAGCGGCGGGACGGGGCCCTACAGGTTCGAAATCGACGGCGAAATGCGGGGCGCGGGGCGCTATCACCGGGGCGCGAGCGGCATCGCCCCGGTCAGCTGCGCGCGCGACTCCGGCCTGAAAACGATCCGCGCTAGCGTCACCGACGCCAACGGAGCGAAAGCGGAAGCGGCGATCGATATCTACGTGATCCTGAATATCAGTGACAGCGAAACCAAACTCGAGCGGGGCAAAACCTATCGCGTTCACGGCTTTCTCATGACGATTCCAGACGGCGTCGATATGGCAATAGGCGATTACAGAGAATCCTACTGCACAGGCGACGATTGCGAAGACGGCTTCACTATCCTCGCCTCCGGCGATGGATATGAGGCATGGATTATGTTCGGAGTGAGAACCGGCAAAGCGGGACAACGAGCCATCTGGATCGACGATGAAGCGTCGCCGCCAACCGAAGCGCAGATCATCAAAGTGCTGGACGACCTAGCGAGCTTAGCGAGTTCGATCGGGCAAGCGCCGCAGATCAACAGAGATTAACTAAGCGTGATATTGGGGTGGGTAGATTGACCGGAGCCATCCATCTAGGCGGCGACCTGGCGCGGCATTGCTATAGCAGATTAGCCTGGGAGATGCTCTGAGCGCGGCGGAGATATGTATCGCGCGCCGATTCAGAACCAGTAGGGAAGGGAGGCTCGAATTGCGCGCGAGCGCTCGCAGCAACTTCGTCCGGGAGCGCGCGGCGACGGCAATTCAATTCGCAAGCCGCTCTAGTTTATCTCAATCAGGATGTGATTTATCACCCATATCGGCAGCAGCTAGCTCCCGAAAACGGCGAACAAACCGAGGGGCGAGGGTTTGCGCTCCCGCCCCACTCGCCGTTCACGGCGTCGTGGATGAGCGGATGCTGGATATGATCGAGCCAGATCAGGTATGGTCGAGCGAGGCGCTGACTGCCGGGAAACGGGTTGAGACCAATGACCGATGCCGATCAGGCTCAGCGGGGCGTTTCGCAACCCCTCTACGCGCATTCAAAGTCAAAGAACGTACCTGGTGGCGAGCGGCATCTCCTAGTCGACCACTTGAGGAACGTCGCCGAACTCGCGCGCCAGCGGGCGAGTCTGTTCGGCGGCGGCGACATCGCCTACCTGGCGGGTCTGTGGCACGACGCGGGGAAGGCCGATCCGAACTGGCAGCGATACCTCCTGCAGAGCGAGAGCGGCGTGGGCGGCGCGGGCAGGATCGATCACAAATGCGCCGGCGTGTTACTCGCTGAAGAAGCTGGCCAGCTGTCGCTGGTGGGACCTCTGATTCATGCGCATCACGGAGGATTGGCGGACCCGCAAAAAGGCTTCCGTCCCTGGCTGGAGGAGAAGCGCGCGCTGCCTGGGCCCAAGCGGGCGCTTGAAGCGTTGCGGCTTGAGATGCCGGAAATCACAGAGCAAACAGAATTGGATATTCCACGGCATTTGCAAGGGGGTACGTCTCTGGCTACCGAGTTCTTCTTGCGGATGACGTACTCGGCGCTCGTCGATGCCGATAGTCTCGATACCAAGGCCCATCATGACGGCGAGCAGTCTATCCGCAGCAACGCCATAACGCTCGAACAATTATGGGATCGTTACCAGTCCTTCATTGCAGGCGAACCGCCTCCGCCAGACACCACGCTCAGCGGGATTCGCAACGAGGTGTATGAGGCATGCCTGCGCGCCGCGAGCGAGCCGAGCGGCCGGTTCAGTCTCACCGTGCCAACCGGCGGCGGCAAGACGCGTTCCGCGATGGCGTTCGCACTTCGGCATGGCATCGAACACGATATGCGGCGCGTGATCGTGGCGGTTCCCTTCACGACCATCACCCAGCAAACCGCCGACGTGTATCGACGCATCTTCGAACGCGGTTACGCGGACGCCGGGCGCGTTGTGCTCGAGCATCACTCAGCCGCGGCGGAAGGCTCTGACGACGAGAGTCCGGCAGTAGATGCGGTCTGGCAACGGTTGTCGGCTGAGAACTGGGACGCGCCCATTGTCGTCACCACAACCGTCCAACTATTCGAGAGTCTCTTCTCCAACCGACGCGGCAAGACCAGAAAGCTCCACAACCTTGCGCGAAGCGTCATTGTTCTGGACGAGGCTCAAGCGTTGCCGCCTAGGTTGTTGGCTCCGATTCTCGACAGTCTGCGCGAGCTCACGGAGCACTACGGCGCGACCGTCGTGCTTTCGACCGCCACCCAGCCCGCGTTCAGCGGGCTCGACGGGTTTAGGGATTTCGAGTCGCGCGAGATCATTGCGGATCCTGGGCGCCACTTCGAGGTCCTGAAACGCGTCGAGTACGACTTCTCCAAGGCTGGCGAGGCGAATGCCTGGGGCGATGTAGCGGCGTGGATGCGGGAGGAGCGGAGCGCGCTGGCCATCGTGAACACGAAGGGTCACGCGCAGGCGCTCCTGGACGCCCTCGACGACCCCGACGCCCTGCACCTTTCGACGTTGCTTTGTCCGGCGCACCGCAGTGAGGCGCTGGATGAGATCAAGGCGCGGTTAGCTGACGGTCGCGCGTGCCGGGTTGTCAGCACGCAAGTCGTTGAAGCGGGCGTCGATCTCGATTTTGCGGCCGTCTTCCGGGCGGAGGCACCGCTCGATGCCATCATCCAGGCAGCGGGGCGCTGCAATCGCGAGGGGCGGCTCGATGCGGGGCGGGTAGTAGTGTTCAAGCCGCCGGACGGCGCAGCGCCGTTCGGCGTGTATCGATCCGGAATCGACATTGCGTGTGTCGTTCGCGCCCTACCCGGCTTCGATCCCAATAATCCCAAGACGGTGAAGGAGTATTTTGCATTGTTATTCGGTAGCGCCGTGGATCCCGATCAGCATGGGATTCAGCAGTTGCGCAAGGGGTTTGACTATCCGGAGGTCGCCAAGCGATTTCGGATGATCGAGGATGATACCTGCGACGTGATCGTGGATTATCCCAATCGCGACGTCGGCAGGATTGATCATCTGGTCGACGAGCTGCGCACCCGCGCGCGGCCGGCGCGGGAGATCCTGCGCGAACTTCGACCTCACATGGTCTCGCTCTACCGGCACGAGTACGAGCGGCGCGCGGGCATGGGACTGATCGATGAGGTGATACCTGGCGTCGGACGTTGGCCGCAGGGCTACTATGACCCGGTGCGCGGCATTACGGACGCCGACCCTGATATGATCTTCTGAGCAGTCGATTATCAGCGGAGGATCGATTGATTGAACACGAGATGAAGCCGCTCGAAGTGAAGTTCTGGGGCGACTACGCCTGTTTTACTCGGCCTGAAATGAAGGTCGAGCGGGTAACGTATCCGGTCATGACGCCATCATCGGCGCGCGGCGCGCTCGAAGCGATCTTCTGGAAGCCTGAGGTCAGATGGCGGGTGGACGAGATACAGGTGCTCAAGCCGATCGCGTACGCCTCAATCCTGCGTAACGAGATTACGGATCGACAGACCTATGGCTCGGCCAAGAGGTGGGTAGAGACGGGCGGGGGCTACGACGCGGCATCGAACCGGGCGCAGCGGCACACCCTAGCTTTGAGGGATGTAGCCTACATCGTGCGGGGGCAACTGCTGCTCAACGACGGGGGCAGCGAGGAGGGCGACGACGACATCGCCAAGTACCGGGATCAATTCCGTCGGCGGGTCGCTCGCGGGCAGTGCTTCGCCACGCCCTATCTTGGCTGCCGCGAGTTCAGCGCCGCATTCGGCGAGCCTGAACTCGATGATGCGCCAATTGCGCAGAGCGAAGACCTTGGGCTGATGCTGCTCGACATCGACTACGAGCCGGATGGCGGCGGTCGCGGCGAGCCGCGTTTCTTCGGAGCGAGGCTCGAGCGGGGAGTCCTACGCGTGCCGGATCGTTTCGCGGAGGTGGCGTCGTGTTCCTGATCAAGCTCAAGGAGTACGCCGACGAGCGGATGTCGGATCCGATGACGGATCCACTGCCGCCGTCTTATACCAAGACGCCGATCGCCTATATCGTCCGGCTTAGGGACAATGGCAAGCCACTTGAGAAGAAGCCGCAGTACCAGATCGATTCCAGCAACGCGCACAGTAAGCGCGGCCGCGACATGGTTGCGCCGTACGCCCAGCGTACGTCCGGCGTCAAGCCTCTGCTGCTCGCGGATCAAAGTGAATATACGTTTGGTCGAGCGCGAGATTCGGCTAAACAGGAGAGCGTCGATCGCAAGCACGCCGCTTATCTCGAACTCCTCGATCAATGCGCGAAGGAGACGGCAGAGCCAGCTGTGCTGGCGGTGCAGCGATTTTTCGAGCGCGGCGGCGCGGAGCTGCTCGATTTGGGCGATGAGTGGGATAACGGACTCAAGGTCACCTTCCAAGTGCAAGTGGGCTCAGCAGAGGAAGCAGAGGGAGAGTGGCAGCGCCCCATCGACTTGCCCTCAGTGCAGAGATTTTGGCGCAGACGCAATATCAGCCACAATACGCGTGACGCAGATCACGAGGGTCAGTGCATCGTCTGCGGCGAGCGCAAGCCGGTTCTGGATCGTTTGCCAACCAAAATCAAGGGCATCCCCGGCGGGCAAACGTCGGGCACATCCATCATCTCCGCCAACTCGGAGGCGTTCGAATCGTATGGGCTGAAAGCGTCGCGCACGGCACCGATCTGCCTAGAGTGCGCCGAGTCGTCTCACGATGGTTTGAATGATCTATTGAGCAATGAGCGCAGTCGCATCACAGTCGCCCGCAAGGCAGCGTTCGTCTTCTGGACGCGGGAGCAGATCGAGTTTGATCCTTTGCGCTTCATAGAGCAACCTGACGCTGGCGACGTGCACGCCCTGCTGGAATCTGTACGGAAGGGTCGTCGCGCCGCTGTGCGCGACGCCACCGCCTTTTACGCCGCGTCGCTGTCGGCGAGCGGCGGCAGGACTGTGGTTCGGGACTGGATCGATACGACTGTGGGCAGCGCCGAGGAGAGCATCGCCAAGTGGTTCAGGCTGCAACGGATCGTGGATCCGCGCACTGAAGATCCGAAGGGGACTCAGCCGCGGCCGATCAGTCTCTACCGGCTTGCGGCTTCCACGGTGCGGAAATCGAAGGATCTCCCTGTGAGCACAACGCGCGCGCTGTTCGGCGCGGCGCTGTCAGGCAGGCCGGTCCCATTGGGGATTGCCTTCCAGGCCGTGAGGCGCTGTCGGGCCGAGCAGGGCATGACTCGAGAGCGGGCTAAGTGGATTAAGCGGACAACGGCCTTACCCCCGGAGGTATGGCACGTGACTCGAGAGCGGGCTGCGCTGATTAAACTCACATTACTGAGCCAAGAACGGGAACCGAATGAGGAGGACTACATGGTCGCACTCGCAGCCGATCACCCCGAGCCGGCCTACCACTGCGGGCGGCTGCTCGCCGTGATCGAGGAAGTGCAGCGCGCCGCCTTACCTGGAGTAAACGCCAGCATTGTGGATCGCTATTACGGCGCGGCATCGTCTACTCCGGCGGTCGTCTTCGGGGGGCTGTGCAGAGGCGCGCAGCCGCATCTGGCTCGGCTGGAACGGGACAAGCCAGGAGCCTACGTCAACCTGCAGCGCCGGCTTGAGGATGTGATGAGCCGGATTGCGGATTTTCCAGCGACGCTATCCCTGCCCGAACAGGCGCTATTCTCGCTCGGGTACTATCACCAGCGCGCGCAAGGCCACGCCGATATGATCAGTCGTCGCGCCGCCCGAGACGCCGACGGCGCGGGATCGAACGATGCCACAGCAAAGGAGTAGTTCAGTGACCAGCGCGACGAATTCCAGCCTGACCACCGACGTAGCTCGACGGCATGACTTCGTGCTGCTGTTCGACGTCCGCGACGGCAACCCGAACGGCGACCCCGACGCAGGGAACCTGCCGCGCGTTGATCCGGAGACCATGCAAGGTTTGGTGACCGATGTCGCGATCAAGCGCAAGGTGCGCGACTATGTCGACATGGCCCACGGCAGCGATCGATTTAAGGTTTACGTGCAGCATGGTCAGTTTCTCGTGGATCAGCGCAAACGAGTCTTCGGCAAACGCTCGGGCGGCAATAAAGCACCCGATTCAAGCACCGCCCAGGGGTGGATGTGCGAGGAGTTCTTCGACGTTCGCATGTTCGGGGCGGTGATGTCGATGAAAGAGCACAAAGCCGGACAGGTACGAGGTCCAATGCAGCTCACTTTCGCTCGCTCGCTGGACTCCATCGTGCCGCTCGACTCAGCTATCGTGGGGCCGGCTCAGAACAAAGGGGACGTAAACCGCGAGGACAGTGGCGCAGAGGCCGAACAGGCGACTAACTACGGCACGATGGGGCGTAAATCCACGGTTCCGTATGGTCTGTACCGAGCACATGGATTCTTCAATCCGCACTTCGCGGAGAAGACCGGCGTGGATGCCGATGATCTGGCCCTGTTCTGGAACGCGCTCGAAATGATGTGGGACGTTGATCGCTCCGCCTCTCGCGGCGAGATGGCCTGTCGGGGCCTCTACGTCTTCAGCCACGAGAGCAAGCTCGGCAACGCCGCCGCGCATCGACTGTTCGATCTGATCCGCACACCGTCAAGCACAAAGAAGGCACCGCGTTCGTTCTCCGACTATTCGGTTGAGCGTCCGTCTGACGGTCCTGTCGCTGAGGCATCCGGCGTGACATTGACTTCGCTTGTGGGCTAAGCGCCGAATGCCGGCTGCGCAGTGGTCACGCCAACTACTGGCCATCTCCGAATCATGCCGCGCGAGTTCACGCCCTGGGATGAGCATGAATTGCTCGACGTACCGATCTCGGCGATCGAGCATTACTCCTACTGTCCGCGACAGTGCGCTCTGATCCACATCGAGCAAACATTCGAAGAGAATCTTTATACGATCCGCGGCCGCCTGGCTCACGAGCGCGTGGACAGCGGCGAGGTAGAAAGTCGGCCCGGCATTCGGGTGCTACGCGGGATTCCGCTTTGGTCCGAGCGACTTGGTCTACGGGGCAAAGCGGATGTCGTGGAACTTCGCGCAGGTCAGCCCCCGGTTCCCGTCGAGTACAAGGTCGGTCGGCGGCGGCCGCCGCACGCCGATCTACAACTTTGCGCCCAGGCGTTGTGCCTCGAGGAGATGCTTGGCGTTGACGTACCGGAGGGCGGCATTTATTCCCACGCCGAGCGACGACGCTATCGCGTCGTCCTGGACGAAGCTTTACGGCAGCGGACGGTCGCGCTGGTGGATGAGGTAAGGCGGCAACTCCGCCAACAGCGTTTACCGGCGGCAGTCGACGACGCGCGCTGTCCGCCCTGTTCGCTGATCAACGAGTGTCTGCCGCAGGTCGCTGCGCAACCGCATCGTCTGCGCGGCATGCAGGGCGCTCTGTTCCGGCCGCTGGAAGCGGTAGACGACGATGCATGAGCTGCTCAACACGCTCTACGTGACCACTCAGGGAAGCGCGCTGCGTCTCGATCACGACACGGTGCGCGTGGTGATTGAAAACGAAACTCGGGCCCGGCTGCCGCTGGTGAGAATTCAGTCGATCGTGGTCTTTGGTCGGGTCACGGTCACGACGCCGCTGATTCATCGGTGCGCCGAGGATGGCCGAGGGGTCGTATGGCTGACGGGGCATGGGCGGTTTCGGGCGCGTCTGAGCGGAAGTTCGCTCGGCAATGTTCTGCTGCGTCGAGCGCAGCACGAGGCGCTCGGGGATCCTGATCGGACGCTGGCGTTGGCGAGGCAATACGTGGCCGGCAAGGTTCAGAATGCGCGGACTCTCGTTCTCCGCTCGGCGCGCGACGGCACGGAGGCAAATGATTCCGATGCGCTGCGGTCGGTGGCAGAGAGGCTGGGCGCGCTGCTCGACGATATTCGCGAGGCGGAGGAGCTGGACGTATTGCGCGGACTCGAGGGCATCGCGGCGCGAGCCTACTTTGGCGAGTTTGGCCGCATGGTGCGCGGCGATCGAGGCGAGTTCGGCCTCAATGGCCGCACCCGTCGCCCGCCACGCGACCGCGCGAACGCGCTTCTGTCGTTCTGCTATGCGCTTCTTCGGGCTGAGTGCGAATCAGCGCTTGAAGGCGTTGGACTTGACCCGCAAGTGGGCTATCTGCACGCTCTTCGTCCGGGGCGACCATCTCTGGCGCTGGATTTGATGGAGGAGCTCCGTCCCGCGGTCGCCGACCGGCTCGTGCTGCGCCTGATCAACCGACGTCAGGTTCGCGGCAATCATTTCGAGGAGACGCCTGGCGGAGCGGTGAGTCTGAATGAGCAGGGACGGCGGGCGACATTGGCCGAGTACGAGCGCCGCAAGGAGAGCACGGCGCCGCATCGACTTCTCAAAGCGCGCATCCCGATCGGGCTGGTTCCGCATGTCCAGGCGCGGCTGCTGGCTCGCCATCTGCGGGGAGATTTGCGGCACTACCTGCCACATATCGCGCGCTGAGTTGTGGGTCCAGCAGATATGGAGTCGCGTGGAGATTCTGGTTACGTACGACGTGGTCACCGATACTGCCGCTGGCCGCAGGCGATTGCGTCGCGTGGCGAAAGCCTGCGAGGCGTATGGTCAGCGGGTTCAGAAATCGGTGTTCGAATGCGTGCTGAGCGAGGCAGACATGGAGATGCTCGTCGCCCGGCTGCGCTCGGAGATGGACGAGACGGTCGACAGTATTCGGATTTATCGTCTTCGCGAGCCGCTGGCTGAGCACCTGCTGAGCTTCGGGGCTCGACCGCCATTCGACCAGCGCGGCACGTTGGTATTCTGAGTTTGAGTGGGGGCGCGCGAATCTCCGGTGATCATCAGAAGGCGGAGCATCCGCGCGCGATCGCCGCGGAAAAGCGACAGATCGGGAGCGAGAGGAGAGGAATTTCAGTGGCGGGGGATGACAATGGCCCGGATAATCGGCGATAATAGGTCTCGGAAGCCCCGGAATCGGGGTTTTGCAGGGTTGCGCTCGGCCTTCGGGCCGGGCGAGGATTGAAACCCGCCGCGTAGCCTAAGCGCAGCGGCGGGAAGCAGCGAGGTTGCGCTCGGCCTTCGGGCCGGGCGAGGATTGAAACAGGTCAGCGATGTGCCGTCCGCGTTCCAGCGAACAGGTTGCGCTCGGCCTTCGGGCCGGGCGAGGATTGAAACGATCACGAGCGCGAAGAAATTGCACGTCAGGCAGGCGTTGCGCTCGGCCTTCGGGCCGGGCGAGGATTGAAACGAGATCGTCGACGTCGACGGCGCAAGGATCGGCGCTGGTTGCGCTCGGCCTTCGGGCCGGGCGAGGATTGAAACCCGCGCATCGACAGGCTGTAGCACTTGCGCGAGCAGGTTGCGCTCGGCCTTCGGGCCGGGCGAGGATTGAAACGGCCGTGCACTCGACGACGTTGCGCTCGGCCTTCGGGCCGGGCGAGGATTGAACGCATAAGTGGTAGTAGGTACTCTATCAGCGCCATGTTGCGCTCGGCCTTCGGGCCGGGCGAGGATTGAAACTCGTCGGGCGGCGGCGGGGGGCGCTCGGGCGGTTTCGGGTTGCGCTCGGCCTTCGGGCCGGGCGAGGATTGAAACGACGAGACCGGAGAGTGGGAGGACGGCTGCCGCTCCTGGTTGCGCTCGGCCTTCGGGCCGGGCGAGGATTGAAACTCGGCGATGGCGCATCCGGTCGCGTGCGCGTGGTACCCGTTGCGCTCGGCCTTCGGGCCGGGCGAGGATTGAAACAGGCTGATGGTAGTGCATAACCGTCATGGCACTAGGTTGCGCTCGGCCTTCGGGCCGGGCGAGGATTGAAACCCAAGTGCCCTCCTCGTCGAAACGCCCGCACTCGTGACGTTGCGCTCGGCCTTCGGGCCGGGCGAGGATTGAAACTTTGATCTCCAGTTAGATCACGTCGATCTCACGGTGACGTTGCGCTCGGCCTTCGGGCCGGGCGAGGATTGAAACCTCCAGGAACAAGAGCAGTACAGCTACACGGGCGTCAGGTTGCGCTCGGCCTTCGGGCCGGGCGAGGATTGAAACCCTCACTGGCGCAAGGCCGTTGAATCGATGCGCTCGCAGTTGCGCTCGGCCTTCGGGCCGGGCGAGGATTGAAACACGTTGTAGATCGCTGCGACGACGCGGAGTTGCCGCAGGTTGCGCTCGGCCTTCGGGCCGGGCGAGGATTGAAACGGCCTCAGCGCGGCTGAGGAACTCGGCCTCAGCCGAGTTGCGCTCGGCCTTCGGGCCGGGCGAGGATTGAAACAATCAGACTCGCATGGAGTCTACCCTGGAGCTTCAGAGTTGCGCTCGGCCTTCGGGCCGGGCGAGGATTGAAACGGTGAAGAGGTCGAGGGAAAGGACTAACCGATGGCGTTGCGCTCGGCCTTCGGGCCGGGCGAGGATTGAAACTTCTCGGCGTGTCCGCCGAATAACCATTGCACGTCATCGTTGCGCTCGGCCTTCGGGCCGGGCGAGGATTGAAACGGAAATTGGCAGGAAATTCGCGTTCAGCGATCGGTGGTTGCGCTCGGCCTTCGGGCCGGGCGAGGATTGAAACATGCGCATGAGCGACTCGCGTGCGCTTGGTGGCGGCGTTGCGCTCGGCCTTCGGGCCGGGCGAGGATTGAAACGGGAAATTTACTGCGGGCATCAGATTGTTCAGCCGAAATGGTTGCGCTCGGCCTTCGGGCCGGGCGAGGATTGAAACGCTGAGTTTGCATCAGCAAACGCACCTGTCCTGATGTTGCGCTCGGCCTTCGGGCCGGGCGAGGATTGAAACGAGAAGGACACGCTCGACTACAAGGCTCGCGGCGGTTGCGCTCGGCCTTCGGGCCGGGCGAGGATTGAAACCTCGGCTGAGGCCGAGTTCCTCAGCCGCGCTGAGGGTTGCGCTCGGCCTTCGGGCCGGGCGAGGATTGAAACTTTCCTCCGCGTCGAGCAGACTGACGAAATCCGCAGGTTGCGCTCGGCCTTCGGGCCGGGCGAGGATTGAAACTATGGCAAATCGGCCAACGAGGGTACATTCAACCACCAAGTTGCGCTCGGCCTTCGGGCCGGGCGAGGATTGAAACACCGAGAGCCAGCTGCGATGCGCGTATCTCGACGCCGCGTTGCGCTCGGCCTTCGGGCCGGGCGAGGATTGAAACAAGCTTGGCAGTGAGACCAAGTTCACTGTCACTGAGGTTGCGCTCGGCCTTCGGGCCGGGCGAGGATTGAAACCGGTTGATGGTAGTGCATAACGGTGATGGCACTAGTTGCGCTCGGCCTTCGGGCCGGGCGAGGATTGAAACCCCGACCCCTTGGTCGCCGGTCGCCCGTAGACGCGGTTGCGCTCGGCCTTCGGGCCGGGCGAGGATTGAAACGCGTGCCGTATGGCGGGTACACGCATGTGTACGCTAGTTGCGCTCGGCCTTCGGGCCGGGCGAGGATTGAAACATCCGCCGTTATCCGCATGACGTTCTGGAGCGGCTCGAGTTGCGCTCGGCCTTCGGGCCGGGCGAGGATTGAAACATCGAGGCGTGGAGTCACGGCACGGAGGGACGCGGAGTTGCGCTCGGCCTTCGGGCCGGGCGAGGATTGAAACCCGAACTCGTCAGGACAACACTCGTCGCCCCACTGCGTTGCGCTCGGCCTTCGGGCCGGGCGAGGATTGAAACTGCGGCGTACCAGGCGTTCTGGCGTCCCGGCGTCCCTGTTGCGCTCGGCCTTCGGGCCGGGCGAGGATTGAAACCCCGCGTCGGCGCGGGTACACGGCCTTCCCCGCGCCGGTTGCGCTCGGCCTTCGGGCCGGGCGAGGATTGAAACTAGAGCGCCTACGCGCCGCTGACGCGCTCGAGATCTGGTTGCGCTCGGCCTTCGGGCCGGGCGAGGATTGAAACACCCCCCCCAGCCTATTGACGCAGAGGAAGAAAAGTTGCGCTCGGCCTTCAGGCCGGGCGAGGATTGAAACCTGGCCGGAGTCCACGTGCCATCGACGTAGGTACCGTTGCGCTCGGCCTTCGGGCCGGGCGAGGATTGAAACAGGCATTGCGGTGCTTTCTAGCCCCGCCGCCCGCGGGGTTGCGCTCGGCCTTCGGGCCGGGCGAGGATTGAAACGCTACGGGCGTCCCCGCGCCTGGCGCGGGACGTGAGTTGCGCTCGGCCTTCGGGCCGGGCGAGGATTGAAACTTGCTGTTCATCTGGGCGTACTCTTGCAGCCCGACCAGGTTGCGCTCGGCCTTCGGGCCGGGCGAGGATTGAAACGCCGAGTCCGGCCCAGACGCGCCGTTCGAAATGCTGTTGCGCTCGGCCTTCGGGCCGGGCGAGGATTGAAACTCGCGCGTATCGAGCGGGAAGTAGCGCGCCGTCGGGTGTTGCGCTCGGCCTTCGGGCCGGGCGAGGATTGAAACTGCGTCATGTAGGACGTGCAGGCGTCGCGGATCCGAGGTTGCGCTCGGCCTTCGGGCCGGGCGAGGATTGAAACCCTGTGCGGCCGCTTCGAACGCCTTCGCCTGTGCCGGGTTGCGCTCGGCCTTCGGGCCGGGCGAGGATTGAAACACGACCCGCCAAATTGACCTTGAGGCGGCCCGCGGTTGCGCTCGGCCTTCGGGCCGGGCGAGGATTGAAACCCCGCGCCGATCACACGGCAGCCGAACACTGCGCAGTTGCGCTCGGCCTTCGGGCCGGGCGAGGATTGAAACCATCAGCACTCGCGGCGGGGTGGTTGTCAATCCGGGTTGCGCTCGGCCTTCGGGCCGGGCGAGGATTGAAACGGCACGAGCGTGTTTTACACGGGTTCGACGATCGCGGTTGCGCTCGGCCTTCGGGCCGGGCGAGGATTGAAACATCTACGTGCAGTTCGGCGGGCGGACGCGGTACGGGGTTGCGCTCGGCCTTCGGGCCGGGCGAGGATTGAAACCTGCTAGGCGAGGCGGCCGCGCTGGCGTCGAGGCGAGGTTGCGCTCGGCCTTCGGGCCGGGCGAGGATTGAAACGGCATTTAGCTCCGCCTCGCCGGTCATACCGTCGAGTTGCGCTCGGCCTTCGGGCCGGGCGAGGATTGAAACGAGGCCGTCGAGCAGTCCATGCGGCATCGCTTCGGGTTGCGCTCGGCCTTCGGGCCGGGCGAGGATTGAAACGATGCGGATTTCTGGCTAGATTTCGAGCGCAACTGCTAGTTGCGCTCGGCCTTCGGGCCGGGCGAGGATTGAAACCGCCATCTTGCAGACGACGTAGAAATCTTCGGCACGTTGCGCTCGGCCTTCGGGCCGGGCGAGGATTGAAACATGATCAGCGCCTGATAAGTACCATTGTCCCACTTGGTTGCGCTCGGCCTTCGGGCCGGGCGAGGATTGAAACTCTCTGCGCGGGTAGCCCTTGTAGGCGTTGTCGAAGTTGCGCTCGGCCTTCGGGCCGGGCGAGGATTGAAACGAGCCGTAGCCCACGCGCAATCAGTGCTGGCGCTGCTCGTTGCGCTCGGCCTTCGGGCCGGGCGAGGATTGAAACACTGCCGCTGGCCGTCTACCTGATCGCCAAATACAAGTTGCGCTCGGCCTTCGGGCCGGGCGAGGATTGAAACCTGTGCCGCCGTCGAGCGTCGCGCTACTGCGCGGGAGTTGCGCTCGGCCTTCGGGCCGGGCGAGGATTGAAACCTGTGCCGCCGTCGAGCGTCGCGCTACTGCGCGGGAGTTGCGCTCGGCCTTCGGGCCGGGCGAGGATTGAAACTTGCCCGTATGCCCTACCTTGATTTGTGCGGGCGGGGTTGCGCTCGGCCTTCGGGCCGGGCGAGGATTGAAACGAATGCGGGGCCGCACTCGCGCGACAGGTTCAAGAGTTGCGCTCGGCCTTCGGGCCGGGCGAGGATTGAAACTTGCCGACCCCGACGATGAAGAAGCAGCCCTAATGCCGTTGCGCTCGGCCTTCGGGCCGGGCGAGGATTGAAACTGTGTCCCAAACAACACCCGCTGCTTCGTCTCGCTACGTTGCGCTCGGCCTTCGGGCCGGGCGAGGATTGAAACTTTGGTGGCGGCGCTGTAGAGCTTGCGTGTGTAGAGTTGCGCTCGGCCTTCGGGCCGGGCGAGGATTGAAACGTACAGCACCAACGCCCAGAGCTATACGATGGTCATCGTTGCGCTCGGCCTTCGGGCCGGGCGAGGATTGAAACTGCTCGGAGCGCGACTCATCTTGGTCAGTTACAGCTGTTGCGCTCGGCCTTCGGGCCGGGCGAGGATTGAAACGACTGGATACCGATATGCAGCTGCTGGGCTGCGCGGTGGTTGCGCTCGGCCTTCGGGCCGGGCGAGGATTGAAACCTGGTCACGCTAATCGATAGCAACGCACACCGCGTTGCGCTCGGCCTTCGGGCCGGGCGAGGATTGAAACTTGCGCAATCGGTTGGCCGGATTCAGTGATATCAGCGAGTTGCGCTCGGCCTTCGGGCCGGGCGAGGATTGAAACGCGCCGACGACAATCCAGCCGTTTTTTGTGTGCGCGGTTGCGCTCGGCCTTCGGGCCGGGCGAGGATTGAAACCCTTCGGCGTCCCGCTCGTTGTGCAGCGTCCCAGGGTTGCGCTCGGCCTTCGGGCCGGGCGAGGATTGAAACATCGTCCTCCACTACCTCTGGATAGTGGTGCGACGTTGCGCTCGGCCTTCGGGCCGGGCGAGGATTGAAACAGGCCTGGATCTCGCGCGTAGAAATCGCTGGAAGTTGCGCTCGGCCTTCGGGCCGGGCGAGGATTGAAACCGACGCTTGATATTGGTCGCGCACGGCGTACATGCCTTGTTGCGCTCGGCCTTCGGGCCGGGCGAGGATTGAAACACGTCCTTGAGCGCCCACGTGCGCTGCCCGCCGCAGGTTGCGCTCGGCCTTCGGGCCGGGCGAGGATTGAAACCTTTAGTCCGTGCTGGATCGTCGATTCGAGATCCGTTGCGCTCGGCCTTCGGGCCGGGCGAGGATTGAAACTAGAGCGCCTACGCGCCGCTGACAGGCCCTGATATGTTGCGCTCGGCCTTCGGGCCGGGCGAGGATTGAAACACTCTAAGCACTTCTGAGCGCTGCACGCAAGTGGCAGGTTGCGCTCGGCCTTCGGGCCGGGCGAGGATTGAAACATCTTCGACGCGCAAGACCGTATGTGGGAGCGCGTCAGTTGCGCTCGGCCTTCGGGCCGGGCGAGGATTGAAACTAGACCTGTTCCTGGCACGTGATAAGTTTCATCGTTGCGCTCGGCCTTCGGGCCGGGCGAGGATTGAAACGTGGCGGCACTGCCATGAGTGCGGGCGTTTCGAGTTGCGCTCGGCCTTCGGGCCGGGCGAGGATTGAAACCTAGCTGAGGAATTGGCCGGAACCTCAGCCGACACAAGTTGCGCTCGGCCTTCGGGCCGGGCGAGGATTGAAACGCGGAAGTCGTGGCGTCGGGGGAAGGTCGCACGCGGGTTGCGCTCGGCCTTCGGGCCGGGCGAGGATTGAAACACTGCGCAACGCCTGGCCTGCGCCGGATAACGCCTGGTTGCGCTCGGCCTTCGGGCCGGGCGAGGATTGAAACACTGACCGCCGCGCTGCTCGACGCACTGGGAGACGAGTTGCGCTCGGCCTTCGGGCCGGGCGAGGATTGAAACGAGATCGCCAGCGATCGGCAGGCATATGATTG
The DNA here is from genome assembly GCA_965116225.1 of Dehalococcoidia bacterium. Classification (GTDB taxonomy): domain Bacteria; phylum Chloroflexota; class Dehalococcoidia; order Bin125; family Bin125; genus Bin125. The sequence continues at coordinate 1,644,874 of OZ220495.1, read as the reverse complement.
GCGTTGCGCTCGGCCTTCGGGCCGGGCGAGGATTGAAACACCACTGCTATCACGCGATCGTGGGCGCGGGCGACGAGTTGCGCTCGGCCTTCGGGCCGGGCGAGGATTGAAACTGGTACTTCGGCTGAGGTCGGCTGAGGCCGGCTGAGGTTGCGCTCGGCCTTCGGGCCGGGCGAGGATTGAAACTACGCGGCCAGGCCTGATATCAAGTGTCGTCATTCGGGTTGCGCTCGGCCTTCGGGCCGGGCGAGGATTGAAACCGTTTGATTATTGGCGATCACCAGCCGTGCCCGGCCAGTTGCGCTCGGCCTTCGGGCCGGGCGAGGATTGAAACTCGTTGGTCTGGGCGCGGATTACCTGTCGAGCGAGGTTGCGCTCGGCCTTCGGGCCGGGCGAGGATTGAAACTACGAGTACTGCCAAGCCTTGATCTGTGTCCTGGCGTGTTGCGCTCGGCCTTCGGGCCGGGCGAGGATTGAAACCGCTTTCTGAACGGGCTGAGAACACCCATCCAGCAGGGTTGCGCTCGGCCTTCGGGCCGGGCGAGGATTGAAACCTCGTGAACTTCAACAACATCTACCCGCCTGGGCAGCGGTTGCGCTCGGCCTTCGGGCCGGGCGAGGATTGAAACGAGTTCAGCCCGATCGGCGCGGCGAGCGGGACGCCCAAGTTGCGCTCGGCCTTCGGGCCGGGCGAGGATTGAAACGCGGATCAGATCGAGTCGCCTCTGAGCCTGTTGCGCGTTGCGCTCGGCCTTCGGGCCGGGCGAGGATTGAAACTCCGTCACCGCAACCCCAACCTCGACTGCATCGGGTTGCGCTCGGCCTTCGGGCCGGGCGAGGATTGAAACAGGATCGATTTCGTCGATCGCGAGCGCGAGGTAGTGTTGCGCTCGGCCTTCGGGCCGGGCGAGGATTGAAACTGGCAGCGCACGAACGCGCTCACGCGGTCGATGGCCTGTTGCGCTCGGCCTTCGGGCCGGGCGAGGATTGAAACCACGTGATTGGCAACACGGCGTTCTTGCGGCTAACCGGTTGCGCTCGGCCTTCGGGCCGGGCGAGGATTGAAACTCGACCCGACAGATTGACATACCCGCGGCAAAGGCGGGTTGCGCTCGGCCTTCGGGCCGGGCGAGGATTGAAACGAATTCGGCACCGACGGCAACGGGTTCTATGGCGCGGGTGCGCGCGTCGCTGCTGCCCAAGTCCTGATTATGTTGGTGGTGACAGTGGCGATACTTGCACCGCTTGCCCAGTGTCAAGTACATTAGACAAGTAGCGGGCAAGGGGAGTTCCGCAGTAACAGAGGGAGCACACCCGTTCTCGGCTACACTGGGGCTAGGGCGTCAGGTACCTGGTGGTCCGCCCGGCTGCGAGCGTCTGTCACCGCCGCGGCACCTCAGACAAAACGATTACGCACCTGCTTCGGCGGGCGCGTAATCGTGTATACTTGCTGGTAATCGGACTGGCGCACCATTGCGCCGCCGCCTGTGACAGGGCGGAGTTGCCGACAGACCACCAGGAGAGCCGAAATGCACCCCCTGCCCTGCGATGTCCACGGCGAGTCGCCGTGCGATTGTCGCGCCTTCGGACTGACTGACCATCCCTGCCGATCCCCGTACTTGACGTGGGCGCCGGAGTTCGCAGCGGCGGATATCGCCGTCGCGCCAATGTCGCCGGCCAAGAAGCCGCGCCTCTCGCGCCAGTGGGCAATCGCGCACGGCTACGAGGGCAGCGGTTGGATGATGGCAACGCGCGACCAAGCGCAGATTGCCGACGTGCTGGAAGCAGTCGTAGACGACGATCCGCCGACCGTGGCCGCCGTGCTGCCGCCGAGCGGACTCGCTTGCCTCGACATTGACAATCACGGCAGAAGTGGCGAGCGCTATCTGCGCAAGCTCGTCGGCGACTACATCGTTGAGCGGATGCTGCTGGGGCCGAACGCCTACCGCACGATGGGCGGCGGATGGCACTGCTGGGTATCCGACGTCGGACTGCCCGACGACGCGCTCACGACGCTGCGCGGCTGCGGCGTTGACCTGATCCGCGGCTGCGGCAAGCTCGTCAGCAGTGTCAATCGTTGGCGGCAGTGCAACACGCTCGTCGCCATTGAAGACGCGCGGGCGGACCGGCGACGGCTGCCGGCGGCGATCATCAAGCAGTTCACGCCGCCTAGTCAAATGCGGATGGATATGCCGACGTGTGACTACGGCGACGGCGGACTCGAACACCGTGAAAGGGCGGCATCGTGACTCAAGAAATCCACCACACAACGGAGAACATCGAAGCGCTGCTCAATGACGTGAGAGAGTGGAACGCGGATATCTGCGACCTGATATCCAGGATATCATCGCGCTCGTTGCCGAGCGGCTGAGCGCCGTGGCCGGCGCTCAGCCCAGCTTGGACGCGCTCGGCGACCGCTTGGTAGGCCGCCGACGATTATGGCGTATGGCGGGGATAGGGACGACGGCGCTGGTACCGAAGGAGGCGAGGGAGATGCTGTTCTATCGGGGTTGAGAGTCGGATAGGGGTTCCCCCGCACGCGCGGGGATAGACCTCGAGCCGACTTTGGGGTCGGTCATACCGCCTCCGCCACGCACTGCACGATCGCCAAGACGGCCCCCGCTAGGATCAGCAATCCCCAGATATACATCTGCGTCCTCCGTATGCGTCGGCGAACCCCCGTCCGCCGTGGCGTCAACTGTATCCGACACGCGCGGCGCGGGTTCCCCCGCACGCGCGGGGATAGACCCACCAACGTCTTGACCGGCCCGCCGAAGAGATCGGTTCCCCCGCACGCGCGGGGATAGACCTCACTTATCCACACTATCCACAGGCTATCCACAGATTCCGCCTGAAGAGGATGATATCGGGCCTGTTGACGAGGACGAGGAATTACGCAAGCGCGAGACGGCCCGTATGATTAGTATAATACGGGCACAACAGCTAGGAGGTCATCGTGGCTAAGCAGCGGCTTACCCGGACATGGGCTGACCTAGACATCATGACTGAAGACGAGCAAGATCGTTGGCAGATACTTGAGAATACGTATCCGGAGAAGCTGCACTTAAACAACGAGAATGCCGAGCGTGACATTCAAGAAGCGTTAGACGAGATCAAGGACGAGCAATCGGAGATTATCCGTAAGGCGCGTCAGCGCGCTCGCAAAGATCAGCGTTCCCCGCAGGGCGAGGATAGACTTCATTAGCCTGACGCGAGAGGAGATATGGCGATAGCGATGCGACGATTACTAAGCTGTTGATCGGATTGGCGGTTCTCGTGTGCTGGTTGATTGTGCTGATCGAGGATTGCGTGTCGGGATGAGCGGGCAGGTTTCCCCCGCGGGGGGGGTGAGGCGGTCTGGTCGAAGCAAGCTATCTGGACGGCGACTAGTCTGGCGATCAAGCCGGGCTGGAGTCAGGAGGATGGACATGCGTGGGCTCAAGCAGCTGGGGCGTATGGTTCAACTGCGTAGGGGGCAGCTCGGAGATTTCGGAGATTACGCTTTCGACGATCAGTTCAGGCAGGTCGCGCAGGTCAGCATCCAGGTCGTCGAGCGATATTCGGCCCAGTTCTGCAGGCTCGAGTTTGTGGAGGCCGCCTCCATATACGCGGGACTCACGCAGCAAGTGGTCGACATCCATTGTGTTGAGATAGCGCCAGATTCGAGGTAACAGACTGGGGTCGAATTCGATTGCACTGGCGAGCCTGGGCAATGGATAGAGCAAATGGTAGACATTCGCGGCCGTCGCTCTGGAGTGGTTCAGAATGAACCTGAATGGTCGGCGCTGGCCGGCGGGTCGCCCCAGATAAGTACAGATGAGCGGCGCAGGCGGTCGACGCTCCTGCCGATACCAGGGCGAGCGATTTTTGCATATATAGCCCGCGCGCACTGTTTCGGGGGCGGAGCACAGATAGCGCCACAATTCAGGGAATTCCTGCTGAACGTTCTCTTGCGGGAGTCGGCAATTGATGAGGAAGCGACGTTGAGGCAGGTCCGGGGCGCCATCGGGACGGGCCATTACTTCAAGCTGGGGGAGATAGCGCGGGCTGGGCAGTATTGGAGTGAGATGTTCGCTTGGCAATTGCAGTTCGCGCGCCTGCCGCTCGGGCAGGACGAAGAACTTATTGCCTCCGGTTACCAGACCGCGTCGAATCGTAAACAGATCGCGCAGCTGCATTGACTTGGTTCCGGCTTGAGCTGGGGGGCGTCGGGTTAGACCGGCGCAGAGCTGCGTCCAGCGATCATCGGGGAGTATTTCCCGCACAGCAACATCCCTACGACTGGTTGGCGCGCCCAATTGAGCGCCCCGAGTCAGTTCCGCCTTGTGTTTCGGTCGAGGCGGTTCGTTCCGAAAGATGAGCAGCGCAGAAGAAACAAGCGCGTCTTCGAATTGGGTATCGTCGGGATCGAACTGATGAACGCGCAATAGCGATACTTGCTGTAGCAAGTATCGCTTCAGGGTGGTTCCGTAATTGACGTCCATGAATTCACTGGGTATCAGCCAGGCGGCGATTGCGCCGCGTCGCATCCAGGGATGGGTCAAGGCGAGGAAGTGACAGTAGAGGCCGGCGAGTCCGGAGAGATCGATTCCACTGGCGCCGGCCGAGGCGCGTCGCAAGGCGGTCTTTCGCTGCTTGGCGATATGGTGATGGCGGACATAGGGCGGATTGCAAACCACGAGATCGAATCGCTCTGGCTCGCTGGCGGGGGCGGGACACTGGGTAAAGTCTGCGCAGCGTACCTTCAAGCCTGTACTAGTCCACAGTCGGCGGCTGGCGTCGGCAACGGATTTATCGATCTCGATTCCGACACCCTGTACGGTCAGATCAGCACGGACGGTCTTCAGAGCCGACCAGAACGCGCCGGTACCGATCGCGGGATCGAGAAACTTGACGGGTTGGGCTAACCGATGGGGATCGATATGCCTCGCCGACTCGAATATGATCTCGTTCGCCAGTGGTCCCGGCGTGGCGAATTGACCGAGTCGATTGCGCTCCTGCGACGTCTTTTGCAGATCAAGACTTTCCTGTATGCGCAGTCGTTGCTCCTCCGAGCGCGGCAGTTCCATCGTCACAATCCCAGCTCCGCGAGGTCCCCGGGACGGTGTTCCCAGACCCAATCAATGCCCTCCGCGGCGACTGGCGCGAATTGCATGAACCAGTGGTTGTAGAGATCGACGGATTGGGCGATGTCCGCCTTCCAGCGATCAGGTTTGTCCAGGTTGGCCGGCACTGAGCGTCCTATCCGGGTGGGCGTCAGGTGAGACGGTAGCGTAGGAAGAGCTCGCCGGTTGAGGCGGGTTCGGCGTGGGCGAGCTGTAGATGCCTGAGAGTCGATTTGGCGGGCTGGCCGGGCCATTGGACGGCGGGATGGGCGGGGTCACCGCCGATGATGGTGGGGGCGAGGGTGAGGAAGAACTCGTCGACCAGATGCTGGCGGATCAGATCGCCGTTGAGGGCGGCGCCGCCCTCGACGAGCACTCGCCTGGCGCCGAGCTGGCTGCGCATGTGGGCCAGGGCGGCTGGGGCTTCGTCGCCCTGGGGGACGATCAGCAGGGGTCGTCCGCGCGCTTCGAGGTTCTCGCGGACGGCGGGCGGGGCGGCGCTGGAGAGGTAGATTACGGCTTCGAAGCTAGGGTCGGTGAAGAAACGTCGATGGGGCGGGAGATCGCCGCTGCGGGTGAGCACGGCGGCGATGGGCGATGGGGTCATGCCGCGGTCGGCGCGCCACTGTTGGAGTCGCGGATTGTTGAGCCGGGCGGAGGTACCCGAGGCGCGGAAGGTCGCGGCGCCGTTGAGGACGACATCGAAGTGGACGCGGAGTTCGCGCATGAGGCGCTGGTCGAGCGGCGAGCCGAGTCCGCGTTCGGTGCCATCGAGGACGGTGCGTCCATCGGCGGACATGACCATGTTGATGGCGACGAAGGGTCGGTGCGGCGGCGGCTCGGGGAAGCTGAGCGCGGTGTAGTCGATGTCGGGCTGACGCATGCGGGCATGCTAAGTTGGGGACATGCTAGGCATGCGGATGTGCTAGGTTTCTGACATGCCCGAGCGGGAGGCGCAGGTTGATGGGGAGGCGGCGGAGGCGGAGCCGTTGATCTCGGCCGGGGCGCGCTTCACGATCGGCGGGAAGCCGGTGGAGCTGGACGATTTCATCGACATCACGACCGGCGATCTGGCCAATCGGCCGGCGGTTGAAGCGCAGCCGCAACCGGCGCCAATGCCGAAAGAGGTGATCTGGAACGCGCGGCGTCCGGTGGACGACTGACGAGCTGGGCGGCTATCGGGGCGCTGGCGAGCAGGCGGGTTTGTCGTCGTCGTCGGGCGGCGGCCGATCACCGAGTCGGGATGGAGGTTGGAATGGGGTTGGCGCGATGGATGAGCTGAGGCGCGGGGCGCGGGTTGAGCGCGAAGCGGACGCGGTCGGCCGAGGGTCGGATGAGACGGCTGGCGCATCGTGAAGGCCGTGGAGCTGTTGTTGTTGGCCTGCGTCTACCTGCCGCTGAGGTTGCTGCTGTTCGACCTGCCCCGGTGGGTGCATCGACGGTACCGGCTGAGACGGGTTCGGCGTCGAGTTGATCAATCGGTTCGGCCGGGCGGGTACGTGGCAGCGGCTCGGCGGGAGGCTCGGAATCGCAAGCGCCTCCGTCGGCGCTCGCCGGTCGGGCGGGGCTGCGGCATGAGGTAGGGCGACTAGGCGGGGCCGTGATCGGCGTCCCAGTTCGCTTCCCAGGTGATATCGATGGCGTCCTTGACGCTTTGGTGGGCGGGGCATCCGGGCGCGTGGAATTTGACTGCGCGTTCGGCGGCGGGGCGTTGTCGCTCGACGATGCCGGGGATGTGGAAGACGACGTGGATTCGGGTGATGCGGATCGTCTGGTTGTCCTCGCCCGCGATCGTGCCGAGCACGTCGGCTTTGTAGGTATCGGGGTCGAACTCGACCTTGCGCGCGGACAGGGCCCGCGCGAGGGTACCGTACATTCAAGCGCCGACGGCGGCGACGATGTGATCGAGCGTGGCGGTCATCGGCGGGGCGTCGTCGGGGACGCCGTAGTACTGCCTGAGCTTGCCCTGCACGCCGTAGACGACCGGTTCGGCGACGTCGCCGAGCGTGGCGTGACGGAAGCCGTTTCTGAGTTCGAGTCGGTTGCGCGAGATGTATTCGAAGCGGGTCATGGGCGGCTCCGTGGCTAGGGGGGGGCTGTGTGGCGACTGAGGGGTGGGCGACTATTCAGCGACTGCTTTGAGACTGGGGGGGCTCGCTGTTGGCCAACAGGGTACGCATTCTGTCGACGCCTTCGAGGATTTCGTCCAGGGAGGCGGCGTAACTGAAGCGCAGGTAGCCCTCGCCGAGGTGTCCGAAGCTGGTACCGGCGATGACGGCGAGGCCGGCCTCTTCGAGCAGGCGTTCCTGCAGGGCGCGGGCGTCGAAGCCGGTCTGGGAGATGTTGGGGAAGGCGTAGAAGGCGCCGCCGGGATCGACGCAGCTGACGCCCGGGACGTCGTTGAGGGCGCTGACGATGGCGCGTCGGCGTTGGTCGAAGGCGTCGGTCATGCGCTGGACGGCCTGCTGGGGTCCGTCGAGGGCGGCCAGGGCGGCGTACTGCGCGGCGGCGTTGGGGCAGGAATAGCTGTTGATGGCGAGTCGCTCGGCGAAGGGGAAGAGGTGGGGCGGGAAGATGCCGTAGCCGAGGCGCCAGCCGGTCATGGCGTAGGTCTTGCTCCAGCCGTCGAGGAGGATGAGTCGGTCGCGCAGCTGCGGATAGTTGAGCCAGGAGACGTGTTCGCGTCCCTCGTAGAGGATGCGGGAGTAGATCTCGTCGCTGAGCAGCATCAGGTTGGGCCATTGCTGCAGACCGTCGACCAGGCGCTCGACCTGGTCGCGGGCGTAGACGCCGCCGGTCGGGTTGGCGGGGCTGTTGAGGATGATCAGCCGGGTTCGCTCGTTGATCTGGGCCAGCAGCTGGTCGGGATCGAAGGTGAAGCGGTTCGATTCGCGCAGTTCGATCGGGATCGGGGTGGCGCCGCTGAAGCGGATCACGGACTCGTAGATCGGGAAGCCGGGATTGGGATACATGATCTCGGCGCCGGGTTGGCCCAGCAGCAAGGCGGCGAAGAACATGACCGGCTTGGCGCCGGGGGTGATCAGGACGCGCTCGGGGTCGACCGCCGCGGCGTGTCGTCGATGCAGATCGCGAGCGACGGCGTGGCGCAGTTCGGGGATGCCGGCGGCGGGGGTGTAGCCGTGTTTGCCGTCGGCCAGGGCGCGCGCGCCGGCCTGGACGATGTGTTCGGGGGTGGCGAAGTCGGGCTGGCCGATGCCGAGGTTGATGATCGAGCGACCCTCGGCGGCCAGCTGGTTGGCGCGGGCGAGGACTTCAAAGGCGGTCTCGGTGCCCAGGCTTTGCGCGGCGGCCGTCGGCTGGGCCATGTTTTCGCCTCTCGTTCGAGCATCCGAGTGGAGGCTCACGCCTGCGCGGCGTTGATGGGCGCTGGGGCGGGCCGACGCGCGGTCGGCCCGCCCGCGACGATCAGCGGTCTAGTTGCTCCACCAGCTGTAGTGACGGGTCTTCGACCATTGCTCGCATTCCCAAGAGTACGCCTGCACCATGACGCGCAGATAATGACCAGTGCCGGTCGGCAGACCGGTCACCGTCTTCGATAACGTCGCGTCGGCGGAGTCGAAGTACTCGTCCGCGTAGTCTACGTTGGTATGCACGTTGTAGACTTGGTAGTTGTACTCGATGTATTCATCGGCGTGCTTCTGCGTCTGATCGCCGCCCGCGTCGACGTAGGCGCAGCGCTTGTTGCGCTTGCTGCCGATGGCGACCGGCTTCTTCCAGCTGATCGTCACCTGACCCGACGTGCTCGTATCGACGCTCAGGTCGCGCACCGGGAACGGCGTGCGCAACTTCCGCGTCGCCGGCGCAGACGGATTCGTGTTCGACGCCGACGTCCAGAAAAACGCCGTCGCCAACTCCGACTGCTCCCCGCAGCCGTCCTCCGACTCGGCGTAGACCTCCACGTAATGCCGGTACGGATAGCGCAACTCGTCCACGTACCAACTCGTGCCGCTATCGATGCGCAGCGACTCGGCCGCCATCGGCATCGACGGCGCCACCTCGTACACGCGCGCGAAGTAGCCGGCCGTAGGGCAGTAGCCGCCGACCCCGTCGCCGCTGGCGGTCCAGGAAATCAGGGCGCTATTGGAGCCCGCCTGCACCGTCAACCCGGTCGGCGTACTGGGCAACGTTCCGACCGGACCGTACGGCGTCGCCTCGACCGTATCCGAGACCGGGCTGATGACGCCGCCGCTCTTGGACTTGGCCCGCAGCTCGAAGCGGTAGCGCACCCCGCTGCCGTCCAGCCCCGTGATCCCGTAGGCATTCCTCCATCTGCTGCCGGCCGCAGTCCAGCTCCCCCAGGCGCCACTGCCCTTGCGCTGCCGATATTCGTAATTGGCGATGGCCTGAACCTCCGCCGACGACGGCTGATTCCACCTCAGCGTGACCCTTCGAGGCCCCCCAGTAGCGACCAACCCCGCCGGCTTGGTCAGCAACGGCGTCGCCGTCACCGTCGCCGAGACCGTCCCGTCGCCGCCCGAACCCACCGCGCGCAGCTGAAACTCGTACGCCACGCCGGCGTCCAAGCCCGTCACCGTGTGCGAGGTCAGCAAAGCCGAATTCGATATCGACGTCCACGTACCCCAAGCCGAGGCCGACGCCTTCCGATAACGCACCTTGTAACCCGTCCTCACCTCCGACGGATGCACCCAACTCAACGTCATCTGCTGCAGCCCCGGCGTCGCCGTCACCCGCGTCGGCGCGCCAGGCGTCGTACTCTGCCCGAACGCCGACTCCGAGCCGAACGCGACCAGCCCGACCAGCAATCCGGCCACCGCCAGCAGCCCCCAACGGGTCAGGAACCGAGGCTTGTGATCAGCACGCATATGCGAAGGGGGGGGGCACTGAACCCCGATTGGTGAGACATCCGAACATCTCCTGCTCATCTCCAACTGCGCCAGCGCCCAACCCGAGCGCCCAGCGATAGCGGCAGCCTAGCCGCGCCGCCCGCGGTCGCGCAAGCGCGCGAAGCGATATCCCAGCAATATCGGCCCGAAGTTCGGTTCAGCGGCGCCAGACTCCCGGGCGCGGATTCGGTCAGGCGCGCGCGGCACCTGATCCATCCCCGTCTGACCAACCCCTCCTCCAGATCGTCCGACCATGCCTCAATCACCGGGTCGCGGACTGTCTCAGTGTCATGTTGTCGCCTCCACCGCCAGCATACCGCAGCTTGCCTATCTCTACTCTCTAACTTGTCTCTACTTGCGAAGCGCGGCATTCGCTCGAACTCATAACTTAAGTTCACGAGCGGAGGGAGAGAGATTGCCAGGCAAGCTGGGCAGGTCGGGTCGGGCGGCTGGCGTTATGTTTGTCCACCGGGTGTGGATTTATGGGGCGATGGCGCTTGCCTTGTCCTGCGCGCGGGCTTCATCGCGCCTACTCTATCGCCATGACACAGCGAACGAGCTGGTTGGGGGGGTCGGATCAGTCGGAGCGGCTAGAGGGTTCGGCGTCGATTGAATCGGCGATTGACGCGACGTCGTCGGAGTTGCGCGAGCACGCGGTCTGGATGCGGGGGCTGGCGTTGGTTCGCGAGTCGCGCTTCGGCGCGTTGCGGATGTAGCGCGGCATGGGCGTCGCGGGTTCATCGGATCGGGAAGCGCCGGGTGGGGGCGGGCAACGGGGGTTGCCGCGGCTGTCGGGGCTGGACGGGATTCGCGGTCTGGCGGCGCTGGCGGTCGTGGTGTATCACGCCGGGGCGTCCTGGTTGCCGGCCGGGTTTCTGGGCGTGGACGTGTTCTTCGTGGTTTCGGGCTTCCTGATCACCTCGCTGCTGATCGCGGAGCGGGAGCGCGAGGATCGGATCGATCTGGTCGAGTTCTGGCTGCGTCGGGCGCGGCGACTGTTGCCGGCGCTGGCGCTGGTGCTGATCGCGACCACGTGCTACGCGGCCGTGATGCTGCCGGACGGCCTGGCGCAACACCTGCGGGAGGCGTTGGCGGCGGCCGTATACGTGACCAATTGGGATCAGATTCTGCGCGGCGTGTCGTATTTCGAGATGTTCGAGCGTCCGTCGCAGCTGCGGCATCTGTGGTCGCTGGCGGTCGAGGAGCAGTTTTACATCGTCTGGCCGGTTGCGTTCGGGTTGGGGGCGCGGGTGTTGCGGCTGCGTTGGCTGTGGTGCGTCGTGGTGGGTGTGGCGGCGCTGTCGGTCGTCTGGATGGCGATCTTGTTTACGCCGGGGGACGAGCCGTCGCGGGTGTACTTCGGCAGCGACGCGCGGGCGTTCACGATTCTGATCGGGGTGGCGGCGGCGTTCGTCTGGCGGCCCTGGCGTTGGACGGGCGCAGCGGCGGGCGTTGGGCGAGGGGCGGCGCTGGGGTATCTGCTGGACGCGCTGGCGGTGGCGGCGTTGATCGGGATCGGGGCGATTATGGCGGTCGGGCGGCACTGGAGCGAGTGGATGTATCCGTGGGGGCTGCTGGCGACGTCGGGGGCGGCGATGGCGCTGGTCGCCTGCGTGATTCGGCCCGGGTCGCTGATTGGTCGGGGGCTGGAGATGGCGCCGCTGCGCTGGTTGGGGGAACGCAGCTACAGCATCTATCTATGGCACTGGCCGGCGCTGCTGGCGTTGCAGTGGGAGTTCGGGTTGGTTCCCAACAGCGTGGCGATCGTGGCTGTGGGGTCGGCGGTCACGTTGGCGCTGTCGGAGCTGAGCTATCGACTAGTGGAGAGTCCGATGCGTCGGGCCGACTTCTGGGATCTGGAGCGCATGCGCGGTCGTCTGGCCGGGGCGCAAACGTTGATCGCGGTTTGCGCGTCGGCGGCGGCGGCGGTGCTGCTGGCGTTGGTGATCGGTTTCGCGATTTTGCCGGGTCGTGCGCCGTCCGATCTGCTTTTTTCGGCGTCGGCGGAGCAGTCGGAGGCGATAGAGCGGCCGGGGCGCGTCGGGGCGGGCTGGGGAAGCGCGTCGCGGGCGCTGCGTCCGCCGCTGGTTGGGGGCGGCATTGGAGACGGGGCCGGCGACAGGGGCGGCGAGCCGGCGTTTATGTCCGGCTCGGCGTCCGGCGGCGACGCGGGGGCGGCATTGGCTGCGGCGGAAGCGGGGGTCGACGATGGGGGCGCCAGGCAGTCATCGGCGGACGGGCGGGGGGCGTCGGAGGCCGGCTCGAGGGCCGGGCCGGAGGCCGGCGAGCCAGCCGACGATGATCCGGATAGGGGGCGAGCCGAACCGTGGTCGGCGTTGTCGGACGCGGCGGCGGGCGGCGGGCCAGGGGAGGATCATGCGGCGGTCTACACGGTTCAGGCGGGCGACTCGCTGGCGGGGCTGTCGGAGCGGTTCGGGACGACGATCGAGGAGTTGGTCGCGATCAACGGCGAGCGGATGGCGGCCATGATTCATCCCGGCGACGGGCTAAGGATTCCCTGTCCGGGGGCGTCGCGGTGCGCGATGCTGGAGCTGGAGCAGATCGGGGCGGGTTGCGTGGCGCTGCAGGAGCTGAGCGAGACGCGCGGGTGGTCGTCGCGGGTGTGTGCATCGGGCGCGCTGCTGGTCGAGCTGCCGGTGCGGCTGAGTGCGATTGCGGCGGGGCCGCTCGATTCGTCGCCCGAGTGGAGGTGGCGGGGGTCGGCGCGGGAGGCGATGGAGTGGACGCTGTCGCCCGATCAGGTTGGAGCGTCCGGGGAGGCGGTAGCGGTGGCGGTGCGACATGGTCTGCCGCCGTTGGCGATTGGCGATTCGGTGATGGCGGGGGCGGCGGAGCAACTGAGCGCGGTGGGCATCGAGGTGGACGCGGAGGTGGGGCGGCTGGCGCCGCAAGCGCTGGCGATTCTGGCGGAGGACGCGGCGCGGCATGGCCCGCGCGAGGTGGTGATCTTCCAGGCGGTGGGGCCTGGTTTCCTGGACGCCGAGGGATTTCGGCATTTGATCGAGATCGCGCGTGGGGTGGGGCATCTGATCGTGCTGACGCGTCAGTTCCCGCCGCGCGAGCCGTTGTTGAGTTATGAGCGGGACACGAACAAGATGTTGCGCGAGGCGGCGCCGCTGCACGACTGGGTGACGTTGGTGGACTGGAACGCGATCAGCGACGGTCGGGAGGAGGAGTTGACCTGGGACGGCACGCATCTGAACGAGCAGGGGCGCGAGTTGTACGCCGACCAGATCCTGGCTGCGATCATGAGTCGGCCGCCGGCGCAATTTCGCGGCGTGGGCGAATGAGTCGGCCGCCGCCGCGAAATTGCGGCGTCGGCGAGGCGGAGGTCGCGGACGGCGGCTGAGCGCGCGGGTTCGGGGCTGGTTCGGGGGGTTATTGCGGCAGCGACGGGTCGTAGCCGGTCACCGAGACGACGTCGCGGCGCTGGAAGCGCCACTGTCCGTCGAGCTTGACCACGATGTCCTCGTAGCCGAGCAGGGTGGAGGAGATCGATCCGTCGGCGGCCGGCAGCTTGAAGTCGAGGAAGCACCTGTGTCGGCAGGCGTCGCCCTCGAGCTCGAACAGGTGGTTATCGGTGAAGTGCATTCCGCCTGGGAACGCTTGCGCCAGCTGGTTGCAGAGGGCGACGAGTTGGTCGCGTCCCTGCGCGTGTCCGGCTGGTCCGTGGAAGACGCCGTCGGGGGTGAAGGTGTCGGCCCAGGCTACGCCGTCGGCCTGGTCGATGGCGTAGTTGTAGGCGGAGCAGAGGTCGATGATCGCGAATCGATCCTCGAGTGGGATGCCGCTCATGGTTCTCTCCAGTCCCGCCATGTGGCGATCGGGCGTGATCGGGCGGCTCGGGTTCAGTCCGCATCCAGGACGGCGATCGCTTCGATCTCGATCATGAACTGGGGCGCGGCGAGGGCCTGGACGCCGATCAGGGTGCTAGCGGGCGGCGGGGCGTCGCCGAAGACGGCGTTGCGGGCGTCGTTGAGGGCTGGCGCCATTGCGGGGTCGTAGTCGACGATGTAGATATTGGTTTTGGCGACGTCGGCCGGCGTTGCGCCGGCGGCGTCGAGGGCGAGGGCGAGGTTCTCGTAGGCTCGCCTGGCCTGGGCGGCGAAGTCGCCCAGGCCGACGATGCGGCCATCGGCGTCCCAGGCGACCTGTCCCGAGATGTAGATCGTTTTGGCGCCAGTGGCGGTGACCACCTGGGTGAAGGAGCGGAGGTTGAGCAGTCCTTCGGGGCGAATGTGCTCCAGGGCCATGACGGTACCTCCATGCTCGCGTGCTCGCGCGGCTGTCGCATAGGACGCTTACGATAGCGTCAATGCGTGGAGGCGGGCGACTGTCCGATCGACGCGCGCAACTCGGCTTCGGGATTGAGACGCCCGAGAGGATTGAGAGGAGCAGCTGATGCCTCGCTACGGACGACTGGGGCTGCCGCTTTACGAAGCGATGTACTCGATGCGGGCGATTCGGCGGATTCGTCCGGATGCGATCGCGGATGCGGATTTGGAGATCATGCTCGACGCGGCGCGGCAGGCGCCCAGCGGGGGCAACGCGCAGCCGTGGCATTTCCTGGTCGTGCGCGAGCGGGGGAAGCGGGCGGAGCTGGGCGGGCTGTATCGGGAGGCGTGGTGGGCGAAGCGCGCCGACGAGGGGATTGCGGGGGCTGATGATCCGGCACTGGAGCATCCGGTGCGGCGTTCGGCGATGCGTCTGGCGGACGAGATCGGCGACGTCCCGGTGATCGTGCTGGTCTGCGCGACGGGGCCCGGGGCGGGGGCGGCGCAGTCGGTGATTCCGTCGGTGCAGAACCTGCTGTTGGCGGCGCGCGGTCTGGGCATCGGGGGCACGATCACGACGTTGCACGCGGTGGTCGAGGAGCGGGTCAAGGCGCTGTTCGCGATTCCCGACGCGGCGCAGATCGTGTACTGCGTGCCGCTGGGTTATCCGAAAGGCCGTTTCGGTCCGCTGAATCGCAAGCCGCTGCGGGAGGTCGTCTCCGAGGACGCCTGGGGCGCGACGCCAGCGTGGATTGAGTGAGGACGGGTTGCGCGTCGCGCGCGTATCCGTCGTTTTGGCGTCAGGTTCGTGATGCATTGCTTATATCCGTTGTTTCCGAGTCGGTCGCGGGCATTGCTATGAGCCAGGGAACGGTTGAAGCCATTGTTCGATAGCTTTGTTTGTACGATCAATACGTATCGCAGATCGATGAAAGTGAGCGCGGAACGTTTAAGCGATATCGTGATCGAAGCCATCCATAACTGGACGGCGACTGGCCTGGTGATCAAGCCGGGCTGGAGCGAGTGAGGACGGATATGCGTAGTCGAGCGAACAGCATTGGGTTGCGGCGAGCGACGCTGTTTGTCGCGCTGGCGGCGGCCGTGGCGGCGATCGTCGTGGTCGCGGGGCGCGAGCTGGGTTGGGGCGGACCGCCCGCGCAGGGACAGGGCGGATCGGGCATGACGCTCAGCCTCAGCGCCGCGCCGACCTGCGAAACCGGACGGGGACTGGACTACGCCGACCAGGTCGGGCTTGCGAAGACCGACGTCAGCTGGTCGGTCAGCGGCGGGACGGCGCCCTACACGCTCGAAATCGACGGCGAAATGCGGGGCGCGGGACGCTATCACCGGGGCGCGAGCGGCATCGCCCCGGTCAGCTGCGCGCTCGACTCCGGCGTGAAAACGATCCGCGCTAGCGTCACCGACGCCAACGGAGCAACCGCGGAAGCGGCAATCGACATCTACGTGATTCTCTCCGTCGGGGGCGGTGGCGAAATACTCGAACCAGGAAAAACGTACCGCTTCCATGAGCACCTGATCACAATACCGCAGGGATACCCAGTGACAATTGGAGCTATGGAGGATCCTGACTGCGAAGGCGATGATGTGATGTGCGAATTGTCGATTGGGTTGATGATTGAAGGCGATGACTGGAAAGGATTTATCAGGTTGGGCATCCCGAGCGGTACGGAAATTGCGCGGGGAATTCGAAAAAAAGGCCAAGAAGGCTGGCTTGAAGGCCAGTACATCGAAGCGGGCGACAGAGGCGTGATGGGAGCCTCGAGCCACCCGGGGCACGCGGCGTTCGATCAACTCATGAGCTCAGTCGGCCAAGCGCCGCAGATCAACAGGGACTAATCCATGCGCATCTACATCCTGGCGATTGTCACCGGCGTCGCCGTTGCCGCGGCGTTGCTATAGCAGATTAGCCTGGAACATGATCTGAGCGCGGGGCGTTAAACGATATATTGGTCGGAGCCATCCATACTGGACGGCGACCGGTCTGGTGATCAAGCCGGGCTGGAGCGAGGAGGACTGGCATGCGTAGTCGAGCGAACAGCATTGGGTTGCGAAGGGCGGCGCTGTTCGTCGCGTTGGCGGGGGCCGTGGCGGCGATCGTCGTGGTCGCGGGACGCGAACTGGGTTGGGGCGGACCGGCCGCGCAGGGACAGGGCGGATCGGGCATGACGCTCAGCCTCAGCGCCGCGCCGACCTGCGAAACCGGACGAGGGCAAGGCTACGCCGGCTCCGAACTGCGCGACCGCGCCGACGGCACGACCGAGCGCTACAGCGTGTTCGCAGGCTATTTCGGCATCGCCGAAACCGACGTCAGCTGGTCGGTCAGCGGCGGCACCGCGCCCTACACGCTCGAAATCGACGGCGAAACCCGCGACGCCACGCACAGCTACAGCGGCGCAACCGGCACCGCCTCGGTCAGCTGCGCGCTCGACCCAGGCGAAACCTTCATCGACCCGGACGACGGACGAGGCTACCTCTCGAACCCGCCCAAGGTCGACTCCGGCGTCAAGACAATCCGCGCTACCGTCACCGACGCCGACGGAGCAACCGCAGAAGCGGCGCTCGATATCTACGTGATCCTGAATATCAGTGACAGCGAAACCAAACTCGACCGTGGCAAAACCTACCGCGTTCGCGGATTTCTCATGACCATTCCAGACGGCGTCGATATGGTAATAGGCGATTACGCACGAGCAGCCTGCGTAGGCGACGATTGCGAAGACCACTTCACTATCCTCGCCTCCGGCGACGGATATGATGCCTGGGTTTCGTTCGGAGCGAGAACCGGCAAAGCGGGGAAGCGCTCTATCTGGACCGACGAGCGACCGCGAGGCGCGGATGAAGCGCCGCCTCCGACTGAACATCAGCTCAACAGAGCGCTGGACGACCTAGCGAGTTCGATCGGGCAAGCGCCGCAGATCAGCGGAGAGTAGACAATGCGTTCCATCGTTCTGGCAATCGTCATCGGCCTCGCCATTGGCGCGGCGCATTGAGGTGATAGGCTCGCGGGAGCCATACCATCTGGACGGCGACTGGCCTGTCGATCAATCCGGGCTGGAGCGAGGAGGACGGATATGCGTAGTCGAGCGAACAGCATTGGGTTGCGGCGAGCGGCGCTGTTTGTCGCGCTGGCGGCGGCCGTGGCGGCGATTGTCGTGGTCGCGGGACGCGAACTGGGTTGGGGCGGACCGGCCGCGCAGGGACAGGGCGGACCGGCGATGACGCTGAGCCTCAGCGCCGCGCCGACCTGCGAAACCGGGCGGGGGCAGGGCTACGCCGGCTCCGAATTGCGCGACCGCGACGACGGCACCACCGAGCGCTACAGCGTGTTCGCAGGCTATTTCGGCATCGCCGAAACCGACGTCAACTGGTCGGTCAGCGGCGGCACCGCGCCCTACACGCTCGAAATCGACGGCGAAACCCGCGACGCCACGCACAGCTACAGCGGCGCAACCGGTACCGCCTCGGTCAGCTGCGCGCTCGACCCAGGCGAGACCTTCATCGACCCGGACGACGGACGAGGCTACCTCTCGAATCCGCCCAAGGTCGACTCCGGCGTGAAAACAATCCGCGCTAGCGTCACCGACGCCAACGGAGCAACCGCGGAAGCGGCAATCGATATCTACGTGATTCTCTCCGTCGGGGGCGGTGGAGTAATACTCGAACCAGGAAAAACGTACCGCCTCCATGGGCACCTGATCACAATACCGCAGGGATACCCAGTGACAATTGGAGCTATGGTGGAGCCTAACTGCGTTGGCGATGTGGTGTGCGAAACGTCGATTGCCTTGATGATTGAAGGCGATGACTGGAAAGGCTTTATCGGATTCGGCATCCCGAGTGGTACAGAATATGGCCGGGGGATTCGAAAAAAGGGCCAGGAAGGCTGGCTTGAAGGCCAGTACATCCAACCGGGCGAGAGAGGCGTGAGGGGGGCCTCGAGCCATCCGGGGCACGCGGCGTTCGACCAACTCATGAGCTCAGTCGGCCAAGCGCCGCAGATCGACAGGGACTAATCCATGCGCATCTACATCCTGGCGATTGTCACCGGCGTCGCCGTCGCCGCGGCGTTGCTGTACCAGATCAGTCCGGGACATGATCTGAGCGCGGGGCGTTAAACGATATATTGGTCGGAGCCATCCATCTGGACGGCGACTGGCCTGGTGATCAAGCCGGGCTGGAGCGAGGAGGACTGGCATGCGTAGTCGAGCGAACAGCATTGGGTTGCGGCGAGCGGCGCTGTTTGTCGCGCTGGCGGGGGCCGTGGCGGCGATCGTCGTGGTGGCGGGACGGGAACTGGGTTGGGGCGGACCGGCCGCGCGCGGGCAGACGGCGCAGCAACAGGCCGCAGCGGAGCAAACGACGCAGCAACAGGCCGCGCCGGAGCAGACGACGCAGGGGCAGGGCGGGCCGGCGATGACGCTCAGCCTCAGCGCCGCGCCGATATGCGAGACGGAACGGGGAACGGGCTACTCCGGCTCCGAGTTGCGCGACAACGACGACGGCAGCACCGAGCGCTACAGCGTGTTCATCGGCTATTTTGGAATCGCCGAAACCGACGTCAGCTGGTCGGTCAGCGGCGGCACGGCGCCCTACACGCTCGAAATCGACGGCGAAACCCGCGACGCGACGCACAGCTATACCGGCGCAACCGGCACCGCCTCGGTCAGCTGCGCGCTCGACCCGGGCGAGACTTTCATCGATCCACGAGACGGACGGGGTTACCTCTCGGATCCGCCCAAGGTCGACTCCGGCGTCAAGACAATCCGCGCTACCGTCACAGACGCAGACGGAGCAACCGCGGAAGCGGCGCTCGATATCTACGTGATCCTGAATATCGGCGACGGCGGAACCAAACTCGAGCGGGGCAAAACCTATCGCATTCACGGCTTTCTCATGACCATTCCAGACGGCGTCGATATGGAAATAGGCGGTTACGAAGAATCCGACTGCACAGGCGACGATTGCGAAGACGCCTTCGAGATCTTCGCGTCCGGCGACGGATATCGCGCATCGCTCTGGATTGGAGCAAGAACCGGGAAAGCGAGGTCGCGGTATATCCGGATCGACGATCGAGCGCGAAGCGCGGATGAAGCGTCGTCGCTAACCGAAGAGCAGATCATCGGAGTGCTGGACGACCTAGCGAGCTTAGCGAGTTCGATCGGCCAAGCGCCGCAGGAGCGGGCGGCGCAGAAACAGGCCGCAACGGAGCAGACGACGCAGGGACAGGGCGAAACGGGGATGACGCTCAGCCTCAGCGCCGCGCCGACCTGCGAAACCGGACGGGGACTGGACTACGCCGACCAGGTCGGGCTTGCGAAGACCGACGTGCACTGGTCGGTCAGCGGCGGAACGGGGCCCTACAGGTTCGAAATCGACGGCGAAATGCGGGGCGCGTGGCGCTATCACCAGGGCGCGGGCGGCATCGCCTCGGTCAGCTGCGCGCTCGACTCCGGCGTGAAAACGATCCGCGCTAGCGTCACCGACGCCGACGGAGCGAAAGCGGAAGCGGCAATCGATATCTACGTGATCCTGAATGTCAGTGGCGGCGGAATTAAACTCGAGCGGGGCAAAACCTATCGCGTTCACGGCCTTCTCATGACCATTCCAGACGACGTCGATATGGAAACAGGCGGTTACATAATCTCGGGCTGCGCCGGCGAAGATTGCGAAGACGCCTTCAGTATCCTCGCGTTCGGCGATGGATATGAGGCAGGGATTATATTCGGAGTGAGCACCGGCAAAGCGGGACAACGCTCCATCTGGATCGACGATCGAGCGCGAAGCGCGGATGAAGCGCCGCCGCCAACCGAAGAGCAGATCATCGGAGTGCTGGACGACCTAGCGAGCTTAGCGAGTTCGATCGGCCAAGCGCCGCAGATCGACAGGGACTAATCCATGCGCATCTACATCCTGGCGATTGTCACCGGCATCGCCGTTGCCGCGGCGTTGCTGTACCAGGATCAGCCCGGAACACGATCTGAGCGCGGCTCGTTGAGGTGATAGGCTGGCGGGAACCATCCATCTGGACGGCGACTGGCTTGGCGATCCAGACGGGCTGGAGCGAGGAGGACGGACATGCGTAATCGGGCGAACGGCATTGGGTTGCGGCGAGCGGCGCTGTTCGTCGCGCTGGCGGCGGCCGTGGCGGCGATCGTCGTGGTCGCGGGGCGCGAACTGGGTTGGGGCGGACCGGCCGCGCAGGGACAGGGCGGAGCGGGGATGACGCTCAGCCTCAGCGCCGCGCCGATATGCGAGACGGAACGGGGAACGGGCTACTCCGGCTCCGAATTGCGCGACAACGACGACGGCACGACCGAGCGCTACGATGTGTTCATCGGCTATTTTGGAATCGCCGAAACCGACGTCAGCTGGTCGGTCAGCGGCGGTACCGCGCCCTACACGCTCGTCATCGACGGCGAAACCCGCGACGCGACGCACAGCTACCGCGGCGCAACCGGCACCGCCTCCGTCAGCTGTGCCCTCGAACCAGGCGAAACCTTCATCGATCCACGAGACGGACGAGGCTATCTCTCGGATCCGCCCAAGGTCGACTCCGGCGTCAAGACAATCCGCGCTACCGTCACCGACGCCAACGGAGCGACCGCGGAAGCGGCAATCGATATCTACGTGATCCTGAATATCAGTGACAGCGGAACCAAACTCGCCCGAGGTCAAACCTATCGCGTTCGCGGATTTCTTATGACGATCCCAGACGGCGTCGATATGGTAATAGGCGGTTTCGCAGTTTCAGGCTGCGAAGGCGACCACGACGTCTGCGAAAACGCCTTCGATATCCGCGCGTTCGGCGACGGATATGATACATGGGTTTCATTCGGAGCGAGAACCGGCAAAGCGGGACAACGAGCCATCTGGATCGATGACCGACCGCGAGGCGCGGATGAAGCGCCGCCGCCAACCGAACATCAGCTCAACAGAGCGCTGGACGACCTAGCGAGTTCGATCGGGCAAAGCCCGCAGATCAGCGGAGAGTAGCCAATGCGTTCCATCGTTCTGGCAATCGCCATCGGCCTCGCCCTCGGCGCTGCGTTGCTCGGTCCGCTGGGCACGGGGCCGAGCGAGATCTCGTCCGGCGACATGATCGAGCAGCCGGATCCGCATACGCAGGTCCAGGCGCGATCGATCCCGATCAGCTCAACCGAGAACATCGTCGCCTCGCACGGCGATAGCAATTCGCAAAGCGACGGGTTTTATTTGAATCCAAACGTGATCGACGGCAAGAGCACCACCATCTGCACACGCGACGCGGCATTACGCACGATAATGACGGAGAGCGTCACAAGATGGAATACTGCGCTTTTCGGTGGACTCGGCTTCAATGTGTTCGAAATTGCGCCGAACTGCTCTAACGTCAATGTTGAGGTCGTGCAGGATCAGGACAATATAGTCTCCTGCCCCAACGATTTCAATGACGCAACGGGAACGGGGGAGTGGGCCTGTTATCTAGACGAGGCAACAACAAATCCGCCACATATACAGTTTCGTACCGCAAGGCCCGCAGAAACAAGCGGTCTGCGCGATAGCGCAGTGGTGGTTTATCAGGCGCTGGGAGCGGCACAATATCAAGCGACGGATCCAATTCACATCGGGTCCATGACGCATGAGCTGGGACATGCGCTTGGCTTGGATCATTACGAAAGCACCAGCACTGTCGACCGCTGCGACGCACTACACGATACAAACACAGACCCCAGCCAAGATGATTATACTGTAATGACTGGACGCAGAGCGAGATGTTCCTCCGGATCGATCATCACTGGCCGCGACCTGCGCGATTTCTACGAGGCTTATCATGTCGGAGCGATTACCAATGTCGAAGTTGGCGGGAACGTCAGGCGCCGGATAACGAGGATGGGGCGATACTGGGAGGTCAAATTCGCCTGGGGCGGGCCTGGAGTCCGGGAAGCCAACCATAGCGCATCGCGGATCGTCGTCCTCGCCAAAACTAACTCTTCCTCTAATTGGCGAGTGGTAGGAGACATGTCGATTCGAGAGAATGGCAATGCGCGTAAGCATATCACGATCAGGGACACCAACGGGCAGAATGCTCCATCGCACATGTACAAGATAGTGGGCGTTACACAAGGCGACATTCGCTTATTCGGGACCAGCTTCGATCCCACGGTAACCCTGCTTAGAACCTCCTACACCGAAGGCGACCCTACGTTCGTGGTCGGCGTCGAGAAGCACAATTACAACGACAAGAGGCGTCGGAATAGGAATTTACGGCCTGAGGTGCTCAGCGCCAGCATCAGCCCGCGCCATTGCTTTACCGATCAGACATTGACGATGCATCAGTTTGCGTCTGGCGGATCAGATGGCGGATCAGGCGCAACGAATACCACTATCTCCTGCGGCAAGCAGACCGGCGTCAAGAATTTCACGGCCCAGGAGCAATGGGGCGATAATGTCGCCGCGGCCCGGCGGCAGATCAGTCTTCCCGTCATGGTGCGTAGCGTGGCTCCCAAGGTGACCGCCACGTTGTCGAATGCGCCGGCGTCGTGCGCTCCGGGCAGTTCGTTCGATGTCGACTGGAGCGCGAGCGGCGGAGATGTAGGACTCAGAGCATGGCTCAACGACACGCAGGTCTCGGTCGGTCGGACGTCGGCGAGCGACTCGGCGAGCGGCAAGAGTTCGATTCCGTGTCTCAGCCCGTTGCCGACGAGAGTCAGGATCGTCGCGCTGGTCAGCGACGGCAGCGGTCACCATGCTAGAGTGACGGTCGCGGCGGCGCCCGCCGCGCCGACGGGCGTGCAAGCGTCCGTGAACGGGACGGACGTGACGCTGAGCTGGGCCCCGGTGACCGGGGCGGCCGAGTACGAGGCGAAGCGCTGTTCAGGATGCGCCGCGTCCAGCACGACCAACTTGTCGCATACGTTTAGCAACCTGGGGCGCGGGCAAACGCACACATTGTACGTGCGGGCGAGGAACGCGAATAGCGTCTGGTCCGAATGGTCGAGCGCCAGCGCGGTTATCACGCCGGCCGCGCCGACCGGCGTGAAGGTGGTGAATGTCACGAGCGACAGCGCGACGCTGAGCTGGAGCTCGGTCAGCGGCGCGACCGGTTACGATGTCAAAGCCTGCATAGGTACCAGTACAGACTGCATAAACGCGGAATTGACTCAACATATCGACCCGCTCACGAGTTTGCCGATTCTCTCCACCCAGCATCGGTTCACGCGTCTGCGCTCCGCCACGCGATACACATTTGCAGTCATCGCCAAGAACAGCGGCGGCTCGTCGGCGGCGGCCACGAAGCCGGCGACCACTCGACACCGGGCGACAGCTCCAGCCGCGCCGACGGGGGTGTCCGTCGGCAGCGTTACGCAGACGAGCGCGACATTGAGCTGGCAATCGGTCAGCGGCGCGAACGCATATATCGTCAGGGCCTGCGCAGGCTCCGATTGCACAGACCGCGAGGAGGTGAATCCCCAAACCGACTCGCTCACGGGCAACCGGACGCCGCTCGCCACGCAGCGGCATACGTTCACGGGTCTGACGCCCGGCACCGCGTACACATTTACGGTCGTCGCCCGGAATAGCGGCGGCTCGTCGGCGGCGGCGGAGACCACGGGAACTACTTTAGCTCGACCGACGGCGCCAGCTACGCCGACGGGGTTGACCGTCAGCAATATCACGCAGACGAGCGCGACGTTGAGCTGGAACTCGGTCAGCGGCGCGACCAGCTATAGGGCCTGCGCGGGATCAACCTGCACAAACGTCAGCGTCACGAGTGCGACGTTTACGGGTCTGACGGCCGGCACCACGTACAGGTTTACGGTCGTCGCCCGGAATGGCGGCGGCTCGTCGCCAGCGGCCGCGAAATCGGTGTGGACCATTCCAGCTACGCCGACGGGGTTGACCGTCAGCAATATCACGCAGACGAGCGCGACGTTGAGCTGGAACTCGGTCAGCGGCGCGACCGGCTATAGGGCCTGCGCGGGATCAATCTGCACAAGCGTCAGCGTCTTGAGCGGTACGATTAGGAGCGCGACGCTTACGGGTCTGAGGGCCGGTACCACGTACCGGTTTACGGTCGTCGCCCGGAATAGCAGCGGCTCGTCGTCGGCGGCGACGGAATCGGCGCGGACCATTCCAGCTACGCCGACGGGGTTGACCGTCAGCAGCATTACGCAGACGAGCGCGAGGTTGAGCTGGAACTGGGTCAACGGCGCGACCGGCTATACGACCTGCGCGGGATCAATCTGCACAAACGTCAGCGTCTTGAGCGGTACGATTAGGAGCGCGACGCTTACGGGTCTGAGGGCCGGCACCACGTACCAGTTTACGGTCGTCGCCCGGAACAGCAGCGGCTCGTCGGCGGCGGCGACGGCCACGAAGACCACTTTAGCTCGGGCGACGGCGCCCGCCGCGCCGACGGGGTTGACCGTCAGCAGCATTACGCAGACGAGCGCGACGTTGAGCTGGAACTCGGTCAGCGGCGCGAGCAGCTATAGGGCCTGCGCGGGATCAACCTGCACAAACGTCAGCGTCACGAGTGCGACGCTTACGGGTCTGAGGGCCGGTACCACGTACCGGTTTACGGTCGTCGCCCGGAATAGCAGCGGCTCGTCGGCGGCGGCGACGGCCACGAAGACCACTTTGGCCGCCGCTACCTCGTTCACGGTGACCGGGAAGATGTGGGCTCGCCTGCTGAGCAGTGGTCGTATCGAAGTGGCATTCTCGGTCGGCCGCGGGAGCCGGATCCTGCCAACAAGCCGATACCTGATCCCGACCACGTATACCACCGGGAAGTGGTATCAGAGTTCGTCGGTGAGCGACATTGTGGGCGGCGTCGCGCGGACGCTGGGGCAGGTCTCGGCGCGGTTCGTCGGGAGCGGCACGTCACGTTACGCCGAAATCTGTTTCGTCCCCCATTACAACACGCGGGCGTGTCCAAGCGGGAACAATTTCTATTACCGGCGCTCGAGCGTCACCACAAACAAGTGGTACTGGACCGACTCGCGCAGCTATACGGTGTGGACAGGGCCGCGGCCAGAGGGCGCGTCGGCGGAGGATAGCGGGATGATGGAAGCGGCGGCGCCGGGCGCGGCGGATCCGGTGGGCTCGGACGGCGGGGCGATGGCCGACCTGATTACGCCGCAAGCGCCGGATGCGGAGGGTGATTCGGATGGCGACTCATCCGGCGGGTCGGATGATGATTCATCCGGCGAGTCGGATGACGATTCGTCCGGCGAGTCGGGCGGTGATTCATCCGGTGAGTCGGGCGGTGATTCATCCGGCGAGTCGGATGATGATTCGTCCGGCGAGTCGGGCGGTGATTCATCCGGTGAGTCGGGCGGTGATTCATCCGGCGAGTCGGATGATGATTCATCCGGCGGGTCGGGCGGTGAGGGAGAATGACGGGGGGGGGGGCGGGTTGCGAACGGGAGGGATGATGCGGAGCCGATCGGCGGGCGCGATGGCGGCGTTGCTGCTGGCGACGGTCGGGGCGCTGGCGGTCGCCTGCGGGGGGACCGAGACAACATTGATTGCGACGACGGGCGATTACATTCCGTTCAACTACATCAACGAGGCGGGCGAGATCGAAGGGTTGGAGCGCGATCTGGGGGATGAGTTGTGCCGACGGGCGGCGCTGCGATGCGAGTGGGTGGTACGCGACTGGGAGACGTTGATTCCCGATGTGATCGGGGATGAGTTCGATGTGATTCTGGCGGGGATGAGCATCACGGCCGGGCGCGAGGAGTGGATTGACTTTACGCGGGCGTACTATCCGCCGACGCCTTCGGTGTACCTGGCGCGGGCGGGGTCGGGCGAGGGGGCGCTGGGCGGCGTGATCGGGGCGACGGAGCAGACGATTTACTCGGACTATCTTACGGGGGCGGGGATCGCGTTCAGGGCGCTCGGCGGGTCGGTGGACGCGGCCGGGGCGGTGCTGGAAGGGGATGTGGACGCGGCCTTAGTGGATCACGGCTACGCCGTGGCGCAGCTGGCGCGATACGAGGGCGCGCTGGAGGTTGTGGGTCCGTCGGTGCTGATCGATCGTGGGTTGGGGATCGGCATTCGCAAGGGGAGCGAGCTGCGGGGCAAGTTGGAGGCGGCTCTGGCGTCGATGAAGGTGGACGGCAGGTTGAACGCTCTGATCCGCGAATGGCTGGGCGCGGAGGCGTCGACGTTTCCGCGCCCGCTGTCGGAGTGACGGCCCTGGGCGGGCGCGGTATCTGACGCGTCTCGAGTTATTTGCGCGTTGCGCGCGTAATGGTCTGGTCGCCTTCCAGTGCGGCGCCGGGCGAGGCAAGAGGCGTGGGTCGGATAGTCTGCTTGCGATGCGCGCAGGCGATACAGACGAGCCCGGTTGCGTCGGGCGGCTCGGAGCAGGAGAGGACTTACGATGCCGAAGCAGATTCAATCCACGATCATCAGTCACGGGCGGCTTCGGCTGGAGCTGGCGGATGTGGACACGCCGAGGCCGGGCGCGAACGAGGTGGTGATCCGGGTCGAGGCGGCGCCGATCAATCCGTCGGATCTGGGGCTGCTGATCGGTCCCGCCGACATGAGCCGCGCGGTCGCTTCGGGGACTGCGGCGGCGCCGGTCGTGAGCGCTCCGATTCCGTCGAATTTACTCGCGTCGCAGGCGGAGCGGTTCGATCGGCCGCTGGCGGTGGGCAACGAAGGGGCTGGGGTGGTGGTCGAGGCGGGTTCGAGCGAGGCGGCGCAGGCGCTGTTGGGCAAGACGGTGGCGGTGATCGCGCGCGAGATGTATACGCAGTACCGGGTAGTGGAGGCGGGGCAGTGTCTGGTATTACGCGAGGGGACGACGTCGGCGCAGGGCGCGTCGTGCTTCGTCAATCCGCTGACGGTGCTGGGCATGGTCGAGACGATGCGGCTTGAGGGTCACACGGCGCTGGCGCACACGGCGGCGGCATCAAACCTGGGGCAGATGCTGCAGAAGGTCTGCAACGAGGAGGGCATTCCGCTGGTCAACGTGGTGCGACGGCCGGAGCAGGTCGCGTTGCTGAAGCGGCTCGGGGCCAGCTATGTGTGCGACACGAGCGGGCCGGGTTTCGTCGAGGATTTGACGATGGCGCTGGTGGAGAGCGGGGCGACGCTGGCTTTCGACGCGACTGGCGGCGGGGGGCTGGCCGACCAACTGCTGAGCGCGATGGAGGCGGCGGCGAGACGGAAGCAGCCGGGGTTCAATCGTTACGGTTCCGAGGTTCACAAGCAGGTTTATATTTACGGCGGTCTGGACACATCGCCGACGGTGTTGCGTCGGAACTACGGGATGGCCTGGGGGTTGGGGGGATGGTTGTTGACGCCGTTTTTACAGCGGGTCGGGGCGCAGGCGGCCGAGCGGATGCGGCAGCGGGTGGCGGATCAGATCACGAGCACGTTCGCGAGCGAGTACGCCTGCGAGGTTTCGCTGGCGGAGGCGCTCGACCTTGAGCATATCGCCGTCTACAACCGACGGGCGACGGGGGAGAAGTACCTGATCAATCCGAACAAGGATCTCGATTAGGGGTCGGCGGCGGTCATAGACCTGAGCTGGTTTTCGCGCAAGTGTGGAGAGGCGCGGATGCTGCTCTCTCAGCAGTGGATCACTATGGGGTTTCCGACCAGCCCCAACGCCATTCGGGGTTGGAGCAGCGCACCAGCTTGCCGTCTTGACTTGATGGGTCGGCGCGGTAGTAGACGAGGCGGTTCCAATCCCAGCACAGTTGAGCCTCGCATCCGTCGGGGACGGTGCCGGGATCGCAGGCGCAGCGCCAGTAGTAGCCGCGCGCCTCGTTGTCGTCGGGGGTTTCGAGGTACAACGCACGGCGCTTGGGCGCGTCTGCGTCGACGTAGATCTCGGTTTGCGGCCAAGCGCGCTCGGGTCGGCCGGGGGCGCAACTCGTTCTTCGCCAGTTGCTGGCCTGCATGATCGCGTTCCAGTCGTCGCTGATCGTGATCTCGTCGATCTCGGTGGGCATCGGTCGGTCCTTTCTTGAGCGCGCGGCTGATCGGCTGATCGCTTGGCGGCTGTCGCTCGGTCCCGCCGCTCAGGATTCGGAGTCGAGGTAGGCGGGCGGATGCCAGCGGAGGATTGGTCGGCGGGCGGCGGCGGTTTCGTCGAGGCGGCCGATGGGGGCGGAGATCGGGGCGGCGCGTAGGGCGGCCGGATTTTCGGCGGACTCTTTGGCGATGGCGATCAGCGCGTTGGCGAGCGCTTCGATTGCTTCGGGCGGTTCCGTCTCGGTGGGCTCGATCATTAACGCTTCTTCGACGATGAGCGGGAAGTAGACGGTCGGCGGGTGGAAGCCGTGATCGATCAAGCGTTTGGCGATGTCGTAGGTGCGCACGCCGTGTTGGCGGCGCTGTCGGGCGGCGGAGAAGACGACTTCGTGCAGGACCGGTTGGTCGTATGGCAGTTCGTAGTGGCCGCGCAGCAGGGCGCGGAGATAGTTGGCGTTCAATACGGCCTGTCCGGAGACGGCGCGCAGGCCGTGGAGGCCGAGGGCGCGCATGTAGGCATAGGCGCGCAGCAGCACGCCGACGTTGCCGTGAAACTGCTGTAGGCGTCCGATACTGCGTTCGGGGGTGGTCAGGCGGACTTGTCCGTCGTGGCAGGGTTGCAGGATCGGCGTGGGCAGATAGGGGGCGAGGGCTTCGGCGCAGCAGACCGGCCCGGCACCGGGGCCGCCGCCGCCATGGGGGGTGCTGAAGCTCTTGTGCAGATTGAGGTGGGCGACGTCGAAGCCGAGGTCGCCGTATCGCACGCGGCCCATGATGGCATTGAGATTGGCGCCGTCGGCGTAGAGATAGGCGCCGGCGTTGTGGATTGCGTCGGCGAGGGCTTCGATGTCGCGTTCCCAGAGGCCGAGGGTGTTGGGGACGGTGACCATCACGGCGGCGACGGTCTCGTCCAGTTGGCGATGGATCGCGTCATGATCGAGCGAGCCATCGCTGGCGGTGGGGATTTGGGTGACGTCGAAGCCGGCCATGGCGGCGGTGGCGGGGTTGGTGCCGTGGGCGGAGTCGGGGACGAGGATGCGTCGGCGTTGTTCGAGTTCGCCTCGATCTTCGAGCGCGGCGGCGATCATCAGCACGCCAGCCAGTTCGGCCTGGGCGCCGGCGGCCGGGGCGAGGCTGACGGCGGGGAGGCCGGTGATTTGGGCAATACCGTCGCGGAGTTCGAGCAGCGCGCGCAGGAGGCCCTGCAGGTCCGCCTCTGGGGCGAGCGGGTGGGCGTGCGCGAACTCGGGATGGGCAGCGATCTGATCGTTGACTTTGGGGTTGTATTTCATGGTGCAGGAACCGAGCGGATAGGTACCGGAGTCGATGCCGTAGTTGCGCGCCGCGAGCGCGGTGTAGTAGCGGACCAATTCGCCCTGGCTGATTTCGGGCAGGCGCAGGTCGTCGCGCAGCAGGCGCGCATCAGGCAGGGGGGTCTGGGGGCCGTTCCAGGCGGGGACGTCGACGGCGCGTCGGCCGGCTGCGCCGCGGTCGAAGCTGAGGCGTGCGCCGAAGTCTTCGGCGGCGGGCTGGGACGAATTCACGCGCTCGCTCCGATCTCGATCAGGGCGTTGATCAGCTGGTCGATATGTTGGGGCGGGGTGGCTTCGGTGACGGCGAAGAGGAGGGCGTCGCGGGTTTCGGGTTCGGCGCGATGGGAGACGTCGAGGCCGGGGGTGATGCCTCTGTCCGACAGGCGGGCGGCGAGTTCCGAGGCGGGCATGGGGGCGCGGACCAGGAATTCCTGGAACCAGGGTCCGGATTGGGGGGTCTCGTAGCCGGGAATGGCGGCGATGCGTCGAGCGGCGTCGTGGGCGCGCTGATAGCAGAGTTCGGCGGACGCGCGGAGCCCATGCGGGCCCAGCGCCTGGACGGCGATGGTGAAGGCGAGCGCGATCAGGGCCTGGGCGGTGGAGACGTTGGAGGTGGCTCGTTCGCGTCGGATGAATTGCTCGCGGGCCTGGAGGGTCAAGACGTATCCGGTGCGAGGTTCGTGAGCGTGTTCGTCGCTCAGCTCGCGGGCGCGGCCGACGATTCGGCCTGGCATTTGGCGGAGGAACTGAGAGCGTGCGGCGAAGAGTCCCAGCGAGGGGCCGCCATACGTGGTGGCGCCGGCCAGGTCGCGTCCTTCGCCGGTGACGATGTCGGCGCCGGCGTCGCCAGGGGCGCGCAGCATGCCGAGCGCGAATGGATCGGCGACGGCCACGAGCAGGGCGCCGAGATCATGCGCTTGCGCCGCCAACGGCTCGAGATCGAGGATGGTTCCCAAGAAATCGGGTTGCTGCGCGACGAGGCAGGCGTGTTCGTCGGTCACGGCTTCGGAGGACGAGAGCAGGTCGACGCGCAGTTGGGGACCGCGGGCGTAGGTTCGGATTACATCGACTGTGCCGGGGTGGATTGGATCGAGCAGGGCGATGGCGCGTCGATTCGTGACGCGTGCGGCCAAGAGGCAGGCTTCGGCGGTGGCGCTGGCGACGTCGTAGAGTCCGACGTTGGCGACATCCATGCCGGTCAGTTCGCAAACGACGGACTGGAACTCGAAGCCCGATTGCAGGGTGCCCTGGCTGATCTCAGGCTGGTAGGGGGTGTAGGCGGTCGCGAACTCGGAGCGGCTGACGAGGTGGGCGACGATCGAGGGGACCGAGCGTCGATAGGCGCCGGCGCCGAGTAGATGCGGACGGGAGGTCGGCGTATTTTGATGCGCTCGCTGGGTGAAGAGGGCGATGAGTTGCGGTTCCGTCAAGGCCGGCGGGAGCTCGATCACGGGGTCGCGCAGGTCGGCTGGGATGTCGGCGAACAGGTCGTCGATGGCGTCCACGCCGATGCGCTGGAGCATGCGCGCGCGATCGGCGTCGGTGGCGGGGATGTAGGGGTGGGGGGCGGTCGGGAGCGAGGGCTGGGGGGTCACGCTAATCCTGCGGGAGCTGGGCGCGATAGGCATTGGCGGGGAGCAGGCGTTCGAGCTGGGCGAGGTCGGCGATGCGGACGCGGGCGATCCAGCCTTCGTCGTAGGGGGACTCGTTGACCAGCTCGGGGCGCTGTTCGAGGGCGGGATTGGAGGCGATCAGTTCGCCGCTGACGGGGGCGATGAGTTCGGCGACGGTTTTAGCGGATTCGATCTCAGCGAAGGGTTGGCCGGCCTGAAGCTGGGTTCCGTTGGGGGGCAATTCGAGGTAGACGACGTCGCCGACCTGTTGCTGGGCGAAGTCGGTGATCCCGATCAGGGCTTCGTCGCTGTCATCGTCGCGGCGCAGCCATTCGTGGTCTTCGGTGTAGAGCAGGTGGTCGGGCGTCTGGTAGGGCATGGTCAGGGTCCCTTCGGCTTGCGGTAGAACGGTCGGCGGACGACCTCGACGGGGAGGGGTCGGCCGCGCAGATCGACTTCGAGCAGGGTTCCGCGTTTGGCGAGGTCGGCGGGGAGATAGGCCATGCCGATGCCGATGCGGAGGCTGGGGCTGTGTCCGGCGCTGGTCAGGGCGGCGATTGGTTCTGCGCCGTCGCGGTCCGGGCGGCGTATTTCGTAGCCGCGTCTGGGGACGCCGCGGGCGCGGGCGGCGAGATGGGCCAGGCGACGGGCGGGGGGCTGCGCGTGGGCGTCGAGGAGGGCGTCGCGACCGATGAAGGGGGCGCCGTCATCGAGGCTGACGGCGAATCCGAGTCCGGCTTCGTAGGGGTTGGTGGTGGGGTCGATGTCGTTGCCGTGCAGAGGGAGCGCGGCTTCGAGTCTGAGGGAGTCCCGGGCGCCGAGACCGACGGGGGTCGCGCCGGCGGCGAGGATGGCGTCCCACAGGGCGTGGGCGTGACTGATCGGGGCGATGCACTCGGCGCCGTCCTCGCCGGTGTAGCCGGTGCGGGCGACGAGCAGGGGGGCGCCGCGCCAGTCGAGTTCGGCGCAGTCGCGCGGCCGCAGTTCGTCGAACTCGGGGCCGAGCAGGTTGGTCAGCAGAGCGGGCGCCTGCGGTCCCTGGACGGCGAGCATGACGGTCTCTGGGGTGGCATCGGTTGCGGCGTCGCCGGCGACGGCTCGCAGGCGTTCGAGGTCCTGATCGGCGTTGGCGGCATTGTGGATCACGAGCCAACGGGAGCTGGAGAGTCGATAGATGAAGACGTCGTCTTCGATGCCGCCCGCGTGGTTGCAATAGAGGGAGTAGTGGGCTTTGCCCTGGGGCAAGGCGGTCACGTCGAAGGTGGTGACGGAGCGCAGCCATTCGCCTGCCTGGGGATGATCGAGCCAGACGCGGGCGAGATGGGAAACGTCGAAGAGGCCGACGTGATCGCGGACGGCGTGGTGTTCGGCGACGATTCCGCTGTACTGGAGCGGCATTCGCCAACCGGCGAAGGGGGCGAAGCGAGCGCCGAGCGCGAGGTGGCGGTCGCGCAGGGTCAGTTCGGTCGGCTCAGCGGTCGGCTGATCAGTCGGCATCGAGCAGTGTTTTTTCCAGTGTTTCCCCGCTTGATTCACCTGCTTGAGGGCGTCGCAACGCTCTCGATGTTTCAGGGCGTCGCAACGCTCTCTAATGTAGCTGTAGCCAGAAACGTAGCTGGAGCGGGCGGGATTGTGGCGAAGCAGTCGTGATCAGCGCAGGTCAAGGGCGCTGAGATCCGAAGGTTCTAGGCCGGTCGGCCTGGCGACCAGCCGTAGATGCGCTGGAGCGTGCCGCCCATCAGGGCCGCGCGTTCGTCGTCGGAGAGCGTATCGGTGAGACGGAAGGCTTCGACGCCCTGCGCGAAGGAGAGCAGATTGACCGCGCGGGTCCAGTCGGTGCCCCACATGCAGCGGTCGAAGCCGTAGGCTTCGAAGATTCGAGCGAGCGGCGCCCAGATGTCCGGATAGGGGAAGGGTTCGCGGGCGAGCGTGCAGGCGCCGGAGATCTTGATCGCGACGTGGTCGAATTGGGCGAGCGAGAGGACGCGATCGAGGTCGGCCCAGGGTTCGTCGGGCGGGGGCGGATCGAACGGTTGGGGCAGCCCGAGGTGATCGATCACGAGCTGGGCGTCGGGGTGGCGTCGGGCGATTTCGGCGAAGAGCGGCAATTTAGTGGAGCAGAGCAGATTGACGGGGAGGCCGGCCTGCGCGGCGGTCTGGATGATGGCGTTCAGGCCGGGGGTATCGGGATCGACATCCTCGAAGCTGAGCACGACGCGGGCGCCGACGGCGGCGGGCAACGCGGCCCACTCCTCGATCTCCTGGGCGACCGTCTCCGAGTGGGGGTCGAAGGGGCGCACCAGAGCGAAGCGATCGGGATACTGGTCGTAGACCGAGAGCGCATAGCTGGGGTCGTATCCGTAGATCGTGTAGGGCGAGATCAGGATTGATCCATCAACGCGGTTGGCGTCCATTTCGCGGATCACATCCGCGCCGGTGACCTGTGTCGGCCCGGTCAGCACGGCGCGCCAGGGGCGCTCGGGGCGGTCGCGTTCGTAGGCGTGGACCTGACAGTCGATGACGGGGCTGTCGGCGGCGGGCGTGTCGCGCGTCATGGCGGCTCCGGCTCTCTGCGACGGGAGGCGTCGCGCAATTCCAGAACTGATTCTAGAGACAACGCTGGCAGCTGGCGATCGAGGTTGATCGGCGACGGCGGTCGCCCGAGCGGCGCGGCATGAGGCGGCTGCTAGCGGCGACCTTCTCGTTCTCTGGGCGCTCAGGGCGCGGGTTCGGTTATGACGGCTATTACGGTAGAGCCATGTTCAGTCGCACGCTGCATCATCTCGATCCGCGACGGACGTTCGGGCGCGCGCGGATCATTCCGTTCGTGCGGCCGGTGCAGGAATTCGTGGGGACCGAGAGCGCCAGCGCGGTTCTGCTGATCGTCGCGGCGGCGATCGCGCTGGGGTGGGCGAACTCGCCCTGGCAACACGAGTACGAGCGGTTGTTGAACGCCGAGATCAGCATCGATTTGGCGATCTGGGCGGTCGAGGGATCGTTGCACTTCTGGATCAATGAAGTGGCGATGGTGCTGTTCTTCTTCGTGATCGGACTGGAGATCAAGCGCGAGATCACGATCGGCGAGCTCTCGGATCCGCGGGTGATGGCGGCGCCGATCGCGGGGGCGCTCGGCGGGATGGTGTTGCCGCTGGCGATCTTTCTGCTGATCACGCAGGGGTCGGAGGGGCGCAGTGGTTGGGCGATTCCGATGGCGACCGATGTCGCGTTCGCGCTGGGCATCGCCACGCTGTTCGCGTCGCGCGTGCCGATTGGTCTGCGGGCGATGTTGTTGACGTTCGTGATCGTGGACGACATCGGGACGGTATTCGTCGTCGCCGTGTTTTATTCCGGCGAGATTCAGGCGCTGCAGGTGTTGCTGACCAGCGCGCTGGTGGGTTCGATGCTGGTGCTGTATCGGCTGGGCGTACGCAGCATGGTTGTATACGCCGCGATCGGTCTGGTCGCCTGGGGCGCGATTTTGGAATCGGGCATTCATCCCACCACGTTGGGGGCTGTGCTCGGCTTCCTGACGCCGTGGAAGCCGCCGGTTTCGCTGGACGGATTCGTGCATGTGGCGCGGCGACTGCTGGACCGATTCAGCGCCGGGGGGCAAGCGCCGCAGAGCCCGCTGGGGCACGATCAGGTGGTCGATGCGTTGTTGGGGCTGAGCGATCTGAGCAGCAACGCGGTGCCGCACGTCGATCGGCTGGAGCATCAGCTGCATCCGTGGGTGGCGTTTCTGGTCGTGCCCGCCTTTGCGCTGGCCAACGCGGGGGTGCAGTTCGATCCCGAGGGGGTCAGCGCGGCGTTTGGCAGCAGCGTCACCTGGGGGGTGGTGATCGGACTGGTCGTGGGGAAGCCGGTGGGATTGGTGGCGGCGACGTGGATCGCGGTGAGGCTCGGGGCGGGGCGACCAAGCGGCGTGACCTGGCAGGGCATCTGGGCGATCGGGTTGGTGGCGGGGATCGGGTTCACGGTGGCCCTGTTCGTGGCCGACCTCGCCTTCGCCGATGCGGAACTGCTGAAGCAGAGCAAGATCGGCATTCTGGCGGCGTTCGCCGTCGCCGGTCCGCTGAGCTTCCTGGCCTTCAAGCTGCTGCCCAGACACATCCGACCGGTCCGGGTCGGCCTGTTGGAGGAAGCGGACGAGGAGGCGTCGCGCGTCTAGCCCGAGCCGGCGGGTGGTACGGCCTGTCGGGTCTGCTCGGGGTCTGTACCCTTGCAGCGTTGCGCGACGGCACGGAAACGGGAGCGGCAAATGGCACTCGACCCAGCGACCATTAGGCTTATTCAGTCCATGGCGGAGGGCGGCGATCCCGACGCCAAGCCGCTTCACGAGATGACGCCCGAGGAGGCGCGCGGATTCGGCGCCGCCATGGCCGAGCTGGCCGGCCCGGCTCCGCCGATGGCTCGGGTTGAGGAACACGCAATCGACGTGGGCGACGGCTCGATCCGCCTGCGCGTCCTGGTACCCAACGGGCATCCGGCCGGGGTGATCGTGTACTACCACGGCGGCGGTTGGGTGATCGGTTCGATCGACGAGAGCGACACGATGGTTCGCAAGCTGGCGGAGCGGACTTCGTGCGCCGTGGTCAATGTCGATTACCGACTCGCGCCCGAGCACCGCTATCCGACGGCGGCGGACGATTGCTATGCGGCGCTGGAATGGACGGCGGCGCAGATGCGCGAGATCGCCGGCGGGGAGGTACCGCTGATTGTGGCGGGCGACAGCGCGGGCGGCAACCTGGCAGCAGTGGTCGCGCGTCGGACGCGGGATCGGGGCGGGCCGCGGATTGCGCTGCAGGCGCTGATTTACCCGGTGACCGACGCGGACTTCGAGCGTCCCTCTTATGTCGATCCCGAGCATGCGCTGCTGCTGACGCGCGAGGCGATGCTGTGGTTCTGGGATCACTACGTACCCGAGATCGAGCGGCGGGGCGAAGCGGACGCTTCGCCGCTGCAGGCGGCGGATCTGTCGGGGCTGGCGCCGGCGGTCGTGCTGACGGCGGAGCACGATGTACTGCGGGACGAGGGGGAGGCATATGCGAAACGGCTGGAGGCGGCAGGCGTGCCGGTCGACTTTCAGCGGCACCAGGGTCAGATGCACGGCTTCTTCAGCCTGCTGATGCTGCCCGGCAGCGAGCGCGGCTTCCAGCAGGTGGTGAAGGCGGTTCGGGCGGTCGTGGTCAGGCAGGCGGCGACTGTAAGGTAGTAGACTTTCGCTGATCGGTCGTTTCACCCTGACGCAATGTGAGATAGGGGCGAGCGACATCAACGCCCCGGGCGCGGATCCGCCCAGGCAAGAGAGAGGCGCGAGCATGTCGGAAGCCAGCCCCAGCAAGCAGGTCGATGCGGTCGTGATCGGAGCCGGATTTTCCGGTCTGTACATGCTGAAGAAGCTGCGCGACGACCTGGGTATGACGACGCAGGTCTATGAAGCCGGCGACGGCGTTGGCGGCACCTGGTACTGGAACCGCTATCCGGGAGCGCGCTGCGATTCAGAGAGCTACATTTACTGCTTTTCGTTCGACGACGACCTGTTGCAGGAGTGGAACTGGAGCGGCAAGTATCCGGAGCAGCCGGAGATCCTGCGTTATCTGAACCATGTCGCCGATCGCTTCGACCTGCGCAGCGGGATTCAGTTCAACACGCGGGTCACATCGGCCCACTTCAACGAGGACGGCGGGCGATGGGAGGTCGAGACCGATCAGGGCGATCGGGTCACGGCGCAGTATCTGATCACGGCGATTGGCTGCATCTCGACCGGCCAGGTGCCGAAGATCCCGGGTCTGGACTCGTTCGAGGGCGACTGGCACCACACCGGGGCCTGGCCGCACGACGGGGTGGAGTTCGCGGGTAAGCGAGTCGCCGTGATCGGGACCGGATCGAGCGGCATCCAGTCGATTCCGGTGATCGCGCGGGAGTGCGAGCATCTGACGGTGTTCCAGCGCACGCCGCAGTACACGATTCCGGCGCGGCACGAGACGGTCGACCAGGCGTTTCTGGCGGAGGTGAAGGCCAACTACGACGAGATCATGCACAAGTCGAAGACCTCGCCGGCCGGCATGCCGTACGAATTTTCCGAGGTGTCGGCGCTGGAGGCGAGCGAGGCGGATCGGATCGAGACTTATGAGCGGCTCTGGGAACAGGGCGGGTTCCGGTTTATCTTTCAGTCGTTCTTCGACGTGACCCTCGACCGTCGGGCCAATGACACCGCGTCCGAGTTCATCCGCCAGAAGATCCGCGAGATCGTCAAGGATCCGGCAACTGCCGAGAAGCTGCTGCCACGCGACCATCCCTTCGGTTCGAAGCGGGCGCTGATCGACACTAACTATTTCGACACGTACAACCGCGACAACGTGGACCTGGTCGATATCCGCCACTTCCCCATCGAGGAGATCACGCCCAGCGGTCTGCGCACCGCCGATGGCAAAGAGTATGAGGTCGATATCATCGTGTTCGCGACCGGCTACGACGCGATGACCGGCACGTTTTTCAAGATGGACCTGCGCGGTCGCAATGGGGTCGAGCTGAAGGAGAAGTGGAGCGAGGGTCCAAAGACGTATCTGGGCCTGGCGACGGCGGATTTCCCCAACATGTTCATGATCACCGGTCCCGGCTCGCCCTCGGTGCTGAGCAACATGCCGGTCTCGATCGAGCAGCATGTCGAGTGGATCTCGGATTTCATCGAGTATCTGCGGGAGCGCGGCGTGGAGCGGGTCGACGTGGATCCGCAGGCGGAGGCCGACTGGGTGGCGCACGTCAACGAGGTCGCCGACCAGACGATGTACATGCTGGCGGACTCCTGGTATCTGGGGGCGAATATTCCCGGCAAGCCGAGGGTATTCATGCCGTACGCCGGCGGGGTCGGCGCATACCGTGAACGCTGCGACGAGATCGCGGCGGAGCATTACGCCGGTTTCGTGGTCAGCGAGTCGAAGGAGCCGGCGCTGGTCGGCTAGTCGGGAGAATCGGCGCTGGCCACGCCTCGGAGGGGCGACGCGTGACTGATTCGCTACTGGACGGCATTCGCGTGCTCGATTTCACCCAGTTTCAGCAGGCGGCCGCCAACGAGTACATCGTCGAGGTTGAGGATCAGCGCTTCGGCGCGCTGCGGATCGTGGGCTCGCCAATCCGCGCCAACGGCGAGCAGGGTAAGGTCGGCTGTCTGGGGCCTGAGCTGGGGCAGGACACCGACGCGCTCCTTAAGGAGATCGGTCGCACAGCGGAAGCAATCGCGCAGCTACGGGCAAGCGGCGTGGTCGGCTAGGGACCGCTCAGCAAGGCGTTGAGGTCGGCACTGCGTCGATGATGCCGTTCGCCAGCTGCAACTCGCGCACGTAGCAGATGACCTGATGGATCTCGTCAATTGAGAGGTCGGGCACGGCTGGCATATTGCCGAATTCCCAGTGGTGGGCGCGTACTCCTCGAGCGACGGCGAGCACGAAGCTTGCGTTGGAGTGGTGGCCAGGCTCGTAGATCTCATTGATCAATGGCGGGCCTTGGTTGGTGCCGTTGGCCATGGCTCCGTGACATCGTGAGCAGTTGGCGGCAAACAGTTTTCGCCCGGCGAGACCTGATTGCGAGTGTTGGCCCTGTTGCACGGAGACGGGCTGCGAGACTTGCGTCGCGTCACGAGCGTAGTTGTGCAAGTCTCCGTCTTCTCCCCCACAGGCGATCAACAGCGCGGCGGCGCCGAGTATTAGCAATATCAGCACAGCGAGGCGGAACCGCCCAGGGCGAGCGCCGGTCATTGCGAGCGGGCCTTTCTGGTCCAGCAGAGTTGATTCACGTACTCACGGGACGACCTCAATCAGGATACTGGTATTGGGTTTCTAGCCTGGCCAACAGTCGATACGCCTGATCAGGCCTGAGTAGATGAGAACGGACATCGACCGTAAGGTCTGTTGCAGGTGAGCATGTAAGCTGCGCGATTAGCGAGTCGAAGGAGACGGCGCTGGCCGGCTCGTCGGCGCTTGCGCCTTGGGCGTCTCGTCGAGGGTCGGCGGCTCCCGGCTCCAGAGCAGCGGAGTAGCCGCAATGCAGATTACCAACTCGGGGCAGACTGCCAACCTGGGGGCGTTGATCGCAGGCGCGATTGACGTGGTGGAAGCGGCGCGTTCCGAGCAGACGGGGGGCAAATGGCTGGAAGAGCTGACCGTAGCGGCGTCTCCGTATCTCAGGGATTGGGACATCGCGCGGTGCTGGCCGTGGGCGGCGTGGCCCGAGCGCCAGGAGGTCTTTCCTGGTTCCACCGGTCAGGACATCGGGATTGACTGCGTGGCGGTGCGGCGCAGCGACGGCGGATACATCGCCATCCAGTGCAAATCGCGCCAACTCGACGAGCACGGCCACGGGGCCGGCATCAGCAAGGCCGAGATCGACAGCTTCGCCAGCGCGTCGGCGGGCGAGCCCTGGGCGGAGCGATGGCTTGTCACCAATGGCGATAACCGACTCAGCGGCAACGCCCTGCAGGTCGCCAAGATGGGCGACAAGAACAAGCCGATCAAAGTGGTCAACATCGACCACGACCTTCGTCAACAGCAGTCGGCGTTGATCGAGGAGGCGTGTCCGCACTGCGAGCCGAACCCCGAGGACGACGCGCGGCGGTCAAAAAGCTGTATGCAGCGGGAGGCGATCGGCGAAAGCGTCCGCATTCTGCAGGAGCACGAACGGTCCGCCAGCGGCGGGCTGCCTGTGGGTCAGGCGCGGGGCAAGATCATTTTGCCCTGCGGGACCGGCAAGACCCGCATTTCCCTGCGCATCATCGAAGCGCTGACATCGCCGGGGCAGCTGTCGATCGTGCTGTGTCCGTCGATCGCGCTGGTGGCGCAGATCAGGCGCGAGTACCTGCAACACGCGGCGGCGGAGATTCGGGCGCTGGCCGTCTGCTCG
Source organism: Dehalococcoidia bacterium (assembly GCA_965116225.1). Taxonomy (GTDB): domain Bacteria; phylum Chloroflexota; class Dehalococcoidia; order Bin125; family Bin125; genus Bin125. The sequence continues at coordinate 1,604,793 of OZ220495.1, read as the reverse complement.
GACGATACGGCCGGCTACAACCCCAAGAAGAAGAGCTGGCGCAACACCGCTGACGACCCGACAGTGGACAACAGCAACGTCAGCGCCGATGAAGTGAAGGGCGTAGTTAGCACCGACGAGGCGGTCATCGCGGCGTGGATCAGCGAGGGCCAGGGCGGCGAGCAGGTGAGCGTGATCTTCGGGACCTACCAGAGCGGCAGCCGGGTGGCGGCGGCGCTGAAGAGAACTGGCGTCAGGGCGCAAGTCCTGATCGCCGATGAAGCCCACCGCACCGCCGGCCTGCGCAAGAAGCGCCGCGCCCGACGCGAGCAGGTTACGGGCGCAGCGCAGCTTACGGCCAAGGAGCAGCGCATTCGCGATTTCACCCTGTGTCACGACAATGACGCCTTCCCGGCCGTGTACCGCGTTTATCAGACCGCGACCCCGCGCATCTACGACACCAGCAAAGTGCAACGCGAGCAGGACAGCGACTGGCTGGTGCGCAGCATGGACGACGAGACCGTCTTCGGGGTGGAGTTGTACCGCAAGAGCTACGTGGAAGCGGTGCGGAACGGCTGGCTGGCGGATTACCGGATCATCGCGGTGGGCGTTAACGGCGCCGACGCCTACGACGTGGCCAACACGCTGGCGGGCGATACCAAGAGCAGCGGACGGAACAAGCTGACCACGACCCATTTTCTGCGCGGGCTGGCGTTCGCCCTGGCCATGGGCGGGGCGACGCAAACGGGGGAAGCGGGCAGCGTTCCGATCAAGTCGTGCATCGCCTTTATGAACACCGTGGACAAGTCGAAGAACATGGTCGACGACCTGCAGAGCGAAGCGGCGCGGGGGTGGTTGCAGGAGTGGATGCGGGAGCATCGGGAGAACCGCTCGCCGGCGCAGTACCGCCTGCAACACCTGGACGCTTCCAGCAACGTCGCCCGCCGCGACGCCGCCAAGGCCGAATTGGCGCGAGCGACCGAGGCGGAGCCGCACGGCATCATCAACGTGGGCATCTTCGGCGAGGGGACGGACTCGCCGACGCTGAACGCGGTCGCATTTCTGGAAGCTCGCAAAAGCCCGATTGACGTGATCCAGGCGGTTGGGCGCGCGATGCGGACGGCGCCGGGCAAGGAGCTGGGCTACATCATCTGCCCGATCGTGATTCCTGCCAACGCCGACCCGGAAACCTGGCTGAGCGTGAGCGATATGGAAGAGGGCTGGTCGGAGCTGGGACAGATTCTGCTGGCGCTGCGCGCGCATGATGATCGGATCGAGAACCAGCTGGCGGATCTGCTGCAGCTGTACATACCGAAGCCACCGCGGTCGGTGGTGAGCCTGATCGGGATCGGCGGCGCGGACAAGCGCATGCAGTACCGCGAGCATCGGGGTCGGCCGGGGTCGGCCGAGGACGCGGTGGAGCGGGTCGTGAGCGGCAAGAGCACGCTGGCGCGAGAGTTCCGACCCATCGAGCAGCCGCGCGTGGGTGAGGACGACGAGCCGGGATACGAAGCCGGCGGGGGCGAGCCGAGCCAGATCATCACAGGCAAGCGGCACGACGACGGCAGCGTCGAATTGCGCATGGACAGCGTGGTTCGATGCAAGCCGGGCGCGGACGGCGCCCCGGGGCCGGTGGATATCAAAAAGTCCAAAAAACAGGCCCGCAAAATGGTCAACGAGGGGGCCGGCAAGCGGGTACCGCCGCGTCGCACGCGGGAGGAGCGGATCGACAGCGGCATGCAGCTGAAGTTGCAGGAGATGGGCGACGAGGGCAAGGCGATCAGCATGAACCTGCTGGCCAAGTCGGGGCTGGCGGACAACCGGGTGGCGCGAGACCTGAATTTGCTGGAGGAGAGCGTTCGGGAGGCGGCGCACCACCTGCGGCAGGACGAGTTGCAACCGGCGCTGGACCGACACTTCGGGCTGGACAACCTGGACGAGAAGAAGCGCAAGCAGCAGGCCGACGGCTGCACGATTGCAGCGCTGCTAATGATGAACGCGGCGATGCTGCACCAGCGCATCGCCAACGGCGGCTGGCTGTCCGACGCGCAGGACCTGGAGACTGTGAAGCACGCCGCCGAGGTGACGCGCCTGATCCTGCGCCAGTGGCACGCCATTATCGGCCACGATTTCAAGCCGGTGATGGAGCCGGCGGTGCGGGCGATTGAGGCGGTTGAGGACACAGGGCGGCTGGCCGGCCTGGAGCGGGCCCTGCGCCATATCGCGGCGGAGGCGGCGCGGATCGCCGAAACCTACGCCGACATGGGGGCGGACCACGCGGGGCCGCTGTTCAACCGGGTGATGGGCAACCAGGCTTCGGACGGGGCGTTTTTCACGCGCCCTGTGGCGGCCTCGATCGCGGCGCGGCTGACGCTGGACGCCTGCGACATGGCGAACTCTGGCGCGGTCGGCTCTGGCGCCGGCGGCGGAGTGGACTGGACGGATGCGGACGTGTGGCGGCGGCACAAGATTGTCGACCCGGCCTGCGGCAGCGGCACGCTGCTGGCGGCGATGCTGACCGATATGAAGCGTCGGGCGCGGGAGCAGGGCTTGCCCGAGGCGCGGATCGCCGAGCTGCAGAAGCTGGCGGTGGAGGACAGCATCAAGGGGCTGGACATCAACCCGGTGTCGCTGCAACTGGCGGCCTCGCAGCTGACGGCGGACAACAGCGAGATTCGCTATCGGCGGATGGGGCTGCACCTGATGCCGTACGGGCCGCATCCGCGGAACGCGGCGCAGGTCTCGGCGGGCAGCCTGGAGCTGTTGGGGCAGCAAGCGATCGTGCCGCGGCCGCGCGGGCGGCTGGGGCTGGCCGACGACCGGATCAAGTCGGAAGCCGTGTGGAATCAGCGGGACGACGCCGAGCTGGAGGACGCCGTCGACGCCGCGCAAGGGACTGGCATTGTGATCATGAATCCGCCCTTCACCAATCGGAAGAAAATGGGCGAAAAGTTTCCCAAAGCGGTTCAGCAAGCATTACGCACGCGGTTGGACCGCCTGGAAGATGGGTTAATAGCGTTCGACCCTGAGTTAAAAAATTTCGGTTCACGAAACACGGTCGGACCGTGTTTCGTGAACCTCGCGGATCGCTGTCTACCCGACGATAGCGGCATATTGACGATGATCAATCCCAGCATCGCACTGTCCGCCACCTCCGGCTTGAACGAGCGGCGTATCCTGGCACAGCGCTATCACATCCATACGGTGCTGACCTGTCACCAACCGAAGAACATCAACCTGAGTCAGAACACCAGTATCAACGAAAGCATCATAGTACTCCGTCGTTACAATAGCATGCCGAAGCCGCCGACCAGGTTCATCAACCTGGATCGGATGCCGACCGACGACGTTGCAGTGGCCGACCTGCACCGATGTTTGTCGCAATGCGATATCGGGACCATCGCCAATGGCTGGGGCGAAGTGTCGGCATGGCCGACAGAGCGTATGGAGGCCGGCGACTGGACGCCAGGGATCTGGCGGTCTACGGAGTTGGCGGAGGCGGCGCGGACATTCGCTACGCACAGCGATATGCTCACCATCAGGGAGCACGAATATTCGTGCGAAGCGACTCTCCAGATGTTGGACAAGAAGTATTTTGTACCTGCCACCCCCGGAAGCCCAGGCAGTTTTCCGATCATCAGCTTAAAGGGCGCCGATGGGCAGAATACCATTCGCAGCACCCCGGACGCCGAATGGCAGCCCACGAACCCGGATGAGGAGCAGCGCATTCTCAATGGCGGAACGTATCCGCAGGTAGATAAACTACTGAAAAAAGCTGGGTACCTGCTGATCACGTCAGGACAAGACACATCCACAGCGCGCCTGTCCGCCATCGCCGACGATAACAAATACGTGGGCCGCGGCTTCTTGCCTGTCACTGGGCCGACAGTACAAGAAGCTAAAGCCATCGCAGTGTTCATCAATTCAAGCGCCGGTCGGCTGCAACTGCTACGCAATGCCGGAAAGAAGTTACAGTTCCCCGTATACAACCCGGAGCCGCTGGAGAACCTGCGCATCCCGGATGTCACGGACGCCCGTATCCGGCAAATCCTGGCCGACTGCTGGGAGCGCAGCAAGGATATGGTCGTGCCGCAGTTTCGGGATGGAGAATGCGAGGTGCGGCGGATGTGGGATGAAGCGGTGGCCGAGGCGATGGGCTGGGACGCGGATGAGCTGGGGCGTCTGCGGCTGCTGCTGCACCGGGAGCCGCACGTGAGAGGGCTGGGCTATGGGCAGTACGCCGACGAGGCGGAGGCGGACGCCGAGCCGGCGTCGGCGGCGGGGCGGTGACGACGGCCGCCTGATTTGATCGCGAGCCGATGCCTGAGGGACGGGGCGAGCGCAAGACTCGCGCGGCCAGCCAGCGATCTCGGCTGTTAGCAGACTTCCACGAGCCCGGAGGCGGCGTCCCAGAGCACGGCGCGGGCGTCGATGCGCGAGGCGAGGTCGGTCGCGGCGGCCAGGTTCGCGGTCGCGTTCGAGATCAGCAGCACGAATTGAGCCGACTGCGGCACGGCCTTCCTGCCGCCGCGGGGCGAGCGCAAGACTCGCGCGGCCAGCTCGGGGGTGATCTCGTCGCCGAGGCGGGCGCCGGCGATTTGGGCGACGAGCTCGGGTCGATGAGTTGAGCGTTGGTCGAGGGGGCGACCGAGCGCGGCGGCGCCGATCACGGCGGTGACGACGTCGACGCGCTCGGGGATGACCGGTTCGTGCGACGCGGGGGCTTTGAAGGGGCGGCCCTTGGCGCCGTCGGCTTCGACGCCGACGAGGCTGGCGAGGCCGGCGTCGAGCGCCTGGCGAGGCCAGGCGGGATCGAGGCCGAGTACTCGGTCGCGTTCGCCGCGGCCGGCGCCGACGACGGCCGAGATGTGGCCGCGTCGTTCGATGTCCTGCAGCGCGCCGGCGCGGAAGGCATCGTCGCGGCCGATGGCGAGGGGCAGCCGTCGGCCCTCACGCGGGATGGTCATTTTGGTCGTGGTCGTAAGCACCGACAGGCCGTGCCCTCCGGCCGCCTCCCACTCGTCGGCGAGCGCGAAGAGGACAGTGGTCTTGCCGCCGCCGCCGACCGTGGCGAAGAGGGAAGGGCGGGTAATTCCCAAGGCGTCGTGCAATGGCAGGGCGGGCGTCATCGGGGGTCTCCGCGCGACTCGGTCGGGGTCGGGTTCATGCTGGCAGCCTAAACTCAAGTTATGCCTGAACCGTTCTCGATGGTCATTCTGGCGGGCGGATTCGGACGTCGCCTGGGGCGCGAGAAGGCGACCGCCATGGTGGGCGGTCGGCCATTGCTGCACTGGAGCGTCCTGGCGGCCAGCGCGGTCTGCGAGGATATCGTCGTGGCGCGGCGACCCGAGCAGCGATTGCCGTCGCTGGACGGCGTTTGCTGGCGCGAGGCGATCGATGATCGTCATGATCGGGGTCCGCTCGCGGGGCTTGAGTCGGGGCTGGCGTTGATTGAGCACGATCTGGCCGTAGCGGTCGCGTGCGACATGCCGTTGCTGCGGCCTGAGCTGCTACAGGCGGTGGCGGCGGGCTGCGCGGGGGTCGAGATCGCGATGCCCTATGTCGATGGCGTCGCGCAACCGTTGCTCGCGGCGTATCGACGCGGCGTGGCGGCGCAGGCGACGCGGCTGCTCGACCAGGGCGAGGGTCGCCTGCGCGCGCTCCTGCCGCTGGTCGAGCATCGCCTGCTGGAGGCGTCGGAGCTGCGGGGGGCGGATCCAACGCTGGAATCATTGATCAACATCAACCGCCCCGACGATCTGGCGCGGGTGGAGGCCGAGCTGCAACTTCGCGGGCGAAGCGGGGGCGGCTCGGATTTCGCTTCGCCGATCCCGGCGCGTGAGCCAGCCTGAGACGTCGCGAGCCAGAACAGCGAGTCAGAGCAATTGCCAAGCAAGAGTTGAAGGGACGCAGCGATGGCTATGTACCGTAGAGTTCTCAGGGGTCGAGTCGCGCCCGGCAAGCGCGGGGAATTCCTGCGGGCCGTGGAGGCGGCGCTGGACTATCAGTCGCAGCGCGGGATTGAGGCGCAGTTCTCGGTCTGGGACGCGATTACCGGCTCCGCCTCGACAGTCGAGATCGTAGCCGAGTTCGAGGATCTGAAAGAGCTGGAACAGTTCGAAGAGCTCGCGGCGCAGGATCAGCAGTTCGCCGAGTTGCGTCGCGCCGTGCGCGAGGCGATGGTGTTCGACTCGGCGGAAATCAACATCTACCGCAATCTGGTCTGAGCGTCTCGATCGGCAGCGACGGGCGGCGAACGCGCAGCAGGGAGGTCGTGATGGTTCGCGTGGACCCGCAACGGCAGCGGGAATATCGAGAGGCGTGGGAGGCCTGGCAGGGGCAGCTCACGCGGCTGCATCGGGTCTTTCTGGAGGGGGAGGCGCTGACGCCGCCCCAACTCAAGGGTCTGCTCAATCGGGAGGCTCGGGCCAAGCAGCGCTACGACGCGGCCCGGGAGGCGCTGCTGGGTATCGGCGGGCTGCCGGCTGTGTCTGGCGAACGCATGGGAGGCGTTCCTGCGGCGATAGACTCAGGGAGCGCAGCGGACGATCGGGGCTAACTGCGCCGCGCCGGCGCGGGGCTGATTATGCTCGCGCTCGCGCCGGAACAAGGAGAATGGACGCGCCGATGACGGACGACTACGGCGTCGACCTCAATGAAATCCTGCATGTAATCGACCGCGCCTCGGTGATGATCGTGCGTTTCGAGGCGCTGGCGCCGCGATTGCTGGTCGATTTTCGGGCCAACCCGCCGGATATGCCGATCATCCGTCTCGTCGATCGCGTCAACTCGGCCGAGGAGCGATTCCAGCACCTCAAGTCGCTGCGACCGCGCATGCCGTTACCGGACCGGATTCTCTCGTTTCCGTGGCCGCGCGCGATGCGGGCGTTCGACGAGTCGGGGATTTGGGAGAAGATCGAGACGCGGCTGCTGAGTCTCGGGGGCGACGCGGACGACATCGCGGCGATCAGACAACAGCTGTACGACGGCGAACGGGCGGTGATCTTCGCCGCGATCACGGGCGGTGAGGGTTTCCGCACCATCTGGGAGCGAGAGAACGGATCAGTCGCGTGAGCGAGCGAGCGGCGCCTGATCGGCGCCTGATCGATCTGCGTTCGGACACCGTGACGAAGCCGACGTCGGCGATGCGTCAGGCGATGTACGAGGCGGAGGTCGGCGATGATGTGTTCGGCGAGGACCCGACCATCGCGCGGCTGGAGGCTCACGCGGCGGAGCTGACGGGCAAGGAGCGGGGGGTGTTCGTCGCGAGCGGCACGATGGCCAATCTGGTCTCGCTGCTGTCGCAGACCAGGGCCGGCGATGAGTTGCTGGTCGGCGATCGGGCTCACATCGTTCGTGCGGAAGCGGGCGGTGTCTCGCGGCTCGGCGGCGTGCTTGCGACGACGCTGCCGAATCAAGCCGACGGCGGATTCGATCCGGAGCTGATTCCGGGCGCGGTTCGTCCGCTCGACATGCATCAACCGCGGACCACGCTGCTGGCGCTGGAGAACACGCATAACTTCTGCGGGGGCAGCGTGTTGTCGCTGGCGCGCACGCGGTCCATCGCCGACATGGCGCATGCGCAGGGGCTGCGGGTGCATCTCGACGGGGCGCGCATTTTCAACGCCGCCGTGGCGTCGGGGCATTCGGTCGCCGAGCTGGCGGCACCCGCGGACAGCGTCGCGTTCTGCCTCTCGAAGGGGCTGGGGGCACCGGTCGGTTCGCTGATTTGCGGCGATGAGGCGTTCATTGACGAGGCGCGTCGCACGCGCAAGCTGGTCGGCGGGGGCATGCGTCAGGCGGGCATCCTGGCGGCGGCTGGTCTGGTCGCGCTGGAGCAGATGGTCGAGCGGCTCGCCGAGGATCATGCCAACGCGCGTCGGCTCGCGCGGGGTCTGGCCGAACTGGGCTTCAGGATCAACCCTGAGGATGTGGAAACGAATATCGTCATCGTCCAACTCGACACGTCGCGCGAGGCCGAGCCGGGGCTGAGCCTGCGGGACAGGCTCAAGCAGATTGGCGTGCTCGTCACGACGCCGGATCGGACCAAGATTCGACTTGTCACGCACGGCGATGTATCGAGCGAGGACTGCGCGGCGGCGTTGCGGCGGATGGCGGAGGCCGAAATCGGCCCCGATGGCCGCGGTTCATGATCGATACGGATCGAGGGGGCAGTCGCTGGGGGCTGAGGGCCACGCTGCTCGGCGGCGTTGCGGCGCTCGCCGCGCTTGCGGTCGCCTGCGGGGCCGAGGGCAACTTCGACGATCCGGAGAATCCCGTCTCCCAGATCGCGTGGCCCGACTACGAGCGGCTGCATTACGACATGCTCGATCAGACCGACAGCAGGCTCGGCACGCTGGTGATGGAGACGATGCGGGAGGGCGAACACTACCGGCTGTCGCTGGAGTTCCAGCTCGATAGCGACGACGGTCCGGTCGTCGATATCGTCGCTGTGTGGGTCGACGCCGAGACCCTGTCGCCTGTTCGATACGAGCGGTTGGCTGTGGCCCCGGACGAGACGAGGCGGGCTGAGGCGGACTATCGGTTGAACCGGGAGGGCGAGATCGTGGCCGACATCCGGGTGGAAGACAACGGCGAGGTGATCGAAGAGACGCTGGAGGCCGGAGCGTTCGCGTTCGACAACGACTCGTCGGCGTGGCTCTGGCGCTCGCTCGCGTTCCGGCAGGATTTGGAGTTGACGTATCGGTCGGTCAACGTGGCTCAACGACGTAGCCAGCTAGTGCAGCTCGCGGTGCGGGGTCAGGACACGCTGCGTGGGCCACAGGGCGACGTGGTGGTCTGGCAGGTTGCGGCGACGCCGGGCGTCGAAGTGTCGCGGGCCTGGTACGAGGTTGACGCGCCGCATCGGCTGATTCGCTGGGATCAGCAACCGCGACGGTACGTCCTGACCAAGATTGAGAGCGAACCGTAGGGGTTTTTTGTCGGCGCTGGTCTCGACTGGCGCTGTTAGTCGCGCTGTGGGCGAGCCCAGCTGGGTCGCTCGACGTCTTCGGGCGGCGCGAACGAGGCGTCCGCGGCGCTGGGTGGTTCGGAGTCGGGAATCGCGGTCGAGCCTGACTGGCATGGCTGAGTGTCAGATTCCTCCGACGGTTGGATGTCGGATGCTTCCGACTCGTGCGAGGGCGGATCGGTGGGCAGGTCGGCGCCGAAGACGTGGCGAGCCTGATCGACGCTGATCTCGGGATGGGCGGCTCGTTCGGCGGCGATTCGCTGATCGAGCGTGGGCGCGAAATCGGCTCCGTGCGCGCCGACGGCCGATACGTCCTCGCGGATGTCGGATGGGAGTTCGGCTGCGAATTGCGAGCGCTCCTCGCGGACGGTGTAACGGAACAGTTCCTGCTGGTCGGGTTCCAGCAGGCGGCCGTCGCGCATCTCCTCGACGCGCGGCACCAGCTCCATCACGGTGCGGTCGTGGGTGGTGGTGATGATCGTGACGCCTTGTTCGATGACCAGGTCATGCAGGAGACGGAAGATCGACACGGCGGTGGTGGAGTCGAGTTCGCCGGTTGGTTCGTCGGCGAGGATCAGCGCGGGCGAGTTGGCCAAGGCGCGGGCGATGGCGACGCGCTGCTGCTCGCCGCCGGAGAGTTCGTAGGGTCGATGTCGGGCGCGCCCGCCCAAACCGACCGCCTCCAACAGTTCCTGGGCCCGGCGACGACGTTCGCGAATGCCGGCACCGGCGATGCGGAGCGACAGCTCCACATTCTCGTACGCGGAGAGCAGCGGCAGCAGGCCGAAGGACTGGAAGACGAAGCCAACCTGATGTCGGCGCAGCTGGGTCAGTTGGCGTTCGGAGTACTCGGTAATGTTCTCGCCGTCGATGGCGACGTGGCCGGAGGTCGGCGAGTCGAGCCCGGCGATCATATTGAGCAGCGTCGTCTTGCCGGAGCCGGAGCGTCCGATCAGCGCGACGAATTCACCCTGCGCGACCTGCAGCGACACGTCCCGAACGGCCCAGATCTCTTCCGCACCGACGATGAATTTGCGGCTCACGTTCTGGACATCGACGACGAGCGCTCGGTTCGTCGAAGCCGTCGATTGGCCTGACGCCTCTGTAGCCTGCACGGTGGTCATCGTGGTTCGGACTCCTCGTTGCCCGCGTCCGCCTCGTGCGCCGGCGTGATGATGATGCGTCCCTCGCGGGAGTCGACGTAGGCGCGACGCCCCAGCGCGACCTGGTCGAGCAGCGGCTTGGGAATCTGCAAGCGGCCGGCGCTGTCGACCACGGCAAACTCCTCGTGGACGATCTCGGCAATCTCGGTACCGGGATTCTCGACGCGGCGCACGGTCTCGGTCGCGATCGTGCCGTCGCGAATGGCAACCACCCGATCGACACGTGCGGCGATGGCGGGGTCGTGGGTGACGATGATGATGGTCAGTCCGAACTGGTTGGACAGGTTACGGAAGAGCTGGAAGATCTGCTCGGAGGTGTGGGTATCGAGTTCACCGGTCGGTTCGTCGGCGAGGAGCAGCGGCGGATCGTTGGCTAGGGCGACGCCGATCGAGACGCGCTGCTGTTCGCCGCCGGACAGCTGGTCGGGGCGCTGTCGGCGCTTGTCCGTCAGGCCGACGGCCTCAAGCAGCGCGAGCGTCCGCTCACGGGCGCGCTTGCGGGCGCGCCCGGCCAGAATCATGGGCACTTCGATGTTCTGCTGGGCGGAGAGGTAGGGAATCAGGTTGCGCCCGGTTTGCTGCCAGACGAAGCCGACTTCTTCGCGGCGGTAGTCGACCAACTCCTGTTCGGTCAGCGCCAACAGATCGGACTGATTGACGTAGGCTTGTCCGGCCGAGGGGATGTCGAGCCCGGCGAGCACGTTGAGCAGCGTCGACTTGCCGGAGCCTGAGGCGCCGACAATGGCGAGCACTTCGCCCCGATTGACGGTCAGGTCGAGGCCGCGCAGGGCGACCACTTCGAGGTCGGCGATCTTGTAGATCTTGAACAGATCGCGGCAGATCACGTGTTGCTCCGCCTGCATCTGATCGGGACGCATCGGCGGTCGCGCCGCGCTGGTCGTCATTGTTCACTCCGGACATTGCCTGCAGAGGCAGGCACAACGGAGACAGGATACCCCACGTCCGGATTCTGTCCGCAGGGCGCCACTACGAGAACGGCCCCGAGACGAAGTCCCAGATGGCGTCGCCCGCGTCGAAGGCGGAGAAGCCATCGAACCACTTGGCGGTGTGCAGCGCGTATTCGTGGAAGATTTTGAGCGCGGTGAGGAAGAGCAGCCAGCGAACAGCCTCGTTGCAGGTTAGGGGGGCGGGCGCGCCGGCGGCGGTCGAGGCCCATCCGGGTCGCAGTCGGGCAGGCCAATGCGGCCTGGCGGCGACAAACAGAAACCAGAACTCAAAGATGTGGGGAAAGTAGATCAGCACATCGCGGCCGGCGCCAGCGCTGAAGGCAATGAAGCCGATCAGCCGCCAGGCGAAGAGACCGAGGGCGACGCGCCGCTCCCAGCCCGACCAGCGCAGGCTGACCAGAAGGAAGAGCCAGATGTAGACTTGGTCGACCCATTTGTCCCATTCCTGGTAGTTGGGCAGGCCGCCGAGATCGATGGCCTGACGGATGAAGAGGTCGGAGAGGTCGGTAAATACGGCGATCAGACCGCCGACGAATGCCCATCGCAGCACCGGCAATGAACCGGCGATGCGGATCAGAGCGATGACCAGCGCTTCCATGGCGGCAGGCTAAGCGTGATCGCGCGGCGCGACGTTTCGGTCGCTTCCGTCATTGCCGCGGCACGTACGACAATTTCACCCGGTCGCGCGCCGACGCAGGGGAAGCGAGATTTCCGCGCCTTGCGCAGGAATGACGAAACGGGCGACGGATAAACGGGCTGACGGGGATCGACGCGGCAAGCGGGGGGGGATTGTCAGGGGGCGAGGCTCAGGTCGTCTCCGCGCAGGCGCTCGAAGCGGCCGGTGACCTGGAACACCGTTCGCTCGCAGATGTTAAGCGCGCGATCACCGATTCGCTCGAGATTGTGCGAACACCAGAGGACATGCGTGATCGCGTCGGATTGCTCGGCATCGCCTTCCGCATCGGCGATTCGGGCGATCAGGCGCTCGTGGATATCCGCGTACAGATCGTCGACCTCTTCATCGCGAGCGACGGTGCGGCGAGCCAGCCGCTGATCGCGATCGAGGAAGGAGCGGGTCGCCGATTGCAGCATTTCGCGCACCACGTCGGCCATACGCCAGAGATCAGGCTCGGTGGCGGCGACCGGGTTGTCCTCGAGGAAAATGGCGTTGCGCGCGATGCCGTCGGCGTGTCCGGCGATACGCTCGAGGTTGAGCGTGATCGCGACGATCGACATGAGCTCTCGCAGGTCCCCCGCTACGGGTTGCTGGAGGGCGATGATGCCGGTCACCGCCTCCTCGATGTCGTAACGCACATGCTTAGTTTCGCCGTCGGCCTCGCAGACGCGACGAGCCAGGACGAGATCACGACGCAGCAACGCCTGCATGGCGTCGACGATCGAGCGATCGGCTCTGGCGTGCTGCAGACGTAGCCGATCCAGCACGCTCGCTCGATCCGCCGAGTAGGTCAGCCTCACGGTAGACATAGGATCCTCCCAGCTCGGCTGGGCGGTTGTCGGCTGTCGCTCTCGAGCAAGTTAGCCATATCTGCCAGTAATGTAGTCCTCGGTCCGCTGATCCAGCGGATTGGTGAAGATGTCCTGCGTGGGTCCGAACTCGACCAGGCGGCCGACACGCTCTTCACCCGCCAAGAGGAACGCCGTGTAGTCGGAGACGCGGCCCGCCTGCTGCATGTTGTGCGTCACCACCACAATCGTGTAATGCTCGGCCAGCTCGCGCATCAGGTCTTCGATCTTGAGCGTTGCAACGGGGTCGAGCGCGGAGGCGGGCTCGTCCATGAGGATGATCTCGGGCTGCACCGCGATCGCGCGGGCGATGCAGAGTCGCTGCTGCTGACCACCGGACAGGGCGAGGCCGGACTTGTGCAGCTCGTCCTTGACCTCATCCCAGAGCGCGGCGCGGCGGAGCGAGTCCTCGACCAGTCGATCCATATCGCCCGCGTAGCCGTTGATGCGGGCGCCGAAGGCGACATTTTCGTAGATCGACTTGGGGAACGGATTCGGTTTCTGAAAGACCATACCGATCCGTCGGCGCACCTCGACCGCGTCGACGGCGGGATCGATCAGGTTGCGATCCTCGAAGCGGATCTCGCCTTCGACGCGGGTACCGGGGATGAGGTCGTTCATACGATTCAGGCAGCGCAGCAGCGTCGATTTGCCGCAGCCCGAGGGACCGATCAGGGCGGTGACGCGGTTCCTGGGCACGGGCAGCGTGATGCGGTCGACCGCCTGGAAGGAACCGTAGAAGACGGAGACGTCGCGCAGTTCGAGCGCCAACTGCACCGCTTCGGCGAAGTTGTGACGGACCGCTTCCAGAGTAGGGTCCAGGTGGATGCCGACGCCGCGGCCGGCGTCGGCTTTCATGCTCGGGAGCGAAGGTGGCGGGGCGAGGCGTTCCAGGGTGTCGGTCGGCGGAGCGGTTGCGCTGGGCGCGCTCGACCGCATCATCGTGAAGAAGTTCCGTGCCATGTCAGGCTCCTTCCGCCTGTGGTCCAGGCTACGTTCCGTGAGCGACTCATCGTGAGCGACCTGTGTTGCGCGGATTGCCCTGATTGCGACCTACCAGTCAGTTCGTGTGCGCTGCCGCATGATGATCGCCGAGGCGTTCATCAACAACAGGATCAGCATCAGGACGATGATGCCGGAGGCCGCAATTTCATGAAAGCCGGACTGCGGCCGACCGACCCAGTTGTAGATCTGGATCGGCAGCACCGTGAAATCATCGGTGGGCGAGTCGGCGAGGAAGGCGATGAAGGTCAACGCGCCGATGGCGATCAGCGGCGCGGTCTCGCCGATCGCGCGCGACATCGCCAGGATGTTACCAGTGAGCATGCCGCCGAAGGCGTAGGGCAGCACGTGATAACGGACGACCTGCCAGCGCGTCGCGCCGACAGCGTAGGCGGCTTCCCGCATCGAGGGGGGGACGGTGCGCAGCGCTTCCTGCGCAGAGACGATGATGATCGGCATGACGAGCAGGGCCATCGTGCAGGCGCCGGCCAGCACCGAGCGCTCGAACTCCAGCACGCGCACGAAGACCTGCAGACCGAGCAGTCCGTAGATAATCGAGGGGACGCCGGCGAGGTTGGAGATGTTGACCTGGATCATGCGCGAGAACCAGCTGCGGCGCGCGTATTCCTCGAGGTAGATGGCCGCGCCGACGCCGAGCGGGAACGCCAACGCGGCGGTAATCAGCATCATGTACAACGTGCCCGTCACGGCGGAGAACAGCCCGGCTTGGGCTGGATTGCGCGAGGGATACGAGGAGAGGAACCAGGGGTCGATGAAGAGGTAGGCAATCCAGCCCGCGATCATGATCGCGGGAATGATCAGGCTGGGCTTGCGCATCCGTCGCGACCAGAACCAACCGATCGCCAGCACGGCGAGGGGGACGATCAACCCGACGACCAACAGCCGAACGATCTGAAATCCCTCAGCCTGGCCGAAGAGCTGGAAGAGGTTGCCGCTGGCACCGTCGACGCCTACCGCTTTGGCGTAGTCGATAAAGTATGCGGACTCGAAGCGCACGTAGAGGACATGGACGAACGCCGCGGCCGGCGCGACGGCAACCAGGCAGATCGCGCGCTCGGCGAGCTGGGGCAGTTCGGGCATGAAGCTGTTGACCAGTCGCGGGCCGATGAACGGCAGGAGGATCGCGATCGGCAACGCCCAGGACATCCAATCCATACCGTCGGGCGTGGGCAGATCGGTGAGGATACTGCCGTCTCGAGCTTCTCGTGCGACGGCGCTGCCGTCGGTGAAGAGTCGCGCGGCGCCGTCGACCGCGATCTCGACGATCAACGCACCCAACATGATCGTGGAGATGGCGATCGCCAACAAGGCGGCGACCATAAAGGCAACCGATACGCTTCTGCGCGCGCGAACGCGCGGCGAGTACGACGTCATCTGCACCGTCGACGCTGCAGCGCTCATTCGTATTCCTCCCGAAATCGGCGCGAGACCCACTGCGCCACGATATTCATCGCCAGGGTCAGGGCGAACAGCGTCATCGCGACCGCGAAGAGGACTTTGAACTCAATTGAGGTGGTCGGCGTATCGCCCAGAGAGAGCTGGACGATCATCGCGGTCATGGTCTGGACCGCTTCGAGCGGATTGACGCCGAATTGCGGGTTGCCGCCGCCGGCGATAGTTACGGCCATTGTCTCGCCGACGGCTCGCGAGGCGGCGAGGATGATCGAGGCGACGACGCCGGAGAAGGCGGCGGGCAGCACTACGCGAAGAGACACTTCCATGCGCGTCGAACCGAGCGCGTATGCGCCTTCGCGCAATGAGCGGGGCACGGCCTTCATCGCGTCCTCGGAGAGGGAGGCGATGATCGGGACGATCATCAAGCCGACCACGATGCCGGCCGAGAGCGCGTTGTAGATGCCCACGTCCTCGCCGAAGATGTCGCGGATGACCGGCGAGACAGAAACGAGCGCGAAATAGCCGAAGACGACCGTGGGCACGCCGGCGAGCACCTCGAGGATCGGCTTGACGATCGCGCGAATACGCGGCGGCGAGTATTCGCTCAGGAAGACGGCGGCCATCAGCCCTAGCGGAATCGCGACGACCAGGCCGATTATGGCGATCATGCCCGTGCCCCAGACCAACGCCCAGACGCCGAACTGTTTCTCGGCGAATAGCGCCGACCACTCGGTCGAGCCGAAGAAGTCGAGGAATGGCACCTCGCGGAAAAACTCGACGGTCTCGAAGATCAGCACCAGCACGATGCCGATCGTGACGAACGCCGAAAGCGTCGCGGTCACGAATAAGGCGCCGTGGACTATGCGACCGGACGACGTTTCGCGGCCGCTGCCGGGACGGGAGGGCTGGAGTCGGTCGCGCCACAGTTCGGCCAGCAGCGACCGCACGGTGTCTCGTTCCGGTTCATTCATCCGAGGCGTTTGCGCTGCCATTGGGCAACCTGCTCGCTACGCTAGCGCCTTCTGTCGCTGACGGAAGGCGCATCCATCCAGTGAACCTCTGCAAGAGGGTTATGAGCGATCACCCGCTCGGCGGTAACGCGCCGTAAGCCAACAGTTGCGTTGCGGTTACGGCGTGTCGGTGTCGGAACGGTCGAACACCCGGGACGCACTAGTTGACCTGTCGGCCGTGCGTCAGCCACGCCCCGACCGAGCCGAAGTCCGATCGGGCGCGGCATTCGCCGTTCCGAAATCTCTCCAATCCTGTGAGGAGCGAATCGCCGGCGCGACCCGTTCCTCGCAGTTCAGGGGCTACTCGGCACCGAGAATTTCGGCGAGCGTGTCGCCTTCGGAGGCGCTGCTCATCGCCGAGCCGGTGATCAGGTTCTCTACGCGGCCCAGCGCAGCAGCGTAAATCGCCGCAGGCAACTGCACGTAACCCACCTCAGGCGTGTCCACCAGCCACACGCCGTCGGTCAGGTAGTACTCCACGAACGCCGACACTTCATCGCGCTCCAGCGACGACGCCGATACATAAATGAACAACGGGCGCGACAACGGATTGTACGACCCGTCGTTGATGCTCTCGTTCGACGGCGTAATCTTCATCCCCGCCTCGTTCACCACCGGCACCGCCTTCAGAATCTCCGCGTTGTTCGCGTAGTAGCTGAAGCCGAAATACCCGATTCCCCCGCGATCCGCCGACACGCCCTGCACCAACACGTTGTCGTCCTCCGAAAACGTCGTGTTGTCCGAACGATGGACTCCGCCGTCCCCGTTGATCGCCTCCGTGAAATAATCGAACGTGCCGCTGTCCGCCCCAGGCGCGTACAACGCAATCTCCACATCCGGGAACCCATCCCGAACCTCCGCCCACGTCCTCGCGTAGTCTTCCGGTCGGAATATGCGGTTCAACTCCTCCACGGTCAGGTGATCCACCCAGTCGTTGTCCTGATTGATCACCACCGTCAACCCGTCGAACGCCACCGGCAGCTCGATGAAGTCGATGCCCGCCTCGGCGCACAACTCGACCTCCGAGTCCTTGATCGGACGCGACGCATCCGAAATGTCCGTCTCGCCCGCGCAGAAGCGCTTGAACCCGCCGCCGGTGCCCGACACGCCGACCGTCACCCGAACGCCCCGCTCGGTCAGAATGCCGAACTCCTCCGCCATCGCCTCCGTAATCGGGAATACCGTCGACGAACCGTCGACCTGAATTTCTCCTTCCAGGGCGGCGAGGCCTGAGGGCTGCTCTTGCGTCGGCTGCTCCCGCTGTGTTGGTTGGTCCTGCTGTCGGTCAGCATCGCTGCCGCTCGGCGCGGGCATCGCCTGATCTTGATCTTGCGGTTGCTCGGTGGGCTGCTGGGTTTGTTGCGGTTGCTCGTCATCATCAGCACAGGCGACGAGCAGCATTGCTCCCGCCACGAGTGCAACGATCAACAGCGGCAACCACCGCGTCGACAGCCTGTTGTTCGCTCGCTCCAAAACGATCACGCTCCTCTCGCTCGGCGACCAGGGTTTCGTTTGCCGGCCGCACAAATCGTGGCTCGCCCATTCTGAGCGCTCGCCACAAGCGCGAGTTACAGGATTGAGCTTGCGAACTGATTCGCGTTAACCAAATGGATAACGTGCCGTTAAGGGCCAGTTAGCGCCCGACGTCGCGTTCTCAGCTCTGTTGCGCCAGCGGCACACTGAAGCCGAAGGTCGAACCCTGTCCGGGCGCGCTCTGCAACGATACGGCACCGCCGTGGACTTCGGCGATGTGCCGAACGACGGCCAGTCCCAGGCCGGTCCCGCCGCCGGACTGGCGAGCCCGGTCGACGCGATAGAAGCGCTGGAAGATGCGCGCCTGCTCGGTCGGCTCGATGCCGATGCCGGTATCGCGGACGCGGATCCAGACCATCGGCTCCGTGTCGGTCGTGCCTCCCGCATCGCCGAGGTCCGACAACACCTCTATCGATCCGCCACGGTCGGTGAATTTCACGGCGTTGTGCAGCAGGTTGAGGACGGCTCGCTCGAAGAGCTCTGGGTCGGCCGCGATCATCGTTTCGGGTCGGCCGTTGGGACCCGCATAGTCGAGCGAGAGTCCCTCGCGTTCGGCTTGCGGGCGAATGCTCTCGACCGCGCCCTGGATCAGCGACTCCATGCCCACAGTACCCATTTCCGGTTCAGTCAGGCCCGATTCCAGCCGGGCGAGGGCGAGCATCTCCTCGACCAGCTGCGTCATGCGGTCGGCCTCAGACTGGATGATGGCGCGAAAGCGCTGGGCGTCTATCGGTTTGCGGACGAACTCCAGCGTCTCCGCCGCGGCGGCGATCGTCGCCAGCGGCGTCCGCAGCTCGTGCGACGCGTTGATGAAGAAATCGCGTCGCGCGAGCTCGGCCTCGTACAAATTCGACAGATCGTGCATCGCCAGCACAACCGACCATGGTCCCGTCTGCGCGAGCGAGGAGACGGGCGCCACGACGGTGCGGAAGCGTCGTCCGGCTCGCAGGACAACCAGTACGGCGGGCACGCCCTCGTCAATTGCCTGTCGGGCGGCGTTGTAGAGGTCCGGGTCCTCGACTGCGTCGAGCAGCGGCGCGCCGATCAGCTGGCGCAGCGGCGCGCCGAGTGTGAGCTGTGCGGCCGGGTTCAGATAGCGCACCCGAGCGTCGCAGTCGAGCGCGATCACTATATCGCCGGTCGAGGCGAGGGCGCGTTCCAGCTGGTCGCACTCGGCGGTGCGCTCATTCAGAGCCGCTTCGAGCCGTTCAATCGTGAGCGAGCGGCTGAGCAACAGGTCGCGCATGCCAGAAGTTCGTTGGTCGTTCGACTTCGCGCCCCAAGCGCTCAGCGCGACGCCGACGCTCAGCGCGATGCCACCGAAGACGTACGATAGCCCGGCGGCAAGCAAGCTGACGCCCAGTAACAGCGCCAAGACACCGACGGCGAGGGTTCGCACGATTAGCGCTCGAAACGGTACCCCGCTCCTCGCACCGTGATCAGGTGTTGCGGCGGACTATCCGGTTTTTCGATCTTCTTGCGCAGCCAGCGTACGTGGACGTCGACGGTTCGGGTACCGCCGGCGAAAGAGATATCCCAGACGTCGTTGAGCAGCTGGTCGCGGGTAAACACGCGACCATCGCGCTGGGCCAGGTAGGCGAGCAGTTCGTACTCTTTGGGGCGCAGCGCGATCGGCTCGTCGTTTTTGGTCAGCAGGCGACGATTGAGGTCGAGTCGGAACGCTCCGAATTCGAGGACTCTGGGCCCGGTCGACAATTCTTGCTTACGACGCAGATGCACGCGCACGCGGGCTTTCAGTTCGGCTAGCGAGAATGGCTTAGTGATGTAGTCGTCGGCGCCCAGGTCGAGTCCCTTGACACGGTCGGCCTCGGCGGTGCGCGCGGTCAGCAGCAGCACTGGTGCCTGCGAATGCTCGCGGATGCCGCGCAGCACATCGAGCCCGTCCATGCGCGGCAGCATCAGATCGAGTAGGACCAGATCCGGCCGGATCGCGCGCGCCATCGAGAGGCCTTCGATGCCGTCCTCGGCCGTGCGAACCTGGTGGCCTTCCAGCTCAAGATTGAACCGTAGCGTCTCCGCCAGCGGTCGCTCATCTTCGACGATTAACAGTGTGCGCATCACACGGCCCCTTGACAGCGCATCGACGTATGGTCCGACGTTGTTGGCAGGCCATGAACGGGCGCCTGCGCGCTTCTGCGCGAGCGGCGAGGTCGCCCGCAATCCGCCGCCACTATGCTACGCCCTCCATCTACCCCTGCGGTGTTGGCATTTGGTTAACCGCTTTGGAATCCAGGCGCTCGCAGCGTATTCCACTAGCCTGCACGCCAGACGAATTCGCCGCACGAACACGACGCGGCCCAGGAACAAAGGACGAGACACATGCGATTCGGATTCTGGCCAGGCGCATCCAACCCATGGGAGGAGATACTAACCGTCGCCCGTCACGCCGAGCGCAGCGGCTGGGATCGGATCTGGTTCGCCGATCACTTCATGCCCAACAAACCGGTAGGCGAGGATGCTTCGGACCAGATCATGCACGAGTCATGGACCACGCTGGCTGCGTTCGCCTCGCGCATCCCTCGCGTCAAGCTGGGGCACATGGTCTCCGGCAACACGTATCGACATCCGGCGGTCACGGCGAAGATGGCGGCGCAGATCGACATCATCTCGGGCGGACGCTTCATTCTCGGACTGGGGGCGGCCTGGCAGGAGAATGAGCATTACGCCTACGGCATTCACTTCGGCACGCTCAAGGAACGGATGGACCGCTTCGAGGAGGCCTGTCAGCTGATTACCGATTTGTTCCACTACCAGAAGACGAACTTCAGCGGCGAGCATTATCAGTTGATCGATGCGCCGCTCGAGCCGAAACCGATCCAGACGCCGCTGCCGTTGATGATCGGCGGCGGTGGCGAGAAACGCACCCTACGCATCACCGCGCAGTACGCCAATGAGTGGAATGTTTGGGGCACACCGAAGGTCTTGGCGCACAAGCAGTCGGTGCTCGACGCGCACTGTCAAGATGTCGGCCGCGATCCGGGCGAGATCGAACGCTCGGTCTGCACGCTGTTGATGATGACCGACGATGAGGCGATGATCGGACCGGCGCGAGCCAGCGGCCGCCCAGTACTGGGCGGTTCGAACGACGAGATCAAGCGCACCGTGCAGGCCTACATCGACGCCGGCGTGGACGAACTGATCATCCCCGACTTCACGCTCGGATCGAACGTCTTCCAGCGCACGGAGCAGATGGATCGCTTCATTAACGAGATCGCGCCCGAGTTCCGCCAGGCGGACTGAGACGATCCCCGACATCATGACGGATCGCATAGCGCAAATGCGGCAGCGTTTCCTCGAAGACGCGGCGACGCTGCCCTGGGATCAGATCTGGTTGCGCATGGCGAACGCCCGGTTCGCATTGATCGACGCGCTGCAGGACGTGTCGCAGGCGCAGGCTGACTGGTCGCCCGCACTTATGGATGCTCTGGATGCCGAAGACGAGCGGACCTGGAGCATCGGCGAGATCATGCGGCACGTGATCACCGCCTCGCCGAACGTGGCGGAGATCATCGCGGCCACGGCGAATGGCCGCACGGCGGTCAAAGGTCCGCCCGGGCAGATCGTTGCGCCGCCGTCGGACGTCGACGACCTCCGCGCTCAGGTCACTCGAGTCAGCGAGCGACTGCTCAGCGTCGGTAACGCGTTTACAGACGTGATCAACAACGAGACGACGGTTCCGCACGCCTTCTTCGGCGAGTTACCGGCAATGGCATGGCCACTGTTCCAGGCGTTCCACGACGGCGATCACACGCGCCAGATTCTGAACCTCAAGTCGCACCCGGATTTCCCAACCTAGTCGACGCGGCGGATTCGACTTCCGCCGATCTCGGCGTCACGACGTAACCGTTCTGATCGCCGAGCACCTCCCAGCGATTGGGCTGATCCCAGATTAGCCAGGCCGCGAGGGCGCAGGTGAGACCGTCTAGCGTGTCGTCCAGCCGCTTGAGCTCGCGTCCGCGCGCCACGCCGGCGCGATCCTGATCGAGGGCGTCCTGCACGGCTGGATGCTCCAGCACGCCCGGACATTCGCGCCCGATCAACGCGCGCAGGTGCGTCTGATACTCCTGCATCGCACGCTGTAGCGAGCTGGTGTCTCGTCCCCGCTTGCGCTTGTACGGCAGGCGCTCCGAAAGGCCGAACAGGACGACGTGGATGGTATGCGGGAACACCTCGACCGCGACTGGGCGTTGCCGATCGCCGCTCAGGATGGGATTGGGATCACAGGTGAACCCGCGCTCGACGAGCGCCGCGCCCAGATCGACGCCGGCTCGGTAGCCATGCTTCCAGGCGGCATGCGCGGAATGCGCGCCGAGCTTGTAGCGGCTGAAGCACCGACTGATCTCCCGCTCGACCCAACGTTCCGACGTGTACAAGACTGGCGCATCAATTGTCACCACGGCCGACTTCGCGGCGGCCAGCTCCCGCGCCAGGCTCTGCGTCTCGCACACTGCCGCGTCAAGCCGCGTGCAGCACAGATTCTCGCGCGAGTCCCCCTCGAGCCAGCAGATGCCGCTCTCGTTCCTAGTCGTCCAGGCAAGATCGAGGCCGACGAAGGTGAGCATTGGCATCGTAGGGTAGCCAACGCTTCGGGGCGTGAAACGCAACGCGGCGGGCGACCTCGGTCGCCCGCCGCGCTACAGGCCAGGTTGCCAGGCTGACGAGGTTAGGCGGCACGGTTCCAGACAATCCGGTCCGTTCGCCACCACTTGCCCAACTCGGCGGGGTTGGGAATGCGGTTGTGGTTCGCTGGGATGTTGGCGGTGACCATACCGTCGGTGGTCATCAGCGCCAGTTCCATGTGTCCGCTCTTGAGCAGCCGCACGGCGATGCGCCCCACATCCACCTTGCCTTGCGCGCACTCATGCCCGACGGCTCGTACGCCATCCGCGTACTCCATCAGGGTCGCTGAAGTACCAGCGGCCCACGGTCAGCGACCCTGAGCTGGGCACGAAGCGGAAACCCGGCCTGAGTATCTGGTCCGGGGCCTTGTTGACAATCACCTTGAAGGCGAATTCGATCGTGCCGTCCGCGGAAGTCTTGCCGTAAATCCGACCCTCGCCGGTGAGCTCGCGCACGATCGCACCAACAGCAGATGCGCCAGCGATAGTCTGGCAGACCGGGACGTCGCTTGTTCCGATGACATCGGTCGCCGGCAAGCGCGAGACGACGCCGCCCATGCCCCAACAGGCGACGATGCCTTCAGTCACTGCCGCCGTGGCGCTGAACCGCAGGGCCTGCTGTGCAGTCGCGGGAGTCGGGCTCTCATCGGTAGTTGGGTTGCCGTCGAACACGCCACGTGAACGTCGCGCCGCTTGACACCTGATACCAATTCGGCGCGCTGAACGTCACCATCCGACCGCTTTGGGTGGCGCGGGAAATCGCGCGCGGCGGCGTCGCTTTGGCTTCCTTGTTGTCGCCCCAGCACTCCATGTTGCCCGGCGGTGACAGACTAATCACCCGTGCCGGGTTGATGCTCCAGGCCGGTTTCGGAGCTTCCGGCTGAAGCTGCCGCAATGGCACATCATCGTAGGTCCAGATCGTGCAACCGTGCCAGTATCCGGAACTCAGCTGCACGTATTCGCCGGCCGGCGGGTACTCTACTTGTTGCTACCCCAGCACACGGCGGCGCCTTCGGCATTGATCGCGCAAGTGTGATCCATGCCTGTTTCAATACTGTGGAACATCCCGCCAGGCAGGCCCAACGGCGACAGCATCAGCTGTCGCGGCGGATTGCTCTTGCCGTACTCGTTGCTGCCCCAGCAATCGATGACACCGCTGGTGCGAATCGCGCAGGTATGGTCGTAGCCGGCGCTGACATCGACGCACCGGTAGGGGGCTTCGTCCTCATCGGGGTGGCCGATATCGCCGTTGAGCGGATCCGCCGCGACACCGCCCGGTCCCGCAGTGTCGTCCTGCGGCAGTGGCGACCGGTGGATGGGATTGGGCGCGCCGAGGGCGGGCTGTCGCCCGAGTTGCCGGTTTGCGCATAAGGAACTCGGGTACCCCAGCAGACAAGGCTGCCGGCGGGCATTTCGGTCGCGCCGCCGCTTCGCAGCGCCGTTACCGTCACCGTTGTCTCGGCCTCCAGCAGGCAGGTGTAATTACCGCCGGCCGGACATTGGCGGCATTATGTCGGTTACGCCGAAACATCGAGGTTGCCCGCGCCCGGCTGTCTTGCTCAGCGGCTGCGCGGCGCCTGCGAGTAGTCGCCGAAGGGGCCATCGCGCCAGGCGAGCGCGCCTTTGAGGCCTTCGTCCCGCATCCGCCGAGACCATTCATAGTGCTGGCTGGTGAAGGTACCAACAGCATCGAGGTCGGTCGAGGAGCGCAGCGACGAGTAGATCCCCATGTTCTCGTAGAAACGGTTCATGTGGACCTTGAGCTGGGCCAGGTGATCGGCGGGCAGGTTGGAGACGCGCTCTGCCAGCGCCAGCGTCTTCTCCTCCAGCTCATCGCGCGGGACGGCGTAGTTGATCAGGTTCAGCTGGGCCGCTTCCGTGGCGCGGATCGGGTCGCCCGTGTAGAAGAGTTCCTTGGCCTTGCGCATGTTGGTCAGCAAGGGCAGGATCGCCGAGGTGCGCGAACCGGCGAACCGCAGGCCCGGGTGACCGATCTGCGTGTCCTCGGCAGCGACCACGAGGTCGGCCATCATCGACAGCTCGAATCCGCCGGCGATCGCATAGCCGTGCAGCTGGGCGATCGTGATCTTCTGCATATTCCAGAAATAGAGCCAGATGTCGGTCACCCGCGCCATACCGCCGCGGATTCCCATGATCAGCCGGTTGCCATCGTCGTCGACGGTGCGGAAGCGGCGGTGGATCGCGTCCGCACCGTAGCCGCCGGCCGGGGTCAGGTCGTAGCCGGCCGAGAAGGTGCGGCCGGCGCCCTTGACGATCAACACGCGCACGTCGTCGTCGGACTCGAAATACTCGAGCGCGTCGCGGAAGTCGTAGATCAGCTCCTGCGAGAGCGCGTTCATCTTCTCGGGGCGATTCAGCGTGACCACGCCGATACGGTCGTCGGTACCGGTGCGTTCGAGCAGCACGTTGTCGAATTCGGGCAGGGACGTTGACAGGGACATGGCGTCAGCTCCATTGCTGATAGTTGCGGGTTCGCCACAGGGTAGCGTCGTCTCCGCGTGATTTGGCCGAGACGCGCCGCAGCGTCTGCGCACGCGCCCGGTGTAGCAATTTGACAATTTAAGGGGGGGGGGGGGGGGGTACTATGCGTCCTTAACGCACCGATGTAGCGCTGAAGCGTTCCAGTGATGACTGAATTACGAGGTGACAGATGCGTTCCATGCCCAACCCAATGTTCCAGCGCGACGGCCTGAGAGCGCTGTTGTGGCTTGGCGCGATTGCGCTGATGGTCGTAGCGGGCGCCGCGCTCACCCCGGCGGCAGACGCGCATGAGCAGGACGGCGGGGCGAGCGCCGCCCCTATGTCGATATCGCCGCGGGTCGCCATCGTTAGTCCGACGCCAGCGCCCGCACCGGCCCAGGGCACACCTCATGCTGAAAGCGGTGCCATATTCAGCGCCATCTCCGCCAGCAATCGCCATACGTGCGGGTTACGCGCCGACGGGACGATCGTCTGCTGGGGCGGGAACCAAGGCTGGGACTACGACGGCAGTAAGTATTTCGAGGAACTCGGTCAGGCGGTGGCACCGGCCGGCCAGTTCAGCGCCGTCTCCGCCGGCAGATGGCATTCGTGCGGGCTGCGCACCGACGGCACCATCACTTGCTGGGGTGACAACAGTATTGGTCAGTCGAGCGCACCGTCGGGCCAGTTCGTCGCCGTCTCCGCCGGCGGGCATTTTACCTGCGCTTTGCGACCCAACGGGAAGATCGTCTGCTGGGGCCGCAACCACAAGGGTCAGTTGGACGCGCCTACCGGCCGGTTCACCTCCGTGTCGAGCAGCTGGCACCATTCGTGCGGACTACGCACCGACGGAACCATCACCTGCTGGGGCGACAACAGACACAGCAAGACAGACTCTCCCAGCGGGCGGTTCACCGCCGTAGCCGCCGGCCCTTTACATAGCTGCGCGGTGCGCGTCGACGGCACGGCCGTCTGCTGGGGCCATAACGGCTTTGGGCAGGCGGAACCACCCACTGACCCAGCGTCCAAGTTCAGCGCCATCGCCGCCGAGTTCAGTCATTCGTGCGGACTACGCACCGACGGAACCATCGCCTGCTGGGGCGAAAACGACGACGGTGAGCTGGACGCGCCGGCTAACCAGTTTAACGCCGTCTCCATCGGCGCTGACCATTCGTGCGGACTGCGGGTCAACGGCTCGGTCATCTGCTGGGGCGCAAACTATTACGGCCAGACGGATGCGCCGGTCGCGGTGCAGGCCGGGGTATCGACCACCACGAACAGCAGAGGCGACGACAACTCAGACGAGACAAAGCTACAACCGACGCAGCCCGCGAAGCCAGCGGTACCGACCACCACGAACAGCAGAGGCGACGACAACTCAGACGAGACAGAGCTACAGCCGACACAGCCCGCGAAGCCAGCGGCACCGACCGGATTGACGGCGACCGCAGGCGAGCAGCAGGTCACGTTGAGCTGGAGTGATCCGGGCAACCCGTCGATCACGCAGTACAAGTACCGGATGCGCGTGGGCAACAAGAAATGGGGTAAGTGGGCGGCGATTGCCAATTCGGATGCGACAACGACCACCCATACGGTGACGTCGTTGGAGGGCGGAACGCGGCATCGCTTCCAGCTGCGCGCCAAGTCCGGCGTCACGAGGGGTAAAAAGTCTTCGGTCGAGGCGACACCCACAGCGCCGCAGCCAGAGGTAGTCAAAACACCGACTCCAAAGGAGATGGTTCCGCCCAGCGACGTGACCGTCCGCTGTTCGACAGATGGCAGTACGATAACCGTGAGCTGGACCCCGGATCCGACCGGGGTAACCGAGGCCTATCACATCATGGATTGGGGCGATTCAGATCTGAGCCATCGCATCGTTGACCCGACAGCGAGTTCGTTCACATTCAACGCAAGCCCCGGCGTCACCTATTGGCTCGCGGTGATTGGCTACTCACGCACCTCGGGCAAGTACTCGTCCTATGCGAGCCAGGACGGAACCACCACGTGCAACTAGATAGGGAGCGGGTACGGAGGGACGGGGCGGTCCGTCAAGGGTCGCTCCGGTACCCGGCCGTGTAGGACGTTGCTTTACCCCTCGCGTTCGCGCCTCGACCATGTCGACTGCCGTGCGATGCACGTCAGGCTGATCGAGCGAGTCCCGCCCCCTTCCTCCTTCTCCCTTGCACCATCGCAGCTGCGAGCTCGCTCATCTCTTCGTCGTGGGCAATCTCCGCCGCCCAGTAGACCGCGTTCGATCTCAGTCACGTCGCGCGGCAGCGCCTTTCGCCATGTTGGCGAAGCCATTCGTCGCCGCCACGCCGTCGTTGTCGGAAGCGAGCCTGAGCTGTGGTGGGACCGGCGAGTGCGTTGGCGCTGTGATCGGCGTCGCCGGCGCACCTGCCAGATGCCCTCCGTGATCATGGTCGAGTCTCGACCGATCACCCCTCCCAGTCCCACGCAATTCGCGCACAACGGCGGGCGCTCACGGCACGTTACACGTGCAGGGGACGGCCCGGCGCTAGGACGGCAAGTGAGTAACTACGTGCGCGTCGCACGTATTTACTCAAGGATCACCGTTGGCCTGCGCCGCGCGGGACGCCGCTTCTAGTCAGGCTGCGAATCGGCCCGTCGTGACCTACTTCGTTTTCGGTCTAGGTCGCCAAGCGTAGCGAGCGCGGCCTTCTGGCACTCGCAGCTCCAGTCATCGGAGCCGTCCTCGGCTGTTCTCAGGACACGGACGAAATACCGGTTGAAGCCCACGGAGGCGTTAGGCAACGCCCTTGACCAACGTGAGCGATCCCGCGCGCGTTCCCGATACTGGCGCGAAGAGTGGCCAAGGCTGCCCCGCCGCAGTGGAGGCGGACGCCTTGCGCGCCTGGGATCGCGAGGTTCGAGTACGGGGACGTTTCAGTTCATCAAGCACCGGCCTCGCGAATACGTGCGTGCTGCGCAACGATGCCTCTTCGTCTGTTGGGGACACAACAGGAATCCGAGTTGGAGGCGTTGGCATTGTCCCTGGTCCGGCGCAGGATCCCGCCAACGTTGCGCTCGGTAAATGCCGTGCGGTGTAAACAGCGGTGCCTCACCTTTGAATTTGAATCAAGGTGAAGCACCGCTATTGTCTAGGAGCTTTGGGATCAATCCCGAGTCTGCGGCCCGCCTGAGCTCATCAACCCTGTGTGCGGTCCGCTCGTCGGGCAACTCCGGAGTAAGGGAGCAGCCACAACGAGCAGGCCGCCAAGTCGCGCAGCAGAGCCCGTCCTTGAAGGACTACTCCTCGCTGTCTTCGTCCTCGCCTTCGAGATGGTCGAAGAGTTTGGAGTAGTTCTCGATTGTCTCGGTCCTCAGGACGAATGGACGAATCGTCATCACCCGCGAGTCAATGGCGAGGCCGAAGCGTGAAGCGAATTGCGAGGCGAACAGGTCCTCTTCAACCAGCACCAGGATGTGCGCAGTCTGCCAAGGCCAATCGCTCACGAAAAAGCGGTACTGGGGCGGAAAGGTCTGCGCTGCGCGCGTGTCGCCACCGACCGAACCCAGAACCAGATCCGCCTCGCCAATCGCCTCGCCGGCCGGGACGACGGAGCTGGAATTCAGCACTAACACGCCGCCGCTGGTGTCCGTGATCGCGTCCGCAATCGTGGCGGCGGGATCATCGACGCCGGCAATCGACACGCGCACAACATCGCCGCCCATGTAGGCTTCTTCGAGCCCGTCGCATCGCTGCCCCAGCGACACGTTGGCCGCTTCATGAATGACGCAGACCACGTCGCCGCTGACCTCGAGCGTATTGAACTCTTGCCCTGCTATTCGACCGGCCTCAGCCTCATTAATCGAGAGGTGCATGCGGGAACCGACTTCGAGCGCCACGTCGACGCCGGCATTGAAGGTGGCCACGTAGATATCCGCCGCGATCGCTTCCTTGATCGCCGGGCGCAGGGCGTCCGGATCGCCGAGCGTGGTGATGATCACAGCGGCCCCGTCGGCGGTGCATTGCTGGATCGCCTTCGCCTGATCAGCGCTGTCCGCTTCCCGAATCGATCGCAGATCGATATTTAGCAGGCCTGCGGCGTAGACGGCGCCTATGTGAGCGGTCCGCCAGAACGCGTCGGTCGGATCGCCGTGCGAAATCAGGCAGTACAACCGCTCCGTTGCCTGCTGCTGGGCGCGTAGCTGCGCGCCAGTGTCGACGAGCGACTGCGCGAATGCCTCTGACAAGGCGTTCGTGACGATCTCAGGCGTGGATGGCCTGCCCGGCATAGAAGCGTCCGACGACGGCTCGGGCTCCTCCATGTGGCCCGAGTCCGCCTGCGGAGCGGTCAGATGGACGGAACTGCTGTAATACCATCGGCCTCGCTCGTTATCGGCGCTGATGTAGCGGGCCGTCGGGCGCAGCGTATTCCACTCGCCATCGAGCTGTTCCTGAATGGCGACCTCCACGCCGCCCTCCTCAGTGACGCGAGCGGCGACGCGGACTTCCGGGCCGTGGTTCGTTGCCCAGATCGAGCCCACAGCACCGACCACGATGCCGACGGCAAGCACCAACGACGTCACGCCGAACCATCTGTACTTCCTCATGAATGCTCCTTAATCAGCTGCAAGCGTTGCCGTAGACGCAGTGAGGAGATGACGTCTACTCTGGCGCATACTAGTCCAGGCACTCAGGCGAGGCAACGCAGAGGCTGACCGCCATTGAATGCAATCATCTGACCGAACGCGGTCGCCATATCGATCTCCGCCCCGAGCGCATCGCCGCGCAGCTCGCTGTACGCACGGTGGAGATTACCGACGATGCGCTCGCCGTCGGTCCATTCAGCGAAGCGACCAAGATCGAGATCCCGCGCCGCGTCGAGCGGATCGACACCCGCGTCAAAGGCGGCTCCGGCTGATCGTTGGACGAACTCCAGATACGCGCCGACCTCGTCCAAAACCGACGCGTCAGCAACTGGGCCGTGTCCGGGAATGACGGTCTCGATCGGCAGCTGGCGCAAGCGCTCGAGCGCCGACAGCCAACCGGCGACCGAGCCCATCAACGCGAACGGCGTGCCCTGGTTGAAAATGATATCGCCAGCGATCAACACCCGCCGCTCGGGAATCCAGACCACAGCGTCAGTCGTCGTGTGCGCCGGCGAGACGTAGATCAGCTGCAGTTCGAGGTCGCCGGCGTACAACGTCATAGTGTTGTCGAAAACGACATTCGGCGCGACTGGCGTGACATCGCCCCACTCAACGGACGGAAACATCGCCTGCACGCGCTCCCGCTGACCGGGCGCTTCACTCAGGATCTGCTCGCGACAGTTTCGGTGGCCCACGATCACCGCGTCCTCGGCAAACAGGCAGTTGCCATAGGTGTGATCCATGTGCGCGTGCGTGTTGACCAGCGTGCGCACGGGATTGACGGAGGCAGCTGCGATCGCCTCTCGGAACAGCCGTGTGCGGCGTTCGTTGGCGCATGCGTCGATCGCGATCACCTGGTCGCCGACGTCGATGAAGGCCGGATTGTTGAGACACCAAGAGCCATCGTGCTGGATGTAGGCGAAGATGCGGTTGGACACCTCGACGATCTCGGGATCGGGCAGGAGGTCGCTCGCGGAAATGTGCTCGGTGCTCATGACGCCTGGTCCTCCTGTGCGACATGCGCGAAGAAATCGAAGTCGTCCATGATCCGCTGGTAGCGCCGCTCGACCTGCGAACGCAGCTCGTGATGCGAGAAGATCAGCCATCGATTGGCCTTGACGCCCGCAATCACGATGCGACCGACGGCCTCAGGATCCATCATCTGAGACATCGCGCCCGCGCTGAATCCGGGTTCCGGTCCCTCGCGGGGACCGCCGAACTGATCGGGGCGATTGCGTCCGGCCTCTCCAATCAGCGTGTTCACGCCGCCGGGGCAGAGAGCCGACACGCCGATGCCCTCGGCGGCCAACTCACCGCGTAGCGACTCGGTATAAGCGAATGCGGCGTGCTTGCTGGCGCTGTAGACGCCGAGCGGGATCACCTCATTGAGTCGTAGTCCGGCCATCGAGACGGTATTGACGATGTGCGCCTCGCCGTTCTGCGCTCTCATGCGCGGGAGGAAAGCCTGCACGCCGTTGACGACTCCGTGCAGATTGACCGCGAACGTCCAGTTCCAGTCGCCCCGAGACGCCTGGCTGACCGCGCCGGCGGTCATCACGCCGGCGTTGTTGACTAACAGGTTAAGTTGTCCGAATTCGTCGTAGACCCGCTCCGCCAGCCATTCGTAGGCGACGGTATCGGTCACGTCGAGCGTGACGGGAAGCGCCTGGACTTCCCTGGCCTCGATCTCGACCGCCACGGCCTGGGCCGTGCCTTCCTGGACGTCGGCGAGGATGACGTGCATCCCCTCATCGGCGCAGGCGAGCGCGATGCCGCGCCCGATGCCCGATCCGGCCCCGGTCACCAGCGCCGCCTTTCCGCTCAGATTGTCCATCGGACGCTTCCCTTTCCTCGCGCATAGCTCACACGAAACTCGCATGAACAGGTCGCACGAACAGCCAAATGACTGAGCAGAGGCTAGCGTTACCCTCTCAGCCATGACGACGAGCGGAATATCGCAAGGTTCCGAGCTGGATACCGAGCCGTCGGCCTTGGCCGGCATGACCGTCCTCGAGGACGGTGGCGGAATTGCGGCCTCCTACGCGGGTAAGCTGCTCGCCGATCTCGGCGCCGATGTGATCAAGGTCGAGCCACTCGGCGGCGACGAGGTGCGACGCAAACCACCATTTCCTACCGACCACCCGTCTCGAGAACGCAGCGGACTACACCTCTTCCTGGATACCAACAAACGCAGCGTCAAGTTGAATCTCGAGACGGCCGCCGGGCGGCGCATTTACCGAGATCTGGCTCGCCGCTGCGGGACCGTGATCACCTCGCGCCATATCGCCGAGCAACGAGCGCTGGGGTTGACATGGGAACACCTGTCGGTCGATGCGCCCGCGTTTAACCAGGTCACGATCACCGTCTTCGGGATCGGGACGCAGCGCGAGGGCTGGCAATCGGAATCGCTCGTCGCATCCCTGGCGAGCGGTATCTCATATCGCATCGGCGACCCCGATCGCGCGCCGCTGGGGTTGCCCTACGACGCGCCGCAGTACCAAGGCGGGATACACGCCGCGATTGCCGCGCTCCTGGCTCGACGGGCAACACGAGAGAGCGGCGTTGGCCAGCACACCTGGCTCTCGATCGTCGACATCATCAGCAACGTAATGGCGGGCGCGGGCGTCGCCACGTTCGTCTTCACTGGGCAGTCGCGCGGGCGAGCCGGCACGCACATGAACGCCTTCTATCCCTGGCAGGTGACGCCGGTCAAAGACGGCTACTACGAAGTGATCACGATGGTGGACCGGCAGTGGAATCGGTTCATGGAACTGATGGGCGATCCCGACTGGCAGCACGACGAGCGGCTCCAGAATCGCTGGCTCGCCTTCCAGCACAGCGAGGAGCTCGACGCACTCTGGCATCCTTGGATGCGTCAGCGCACCAAAGCCGAGCTGATGGAACTGTTCGGTCAGAACCACATCTCGTTCCAGCCGGTCCACACAATCGGCGAGGTGGCAGAGTCCGAGCAACTCGCAGCGCGCGGGTTCTGGGTGGAGGTTGAACATCCCGAGTTCGAGGCGCCCACTCGACTGCCGGGCGCGCCCTACCGGCTGAGCCGAAGCCCGTGGGCGATTCGGCGGCGCGCGCCGCTGCTCGGCGAGCACGCGGCCGAGGTGTTGTCGGATGCGGGAATTAACGCAGCAGCACTGGCGAAGCTGCGTCGCGCGGGCGTGGCGTGAGCGGGTTTATCTGGCTAGCGGAGCATGCGCCGCACAATGCGCTCGACCGCATCGGTGTGCCGGGCGAGCGATTCCGGGTCGACGCAGCGGTCGTAGGTGTCTTGCGGACTGTGGAAGTAGGGGTGACCACCCAGCAGGGAGACAAAGCGGCCGTTGATCTCGCCGATGTTTCTCGCCTCGCCGAAGCCGGCGTTTCCCACCGGGAAGGCTCGACGATCAAGTCCTTGCGCGCCCAGCGCCTCTGTCGCAACGCCGAAGAGTTCCTCATCGGAGGCGGCGTAACGGGGCGACCCGTTTCTGGCCCCAATCGACGCGCCCAGGTGCATCCAGGCGTGGACATCGCGCACGGCGGTGCCCAGCTGCCCGATGTAGTGGTCGAGGCCGAGGTGGTGCAGCTCGTGTCCGCTGGAGGCGATGAGCTTGAGCGGACGGCGTCCGGGCGCGGCGGCGATCCGTCCGGCGACGTCTAGCCAGATCGCGATCCCGCCGCCGCGCTCGGCGGCGCAGGCGTACCAGCCCGACTTGGGCGTCATCAGCACCACGGGCGCGGCGTCGGGGTCGGTACCGGGCACGCAGGCGACGACGTTGCGCGCCGACGCTTCGGCGCGCGCGCCGTCCGCGACCAGCGTCGCTTCCGAACCGATAGCGCCCAGCAGTGGGACGGCATCATTTGGCGCAACCTGCAGAACCGGCAGCGCAACGGGGTCGAGCGGACGCTCAGCGTTGCGCAGGACAGGCTCACCGTCGGGGTCCCCCATAATCAGGACGATGCCCTGCGCCCCAGCTTCCCGAGCCAGCTCGAATGATGTGTACATGCCCGCCGCCATGCGCTCCTGATCATCGGCGCGGAACTCCCGTACGACGATGCCCGGGCCGCTGTCGCGGCGCAGCATCCCGCTGACTCCGCGATGATCGGTAAACGAGCAGTCGTAGATCGGGACGGCGGGAATGTCCCAGTCGCCAAATCGGATTGAGGCGTCGTGGATTTCGACGCGCGGGAAGCGCCAGGTCTGCGCTTCAGCGGCGACGCCCACTTGTTTCAGCTCTTCGATCATCCACCAAGTCGTCGCGTTGTCGGCCTCGCGACCGGTGCGATGGATGCCCATCTCTTCATAGGCGCGGATACGTCGTTCGGCATCGTGTATGGCGTGCATGGATTTGTCGTCCCGTCAGTCGGCTACCGCCGTCGCCCTTGAGGCCTCGCGGCGTTCGGTCTGACGGCTCGCCTCTGCCTCGCGGCGAGCGACTTCCGCTTTGACCATCGGGATCAGCTGGCGCCCATAGTCGATGGCGTCGGGCAGTGGGTCGAAGCCTCGGATCAGGATCGTCGTGACGCCCAGGTCGACGTACCTGAGCAGCGACTCGGCGACCTGCTCGGGCGTGCCGACGAGCGCGGTGCTATTACCGGCGGCGCCGGTCGCCTGGGCGATGGGCATCCAGAGCCGCTCGTCGTGAATCTCGCCCTGCGCAGCGAACTCGAGCAGGCGCTGCGAGCCGCGCGACTGCGGTCGGAAGTCGAGCGGTTGCTTGGCCAGCTTGTTCACGGCGGCCAGGTAATTGCGCGCTCTTTCCCAGGCTTGCTCCTCGGTCGGTGCGATAATCGGGCGGAACGAGACGGAGAGTCGCGGCTGTCGACCGTAGGCGGCGGCCGTTCGCTGGACGCGCTCGATGGTGGCGGCAATCGAGGCGCGCGGCTCACCCCACATCATGTAGACGTCGGCGTGCTTGACGCCGATCTCGAAGGCAATGTCCGACGCCCCGCCGAAGTAGAGCGGGATGCCGCCAGGCTGGGTCGGCAGCACCTCGGGGTTCTGACCCACGAGCTGGTAGAACTCGCCCTCGAAGTCGAACGGCTCGCGGCCGTGGGCGGCGTGTTCCCAGGTGCGGCGCATAATGCTGAGGTACTCGTCGGTACGACGGTAGCGCTCGTCGTGGCCCTTCCAGTCGCCATCGCGCTGCTGTTCGGCGTCGTGGCCGCCGGTGATGATGTGGACGGAGACGCGCCCGCCGGTAAAGTAATCGAGCGTCGCGAACTTGCGCGCGGCCAGCGTCGGCGCGACGAATCCCGGTCGGTGGGCGATCAGGAACTTGATTCGCTCCGAGCAGGCCGCAGCCGCCTGCGCCACGTGCAGCCCGTCGGCCGAGCCTGAGGTGTAGCCGACCAGCACCCCGTCGAATTCCGAATCCTCATGCGCCCTGGTGAATCGACAGAGGTAGTCGCGGTCGATCCCGCCGCCGATGATGTGCATCGACGCATTCGACTCCGACGGCTTGACGCCAATCATGCCAAGAAACTCGACGGGCATAGATCACCCCACTCGCTGAACACGCAGTCTCAGAGGATCAGGATAGAGGAATGAACGCGGCCGCGCGGCGGCCCAGAAATTCACCACTTGGGATCAGGGAGTTTCGCCTCTGGATCACCGCAGACCTGCTCAGCCAGATCTCGGATCTCATCTGGGGAGAATTTCGCTCCTACCAGATAGGCGATAAACCGCCCGCTCCGGTTTGCGACAGACTTCCCGGCCAACACGCGCCGGGTGTTCCCGTGCTCGGTCAAGACCCCTTGCCATATTTGAGCTTCGATGCGCCAATCGAGATCGTTTAATCGTTCACACACTTCTTCATCAGTCACGTTGCGTAAGCGCCCAATCGCCTCCAGAAAGCCCTTCACCAAAGCCCATTGGCCAATGGGCTTGCCAAGGAGATACTTCTCCCGAATGTCCCTTCGTGTATCGTCTCCTTTGACGCTCTTATCGAAAAGGGCTTCGACAAAGACATCTATCCCGCTCAGAAGTAAATCCCACACCCTAAGGACATCCTCCTCCATCACCTCTCGCTGCTCTTCGTTTGCCTTCTCTACGCCTCCTTGAATAGAACAGTAGTATTTTGCGATCTCCTTATTGGCTTCATATATAGTGGGCAGAGTCGTGAACTCGCCAGTTTTCTTAGTTAATGTGTTCGACTTGATGTTCACTAGCCGAGCCGGAATCAGGGTATCGCCATCAATGAACGACCGACTGACTACTGCAACTGCATCTTCATCGTCGACAATAAGCCTACCATTCTTGGAGATCGGTTTCGCGTATTTGTTAATATTCGTAAAGATTGCCCTCGCTGCATCTAGATCATATCGTAGTAAAATAACAGTCACTTCGTCCTTTCCGAGGTTCGGATTCGGTTTTATCCCTTGTATTTCTTTGCCCTGATAATCTCTTCCTGTTAGAGCATACTTAAATGCTTCAGAACGGTGCTGTCCATCCAGGGGAACGAAGGTTTCTTGTCCGGAAAACGTCAAAAAGCCGATGTTATTTGCTGCCAGTCGATATAGCTTCGACATTTTACCAGTGCCGCTAGAAACAGAGGAAAGGGATTCAAATTCCATTTCTTCACTGTTCATCACAGCCAAGACCAGTGCATTGGAGAACCTGTGTTCTTCGTTCGCGAAATAGGGCGCGATCTCTTTCCGTACACGATTGACGTCGATATCGCGTTGGTATTTTTCGTCAAGAGATAGAGACTCCCAGCCAGGTAGATCTCGAGGAATCGTCACCTTCTCGACGAGGTCAGCGACATGCATGGTCGTGACCCAATACTCGTAACTGCCGAACTCTCCCTGTAGGGCGGGTATCGCAGAAGCCATTAGAAACCTCCAGAAGGCGCTGTCACTGGGCGACGGACATTGGTCCGCGCATTCAACTTGCCGATTAGCTGCTCTTCCAGACAGCGCATTTCGGATTGCGTCACATCCGGAAGGTTGACGTGTGAGGCGTCGATGTCCCGCCAGAAAGCTCTGAGACGACGATCCAAAGCCGGGTTGTGCTCTCGCACGCGATGTTCTTTAAGTCTGCGGGGAATGTCCTTACTCATTCCCACATAGAGACAGACCGGGCCTTGCCAGAAGGCGTATATCCCCCTGATAGGAATAGACGAACGGATACGCTCCTCGTAACCTCGTCGAAACGGGCGACGAGACGCCGAGAGTTTTTCTGCGAGCTGGCAGATCAATGGTGGTTCAGACACCGCACATGCCCTCGCATTCCTCTTCGAAGAGACGCATTTGGCGTTCGCTGGAATGGAATGCGATCTCGTTCAGCGGGACGCGACTTTTGTGCAGGTACATCTCGCCGCCGAACCGCTCGGCCCGCTCGTTAGTTCGCAGAGCGCGATCGACCTCTACCGCATCGCGCCAAGACACGGGATCATCCCGGCGCATCGCGCTCCACTCAGCATCCGTGTGGTAGGGACAGCCGATGCAGGCGCTGCGCGGCAAGCTCTGACCCGGGTAGCGCTCCGCGAACCAGGCGCGGCAGTTATCCCGCGAGAAGTCCCGCTCCAGCAGCGGCCAACGATGCGCGATCCATCGCTGCCGACTGTCCTTCATCCTGAAAGCCGCTTCATCGGTGCTGATGCCAATCCAGAGCTCGGCGAAGACCCCTTCGGGCACTCGCTCCCGATAGCCCAGGCCCAGCAGGTCGCGCAACTCGGTTTCGATTGGCGAGAGCTTGTACTCGCGAGTGCACTGCCGCCTGACGATCGAGGTCTTGCCGCCGTCCAGCGATTCGACGTACACGGGAATGGAGGTGAATGGCTGTCCTGTGGAGTTCCGCCCGGCGATCAGGTCCGCCCGAATGTCGCCGGCGCTGACGCGATGTACAGGAAAGGGCAGTTGGGTCTCCAGCCAAGCGATGTGGTCGTACACGCCCTGCGGCTCCCAGCCGGTGTCGGCGAAGATGGCGTAGTCCGGGAGCGGTCGAATCACGCCCGCCACCGCCATCAGCGCTAGGACGGAGCTCTGCACGCCCCCGCCGAGCGAGATGACGGTCAACTCCGGCTCGCCTGCCATCGCCCCCGACCTTCCCGGCACTTGACTCTGCCAACGCCTCGAATTATGGGGGGGGGGGGGTAAGTCAAGTCCGCGCCGGTGCGGCGCTCGGCTATGCGCCGCGGGGATGCTGATGTTCTGATTGCGCACCGCAGTCAACTCGAGCAGGTTGGCCTAGACACATTCTTATGGTATTAATCATAGAATGCAAAGAAGCCAGATAGCCGACGATCGACCGCTTCGGTTTGGCGCTTCGTCCCGCGCCGCTGCTCTGGTGATCTGCGTACGGTGCTGGCGTTGGCGGTGCTCGCGAGTCTCGCCTTCGGCAGTCGGCATGTGGGGCTGTGGACCTCGGTCGAAGCGCTGTTCAGCTACGACAGGACGCTCGCGGATCACATCGTGATCAACGCGCAACGACTGCCACGAACGGCGATCGGCCTACTCGCTGGCGTCGGGCTCGGCGTCGCGGGCGCGCAAATCCAGGGTGTGACCCGCAACCCGCTCGCCGGTCCGGGCGTCTTGGGCATCAACGCCGGCGCGGCCCTGTTCGTCGCCGTGGGCATCTTTCAGCTCGGCATGGAGTCGATCGCCATCTACGCCTGGATGGGACTGGCCGGCGCAGCGCTCACGGCGGTAGTCGTCTACGGGATTGGGCAAGGTGTCGGTGCCGCGCCGTCGCCGATTCGACTGGTGCTGGCCGGGACTGCCATGACCGGCTTGCTGACCTCCATCACCACCGCCATCTTGCTCCTCGATGTCGCCACCCTGGATGAATTCCGATTCTGGGTCGTCGGTTCGATCAGTGGTCGAGACGCCGACATCGCGCGGCAGGTCGCCCCGTTTATCGTGGTCGGCCTGCTGCTGGCTGCGTTAACGCCGCGATCACTGAACGCGATCGCCATGGGCGATGAGATGGCGCGCTCGCTCGGTGTGAACATCCGTCGCGATCGGGCGATTGTGATGGCCTCGGTCGTCTGCCTCGCCGGAGCCGCGACTGCCGCAGCCGGGCCGATCGCCTTTGTCGGACTGGCGGTGCCCCATGCCGCCAGAGCGCTCACTGGGCCCGACTACCGCTGGATCGTTCCCGCCGCGGGGGTGCTGGGCGCAGCTTTGATGCTCGGGACCGACGTGATAGGCCGGTTCGTGGTCCGACCCGGGGAGCTGCAAGTGGGGGTCGTCACCGCCTTGATCGGCGCACCCGTCTTCATCACCGTCGCTCGTTCCCGACGGGTTGCTTCCTTATGACAGTCGCATTGCTCACCGCTCGCACGGTGAGGCGGCGCGCCTCACTCCGACTCAGCGTATTGCTGGCGCTGACGCTGCTCATCGCGATCCTCGCCTCGCTTTCGCTCGGCGTGTCATCGGCATCGATTACCGAACTCGTGCCAGCGCTGTTCGGCAAGGCCGAAGAGATAACGACGTTCGTTCTAACGCGGCTACGACTGCCACGCGCGCTGACCGGCGCACTAGTCGGTGGATCGCTGGGGCTATCGGGCGCGTTCTTCCAGTCGATGGTTCGCAATCCACTGGCGTCTCCGGACGTGATTGGGTTGACCGCGGGCGCCAGCGCGTTGGCGGTTCTGGCGATCGCGCTGTTCGATGCCAGCCTACCGGCCGTATCCCTAGCTGCCCTTGTCGGCGCAGGACTTGGCGCGGCGCTCACCTATGGCTTGTCCTTCCGCCGAGGCCGTACCAGCACAGTGCGGATCGTGCTGGTCGGCATCGGCGTTGCAGCCGGGTTCACCGCTCTGACTTCGTACGCGCTGACCCGGGCGAGCATTATCAATGCCGCCGAAGCTCAGGCCTGGCTCGCCGGCTCGCTCAACGGCAGCGACTGGAGCGACGTCATCGTCATGGCGTCAATGGCGCTGATCGCCGCGCCGCTCGTCGCCCTGGCCGCCTGGCGGTTGCGGGCGCTCGAACTTGGCGACGACATCGCTAACCTGCTCGGCGCTGGCGCCGAGCGCTCGCGCGCAGCGATCGTGCTGGCCAGCGTCATTCTCGCCGGCGTCGCGACCAGCGTCGCCGGCCCGGTCGCCTTCGTGGCATTCGTCTCGGCTCCGATTGCGAGGCAGCTGGCATCCAGCAGCACGGCACTGTTCGCTTCAGCCCTGATCGGCGCGATCCTGGTGATCACCGCTGACCTGATCGGACGCTTGGCCTTCGCCCCGAGCGAGCTGCCGGTCGGCGTGCTCACGGCTGTCGTTGGGGCTCCGTACCTGCTTTGGCTGCTAACTCGACTGGGAAGGGTCTCCGGACGCTGACGCATCATGGTCGATCACCTCAGCACCACCCGCACGTCCCTTGTTGCCGCCCATGATGAGGCGCAACCGCAGCTCGCCTGTCCGACGCTACGCGCCGACGAGATTGACCTGCGCTACGACCGCGATATCGTCGTGCGCGGGATCTCGGTCGAGATTCTGCAGGGTAAGATCACGACCATCGTCGGCGCCAACGCCTGCGGGAAGTCGACCTTGCTACGCGCGCTCGGGCGGCTGTTGACGCCGGTCAACGGTCACGTATTCCTCGGTGAGCGCGAGATCGGCAAGCAGCGAACCCGCGATGTTGCGCGCCAACTGACGTTGTTGCCCCAGTCGCCGATCGCGCCCGACGGCATCATCGTCTCCGACCTTGTCTCACGCGGACGCTATCCATATCAGTCGCTGCTCAGGCAGTGGACGCTGGACGACGAGCGAGCCGTCGCCGCCGCAATGGATGCTACTGGCGTCACCGACATCGCCGACCGACCGGTCAACGATCTCTCGGGCGGGCAGCGGCAACGGGCTTGGGTTGCGATGGCGCTCGCTCAGGAGACTCCGATCCTGCTACTCGACGAACCGACCACGTTTCTCGATCTTGCACATCAGATCGAAGTACTAGACCTGCTCAAGGAACTGAATCACAGCACAGACCAGACCGTGGTGCTGGTTCTGCACGACCTGAACCTGGCCAGTCGCTACAGCGATCACCTGATCGCGATGGCGAACGGGCGGATTGTCGCGGAGGGTCAGCCGAGCCAGGTGATTACGGTGCCAATCGTCCGCGAGGTATTCGGCCTGGACGCGCAGATCGTGTCCGATCCCGTCTCAAATACACCGTTGGTCATCCCGATTGGGCGCGCCTGAGGGCGGCCTCAGCCGACGAGCAACACGATTCGAACTGAAAGGAAGCCTATAGCCAGACGCCGGCGTCCCCTTCCCACCCCACGCGCCGAGGCAATCGAAAGGTTTCGCATGAATCGTCTCTTCGTCATACTGTTCCTGTTCCTTGTGGCCCTGTTCGCGGTCGCATGTGGCTCGGACGACGACCAACAGCAGCAAGCGGCATCGACGACCCCAGCGCCAGCGGTACTGGAGCAACAGCAAGCCGCGCAGGAAGCGCCAGAACCGGCGCAGCCCGAGCAACCGGAGCGGTCGGCACCGCACTCGCAACCCCAGCAGCAGGAAGCGCCTGCGGAACAGACGTCCCAAGACGACGGCCAGCAGCCTGGTGTAGCCGAACAAGCCCAACCGCAGTCGGAGCAGACATCGCAAAACGGCCAATCGTCGGCACAGCCCGACCAGTCCGCCGCGCTGCGCAGCTTCATCGACGATCGCGGTACAGAGTTCGCCACCGACAGCGACCAACTCGTGGTCATCGCCGAAGCGAGCGTCGCGGCGGCGCTGTTGGAATTCGGCGTCACTCTGTCCGGCGTCTTCGGCCAACTCGAGGACGCGGAAGGCAATCCCTACGGCGGCGCCGACTTCAGCGGTCTACAGTCGGTCGGCGGCGACGCCTACGGGGAGATCAGCCTCGAGGCGCTGGCGGAACTCGCGCCAGATGTCGTCGTGACCATTTCATGGGGACCGGACTCCTACTGGTGGATCAATCCTGACCTGGTCGACGAGATCGTGGCCATCGCGCCGCTGCTGCTGATCGACGTGAGCACCGGCGAGACCGGCATTCCCGCCCCGCAGGTGATCGCGCGACTCGATGAGCTGTCGGTCGTCCTCGGGGGCGCTGGCGGCAGCGAAGCATCCAAGGCCGCGTTCGCCGCCGCCGAGGAAGCGGTCCGAGCCGCAGCAGCGGCAAATCCCGATATCACCCTGATGTTCGCGTCAGCCTCAACCGACACGTTCTACATCGCCGATCCGCCGGCCTGGCCGGATCTCTCCTACTTCCTTTCGCTGGGCATCGACGTCCTGCGTACCGAAACGACCGAAGGCGGTTACTGGGAGTACTTGAGCCTGGAGTCGATCGACAAGTATGACGTCGATCACATCCTGCTCGACGATCGCGATCCGGGGCAGGCGGCCCGTCTGCAAGCCGACGTCCCCCTCTGGGCAACACTACCAGCAGTGCAGGCCGGTCAGATCAGCCTCTAGCCGATCTCTGGACGCGTCTATACGTACGACGGCATCTCCAGCGTCCTCAACCACATCGCCGATGTCATCACCTCGTCAGAAGACGTCAGCTAGCCGCGAACGGCCGCACGACGGTTCTTCGCCGGCCGGGTCGACATCGACCGGTCGGCGGAACCGGCGGCTAGATCAACAGAACGAGCGCAAGATGTCGAACGTCGAGCAAGAATCTCCCGTCCGGGTGCCGCTGCCGACCAGAACCTTCGTCACGTCAGTCGCGCGGATCACGCCACTCGCGCGCCCGTTTACACGGGTGACCTTTCAAAGTGCGACCTCGTCCACTTCCGGTCGATCGGCCCCGACCAGTTCCTGTACCTACTGCTACCGCCAGTCGGACGTAAAACCCTGACGATCGATGCGACATTCGAATGGAACCAATATCAGTCCATGCCTGAGTCGAAGCGACCGATCGGGGCCTACTACACAGTCCGATATCACCGTCCAGAGGTAGCCGAACTCGATATCGATATCGCCCGGCACGGACACGAGGGTCAGGTCGGAACCTGGCTCAAACAGGCCAGACCAGGGGATCCGGTGGCGCTGTGGGGTCCGCGCATGGCATACGACCCGCCGATGGCGACAACTCGACTACTACTTATCGGGGACGAGACGGCACTCCCGGCTGTCGGGGCCATTCTGGAGGCTGGGCCAGTGGGTGAGCGCGTCGATGTGATCGTCGAGCTGGATCTGGCAACAGTCCTAGCGTTACCGCGGTTCAACGGGCTCAGCGTCACGCGGCTCGACAGAACAGCCACGGGCAAGTCGAATCTACCTGCCGCCGTTCGCGCGCATCGCATTGCAACCGACACCTACGCCTGGGGCGCGGGCGAGTTCGAGCTCATGCGGCAGATGAAACACTATCTCAGAACCTGTGTCAGTCTACCGGCCGAACAAGTCGCCCTGGTCGGCTACTGGCGTCGCGAGACGGGATGACCGATCAAACCGACGCGGTCGACGGCTTCCACGAATCGAAGTCGGGCGGCAGGATCCCCAGCAGGGCGTCGCTGGACATGCCATAAACGTCGTAGGTGCGCTCAAGCTGATCCAGGACACGTATGAGGTGGCGCAGTCCGCCGCGGCCACGGCCAAATTTGGGCTTCTGCTTCCCGTTTGTTGTGTACAGGGTGAGAATGAGTTGGACGACGCCAACCGAGTTGAAAATACGCTGGGACGAGAACACGCGATCGGCGATATCACCGAGATCGTTTATCGGTCGGTCAAGTAGAAATGCAGCGGCTTCGCCGTGTGCCCGATACAGACGCCACGCAGACCAGAGATAGTGAACATAGCGCCTCTGATAAGACTGTTGGCTACCCTGATGAACGACGAAGGTTTCGTCGCGCGGCGACAGTTTGAGCAGGCCGCCTTTGTCTCGTGGGGCCGTCTCAGCAAAGTAGTACATCCCCAGCCAGGACCAAAAGCCGGCGTCATCGGCGATGAGATGCTCAATCGGCATCAGTTTGTCGGTGAGATATTCAGCCGCATCGCGGCGGGTGGCGAATTGTTGAGGACGAGTCAGATCCGGCCCGCCGGGCAGCAATTGGGTGTGGACGCCGTCGAAGACCAACTCCTCGGGCGGTTGAGCATCGGGAGTGGGCTTGGCGCGAACGTCGGCCAGGAACTGTCGCGCGGCGTCTAACCCCTCCGGCGTCAGCATTCGAGCCTTTGTCATGACGCCGCTCCCTGCGCGGTGCGATACTGCTGGGCGGCGTCCACCCTCTTCGCCGCGAACTCCGCGACGACACGCTCAATCCACTTGCGCGCGTCAGCTTGCTGGCCGCTGTCGTCGCGATCGCTCAGTTTCGGAACCTCCCCCGGCGCGATCGATTTCGCGAGACGGAACCAACCCGAGTACCACTGCTCATCGGTATCATCATCGTCGCCGCCCTCGACAAAGATGATCTGCGTGAGCACGGTGCGCAGCACCTGTGGCATCACTAACGCTCGGAATGCGGCATCGTTGCGGACGATCTCGCTGATCGCCTCAATTTTGCAGTTCACTGCCAACTCCGGCAGATCGGAATCATCGCCGAAGTCCACGCGCCAGACCTCATCACCCAGATCCTGTGGGATCAGCGGGATGAGCGACTCGGTCGGCAGCTTGGGGCGGATGTCCGCGCTCGCGCCAAGTAACTTCCCCGAGCCATCGCCGGCGACCACTTTGACCTTGAACTGCGATGTAACCGGCGCTGTTTGCATGGGTTGGGTGAACAGCGTGCCCGGAGCCGGTTGGCCGACCGAACCGAATTCCCAACGCTCGACGATGTTACTGCGCCAGGCTTCGACGCGCACCTGAGCGTCAGTGGGGAAACCGTAGATCGTTAGATCGAGTTCGAGCTCGAACTTGCGCGCACCCTCGTCCTCAGGGGTGAACGGCAAGATGCGCACAAGCGCATCTTCCCTATCAATCCTCTGGCGCTCGGTGGCGTTGAACCGACGGAGCATCAGGCAGCCTCGCCTTCGTCCCCGGCTTCCGTCAGCTCTTCGCTCTTGTCCCG
Source organism: Dehalococcoidia bacterium (assembly GCA_965116225.1). GTDB lineage: Bacteria > Chloroflexota > Dehalococcoidia > Bin125 > Bin125 > Bin125. The sequence continues at coordinate 1,560,584 of OZ220495.1, read as the reverse complement.
ATCCACTTCGACCAACACATCACGGTTCGGATCGAAACCCGACACGGAAAGCTGAAACTGCTCGGATTCGATGCGCACCTTGAGTTCGTTGTCGGCAACGACGTCTATCGCGCACCCAGATGTTTGGCAACCGATTCCGTCACGTACGGAAAAGTCCGGGCAGCCATCCTTGACGCCCTTCTCGAACAGAGAGAATGCCTTGTTCTTACTGCCGCGAGCAAGCTCGTAAGCGAATCTCACGCGCCAGGTCGTGTCGACCGACTTGACGGGAAACTGCTGGTTGGCGACCAGCGTGAAGCCGCCGCTCGCGCCCTGCAGTCGCACGGGAGCGGTCTCGGGAGGCGGAGGGTTGACCGGCCCATTAGTCCTACCACCGCCACCAGTGCTATTGCCGCTGGATGACCCGGAGTTGGCGCCGACATCGCTGGGGAACAGATCGGCCAACGCATCCATCTGACGCTCAGCCGGACGTTCGACCAACGCTCCCACTAGGCGCTGCGGCGCACGGCGCACCTCCAAGATGCGAGGACCGGCTGCGTACCAATTTTGTCCGGCTCGATCGCGCGGTCGCCAGTTCGTATGGGCCGGATTCTCCGCATCCCGCAGCAGGTGCCCCAACTCGGTGTCGCCGGGAACGAGCAGCAACGCCCTGGCTCGCAAGCCGCCCATATGATCCATATCCGGAATGTTGAGATGCCCGCGCACAAAGTAGTCGTGGCCCCGCTCAAGGCTGTCATCGCGCTGGAGGTACACGTAGCAGGCAACGCTGGTGCGGTGGTCCGCGCCGGCTCGACGCACGTCGAGCGACAGCTCAAACGCGAGCGGCTCATTATTGTTATAGCGCTCGCGGAGTTGGTCCAGGTAGATTGCGCCCTTCGGATCAGTCAGCGGATTTGAATTCGCCGTGGGGATGCGCAACGAGATGTGATCTTCGCCTCGACGCTGCTGAATCGCCCACCTGACGAGCTGGAGCAGGCGCAACATCGATTCAGGCGATACCTCGTCATTCTCCGACGGCGCGATTCGTTGCACTTCCCACTCTATCGTCTTGTTGTTAATCACGCGGCGCTCTTCGTCGGGAGACTCAATCTCAATCTCCAGAGCGCCCTTCACGATCGGTAGAAAGTACTGCGTGACGACAGCGCGCGCGATTGTGGACGGCGTCAGTTCGTCGCTCGGCCAGGGAATCACGACCGATAACCCACTGCGAGCGCCGCGCTGCAGGCGGAAATCCTCAAGCGCCGCCTCGATGAATGCGGACTGGTCGCCGGACGAGACCGGCATCGGCTCCCATTCGGTATCCCTGCGCTCGTCAACGCGGACAAAGTGCCCGTAGGGGGGATACTTGTCATCGCCGATGGTGTGGGTCTTGAGGATCGCCAAGCCCATCATCAGGGTGGCGTCTTCATGTTCGCGGCGCGTTAGCGCCAGAAGCGAGTTAATCCCCGAGGCATCGGGAAAGACCCACTTGCCCAGCCCCCACGAGCCGGCGTCGTTCTCGCCTTTGGGCGAGATGCCGATCTGACGGAAGAAGCCCCAAAAGTTGTTGCGCTTCGCATTGGCACCGTTTTCCCCGACCTCGCCAGTCAGGCCGCTGGTACCGAAATCCTCGACGACGAGGTAACGCATCGGCTGGTCGTCGAGGCGGGCGGCGGCTTCATAGCTCGCTCGCGTTTCGGCAACCGCCTGGCTTTGTGGCGTCGACTCGACCTGGCTGTAGCCGGCGGCCTGATCGTTCTCGGCGACCGCGTTGACGTGCTTGCGCAATCCATCCAGGTATCGCGCGGCGCGGACGGCGGGCAGTTCATGCTCCGCGTCGCTGAAGGCGAAGCGGACGCGAACCACCTCAGCCTGCCCATCGGGTTCGCGCAGCGCGGCGTCGAGCGAGTTCTGGATCGCCTCGCGCACCAACCGCTCGGGCAGGTCGGAGGCCGAGGAGAAGAACTCGCCCTGCACCGGGTTCACGTTCATCTGCGCTGGCGGCATCGCCGCAAAGCGCCAGTGAGGTGGGGAAGTAGCCATACGCGGATTATCCGGGAGCCGTCCGGATCGGTCAAGCGCCGCCAGGGGAGGCGGGCGGCTCCGCCTCGCGCAAGGGCGGCAAGGCATCGATGATCCGCATCGTCTCGACGCTGACCGTCGTCACCCGCTTGATCAGGTCGATGATGTAGCGCGGGTTGGGCGGGTCGAGCTCGAGACCCCAGTCGTTGACGTCGTTGACGATGCCGGACGCCTTGTCGGTCTTGACCCGATAGCGGTCGATCAGCCACTCGATCGCCGTACGTGGGCCGACTATGTAGCGATGCGCCTGGTCGGGAATGCCCGACAGCGTGACCCAGTCGTTGACGATGATCGTCGAGCGGTCGCGCTGCTTGCTGTTGCCGCCCCAACGCATCTTCCGCACGTACCAGCGCGCGTCGCCGTCGGGCGCGTCGAGCGCGACCTGTTCGCGCAATGGGTACGGCTCAGCCTGTTCATAGCCGATATGCAGATCGAGCAAGCGCTGGCCGGCTTCGGCAAAGGCGAAGAAGTCGTCGGCGGAGGCGACGTCCGGTATGCGCGGGAGCATCTTGCTCAGGTCGGTGGCGTAGCGCTCGCGGTAGTCGGGCGAGTGCAGGATACCGTAGACATAGGCGAAAATATGATCCTTGGTCACGGCATCACCGTAGAGTGTCGTATAGGCATTGAACGCCTCATCGGTAGTGTTATGTATCGGCTGTCGCATAAAGGATGACTGTTCTTTGTTATTATAAATATACTTTGCAAATACATGCGCTCCGTCTGGAGCGAAATGTCCATCAGCTATAACGTTTACAGCGAAGATGGTAGGGGTTCGCCCTGATACACGCTGATTGCTCTCAACGACGATAGCAGTGTTGCGAACTTCTGCCGTAGGAAACTTCCTCGGCAGCTGATGCTGACTGTCGACAAGGGAAGGATCCATGTAGAGATGCTGGGAGAAAAACGGCCGGTACATTGATATCCTAAATCCTGTATCAATAACTCTCATCATTATTTGGCTTCGCGCTCGATGCTCTAGTCTGTTGTTCCACTTAAACAGTCGCGGATTAAGTTCCGGCTTTGTGTTACTAGCGGAAAAATGCTTGGCTTGTTCATTGAAGTACATTACCTGGCGCTTCACGCATTCGTGTACCGACTTCGAAGATGATCCGTATACCCAAGCATCGCGCTTTGTAATCAAGCCATTTGTGCCTAGCGCGAATATGGGACGCCAACCCGGAGGTTGACTACGTACTAGCGCGAGTGGTTTCAAGAGAAGGAATCTATCACTACGCTGATTAATCCAGTCGCCGTGTTTGTTCGGTGTAATCTCCAACCAACTATCGTCACGTAACGTTGACTCCGAAATAATATCTAATTTACTATCGGGCGCTAGATAATTGCCAATATCTCTGTAGCGAATTGTCAATTCTCGACTCGTATCTGCTACTGACAGTTTCACTAGCAGAACTACCACAACGCCGGCGCGACTACTCGCATCGAATACCCCCCCCCCTCACGTTTCCGTTGCACACCTGATGTGCGAGCGTTACCACGAAGGTTATAAACATAGATGGCATCGAACTCAGAAACGAGCGCCTTGCGTAGTCCGTCGAATGCCTTACCGTCCAGAAATCCACTATTAGTCACATATCCAATAATGCCGCCGTCGGTGCAGTTAAGTACGCGATTGGAAGCCCAACGAATACTGCGCACATAGGAATCATAGATAGCATCCTTTGCGCCCGCGACATCAGACATCGCCACATAGGATCCTGAGATCGATTCCTTTCCTGCGGCGCGCGTTGATCCATCCAGAAACTCATAACTCAGATTTTTGTTGTCGTCGTGTGCGCTCCGCTGACCGGTAGACCAGGGCGGGTTGCCGAGGATTACACGGATATCCAGATCCAGTTGGCGCTCGATCCGTTCGTTGTTGCGGGGAAGCATGGACCGGTCCCGGCGGTCGCGAGGCTCCGACGACTGGAACGTATCGGTCAGGACGATACCGCCGAAGGGTTCGTAATCCGGCTCATTGCCGGTGTGCTCCCGCAACTGCTCGTGATAGACGTTCTCGATGTTGACCGCGGCGATGTAGTAGGCGAGCAGCATGATCTCATTGGCGTGAATTTCGGATCGGTATTTGCGTTGCAGATCGTCGGCGCCAATGATGCCGCTCTGGATCAATCGCGCAATGAACGTGCCGGTGCCGGTGAAGGGATCGAGAATGTGCACGCCCTCATCGCTGAGCGAGGCGTCGAACTCGGTCTGCAACAGGTGTTCGACAGAGCGGATGATGAAGTCGACGATCTCGATCGGCGTGTAGACGATGCCGAGCCGCTCGGCGTCTTTGGGGAACGCCTTGCGAAAGAAGTGATCGTAGAGCTCGATGGCGACGCGCTGGCGACCGGCGGCGTTATCAATGCCCTCGGCGCGGCGGCGAACGCTGGCGTAGAATTCGCTCAGCGCCTCGGTCTCGGCCTCAAGTCCTTTGTCTGCCAGGGCGTCGACCATGCCCTGCATCGCCTGGCTGACGGGATTGAGTTCAGTGAACCGAGCGCTGCCGAACAGCGCCTCGAAAACCGGTTTCGTGATCAGGTGCTGGGACAGCATACCCGCCGCGTCGTCGTCGGTAATTGATTCGTTGAGGTTGCCGCGCAGGGCGACCACGAACTGGTGGAACGCCTCGCCCGCGCCGTCGGGCGCGCCGATCACCTCGCGAATGCGGGCATGGTGTCGGCGGGCGATGTCGGAGACGGAGTCCGCCCACTGCTCCCAATAGCGCCGCTCGCCGCAGCGCTCGACGATCCTGGCGTAGATCGCCTCGCGCCACTGTTCCAGTCGCTGATCAAGCTGTCCAAGGACGAGCTGCGCGCCGTGTTCGACGGCCTGGTTCCCGCCTTCACCACCATCGCCGCCGCCGGTCCGTGGACCGACGCCGATAACGCTGACCCGATCTTCTTTGTTGCGGTTCAGGTCGAGCTTGTTGACCCAGGCGTCAAAACGCTCGTCATGCGAGCGCAATGCCTGCAACACCTCCCAGACATGCTCATACGCCTTATTGCGATCAAGCATGTCGGCGGGGTCTTCGCCGGCCGGCACGACGACCGGAAGGATGATGTAACCGTACCGTTTATCTTCCGCTCTTCGCATTACGCGGCCAACCGCCTGCACCACATCGATCTGCGACTTGCGCGGCTGGAGGAACAGTACGGCGTCCAGCGCCGGCACGTCGATGCCCTCGGTGAGGCAGCGCGCGTTGGAGAGGATGCGGCACTGTTGATCCCACATCATCGTCTCGCCGCCCAGCCAGGCGATCTCGGCGGCGCGCTTGAGCACGCCATCCTTGCCGTCGACGTGCCGCGCCTCTGCCGATAACCTGCGTTGGCTTCTATCGTCGTCGGTCTGCAGGCGGCCAACCAGATCGACGAAGTGCTTTGAGTCCTTGATCGTGTTCGAGAATGCGACCGCCCGTTTCATCGGGGTCGGATCGTCCGCGAATTGCAATCCTGCGGGGTCCATCTTGGCGAGCCCATTGAGACATCCGATCACGCGTCCGACATCATTAATCGCGAGTCCCGCTTCCGGGTCGGCCAATTCCTGCTGGTATTCGCGTGTGATCTGCTCTTCGTCCACAACGAGAATGGTCACCTTATAATCGCTCAGTAATTGCTGCTCGACAGATTGCGCAAATCCCAAACGGTGAAACTCAGGACCATAGGTGTTTTCATCGTCCATAGAGGCGACGAAGGCATCCGCCTGCTCTGCTTTTGCTTTGACTTTGGGGTTGTAGAGACGCGGCGTCGCGGTCATATAGAGTCGCTTGCGCGCGCGAATGGCATCCGCGTCGTGGATCAGGAGGAAGTTCGAACGCTCCTCGTCCTTGAGAGCGTAGCCGGTCGTGCGGTGCGCCTCGTCGCAGACGGCGAGGTCGAATTGCGGGAGGTCGGCCTGCTCTTGGGCGTCGCGGATCACGCTCATCGACTGGTAGGTGCTGAAGACGACTGTCAGCTTGTCCGGCTCATCTTGCTTTGCGGCAGCCGCCAATCTTGCGGGATCGGTTGTGGCCGGAATCGGCAGATCGTACACCTGTGCGCCATCGTTGTCGCCACGCCCCACTTTGGCATCGGAGCAGACGACAAAGGCGCGGATCGGGATTGCCGAGTCGCGCGTCCACTCGCGCAGGGCCTGTGCGACCAGAGATATTGACGGGGCGGCGAACAGCACGCGCCCGCCGGGCCTGGCGATCTCCTCTGCGCCGCGTAGCGCGGTGAACGTCTTGCCTGTTCCGCACGCCATAATCAACTTGCCGCGGTTGTGTTCGGTAAATCCGGCGAATACGTTTCGGATAGCGTCACGCTGATGGGGCCTCAGCTCCTTGCCGGGCGGAGCGCTCAGCGGCACCTCTTCGTCCTGCAGGTACGCGTCCCAATCGATCGCCGTGGCATCCGGGCCGAAGAAATCGAGTCGCTGAACGGGCGGTTGTTGATTGGAAATGAGCTTCAGCAGGTTCTGACTCCAGTTGGACGTGGTGCTGATCACCAGCCGCCGGTCGAAATCAGCGTTGGAGTTGGCCAGAAACGTCGCGAGATCCTTCTCATAGATCGTGCTGCCCGGGTCGTAGCACTTGCACTGGATGGCAGTCAGGCCGCTATCCATGTTCTGGGCGACCAGGTCGATGCCGATGTCTCCGCTACGAGGACGTCCCGGCCAATCGTTCCACCGCCAGACCTCGGCATACAAGTCCCGGTATCCCGGATCGGTTCTGAGCACCTCCTGGACCAACGGCTCAAACGCCAGTCCGCGCTCAACGGGATTAGGAAAACGCTCGATCAGACGCTGATAGACATCTCCGAATGTCGCGGGCATTGCGCTCTTGACCTTTCTTGCGGGCGTGATTCCGCTTGCGTGAGAATGACGGCATTGGCCAATCTAGGAAAGACCGTGAACGGATGAATCGCTATCGGTCGCGGAACGTTGGACGGCGCTTCTCCATGAAGGCTTGGCGACCTTCTCGATAGTCCTCACTGGCGAAGCAGGACTGGACCAGGCGCACGACTTCGTCGAGGTTTCGCTGGTCGGGGTCTTTGGGGATCTCTCGGATGGCGCGGCGGATGGCGCGGATCGTCATCGGGGCGTTTTGCGCGATTGCGGCGGCGAGGTCGTGGACGGTGGGCTCGAGGTCCGCTCGGCTGGTGACGCGGTTGATCAGATTCCAGCGAGCGGCGTCGGACGCGGGGAAGCGCTTGCCGGTAAGCAGAATTTCCTGCGCGGCGGCGAAGCCGACCAGGTCGACCAGCGTCTTGACGCCGCCGTAGCCATAGCCGAGACCGAGCCGGGCGGCGGGCACGCCGAACTGGCTGTCGTCGGAGGCGATACGCAGGTCGGCGCACAGCGCGGTGAGCAGTCCGCCGCCCATGCAGTACCCCTGAATCATGGCGATGATCGGCTTGTCGAGCTCGCCGTAGGCTCGGCCGGCGGCGGCGGCGATGGCGTCGTACTTCTTGATCGTCTCGGGGTCGGAGCGGCGCGACTCAAACTCGGAGATGTCGGCGCCGGAGACGAAGGCGCGGTCGCCGGCGCCAGACATGACCACGACGCGCACGTCGGGGTCGTTGCGGAAGGCGTGCATGATCTTGGGAATAGCCGCGTTCATGGCGACGCTCATCGCGTTGAGCTTCTCGGGGTTGTTAAAGACCATCCAGCCGATGCCATCCTCGGACCAGGCGAGCATCCGGTCGGTCTCTAGCTCGACATGCTGTTTCATCTGCGCTCTCCCGCTCTATGCGATTGGCTGTTATCGGCTTGCTAGACGACGCCGTGGGCGCGCAAGTCGTCGATGGCGTCGAGGCCGTAGCCGAGCTCGGCCAGCACCTCGTCGGTGTGTTCGCCGAGCTGCGGCGTGGGTAGACGCATGCGCTCGGGTTGCGGCGTGCGGGCAAGGGTGATCGGCTGTCCGACGACGGTGACCTCGCCACGCTCGGGGTGCGGCGACGGGCGGGCGATGCCCAGGTGTCTGACCTGCTCATCCGCGAACGTGGCCGGGATGTCGTTGATCGGACCGCAGGGTACGCCGGCCTCGTTGAGTCGCTGGATCCAGTGCTCGGAGGTATGTGCGCGCGTGCGCTGGTTGATCGCCTCGTTGAGCGCGACGCGGTTTTGAGAGCGTTGCGCGGATGAGACGAAATCGGGGTGGTCGATCAGCTCATCCGCTTCAATAGCGCGACAGAGTCGGGCGAACATGACGCCGCCTGAGGCGGCGATGTTGATCTGGCCGTCGGCGGTCTCGTAGACGCCGGTCGGCATCAGCGTTGGGTGATCGTTACCAGCCTGGGGCGGGGTTTCGCCGTCGATCGTCCAGCGCGTCGCCTGCAGATCGAGCATCGCAATCTGCGCTTCGAGCAGCGAGGTGTGCACCCACTGGCCCTCGCCCGAGCGCTCGCGCTCAATCAGGGCGATCAGGATCGCCTGCGCCAGGAAGTTGCCCGCGGTCAGATCGGCGATCGGGATGCCGACGCGGACCGGTCCGCCGCCGGGCAGTCCGTTGACGGACATGATCCCACCGAGTCCCTGGGCGATCTGGTCGACGCCGGCGCGCCAGGCGTAGGGTCCGTCCTGGCCAAAGCCGGAGATGCTGCCATAGACGATGCGCGGATTGCGGGCGCGGCAGGCGGCGTAATCGATTCCCAGTCGGCGCTTGACGTCGGCGCGGTAGTTCTCGACCACGACATCGGCGCGTTCGACTAGGGCGAGGAAGATCTCGACTGCCTCGGGCTGCTTGAGATTGAGCGTGAGCGAGCGTTTGTTGCGATGCAGGTTGAGGAAGTCGGATGACTCGCGCGAGCCGGTCACGCCCTCAGGCTGTCCCGCCGCGCCGGGCTGCTCGACCTTGAGCACGTCAGCCCCCCAGTCACCGAGCTGTCGGGTCGCCGTCGGCCCGGCCCGAGCGCGGGTGAGGTCGAGGACGAAAAGGTGATCGAGCGGGAGTCTGGTCATGGCGTGAGGATAGAAGGTCGACAGTCTCCGTCGACGATCTCCTACGTCAAGACGTATCGTGACGGCGGCCGCGCTGTGAAGCGCCAGTGGAACGGTACGTAAACGATAATCGGCCGCCACACGTCGGCGAGCAGAGCAGCCGCTGGTACCCACACCATCAATGCGCGGCTCTGATTCCGAGGGGTATCGACTGACCGATTGCCGCTGCCGTCTACGACGCGCGATCACGTATACGGCTGAAAGTCTCGAAGGCTGCATGCCACCAGCGGCTGCTGCAACCCGTAGGTGCGCCCAGGAGCGGGCATCATGCACAAGATCCGGGACATTCCTCGACATCAGTGGGTACTGGAACCCAGGGCGGGCACCATCCCCTCTTGCTGGTGATCGCCGGGGGAGATCGTCTACTGGTCCCTGACTGTCGCAGCCGGGGTCGCCGCCTCGGTTAGCTGGACGTACACGTACAAGTACATGCGAATTGCAGCTGAGTCCCTGATCGACCGATTCGGCTAGCCCGGCTCCAAGGCTGGTCGGCTCGCTATTGCACGGGTGGATCCCGCGGCTACTCGCCCTTGAAGTCAGGTTGGCGGCCTTCGGCGAACGCGCGCGGGCCTTCTTTGGAGTCGGCGGTCTGGCCGACGATCCAGCGCAGGCTGGCACCGAAACGGTTTGCCTGAGGGAGCGTCATGTCGGACTGGGCGTTGATCAGTTCCTTCATCGCGCGCACGGCGATCGGCGCATAGCCGGCGACCTGCGCGGCCATTTCCTGCGCGGTGGACAGCAGCTCGTCCTGCGGCACAAGGCGCGAGATGACGCCCCACTGCAACGCTTCCTCCATCGAGAGTCTGCGGCCGAGGTAGAGCATCTCGTTGGCGTAGGCCTGCGGGATGGCGCGCGGCAGGCGCATGGGTCCGCCGGCGAGCGGGAAGAAGCCGAGCGTGATCTCGGGCAGGCCGAGCCGGGCGCGAGCGTTCTCGGCCCCGATACGCATGTCGCAGACAAGCGCGATCTCGAAGCCGCCGCCGAGCGCATGTCCATTGATCGCGGCGATCAACGGCTTCCTGGCGTCGAACTCATCGAAGCGCGGGCCAGGGTTGGCCTGGAAGTGCCCGGCCGGCCCAGATGAGGCGGCAGGGCCGTCGCCCTGTGTGAGGTCTGCGCCGGCGCAGAAGGCGCGATCGCCAGCGCCCGTGATCACAGCGCTGCGTATCCCGTCATTATTGCGCACCTCAACTAGGGCGTCGATCAGTTGCGAGCCGAGCGCGCTGTTGATCGTGTTCATCTTGTCGGGGCGGTTGAGCGTGATCGTCGCCACGCGCTCCGATACGTCGAACAGGACTTCGTCGGCCATGGGAAGCGCTCCTCGTGCTGGCTGGATACAGCCCCAGCATAGAAGCAGCGTCCTATAATCGCGCCGACACGAGACGCATGGCGGCGAGGAGCGAAGATGGCGAGCACACCAGAGGAGGCGCTGCGCAAGTTTGCCGAGTCGCTCGGCGCTTCGCCGTCGGAGGCGGACCTGGCGCGGACGCTGCCGCTGATGGCGCGCGCGTTGAAGAACGCGCTGAGTCGAGAGCCACTGCCCGATCTGGGCGAGACGGAGCCCGCCTTCGGGCTGCGGTTCGACAGTGGCGCCCTGCCGACGCGGACGGCTACAGAGGAATAACGAGGAACACGCCGATGGATCATCGTGAACCGCACGAGTTGTCGATCGTTGAGGCGGGCGCCGCGCTGCGAGATGGTTCGCTGACGGCGCTGGCGTTGACCGAGTCGGTGCTGTCGCAACTCGAAGCGACGGAGCCTCTGCTCAACGCGTACATCACGCCGACGCTCAACCTGGCGCGCGCACAAGCGTCGGCGGCCGATGATCTGCTGCGCGACGGCCACGATCGGGGCCCGCTGCACGGTATCCCGATTGCCCTGAAAGACCTAGTCGACACGGCGGGCATTCCCACGACCGGAGGCGGCGGATTCCTGCGCGATCGAGTCCCCGACTTGGATGCGACGGTCTACACGAACCTGCAGGCAGCCGGCGCGGTGATGCCAGGCAAGCTCAATCTGCATGAGTTCGCGTTTGGCACGACAAGCGCCAACCCGCACTACGGAGCGGTCTGCAATCCCTGGGATGTGTCGAAGTCGCCCGGCGGCAGCAGCGGCGGCTCCGGGGCGTCGGTCGCCGTCGGATCATCGTTGGGCGCACTGGGGTCGGACACGGGCGGCAGCATCCGCATTCCCGCAAGCCTCTGCGGCGTGACCGGACTGATGGGCACCTACGGCCGCGTCTCCCGCACCGGCGTGCTCCCCCTGTCCTGGACGCTGGACCATGTCGGCCCGTTGACCAAGACGGTCGAGGACGCTGGCCTGGTGCTCAACGCGATCGCCGGCTATGACCCCAGCGATCCGGGTAGCGCCGATGTGCCAGTGACGGACTGCACGGAGTCGTTGGTCGAGGGCGTCGACGGGATCCGCATCGGGATTCCGAGACAGATGCTGTGGCAAGGCTGCGAAGAGGACGTGATCGAGCACTGCGAGATCGCGGTCGACCATCTGCGCAGCATGGGCGCAATCGTGACCGAAGTCGAGATGCCGCTCCAGACGGATCGACCGCGGGGATTGACGATCATCGCCGAAGCCGCTGCCTATCACGAACCGTGGCTGCGCGAGCGGCGCGACGAGTACGGAGACATCCTGGAGCGAGTCGAGGCTGGATTCGCGGTGTCAGCGGTCGAGTACATCAACGATCAACGATTGCGACGCAAGTTCATCCAGGAAACGGTTGAGGTCCTGCAACAGGTCGATGTGTTGATCTCCCCGACCTGCTCACGCACCGCGCCGCTGATCGAGGATGGCGATCCGACAGCTGAACTGGCGCGCCTGACCGCTCCGTACGACGTGACCGGCATTCCGGCGATATCGATTCCCTGTGGCTACGACCGCAACGGGATGCCGATCGGCCTGATGATCGGCGGTCGGCACTTCGATGAAGCGACGGTCTGCCGGGTGGCGCACGCCTATGAACAGTCAACTGACTGGATTATGCAACGCCCGGAGCTGTAGGGCTTGACCGACCCTACAGGTCGATGCGCGACAGGAATGTGGTGAGCGCGTCGACAACCGCCTCGGATTGCTCCACCACCAGCGCGTGACCGGCATTCGGCGTCAGGATCGCCTCCGCGCCGGCGGACTCGGCGAGCAGTTGGGCGTGTTCGGGCAGGACAAGGAGGTCGTCTGCTCCGTGCAGGACGAGCATGGGTACGTCGAGCGATTTGAGCCGCTCAGTTGGATCAAACGTGAGAGCGGACTGCAACGGGCCGAGCGTCGCGATCATGGGAGCGCCCTGGCTGCGCTTCTCGACCGCCTCATCGAGCATGTCGGGGTGCTCGTCAATGAAGTCGGTGGCGAAGAGGATATGCATCATCGCCGCTGCGGCCTGGGCGACGGGCAGCTGCGCGCCGCGCATCATGTGCTGCATCGATTCCGACGGCGTCGGCGGGCCCGTAGGCCCGGCCGACGTGGCGCAGGTGACCAGTCCGCGCACCAGACCAGGCTCCGCGAACGCCGTCGCCATCGCCACCGTGCCGCCCAGCGAGTTGCCGACCAGCACAGCAGGGCCGGCATCGAGCGCTCTGATCAAGTTGGCTGCATCCTCGGCGAACTGTTCGACGGTATAGCCCTCGGTCGGCTGGTCGGACTTGCCAATCCCGCGCTGGTCGTAGCGGACGACGCGGTAGGATCCTGACAATGCGTCGGCGACGGGCACCCACTGAGCCATGTCCATCAATCCACCGGCGATCAGGATGACCAGCGGGCCGTCGCCCTGCTCAGCGACGTCGAGGGATAATCCCGGGGCAAGCTCTAGGCGAGTCATGGCGGCAAGTGTAATGCAGCTATCCTCAGTACATGGCTGACGACTATCCAGTCCAGGTGCTGCGGGTGATCGACGGCGACTCGGTCAAGGTGAAGCTGTCGAACGGCGCAGAGTACTCCGTGCGGATGTACGGGATCGATGCGCCGGAGATGGATCAGCGCGTCGGTCGCGAATCGCAGGAATATCTGCGCCGCCTCGTGCGTAGCCGCAGAGAGTGGCGGCTACAGGTGGTCGATGTCGACCGCTATCAGCGTCTCGTCGGGGTGCTCTATCCGGAGGGTCGCTCGGTCAGAGATTCCGCCAATCACGCGATGGTCGAGTCCGGCTACGCCTACTGGTTTCGCGAGTACGGCGGCTCGGAGCTGGGATTCGACGACTCGGAACGCTACGCGCAGCGCGAACGCGCCGGAGTCTGGGCGACGCAGCATTCAGTTCGCCCTTGGGATCACCGACGGGCGAAACGAGGCCAGCAGAAAAGTCGACGACAGGCGGCGGAGTCCTCATGGATCACGCTGCTCGGCGAGCTGTTTAAGCTGGTCGGCGACATTGCCAAGCTCATGGCCCGGTTATCGGCGGCGGGTTCGGGAGGCCGTCGCCGCAGGCGTCGCCGCCGAATGTGGTAGCGGATACTACGATATGGGAGAGCACTCACTCTCTCTAGCAACTATCGTTTTAATTTATATCACTCGGCACACGCTGGTGCTTTAGCAATGAGTCGCTTGCGATGACTAGTGAACTTAGCATCATGATCTGGTTCATAAGTCATTGCACCCCTTTTCGCTTGTTTTCCTTTTAAAGTTGAATATACAATTCCACGAGGGCTTGGAAGCAGCGAAGGGTTTTTGAAATCGCCATGGAGTAACTTATCGTTGGAATAGAGAAACCGGGCTCGACCTACATATGCAATCGCCAACACGTGTGGATCATCAGACTTTCTTTCATGATGTTGTTCGTACTTAGCTACAGCTTCTTTCAGTCGTTCCTCTCCGAGAATCATGAGACTGTACGTAGTCTGGGCAACACTAGCCCATGATCGAAACTCGGCCGATTTTAACAACTCCTTGTGCAACTTTCCGCCAGAAAGAAGTCGGATTTTTCCAGCTGTTATCGCCTTTCGAAAACCGCGTCCAGCCTCATGCTGAGTATCACCAAACACTTCATTCAGCACATTCGCGTCCAAGATCGCACACCCTACTTTGGAAGCCACAATGATCTCTCAATTTCTTCCATGAAGAAACGCCTGTAGCTGGATGGTGCATTGATTACGTTACCATTTTCATCCCACCATATCTGGTGAATATTAACGTCTAAACCGTCCCTCTCGAAGTACAGGATACGAACTTGGCCCACCGTGAGATCCGTTCTGCCATCCCGCACGTCCGTACGTATTCGATCGATGAGATGATCGCTGTGTGTTTCTACAATGACCTGGACTGGCTTCGCTGCGATATCGCATAGTAACGATCCTAATGCCGCTTGCGCACTTGGGTGCAGATGCACTTCCGGTTGCTGAAAGAGGAACAGATCAGTCGGTTCTGAGGGTGACAGTAACTCAGTCACGATTGGAAGTGCTTGATTTACCCCATATCCAACATCAATGATGTTGCGAAAAGGGCCCTTCAGACTCTTTGATCCTTTTCTCACTTGCAATTGGAATGGATCACTGCCAGTGGCTCCGAGATGTTGCACTCTGATCTCGTCAAATAGTCCAGAGGTACGGCCGAATTGCTCGAGACGATCCTTAAGTGTCTCCCAGAGCTCAGGTTGAAATGATGACAGTTCAGCCATTCGCATAGGTACATAGTCGCCCTCAGGCTCTCGCTCCCACTTTCCCGGGTCATAGGTTCGATGCGGCTGTGATCTCACTGGAGCACTGGCGAAAGATTCTGCTCGCTGGAAGAGGAACCTCGGCCATTGAAAAGGCGTGTTGCTCGCTCCGAACTCGACCAAGGTGGACAAGGCGTCCTGATCTTCCTTGGTAAATTCCGGTGACTCACCAATAGGCATCAGAGTTGGATACTGTTCATCAGTATCGTCAAACACGCCGTCTCGTCCGATCCATTGAGTATAGAACAAGAATGCTCCCAACTCGGCGGGGAAGTTTCTTCCTTGTGGAGCTACAACTTTCCATTCTCCACGTTGTGTACTCACATGGGCTTTGTACGCGTAGTTTCCGTCATCGAGAACCTCTTCAACCCAACTAGCTCCCCTCTCAATCCTCTGCCTAATAGGGGTGGGTGCAGTTCCTTTCGGATCCTTGCCGAACATTACTTGCAGATCGAAGGTCTCCTGGCTTCTCGTCTCAGTACTATCACGAAGCAAGAAATCACTGACAGTTGCTGTCAAACCGCCTGAGAATGAGTCAGCTCTACTCCCCCTACTCCCTCTATGATGCGCGATCTCGTCAAAGCTCCCAAGATCGTAAGGGTGCTTGAAGTTCGGTGTGTTGCCTGTGGAGGCAATTTCCGACATTGCTCTCAAAAAGGCCAGAAAAGACGTTTTACCGGTGCTATTCTCTCCGACCAGCAGGGTTAGCGGTGCCAGGCAGACTGTCTGTTTCTCTCGGAAGCAACGGAAATTCTCGAGGGTAAAGCTCCGCATGGCTGGCATCGGATCAGCCTATCAGCTCGTCACCGCGCCGCGTTCCGCGCCTGAAACCAGCTTCGCGTACTTGGCGAAGACGCCGTGGTCGTAGTTCGCCGCGCGCGGGCGCCAGTCGATGCGGCGGCGTTCCAGCTCTTGTTCATCGACATCGAGATTGAGTTGGCGATTGGCGATGTCGAGGGTGATCTGGTCCCCCTCTTCGACCAGCGCGATCGGGCCGCCGACGAATGCCTCGGGGGCGACGTGGCCAGCCATCAGGCCTCTGGTTGCGCCGGAGAAACGACCATCGGTGAGCAGGGCGACGGATTCGCCCAGTCCAGCGCCGACGATGGCGGCAGTGACGCCCAGCATCTCGCGCATGCCTGGCCCGCCCTTCGGCCCTTCGTAACGGATCACGACGATATCGCCGGCCGTGATTTCATTATTGGTGACAGCCTCCATCGCGTCCTCTTCGCGCTCGAAGACGCGGGCGGGGCCAGTTTGGAGCTGGCGCTCATAGCCGGCGACCTTGACGACGCACCCCTCAGGCGCAAGCGAGCCCTTAAGGATGACCAAACCGCCGGTCTGCTTGAGCGCCTGGCCGACGGGCAAGATCACGTCCTGTCCAGGCGTCTCGCGAGCATCGGCGGCGGCTTCGGCGATAGTCTGACCGGTCACAGTGACCGCGTCGCCATGCAGCTTGCCGGCGTCGAGCAGACGCCTTGCCAGCAGCGGCGTGCCGCCGGCGCGGTCCATGTCGAGCGCAACATAGCGTCCGCCGGGGCGGAGGTCGCCGATCAGCGGTGTGCGTTCGGAGATCTCGTCGAAGTCGTCGATTGTCAGTTCGACGCCCGCCTCGCGGGCGAGCGCCAGCAGGTGCAGCACGACATTGGTCGATCCGCCGGTCGAAGCGGCGCAGGCGATGCCATTCTCAAACGCCGCACGGGTCAGGATGTCGCGCGGCGTGACGCCGCGGCGCAGGACATCCATCACCAGCGTGCCGGCCGCTTCGCCGACACTGGCCTTGCGCGGGTCAGTCGCGCCGACGGTGGCTGATCCCATCGGCGAGAGACCGAGAAACTCGAGTGTCGTGGCCATGGTGTTGGCCGTGTACTGGGCACCGCAGGCACCGGCACCGGGGCAGGCGTTAAGTGCCACCTGGTGCAGCTCGTCATCATCGATCGCGCCGGCAGCGTGCTGGCCGACCGCTTCGAAGACATCCTGAATCGTCAGATCGCGTCCGTCGTGGTGACGTCCGGGCGCAATCGAACCAGAGTAGAGCGCGACGGAGGGGATATCAATCCGCGCCATCGCCATCGCAGCGGCGGGGATCGTCTTGTCGCAGCCGCAGATGATCACGGCCGCGTCGAAGGCGTAGCCGACCGCGCAGAGCTCGATTGAGTCGGTAATGATCTCGCGCGAGACTAGTGAGGCTTTCATGCCCTCAGTGCCCATGGTGATGCCGTCGGAGATCGAGACGGTGTTGACCTCCATCGGCGTGCCGCCAGCCTCGCGAATACCGCGCATCACGTCCTGCGCCAACTCGCGGTGGGAGAAGTTGCAGGGCATGGACCCGATCCAGGAGTGCGCAACCATCACCAACGGTTTCGAGAGCGCCGCGTCGTCGAAGCCGACGGAGTAGAGCTGAGATCGCGCCGCAGCCCGGCTAGGACCATCGACGAGCGCGCTGGATCGCTGGCGGAGGTGGTCGGTGGAGGTCATTGTCTGCCTGCTCCGAAGTGGAAATCAGTGTGTCGCCGCTAGCCTACCCGCCGCGACGCCGCTCGATCAGGTACCGGGCATCGGGAAGTCTTAGTATGCGATAAATCGTGTTCGGCGAAGGATGCCGTGGATGAGCCAGAGCGTGCACGCGGAGCAGAAATCGACAAGCGTGTTCCGCCGGATCTTTCCGGCGATGGAGTATCTCGAATACCGCCGCATGTTCTACGCGGCGGGACTCTCAGCGATTTCGCTCTGGGCGATGATCACCGCCCGTGGTTGGCTGGGATACGAACTGACTGGCAATCCATCCGGTACCGGCATCGTCACCTTTGCAGCGATTGGGCCGTGGGTACTGGCACCGGTTGGCGGGGCTCTCGCGGATCGCTTCGACCGTACGCGAATCGTCATCATCTGCCGGTTCGGTGCGGCGTTGTCGGCGGTGGCGCTGGCAATCCTGGCGTTCACCGATCAGATCGTCATGTGGAATCTGGTCCTGATCACCCTAGTCTCGGGCATCATTCGATCGGGCGAGATGCCGGCGCAGCAGGCGCTGCTGCCCAACATTGTCAAGATTCACGCGCTGCTCAGCGCGATCACCATGGCCTCGATGATGCAGTTCGGCTCCAAAGTGATTGGACCGGTCGCAGGTCCGGTCATCAAGGAATTCGGTCCTGAATGGGTGTTTCTGGCCGCTACGGTCTTCCTTCTGCTGTCGATCCTGCAAATGACGCGTATGACCACCCGCTCCAGCGGAGGCATACAAGGACACGCCGGCGGGGTACTGAGGGACACTGGGCGACATATCAATGAGGGTTTGCGCTACCTCGGCCAGACACCTCCTGTCAAGTTGATGATCATCATGGTCTCATTGCACTGCATGTTCACGATGGCTTTCGACTTCTCATTGCTACCGGCCTACGCCGATCTCATTCTGGGCGGCGGGCAGTCGGAATACGGCTACATGCTGATGGCAATCGGCGGAGGCGCGTTGGCATCGACCATTGTGTTGTCAATGCTACCAACGGGCGCGATCCGAGGCCGAATCTTCCTGATCGCAGGGTTGATATCCGGGCTGTCATTAGTCTGGCTGGGGATAGTGGACACGTTGCTCCTGGCGATGATCGGCGGAGTGCTCGCCGG
The DNA here is from genome assembly GCA_965116225.1 of Dehalococcoidia bacterium. Lineage (GTDB taxonomy): Bacteria > Chloroflexota > Dehalococcoidia > Bin125 > Bin125 > Bin125. Next base: position 1,542,277 of record OZ220495.1, on the reverse strand, counting down.
CGCGAGTCAGGCAATGTTCATGGCGCTGACCAGCACCATGATCCAGGCGGTGATTCCCGATTCCGTGCGCGGTCGGGTGATGTCTCTCTATGCGATGTTCGCCGGCGGGATCATGGCAGTGATGATCCTAGTCAATGGTCTGGCTGCCGACTATATCAGTATCCGCATATTACTGATTGGACCTGGATTCATCTTCACTGCAATTATGGTCATGGCACTGGTCTTACCGAGGATTCGCTCGATTCTACGCAACGGCGAGTTGGTCGAGGAGGGACGTCGAATCGCTGAAGAAGTAGTAAGACAAGCAACAGCCACAGCCAGCGCGGCGCTGAGGCCGCTCACCCTGACGGCTCGACCGGCACCACAGCGAAGCGTGGTCGAGGAACAACTTGGCGGTGGAGGCAGCAGGTAGTCAAGCCTACGCGTGAGGGCGACAGACAGGGCGCAAGGCGCGACGAGAGGGAGGCACTGGCGCTCGTGCGCTTAGTGGTCTGAGAGAGCGTCGAGCAAGCCGGGCTCATCGGCCTGACCGGCCTCGTCGATCAGGAAATCCAGCCGACCCATCTCGGAACCGGCTACAATCTGACCGTTCCATCGCGCCCAGTCCAGTTCCACCGAGCCACTCGCGCAGCTGGGCGTATCGTCCTCCGACAGGGCCAGAACCGCTTGCTGGATCTCTGCGACACTCAGCACCGTTGCTTTCCTACCCGCTGCCTGCGCCGGCTCAGGACGCTCAATCGGCGCCGATGCGCAGGATCTGACCGATGGCCATGCGCATGTAGAGCGCCACGATGATGCCGATCGCGCCGAGGAAGACGAGGCCGAGCACACCGTATGCGCCGCCGATCGTGGCCCAGTCGGTCACCGTAACGAAGGGCGGTAAGACGCTCTCGCCGGTCTCGACGAAGCCGACGAACTCGAGCATCATCGTGCCCAGCTGCAGACCGACCACCGTGCCCAATGCCATCGAGACGACGATGATCAGAATCTTCTCGACGCCGACGACCAGCAGCACCTGCGGCAGCGAGAATCCCATCGTGCGTAGCACGGCGAACTCGCCCTGCTGTTGCTGTGCGACCAACACCGAGGCGACCAGGAAACCGAGCGCGGCGAGCAGGACAATCGCGATAAAGGTGAGAAACAACAGCCCCTCCCAACCCGCGGCGACGAGCGGATCCTCGTCCTGCAGGTTGCGGATTGCATCGACGTCGTAGGCATCGTGACGCCAGGGCGGAGTCACCTCGAGCCAGGTGCGGAGCTGACGCAGCCCGTCCTCGCCGGCGGGTTCGATCCAGACCTCGTTGGGCGCGAGCGCTCCGATGGTGGCCGGATTTCGATTGACTCGGTAGAAGAGGTAATCGCGGTTGGCGACGATCAGAGAACGGCTGTCTTCAGGGTCCCAGGTTGGGAAAAGGTCGAAGCTGCCCACGATCTCGACAGGCACATAAATGCTGGACAGATTAAGCTGCACAACCGCGCCGACGTCGAGCGACGCTTCCGTGAGAAAGTCGCGGCTGACGACCACGGGAACAGGCGCATCCGGACCGGCGAGACGAATGCCTCGCGGCAAGCCCGTGCGCACCTGGCGATTCCAGACGTAGCGCATGCCGTATGCGCCCTCGTAAGCCTGCGCGCCAGTGAGACGCGCATCATCGGGAAGCGGTCCATCGCGCGAGGTATCGGTGAGCACGGTCCAGCGACCCTGCTGCTCAAAACTCTCGATGATCACGCCGTTATCGAAGCCAACCTCGATGATGTCTTCGGGAATCTCCGTCTGCAGGCTGTACTGGATGGCGTCATAGCCGACCGTGCCCGAGAAGTTGGTCGCTCCGGCGGTGCGGATCGAAATGCCGCGCAGGAACCAGGGGCCGACGTGGGGCGAGCCGGGCCCGGCTCGCAGGTCGCCGTAGAGAAACCGCCAACCCTCATTGGTCTCCGCGCCGACACCGAACCCCCGCCCGCGCGGGAGGCCAATCAACGGGACGTCTCGGTATCGACTCTGCGCGTCGATGACGCGCAGGCTGGGAGTGATTCTACCGTTGGTGTCGGGCAGCCAAAACCACATTCCGACATAGTTCGCGTCGGCGGGGATGCGAATCTCCTCGACCTCGAACTCAGGTCCGGTAGCGCGGCTAACGAGCGAGTGGATTTCATCGGCCGCGAAGTCCTCGCGATACCAGAGCACATCGGAGAAGGACTCGGGTTCTACGCCCAGGACGGTGGCGTCGGTGACATCGAGCGCGCCGCGGGAGAAGGATGCATTTGTGCGCACGACAATCGAGGCGTCGGCGATGCCCGGGGCGTCAGCCAGGTCCGCCTCCAGCATGCGTACGGAGGCGCCACCGGTACGAAGGTCGGCGAGACGCAGCTGGGCGCCCGACTGATAGGCGGCGCGATCGTCGAATGATGTATCGAGCGTCGCGCCGAATGTACCGCCGAACATGCCCAGCGAGGTCGCCATAATCAGCAGCAACGCGAGGCGGCCGGGCTGCACCGGCGCGCGCGTGAGATGCCAGAGCACCATCTGCATCGATGCGCCTCCCAGCAGTCGCGCGATCCCCCCGAAGCCCAACAACAGCAGCGGGAACAGCCGCAGGAAAAGCACCGCCACGGTGACGACGAATACGGCGGGGGCAATCAGCAACAACGGGTCTTGCTGTAACCCTCCGAAGAGATCCTCGGTGACCAACGAGCCGGATTCCTGCAGCTGGAAGAACAGCAATGCGCCGACGCCGACCACGACGAGGTCGAGGTAGTAGCGCTGGAAGACCGGCTTATCCTCAGGGCGAGATGTCGAGCGGGCAAAGTGAACGACGGTCGCACGGTTGGATCGCCAGGCAGGCCAGATGAGCGCAATGAAGCTGAGCGTCGCGCCGATGGCCGCCCAGATGTAGACCTCGCCGTCGAGCGCGACGCTGAGTCTCGCTCCGCCGGTTAGGCCCTCGAAGGCGGGGGAGTGGCCGAGGAGCGCGATCGCCTCGCGCGCAACGAGCGGGCCGAGCCCCATCGCCAGCGCCACCAGCAGGAGTCCTTCGAGCGCCGAGATCGACATGATGTGGGATAGGCCCGCGCCCCTCGACTTGAGCAGGGCAACCTCCGCTGACTGGCGTTCGACGACCATCGTCGAGACGAGCACCAGGTAGAAGAGCACGATGCCGACAATCTGCAGTGTGAGCACAAGCAGCGGGATCGAGGAGAAAAACTCTTTGGTCTCGTAGTCGTTGAGGACGCTGACGATCTCAGTTTCAATACGGGCGCGGTCGATCTCTTTGGTAATCGCCTCGAAGGCGGCGCGGAACTGAAGCGCGGCAGGGCCGGCTTCGTCGGCCTCGAAGGCGGCGCGATTAACCTGGGCGTAGACCTCGAGCCGCGAGCGCAGCTCCGGCATGTAGCCGGCCATGGCTGCGATCAGCGTCTCCTGCGGGGCGAAAAAGGCGAAGGCGTCGGTGTTCTGCACCGGTGCCTGGAAATGGTCGCGGCGGACGCCCCAATAGCGATCGGTGTAGTCGATCGGTCGCACCAAACCGACGAGTCGCAAACGAATAGGGAACGCGTCGTCGCGCCAGGATGCATGGATGTCGCGCGTCTCCCCGAGACTGAAGTTGCCGGCAGCCGCAGCCCCGACACCCATGGCGACATCGATCACAGGCGGTTCGTCGGGCGTGGCGGGCGCTGCCGGATCGGGCCAGACGCCGTCGACCAGCTCGATCCGATCGCGGACGCCCTCGAACCACAGTACGCGCGCGCGATCTCGCGGGTCTTCATCCGGCGGGGTACCGCCGACCTCGGTCATGAAGAAGGTGGCCGATGTGAGCGACTTTCTGACGTCGGAGAGATACTCGCTGGGAATGCGCAGTCGGCGCTCGATGACCTCGAACGAGTTTCCCGCCAGTCCACCTGAGAGACCGTGGGCGGCGTTGAGAATGCGGACGTCGAGATCGGCGTCGGAGACGCGCCGTAGATCGGTCTGGAGACCGAGATCCTGCAGTGCGTTGCGATAGATCGAGGTCGATGACATCAACGCGACGGCGAGGATCACGCCGATGGCGACGGCCGCCATCAGGCGTCGATTGCCATTCAGCCGACGCACAGCGATGCGGAAGGCGGTCGGAAGGGAACTAAAGATGCCGCCCATGCTGCTAGCCGCCGCCTCGTTCCGTTCGGCTCCCGCTGAGATATATCGCCGTCCCTACCGCGCCCGATCCGATTGACCGGCGAGGGGTGTATGTTCGACCGCGTTGCCTTCGTAGACTACTAGGCATCGCCGAACATCAGCGGGGCGGCGATGCTTGGCGCGTGGTCGGCTCGCCGCCGGCGACATCTCGACAACTGCGAATGCGGTGGAGGGTTCGGGTGGAGTTGATCGGGGCAGTCCTGGGATTCGTGCTACGCCGCATGCGAGACAGCTGGCGGCTGCAGATCGTGATCGCCGCCGGAATTCTCGTCGCCGCCGTGCTGATGTCGTCTACCACGATCTACACGCGCGCGGTCTCCGACCTGTCCCTGACCGTCAGCCTGCGCGAAGACCTGACCGAACGACGGCAGATGCTGACCAGTCTGTGGAATCTGCCGATCGCCGGCGGTCCGAACGAGTCGGCCCGAAACTACGCCGAAGCATCGATCAGCCAGCGCTTCGGCGATCTCGAATCGCAGCGGTTGCGATACCAGTCGACCGTGCCGACCTCGATCGATCTGCCGCTGCGCCAGGGGCAGGTGATTCCGCCAACGGGGTATTTCGCCGCACTGGACGAGGCGGAATCGCACGTCGCCATCGTGGAGGGCCGCTTTCCTGAACCGCCGACGTTGTCGGCGGTTGCCGGCCTGGCCGACCCAATCGAAGTGGCGATGTCTGTCGGCGCGGCGCGAGCGTACGGGGTCGGCGTCGACGACATACTGCGCATTATCGACCGTTGGGACGAGTGTGATCGCGAGCCCGACCCGCCGCCCGGCGGCCCACCGCCCCCACCGCGTCCGCCCTGCGAACCCACGATGCTGGTCCAGCGAATGATCACTGTGCAGGTCATCGGTCTGGTCGAGCCCGACGACGTCGAGAGCGCATTCTGGCGGCGGGTACCGGGCGAGATCACATCTAGCGTATACCGAAGTCCTCCGCGCCCGCAGACGGTCGCGCTGATCGTGCCGTCGCAGACGCTCGACGAAGCGATGCCGGTGGTAATGAGCGGGTACATCGTCAACACTACCTGGATCTCGGAGATCGACACCGACCAGCTCAATGTCGCCGTCCTCGACGACACGCGGGCCTCATTCGACCTGCTGCGCGAGGATCTACGTTCGATCGGCGGCGCGGTGCGCTCTCCGATTGAGCCACGCCTGGAGTCGTTCGTCAAGGACCTCAATTTCACGCAGGTGCCGATCCTGATGCTGCTGACGCAGGTGGTGGGGATCGCGCTGTTCTACGTGGTGATCGTCTCGGGCGTGCAGGTAGCGGAGCGTCGCGAGGAACTGTTCTCGATGCGTTCGCGCGGTGCCTCGATTATGCAGGTGATTTCGCACACGGCAATCGAGGGCATTCTGCTCGCCGTCATTGGGGCGGCGGTTGCGCCGTTTATCGCGATTGGCGTGATCGGGTTGCTAGGCTACACTCCGGTCTTCGAGCCGCTCACCGGCGGCAACGCAATCCCGACCACGCTGACCGATACGGCGTTCTTGCTTTCGGCGGCGGGCGCGATTGTCGCCGTACTGTTTACGCTCGCGCCGCTGGTGATCGCGAGCCGAGCGCGCGTCCTGTCGGAGCGCCTGCGAGGCGTCTCTCGACCGGCGGGACCTAACGTGCTGCAACGGTATTTCCTCGATGTCGCACTGGTGTTGGTCGCCATCGGCCTGATCTTGGAAGCCGACCTGAAGGGCACGGTGTTCGAACGGAACAGCGTAGGCGGGTTGTCGGCTGATCCACTACTCCTGAGCACCCCGATCCTGTTCGCCCTGGCCGCGACATTGGTAATCTTGCGGTTCCTGCCCTACCTCTACCGTTTCTTCGCCTGGCTGACGTACGACCGCTTCCCACTATCAGTCGCGTCGACGCTGCGTTATGTGAGCCGTACAGTCGGACCGGCGGCGCGGCTGACGATCCTGCTGATGTTGGGCGCCGCACTGGGCACCTTCGCCGCTTCGTATGCGGACACGGTCGAACGCTCGCTCGAGGAGCGCATCGAGTACGACAACGGGGTCGAGTTCCGCGTGTCGCTGGGCGATGGCGGATACTCGACGGCGACGGGCCTACGACGTCGTCTGGGGCAAATCGAGGGCGTCGAAGAGATCGCGGCCGTGCACCGCAGCAAGATATCGGCTGGACGCAGCGTGGGAACCACATCAAGCGTGATGCTACTGGGACTGGAGCCGCGGGCGGCGAGGGATATGCTCTGGTTTCGCGAGGATCTGTCGCTGCTGTCGTTCGAAGACCTGATAGGCGCGATCGACGTGCCGCCGGTCGGTCGCGGCGTCGGTATTCCCGCGGAAACCGAGACACTGCGCGTCTGGGTGCGCCTGGGACCGGGCGAGACGGACCAGTCGCTTTGGTTCCGCGTGCGCGATGGCGATGGACGCTACTTCACCGGCGGCGGCCTGGAGATGCCGCTCGACGACTCGCCCTGGACAGCGATGGAGATCAACTTCCAGTCGGAGATCGTCGGCCTGGGCGCAACAGCACCGTTCTCGCTGCATGCAATCGTGATGAGCGAGCCGCAAGGGCTGTTCGCCTCAGAGCCGTCGACGATCTACTTCGACGCCGTGACGGCAATTCAGCCGGGTGGTCGCGAGCTAATCATCGAGGACTTCGAGCAACACGGTTGGCTGGATTACGCCCAGCGACGCGGATCGGGCGACGAGATTGCCTTTGAGGAAGACGCCGACCCGATCTCCGGCGAGCACGTCCTGGCGTTCTACCCGGGCGTCGGGCAGTCGCCGGGCTTACGCGCGGCGCATGTCGCCGATCCGGCCTTCTGCAACAACACGCGCTGCACCATCCCCACCATTGTGAGTCAGGACTTCGCCGAGCGACAACGGCTTGAAGTCGGAGATCGGTACACCTTGCGTACGGATCGGATGATTCTGAGCGCGCGCGTCGCCAGCATCGTCGAGCTGTTTCCCACCCTGCGCCCGGACGAACTCTCGTTCATCGTGGCTGATTTCGACGCGCTGGCGCACATGGGCTCGGTGACCGCTCTGCGGCCGTCGATCGCGCCAAGCGAGGCATGGTTGGCTCTGTCGAACGACCCCGAACTCCAGACTGCCGCGCTGGATGAGCTGAATCGACCGCGCTACTCGCTGGGGCAAATCAACGACCGCGGTGAACGGCTGGAGGACAGCGGTCGCGATCCGCTGACGACAGCGGGCGGCTCGGGCATTTTGCTGGTCGCCTTCATTGCGATCTCGTTGCTGCTGGCGTTGGCCTTTCTGGTCTCAATGGCGGTCTCGGCGCGCCAACGCCGACTGGAGATGGCACTGCTGCGCACAGTCGGCGTGAGCAATGCCAGCATCCTGATCCAGCTCTTCCTCGAATATGCGATCATCGTCGGCACCGGTCTGGTGTTAGGCGTGCTGCTGGGGAACCGCATCTCGCTGCTGCTGTTGGCGTACCTGGAGATCGATGAGCGCGGCCGCACGGTGCTGCCGCCGTTCCAGGTCGAGACCGACTGGCAGATACTCGGGATCGCCTTCGCTGTACTGGTCGGCGTGTTGCTGATCGGCGTCCTCGCGACCTGGCGCTGGTTCCTCAAGCTCGAACTGAATCGCGAGTTACGGTTGACGAACTGACCCCTTCGCGGGAATGTCACCAGGGCGCAGGCAGTCAGGAGCGCCTGAGCGGGCGTTGCTTATCGAGAGCCAGTCCCGGATCGGGGTGCGACGTCGCAGCGGCGTTACCCCAGGCGATGTAGGCGACGCCCAGTAGCGCGACGACGATGCCATCGGCGCGAGCACGTACCAAGGCGCGGCCGGGCTACGCCGCGTCCGCGCCAGATGCAGGAGCATCAGCAGCAGACCGGCATCGGCGATCACGGCGCAGGCGACATAGAGACTCGTCGAGTTCTGGTTGAGCAGCGGTGCGGTGAACGCAGCGGTGATACCCAACAGTCAGAGTTCCCGCGAATAGCGCCATACAGACATCCTGGTCAACGCCGAACTGTCCCTAGATAGAAGGGCAGACAAACCCGCTAGCCGGTCAGGCGACGGTAGAGGGTAGGCAGACGGCGGGGGAGCGACTCGATGTCGGCGACAACCTCGTAAGCCATGTCCTGGCACATTTGCTTGAGGTAGTCGTGGCCGGCGCGGTCGACTGTCAGCGCGAAGGGAACCATACCCTCGCGCCGCGCCTCGGTCAGCGCCATCTTGGTGTCGTGGATGGCGTACTCCTTCTCGGTCCGGTCACGGCCGTAGCCGTGATCCTGCGGCCGTCCGTCCGAAAGCAGCATCAGGATCTTCACCTTGGCGTCGGTGTTCTGCAGTTTCCAGATGCAATGACGGATCGCGGGACCCATCCGAGTCGAACGAACAGGCGCGATCTTGTCAATGCGCTCCTTGATCCTGTCGCCGAACGGCTCGTCCATGTCCTTGTAGACGAAGAACTCAACGTTGTCGCGGCCATAGCCCGAGAATCCGTATACGCCGTATTTGTCGCCGATCGTCTCAAGCGCCTCGATCAGGAGCACGACCGCTTCCTTTTCAAGGTCGATGATGCGCTTGCCCGGATGTCGGGCGGCTTCGGCGCGACGCTGCGCCCACCAGCTCAGATATTTGCGCGGATCATCATCGAACTGGTCGTCCTGGCGCTGGTCATGGTGCTTCTGGATCTCCTCATCGGTCGAGGCGGAGACATCGAGCAGGAAGGCGACAGCGACATCGCGCTCGACTTTGTTGCGGCGATAGAAGAGCTTGGTCTCGGATGTTGCGCCGGCGATCTTCTCCGTGTACCACTCGATCACTGCGTCGAGGTCGTAATCTTCCCCATCCGTCAAGCGCTTCATCTTGCGGAACAGTTCCGGTCGCAGCATCTCGAACTGCTTGCGCGTCTCCTGGACCAGCTGCGTGTGCTCGTGCAGCGTCTCGGTATAGTACTGCATGGTACCGACCTCACCGCGCTGTTCCTGGACGCGACACCAGCGCGGCTTGTAGTCGGCCGCGCGGAAGTCCCATTCGTCGTAGTAGAACGACTGCGCCTCGACGGGTAGCTCCTCGCCCTCCTCCGCGCCGGTCGAGTCGTCGCCCATCGCCTGCTGGCCTTCCTGGCGCTCGCCCTGGATCTGGTTGACCTCCTTGAGCAGGTTGTCGAGGAACATACCCGACGATTCGGCCAAATCCATGTCCATCAGCTCATTGATCGAGATCTCGACCGACTTCTCCAGCAGTTCCTGAAGCTGTTCCTTCGAGAGCGGAATCGGTGGGGCGTCGCCGGAACCGGTCTCGCCTTTGAGCTTCATCAGCAGTTGCACAAGCTCCGGCTTGAAGTCGCCGCGGAAATCGATCGGATCGGGGCTGTCGTAGGGTTGTTCCTCGGAGCCGGGCATAAAGGGCATGAACGACTCTTCGAGTCCCGACGAACCTGAGCCGGGCATCATGTCCGAATCGTCGCCGGCATCGGGGTCGCCGGCCAGCTCCTGCTCAAAATCGGACCAGTCCTCGGTGTCGAGTTCGACGTTGGGGACGTTGGAGAGCCATTCGTAGAGCAGCGTGGTGGCAGCGGCGCTGTCTTGGACGGTAGCACCTTCCTGGCGGATGCGGTTGAGGATGCGCAGCGGCGTCCGCAACTCTTCGGCCAGCTCGCCGGGCCAGCGGATGCGTCCGACCTCATCGAGCGAGGCGCGCAGCAGATTCTCGACCATCGCCTGGCGCGCGGGCATGCCTTCGACCGGGTGGCGGCGCTCGGCGGCGGCCTGCTGCAGGCGCGAGAACGCGCGACGCACGCCGGCGTACTCGCGTTTCACAATCGTGTCGATCCGCGTGTCCTCGACAATGGTGAAAATATCGTGGGCGAGGCGACGATCGTCGAACTGGTCGAAGAACCGCTCCATGTCGGTATGGATCGCGTCCGCGTCGCCCTCAACGATCGGCGCGCGGTCCTTGCCGTTGCCATGATGTTGCGCGACGGGGAATAGCGCCGGCCCAATGTCGGACTGATACTCAAACGAGCCAAACTCAAGGCGCCCCGCCTGGTGCGTCGCAAATACCTTGTAGACGGCGAAGTTCTCTTCCTTGGTCGGGTAGCGCTCGACGTTTTCGGGCAAATAGATTGTGGTGCCTTCCGTGGTCGGGCTACTCTCATCGACCCAGCCGACGCCCTTGGCGGTCAGTTCCTCCGATGCCTTGACACCGACATCGATGCCAGTCAGCGCCTTACAGTACATGCGGATCAGCTCAGAGACACGGTCGAGGTCGACGCGCGAGCTGAGCGCATCCATGACCTCCTCGCCGCGAGCGCTTTCGAGGCGGAAGAAGGCCTCGCCGCCGTCGCGGGACTGCTGCAGGATGCCGAGTCCGAACTCCTGCCAGCGGGCGATATCGTCGATGCCGAGTTGCTGGGCGACGCGCGGCGACGACTTGAGGAACTCCATCGCGGCGTCGCCTGATTGGCCAGCGAGCTGCTCGGAGAGTTCGAGCAGACCCTGATGGATCTCCTTATCGACCTCAGACAGCGCCTGCGCCGCCTCGATGAAATAGGGATGGCCAAGACGCCCCACCTGCATTGCAACCTGCCCGGCGAGCGAGAGGTAGCGCGGGCGCTGCTCCTCGGCAACCTGTCGGAGCGCGGCCGGTCCACGCTCGAAATAGACGCGCGCGTCGACCCAGGCGGTGTGCGCGACGATGCCGCCGAACTCAAGGAACGGCGCGCGGTCGGAGCGATCGAGCTGGGAGAGCACGCCCGGCGCCATGCCGAGGCAAGCAGAGGCGAGTTCGTAGGAGTGCGATGCCAACGAGTCGATCAGGTCAACGAGCAGCCGCATCTGGGAGAGCGGTAGGTGAGGCAGAATCTGTGGGGACACATCGAAATACTGGGCCGAGAGCGAGCCGGACTTCCAGGTTCCCTTGTACAGGGACTTGCCCTGCGCAGCCCAGTCGTCGGCCTGTGGCACGGAGATGTGAGACAACACGGCGGGCGAGGCGCGGAAGAGGGCACCAGAGAGCGCCGGTGAGGTCTCCATCAGCTCGATGCCCACCGCGCACCACTCGCGCATCCGGTCGTAGGTAATCTGCTCAAGGATCAGGCCGGAGGCGCGGAAGTACTCCGACGCCGCCTCCCAGCTGCGCAGAGAGTGTCGCGCGACGTCGAGCCCATCCCGCAACCAGTGGCCAAGTTCATCCGGCTCGAGGATCAGCCGCACGGCGTCGAGCGCGCTCTCGAATTCCTGGCCCAGCGCGGGCGGGAACTGGCGCAGCCCCTCGCGGGCCTCTTCGACGAGCATGTTGGAGTAGGCGTTGGTCATGGGCATTCATCCAAGCCAGCAACCCGCCAGCTCAATGGCCAATGGTCGCGGCGGCAGAGCGCTCACGGTTCATCGAACCGGATGTGTTCGATCTCGGCGTGATCGTCCGAGGTATCCAGCACAGCATAGGTCAGCGATTGCTCGGTCCCGCGCATCTCGCCGGCTGAGCCGGGGTTGACGATTAGCACGCGACCGACCCGCTTGACCAACGGCGCGTGCGTGTGGCCGTAGATGATAAAGTCGGCTTCCTCATCCGCCAGGCGCTCCAGCTGAGGGTCGTGGGGAAACAAGTAATCCCGATATGGCGCCCACGGCGTGGCGTGGAACATGAGCAGCCGCTTCGATCCGATTTCGGTGCGGATCAGGTGGGGTTGCTCACGAGTCCATTCCAGCAGCGCGCGGTCGACGTTGGGCGACGCCTGGGCGCGAGCACCGGCCTCGGAGAGCAGAATCTCCTCGTGGTTGCCGACCACGTATCGACCGCCGAGCCGCTTGAGCCGCTCGGCGACCTCGTTGGAGAATCGGTACTGATAGCAGGCATCGCCCGCGCAGAGCAGCTCGTCGATATCGCCCATCTGCTCGACGGCGCGGTCGAGCGCGGCCGCGTTGCAGTGGATATCTGAGACGATGCCGATCCGCACTGAGCGTTGCGTCCGGTTCTAGTCCTCGAAGATCGAGGAGACGACTTCCTCGATCGATCGCTGCACTTCGCCATCGTCGGTCAGCGGCCAGACAATGGCGACCTGGCAGGCGCGTCGAGGCGAAACACCTTCGGCGATCATGCGGCCGGCGTAGATCAACAGGCGCGTCGAGGCGCCCTCGGCAAGGCCGTGCTCACGCAGATTGCGAATCTTCTCCGCCATCTTGGCGAGGTTGAGCGCGACACCCGGGCTGCAACCCGACTCATGAGCGACGATCTCGGCCTCGGTCTCGCGCGGCGGGTAGCCGAACTCGACCGCGACGAAGCGTTGGCGGGTCGATTGCTTGAGGTCCTTGAGCGCCGATTGGTAGCCCGGGTTGAAGGAGATCACCAGCAAAAACCCGTCCCGCGCCTGGAGCAGTTGCGATTTCTTCTCAACCGGCAGAATGCGGCGATGGTCGGTTAACGGGTGAATGAGGACGGTGGTGTCCTTGCGCGCCTCGACGACCTCGTCAAGATAGCAGATCGCACCAGCCTTGACAGCGCGGGTTAAAGGACCGTCGATCCAGACCGTCTCATTGCCTTCGAGCAGGTAGCGCCCCACGAGGTCCGACGCGGTCAGGTCTTCGTGACAGGCGACCGTCACGAGCGGCAGATTGGACTCGTCCTCGATCTCGGTCTTGCCATCACGGACCACCGCCAGCGGGCGATTGAGGTGGTAGGCCATGTACTCGACGAACCGCGTCTTGCCGCAGCCGGTCGGTCCCTTCAGCAAGACGGGTATCTTGCTGTTCCAGGCCGCCTTGAAGACTTCAACCTCGTCGCCGACGGGAACGTAGTAAGGTTCTTCTTCGAGACGGAATTCCTCGACCGCCCAGCTGCGGTACTCGGTAATCGGTTCGGTCGCAGTCGTCATTAGACGCTCTCCCGCTCGTCCGCGCATACGGCGGCGAGCCTGTATCTGCGTGTTCGTGTGGCTCTCAGCCTACTCGTCGCCTCGTCATCGCCTGCTGCTTCGACACTTGATGGTAGTCAGTGCAGCCTACTCGCCCTCTCCACCTGGCTGGCAACGACGGCCCCCTACTCGCCAACCTGTTCGGCTTGTAGGCCGGTCCAAGCACGACGGACGCGGTGGGCGGCGGCTTCCATGCTGCAGTCGTTGGAAATCAGTACGTCGGCGTGCTTGAGTCGCTCATCATTGGTGATTTGCGAATCAATCCGCTTGTCGGCCTCTTCGGCGGAGAAGTTGTTGCGTGCCATCAGCCGCTCGCGCGCCGTGTCGCGACTGACAGCGACGACCCAGACCTCACTCACCAAGTCCTGCCAGCCGGCCTCGATCATCACGGCCGCTTCCAACACGGCCGCTTCGGTTCCGGCGGCGTCGAGTCGCGCGAGTTCAGCTTCGGCGAGCGCGCGGATGCCAGGCCAGACGATATCTGTCAGGCGCTTCATGCCATCGGGATGCCCGAAGACCTTGGGTCCCAGCTTGGTGCGGTCGATCGAGCCATCATCGGCCACGATGTCCTCGCCGAACGCGTCGACGACTTGGTCGAAGGTCTCGGTACCAGGCTCATAGGTTTGGTGACCCAGCAGGTCGGCATCGATGATGGCGGCACCGAGTTCGCGCAGCTGGTTGACGACCGTCGATTTGCCCGAGGCAATTCCGCCGGTGAGTCCGATAGAGTGCATATTGGGTTCGCGTCCCCTGCATCCTGTGGCTACGGCGTCCATTGGCTAGGTGCCAGTGTCGGAAGTTGCAGGAGGCAACTAACCGACCGCGCGGACGCACGCCGTATGAAGCAGCGTATTCTCGTCCGGAAAACCGGTCAACCGATTACGGGAGCATACCGTGTGCGGGGATGAAACCGGGGCGGCGACCTCTGTATCCCAATCAGCAGGCGCACTGTGCTCAAATTGCTAGGCTATTCGCATTCCTGCAATACGGGCGCATCTTGGGTATCCAGGGTGCGGCCGCCGCGGTGTATCTTGCGACGCACGTCGGCTGATCCTCATCCTCGCCGCACGCAACCACCGCGCACTCCGAACGACACAGTTCAATCCGACGTTACTGAGCCTGTGAGGAGCCCCCGATGGCTGTTGCCGACGCCAAGTCTGACACGTTTGACTGCACGGACGGACGGTCCGGTTTACTGGAAGCGGTCGACGGACTCGCGGCGGAGGCATTCAACATCCCGAATGTGATCGGCGGCTGGAGCGTGCGTGACTGCTTGGCTCATCTGGTTGGTTGGGACGCCTGGGTCATGAACGCTCTAGACCGCGCAGCCGACGGCATGCCCTTAGGCCCGTTCCCGTCGGAGCGCGAGATCAATGACGCCGCGCCGGGCGACTGGGTGGACCGACCGATCGACGACCTGCTGACGATGCTGCGTACGATTCGCGACACAATGGCCGAGCGCGTCAGTCAGCTGACCGATGAAGAGCGGGACGAGAAATCGTTGCAGATCGAGGGTGCGTCGATCTCGGTCAACGAACTGATCGATGGACTGATCGGGCACGATATGGAACACGCCGGCCAGATCCGCAGTTGGCGCAAGACCCAAGGCGTGTAGCCCGCAGCTCGACCCGGGACGCGGCGGACGAGCCGACTTAGGCCAGAGCGTCAGCCAGGGCCGCTTCGAGCGCGGGCAAGACCTTCTTGTAGTCGTCGACGATGCCGAAGCGCGAGAAGCTGAAGATCGCGGCGTCGGGATCCTTGTTGATCGCGACGATGTTCTTCGAACCACCGCAACCGGCCATGTGCTGGCTGGCACCCGAGATAGCGATCGCGAGATAGAGCGTCGGCGAGACGACGGTTCCGGTCAACCCAACTTGCTGCGAGGGCGGATACCAGCCAAGATCGCAGGCGGCTCGAGAGGAGCCGACCGCTGCTTGCAGCACGCCGGCCAGCCGCTCCAGATCGGCGAATGCCTCCGGTCCACCAAGCCCGCGTCCACCGGAGACGACGACATCGGCGTCCTCGAGGCGCACGCCGTCGGTCTCAGCGAGTTCCTTGCCCGTCGTGCGAGCGCACAAGGTGGGTTCTGCGACACCGACGGCGATCACCTCAGCGGAACGGGACGCGTCCGCTTCAAGCGGATCCTGCGACTTGGCGCGGACGGTGACGACCTGTGGATCGGTATCTACGGTGACGACCTGTCGGGCGTTGCCGCCGTAGCAGCTTCTGGTCGCTTTGACACGACCGTCGTCGATCTCGAGGGCGAGCGCATCCATAATCGCAGCCGAGCCCAAGCGCGTCGCGAGCCGCGGCGCGAGATCTCGGCCGATGCTAGACTGGGCAAGCAACACCACCGCGGGCGAGTCCTGCTCGACGATACTCTGAGCGACGGGCAGATAGCTGTCGGTCTGATACACCGCGAGCGATTCCGCGTCGGCAGTGTAGACGGTATCGGCACCGGCCGGACCTGCGTCGGCCGCAGCGGCGGCGAGGTCCGAGCCGATCAGGGCTAGGGCAATGCTGCCGCCGAGCTCGAGGCTGAGGCGCGAGGCCGCGCCGAGCAGCTCGAGCGTTGATGCGGTCAGACCGCTGTCGTCGGTCTCGCCAATGACGAGCAGGCTTGCCATGTCGTTCTGTCCTAATTCTGTTGAGCAGTCTAGAGAATCTTGGCGGCGCGCAGAGCGTTGACGAGGCCGGCGGCCTTCTCCTCGGGCGTGTCACCTGCGATGATCTCGACCTCAACGTCGCTGGTGGGTTGGTAGAGGGCGTGCATCCGCACGCGCGCGCCGGCGGCACCGACCGCTGACGGATCGAGGCCGAGATCGGCGGCGCCCAGTTCGGTGACCTGCTTGCGGGCCGCCTGCATGATCTGGCGTAGCTGCGGGTAGCGCGGGTCGCCGAACTCGTTGGAGATAGTTAACACACAGGGCGTGGGCAACTCGACGGTCTCGAAGCCGTCGGCGACTACGCGCGAGACGACGATCCCGCCGTCGCTCAGTTCGACGGCACGCAGCACCGTGGCGGAGGGAAGCTCAAGCAACTCGGCGACGATACTGCCGACCGTGCCCTGGTCCCAGTCAGCGGCTTGCCGACCAAAGATCAACACGTCGGGCACGCCCAGGTGTTGAATCGCCTTGGACAGCGTTAGTGCGGTCGTCCAAGCATCACCGCCCTCGAAGGCGTTGTCCTTGAGATGATAGCCCTCGTCCGCGCCCATAGCCAGCGAATGTTTGATCGCATCGCGAGCGGAATCAGGGCCGAGCGAGATGACATTGACGGCACCGTCGCCGGAGGCGTCCTTGATCTGCAGCGCCGCCTCGACGGCCTGCGCGTCGAAGGGGGAAATCACGGGCGAGATGCCCTGTGCGGGCAGAACCTGCATGGCCTGCTCGTCGACCTTGAAGGCGGCGGCGGGCGTCTCGGGGTCGGGAATCTGCTTCACGCAGACGATGACATCCATCGGTTCCTCTCTGACTGGACTGAGTCGATCAACGCACCCGGCATAGATCCGCATTACGTCGCACGTCCAATAGAATACTATGTCGCGCCATTGCCCCTCGAGCAGTCAGATGGGATACAGAAAGCCGATGATCGGCGAGATCAGCGTCTGGTGGAGCGTGCACACCCAGCCGGGCGCTCACAGGTATAGTGAAGTACCAGAGACGGGAAACGACGATGACCAAGCAGAACACGGCCAGACGAGCTCGCCGCAGCGCTAGGCAACCGCGCGACGGCGCACAGCCGTCGCAGAAACTCACTCGGGAGCAGCGAGAGATAGAGATCATGCGACAGGTAGTGCAGTCCCGAAAGAAAGCTTACCAAGAGTTGGCCAAGCACTAGCGGATGCCTCGACTCCGCTACCTGGATGAGGCAATGGCCCAACGCCTAATCGAGGTCGCAGGCGAACTGTTCGAAGATTCGCCCGTGTTTACGCTTCGCACACCGGAAGGCGAGGGCCTACCGCAAGTGCGCTGGATGTGCCACGCCAGCCGAATTACCGCACACTTCCGCAGAAGGCGGGCGCACTCCAGTACCACCTCAGCATGAATCATCCGTTCTTCGACGGGAACAAGCGATTCGCCGTCGCGGCGATGGAGACGTTCATCGCACTGAATCGCGCAGCACTCGCCACGACCGATGAGCAGCTCGTGTGGATCAGCCTGGCGGTCGCCCGCCGCGAACTCTGCAAGCAGGCGTTGATCCGCTGGGTCGAGCGCAAGACCGCGCGCCTCGACTGGTCGAACTCCAGGATTAAGTCGTGGATATCGGGACTCTCTCCGCAGGACGATGCGGACGTATTTGCGGCGATCAAGAGCTTCTCATCCGACGCTCCGCCTCTATCTCTCCGTGTCTATAACGTATTGCCCGGTATTGCAGCTCGGATGTCGGCGGAGCGACGCTCCGCCCGCTGAGGCGTAGCGCGTCCGAGAGCGGCAGGCGAACAGCTAGGACTGCTCCGGCTCCGCCAGCGCCGCGGCCTGTAGCAGCTCCGCCACATCGAGGACCTTGAGCTTGTCCTCGTCCTCGATATCGAGTTGGACCGTGCCGATGCCGGAGTCGAACATCTGGATGCAGAAGGGGCAGGCGGTGCAGGCGGAATCAGCCCCGGTGGCGACGGCTTCTTCGACTCGCACCTCATTGACGCGACTCTTGCCTTGCTCTTCCATCCACATGTTGCCGCCGCCCGCACCGCAGCACAACCCCTGCTCGCGGCTGCGCGGCATTTCGACCAGGGTGACGTTGGGTACCTGCTCCAGGATGCGGCGCGGCGCATCGAAGATGTCGTTGTGGCGACCAAGATAGCAACTGTCATGGTAGGTGATGGTCTGCTCGGGCCCGTCTCCGCGCGGAACCAGTCGACCCTCGTTGACCAACCGCTCCAGGAGCTGGGTGTGGTGAACGACCTGGAACTTCGCGCCCATGTCGGGGTACTCGTTGAGGAACGTGTTGAAACAGTGCGGACAATGCGTGATCACGGTCTTCTGTTCGTCGTTGACGCCGGTCTCATTGAACAGCTCGATCAGACCCTCGGCGAGGATCTGGTAAAGGTATTCGTGCCCTAGCCGACGGGCGGGGTCGCCATTGCATGATTCCATGCCCTTAATCACGCCGAACGAGACATCCGCCTCACGCAGCAATGAGACGACTGAGCGCGTGATCTCCTGCGCGCGGTCGACGAACGCGCCCGTGCAACCGACGAAATAGAGGTAGTCCTGCTCGCCCGTCCACTCGGGAACCTCGATACCTTCCATCCACGACTCGCGCGTGTACGGCGTTCCGCGCCAGGGGTGGCCCTGACGTTCGAGCGTCTCCAGCGTGCCCTGCACGGTGTCGGGCATGCGCGCCTCTTCCATGACCAGCGAGCGGCGCATATCGACGATGGTGGGCACGTGCTCGATAAAGACCGGGCACGCCTCGACGCAAGCGCCGCAGGTGCGGCATGCCCAGAGCGACTCGTCACGGATGACGCCACCGACCATCGGCGTTTCGCCATCGAGGCCGAAGTTGAGGTCGTTGCCCTGCGCGAGGTTGGCGACCTTACGCTCGCCGACGGCGGTAGCATAGGACTTGAGATCCTGGATAATGTGCATCGGCGAGAGCGGTTGTCCGGCGATGTCGGCGGGGCAGTTGTCGGTGCAGCGGCCGCAGCGCACGCAGACATCGAGCTCGAACAGCTGCTTGATCGAGAAATGCTCAAGCTGCGAAACGCCGAAGTGTTCCTGCTCTTCGATGCTCTCGATCATGTCGAGTTTGCCTGGCGCGGACGTGCGCTTGAGGAAGGCGTTGGCCGGGGCGAGGATCAGGTGATTGAGCTTCGAGTAACCGAGCAGCGAGATCCAACAGAGCGCGCCGACCATGTGCACCCACCACAACGCCGTGTGAATGTCGAGCGCGGCTGACACACGGACGCCGGAGAAGATCAGCGCCACGACGTAGCCCACCGGCGACCAGTAGGACCACTCGGGGTTGGTGTCGATCTCAGAGGTGTGAATGCGCAGACCCTCGACCAGGAAGCCGGTGATCAGCAGCCCACCGAGTCCACCCAGGATCAACCAATCCTCCCACGTCGGCAGCCAGGCGGTGCGCGGCCGCACCCAACGATGGGCGACCGCCATACCAACGCCGATGATGCCAATCAGGCCAAAGATGTCGGCGACCAGCGAGTAACCGAGATAGCGGGGGCCGACGAGAATATCGACGGGGACATAGTCGTCGATGGCGAGCAGCGCCGTGACCAAGAAGAGGACGATCATCGAGGACATGATGCAGAGGTGCATCACGCCGGAGTACGGGTCGCGCAGGACACGCTCGGTGCCGCCGCCGCCTTTGACCAGCCGTCCCAGGCGGACGGGCAGGTTGTCGAAGTTGCCGCGCAGCAGCGCCGTCGGCTTGCCCAACCGCCAGACGCGCGAGCGCCGGACCAGACCGTAGACGATGATCCCGATCACGAACGGGAGCAGCATATAGAGCACCCAAAAGTGATCGATGTTGAAGAAGAGCTCGCGGTGGGCACCGGTGACGCGGACGGTCTCGGCCCCAGAGACGAGCAGCAGCCCGCCCAGCGGCAGCCAGGCGGGAATCGCCAGCGCAGAGACCCGCTTGCCAGTTGACGCCGCCCGCTCGCGCGGCTTCGGTTCAGCCAATCTGGACACCGCAGCACCCCCAACCTTCATGGTCGTGCTGGACATTATCGCACGTGAGGGAAACTGGCCTCAAGCCACATTCGTCAATCGAGCTCACGGGGAGAACACAACGCCAAAGTTTGCGCTGGGCTACCGGCCACTGGCACCCGAGGTACGCGCTACACTGGAAAACATGATCCGGCGCATTGCTATTCGCGGCTACAAATCGCTCGAGCACGTCGATCTCCGGCTGGAACCACTCACGATCGTGATCGGGCCGAATGCCGCGGGCAAAAGCAACCTGTTAGACGCGATTGGGTTGCTCAGTAGAACAACCCAGGGTGATCTGCAGTCGGCCTTCACAGCTCATCGAGGCGAACCACTGCGATCATTCACATTTGATGAACATGGCATCGAGGGGTTAGTCAAACGTGGTGAAGTCACGTTCGAAATAGAAGTGGATGTACAACTATCTGATACTACTGTTGCGCATGTAGATCGTATGATCACGGAAACTCGTGAAGGTCATGAACCTGCCAAAGCACTAGTCCGCGAGAGACTACTACGCTACCGGCTTGTGATCCAACTACGGACCGACACTGGAGTTCTACAAGTGATGGATGAGTCGCTATTAGCTCTCAAGCAAGACTTGAGTGCAAAGCAATCTGGGAGTCGCAAACCGTTCTTATCGGTTTATGACTCAAAAACAGGCACGAAAAAGCTCTCGCTGAGGTTAGAGCGCCAAAGCCATCCATTCGAGTATGACCTCGGCATGGATAGAACTGTCGTATCACTGCGACACTATGCACCGCATCATCCACATTTGGAGGCGCTGCGCCATGAGCTTGCCTCGTGGCGTACTTACTACCTTGAACCGGAGGCCATGCGCCGTGACTCAACACTTAGAGAAGTTTCGCAAATCCCCCATGATGGAGATAGTTTGGCATCATTTTATAACACGATGGAAAAGAAACACCCAGTCGTATTTGAAGCGATGAATCGGGCTCTGCGCAGCGTTTTACCATCGATTGAGCGCGTCGGTGTCTCGACTACAGACTCTGGAAGGCTCCGGCTGTACGTCATTGAGAAAGGAATTCGCTTCGAGGCTAGTGCCCTCTCTGAAGGTACCCTCCGAATTCTGGCAATCATCGGTATCACGAACACACCAAAACCGCCTTCTGTGATCGGATACGAAGAACCCGAGAATGGCGTACATCCGACACGCTTAGAGTGGATCGCGTCTTTGTTCGAAGAGGCGGCCCGCGGTGATACAACACAGTTCATTATCAATACGCACTCGCCGCACTTCCCCGGACTACTGTCTCCAGACAATTCGCTGCGGCTAAGTTGCAGACGGGGAGCCACCGGGTTCTCTGTATTCACTCCCATCGAGCAGGAGCTACCGATGTTTCGGCAAAGCGACATCGAAGCGGCGCTTCGCGATCAGAACCCTACACGATCATCGTCGCTGGCCACGCGCATCGCACGCGGAGATTTCCTGTAAATGCAAGTCCGATATGTATTGGAAGACCGGGCGCACGAGCTGTTCGTACCGGCACTTTTCCAGCGAGTCGCACGAGAGGCAGGTATCGAGATCGCCGAGGAGTCAACCGGTCACTTGAGAGGAGCCAGCACAACCATCAGTGCACTGCGACAATTACTGGCTGATATCAACAAAAACATCGTTGCACAACCAGACTTGATCATCGTCGGAATCGACACTGATTGCGGTCGGCAGGGAGATCGGGAACAACAAGTCGAGCGTGCTTGTCGCCTCGAGCAGTACGATGGCCCAGTTTTAATCGCAGAGCCAGAACCTCACATTGAGATCTGGTACTTGGCAGACCCTGAGTTCATTCAGCGATTTCTGAATACTCCCGACCGCCCGATCGAGCCGAAAGTTCGCTGCAAAAGATCAGAATATAAGGATTTGCTTCGTTCAATAGTACAGTCGAGTGGCGTCCGCTCCCCTCTGGGCGGCATCGAATATGGCTCTGAGATCGCCAACGGAATGGACCTCTATCATGCAGGGCGAAATGTCCCCTCGCTAAAACGGTTCATCGATATTGTGAAACGCCATTGCGATGAACACCAGCGACAAGCCCTGTAACCTATTAGGACGGGATTGCCATATTCAGCGTACTACTCGCCCGCCGCCTCGTCCCATCGTAGTTTTTGTCCAGTCCGCTCTCGAGATTCTTGTCGTATGCAGTCACGGTCAGTACTGACCGCAGTAATCGATATTCTCTTGCGCGGGCGTTTGCATGAGGCCGGCGATGTGTAGCTCGGCAGCCCTCTCTGTTCCGACCTGCACGGTAATCGTCGTGGCCTGACGCAACCGTTCGAGGAATGCACGGTCATCATCTGGACTGAAGCCAGACTTCAGGGTACGGATGTATGGCCACCGAACAGAATCGGTCTCACCACCATCAATGGTGATGTAAAGCGTCGGTATACCATTACTTATCGAGGGAATGCTCCGAGGGGTGACAATCACGTCCAGGCGTCCGGTGTCGCAGATGAGATGAAGTTGCTCTGCAAAGTCATAGTTGGCTACATTGTGAGCGGTGACGATGGTGGATAGCTGAGACTTGTCGATATCGCTCGCAACAGAGTATTGAAATCGAACGACACGCTCGCCGCCTGTGTCGCCAACTGGGGTCCTAGCAGTCTGAGTCTGGCCGCAACGATCGAGATTTGGTTGTACCTCGGTCGCGAAGAACCCTGCCAAATCGATTGTCCCGGTGCTCTTGCCGCCGTCGCCATCGAACTGGATGGTTATCTGACTGGCAGATCGTAGGTTGAGGATGAACGTGGCGTCATGCACCGGGCTATAAATGAAATGTCTGTACGGCGTATAGGTATAGCGCTCTGCCTGCATTGTTTGGACCAGTCCATCATCGAGACGATAACGAACTTGAGGATACCCGCTGTAAGGCAGGCCGACGCTGTCGACAACGACATCAAGCTGCCCTTTTCGGCAGACCTGATGTATCCCGATACGATCAATCAGGCCAATGAATTTGTAAGCAGAGACAACGGTTGTAAGCTGTCCGTCAAGCGGGTCCGCCTCAACCGAGTACTCTACGCGAATGTCGACATCGCCATCGGTAGCGCTAGCCGGCTCCCAACCTGGGGGGGGGGGGGGGTAGACGCTACTGATGACATGCCCAAGCCATTGGAGGTCGATTCCACCTGCGCGGACGCTGTTACTATGGGGCTGCTGTACCAGCGGTCGATGTCCGGATCCGGCTTGAGCTTCGGATTCGAGCCGAAGAGGCTGTCGCTCCAGGTATTACCTTCCCGCTGCTGAATCGCGAATTCCGTGCGTCCGTCCGCCAGGCGCTTCGCGCGGATACGTACATCGACCTCGGCACTACCGCTCTGGCCATAAACGAGCGCCGTCGCCAAGCCGCCAACGAGCGATATCAGCAGCAGAACAGCGGCTGTGATCTTGAACATGCGAATGCCTCCAGTAGTACGACCAAATCAGGCTACGCTTCAGCCTACCCGTTCTTGGCCTCGCCGTGGGTTTTGCGGAGATCGTTCTTCAGCACCTTGCCCATGTGGTTTCTCGGCAGGCTGTCGACGACCGTCAGGTAGCTGGGCGCTTTGTAACTGGCCAGTTGGATCTTGGTATGGGCGACGGCTTCGTCGAGCGTCAGGCTCTGACCTTCATGCAGAATGACCACCGCCTTGACGACCTCGCCCCACTCCAGGTCGGGCGCGCCGATCACCGCCGCCTCGGCCACGGACGGATGCGATTCCAGCACCTGCTCGATCTCACCGGGCGCGATGTTCTCGCCGCCGCGAATGATCAGGTCTTTGGTGCGACCGGTGATGAACAGGTAGCCCTCATCATCAAGGTAGCCAACGTCGCCGGTGTGCAGGATGCCGTCGCGGATCGCCGAGGCGGTCTCCTCTTCCTGCTTGTAGTAGCCGGCCATAATGCGGTCGCCGCGCACGCAGATCTCGCCCTCGTCGCCAGTGCCGACGACGTTGTCGGACGGGTCCAAGATCAGCACCTCGATGTCGGGCATCACCTTGCCGACCGAGCGCAGGCGGTGCTCCTTGACCGTGATCTCCTCGGGCGTGCCGTCGAGTCGATGATCGTCCGGTCCGAGGAATGAGATCGAGCTGGTCGACTCGGTCTGACCGTAGGCGTTCATGAAGCCGACGTTGGCAGGGAAGACATCGACGGCGGCGCGGATCACGTCGTACGGCATCGGCGCCGCGCCGTAGGTGAGCAGCTGCAGCGTCTCGCCGCTGAAGTGTTCGAAGCTGGGGTCTTCCATGGTGCGTTTGAGCATCGTTGGCACGACCATCGAGTGGGTGATGCCGTGTCCATCGACCGCATCGATCCAGGCGGACGGGGAGAATTGCGGCAGGATCACGAGCGTGCGTCCACCCCAGACCGAGGAGACCATCGTCGTGGCGCCGGCGATGTGGAAGAGCGGCACCGAAAGCAAGGTCTTCTCGTGCGGCACCTCGGGGTCGGCGGGCGACATCGTGTTGGTTACGTAGACGGTCAGGTCCTGGTACGTGACCTGGACGCCCTTGGGCATCGCCGTGGTACCCGAGGTGTAGATGATCACGGTCGGATCCTTGTCATCGACCTCGGCCCAGAGGAAGTCATCGGAGCCCGACGCCATCAGATCACGGTAGTGCTGCTGTCCCAGCGCCACGTCCTGCTCGAGGGCAATGTAGCGCCCCACTGTCGGGCAGTCGTCCTTGATCGCGCGGACGAGGTCCTGGTAGCGGTCGGAGACGAAGATCAGTTTCGCTTCGACGGTGTTGATCATGTAGGTCAACTCTTCGCGCTTGGCACGGTAGTTGAGCGGCACGAAGGTGGCGCCGATCTTGGCGCAGGCGTAGTAGATGACCACGTATTCGGCTGAGTTGACTGACATCACGCCGACGTGATCGCCGCGCGTCAGCCCCAGACCTTGCAGGGCGTTGCCGAGACGCGTGACCTCGCCCTGCAGGTCGGCGTAAGTCTTGACTGTGTCTTCGCAGATCAGCGCGGCGCGGGCGGGAACGACGGCGGCGGACAGTTCGAGGAAATCAGCGGTATTCACGTGGATGACTCCTTGCCAGGACCGGCAGCGCCGCGCTCGCAACTTGCAGCTCACGGGCGCGATTCGGTTAACGATCAGACAGTGTATTGGCCAATCGACGTGCGGTCAGCGCGTCCTGTCGGATTGCGGTCGACAGCGGCAGCTCCAGGCCGCAGCAGATGCTCCGCTTGACGGCGGCGACGAGCTCCGGAGCGGCTCGCGCGAGCCGCTCGGCGACCTGGAACACAGCGGCGTCCAATTGGTCCGCCGGGACAATGCGGTGCACGATTCCCCATCTAAGCGCCTGCGGCGCGTCGATCGGCTCGCCGCTGAGGATCAGTCCGCGCGCGATGCCCGGCGGCGCGATCCTAGGCATCAGTTGGGTGCCTCCGGCGGACGGGATGTAGCCCAGCGTCACCTCCGGCAATCCGATGCGCGTGTCTTCGGCGGCGATTCTGAGATCGCAATGCAGCGGCAGCTCGATGCCGGCACCGAAACAGAACCCATGCAGCGCAGCAATGGTCGGCAGCGGCAGATTTTCCAGCAACGCCCAGAGATCGCGCAAACGACGCGCCTCGCGCGACTGATGCAGCGTCGGCGCGGTGCCGAACTCCGAGATATCCGCTCCCGCCGAGAAGGCGCGCGACCCCTCGCCTCGGAAGACGAGCGCCCGCACATCGGGATCCAGCTGCGCCGCCTGCGTAAACGCCCAGAGCTCGTCGCGCATCGCCATGTTGATGGCGTTCAGCGCCTCCGAACGGTTCAGCGTAATGCTGGCGACGCCATCGAGCGATTTATCGTAGCGGACCAGTGACTCGGACATATGATCGGACCTGAGAGCGGCACCTGTCTAACCGGCCATCGCGTGATTTGCGACGCAGCCCCGTTGCGGCGCTGCTGAGCTGATGATTGGGCGCTCGCCGGGCAACGGAACACCCCTAAGCCGAGTAGTCAGCGCCAGTCGGGCTTGCGGATTTCGCTTTTGCGGCGAATGTTCCAGAGACGCTCGATGTCAGCGTTCATCTTCTCGTGCAGCGCGTCCATCTCCTCGCGGCCGGGGCGCATCTCGCCAGACTTCCAGCGCCGGATGCTGGCGCGATCGGACTTATCCATCTCCACCTCGTCCAACATGTGGTTGACCACCTGACTGAACACCGCCCACGCTTCCTCGATGTCGAATTCGACTTTGACCATGATCCTCGCTCCTCATTGCCCGATTGCTCACGACGTCTTGCCGGCGTCCATCTTGCGGTGTGTGGTTAGCGGACGGTTCGGTAGTAGTCGCGGCGGCGGATGGTGCGCGTCAGCTCCTCGTCGATCGTGTTGCCCAGCGACTCGTTGACGCCCTGCGCTATGGCTTCCATGGCGGCATTGCCCTCAACGATGCCGGCTCGCCAGTCACGGATCGCCTTGACGGCCTCGTCGGAGAGTTCCACCTGGTCGAGCACCTGGGCGGTGATCAGCGTCATCAACGACCAGGTCTCCTCTTCATCCAGAATCAGTCGCATTGTTCGAGCCTCCTGTTCGGGGTCGGCCCCC
Organism: Dehalococcoidia bacterium; assembly: GCA_965116225.1. Taxonomy (GTDB): domain Bacteria; phylum Chloroflexota; class Dehalococcoidia; order Bin125; family Bin125; genus Bin125. Next base: position 1,516,028 of record OZ220495.1, on the reverse strand, counting down.
CGCTGTGGTTGTTGGGTGCGGTTCAGGCACCGCTGAACTGCGGTGAGCGCTTCTCGACGAAGGCGCGGACGCCCTCGGCCCGGTCGGCGGTGTCCTGAAGCAGGATGGTCAACTCGGTCTCGTAGCGCAGCGCCTGGGCGAGCGGCATATCGAGCCCCTGGTTAATGGCGTCTTTGGCGTAACGGGTCGCGATCGGGCCGCGACTGGCGATCGTGCGGGCGATCGTCGTCGCGGTTTTCGATGGATCATCGGAAACCGCGTTGAACAAGCCCCAATCGCGGGCGGTGCGAGCATCGAGCTCGCGTTCGAGCAAGACCAATTGGGTGGCGCGAGAGCGGCCAATCGCGCGGGTCAGGCGCTGCAGCCCACCAGCTCGAGGCATCCCGCGGGAGAGTGGGTCGAAACCGATGATCGCACCGGTCGCGGCGACACGAACGTCCGCGGCGAGCGCGAGTTCGAGACCGCCATCACGGATTGGGCCGGCGCAGACGGCGATGGTCGGTTGAGCCAGTTGCGCGAAGCTGGCAAACAGGTCGCCGGGCGAGACCTGGTCGGAGAATCCCAGCCAGACGCTCGGTTCGGGATTGAGTACGACGACGCGAATCTCGTCGGGAACGGCGGCGCAGTGATCGCCCAGTTGCGCGACGAAATTCGCATCAAGCGCTGAGCCGCCGCAGATCACCGCGATACCCTCGATACGCTCAGTGCTGAGTGGCGACTGGGCGGTCATCCGACGTTTGTTCCTGTGCGTCCTGATCGCGTCATAGTGCTCAGTGTACCGAAGCTCTGGGAACCAGATGGAGTCGTCTGACGCGACGCGCGGCCGTGGTCTGCGCCGCCGCCTCGATTGCATCGCGATCGCGGTGCAGTGGGAAATATCGATCGTTGAGCCAGGCATCGGTGAGCGGTCCGTTCGCGTGCAGTGGATCGTGAATCTGTTCGCCCGCGAGCGCGAAGCGTGCTTCGGGGGGGTCGCTCATCCTGACGATCAAGCGCAGCGATGGGATCGCGCTCGCGCTGGAGAAGTGGCGTAACCCCAGCACGCCCGACTGCGCGATGGTATCCGCATCGCCGCCGTAGGCGAATGGCCCCGGCGACAGCAGGGGACCGATAAGCGGCGCATCGATGAGGTCGTGGCTAAGCACCAGTTGGCGGCAGCGCCCCCACGTCCAGGCGCTGCGCTCGGGCCCAAACCTGCGCCTGAGCGCGGCGAGCGCGCGTTCGTGCGCGGCGGCGAGACGGGGCGCTTCGGTATCTGGAGCGGCGTCGATCCGGTTGAGCGCCCATGAGGTCGCGTGGGCGGAGAGCAGATCGAGCGTCGGGATCGCCAGCATGGGCAGGACGAGTTCCCGGCCCTGCGGTCCAAGCATCCGGGCAAGCGCGTCGCGCCGATATTCGACCAGCGTCGCCGCGACAATTGCGGCTTCAACCGAGCCGACGGACATCTCCCCATCCCAGCCGGCCAGGGCCTCGTCGGGAATCCGTGTCGCAAACTCTCGCAGCGGCAGCGAGACGCGGTCGCTCTGAATTGACGCGAACGTATCAGGCGTGTGCAGCGCGCTAGCGTCGAGCAGATCGCGAATCCGCGATGCGCGTCCCGGATCGAGATATTCGGCACCGAACCGGCTCCGCGCGAATGGCGCGAGCGGCGCGTTGGCGCTGACCATGACGCCGTCGGGCGGATCGACGATGTGCGGCAAGTCATCGCCTCGGAGCGGCTGTCCGGGCACGCCGCCTTGTTCGACGGAGACCCAACCGGCGCAGGGAAACCGCAACGCCGACAGCCCGTCGTCGGACAGATCGCCACCTGGGACATCGCCGCTGACCCGCAGCCCGACCTGCCGTTGATCAGCGTATGCATAGCAGAGGTTGAAGTCCGGCATATCGCCGACAGCGGCGCTGAAATCAGCCCAGTTGCGCGCGCCGAGCAGGTCGGCGATCCCGCCGCCTCCGTGCCTGGAGACAAGAATACGGGAGTGCAACGAGATCACGCGCCTGTCCCGCCAGCGCTCGCGGATATCTGTCGGCAAGACTTCGCTGACGATGGGCCCGTTGACCGTCGCACGCACGGGCATTCGCTCCGATGGATGCGCGCGAACCCGGATTAATTCCTCGCGTTCGACCAGATTCACCCAACCGCCGGGGGTCAACGAACTGGCTCCGTCCTGCGAAAGCCGTTCGACGACTGCGAGATTCATCGACATCATCGCGGCGGTTGGTCCCCAGGCGATGTGATCATTGAATCCCCAGACGATGCCGGGCAGTCCCGGCACGCAGGCCCCGGCGGCGTTGAACTGGGGGCATTGCAGATGCACGAAATAGGTGTGCGGCGGCGTGACCGGGTTGAGATGTGGATCGCAGGCGAAGAGCGGGACGCCATCGGCGGTGTGCCGACCATCGACGGCCCAGTTGTTGGATGCGCCCTGCTGCAAGCCAAGCAGCTCGGACGCTCGCCGCGCAGCCTCCTGTAGCGGCGCAACGAGCTGACTATAGGGCGCGTTGGGCGGCACAGCGGCCGCCGTATCGGGAGCGAGCGGCGGATCAAGCGCATTCAAGGCATCCAGGCCGGCCAGCTCCACAATCCGCGCGCGGATCAGTTGCTGCTCCCAGGCAGGCGCCAGCAGGCAGGAGAGCAGTTTGCCCCAAGCGATGCTGTCGGCAGCCTGCCAAGGACCGATCCAGTCGCCCAGGACCTGCGCCTCGAACGGCCTCGGCGCACGCGCGATGGCAGCATTGATGCCGGCGACGAACGGGGATAGTTGCGCTCTCTGCCTGACCGGCGTGTCCGCCCAAGCGGCATCCGCCATGTGCCCGAAACCGAGCGTGCGACAGAAGCGGTCCACGGCAAGCGCCTGCGGTCCCACGATCTCCGACAACCGACCCCGCGCGGCGCGCCGGTTCCACTGCATCTGCCAGAGGCGATCCTGCGCCTGCACATAGCCGAGCGCGAACAGCGCGTCGTTGGCCGACTCGGCGAAGCAATGAGGAATATCGAACTGGTCGCGGATGATCTCGACCGGAGCGTCGAGTCCTGCCACCATGGTCTTTCCGCGGCGTTTGGGCGCTTGCGGCATTTGCAGCGCATTGGACAACGTCGCGCCGGCTATCGCTCGCAGCACGGACCCGCCCTGCCGCAGCGAGAGCGCCAGCGCCCGCCAGCCGATACCGCGATGCTCCATTGACCTGTCCATCAGTTGAGCGTACGCCGTGATCGCCGCCATAGTCCGCCGTAAACTGTGCAGCGACAGTCCGAGGCTCTCCGTTGGGAGCGGGCGGGAGGAAACAGGCGGTTATGGATCTCAGGCTGCGCGGCAAACGGGCGCTGATCACCGGCGCGTCGGAAGGCATCGGCTTGTACTGCGCGTTGTCGCTCGCCGCGGAGGGCGCGGACGTGTCAATTTGCGCGCGTCGAGCAGAGGCACTGGCGCAGGCGGCGACACAGATCGACGCGGCGGGATCGGGACGCGCCCACTGGACGGCGGTGGACCTGGGCGAACGCGACTCGGCCGATCGCGCCGTGCAATCAGCGCTGGAAGCGCTGGGCGGGCTCGACATCCTGGTCAACAACATGGGCGTGTCACTGCGCGGCGAAAGCGACGACGTCTGGCAGGATATGTTCGATCTCAACCTGATGGCGGCCGTGCGCGCGACGCGCACGGCGTTACCGCACCTCGAGGCATCGGCCTCAGGCATCGACGCGGACAGCGCCTCGATCATCCACATCGGCTCGATCTTCGGTCGCGAAGCGGGCGGATCGGCACAGTACAACGCGATGAAAGCGGCGATCCACAGTCATGCCAAATCGCTGGCGCTGGAGCTCGCGCCGCGCAACATTCGCGTCAATGCCGTCGCACCCGGCTCGATCGCCTGGCCAAACTCCCGCTGGCAGACGCGCTACGAGGCGGACCCGGAGGGCATCCAGCGCAGCGTGCTCGACACGATCGCGTTCAACCGATTCGGGCGGCCGGAGGAGGTGGCTGACGTGGTCGCGTTCCTTGCATCGCCGAGAGCGAGCTGGGTGACCGGTGCCTGCCTCAACGTCGACGGCGGTCAAACCCGCTCGAACATCTAGCATCCGGACTGGCCCGCGCGCAGACGAGTTGGAGCATCCTATGGACGAGCATGAATATGAGCACAGCCGCACGCGACTCGGCTCGCTGCCTTCGCGCGCCTGGGACGTGATCGGACCGCGCACGCTGCGACCACTCGTCGGCGGCGCGGTGGGCGCAGCGATTATCGTGCTCTTCCTCGCCATTCGCGGCGGCACCGCGGTCGAACTGAATGAACTGACCGGCACGGCCTGGGGTGGCTGGAGCCGACATGCCGACGTACATCTGCTGATCGTCGTCAACGCCGCCGTGGTGGTGGCGATTGCTGTCAACTTCGCCGCCGAGTGGATTCACCACTGGCTCTACATCGCGCTAGCCGTGGTCAGCGCGGGAATCCTGGTGGCACTGCGTCAGCTAGCCGAGATCGACGGAGCCGGCGGCAACACCCTGCTCGGCCTAATCGCATTCTGCCTGGCTAGTGCTATCGCCATCGTCGCCTGGGACGTGCGCACACTCGGCCGCCGCAGCGGCTACTGACGCCCGTGCAACGCGTCCACTGCGTGCCGGAAGCGACCGTTAGTCTTCCGTGACCTCCGTGACCGAATCGCGGCGCGTGATCGCGAGGTGCGACATCGGCGAACCCGTGTCAGCGGCGCCGTGATAATGTTCCTCGCCGGGCGGGATAATCGCGAAATCGCCGACCGAGATAGTGTGCTCCTCGTCGGCGGTACCCACCTTGCCAATCCCGGACACAACATAGAGCATCTGCTCAGACGTGTGCGTGTGCATCTTCGTGCGAGCGCCAGCGCCGAACTGGACGACGGCGAGATTGAAGTCCTGGTCGTCGGCGGCATTCTGACCGCCGATCGATCCGGCCAAAGCCCGAACCCAGACATCGCCGCCGGTGAAGATCGGGGCATGAGCCTGGTTGGTGTCGCCGCCGGATGATTTCGTCACGCGCATGGAATCCCGCCTTTCCTTGATGAGTTCGTCCTAGCTGTTGGCTGCGATGAACGTCTGAATCCGCGCCCAGGCGTCGTTGCAGGCGTCAACATGCTGGTCGTATGTGCGATCGAAGAAGCTGTGCGGCGCGCCTTCGTAGGTGATCAGTTCGCGCTCCACACCCTGTTCACCCAGCGCGGCGTCCCACTTGGCGACTTCCTCAGCGGGGATGCTCTCGTCGGCTCCGCCCATTAACCCGAGGATCGGACAGGCAACGTCGGCGACCCGGTCGAGTGGAGACGGCCCGCCGTTCAGTCCCTGTCGCGTGGGGTGACCATAGAAACCGATGGCGCCCGCCAGACTGTGACCGGCAGTGGCCTGCAACCAACTGTTGCTGCCGCCGAAACAGAAACCTACGCTGAAGATCTTGCGCTGCGGGTCATCGGCGCGAAGCGCGGCGACGGCGGCAGCGGTATCGGCGTCGATGCCTTCGGGCTTGGTACTGCGCACGTGGGGCCAGAAATCGAACTCAGCGTCGCGCTTCGAGACGCCGGCCGTGCGACCGAAGTAGTCGATAGCGACAGCGTCGATGCCAATCTCAGCAAATCGAACCGCGAGCTCCTCGTAGAAGCGGAACAACCCACGCACATCGGGCAGGATCACCATGCCTGGTCCAGAGGGCGCTTCGGCCCTGGCATGAAAAGTGGCGAACTCGGTTCCGTCCAATGCGGTCAGGGTCAGATCCTCAACGTCAACGGCGGCACCGGCGATCGGCGTGATCGCGGGCAAGGCGTTGAATCGGTGGCACATAATTTGGTGTCCTCCCCCAAGCGTCTCCATTGGTTGTCGCAGTCAGTGCACTGAGGATAGCCGTAGCTAGGAACACCTAAGTAAGTGTCCTGTTGACACGAAATGAAAATGGAGTTAGTGTTAGGGAGACACGAACAGGCGGACGCAATCGAGACAGATGAACGAGCCGCCAAAAGCAGAGGAGGAACGCATGTCTCAGATCCAGAAACTCTCAGACGACACGACACAACACAAGTGTTGGATCCTGCACGATCGATCCGGATCGATGTCGGGCTGGCGTCAGGGCGTGATCGACGGTACCAACGAGATTCTGGACGGACAGCGACAGCGGGACGTCCCCGGCACCTGTCGCGTGACCATCGCGCAGTTCGATTCGGAGGAGCCGTTGCGCATCGCGGTTGACGCGCGGAGGGTCGAGCGGGTGCGGTCGACGCGGTGGGACGACTTCGAGCCGCGAGGCTTGACGCCATTGTACGACGCCATCGCGGCGCTGATTGCGCGCGTCGATCAACGCATTGCCGACCGAGAACGGAGACGGCGACCGGCGGAAGAGCAGCTCGTCGTGATCATGACTGACGGTCTGGAGAATGCGAGCGTCGATTTCACTCAGGCGCAGGTGTTCGACCTGATCACGCAACGGCGCGACCAAGGTTGGACATTCGTCTTCATGGGCGCGAATCAGGATTCCTACGCGGTCGGCGGCTCGCTGGGCGTTGCTCAAGGCAACATCAAGAACTGGGAGGCGAGTGACGAGGGAGCGCGAGAGGCGCAGCGCTCCGTCAGCCGCGCCTACGCGGGACGACGCCGGATGTCGGCCGCTAGCCGCGCTGCCAGCCGGGACCAGTTCTTCGTCGGCGCAGACGAGGCGGAGGAGTCTCGAAGGGGTGAGAGGGTCTAGATTACCCCGGCCTCGCGGAGTTCCGCTCGGGCGGCTTCGTCGAGGCCAAGCAGGCCCCCGTAGACCTCGTCGTCGTGCTCGCCCCGATTGGGGATCGGACCCGAGAGCGCAGCCGGCGTTCGCTCCATCTTCCAGGGCGCACCGGTGTAGAGCGCACCGCCGCGAACCGGAGCGGCCGCCTCAGCGCTAAGATCGATGCCGGCGTCCGAGAGCGCGGTATAGTCCTCGTCGATCAACAGCGCGGTCGGATCCATCATCGGGAAGGCCGGTACGCCAGCCGCCTGTAGCTGAATGCAGAGCTCCATAGCGTCGTGGTTGCGCGTCCAGCTCGATACGGCGGCATCGAGCGCGTTCTGGTCGTTGAGGCGGCGGCGCATGGTCGCCCACTCGGCGCGATCGAGCTGCGGAGCCAGTCCGCAGAGCGCCGACCAATCGGCATCGGTGCGGACAACGACGGCAAGCCAGGCGTCGTCGCCGTCGGCCGGGTATACGCCGTGCGGTGCCAGGGCTGAGCCGTGATTACCGCGCGGCACCGAGTCTCGGGCGTTGAGCAGCCAGTCCAACAGCGGCACAGCGGCGCGCTGCAAGGTCGCCTCCCCCTGAGCCAGATCGATGTACTGCCCGCGACCGCTGCGCGCGCGATACTCCAGCGCTGCTAGCAGGGCGACGAACGCATGTCCGGCAGCAGTGGGGTCGAGGTCAGCGGTGTCCTCGCGCGGCTGCGGATCGTCGGGATAGCCGAGCAGCGATTTGAGTCCGTACAGCGCCGCCAACGAAGGCCCGTAAGTGACCAGATTGCGCCAGGGAGCATCAGTCGCGCCCGATGCGGACAGCGCGATCATGATGATGCGCGGATTGACCTCGGCCAACGTCTCGTAGGAGAGCCCCAAGGACGGCATCACGCGGGGTGAGAAATTCTCCAGCACGATGTCCGACTGCGCGATCAACTTGAGGTACAGCTCGCGCCCGCGTGGGTCGCCAAGATGGATGGAGATCGATCGCTTGCCGCGATCCAGTCCGTGAAAGGCGCGCGGATCGTCAGCAGGGGTGGAGCCGCGATCGCCGCCGATTGAACCAACCGGTGCTTGTTGGCCGCCGATCGATACGCCCGACCGTCGGTGCGGCGCGCCAACCTTGATCACCTCCGCGCCGAGATCCGCCAGGAACATGCCCAACAGCGGCCCCGCCCAGACATGGCCATGGTCGATCACTCGAAGTCCCGTCAGCGGCGGCATGAGCGGCAGTCTAGGGATGGCCGTACACGTAGGTCGCTCGCCCATCTTCGATCCGCAAGAGCAAGGTTGCGTGCTTCGCGATCCAGCCATGCGCGATTGATTTACGAAATCGTTGGCGGTTGGGATTCGAGTAGGGATTCTTCGCAAACCACTCGTCGAAGAACATAGCCAAGTCCTCACCTTGGCAATGCCGTACCTCGACGTGAGCGAGGTTGTCTCGATGGGAGATGAAGATGTGATCGGCGGCGCGGTCGCCTGCAAATTTCTGCTGCCACGAGTTTCTGTGGTACTGGTACTCAAAGCTGCCGCGATCTTGCGCTGACTTCACCTCATAGCCAACCAGATCGATCCCGGCATTGCCTTCCGTGCCGGTCGTTCGTACCAGAATGGCGGCGAACACTTCCCAGTCGCCAAGCATCGTGATCCTGGGATGCAAGCCGCGCCGCTCGAACATCCGCATTTTACCCGGTAGCGGGCTATACATATACGCGTCGAAGTAGATGAGTGCCGCCTCGACATCCAGTTGTTCGGGCAATTGCATCGTTACGACCGGATAACTTCGACGCCGGGCGGCGGGTACAACTCGAACCGACCTTGAGCTGCGTCGCCAATGAACTCCACGATCCGATCCAAGTCCGTATTCACAGCCCGATCGGTCACGCGCACTGTTGTCCAGCCGAGCTCGCGCAGTTGGGCGTTGATCCGGCGGTCGCGATCGACGTTCCTGGCAATCTTGGTGCGCCAGTACCCTGACATCTCCGCGTAGCGTTCGGCGGTATGTTTCTTGCCGTGCCAGAACTCGCCGTCGACGAAGATCGCCAGCTTGCGCCCGACCATGGCAATATCGGGACGGCCTGGCGCGCCAGCGTAATCGACTCGGTAACGCAACCCTCGGCGAAACAGTTCCTTGCGTAGCGCGATTTCTGGTTTGGTGTCCTTGCGCCGAATGCGGCGCATCGTCGCCGAGCGTTGTTCGGCGGTCAGGGGATCACGGCGAGCAACCACCGGATCAACTTCCGGCGGTGACAGCTTCGAGTCTGTCGTCAGCAAAGCGCGTCAATACCGGCTCGCGCCGTGAGAAGTCCTGAACCAAGAATCCAAACGCATGATCGACTAGCCAGCGCACTGCCGGCACACAGACCGCGTCGCCGAAGCCGTTTTGGGCCTGGCGCCGCCCAACCGTGATCGGAAAGTCGTCTGCACCCTGCAGACGGGCGTACTCCCGACCCGTCAATGGCCGGACGCGCGGCCGACCCTCTCTACAATCCACCAGGAACTGCACACTGCTGCCGCCGTTGGCGGTGCGTAGGCATCCCGCGATGCGGTCGGCGCGAATCTCGCCGACCGTTCGCCCGTGACGCACGCGACGATACATGGTCGCAACGCCGTCCCGCTTGCCCAGCAACAGTTCAGCGACCCGCACTGCGTGGCGTTCGTGCATGGCTTCCCGCAGCGACTGGACACGATTTTCCGGCCACCATGATTCATGCTCGGCAGTCACGTGATCGAGCACGTGGATCAGGCGGCGGCTCGACATCTGCGGAGGTTCGGGTAGCGCGATCTCGACAAAAGGAATGTCGCGATGCGCGGCCTGAAATGAACGAACCGCCGCCGAACGCAGCCGGGTAATCTCCTCGATCGGCGGTACGGGGCGCTCGACCAAATCGCGCCTGAACGCGATGACAAACAGCCGCGGACGACTTTGGGGCGTAAACCACCTGGCATCGACAACGACCACATCGAGCACGTACCCCAATTGGGCGATGCGCTTGCAAACTTGGGCCAGATCCGCTCCGCCGTGAGATGTCGCGAAGCCGGTCACATTCTCGAGTAGTAAGGCGCTTGGCGCACCGTGACGCGCTGCGTATGCCTCTGCAAGATCAAGGAACGGCCAGATCGCGCCCGAATGCTCACCCGCCAAACCACGCCGGTTGCCCGCCAGTGAGAGATCGATGCACGGAAACGAGGCTGTCAGCAGATCCAGACTATCGGGCAGGTCATCCAGCCCGAGATTGTTGATGTCATCGACGGTCAAGTGTTCGGTGCCAAACCGATCGGTGTACATACCTGCCTTGTCGGCCGCGATGTCGTTGGCGAAGACACACTCCCAACCGAGCGGTCCGATCGCCTCGCGGACCAAACCGATTCCAGCGAAGAATTCGGCGAACCGGGCCACTGCGCTCTCCTAATTGGCCGTTGACGTAGCATAACATTATAGATCAATAGTTCTGTATAGCTATTTGACCGACGGAGGGAGATTCCTACGTCTGTCTCGGGAATGACGGGCTGGGTTGGGCTGACTGGCGAGCAGGGACGCCGATGGACTTCGATACGCTTGAAGAGACGATTGGCCTGCGGCGAGCGCGGAATGACGAGGCGGCACATGCGCATCACCTTCTGCGGGACTGGGGCGGGGGCGGCGGTGAACCCCAGACGGGGCGCGTCCTCGATCCATCTCGACCACGTGGGAGTCCGATTGATGCTCGACACCGGACCGGGATTCATAGAGCGCATGGTCGACTCGGGGCTGGACGCTGACGCGATCTCAGCTGTGATCTTGTCGCATCTGCACTTCGATCATGCGATGGGCGTCGTCGAGTTGTTCTCGCGGATCATTGCGCGGCAGGGCGCGCCGGTGACGGTCTATGGACCGCGCGACACCGACGCTTACATCGCGGCCGCTCTGTCCTTTGCCCGCGTCAATGCGACCAACGACCGCACGCGCGACTGGTTAGACGGCGTCTCGGTGACGCTGACCCGCCCCGGCGATGAGCGTGAGCTGGGCGGGATGAGGGTGCGCTCGGTCGAGGTGCCGCACGCACCCTATCTGGAGTGCCTGGCGCGTCGGTTTGAGGCGCGCGGGCGGACGCTAGTGTACTCGGGCGACACGACGTATGCGCCCGAGTCGATGGTGCCACTGGCCGACGGTGTCGACGTGCTGGTACACGAGGCGTACACCGAGTCGGCCCTGGATCGAATGGCGCAGGCGCTGCCTGAGTCGCGTCACGCCGGCCTGTACACGGGGGTACGGGGCTCGCACTGCACGGCCGCCGATGCAGGTCGCATCGCCCGCGACGCCGGCGTGCGAACGCTCGTGCTGACCCACCTGACACACGCGGAGCGAAATGACGAGCTAATTGCCGAGGCGCAGCGGGCATTCGACGGCACGATCATCGTCGCCTCGGACGGTCTCTCGCTGGAAGTCTGAGGAGACGGTAATAACAACGATGCAAGTGCGCGAGCTGACGATCATGGTCGGCACCGACCAACTCGAAGCGATGGCCCGCTTCTATGGCGAAACTCTGGGGCTGCCACGGGTCACAAGGTTTCATGACCCCGTCTTCGCCGCCGCCGGTGGATTCATCCGCATCCTCGACCATTCGGACATCTCCGGGCCGACGCAAGAGCCGGCGCGCATGCAGATCAACCTGTTCGTCGACGACGTCCTCGCGGAATACGAGCGGGTGATGTCAGCTGACCCAACGATTCGGGTGCATCGAGCGCCGCAGCGTGAGTCGTGGGGCGGCCTGGTGGCGACGCTGCTCGACCCGGACGGCAACTACGTGCAGCTGTTGGAGTTGATGGAGTAGAAACCACCCGACGCGCCGGCACCTGCTCCAGATACAACGATCAGCGAACGAAGGCAGTCGCCTCGTCGGTCTCGGCGGCGATGATCGCCATGTCGCTCTCGTCGAGGTCATCGAGCTCGCCCTTGCGGTAGGCGTCGTAGAGATTGAACAGTTCGGTTTTGTGCGGCCGCTTGCGGCCAATGGGGCATGCTTCCCAGGCGGCGTAGTCCTCGTCGCAGTAGCCCAGTCGGCGCTCGCCGCACTTGGGCTGGAGTTGGCGTCCGAGTTCGGGCGCGATCCTGACCACCTCGGCTCGCATCAGCGAGACGACCTTGCGGAATTCCCACTGGGCACGCGTGCAGAGGCGTAGATCGGCGATGTGCAGCAGCGAAGCGAAATTGACCGTGATCTTGAAGTTGGTGTTGGTCGCGTTGGGCAACAGAAAGCGCGCGTCCTCGGCGGGGATGCCGGCATCGACCATCTTCTCATACAGCGCTCCGACTCGAGCGAAGAGCGCCGCCATTTCGTCGCCCATGCCGGCTCGCTCGACCGTCTTCGGCACAGTGTACGGGAACTTGCCGCCTGGGTAGGTGACATAGCGCTGACTCTGCTGCTCGAAGCTAATCCCAATGCGATGGCGAACGAACTGGTGCGAAAAGGCGCGTGAGACACCCGAAATGCCGAACTCGAAGTGCACCTGCTCGAGCGGAGACATATGACCCGTTTGCAGCCGCGCTTCGACGAACTCGAGCATCTCGGCATAGGAAATGCGCTCATCCTCGATTCGCGCGAGCACCTGTTCCGGCGTCAACGCCGAGTAGCAGACCCGATACGCCATGTACAGCGCCCGAACGGGATCGGGCGTGTAGCCGATCAGCTTGACCGAGATGCCCACACGCGCCGCCTCGCTATTTCGATGTCTGTTGCTTGAAAGCTAGCGTAGGCACGGCCAGACGCGGCCGCAGCGCCGCGCGACTGACCCAAGCCGCTCCGTGACTAGGCGAACGTCGTTTCGACCGCCGACGAAGCATCGAAAAAGTCCTGCAAAGTCTGGTTGAAGCGATAGAAGAGGTCACGGCGCGTGTAGTCCTCACCCTTGGCGAGCTCTTCAGGACTTTCCAGGTCGATCGTGTTAAGCGTGTGATGTAGGTCGGCGCTGCCGTTGCTGCGGATGTTCTCCAGCATTTCGCGCCAGCGCGCTTCCGGCATGACGAGCGTGAAATCGAGGTCCTCTGAGTTGGCGCTGCTGGAGATATCAGCGATCTCGGGGATCTCGTAGCCGTCAAAGACGAGCTTGATCGTCGTGTCGCCGACGTTGACGCCCATGGCGCAATCCATCATCCCGAAGTCGCGCCAATGCGGATCGTCCTGCACGGTGTCGCGGAGCGCCTCAAACCACTCGACAGAAGGGAACTGCGGCATCGTCTGTCTCCGTTTACCTGTTGCGTATCGAACCTGCGGCGAGTTTACCAAGTCTATCAAGCCCACCTACTGGAGCTGGAGCCACCGGCGTAGTCGCGATCATGCGGATACGGTGGGCGGAAGAGATCGCCAAGGGCAATCACGCCGACAGCCGTGCCGGCCAGCAGCGCCAACGACTTGAGATGCAACCGCCGCGCGCGGCCCAGGTCAGCCACCTGCGGCGGCGGTCGATGCCACCCGACCGGGTGGCCGTTCCAGGAGGTGCGACGGTCGAGCGCAACGGACATCGCGGTGACAGGCATGGGCGTCTCGGAACCCAGCGCCAGCTCCTCAAGATCGGGTGCCTGGATGTCGGAGCGTCCCCGCGCGGCGAGCGTCGCGGCGGCACCGATCGCATCTCGGGCGCGTCGCACGGAAACCAGGCGTCGATCCGGATCGAGCATGGCGGCGAGCGGGCCGTCGGAACCGGGACCGGCCATCGGTCCGCCGAGCGACTCAACAGCCGCGTAGGCGACGGCACCCGAGAGGTTGAAGGCGGCGTAGGTCGACCAGGGGCCGACCACACTCTCGCTGGCGGCGACGGCGAGCCGACCGAGTTCGGCCTCGACACGCTCCGCGTCGAGCGCCGTGCTCGGACGTCCGTCGTCGCCTAGCGGCCTGCCGGTCAGCTGCCGCTCGACGGCACCGGCGGCTCGCATGCCGCGCCATGCGTCGAACGTTGCCGCTAGCGCCAGGGCCCGGATCAGGATAGACACCCACCGCGCCGCGCCGCCTGGGCTGGCTCGTTCAATCAGCGACGCTGCCCGAATCGCGCCGGCTGAGGCCGCGAACGGCGCAAAGACGCGCAGCTTCGGCGGTAGCGACGCCAACCGGCGAGTCCGTGAGAGTGCCCATGCGAGCCAGGTGGGGCGACCGTCGGGCGGCGGCCCTAGTAGTCGATCCACGCTAGCCTGGATGGCGAGCGCGAGCGCGAAGACAGTCACCCGATCAGTCGTGCGTCGCATTGCAGCTTCGAGCATATCCGCCCCCCGACGCTCGACGCTGTTCCATTTCACATCCGGCGCTCCCCGTAGGCGCAGACTGGACGCGGGAAATGAACATATTCCCCTCGGGGCGCTCGCACGACCAAGAACGAGACGAGGCAGGAATCGCCAGGAGAGCGACACAGAGCTTGACAAGTGAAGATCGACTCCCTCATAATGTGCTTTGTTTCACAATCTCCAGTTAGTGCGAATATTCACAAATTCGCGCCGCAGTCCTGACTGAGTCAGTAAGGGAGAGAACCCGATGCCCGTTACGCCTCCGTCGAAATGTCCGCGTTGCTCTGGCACGATGCTCGTCGAATCGGACGCGCACAGCGTGTACTCCAGTTGCCTGTCCTGCGGGTACGTCTACGAGAACAACATCATCTCGGTCTTTGAACTCGAGCGCGAGCAGGCCGTCGAGGAAGGTCGGCAGCGCCGCCGACAGCCATCCCACGGCAAGCTTCGCCTGTAATCACCCCTGATCCAGATCGTCCCCACGCGGATCAGCTCGGTCCGGGCCGACCCGTTCCCCCTGTCGCCTGCTGGTCGCTGGACATCGCTGCGGCTACCCGCCTTGCCCTGACTAGTCTGGGCAGAGCGTGCGCGGTGAACGGGGAGTCGGACGCGTGGAAATCCGCGAATATCGTAAGGCGACGCGGTGCGAGCATCGCGGCCACCTTCGCCGCTGTCAACGACCGATGATCGGCCAGTGTCAGTACTGCGCCAAGGGATTCTGCAACGTCCACGGAACGATCCAGGACGACGATCAGGAGATCTGCGTCGAGGATCGCTGCCAGCGACTGCAGGTCGACGTAGAACAACACCTGGTCTTCAAGTCCGAGGCGCGGATCCGCAACGCCAGCCGCCGATGCGGCGAACCGGGCTGCCGGCAACCGCACTCGATGAACTGCGAGCGCTGCAGATGCCGCTACTGCGAGGATCACTTGCGCCAGGTGATCTTGACCGTCACGCGCGGTGGCGAACTGCAAAGCGAGGTGGTCGCCATGTGCGACCACTGTCGCGGCCGTCTAACCCTCTGGTCCCAGGAATGAGCACAGGATCGCGACGTCGTGCGTGAAGACGGGCGGCGGCCGGCGCGATGCCGGTTGCACCGGTATCCAGGCCGCCGCCGACGCCTCGGGGCCGGGCCGTAGCGCGCTGCCGTCCGCTTGTGCCTGCGCCCGATAAGCAATTACGATCACCTGCTCGCCGGTCGCCGACCAGACACCGAGCAGCTCGCCCAGTTCGATTTCGACGCCGGTTTCTTCCCATACCTCGCGGACCGCTGCGTCCTCGACCCGCTCGCCGGCGTCGACGTATCCAGACGGCCACGCCCAGCGATGCATAGCGGGTTCATGATTGCGACGGACGTACAGCAGCCTGCCTTGCATATCGGTCGTCAGCACGACGACGGCGACTTTGGGATCGATGTAGTCGATCCAGCCGCAGGCATCGCAGCCCGACGTGGACGCGAGCGGGCGGGCGCATTGCGGACAGAATATTGGCGGCGGCATCGGTTCGCGCCGTTGGCGGCAAGAGATCGATCAGAAAACGGGCAGCGAGACCCGCTCGAAATGCTCGTAGTACCGACCGTCGGCCGAACTCCAGCGCTTCTCAACGTTGGCGATGAAGTCCTCGCCGCGGTCGCCGAACTGCGAGACATGCCGCGTCAACGCGCGGACCTTGGTCTGGATGACATCGGTGATATCGACATCGAAGTTGGCGTCGCGACTACCCCAGATGAAGAGTTCGGCAACCTTGTGGCACTCGAGACCAGCCGCCAGATGCTCGGGGAAGTTAAGCCGATCACGGGCCGTGGGGTAAACGGCGTCGAGCGTCATCTCGCCAGTACAGCGATGATCGCGGTGGTTAATGAACCCGCGCCACTCCGACAACGGGTCGGACGGGTCGTCTTCCAGGGCGCGGCGATGAATGTAGTCGGTCGAGTGGGTGAAGATGGCATGTGGCTTGATCCGACGAATCGCCTCAACGATGCCACCCAGGTACTTGCGAGAGTATTCCAATTCACCGTCCTCGCCGCCTAGGAAGGTGCAACTGACTACGCCGAGTTCCTCGGCCGCATTGCGCTGCTCGACCTCGCGCATCGGGACCAGGCGCTCGGAGGTCATCTCCGGGTCGGCCGACCCCTTGGCCCCGTTGGTCACGACGAGATAGTGCATCTCCCAACCGAGCGTGGTCCATAGCGCCGCCGTGCCGCCGGCACCAAAGTCGGGATCGTCGGGATGGGCGGCGATCACGAGGCCGACCTTGTTGTCGGTATCGGGGGGCGTTGTCATCAGCGGGTTCACTCCAGCTCGTACTAGTAGATGTTCGTGCACGCGGGTCGGCTCGGGCAAAGCGTCGCCGCACTATTGCAGGGGACTACGGCAGCTTGACAAGACCAGAGTATAGGCACAAACTGAGTGGGGCCATAATAGAACTGAAGTTCCGCACAAGTGCACGGAGCTGTGATAGGTTTCCATTATGTCGTAAATGTCATTCTCGCCCTACACAACCGATCGGCGCGACAAGCGAACCTGGAGACACACGATGCCAGAGCTGAGAACCCATGCAGGGTTCGCCAAGCCCATGCCCCGTCGCGGCAAACGCGGCCCTCGTTCGGACAAGCCCGAGCGCATCCTCGCGTTCCTGCGCAACTACTTCGCCGAGTACCACTATCCGCCATCCGTGCGCGACATCGTCGAGGGTTGCCGGCTCTCGTCTACGTCGGTCGCCGACTACAACCTGAAGATCCTCGAGCGGGAAGGACATATCAGGCGCGATCGCGAGCGGGCGCGGACGATCTCGCTGACCCAACCTGTCGAGTCGATCGAACCGACCAGGCTTGAATCGGGCGTCGCGTCCATCGGCGTGCCGTTGCTTGGCTCCATCGCGGCCGGTACTCGCTCCTTGGTCCCCGAAGGAGTCGAAGCCAACCACGCGGAGGGTCGTATCAACGTCACCGCCGACATGCTGGCCGGTCGCGATCCCGAACGCGTCTTCGCGCTCACTGTCCGCGGCGACTCGATGATCGACGCGCTGATCGCGGATAACGACACCATCATCCTCGAGGAAACGTCGAGCGTCGCGGACGGCCAGATGGCCGCCGTCTGGTTGCGCGACGAGAACATCTGCACACTCAAGCGACTGTACCTCGAGGACGGCCACGTGCGCCTGCAGCCCGAAAACCCCACCATGGACCCGATCTTCACCGACGAGTCCAACATGCTGATCCAGGGCCGTGTCGTGTCGGTACTCCGCCATCCGCGCTGATCACGTCGCTCCTCAGCCCTCACGCGAAACGCCCATCGCTCAGAAGCTGCGCGGGCTCGTCTGCGTAGACTGAACTCGTGCTATCAATCCTGACCCTTGATGATGTCAGCATCGAATACCAGACGCGCGAGGGCCCGGTACGGGCTGTGCACGGTGCATCCCTCAGTCTTGACCGGGCCGAGATCGTTGCGCTGGTCGGCGAGAGCGGCTCGGGCAAAACCACACTGGGGCTCGCCATTCTGCGGATCCTGCCCCGCAACGCGACGCAGACCTCGGGCGCGATCCGCTACGAACACCGGGATATCGGCGAGCTGGACCGGTCGGAGTTACAACGGATTCGCGGTGACCAGATCTCGATGATCTTTCAGGACCCAATCGCAGGCCTCAATCCGATCATCCCCGTCGGGCGACAGGTCGAAGAGGTGATCACGTCGCACCGCGCGGTGACGAAGCGCGAAGCGCGCGAACGGGCGCTGGACGCGCTCAACGCGCTGCAGCTGCCGGACCCGATCCGTATCGCCAAGTCGTTTCCCGGCGAGCTCTCGGGCGGTATGTGTCAACGTATCATGATCGCGATCGCGACCGCTCTGGACCCCCAACTTCTGTCTGATCGCCGATGAGCCGACCGGTTCGCTCGATGTCACCGTGCAGGCGCAGATCTTGTACGAACTGCAGCGGCTCCGCGAAGAACGCGGTACTGCCATCCTGCTGATCACCCATGACATGAGCGTCGTGGCCCAGATCGCCGAGCGCGTGGCGGTCATCTATGCCGGCCGGATGATGGAAGTGGACGACGTGATCCCGCTCTACCGGCAGCCAAGGCATCCTTATACTTGGGCCCTGCTGGACACGCTACCGCGGCTGGATCGACGGCGCGTCGCGCAGTTGCATCAGATTCCGGGCGGGCTTCCTGATCTGACCGATGTCGACCTGGGTGCGCACTGCGCCTATATCGCACGCTGTCCAAAGGCACTGACCATCTGCCGCACCGAGACGGAACCGCAGCTGGCCGCCGGCGACGGCGGCCGAGCCAGGCAACGCCTTGCCTGCTACAACCCAGTCGAAGCGAGCTAGACGCTACCGGCTCCGGCCAACTCGGCGACCAACAGCTCCACGGCGACATCGTCAGGTAAGCCGCCCTCGTCACGTCGGTACTCGATGATCGCGACTTCCGCCTCAAGAATCCGCGTCAGCGCAGCATCGGCCGCCTCCTGGCTGTAGCGTTGCGCCTGGCGACGCAGTCGTTTCGCCAACCAGTCGAAGCGAACATCGGCCGCAGAGCGGATGTCCTGCTCGGAACCACCGCGATCGAGCACCTCGCGCGCCACGATGACCTGCCGATATGCGCGCGCCAGCATTCTCAGGATCTGTTGTTCATCGACCCCGTCGGCGCGAACACCATCGAGGGCGCGCATCGCATCAGCGAGACGGCGTTCGGCAACCGCGTCGACGAGGTTGAAGATAGTGACCGGGCGAACTGGCGGGACCATCGCCTCGACGATGGATTCATCGACATTGGCGTCACCGGCGTAGAGTGCGAGCTTGTCGACGGCCTGCGACAACGCGCCGCGGTCGCCACCAGCGCGTTCGACCAGCGTATTGGCGGCGTTGCGCGTCATGTTCAGCTGACGGCGACGCACCTCTTGGCGCAGCCACTCAATCGCTTCTTTCGGCTTGAGTCGGGCGAACTCCCGAACATCGGCGTGCGGTTCGATCGCGCGGAGCAGTGGATTATTGCGCCGCAGTTCCTCCTCGACGAAGACGAGCGTGGTCGTGCCGGGAACCTGTGGGAGGAGATCAGCCAGACCGTCCCACTCGCCCAGCTGGCGGTCGCGCCGACCGGTACCGAATCTGCCGCACAGTCCGTCAATCCGAACCCAGCGCACTGCGCCCAGGAAGGGCGCCGCAGAGACGACCGCGCTGAGCTCACTCAAGGAAGCTCGGGTACCATCGAGCGAAACCGAGTTGTTGGCCAGCGCGCCGTCGGGATCATGCTCTCGACGCAGCACCGCGACCGCTTCCAGTCGCGCGAACCGATCTTCGCCGTAGAACAGGAAGACCGCCATAGCCTGAGCCTAGCGAGACCTGACCTGGTTCACACTGGGGGCGTTTCAGGGATCGCCGAACGCAACAACGCCTGGCGTGCCTCCTGTATCGCGCCGCGCAGATCCGGCAGTGGACACGCTTCATTCGGGTCCAGAAACAACAGGATGCAACGCGACACGGGACGTTGAAGCGCTTCCTCGATCGCCAAGGCATACGCAGCGACCTGCAGACGATAGCGTTGGACAGCGGCGGCGATGGCCTCTCCTGCCTGCAACGCATCGGTCTTGTAGTCAACGACGACCAACTCGCCGTCTGGCGTTTCAAACAGCAGATCGATGTAACCGTCGAGCAGGACGCCATCCACCTCGACCGCGACGTAGAGTTCTCGCCAGTATTGACGGGCCTCGCGAGCTTCGGCCACAGTCTCGCTCCTCAGCGCCACGCTGACCAGACGGTTCACTTCGCGGCTCTGCGTTACGTTCAGCGATTCGGCCGTCGCCTGCGCCGCGGCGGTAGCCTGTACCGATTCGGGCGTCCAGCGCGCGAGATCGATCACCTGTAGCGTCCCGTGCACGGCTCGACCAATGGAGGTCGCCGCGCGGCCGCGCCGCCAGGGCGGAAGATCATCGCGCTCATTCTCATTGCCGGGATCAGCCCAGAACGTATCTTCACCGGGTGCGGCGCGCTTTGCGATGTCGGTTGCCGACGCTCTGCGCTGCACGGCGAGGCGCTGGACCGCGGCCGCGCGGCTACCGAGCCAGGCCGCGCGTTCAGCGGCGCTGTCCGATTCGTCTCCGAGCAGATCGGGCGCAGGCAAGATCGGCGGATCGGGGATATCGTCGTGTTCCAGCATGCGATAGCTCGCGTGTAAGGTCTCGTCTCCGTTCAGCACGGCGGCGATCTGGGCGGCACCCGTGTTGCGCAATTGCTTGCCGTACAGGCTGACAATCAGGTGGTCGCGCGCGCGCGTCGCGCCGACATAGTTACGCCGCACCTCCTCGTGCGCTTCCAGCCTGTTTTCTTCCTCCCTCAACTCGTCGTAATGCAGTGTCCTGAGGTCGCCTCCGAATTTGACCTCAGGACGACCATCCTCGCGCCACAGCAGTGGCGGCGGGTTGAAATTGCGAGAAATGTTGAGGCCGGCGAAGACGACGATGGGGAACTCTAACCCCTTGGCGGCGTGGATTGTCATAATGCGGACGGCGTCGTGATCCTCCTCCGGCACGACCGATTCGATCACGCGCGTATCTTCCTCGGCCTGGTGCTGGGCCCACTGCAGGAAACCTGCGAGCGTGGCGCCGCCGCGATCGTTGAAGGCGCGGGCCTGGTCGAGCATGAATCGGTAGCGCTGCCAGTGCTCGTGCGGTTGCCGCTCGACGACCGCCAGCTCCAACAACCGGCGTTCCCGAATCACATAGCCGACCAATTCACTGACCGACATCGTCCAACGCCGAGTCGACGCGTCGCTCAGCCAATGCATCGACTCGGCGACGGGATCGTCCTCCGCAACCCCTGCCGGTTTCGGCTTGCGATAATCCCAGACGCCGTGCGCCTGCTTCCAGCGATAGAGGTCATCATCAGCGCAAGCGAAAGCGGGCGACTTGAGCGCGCCGACGAGCGCGATCTGATCGGTAGGATCGTCGATCGCCCGCAACAGGGTGAGCAGCTCGCGCACTTCGCGCTGACTGTAGATCAGCGAGCGGCTCTCGAGGCGGTAGAGGATGCCGCGCTCTTCGAGCTTGGGCAGCAAGTGAATCAGCCCAGTGCGCGTGGGCACGAGCACAGCAATGTCGGGAAATCGGGCGCAGCGGGTGGCACCGTCTGAGCCGATTGATTTGTCGAAGACCTGCCAACCCGAGTTGGTGACATCGGCGATCAATCGCGCCAGCCCGTCCGCTTCCCGACGTCGGATGACGGCTACCCCGGCGCTGTCGGTATCGCCCACGACCGTGACTGCCGGCTCGTCGATATCCCGGCGGTATGCATGCAGATCGTCCCACTCGGCCTGTTCGGGACGGTCCGCGATCATGATCGGTTTGAAGACCGCGTTGACGAAATCGATCACACCCGGCACTGAGCGGAAGTTCTGCGAGAGCCTCACCAGCCCCGTCTGACGCCGCTGTTTGACCGCCTTGAACTGTCGGATGTCGGCGCGACGGAAACGGTAGATCGACTGTTTCGGATCGCCGACAAAGAACAGGCGGCCAGGCTCATTGCCGGCGATCTCATCAGCGATGTGGGTCTGCAACGGGTCGTTGTCCTGAAATTCGTCGATCAACAGCCGCTGAAATCGACGCCTCACAGCCCGAGCGACCTCCGCATTCCCCTCGAGCAGGCGGCTGGCGTGGACGAGCAGATCTTGGAACTCCAGCTCACCCCGTCGCCGACGTTCCTCGGCGTAGTCGATCACGAAATCTCGTACGCGGTTGTAGATCGGGACGAGAAATACCAGTGCGATTCGGTGCGCCAGCTCCACTCGTTGTTCATCGAGCCGTGCGAGTCGTTCGCGGACTTCGGACAAGCTCTCTCCCTGCCAGTTGCGGCTTCGACCGACGTTCCCGACTTTGAACGAGGGCTTCGATTTAGGCAACAACGCGACCAACTTGCCCGGCTCATCCGCTCGTTCCCGCAGTTGATGGGCATACGTCTCCAATTGCGTCAGGCGCTGATACAGCCTGTCGTCGCGGTCTCTGCAGGAAGACTGAAGCGCAATGATGCTGAAGAGCTCGCTGATGAAGTCCTTAGCATCGACTGGCTCGCAGTGAAGTTCAGCGGCCGGAAGTGCGGTGCGATCCCAATCGTCGTTCAAGGCCCGCGCGAGGGCGCGCAGCTGGTCGAGCGTGAGCCCGGCGTCAAGGGCATTGAGCAGATGCCCGCCGAGCTGCTTGTCTTCGAGCAGGCCATCCAGCGCCTGCGTCCAGCGCTCGACGAACTTCAGTGAAGCTTCACTGTCGTCGACGATGTTGAATCCAGGCGGCAGGTGGGCCTCGATCGGGTACATACGTAGGATGCGCCCGGCGAAGGCGTGCAAAGTCTCGATGGCGGCGTCATCGAGATCTTCGGCAGCCTGGGCGAAGCGCTGCTGTTGATCGGGATCGCGCTCCGCCGCACGGCGCTGATCGAGTCGCTCCAAGACTCGGTCGTACAGTTCGGCGGCGGCTTTCTCGGTGAAGGTAATGGCCGCGATCTGATTGGCCCGGACAGCGCCGGAGGCGATCAGGTTGACGATACGGCCAACTAACGCCTCGGTTTTGCCGGTACCGGCACCAGCCTCGACGAAGAGCGTCTCGTCGAGATCATTGCGGATGCGATCACGAGCGGTCTGATCGGCGACCACCGCCACGCTCAGCTCCTCTCCACGGTCTGACTGAACTCGACATACTCACTCAAGCGGGGATCAGCCTCGATTCGTTCCCAGCGGCGACGACGGTCGGCGGGACAGATCTCGTCGAAGCTGCAGAACCTGCAGTTGTTCTCCCGCGATCGATCGTCCTTGCCGGGATGCGCCGGGAACAGTCCGTCCCGGATGTGCGAGAGGATTAGATTAACTGCCGTCCGGAACGTCTGATTCTTGGACTGGTCCCACGTGACCTGATTGAACTTGAACCCGCCGCGTTCGGTGATGAACCAGTACGCAGAACGAATTATAACGTCTTCGTCGAGTTCACGCAGCTGTCGGAGGGCATGGGCATACACCGGTAGCTGCAGCACTCTGCCGCGCATGATGGCATCGTCATCGAGCATCTTCTGCTTCGGATACTCCTGACCGGTCTTGTAATCGATCACGAACATAGACCGCCCATTGCTCGAGCTGTCGATGCGGTCGATCTTGCCGCGAAGCGGCAGTTGGCTGCCGTCGTCGAGCGTCAAGGCAACCATGCCCTGGCTGTCGTCCATCTGCCCGAAGCTGACTTCGCTGCCCACCTGCCGAACGCTGTATCGATCTCTGTGTTGCGCATCCTCATCCAGGAACGTGTTGAGGTCGGCGATGATCCGGCGTCGGTCTCGTTCCCAGAGCAGCGCTCGACCGCTCAGCCCGTGCGCGCGCGCCTTGTCCAGCTCCTGCTGAGCGATCTTCATCAACCGCTCGCGGGCTCGCTTGCGCTCAGAGGTAAGCAGTCGCTCAATCAGACCGGGCGAAGACTGAGCGGCCTGGAAGAACCGATCGAGAATGTCGTGAATCAGCGATCCCTTGTCGAGGGGAGTGATCTCGAGGTCATCGCCCCGCTCAGCGCGCTCCTCGATGCGCAGGGCGCGGCTCAGAAAGTAGCGGTACGGGCAGATCGCCCAATCTTGCAGCCCGCTGGCCGAATGCGGGCGAGCGGCGTCGTCCGCGGCACCCGATTGGATCCACCCGTCCCAGCGGGTAAAGAGATTTCCGCTGCGCGCGTGCTTCTGATGAAATCCGCGCCCGAGCGCGGGACATACGGTTGAGAGGAAGTGGCTACGAACATCCGGCGCGGCGTGGACGCTACGTAAGTCGTACTCTTGGACGTCGCCCGGACTGGAGGCCGAGACCACAGCGTGCTCAAAAGACGGACTGGAAGCGACGACACGACTGTCCGCTTCGCTGATCCTGGAGGCGTAGATGCGCTGGCCGTCGTTGAGCGCCGTGGCCGATTCCAATAGCCAGCGGCTAGGTAGACGTGCCTGCTCGGCCCGAACATCGGCGCGCGGATAGCTGATCACGCGGCGCGGGGCGCTGCCCAACGCCGCCAGAAAGTGCTCGCGCTCGCGCCGTCTATGGTCGTGGCTAACGGGCAACGACGCGCGATCTCGGAGCTGATCGGACAACAGCGGATCCTCGCTTCGCGCCTGAGGCAGCGCGCGTTCGATCGCACCCACGATGTAGACGATGTCCCAGGAACGTCCCACCGCCGTGTTCAGCGGTCCCGCGTACACCCCATCGCCAACCCGCCCGCGGTGTCCGGCGTTGCGTTCGAGGCCGCGACGCACAGCCGAAGCAAAGCGCGCAGGAGTCGTGGGTCCAAGTTCGTCGAGCACCGCAAATGACGACAGCAACCTCTGCACATCATCCCAGCGCGCCAGTTCGAGATCGTCAGCGCCGCCGAATCCGGCCTGGGCGAAGGTCGTTCGATCGCCAAGCAGCTGAATCAACCGCGAGCGCGCGATAGCCGCAAACTGCGACCAACTGGCTTCCGGTGGCAGCTGGTCGATGAACGCGCCGAGCTCGGCGACGAACTTGGACAGGGCGTCGATCTGACGTAGCTCCGACTGCAGCCAAGGATCCCGGCCAGACGTCGCCTCGTCACCGGCTTGTCGCAATCGATCCAGGTCGTCTCTGCGAATCTCTCGGTGCTGGTCGAGCCGGTCGAGCCACTGGCGAGGCCCTCGCCGCAGGTTGGCGCGGCGCGCCAACTGGTTCCAGCGCGAGGTCGGGGCGAGCTGACCCTGGACGTCACGAATCGGCCCGGCAGCCAACCACGAGGCGATATCGACGAGCCAGTTCGGCTCGGGACGCTCGAACAGATTCAACAGCCCGGCGAGGATGCGCCCGGCAATGCTCTGGCCAAGCATCTGGGCATAGGGTCCGTGCCATCGCAACCCCGCCGCGTCAAGTTGCTCGGCGCAGATGCGCGCGTAGGGCGCGTGCTGGCGGAACAGGATGGCGGTGCGATGCAGCGGCGTCGGATCATCGGACAGGATCGAGGTCGAGATCTGGCGAATCGCCGAACGAACTTCCTCCTCCGCGTCGGGCGACTGTACGACTCGCTGAGCAGTTGGCAACTCGGGAATCGCGTGCGATTCATCGAGTCCCCAACGCGTCAGCGCGCGCCGATCGACCGTTTCCGCGTCGCCAGTGAGACCGAGTATAATCTGCGTATCGACGCGATCTGCCAGCGTGTGCAGAAACCGCATCTGCGTCTCGCTCCACTCGCCCGGCAGATAGACGATCAATGCCCCGATGTCCCGTGCAACATCAGCGTCCTCGCGAATCGCTTGCGTGGCCGAATCAGCCAGATCACGCGTCGTATAGAAACTACGCGTGCGGGCACGATAATCGCGGTAGCGACCGACGAGATAGGCGGGCATGCCGCCGGACTCGGCGAGGCGGTCGAGTTGGTCGTCATTGCATTCGTCGAACTGGCCGAACGTCTGCTCCAGAGTGCGAAGCACCGAACCATCGATCGGCAGATCATGAAATTGCTTCGGCCCAGACTCGGCGACGGAACGGATCACCTCGGTCTGATAGGCGTCCGGCAACGGGCGACGCCCCTGTTGGGCGAGCGCGCTAGTCCCGATCAATTCCAGCAGCGCCGGTAGCGGTTTGACTCGAACGTTGACAACACCGCCGCGCCAACCCAACATACGGCGGACGTGCACTCCGGACGGAAACGACGGCGGGACGATAGTGACGAGCGCGAACGGAGCGTTCGCGTCGGTGGCGCGTTTCGCGCGTTGCAACGCGCGATAGAGCGCATCCTCGGCTGGGGCTCCATAGCTCTCGGCGACCACGTGAAGCGGCATAACGTGAGTTTCGATTAGCAGCGAGGCAGCTGCGATAGTAGGTCGTCGTCAGCGTCGGGATCGGAGCGGATGATCTTCCCGCGTTGCGAGATATCGACGACCACTGCGACGCGCTCGCCGAGGGCGCTGCTGACGACGTCGTGATGACGGCGCCCTTCGAAGTCGTCGATCAGGTCGTGCACCCAGATGGTCCAACGAAATGGTTCGTCGCCACAATAGGCGAGGATATTATCGGCCGGATCGCGCAACACCGCCTTGATCTCCCACTCAGCCGTATTCCCCTACCCGGTGCGACCTGCACAGCCTTACGCGGATTCCCAATGGATGAGCATCGGCGTAGGCTGGAAGGCGATGATGCACCCGCACAGCTGGCAATTATAATCCCCATTTTACGGGGATTCTGATGCCCGATGACAACCGCCAATTTCGTCACCGTCGCTGGTTATGAAGCGCACGTTCGCGCGAGCCTGCACAAGAGCCAAGAATACCTCGCAGCGGGAGACCTGCACCACGCATGCGAGAAGGGCTGGGGCACGGCCACTCATATGGCCAAGGCCGTTGCGGTTGCGCAGGGATGGGAATACGAGACCCATGCCGACTTCAGTTCCGTGCTGAACCGGGCCACCCAGGCAACCGGCGATGACCGAATGCACGGTCTGCGCGGCATCGCCAACGATCTGCATGACAACTACTACCGTCGCCGGCGTCACCTCGACGCAGCGATCATCGGCAAAGACCTCGAAAGTACGGCCGAACTGCTGGAGTTACTCGACTCGCTAACCGAGACGCCGAGCTGAGGCGGGAGCGTCCCGAGCCCGGATCGGCTCGCGCCTGGACGCGACTATGCATCCTCCCATTGCACGAACATCGGCATCAGTACGTGGACGTAGTTGTCGCGCCCCACGACGCGGAAGACACCGGGGTTGCTGGGGCCGCTGGTCTCCATCGCGATCGCGCCCGCCGTCGCGCCGCTGACGACCTGGAGCACGTCCTGGAGATAGCGGACGTTATAGGCGATGCGCGAGTCTTCGCCCTCGATCGACGCGTCGACGCGACCCCGATGGTTGCCCAGTTCCTCGGCGCGCGCGGTCAGCGTAATGTGCTGATCGGCGCTGCCGCCCTCGAAGATCAGGCGAATGATGCCGCTGGACTCGCGGGCGAACACGGCGGCCGAGCGAACGCCCCCCTGCAGAACCGCGCCAGGCAGAATCGCACGCGTCTGGTACTCGGACGGAATCAGCTGGTCGTAACTGGGATAGTTACCCTGAATCAGCTGCGCAGTCATCTGCACCGTGCGGACGTGGAAGCGCACATAGATACGGTCGGCGTGAATGTACATCTCCACCGCGGAGTCGTCATCGGCAAGCAAGCGCTCAAGCTCATTCAGCGCTCGGGCGGGGACAGTGATCTCGAGCGACTCGCTCAAGTCGGAGGCGACGCTCATCTCGTAGACGGCGAGTCGGAACCCGTCAGCGGCGGCGAGCGTCATCTTGTCCCCGTCGAAACGGAAGTGAACGCCGGTGAGGACCGGCCGACCGTCGTCGGTCGCCGCCGCGAAGACGACATGCCGCAACGCCTCCCGCAGGTCGCGGGCGACGATCTTGATCCAGTCGCCCTCGACGACTCCAGGGATAGCGGGATAGGTGCTAGGCGACATGCCGTGAATCGACGACTTGTTGCTGTCGGAGGCGCTGATCTGGGCGACGAGTGAGTTGTCGGCTACGTCGATGTTGATCTCCGATGTGGAGAGCGCCGAGATGAGATCGTTGACGAATCGATGCGGGATCGTGATCGCGCCCGGCTCAGAGACGACGGCGTCGATTGCGCAGATCATCGCGAGCTCGGTATCGGTCGCCGTCAGGCGAACGCCATCATCGTCGGCCTGGAGGTGCACGTGTCGCAGTTGGTCGAGCGAGTGTCGCGCGGCCACTGCCCGCGCCACAACACTGAGGCCATGCTGTAGCGCCGCCTGAGAAGTCTGGATTCGCATCGCGCACTCCTGCTTGGAGATCCTGTGCCGAGCCAAGTATTGATCACATGGATGATCGATACCGCACAGCATATCCCAAACCCGCGTCACCGCATCGCGCTGTTGACACTCAGTGGATAACTCTTCGTCAGGCGGGAGCGCGTGCCGGGAGCACATCGAGGATGCCGCTGAGATCAGATCCGCTCCAGGTGGGCTGGGAACGCATCATGCGCTCACGCTCCGGATCGGGGTAGCGCGAGACCCAGTAGACGGGCATACCGGCGTGGTTGGCACCGGTCACGTCGGCCCAGGGGCTGTCGCCCACGTACAGCACCTCGCAGGGGTCAAGCGACAAGCGGGCGCAGAGCTGATCGAAAAATGGCTTACGCGGTTTATAAGATTGCGCCGTTTCGGAGGAGAGCACCGTCTCGACCTCGATCCCCGCGCGGTCGAGCGCATGATCGAGGTGGTCGTCGTCGGCGTTGCTACCGATCGCGACGCGGTAGCCGCGAACCTGCAACTCGGCGAAAACGGGCGCGACCTCCGGATACGGCGGCGCGACGGAGAGGACATCCCACAAGTGTCGGAACGCGGCTGCCGGGGGAATCGTCTCGACCGAATGATGTTCGAACGCCTCGGCGAAGAAGCTGGGCCAAGTCTCGGAAAAGGGGCGGAAAACGGGTTCGGGACCCTCCAGCGGACGCTCGCTGTCGCGCCCTTCGCGCTTGGCCATCTCGCGCGAAGCTTCGATCCATGCGCTCCAGACATCCTCCCCGGTCGCGTGGTCGACGCCGTGCTGGTGCAGCATCTCCTGCACCAGCACGGCGAACTCGCGCTCCTCGAGCTTGAGCAGCGTACCGTAGCAATCAAAGGCGACAGCGCGGATGGTGCGCACAGCCTCGGCGGCGATCTCCGGGGGTGCGGGCGCTGTCGGCGTCTCCATGGTGGCATCGCTCATGCTCTGTCCTCGTTCAATGCGTAATCTGCGCGCTGTGTGACGCGTCGTCAGATCAGTCTGCTCGGCGGGCGAGCCAGCGGGCGGCTTCCTTGGCGTGATATGTCAGAATCATCTCGGCACCGGCACGGCGGATGCCGGTCAGGCTTTCCAATACGACGCGCTCCTCGTCGACCCAGCCGTTGGCGGCGGCGGCCTTGAGCATGGCGTATTCCCCGCTCACGTTGTAGGCCGCCAGCGGGGTATCGAATCGTTGTCGCGCCTCGCGTACCAGGTCCAGATAGGCGAGAGCCGGCTTGATCATGACGATGTCAGCGCCCTCGGCGATATCGCGCTCGATGGCGCGCATCGCCTCGCGGCCATTGGCTGCGTCCATCTGGTAGCTGCGACGGTCGCCGAACTGGGGCGCGGAATCGGCGGCGGCGCGGAATGGTCCGTAGAAAGCGGAGGCGAACTTGGCGGCGTATGACAACAGGACGCGATCGCCGTAACCCTCGCGGTCCAGCGCTCGGCGGATCACGCTGACCCGACCGTCCATCATGTCGGACGGCGCAATCACGTCGGCACCGGCCTCCGCCTGCGACAGCGCGGTGCGCGCCAACAAGTCCACGGTCTCGTCGTTCAGCACCGAGCCATCTTCGTCGAGCACGCCGCAATGCCCGTGATCGGTGTACTCGCAGAGGCAAAGATCGGCGATTACGACCAATTCGGGCTGAGCCTCTTTGAGCGCGCGTACCGCCCGTTGCACGATGCCATCGCTGATCCAGGCACCGCTGCCGACAGCGTCCTTCGACTCGGGCAAGCCGAAGAGCAGTATGGCGGGAATATCGAGCGAGCGTAGCTCAGCGGCTTCCTGGGCGAGTTGATCGACCGAAAGGCGGGCTTGATCAGGCATCGATGGAATCGGCTCGCGCACATCGCGTCCAGCCGTAACGAAGACTGGATATATGAAATTGGCGGGCGATAGGCGCGTCTCGCGGACCATATATCGCAGCCCCTCAGACTTGCGCAAACGCCGCATGCGATGCGAGCCGGGAATCTCGATACTGGCGCCGTAATTGAAGTCGGCATGTGCGAGGCGATCGAGCGTGCTGGTCACGACGTTTCGTCAGTCTTTCCACTTGGGCAGGGGCATCGTACCGAGGCGGTCGATGGTCAGCGGCAAGTTTGCGAGATAGCGTCCGACCGCCTGAACGAGGCCTTCGATAGTATGTGTCTCGGCGACGGCGACGACCGTGAAGCCAAGCCTCGCTGCCGCCTTAGCGGTCACCGGTCCGATGCACACCGCCTGCAGCGAGTCTAAATCGAACCGCCCGCGGACGAGTTCAGCAAGCCCCTCAGCCGTTGACGGAGATGTCAGAGTAACCACATCGACGCCGCGCTCCAGCCGCAGCATCGCCCGCGGATCGGGGCGAGGCGTTACGACGTAGTACAGCGGCAGGTCGTCGACGATCGCTCCGGCCTCGCGCAACCGATCGCTGAGCAGCACGCTGCCGCGGGCGGCTCTGGCCAGCAGGATGCAGCTGCCGCGCAGGTCGTCCCGGGTGAGCGTGTTCGCCAAGGCGGCGGAGGTGAACTCGCCCGGCACCAGATCGGCCGTGACGCCGTGCTCGCGGAGCGCACGAGCGGTCTCGGAACCGATGGCGGCGACGCGGACGCCGGCAAGCGCTCGCGCGTCCAGCGCGTTGCGGCTCAGCGCTTGCCACAGCTGATCCACGCCGTTGACGCTGGTGAGCGCCAGGATGTCGTAGTCGCCCTGCGACAGACGTCGAACCGCATCATCGATGGGCGCCGAATCGTCCGGCCTGATCGCGATCGTAGGCAGCTCGATCACCTCTCCCCTGAAAGCGCGCAGCCGCTCGACAAGCGGAGCGGCCTGGGCGCGAGCGCGAGTGACGAGAATCCGCCGACCCCCGATACCCCAGGACGCCTCAGTCGTCGCTAACCCTACGGTTTCACCGATGACGACCGTCACTGGCGGGGTCAGCTCCACAGCCTGTTCGCGGAGCGTGCCGAGCGTCGTGAAGACCACCCGCTGCGAACCGCTCCAAGCTCGTTCGATCGCGGCGACGGGCGTCCGCGGCGACCGTCCACCGTCGATCAGGTGTTGGACGATGTCTTCAAGGTTTCGCCAGCCCATCATCACAACGATGGTCCCACCGAGCGCGGCAACCGCCCGCCAGTCGACCGGCGGGGCTTCGCCGTCGCCTGCCGAGCCGCTCACCACCGTGACAGAGGAGGCAGCGCGGCGATCCGTGACGGCGATCCCAACCGCAGCCCCAGCGGCATGTGCGCTGGAGACACCCGGCACGATCCGGACCGGGATGCCTGCCGCCGCAAGCGCCGACACTTCTTCACCGCCGCGTCCGAAGACAAACGGATCGCCGCCCTTGAGTCGGACGACGCGTCGTCCGCGCCGCGCCTGCTCGATCATCAGCACGTTGATCTCAGCCTGCGACCGGGACGACTTGCGCGGCGTCTTGCCGACATTGATCATCTCAGCGTTCCTGGCCAGATCAAGCAGCGCTGCGGAGACCAGACGATCGTGGAGGACGACGTCGGCGGCCTGAAGCGCCTCAGCGCCGGCGACGGTGATCAGGCGCGGATCGCCGGGGCCGGCACCGACGAGGATGACTTCGCCGCGACCCAGGCTCGGCACTTTGTCCTGCATCTCACCCGGTTCCTCACCCGACACGCCATGCGCCTTCCTGCTCCAGGAGCGAACGCCCGCCGCGATCCAACAGCGTCCTCGCCACTACCGCGCCAACCGCCTCAGGGTCGGTACCCGAGCGTTGCAGCTCGATGCGCTGCGATCCGTCGGTGCTGAGCAGCCGTCCAGCGAGGACGACTTCGTCGCCGCGAACGCCAGCCAACGCCGCTAGCGGCAGCGAGCAGCCGGCTTCCAGGGCGCACAGCATGGCACGTTCTGCCGTCACCGCGAGCGAGGTGGGCCGATGATCGACCTGCCCGATGCGCTCGGCGTCAGCGTTGCGGCACTGGAGGACGAGCGCCGCCTGTCCGGGGGAGGGCATCATCAGGTCAATCGGCAACAGCTCCGAGGCTCGACAGCGTAGACGCTGTATAGCGGCCGCGGCGACGATCACAGCGTCGTATCGTCCCTGTCGAACACGTTCGATTCGGGTATCGACATTGCCGCGCAGGTCGACAATCGTCAGGTCAGGCCGCAGACGCAGAGCCTGTGCGACGCGGCGGCGCGAACCGGTGCCCACCGTCGCGCCAGGCGGCAAATCCGTCAGACCCGCGCCATTGCGACTCACAATCGCGTCGCGGACGTCGCCGCGCGGGAGGTAGGCGGCCAGCGCCGTGCCCTCGGCAATGACCGGCGGGACATCCTTGGCGGAATGGACCGCGATATCGATCTCGCCCTGCAACAACGCAGATTCAACAGCGCGCACAAAGACGCCCTGCCCACCGATCTGGCGGAGACTCGAGACGCGGTCGCGGTCGCCTTGGGTCGTGATCGGAATGAACTCGCACTCGATGCCAATCCTCGCGAGCACTTCCCGGGCGAGACCGGCCTGCACCTGCGAGAGCGCGCTGCTGCGTCCGCCAAGTCGCATCAATCGCATCGCGGCAACGGATCCACAGCGGCGAGTCGAACGCCAAGCCGTGACAGCAGCAGCGCCTTAGCTTGTCCGCGCCGCCTTTGGGCGAGCAGGATGCGGACCTGGCCGTCCATCACCGATTGCCAGTCGTCGGCGGGGATCGGGCGAAAGACGTTGCGCCGGCGCAAGTCGCGTCGCACTTCGGCGACGAGATCGGCGAGGGTCGATGTATCGGCGTTCAGATAGTCGGTGAGTTCTTCGCGGACGCGTCGCACGACCGCTGGGCTGCCGCCTGCGCTGGAGATGGCAACCGTCAGCGGCGACTGACGCACAACCGCCGGCAGGATGAAGTCGCAGTGGGCGAGATCGTCGGCGGCGTTGAGCGGTACGCCGATCGCGCGGGCGTCGGCGAGCAAGCTGGGATTCTGCGAGGGTTCATCGCGGGCGGCCATGACGATGGTCACGCCGCACATATCGTCGCGCTCGTATTCCCGCTCGAGATGGACGATGCGTCCCGCGTCGCGCAGCGCGCGGAGCGGTTGATTCAGGGTCGGGGCGACAACGGTAATTCGCGCCTCGGCGGCCAGCAGACCCTCGACTTTCTCCTGGGCTAGGCGTCCGCCGCCAATCACCAGAACAGAACGACCGCGGAGATCGAAAAAGATGGGATAGTAGGGACGGGTCACGTCGACCTTCGCGCCTCGATCAGCAATCATCGAGTTGGGCGATGGCAATGCCGCGTTCGCCCTGGACCGTGTACAGCAGATAGACCGATTCGCCATCCTCGAATATGGCGGGGTCGCGGAGTTCGTGGGCGGGCCGGGGAGCAAACCCGCACATGCTGGTCGTGATCGGCAGGTCGGTACCTTTCCACTCGAAGATGGGTCGCAGCAACTCGTGCCGATCGCCGGCTGTCCAGGCGCGCCAGTCGCCCTGCCTGGCTATCGACGAGACGTAGATACGTTCGGGCACATCGCCAACGTTGGTCCAGAACACACATAACATGCCGCAGTGACGCATCGTGTCGGTGAACAGCTGCGGTCCGCACTCAAAGCCGCTGAGTCCGTCGTTCGAGCGATAGAGCAGGCCCGGCATCGACATCCCGTACCAGCCGGGCTGCGGGACCTCGTCGAGGTGGATCACGCGCAGATAACTGGTCGTCAACACCTCGTCGCGCGCATCGAAGTTGAGCCCGTCCGCTGATACCCCCACACTCCGTAACCTGCGCCCCGTTGCGGAGCTGTCCGTGGAAGTACAAGCGAATCCGCTTCGCATCGTGATCGACGATGACATCAGGCGAAGCGATATGCGGATAGACCCAACCCTGCGCGAGCGCGTCGTTGAGCTTGGCGTCGAACTCGTCCAGCATTCGCGGAAACGACGTCTGATCGAGCCGCAGCGTGCCGGATTCACGGGTTCGCCAAGGGCCCAGCAGGTGATCAGCATAGGCGAGGCGGATGTAGTCGCCTTTGTGATCCGCAAAGTAGAGGTAGAACGCTCCGAGTTGATTCGGCAACCATTCAGGAGCACGGAGCAGCGAGGGCCCGTTGATATTGCCGTCCATGTGCGGTCGGCTGATCGGACCGTCCGTCGATAGCCGAACTACTCGCATTCGACACGCTCCGCACAGCCGCCGCAACGCGCGATCAACCGCTCAGGGTCTCTTCCATTCATCCTAGCGCGGGATAAGATCGATGGTATGAGCCTGCGACACGGAGTCTTGCGAGAGATCATCGAGACGGCGATCCTGGGGCTGATTGTCTTTCTACTCGCACGCGAGGCGGTGCAGAACTTCCAGGTTGAAGGCCGCTCGATGCAACCGACGCTGGCGAGTTCGGAGCTGGTGCTTGTCAACAAGATCGGCTACTGGGAAGTCGACCTCGGTCCGTTCGACGCGTTGCTGCCCGGTCGCAGCAACGGCGACTTCCTGCTGTCCGGACCGCACCGCGGATCGGTAATTATCTTCCGCCCACCGTATCGGAGCACCCACGACTTCGTCAAGCGCGTGATCGGCCTACCCGGCGACACGGTCGAAGTCAGCGGAGGCCGGGTGATTGTCAACGGCGTCGAGCTGAACGAACACGACTACACCTTTGAACCGCCCAGCTATCAGTGGGGCCCGGCCGAGATTCCGCCGGAGCACTATTTCGTGCTCGGCGATAACCGCAACAGCAGCCAGGATTCGCACGCCTTCGGCCCGATCCACGAGGATCAGATCGTCGGCGAGGTCATGTTCCGCTGGTTTCCATTCGACAAGATTTCGAGCGATATCTCACTCGACGCAACCGACCACGAAGGCAACATCCTGCCATGATCGATCCCGAGGCGGATGTGATGGCGTTGCTGACCGATGCCGGAGCAGTACTGCGGGGGCATTTCCAGTACGCATCGGGACGACACGGCGATACTTACATCGAGAAATTCCGCTTGCTGGAAAAGCCGCGTGTCACCGAGGCGTTGTGCGGGCGACTGGCCGACCACTTTCGCCCGCGCCAGCCGCGCGTCGTCGTCGGGCCAACCACCGGCGGCATCCTGCTCGCGCATGAGACGGCCAAGCAACTGGGCGACGCCGTCAACGCGTATTTCGCCGAGCGGCACGAACGGGGCGGCCGCTATCTGGGGCGGGGATTCGCCATCACACCGGGTCAGTCCGTCTTGGTGGTCGACGATGTGCTAACGACCGGAGGTTCTGTGCGGGAGACGCTCAATGCTGTTATCGAAGCCGGCGGCGAGCCGGTTGGCGTGGGACTAGTCGTGGACCGCACCAACGGCTCGGCGACATTCGGCGATCTAGACATGTTCGTCTGCCTCACGATCGATATCGCCAGCTTCGATCCGTCCGAATGCGAGCTGTGCGCGACAGGCATCCCGCTGACGCCGACCTAGCCGATCGCGTGCACGAACAGGCCAGCGCCGACCCCGGCCAGATCGGCGAGCATCGAAAGCGCCAGCGCATAGACACCGAAGCCGACACCGACGCTGATCACGGCAGCGCGGTCGTCGGCCTCGGGCACTGCGGCTCTGACGGCGATCACGGCGAGCAAGACGCTGGCAAGGACGACTACCAAACCGACCGCGAAACTGACCGGTCCAGCGAGCATGAAGAACTGCCAGACGGCAAATCCCCCAACCAGAGCGAGCGGGCGGGCGAGATCGCGAAGCTCGACCTGAATCGCAAAGATCGAGCGCAGCGCGTGCCTGATCACAACGAGCCATACGCTCCAGCCCGCGACCGAGGCGAGCGAACCGAGCGCGAGCACGCGCACCGCGCTATGACCGACGACGCCGGAATCGAGCACGGCCCAGATCCAGGAGCCGAGGCCGGCGGCCAACACACCAACCAGCAGCACCGCCAACGCAGGTGCCGTGTCCGATTCAGCGCGACTGACCTCGCGCATGACGCCCAAATCGCCGGCGAGCAGCCGACGGTAGAGACTCAACGCGCGACGCCAGTCGAATGACGTATCGAAACTGGCGAAACTGAGGAGTCGGCGGGACATGGACAAGCGCGTCCCGCGACCGAAGGTTCGGGACAGCATTGCCGACGAGTACGGTCTGGTCTGGGTCATCGTCTCTTGCCTGGACACCACGCCGCCACAAGTTCACTATGACGGAATGAGCGGAATGGGACGCGCTCGCGATCTGGAAATCGGTAAATTCAGCGACGATGATCTCGCCGCACGGTTCGATGCGAACGTGACAGAATGTCGCCGCTGCCGCGCCTGGTGGCGTGGCGAGAACGGGTCGCGACCGACAAACGCGCAGCCTTCCGCAGCAGCGAATATTGGGGGAAGGCGCTGTCATCATTCCGGCTGGCCGATGCGACGATCCTGATCGTCGGCCTGGCACCGACCGCGCATGGCGCGAACCGTACGGGCGGATGTCACGGGCGACCGCTCAGGCGACTGGCTCTATCGGGCGTTGTGGCGGGCGGGGTTGGCCAGTCAGCCCGAATCCCTATCGAGCGATGATGGCCTCAGCCTGATTGGCACGCGGGTGACGTCGATCGTGCGCTGCGCTCTGCCAGCGAACAAGCCCACCGTCGAGGAGTGCGACCGTTGTCTGCCGTTCTTTCGCCGCGAACTTGAGCTGCTTACACCGCTGCGCGTGATCGTCTGCCTCGGCTCATTTGCCTGGGAGCGGCTGCACCCGTGAACTCGGCGTCCGCCCACGACCGAAGTTCGCCCATGGACTGGAACACCGGGTCGGCGATCTGACGCTGCTCGGTTCCTATCACCCCAGTCAGCGCAACACGTTCACCGGCCTGCTCAGCGAGGAGATGCTGGCCAACGTCTTCCAACGCACAGCCGAGTTGGCTCGGGTGCACAGGTGAGACTCGCCATTCGCAGACCTTGCTCACATTCCCAGCTTGCCTAGGCATCTCCCCGACACTTCTACGGGAGGGAACATCATTATTCCCGTGCCCGGCGCGGGAATAATGGAGTTATCGCATAGGGAAGGACCAAAGTGGAGTACGGGCGCGGTGATGATCAGAGGTTGGGAACGCAGCAGGCCTGATCACCGCCGACGACTGCGCCGACTGTTTCCAACGGCATGAGTTGAATCGTCTCGACCGCCGGCTCGTCGTCAGTGATCGTGTAAACCTCCCAGCGCGTGCCAGAGGGATCGGCGACCCAGACTTTGTCCTGCTCGGCGTGGCAGCAGACGGCACCGTCCTCGATCTCCATATCCAGCCCCAAGTCGCCGAAACGTTGCGTTTCAGCGTGCACCTCCGTGGATGTGGCGACTTCGACACCAAGGTGGTTCAGCGGCGCGGCGGCGGCCAAATTCTCGATCAACACCAGCTTGAGCGGCGGATCCTCGATCTCGAAGTTAGCGTAGCCCTGCCGGACCTTGTGCGGCTCGGTCCTGAACATCTGCGCGTAGAACGTGATCGACGAGTCGAGATCAGCGACGTTCAATGCCAGTTGCACTCGCGACATCTCGGATTTCCTCAATAGCCTTAATCGGCGACGGCCAGAGATGGTTCGGCTTCGTCGCTAGTTAATGTCAGCCTATCACGTTTGCAGAGCAGCGGCATGACCCAGTCACCGAACCTGGTCGCCTCTTCGTCATGCGGGAGCCGGACAGACAGAACTCGGCGCAGCCGATGTCGATGAACTCCTGCAGGGTGTCGGCAACCTGTTGCGGATCGCCGCCGACGGCGAGACCGGTGCCGCTGCGCACGGTGCTGATCCGCTTCACAGGTGCGGAGCGATGCGGTAGTCGTTGTCGCGCGATTCGCCGGACAGCTGCCACATGCGGCTGTCGGCCTGAGAGTCGCCGCGCCAGTTCTTGCGCAAATGCCGCTGTCGTTCGGTCGTCCCCGCAATGAGGCGGTGCGCCGCGTCCCAAGCCTCATCCTCGGTCTCGCGGACGCACACCTGTAGACGCATCCCGAAGCTGATTCCAGAACGGCCGAAGCGCGCGGCGCGGCATCTGACATCGAGTACCTTGTCTGCCGTGCGATGTGGCGTATCGCCCCAGAAGAGGCAGCAGTCGGCGTGCCGGGCGCCGACATCGCGGGCCGCGTCCGACTCGCCGCCGATGTAAAAGCGCGGCCACGGATCCTGGTACGGCTTGGGGTAGGCGTGCGCCCCTCGCAGTTGGTAGTGCTTGCCATCCCAGTCAATCCGCTCGTCCGACGTCCACAGCGCTTTCATCACTCGCACCGATTCGTCCATCACCTCGTAGCGCTCGTCGTGGCTGTAAGTGATGCCGTCGCCGGCGAGCTCGCGTGGATTGC
Organism: Dehalococcoidia bacterium; assembly: GCA_965116225.1. Classification (GTDB taxonomy): domain Bacteria; phylum Chloroflexota; class Dehalococcoidia; order Bin125; family Bin125; genus Bin125. The sequence continues at coordinate 1,478,034 of OZ220495.1, read as the reverse complement.
CGCCAGCGATCAGGTTGATATAGACGCGACCCTGCGAGAGCTGATCGAAGGCGGCGATCATGCGCGCCATCTGCGTCGGCATGATGTAGCCGGGTCGCGCCGCGACAAGCATCTTCAGCCTGGTCGTCCGGGCCGACATCATCGCTGTCGAAATCCAGGCCTCCCAACACGTCGGCGTGACCGGCACCAACGCGTCTCGAACCCAGCCGACTCAGCCGCCAGCGCGCCGCGTGGTTCGCCCCAGCGTAATTTGGGCACGACTCTGGTCCGACCCAGCTGAGAGGAGATCGCCATGACCCTCAGCACGTATCTCACCTTCGAGGACAATGCCGAGAGGCGTTCGAGTTCTACCGCTCGGTCTTCGGCAGCGAGTTCTCCGTGTTGCAAACCTTCGGCGAGGGCACGCCCACCCGACGTGGGCGTGCCTGAGGACGCTAGGGAGCGAATCAGGCACGTGTCGCTGCCAATCGGCGAAAGCACCCTGATGGGTAGCGACAACAATCCCGTATTCGGGACCAAGGTCATTGTGAGCACTAACTTCTCCATCTCCTACGCGCCGAACAGCCGCGAGGACGCCGATGAGAAGTTCGCCGCCCTCTCCGAAGGTGGCGAGGTGACGATGCCGTTAGACTACCTGTTCTGGGGCGCGTACTTCGGATCATGCATTGACCGATTCGACGTCGCCTGGATGATCAACTGGGAGCCGACGCAATAGGACTAACCAGCGACGTCCGGCGGGTGGATTGCAGTCGGCGACTCAGCCCTCGTACTGCGGATCGCGACGCTCGGCGAAGGCGCGGGTTCCCTCGCGAGCGTCGCCGGAGCTGAACGCGAGACGCGAGTACTCCTGATACAGCCGCAAGCCATCGGCCAGGGACAGATCACGACCGCGCCGCGCCAGTTCTTTGGTCAGCCGAATCGCGAGGGGGCTGTTGGCTGATATCTGCGCGGCTATCACGCGCGCCGTCGCGAGCAGCTCCGTTGGTTCCACAATCTGACTGACCAAGCCGATCCGAAGCGCCTCATCCGCGCCGATGAAGTCGCCCGTCAGGAGCAGCCGCATCGCATCGGACGAGCCGATGAGTCCGGGCGTGCGCAGCGCTCCGTATCCATGCAGAATGCCCCAACGAGGCTCGGGGCAACCGAACTGCGCGGTTGCGTCGCAAATGCGGATATCGCAGTACAGCGCCAGTTCCAGCCCGCCGGCGAGACAGTAGCCGCTGATCGCGGCGATCACCGGCTTGGCGGTCTCGAGGCCGTTGTCGAATCGCTCACCGGACCATGGCACCCACGCCTGCCGCTCGCCGAACTCCAGCAGGTCGTGTCCAGACGAGAAGGCTCGGCCGGAGCCGCTGATGATCACGCAGCGCACCTGTGGATCCCGATCCGCCTTGCGCAGACGCTCGCCGATCGCCTGGTACATCTCGTCGGTCATCGCGTTCAGCTTTTCGGGGCGCAGCAGCCTGATCGACGCGATCCGCCCGTCGACGTCGTAGTCGATCTCTTCCACGCTTGTCCTCCTCAGGCTCCGACAGCCAAGGCCGCGTCCCATTGCGGTTCACAGGGCCACAAGATAGACAACCGGAGCAGGCCGCGAAGGAGGCAATCGAGTGGCGAACGATCGTCGCGCGAGCATATGATCGGCGGCGAGCGCGCCTTGGAGGGCGCGCAAGTTCAAGAAACAAGCAAACCGATGAAGGTTCGAGAACTCGGCCACGCAGTGATCAAAGTTCGCAATAGCGAGCGCTGGGAGCAATTCTATGGCGACATCTTGGGCATGAAACTCGCCGCCCGCCACGAGCAGATGCCGATGACGTTCTACACGTTGGGCAATCACCACGACCGCGCGCTCCTAGAGGTCGGCGAGGACGGACCTGAAACCGCGGACCCGAAGGCACCCGGTCTGTATCACCTGGCCTTCTGCATCGGCGACAAGCTGGACGAGCTACGGCAGGCGCGGGATGAACTCGAAGCGGCCGGCATTAAGGTATCTGCGACCATCGACCACGTCGTCTCGTAGTCGCTCTACCTCAACGACCCCGACGGCAACGGTGTAGATCTCTACGTCGACGGTTCCGATGCCTGGAAGTCCGATCTGCAACAGGTCGCCCAGGGCGCGCCGATGGAACTGTAGCTTCGCTGAGCTTCGGCGCGACCATCGAGGAGTGTGAGACGCTGCTCCCCAGGCTCGGCGCATCGCGCCCACAATCCGCGCAGCCGCGGACGAGATTGACGACGAGCGCCAACTGCCGGCGCATGTCGTCGCTTTACTCAAGAGCATTGGCGCGTTTCGGCTGATCCAGCCACGATGGCGTGGCGGGCACGACGCCGATCCGGTCACGCAGATCTGTTCATCGAGGAGATCGCCAAAGCCGCCGCGGCGGCGGCCTGGTGCGTCATGATCGGCTGCAACGGCGGACGTGAGCCGAGAGCTAGATCCGCGCGTCGCGAGAGAGATGTGCGCGACATCGACGCGGCAACCTGCGGCGCGGGCGGGTTCGTCGCCAGCGGCCACTGGCCCTATCTCAGCGGCGGCACCCATGCCGAATGGGTGCAGGCCCTGTGCAGACTGATCGACGATGATCCCGAATCGAGCGATTCTAGCGGATCAGGGCAATTCATTCGGCTGGTCGCCCACAGCGACGAAGTGGCGGTGCTCGACACCTGGAAGACCGGTGGGATGCGCGGCACCGGCAGCCACGACGTTGAAATTCGCGAGCTGTTCATCCCGGAAGAGCGCAGCATCCCGCCGCGGCCACCGACAGGGTCTGTCCCGAACGACCTGTTGCGGCATCCCGTCTGGCTGCTGCCCAAGCATCTCGGCGTGCTGCTCGGACCGGTTACCGCCATGCACGCGGAAGTGCTGGCGACAGCGCACGAGCGCACCGCCTTGCGCGGTCCGTTACGCGACGACGCGCTGACCCAGTCCGCACTGGGCAAAACCGCGTCGCGAATCGCGGCAGGCCGCGCGCCCTCGCGGCGGCGGACGCGGCATGGCGAGAGGTCTGCGAGACCGGCGGTATCTCCGACGCAAACCGCGCCAATCTACAGTTGGTGATCACGTTCGGGCACCAGGAGTGCCTGGAAGTCGTATCCGGCTCTCGACGGTACTGCACAGGGAGCGGTCGAGACCCGAACCGACGGCTACGCGACTGCAGGCAATGAATCAGCACGTCGTACTGGGCAAATCGAACTACGCAGCGCAACGCGTCTGTTGCTGGGTCAACAACTGGACGCGCGGTTCTGATGATCGGGAGTCGATGGATTCCGGGCCGATGGTTGTCTATTGATGAAGGGCGTGGTGCCCTAGGGGCGATCGAACGCGTCCAGGCCCCAGTTCGGGAGAATAGGAAGGGTGGTAAAAATTCGCCGCGGCAGCACCACTGCGAGTGGATTTGTCAGGCCTGATAAAACAGGCAGGGCAAATACCGTGGCCGTGGCGTACACTGCACTCAGCTCGCAGAGCTACAGCCAGCAAGTGTGCCTCCTACATCGAGTTGATCTCCGATTCGTCTGCGAGCCTTCCACCTGTTCTGCAAGCACAGGAAAATGAGCGCCTTGCATCGGAATCGAACCGCCAAACACTCCAAAAAGTCCTGATCGCCGATGAGTGAGCGAAAGAAGGGACGGGGTTGAGCGGATAGGAACCACTGGTCAACGATATCGGAGCCGCGCCTTCCGAAGGCATCACTGGGGCACGTCAGATTCGATAGGGCAAGCAGCCGTCAGCTAGAGGGCTACCCGTCAACCAAGAGGTGCATTTCCTCAGTGCTTGCCTACACCAAATAACCCTGATAGGCTTTTCTAAGATAAGATTCGTCCAGGTGCCCATCCCGGGAGAATAGGGAAGGCGGTGCAAATCCGCCGCGGTAGCGCCACTGTGAGCGGGGCTCATTGGAGCAGCACGGGAAGCTGACGCCACTGTCGACCGAGCGTCGATGGGACGGGGTCGGCGAAGTTCCCACCCGCAAGCCAGGAGACCTGCCTGGACGATGAGGTGACAACTCTCCGCTTTCGAGAGGTCCCTCGATCTCCGGGCGTCGTTCCGGTCAGGTCGAATGCCAACCTCCAGGGGAGACGCTGGAGGTTTCATTGTCCGCCGCGAGCCTGTTCCAACTGATTCGCCCGAGCGAGTTGCATGGCTATCGCCGGATGGGGCTTCGCACCCGTCTGATGATCGGTGCAGCCTTCTTGGCGAGCCTGCTGATTCTCGTCTCGCTCGTCTCGCTCAGTCTGGGGCCGGTTGATATCCCGGTCAGCCGAATTGCCTGGATCCTCCTCTCCCCCCTGGGATTCGGCGTGCCCGAGTTTGGTCGCACCGAACAGCTCGTGATCGACCAGATCCGATTACCGCGCATTGTGGTCGGCACCTCGGTCGGCATCGCGCTGGGCGTCGCCGGGGCGACCATGCAGGGTTTGTTCCGCAACCCGATGGCCGATCCGGGCATCATCGGCGTATCGGCGGGCGGTGCGCTAGGCGCCGTGGTTGCGATCGCGACGGGGACAGCGGCGCTGTTCCTGCTCGCGCTGCCGATCTTTGCGTTTGTCGGCGCGATTGCGGCCGCGCTGTTGGTCTACGCCATTGCCGTGCTGGGCGGCCGTTTCTCGATGGCGACGCTATTGCTCGGCGGCGTCGCGGTCAACGCTTTCCTCGGTGCCGTGATCTCGGCGATCATCCTGTTTCTACCCGACAACGCGGCGTTGCGCGAGGTCCTGTTCTGGCTCGCAGGCGGACTGGATTCACGTTCCTGGCAACACGTAACGATCTCGACTCCGATCATCCTGGGCAGTACGGCCGTACTGCTGTTGATGTCGCGCGACCTCAACCTGCTCATGCTGGGCGACGACGAGGCGCGATCGATGGGCGTGCGCCCCGCGCCGGCCCGAATCATGCTGCTGGCGACGGCGGCGCTTGCAACCGGCGCGGCGGTCGCAGTAAGCGGCACAATCGCCTTTGTCGGCCTGGTCGTCCCGCACATCCTGCGCCTGGTGCTGGGGCCTGACAATCGCGTGTTGATTCCTATGTGCGCGTTGGGTGGAGCGGTCTTCGTGGTCTTCGTCGATACGATCGCTCGCACCATCATCCAGCCAGCCGAGTTTCGGCTCGGCGTGTTGACCGCCTTTGTCGGCGCGCCGTTCTTCATCTTCCTGCTAATCAAGCACAACCGGCAGGCCTACGCGCTGTAACCGCGTGGACCGGCGAAAGGGGCATTCCGTTGATCAACCACCCGCGCCGGGGCATTGTCGCCATGCTGTTTATGGTCGGGCTGCTCGTCATGGCCTGTTCCGACGATGCGGCGCACCACACGCTCGATGGCGTGCGCGGCATTGTCGACCCGGCCAATAGCGGCTGGCCGCGCGAGGTCGAGGGACTGAACGGGATCGTCAGCATCGCCGCCAAGCCGTTGCGAATCATCACCGCCTCGATCGGCCACGATGAGATCACGCTGGCGCTCGTCCCGAATGACCGGCTGGTCGCGGTGGGCGAGGTCTCGCAGAATCCGACCTATTCGAACGTCTCCGACCTGGCGCATGGCAAGCCGATCATCTCACGCGACCCAGAAACGATCATCGCCCAGTCGCCGGATGTCGTCGTCACCAGCCCGTTTTATCCGGCCGAAGGTATCGACGCGCTGGAGCGAGCCGGTATTCCCGTCATCCAGACTGAACTCGCCCAAGGTCCGGAATCACGGATCAACACGATCCTGCTGATGGGCTACATCTACGGCGAAGAAGCGCGGGCGCGGGAGTTCGCCGACGAGGTTCAGTCACGATATGACGCGCTCGTCGGTGTCACCGCGTCGAAGCAAGCCAAACCGCACGTGCTCGCACTCACCCGGTATTCGGACACACTCTGGGTCGCCGGCGCGAATTCAACTGAGGGAGGCGTGATCGAAGCGGGCGGCGGCATTAACGCCGCTGCCGAAGCGGGCGTCGAAGGCAACCAGACCACCAGCCTCGAGGGCGTGATCGCGATGGCACCCGATGTAATCATTATCGGGCAGCCGCTCGAATTCGGCGCGGCGGAGTTCCGCCAGAGCCTGTTCGACACCGAAGTGCTCTCGGAAATACCGGCGATCCAGAACGGCGACGTTCACGTGGTGGAGAGCAAGCACTTCACAACACTCTCCTTCTGGAACATTCGCGGGGCTGAGGAACTCGCCCGGATCCTCTGGCCGGACGAGTTCCCAAACGAATCAGCGCCGAGTTTCAGTCTGGCTGAGTAAATGAGCGTGAACCAGCTCAACGGTCAGCTCGCGCAACCTGCACAACCCGCGCCAACGCTCGAGGCGCGGGGGATCTCGTTCAGCGTCGAGGCGAAGCGGTTACTCGACCGCGTGTCGCTTCAAGCCGGGCGCGGACAGTTCGTCGGCCTGATTGGTCCCAACGGGGCCGGAAAATCAACGCTCCTGCGAGCGCTCGCCCGCGTGATCAACTGCCAGGACGGGACAATCAGCGTGGACGGAACGGAGCTGCGATCGCTCAGCGCTCGCCAAGTCGCGTCGACGCTGGCGCTCGTCCCACAGATCGCTCCGTACACGCAGGGGTTCACGACCTCCGAGCTCGTCCTGATGGGGCGCTATCCGCACCTGGGGCGGTTGCAGGTGGAGGGCGAGGCGGACAATCGCATCGCCACGGACGCAATGCGCGCGACGGAAACCGAGCCGTTCGCCGAGCGCACACTGGACACGCTGTCCGGCGGCGAGCGCCAGCGCGTGTTCCTGGCGCGCGCCCTGGCCCAGCAGCCCCACATCCTGCTGCTCGACGAGCCCACGTCGAATCTCGACATTCTGCATCAGCTCAAGCTCCTCTCGCTCGTGCGCCGACTCGTCGATGACGGCATGACCGCGATCGCTGCGATCCACGATCTCAATCTCGCCGCCAGATACTGCGACCGTCTGGTCCTGCTCAAGGAAGGCAAGGTCGTCACCGAAGGCGAGCCGGCGGATGTGTTGCGCGCGTCACTGATCAAGAGGGCTTTCGCGGTTCGTGCGACCGTCTATCGCGAACCGGGCACGGGAACCCTCGCGATCAACCTGATCGCGCCTCTGGACGAGGATGAACCACTGTCAGCAGACGAATCAGCTGCGCAGAGAACGCGTGAAGCAGTAGCACACTCCATCAGTGGAAGCGAGGCGACACATGCCATCCGATCACGATCATGATGCCGCTGAGCGGTGCCGCGCGCGAGCGCGCTCACCGATGCGGTCTAATTATCGTCAACACCGGCGAGGGTAAGGGGAAGACCACCGCGGCGCTCGGTATCATCTTCCGCGCCTGGGGTCGTGACTTCCAGGTGCGGATGTTCCAGTTCATCAAACACTCGTCGGCGAGGTTCGGCGAGCATCGGGCTGCGAAAAGGCTCGGCATTCCGATCGAATCGCTGGGCGATGGCTTCACCTGGCTCTCGAAAGATCCGAGCCAGACGACAGCGCTCGCCGTGGCGCAATGGGAACGCTGCAAAGAAGCAATTCTCGCGGGCGAGGAAGACATAATTGTGCTCGATGAGTTCAGCTACGCGATGCACTATGAGTGGGTATCGGTCGACGAAGTGGTTGCCACACTACAGTGTCGACCGCAGCATCTGCATGTGATTATCACCGGTCGATACGCGCCGCGGGGCTTGACCGGCGCGGCGGATCTGGTAACCGAAATGCGCCTGATCAAGCACCCGTACGAGGAGCAAGGCATCAAGGCGCAGCCGGGCATCGAGTTCTGACCGTGTCGCACGAGATTGCAACCGTCGTCGCAGATATCGAACCGCCCGACGCCCAGATCGAACAGGCGGCGCGGTTGCGGCACGATCAGCTCACAAAACCCCCAGGCAGTCTGGGGCACCTCGAGCCGATTGGCGCGCAGGTCGCCGCGATACTTGGTTATGTTCGCCCGTCGCTGCGCAGCAAGGCGCTAATCATCGCTGCTGCCGATCATGGCGTCGCCGCGGAAGGCGTCAGAACTACCCACAGGCTGTCACCGGTCAGATGCTGCGTACCTTTCTCAAGGGCGGCGCGGCGATCAACGCGCTCGCCCAACAGGCCGGCGTACAGCTCACCATCGTCGATGCCGGCGTCGCTTCGTCACCGCCCAACAACCTAGCGTTGCGACAACTGGGTATCGGTCGCGGAACCGACAACATCGCCATCGGTCCGGCGATGTCTCGTCGACAGGCCGAAGCCTGTGTCTTGGCCGGCATTGGGTTGGCGCGGGAGTCAGCCGACGCCGGCGCGGACATGCTCGGTGTCGGCGAAATGGGTATAGGCAACACCACATCTGCAGCGGCCATCACGTCGGCGATCACTGGTCGAACAGCCGAACAAACGACCGGTCGCGGGACGGGTCGAACCGATATCCAGCTGCGCGCAAAAGTCGATGTGGTCCGACGCGCCCTGACGGTGAACCAATTCGATCCAAGAGACGGTTTCGACGTCCTAGAGAAGTTGGGAGGGCTCGAGATCGGCGTGTTGGTCGGCGTGATTCTGGGCGGGGCGCTCTCGAAACGGATCGTGGTGCTCGACGGATTTATCTGCGCCGCCGCCGCATTGATCGCACACCGCGTCTGCCCCACGGCGATCCGCTACTGCATCGCCGGACATCGTTCGGTCGAACCGGGACATAGCATCACGCTGGACTACTTGAACCTACGGCCGCTACTGGAACTCGATCTACGGTTGGGAGAGGGTACAGGCGCGGTCATTGCGATGGGCATCGTCGAGGCGGCCGTCGCTGGCCTCTCGAAGATGGACACCTTCAACGAGGTCGGCGTCACGGATGCGAAGCATCGTAACCGATAATGAACGGTATCCAGCTTGCCTTCAGCTTCCTGACCATCCTGCCGATCGCGCCGGCGAATGAGATGCGGATGTCGTCCGCACGCGCCTGGTTCCCACTGGTTGGCCTGGCGCTAGGCGCAGCATTGACGGGGTTCGACCTCCTATTACGACTCAGCTTACCCGACCTCGTTGTGGGCGCATTGCTCGTCGCCGCCCTGCTGTCGCTCACGCGGGCGTTGCACACCGAGGGATTCCTCGATTGCTGCGATGGATTGTTCGGCACCTGCACATCCGAGGCTCGGCTGCGCATCCTGCGCGACATGCACGTTGGTGCGTTCGCCGTGATCGGCAGCGCGGCGCTCATCATCGTCAAGTGGAACCTGCTCAGCAGTACACCCGAGTCTGTCCGTCCCGAACTGCTGTTGCTCTTTCCCTATCTGTCTCGGTTGGCGATGCTGATCGCCATGTCGCGTTATTCATACGCCCGAAGCGAAAGGACGGGCATAGCCTTTCGACCGGAGCGGCGTCACGCCAGGCCATCATCGGTACGCTCGCTGCGACATTGACGCTCGGCATCGGTGGATGCATCCTGATCGGCGGCGCGGTGCTGACCGCGATTGCGCTGGGGCGTTGGATGACCGGCTGGCTGGGCAGACTGACCGGCGACGCTTACGGCGACATCAACGAAAAAGCGGAGGTCGTCGTACTGACGCTCGGCGTGGCGCTCTGGTGAGGCGACAGCGATGAGCGACCAATCAGGCGAGTATTCGCAACCTGTTTCGTGGTACATCGTGCAGCAGAGCGCAACATCGTGGAATATAGACGGCAGGATCCAAGGTCATACTGACATACCGCTCAGTGATCGGGTGCGGGCGCAGATCTACCAACTCGCGCGAAGGCTCGCACAGATCGAATTCAACGCAATCTATGCCAGTCTATGCCAGTGACCTCGCCCGAACGATAGAAACCGCGATCATCCTGGACAGCCACCTTGATGATCGCAGTGCGAGCTCGCAGCTGGCCCCAGCGTTGCGCGAGTTTTCCTACGGCGCATGGGAGGGTCTCACGCTCGCCGAGGTGCAGGTGAACGATCCCAACCACCTAGCCCGTTATCTGACGCAAAATCGCGCCGCACTCGCTGCGCCCGACGGCGAGACGACGTCGGACGTCCATAAGCGCGTTCGACGCTTCTTCGACGATACTCGAACCAGGCATCGCCCAGGCGGCAACGCCTTGGTCGCCGGACACGGCGGCTCAATTCGTGCGTTGGCCATGTGTCTGTTGGATCTAGCCAACTCGCATTTCTGGCGCTCCGGGACCAATCTGGCCAGTCTCAGCATCGCGCGCGACTTCGGCGACGCGGCGATCCTCGATCTCTGGAACGACACCAGCCATCTGAACTATCTGTATATGGGTGACATGATCGGCGATGAGTAAACAACTGACCTTCATTCTGGACGGCGCGCGATCGGGTAAAAGCAGCTACGCTGAACAGCTCGCGCAGGCGGACGACAGCGTCCTGTTCGTCGCGACGGCTGAGGTCGGGGATGAGAAAATGTCCACCCGGATCGACTCATACCAGAGCAGCCGCCCCCGCTGCGTAGAACACGCTGAGGAGCCGCTCGACCTAGCCGAACAAATCGGCGAGCGCCATTACAACATTATCCTGCTCGACTGTCTCACACTCTGGGTCAGCAACCTGCAACCTGATGCGACGCGAGTCTGACGAGGGCCGCGCGTCGCTCGACGCAGCCACCGAAGCATAGCGTCTATTGCGCTGCTACGCGCAGGGGACACCTCGTGGATTATGGTCAGTAACGAAGTCGGGCTCAGTCTCGTGCCTACAACGCCGCTCGGTCGAGCCTTCCGCGACCAGCTGGGACGGCTGAATCAGATCGCCGCCGCTACCGACGATGTAATGCGATGGTCGCCAGGCTACCTTTCGACCTGAAGCGGGCCAACGCGTCCTCAACTCAGCACCGGGGCAGCCGTCATCCAGCAAATCGTTGATACGCTACCGCTACGGGCTGGATCTGGCGGGGAGCATGTTCCGATTCACGGCGTTGTCGGCGTTCGTCGCAGGGCTAGCGTTGCTTGCGCCCAGCTGGTCCGCCGTCTCGGGAACGACGGCGCTTGACGAGCATCGCCTCCTGCAAATCGGTTCGGAGGACGTCGGTACTGTCGCGACTCCGGTTGCGGCGGCATCAGTCCCATCAGTCCAAGTCGTCGTGGCGCACTGGGCGGCGATTACCGACCAGCGCCGCGACGTCCTCGACATCAGCCGGTCCGACGTAGTGCGAATTATGCGTGGCAGCGTGCGCGATTGGTCTGAGCTCGGTGGCTCGGCTGCTCCGATCCACGTGTATCTGCCCAGGTCGCAAGCGCACAGCATAGCGCAGGCGCTTCGGCTGTACGAACTATCGGTTGAGTTGCTAGCGGACGCGGAGATCGTCGAGCGGGTCGCGGCGACGCCGGGCGCGTTCGCCCTGGTCGAGCCGACGAGACTCCGTCTGGGCGTACTCGCGCTGACCGTGGACGGTCATGATCCCTATCGCGATCATGGATCTGAATCGCCCTTGCATCTACGGCGCAGGCTTGCCGCTCCCAGGACGTTTGCCGATCTAGGCAAGCTGATGGCCGTCCTAAGCGAGATCGCAAGGCCATTTGATCCTGTGGGTATGGCGATCACCGGCGAGTTAATTCCGGTCCGATGCGCGAACTATGTCCTCGCGCAATTGGACGACTATGAGGCCATGTTCGACGGTGTACGGCAGACGCTGGTCGCTGCAGACCTGACGGTCGCGCCGCTGGAGCATCCGCTGACGGCGAACCGTACGTTGACGCCGTGCGTCGAGACGGTGATCTTCACTGGCAGCCACCGCGTCGCGCCAGCAATGTCGAACGCGGGGATCGATGTAGTACTGACAATCGGCAACCACATGATGGACTGCTGGGGCGGCTGCAATGGCGCCGAGGCGCTCGACGAGACGCTGGATCGACTACATGACGCCGGCATGGTCACAGCGGGCGCGGGCGCAGGTCTCGATGCGGCGCGGACGCCTGCCGCGCTGAGCGTCCAAACGGACAATGGTTTGGTCAGCTTCGCCTTCCTCGGCTACGACACCATCGCGCCCTGGTACCACGCCGAGGCGGGCCAGCCCGGAACCGCGCCGCTCGATGCGGAGTACCTGCGCGAAGACATCGCGCAGGCCCGCCAAATTGCCGACCACGTGATCGTCGGCGCGAACTGGGGCGTGGAGTACACATCGAACCCGGTGGCGTATCAGCGCGAGCTAGGCGCGATCGCGATGGCATCCGGTGCCAGCTTGTTGATCGGCAATCATCCCCACTGGGTGCAAGCCGTCGAGCACTTCGACGACGCTCTGGTCGCCTACTCGTTCGGCAATTTCGTGTTCGATCAGAGCTGGTCGATTCCGACCACGCAGGGGATGCTGATGGAGCTGGGCTTCACCAGACAGCGGCTGATCGGCTATCGAATCCGCCCGGTCGAGATTCGGGCGCATAGCGCTCAGCTTCCCTGGCGCTACCGACCCGAGTTCGTCGACCCCGCCGGAGCCGGGCGTCCGATTCTGGAGCAGATCTGGCGCGCGCAGGATCGGCTGCCCGCGCGTGCCAACGCGTCTAGCATCCATACAGGTGCGAGCGAAGCGGAGTGAACAGGCATCATGATGCGCATCGAAGACGACCAAGGCATCTCCGGGCTATTGATCGGCGCGGAGACGCGGCTCTGCGGCGGATTTGGATTCATCGAGGGCCCAATCTGGATCGCGTCAGACAACGCGCTCGTGCTAGCGACATTCCCGGCAATCGCCAGCACATCTGGCGTCCGGGAATGTCGGAAGCCGAAGCCTATCGCGAGCCGTCGGGTTGGTCGAACGGGCTGACGCTCGACACGGACAGCGGCAATCTGCTCGTCCGCAAACACGGCGGACGGCGCGTGTCGAGCGCGCCCGGCAGCGAGACATTGCTCGCCGACGCCGGGACGGTCACCGGCTGAATAGCCCCAACGATCTCGTCGTCCACCCTCGGGCTCGATCATGTTCACCGACCCGGCCTACGGCATCGACTCCGGCCGCATCCCGCGCTTCGGCCAGAAGGGGCAGCAGCAGGAGCTCGACTTTCAGGGCGTCTACCGGATCAACCCCGACGGCGCGCTCTGCCTGCTGGCGTCCGACGGGTTCTCGCAGCCCAACGGGCTGGTATTCAATCCGGACGAGTCGGCCCTCTACATCGGCGACCGCAAGAGCGGTTGATCTGGCGCTACGATGACAACGCCGACCTCACGCTGGGCGAACGAACTCTGTTCGTCGATCAGACGGGCAACGTTCGTCGCGGCGCGCCTGACGGCATGAGGGTCGACGCCGCTGGACGTCTGTGGACGACCGGTACCGGCGGCGTCTCGGTTCATTCGCCTGAAGGCGAATATCTCGGCGTGTTCGAGATGAACGAGCATGCCGCCAACCCGACGTTCGGCGGAGATGAATTCGCAACCCTGTTCATGACAGCAGGGACGAGCCTATTCTCGATTCAGACGACTGTGAGAGGGATCGTACCTGGCGCTCGCTCGTTGTGAGGCCACCGCGGAGGTTGCGCAATGGCACGGGTATTTGCTGGTGGCTGCAGGCGGGATTAACTCGGGAAGCGCGCTGTTGCCTGCAACAGCCGTCGCTGCGGGCGAGGCGTGGGCGCTGCCGTTCGCGGCATACCACGACGAAGCACTGTACGCCCTCGAGGTCGAGCGGTTGTTCCGTGGCGATTGGGTCGCCGTGTGCGCGGAGTCCGCGTTGGCGGAGGCAGGCGACTATCTCGCCCTCAATATCGGCGGCGAGCCGCTGGTCCTCATCCGCAGTGCGGACGGGGAGCTGCGGGCGCTCTCCAACGTCTGTCGCCACCGCGGCACGCTGATGCTGGACCAAGGTGCCCATCATCTCGACCAGTGCATGATCGTCTGCCCCTATCACGCCTGGAGCTACAACAACTCCGGGGCGTTTCGCGCCGCGCCGTACTCGAAGGGCGCGCGGGTCGATCCGGAGGAGCGCAACCTACCAGCATTCAGGACGGAAGTCTGGATGGGCGTCGTCTTCGTCACGCTCGATGACGACGCACTGCCGCTGACCGAGCGTCTGTCGGGCATCGCCCCGCACCTTGTCGAGTTTGACATTTTGACATAGAGTCCTTTTCCGCCGCCACGCCAATTCCTGAACCCTGGACCTAGAACGCCAACTGGAAACTGATCATCGAGAATGGGATGGAGAGCTATCACCTGTTCAAAGTCCACAAGGACACCCTGGAAAAGACGCCCCCAACTCGCGCCGCTTACTACATCGAAGGCGCGGCCGACTGGACACTGACGGGCGGCGTGATCCTGCAAGGGGCGACGGCGGGTTCATCCCCAATCTGCTCAACCGACTGGTCGGCGGCAACCTGGGCGGTGACCACTACCTGCTCGTCTCGATTCCGCCGTTGTTCGTGGGCGTGATCACCCGCGACTCTTGGGACTGGATCACGGTGCATCCACTGGGTCCTACGTCGACTCGCGTCTGGCAGGACGGGTTGACGAGGACGCCCATCGATCGATCAGTCGGCGACTGCGCAGTACTACGCGGACTCGTTCCTTGAGGAAGATCAAGCGATCTGCGAGCGAGCCCAGACGGGCATGGCCGCAACCCGTTCAGCGGGAGACCGACTGGTACCGATGGAGCGCGTCGTCGTCGACTTCCACAACTACCTCGCTTGGCGTCTGACGGACCAGCAACCACCGCCGCGCTATCGCGATAGCGCGTGAGTGAGTATCGCGCCCGGTCTGCAAGAATAACCGTCGCCTGATCGCCTGCGGCTCAGCTGGCGTCCCGACGCCGCAACACCTGCTCGAACACTGCCAACGTCCGCTTGGCGAACAACCACATATTCGCTTCCCGGTCTTCGAGACCGGTCTCCAGCGTCTCGACGTGCGTCGAGGGGCCGGCAATGGCGATGCAGGTGTGGCCTGAGACATCTCCGCAGACATTGCCCCCGGGGCCGGGCGCTCTGGTTTCTTCGATGCCCAAGTCGTGCCGAGGCGTTGACGGAGGGTCTCGGCGATGAGTTGGGCGTAGGGCTCGCTGCTGGAGTGAACGCCGGGATGGTCTGCGAGTTCGATCTCGAGGAAGGTGGAGCGGGCGACGCCGGTGTAGTAACGTGACGCGCCCAGAATCGAGAGGAGCAACGCCGACACCAGCCCGCTCGCCATCGTCTCACAGACCACCACCGTCTCGTCGCGTTCACACAACAGTTCCGCAATCGCCGCCGCCATCGGCTGCAAAGGCTTCACGTTATCTCCCGATCTCCATTCCCGGTCGCCGTGCGGCTACGCATCAGTATCGCCGAAATGACGACGGCGGCGCCGGCACGCGCACTTCCGAGGTTCCTGTGAATGCAGGACTCTCGCCTGATGACGCCAAGTATCCGTCATTCCCAGCTTGCCTGGGAATCTCGCGGGTGGCGGACATTGCGAGCTAACGGACACTAGCCCAGACTCGGTTCTGTCGGCGTTAGCGAGAGCTAATTGGCTGCGGCAGGGGCGCGGCGGGATTCTGGGTTGCCGTCAGGTCGGCGATCACATCTCGCTGAATGAGCGCGTCGATGCGTTCCTGATCACAGCCGAGCGCCTCACGCAGGATCTCGATGCTGTGCTCGCCCATCCGCGTCGCTGGGCGCGTGCAGGCAACGGGGCGACACGAAGTCGCCACGGGAATCTCTGATACTGGCGCAGACCAGTGTCGGGGTGGGCGAGGCAGCCACCAGCCGTGCGCGGCGAGATGCGGGTCGCGTAGGTGGGAGAGCGTCGAATGAACAGCGGCAGTGGGAACGCCAATCGACTACAGTCGGCGCTGCAGCGTCTGCGCGTTCTAGGTTCGCGTCCACGCGCTGAGCGCCGATTCCAACGCCGCCTCGTCCGCCGTGCGACCGGCCGCTGTGCGCCACCGCGGATGATCCAGCTCAACGAAATCGGCCAACCGTCGCCAGGCGGTGTCATCGCGGACGGAGATGGCGATCCAGACATCGCATCCGTCAAAATCGTCGGCGCAGCGAACACACTCGTGCGGCGCGATGTGGGGTGCACGAGTGCCGTTGCGGGGAGGCATGTCCGCGCCCAGGGACGCAAGCAGCAGGAACTCGTCGATATAGGCGCCCGCCGACTCGAACATCGAGCCCGCGACATGCACCGCTGCCCGCGCGGTCTGGGCGTGAACGACCGCCGCCAGCGCCGCGGCGGCCATCTGCGCGCCCACGATCGGGTCGGCCTGCATGCTGCCCAACATCAACGGCGGCTCGTCCCGGTAACCGAACAGCAGATCCCAGCCAGCATTGCCTTCGGTCGTGCCACCATTGGCGCGAAAGTTGTCATAGGGACCGCCGGTTCCGAATCCGGAGAACAACACCAGCGCGATGTGCGGATTGACGGTTCGCATGTGATCATTGGGTGAGCTGCAGATTTTCCAGCGCACGAGGGCGGAAGTTCTCGAGCGCAACGTCGCGGCCCGCCTCGGTGTCGAGCACAATCGAGATACTACGCTTGCCGCGATTGGCCATCTGGAAGTTGGGGCGCACATTCAGCGGATGCACATCAGGCGCGGCAACCCGCATCGGGCCGGCGGCATCGTAGCGCCACAGGTCGGGACGACACGGCCCCTCGACCTTGATTACCTTAGCACCCAGATCGCTTAACAGCCACGTAGCGTACGGGCCGAGCCAAGCGTGGGTGAAGTCGACGATGCGTAATCCGTCGAGCGGTCCGCTGGAACGACCCAGACACTGCCGTATCGAGGGCCGGTCGGGGCGGTCATCGTCCGCGTCGATCTGGCGGACCCGCATGGCGCGACCGGCGTCAATCAACCTGCCGTCGCGTCGAAAGTAGTCAATCGCATTGAGCTGTGGACCGTCGAGCAACTGCCGCGACGTGCGATGCATAGCCATGACCGAGCTAAGCTCGGACAGCTTCGATCAGATCGTGGCGGCGTCCAACGACTCAACGATCGGTCACACGTATGCCACGACGGTTCGCGTTCTGCGAATCGCGCCTCGCCCTCCAACAGCTCGTCTGGCGGCGGCTCGCAGCCAACGATCGGCGCGCTGCACAGCGTCCTTTGGACCAGGGCGACAGCGTGATGTAGCCCTTGGCCGTTTGCATTACTTCCGCCCAACCGGGTGTGCCGCCCACTCGCGGCAGTGGCTCATCGGAGAGCTCCGAGCGCAACGACATGGTCAGCGTCGAGCAAGCCTCGTGCGAAGAGAGCTCGATCCACTCGCCCTGTCCCGAGTGCATCCGAACCAACAGCGCCGCGACGGTGCCGAGGACTCCGACCGCGCGAGGGGTGATCGCGGCTGGCGACGCCAGCGGCTCGCGCCCTGTAAGACCGTTCGTTCCCATGAAGCCTGCCAATGCCTGCACGACCAGGTCATCGGCGAGGAAACTCGCATAGGGGCCGTCGGAACCGAATGGCGACGAGTGCACGACGAGTCGAGGAAACCGCTCAGCGACGTCGTCCAGATCAGCGAGCGGCGCGTCGGTGACAAACACGTCGGCTGTGGTCAACTCGGAGCGCCAGTCTCCTGAACGCAGCGCTTTCCCGACTACTAGCGGCTCGTGCAGCAAGGAGTCGGGCGCTTCGAACGTCAGAACTTCAGCTCCCCAGCGCGCGAACTCCCGGGCGCACGCGGCGGCGGGGACGTCGCGGCTGTACTCGACGACTCGCAGTTCCTGCAGCAGATCGCCGTGACTCACGAGAGCAGTCCTGCTTACGCCGCCCGTTCAGTCGTCGCTCGGCTTGGGTCTTGGCCAAGGCTTGAGCTTGGCCAAGGCCTGAGCAACTGGAGAGAGCTGGCGCTTGCCCGGCATCATGCGCAGATCGAGCTGCCCGAATTGCGCACCTACAGCGTAGGTCATGAAGCTGGCGTTGATATGGGTCGTGAAACCCTGAGCGTCCTGCATGTTGTTGATCGAGTGCTTGATCTGTCGCAGCGCCATCGGCGAACGCTCGGCAACCTCATTGGCGTACTCGAGTGTCTTGCGTTCCAGCGCCTCGGCGGGGAAAACCTGATTGACGAAGCCGAGTTCCATCGCCTCGCGGGCGGGAATAAAGCGGTTCTGAAACAGGATCTCCTTCGCCTTGCGCACACCGATGTCCCAGGGCGCGGAGAAGTACTGCGTATGCGAAGGCAGGAAGAGCGCATCGTCGGAGGCGAAGATCAGGTCCATCGACGCTGCCACCATCCAGCCGCCGAAGATGCACTTGCCGTGCACCATGGCGATCGTCGGCTTGGGAATGTTGCGCCAGCGCAGGGTGTTGGTAATCCGCGTATCGCGCTGCCGATCGTATATGCCGACGAAATCCTCGGCCCAACCGCGAATCTCGCGGTCGGCGAGTTCGGGCGGCGATCCCAGATCGTGCCCGGCGGAGAAATCAGGACCGTTTCCCGAGAGCACGATCACCAGCGCGCCCGGATCCTCGACCGCCTCATGAAACGCGGCGTCGATCTCTTCCAGCAGCAGCCGAGATTGCGCGTTGCGATACTCGGGCCGATTCATGATCACGCGGGAGACCGACCCCGGCTCGTAGATTACCTCGTGGTATGTCATTGTTCCCTCCACACCGGACAGGTGGGCGCTATCGTAGAAGTTAGCAGCAGCCCCTAGGCGAACGCCTCGGACAGCAAGGCGTCGAGGATGCGGTTGATGTCGTCGGGTTGTTCCCAGTAGACGCTGCGACCAGCCTTGGGGATATGAACATACTGCGCGCCCGGTACCATTTCGGCGGCGCGCTCGATCAACGCCGCCAGGATGACCGCGTCTTCGGCCCCAGCGAGGAAGACCGCTGGCATGGTCAGAACGCTGAGCTGCTCCACCGCCATCACCCCAGCTTCTCGCCCGAACGATAGTGGCCGGTCCGGATCGAGTGGGGGATTCAGGCCGCGAATCTGATTGTAGAGAAACACGCCGTTGGGATTGCGCTCGAGGAAGGCGGGACCGACCATCCTCGTCATGTCGCCGCGCTCCTGATTGGCCTGGGCCGCCTGGACGGCGGCGCGCATCTCGTCCGGTAGCTCCGGCGCGTCGATGCCAAGGAAAGTGTCCGCCATCAGCAGGCCGCGGACGCGGTGGGGATTGCGCACCGCGAAGGACAGAATCGTAAACTCGCCCATTGACTACCCGGCCAGTATCGCTTCGGCGATGCCGAGCGAGTCCATGACTGCTCGATGACTCGGGCGAACGTGGACTGGCCCTCGCCCGAGTCATCGCGGCTACGCCCCCAGCCCCACACCTCGTAGACGAGGCAGCGGTAGTGCTCGCGGAAGGCCGAGACTTGCTGCCACCAGCTCAGGTGATTGCCACCGGTGCCGTGGACGAAGACGATCGTCTCTGGTCCATCGCCGAACTCGTCGTAGACTAACTGCCCGCCCGTGACCGCGATCGTCTTCGCCATCCCGAACCTCTTGTCGCAACTGCCAAGCGTCCGCGAACTCAACGCTACTCTTTCCGCGAGGCCCTCAGTCTTGGGTGACCATCCCGGGCGACATATCAGGCGAGCATGTGAGGTGGACAGATGGCATTCGAGTACCGCGGCGTCGATTTGCCGATTCGACCGAAGACGATCGCCGCCCAACGGCGAAGCTGGGAGATCATCGCGCACCCCGGACGCTGTGTAGCGGTACAGAGCGGGTCCAGATCGCGCGCGTTGGGCGGGCGTCGAGGAACTACGCTACATTCGGCAGCGACCGGCTGCCGAATGTAGCGGTCTACGAGATCCAGAAGCTGATCGTCGACAACACCAACCTCGACCGCGAGTGGTACGACGAGTTGGTGGCGGTGGTCGTCCATGCGCTGTCGATCGGCGAGTTCCACCGAGGGTTGGGACTCGAACTGTTGCCGGAACCGATCCAGGGCGAGCCGAGTCGACATCGCCCAGCTGCGGCGGAACAGCGCGGAACATGGCCCGCCATCGTGCCGCGTTCCGGTCTGCCGGACGGCGATGCCGAGTTGTACGACCCACGCGAGTGGGACGCAAACGTCATTTCGGCGCTCTCGCTGATTCCCGAGCAGGTGCGCTGGTTGCACGATCTGAGCGAGAGTCACTACTGTCCTTCCGGGAAATGGGCATGCCCGATCCGTTGCGGTCGCTGTCGCGATCGCAGATGGAACTGATCGCCGCGCGCGGGACAATGCTCAACGAGTGCTTCTATTGAACGACCTCTCACGTGATGATGCTCCGTGCGAACAGTGACAGGGATGATGCAGTCAGCGACCTCAACTGCCGCGGCGGTCGATCGCAGCCCCGACAGCGGCGTGCCGCAGGGCGCATTGCTGAACGCCTTCGCCGACGCCGCTTGGAGCAAACGGCGGCGCTGCCCGATCTACGCGGGTGGATCAGCGACGAAATGGGCGCGAACAGTTGGTCAACGCCGCCGGCGTAGTCGCCAATTCCCAGCGCATGGTCAGAATCGCGGACAGCTGCGGCATCCCCCTGGACGACTTCACCCAGCGCGCCAGCAAGACATGGTGAGGCGATCTCGGCGTCAATGTGTTCCGCAGCAGCGGCAACACGCTCACGGCTTGATGAATGCGTGAGCAGGTGTGACGGAAGAGGAACGTGATCTCTGGGTTTGGCGAGCGGGTGGGAGCTAGCTATTGGATCGTCCGCAGGAGACGCACGATCTCGATGGCGGCCTGGGCCGCCTCTTCGCCCTTGTTGCCGGCCGAGCCTCCTGCGCGTGCCCTGGCGAGCGCGACCGTTTGCGTGGCCAGCACCTCGAATATCACTGGGACGCCGGTGTCCAGACCGACCCGCATGATACCCCGCATCGCGCCATCGACCACCAGGCGGTAATGGTCGGTTTCACCCTCGATCACGGTGCCGAGGCAGATGACGGCATCGAAGCGCCCGATCTGCGCGCATTTCTGGGCGGCGATCGGGATCTCAAAGGCACCCGGGACCCAGTAGATATCAATCTGGTCGGGATCGGCACCGTTCGCGTCCAGATGATCGACACAGCCGTCCAGCAGCTTGCTGGTGACGAAATCGTTGAAGCGGCTGACGACGATAGCGAAACGCAAACCGCGAGCCGGACCATGTTCGGGATCGGGGCTGGCGGCACCGTCGTGGATTCGCGGCATGGGTTCGCGCCTAGCCGATTGCCGCGCGACGAGTTGGCGGAGGTTCATCTGCTGGCGAGGCGGTTGAATCGAGCACGTCGGAGTCGAGCAAGTGACCCATTTTTTCCTGTTTGACCGAGAGATAGCGGACATTGTGTGGATTGGCGGGAGCGATGACCGGCACGCGCTCGACGACTTCGAGACCATAGCCTGCCAAGCCGTGTCGTTTGGCCGGGTTATTGGTCATCAGGCGGATACGCTGCACGCCGAGGTCGCGCAGGATTTGCATGCCGATGCCATAGTCACGGCGATCAGCGGCGAACCCGAGCGCAAGATTAGCTTCGACCGTATCCATACCCTGATCCTGCAGAGCGTAAGCGGCGATCTTGTTGTGCAGGCCGATTCCGCGGCCCTCCTGCGCCATGTAAACAATCACGCCACGACGCTCTTCGGCAACCCGACGCATGGCGAGTTCGAGCTGCTCGCCGCAGTCGCAACGCTGCGAGGCAAACACGTCGCCGGTCAGACACTGCGAGTGAACCCGAACCAGGATCGGCTCGCGACCGTCGACGTGACCCATGACGAGCGCGACATGCTCCTCGGCGTGATCCTTGGTGCGATAGCCGATCAGTCGCCAGGTACCGAGCGGGGTCGGCAGCTTGGCCTCGGAAACGCGCTCGATCAGCTGTTCCGTTCGCAGTCGATACTGAATGATCTGCTCGACCGAAACGATCTTGAGTTTGTGGCGGCGGGAGAAGCGGATCAGGTCGGGCAACCGCGCCATTTCGCCGTTGCGCTTCATGATCTCGCAGATCACAGCGCCGGGCTGCAACCCGGCCAAGCGGCAGAGGTCGACGGACGCTTCGGTCTGGCCGGCGCGGACGAGTGTGCCGCCATCCCGCGCGCGTAGCGGAAACATGTGGCCGGGTGAGACGAGATCGTCGGCCATCGCATGCGGATCCATCAACACCTGCACCGTCCGAGCCCGGTCCGAGGCGGAGATACCGGTCGTCACGCCCGAGCGCGCCTCGACCGAGACAGTAAACGCCGTCCCCAGAGGGGCGGTATTGGCTCCCTGATCGACCATCAGCCGCAAACCGAGTCGGTCGAGAATCTTGCCGTCCATCGCCGCACAGATCAGACCGCGCCCGTGCACAGCCATAAAATTGATCGCCTCCGCAGTCACGAACTGCGCGGGCAGCGCCAGATCACCTTCGTTTTCACGATCCTCGTCGTCGGTGATGATCAGCGGTTCGCCGTTGGCAAATGCCTGGATCGCTTCCTCGACGGGACAGAACGGAGACTTGCGACGACTGCCGTCATCGCGCTGCGTCCGGCGCGCGCGCCGCGGTTTCCCGGTCGAACCCGGCGCGGCGGCGGCGCGCGGCACCTCGTTCGAGTCTGTCATTACGCATCGCTTTCGTGCGACCGACGAGCGGCGAGCTGCTCGTCGAGGAGTTGATCGAGCTTCACTGCCAGCAATTCGTTGACATAGCGCGCCAGGATGTCGGTCTCCAGATTGACCGCGTCGCCGGGCTTGCGGTCCAGCAGGTTGGTGTGTTGCTGAGTGTACTGAACCAGCGAGACGGCAAAGCTGGCGTCATCCTTGTCGATGATCGTGAGTGAGACGCCGTCGATGCAGATCGGGCCCTTGATGATCATGTGCCGCAGCAGCTCTGCGGGCGCATCGTAGGCGACTACCAGCGCCTCGGCTTCCGGACGGCTGCTGTGGAACGCGCCGCACCCTTCGACCACGCCGCGCACGATGTGTCCGGACAGTCGATCCGTCGGACGCATCGAGCGTTCGAGATTGACCCGATCGCCGACCTGAAGCTCACCCAGATTGGAACGTCGATAGGTCTCTGGCATCAGGTTGGCGAGGAACTCGGCGCGCTCGATTTGGGTGACAGTGAGATCGACGCCGTTGATCGCAATGCTGTCGCCGAGTTGGGCATCCTCGAGAATCGTCGGCGCGGCGATCCGTAACAAGCCCGGTTCAGCTTCGGTGATATCACCGACCTCTTCGATGATTCCGGTGAACATGTCAGGCACCTTCCGCGCTGTTGCTGGCTTCCTTGGCGACATGGTATCCGCCGGCCATCGGTCGGCAGCGCGCAACGTGAACGCACTCGCACTGATCGCGCTCGACAGACGAATCCGGGCCGCCTGTCACAGACGTTTGATCAAGATGTCGCCCACACTGGTATCGCGCCGGTAGTACCGATACCCAGCGGACTTATATGCTTCACTGCTTAGTCCGACCGTCTGACGCAGCGGGCATGTGAGCCATTCGGCGTCGCGCCCCGCGGCTGACGCCTCGCAGGCTTCTCGCAACCTCGTCGCAGCCAGTTGCGGAGCGTCGGCGCGGACGGCCAGGCAGCGGATCGCAGCATGGATATCCTCCGAGGGTTGGTCGAACATTTGGATCGCGGCAACGCCGAGCAACTCCTCGGCGGTTTCGAGATCGCCGGCGGGAAGCGCTTGCGCCGAGGCGATCACAGCCAGCCAGACGACCACCTCGCCCGACATCGCTTGCGCGAGCAACTCCTGACAGGCAGGCGGCTGGACGATGCCTTGGGTCGCCAACAGCGAGTCGACAGCGGCGACATCGGATGCGCCCGCCGGTCGGATTCTGATCTGCTGCTCCCGCTCGGGATGGATCGGGTATCCGGAGACGAGCAGATCAACACCGAGTCGCTCAACGCTCATGTTGCTCAGCCGAAGCGCGTCGCGCATGCGCTCGGCACCGCGACCGCGAACGGCGGTCTGCGCGTCGCCGCCGATGATCATCGGCGCAACCACGGCGGTCACCTTGTTGATCAGGCGCTGATCAACAAACGAACCGAGCACCTCGCCCCCGCCTTCGATCAGGAGATTAACGACACCGCACTCACTACCGAGATGGTCGAGCAGGTCTGGCAACGAGACGCGTCCCCGGCGGGAGTGATCGGCAGGCAGCAGAACGACGGCAACACCGCGAGATGTCATCGCCGCCCGCCACTCGGCTGAGGACGCGCTGGTGGTGGCAATCAGGGTCGGCGATGTACCAAGGCCTTCCAGGACGCGACTGTCGGGCGGTGTACTGCCACTGCTGTCGAGCACGATGCGTAGCGGTTGCAACAGTGCCCCACGCCAATCCTCGGGGCGTGCGGTGAGCTGAGGGTTGTCGATGATGATCGTCTCGACGCCGACGAGGATCGCGTCGAACAGCGGCCGGTTCCGGTGCGCCCAGCGCAAGCTCTGCGGCCCGGAAATCCAGCGAGAGTCGCCGCTCGTCGCGGCGATGCGACCGTCGAGCGAGGCGGCGAACTTGGCGGTCGTGAACGGGCGACCAGTGCGGCGATGATGCGCGTATGCCTCGTAATGCGCCGCGCCTTCGGCGGCCCCGTCGCCCAACCGCACCTCGACGCCGGCCGCGCGCAGCCGATCCAGTCCGCGACCCGCTACACGAGAGTCGGGGTCGCCTACGGCGACGATCACACGGGCAATTCCGGCCTTGATAATCACATCCGCGCACGGCGGCGTGCGTCCGTAATGAGCGCACGGTTCCAGCGTCACGTACATCGTCGCGCCGCGCGCGCGGTCGCCCGCCTGGCGCAATGCCATCACCTCAGCGTGCGAACCAAGCGGCGTTGAGTCGACAGCGGACGCTGAGCTCGCCATACGTCCGTAGCGAGAAGTGGGAGCGAGGCGGGCAGGCGGTTGCGTGGCGCCTTCGCCGACGATGCGCGACCCGTTGACGATCACCGCGCCAACGGCGGGGTTCGGACTTGTCGCGCCTTGCACTGTTCGCGCGACATCGAACGCGCGCAACATCAAGCGTGATGCGCCCGCGGTACGGTCGCTCATATTCGCCGACGACGATGCACCGCGGTCAAGAGCAACCAGGCCAGAGTGGAGGCGACGGCGATGGTCGCCAACGCGATCTGCACCGGCATCTCCCAGGATGGGTCAACGGCCACCCGCACGCTGCTCGTGCGGGGCCGCTGATCGAGCGGCCACTTCGATTCCATCTGCCCGGCAGAGGTCACGACGGTCCGCATCTCAACTTGCGACTCCAGCTCAACGCGATGCGCCGCGTCGTCAGAGCCAACTTCCGCGACGTTGGGCGATTCTTGCAGGTATTCGGAGCCGGAGAGCACGATCTCGCTCTCATCCGACGACTCGTCACCGGCTGAAGGGGATATGGATGTGGTCGCGGAGGAGCCGGCTTCGGCAACTCCCCGCGCCTGTTGAGCGACTACGTCCTCAGCGCTTACGTGTTTAGCGTCCGTCGATATGTCTTGGCCGCCTGCGTTGATACCAAGTCGAGATGGATCGCGGGCAGCCTGTTCGAAGGCCTGCTGCTGGTACGCCTGTTGTTGTTCGACTTGCTCTTGCGCCTGCGGGCGTTCGTCTGTCGTCTGGGATGACTTCAACGCCCGGTCCGCGCGCTGCTGAGTCGAGTCCACTTCCACGGCCTGCTCTGTCGATTCGATTGACACCACGGTGACGGATGCCGGGGCGGAACCGATGGAGGTGGCGACCTCTTGTGGGACCGGTTCCGTCACCACCGCAACGGTGGGCACTGCGATTGTCACGACACCGTCGGCGGCAGTCTGGGTGACCGACACGGGGGGCTGGTCGATCACGTCGAAGATCAACACGGCGCTGAACGTAGCAAAGCCGACCGCGGCGGTCGTCATCGAGACGCGCAGCCCACGCTCAATCGGACTCGGCCGGAGCTGGGCGGGCGCTCGGGTATGAAACATCTCCGCGCTAAGTTGGAACGGCGCACGGGCCGACTCACCCGCAAATCCGCGCAGCAACGATCGCATTTGGCACAGATCGTCGAGATAGTCCTGCATCTCCTCCGACTCAGCCAGACGCCCCTCGACGCGCGCGCGTTCGCCCGGCGACAGTTCGTCGTCGAGATACGCTGAGAGATCGTCCCGCCAGTCGCGACGGCCGAGCAGCTGCGAAAGGACCAGACGCAACATGGCCGCAACCCTGTTTCTGCCCTACCTCAAGCCGGCGCGGAACATATCGCTCGCGCCTCGCTGCCACCATCTATATAAATGTAGACGCACACCGAAAGCGAGTGGTTCCGCCAGCCCTGATTATGCCGCCAATCGCCCGGATGCGACGATCTACGGAGGATTCCGCTGCAGGTAGTCGCGCATCGCCGAGCGGCCGCGACTGATCCTAGACTTCACTGTGCCCATCGACCAGCCGCTGGCATCGGCGATTTCGCGATAGTCCATGTCCATGACGTCGCGGTAGAAGACAGCGCGACGCTGATCAATGGGAAGGGCGTCGAGCGCCGCCCGCAGCGTCGCGCTCAGCTCCAGATTGAGCACGTGCTCGTCGAGCGAGGGACCCGGAGCCTCGGGCGTAAATTGATCGCCGAGCAGGTCGGTCAGGTCGTCCAGCGAGGTCGACGGTCGGCGCTGCCGTTGTCGCAAGTGGTCGAAGCAGGTGCGGCGCGCGATCACGCCCAACCAAGCAGGAAACTTGCCTTGCTGCTTGTAGGTGCTGAGCCGATCCCAGGCCTTGACAAATGCCTCTTGCATCAAATCATCGGCATCAGCTCTGCCGACGATACCGCGACAGGTCGCGCGCACGCGGCCTTGATAGCGCAGGACGAGGATGTTAAACGCGTCCAGACGCCCATCGAGCGAAATCATCACGAGCGCGTCGTCATCGAGGCTCGTCAGCTCGCCCTGACTGCCGAATGAGCTCACGTCGCTGCTCCACGCTCGCTGTCGCCGACCGAACGTAGTGAGAGTACCAATCGCACGGGCGCAACCTGTGGGACACTGCAGCCATGCCAATTGTCGACCCGCGGTCGTTGGTGGAACGCGCTCGCTTGCAACGTCGCGCGATTGTCGGCGCGAACGTATCAACCGTGCAGATGGCGCGCGGCGTTGCCAGAGCCGCCGAGCGGACGCAGCGCCCCGCGCTGATGCAGTTCAACCGCTCCGGACTGTCGCTGATCGGCGGCGTCGCACTCGCGGCAGCGACCGTGCAACACTGCGCGGCGGACGCGACGGTGGAGATCGGCCTGCATCTGGATCACGCCGACGCGCTAGACGAACTGACGGCGGCGATCAATGCCGGCTTCGGCTCGCTGATGATCGATGGCTCGACTTTACCGCTGGACCAGCACATAACACTGGCACAATCTGCGAAGCGGCTGACGGCATGGTCGCGCCAGCCGCTGGAGGCGGAGTTGGGGCATGTCGCGGGCGACGAAGCTGGAGTCAAGATCGGCGACGCGACGTGGACAGATCCGGATGAGGCGGCGAGCTTCATCGAAGCCACGGCGGTCGACTGGCTCGCCGTCGCGGTAGGCAACACGCACGGCGGGAGCGCGCCCGGGGGACTCCAGATCGATCGGCTGCACGCGATCCGCGACGCGGTCGCAATTCCGCTCGTGCTGCACGGCGCCAGCGGTCTCACAGACGCAGAGCTTGAAATCGCGGTCGAGCTGGGCGTGGCGAAGATCAACGTCGGCACCGCGCTCCATCAGGCCGCGGCGAACGGATTCGCCAACGCGCTGGCAGCGCAACCGGGCGATCTGCGGGCGGCGCTGTTGGAGTCGGAACGCGCAGTCGAAACGGGAGCCGCAGGTCTGCTGACATCTCCCTGGGCCGTATACGCTTAGTCGACCGGCACGGCGCCAGCCTGCTTCCCGCATTACGGGCTACGGGCCAGTAACACTACCACTACCCAGAGCGGCGTCTCGCGAGTCGCGACGTGTCGCTTCGATACCCTCTCACCCAACGATGGCTTCGGAGGGAGGCGACGCGTGCTGGATGAGTATCGAATTCTCGATCTGACCGACGAGCGCGGACTGATTGCCGGCATGATCCTGGCCAACCTGGGCGCGGACGTGATCGCGACCGAGCCGCCTGAAGGCAATCCGGCGCGGCGGCGCGGGCCGTGCAGCGGCGGCGACGAAGGAGACATCGAAAGTCGCTGATCTGGCAATCCTACGCGCGCGGCAAACGGTCGGTGGCACTGGATCTCGAATCCGATGCTGGGCGCGCGCAGTTGATCGAGCTCGCCCGCATCGCCGGTGCCGTGATTGAGTCGGACGATGTCGTCGCAATGGATGCGCTTAGGATCGGTTACAAGACGTTATTCGCGATCAATCCGAGTCTGATCTACGCCGCGATCACGCCATTCGGTTCGACAGGGCCAAAGGCCGGATGGGCGGCCATCGATCTGACGATCGCGGCGGCAGCCGGCCCGATGATCCTGAGCGGCGACAAGGATCGTCCACCCCTCAGGGTCGGTCCGCCCCAGACCGCGTTGCCTGCCGGTGCCTCGGCGGCGAGGCGGCGTCCTGATGGCGCTGCATGAGCGCAAACGCTCCGGCACGGGACAGTTCATCGATGTCTCGGCGCCGGCCGCTTACGCCCAGGCCATGCAGTCGGGCATCCTCGCCGCTGCCAACAACGCCGGGCAATTTTCCCGCTCAGCTGTGGGTACCGCGCGCGGTCCGCTCGAGATCTAACTCTGTCTGGCCTTGCAATGACGGGCACGTCGCCATCACCTATCTGTTTGACGCGGCGATCGTCCCGTTTACCGAACGGCTGATGCAGTATGCGTTCGAAGAGGGCTACTGCGACCAGACAACGCGCGACAAGGATTGGCTTACTACACCAATCTCATCTTCTCCGGCCAGGAACCGCTCAGCGAGTACTACCGCTGTTGCGATGTCATCGAGGCACTCTGCGCGACAAGACTAAGGTGGAGCTATTCGAGGCGGCGCAGGAGCGTCGCTTGCTGCTGGTCCCTGTGTCGACGATGGACGACCTGGATGAGAACGAGCATCTCGCGGCGCGCTCGTACTGGTGAAGCGTCGAACGCAACGGGCAGACGCTGAAGTTCCCGGAACCGTTCGCGCGCTTCTCCGAGACGCCGATCGGGTACAGCCGCGCGGCACCGCTGTTGGGCGAACACACCGCTGAGTGCCTCGGGGAATCCCCATCCGCCGCCAGCCGGTCCGGCGGGAACTCGTTCACTGATACCGTGCGCACCTTGCAACCGCTCATCAACGACAATGCCACCCAGTCCGAAGGCTCGTCGATGTTCCACATGAACGCGGGCAAACGGATGATCACGGTCGACCTGTTCATTCCACAAGGCCGCGAGCTGATCCTCGACCTCGTTCGCTGAGCCGATGTCGCGACCGAGTTCTTCACGCCGCGAGCGATGCGTGGTTGGGATTTGACCTGGGAGACGCTGCGCAAGATCAATCCGCGCCTGATCATGATGTCATCATGCTTGATGGGGTAGGACGGGCCGTTGGCCGAGTTCGCCGGGTTCGGCAACCTCGCCGCCGCGTTCGCCGGCTTCACCCCGCTCTGCAGGTGGCCTGACCGCGCGCCGGCCGGACCGTTCGGCCTACACCGACTATGTCGTGCCGCGCTTCGCCACGGCGGCGCTGGACGAGCGGGACCGAGCCGGGCTTGGTCAGTACATCGACGTCTCGCAGATGGAACGCCGCCATCCACTTGCTGACGCCGGCGTTCCTGCGGTACGATCTGACGGACGAACCATGGCGCCAACGGCAACAGTGATCCGCAGATGTCGCCGCACGGGGTGTACCCCTCAGCGGGCGAAGATCGCCGGATCGCTGTCGCCTGCCGCGACGACGGCGACCGCGCAGCGCTGACATCGGCGCTCAACGGCGAGGCGTTGGAAGCATGGACAGCCTCGCGCTCCGCCGAGGAAGCGATGAACGCGCTCCAGGCCGTCAGCATACCCGCCGCGGTTCAGGATTCGGCCGCCTGCTTCGCCGATGCCGCAGCTGCGGCATCGCAACCACTTTGTCGAGTTGACCCACCCGACCCTGGGCCGGTCCGTCGTTGAAAGCGCGGGTCGTGCTGGGCCGCACACTCGCCCAGCGCCCCCGCGTCGCGCCGACGATGGGGGGGGGCAATGATGCGGTCTTGCGAACCCTGCTCAGCTATTCGGATGAGGGGATTATCGAACTGGTAGCGTTGGGCGCGCTGCAATAGTCTCAGACCCGAACGCCTCGACACCGGACAGGAGCGTCGCCATGGCGACGCATCACGGCGAACGAATGATCCAGGCCAACGGGATCGATATCTGCGCCGATTCGTTCGGCGATCCCAACGATCCCGCCATTCTGCTGGTCATGGGCGGCAGCTCCTCGATGCTGCTTTGGGAAACGGACTTCTGCAACCGGTTGGCCGATGGCGGTCGCTTCATGATCCGCTACGACAATCGAGACACGGGCAAGACGATTTCCTGCCCGCCGAGCGAGCCGCACTACACCCTGAACGACATAGCGGCCGATGATGTCGACGCCGAATCCCAACGCCACACTCGAAGCCTTGGATGGAGTGACCGGCGATGCCGCGCTCTCGCCGCCGGCGGAGGTACTGGCCGCGGTCGCGTCAGGCACCACACTGGACTTCGGCGACCGCGACGCCGTGCTCGCCAAATCGGGTTGAGACGTTCCGCGTCCTGGCCGGCTCCGCCTATCCCGAGGATGGCGTCTCTGACGCTCTCTTCGGCGAAGAGAGCGATCACGCGATCAGCTTCCCGAGCACGCTCAACCACGGACCGGC
Organism: Dehalococcoidia bacterium; assembly: GCA_965116225.1. Lineage (GTDB taxonomy): Bacteria > Chloroflexota > Dehalococcoidia > Bin125 > Bin125 > Bin125. The sequence goes on along the minus strand of OZ220495.1, from coordinate 1,447,525 downwards.
GATCGCCGAGTCCGAGTCCTGGCACGAGCGACTGGACGGGCTCGACATTCCCACGCTCATCATCCACAGAGACGAAGACCCGATTCTGACCTACGACCGCGGCCAGGCTCTACATGCCGCGATCAGCGGCTCACGGATGCTGACGCTCCCGGGCGTCGAACACGAACTACCGCGCGGAGTATAGGACCCGTCATTCCCGCGATCCTCGAGCACATATCCTGAACACGCCGCGCCGGTCAGGCATTGCGCCGATAGATCGTCGTCACGCCGCCATTCTCGGTTGTCGCAGTGCACGGCAGCGGCGAACAACCGCTTGCCGCCTCTTACGACGGTCAGGAACGTCCAGAGTCGATATTCGTCGATCAGATCATGTTCGAGCAACATCTAGATCAACGTCGCGCTGCCGTGCACCTGAAGCAACGGACCATCGCCGGCTTTGAGTCGCTCGATCTCGTCTGCGACATCTCCGCTGGTGCGCGCGGATTCAGCCCAAGGCAACAGACGCATGACCGAACGCGTCGCACGAACTTATGCGCGCCGTTGAGCCTGGACGCGACAGGATCGCTCTCGTCATCGATGTGGGGGCCAATGCGCGGCGAACGTGTCATAGGTCTTGCGACCGAAGAGCAGATCGTACGGCTCATCCATCGCCTCGGCGTAGACCCAGGGCATGGCCTGGTCCCAGCACGGTGCGCCCCAACCGCCGCCGATAAATCCGCCCGATACGTCCTCTTCGAGGCTGGTTGGACCCTGCATCACACCGTCGAGGGTGATGAAGCTGAGATCGCCAGTTCGCGCATCTCAGGTCAGCCTAACCGCCGCGCGGAAGACCGTCAGCATACACTGGCTGCGGGCCCTTAGCTCAGTTGGCCAGAGCAGCGGACTTTTAATCCGAAGGTCCTGGGTTCGAGTCCCAGAGGGCCCACCAGACCGCGGCACTGTGGCACCAACACTGGGATCGTCATTCCCGCCGCCGAACGAGCTTCCCGTGGCAAGCGCCGGAATGACGGGACAGTGGAAGGCTGGGATGGGAACGCTTAGTCGGTAAGCAGACCAAAGGCGGTGAGGTAGAAGAGGCGGGCTTGCTGCGGGGGTTCGTCCTGGCCTAGCCAGCCGTCGCCGACGCGGATCTCGAAGTGGAGATGGACGTCGTTCTCGTCGTCGATATAGACCTCGCGCTGACCGGATTCGCCCGGATAGCCGATAATTTGACCCTGCGTTACCTCAACGCCGACGCCGATACCCGGGGCGATAGCGGAAAGATGGGCATAGCGCGTCACGATGCCGCGACCGTGGTCGATCCAGACCTGGCGTCCGCGCAATTCGTCGAGGATCTGCTCACCCTCCCAATTGGCGGACTCGAAGCGAGACCAGTCGGCGGGGGTGATGTCGACGTAGTCGAGGTCGGCGCGGATGACGACCCCATCCTTGGCGGCCAGAATCGGGGTGGATTCGTCGATCCCCGTGCATGATGCCCATTGATAGAAGTCCAGCCCCTCGTGCACGCCGTCGTTGCGATAGGCGCGGTTGGCGTTGGGCAGATGATTCTCGAACTCCGTAATGCAGGCCGCGTCGATAGGAATGCGGAAGCCCCGCAGCAGATCGCCTTCCGTCCCGGCCGGCGCGGGTTGTTCCTCCTGATCTCCCTGTTGCTCCGGTTGCTGGACAACCGATGATTCGACCGGTTGCGTGGGCTGTGGTTGCGCAGAAGGCGGCGGCGAGGTCTCCGGCTGCCCGGTGTTCGAGGTCTGAGCGGGCCCGCCATCGTCAGCGACGGCGGCGGGTTCCCCCTGCCGGGAATCGGCTGCCTGCACCGCCGCCGATTCGTCGCTGGAACCGGTCGCCTGGACGACGGCAACGGCCGCGGCGATGATGAAGATGACGATGGCCAGCCCGACATAGAGCCAGGTCGGCCCGATCAGCCAGCTGTCCGCTCCGTCGGGCTGGAAGCGGCGGTACATGCCTGGCGGAGGCAGAAGGCCTCGTCCGGAATTTCTCGGCGGCCAAGGGCTATCGGAGCGGGGGATAGCCTTCCTCCTCCAGAGCAGCGTCGATCTGCTCCGCGGTGGCGACATCGGCGTCGTACTCGACACGCACCTGCTTGTCCGCTGTGTCCACCGCGACGCTGGCAATCCCACTGATCGATGAGAGCGCTCCACTAATGGCATTAGCGCAGTGTTCGCAGGAGATGTCGGGCGCAGTACGGGTCAACGTGCTGATCACGGCCATTGCAGTGCCTTAATCTGGGGTGTCCGCAACTTGACTGTATATTACGCGGACCGCGGCCCCAACGCGGATTCGCCAGGCGAGAGCGCGGCGTGCAACGCCTCGGCGTGGGCGCGAAGCGCGGTGCGATCGTCGAGGGGCGCGAGTGCGGGAGCGTCCGCGCCGTAACGTCGCTGCAGCGCCAGGGCGATCAAGCGGTCGGCGAGGCGTGGATTGTTGGGCAAAACCGCGCCATGCAGATAGGTACCGAACGCATTGCCGACCCGAGCGCCCTCGAGACCGTCGCCGCCGTTATTGCCAAAGCCGCTCACCACGCTGGCGAATGCCGCTTGTCCCTCGTTGAGATAGGTTCGGCCGCCGTGATTTTCGAAGCCGACGACCGTCTCGCCTTCCCAAATCGCGACGACATGGCCAACGCAGCGCGTGATCGAAGAACCGGGATGCACAGCGACCGCGTCGAAGATGCCGATACCCTCCATGATCTCGCCGTCCCAGCCTCGGTAGTGCTGTCCGAACAGCTGAAAACCGCCGCAGACGGCGAGCGCGACGCCATCGTCGTCGACATAGTCCCGCAAGGCCGGTCCGCGCTGCTGCAGATCGCCCTCGACGCGGCGCTGTTCTCGGTCCTGGCCGCCGCCGACGAGCACAATATCGGTATCAGAAGGTGTCCAGGCATCGCCGATGTCAACGCCGGTGACGGCGACGCGGATGCCTCGTTCCTCGCAGCGACGCACGAGCGCTCGCACATTGCCGCGGTCACCGTAGAGGTTGAGTAGCTCGGGATAGAGCACAGCGAGATTCAGCTGCCAGTCCCCGCCGACCATCAGGCCACGTCCCAGAGTTGAGAGGTACCCATCCGGCCGAGCCGACGGCGCGCGTCGAGCATCGCTGTGTAGGTAGAGAGCATCACGAGCCGTTCTCGTTCAGAGATGGACTGCAGCGTGTCGGTCAGTGCGTCGCCGATGTCGCGCGTCACGACGGTCGGTGGCGGGAACCCGGCGTATTCGAGGCGCAGCGCCATCTCGGCAGCGCGTCGCCCGCCGATGCCGAGCGTCCTGCAGAACGGAGCCTGCGACTCCCAATCGACATCCCAAATCCAGGAGACATCGACGCCGTCGGCGATGCCGTCGTTGAGCAGAACGAGGAGATGATGCCGCCCGCCCGGCGTCTGCAGCGTGCGTAAAGCCTGATTCATGCCCGATGGGTTCTTGCCCAGCAAGACTCGGACTCGGCGACCGTCGACGACCAGGTCCTCCTGTCGCCCGAACGCCGCCTTGTAGGATTCCAGCCCCAGACGGATCTTCTCCGGCGCAACGCCGAGGGCGACGGCGGCGCTCGACGCCGCGAGAGCGTTGTAGATGCTGTACAGCCCCTCGGCGGGCAGAGTCAGCATCGTCGCGCCCTGCGGTAAGCGGAGTCTGAAGCGCATCCCTGCGCCATCGGCGACGACCTGGTCTGCGGCGACCTGCGGCGTTGGCCGCTCCGCGCCCGATTCAGTATGCCAGCGTCCAAGTTGAGCAAAGTAGCGGCGCGTGTAGCGGAAGTCGTCATGAGTTTCGGGATCCCACACGGCATCCACGATCTCGCCGGCGGGAGCGGGCGGAACGCCCGGGTCTTCGATCCCGAATCGCAGACAGGATCCATCCCAGTGCGATTCGAGTACGGCGATCAGCGGGTCGTCGACATTGAGCGCGAGCGTGGCTTCGGCTGGAAAATCGCGCAGCGCGGCAGTCCAGCGGAGCGCGATGGACTCGATCTCGCCGTACCGGTCGAGTTGATCGCGCATCAGGTTGGTGAACACGGCGACCCTGGGCGGAGCGGCGGCGGCGATGGCTGGCAGCGCGGCTTCGTCGGCCTCGAACACAGCGGTGGATTCGCTAGTCGACACGCCGAACGGACTCGCCGCTTCGACCAGCGCAGCGCTGATGCCGCGCATCAGGTTGGAACCGGATCGGTTGTGGATCACCCTGCACCCGTCGACTCGAAGGATGCGGGCGAGCATCGCGGCGGTCGTGGTCTTACCGTTGGTGCCGGTGATCAGCGCGGTGGTGGAGAGCTCGGCGGCCAGCTTCGCGGTGGCGGATGGATCGAGGCGTTCAACGACGAGTCCGGGCAACGCGGTGCCGCCCGAGCCCAGCGCTCGTAAGGCGCGACGGCTGGCCTTACCCGCCAGAATGGCTGCGATAAGTCGGGGCGAAGTCACACGACCGTCTCTATCACGCCGCGCACTCGTCACTCCCAACCCAACCCTAGCCACTACCCACTATTCCAAGCTTGCATCGGAATCTCGTTCGGCGGCACAACGTTCAGGTACCGGCGGAGGGGTCGAAGTGGGGAGTGGGTCCCTGGCCGAGCGCCTTGAGGATTTGCTCGAGGCCGACTACGCCGAGCAAGCGGCCGCGCTCGACGACGGGGAGCACAAACGCCCGTTCTTTCTCCAACCGATGCAGCGCTTCGTCGGCACCCGCGTCGGGATCGAGCGGTTGGACCTGGTTTGCGCCGAGCATGATGTCGCGCAGGCGATCACTCTGATAGCGCTCCTCGTCGAGTATAAGGATTTGCACAGCGGCGCAAATCCCGACGGCGATCCCGCCCTCGGTGACGATGAACACATCCTGCTGATTGAGCTGCGCTCTCGACGGGGCGAGGATGCGGATGAGCAGGTCGGCCTCGGCAGTGCGGGCGACGGGCGGTTGCAGCATGAGTTCGCCGACTCGCAGACCGGCCAGGTCCTGCTCGAGCTCGGCGGCCTTGACGCCTTGCGCTGCCTGCGCTAGCAGCAGGAAGCCGATCAGCAAGACCCAGAAGGGGTTCAACCCGCTATCGAAGATCGCGGCGTCGGTGAGGAGGCCGCCGATGCCATAGATGATCATGGCTGCGCCGAGCAGTTGTCCCAGCCGGGCGGATACGCGCGTGGCGCGGTGTCGGGAGCCAGTGATGCGCCAGACGAACGAACGCATCACGCGTCCGCCATCGAGCGGGAAACCGGGCAACATGTTGAATCCGGCCAGGAACACATTGACGATGCCGAGCACGAAAACCATATGTCGCAGCGTCGTGTCGGGGGTGAGCGCGAGCGTCGCAACAAGCAGCAAGACTACGCCGAGGATGACGGAAGCGAGCGGGCCGACGACCGCGATCCAGAACTCCTGGCCGGGGCGCTGCGAATCCTCGCGGATCAATGAAACGCCACCGAAGAAGAACAGGGTGATCGACGAGACGTCCATGCCGTAGCGGCGAGCCACAAGTGAATGAGCGAGCTCGTGGATGAACAGCGACAGGAAGTAGGCAACGCCGCCAACGACACCATAGAGCCAGCGCTCCGCACCGCCGAGGCCATCCAGATCTTCGGGCAGAATCTGGGTGGCGATGACATAGACGAGTAGCCCGAAGACGAGGAAGAACGTCAGATCGAGCCGGATCGGGATCCCGAGGATCTGTCCAACCTTGACGCCATTGCCGCCGACGAATCCAAATCGCATGCCTTCAGCATATGTAGATCGAAACGGGGCGGGGAGAGGGTCAGCCATGAAGGGACAGGAAGCCGATGCCCTCGAGTGCGCTGGCGAGGCCTGCGAGCGTTGACAGATGGAAGTCCGGTTGGATTGCGTCGTCCTGTTTGTCGCCGACCTGGATAGCGGCGGCGAAACCCGCCTGCTGCGCGCCGAGAATATCGGCCTCGGGTGTGTCTCCGACGAACGCGACTCGCGCAGCTTCGACGCCGAGTGCCCGGAGCGCCGCACGGTAGATCGCCTGCCCCGGCTTCCAACTCAGCACCTCATCGGACCAGATCCAGTGCTCGATCCAACGATCGAAGCCACGCTGGAGCAACGCGCGTTCAACGTGGCGACCGGGGGCGAGTCCGGTGTTGGAGACGACGGCCAGTCGCAACCCGCGCTGCCTGAGCTGATCGAGTTCGGCCTCGACGCCTTCGATGATCCGGGGCGGCTCCCAACGCGCGCGCGCGCAGACTCCCTCGCTGAGCGCGGCGAGCAACCTATCGTCCTCCACCGTGTTCGGACACTGCGCCAGCATGCAACGTCGTACGGCGTCGAGGCGATCGACGCCGGAGAGATCGATATTGGATTGATGCGCGATGACCAACTGATCAATCGCATAGCGGATGGCGCGGCGCACCGCGACGTCAGCATCGGGACCAGCACCGGCGCGTCGGTAGGCCTCACTGAGCAGGCGTTCGCGGCGGCGCATTCGGCGTCGACCGCTGTGCGGCGTATCGACGATCAACGTGCCCCAGAGATCGAGGGCGATAGCCTGGATCGTGCGGAGCGGCGGCAATGGTAAACGATCAGCGCCTCGCCTCAGGTAGACGACGACGGCTTGTCTTCATCCGACCTGTTGGAGTTGATCATCGCTCCATCCGAGCCGCCATCGCCGGCTTCGCTCGGATCGTCCGATCGCGCTTCCTCGCGGAACTCTCGCAAGCCGGTGCCGAGCGCCTTACCGACGCCGGCTAACCGCCCTGCGCCGAAAACGACGAGGACCACAACGACGATAACGATTGCTTCGACAGGACCGAGACTGATGAACACGATCGGTGGCATATTGCACTCCCGCTGCGCCGCCGGTGCTAAGCGCGCGTCGCCTCTGGAGCGCGTCGCCTCGCCTCGGACATCCTCAGCGGCGATAAACCGGCGAGGCCCGGTATGGGCGGCTGCTATCTATCGTATCAGCCTTCCGCACAGTGTGCAGGCCATCCACTGCTCCATGCCGCACTTCTCCGCCATTCCCGCATCTATTCCGTCACGCCTGGGCCGCGCTGTCAGATCGCCTAGCGGGCCTCACGACGAACCTAAACGAGACTCCCGGACAAACTGGGAGTGACGGCGTCCCGGGATTGCTCAGGCTTCGAGTTTCTCGACGAAAATGCGCATGAGACCGCCACAGATCTTGTCCTCGCCATCGACGGGCTCGGTCAGATCGACCGTGACCATGCGCGCGCTGCCGTCGTCGAGAACATCCATCGCTTCCTGCCAGACTTCAGCCTCGCCGCATCCACCGCCGATCGTGCCCACGAACGAACCGTCCTCGCGGACGAGCATCTTCGCACCGGTCTTGCGCGGCGTGGAACCCAGCGTTTGCGCCACGGTCGCCAGCGCGACCGGCGCACCGCGCTCGAAGGCGTCGGACATCGCTTCGTAGACCTCGTTGTGCGGCATGACGTTTCTCCGCTTCGTTCCGACCACAGTTTAGCGCCCGCCCGATGCGAGCCGGCGGCCATGCTCTGACATCGGCTGCGCGCCTCCGCTGCGGCGGACGAAGATGATCTCACCCAGCACCGAGACGGCGATCTCCTCCGGCGTCTCCGCGCCGATATCGAGTCCGATCGGCGTGAAAACCTTATCCAACGCCCCGGCGTCGACGCCATTCTCCGCTAGATGCTGGAGGACGGTGCGAGTGCGGCGTTTGGAACCGATCATCCCAACATACGCCGCGCCGCGCTCGGCGACCGCGCGCAGCGCCAACTCGTCGACTTTATGCCCCCGCGAGACGAGCACGATGTAGGTATTCGCCGTGATCGGGAAGCGATCGAGTTCCACTTCGAAGTCGCCGCAGATCGCGTTGACCTCATAGGGAAAGCGATCAGGGCTCGCGTACTCTTCGCGGTCGTCGAGGATCGCAACATCCATCCCAAGCAGGGCCCCGAGCTGCCCGACGGCGAGGCCGACATGTCCGCCGCCGACCACGAGCAAGCTGGCGGCGGGTTCGACCACCTCGACCAGGATTTCCACGATGGCGTCCGCCGCTTCAATCACGCGGCGTCCTTCGACGAGCGCGCCGTCGGGGGCGAAGGCGCAGGTTTGGACGAGATGTCGCGGAATGGCGCGCCGCGCGAATTCGGCGACGGCCGCTTCCAGCGGCCCGCCTCCGATACCGCCAAGGACACGATCGGCGTAGACGAGCATCTTGGCGCCCAGCGAGGCATCGACGCCGTCGCTCGCGTCCATTACCGTGCAGGAGGCGAGAGCCGGGCCCTCGCGGGCGGCGGTCAACAGTGCGTGGGCGATCTGGGCGGAGTCGGCCATGCCGTCAAGGATACGCGGACGGGAGTGAGACAGTACACAACTTCGTCATTCCCAGGCGAGCTGGGAATGACGAAGGGTGAAGCGCGGGAGCGCTGATCCTGCCGCCTCAGACGTTGAAGAGGATGTGCAGCACGTCGCCGTCCTGAACCTGGTAGTCCTTGCCCTCGGTGCGCGATTGGGCGCGTTTTTTAGCTTCGGACTCGGCACCGGCCGCGCCGACGGACAGGCCGCAGTGGAGCAGGTTGTCCCAGCGCGCGACCTCAGCGCGGATGAAGCCGCGCTCGAGATCGGTGTGGATGCGCCCGGCGGCCTGCGCCGCGGTGTCGCCGGCGCGAATAGTCCAGGCACGGCACTCGTCCGGCCCAACAGTGAAAAAGGTGCGCAGACCGAGTAGGCGGAATGTCTCCCGCAGCGCGGTTTCGACCGCGCTGGTGCCGACGCCAAGCTCCTCGCGGTAAGCAGCGGCCTCGACGAGACTGAAATCGCGCAGATCCTCCTCAAGTCGCGCCGAGAGTGCGACGCCCTCGAGCGCGCGCTCCGAGGCAGCCATCTCGTCGACATTGAAGATGATCAGCAAGGGGCGTTCGGTGAGAAAGCGATAGTGCCGAATCTCGGCGCGTTCGAGATCGCTCATCGGCGCATCGCACAGCATCCCGCCATCGCCGAGGTGGGCTTGCAGGCGTTGCAGGAGGTCGAACTCCCGATCGGCGGCGACCCGTTCAGCCGCCTTGATCGACTTTGTCTCGTCTGCAATGCGCTGGAGTCGCTTCTCGATCAGCGCCAGGTCGGCGAAGGTGAGTTCTAACTGCATGGCGTCGATGTCGGCCTGCGGATCAATGTGCTCCGCTGGATGGGGCACGGCGTCGTTGTCGAAGGTGCGCACCACGTGGACGAGCGCGTCAAGCTGCGAGAGTTGGTTGAGCAACCCGGATGCAGGCGGCTCATGTCCGCCTGCCAGCGCGCCGGCGAAGCCCGCGCCGGGGAAGTCGATCACATCGAGCACGGCCGGCGTGGTCTTCTTCGGTTGGTAGAGATCGGCAAGCCTGGTCAGGCGCGCGTCGACAGCGGCAACGACGCCCTCGTGCGGTTCCATGTGCTTGGCAAATCCGGTCGCGCGGCCCGCGCCGGTTAAGGCGTTGAAGAGGGTGGTCTTGCCGGAGCGCTCGAAGCCGATCAGGCCGATGGAGGTCATAGTCGTATCGTCGCACGGCTGCGAGCGATGGTCAGCTCGCATCGCGCGCGACCGTCGGATTCCACCAACCGACTGTGTCCACTCTGTCACTTCCAGGCCGGCCCGGGCAGCAACTGGGCATCCGTCGCGCCGAGACAGGACGGACTTGGGCTATCAGTTCGGGAGTTTGATTGGGTCGAATGCGGTCACGCAGAGCCCTGGATGCATCGGATCCGCCAGCGCTTCGGTGATAAACAGGATCGACTCGCGCATCGCCGTCCAGTCGACAGCGGCGGCGGCGTCCTGGGCGGACAACCAGCAAAAGGCCTGATGTTCGTCGGAGAGCGTAAGGTTCACATTAGCCGCGACCAGGGCAATGAAGGCGGGGACGAAGTAGATAGTGTCGTTAGTCGGGGTTGTAGAGGATCTCCAGTCGGTCAATCCGATACCAGCGCTCGACAGACAGGCCAGTCTCTTCATCCAGCTCGCGCAGCGCGGCTTGCCAAGCGGTTTCGCTTTGTCGCTCTCCTCGACATATCCGCTGACCGTCTGCCAGGCGTTGGTGAAGCGGTGGCCTTCGGGTCGTTGCAGAAGCAGGAATTCGATGCCGCCAAAGGTCGGGCGGACGACGTAGACCGCGACGATGTGATTGCGCAGGAGGGGCACGACCGATGCTACTCGGCCCACTTGGGGACGCTGGTGTCGAACGAGTCGTAGAACGTGATGTAGGGCTTGACGTCGAGCACCGCCGTGCCGTTGACGAGATCGAGACCGACGACCTTGGCGATGTTGCCGTCGATCGACTCCAGTGGGCAGATCGAGACCGAGATCGGGTTCGGTCGGTGCGCCGTCCGGGTGGCGAACACGCCCACCTCGGGCGTGTCGTCGCCGCCGGACGGATGCAGCTTGAGCAACGCGCGGCCCTCGTCGGCGACCTCGCCCATCCAGCCAATCACGAAGAGGTGCGAGAAATCGGACAGGCCGCCGAGCGCCGGGACGAATTCGGGGCGAAATACGAGCTCGGAGCGGACCTGCGCCCAAACCCGGCCGGTGGTGTCGTTGATGCCGTTACAGACCACGGCGACGGGCGTCAAATCGTCGATGCGATCGGGAAGCCCGCGCAAGGCGGCGTCCCGCGCGACGGACGGGTTCACCAGCCGCAGACGCTCGCGCCAACTCGTCATTCAGGCCTCGTCCTGCTCGCTCAGGCGGTCGTGCTCCGCATAAGTCGCCGCTGATACCTAGTCATACCCGGTGGTACATTGTGGACAGTCAGAGTACCGCCCCGTGTCTCGTGCTCCGATGTTCCCTGCGCGGCGCGGTTCACCCTTGTCAGGACGCTCAAGTTGGCCCAGCAAGAATCGGGACAGATCGGCTTGCCGCTAGAAGGTGCCCAGTTGGCGCTTGGGCAAACGGTCGAGTCTCTCCCAACCAACGGCGTGGACAATGCAGACCGCGCAGACAACGCCGATCGGTACGACGCATCGGACATCGACGTACTCGAGGGAATCGAGGCGGTTCGGCGTCGTCCGGGGATGTACATCGGCTCGACCGGACATGCGGGGTTGCACCATCTCGTTTACGAGATCGTCGACAACGCGGTCGATGAAGCGATGGCAGGGCACGCGACGCGGGTCGAGGTGACGCTGCAGGCCGGCGGCTGGGTTCAGGTCCGCGACGACGGCCGCGGCATTCCCACCGATACGCACGCGAAGACGGGCAAGTCAGCGCTGGAGACGGTGCTCACCGTGCTGCACGCGGGCGGCAAGTTCGGCGGAGGCGGCTACAAGGTCTCGGGCGGCCTGCACGGGGTCGGCGCATCGGTGGTGAACGCGCTGTCGTCGCACCTCGAGGTCGAGGTGCGACGCGACGGTGCCTCCCATACGCAGAGCTATGTACGAGGCATCCCGGTGGATGAGGTGCAGCACGCGATGCTCCCCCGCGATGCCTCGCCCAGAACCGGGACCATGGTGCGCTGGATCGCGGACGCCGAGGTGCTCGATCACCTCGAATACGACTTCGACACGCTCACCCAGCGCTTTCGCGAGATCGCCTATCTGAACAAGGGGCTATGGATCTGCTTCCGTGACGAACGACCGTTGCCTGCGGGAGCAGTCCAACCCATCGCACCCGAGCCCCGGAACGAGAGGAATTTCTACTTCGAGGGCGGGATTCAGTCCTACGTGCGGTTTCTGAACCGTGACCGCGAGGTGCTGCAGGCGTTGCCGTTCCACCTCGATCGCGAAGTCTCGAGCAATGGCTCGACGGTCCTCGTCGAGGTGGCGATCCAGTACAACGCCGACCTTCAGGACTCGGTCTACGCGTTCGCGAACACGATCAACACGTACGAAGGCGGGTCGCACCTGACCGGATTCCGCTCGGCGCTGACGCGGGCGATCAACGACTTTGCGCGGCGTAACAGGCAGCTCAACGAGAAAGACCCGAACATCACTGGGGAAGACACGCGCGAAGGCCTGACCGCCGTAGTCTCGGTCAAGCTGAGCGAACCGCAATTCGAAGGTCAGACGAAAACCAAACTGGGCAACCCGGAGATCAAGGGGCTGGTCGAGTCGACCACGGCCGAGGCGTTGTCAGAGTATCTCGACGGGCAACAGCGCGAGGGTCGGCGGATCGTGGAGAAGTGCCTGACCACCGCGCGGGCGCGCGAGGCGGCGCGCAAGGCGCGTGCTATCGTCCAACGCAAGGGTGCCCTCGACGGCGCGTCGCTGCCGGGCAAGCTGGCAGACTGTTCGGAGCGCAACTCGGCGCTGTCGGAGCTGTTCATCGTTGAGGGCGACTCGGCGGGCGGATCGGCGAAGCAGGGCCGCGACCGACGCACACAGGCGATCCTGCCGTTGCGCGGCAAGGTGCTTAACGTCGAACGCGCGCGCCTGGACAAGCTGTTGGGGCACGAAGCCTTCCGCACCCTGATCACCGCGCTCGGCACCGGCATCGGCGAGGACTTCGACCTGTCTAGACTTCGCTATCACAAGGTCGTGATTATGACCGACGCCGACTCTGACGGCGCGCACATTCGCACCCTGCTGCTGACGTTCTTCTTCCGTCACATGCGCGAGCTGATCGACAACAACAACGAGAATGGCGGCAACCTGTTCGTCGCGCAGCCACCGTTGTATCGCGTGCAAGCCGGTCGGCAGAAGGCGGAGTGGCTCTACTCGGACGATGCCCTGGAGGCATTTATGGAGCGGCAACGCGAGGGACAGAAAAAGGTCTCGGTGCAGCGCTACAAGGGCCTGGGCGAGATGAATGCCGATCAGCTCTGGGAGACCACGATGGATCCAGCTGCGCGCGTGCTGTGGCAGGTCGACATCGCCGACGAGCACGCTGCCGACGATCTGTTTGTCAAACTGATGGGCGACGATCCGTCGAAACGCCGCCACTTCATCGAGCAACACGCCGATCTCGCCCGGATCGACGTCTGACGCGGTGTCGCGGGACGAACGAGCGCGCCCCTGACGTGCCGGTGATGCCGCCCGCGTTACGCCGCTGGTGGCGCGGCTGGCCGCGCCTGGCGCTCGAGGATGCGCCGGCCGCACAGCTCGCGACGCTGACGTCGATGGTGACAGCGGAACGCTTGTTGGTGATCGGTCCCGATTCCCCGCCCCTGGCAGCGCTCCTGGCCGACGCTGCGGACCTGCAGCCCGTTCCAATCGCGGCGCTGACCGATGCTCGCCTCCAGGTCGACACGGTCGGCGTCGATCTCATGCGGGCCGAGCCGCACCGGCTACCGCTGGGCGAACACAGCGTTGATATCGCTGTCCTCCCCCACCAACTACGCCGCTGGAACGACGGCTATGCACTGCGCGTACTCGAGGAGCTGTGGCGCGTGCTGGCGCACAATGGCGTGGCGGTGATGTGGGAGATTGCAGCCTCGAAGTCGGTACACGTGAACGCGGTCTGGTCCGCGGCGCTGGGTCGCAACGGATCGGCACCGACGCTGCGCACGTTCTCCCAAGTCGGCCAACTCGCCTACGACGCCGGTTTCGCCTGGGTGCAAACGCTGCCCCTGAGGCCGTTCTTCTTCCCGCCGGGCCCGCGGCTAACGGTGCTGGCAAGGAAGGAGCACTACACGACGGAGAACCCCGGTCGAGGTTAGCGCCTTAGCGGTACAGCTGGTGCTTGGCGATATAGTCGAGGACGGCGGCGGGCACGTCCCCCGATACGTCCTCGCCCCGACGGATCCGCTCGCGCAGGATTGTAGCGGAGAGGCTAATCGGCTCCATCGGCACCCAATCGAGCCAGCGCCCTAGGCCGGGGACGAGGTGGTCGAGCTGCCGGCGACCGAGCTCCGCGCCCGGGCGAACGGCGGCCGCGATCCGGGCGCAGGCCAGGATTTCACCGGGCCGACGCCAGTTTGGCAGATCGAGCACGGTGTCGGTACCCATAATCCACCAGAGTTGCGTCGCGCCTTGCTTGCGTAGCTCGCGAACCGTGTCAAGCGTGTAGGTCGGACCTTCGCGCCTGGCTTCAATGTCCGAGATCTCGAGCCCGCCGCCACGCGCCGCGACTGATGCGAACGTCATCGCCAACCGGTGCGCGGCAGCGGTCACCTCGCGGTCGCGCTTGCGCCAGGGATCGCCGGTCGGGATCAGGACAAGCCGGTCAAGTTCGAGCGCCTGGGCGGCGGCATCAGCAAGATGCAGGTGGGCGCGGTGCAGCGGATCGAACGTGCCGCCCAGCGCCCCGACGCGCTCGTGCGGCTCAAACCGCAGATCGACGAGACATCCACGCGCGGGCACAACAACTAGCTCTCCCACTCCCAACGGATTACCGATTTGCCGATGCGCACGACGTCGCCGGGATCACAACCGCCAAGCCGCAGCGCGGACGCCACACCACGGCGGTCGAGCCAGCGGTAAGTCTCAGCCAGCGCTTCGTCATCTTCGAGATCCATCATGGCGACGAACCGCTCAACCGCCACGCCGCGCACCGCGAAAACGCCAGAAGAGGTTTCTTCGACCTCAAACCGCCGCCCATCCTGTCTGGGGCGAACGACGGGAAGCTTGGACGCCCGCGGCGGCTCGCGCTCGCGCAACTTGGCCAATGCCGCGGCACAGGCGGTGACGATATCGTTCGTCCCCTCGCCGGTGGCGGCGGAGCAGAACAGGGGCAGGAGTTCGAGGTCGACGAACTCGGCGGCGATCTCGTCCCGCAGCACGCCGACCTCTTCCAGATCGACCTTGTTGATCACCACAATCTGGGGACGATTCGCCAGATCGGCAGAGTAGCCGGCGAGTTCGCGGTCGACCACCTCCTTGGCGGCGCGCGGGTCATCCTGCGCGCCGTCGATCAGGTGCACCAGGACACGAGCATGCGAGGCGTGACGCAGGAAATCATGGCCGAGGCCGACGCCTTCGGCGGCACCCTCGATCAGCCCAGGCAAGTCGGCCATGACGTACTCGTCCCAGCCCATGGAAACGACGCCGAGATGGGGCTCCAACGTGGTGAACGGATAATCGGCGACACGCGGACGAGCGTCGCTAAGGCAGCGCAGAAGGGACGACTTGCCGGCGTTAGGCAGTCCGACAATGCCGACATCGGCCAGCACGCGGAGTTCGAGGCGAAGCCGACGCCGCTCGCCAGGCTCGCCTCGCTGCGCGACACGCGGCGTCTGGTTGGTGGCGCTGCGAAAGTACGCATTGCCGCGCCCGCCACGTCCGCCCCAGGCGACGATGAGCGTCTGCCCGGCGCGCTCCAGATCGATCAGTTGCTCCACCCCGGCGTGCGCGACCTCGCTGACAACGGTACCCACCGGCAATTCCAGCGCCAAGGTCACGCCGCTGTGTCCGCGGCGTCGGTTGGTACCGCCATTGGCACCCGACCCGGCGTGGAATCGGCGTTGGCGGCGATAACGGCGCAAAGTACTCAATTGGTCGTTGGCGACGACCAGCACGTCGCCGCCGCGACCGCCGCGACCGCCGTCCGGGCCGCCGCGCGGCACGAACTTCTCACGCCGAAACGAGACGGCGCCGTGACCGCCTGATCCTGCTTCGACCTCAATTTCGGCCTCATCGATCATGTATCGAGGGTATCCACAGGCCCGACGCTCGCTTCAGATCCAGAGAGGGAAAAAGAAATCTCTGAATTCAATTTGCTATCGCTGTTGATAGTGCGTTGGACAGTGGGGAACGTCGTGCTTAATCAAGCCTGCACTGCGAATTGGACGGATCCGGATGTTGGCGGTTCGTGGAATGCAGCTGGCCAGGCTGGGATGGGTTGCGGAAGCGTCGTGGATGGCGTCGCTCCGGGTCCGGGCTAGAGGCGGAGCCGGGAGCGGATTTCCGCCACCTGCTGGATCCACCATTGGGACTTCGGGTTGGACGTCTCGGCCAGCAGCTTTCTGACCTTGTCGCGTCCATGCAGGATGGTGGAGTGGTCGCGGCCGCCCAGCGCCTGCCCGATGGCGGACTGCGAGAGATCAGTCTCAAGGCAGGCCAGGTACATGACAATGTGGCGGGCGCGGGCTGTCTGTTGGTCCTTGCGCGGCGCGGTGAACAGCTCAGGCGCGACGCCGGTGACGTCGGCGGTGGCGGCGATCAGATCGGCGATGGACGGTTTGCTCTTGCGCGCCTCCTGCACCACATGGCCGGACAGAATGCGAACGACGAATGTGGGCGTGATCTCCTGGCGCTCAAACTCAGCGACGACACGGACGCGGGTGAGCGCGCCGAGCAGCGTGCGGACATTGCCGCCGCCGCGCTCGGCGATCAGGTAGAGCGACTGATCGTCGATTGTCATATCCAGATCGTCGAGCTGCCGCTGGAGGATGCCGAGCCGCAGCTCAACGCCGGGCTGATTAATCTCGACGACCAGGCCGCCTTCGAATCGGGTGACGAGGCGCTCGCTGAGTCCCGACAGCCGGCGCGGCGGCATGTCTGATGCGATCACGATCTGGCGATCGAGGTGGTGCAAGGCGTTGAAGACGTTGAAGAACTCGTCCTGCGTCTGCGTTTTGCCTGCGATCTTTTGGATGTCGTCGACGATCAACACCTCGGCCGACTCGTACTTCTGCTGGAAGACGGCGCGTTCGCCGGTGCCGACGCTGTTAACAAACTGGCGGACGTACTGCTCCGTGTCGACCAACAAGGTGTGGTGCTGCTGCATGCTGGTGTGCGCGATCGCGTGCAGCAGGTGCGTCTTACCGAGGCCGGAGTCGGAGTAGATGAAGAGCGGATTGGCGTCCTCGCCAGGATGGAAGGCGACGCGACGCGCGGCGGCCGCGGCGATCTGGTTGGACGCTCCTTCCACGAACCGATCGAAGGTGTAGGCGGCTTTCACGTGCGGACGACTGCGGGACGGCTGGACAGGACGCCCTCGTTCAGCGCGATCCGCGCCCTGCGGCTTGTCGTCGTCTGGCGCATCGAGCGCTGGGAACGACGGTTCCGGTCGCGGGGCGACGACCAGCTCGATCTCCATCGGTCGTCCAGCGATCTCGCGCACGGCCGATGCGATCTGCGGATAATAGCCGCCGCGCAAGGTCTCGAGCCCGATCACGCTGGGCGCGCCGACGTGCAACACGCCGCCGCGGATCTCAATCGCGTGGGTGTCCGCAAACCAGGTCTCGAAAATCTCGCGTCCGAGCGCCGTGCGCAGGTGCTCGAGGACGTGCTGCCATATCGCTCGCGGATCGGGATGCGAGTCGGGGTATGGTCGGGCCGTACGGTTCGCCATCCTGTCGTATCCTCCAGCCGCGAGCATCGTTGATTACGCGCGTTCTACGTGAGCACTACCGGGGTTTCTGTGCGTCGGCATGGGTGTCGCCAAGCGGGTGCCAGCCGTTCGCAAGAGCCTGAGCGGCAGGCTATCGCAGGCTGAAGCAGCAGTCCGCTACCAGATAGGAAATCTACATGATCCCCTGGTTATCCACAGGCGATGGAGAACGATAATTGCCGTTATGTGTATCCCGGGCACGATCGTCGCCAGTGGCGGTGGCGTCGCGGTGCACGGCGAACCGATCGTAGAATGCAAAGCGGCAACGGTTCGCCGGTTAGACGGTGTGAAGGGGCGGCGCGGCGTGCTGATCGCGATCGACATCGGCAATACGACCCTCCAGATCGGCGTGTTCAACGACCGCAAAATCGTTCACACATGGCGGCTGGCCACAAATCACGACCGGCTGTCCGATGAGTATGGCATTTTCGTCGCCTCGTTGTTGCGCTACGAGAGCATTCGGATCGAGCAAATTGACGGGGCGATCATCTCGTCGGTGGTCCCGGCACTGGTGCCCGTGTTCCAGGAGGTCTGCCGCAAGTTCCTGCGCACTGAGCCGTTGCTCGTCTCACCGCACATGCGCAAGCCAGTGCGCATCGCCATTGAGCACACCGAGGAGATCGGTGCCGATCGCATCGTCGACGCTGTTGCTGCGATTTCACGGCACGGTCCGCCACCGCTGATCGTGGTCGATTTCGGCACTGCGACCGTGTTCGACGCGATCAACGAGCATGGGGTCTACGTGGGTGGCGCGATCTCGCCCGGGATCGGAATTTCAACCGATGCGTTGTTCAATCGCGCCAGCCGGCTGGCGCGGATCGATCTGGAACGTCCACCGTCGGCGATCGGCACGCGGACCGAGACAGCACTACAAAGCGGGATACTGTTTGGCTATGTCGGTCTGGTCGAGGGAATCATCGCCCGATTCCGCCAGGAGTTGGGCGCCGCCATGGTCGTCGCAACGGGTGGGTGGGCACCGCGCATTGCCGAGGAGACGGACGTGCTCGACGTGGTCAATGAGGACTTGATCCTGTGGGGGTTGCGCGAGCTGTTCTACTACAACGCGGAGGGCACGCCATGAGGATGTCGGTCGAAGCGCCCGCGCCGCAACCGCTCGCGGGGCACCGCGTGACGCTGGGCGTGACTGGTTCGATCTCGGCGTACAAGAGCGTCGACGTCGCGCGGCGCCTGGAAGACGCCGGCGCGACGGTCGATGTCGCGCTCACGCCGTCCGCGACGCGGTTTATCCCGGCACTGACGTTTCGCTCGCTGGTCAGGGGCGAGGTCGCGGCCGACCTTTGGGACGCGACCTCGTCGGCCGAGCAGCACGTGGCGATGGGTCGGCGCGCAGACGCGATGCTGGTTGCGCCCGCCTCGGCGACGACGATCGCCAAGCTGGCGCATGGGATCGGCGACAATCCTGTCACGCTGACAGCACTGGCGACGACCGCGCCGTTGATCGTCGCGCCGGCGATGGACTCAGTCATGTATGACCAACCGTCCGTGCAGGTCAACCTGGATCTGCTCAAGGCGCGCGGCGTGTTCATGGCCGGCCCCGCCCTTGGTCGGCTCGCTTCTGGCGAGTCCGGACTCGGGCGGCTGCTCGAACCGATCGAGCTGGCCGCCGCCGTGAGGTCGGCGATTGGACGCAGCGCTGGCGATCTACGCGGCCGTCACATCATTGCGACTGCGGGTGGAACGTACGAGCCGATCGATCCGGTGCGATATGTGGGCAACCGATCCAGCGGCAAGATGGGCGTCGCGGTCGCCGAGGCGGCTCGCGACCAAGGTGCTGCTGTGACGCTAGTCACGACGCAGCCGCGGCCGGCCGGCGGCTACGGGATCTTGGTGCGCTCGGTTGGCACGGCGCTGGAGATGCAGGCGGCCATCCAGCGCGCGGCACGCGGCGCGCATGCACTGGTGATGGCAGCCGCCGTAGCCGACTATCGCCCCGCCGAAGCCGCGTCTTCAAAGCTGAAGAAGCGCGATGCCGCGGCTTCGGGGGTGACGCTCGAGTTGGTGGAAAACCCCGACGTCATCGCCTCGATCGACGCGCCCGGCCTGCTCAAGGTAGGTTTCGCCGCCGAGACCGATGACCTGCTGGTGAATGCGCGCGCCAAGATCGCGAGCAAGGATCTCGCCTTTATCGTCGCCAACGATGTCACTCAGGCGGACGCCGGATTTCAGGTCGATACGAACCGCGTCGTGCTGATCGATGCCTCGGGCGAGTCGGAGCGGTTACCGCTGATGCACAAGTACGACGTCGCCACTGTGATCCTGGCGCGGCTGAAGTCGCACCCCGACTGGCCCGCGCGCGAGACTCTATAGTTAGCATCGATTTGCTTGGATCATTGGTATCGGGCAAGCTGCTCAAGCGCGGCGGGAACGCCCACTCTGCCGGCGAGCGACGCGGGATCTTCGCTCGCGTTGATGCTTCGGCTACTTTAGCCTGACCGCGGTGCCATACATGTAGACCTCGGCCATGTTTTGCCCGACGTCGGAGGACATCATGCGCGCCGCGACGATGGCGTCGGCACCGAGCTCGGCGGCTGACGACTCGAGCTTCTCGCGTACCTGTTCCCGTGTCTCGGTCATCAGTCGGGTGTAGGCATGAATCTCGCCGCCGAGCAGGCTCTTGACCCCGGCCAAGATGTCGCGCCCCACGTTTCGCGTGCGCACGCTGTTCGCGCTGACGAGGCCCAACACTTCCGCAACCTCTCGGTTGGGCACGGACTCAGTCGTCACAATGAGCATCATCGACTCCTATCGCTTGTCGCTTTGGATCGGCCGCTAGCTCTGATTCTATTGCCTAGGCCAACGAGCGACCACGCGATTGCGCAGACGGCGATGCCGGCCAGAGCGTCGAGCGTCCAATGGTTGGCGGTGGCGACGACCGCCCAACACTGGGAAAGGGGAATCGCGATCGCCATTCCTCGCGCGAGCGGTCGCCTTGACGCGCGCCAGACGGCGAGTCCCGCCAGCAGCGCCCAGCCCACATGGAGCGACGGCAGCGCCGCATATGGATTGACGAACAGCCCCACTTCCTGCGTCTGGTAGGCGGGCGCGTCGCGGACGGCGAGCGTGTCGGTGTAGCCCAACTCGGGCATCAGACGCGGCGGCGCAGTGGGCAACAGGAAGTAACACGCCATGCCAATGGCGGCGGAGATCAGCAGCGCATTGCGGAACCGCCGCCAGGAATCGCGGTGGGATCGCCAGATCCAGACCGCGAGCGCGATTAATAGTGGCATGTGCCCCCAAAAATAGGTCCCGTTGGCGAGATCGATCAGCGCATTGGAGCCCAGAATCGCCTCGTGAATCGCGAATTCCCAGTCGAGCCCGAAGCGCTGCTCGAGGTCGAGGATGTCGCGAGCGCGTTGGAACGCTTCCTCGGCGCGGTCGGCAACAGTGCCGCGGACCAGGTAGTAAATCAGCGCGGTCACAGCGACCGCAGCCAGCTCGCGTAGGAATTCCCGCATGCGGCAACGGTATGTCCAGAGATCGTTGCGCTGGCAAGCGTTTACCGAACCGCCGTCATTCCCGCGCAGAGCGCGGGAATGACGGCGGTTCGGTAAACGGAGTCGATCGTTAGGATGATCGGTATTGCCATAAGAAGATCATGAATCAATGCTGAGAGAGGCTGCCATGGAGATGCACGCCAGCGGTCGGGCCGCGCTCGATGCTGATGCCGACCACCTGCTAATCTTCGCAACCAAGGACGACGACATTCTCGCGGGCGGCGCGTTGCGGTCGCTCAACAACGCGCTCGACGGTGGTCTGGCACCGCTCGTAAAATCAGGCGAGTTGTCCGGCGCGGTCAACGAGACCGTCGTCATCCACACCTTCGGTCAAACCGCCGCCGGGCGCGTCGTGATCGCCGGCCTGGGTCCAGCCGAGCAAGTGGGACTGGACGAGGTTCGCCACGCAGCCGCCAACGGCGGGCGCATGGCCCGTTCACTAGCCTCGGGATCGCTCGCGGTGGCCGTCGACGGCAAAGCGTGCGGCCTCGACGACATGGAAGATGTCGCGGGCGCGATCTCGGAGGGTCTCGATCTGGGGCTGTACCGATTCGACCGCCACCAGACGCCCAAACAGACGCCTAACGAAATGACGCGCGTGTCGTTGCACGCCGACGATGTCAATGGTGTCGAGGCGGGCATCGCGCACGGCCGCGCACTTGCTGGATCGGCGAATTTCGCACGCGATCTGGCGAACGAGCCGTCCAACCTACTGACGCCGACCGAGTTGGCGAACCGTGCTGAAATGTGGGCCGCCGATCATGGTGTCGAAATCGCGATCATGGACGAGTCCGCCGCCGCCGAACTGGGCATGGGTGCATTTCTGGGCGTCGCCAAAGGGTCGCATCAGCACGCTCGGTTCCTGATCCTGCGACATCGCGGCGGCGCGGATGAACCGGGAATCGGCTACTGCGGCAAGGGGATCACGTTCGACACGGGCGGCATCTCAATCAAGCCGGCGGCGAACATGGAGGCGATGAAGCAAGATATGTCGGGTGCCGCCGCGGTGGTCGCCGCGATGGGCGCGATCGCCGACCTGAAGCTGCCGATCAATGTGACCGCGCTCGCTCCCTGCACCGAGAACATGCCCGGCGGCAACGCGATCAAACCAGGCGACCTGTTGACCGCGATGAACGGCGCTACGATTGAGGTGATCAACACCGACGCCGAGGGTCGGTTGGTGCTAGCCGATGCGCTGTCCTATGCCAACCATCTGGGACTCTCGCCGCTGATCGATGTGGCTACGCTGACCGGTGCCTGCGCCGTCGCGCTGGGCGATGTCGCTACGGGCCTGATGGCCAACGACGACGACCTCGCGGCGGAGGTGATCGCGGCCGGCAAGCGTGCCGGCGAGAAGTTCTGGCAACTGCCGATGTTCCCTGAGTACGACGAACAGATCCGCAGCCAGGTCGCTGATGTCAAGAACACGGGCGGGCGGCTGGCTGGCGCGATCACGGCGGCGAAATTCCTGGCGCGCTTCGCCGGCGAGACCCCTTGGGCGCATCTCGACATGGCCGGCACTGACGACACGAGTAAAACACGCGGCACGCAGGTCAAAGGCGCCAGCGGCGTCCCTGTCCGCTCGCTGGTGCGGTTCGCGGAAGCAAGAGCCGTAGTCGCCGAGTAAACTCAAGACGACCCGCTAGCTGGAGAAGAGTCCGCGCCATGGCCGAGTTTGAACGCCTGACCGATCTGCCCGAAGCGGAGGAACGCGCCCTGCGCGACCAGTACCGCGCCGAGATGACGGAGCTCGCGGACAAATTCTGCGAGGAGCGCGGCTACATCCTGATGAACGCCGATCAGACGATCGAGGATTTCGTTAGCATGCGCATGCGGTTCGGCAAGTTCTACTGCCCCTGCCAACCGGCCAACAACGACGACACCATCTGCGTCTGCGAACCGGTGCTCAACGGTCTGGTCGATTTCGATGGCACCTGCTTCTGCAACTTCTTCACCCTGCCCGAGGGGAAGACGGCAGTCAAGGACGAAGTGGCGCTCGATCTCTAGTCGGCGACTCCGCTCCGCTGGCCAAACCGTTTGGAGGGCCGCCATTGAGCAGTACCTCGGCACATTCGACGAAGCAGGTAACGTCGCGCAGGCGAGTTTCGATCCCGGCCTGACTGAGGAATTCCTCGTAGAAGTTGGTGTGTAGCGTGCTGGCTGCGTCGAAGTCGGCCCCCATGCGTCTCCTCGGCCAGCAGGCGGGCAACTTCAAACAGCGAGCCGTGGCTGTGGTGTCGCCAGCCGCGTTGGGCGGCAATGGCCATGGCGAACTGCGCGGCTGCGCCCCCACCCTTCTCCGAGGCCTGCATCAGATCCTGCTAGGCGAACTCCTCGTTCGCCTGGTCCAAATACACGCGACCTTGCTCGCAGTAGCGCGATGCCACCTCGTTCATCCCACCTCGTTTGTCCCTGTTCAAATCGACCGAACTGGAGAGATGGGACGGCTTGGTCACCCTATTTCGTCACCCTAGTTGTGGTGCTGGAAGATCAGCAGCGGGGCGAGCGGCGCGTAGATTTCGACCGAGAGTTCGTAGACTTGATCGACCCAGTGTTCCCAGTCCCTGCGCGCGGTCTGCGCCTGCTCGGAGGAGAGCGCGGCCTGAACAACGGTTTCGTCCTCGAATGTGTAGCCCATCAGGTGCGCGCCGGCGATGGGGTCGACGGCGCGCACGCGGAACGCCGAGACGATGCCAGGAATCTCCAGCACATGCGGTAAGTGTGTGGCGCGGTACCAGTCCTCGAACTGGTCCAGAGCCGTCGGATCGAGCCGCGCGCGGACGATCATGATCGGATGTCGCATTAGAGCGGTCATGCGCTTTAGTGTCGCATACGTCATCCGAGCCGCACGTCGCCGCGTTTATCTGGTAGCATCCAAGCAGAGACACGGGGCAGGAAGCGCCGCGACGGGGCTCGGGCGGCTTGGAGAGCCGCCGACTGCAGCCCTCATCAGTGACCAACGCACGACGGCAAACGCCACATCGCAGCGAACTCGCCTCAGGGCGCGGAGAAGATATGCTGAGCAAGGATGAGAAAGAGTCGGTTGCGGTCCGATTCGGCCAGCACGAGAACGACACCGGATCGCCGGAAGTGCAGATCGCGCAGCTCACCCAGCGCATCTCGCGGCTGACCGACCATCTGCGCGAACACCGACACGATTACCACACGCGGCGCGCGCTGATGAAGCTAGTCGGGCAGCGTCGCCGACAGCTCCGCTACCTCAACCGCGAGGACGTGAACCGCTACTCGACGCTCGTCGCCGAGCTGGGACTGCGTCGATAACGGAGTCGTCTGTTCAGCGTGTCGTAACGACGTAGCGGCCAGCTGGGCGGCTCGAGGCGGATGCGCGCCGCGGCGCGCATCCGCCGGGTTGGGGCGATGAGCGCACTCGACTCGCTGATCTCACGAAATTTAAAGGCTGACACGTACAGGAAGCACAGGAACCGACCAACACATGGAAATCACCACACGAACAGTCCAGCAGGAGATTGCCGGACGCATGCTCACGATCGAGACTGGCAAGCTGGCCAATCAGGCCGGCGGGGCGGTCACCGTTCGCTACGGCGACACAATGATGCTCGGCACGGCGACCGCGTCGAAGCCGCGCGCGGGCATCGATTTCTTCCCGCTCTCGGTGGAATTCGAAGAACGTCTCTACGCCGCCGGCCGGATTCCCGGCTCGTTCTTCCGCCGCGAAGGGCGGCCAACGACATCAGCCGTGCTCTCGGCGCGGCTGACCGATCGACCGATCCGCCCGCTCTTCCCTAAGGGCTACAACGACGATACGCAGATCATCCTCACGATCTTCGCGGTCGATATGGAAAATCCGCCCGACACGCTGGGCACAATCGCTGCCTCGGCGGCGCTCTGCGTGTCCGATATCCCCTTCCACGGACCGGGTGCCTCAGTGCGCATCGGCCACGTCGGTGGCGAGCTCGTTCTGCAGCCAACATTCGCTCAGCTCGAACAGTCGGATCTAAATCTGGTCATTGCAGGTACCAAGGATGCGATCACGATGGTCGAGGCGGAGGCCGGCGAGGTACCGGAGTCGCTGCTGGTCGACGCGCTGGCGCTGGGCCAGGAGGCGATCAGCAGGATCTGCGAGATGCAGGAAGCCCTGGCCGGCGAGGTCGCCCCGACAAAGCGCGAGTATGCCCAGCAATCGGTCGACGCCGACATCCTGACTGTGGTCGAGGAGCGGATCGCCGATCCGTTGCGCGCGGCGCTGCGCGAGGCTGAGGACAAGGCGGACCGTGAGCAACGACGCGCCGCGGTCAAGGCATCGTTCCTGGAACATCTCGACGACGAAGCCGACTCTGCCGCCTACGCGGAAGCGTTTGACGCCCTCGAAAAGCGCATCGTGCGGCGCAGCATTCTCGACGAGGGCGTCCGCCCGGACGGACGAGGACTGACCGAAGTGCGTCCGCTCTCAGCCGAGGTCGACCTGGTGCCGCGCACGCACGGCTCGGGACTGTTCCAGCGCGGCGAGACGCAGGTGCTGAGTTTCACGACACTAGCAGGCTCGGGCATGGCTCAGCGGATCGATGACCTCACGCCTGAGGACTCGAAACGATTCATGCACCATTACAACTTCCCGCCCTTTTCAACCGGCGAGACCGGACGAGTCGGGAATCCGTCGCGGCGCAGCATCGGGCACGGGATGCTGGGCGAGCGCGCCATGGCCGCGATCCTGCCGCCATTCGATGAATTTCCCTACACAATCCGCGTGGTCTCCGAGGTGCTCAGCTCGAACGGCTCGACCTCGATGGCCTCGGTCTGCGCCGGCGTGCTTTCGATGATGGATGCCGGCGTTCCGATCAAGGCACCTATCGCCGGTATCGCGATGGGATTGATCAAGGAAGCGGATGACGTCGCGATCCTGACCGACATTGTCGGGATGGAAGACCACTTGGGTGACATGGACTTCAAGGTCGCCGGCTCGCGCGATGGTGTGACTGCGCTGCAGATGGACATGAAGGTCAAGGGAATTGATCTGGCAATTCTGGCTCGCGCGCTTGATCAGGCCCGCGACGCTCGTCTGGAGATTATGGACGTGATGGCCGAGTGCATCGCTGAGCCGCGCGAGCAGATGTCGCCGCACGCGCCGCGGATTCTGCAACTCGACGTCCCCCAGGACAAAATTGGCCAGCTGATTGGCCCTGGTGGACGCAACATCCGCGCGTTGCAAGAAGATACCGGTGCCGAGATTTCCGTCGAGGACGATGGCGCGGTGTTCATCACCGCCATCGACCAGGCATCCGGGCAGGCTGCCTACGATCGTGTCGTGGCGATGACGCGCGAGATCGAGCCGGGCCAGATCTATACCGGCAAAGTGGTGCGGATTCTTCCCTTCGGGGCGTTCGTCGAAATGATGCCGGGCAAGGACGCGCTGGTGCACATCTCCGAGTTGGCCGACTACCACGTCAACAAAGTGGAAGATGTGGTCAACGTCGGCGACGAGATGCAGGTCATTGTGATCGAGGTCGACAACCTTGGTCGTGTTAACGCCTCGCGCAAGGCGTTGCTCAACGGTGACGCCGACCGTAGCCCGCGGGAACCGCGCGAGCGACGCGGCCGAGCCGATCGGAATGATCGGCCGCCGCGTCGGGATCGAGAGCCTAGGCAACCGCGCGAGCCGCGTGAGCGGCGTCCCCGAGCGGCGATCGGGTTCGACGCCGAACCGGTACAGGATCCCGATCCCGCACCTGTGGCAGAGATCGCCGAGCCACCAGTCGAACGCGCGGCGGTCGAGCCGGAGACTGCAGTGAAGCCGGTGGGTGTCGAGACGTCGGTCGCCTCCGAGTCCGAATTGCTGACCGCTGATTTGGCCGCTGTCTCGCCGCCGCGAGACGGCCAGCCACGACGGCGACGGCGACGGCGACGGCGAAACACCGGGCAGCAGGGATCGGGCGAGGGAAACCAGATCAACCAACCGCAGGGCGCGCCGCCCGCCAGTGGCGCGGAACCGGAAGAGCGACAACCCGACAGTAACGTTGCGCCGCGCCGCCGTGGCGGCATCCTCTCGCGCGTCAACATCCGTCGTGGACAGCCCGAGTCGGACGGTCCGCCGCCGCCGCCGCCGCCGCCGAGAAGCGACTTCGGCGCCCCCAGCCGCTAGCCTTTTCGCTCAATGAGCGGCGGGCGCTGAGTTGAGCAGGTGAGCGATGATCCGCATCGTGATGAGTGGGGCCGGCAACATGGGCCGACAGATCATGTCCGCCGTCGAATTCGCCAGCGACCTCGAACTGGTCGGCGCACTGGACGCGCTGGCGACGGGCGGATCCGTCGAGGTCGCCGGTCGAGCTGTGCCGCTGCGCAATTCCCTCGACGTCCTACCCAACTGGTCGCCCGATGTCGTGATCGACTTCTCGCACGCCGAGTGGACGGCTGCGCTGATTCCAGCCGCTGTCGACGCCGGCGTGCGACCGGTGATCGGTACTAGCGGGCTGTCCGACGCCGTGATCGCCGATGCCGAGCGTCGCTTGGGCGAGGCCGGCCTGGGCGGCGTGATCGCCGCCAACTTCGCTCTCGGTGCCGTGCTGATGATGCATCTGGCCAACATCGCTGCGCCTCTCTTCGACTCGGTCGAGATCATCGAGCAGCACCACGATGGCAAGGTCGATGCGCCTTCGGGCACCGCGGTCGCAACTGCGCAATCGATGCGAGCCGCGCGCGGTCGCGACTTCAGCCGTAAACCGGCTGAGCGGCACAATGTGGATGGATTTGATTCGCGCGGAGCCGACGTGGGCGGCGCGTCGTTGCACTCGGTTCGCCTGCCCGGACTGGTCGCGCACCAGGTGATCGTCTTCGGCGGCAACGATGAAATGCTGACGCTTCGCCACGACTCGATGAGCCGCGCCTCGTTCATCCCTGAGATCCTTCGTGCTGTCCGCGCTGCGCCCGGACTGGACCGGCTCGTGATCGGCCTCGATCGTCTGCTCGGCCTGCGGACCGACCAGGCGATGTAGTTGTAACAGTCATCAGCTAGGAGCGATGCCGTGGGACGTGAACTGACCGTCGCCCTCGTCGGCGCCACAGGAGTAGTCGGCGCGGAATTCCTCAAGTGCATGGAGGAACGGGATTTCCCGGTCAAGGAGCTGCGCTTGCTGGCGACGAAGCGCTCCGAGGGGCGCGAGATCAGGTTCCGCGGCCAGACCCAGATCGTACGCGAGACCACGCACGATGCGTTCGACGGCGCTGATGTCGCGTTTATCTCGGCATCGACGGCTGCGTCGCGGAACCTGTGCCCGGCCGCCGCCGCGCGCGGCGCGGTCACGTTCGACGATTCCTCCGCCTTCCGCCAACAGGAGGGCGTGCCGTTAGTCGTGCCCGAGGTCAACCCGCAGGACTTACGCCAACACAACGGGATCATCGCCACGCCCAACTGCACCACCGTGCCGTTGGCGCTCTCGCTGTATCCGCTGATCCAGGATCGCGCCGTGACGCGCGTGATCGCCGATACCTACCAGGCCACCTCTGGCTCGGGCGGCGCGGCGGTGGCCGAGCTGCGCGAACAGAACGCCTTACTGGTCGGCGGCGAACCGATCGGCGCGGACCGACTCAGCGAATATCCCAAGCAGATCGCCAACAACGCCTTACCACAGGTCGACATCTTCCTCGACGACGGATACACGAAGGAAGAGTGGAAGATGCTGGTCGAATCGCGCAAGATTCTGCACCAGCCGGAGCTGCCTCTCTCAGCGACGTGCGTTCGCATCCCGACCGAGCGCGCGCACGCGATCGCGGTACACGCCGACTTTGATCGACCGATCACGCCTGACGAGGCACGCGAGCGCTGGGCCTCGCAGCCCGGCTTGCGCGTGATCGACGGGCGCACGGCTGGGGACTGGCCGACGCCGCTCGACGCCGACGGTATCGATGACGCCCTGGTTGGTCGCATGCGTGTCGATGCGACCAACCCTAACGGACTCGCCTGGTGGGTCGTCGCCGACAACCTGCGCAAAGGCGCGGCGCTGAACATCATCCAGATGGTCGAGTGGATGCTCGACGACGGTTGCCTCTAGGGCGCGGTTCGCCGCCGAACTCGTCTCACCGCCCTCCCCAAACTTGGTAGCCTGATCCGTCAGACCGCGACCGACGGAAAGCCTGAACCATGACCGAGCCCAATGACGCCCCGCACTGGGGACGCCTCTACACCGCGATGGTGACGCCGATGACGGAGGCTGGCCGCGTCGACGTCGAGCAAGCCCAGCACCTCGCCGGTGCACTGCTCAAATCGGGATCCGACGGCGTCGTAGTAGCCGGTACGACCGGTGAATCGCCGACGTTGACGCACGAGGAAGAGCGCGTACTGTTCCGCGAGTTACTGCCCGTCGTCCACGATGCCGGTGGCACGTTGATCGCGGGCGCTGGATCGAACAGTACCGAGACAGCCGCCGACGCCTCGGAGCAGGCGGCGCGGCTCGATGTCGATGGCTTGTTACAGGTCGTCCCCTACTACAACAAGCCATCGCAGGAGGGTCTGTACCAGCACTTCAGGACGGTCGCCGAGGCCGTGCCTGAGACGCCGATCATGCTCTACAACGTGCCCGGGCGCACCGGGATGAACATGACCGCGCAGACGACGGTGCGACTGGCTGAGGACTGCCCGAATATCGCGGGGATCAAAGAGGCTTCGGGCGATCTCGAGCAGATCGCCGAGATCATTCGCATCGCGCCGCCGGCCTTTCGCATCTGGAGCGGCAACGACGGCGACAATCTGGCGCTGCTCGCCATGGGCGGATATGGTGCCGTCTCCGTCCTCTCGCACCTGGTCGGCGGACGCATCAAGGCGATGTACGACGCCTGGGAGCGGGTCGATACCGCCGAAGCGGGTCGCCTGCAAGTGAAGATCGCGCCGTTGGTCAAGGTGCTCTTCCTGATCGGCAATCCGGCCCCCGTCAAGTGGGCGCTCAACGACATCGGCTTCAACGTCGGGCCGCTGCGGTCGCCGTTGGTCGATCCCGATGAAGGCGTCCAGGAGACGATCCGCTCCGCGCTCGCAGTCGCCGGTGGCCAGGACCTGATCGAGTCACGATGAAGTCCGACGCCGCTGGCATGGGGCTATGTTTTGCTGCTCACGCGCCGCGTCCTGACGACGGCGCTGGGGAGCGTCACCGAGGCGCAACTGCATTGTGAGACGCCAATCGGCGAGCGCGCCGATTGCGCGGCCGAATCGTGCGCCACCGAAGCCAGCCTGATCTGGCCCGAAGCGTTGCCGCCCGCGCAACTGGATCCGCCGCAGACGCCGGTGCAGGTGCTCTTCGCCCTTGTTCGTCACTGTGCCGTCACCGAAGAGGTCCTGATGCAGCAGGCGGCAGACGAGACGATGCAACAGGTCTGGTGGACGCGAGCGCGGCGGCTGGCGCAGGATCCGGCCCAGACGTTGGCTGAGTCGCTTCGGCAGCTTGCCATGCAGGAGTTCGAGATTGCGACGAAGTTGGCCGAGATCCGAGCGCAGATCGACCCTGACCGGTCCGCTCAGCCCGAGCTCGCCGAACGCGCGCGGGAGGAGATCGCGGCGGTCCGCAGCGCCATATGGTTTGAGTTGGACGGTAAGACGAGGCGAACGAAATGTTGGATTGCGACCGCAAAGTAGCGCTGCCCGTCGCAGTTGTCCTCGTTGCGCTGCTAGTTTCAGCATGCAGTTCGGATTCCGCAGGATTGGAAGAGCGATTAGCACAATTGGAACAGCGAATCGAACAGCAAGAAGGGTCAGAGTCACGTGTTGAGAAGTGCTTGGCGGAGGCATTGGTCGAACTAGGCAATGTGCGGCCGCTCTTGAGCCTTTACTCGATCATTGCGGAGGGCGCGCAATTTCCCAACACATCGCCGCGGGGAAGCGCTAATGAGATCAGTGTCGTTAAGCAAGACATCTTCGTGTTGGTAGATTGATACGATTTCAATTTGGGCAATTGGAGGACCGTGTGGGAGAGATTGCCCGCATCCTCGCTCGGGAGAACGATGATGCGAGCGGATATAACAAGATCACTTGGCGTCTGCGTGAAGCAATCGATTTGTTGGTCGCACTGCATCCGGAGAAGATCGACTGAGGCGGATCACGGAATTGTGGAAGACAGACATCTACTCGGCGAGCAGCACCGAAGACGTGGCGGAGGCATCGGAGTTAGCCCTACGTGCCGTTGTGGAACTGAAGGACGAACTCTGTGGCTCGCCGGGATGAGCCACGCGCGCCTCGCCACTTCGTGTCCTCAGACAAGGAAATTGCGCAAAATCGCCCACTCATTCACTCGGCGTGCTCAGTTCCTTGATGATCTTCTGCGCCAGACGCTCGTCGACTTCGCGGCGACAGAGAATCGCCTGATAGGTGCCAGTCCTGGGTGCGGCACCAGTCGTGTTTGGAACCGTGTCGCACGAAAGTGAGCCGGTCGCTCGGATACGCTTGACCAATTCAGGCTGTTTCACGCCAGTGTTAGTTCGGCCACTCTACGAACGCCCGGCAATTCGACACTCGTCAAGTCGACGTAGAGGGCGCGCAGGTGGCCCTTCATGTCGTCCAGTGTTTCGCCCTGTGTCCAGTAATCGGGAAACTCTTCGAGATAGCCGAGCCACCACTCGTCTTCCTGCCAGCAGACTATTCTTGTCGTCGTCGCGTCTGGTCTGAGCGAATACCTCGTCTCAGATCTAGACTCTACTCTGTGCTCAGCTTAACGAGGACAGAGCTGTGGTATGACCTGGGAACCTGAAATCGCCGAGATCGCCAAGCGCAAGGAACTGGCCAAGGCTCGGGGTGGCCCGGAGGGCGTCGAGCGTCAGCGTCGTCGAGGCAAACTGCTGGTCGACGAACGGGTCGCGGGATTGCTCGATCCGGACTCGCTGCAAGGGTTCATGTCGCTGATGGGACGGCCGTCTTACGACGACGCGGGCGAGCTGGTCGGCTTCACGCCGAAGGGTTCGATCGAGGGCTTCGGCAAGGTCAACGGACGCAAGATCGTCGTCTCGGCGGGCGATTTCACGGTGCGCGGCGGCTCCGGCGACGGCTCGGACGGGCTCGGCTCGGAGAAGCGCTCAAACCAACGCGCCCTTGAGTGGCGCGTGCCGTACGTGCGGCTGCTCGACGCGGCCGGCGGCTCGGTGCGTGGCTTCGAGACGCTGGGTCGTACCTATCTGCCCGACGGCAACATGTGGTCGACCGTCGACACCGACCTCCTGCGCACGGTACCGGTGGTATCGGCCGTGATGGGTTCCGTCGCGGGGTTGCCGGCGGTCAACGCCTGCATGGCGCATTTCACGATCATGGTCAAGGGCATCTCACAGCTCTTTCCGGGCGGGCCGCCGGTGGTCAAGGCGGCGTTGGGCTACGACGTGACCAAGGAAGAGTTGGGCGATGAGCGCGTTCACGTCTATCAGTCGGGCTCGGTCGACAATCTAGCCGAGGACGAGGCGGACGCTTTCCGTCAGATTCGCCAGTTCCTCAGTTACCTGCCGCAGAGCGTCTACGAGCTGCCGCAGCGGGTGGAGCCGACTGACGACCCCAATCGACGCGAGCCGCGCCTACGACGGGCATCGCGCGATCACCTGGTGCGCGGATCGCGGCTCCTTCTTCGAGATCGCGCCGTTCTACGGCCGCTCGCGAATTACGGGGCTGGCGCGAATTAACGGCTATCCGGTCGGCGTTATGGCGAATAACCCGATGCACGAAGGCGGCTCGACCGATGTCAAGGGCGGCAGCAAGGTGATCCGCCTGATCCAACTGTGCGACACGTTCCACCTGCCGCTGATCTCGTTCGCCGACGAGCCGGGCTTCATGGTCGGGATCGAGTCGGAGCAGATGGGCATCGAGCGAGCCGGCGCGAGATTGGTGATCGCGACCTGCCAATCGCGGATGCCGTGGGCGACAGTGGTGATGGGTCGCGTGTTCGGCGTCGCCGGGCAGTGCCAGCATCGGCCGACGGGGATGTTCCAGCGCTGGGCCTGGCCCTCGGGTCGCTGGGGATCGATGCACATCGAGGGCGGGGCGCTGGCGGCGTATCGACGTGAGATCGACACGGCGGATGATCCTGAAGCGAAGCGGGAAGAGATCGAGTCCCGACTCCGCGATCTGGCGTCGCCGTTCCGCACCGCCGAGGCGACCGGCCAGGACATCATCGATCCAGCGCACACGCGTCCACTCTTGTGCGAGTTCGTCGAGGACGCCCAGCCGATTCTCAAGACGCAGCTCGGCCTCTCTCCTTATCCGTACAGGCCCTGATCCCTCACCAAACTTCCCTCATGCCTGCGCTCAGCGGGCCGCGATACAGTGAAGATAATCGGGAGGTTGGACGATGCGCTCGCTGCTGTTCGCTCTGTTGGCAAGTCTGGTTGTATTGACGACGCTGTTGATCGCCTGCGGAGACGATGAGCAGGCGATGCCCGACGATCGCCAGGTGGAACAGCCGCAGGAACAGGGTGATGCGCAACCGGCGTCTGCTCCCTCGACCAGCGCGGCGCAGGCTTTCCAGAGCGAACAGCAGACTGACCCCGAGGCGGAGGAAGAACCGCCCGACGCGGCGCAGTCCGCGCCCGCGTCAGTGCCGAGCGACACCATCTTGGTCGAGGCGGAAGCCGCCTACCGGTCATGGTGGGACAACGTGGAGACTATGTTCTTCAACACGATTATGGAGTCTCGCTTTTTCGGCGTGGCGGTACCAATGTCGGCTGAGGTCGCGTATCAAACCGAACCGTTCATGATGTCGATGTCGCTGGATATGAGGGGACTGTTGGACGAGTTGGGAGAGGATCTGTCGGAGGACGATGCGGTGACATCCGCTGAATTTCTGCAGATGCAAATGCTCCTGACGGAAGACAGCTCGTACATGTCGATGCCTGGTCTCGGCGGTTGGGTGGACGTCAGTGACGATCTTGACATGCTGCTCGGAGAGTTCGCCGGCGTGCTGTTTGTCGATCCGGCTACGCTCGGCGACTCCGCAGGTCTGCAGCTAGGTTTCCATTGCGCTGAGATGGTCAACGACGTCTCGATCACGTATGACGTGTATGACGGCGAGGATGTGTGGTTGATCGACTGCATGGTCGATGTCGACGCAATGAACGAAGCTATGGCTGAGATGCTCGACCCACTCGGCTTCAACTCCCATCTGATCTATGAATTCGACGAATCGCTCGAGTCGATCCAGTTGCGCGCAGCGATCAGCCGCTCGAGCGGTGCGCCGTTGCTAGTGGAATCTAGGATGATGCTGGTCGACGTATTCGGTCTCTCGGACGACGGAACCGTTGATGATGGCGCGGACGAAGACTCGAATTGGTATTTCAGTTTCGTACAAACCCTGCACAGCTGGAACGAGCCGGTTGTCTTTCCGACGCCGACGCCGCTGCTTGACGTCTCGCTGTTCGACACGTTGATGATGGTTGAGGACGGCGCAAGACCGGCCGAACAGGATGGGAACGGCTTCCGCAATTCTCCCGAGCTGTTGACTTCCGACGAACTGATCGCAGCTGCCCGGGAGTGGGTGTCCTCGGCCGACGAGTTGAGTATGCAGTTCGTCACGCAGGCGGTGATCAACGGCAAACCCCGAATAGCGTCAACGATCGCTCGCGCCTCGCAATCACAGGGTGTCTTCGAGACCAAGGTGGTGGTCGACGGCGGCAGTGCGTTCCGTCTGTTCTGGAACCACGACGGCATCTGGACCGGCACCGAGCAGGCGGATGGCCAGACCGCTTGGGAGCAGTCCACCCCCGCCGCGCTGGGCTTTACCAGTGTGGACATCGACGAGTATCTCGCCGCTCCCGACCGCGTCAACCTCGAGCCCTATGCGGCGTTGCTTGATCTCGCCTGGGTGTCGCGAACTATCGAGGGCAACCGACCACCAGTCTATGAGCTGGGGATCGAGACTGGCCCGAGACTGCCCGGCGACGACTATTTCGAGCAGGTTGTGGACCTGTTGAAGGCCGAGACGGCGGAGTTGCTGGCGGAGAACATAACCGTCGAGGCGATCGATCAGTTCGCCACGACGATCACGATCTACGGCCACACCGGCGAGGTTGTCAGCCAGATCATGACGACCGAGTTCGAATCGAGCGCCGGTCGGGTCGAACTCGTTGCCAGCCTGGAAGTGTCCGTGGGCGGGCCGCTCGAATTCTCGTCGCCCGGCGAGTAACCGTGTTTCTGTCGTCGGCGTCTGATTGCGGCATCTCGTGCGCGAAGTGCTAATCTATTTGCCACAGTGTCGGTGCGCAGAGCGAGCGACGGTCAGTTCCGTTGCCGGCTGGGTGATTGCGCCGAAGGAACAGGATGCCCGATGGAACGCAACTACTGGACGAGGATGAAGCGGAGCAGGATGTCGAGGCGCTCGTTGCTGCGGGCGTCGGCGCGGGCCGGCGTCGGCGCGGTGGGTTTGGCGCTGGTGGGCTGCGGCGACGACGATGACGACGCGGAGTCGGGGGGGCAGCAGGTCGATCAACAGGGAGCGATGGCCGATCGGCAAGCTATGCAGCAGGAGCAGCAGGTCAACGGGCAGCAGCAAGAGCAGGACCAATCGGCAGCTATCGCCCAGGCGCAGGGCCAGTCGATGGTCGACAGTCAGGGCAACGCGATTCAGGCTGGCGGGGTATTCAAGCGCGCCGCCGCTTCGCAGCTGACCCTGATTCGTTTCCCCTGGAATTCGGCTGGCAACAACGGCACGATCGACCCGACGGGTTATATGTACAACTGCCTGACCCAGTACGGCGGTGTGCAACTCAACGAGACCGCCAACCGATTCTGGGAGTATGCCAATCCGGACTGGGAGATCAAGCCTGATGTCGCGGCGAGTTGGGAGACGCCGGACAGCCTGACCTGGATCTTCGATATCAAGCCCAACGTGATGTTCCATGATGGCCGCGCCTTTACCGCCGCGGATGCGGCGCACAGCTACGAGGCGATTCGCGATCAGGGCGTCTCTGGTGGCGGCTCGCCGGCTCACAACCTAGGTAAAGTGATCGCCGGTACCGGGGCGATTGACGATACCACCTTCCGGCTCAATCTTGGTGAGCCGCGCGGATTCACAGGCGCGCTCACCGCGTACGTTCGCATGGGACACCCCGAAACGGCCGGCTCGACCACCGCTCCGGCGCTCGATGTCGCACGTAACGAGGAAGCCGTCCTCATCGGTACTGGCCCTTGGCGCTTCGATACTGACAGCTACGACCCCAACACCGGCTGGCGCCTGGTGCCGTTCACTGATGGCCATATGGGCGCACCGAACATGGATGAGATCACGTATACGATCTTCTCGGACGCTGACGCTATCGGGATCGCGCTGGAAGCCGGCGATATTGACTCGCACAATGGGATTCCGTTCAATAATCCCGAGACCATCGATCGACTGATCACCAGCGACGAGCACTGGGGCTGGGCAGGTACCAGCCTGGGCGGCCAGATTTTCCGTTTTGCGATCGACGTCGAGCCGACAACCGATCCGCGCGCCCGACACGGTATCTGGAGAATGGTTGACCAGGAGCGCGTGGTACGCGATTACTTTGGTCCGTACGACGATGCCGGTCGATTGTTCTTTCAGCGCGGCTCTCAGGGCTACATCGAAGACCTTGACCGTCCCAACTACGATCCGGCAGAGGGTGCCAAGCTGCTTGACGCCGCTGGCGTCGGGCCGGGCAGCATGCTGACTGCCAGCACCCTGCCGATTCGCCCCTATGCGCCAGCACTGGCGCAGTTGCTGCAAGCCGAGCTCGCTGTGCTGGACATTGAACTGGAACTCGATCCGACCGAGTACAATGTAATGATCGAGAAGCAGCAAGCTGGCGACTTCGGCAACTTCCTGATCGGATTTGGCAACTGGATTCGTCCTGAGAGCGCAGCCTTGGCGATGGTCATGCAGGACGCGCTACACGGCGAGGGCAATGCCAAACGCGGCGGCGACGCCAGCAACCCAATCCCGGTTCGCGAACGACCCTACATGGATAACTACTTCCACTGGTTGGACATGATCATTGACGTCCAGACCGGAAACCACGAGGATACGGAAGAATACTGGCGCTCGTTCAACGAGACCTTCCACGAGGTGATGTTCGCCCAGGCCATTGCTCGTCAGCGCGGAGCCGAGTTTTACACCAACCGTGTCCACGTGCCTGATCCGGGACCAACTACGCCAAACCCGCAAACGATCTGGCTCGAACAGACATAGCGCCCGAACTGACAGTTCCGCTTTCGCCCGCGGGCGAAAGCGGAACTGTGATACTCTCCTGCGCCTACTGCCTGGTTGGTGGAATACCCGCTGGCAATGAACAGCGTTCGCTTCAGTCTGCTGTAGACGCCTGATGACTTACGTACTTCGTCGACTTGTCACCCAACTGATCCCGGTTCTGTTTCTTGCCTCGATCCTGATTTTCGCTTCCGTACGTTTAATCCCTGGTGACCCGGTTGCCGGCGCGATCGGCGACGCCATGGGCAACACCGATCCTGAGGTCTATGAACAACTCAAGGAAGAGCTTGGCCTTAATAAACCGATGTACGAGCAGTACTGGATCTGGCTGAGCAGGATTTTCACTGGCGACTTCGGCGAGTCGTTGACAGGACTCAAGGTCACGGAGATCCTCTGGAACGCGATTCCCGCCTCGGTTGAGCTCGCTGGCTTCGCGATCGTGATTGGCTTTACGCTCGGCCTCCTTCTTGGCGTGCTGGCCGCGATCAATCGGGGTGGATTCTTCGACTGGTTTGCGGTACTCTGGACGAGCTGGAACATTGGCGTGCCTTCATTTGTCGCGGGCCTTGTGTATCTGATCGTATTTTCTGTCTGGTTCGATCTTACGCCGGTCTCCGGTCGGGTACCGTTTATCGAAGACCCGATTGGCGCGCTTGAACATCTTGCGCTGCCATCGCTCGCGCTCGGCGGGATCGTCGCTGCGAATATCAGCCGCTTTACCAGACAGTCATTGCTTGACACGCTGACGGAAGACTATATCCGCACTGCCCGCTCGAAGGGACTTACGAATCGCGCAGTTATTGTCCGCCACGCGCTGCGTCCGAGTTTGATTCCCGTAGTCACGATCATGGGACTTGAGCTCGCCAGCATTCTCAGCGGCACGTTGGTGATCGAGACGGTCTTCACTTGGCCAGGACTTGGTCGAGCGCTGATCAACGCTGTTAACAACCGTGACTACACTGTTATCCAGGCGACCACGATCCTGCTTGTTTTCGTTTTCGTCGTGGTCAACCTGATTGTCGATCTCGTTTATGTTGGACTTGACCCGAGAATTCGTATCGGACAGAGCTCGGAGGCGTGAGCAATGTCCGAGCGAGCCATGGCTGTTCCCTTTGAGGAAGAGAACGAACGCTTTCGCTTGTTGCGGAGCACTGGCGCTGAGCTTCAAGCGATCATGCGCGAGCCGCGCGGCTCGCTCGCCATCTTCGTCCTGGTCGTTATGCTGTTTTTTGCGTTTATCTTCCCAGTGCTCGATCCGACCGATCCGAACAAGCCGGGCGTAGGCCCCAAGAATGACGGCATTAGCTGGGATGCTCCGATGGGTACGGATCACATATCCCGCGATCTGCTCGCTCGTAACTCGATCGGGCTGGGGCGCACGATCAAGCACGGCTTCGCCGCCGTTTTGGTTGGTTGGCTGGTTGGCATCACACTAGGGTATACAGCTGGCTGGCGTGGCGGACGTACCGATACTCTGATTATGCGTAGCGTGGACGTCTTGTTGGCATTCCCGGGGATTGTGTTTGCGATTTTGCTGATCACGATCATGGGCTCGGGCATTTTTAGCGTGGCGGTAGCGATAGCGTTTTTTAACATTCCAGGATCAGCGCGACTAGCGCGCGCCGGAGTACTGCGCGAACGCGAGCGCGACTATGTTCTCGCTGGACGCTGTCTCGGCCTCTCTGGCCGGCGTATCCTGTTCCGCCACGTCGCACCCAATACCTTTGGTGCGTTCACGGTCCAGGTTCCGTTGGCGATTGTGGCCTCCGTGCTTATCATGGCAGCGCTCAATTTCCTTGGGCTGGGCGCTGAATTGCCGGATCCGACTCTTGGCGCAATCATGCAGGAAGGACGCCCGTTCATGCGCGATGCGCCGCACTTTGTGCTGGGTCCTATCCTGATCCTCGCGTTGATGCTAACTGCTCTGAATTTCCTCAGCGACGTGCTTACAGAACGTCTCGACCCCGTGCGCCGCCGACGCGTCTAACCTGTAGTTAGCGAGGAGATCGATGCTGCCAAATCCCGCCTCGCTGGCTGGTACTCGATTTGGCGTAAAGTAGCCTTTGTCGTAAGAAGCGGATATGACTGAGACCTGTGACATCGTGGTGATTGGCGGCGGGCCGGGCGGATCCGCCCGCGCGACTCTGCTTGCCGATCAGGGATATCGCGTCGTTTTGCTTGAGCGTGCGCGGTTCCTCGCGAGCATGTTGGTGAGTCACTGCTTTCCGCTAGCATTTCCGTGCTCGAGCAGCTTGGCGTGATGCCCCGGATCGAGGCGGCCGATTTTGTCACTAAGCGAGGCGCGACGCTGGTCTGGGGTAGCGACCCCGATCCCTGGAGCTGGTACTTCGCAGATGATCCTGGTCAGCGCACCACCTCATTCCAGGTGGTGCGCTCTGAATTTGATCACATCTTGCTCGAGAACGCTAGTGTACATGGCGTCGACGTACGCGAAGAACACCAAGTGTTAGCTGTATCCTTCGATCGAGATCGAGTAACCGCTGTCAGGTATCTTCACGGCGGATCTGAAGATCGCATCGCTTGCCGTTTCATTGTCGGTGCGAGTGGGCGAGCCGCTCTGCTCAGTCGTAAACTGGGGTTTCACCAGTGGGACGACTACTTCAAGAATCTCGCTGTCTACGGCTACTACCGGGACGCTAAGCACCTCGATCCGCCTGACGACGGCAACATTTTCACCGAGTCGTATGAGCACGGCTGGCTCTGGAAAATTCCGCTGCATACCGGCATATCGAGCGTTGGGGCGGTAGTTGACAAGTAGGTCGGTCAAGACGGACTGCGCAGGTATAGAGCAGACAGTTTTCTTGAGGCGCAGATTACGCTTGCCCCATATACACGCAAGCTGCTGGTCGACGCTGAGCGCGTTGGAGATGCCCATGTCGAGCGCGATTGGTCATACACTTCTTCCTCATTCGCCGGCAATGGATACGTGCTCGTCGGGGATGCAGCCTGCTTCGTCGATCCGCTGTTTTCGTCGAGCGTGCATCTGGCGTTGGGCACTGCGACGCTTGCGGCGACGTGCGTGAAATCGGCCCTGCGCGATCCCGCAAACCAGGCGCAGGCCGCGCAGCTCTATGAATCGCTTTATCGCAAACAGTACGACTACTTCTACCTCACCGCTCAGTTGTTTTTACGGAACGAATCGCAGCACCGATTCATATTTCTGGGAAGTCCGCCGCATCCTCGGCGATGATCGGGCCGCACCGCGCGAAGCATTCGTGCGGGTAGTCAGCGGTCAGCCGCCGCACGGTTATGAACGGGCCGTAATTGAGCGAGGTGAACTGCCCGCTGAGATCGAGTTGGAGGTGCGGCGGCGCGATCTGCGGGCTACGCGCCGGCGCAGAGTAACCAAAGCCATCACTGCCGGATCACGTCAGGCTGGAGCAGCGACGCGCTCTGGCGGGAGCCGATTTTCACCAGGCGTTCCAGTTGGTGGTTGATTCCGGCAAACGACGATCGGAACCCTACCTAATCACCGCAGTGATGGCGGCCTGCATTGGACAGATGAACGGCCGTACTCGCCTAGGCGATATCATTTCGACGGTCAATCGCCAGCGCAATCTCCGTGGCAAACAGAGACTGAGGAGAATCATCGAGCGCGATCTCCCACCGTTGATCGACGCCGGTCTGATCGACATGGTTGCCCGGCCTGTCGGCCGGAATGACCGGTGCCCCTGCAGTGCGGGTAAGCGGTACAAGCGCTGCTACGGCAAGTAATCCGTGTTGAGGAACACGCCGTGTTGCCCCTATTGCCGAAGTGGCTGCGATCGAGTAGTCTCTATCCCGAGTGTGGGCTCCGATCTGCTCGAGGCTTGCAGAGCGAGGAATGAGGGAACTGATGGAACGCAACTACTGGACGAGGATGAAGCGGAGCAGGATGTCGAGGCGCTCGTTGCTGCGGGCGTCGGCGCGGGCCGGCGTCGGCGCGGTGGGTTTGGCGCTGGTGGGCTGCGGCGACGACGATGACGACGCGGAGTCGGGGGGGCAGCAGGTCGATCAACAGGGAGCGATGGCCGATCGGCAAGCCATGCAGCAGGAGCAGCAGGTCAACGGGCAGCAGCAAGAGCAGGATCAACCACAGACAGCCGTCGCCCAGACGCAGGCAAGCAGTCCCGTCATCGCGCCGATCTGGAACGCCGGCTTTCACCTGAATACGACCAGCATCGACCCGCATACGGGTACCTCTGGTACGGACGCTTACTACTTCCAGCCGTTCTACGATTACCTGGTCATGCACGACACGCAGAACGTGCAGCGAACCGATATCTCGCTGGCTGAGGCCTGGGAGTTCCCTGACAACACGACGATCATCTTCTCGCTGCGGGACGGCGTCTCCTTTCACAATGGCGACCCGTTTAGCTCGGAGGATGTGCGGCTCAACCTCGAACGGGTGACGAGCCACCCGGCCTCGACGCCTAAGGCCAACTTTGAAGTGGTGCACACCGTCGAAACGCCCGACGAACGCACCGCCACGTATTTGCTCTCCGAACCGTCGGCGGCCGTGATGCATCTGCTCGGTGACCGCGCCGGCGCAATGATCCACGTGCCGACCGCCGACGAACTGGGCGACGAATATGGCCTCAACCCGGTTGGTACCGGCCCCTATTCGTTCGTCGAGTGGGTCGATCAGTCGCACGTGCTGGGTAAGCGAAATCCTGATCACTGGATGATGGGGCCGATGCCGGGTTCGCAAACGGGCAGCCCGGTGCCGTACTTCGATGAGGTGAAGTACAACATCATCACCGAGAACTCCACCTTGATCGCCACCGGCCTCGCAGGCGACCTCGATACGATGTCCGTCCCCGAGTCGCAGTTCAATGATCAGGTGGAAGATCACCCCGATTGGCGCCTCGTGACGATGGAGGGCGCGTTCGTCTCGGAGATCCTAGTCTTCAACTCGAAGAAGCCGCCGCTGGACAACATGAACCTGCGCCTGGCGATCATGCACGCCGTTCACCCCGAGGCGGTCAACCAGGCCGTGCACAACAACCTGATGATTCAGGCGCTGGGCGGCCAGTGGCCCAACGGCACGCTCGCCTACAGCGAGGTGCCGTCCAACCCGCAGGTCTCGTATCCCGCCATCGCTAGTCGGCGCGAGCGAGCGCAGGAACTGCTGGCGCAGTCCGGCGTCGATGTGGAGGCGCTCAACGCCGAGGGCGGCATTTCGTTCACGACCTACGTCAACCAGGTCAAGATCGACGCCGGCCAGGCCTACGCCAACCAGATCAAGGAAGTGCTGGGCATTCAAGTCAACTTCGAGCCGCTAGAGCTGGTCGAATTCATCCCTGCTTTCTTCGAGAACGGCGAGTACCACATGAACCTGACCGGCTGGTCGCGCTATCCGGAGCCCGACTGGATCGCGTCACTGGCATACACCAAGAGCGGTGTCTACAACCCGACCGGCGCGCAGGACGAAGAGAGTCCGATCCATCCCGACCTCGATCAGCTCGTCGCCGATGGACGCTCGACTTTCGATGTCGAGGAACGCCGCAATATCTACGGCAGGATCAACGACATCATCGTCGGTGAGGGCCACTTCTACACGATGCTATATGGCGTCAATTTCACCGGCGTTCGCAACCCGATCAAGAACGCTGAAGAGACGCTCTTCAACGGCGAGGGCAAGTGGCAAAGCCGTTGGCTGTGGAGCGACGAGGCCTAGGCGTGTCGCCAGCTTGTCTTGACCCGATGGAGCAAGGGGAGCCGCCACGTTCTCAGGGGTCTCGTCAGCACACCCGTTGCGTGTCCTTGTGGTGATTGCCAGGCGTTCTTCGTCGGGCGCTGATGATTTGCCTTGGACTGCGCGATTCAGATCGGGAAGTACACCGGAACCTTCGCATGTGGACGTATATTACAGTTCGGGTCCTGCAGTCGATCGTTGTGGTCATTATCGTCGCGATCGCGTCGTTCGCCATCTTCCGCATCCTGCCCGGCGATCCGGTCGCGGCGCTCTCGGGCGAGGGTGAGGCGATCTCGGAGGAACGACGCGCGCAGGTCGAAGAGCAGCTCGGACTAAACAAGTCGGTACCTGAGCAATTCGGCAAGTGGATCGGCGATATCGTCAGTTCCGGCGACTTCGGCAGCTCCGTGCTGACCAACCGCCCGATCGGTCCCGAGCTGGTGCAACGTCTGCAGAACACGCTGCACGTCGGTTTCGCGACGATTGTTGTAGGCCTGCTGTTCGGCATACCTGCCGGGGTCCTGTCTGCGATCAGGCCCAACTCTATCGCCGACCGGCTTGTGACGATGGTCTCAGTTGGCGGAGTCGCGATTCCCGACTATCTGACCGGCCTGATTCTGATCCTGCTCTTCGTCGTGACTTGGGATGTGCTCCCGGCTGCGGGATTCGAGCGGATCTGGGATGACCCGGTGGCCTCTATCAAGTCACTGATTATGCCGACGCTGGTGGTCGGCTGGGTGCTGTCGGCGATTGTGGCCCGACAGACGCGCTCGTCGATGTTGGAGGTGATGCGACAGGATTATGTCCGCACGGCGCGCGCCAAAGGGCTGAGGGAGCGCCGCGTGATCTCGATCCACGCATTGCGCAACGGACTGTTGCCGGTCGTCACGATCGTCGGCCTGTTGCTGGCCCGCGTGTTCGCCGGTGCCGTGATCGTCGAGCAGATTTTCAACATCCCCGGCATGGGGCGCTGGCTCGTAACTTCGGCGCTACAGCGCGACCTGCTGATCATCCAGGCGATGATCCTGGTGATCGCCATCGCGATCGTCGTTGCCAACCTGCTGACCGACATCTCATATGGCGTGCTCGATCCGAGGATTCGTTATGGCTGAGCAGGCGTCAGTCGAGACGACGGCCACCGGCTACGCGATCCCGGATGAAGCCAGCCGCTTGGAACCGCTACGTATCTTTATGCGGCGATTCCTGCGCGTGCGCTTGGTCAAACCGGCCTTGTTCATTCTGATCACCTTCGTGATTATCGCGATCTTCGTCGATATCTTCCCGCTGCCCGGCTACGAGAAACAGGCGACCGATGAGGACGGGCTCTACATTTCCTGGCAATCGCCCAATGCTGATCACCCCTTCGGCACCGACAAGATTGGCCGCGACACGTTCTCCCGCGTCCTGCACGCGACGCGAGCGGCGCTCGCCGTCGGGTTTGGCGCATCGTTGTTCGGAGCGATCTTCGGGCTGCCGATCGGTATTGCGGCTGGCTATGCGCGCGGTACCGTCGACGAAGCGCTGATGCGTCTGATGGACGCCGTGCTCGCGTTCCCCGGCCTGATCCTGGCGCTGGCGCTGGTCTCGGTG
Source organism: Dehalococcoidia bacterium (assembly GCA_965116225.1). Classification (GTDB taxonomy): domain Bacteria; phylum Chloroflexota; class Dehalococcoidia; order Bin125; family Bin125; genus Bin125. Next base: position 1,403,396 of record OZ220495.1, on the reverse strand, counting down.
CTCGGGCGCGACATCATCAATATCATTGTCGCCGTCGGGATTGCCAATATTCCCTGGGTCGCCCGGATTGCCAGAGCAATGGCGTTATCCGTGCGCGAGCAGGACTATGTGCTGGCCGGTCGGACGATTGGCGCGAGCAACCTGCGGATCATGATGCGCTATGTGTTGCCCAACAGCTTCCAACCGGTGATTGTGCAGGTCTCGCTGGGCGCGGGATTCGCGATTATCGCCGAGGCCGGGCTCTCGTTCCTCGGACTCGGCATTCGCCCGCCCGAACCGACATGGGGGGGGTTGGCCTCGGAAGGCCGACAGGTGATCATCACCAACAAAGGCTGGTGGCTGTGGGTCTTCCCTGGCATCTGCATCGCGCTACTGGTCTGGAGCCTCAACATCATCGGCGACGGTCTGCGGGATGTTCTCGATCCACGCCTCAGAGGCGCGCTCGAAGGCGACTGAGATCGCCTCGCCCACGTTCAGTGTCCTCAGTCCTGTGGTTATTCCCGTGCCCGACGCAGGAATCTCGTTCCTTCTTGCGAGATGTCAGGCAGGCTCGGAATGGCGGCGATTACGGTAGAGCGGACACGGCGGTCAGCTTCCACTCGCCGTTGCGCTCGACCATGAAGAGGATCTCATCGCGTTCGATCCCATGCGCGCGCCGGCGCGCGGCGACGTTGACGCCGCGCGCGCCCGCGTTGACTACCTGCGCTGACCCCGAGACCGCGCTCAGCGGTAGAGCGGTCGAGACTGCGAGAAACTCAGCCGGGGTCTCGATCTGAGTTACCTCGCCGACGCCCACGATGGTCAGCGGATACGAAACGCGCGCAGCAAACGTCTCGAAGTCGCTGGCGTTGTGCAACGCGCCCAGCGACTCGGCCGCGGCTACGGCCGCTTGCCCCTGTGCGTGGAAGTCACCGTCGCGCGACCAGCCGTCGACGCCGAAGCGGGCCTGAATGCCCCAACCTTCGTCGGTTCGGGTCATCACGTAGAGCACGCGGTTGGAGATGATTTCCGAATCGTCCGCGCGATGCCGCGCCCAGCCGCCGGCGAGATGCAGCTTGGTCGGCGATGCATGCACGACGCGCGGCGTAATGCCCTGCGTGCGAACCCAACCGGTGATCTCGAACCGACGCCAACCGGTGGAGACCGCCACTGCGGCGTATTCGGCGGCGTTCTGATGGAGCCCGGACGCCGTGCGCGGGGCATCCCCGACGCCAGTCGGCTCTGTCGCTGAGACGCGCACGTGTGGATACGACATGGTACCCGCCCAGCCGTCGGCATTCTTGGCGTTGAATTGCTCGAAGAACGACCAATACGCCGCGGTCGGCGTCGCGTGGTTACCCATGCCGAATCCCCTCGATGGGTCATTGCATGGATACGAGGTTACTAGAACGTGACGAGGATTATTCCGCCCACTGACCGTAGTCCTCGTGGCCCAGCGCGTCGTTGTTCGGGTCGATAAGCGGGTCAACGGCGGGCAACGTTTGCAACCAGGTCCAAATGTCGGCGATGTCCTCTACCGAGACGTCCTCTGCCGGGAACTCCTGCATAATTCCGCGAGGCTGACGATATTGCGCAATCACGCCTTGGACATCCAATCCCGTTCGGGCGATGGTCGGCCCGACGAGGCCTTCGCCGTTCTCGCCATGGCAAACCTGGCAGCCGTTGGCGACGTACAGCTCGGCCCCGCGCAGCGCGTTCGCTTCGGCGCGGACAGCATCCTCGTCGATGATCTCGATCGGCAGCGGTTCCGCCTCAGCGCAGGTCTCGGGCGGTCGCTCGGTGAGCGATAGCGATGGATGGTCTTCTTTGCCGTCCTCGATGCAGAACAACCCGGTCTCCCAGCCTTCGACGCCAGCCAGCTCAGAAATCTGCTTGGCCTCGATGACATTGCGGTCGGCTCCCTTGTGAATGGCGAACCCGACGAGAGCGAAGATGCCTGCGATCAGCAGGGCGAAGACCATGATGATGCCGAACGACTGAGGTATCCCGCTGCGACTGGGCATAGGTCCTTACTTCATCTCGCTGTGTTGCTTCAGCGCGCGGGTACCCGCTTCGCAGTGCACGCGCGGCTCGACAACACCTTACCGCAGCATCTGGTTAGACGGAATGATCGCGTACCGCTGGCCGAGATGCCCAGGCGGGCTGGCAACCCACCTCCGTCATTGCCGTATCCGTCCCCGTCATTCCCAAGAGGAGCCGGGAATGGCAGGGACGGAGGTGACAACGCGCCCCCCGCGGCGTCAGCTCGTCGGCGACGATGGGCGCGACTTGGCTGCGCCGTAGTCCTGGAAGGGTCCGTCGCGCCAGTCGAGGGCGGCTTTGATCCCTTTTTCGCGCGCGATGCTTCCGAACTCGCCCGCCGAAGGGCGGTAGGTGGAGAGTGCCTGGATGTCCGCGCCGACCTGCAGGGCGGTGCGAAAACCCATTATCTCGTAGGCGCGGTTGAGGCCGCGCTTCGACATCTGGATCATGTCGGGCGCGATGTTGGCGATCCGTTCGCCCATCTTTTCGGTCTCTTCGGCGAGCTGCTCGACCGGGAAGGCGCGGTTGGCCCAGCCCAGTTCGACCGCTTCTAGGCCGCTGACTGAGTCTCCCGTATAGCACAATTCACGCGCCTTGCGCATCCCCATGTGCCACGGGTGGTAGAGAATGTCGACCGTTGTCATCGCGCGCACGGGTGGATAGCCGATGATCGCGTCCTCCGCCACGTACATCAGGTCGCACATCGAGGCGAGCTCGGAGCCGCCAGCGAGCGCGTAGCCGTGTACCTGTGCAATGACCGGCTTGGTCAGTTCCCAGATCTGCCAGTAACCGGAGAGCAGATGTTGCGGCCACTGACCCTGTCCAGGATGGATCGGACCGACCGAGGGCAGTCCCGAACGGTAGTCCAGATAGTCCGACTCGGACAGGTTCGGCACTGGCGTGATGTCGTAGCCGGCGGAGAAGGTGCGTCCGGTGCCGCGGATGATCACGACGTGCACGCCGTCGTCGGCTTCGGCGACCTTGAGCGCATCGAACAGTTCGGCACGCAGCCGATGACTGAGCGCGTTCATTTTCTCAGGTCGATTGAGGGTGACGATCGCCAATCGACCTCTGGTTTCGTAGAGGATATCTTCGTACTCGGGCATCGTGGTTCTCCTGATGAGGCACCGTGGTGGCCTGGCAATGGGTACAGGCTATCCGACTGGCTCCTCGACCTGGGCGGCGCGGTTTAGGTTTATCGCGCGTCGTCGATCACGGCTAGAATCTGCCTCAGCGGCGCTGGGCCGCGGGTCACGCCGCGGTAGATTCCGTTCCCGTCGAGCACATACAATTCCGGCACGCCGTCGACGCGGTAGTGCCGAGCGACCGCGCCGGTCGTATCGACGAGATGCTGAATCCCTGTCCCGACGCCGTGGGCGAACATCTCGCCGGCCCCGCGATCGGTCTCGTAGATGTTGATCCCCAGCACAAGCAGATCGTCGTGACGCGCGGCGAGATCGGACAACACGCTCAGCATCTCGTCAACGTACGGAGCCCAGGAAGACCAGAAGACGATCAACGTGACCCGTTCGCTGCCGCCGCGAGCGCTGGACAGCGAGACCAACGAATCGTCACCGCCTGACTCGATCCCCAGCACGGGTAGAACAAAGTCGGGGGCACCTCGACCTACTTCCAGGCGGTGCGCGCCGGTGACGATACCGCTGTCGACCGGCCATAGCTCGGGGAACGGCGCGACGGGCAGGCGGAGCGTGATCGTGGAGCTGGTCACCCACTGATTGGTCGCCGTTTGATCCCATTCGAGGTGCCAGGAGCGCGCCCGAAGCCCGCGGGCTTCACCTTCGATGACGACGCCAAGCCCATAGTCGAGGGTACGCTCGACGCGACGGGCGCGAGCGTAGATCGAGACTTCAGGCGCGATATGCAGGTCGGCGGAACGCAACCAGCGCCCTTCGGACGCTCGCGCGAAGCTGAGTCGGTTTGCTGCCGGGCACCGCCGCGTCCGTCCAGCGATCGGGTCGCGCAGGTCGATGCAGAGTTCGGCGTATTCATCGTCCGAGATCCAGATCGCCATGCTAACGCGCGGCGAAGCCTCCCGCGCGCCGGCGACCTCCAACGACGACATCGCCGCCAGGATCATCGCGGCGATGCCCAGTGCAATCGCGAGCGTCGCTGTCAGCATTGACGGTATCCGCGATGGTATCCTTATGGACGCGCAAGGCATCAGGACGGTAGCATCGAGAAGTTGTGATTGCCGAGGAACGCGCCGGTACCCGCGACCAGCAAGGTCAGCAGCAGCCCGGAGATGGAGAGCATGATCGTGATTGTTCGCACGCGCTTGAGTTCGGGCGTGTCTTCATCGGCATTGGCCGTTTGTCTCGCCAGCTCGAGTTGGCGTGGGCCGAACACGAACTGATGTAAGCCGATCAGCGCGATCATCATGGCCCAGAGCACCATCTTGATCACGAAGATGTAGCCCCAGCGGGCATCGTGGATTTCGGAGCCGAAGTTCCTTACCTGGTCGAGGCGCGGATCGATCATGGCACCGCCGCTGATCACAATCACGAGCATGGCGATGATGCCGACTCTGCCGAAGCGCCTCGTGAAGCCTTCCAGGGTGTTCAGCCAGATCGTGCGGTCGCCGACGGCGCGCAGGGCGGGAATGACGCAGGCGGCAGTGACGATTTGCCCGCCCAGCCAGACCGCTACGCCGAACACGTGCAGCATGACCAGAATCGAGATCACCGTCTCAGACATCGCCGTCCTCCGTGTCCGGTCCCGCTCGTATCGCCTGCGCTCGCTTTACAGGATTGGGTCGACGATGATTGCCTGGTCGCGCTCGGGTCCAACACTGACTAGGGCGGCGGTCGCGCCGATCAGTTCCTCGATTCGGCGGACGTATCGCTGCGCATTGGCGGGCAGATCGTCGAACCGACGACAGTCGCTGGTGTTCGCTTCCCAACCGGGCAATTCCTCGTAGATCGGTTCCGCCGACTCCAGCGCCAACCGCGAGCTGGGGAAATCGTCCACGCGGCGTCCGTTGATGTCGTAGGCGACGCAGACCTTCAGCATCTCGAACCGGTCGAGCACGTCGAGCCGCGTCAGCGAGATACTGTGACAGCCGTTGAGGCGGATCGTGTAGCGCCCGGCGACGGAATCGAACCAGCCGCATCGGCGCGGTCGCCCTGTGGTCGTGCCGTATTCATGGCCAGCGTCGCGTAGTCGATCGCCCTCGCGTCCAAACAGCTCGGTCGGCATGGGCCCGTTTCCGACGCGGGTCTGGTAGGCCTTGTAGACGCCGACGACGCGGTCAATATCGAGCGGTGCAATGCCCGCCCCGACTGCGGCGCCGCCCGCCATCGAGGTCGGCACAGACGACGTGACGTAGTCGTAGGTGCCAGTGTCGAGGTCGAGCAGCGATCCCTGCGCGCCCTCGAGCAGGATTCGTTCGCCGCGGCGCAGCGCCGCGTGGCAGATCAGCGAGGTATCGGTCACATAGGGTGCCAGACGCGCCCAGTACTCGCGATACGTCTCGTAGACGCGGTCGAAATCGAGCGGTTCGACGCCGTACAGCTTGGCCAGCATCGCGTTCTTGAAGTCCAGCACCAGCCGCAACCGTTGCATGAAGCCTTCGGCGTCGGCGAGTTCCGACATGCGAATGCCCCAACGCCCCACCTTGTCCGAGAAGGCGGGACCGACGCCCTTGCCGGTCGTGCCAACCGCCGCCGCGCCGCGGAACTGCTCCTCCTGCTGATCGATGATCGGATGCCAGGGCATCACCAGGTGCGCCCGATCGGAGACCTTGAGTCGCTCGGTGCTGACGCCGCGCGTCTCGAGCATGGTGATCTCGTCGATCAGTGCCTGCGGGTCGATCACGAGGCCGTTACCAACGATCGCCGTCTTGTCAGGATAGAAGATGCCGGCCGGGATCAGGTGCAGGGCGAATTTGCCCTTGTCGTTGACGATGGTGTGACCGGCGTTGTTGCCGGCCGAGTAGCGCACCACGATAGATGCGTGACGGGCCAACAGGTCGACGATGCGGCCTTTTCCCTCATCGCCCCACTGTCCCCCGATCGCCACCACTGCCGGCATGCGCATGCACTCCGATTGAGGCGCTGCGAGACATCCAGCGAGCGCCACGAGAAACTGACGGTGCACAAACGGTGAACAGGCGTGACACCGCGATCCGCAGGCAAGCGTAACACGATGTCGTCGCCCTGATCGCTCGCGGATGGCTCGGCGGAGCATTAGCGCGCACCTCCGCCGTAGGCGATACTGCCCGCGTATGTCAGAGACAGCGGACCTCGACGACCTGCTCCCCGCGCCGTCGGCGCAGCTGATTGAGCGCAAGGTCGCGCTCGACGGCCGGGCGCTCGAGTTCCCGCTCGAGCGTTGGTTAGTCAGTCCGGACCTGATCGTTGGTCGCTGGGTCGCCGACAAGGATCCGAGCGCGATCAACCGCTACCCACGCGCCGGCGGATTCACGAGCTGGGGCATCTGGTGGCCCGGTCGACCCTACAGCGCCTATCGGTTGCACCAGCCCAATGGCGACCTGCGCCTATACCGACTCGACACTATCGATCAGGTCGTGTTCGACGGCGAACGGATCGAGTTTCACGATCTGCTGCTCGATGCGCTGATTCGCTCCGACGGCGAGGTCGTGATTGAGGATGAAGATGAGGTGGAACAGGCCATCGCCGACGGTCGGCTCAACCTCGCCCAGCGCTGGCGCATCGACTGGACGCGAGATCTCTACACCAATCGCGCCGCGTTGTTGATGGAGCGCATCGATCGTGCCGTGGACCAAGCGATCGGTGCGCTGCGGAACGGGGTCGACTGAGATGGCCAAACCATTTCTCAAGTGGGCCGGTGGTAAGACTATCCTGTTGGCGGAATTGCTCGCCGCTGCTCCGAAGCGGATTGGGACCTACTACGAACCTTTCCTCGGAGGCGGAGCTCTGTTCTTCGCCCTGCAGCACGAAGCTCGCTTTCATCGCGCGATGCTCTCGGATAGCAACCGCGAACTGATTAATGCCTATACTCAGGTTCGCGACAACGTTGATGCGCTGATTCGCGCGCTGCGCGTGCATCAACGCAAGTACCGCACGGCGGCGGATCGGGCAAAATACTACTACGCGATCCGCGCCAAGAGACGCACATGTAGTCTCGGCGGCGCGGCGAATCTGATCTTCCTCAACAAGACTTGCTTCAATGGTCTCTATCGCGTCAACAGCAAAGGCCGGTTCAATGTTCCGCATGGTCGCTACGACAATCCAACCATCTGCGACGAGGCGAATCTGCGGACTGCGTCTGCTGCGTTGCAAGGCGTGGAGCTGACGGTTGCCGATTTCGCCGTCGCGACGGCGTCGGCCGGCGCAGAGGATTTCGTCTACTTCGATCCCCCATACGTGCCGCTGAGCGCAACCGCTTCCTTTACCTCGTACACCGCCAAGGACTTCGATATGGATGAGCAAGCGCGCTTGGCCGAGACCGCCGAGAAGCTGGCGTGTCAAGGATCACGGGTTGTCCTGTCAAACTCAGGCCATCCTGATGTCACGCGGATGTACGGTTCCGATCTCTTCGAGCTGAATGAAGTCCATGCTCGCAGAGCGATCAACTCGGTTGCGAGCGGCCGCGGGCCGGTCCGCGAATACCTGGTTCAATCGATCTGAGCGTCTGCTTCGCCATTCGACCGCATATCGGCTTGCTCTGTGCGATCTATAGGCAGATCGAAGAAAAAGCAAAGCCAGTTCGCCAGATCCTCGAACTCGACGACCTTGCCTGAGCTTCGCAGAAAGGCCTTGAAGTCGTTTGAAAACCCGTCGCCGTGCACTACTACGAGTCCGCGAATGGGCCACGCTTCGATATCGGTGATAGTCAGCGGAACCTTCTCTTCTGCGGTACCCGCTGTGTTCTGGTACTTGCACTCAATTCCCAGACGTTGCCCGGTCTTTGGGTGGCGCAGAACAACATCCACGCGCCGACCGCGGCCCCAGATGCGTTTACCCATCGCAACCTGAGAACTGGTTTCGAGCCCCAACGCCTTGCCGAGCTGGACAACGGCGCGCTCGAGCTGCTGACCCGAACTGATATCCATGCCCTGATCCTACTCCGGCCGCTTGGGGATCATCACGGCGCGGTGGAACGAGAGCACCTCTGTACCGTCCTGATTGGCGGCGGTGGTACGCACTGTGACGATGCCTCGGTCGGGCTGGCTCTTGCTCGCGCGGACGTCCAGCACCTCGGTCCTGGCTTGGAGCGTGTTGCCGTGGAAGACGGGAGCGGTGTGGCGAAGCTCGGTCGTAGCCAGATTGGCGATCGCCTTGCCCGAGATCGTCGGTACCGTCATGCCGAAGACCAACGAGTAGACGAACGGACCTGAAACGATTCGCTGGCCGAACTGCGTGTCCTCGGCGTACTGTTTGTTCGTGTGCAACGGATGGTGATTCATCGTCAGCATGCAGAAGAGCAGGTCGTCGGCCTCGGTCACGGTTCGCGCGGGCCAGTGTTCGATCACTTCGCCGACCGCGAACTCATCCAGGTAGCGGCCGAACATCTCACGTGTCGGCATGGCGTCTTTCCCCGTGTTGGCTGTCGCCGCCGAAACGGCTGAACCGGTTAGTCGATTGCGTACATCTCCAGCAGGCGCCTCGCGATCACGATGCGCTGGATTTCATTGGTACCCTCGGCGACCGCCATCAGCGGCGCGTCGCGGTAGAAGCGCTCGACGGGGAGTTCCGTCGTGTAGCCGACGCCGCCGTGAACGCGCATCGACTCGAGGCTGCATTCAAGCGCGACCTCGGTGGCGAACAGCTTGGCCATCCCGACGTCCAGGTCGGAGCGCTGTCCGCTGTCCTTCTTGCGCGCAGCGTCGCGGGTCAGGAGTCGCGCGGCGCGAATCTTGGTCGCCATCTCAGCCAGCTTAAGCTGTATCGTCTGATGCTGCGCGATGGGACGTCCCATCGTTTCGCGTTGTTGGGCATAGACGATTGCCGCGTCGAATGCCGCCTGGGCGACGCCGGTCGCGCGCGCGGCGACATTGATGCGACCGATCTCAAGCCCCGAGATCATCTGCTGAAACCCGCGACCCTCAACGCCGCCGAGGAGGTTGTCGACCGACACGCGCGCGTCCTCGAGAAACAGTTCCGCCGTCTCAGGACCTTTGTAACCGAGCTTGTCGATCGTCCGCGCGACCGAGAACCCCGGCGTACCCGATTCGACCAGGAAGGCGGAAATGCCGCGGTGTCGCGGCTGCGCCGATGGGTCGGTCTTGGTCATGGTCAGATAGACGTCGCCGCGGTCGCCGTTGGTCACGAACAGTTTGTTGCCGTTGAGGATGTAATCGTCGCCGTCGCGCAAGGCGTTGGCGCGGATCGCCTGGGCGTCCGAGCCCGCGTTCGGCTCAGTGATCGTAAAGCAGCCCTGCTTCATGCCGCTGGCCAGGCTGGGCAGGAAGCGGTCTTTCTGCTCCTGGGTGCCGTGTTCGTCGATGATCCAGCCATCGATCACGTTGGTGTTGATGATCCCCGCCAGCCCCATCCAGCCGCGCGAGATCTCCTCGATCACAGCCGAATAGGTCTCGAACGACAGCCCCAGCCCGCCGTGCGACTCGGGGAAGGTGATGCCGAAGATGCCCATCTGGCACATGTCAGCGTGAATCTTGGCGGGGAACTCGCCGGAGTGCTCCAGCTCGGTCGCCTGGGGGATGACCTGTTCATCGACCCAGCGCCGCACGTTACGCGTAATCTCGACGCCGGTCTCGCCGTCGCCCGCAATGATCTCCCGCACATCCGAGACACTGGCCATCGCTCAGCCTCCTGTCGTCAGGCGCATACCCGCAGTCTATGCCGTACTGCCGTCACTCCCGTGCCTGTTTGTTCCGCCCCTAGTCCGTCATTCCCAGCTTGCCGGGAATGACGGACTAGGGTTAGGAATGCGGAATCAGCGCGCCGGCGCATCAGCCTACTGTGTGAGGACGAAATACAGGCCGATACACCAGCCAACCCAGATGGACGGCATACATAATTTTCAGGTTGGACGGAGAGAACAAGACGGCGACAGAGAGAGGTATCGGCGCATAGATCGGAAACGGAGACAACCGGCCATACGTCGACAACAGACCAAACGCGCAGAAACTGAACCCGCCGGCGATCAACACGGTCGCCAGGTATCCCGAAGGTTGGTGAGCGTCAGTATCGGCGTCTCTTACGTCAAGAGGACATATGCTAGTAATCCAGCGCCGAACAGACCGCTAGCGAGACCGATCCCGCCGACGATGTAATGTGTCCTACTCGGATGTAGGGCGATTCCGAGCGCAAAGAACGGCAGCGCGCCGATCAGGATGAACACGCCGATGCTGAGAATGCTGATCGCGCCCAACAGCAGCGCAATCACTGCTAGCCTGATGATCATCCAGGCGCTTCGCTGCCTGCGTGCGATGCTGTGCGCAGTAGCGCTGGACCGGCTCTCAAGGGCAGGCGAAGAGAGAATAGGCATTGATGGCCTCCTCTAGCCGGTCGCAACCAGCTACCGCCGGAACGGCCCGCCGGCGGGGGTGGATGAGGGCGGTGTGTCGGAACGCCCTGGTGTTCTTCCTTGGCCCTCAACCTTGACTTCAACGGTACGCTTTTCGACAGGCAATGGGGGAGAGAGTGCTGTGTCTCTGCGCCGCATCGAGGTCGTCATTCCCACGCTCGGCGCGGGAATCTCGTTCCGCCGTCACCAAGCGAGATTCGCAGGCGAGCTAGGACCGGGGATGATGGTGGTTCAAGACGTCCAGCCGAATTGGGAATGTCCCAATTCGGCTGGACGTCGTCGATTGCTTGGCAACTAGAAGATCACGTTGAAGGCGGCGAATATCCAGCACCCCATGATCAAGCATGCGACGACGAGGCGCGGTCGGGTCGGCCGGAGTATCGCCGCCAGGCCGAACCACAGCGGCGAGAACAGCAGAAAGATCAGCCCGAGTCCGCTGAAGGCCGTCAATAGCCCGAAGATCGTGGTAACGACTCCGATCGCGAGGAAGTACTTGGACCATCGCTGTCGGGTAAAGATTCGGCCAACGACCGATGTCGGACGGAGACCGGGGGATCCCCCGGTCTCCGTCGGCAACGATGTCTGCACGCGTTTATTTCCTCGCACAATCAGACTCCGATGTGAATGCGTATGGGTTGATCCACTGCAACTCGAAATCGCAGTAGAACGCCGAATTTGCCTGTACGTGCAGCTCACTCCGTGTCCGGGCGCGTGAGTCCGGTAGGGCTGGTATGTGGATATGGAAGTTGCCATTGCTCCACGCCTCTACCCGTGAATCGCCGTGGCGGATCGTTCCTGAGCTTTTGGACTCAACCGTCCAACCATCACCCAATTAAAGGCCAATGAAGTGAAACTCATGAGTCGTGCCCCAGAGGGATGGATAGTGGGCGACCGAAAGTACCCGCTCGGCATCGTGAGTCCAAGTGGCTGTTGACCAGTTCTTGATCATGTCGATGCCGACCACGTCTTCGCCCAAGAGGTAGGCGTAAGCGGAAGACTGGCGCGACGCCGACGCCCCCCGTGGCACATTGCTGGGTGGCGCGCTCGGTGTTTGGGCTGATGGAGGGTATATCCGCCAGCGCATCTCGACGTTGTTGCATTCGCCCTCGTGAGAGACGCGAACGCGAACGCCGGTGTTTCCAATCGGCGAGGGGGTGAACGTGACTTTGCACGGGTTGGAGGACGCTCCCGATACGGTTGACGTTCTATTCGCTTGGACTACCGAGGCTTGGAAGCTGCAGTCGCCTGACGATGACGTGCGGTTCGCCGCAGCGGTCTGATTGACGACTGCCGTGAGGGTGAGCGCGGTCAAGCTGGCGCAGCCGCTACCCGTGGTGCCGTTATCGTCTGCGCGGGGCCTCCTCGTGGTGCGGAAGCGGGAGTGGATGAGGGCGGCGTGTCGGACGTCATGGCGTTCCTCCTTTCTGGATCACTCCTCAGTCCTGACTCCAGCGGTACGCTTTTCGATAGCCAATTGGGGAGATCGGCGGATTGCTTCGCTAAGTCGTACATTTCGTTCTGGACTCGTTAGAGATCGATTGGAGCTGTCCGATGCTCGTTCCTGCTCAGGTAGCCCGCACCACGTTCACATCTTCACTTCCTCGTCCGGCACGAGAATCGCCAGGCGAGATTCCCAGGCCAGCTGAGAATGAGAGCAGGGATTGGGAGTGATGGCGGTGAGTTGCTGGTCGCCGTCGATTGCTTTGTCAATCGGTGAGCATCCTGATGACTCCATAAATCCAGAACCCTGTGAATACGCAGGCGAGAGCGATACTCGGTCGAGTCGGCCGGAGTATCGCTGCCAGAATGAACCACAACGGCATGGGCATCAGGAAGATGAACCCGAATCCACTGGGAGCCGTCAATATTCCAAAGAACGTGGTGACGATTCCGATCGTCAGGAAGATGATCGACCACACTCGGCGACTGAGGACTTGGCTCATCCGGTCGCGGGAGTGGGTGAGGGCGGCGTATCGGAAGGTCATGGCGCTCTTCCTTTCCGTTTGGCTCCTCAGTCCTGACTCCAACGGTACGCTTTTCGACATGGGAATTGGGGCGACGGGCGGGACGCTTCGCCAAGGCGTGCATCCTGCGTAAGGCAGAACGGAGGACGGCATGATCGCTAGCGAGCTCAGCACGCAGGCCGCTGAATGGCGCGAGCGCATCGCCGGCATTGGCAACGTACTGCGTGCCGAATCGGGGACTAACGAGGAGCTACGCCGACTCTCGACTGAGACTGAGGCCGCGCTGCGCCGTGTCGGCGCATTCAGCCTCTGCTCCCCGGTTGCGCTGGGCGGCGTCGACGTGCATCCCGTCCTGCAGACACAGATCATCGCCGACATCACCTCGCACGATTCCTCTGCTGGCTGGTGCGCGCTGATCGGCTCGCACGAGTCGGCCTGGGCTGCGACGCGCCTGCCCGACAGCGCGGTCGAGCGCATCTTCGTCGATGCCGCGGAGCGCTGGCCCGTGACCTGCGGCTCGATCGCGCCTGAGGGCGAGGCAGAGCAGGTTGAGGGCGGCTGGCTAGTGAACGGTCGTTGGGGCTGGGCTTCGGGCATTCACCACAGCGATTACGTGCTGGCCCAATGCCGTATTCCCGTGCAGGAACCGGAACCGGGCAAACCGCCGCCGTTGGTCACCGTCATAGCGCCCAAGTCCGATGTCGTAGTCGAAGATACTTGGCAGACGCTGGGGATGCGTGGCACCGGCAGCACCCATTACCGATTCGACAACGTGTTCGTTCCCACCGAGATGCATCTGGTCGGCTTCGAGCGTCCGCCGCTGCGCGGCAGCGGCTGGTTGCAGCGTCCGACGATCACCTTCCTGACCGCGGCCGGGTACGGCTTTCCGCTAGGCGTGGCGAAACGAGCGGTCGAAGAGGTCACGACGCAAGCAACGACACACACGCGCACCGGACAACGCTCACCGATCGCCGAGCAGCAGCACTTCCAGGGCGATCTCGGTCGTTGCGTCGCGCTGCTCGAAGTGATGGAGGGGTATGGTAAACACCTCTTCGACGAGCTGCTGCCGGCACCAGTGCACTCGCTGGAGGATGCTGTGCGAATGGACGACCGTGCCCGCGCGGCGCTGCGCTGGGCGCATCAGGCGGCCGAAGACATCGTCCGCACCGCGCACGAGCACGCTGGCGGCCCGGCCGTCTACAGCGACAGCGTGCTGGCCCGCCTGCTGCGCGATATTCAGACCGCCAGCCAACACGTGATTCAGACGCAGTCCGCTTACATCCGACGCGGCCAGCATCAGCTTGGTCTGCCGGTGCGCCCCGGCCTCTAGCGGAGCGCCTCGAACGGAAGCCCGGCAGACCGGATGACAGCGATATGGACTACCGAGTGGACAACCAACTCGGGCGGGAGCTTGCCGACTGGCGCGAGCGGGTCGAGTCGATCGCGCCGACGCTGCGGGTACATAGCGCCGAGTCGATCAAGTTACGCACGCTCGCCACGGTGTCGGTCGCGGCCTTCAAGCTGTCCGGACCGAGCGAAGTCGGCGGCATCGATGCGCATCCCCTGACGGCAGATCGAGGCGTTCGTTGAGCTGTCGCGCACCGACGTCTCGTCCGGTTGGTGCGCAATGGTGCAATCGATGATCGCTGGCCTGGCTGGCGCGTACTTGCCCGACGGTGAAGCGTTGGACTCGGCGTTCGACTAGCCCTACCCGAGGTTCTCCGGCACCATCAACCCCGAGCGCGCGACTGCTCGACGAGCAAGGCCGGCAGCTGGTCGCCGAGGACGGAGCCCCGATCTGGACCGGCCTGGCGATTCCCACCGACCAAGTCAAGATAGAGGACGGTTGGCACGTCAGCGGACTCCAGGGCACGGGCAGTCCGCACTATCGCGCCAATGACCTCGTGCTCGGCTCAGATTACGAGATGCCGTTCGGCGATACCAACCCGCGCCGCGGCAGCACCTAGTTTGATATTTCCATGACCACGTTTCTGGTGGTCGGGATGACGGTGTCGTGCATCGGTCTGGCGGAGCGGTTGCTCGATCTGTTCCGCGAGCACTAGACTCGGACGCGATTCTCGACGGGCAAGCCGGTGGGCCAGCGTTCACTCGTCCGACATGACTTCAGCGTCGCCCCGCACGGCGTCGAGGCGGCGCGCGTTTATGCTGGTCAGTCCCTGACTGAAGCTTGGGAACAGCGCCAACGCGATGAACCAATCACTCGCGCCGATGAAGCGCGAATTCGCTCGATGGATTCCTGTGTTGGCGGTGTCTATCTGGACGCTGTGTGCTTTTGCTACCGAGCTCTGGACGCGGTGGCCAACTTCGTCGATCACCCGATGGCTCAGCTGAACCGCGACATGCTCGCCGCATCGAATCACGTCTTCATCTCGGAGATTACTATGAGCTCAACGGCGCGCACCAACCCTAAGCGAATATGCGGGGCGTCCGCCCGAGCCCGGACGCTCGCCGAAGAATCGGTCACGGCGCTGGAGGTGGCCGGGTTCTTTGCCATGGCGTCGCCCAGAGAAGTCGGCGGCTACGACGTGTACCCCGCCACGCAGGTCGAGGTGTTCGAGGAGCTAGCCAGCGCAGATGCCTCCAGCGGCTGGGTCGCCATGATCTAGGCCGAATCCTCCGGGCATAGCCGGTTCGCATCTGCGCGCCGGTATCGGGCTCGAGACGGTCTTCGGCAACGGATTTCCGAGAGTCGCCGGGCACGGCCAATCCCGAGGTCATCGCCACTCTGCTATCCGACGGCGCATTCAAGCTGGACGGGCGTTGGTCATTCGCTAGAATGAATTCGCCCTTGCGGCTGGTTACTGGCTAACGCGGTGGTGGTCAAGGAGGACGGCTCGCGACCGGGCCCGGTGTGGTAGCCTGCCGCCGCTGATCGGATCGGTCGAGCAGTCGTGACTGCCGGTCGAGGACAGTTGGGGGTGGGCCTTGAGGGCACGGGCGGTTGCTACTACCAGGCTCACGATGTGATCGTGCAGCCTGAGTTCATCACGCCCTTCGGCGGCATTCACGCCGATCGCGGCGGCCCCTGGTTCAGAACCTGACGATCACCTTTCTCAGCCCTGGACACACCGGCATCGCGCTGGGGTCGGCACGCCGTGCACTGGAGCTGCTGAGTGGCGAGATCGGTAATCGCACGCGCTTCGGCCAGGCGGGTTTCGTCGCCGATCGCGGCGTGTTCCAGCACGATTTCGGCGAGATGTCCGTCGATACGACGCTGCGAGAGCCTATGCTATGTGTTGGCGACGCTTGAGGAAGCCATGAGCGTATCGCGAGGCGGCCGAGCTCACGACGCTGTCTCGCGATGCGCCCGTTCATGCTCTGGTTACCTGGGTTGCTGCCGCCTGTCTCGATATCGTTCGCTTCGTGCATCACAGCGGCGGCGCGACCGCCTTCAAAGATCACCCGCTACAGCGGATCCTGTGCGACCTGATCGTCGCCAGCCAGCATATCTACGTGCCGACACAGCCTATGAGCGCACGGGCGCGTCCGACTGGGCAAGACGCCCCCAAACCGCTCTCTAGGAGAATGACTCACCGGATAGCCGCGGACGTTTGGCTAGCGAGGCTGGCGTACCTCCTCTATGGAGGCGATCTGTTCCGACCAGGCGAGCACGTGCTCGGCCTGCTCGAGGACAGGTTTATCGATCATCTGGCCATCCATGGCGACCGCGCCGAGATTTCGCTCGACGCCTTGGCGGTAGGCGTCAACGACTCGTTGCGCCCATTCGACATCTTCCTGCGGCGGAGTGAACATGCGGTTCGCCGGTCCGAGTTGGTCAGGGTGGATGCAGAACTTGCCCTGGAAGCCGATCTCCTTGGCACGGCGCAGTTCGTCGGTATAGCCTTCGACGTCGCGGGTGTCGGTCCAGGGAGTGTCGAGCGGGACGATGCCGGCGGCGTGCGCGGCGTTAACTGAGGCGCGGCGAGCCAAAGCCAACTCGGCGCCGCTCTTGGTTCGGCGCACCCTGATGCTGACCGCATAGTCCTCGCCGCCGACGCAAATGCCGACCAACCGATCTGAAGCGGCACAAATCTTATAGGCATTGGCGACTGCGTGCGCATTCTCGATCCAAGCGGCGATCTTCACCTGCCCGTCGGGCAGACCGCGAGCGCGTTCCAGCAGCGTCAGGTAGTCGTCAATGCGCTGGATGTCGCGCGCCCGCTCGATCTTGGATACGCTGACGCCGTCCAGCCAAGTCTGCACAATGGCGTCCAGCTCCTGCTCAATCAGACCCGTGTCGTAGCCGTTGATGCGAACGAAGACCTGCCTGCCGCGCTTGGGAAAGTCGGGCAGGACGCGGCAGAGCAGGTCGCGCGCGGCCGGCTTGTCGTCCCAGGCGACCGAGTCCTCAAGGTCGAAGCAGAGCACATCGGCCTCCGCGGCGCGCGCTTTTTCGATGAACCGCTTGCGGATACCGGGTACGGATAACATGGAACGCATCACGGTGGCTGACACTACGAACCCTTCTCTACAGCGTCTGATTCCGACTCGGGTTGCGTGAAGATCGCGTGTAATCTCGCGAGTTCGGCGGGCTCTCCGGTGGCGCAGCCGCGGAAGCCAAGCGAGGCGGCGTATTCGGCTTCGGACGGCGATCCATACACGATCGGCAAGTCGAACGCGGCTGCGGTGATCACGGCCTGCGCGCGTGCGACGGCGACGGTGGGGCTATCCGTCGGCACTCCAAGTGACTCGGCCATCTCCGTGTGGTCGTATGCGATCCATGCTATGCGATCGGCGGAACTGCGCATCGCCGAGAGGGCGTCGGCCATGATGTTGAGCGCGCGTGGATCGTGGAAGCCCGCGGCTATCGCGGTTAGGCCGGGGCGAATCCTGGCCCGTTGTTCCAAGTCTTCCAGCAGACTTTCGAGATAGCGCAGCTGATCGATGCTGGCAGCGGTCTGCACCGCGACGCCGTAGACGCCTGGTTGCAGCGCGTGTCGCAGGTAGGCGCGGCAACGCCCGGAGTCAATCGTCGGAATTGCCAGATAGACGGGCGCGCCCAGATCGATTGCCTCCGATACACGCTCGGCTGCGGCGACGTATGCGCCTTCGTCCTGTGGATGAACCAAGATTATGGCGTCGGCGGAGACGGCGTCGGACTGATCGGGCAGGGGCGCATCGGGGCTTACGGCCAACAGCGCGCGAACGTTTTCCATGGATCAAACTCGTGTTTCCGTCGTTAGTTGGGACTGAAGTCCGCTACGCGCCGGCGCAGCTCATCGACATCGTCGAACGGTCCCACGACGGCCGCAGTCAGATTTTGTTCGCGGATGAACCGCCGGGCGACGCGCTGGATATCAGCCGTATCGACCTGTTCGTATCCGACGATCGTTTCATCGACCGATTCGATGAAGCCATTCGATAACAGCATGGTGCCGGCTGCGTGACACCAGCTCGCGGCGTCGTCGAGGCTGAGGCGGAAGGAGCCGATCGCGTGCTTGCGGACCCGTTCCAGCTCGTCCTCGCCAACCGGATGCGCTGCCATCTTGCGCAATTCGTTCATCGCCACGGCGACCGTTTCGAGCACATGCTCGGCGGTGACGCCAGCCAGAATCGTGAGGTGCCCGGTATCGTCGAACCCCGTAGTGTAGGAGCCAACCGAATACGCCAACCCGCGTTTCTCGCGGATCTCGGTGAACAGACGGGAGCTCATGCCGCCGCCCAGCACGTCGTTGAGCAATGCGAGCGCGTAGCGGTCAGGGTCGAGTCGAGAGGATGTTCGCAGCGCCAGGGCGAGGTTGCATTGCTCAGTGTCGCGGACTTCGATTCGAACGATGTCGTCCGAAGTGGCGTCAACGGCGCGCAGGCGACCAGACACGCGTTCGAGCGCCTCGTCTCCCCAGCCGTGCCCCCAGTGGCGATCGGCCAGCTTGAGGACTGCGTCGCGATGCACGTTGCCAGCGATGGAGAGCACGATGTTGGACGGTCGATACCAGGTTTCGATGTGCTGCTTGAGGTGATCGCGCGTCACCGCACCGACGGAATCGAGGTCTCCGGCGATCTCCCATCCCAGCGGCTGGTCGCCGTACGCGGCTCGCGTGAGCAGTTGGCCGACGCGTTGGCCGGGCTGATCGTGAGCGCGGCGAATCTCGGAGCAGATCACGGTGCGCTCGCGCTCGATTTCAGACTCGGCTAGCAGTGAGTAGCGAACCGAGTCGGCCAACACATCCATCGCCAGCGGCAGCCGGTCGAACGGTACCCGGTTCCAGAAGCTGGTCAGCTCGCGCGTGGTGTAGGCGTTGAGCGAACCGCCAGCGCCCTCGATCGCCGCGGAGATCGCCGTCGGCTCGGGTCGCGACGCGGTGCCCTTGAACAACATATGCTCGAGGTAGTGAGACAACCCCAGCGTTTCTCGCGCCTCGTCGCGCGATCCGACACCGACGTATGCCGCCGACACCGCTGCCTGCGAATAAGGCAGCGTAGCGACCACGACTCGCAGTCCGTTGTCGAGGACGTCGATCGTCGGTTCGAGGGATCTGCGCTCGTTGGTAGGGTTCGGCATGGATGTTTTTAGCATACTCGCGGATGCGTATGCTCAAACCACGGCGCGGAGGAGTGCGGGCGGAGGCATCTGGGTGCAGGCATTCGTTGGCGCACGTTACGAGTATCATTGGGTGCCGTTGCTGGGCTGTCTCGTTGGTCAGTTGGACTACATCGGTGCCTCGCAGCCGAGCCGCACCATTGGCGCGGTCACCGGCATCAGTTACCAGCCGCCGCAGGACGCCGAGCTGCCGGCTCAGCTCGAGGCCGGGCTCTCCGCGCTTGGCATTAACCCGCGCCTGATCGTCTCGAGCTTCCCGAATCGCCTGCAACGCATTCGCTGGCGGCGACGCATCCGCAACGAGTTGCGCGACGACCGCCCCGTAATCGCTTACGGCATGGGTGTGTCCGCTTTTGGTCCGGCTTGGGGTCTGATCGTGGGTTGCGACGATCAGCGTCGCGCCTGGCGCCGCGAGGGATCGATGACCGCCCAAGTCTCGCCTTGGCTGCTCGAGTCGGAGTTCAGCGCCTCGACGGTCTGGATCCTGATCCTCGCCCGCCGTGCCGGGATCGCGCAGCCCGAACGTATCGAGCGGGTCGCGGCTGAGGCGTTGACAGGCTCGCTTAGTCGTGTCCGCGCTGACCTGCTTGGGCGGATCGCCCGGTTGGACAGCGATCTTGAGATCGAACCGCAACGGCACTCGCATGAGGCGCAAACATTGGCTGCCAATTGGGGTGAGGCGGTGACGTTCTGGCGCGAGGCGTCGTTTGCCGAGTTCGGCGTCGTCAGCCAGGAACTGGCGGTGACGCTGTCCCGCTACGCGACCCTCTTTCCCTATCCGATGGGCGGACAGCCCAACCACCCTGGCGTCCGCGCGGCGGCAGCCCGCATTCTGGGTGAAGCGCTGGATATCCTCTCGGGGCTGCGTTGATACACTCCCAGTCAACCAGGGTCAACCAGGGATGGAGCGCGCCATGGCGATCAGCGTCAAACTCTTCATGACCCTTGTGCCGCTATCCAAATCGAAGCAGTCGAACCTGTCCGTGGACTGGTTCGAGGGGATCACGACGCAGCACATTCTCGACGCGGAGGCATTCTCCGAGCAGGACCAGGAGGCGATTGCAGTCGTGATCAACTCCGTCCAGGCGCAGGCGGACGACTTACTCAGTGACGGCGACCTGGTCGACCTGTTGGTCAATTTGCAGGGCGGCTGACGAGCGCGCCAGGCGGTAGGGTTCGGGCAGCGTTGTCCGGTCGAGAGGGAACGACATCGAGCCAGTGAGCAGCGAGCAGCGGCGGCCCAGATACATCTTCATTACCGGTGGAGTCATCTCATCTGTCGGCAAGGGGATCACCACCGCTTCGCTGGGGCGATTGCTGCAATCGCGCGGACTCTCCGTCACGGTCCAGAAGCTCGACCCGTATCTGAATGTCGATCCAGGCACAATGTCGCCCTATCAGCATGGCGAGGTCTACGTCACCGATGACGGTACCGAGACTGATCTCGACCTGGGCCACTACGAGCGCTTTCTGGACCAGAACCTGACCGCATCGTCATCGGTGACGATGGGGCAGATCTCGGTTGAGATGATCGAGCGCGAGCGGCGCGGCGACTATCTCGGCGGCACGATCCAGACCGTGCCGCATGTGACCGACCTGATTAAGGAACGCGTGCGCGGTCTCGCCGCGCGTTCAGGCGTGGACGTGTTGATCGTCGAAGTTGGCGGTACCGTCGGCGATATTGAGGGGCAGGCGTTCCTCGAAGCGATCCGACAGATGCGCTACGAGGAGCCGCGACATGGCACGCTCGCGATTCATGTCACACCGTTGTTCCATCTCAAGGCGACTAACGAGCTCAAAACCAAACCCACCCAGCATTCAGTTCGCACGCTGCGCAGCATGGGCATTCAGCCGGACGTGATCATCTCACGCACCGATATCCAGGCCGACCGATCGATCAGCGACAAACTGGCGCTGTTCTGCGACGTGCCAACCGAAGCGGTGATGACGCTGGAGACGGCACCTTCGATCTATCTGGTTCCGTCGATGCTGGAACGAGCTGGCCTGACCGGTCTGACGCTCAACCGACTGCGGCTGGAAGCGACGGCGTGCCCGCCCGAGCGTTCGATCCGTGCTTGGAACGACTGGACCGATCGTCTGGGCCAAGCCGAGCGCACCTGCCGTGTCGCGATCGTGGGCAAGTATGTCGAACTGCGGGACGCCTATCTCTCGGTCCGGGAGGCGTTGATTCACGCCGCCGCGCAACGTCGAGCGAGCGTCGAGATAACTTGGATCCAATCGGACGATCTCGACGAGGCTCGCCAGCCGCAGATCGCCGCCGCGCTGGCCGACGTCGACGGGGTAATTGTGCCCGGCGGTTTCGGCGCGCGCGGGATCGAGGGCGAAGTCGGTGTGGCGCGCTTCGCGCTGGAGCAGCGCATTCCCTACCTCGGCCTCTGCCGCGGAATGCAGAACATGGTGATCGCGTTCGCTCGCGAGCGACTCGGCTTGCCCAACGCCAACACCACAGAGGCGGACGAATTCACTAACGCCCCGGTCATCGCGTTGCTCAACGAACAGCGCGAGCTGACGCAGAAGGGCGGCACGATGCGACTGGGCACGTACCCCTGTCGGTTGCGGCCGGACACGCGCGCCGCCGGGTTGTATCGGTCGGCGCTCACCGACGAGCGGCATCGCCACCGCTGGGAGTTCAACCCCCAATACCGCGACCGCTTCGAGCGCGCCGGGTTGTTGGCCAGCGGCACCTCGCGCGATGGCGCGCTGGTCGAAATCGCCGAGGTGTGCGATCACCCCTTCATGCTCGGCTCCCAGTTCCATCCCGAGCTGAAGTCGCGACCCGAACGGTCGCACCCGCTGTTCCTCGGCTTCATCGACTCGGTCCTGACCGAGTCCGAGACACTGCTGCGACACCCGGTCGGCGCCGCCAATCGCTCTGTCGCACCTGCGCGCGCCCTTGCAGAGGGCGCGATCGAAGGCTGAAGGCTCGCCAAGTGAGCGAAGACGACGTCTTCCGCTTTCTGACCACGGTTGCGACGCTGGTCTATGCCGGCGGCGTCGCCGCGTTGACCCTCGCGCTGACGCGCGCCTGGCAGACTGGCGACGCGCTGGAACGGGACGTGCTGTTCCGCTCCGCCGACCGCGCTCACACGCGGCTGTTGCTGCCCGGCATCATCGCGACCGGCGCACTCGGTGCGGTCTGGGGCATCCGCGCCGAATCGGTCGACCCGATCGGGACGAGCTGGTTGCTCGCGGTTGAGGTCCTCTACTTGGTCTCGTTGTTCGTCCTTGTGCCCGGTATGTTCGCCGGCGTGCGGCGTGTTCGCCTGCTCTCGCTCCAGGCGCGCAAGACGGGCAAGCTCTCCGACGAGCTCAGCGATGCGCTCAACGATCGCGGCCCGCTGGCATTTGCGATCCTCATGTGCGCGCTGCTCCCGGTCCAGATCGCGCTCGTTACCCTCCAGCCATGATCATCGCTTGGTCTAGGTGCAAAGCACCTCGAGGAGTGACCTTAGAGACTATCCTGCTGAATGGTGCATTCCGTGCGGAATGGCCACTGGAAAGGAAATCATGATGGGATTATTGTCCAAGCTGAGGGAAAATGTGCAGCGGCGGAGAGAAGCAGCCGAGCGTGCGCGAGCCGAGGAATCAGAGCGCGTGCGTCGTGAAGAGCGGGAACGCCAATATCAAAGGCGTAGGGAACTTGCCGAGCGGCAAGCTGTTTTGGAAATCCTGGTCAACGATCGGGTACCCGATCTGGATTGGAGCTTTTATCCACAGTTCAAGACGCAAAAGAACGAACGGATGCTCTATGTATTTGCAGACGCAGAGTACATTGAGCAGCGGACTAAGCGCGAGACACGAGGAAGGAGCGCTGGCACTAGCTTGCGCGTGGCAAAAGGTCTCTCCGTTAGGGCAGGCCAATCTGCGGGCCGGGTGGTGGAATCGGATGTGAGGACAAGCCGGGGGCGGGGCAATCTTGGCGTTTCCACAAAGCATGTCTTCTTTGTTGGCAGTGAGCGGTCTTTCCGTGTGCGAATGGACAAGATCGTCTCAGTGAGGGTCGCAGGTGCTGATACCGTTGAGATCGTCAGAGATCGCGCTAGCGGCCACCCCGAGTTCTTCCGCGTCGGGTCAGACAATGCTGGCTTTGCAGCCGAACTCATTGGCTTAGTCCCGTCGGTTGACTTGGGACGTGGAGCTCCTGAAATGGAGCAAGTTGACTACAGTATCTACTTGCCCTCAGATACAGGCGACCTCTATTGGGAATAGCCCTGTTGGTGTTGTGCGGTCCTGCCGTGAGCCAATGCAGCCGTATCCCGCAAAGGAACTAGACGTGCAGATCTTTCTCGATACCGCCCGATTGGACGAGATTGCGCAGGCGGCCGCCTGGGGCGTCTGCGATGGCGTGACGACGAACCCGTCGCTGCATGCGCGGGCGGTCGCGCACGAAGGCGAGGCGGCGATCGGCTACCGTGAACGTATCCTGCGCATTGCGGACTTGGTTGAGGGCCCGATCTCGGCCGAGTGCGTGAGCCGCACGACCGACGAGCTGATCGCCGAAGCGCGCGAACTGGCGAGCTGGCATGCGAGCGTGGTCGTCAAGATTCCGATCGACGGTCCTGGGCTCGCCGCGATCAAGGCGTTGTCCGAGCAGGCTATCCGCATCAACACAACGCTGATCTTCTCGCTCAATCAGGCGCTGCTGGCCGCTCGCGCCGGAGCGGCGTTCGTATCGCCGTTCGTCGGTCGCCTGGATGACATCGGCGAGGATGGGATCGGGCTCGTCGCCGACACGGTGCGGCTGCTCGATCGGTTCAACCTGCCGACGCAGGTGATCGCGGCGTCGCTGCGCCATGTCGATCACACGGCGTCGGCGGCCCGGGTCGGCGCGCATATTGCGACGATCCCCTTCCCGGTGCTCGAGCAGATGCAGAAGCACCCCTTGACCGACAAGGGCATCCAGGCGTTTCTCGACGACTGGCGCGTGGCCGAGACGCAACTGCGTCCGCGCATCGATCGTGCGTCGGTGTCGTCGCCGCACTGATGGAGGCGAGGGTTACCGGTGCGACATTGCCCCGCCTATTGCCCCTGTTGAATGGGCGCAGGTAGAATTGACCACGTTCCCGTCAGGGCTGCTGCTGCGCACCGCGCCAGACAACCGGCACGCGTCGTTGAGCGCAGCAGCTACATTTCGGACAGACAGACCGTCAGCGCTGTCCGACCACGCATTCGCCGGCACAGGCGCAGCGACGCAAACGCAGGCTGAGACCCTAACATGCGTCCCCATCCGAGGTAGCTGATGACGACCCTGAGTATTCCCGACCTTGAGCATCTGACCCGTGACGAGCTCCTCGCCCAGGCGCGCGAGCTGAATGTCAGCGGACTGTCGGGCCTGAAAAAGCAGGACATCGTACTCCGTATTCTCAAGGCCCAGTCCGAAGCGGAGGGTCACATCCTGTCTGGCGGCGTGCTGGAAGTGGTCGATGATTCGTACGGCTTCCTACGCGGCGAATCGCTCCTGCCCGCGCCGACCGACGTCTACGTGTCCCAGAATCTGATTCGTCGTTCCGGCCTGCGAACGGGCGATTACGTGATCGGCTCCGTGCGCCCGCCTAAACAGGGCGAGAAGTACTACGGCCTCTCTCGCGTCGATCTCGTCAACGGCGTCAGCGCGGACGAGGCATTGGCCCGTCCCAGCTTCGAGAATCTGACTGCGGTCTTCCCGCATCAGAGGTTTGAACTGGAAACCGACAATCCGGCTGAGCTGTCGGGGCGCGTAATCGACCTCGTCGCGCCGATGGGCCGCGGGCAGCGCGGGCTGATCGTGAGTCCGCCCAAGGCTGGTAAGACGATGCTGCTGCAATCGATCGCCAGCGGGATCACGACGAACCACCCCGAGGTTCACCTGATGGTCGTTCTGATCGGCGAGCGGCCGGAAGAGGTGACCGAGATGAGGCGCTCGGTGCGCGGCGAAGTGATCGCCTCGACGTTCGACGAACCGGTCGAGGAGCACACGCGCGTGGCCGAGCTGGGCCTCGAGCGCGCCAAGCGGCTGATGGAGATGGGCCGCGACGTGGTCATCCTGCTCGACTCGATCACGCGCCTGACGCGCGCCTACAACCTCGAGATGCCGTCCACCGGTCGCACGCTCTCCGGCGGCATCGACCCAGTTGCGCTGTACCCTCCCAAGCGGTTCTTCGGTTCGGCGCGCAAGGCTGAGGAAGGCGGTTCGCTGACGGTCATCGCCACATGTCTGGTCGACACCGGCTCGCGGCTCGACGACGTCGTCTTCGAGGAGTTCAAGGGCACCGGCAACTGGGAAGTGCGGCTCGACCGTAAGCTGGCTGAGCGGCGCATCTATCCTGCGATCGATATTGCCGGCTCCTCCACCCGCCGCGAGGAGCTGCTGCTCTCCGGCGAGGAGCTGCAGCGCGTCTGGCTGCTGCGCCGCATGATGTCCGTGTTGGCGGGCTCGGGCGGCGGCGCGACCGAACCGACGGAGCGATTGCTCGACCGTCTCGCCCGCACCAAGTCCAATACCGAGTTCCTCGAAAATCTCACCGCCGCCGAGGCCTGAGGTATGAGGCATAGGGCACGCCGATGAACCGCGATGACGTCGCCGATCTGTGTGAATCGCTGCCTGGCGCGTGGCCCGATTCACCTTGGGGAGAGGACGACCTAGTCTACAAGCTGGGCAACCGCAACGCTGACGGCAAGGGCGGCAAGATCTTCTGCTTCCTCGGTGGTGGTACGATCGAGGGCAGGCCGCAGGCGATCTCGATCAAATGCGACCCGGCGATCGTGCCCATGCTGCACCAACAGTACGAGGCCGTGGCCTTCCCTCGCTACCTGAGCAAGTCGCACTGGATCGCGGTCACGCTGGGAGCGGACCTGCCCGCCGACGAGCTGGAGGAACTAATCATGGATTCCTATGAGCGAATCCTGAGCTCCTTCAGCAAACGTCAGCAGCAGCTGATCCGGCGCGATCCGCGATCCGACTAGCAGATGTTACGGTGAACAACACGGGCCGGGTTTGCCTGAAACCCGGCCCAGTTTCTCGATCGTTCGCGCGGCATTCCCTGTCAGATGCGACCGATCTCATCGGGTGGCACCCAGTTGATCACGTTGTACACGTTGCTAAAGTGGAACACTTCGCTTGTCCGACGGGCAGGGCCGCTCGCGATGCCGCAGGTCTCTTCACGTGTCGCGCCGAGTTCCGTGAATTGCATGGTCGCCGGCGGGCTGGATTGCCCGTGCTGATCACTGCCCCCAGCAGCTGATGTGCCATCGGCGTGCAGGCGCAGGCGTGGCCGTAGCTCGTGCTGAGCGCGGTGAACGGGCTCAACGCGACGTTGGACCTCGTCGTTCTCATCACCATCCGGCTCATCGCCGTCATTGTCATTTTGGTTGTCGTCGTCCGACTCGGACTTGTCTACGGTGCTCTGAGCCGCGGGCTTGCGCGTCTTCTCCTTCTTGAGCTTCTTCGTCTTAAAATACTCGATCGGCGCTCGTCGATGCATAACTGAGGCATGCCTCGGAACGAGTTGATCTGCGCGACGTAGTCGGTTTTGGAGTCAACCCCGTCACTTCATGACTACTGATCGGGTAGTCGACAGTGGTATTGACGGTATAGATAGTCTCGTCATTATCGCCGTAGTTGAACACCATAACCAGGTATTGTGAGGTTAGACAGCCGGAGGCGTCCGCGGGGTTGGTACCTGGTGTCTAAGTCAGCGTTGCCCCTTCGCTGCCGGGCGTGACCTTGAGCGGATCGGGGGACGCCCTGGCCGCGGATGGCGGCGCCAACGCAAGCGTAGAGGAGACGAGCATCGCCGCTGTCGCCGCGACCGGAAATCCCCCCCCCCCCCCCCCCCCCCCGAATCGCGCCTAAGTCTGACGGGCCGATTCGCCATAGTGCGATGCTATCCGCGATCTGTGAGGAGCGAGTCCAGCGCCGCACCCAGGCGCGGCTAGGGCGGGATCACCGACAGCTCGACGCTCGACGCGTACTCAGCGTTGTGGTGAACGGTGTTCAGCGCCGTCCTCGTGTGAGTCTGACGGCCGATCGGTTCGCCTGTGTTGGGATTGACGTCGAACCTCGGGTAGTTCGACGATGAGATCTCGATTCCAATCCGATGTCCGGCCTTGAATACGTTCGCTGTCGGGTAGAGCTCGATCGTCAGTTTGACGACCTCATCAGGCGATACCAGCTCCTCGCGGTCATAGCCGTTGCGAAAGCGTAGGCGCTTGATGCTGTCGGAGATGCGTAGGTTGTAGCCCTCGGGATAGTCGGGATTGGGCGGATAGCAGTCGAGCAAGAGGGCCGTGAAGTCGGTGTCGGGGGCGTCGCTGGAGACGTGGAGTCGAACCGTGACGGGTCCGGCCGCTCGCACATCCTCGCGGAGCGCGTCGGTGTGGAAGGAAAGCACGTCCGAGCGTGTTGACGTGGGCAGATAGGGCGGTTGCGCGCCCATCACATCGGGTCGGGTGCGCTGGTCGGTGCCGCCGGGCATGATCAGCTCGCGCGAGCGCTGGGTGGGCGGCCAGATTTGCTGTTTCAGCGACGGGTCTTCGGGCGCGTACTCGCGTAGCGAGGAGACGTTGGCGGAGATCGAGGGGACGGGATGGCGCGGATCGAAGAGATAGCGGGACGAGCCGCCATCCTCGCTCGCCGCTTGCGTCGCCAGTCTACCGCCGGGCTGCAGGAAGAGTTCCAGGCCGGACGCTTCAGTCGGCGGCCATTGAGCGGCTTCGCGCCACTCGCCGCCGTGATCCATGCGGCCCGAGCTGAGCCGACGTCCACTGCCGCCGCCCATCAGGAACACGGCGACCGGCGGACGCTGCTCCCAGCCACTATCGAGTGCCTTGAGCGTCTGATCGAAGAACTCGAGCCGCAGATCGGAGATGCTCGCTGCGAGGTTGCCCGACGCGGGCGCGGTCGGCCCAAAATCGACATCGCCCGACCAGGAACGGTCGAGCGTGACTTCGCCGTGCGTCCAGGGACCCATGAGCAAATATTGCGGTGATGTCATCGCCTCGGAGAACGCCATGAAGGATTCGCAGGTCGCGCGCGTGTAGCTGTCGTACCAGCCGCCCGAGTAGACCGTGGGCACGTCGGCGGTTTGGTCGATGTAGCGCTCGAAGTTCATCGACGGCAGCTGCCAGAGCCAATCGTCCTCGCCCGCCAGCGTGAGCAGATCGATCGCCCAGCGTTCGTAGTCTTTGGTCAGCGCGAGCGGGGTGTCGCCTGCGCGCCAAGGCAGGCGATCGAGGTAGCCGCGCAGGTTGACGGCGGCCTGGTCGAGCGCTGCGTAGAGCATCGCGTCGCCGACCGACTCGGGGCTGACCGGCGCGTTCCAGAATGCCCAGGCGAGCCAACGCAACTCGAGCGCGCCGCCCTGCCGCAGCGACGAGGTCAGCCCGTTGAATGCGCCTTGGTTGACCCACATCGCCGACAGGTGCGGCGGATTCTGCGTCGCGGCGGCGGATTGCACCCAGCCCATATAGGACGTGCCGACCGTGCCCACCTTGCCCGTCGACCAAGGCTGCTTAGCCAGCCATTCGATAGTGTCGAAGCCGTCCTCCGCCTCGTTCTTGAGCAGATAGAAGTCGCCCTCCGAGGCGAAGCGGCCGCGCACATCCTGAATCACGCGCGCATAGCCGCGACGCGCCCACCATTCGGCGTCGGCCGCGAAGCTGAGCTTGTCGTACGGGGTTCGGGTCAAGAGCGTCGGCCACGGCCCTGGCAGAGCGACGCCGTCGCGGGCGGGCAGGTAGATATCAGTCGCCAGCGAGATGCCGTCGCACATAGGCGCGCGCCGGTTTCGCTGGATGACGATTTCATACTCCGGCAGTGAATGCTCACGGGTCATCTCAGGCTCCTCGAGCCAGCAGCGGCGTCACGGTCGGCGCGGTGGGCATCGACGAACGTGTGACGTTGATGTGGTTGTCGGTGGGCGGATCGACGGACACGCCCATCTCGCGTAGGAAGGCGGACAGCGGTTCGAGACCGGTCGATACGCCGTCGGCCGATTCGGGTTGGTAAATCATCGGGATCACCATTGGTGCCGCGAGGGCGTTGGCGACGTCGGCGGCAGCCTGCGGCGAGAGATGCGCGCCGCCGCCGCAGGGCAGCAGGATCACGTCTGCGCGACGCAGTTCTTGCATGGCCGCCCCCTCAGGCATGCCGTGCAGATCGCCCAGATGGGCAACGATAATCTCGTCAATCGTGATCGCGAACGCCACATTGCGAGCGCCGCTCGGCCCGGGCGTGCGAACGCCGGTCGCCAGCACCCGCTTGACTTCATACTCGCCCGGCGCGTCCAGTAGGCGCGTCTGTCCGGCGGACTCGAACGCGACTCCGTCGATCCAGTTGTGCGCGGTGTCCGCGGCGCGAGAGATCGTGACGATGTCGGCGCCTGGTCGGTTGATGCGGAAGCCGGTCTGGGGAGCGCAGGGGTCCATGACGACGGCTGCATCGCGCCCACGCAGACGGAAGGCAGCGTGTCCGTACCAGGCGATGTCCATACGCACAGCTTACGGAGCGGGCGACCTATACGCTGTGTCGGTTGCGCTGCGTTAGTCGACTACGAGCGGCAACTCGTCGCCGGCTTCAGCGACGTGCGGGAGCATCATCAGCGCTGCGTTCTGGCCGTGCGCGCCATAGGCGGCGGTCGCCGCGCCGACGATGCGATCCTCGTACAGACGGCCGGCGATGGCCAACTTGCAGGCGATGTCCTGTTCCTCGTAGGTGGCGTGGGGTGGAACCTGGCGTTGGTCGACGATCTTGGCCGCGGCGACGGCGGAGAGCGCGCCTGAAGCGCCGACGGTGTAGCCCACGACGGGCGAGACCGCCGTGGCGTACATATCCAGCGTGCGACGGCCGAAGGCGCGTTCGATGATGTCGGTCTCGCGTTCGTCGCCCGCTTTGGAGCCGAGCCCGGCGGCAATGAGGACATCGATATCGGACGGTGTCACCTCGCCGCCCAGCATCGCCTCACCCATGGCGCGCCGCGCGATCTCAACGTCGGTCGGGGCGAGGCCATCGCCTATTGGTCCGGCGGTCATGCCCTCGCCGGCGATTTCGGCGTAGATGTGGACGCCGCGCTGCGTTGCCAGCTGCCGGTCCTCGAGCATCAGCGCTGCCGCGCCCTCGCCCAGGACCATGCCCTGCCGCCTGGCGTCGAACGGTCGCTGCGCGCGCGGATCGTCGGTCGGATCGAGTAAGCCCGCCGATTCGTAGGCTGCCCAGACATTCAGGCGCAGCGGTGCCTCGGCGCCGATGGCCAGTGCGGCGCGGACGACGCCGGCGCGGATCAGTTGCGTCGCCAGCACGATCGCGGCCAGACCGGAGGCGCCGCCCATCGAGGCGGTGAACACCGGCCCGGCGATGTCGAGGCCCAGCGACGCGCCGGAGAGGCCGGAGCCCAGCTGCGCCCAACCCTGTCCGTCGCCGGGATGGGCGATGCCCGTCACGGCGCCGACGACGAAGGCGTTCTGTTGGTTGAACTCGATTCTGGCGTCGCTCTGCGCCTGGACGGCGACGTCCAGGGCGAGCCTGGATGCGCGATCCATGCGCGTGAGCAACCAGTCTGGCGCGCCCGTCGGTCCTTGCCACGTTTGGGGTACCTGTCCCGCTGCCGCTGCTCGCGGCGCATCGAACGCCGACAGCGCCGACGTGCAGATGCGGGCCTCGCAGAGCGCCGACCAGAAATCGGCCGCATTCAATCCCGCGGCCGTGACCGCGCCCACGCCGGTGACGACCACCCGCCGACGCGCTCCGACATCCTCCGCGCGTATGCCTCGCCCGAGGGCGCCGCTGACCATCGCACGGTTTCCTTCCTCTTGGCGGCTTCCCCTAGCAGCCACTGCGCCCGCTGCCGCGGCGCGATGCATGGCGCATCTGACCGTTCGTCGCGAAACACACCCGTCGAGTCGCGTGTTCCGCAACACCAAGAACACCAAACATCGTGGCCGCGCGCCTTTGCCGATTGCGCGGAACGCTGATACGATGACCTCATTAGCACTCTCAAAGTGAGAGTGCTAATGGACAGCATAATGCAGCCTACCGGCACGAAACGCGACGCAATCCGAGCCATGCCATCCCAGCAGTTGTCCCAGCGACGGGCCGGCATTCTCCAGCTGGTCATCCAGGATTACATCGAGACCGCAACCCCTGTCGCCTCGCGTCACGTCGTAGAGAAATACGCGCTGCCAGCGTCGCCCGCCACGATTCGGCACGAGATGCACGCCCTCGAGCGGGATGGCTACCTGACCCATCCGTACACGTCTGCCGGTCGCGTCCCGTCGAATCGCGGCTACCGACACTTCGTGCAATCGCTGATGGGCCATGCCGAGCTCGGTATGGCCGAACAGGCGCAGGTTCGGCACCAGTTTTTCCAGTCGGCACCGTCGGTGGACGAGTGGGTCGAGCTGGCGGCGAATGTCTTGGCACGATCACTGGGGTTGCTGGTCATCGTCGCGCCGCCGCGTCCTGAACAGCTCCGCGTGCGACAGCTGGAGCTGATCTCACTGAACGAGCTCCTCGTCCTGATGATCGTGGTGGTCCGGGAAGCGCGCATGATCCGACAGTTGATGCCGCTGCCGCATGCGGTCGAGGCGGACGAGTTGGATGAACTGGCGTCGCAACTGTCGTGGAACCTGCGCGGATGCTCAGCGACCGACGTGCGCGCGGCGATCGATCAACCCGACATGCATCCGATCCAACAGGTTGTACTCGAAACCCTGGCCCAGGTGCTCGACCGAGACGCGCGACGAGCGAGTATCCCGTCAATCGCCGGTCTCGGCGGCATGATGGGGCAACCCGAGTTCCAGCAGGAGCCGCTGCGCTCGCTGGAGCTGATCGAGCTAGTCGACCAACAGGCCGCCGAAGACCTGATCCCGCAAAACGTGATCGAGGATCCCAGGCATGCCGGCGAGATGCACGTCCTGATCGGCGAGGACTATCCCAGTCAGCTGCTGCAGGATTGCTCGTTGGTGCTGGCGCCCTACGGTTCGATGCCGAGCGTTGGTGGAGCGCCCAACGTTCCCGCCCCTGAAATCCCAGGCTATGTGGGCATCGTCGGGCCGACGCGGATGAACTACCCGCGCAGCATCGCCGCGGCCCGCTTCTATTCGCGTTTGCTGCAGGAAATGATCGACGCCGTCTATGGAGCGAACGTATGAACGTAGAGCGACAGGCAAGCGATCTGGACGACGACGCGCTGGAATCGCGCAGCGACCCTGCCGAGGAGTTGGAGGAGCTACGCGAGGAGTCGGCGCGCAACTACGCTGGCTGGCAGCGAGCCCAGGCCGACTTCGAGAACCTGAAGCGCCGCTCCGCGCAGGATGTGCGCGACCGCGTCCAGCGATCGCAACGGGACATCTTGATCGACCTGCTCGATCTAGCCGACGATTTCGAGCGCGCCGAGCGCACAGCGCCCGACGACGAGAGCCTGACCGACGATCCCTGGCGACAGGGCGTTAGGTCGATCGCGCGGAAGCTCCATAGCCTGTTGTCGAGACAGCAGGTCGTCCGCATCGATATCGGCGATCAGCCATTCGACCCCGAACTACACGAGGTCAAAGGTAAACTGCCCGGTCTGCACAATGAGATCGTCGCCGTGCTCCGCACCGGCTACCAAATCGGTCCGCCGAGCAATCTGCGCGTGTTTCGCCCTACGCAGGTGATAGTCGGCGACGGCTCGATCGTCGAACCAGAACTATCAGACCACTCAACAGACCGCCCGACAGAACCAGCTGATCCTACCGAATAGGAGCGCACCCAAATGCCCGGACGAGTGATCGGCATCGATCTCGGCACGACTAACTCCACCGTCGCCTTCATGGAAGGCGGCGAGCCGACCGTGATTCCCAACGCCGAGGGCAACCGCACCACGCCGTCGGTCGTTGCGGTAACCAAGAGCGGCGAGCGGATCGTTGGTACCACCGCCAAACGCCAGGCCGTCACCAATCCCGAGGACACATTGTTCTCGGTCAAGCGCCTGATGGGTCGCCGCTTCGAGGACCCGCAGGTCCAGAACGCGATCAGCCGTTTGCCATACACGGTCGAGCCGGCCGACAACCGTGATGCGCGCGTGCGGATGGGCGGTAACCCGTATTCGCCGCCCGAGATCGCCGCGATGATCCTGCAGAAACTCAAGGCCGACGCCGAAGCGTATCTCGGCGAAAGCGTCAACGAAGCGGTGATCACGGTTCCCGCCTACTTTGACGACTCGCAACGCAATGCAACTAAAGACGCTGGGCGAATCGCTGGGCTCAATGTACTGCGGATCATCAACGAACCCACGGCCGCTTCGCTCGCCTACGGGCTGGAGAAGGAGAACGACCACTACATCGCCGTCTATGACCTGGGCGGGGGCACCTTCGACATCTCGATCCTGGAACTGGGTGAAGGCACCTTCCAGGTACGCTCGACCAACGGCAACACCTTCCTCGGCGGCGACGACTTCGATCAGCGCCTGATGGACTATCTGGTCGACACGTTCCGCAAGGAGCAGGCGATCGATCTCTCTCAGGATCGGATGGCGTTACAGCGGCTCAAGGAAGCGGCGGAGCGGGCCAAGGTCGAACTCTCGACCACGCAGTCGAGCGAGATCAACCTGCCCTACATCACCGCCGATGTATCGGGTCCCAAACACTTCACGCATACGCTGACGCGGGCGCAGTTCGAACAGCTTGTGCTCGAACTGGTCGACAGCACGCTCGAACCGTGCCGCAACGCGCTCGACGACGCGGGGCTCTCACGAGACCAGATCGATGAGGTGGTCCTCGTCGGCGGTCAGACGCGGATGCCGTTAGTCCAACAGAAGGTGCAGCAATTCTTTGGTAAGGAGCCGCATCGCGGCGTCAACCCGGACGAGGTCGTGGCGCTGGGCGCGGCGATCCAGGCCGGCGTGTTGCGTGGCGAGGTCAAGGATGTTCTGCTGCTCGACGTCACGCCGCTGACGCTGGGCATCGAGACGCTGGGCGGCGTCTCGACCCCCCTGATTCCGCGCAACACCACAATCCCCACCTCGAAATCGCAGGTCTTCTCGACCGCGGCCGACAATCAGTCGCAGGTCGAAATTCACGTGCTCCAGGGCGAGCGCGAGATCGCCGGGGGCAACAAGTCGTTGGGCAAGTTCATCCTCGACGGCATTCTGCCCGCGCCGCGCGGAATGCCGCAGATCGAGGTGACCTTCGATATCGACGCCAACGGGATTCTCAACGTGGGCGCCCAGGACAAGGGAACCGGCAAGGAACAGCGCATCACGATTCAGGGATCGTCCGGCCTCTCGGACGACGAGATCGCCGCGATGCAGCGCGACGCCGAGGAACATGCAGAAGAAGACAAGAAGCTGCGCGAGCTGGCTGAGGTTCGCAATCGCGCCGAAACCGCCGCCTATGAGGCCGAGAAGATCCTCAGCGACCAGGAAGACAAGATCGACGACGAACTGAAGTCCGAGATGCAGGGCAAGATCGACGCCGTACGCAGCGCTCTCGAATCGGACTCGGCCACCGCGATCCAGTCGGCGCTCGACGATCTCAACACCACCCTGATGAAGGTCGGCGAGCGAATCTACGGTCAGCAAGAACCGGCTGGCGTCGCCGCCGACATGGGCGGCGACGCTGCGCCGTCCGACGACGACACAGTCGAGGGCGAGTTCCGAGAGGTCTGAACGCCGCGCCGCCCGCAGTCCGCATATCGGACAAAGGCGTCCGACAAGGGTTGTGTGCGGCGACCGTGCTATTTGTCTGACGCTTCCGCTTCGACCTGCGCTTCCGTCAACAGAGCGGTC
Source organism: Dehalococcoidia bacterium (assembly GCA_965116225.1). Classification (GTDB taxonomy): domain Bacteria; phylum Chloroflexota; class Dehalococcoidia; order Bin125; family Bin125; genus Bin125. The sequence goes on along the minus strand of OZ220495.1, from coordinate 1,368,594 downwards.
AGTCGAGGAATCAGAGGCAGAATGTCGTTGCAAACGATTGACCATATCCGCTCGTCGTCGATCGTTGGGTACGCGTGAACGATTCGGTTTCGCAGATCAATCGTCTCGCCCCAGTCAATCTCCGGATGCAATTCACGCACTTCCTCGGGCACATTGCCATCCGACTCGCCGATCTGCATGACGTTGGGATTCGTCGCGTCGCGCTTTTCGGAATTGGCGAGGTATTCCTCGAAGCTGGTGTTCGCCGTGTAGCGAATCGCCTTCGTACACCTGTCCAGCATATTCTCCAGCGTTTGGGTCGCGGGCGGTCGGGCATGTGCGGGCTCGGATTCATCGGATCGATGGCGTCGGCTTGTACCCAGGGCAGACATTCGGCGCGCATCTGTCGTCGCTCGACCATATCCACCTGTCAGCCGAAGACGTCGACGAGATACGACTGCACCGCATAGGTACTCCAGGATGTCTCCGGCTCGCGGTCGAACGAGACCGGGATGTCGAGATTGCTCTCGGGCGTCGCTTCATCGCGGGCAGTGGAGCCGAACAGGGCGAGTTCGGACACGCCGAAGCGCCGCCTGAGTACGGGCAGGTGCTCGCGCAGCAGCGCCAACGCCTTATCTCTACCGACCACCGGGTCACCCATGTCCAGTCCCCTGCGGTCAGATTATCGTTCCGCGCGGGCTATGGTTCGCTCTCTGCCGATTCGTCCGGCGGTTGCGCTAGTAACGCTCGCGGCTTCGAGCGTAGAGGCGGCGCACGCACCATGCGGCCGCTCGGAGAAAACCAGCTATCGCTAGAGCGAAGAGGATCAGATTGACGCTCTCTCCGGCAATCAAGAGCACTGCGATGAAGATAACGACCACCACCAGCTCCGCTTGCCAGTCTCTCAGATCAGGGAAGCGTTGCAGGTTCATCGTCCATCTTCTTTTGCCAAGGACACCAAGGTGTAACCGGCTTGTGGCCTAACAGCCATATGGACTACACCCACTGTAAAGGGCTGTTCTCGTATACTTCGATTGCGTCATCGATAGCCCGATCGACCGCTCCGTCTGTTCCTGAGTCGATGATCTTGCCGCCGATGTACCCGACCACGAGCATGGCTATTGCGCCCCAGATTGGATCGGTGTCCAGTAGTGTCGTAACATCTGCGAAGTGGTTTGATGCGGCACGGGGCTCAACAGTGATTTCGGTCGATGAGCCTGGCTTCCGATCTCCGTCGACCATAGCGTTGGCAACGCATGGAAGCGCTAGGACGGCCGCGAGGGCGAGTAGGATCGAGACGAGGACGATCGGCCGGGCAATGCTGGTGGGCATTGCGCACTTCCTTTCAGTGGAAGGGATGCCAAACCGGAGTCGATCAGTTGGTTCTGTCGCGGGCTGGGCAGAAGACAGCTAACTCTGTGAAGAGAACGCACCGTACGCGACGTAGTACGGGTCCGATTCGATCCTCAGCACCACAGTGCTGAGCTGTGCGATGGCTGCTTCGGCCATCTCCTCGCATCGCGCGTGCGAGTACAGCTGGATCGGGCGCTGCCCACCCCCATGTGGCCTGCGATCCTCACTCGCGCACAGCTGAATCGGTACCTTGCAGAGATGGTGCGTAGGTGCCGGCCGAGGCCGTGGCGACCGCGACGAGTACCGCCGCCAGCGCGACGTAGATCGCAAACTCGCGATTGCGTGGCTGGCTGGTCTCGGCCGGGTATGCTCATCGAGCGCTCATTGTCAAGTTAATCGTTATGTAAAGTGATGTATCCGGCTGGGGCGGCAGATACCGCGCGCTGATAGCTACGATGACGCGCCTGCGGCGAGAGGCGCGATACCCTGTCCGCCATGGCGCAGTCCGACGACTTCTACGAGATACTCGGCCTCCCGCGGGAGGCCTCGCAGGACGACATCCGGCGGGCATTTCGCAAGCTGGCGATGGAGCACCACCCCGACCGCGTGACCGATCCGGCCCAGAAGGAAGCGTCCGAGGCCACGTTCAAGCGTATCGCGGCGGCCTACGAAGTGCTCTCCGACCCTGAGAAGAAAGCCAAGTACGATCAGTACGGCTCGGTTGGCGCGTTCGCACAGGGGACAGGCTTCGAGGGCTTCGACTTCGGCGGCTTCGGCGACATCTTCGACGCGTTCTTCGGCGGACGTCGCGCCGCGGGGCCGGTTCGCGGCGGCGACCTGCGCATCCAGATCGAGCTGGACTTCGAGGGATCAGTGTTCGGTTGCGAGGAGGAGATCCGCGCCTCGCGGCTGGAGCACTGCGCCGTCTGCGGCGGCTCGGGCGGCGAGCCCGGCACGCAGCGGGTCGCCTGCGAGCACTGCGGCGGCTCAGGCGAGATCCGACGCACGCAGAGCAGCGTCTTTGGACGTTTCGTCAACGTGGCGCCCTGCGATCCCTGCGAAGGCGAAGGCATGGTGATCGAGCATCCCTGCACGTCTTGCGGCGGCGTCGGCCGCGAGCAACGCAATCGCCGTCTGAAAGTCAAGATTCCAGCCGGCGTGACCGACGGCGCCCAGATGCGGCTGTCAGGCGAGGGGGACGTCGGGCTGCGCGGCGGTCCCGCCGGTAATCTGTACGTCGATATCGGCGTGCGCCCGCACGAGCGCTTCATTCGCGATGGCAACGACCTGGTCTTGCCACTACATCTGAATATCGCTCAGGCCGCGCTCGGCGCAGATGTGGATATTCCCGGCATCGACGGCCATGCGCAGCCGATCAACGTCCCCGCCGGCACGCAACACGGGCATGAGTTCCGTCTACGCGGGCAGGGCGTCCCGCATCTTCGCGGCCGCGGGCGCGGCGATCTGCGCGTTCATGTCGTAGTCGAGGTGCCGGCCAGGCTGACGAGCAAGCAGCGTGACCTGTTCGAGCAGCTGGCCGAGGAATTGGATGCGCCCGTCGGGGTGAGCGGCGACGACAATAGCGTCTTCTCGCGCATCCGTGGAGCATTCGGCAATTAGTCGTAGGCATCGTCGTTCGCCGCATTTACTGCGCATCGCGCTGGCCGTGCACGCGGCGCAGACCGAGCGGGCTGTCGCTGTGTGGGAGATCGCCGGCGTGCGCAACTCCAGCGTCGAGTACGTGATCGACGAACCAACTGAGGAGCCATGGCCGGGACACGACAATCGCAGCGATCGCGCCGAAGTCGCTGCGTATCTGAGCGAAGCGGTATGGTCCGGGCTTGAAACGCGCCTGCGAGTTGCGAGCGCGGAGATGCACGACGGCGAGCCAACGATCCTTGTTGAGCGAATCCCCAGCCGCGACTGGCGCACGGCCTGGCACGAACACTTCCCACTCGCGCGCATTCCTGCAGCGCGACCTATTGTCGTCCGCCCTCCGCATATCGCCTATGAACCGAAGATGGGCGAAGTCGTTGTCGACCTGGTACCCGGTCTGGCGTTCGGCACTGGGCAGCATCAGTCGAGCAGGTTGTGTCTGCGTTTATTGTCTGATCAGGTGCGCGGGGGCGAACGTGTGCTTGATGTGGGGACCGGCAGCGGCATCCTCGCGGTCGCCGCGGCGAAACTGGGTGCCAGATCCGTCTTGGCGACGGATATCGATCCGCTGGCAATCGGCGCGGCGCGACGCACCGCGCGAAGGAATCTACTCGCGGACGTGGTCCGGGTCAGGGAAACGTCGGTTCCGCCTGACGAGCGGTTTGATCTGATCAGCGCGAATCTGACCGCCGACATCCTGCAAGACTTGGCTGCGGACCTGGCCGGCGCGCTCGAACCAGGCGGCAGTTTGATCGCTAGCGGGTTGATTAACGCGCGCGTCGATCAGGTCCGTAGCGCACTGGAGGGTGCCGGGCTGCGGCTCGAGACGGTTGTCCGCGAAGATGACTGGCGGGCGATGCTACTGATCGGCGTTGAGTGGTCACCAGGTGGGCGAGGCACCGCCGTCGATGTTGATTGCGCAGCCGCTGATGAAGCTGGCGGCGTCGGATGCTAGGAAGACGATCATGTTCGCCGCCTCCTCGGCGGTACCGATGCGTTGCACCGGGATGCTCTGACCAACGCTAGCGAGGAACTCGTCGTAGTTGGCGTCCGGCATGCGTTGTTGGTGAAAGCCGCGCCACTGCGCCGATTCAACCGATCCGATGCATGCCGCGTTGACCAAAATCTGGTCAGCGGCGACTTCCTTGCTCAGCGCCTTAGTCATGGCCAACCCCGCGGCGCGCGACGCGGCTGTGGGCATCGAACCGGCACCCGGCGTTTTGCAACCAATGTTGAGCAGGTTGACGATCCGCCCGCCGCCTCGTTCGCGCATCAGCGGAATGCAGAGCTTGGCCAGACGAATCGCGCCGTACAGCTTGAGATCAAGATCGGCAGCCCAGATGTCGACATCGTGCGATTCGATCCGCCCGGATGCGGACTGACCGGCGTTGTTGATCAGAATGTCGACTCCGCCGAATTGCTCGACGGCGGTCTCGATCAGTCGCTTGCAGTCGGCGTCGGAGGTGACGTCCATCGGGACCGCAGCACACTTGCCGCCCAGCGCTTCAACTTCGCCTCTGGCTGCGTTCAGTGGCTCCCGCCGCCGCGCGCCGAGCACGACGGCGGCATCCTCCCGTGCGAAAACCAGAGCAGTGGCACGGCCAATACCCTCTGATCCGCCAGTAATGACCGCTACCCTGCCTTGTAATCCAAGCTCCATGGCAAACGTCCAATCCGGTCCGATTCCTGTATTGTGCGTGTCCCAGCGGAGTCTAATGCTCGTTCCAGGGGGTCGGCAGCATGGCTCGACATGATGCCGGCGCGCGCGCGGAAGTCGAGAGATCGCCTGGATGGGCGCCGCGTTATTTCCTCGACGAGTCGGCCCAGATCGACGATGACAAGATCGTGATTGGCGGCGGCAAAGCCAATCGACTCAAGCGAGTGATGCGCATGCGTCGCGACGACTTGCTGGAGCTGGTGCACCCGCCCAGCGACCAGCTCTACCGCGCGCTCGTCGAGCGGGTGACCGGCGATGAGGTAATCTGCCGGGTCGTCGAGCATCGCCCTCGACGGGCGTTGCCACCGCCGCGCATCGTGCTCTCCGCGTCGTTGATCCGACCGCAGCGGTACGACTTCATAATCGAGAAGGCGACGGAACTGGGCGTCGACGAAATTCGCCCTGTTTGGTCGCAGCGCGCGCTGATTCGCGGCGACGCGACCCAACGCCTGCACCGCTGGCGGCGTCTGGCCACGGAGGCGGCCGAGCAATGTCGGCGAGAGTACCGCCCGGCCATCTATCCGCCGACGGAGGCGACGGGGCTGATCGAGGAAGCAGCGACCGACGACACGCTGCGGCTGTTGGCATCGGCGCTCGAGCCCGACCAGCGCATTGCGCCGATCTTCCAACAGCGTCGCGATGATGGTCTGGACCCGCCAGCGACGGTGCATCTCCTGGTCGGTCCGGAGGGCGGCTTCACACCTGAGGAGGGGCATCTCGCCCGCAGGCATGGGTGGTTGCCAATCTCGTTAGGCAATCGCCCCTTGCGGGCCGAGACGGCATCGATCATCGCGATCGCGATGGCGCTTGAGGCGGCCCGGTCGTAAGCGTCCGCGCTGATTGCGCACTCACGTCAGCTCGTGGCGAGGTTGACGCTGTTAAGTGCGCGATCGGGACTCAGCTCTTGGAGCGGGTCTGGGTACTCCAGCAGTCGGATCCAGGGCAACGGATCGACCGTTACCCCGCGCACGACAACTTCCCAGTGCAGATGCGGCCCGGTGGCGAGCCCGGTGGCACCCATTCTGGCGATCAGGTCGCCCTGCTCGACGACCGAGCCCGCGGTCTCCAGAACTTCCGAGAGATGGTAGTAGCCGCTGAAAATCCCGGCCCCGTGGTCGATGATGATGCCATTGCCTCGACGTCGGGTGCGTCCGGCCCAACTGACGATGCCGCTGTTAGCCGCCGTGATCGGGGAACCGGTCTCGGCGCCGAAATCGATCCCAGTGTGGTATTCGGAGATCGGCCCGCCGTTGAACGAACGCTGCTCGCCGTAGAGCGCCGTGATCTGGCCGCCGGACGGCGGATCGAAGACGCCAAGCCAATGCAACTGCTGCGAGAGGGCGGACTGATGCGGCCGGCGCGTGTCTTCGTCGGCGCGGCGAATCGCCGGATCCAGAAGCGCCGCGTTGGGGCCGTCGATCTGGATGTCATCGACCGTCCAGTCGAAGGCCGCGATTTCGATCACCGTCTCTTGCCACAGGAGTTGCTCGCCGCGCGGTCCCCAGACTGAGATGCCTAGCGATTGCGGCCCGACCTGCGCATTGGCGTCGATCCCGAAGAAGCCGACGAAGCGATCCTCCTTCCTGAGCAGCGAGAACGTCTGCCTTTGCCACCACAGCGAGGCGGTCTCGGCATCGGGCGCGACCACGACGATCAGTACCGTTTCCCCTTGCGAGACTGGACTGGGTATGACGTACACCAGCGGCTCCGGGATCGGTTCAGCGAGCGCATGCGCGACCTGAGGCGACGATTGGCCCGGTTGGGACTGTTGGGCGGTGTCCGCAGATGCGTCTGTGCTGGATTGCCGTGATACGCCGTCGGCGCTGTCGTCTGGAGCGGGGGGGGCGACTTCGCGATTCGTGGCGAAGGGATCGAGATCGTCGCCGCAGGCGGCGAGCAGAATGCCCGCTCCGCCGCCGACGAACGCGCGCAAGAGCGTCCGGCGACTGAGACGGACCGGTCCGGTGACGAATCGCCCAGGGACATTGGGTTGCCGCATATCGACGGAATTACTGTACACACATCGGCTACCCTCTCAGCAGGCGCGCCAGGAACGGCGTCTGGCAACATATTGGGGGCTGCGCGCCCCCAGTCTGACGGCGTTGACGGCACCCGACCGACTGTCGGCCAGGTTACATGATGCGGAGAGCTGCGCGATGGATGATCCCCGGACCGTACTGCTCAGCGTTGTCGCCAATGTCGAGCGCGTCATTCTCGGCAAAACGCCTGAGGTGCGACAGGCTGTCATCGCCTTGGTCGCCGATGGGCATCTGCTGATCGAGGATGTGCCCGGTACCGGCAAGACGATGCTGGCGCGCTCGCTCGCGGTATCGACCGGGTGCACGTTCAACCGCATCCAGTTCACGCCCGATCTGTTGCCATCGGATGTGACGGGCGTCTCGGTCTACAACCAGAAGACGCAGGACTTCGAGTGGCGTCAGGGGCCGATCTATTCACAGATCGTGCTGGCGGACGAGATCAACCGCGCCACGCCCAAGACGCAGTCGGCGTTGCTGGAGGCGATGGAGGAACGGCAAGTCACCGCCGATGGGGTGACGCGCCCGCTGCTGTTGCCGTTCATGGTGATGGCGACCCAGAATCCAGTCGAGTACGAAGGCACATTCCCGCTGCCCGAGGCGCAACTGGACCGATTTCTGCTGCGTATCCATCTCGGTTATCCCGATGCCAACGACGAAGTTGCGGTGATGGAGGGTCAGCAGCAACAGCACCCGATCCAGTCGCTCGCGCCGGTCACCTCGCCGGAGGAGGTGCGGGAGATTCACCGCGTCGCGCGAGATATCTGGGTTGACCCGCAGCTTAAGCAGTATGCAGTGCAGCTAGTAGCGGCGACGCGTTCGCACGAAGCGGTCTATCTGGGCGCTTCGCCGCGTGGGTCGTTGGCGCTGTTCCGTTGCGCGCAAGCCTCCGCGTTGTTGTTCGGCCGCGACTACGTGATCCCTGACGACATCAAGTCGCTGGCGCACGCGGCGTTGGGACACCGGATCATCCTCAGCCCCTCGGCCCAGGTACGCAATCAGGACGCGCGGACGGTGATCGACGATGTGCTCGAACGTGTGCCGGTACCCGGCGTTCGAGCGGCGTCGTGACCTGGTGACCTACCCGATCCGCTTCGACCGGCGCAGCTCGCTGGTTGTCGGCGGATCGGACTGAGCGGATCGGAATAGCTGTGCGCAGCCTGGTCGCAGCGCTGGTAAATCCCATCCGTCGCGTCTGGCGCGCGACGTTCGGCTCCCGACGCTCGCTGAGCATCGTTACGACGCTCACCATCGTCGCCTTCGCCGTAGGCTTCGCCTCGAACTACTGGTTGCCCCAGCGCCTCGGCTACACGCTGCTCTTCGGTCTGGTACTGGCCGCGTTCTGGACATGGTCCTCGGGCCAGGGCGTGCGTGTGCGGATGTCCCGCTCCCGTGACCGCGTGCAGGCCGGCGAATCGATCATCGAGCGCTTTGAAGTAATCAACGACTCCGCCATCCCCAAGCTCTGGCTGGAAGTCGAGGAGGCGTCCGACCTGCCCGGACACAGCGCGCGGTTTGTCACCTCGCTCGGTCGATCGAGCCATCGCAACTGGCGTGTGCAGACGATCTGCCGACGGCGAGGCGTCTATCAGCTGGGACCGATCACTGTGCGCAGCTCCGACCCGTTCGACATCTTCAACCGCGAACTGCGGTTCGGACATCGGCGCGGCCTGGTTGTCTATCCACGGGCGCTGGAGCTGCCCCGCTACTCGGTGCCGCCTGCCAATCTGCCGGGTGAAGGACGCTTTCGCCGTCGGACGCACTACGTCACGCCCAATGCGTCAGGCATCCGCGACTATGAAGCCGGCGATTCGGTTAACCGCATTCACTGGAAGAGCAGTCTGCGCACCGGGTCGCTCAAGGTGAAGACGTTCGAACTCGATCCGGCCTCGCACCTGTGGGTGATCCTCGATCTTTCGAGTCAGGACCACATCGGCGCGGGCGACGACGCGACGATCGAGACGGCGGTCACCATTGCGGCGTCGGTGGTGCGGCTGTTTATCAATCAGAGCCGCTCGGTGGGTCTCATGATGTTCGGAGGACGTCTCGACGTGATCGAGCCGGATCGGGGCACGCAGCATTTTGGACGCATCCTCGAGTCGCTGGCCGTCGCCCAACCGGTCGGAGCGGTACCGGTCGCATCGATCCTCTATCAACAATCGCGGCGCTGGGGTCGGCATACGACCGCGATTGTGGTCACGGCATCGACAGATCCGCGATGGCAGGGCGCGATTCGCACGCTGACGCAACGCGGCGTCAAGACGGCGGTGGCGCTGATCGACCTTGAATCGTGGGGCGGCCGCTCGGGCGCGGCCGGCACCGTTGCCGCACTGCGCGCGCTGGGCGTCCAGGTCAATGTGATTCGCAAGGGCGATCACATACCCGCCGTGATGGTCGGTCAGGTTCCCGGCGGCCCACGAACGAGCGGGTCGGCATCGTTCGCCGATCCGCCCGATCACGCTGCGAACGGCTCGGGAAATGCGCCTGCGTCCAGTCGCGCGGACAGCGCGCCGGGTGTGACGGCGAACCGAGAACTGGAGGAGGCAGCGCGCGCGGCGGCTCAGGATGCACTGGAACCGGCGTCGTCGACCGTCGAGGAGTCGTCGCGATGAGCAACCAATCCCAAGCGGACAGCTCGCAATCGGTTATCTCGGGTCAAACGTCGACGCTGCTGGCCGAAGCCGAACGGCGGTTCTTCGCCCGCCGCGGAACTGGCGAGACGTTGGTTGTGTCCGGCGAGCAACGCCCCCTCTCTCGGCCCCAGCGGGCGACCGAATCCGTGATCACGTTCGGCATCCTGCTGCTCGTGGCGCTCTCGACCGCGAACAGTATCTACACCGCCAACTGGGTCGACGACATGCCGGATCTGCGTGTCACGGCCACGGTCGGCGTCCTGTTGGCGCTGGTTATTGGCGGAGCGCGGCGGGTGCGCGTGAGCTTGGCCATGTTGATCGGGTTCGTCGTTGGGGGACTGATCATCATGGCGCAGATCACGCAGCTCGAGACGTTGAGCGGTCAGCCGCTGTTCTGGGACCGATTTACCGATTTCGGGTTCCGTTTTCAGGACTGGTTAAACCAGGCCTTCAGCAGCGGCCTGACCACGGACAATCTGCCGTTCGTGTTTTTCGCCGATCTCCTCGTCTTCGTCGCGTCCTTCCTGGGCGCGTACGTGGTCGCTCGCTGGCGCAATGCTTGGGTGGCGACGATTCTGCTCGGCGCGCTGCTGGCTGTGAACGTCTCCTATCTGCCCGATCGGCAATGGAATCTCTCCTACGGGTTTTTCCTGACTGGAGCGATGCTGCTGTTAATGCGTGCCTCGCTGCTGCGGCGGATGGATCGCTGGCGCTCGACAGGGTCAGCCTACCCGGACTGGATCTCGCTGTCGTTTTTGGGCGCGACGATGCTCGCTATCGTCCTACTGCTAACGCTGTCGCGCGCGCTGCCGCGTCCCGACGAGGCGCAGGCGCTGGAGGACGCCTGGGCTGCGATCGCGGAGCCGTTCCAGGGGCTGAACGACGATTTCCGACGGCTGTTCAGCGGGATCGACTCCCGTCGCGGCGCGCCGGTGCATTCGTTCGACGACTTCCTCGTGATGCAGGGCGATATTGATCCGGGCGATGCGATCGTGATGCGAGCGGCGGCGACTGAGTCCGGCCTGTTGCGCGGCGCCGTGTATCACGAGTACACCGGTCGCGGCTGGCGGCAGACGCAGTCATCCTCGCGCACGGTACGCGAACTCGAGCCGATTAGCGGCGTGGGACCAGCCGACCAGACCTCGATTCAGCATGAGGACACTGTAGCCGCGACACGGCATCTTGAGCGCCGCCCGGTCGCGGCGCAGATCTCGGTCGAGAAGTCGCCGGCGGTGCTGTTCTCGTTCGGCGCGCCGCTGCTGGCCAACAAGGACGCGCGGGTCGATACGCTGGCGTCGGTCGAGTTCAAAGTCGATTTTTCCAATCCCAGCCGCTTCGCAGGCACCGACCTCGAGCCCGCGATCGGTGCCATCGGCGATCGCATTGCCGCCGCGACCGTCGATCCGGACGACGGTATCGTGCCGCCATCGGCGGACGAAGTAGCGTCCTATGTGCCCGCTCGATACACGTTGATCGACGTCGATATCGACGCCGCCAGCGACAGACCGATCGGTCTGTCGCTGCGTTCCGACCCCGATGAGACCGACGTGCTTTCGTTGCGCCCAATCCAGCGCAAGGTGCGGGCTGGATTCACCTACCAGATCACCGGTACGGTCTCGGGCGCCAGCGAGGAACTGCTCGCCGGCGCGGGGCGCGACTATCCGCTCTGGGTGACGGAGACATTTCTGCAGCTACCTGACTACAGCGAAGCGGAGCGGGGCAACTTTGATCGCCTGTTGCAGTCCATCACAACCAGTTTCAGTCTGAATCCGGATCGCGAACGAGCCGATGGCGGCTACAACCCGTATGCGATTGCTGCGGCGATTGAAGCGTATCTGCGCTCTGCACCCGCGATTGATGCGGATGGTCAGATCGTCCGCGATGAGAATGGCGCGCCGATTCCGCTGTATCCATTGACGACGGAGATCGAGCTGCCGCCGGCGCAGTCGGACGCTGTCTACTGGTTCTTGTTTGAGAACCGGAAGGACGGGCTGCCGATCGGCGGGTACTACGACTATCACGCATCGGCGATGGCGATTCTGCTGCGCGTCGCAGGTGTGCCCGCGCGGATCGCGACCGGGTTTGTATTGAGCGACAACAACTACGACGATCGCACGCAAAACTACATCGTGCGCGGTCACGATTCGTATGCCTGGGTCGAGGTTTATTTCCCCAATTACGGCTGGGTCGATTTCGATCCGACGCCGAGCACATCGGCCGATGAAGCGCTTGCCTCGATTGCCGGCGGCGCGGGCGTGCGGCGCATCGCCGCGCAGCGGCTGACGACGCCGCGCTTCGACCTGCGACCGGGCACTGGCGGCACGCCGCTCGCCGATATCGAGCTGACCGACATCCTCCAGTATCTGGCCGCTGGTTCGCTTCCCGGCGAACATGCGTCGCTGGCGCAGGGTCCAAGCAAGTGGTTCTGGCTGGGACCGACGATCGTGTCGGCGAGCATCGTCGGTGCGCTGTTACTGATCTGGCTAGGCTGGCGACTGTCGCTGCGCGGCCTCGAACCGACAGCCCGACTCTGGGTCTCAGCGTCGCGGATGGCGCGCTGGATCGGCGTCCGTTCCGATCCGTCCGCAACGCCGCAGGAGCACGCGAGGGCGATCGACGATCGACTGGGTCAGTTCGACCTCGCGGTCGAACTAGCCGATCGCTATGCCGCCACGCGATTCGGTCGCAAGGTCCCGCGCGAGGATGAGCAGGCGCAAACAGTTGAGGTCTGGAGACGATTGCGAGCGCAGCTGATCCGTCGAGCCTTACGGCTTCCGATGGCGACACAGTCGCCGGCGGAAGAGATCGACTCGGCCGTTCCCGCGCCTGCTGGCGACTGATCGGGTGGTTCGGCGGTCGGGCCGACCGCTTGCCTACCAGTCGAGGATTCCGCTCGACCGGTCCAATCTGCCGGCGGCGAGGCGCTCGCCCGGGACGGCTCGCAAGGCGTCGAGCACCGCCAGCGCCTGCTCCAGACTCGCGTTCTCGAGTGGGAGATCATCGAGCGCCATTTGCAGGTCCTGGAGCGTCTGCTCGCGCCGCGCCTGCATCGACATATCCTCGCGAAATGTGGGAGCGGTTGGTCCGGCGTTTCCATCTGAACCGATACCCTGATTGGGCAGCGATCTCGGCGCGCCCCGCGCCGAGTCATCGCGCGCGCGCGGCGCGCCTTCCGCTACGTCCGACTTGGCGTTGCTTGGTACCGCCTGATCGCTGCCCCCTGTCGCCGACTGCGCTGACGCTCCCAATCCGGGCTGTCTACTCTGGATGTCAGGATTGGAGGCTGCGTTTTCCTGCAGCGAGGCGAGGGTGGCGTTGACGATCTCCAGATTCAGCTTGGCGTCGCGCAGCGAGGGTTGCACGCGCAGCGCTTCAATGAATGCCGCGCGCGCGCCCAGCAGATCATCGTCGGCCCAGCGATGATTACCCACATGGAACCAGGCGATCGCGCTGAGCGCAGCGTCATCCGAGCGCAGCGCATTCAGCGTTTCGGTCTCGGCGCGGTCGTACTGGCCGAGTTGGTGCAGGGCGCGGCCTGCGTTCAGATGCAGTCGCGGATCGACGTCGTCATTTACGCGTCGCGCCAACCGCTGTGCCTCGCGCCAGTCGGCCAAGGCTTCGGCGAACTCACCAGCTTCGTAGTGGATGACGCCCTCGCGGTTCGCTTGCTCGATGCCCGTCGCGGCGCAACCGCCGACCACCAGCAGCGATCCCGCCAGCGTGGCGAGCGACAGGACTTCCCATCGGACGCCTGGCGACCAACCGAAGACTCGCGCTGCGACTGACGCGAGCAGCGTCAGCGCGGCGGCACCCGCAAACCACTGGAATCGTTCAGCCAACGCGGTGTCCTCAACGATCAGTTCGCGCACGAGATCGAGCGCGGCTAGATCGGCGTTGATCCTCGATATGGCACCTGGCGCATCGATCGTGATCAGGCGGCCGCCGCCGATGGACGCGATCCGGTCGAGATGCCCCCTGTCGAGGCTCGTGACGACCGGCGCACCGCTACGCGCGTCGATCATGGGCTCGCCCGCGGGAGGCAGCGAGATGCTCGCACCACGCTCGCTGCCGACGCCCACGCTGTAGATCCGTAACCCCAGATCGTGCGCCGCCCGGGCCGCTGCGACTGCGTCGCCGCCGTGCGTTTCGCCATCGCTGACCACTGCGATAGCACCGTGGGTCTGATCGCCGCGGGCGGCGATCGATGCACGCGAGATCGTCGTCGCGGCGAGATCGATGGCGCTGGCGATATCCGAGCCTGGTTGCACTAGGGCTTCGCCTGGCTGGAGCGCGTCCAACACCTCGGTCGCTGCTTCGTGGTCGCGGGTCAGTGGAAAACGGAGGAAGGCGTCGCCGGCGAAGATCACGAGTCCGACCCGGTCGCCGCGGCGACTGTCGATCAACCGTCGGATTTCGGACTGCGCCGCCGCGAATCGGCTGACTGGCGGTTCCCGCCCGCTATCCACGTCCTCGGCCGACATGCTGAGCGAGACATCGAGCGCCACGATCAGCGAGAAATCAGAGCGTCCCAGACTTACTTCGCCGTCATCCCACAACGGTCGCGCCGCGCCGAGGGCGATCAACGCCAGCGCGACGAGCAGAAGCAACCGCGACAACCTCTCGCCGCGTCGATCGCCCTCGACCTGCGCACCGACCGCGGCTCGGTGCAGGCGACGCGCGCGCCAGAGCCACCACCAGGCGATTCCCGCTGCGGGAATCAGGGCGAGCAGCGCCAGCATGGTTGCGGAACCGAGGTCCATCAGGGCAACCTCCGCCACCAGGTCGAACGCAGGCCAAGCTCGAGCACGAGCAACAGCCCAGCCGCCGTCAAGAGCCAGGGTGCGAGTTCCCGCGTGGCGAGAAACACCTCATCGCCCACCCGCTTGCGCTCCAGGTCGGCGATTGATGCATAAGCGTCCGCCAATTCGCGCGCGTCGGTGGCGCGGAAGTAGACACCGCCCGTTTCATCGGCCATGAAGATCAGGGTTAATTCGCTGAGGCCGATACCGACCTGTCGCACATGGGTAGGCAGACCGATCGTGTAGAGACGCACCCCCACGGCTCGGGCGACAGCGGCGGCCTGGTTCGGGGTGATGTCGGGAACGTTGTTTTCACCGTCGGTCAGAACCACTACGATGCGCGAGGCGGCGTCGGAACCGCGCAGCAGGTCGATCGCTTCCATGGTCGCAACGCCCAACGCGGTGCCGTCGGGGATCGGTCCGCTGCGAACCGAGACTTCGATCATCTCGTCAATCGCGTCGAGGTCGAGCGTCAGGGGACTCAGCACTAGCGCCCGGCGTTGGAACATGACGAGACCGATGCGGTCGGAGCCGTTCGCTTCCCGCTCGGCGACGAATGCGCGCGCCACCCGGCGGGCGGCATCCATACGGGTCTCGCTGTCGGAGAGTCGTGCGGTGGTCATGGAGGACGATGCATCCATGACGAGCACAATGTCGATGCCTTCGGCCGGACGTACCGCTTCGACGCGCGTCGCCTGCGGCCGCGCGACAGCGATGATGATCAGGCTCAGCGCCACGACGCGTACCAGCCCGAGGAACGGCAGGATGCGAAGTCGACGGCTGCGCTGACCCGTCACGGGCGGCGCGCCGAACAGTTGCGGTAACAGATATCGCGGTCGAGGCAGCCGCGCCTCCCGCCGCAGCAACCAGGCGTAGGGAATGAGCAGGATCCCCAGTGTCAACAGGGATGGATCGTCGACTCTCACGTCACCGCCGCATCTTCCCAGATCGCTTCGGCGAGCTGCAGATAGCCGCGCAATCGTTCAGGGGTGGGCTGTTCGCCTCCGAACTGCACGCGATCGCACGCTTCGAGCAGGCGGGTGACTCGCAGCACCACCAGGCCTGGCGCGCCGGCCGAGGCGAGTGCGGGTCCAATTTCGCTGGTCGTCAGCGCCGTCGCCGGCAGCGACCAGTCGCGGCTCAGTCGCGCGCGTACCGCGGTCGAGAGTTGTTGACACTGCTCAGGTGCATCGAGCGCTTCGTTGAGTTCGAACGCGACCAGCGGCACGCGCGGTGAAGCAGACGCCTCCTGCGGCTCGGACGTCGCGCGACGCCGTCGCCAGCGTCGCGTGACCTGCGCGGCGATAAACCCAAGTCCGATGCCGATGATCGCCACAATCCACGGTGTAAACGTCTGCGGATCGCCCTCGATCAGGTCCGGGTCGGTACTCGGCCGCGGTTGAGCGTCTTCGCTGAGCAGCGAGTTCACCGTGATCAAGATCAGTGGGACTGAGATCTCTCTCAATGTCTCATTGGTGGAGCGAATTGCGATTGCCGGCAGCTTGACATTGAACGCGCCAGTGGTGAACGCGCGGGTCTGGAAGATGACCTGCGTTTGCGTCGCGCTGAGCGCGGTAATCACCGGCACTGACGGTTCCATCGCGCCCATCTCGACCGGTGTCCCACCGATCAGCACCCGCTCACCGAGATCGTGGCCGATCCGGATCCGGATTGATATCGGATCGCCGACCGTCAGACCGGCCGATGGTTCGACCGTGATCTCAGTCGTCTCGTCCTGGGCGTCGTCGTCGAAGCCCCAATACGCTGTGGTCAGCGCGGACATTGCGAGCAGGACGAACAGCTTGACCATCAAGCGGATCATTGTCTGCTCCGACGTTGACGGAACAGGCCGATCAGGATCGGCAACCAGTCGTTGCCGTCGTCGATGCATACCGCGTCGCAGCCGCATTGTCGGAGTGTGTTCGGAATCCGTCGCCGCTCAGCCTCGAGCGCCTGCTGCTGTCTCGTCGCGATCGATCGATCGGCCAGCAATGTGTCGCCTCGCTCGGTGCCTCCCCAGTGGACGAAGCCGGCGGAGGAATAGTCAACCAGCGCCGATTCGCGCCGATCACGTAAGCAGATCGCGACGACGACGTGACGTCGGGCGAGTTGCGCGAGCGCCGGTTCCCAGACGTGATCGGGGTGAGTGGCGACGAAATCAGAGATCACGATGACTACGCTGCGTTTTCGCATGACGCGGCCGGCGTACCGAAGCGTTCGCACGAGCTCGGTGCGACCCTCGGCGGGCAGCGTCAGCAGGTCGCGAAGCATGCGCCGAACGTGATTCGAGCCCTTGGCCGGCGGGACCGTCAACACAACATCGGTGGAGAACGCGGCAAGGCCGACGAGATCATTTGTGGCTGCTGCAGCCAGGCCGAGCGTCCCTGTGATCTCGATCGCCCGGTCGCGGAGCGAGACGCCCGATGACGCATAGCTCATCGAGCCCGATATGTCGACCAGGATCATGATCGCCTGCTCGCGCTCTTCGGCGAAGCGACGCACAACCGGCGTATGCAAGCGCGCGGTCGCTCTCCAGTCGATCGCGCGGACATCGTCGCCGGGGCGATAGGGTCGCAGTTCGGCGAACTCGAGGCCGCGACCGCGGAACGCCGTACGGTATTCGCCCGCCAGCGCCTGTCGCAGGGCGCGGCGCGCTCGAATCTCGATCCGCCGCACCTGCCTGCGTGCGTCGTCGAGTGTGAGCGCGGCCGCGCTCGTCTGGACGACCGGCGGCACGATCCAGTCGCGAATGCGGCGCATGCGATGTATGGGACGCGTCGCTCGAGGCATTGCTGTTATCGGAGCCATTGTCAGACCTGACCAGCCGACGTTAAGGCAGCGGCAACGCTGTCAGCAGTCGCGCAACCACATCGTCTGACGACACGGCGTCGGCTTCGGCCTCGTAGGTCAGCACGATCCGGTGGCGCAGCGCGTCGAGCGCGATCGCCTTCACGTCGTCGGGCGTCGCATAATTGCGATCGCAGAGCCAGGCCAGCGCTCGCGCGCCCATTGCCAACGCGGTGGTCGCGCGCGGCGAGGCGCCGAACTCGACGTATGGAGCGAGTTCCCGCGCCAGTCGTCCCGGCGATCGCGTCGCGCGGACGATTTGCACAATGTAGTCGCGCAATCGAGGCTCGACGCGTACCTCGTCAACAGACGCCCGCGCCCGCAGGACCTCGCCTAAGGTGAGCACCGGCGAGACTGCGACTGATTCATCGTCGAGCATGCGATCGAGCACCGCGCGCTCTTCGAGTTCGTTAGGATATCCGACGCGGATGTTAAGCATGAAGCGGTCGAGCTGAGCCTCGGGTAGCGGATATGTCCCTTCCTGTTCGATCGGGTTCTGGGTCGCCAGGACCAGGAAGGGCGCGGGCAAGGCGAACGTCTCGCCGCCGATGGACACGTGTCGTTCCTGCATCGATTCGAGCAGCGCGGACTGGACCTTGGCTGGCGCGCGATTGATCTCGTCGGCGAGCAGCACATTGGTGAAAATAGGGCCCTTACGGACTTCGAAGCGCGATTCAGCCGCGTTGTAAATCTCCGATCCGGTCAGGTCGGCCGGCAATAGATCGGGCGTGAATTGGAGGCGCGTGTACGAGGCGCGCAAACAACGAGCCAGCGTCGACACGGTGAGCGATTTCGCTAGCCCGGGCACCCCTTCGACGAGGCAGTGGCCATTGCAGAGCAGCGCGATGAGCAGCCGCGTGACCAGATCCTCCTGGCCGACGATCACTCGGGCAATCTCCACTCGCAGCTCGGCCGGCAGCCTGTCCGTCGGCAGGGCTTGCGACCTCGTCTTAGGTACCGCCTGCGGGGGCGGTGTTGTTGGTGGGGGTGTGGTCGCTGAGGTCTGCGGCTGCGATTCGCCGCGCACATCGGACGAGGCACGCACGGGTTGCAGCGGTGTCGCCGACTCCTCGCTTCTCGACCATTTCGACACGCTGCACCTGGCTCTCTCCGGGTCGGCCGTTATCCGCCGCCTATTGCCCGCTGCTCAGTCTATCCACGAACGCCTACCATTCACGCACAGCTCACAGACAGTGGCTGGCGCAGCGATTGGGAGGACGTGATGCGTTTCGGGGTTACGGTGGGGAACATGAACGGGTTCAACGACGAGTCAGGACCCAACGCCTGTATTGATGTCGCGCAGGCAGCCGAGGACCTGGGCTTTGACTCGGTCTGGACCAACGATCACATCGTCGTGCCGACCGAGATCGAGTCGCGTTATCCCTACAACGACCTGGGCGAGTTTCCGGCCCCATCGACGATTCAGTGTTTCGATCCGCTGGTCGTCATGTGCGCGTTGGCTGAGGCGACGGAGTCGGTCGAGATCGGTTGTTCGGTGCTGGTGATTCCCTATCGACATCCGGCGGTGGTCGCCAAGATGCTGGCTGCCGCCGATCAACTCTCGGGCGGGCGGATCGTGCTCGGCGCGGGCGTCGGCTGGATGCGTGAGGAGTTCGATGCGCTCGGGCTGCCCGAGGTTCACTACCGCCGTCGCGGCGCTGTGACGAACGAGTACCTCCGCGCGATGCGCGAGATGTGGACCAATCCGGGGCCGTGCTCATTTCATGGCGAATTCGTCCAGTTTGAAAACGTGGGCGTCTATCCCAAGCCCGCGCGACGCGAGGACAGCGGCGGCATCCCGATCGTGATCGGCGGCAACGGGATCAACGCTTGGCGTCGCGCCTCGCGCTATGGGGACGGCTACCACGCCGCCTTCCAGAGCGTCGACAGCCTGTCGGTCGAAGTTGATGGCGTGCGCCACGCCTGTGAGCGCGACCGACGCGATCCCGACGAACTGGAAATCCAGATGCTGCAGAATCTGCGTCCGTCCAGCGCTGTGCTCGACGAGGGCGAACGCTCACTCCTGCATGGTTCGCCAGACCAGATCGCGACTGATCTGCTCGCCCTGGGGCGGGTGGGATTGGAGCACCTGATCGCCACGCCGATGATGGTCGACCCGCAGGGGGAGACCACGGTTGAACGAGTCCTGAACAGCATGCAGTTCGTCGCCGACGAAATCCTGCCCGCGTTCGCTTAGACGAGGAGCGTCGAGATGCGATTCGGAATCCCGATCGGCAACTTCGGTACCGCAGGCAAGCATGGCGACATCAACGGTGTCGTCGACATCGCCGAGCGCGCCGAGCTGCTTGGCTATGATTCGGTCTGGGTGCACGACCACATCTTCATGCCGACGACGATCCGGTCGCGCTATCCGTACAATGATTCGGGCGTGGCGGGTTTCGCGTACCACCAGGACATCATGGACCCGCTGGCGGTGATGTCGGCGGTGGCGGTTCGCACGTCCGAAGTGCAGATCGGCACATCGGTGTTGATCGTTCCATACCGCGATCCGCTCTACCAGGCGCAGGCGATCGCCACGATCGATCAGCTGTCGGCGGGTCGGGTGTTGTTGGGCATCGGGGTGGGCTGGATGGAGGAAGAGTTTGCCGCGCTCGGCTTGGAGGGCGAGTCGTTCACGCGGCGCGGCGCGTTGACCGACGAGTGGATGTCGATCGCGATCAGCGCCTGGACGCACGGCGCGGCGCGCGAGCCGATCTCGCACGAGGGCCACTTTCGCCAGTTCGACCACCTGGGCGGTCTGGCGGTGTGCGTCCAGCGACCGCATGTCCCGATCTGGGTCGGCGGCAAGGGACGCATCGCCGCGCGACGAGTGGCGCGGTATGGCAACGGCTACCACACGATCACCTCGACGCCCGACCAGGTTCGGGATGAGCTGGCTATCGTCGAGGAGGAAATGGAGCACACCGGTCGAGATCTGGCGGAGCTGGAGATCTCGATGCTGGGGCCGATGGTCCTACTCGACGGCGATGTGGACGCAGTACGCGGTTTCCCGGCCGTGGTCGGCGGCTCGCGCGATGAGATCGTCGACAGCCTGGGGCAGTACGATGCGGCCGGTCTCGATCACGTGCTGACCATTCCCGCCTATCGCACTCCCAACTGGGACGTTCCGCCGGAGCAGCAGATGGAGGCGATGGCGGAGCTGTCAGAGCTGATCGAGCAGCTGCGCTAGCGTCCTCGCGCTGTGCGGAGGCGGAGCAGAGACGGAACCATGTCCAAGCCGGTGTTGATTGAGGCGGCGATCAACAGGGCGATGCCGAAGTCGCGGAATCCGCACGCGCCGCGGTCGATAGAGGAGATCGCGGCCGATGTGGTGCGCTACTCGCCGGTACCGGCCTTGCATGCGGCGTGTGTGCTGGGACAGCGCCTGATCGACCCCGGCTGCGTCGGGTTGGGGCGGGCCGACGAGCACAGCTTGCCGGTACCGACCGACACGTCTACATCAACACCTACCGCGACATGCGCTACATGTTCGGGACCTGCCAGCGGATGGGCCGCGGGGCGTCGATCGCCATTTTTGAACCGGGCTTCCTGCGCATGGTGCTGGCCTATCACGCACAGGGTCTGGTACCGTGAGGTTCGTTGGTCAAGTTGTACTTCGGCGGTATGGAACGAGAGCCGCTGGATCCGATCAGCGGCGTACACGTTCGCCTGAATTTCGTGAACTGCTTCCTGGACGGTCTCTGCTGCAACCTCGTCAATACCGCATCGGCCAAGGACTATTCCAGCCAAGATTCCATCTCAACTGGATGTCTATAGAATCGTCAGTGTTGGTAGGACAGCCCCCCCTGTTACGGCTACTACGATCATTCCTACTGTAACGCTAGCCGCATCTCCGACGCGGTGAACGATCTCGCCGGGCTTCGCATCGGGGCGCTCTCTGTCAGCAGGTCGTCCGTAAACTCGAATAATCGGTCAGGTAGAGGCGCAGGGCTGCGAACGGTCGGACGGTGGCGGGGCTGGGTACTATGCGGAGGCGGGGGCCGATGCGCTCGCGCCCTACTCAAGAGGTGCGATATGCCCCGAATACGAGCGGATGCGTGGCGCGAATTTATGGAGCAGCCGCACAACGGCGTGCTGGCGACGCTGCGGCAGGACGGTCGGCCGTACACGATTCCGCTCTGGTTCCTGTGGGAGGGCGAGATCGACGACGACGCGCATCCGTTGCTTAATCCACCGCGTGGTCACTTGTGGCTGACGGGGACGCTGAACCGCGTCTGGTGCCGACAGCTGATCAACGACCCGCGCTTGTCGTTCTGCATCGAAGCGTCGGGTCCGCCCGCGCAGCACGTGGAGATCGACGGTACGGCGGAGGCCTGCGCCTTGCCTGAGTTCGACATCTGGCCGATCTCGCGGAG
This sequence comes from Dehalococcoidia bacterium, assembly GCA_965116225.1. Classification (GTDB taxonomy): domain Bacteria; phylum Chloroflexota; class Dehalococcoidia; order Bin125; family Bin125; genus Bin125. Next base: position 1,347,198 of record OZ220495.1, on the reverse strand, counting down.
GCTGGCCGAGAAGTATGTCGGTCGCGGCGACCCCGCCAACGTCGACGCAGTCGACGCCTTCTTCGCCAATATGCAAACCGAGCCGCGGATGCTGTTCCGGATCACGCCAGAGGTGTGGCGGGCGATTGACCTGACGGTCTACCGGGGCAAGCGCGCCGACCGGGAGTTTCAGGCTCAGCAGTGAGCCTGCAGATTGGGTCGCGCGGCGAGGGTGGCGAGGGTGGCGGCGCAGGCCGAGGCGGGTTGCTGCAGAACGACGGCTTTCGCCGGGTCTGGGCGGCGGGCGCGCTCACCGGCATGGTGCGCTGGCTCGACATGCTGGTGCTCACCCTGTTCGCCCGCGACCTGGCAGAGGCGGCGGGATTCGTTGCGCTCGCCTTCCTGGTGCGGATGCTGCCCAGGCTGCTGTTCGGTATGTTCGTCGGCGCGATCGCCGACCGGTTCAATCGCAAGAAGATCTGGGTCAGCGCGCTGCTAATTCTCTCGGCGATGTATTTCGTCCTCACCGCCTACGTGATGTTGGCGGAGATCGATTTTTGGATGCTGTTGACGTTCGTGTTCGTCGCCGGCATCGTCTGGTCGGTTGAGTTTCCGACGCGGCGGGCGATGATCGCCGATGTGGTCGCGCCGCACCAGGTCGGTCGCGCGGTGGGCCTGGATTGGTCGACCGATTCGATCGTGCGGATTCCCGGTCCGTTGATTGGGGCTGGTCTGCTGCAGGAGTTGGGTGCCGAGTGGGCCTATCTGTTCACCGCCTGCGCGTTTATCGGCTCGGCGCTGATCGCCTCGACGCTGAACTATCGACAGCCGTTGCATGGAGGCGCCGCGGACGGCTTTGGCGATGTCGCGCGGGAAACCTGGCGCGACATCCGCGACGGTTTTAGCTACATCCACCGTAACGAGCTGCTGATGGGTACGCTGATGGTGACGCTCGCCTTCAATTTGCTGTTTCCCGCCTACAACGCCGCATTGCCGGACATCGGCCAGGAATTGCTGGGGGTCGACAAACTGCGGATCGGCATCCTTGAGGCGTTGGTTGGGGCTGGATCGTTCGTCAGCGCGCTGGCGATTGCCGGTTGGGGCAACTGGGCGCAGTCGGGTCGGATTTACTACGTCGGCACGGCCTGGTTTCTGGTCTGCGTGACGGGCATGGCGTTGTCGCCTTGGTATGAACTGTCGCTGGTCATCTCGTTCTGCATGGGCTTCGGGTTTTCGGCCTTCGCGATCATGCAGACATCGCTGCTGGTCACGCGCACGCCGGCCGAGATGCGCGGTCGAGTGATGGGTGTGCTCTCGATGGTGATCGGCATGGGCCCATTGACCGGGTTGCAGGTATTCATCATGTTCGAGAGATTCGGCATCCAGGGCGGCGTGATTTCCGTCGTGGTCGAAGCAGCCGCGCTGATGCTGCTGGCGCTCGCGATCTGGCCAGTCGTCATTCGCCGGCTAGCGGGGTCGGATCCGCGCATGGCGGCGGTCTTCGCGCCTCAGCGCTCGCGCTGAGGGTTCGTTGTCTAGGCTGCATCGGGAAGGGGCAACCGATGGCGACGATGCGCCGCCGGCGGCAGTTTCCGGCTGAGCTGCTGACCATGCGCGGAACGATACTGACCAAGTGCTTTGCGATCGTCGACATCGAGACGAACCGCGTCGACGAGTTGCGCGAGCGCAGCTGGCGCGGCAAGCTGTCATCCCTGTCTAACCCCGAGTATTCCTTGGGCGGCGCGTACTTGCTGCGCCCACGCGGCGAAGCCGGCGATGGCAGTCGGATCGAGATCATCGACGGCTATGAGGAGCGGTTAGGGGTGACCTCGGACGAGTACCGCTTCATCGGCAGCGGCGACCCGCCACAGGCAGAGGAGCGTAAGTGTCGCCGTTGACGACGGGCGGCGACTACGATCGTCGATACGCGCATCGACAAGACGTGGGAACGGATCGGATCGAACGACATGGCGAGGGACACGGCGACAATCCAGACAGTCCAGGCAGCGGATCGCCAGGCAGTGGACAGGCAGGCGGCGGCGCTGCGTCGGCAGGTTGAGGCGGCCAAAGCGGCCTCGTCGGCGATCGGCCTGGCGACGAATGAGCAGAAGAACGCCGCGCTTCATAGCGCGGCGGTGTTGTTGCGCGAGCGCAGCGACGCGATCGTCTCTGCCAACGCTGAAGATGTCACCGAAGCAGCGGGACACCTGAGCGGGGCGATGATCGACCGGCTCGCGTTGACGCCGGTGCGCGTGGAGGCGCTGGCGTTATCGTTGGGCGACCTGGCGCTGTTGGATGATCCGGTCGGCGAGACGATTGCCCGCAGGACGACCGAGTCCGGACTGCTGATCGAACGCGTCCGCGTGCCGCTGGGCGTGATTGCATCGGTGTATGAGTCGCGCCCCAATGTGACGATCGATATCGGTGCGATCTGCCTGAAGTCGGGCAACGCGTCGGTATTGCGCGGCGGCCGCGAAGCACTGCGTTCCAACCGCCTCCTGGCTGACGTCCTGCGCGACGCGCTGGCTGAGATCGGACTGCCGCGCGACGCGATGCAGCTTGTGCGCAGCACCGATCGAGCCTTGGTCGGCGAGCTGTTGGCGATGAACGATCTGATCGACCTGATGGTCCCACGCGGCGGTCAGGCGCTGATCAATCGTGTGCGCCGCGAAGCGTCCATGGCGGTCGTCGCCGGGGGCGTCGGCATCTGTCATACCTATATCGACGCAGCCGCTGATCTGGAGATGGCGCTGGCGGTCGTGGACAACGCCAAGCGGCGGCGCGTGAGCATCTGCAATGCGCTCGACGTGTTGCTGGTGCATGAGGAGATCGCGTCGCGGTTCTTGGCCGAGCTCGGTCGCCGCTGGGCGGCCGACGGGCCGACGCCGGTCGAGCTACGCGCCGACGATCGCGCACAGGCGCTGCTGTCCCGGACCGCGGCCCATGTACAGCCAGCCGGTCCTGACGACTTTGACACAGAGTTTCTCTCGTTGACCGCTGCGGTCGGCGTCGTCGACGATGCCGACGCCGCGCTGGCGCATATCGCCAGGCACGGCAGCGGCCACTCCGAGGCGGTGATCACGTCCGACGAGGCGCTGGGACAACGGTTCCTGCGCCAGGTGGACGCGGCAGCGGTGTACGTTAACGCCTCGACCCAGTTCACCGATGGCGGACAGTTCGGACTGGGGGCGGAGGTCGGTATTTCGACCGGCAAGTTGCACGCTCGCGGGCCGATGGGACTGCGCGAGCTGACCTCGTACAAGTGGCTGATCCGCGGCGACGGGCACGTGCGCCCCGCCTGAATCGTCCCTGAGGAGCGAACGATGCCCGAGCGCCCACGCCCGACGGCGGTCGGCGCGACGATGCGTCTGACCGCAACAGAGTTCGTCAACAGCCTCGACGCCGAACAGCGCGGCCGGGTGGTCTATGACTCATGGATGGCGAGCGGGTGCTCTGGCACTACCCGCCGGCCAATCGTCACGGTTTACCTCTGCGAGATATGAGCGTCGCCCAACGCGACCTGGCACTGAACCTGATGCGGTCCAGTTTGAGCGAGCCTTCGAACAGATGCTGGGGGTCATCGAGCTTAAGACGACGTTGGGCGAGATCGAGGCGGACGCCGTGCGCCGTGCCTTCCGGGTGCGACTCCGAGCTGTGCTACTGGATAGACGCTGTTCGACGATCCATCAGACGACGCGTCGCCTTGGGGTTGGCGAGTCAAGGGGCATCACCTTTCGCTCAATATCTCGCTCTGGGGCGACGGTTTGCTCTCGCTGACGCCGTGGTACGCGAGCAGGCCTGCGGATCCTCGATCGACACGAGGATCTCGCCTTCGAGCTGATGGCGTCGCTGGACGCGAGCCAAGCGGAGCGCGCGGTGATGCGGGCCCACGAGGGTCTGGCGGCGGCGGAGATGGACGCCGACCAGTGGGCCGTGTTATAGGCGTTTGATCAACGTATATATCGACCAGGGGCCGCCCGATTTAGCCGATAACCGCCGCGCGCGGATCGCGGCCGCTGGTCGCGAAGCGATGCACCTAGCCTAGGCCGGCCCCGTACGGAATGGCGAGCCGCATTACTATCGGATTCACGGCGGCAATTTCTTGGTCGAGTTCGACAACCGCCAGAACGGGGCTAATCACATCCACTCGGTGTGGCGCGATGTCGAGAACGACTTCGCCAATGATGCGCTCGGCGACCATTTGGTCCCGTACCACGTGCTCTAACGGGCGAGTTGGAGGCGGCCAGAGATGTTCCACTACGAGCGAGAGAGTCGCACGTCCCGGTCCGAGTCCTACGTCGTCGAGAATGAGTCGGGGTCGCGCGCTCGCGTCGATCTGCACTATGCGAGGCCGCTCGTCTACGCCACCCTGTGCGTGCCGGAATCGTGGAGCGAGGAGGACATCCAGGACATGATCGCCGATGTGGATGATCGCTGGGCGCTGACCGCGGATCCGCTGCGCGACGATCTGATCGTGACCGTCTGGCGCGGTCAGGAAGTCGGCGTCTACTCGCAGGAGCACGGAGGGGGCGATGACTGACGAATCCGACGAGGGTGTCGCCGTTGACGACGCGCAGGCGGCGGCCGAAGCGGCCGATGCGCTGCAGCAGCTGTTCGACGGGCACGTGGACGCGATGTTGCCGCCGGAGGAGATTGAGGAGTTTCACGATTTCATCCGCGAAGAGGCGCTGATGCGCCGACGGTTCGCGGTGTCATTCCGTCTGGAGTGTCGTTGCCTGGCCTGGATCGGCTACTCGCTGGCCAACATTGTGACGCACGAGGACGGGATCGAGTTCAGCGCCAAGCCGATGCAGGCTTACGTTCCTGACCACGAGCCAGACGTCGAGCATCCCGAGGGCGCGACCGAAGATCCGCCGGAGCAGTTCCTCGACTGGCCGATCTGGCCGCTGGAGATCTACCAGGACGAACTTGAGGATCAACGGTGAGCGCCGCCAACGGGCGGTTCGCGGCCGTGTTTTTCGATCTGGATGGAACGCTGGTTAGCGAGCGCGTCGGAGTGCGCGAGGCGCGGATGGCGGTCGGGGCGCGATTGATCGACCTCGGCTTCTATCACAGACCGGCTGCGTCGTTCGCCGACACCGTCGAGGTCGTGATCGGCGGCATTATGGAAGACAACGACTGGCAGTGGCCGCTCTGGTTGCGCGCCGAGGAATGGATGCGCCGTTCGCTGTCGCTGGCCGAGGTCACGGTGAGCGAGGACGAATTTCGGGAGCTGAACCGGATCTATCGCGACGAGCGCAGCGACCGCACCGCCGCGATCACGGGTTGGCGACAGGTGTTGGCCGCCGCCCGCGCGCACGGACCGATCGGGCTGATCACCAACTTCAACGACGGTCCGATGCAACGTGAGAAGATCCGCGGTGCCGGGCTCGAAGAACAGTTCGACGGCGTGTATATCTCGGGAGAGGTCGGGGTCTGGAAACCCGAGCCGGGCATCTTCGAACACGCCGCCGCTGATCTGAGCGTGGCTCCCCGAGACTGCGTGCACATTGGCAACAGCATCCAGTCGGATGTCGAAGGAGCGCGCGCGGCGGGCATGACGGCGGTGCTGGTTGAGGAGGACGATCGTCCGCGACCGTCGAGTCTCAACGGCGACGTGGCCTGGTGTGAGGATCTGTACGCCGTGGCGGGTTGGTTGGGAGACGGGTAAGCAGATGTGCAGGCGAGATTCCCGCATGCGCGGGGATGATCGATCTCGGGTGTCAGTTACTTCCGCGCGATGGCTCGTCTGGCTGCCTCGATGACTGATGCTGCCGTGAGTCCGTAGGCATCGAGTAGCGCCTGCCAGGGTCCGGATTGGCCGAAGGCATCCTTGACGCCGACCTGTTCCATTGGGGTCGGTCGATGCAACGCCAGGGTTCGCGCCACGGCAGAGCCAAGTCCGCCAATGACGTTGTGCTCCTCGGCGCAGGCAATCGCCCCGGTCTCGTTCGCAGCTCGGATGATTGATACCTCATCGAGAGGTTTCAGCGTCGCCATGTTGAGTACGCGCGCTGAGACGCCTTCGTCCGCGAGCGCGTCGGCAGCCCGCAGCGTTGGCTCGACCATCAGGCCGCAGGCGACCAGAGTGACGTCGTCGCCGTCTCGGAGCTGATCGGTGCGGCCCAGCTCGAACGATGCGCCGTCGGCGTAGACAATGGGCAGTTTGGGCCGGCCGAGGCGGATGTACCACGGCTCAGCGTCATCGGCGGCGCGACGGATCATGGCGCCCGCCTCGACGACGTCGCAGGGTACGACGACGTTCATGCCGGGCAGCGACGTCATCAGCGCGAGATCCTCGATCGCCTGCGCTGACGCGCCGTCCTCGCCCACCGAGATGCCGCCGTGCGAAGCGATCAGTTTGACGTTCATCCGCTGCTGGGCGATGTGGACGCGAATCTGGTCGAAGCAGTGTCCGGGCATGAAGACAGCGAATGAGGCAGCGTAGACAGTCTTGCCGGTCGAGGCGAGTCCAGCCGCGATGCTGATCATGTTGGCCTCAGCTGCGCCGACGGTGAGCCAACGCTCGGGGAAGGAGGCGGCCAGTTCGTTGCCGCCGGTTGAGGCGGAGAGGTCGGCATCGAGCGCGATGATGTCGTGGTCCGACTGGGCCAACGCGACCAGCGTGGGGCCGTAGGCTTCGCGCGTTGCGGCGGGCGCGGGCGTGCTCGCGGTGGAGGTCATGACAGCCCCGCTTCGATCTCATCGAGCGCCTGCGCGAGCTGCTCGTCGGAGGGCCCCTTGCCGTGCCAAGCGGACGGGTTCTCGGCCATGAACGAGACGCCGCGCCCCTTGACCGTTTCACAGATTACCACTTGCGGCACATCGACGCAGGCGCGGGCGCGAAGCAGCGCGTCGCGCACGGCCGATACGTTATGGCCGTCGACATGCTGGATGCCCCAGCCGAAGGCGGCCCACTTCTCGCCTACGGGATCGATCCGCATAATCTCATCGCCGGCACCGTCGTTTTGATAATGGTTGCGGTCGAGAATCGCCGTAATGCGGTGCAGCCCGAAGTGCGAGGCAGACATGATCGCCTCCCAGTTCTGGCCCTCGTTCAGTTCGCCATCGCCAACGACGACGAAGAGCTGTCCTTCGTCGTCCGGCAGCCCGTCGAGTTGATGTCCCAGGGCAACGCCGACGGCAAACGAGAGTCCCATACCCAGCGCGCCGCTAGACATTTCCACGCCGGACGGCGTGTTGCGCACGACATGCCCCTGCAGTTCGGTACCCAGCGAACGGAAGCTGGGGAGCAGGTCGACGCTGAAGTAGCCAGCCTCGGCTAGCGTGGCGTAGACCACGGGCGTCGCGTGTCCCTTACTCAGGATCACCCGATCACGACGCGCCCATTGTGGATTGTCTGGATCGTGTCGGGCGACACCGCCAAAGTAGAGTGCCGCGAAGATCTCGGTCGCCGAGAGCGAACCGCCCGGGTGCCCCGATTGGGCGGCGTGCGTCATCTCGACGATGTGCCGACGAATGCGCTTGCAGATCTCGATCAGTCTCTCGGTGTCGGCAGCGTGCGCGGTTGGAGTGGTCATGGTGTCAGAGACCTTGTTGCTGGATACGCGCACGGCGAACACAAGACCATACGCCAGCCGACGCGCAGATTAATGCTAGTGCGCGATCAGGGTTGCAGATAGTTCGCGCCGTGCAACAGAGCGGCAGGGCAGTGCGCCGACGGAAACGCTAGGGCCGATGCGGTTTGTTCATCGAAACCGTGTTGGACGAGTCCGCGCTCGATGTGACCTGGCTGGTCGTTAGCTCGGGATCAGTCGGTTCCTGACCGGCGGATCCGTTGGGTCCAGCGCGACGCGATGCATCTGACGCTGAGATTTCTGGGCGAGCGGGATGTTGCTGAGGTTCCGGCGATTGCCGACGCGATTACCTCGCTGGCGACATTCGATGGGTCGGGTCCGTTCGAGATGAAGTTGGATCGACTCGGTTGCTTCGGCGGTCCGCGTGTGATTCTGGATCGGTTTCACTCCTAGCGGCGGTCTCGACCGCCTGCGCGCGCAGCGGGCTCAGCTGGATACTGCGCTCGCGCCGATCGGGATCGAGGCTGAGCCGACTCCGTTTCGTCCGCATCTGACCCTCGGCCGGGTGCGGCATCGAGCATCGCCGGAGGAGCGGATGCGAATTCGACAGCCCGCTGATCGCGCAGCCCCGCTGCGCGTCACGGCGGTGGCGAGGCAGTTGGCGCTGGTCCACTCGACTCTGACGCCGACTGGCCCGCAATACCAACGATTGGCGTTCGCCGACCTGTAACATCTGGGTGTACGACTAGTCGTACACCCAGATGTTACAGGGAGTTCAGCGATGCAAAGCAGCCTCATCTCGAAGATTGAGAAAGCGCGAATCTACGCGGAACAGCTGGAACGGTTCCAGCTGTTGTCGTTGCGTTGCGACGTGCGCGGCGACTCGAAGACGCACACCGCCGAGCTCGGTCCGGGCGGCTGGCATTGCGACTGCTATTTCTTCCAGGATGCTAAGACCTGCTCGCACACGATGGCGCTCGAGCGAGTGCTCGATCGGATGCTGCCCGAGATGTACCGGCCCTCGTTTCCCAGCGGCAAGTAACCGCCTCAGATGACCTGTGCGGCGATCGCCCTGAACGTGCGGCGCGTTAGCCGGCGTCGGTGCGGCGGAAGACGAGGCAGGCGTTCTGGCCGCCGAAGCCGAAGGAATTTTTGAGCACTGTGCCAACCTCGCTAGGTCGCGCCTCATTGGGCACGTAGTCGAGATCGCAGTCGGGGTCCGGCGTCGTATAGTTGATCGTGGGATGGATGGTTCCTTCGGTGATCGATTTGATTGCGGCGATGGACTCGAGCCCGCCGGCACCGCCGAAGATGTGTCCGATCATCGACTTGGTCGAGGAGACGGGGATGCGTCGCGACGCATCGCCCAAGGCGGCTTTGATCGCACGAGTTTCGGAAGCGTCGTTCAGCGGTGTCGAGGTGCCATGCGCGTTGATGTAGTTGATGGCCTCGGGCGAGATGCCGGCATCTTCCAACGCCCATTTGATCGCGCGGATTGGTCCGGCTCCGTCGGCGTCGGGCATGACCAGATGGTGGGCGTCGGCTGAGGAGCCGAAGCCGGCCAACTCGACCAAGGGGGCGATGCCGCGACGTAGAGCGGATTCCTGCGATTCAAGCACGATGATGCCGGCACCCTCGCCGGGGACGAAGCCGTCGCGGTCGGCGTCGAAGGGGCGCGAGGCCGCGGCTGGCTGATCGTTGCGGGAGGAGAGCGCCCGCATGACGGCGAATCCGCCCAGCCCCAGCTGACAGAAGCCCGCCTCGGTACCACCGCTGATCACGATATCGGCGAGCCCGTTGCGGATCACGTTGGTGGCGTCGCCGAGCGCCTGGGTGCCGGCCGCGCAAGCCGTGACAACGGTCGTATTGTAGCCTAGCAGATCGAACTGCATGGCAATGTTCGCGGCCGCCATGTTGGGCAGCACCTTGGGCAGGAAGAGTGGATCGAGTCGCATCCCGCCGCGGTCGAAGAGGGTGCTCGCCGCGGCCTGGATTTCGGGATATCCGCCGGCGCCGTTGCCAAGTACGACACCAATTCGACTGCGGTCCAGCGCGGCGAGGTCGAGTTGGGCCGTTTCGATCGCCTCTCGCGCCGCAGCGACCGCGAATTGCGTAAAGCGCGCCATCCGCCGCGCCGACTTGCGGTCGATGAAGTCGCGCGGATCGAAATCGCGGATCTCTCCGCCGATGGTGCAACTGAAGCCAGACACGTCGAAGCTCTCAATCGGCTTGATCGCGCTGCGGCCGGCGAGCAGGTTGCGCCAGAACAGGTCGACGCCTGGGCCATAGGGGGATATCGCGCCCATGCCGCTGACGACGACCTTCGGTCGATTCGGCTGTCTCGCGGTTGCGATGGTCCCGGACGCCGTCATACGGTCGGATCCTCGGCTCGACGAGTGATGGCGGCCTCAGACGAGGCGCTCAACAGGAGTCGCGCGTCGGCGGCGAGTGAGAGCGAACCGAGCACCAGGATCAGGTCGTGCGGTTGGGCGTGTTGCCCGGCGTCGGAGAGCGCCGATCGCAGATCGGCGTGGATGGTGAGTTCGCCGTTCCAGGCGGGGTCGGCGAAGGCGTCGGCCACCTGTTGCGCTGACCGCGCTCGGGGGTGATCCGACGTGGTCGCGTAGACGTGCCTGCAGCGCGTTTGAATGATGTTGGCCATATCAACCAGCGCCTTGTCGCCCAGAACGCCGAAGATGACGTGCAGCTGATCGTGTGGGAAGTACTCGCGGCAGGCGTCGAGCGCGCGCTGAACTGACTCCGCATTGTGCGCGCCGTCGATGACCGCGCGCGGCGCGGCCGGCGCGCCGACTGCTCCGGAAGGATGGAGTGTCGCGGGCAGGTCGAACGATTCCAAGCGCGCAGGCCAGCGCACGGTTGCCAGCCCGTGGTGCAGCGCCTGCGACGAAACCGACACGGTGCCGGAGGCGATGAGGGCGTCGACAGTTGCGATAGCAGTCGCGGCGTTCTCGATCTGGTGACGTCCCAGCAGCGGTAGCAGCAGCATCGATTGCGGCGGTTCGCCCGGACGGGCATTGCCACGACGGAGCCGAAACCACTGGCCCCAAGGTTCGACGCCAGCTGTCTCGCTGTCATAGTCGGTGCCAACGTCGGTCAGCGGTACCGGTACATCGTCGGCGGCGTTGCGGACGACCTTGGCCGCTTCCCGATAGCGCTGTGGAGCGAGAATGACTTGGCGACAGGCGGCGCTGATGATCCCTGCTTTCTCCGATGCGATCTGGGTAATCTGGTCGCCCAGGATGTCGGTGTGCTCGTAGGAGAGCGAGGTAATCACGGCGGCGTCGGTTCGGGAGAACACGTTGGTGCAATCGAGCCGACCGCCCAGTCCCACCTCGGCGATCTGCACGTCCACGTCGTGCGCGCGGAAGGCATGCAGTCCGAGCGCGGTGAGGATCTCGAACGTGCTGATGTGGCCCGGATCGTCGGCCAGCTCGGCCTCGATGACCTGTCGCACCTGCTCGCACAGTCGCGCGAACTCATGCTCCGGCAGTGGCGCGCTGAGGATGCGAATGCGCTCGCTAAAATCGTGCAGGTGGGGACTGGTAAACAGGCCAGTACGCAATCCGGCGGCGCGCAGTATGGACTCGATCATCGCGGCGGTCGATCCCTTACCTTTGCTGCCGGCGATGTGGATCGTCGTGCGGCCATGCTGCGGGTCGTCCAGTCGGCGCAGGATCGATCGAATCCGATCGAGCGCGAAGTCGCCTTTCGCGCGTCGCGGACCGGAGCCGCGCTCGAAGTCGGCGAACGACATCAACCACTCCACGGCCGCTGCGTAATCGTCAATCGGCTCGCCCGTCAATGGACCACGACCCTCGATTGCGCCCATCTGACCATCCCCCGCCTGGGTCGGCGTGATCGAGCGCGCCAACCCCGCTTGACATGGTTTCATCGTACGCCACTTGATCAGGCTGTTTCAGGCTGCGACGATCCGCGCAAGAAGCGACAGTCATATGCGATGCAGGATGGGCGGAGCCGTATGTCTGAGTCGGACGATTCCCCCCGAGCCTTGGCGGACGTGGTCGCCGAGACCGCGCCGCCCGAGATGGTCGATGATGGATTCCTGACGGTCGTCGCCGCCATCGCGGCGGGGGGCAGGCGCGTGGACGGGCTGACCCGCCGCGCCGCGCTGGCCAGAGTGCTAGGGGATACCGGCGAGACCAACGTGCAGGGCGAGATCGTGCAGGTGCTCGACGCAGCCGGTACCGATGCCTTCGTCTCCGCGTTGCGGGACTGCGGAGCGGTCGCCGCTTTGGCCTGCGAGGAGTTGGAAGAGGCGGTCTTCATCTCGAACGACGCCGACCATCCCTATCTCGTGCTGTTCGACCCCGTCGACGGCTCCTCGAACATCGATGTCGCGGTCACGATCGGTTCGATCTTCGCGATCTACCGTCGGGGCGATGATGCGCCGGCCACCGATGCGTCGTTGCTGCGCCCGGGACGCGAACAGTGCGCGGCCGTCTACGTCGTCTACGGTTCGTCGACCGTGCTCGTCGTCGCCACCGCCGGTCGGGTGGATGGCTTCACGCTTGATCCGATCTCGGGCGAGTTCCTGCACTCGCACAACGAGATTCGGATTCCCGACAGATGCGCCGCATATTCCGTCAACGAAGGCAATCAGGGCGGCTGGTATCCCGAGATGCAGGCGGCGGTGGCTGATCTGCGCGCCGACTACGGTCTGCGCTACGTGGGCTCGCTGGTCGCCGATTTCCATCGCGATCTGCTCAAGGGCGGCATCTTCCTCTACCCCGGCGACGTCAAGTCGCCAGCCGGCAAGCTGCGTTTGGGATATGAGGCGAACCCCCTCTGCTATGTCGCTGAACAAGCTGGCGGCGCTGGTTCGGACGGTACGGAGCGCATACTCGATGTCCAGCCCGATCTCCTGCACCAGCGCACGCCGCTGATTGTGGGCAACGCCGACGTCGTTGCCCGCGTCGTGGCGAAACTGGCGCGCAAGCCGGGGGGCGAAGCGACCGTTCGCTAGCCTGCGCATCATCCTGAGATCCCGAGAGGCGATATCCGATGAGTAATCCACTGCACGAGACCGCGCGCGCGCTGGTCGCGCCGGGCCGCGGCATCCTCGCCGCGGATGAGTCCGCTCCGACGATCAAGCGCCGCTTCGACACGATCGGTCTCGAGTCGACCGAGACGAATCGTCGGAACTGGCGACAGTTGCTCTTCACCACCGATGGCATCGGCGACTGGATCTCGGGTGTGATTCTGTTCGAGGAGACACTGGCGCAGGAATCCTCGGACGGTCGTCCGCTGGTCGAGGTGCTGACCTCGAATAGGGTGATTCCCGGCGTTAAGGTGGACAAAGGAGCCAAGGATCTGGCCGGTTCGGCGTCGGAGAAGGTCACCGAGGGTCTGGACGGGCTACGCGAGCGGCTTGCGGTCTACCGCGAACAGGGGGCTCGCTTTACCAAGTGGCGCGCCGCGATCGATATCGCCGCCGATCGACCGACCGATTACTGTCTCGAAGTCAATGCGCACGCGCTGGCGCGGTTTGCGGCTCTCTCGCAAGAGGCAGGCCTGGTACCGATCGTCGAACCGGAAGTCTTGATGGACGGCGAGCACGACATCGCTGCCTGCGCCTCGGCGACCGCGCGCGCGTTGCGGGCGACCTACGCGGCGCTGGCTCGGCAGCAGGTCGACTTCGAGGGCACGCTGTTGAAGCCGAACATGGTGCTCTCGGGCAAGGGCGCTCTGGATCGCGCGCCGGCTGAGGTCGTGGCGTCCGAGACGCTGCGTGTGTTCGCCGACACAGTGCCGTCGTCGGTGCCCGGTTGCGTGTTCCTATCCGGCGGGCAGTCGGACGAGGAGGCGACGGTCAACCTCAACGCGATCAACCAGGCGGCGGCCGGTTCGCCCGCCGCGCCCTGGCAGTTGAGCTTCTCCTACGGTCGCGGGCTGCAGGCGACGCCGCTGGCAGTCTGGGGCGGAAACTCCGACAACGCGCCTGTCGCCCAGCAGGCCTTTCAGGAACGCGCTCGGGTGACGTCGGCCGCGCGTCGGGGCGAGTACGCAGGGTAGAGTAGGATAGATCGGCAACGACTTTCACGTCTCTTTGCGACACCTCAACCGGCAGGGAGAGGATGTGGGGGCCGCGCACGTGCCGCATCGACTACTGATCGCGACCGGTAACGCGGGCAAGCTGCGCGAATTTCGCGAACTGTTCGACGCGCACATCGATTCTGCCTGGACGCTCGTCGCGCCGGCCGATGTCGGGCTGGCGGGCTTCACGGTGGTCGAGGACGGTGAGACGTATGCCGAAAACGCGGGCCGCAAGGCGCGGTCATACGCCAACGCGGCCGGCTTGCCGGCGCTGGCCGACGACTCGGGCCTGGAAGTGGACGCGCTCGACAGGGCACCCGGGTTGTGCAGCGCTGAATATGCTGGAGAGGCAGCGGACGACGCCGCCAACCGCGCCAAGGTGCTGCAGACGCTCGCTGGCATTCCTGCCGAGCGGCGAACGGCGCGATTCCGCTGCGTGATCGCCCTCGCGTTTCCCTACACAACTAATGTGCGGCTGGGCGAGGGCGTCGTGGAAGGGCGGATCACTATGGACGAACGCGGTACCCTCGGTTTCGGCTACGACCCCATCTTCGCCCTACCCGACGGTCGCCGGATGGCGGAGTTGGCAGTCTCGGAGAAGAACAGGCTCTCGCATCGAGCCCGAGCACTGGCGCAGGCGGCCTGGGCGCTCGACACGATGGCGCGGATGCTCGATCAGGCAGGCGAACCAGGATGAACTCCGCCACCCCCCCTATCGACCGGCTCGGTCGGCACTTCGCCGATCTGCGCGTCTCGGTTACGGACCGCTGTAACTTCCGTTGCCCGTATTGCATGCCCAAAGAGATATTCGGGCCCGGCTATGGGTTCCTGCCGCGCACAGCGATCCTCAGCTTCGAAGAAATCGTGCGACTGGCCGTGATCTTCGGTCGGATGGGCTTGCGCAAATTGCGCTTGACCGGCGGCGAGCCGACCGTGCGCGCCGAACTGCCGACGCTCGTGCGGATGCTGCGCGAGGCGCTGCCGAATGTCGAGCTGGCGCTGACGACCAACGGCTCGCGATTGGTACCGCTGGCCGAGGATCTGCGGGTCGCCGGTCTGGACCGCGTAACGGTGAGCCTGGACTCGGTTGATATGGACGTCTGCCGCGCGATGAACGGCGTGGATTTCCCCCTCGAACGGGTGTTGGACGGCATCGACGCAGCGTCCGAGGCGGGATTAGGGACGGTCAAGATCAACGCCGTGGTCAAGCGCGGCGTCAACGACGAGGGTCTGGTCGACATGGCGCACCGCTTCCGCGGCACGGGTCACATCGTGCGCTTTATCGAGTATATGGATGTCGGCGCGACCAACGGCTGGCAACTGGATAAGGTCGTTCCGGCGCGTGAGATCATTGAGCGGCTGGCGCAGGTGGAGGGGTTGGAGCCGGTCAGAGCCGCGTATCGCGGCGAGGTCGCCAAGCGCTGGCGCTGGTCGGACGGCAGCGGCGAAATTGGCGTGATCACCTCGGTGACCGAACCGTTCTGCGGCGACTGCACGCGGGCGCGGCTCTCGGCGGAAGGTTCGCTCTACACTTGTCTGTTCGCCTCGACGGGCACGGATTTGCGTGGTCCGCTGCGCGACGGCGCCAGCGACGAGGCGCTCCATGAACGCATCGCTGGCATCTGGACGATGCGTGAGGACCGCTATTCGGAACGACGCGCGGCGATGACTGATGATCTGCCGCGCATGGGGCGAGTGGAGATGTCACACATTGGCGGCTGAGCGCAGGTTATCATCGCAACCAACCGAGCTGAGCCACATCGACCCGCAGGGTCGGGTGCGCATGGTGGATGTCGGCGGCAAGGACGTGAGCGAGCGCCGCGCCGTCGCCGAGGGTCGCGTGCTGATGCAGCCGGCGACGCTCGAGCTGATCCGCAACGTGACGCTGCAGAAGGGGGATGTGTTAGCCACCTCCGAGATCGCCGGTGTGATGGCGGCCAAACGAACGCACGAGCTGATCCCGCTCTGTCACCCGTTGATGTTGAACCGAGTGCTGGTTGCGCTGAGTCTGGAGGACGATCCACCGTCGGTCGCCATCCGCGCCGAGGTGCGTTGCTCGGGCAAGACGGGCGTCGAGATGGAGGCATTGACTGCCGTTTCGGTGGCAGCGCTGGCCGTCTACGACATGGCCAAGGCAGTCGACCGCGGGATGCGCATCGACGCCGTTCGACTACGAGAGAAGGACGGCGGTCGCTCAGGCGCGGTGCGCCTCGACTAGACTAGGGATTGTCTGGACAACGACCTGTTTGCCCCCGATCTGTTTAGCCGCCGGGGTTGACCAACGATTCGAAATCGGCGTTGCCGCGCAGCGAGTCGAAATGGTCGTCGGTGCGGGCGGCCTCGGCGTAGCGCGGGTTGAGCCGGGTCGCCTGGCGCAGGGCTTCGAGCGCTCGGTCGGTCTGCCCCAGCTTGGCCGCCGCCGACGCGAGCCCGTAATGGGCGCCAGGTTGGTCAGGCTCCAGGCACACTGCCGACTGGAACGAGTCCAACGCCTCTTGCGCACGCTCTTCGTAGAGCAACGTCAGGCCCAGGTTGGTGTGCGCCGCGCCGTCGTCGGGTCGCAGGCGCAGGGCGTGGCGGAAGTCGCCTTCGGCCGCATCGAAGTCGCGTCCGAACAACCGCAGCAGGCCGCGGTTGACGTAGATGTCCGGATCGTCTGGCGCGAGTTCGATGGCATGCTCGTAATCGCTGGCCGCCTGCTCGGTGCGGTCGAGTCGGACCAGGGCGTTGGCGCGGTTGTAGTAGGCGGCGGCTGCGTTGGCGTCGAGCTCGATCGCGCGGGCGTACTGATTAACGGCGGCGTCGTAGTTGCCGGCTCCGAAGTAGGCGTTGCCTTCGTCGAGATGCGAAGCAGCGCTGCGCTCGGCGGGCATCGCGGTCGCCGCAGAATCGAGCGAATTAACTGAATCGTATGGAGTCGATGGAGCGGGCGACGATTCCGTCGCGGCGACCGGCGTTGTGGGCGGCTGCGTCGGAGTGGTGGGCGTCGCCGTCTGAGCTACAGCTGCAGGCTCACGAACCGGTGCGGTGGGGGGAACGGGTGAGGTCAGTGCTGGCGGTGGTTCGGGCGCTCGCATGGGTGCTGGTGTTGTCGGCGGTGTGGGCGCGGCGGGCGCGCTCGCCTGCGCGATCTGACGCGCCATCAGCTCGGCCTGCTCGCGACGCGCCCGTTCATTACGCAGTTGCAGCTCGAGATGGTCGATGCGCTCCTCAGTCAACTTGCGTTCTAGCCGTTGCTGCGACTGCAACGCACGGTAGATCCAGAGGATTGCGGCCCAGGGCAGGAGGACGCGCAGGACAGTGGCGATGAGTTGCAAGAGAATCTCCTCTACTCTGCGGCCGCGCCCCTCAGCAGTGCTGCCGCTCCAGAATCACGAGTGCTGCGCAACGAGCAAGTCGCTCACCGCGGCCAGTCCGTTCATGGCCAGTGTCAGCCGGTCCTGAGCAGACACGCCTTCCAGTTCGGCCAAGGTTTCATCACGCATCGAGACCGGGTCGTTGGCACCCAGGATGGCTGATGGCCCCTCGTCGCCGAATGACAGTTGCAGTTCACGCAGCGCGCCCTCTTCGGTCACGATCACGCAGCCAATGTTTCTGTCTCGCACGCCGTTCGGCTCCACTTCGACGCCCATGGTGAAGAATGCGCCGGGAAACGGCGGGAACGGGCGCAACTCGAGCGCCGCCTCGCGCAGCAACGTTTCGACCTGCTCGACCGCGACCGCCACCGCTTCATCGGCCAGACGCTGGCGCAGCTGGGCGCGCTGAGTTGCGACGGTCTGTTCGCTGTCGGACATCGTTCTCGCTCTCGCTCGTCCGGTCTGCGCCGAGCAGCATATGTCGATGTCGGCGCGATCAGGTAGAAGTATGAGTATACGCAGCGGCGTTGATCCATTCCGCCTGTTCTGTCGCGCTCGGTCTGTTGCGGCGATTGCCACCGCGATGCCGTCGCCCTGTTCGACACGGTTGGAAAGGGGAGGACTGGATACGATAATCAGGGATGGCGGTTGGCCGCTGAGAGTGGAGCCATGCGAGGCGCGGATGACAGTGCCACTATCTGAGCCGACAGCTGATTCAGGGCGCCTCTGGTCTTCCCAACTCAGGATCGCGGCGGGGCGGGAAGTCGAGGACGCGCCCCAGGTGGCCTTCATCGAATCGGTCGACCGGCTCGGGCGCATGGTGCGGCTCTCGATTTTGGCCGAAGCAGCGTCGCCACCCGCCGACGCTTTCATCGATCAGTTCGTGCAGCACGTCTGCGAACGTTTCGATCCCGCCGCTCGCTCACTGACGGGGGCGCTCAACGCGAGCATCGAGACGGCGCACGATGAATTGCGTAGCTGGAACCGGCAGCGCCTGCCCGACGAACACGTCAGGTACGGACTCTCCTGCCTGATCCAGCGCGCCGATCGGCCCGCCGTGCTGGCCCAGGCAGGACCATCGGTTGCCTTACTCGCCGGCGACGTCGGCCCGGCCGACCTACGACGGATCGACTTCCATCGCCATCCCACGAGCGTGAGCGCGCAGCAGGATGACCTGGTCGCAGCGCCGATTGGCGGCTCGGTGCCGATCACGCTGGAATTCGCCGCCGCCCCAGCCGCGGCGGGCTGGGCGCTGCTGTTCAGCTCGAACGCCGCGCCCCTGCTCGACCCCGAGCTGCGGATCGCGCTCAGCCGTCTGACGGTTGAGAACACGCTGCGCCATATCTATCCGGCCCTGTTGCACTTGCGCGACGCGGCCGTGATCGCCATCGGCCGCGCGGAGACGTCGGCAACGCCGGTCGAGACGCCGCATTCGCTCATGGGAGCCGGGTCTCCACAGGAACCGGTTGAGCATCCGAGCGACGAAGGCAGTATCCCCGAAGCGGGCGCGGGGCAATGCGCTGCCACAGATCAACTTGAGTCAGGTGTAACCCGCGATGAAGTCAAGCCGTTGTCTTCGAACGCCGATACGCGTCGCCCGGACCGCGCGAGGTTCTCGCTGCCCGAGTTGCGCCTGACGCCGATGCCTGCGGCCGCGCTTGAGACAGCTGGTTGGCCGGTCAGCCCGTTCGCGCTGACGGATGTGCAACGGGTCGATAGCGCCACGCCTACGGCTGCCCTGCGGTCGACTCGTCTGAACCGGCCGATTATGAAGCTGGGTCAGTCGCTGCCCCCGTTGTCCTCGCTACGCGAACGGAGCCGTGAGGCGATGGAGCGACCGCGGCTTCGCCGCGCTGATCCAAATTCGAGAGTGGCGACGGCGCGTCGGGTCGGGATCGTTCTGTCGGGGATGGTCGCTGTCTTGTTTGTCGTCACCGCCGCGCTGCTGGGTCCGTCATTGCTGCAGTCGGACGACGATCAGTTTCGTTCGAGCCTCGAGCGCGCGCGCAACGGGTTGGCGGCATCGGAGTTGGCGGTCAGCACCGAAGCTATACAACTCGCGCTGCGCGATGCGTTGCGCGCCGTGCAATCGGCGTTGGAGATGAACCCGCTGGCCGCCGATGCGCTGCAACTGCGCGCGGAGATCGAAGCCGTGTTGGCCGAACTCAGTCTCATCCAATCGCCCGGGTCGTTGACGACGTTCGCTGATCTGTCCGGCTTTGGCCCTTCGATCGCGCTGGGTTCGATTCGCTTCGGCGCGGGCCGGGCGTTCGTGTTGGATGATGCCGGCGGTCGCGTCTTCGCCGTCGACGAAGACGGCGTGGTGCAGGTCGTGTTTCAGGAGGGCGAGTTGCTCGGCCTGGGCGGCCAGCTGCGCGCTGGACGACCGTTGTCGATCGCGTGGCAGCCGCGACAGCCTAACGCGAGCGACGGTTTGCTCGCGACGGACGGACTCTGGATCCTCGACTCGCAGGCGCGTCTGTTCCGCTGGACGGAATTGGGCGTGCTGTTGGTGCCGATCCCCGAGCGATTGCGGCTGGGCTCGGTCGACGCCGTCGCTGCGACGGCGGGCGGCGTGTACCTGCTTGACCGCTCGGGCGGCGCAATCTGGCGTTTCGCCATCGAACGGACCGAGCTCGACTCGCCGGCGCGATCGGTCGGACGCACCGATCTGCACAATGCGACCGAGTTGCTGGTGGCTGTGAACGATGAGGGCGTTGCCGAGTTCTTCGTCTCCTCCGATGACGGACGTCTGCGTCGGTTCCGAGGCGACAAGGATATCCCGCTGTCCGTCGACCTCGATCGCGGCCTGCTGTCCCCGTCATCGCTCGCAGTCGGCGCGGAATCGGGGCTGATCTACACCGTAGATCGCGGTCGTGGTCGGATCGTCGCCGTGGCTCAGTCGGGCAGCGTGGTCAGCCAGATTCTGTCGCCCGAACTCGGTCAGCTGCGCGGAGCCTGGGTCGACGAGACGAGCGGTCGGATCATCTATGTCCTGCCCGACTCTTTGCTGATCGGGCGGTTGCCCTCTTGGCGGGAATAACGGCGACGGATCGCTTGCGCGGCGATGGTCTCTGCGCGCCGGAAACGAAGAGACGAGGAGCCGGACATGAGTATGCGTGTGTTGGCGCTGGAGTCGTCGTGCGACGAGTTCGCCGGCGCGGTGATCGAGGACGGCATCGAGGTCTTGGCATCCGTGGTTGCCTCCCAGGCCGGTATCCACGCGCGATACGGCGGCGTTGTGCCTGAACTGGCCGGTCGGGAGCATCTGCGCAATCTGGCTCCGGTGATGCAGGCTACGCTCGAGTCGGCTGGGTTGGGCTGGGATGGTCTCGACGCGATCGCGGTGACACAGGGTCCAGGTCTCGGCGGTTCGCTGCTCGTCGGCGTGAACGCCGCCAAGGCCGCCGCCTGGGCGCGCGGACTGCCGCTGATTCCGGTGCACCACATCGCCGGACATCTCTACGCTAACTGGTTGCGTCCCGCCTGCGACGAGTGGGATGCCGCGCTGCCCCCATTTCCGCTCGTGGCGCTGGTCGTCTCGGGCGGTCACACGGAACTCTTCTGGATGCAGGATCACGACCAGGTCGCACGCATTGGTCAGACTCGCGACGACGCCGCCGGAGAGGCGTTCGACAAGGTGGGGCGTCTGCTCGGCTTGCCCTTCCCCGGCGGGCCGGAGATTGAGCGCGCGGCCGGGCAGGCGAGTGCGGAGCGGATTGATGCCGTTGATCCACTGCCGCGAGCCTGGTTGCCGGGCACGCGCGACTTTTCCTTCTCAGGGCTGAAGACTGCAGTTCTCAACCGGGTGCGCTCGACCGAAGCGGACGGCGGCGCGATCGACGCGCCGGCGCTGGCGGCGCGCTTCCAGGAATCGGTCGTCCACGTGCTGTCCGAGAAGACCGCTCGCGCGGCTGAGGAGCTCGGCGCCGCCTGTGTGATCATAGCCGGTGGCGTCGCTGCCAATGGGGCGTTGCGCGAGGCGCTGCGCGAACGCTGCCCCGTTCCCGTGCGCGTCCCGCCGCCGCGACTCTGCACGGACAACGCGGCGATGATCGGTGCCGCCGCGTACTATCGTCAGCTTGCGGCGGCGCTGGACATCGACGTGTTCTCGACATCCGGCCTTGAGGTCTTCTCGGCCGGACGCTGATCGCATTCCCTCGGCGTCCTGCCGACAGGAGGGGCAGACTACGTCAGACTATGAGGCTACGATTGCGCCGATGAACTTAGTTCGCGCCGAACCAGCGCCGCGAGCGGGCAGATGCGGCAGGCCCCATGCTGGCAGCGGGTCTGCTCGAGTTCGAGCAACGCCTGACTGTGCGGATGCCGCCAACGAATGTCGTCGCCCAGCCGGTCGCGTAGATCGTCGCTGCGTTGGTAGCGCGCGGCGGGCAGGTCGAGCCAGCGCGCTCGCGCGCCGGTCAGAGGATAGACAGCATCGGCCAGGAGCTGGGTTGCACGGCCGGTGCCGAGCAGACGCGGGATCCGCAGCGCTGCCAGCGCCTCGTCAAGCGGGAGTTCAGCCAGACAGCCGATCGATCTCCATGGCGTGCGGTCCGCCTCGCTCCAGCGTCGGATCAGGGTATCCAGCACCTGAGCGACCCCATCCGGCGCGCCCAGCGCTCCGCGCCCGCGCCGCCACCCGGCTGCGTCGATCGTGGGCCGCACGTCGGACCAGGCGCTGATCCCGCGCAGGGCGTTGGCTGCGCTGCGCAGCGTTTGTTCGGCGTTGTGCGGTTGCCCCAGGGCGCGCGCCGCAGCCAGCAGCGCGAGCCGATCTCGGGGTTCGCCCGGCCCCGTGGGCGGATCGAGCGCCTGTAACTCGCGCATCTTGCGATCGAATCGACGCTCGGCGATTCGCGCCAACCGCGCCTCAACCGCGAGTCGCCCCGTGCATCGCACGATCCGGGCGCACGGTGGATCGATTGGTTGGGACGCTGTACCCGCGCTTGCGGCCGATGGCAACGCAACCGCTTGCGGCGTGCGCGGAGCGTCCATCCCGCGCCCCCCCGCGTCAGTGAGTCGTTCGACGACATGCAGCAGGACGTCGTTATATGCGTCGTCGTCGCTGTGGCCGTGTTGTCGCCATCCGCCGGGCTGCAGGTGCAGCTCGACGTCGCCGCGCCGCGCCCGACCCGTTGCGTCGAGAATCTGCGCGCCGCGAAAGTCGGGCCCCGGCCCATGGTTCCAGCGACCCGTCGTGATCACGCGGATCGGTGCGGTACCGTCGTAGAGGAATGGGGACGGCCAGCGCGACTCGGCCCAGCGGCGCTGGAGCGCCTGCTCACCGCGCTCGCCGCCCGGTTTGCCACTCGCTGGCCTTGCGTCCTTGTGATCGCCGCGCCGCGCGCTCATCGTCGACTCATGCTTCGTTGTCCGCTGCGCCCGTATCGTCCACTTTCGAGACGGCCGAGGCTGATGGCGGATCCTCGACCGAGAACGGGAATTGGACATCCTCGGCCACGCGGGTCAGCAAGCGCGCGGCGATGCCGCGCGGAGCGTATTCGCCTCGTTCCCACTCCGAGATCGTCTGTTGACGCGCGTTGAGCTCCGCCGCCAGCTCGCGCTGACTGAGTCCGGCGTAGCGGCGCAACCGACGGATGGTTTCGGCGTCCCAGCTTTCGTCGTGACGGCTTCGCTCCGCTTGTGTACTCAATCGTCCCAACTCCGCGGCAATCTTACACGATTACGTGTATTCTGTATGCGAGCGAGTGCGCATCGCGGCGCGCGGTTCCATCCTTACGGCCGGATCTGCGGATTATTGACGATGTGGTTCGGTCCAGAGTATTGACACAGCGCCGCCGTCGGTATAGATTAATATTTCATCCTATGCCCCAGAACGGCATTGCACAACGCATGTTGCGCGCTGGACCCGTCCGAGCATTTACGCGTTGACCGGCCAGCCCCGGCCGGTCGACGCGTAAATGTGGCGCGTCGGCGCTGTTCGCCGAACGCCATTTCGGCAGCTGCCGTTCCTGCTCGATTCGGGCGGTATAGCGCAATCTGATACTTGCGCGACATGGTACGAAGGAGACCCGCTCATGGTATTGGTGCCGATTGGAGATCAGCCGACAGGCTCGCAGGCAGCGTTCGGCGATCGCGAGATCGTCGACTACTCGCGGCTGCCGGATACCTACCCGCTGCCCAACCTGATCCAGCTCTTGCGCGACTCGTACGACTGGTTCCTCCGCGAGGGGCTGAAAGAGTTACTCGAAGAGATGTCGCCGATTCAGGACTTTACCGGTAACCGGTTGGAGCTCTATTTTCTGCCCGATGGCCTGGGCGACGGCGCGCCGGGCTTCATGTACACGCCGCCCACGGAATCGCCCCTCGAGTGCCGGCAGAAGGACAAGACGTACCAGGGCGAACTCAAGGTCCGCGTCGGACTGCGCAACGTCAAAACCGACGAACACAAAACACAGGAGCTCTACTTCGGTCATCTGCCGCACATGACCGAAACCGGTACCTTCATTATCAACGGGGCCGAGCGGGTGGTCGTCTCGCAGCTGATGCGCTCGCCCGGCGTCTATTTCGGTGCCTCGGTCGATTCGGCTTCGGGTCGCACGCTCTGTGCAGCCAAGCTGATCCCCTCGCGCGGTGCCTGGCTGGAATTCGAGACCTCCAACCGCGATGTGCTAACCGTCAAGATCGATCGCAAGCGCAAGATCCCCGTGACGACGCTGCTGCGCGCGCTGGACGACTCCGACGATCCCGCCTTCTACGAGCACGGCGACGTCGAGCAGGGCAAAAAGCTCGAACACCTGCTGGGCACCGATGATCGCATCCGACAGATGCTGGATGGCATCGATCTGGAGGACTCCCAGCACCAGTTCCTCAATACCACGCTGGAGAAGGAAGCGCCCGGCGTCGCGCCTGAGCAGCGCCACAAGGAATGGGCGATGCTGGAGGTCTACAAACGGCTGCGGCCGGGCGATCCGCCCACGCTCGAGGCCGCTCGTTCGATGCTCGAGGGTCAGTTTTTCGATTCGCGCCGCTACGACCTCGGCCGCGTCGGTCGCTACAAAGTCGACAACCGACTGCGCGGAATGCACGCTGATCTGGATGAGCGCTGTGCGCGGCTGGGACTGGAGCGCGAGCGCGGCGAGGTCGACGAGGCGCGCTCGCAGGCGCTCTGGATGCGCGACCTGCTGGCTATCGTCTTCACCCAGGTGGCGATCAACAAAGGTATACAAAGTGACGACGACATCGACCACCTCGGCAATCGCCGCATTCGCGCCGTGGGCGAGCAGCTCCAGAACCAGTTCAGAATCGGCATGGTGCGGATGGAGCGCGTGATCCGCGAGCGTATGACGATTACCGACCCCAACGACGCGGCACCCTCGGCGCTGATCAACATCCGCCCGATTCAGGCTGCGGTTAAGGAGTTCTTCGGCGGACACCAGCTCTCGCAGTTCATGGACCAGATCAATCCGTTGGCCGAACTTACGCACAAGCGGCGGCTCTCGGCGCTGGGTCCTGGCGGCCTCAGCCGAGACCGTGCCGGCTTCGATGTGCGCGACGTGCACTATTCGCACTACGGCCGCATCTGCCCCATCGAGACGCCGGAGGGCCCCAACATCGGTCTGATCGGCTCGCTCGCCACCTATGGCGTGCTGAATGACTTCGGCTTCATCAAGACGCCCTATCGACGCGTGATCGCCTCTTTGCCGCCCGACCATCCTGACCTGATTGGCCGCATGTTGGCCGAACCCGTTGAGGGTGAGGACGGCGAACTGATCGGCGACGAGGGTGACGAAATCACGCCGGCGCTGGCGGAGCGGATCGCCGCGGCCAATGATGCGCCGGTTTCCATCCTGCCCTATGTCTCCGACGAGGTGGTCGAGTTGACCGCTGACGACGAAGGTGACGCCGTGATCGCGCAGGCCAACGCGCGGCTCGATCGGCGCGGCTATTTCCTCGACGAGCGCGTCGAAGGCCGCCTCGGTCGGCGCTTCGAGGAGTTCGACCCGGGGGACGTCCAGTTCATGGATGTGTCGCCGCGTCAGATTGTCTCGGTTGCCGCTTCGTTGATCCCGTTCCTCGAGCACGACGACGCTAACCGCGCGCTGATGGGTGCCAACATGCAGCGCCAGGCGGTACCGCTGGTTCGGCCAGCGGCGCCGCTGGTTGGCACTGGTATGGAGCAGCCCGCCGCCCGCAACTCGGGCCAGGTGCTCGCGGCAGAGTCCGACGGCGAGGTTCGACACGTGACCGCCGAGGCGATCGTCGTCCACTATGATGAACCCGTGCACGGCGAGCAGCTGCACACCTACTCGCTGCTCAAGTTCCTGCGCTCCAACCAGGGTACCTGCATCAACCAGCGTGCGATCGTCTCCGCCGGCGACCGCGTGACCGTCGGTCAGCCGCTGGCCGATTCGTCATCGACCGACCAGGGACAGCTGGCGCTGGGACAGAACGTGCTCGCCGCCTTCATGTCCTGGGAGGGTTACAACTTCGAGGACGCGGTGATCGTGTCCGAGCGGTTGGTACAGAACCACACGTTTACCTCGATCCACATGTCCAAGCATGAGGTGGGGGCACGCGAGACGAAGCTCGGCAATGAGGAGATCACGCGCGACATTCCCAACGTTGCCGACGAGTCTCTGTCCCATCTCGACCCCGACGGCATTGTGCGCATCGGCGCTGAGGTTCGGCCCGGCGACATCCTCGTGGGCAAGATCACGCCCAAGGGGGAGACCGAGCTGACAGCAGAAGAGAAACTGTTGCGCGCGATCTTCGGTGAGAAGGCGCGCGAGGTGAAGGACACCTCACTGCGAGTCTCGCATGGCGTGCGCGGCGTGGTCGTCGATGTGCGGATATTCGACCGCGACGAAGAGAATGAACTGCCGGCAGGCGTGCAGAAAATGGTGCGGGTCACGATCGCCGAACGGCGCAAGCTACAGGTTGGCGACAAGATGGCCGGTCGGCACGGCAACAAGGGCGTTATCTCCACCATCCTGCCCGTCGAGGACATGCCACACTTGGAGGATGGCACGCCGATCGACGTCGTGTTGTCGCCGATCGGGGTGCCATCACGCATGAATCTGGGCC
Organism: Dehalococcoidia bacterium; assembly: GCA_965116225.1. Classification (GTDB taxonomy): domain Bacteria; phylum Chloroflexota; class Dehalococcoidia; order Bin125; family Bin125; genus Bin125. The sequence goes on along the minus strand of OZ220495.1, from coordinate 1,321,199 downwards.
AGATTCTCGAAACTCAGCTCGGCTGGGCAGCGAATGAGGTCGGCTTCCGCGCGATCACACCCGTGTTCGACGGCGCTTCCGAGGAAGAGCTGCAGGATGCCTTGGCCCGTGCCTGGATCGTGCGCGCAGCGCACGAACAGAACGGAGTCAAGCCGACCGCCGAGCCTGACAAGTCGGTCGAGGGCGCTGTGCTCGGCACGGGCATCGATGAACGCACAGCCACCTGGCTCGCGGATCGCGGCTACGGCGAGGAAGCGATCCGCGTCGCGTTCGATCGCCACGATCGCGAGACGACCGGTGCCGCCAGCCGAATTGCCCTGTGTGAGTGGTTGTTCCAGCACGGCGAGACGCGCGCCGCGCGCCACTGGACCGACGCCACCCTGGCCGAACGCGCCACGCGCGTCGAGCGCGAGAAACAAATCTCACGGCCCACGTCCGGCAAGCAGCGTCTGGTGGATGGTCGCAGCGGCGAACGGATTGACTACCCTGTCACCGTTGGCTACATCTACCTGTTCAAGCTCTCGCACATGGTTGAAGACAAGATCCACGCGCGCTCGACTGGTCCCTACTCGCTGATTACGCAGCAGCCGCTGGGCGGCAAGGCGCAATTCGGTGGCCAGCGCTTCGGCGAGATGGAAGTCTGGGCGCTGGAAGCCTATGGCGCGGCCAACATTCTGCAGGAGCTGCTGACGGTCAAGTCCGACGATATCGTCGGTCGGGTCAAGGCCTACGAAGCGATCGTCAAGGGTGATTCGGTAGTCGACGCCGCGATGCCCGAGTCGTTCCGCGTCCTCCTGCGCGAGTTGCAGAGTCTGGGCCTGCATGTCGAAGTGCGCAATCAGGAAGATGAAGCCATGGTGCTCGAAGTGCCCAGCCGCGATGACATGCCGCAACTCGGCGTGAACCTGTCTGGATTCGAAGGAGAGGATGTGACCAGTGCTTGAGGCGCGCAGCACGGATACGATGCAGATCACGCTGGCCTCGCCGGAGAAGATCCGCGACTGGTCCTACGGCGAAGTGTTGAAGCCGGAGACGATCAACTACCGCACTCTCAAACCCGAGAAGGATGGACTCTTCTGCGAAAAGATCTTCGGTCCACAGAAGGATTTCGAGTGCGCCTGCGGTAAGTTCAAACGGGTCCGGTACAAGGGCGTGATCTGCGACAAGTGCGGCGTCGAAGTGACCCGCTCCAAGGTGCGCCGCGAGCGCATGGGCCATGTCGAGTTGGCCGCGCCCGTCTCCCACGTCTGGTTCGTCAAGGGCACTCCCAGCCGCGTCGCGCTGCTGCTCGATCTCTCGCCGCGCAAGCTCGAGCAGGTGATCTACTTCGCACAGTACATCATCACCCAGGTGAACGAGGAGGAGAAGCAGAAGGCGATCGAGTATCTGCGGATGGATGCTGAGGATGCGCTCGAGGATCACCGCGAGAAGCTGCTCGAGACGCTCGACAAGTTGTCGCAGGCGCGTGAGCGGCTTTTTGCCGAGATCGACCTGCGCACCGAGGCCGATACGGCCGAGGTTAAGGAGCGTGTCCGCTCGGTTGTCAAAGGCCTGCGCGACGACGCGGCCGGCATCACGGAAACGATCGCTGAACTGGACGGCAAGAAGGCGCGCCGCAATCTGAAACTGATTGATGACGTCTTCGCCAAGCGTGGCGACCCGATCATTTCCGAGGTGATGAGCAAGGACCTCGAGGTCCAGCTGGCCGCCGCGGTTGCCAAGCAACAGGCGATGGGCGACGAGGAGATCGCTCAGATCAACGCGTTGGCCGACGCGGACAAGCAGGAAGTTGAAGCGAATGTCGCACAGCAGGAAGAACGGCTGCGCGAACAGCTCGACAGCGCCGAACAGAAGGCGCAGGAGGAACTCGATCGACTGATCAGCGAAGATCTCGAAAAGCTCGTCGACCCGGTCACGACCGATGACTTCGACGCTGCGATCCTGCCTGAGCAACGCGCCGAGGAGTTGATGGAGAAGTACCCTGGCGTCGTGCGCTGCGAAATGGGAGCCGAGGCGATCCTCTCGCTGGTTTCCCGCCTCGATCTCGACGCCACCGGTGAGCGACTCAAGATCGAAGTCCAGACTAAGGGCGGGCAACGACGCAAGAAGGCGATGAAGCGGCTCAAGGTCGTCGACGGCTTGCGTAAATCGACTAATTCGCCGCAGTGGATGTTCTTCCGCGCGCTGCCGGTGCTGCCGCCTGATTTGCGTCCAATGGTGCAACTCGAAGGCGGCCGTTTCGCCACCTCCGATCTGAATGACCTCTACCGACGCGTGATCAACCGCAATAACCGGCTCAAGCGACTGATCGAGCTGGGCGCGCCGGAGATCATCGTCCGCAACGAGAAGCGGATGCTGCAGGAAGCGGTCGATTCGCTGATCGATAACGGACGGCGCGGTCGCGCCGTGACCGGCTCCGGCAGCCATCAGCTGAAGTCGCTCTCCGACATGCTCAAAGGCAAACAGGGACGCTTCCGCCAGAACTTGCTGGGCAAGCGCGTCGACTACGCGGGACGTTCGGTGATTGTGGTCGGTCCCGAGCTCAAACTGCATCAGTGCGGACTGCCGCGGCGCATGGCGCTCGAGCTGTTTAAGCCGTTCCTCATGTATGCGCTCGTCAAGGAAGAGAAGGCCGCCAACATCAAGTCGGCCAAGCGCATGGTCGAGCGCGGACACGAGGATGTCTGGAGTGTGCTCGACAGCGTGGTCAAGCAGCGTCCGGTGTTGCTCAACCGAGCGCCCACGCTGCACCGGTTGGGTATTCAGGCGTTCGAGCCTGTGCTCGTCAATGGCTCGGCGATTCAGATCCACCCGCTGGTCTGTTCCGCCTTCAACGCCGACTTCGACGGCGACCAGATGGCGGTTCATGTGCCGCTCAGTCACGAGTCAGTGACCGAGGCGCGGCAGGTCATGCTGTCGACCAAAAACCTGCTCATGCCCTCCAACGGCGAACCGACCGTTGCGCCGACGCTGGACATGGTGATCGGTTGCTACTACCTCACCCTGTCCCCTGAAAACACACCGAGCGCGATCCACAAGAAGGATCAGTCCGACGATGGCCAGGAGGCGCTGCCGACCTTCCCGTCGTTCGAGGACGTGCGGCTGCACTACGATCTCCATGCCATTGGCCTGCATGCCCCGATCCTGGTCCGCGATGCCGTCCGAACCGAGGGGGAGTTGGTCGAAACGACTGTGGGACGGGTGATCTTCGACTCGATCATGCCCGACGGGATCCCGTTCAAGGCGATTAATCACGAGTTGGCCAAGAAGTCGCTCAAAGAGTTGATCACGATGTGTCACCAGATACTCGGTCCCGAGGAAACCGCCTTGATGGCTGACCGGATCAAGTCGATCGGATTCCGCTACGCGACTCAGTCCGGTACCACGATGGCGCTTGACGAGCTTCGCTCGCCCGATGCGAAAGCGACCATCGTGCGCGACGCCGAGAAACGGGTCGAAGCGATCCGCGATGATTACAGTCTGGGTCTGATGACCGAGCAGGAGCGCTACAACGCGACGGTCAACGTCTGGCAGGGCGTGACGCAGCAGGTCAAGAGCAAAATCGACGAACAGCTCAACGAACCCGGCTCCCTGCGCCTGATGGTCACCTCCGGCGCCAAAGGCAACCTCGCCCAGGTGACGCAGATGGCTGGCCTGCGCGGGCTGATGTCCGACCCGTCGGGTGCGATCATCGAACTGCCGATCCGCTCGTCCTTCCGCGAGGGGCTCTCGGTGCTCGAGTACTTCATTTCAACGCACGGCGCGCGCAAGGGTCTGGCCGACACCGCGCTGCGCACCGCCGACTCGGGCTACCTCACCCGACGCCTGATCGACGTCTCCCAAGATGTCATCGTGCGCGTGCCCGACTGTACGCCGGAGGGGGACGTGATCCCCGGTCTGCCGATCGAGGATCGCGACGAAGACCGGGAACGCTTGATTACCAAGTTCCGCGAGAGCGTGATGGGGCGTTATACGGCCGCGCCGGTCTATGATCCGTCGCAGCCATCCGTGGTTCTGCTCGGAGTTAATGAACTGCTCGACGATCTGACGGTTGAGCGGCTCGTGATGAAGCACGATATCAAGGCCTTCCACGTGCGATCGCCGATGGTCTGTCGCGAGCAGAGCGGTCTCTGCCAGCGTTGCTACGGACAGTCGTTGGCGACCGGCGATCTGGTCGAGCTGGGGGCTGCCGTTGGTATCATCGCTGCGCAGAGCATCGGCGAGCCGGGTACGCAGCTGACGATGCGTACCTTCCACACTGGCGGCGTTGCCGGCGTCTCTGACATTACCTCCGGGTTGCCGCGCGTGGTCGAGCTGTTCGAGGCTCGTTCGCCCAAAGGTCAGGCGCAGATCGCCGAGATCGACGGTCGCGCCGAGGTGCTGACTGATGGCGAGCTGCGACGGCTGCGGCTGACCGCGGAAGAGGTCCACCGCGACGAATACCAGCTGCCGGTCAAGACCCGCGTACTGGTCAAGGACGGCGAAGAAGTCGAGGCCGGTGCTGTGCTCGCCCGGAAACCGCAGTCGGGCGAGGAAGATGAGGATCCGGAGTCGAGGAAAATTCGCGCCCGCGTCGGTGGGCGCATCAGTCGCCGCCGCCGCTCGCGGTTACTGACCATCTCCTACGAGACCAGCGACACGCGCGAGTACGAACTGGCCGCCACGGCCCGCCTGAAAGTCGCCGACGGCGACGAGGTTGTGGCCGGGCAGCCGCTGACCGAAGGTCCGCTCGACCCGCAGGACATGCTGCGCATCCTTGGCGAAGTCGCGGTGCATCGCTATCTGGTGACCGAAGTGCAGGATGTCTACCGAGCGCAAGGCGTCGACATCCACGACAAACACATCGAGGTGATCGTTCGGCAAATGCTGCGCAAGGTGGAGATCGATGACCCCGGCGACTCGGACGAGTGGCTCGCGGGCGATTTTGTCGATCGTCATCGGTACGAACAACTCAACCGGATGCTGGCGACGGAGGGCAAGCAACAGGCGACGGCGAAATCCCTGCTGCTCGGCGTGACCAAGGCGTCGCTACAGCAGGACAGCTGGCTCGCCGCCGCCTCCTTCCAGGAGACGACGCGGGTGTTGACCGAGGCGGCGATCAATGGCCAGATCGACCAGCTCAGCGGTCTCAAGGAGAACGTGATCATCGGCAAGATGATTCCGGCCCGCGCCAAGATCGAGGTGCCGCCGTTGCCCAAGCCGGAGCCGTTGCCGCTCGCAGCCGGTCTGCCCAGTGTCGGCCAGTCCGGTGCCTACAACGGCGACGAAGGCGACATGGACGAGTTCGGCTTCGGCTACGACGACGAAGACACGGATGAGTTCGGCGTCTCGGTCAGCGGCTACGATGACGAGGGCGGCTACGTCGCGCTTCCCGACGCGTAGCGCGCGCGGCGAATGCCGGCTGGAGCGCTCTCTCCCCGCTTGGCCGGCCGCGTCGGGTCGGAGGAACTGGAACGCCGATGGTCTCAGTGCGCGAGTACCGACTCTATCCGGCCATCCAAGCGCAGCTTCGGCGAGTGCGCCAAGTTGTTGAGCAGCGCGCAACCGTTCGAGCGCGCCGCCGACACGCTAGCCGAGGCGATGCGGGTCTGGACAGTGGCATCGGCACATCGTTCAACGCCATCAACTCGGCGGCTTAGATGCTGCGCGCGGCCGGGTCTGGAGGCGCGCCCGCTGACCAGTCTGGAATTTGCCAGCCGGCCGCCTGTGTCGGCGGACAATGCGGCTGATAGTGCGACTGGTGATGGTGATGCCCTTTGCTCACACCGGTCGCAAGACGTACAGCGGTCGGACGCTCTCGATTTGCATCGAACGCGGCTTGCCGACGGTCCTGATCGCTAAGGCCGATACCGAGTTCGACCTAGATGCGCTTCCCGACATCGTTACGGTGCTGCACACGACGACGCAGGATCCGTCGGTGCTGCACACGATCTCGCATACGACGGCGATCATCGCCGATCGCGTCGCGCCCGGCTTGCTGGCGACATTGCCCGGATTCCCTCGACGTTGACATCGACGCTCGAGATGGAGGGGCGTCAGCGATTTGGCGGGCGAGTGGTCGTCGGGCGCGCTGATCGCGCTGGACGCAGGCCCCTCATGTTGGCTACCGCCGAGAAGGCGCACATCAAGATCGCCGAAACGTCGCGTCGCCAGGTTTGCCATCAGGAGTCGGAGTCGTTTCTGCACGGTTCGATCGTGCAGATCGTTGGTTCGAACCGCATCCTCGCCTTCGCCGCCCAGGACGACCCGGCGGATCGGACGCGCGATTACGCAGCTGGCCATGGATATGGGCTGCGCGCCGGCCTGGGTCGCGCCCAAGTCGGCTCGTCACTTGACGTTGCCTGAGCTGTTCCCGGCGTTGCTTGGCATTCCCGCGATTGTGCCGTCGCAACTGTTGGCAGCGCACCTGGCCTCCAACGACGGAGTCAACGCTGACCACTTCCGCACCGACGTTCCGCAATTCCGGAAGTCGCTCTCGCAGCTGAAGCTCTGAGAATCGTCCTCTGCGCCGACCCGTACACCCGGGAAGCAGCTCCGCCGCTACTACAGGGTGCCGATGCGCGATTCGAGGTCGGCTCGTTGTCGCTGTAGATCGGCGGCAAGCGACTCGGCCTGCCGCACGATATGGGGAGGTGCCTTGGCGCGAAAGCCCTCGTTGGCTAGCTTCGCCTCGGTGCCACGCAGGCGGTTGACGACGCTCTCCAGATCCTTGCTGAGGCGAGCGTGTTCATGTTCGACATCGATCAGCCCACCCAGCGGGAGGATGATCTCCGTTGATGACAGCACTGCCGAGGCGATCTGCTCGCCGGGGGCGTCGGAGCGCTCGGAGACGATCGTCAGCGGCCGAACTCGCGCCAGTGCTTCGATGATCGGTTGGCAGGCGGCGACTGCTTCAGCCGCGTCAGGCTGCGGCAACATGTACGCCTCGGCCCATTGTCCGGCCTGAACTCGGTAGTCGGCGCGGATCTGTCGAACAGCGGTCACGATCTCCTGCACTGCGGCGAAGGCTGTCTCAGCCGCGAGGTCGTGTTCGCGGTCGCCTGGCTGTGGGTAGCGAGCGCTGATCAACGCCGTCGTCTGCGCATCTACTAGATGCGGCCGCAGTTGTTGCCAGATCGCTTCGGTGATGAACGGCATCCACGGGTGCAGCAGGCGCAGACCGCCGTCGAGCACCGCGACCAGCACCGACAGGGGCGACGCATCGCCCTGCCGCAACCGAACCTTACTCGCCTCGACGTACCAGTCGAAGCACTCGCCCCAGAGGAAATCCTGAATCTGTCGCCCCGCCTCGCCCAGCTGGAACTGGCGCAGGAGTTCGTCGACGGCGTCGGTGACCGCCTGGAGTCGGGAGAGGATCCAGCGGTCTTCCAAGGGAGGGGTCCCCGCTGGCGACACTTCCCACGGCGAGGCGATGTGATCGGAGCGGGAGAGTTCGCCGAGGACGAATTTGGCCCCGTTCCAGAGTTTGTTGGCGAAGTTGCGCGAACCTTCGAGCCGTTCATCGGTCAGACGCATGTCGTTGCCCGGCGTCGAGCCGGTGGCTAGGGTGAAACGCAGCGCATCCATCCCGTATTGGTCGGCCTTGGCGAGCGGGTCGATCACGTTGTCGAGCGACTTGGACATCTTGCGGCCCTGCGCGTCGCGCACCAGACCGTGCAGGTAGACCGTCTGGAACGGCGGTCGCCCCATGTTGTAGCAGCCCAACATGATCATCCGCGCGACCCAGAAGAAGAGGATGTCGTAGCCGGTCTCCATCACCGAGGAGGGGTAGAAGCGGTTCAGGTCATCGGTTGTGTCGGGCCAACCGAGAGTAGAGTGCGTCCACAGGCCGGAGGAGAACCAGGTATCGAGCACGTCAGGGTCCTGGACCAAGTCCGAGCCGCCGCAGGTTGGACACGATGCGGGGTCGTCCAGCTCGACGATCGGATGGGACCCTTCGTCGATGGTGATCTGACCGTCGTCGCCGCGAATGATCGCGTCGGCGTCGCAGGACGCGCAGTACCAGGCGGGAATCCGGTGCCCCCACCACAGCTGTCGTGAGATGCACCAAGGCCGGATGTTGTCCATCCACTGCAGATAGACCGCGGTCGATCGCTCGGGGACGATGCGGACATCGCCGTCGCGCACGACGCGCGCCGCCTCATCGGCGAGCTCGGTGGTGTCGACGAACCACTGGTTCGAGACCAACGGTTCGACAACCACGCCGGAGCGCTGCGAGTGACCCACATTGTGCACGTGCGCCTCGGTCTGGATCAGGTAACCATCTTCATCGAGGTGTTGCGCGACCAACGCGCGCGCCCCATCGCGATCCATCCCCGCATACAGACCGGCCTCGGCTGTCAGCGTGCCGTCCCAGTCGACCACGCGGATCGGATCGAGTCCGTGCCGTTCGCCGATCTCGAAGTCGAGCTGGTCGTGACCGGGCGTGATTTTCAGCGCCCCGGTACCGAACTCGAGATCGACGGCGCTATCGGCGATCAATGGGATGAGTCGATTGAAGCCGCGCAGCGGCACGCGCACGCGGCGGCCCAGGTGCGGTCGCCAGCGTTCGTCGTCGGGATGAACGGCGATCGCGACATCAGCGGGAATGGTCTCAGGCCGCGTCGTTGCGATAGTCACGCCGTCGTCGAGTTCATTGCCGCGTTCATCGACGAAGGGATAGCGAATGTGCCAGAGCTTGCCCGCTTCCTGCTCATACTCGACCTCGACATCGGAGAGCGCGGTCAACATCTGCGGATCCCAGTTGATGATGCGCGCGCCGTGGTAGATCATGCCGTCCTTATGCAGATCGACGAAGGTCTTGCGAACTGCCGCTTGAGGCACCGGGTCCAGTGTGAAGGCGGTTCGCTCCCAGTCGCAGGAGGCGCCTATTCGCCTAGCCTGAGCAGTGATACGGGGACGAGTCACACCCACCCAGTCCCAGACTCTCTGCTCGAACGCCTCTCGCCCCAAGTCGTGTCTGGTCACGCCCTCGCGGGCGAGCTGCTGCTCAACCACGCTCTGCGTGGCAATTCCAGCGTGGTCGAACCCCGGTAGCCAGAGCGTTGGCTGACCGAGCATCCGACGCCAGCGAATCAGCGCGTCCTCGATCGTCATGGTGACTGCGTGACCCAAGTGCAGAACGCCGGTCACGTTGGGCGGCGGCATGATCACGGTGAACGGCTCGGCATCGCCCTCGCCGGCGTCCGCGGGTCGGAACCAGCCATTGTCTTCCCAGAAGGCGTAGATCGGATCTTCGACGATGGTCGCGTCGTAGGCACTGGTCAGTTCCTTCAGGATTGACAGATCGAACTCGGAATTGGTCACGGTCGAACTCCGCAGAATCGTGGGTCGGATGATTGGCCAACAGAGCGCAGGCGGTCGGGCGCTCGGCGGCCACAGCACGCGCCGGAGCTAGCCTACGCCGACGAGTACGCCGTCAATCACGTCCGCCGCGTCCGAATTACGCATCGGCCGCGCCGACTCCGCCGCGCGGCGTAATCGGCGCTGCTGACGGGTGGTTTCGAGTTCGTAGAGCATGTGCAGTCCCTGTTGCGTATCGCTGGCGACGCGAGCGGGGTCCTGCCGTTTGAGGCGGCGTCGGAAGAGCCAATATGTGAAGGCTTGCCACTCGGCGTGTTCGATGCGCTCAGGATCTACGTGCTGGCGATCGTTTGCGGCTCGGTATTCGCGTAACAGCTCCGGCTGTCGAGCGCCGTATATGCGACCGAAGACGTCGGCATCCAGATCTTGACGCTGGTGCGAGAAGTCCAACCCGCTGCGCTCTTTCTGCAGCACCCGTTCGATGGTGAGGTGCAGCGCCTGCTCGACACGGACGCCGTAGAAAAAGTTGAGGTGGGCCCAGTACTTGGGCGTGCCCAACCGTTTCTGGAACTCGGGTTCGCTCAGCGCGACCGGTGGCCACTCGTCCACGAGCAATGTGTCGACCTCGTGTGTCGGCAGTAGACCGGCCGGTGCCGCGTCGCAGATGCGTTCGGCCAGTAACAGCCAGTCGAACGCCTCTTGCTCGATCAGATAGACATACTCGCGACCGTCCACGATTTCGCGCGGCGTCTCCCAGTTGCGGATGCAATCCAACAGCGCATCGAACCAGGCTAGGCCCTCGCAGACATCCCGACAGAACGCGGCGAGGAGCGTCTCCGGTCCCGTCTCAATCAGCGCGTCATGTCGATGATCGTCGCGCACATCGGCGTCTGGGGCGAATCCGGTCTCATTCAGACGCTCCCAGTTGGCGGGATGCGGAAAGGGGATGTCGCCGCCGGAGTTGTTCGATTGGGTAGACGCCCTGGCCATAGTCAGGCCGCCTTGCCGTGGCAGCGCTTGTACTTTCTGCCGCTGCCGCAGGGACAGGGTGTGTTGCGTCCGACCTTCTGTCCGGTCGGCGCGGTCGCCGGACGGGCGGCGACCACCACGCCTGCACCGCTGCCCGATTCGCGGACATTGCTGACGCGAACCGGATCGCCGTGCTGCGCCGTCGTGACCCCGCGTGGGTGTCGTTGCGACGCCGCTGGACCACCCCCCTGTTGGATGCGAATCGAGGCGTGCATCACCGATGCCGACACCTCGCGGCGCAGCGCGGCAACAAGCTGATCGAACATGTCGAACGCTTCCCGCTTGTAGGTCACTAGCGGGTCCTGTTGCCCGTATGCCTGTAGACCCACGCCCTGCCGCAACCCGTCGATCTCGGTCAGGTGCCGAATCCAGAGCCGATCCATCGTGCGCAGGACCATCCCGCGTAAGAGCTCGATTGAGGCGCCGTCGGTTGTTTCTGCATCGATGCGCGCGGCCAGGCGCTGCAGCTCGGCGGCGGCGTGTTCGCCCAGCGCGGAGACGCATTCGTCCAGCTCCGCGCCGAGCAGCGCGTCGCGGTCGAGTTCGGTCAGCGGCAGCAACTGGGCGGCTTCCTGCCAGAATTCCTCGGCGGTTGTCTTGTCCCACAGCTCGTTGCGGAACGACGTTTCGATGTCGTCGATGGTGTGCAGCAGCATGTCTTCGACGATCTGCGGCAGGTCGTCCGTCGCCGAGAGGACCTTGTCGCGCTCGGTGTAGATCACTTCGCGCTGGCGATTGATCACGTCGTCGTAGTCGACCAGGTGCTTGCGGATGTCGAAGTGATAGGTTTCGACCTTCTGCTGCGCCTGTTCGAGCGCTTTGCCGACCATACCCGATTCGAGCGGCGTGCCATCTTCGAGCCCGACCTTTTCCAGCATGCCGGGCAGCCAGTCGGGTGTGAAGCGCTTCATGATTCCGTCTTCGAACGAGACGTAGAAGCGTGAGGAACCTGGATCACCCTGTCGACCGGCGCGGCCACGGAGCTGATTGTCGATACGGCGCGATTCATGCCGCTCGGTGCCGATCACCGCCAGACCGCCACGGCTGGCGACGCCTTCGCCGAGTTTGATGTCAGTACCGCGCCCGGCCATGTTGGTCGCGATCGTGACAGCGCCAGGCTCGCCGGCGTTGGCGATGATGTGCGCCTCGCGCTCGTGCTGCTTGGCGTTGAGCACTTCGTGCGGGATACGCCGACGGTTGAGCATCGAGGAGAGCTGTTCCGACGTCTCGACCGATGCCGTGCCGACTAGCACCGGGCGGCCATCCTGCGACAGTTCCGCGATCTTCTTGATGGCCGCGTCGAACTTGGCCTGTTCGGTGCGGAAGACGAGGTCGCCCTGATCATCGCGGATCATGTCGCGGTGCGTCGGCACGACGACCACGTCGAGCTCATAGATCTTGTGCAATTCCTCAGCCTCAGTCGCGGCGGTGCCGGTCATGCCCGCGAGTTTCGAGTACATGCGGAAGTAGTTCTGGTACGTGATCGTCGCCAGCGTGACGGTCTCGCGCTCGACCGAGACGCCTTCTTTAGCTTCGATCGCCTGGTGCAGACCCTCGGAGTAGCGCCGACCGTCCATCATGCGACCGGTGAACTCGTCGACGATCACGACCTTGCCGCCGCGCACGACGTAGTCGCGGTCGCTTTGGTACATGAAATTGGCCTTGAGCGCGGCGTCGAGGAAGCGGGTCAGGCGGGCGTTTTCGCCTTCGAACAGGTTGTCGATGTTCAGCGAATCCTCGACCTTGGCGATGCCCGCCTCGGTCAGCGCGATGGTGCGCGACTTGGGATCGGGGGTGAAGTGCGCGTCGGGCTGTAACCCGCGCACGAGGTTGGCGAAGACGCGGTACGTGTCCAATGACTCTTCCGCCTGGCCGGAGATGATCAGCGGCGTTCGCGCTTCGTCGATCAGGATGTTGTCGACCTCGTCGACGATGGCGTATGCTAACGGCCGTTGCACTTTTTCGCGCTGGCTCATCGCCATGTTGTCGCGCAGGTAGTCGAACCCGAATTCGTTGTTGGTGCCGTAGGTGATGTCGGCGCGGTAAGCTTCCTGGCGCGTGACTGGGCGTAGCATCTTGAGGTCGCCGAGTTCGCGACGACGCTGCATTTCCTCTGCGTCGAGCGCTTCGGGATGTTCGACATCGACGGTCGAGTCGGCATTGGGATCGAATATGAACGCCGCCCGATGTTGCAGCACGCCGACCGAGAGCCCAAGCGAGTGGTAGATCGGTGCCATCCACTGCGCGTCGCGCTTGGCCAGATAATCGTTGACTGTAATCAGGTGTGCGCCGTCGCCCTCGAGCGCGTTGAGGTAGAGCGCCAGAGTAGCGACCAGCGTCTTGCCCTCACCGGTGCGCATCTCGGCGACCTTGCCCTGGTGCAGAACGATGCCGCCTACGATCTGCACGTCATAGTGCCGCATCCCCACTTGCCGCCGAGCTGCCTCACGGACGACAGCGAAGGCCTCGGGCAGAATGTCGTCGAGCGAGGCGCCGTCTTCTAGCCGTTCGATGAACTCGGCCGTCTTGCCGCACATCTCGTCGTCCGTGAGCCGCTCGAATTCGGGCTCCCAATCCGCCACCACCGCCACCGCGCCCTGCAGTTTGTTCACCTCGCGCGCATTGGCGTCGCCGAGAAGCGATCCCGCCCGCTTCCTGGCCCGATCCAGCAAACCCATCCGGCAATCCCCAATCGACTCGCCCTAGGCGGAGAGCATATGAGTCCAGTGTAGCCCGCGATGTGGGCTGTCCGCTGTCGCAGGCGATGCTAAGCGCAGCTCGCCCAACTCGGTCCGAAAAGAATGCGCGAGCCGTCGGGCGACCAGGTGGCGGTTACTGTCAGTTCTGCGCAATCGAGCCCGAAGCCTCGAAATATCTGGCGCAGTTCGAACCGTTCACCGTCTCGACTGAATATTCCGATCTCGTACATGCCCCAGCTGCGGCGGTTCGGCCAGGGCAGCGCCGCCAAGCCGTGTTTGTCGAACTCATCCGAGAGTTGGGTGCGATGCGCGATCAGCAGGAGATCGTTCACTGATCGCGGCGCATACCAGATGGGCGACCAACCATCGGCGAGTTCTAGGTTGCCGGACGATGGCAGAGCAATGTCGTCGAACACCTCGCCCAACCACGGGCGCTCGATTTCCTTGCCGTCGGCGTTGAGGTAGCGCAGCGTCCCGCCGGCCTCCTCGATGGCGCGCAACCCGCTCCAGTGCGACGCCCATTGGCCCTCGGGCGCGATGATCTCGACCTGTGCCCCGTGTCTTGACAGGGCGAAGAACTGCGTTCGCTGTCCTTCGTCGCTGTACCGCGCGACCGTGCTGAGCAGCCACTGTGAGTCGGCCGACCAATACTGTTGGAAACCGGGTGCGTCTGTTCCCCCATGGCTTGTAGACGGATTCGAACGCGACTTCGTCGCCGTCGTCCAGCGAGACGAGCGCGACATGCGAAGGCGCTTGTGGATTTGCCGCTGCGGTTGAGTCGATTTGGAAATGCCTCACCGTGAATGCGCCGTCGGGCGAGATGTTTGCGAGCCAGTGGTCGGACAGCTTGCGGATTTCGTTCCGCTCGACATCCCAGAGCCAGGTGCCTTTATCTGAGTCGTGGAGCAACAGCTCACGGTTGTTGCGCCATTCTCGACGGTGCTCTGGTTCAACGAGTGGTTCAGCAGCGAAGATTGACACGCTTGCGCGGCCATCCGAGCCGATCTCGACCACCTCGAGACCGGCGCTGAGGAAGATCGGCAGGTCCGCCGGCTCGAAGTCCAGTTGCTGCCCGTCGATGGGCATCCAAACTACGGGCGGCTCGAGCGTCTCCACCCGTAACGCGAGCCACTGCGCGTCCAGGGAGTGCCCCAGGACGGGGTACATATCTGTCGGTAGCCGCCATGCGAGCTGCGGTCCGTTCGGGCGGGCGGCCAGGGTGGAGGTCCAGAAGTAGTAGACCTCGACCTCTAGGCGATCGCCATCCTGTTGCAACCACGGCTCCCAGCGTCCCGCAACCGCGCCGATATAGATCGGCAGCGAGTCCAGGTATCGCCCGTTCCCGATCTCCCAACGCTCGATCTCCCAACGATCAACCCACAACGTCGCGTCGCTGTCGCCGAGGCGCACCGCGATGCTCAGGGCATCGGCCGATCTGCCCAGCAGCGCGATCGTGTACTGTGTGCCGTCCGCGACCGTGAGTTGCGCCATTGGCAAGATCGGCTGCGCGAGCCTGGGCAGCGCCTTGGCTAGGAGCTCTCGTGGTTGGGCGGATTTAGATCGGCTGCGCGAGCCTGGGCAGCGCCTGCGCTTGCTCCAGGCTTAGGGGCGACCCTTCGAGACGCGCCCAGCCTTCGAGGTCTCCATTCAGGTCGAGGTGCAGCCAGATTGCGCCGTTGTTCTGTTCCTCGGTCCAACCGTCGACCAACAGCAGTGTGCGCGGCCCAAAGGTCTGGAGCGGCAACCAGTTGTCGCCGATCCAGTGATACACCTCGAGATTGTCGCTGAGCCGAATGATCAGTTTGTCGTTGATCGGCTCGATGGACTTCGGCTCCCGCCAGAGCTGTTGATCGGTGTCCGACGCCGGTTGCTGTGCCGACCCGGGCCGGGGATTCGCCGGTGAGGCGAGCGTTGGCGGCGCGTCATCGGCGCACGCACCGACCGCGATCAGACCAAGCAGCGTCAGGACAGTGGCGGCGAGCGACCTCATACCGAACAGATGCCTAATCCGAGCCAGGTGTTCCGCCTGTCTCCCTAGCGGAAGAGCGCGCCGACGGAATCGCCCTCGTGAATGCGGCGGATCGCCTCGCCCAAGAGCGGTGCGATAGAGACGGTTTCGAGTTTGCTCGACTCGGACTGGGTCTTGGGCGGCAGCGTGTCAGTGACCACGACCTTGCTGATCGGGCTGGCGGACAGGCGCTCGATGGCCGGGTCGGAGAGCACGCCGTGCGTGGCGGCACCGTAGATGTGTTGGGCACCCTCCGCCCGCAACAGCTCGGCCACGTGTACGAGCGTGCCGGCCGTGTCGATCTCGTCGTCGATGATCAACACATCGCGCTCGGCGACTTCGCCAATCAACTGCATGACTTCGGCGCGGCCCTCGTTGCCGCTGCGCCGCTTCTCGGTGATCGCGAGGGGCAGGTGCAGCCGGTCGGCCGCCAGCCGCGCGCGTTTGGCCGAACCGAGATCGGGCGCGACGACTACGCCGTCGAAGCCCTGCTCCTGGAAGTGCTCGACCAACAGGTGCTGGCCGGTCAGCTCGTCAGTCGGGATGTGAAAGAAGCCCTGGATCTGTCCGGCGTGCAGGTCCATAGTCAGCATGCGGTCGGCACCGGCGGTCTGGATCAGGTCGGCGAACAGTCGCGCCGTGATCGGCACGCGCGGCTGATCTTTCTTGTCCGATCGGCCGTAAGCGAAGAACGGCACAACGGCGGTAACACGCCCGGCCGAGGCGCGGCGGGCGGCGTCGATCATGATCAACAGCTCAACCAGATGATGATTGACTGGTCGCGCCCCAGGCTGGATCAGGAAGATGTCGCGCTCGCGGATGTTCTGCAGCAGTTGGACGAAGGTATTGCCGTTGGCGAAGTCGAACACGTTGGCGTCGCCCAGCTCCACGTCCAACGCCGCGCAGACATCGAGCGCTAGCTGCCGATGTGCGTTGCCGGTGAAGACCACTGGATCGCCGACATAACGACTCATCGCGACGCGCCCCCTGCCAGCCGCATTCGCCTGATCACGCGGCTACGGTATCTCAGTCGTCCGCCTCAGGCGGGTTGGCACGCGGCAAACTGTGGAAGGATGTGGACAGTGTGGAGGAGCGACGACGGTTTCTCGTCCACTTGTCCCGCTCTCACACTGAGTGGCGTGAGACGGACGTCGAAGGCGCATCGATTAGTTGAGTAGATTACGCAATGGCGGCGCATCGTCATCGTCACGGTTGCATGGCCGTCCTTGTTTGGCGCAGTTTACTTGCCACAGAGGGAGTTCGTTGCATACGATTCAGTTCGTTAGCACTCTCGCACCGTGAGTGCTAACGTGATCTCAACAGGCACGCAAGTAGCAACAGGGAATGGAAGACCGCACTATGGCCACCGAGCTCAAGCCGCTCAACGACCGCCTCGTGATCAAGCCGCTCCAGCAGGAGCAGGTACTGTCCTCCGGCATCGTCATCCCCGATTCGGCCAAGGAAAAGCCGCAGCAGGGCGAGGTCGTCGCCGTTGGCCCCGGCAAGCGCGACGACAACGGCGAGCGCGTTCCGCTCGACATCGAGCTGGGCGATCGCATCCTCTACAAGAAGTACACAGGCCAGGAAATCCAGATCGACAACGAGGATCTGATCGTGCTCGAGGAGCGCGAGGTTCTGGCCAAGCTGATCGTCTAGTTTCACCCTTGTCCGTCCTCCCTGCGAGCGGGGAGGGCACACACGGGTCTGCCCGCCGCGGAGGCTGGGGAGAGAGCCAAGGAGTAATCATGGCCGGTAAGCAACTCGCGTTCGATATGGACGCGCGCAAGGCGCTGCGCGAAGGCGTCGATGCGCTCGCCGACACTGTCAAGGTCACGCTCGGCCCGCGCGGTCGCAACGTCGTCCTCGACAAGAAGTTCGGTGCGCCGCTGATCATCAACGATGGCGTCACAATCGCCCGCGAGATCGAGCTCGACGAGCCGTTCCGCAACATGGGCGCGCAGCTCGCCAAGGAAGTCTCTATCCGCACCAACGACGTGGCCGGCGACGGCACCACCACTGCCACTGTCCTCGCCCAGTCGATTGTGACTGAGGGTTTGCGTAATGTTGCCGCTGGAGCCGACCCGATGGCGCTCAAGCGCGGTCTCGACCAGGGACTCCGCGCCGTCGTGGACGAACTCCGCGAGATGGCCGAGCCGGTTGAGAAGAAGGAAGAGATCGCCGCCGTTGCGACTATCTCCGGCGACAACGAAGAGATTGGCGAGATTATCGCCGACGTCATGGAGAAGGTCGGTAAGGACGGCGTGATCACCGTCGAGGAGGGACAAGGGATCCGTATGGAGACCGAGTTCACCGACGGCATGCAGCTCGACCGCGGCTACGTCTCGCCCTACTTCGTCTCCAACAACGAGCGCATGGAAGCGGCGATTGACGATCCCTACATCCTGATCACCGACCGCAAGATTTCGGCCGTGCAGGACATCGTCCCGCTGATGGAGAAGCTGCTCCAGATCACCAAGAACTTCGTGATCATCGCGGACGACGTTGACGGGGAGGCGCTGGCCACGCTGGTGGTCAACAAGATGCGCGGCACGATCAACGTACTGGCTGTCAAGGCACCGGGCTTCGGCGAACGCCGCAAGGCGCAGCTCGAAGATATCGCCGTGCTCACTGGTGGTACGCTGGTCACCGAGGAGCTGGGGCGTACGCTCGAGCAGACTCAGATCGCCGACTTGGGCCGTGCTCGGCGCGTGGTCTCGTCCAAGGACGACACGACCATCGTCGAGGGTTCCGGCTCGGACGAGGCGATCCAGGACCGGATCAAGGAGATCAAGGCCCAGATCGACGTTACCGCGTCAGATTTCGACCGCGAGAAGCTGCAGGAGCGAATGGCGAAGCTGGCCGGTGGTGTGGCGGTGATCAAGGTCGGCGCGCCGACTGAGGTCGAGCTCAAGGAGAAGAAAGCCAAGCTCGAGGACGCGCTCTCCGCCACCCGTGCGGCCGTCGAAGAGGGCATCGTTGTCGGTGGCGGTTGCGCCCTGTTGCGCGCTGACCGCTCACTGGCGCAGATGGACGAGGATTCGCTCGGCGACGCGCGCACGGCGGTCCGCCTGCTGCGCACCGCGCTCGAGTCTCCGTTGCGGCAGATCGCTCACAATGCCGGCCAGGAGGGCTCGGTCGTGATCGGCCGCATCCGTAAGGTCGACGACGATCGACACGGCTACGACGCCAAGCTCGACCGGTATGGCGACTTGCTCGAATACGGCATTGTGGACCCGGTCAAGGTGACCCGTTCGGCGCTCGAGAACGCCGTCTCCATCGCCGGTATGGTGCTAACTACCGAGAGCCTGGTGGCAGAAATTCCCGAGGCACCGACGATGCCCGCGGGTATGCCCGACATGGGTATGGACTACTAGGGGTAGCTGAATCTAGTAGGTTCAGATATCCCCCCGCTCCCACTGCGTCGCGACGCAGTGGGAGCGGGGGGATATCTTGCCGTCGGCGCGCTGGGCTGTCAGTACCAGTACCCGGCGGTCAGCGCACCGCCCCCGTCGCCTTGAGTGCTGCGCCTTGGGCATCGTTGAGGCCGATCTCGGCGAGAATTGCGTCGGTGTGTTGGCCAGGCCAGGCGGGCGGTCCCTGAATCTCGGACTTGGTGCGACTGAAGCGCGGAGCCGGAGCGGGCTGCACGACGCCGGCCACTTCCTCGAACGCGCCGCGCGCCTTGGCGTGCGGGTGATTCGGCGCTTCCCACGGTTCGAGCACCGGTCCAAAGCAGACGTCCGAGCCTTCGAACATCGCTTCCCATTCCGCCCGCGTCCTGGTGCGGAAGATGGCCGACACACGCTCCTTGAGCTCAGGCCAGCGAGTGCTGTCCATCTGGCGCGGCAGTTGCTCATCCTCGAGACCAAGTAGGTGCAATAGCTCCGCGTAGAACTGGGGCTCGATCGAACCGATGGAGACGTACTTGCCGTCAAGAGTTTCATAGGCGTCGTAGAAGTGCGCGCCCGTGTCGAGTACGTTGGCGGCGCGGCCGCGCCGCCAACCGCCTGAGGCGAGGCCGGCGTGTACCGAGGTAATCAGCGACGAGGCACCGTCGACCATAGCGGCGTCGACGACCTGTCCCTGGCCCGAGCGTTGCGCCTCGATCAACGCGCCTAACATGCCCACGGCGAGGTACATGCCGCCGCCGCCGAAATCGCCCACCAAGTTGAGCGGCGGGACTGGCACCTGCCCCTTGCGCGCGATCGGTGCCAACGCGCCGGCGAGCGAGATGTAGTTGATGTCGTGCCCGGCCATCTGCGCGTAGGGGCCTTCTTGCCCCCAACCCGTCATCCGTCCATAAACCAGCTTCGGATTGTGTTCCAAGCATACGTCCGGGCTGAGTCCCAGTCGTTCCATGACGCCCGGCCGAAAGCCTTCGAACAGCGCGTCGGCACCCTCGATCAGCTTGAGCGCCAGCTCGACGCCCTCGGGGTGCTTGAGGTCCAGCGCGATCGAGCGGCGACCGCGGGCGAGCAGATCGCCTGGCGGGTTAGTCGGCAGCTCCGACGGCGAGTTCGCAGCGCGGTCGATGCGCACGATATCAGCACCCATGTCGGCCAGAATCATCCCGCAGAACGGACCTGGTCCGATGCCCTGGAACTCAATGATGCGTATGCCGCTGAGCGGTCCCATATCATACTCCTGACGTCTGAATCGCACATGGCGTTATCTGTGCGTTGTCTGCATGGCAGGGTAACTCGCTATGTCTGCCGGTGTTGGACCGCTCAGCATCGAGTCGGTTGGATGCAACGCAGCGCCCGCTGTGTATCGACCTGATCCACTGCGTGTTCGACGAGTACGGGTTCATCTGGGTACCCGAGGGTGATTCTGGGATCTGCTCGCGAAAGCGGGTTCGTTCTCCTATGTCGAACCGCGCAGCGGACGATCGAGCCGATCGTGTGGTTGGTTCCGTCGCCGCCGAGCGGCTCGATGGCGCAACGGTTGAACTGCATCGCCTGTATCTCGATGCGGGAGTGCGAGGGAAAGGTTTGGGGCGACAGCTCTTCAACACCGCTGTCGACTAGGCGCGTACGGGAGGCGCGCGCCGCATCGAACTCTGGTCGGATACCCGATTTGAGGACGCGCATCGCTTGTATAAGCAGCTTGGTTATGTCAAGCGCTATCCCGCGTTGGATGACGTCAATCGCACGGTGGAGCTCAGGTATGAGCGTTCGCTGCTGGGCGATCGAGGAGAGGCGACATCGGCATAGCGACATTGACCGTGCCCAGACATTGACCCTGCCAAGTGCGCGCGGGTACGATCTGTTCGCGCGGGAAAATCAGGCCCCAGCGTATCGAGCGGCGGATGGCAGGTAGACGTGTCTGAACTATTCGAGAACTACGGTGCCGTCCTGGTGGCGATTCCGGTCGGGATCATGCTCGTCCTGACGGCCTTGCTGGCGACCAAGCTGCTGGCGCCGCAGCGGCGTACGGCACTCAAGGGTCAGGTGTACGAGTGCGGCATGCTGCCGATCGGCCGCAACTGGGCGCAAGTGCACGTGCGTTACTACACATACGCGCTGCTGTTTCTGGTGTTCGACGTCGAGGTGGTCTTTCTCTTCCCGTGGGCTGTCTCGTTCCTCGGACTCATGGGTGAGCCTGACTGGGGCAAGGTCATCCTCTGGCAGATGGTCCTATTCATCAGCACGCTGCTGATTGCCCTGGCTTACGCTTGGCGCAAGGGCGTATTCGACTGGCAACGGAACTAGACGGAATCAGCTGGAGCGGGAAACGAGCGGGCGCAGGGCATGACACAATCACCACACACAGGCGATCCAGGCACGGCCGATCCGACGCCCGTGATCACCTCCCATGAGTCGCTCCGTCTCCAGGCCATCGCCGACGCAGCGCCCACGGTTCCCTACAAGGTAGTGCTGCCCGGTGTGATGCAGGCGCCGGCCGAGGCGTTGATTTCGGCCGCGCGCAAATCCTCGCTCTGGCCTATGACCTTTGGCCTGGCGTGTTGCGCCATCGAGATGATCGCCACCTACATGGCCAACCACGACCTCGATCGCTTCGGCATCGTCCCTTGGCCGTCACCGCGACAGTCCGATGTGATGATCGTGGCGGGCACGGTGACCAAGAAGATGGCTCCGGCGGTGAAGCTGCTGTACGAGCAGATGCCGCATCCGAAATGGGTGATCTCGATGGGTGCCTGCGCAACTAATGGCGGCCCGTACACGCAGTACGATCGCGTCGTTCAGGGGGTCGACAACATTGTTCCCGTCGATGTCTACGTGCCCGGCTGTCCGCCGCGCCCGGAGGCGCTGATCGACGGTCTTCTGGCGTTGCAGGAGAAGATCGTCGAAGAACGTGCGCGGAGTTATTGATTCATCATGACGTCACACCGCACGCCTACCGCCCCGGAAGCGTCATCCAGCGACGAGCCGCCGCTCGGATCGATCGCCGATGTCTACCGCGAAGTCATGCCGTTGGTCGGCTTTGAGGCGGCGATGACCAAAGGTGATGACGTGGCGTTAACGATCTCCGTCGATGCAATCCACGAGGTGCTGGAGCGCGGCCGCGACGACGATCGCTTGCAGATGAACCTGCTGCGCAACCAGACCGCCGTCGATTGGGAAGACCGCGGCCTCGAGCTCATCTATCACCTCTATTCTATCCCGCTGCGACAGGCGGTCACGATCAAGTCTTGGTTGCCGTCGGAGGGTGCGGTCGTCGAATCGGTCGCCGATCTGTACGCGATGGCCGACTGGGCCGAGCGCGAATGTCGGGAGATGTTTGGGATCGAGTTCATCGGCCATCCCGATCCGCGCAACCTGCTGCTCGACGAGGACATCGACATCCATCCGCTGCGCAAGAGTCATCCGTTGGCTCCGATCGAGATCGAGCAGGGCGTCGACGTCGAGTTCTTTACCAAGCAGCACCCGCCGCCCGAGTCGGCGAAGGATGAATCGACTGCTGCAGATGCGGCGACCGCTGCTGCTCCAACGCGTAAGCGCGTCGAAGACATGACGGAAGAGGAGCACAAGCAGCGCCGCGCCGAACAGGCCGAGCGCGTCGCGCGGGCGCGGGAACTGGCTGCTGTCCGCCGCGCCGAACGTCTCGCCGGCGCGGCGCCCGCGGGCGGTCCGCGGACGGAGGGTACCGCTCCGCCGCCGCGCTCCGCCGCCGCTCCTGCCACGCCGGCCGCTGTGGAGGCATCGCCGTCGAGTGCGCCAGCCCAGGATAACCGCCCACCCGCGCCACCGCCACCGGACCTGCTTACGATTCCCGATGTTGAGGAAGATCCGGACGGACGCGCCGCCGCTCAGTCCGAGCGCGTGCGGATCGGACGCGAGCTCGCCGCTGCCAGGCGTGCGCAGCTGCAGGGTGAGTAGCTGAACGCGCCGTTGGGCGAGCGCACAACCGCTGATTGACGAGGAGCAGGGAGTAGGCCGCATGGTCCAGCAAACCTTCGAAGGCGAAGTGCTCACTGAACCCGTCGTCGTCGAGCGCGAGTTCGAGACCGTCGATATGAACATCAACATCGGCCCGCAGCACCCGGCGACACATGGCGTGTTTCGGATGGTGCTTACCGTCGACGGCGAGATCGTCAAGGACGCCATCCCGTATATCGGCTATATGCATCGCGGCGGCGAGAAACTGTCTGAGAACCTCGACTACCGCGGCGCGTTGGGTTATCAAGACCGCACCGATTATCTGGCCGCCTTCAACTCCGAGTGGGTCTACGTCAATGCGGTCGAGCGACTGGCTGGGATCGAGATTCCCGAGCGCGCGGAGTACGTGCGCCTGATTCTGTCCGAGTTCAACCGCATCCTCTCGCACTTCATGTTCATGGGCGCGTTCGGTACCGATGTGGGCTATTTCGGTACCGCCTTCACCTGGACTTTCAAGGAACGTGAGCGGATTCAGGATCTGTTCGAGGCCGTGTGCGGCGATCGGATTATGTACAACTATTTCCGCGTCGGCGGACTTGCCTGGGAGCCGCATGAAACCTTCGTCGAAGATGCACACTGGGTGCTCGACCAGGTGGAAGTCGGCATTGTCGATGTCGACGAATTGATGACCGACAACGAGGTGTTCGTCGCCCGCTGTCGAGATATCGGCGTGATGAGCGCCGACGAGGCGATCGCTTACGGCGTTACCGGCCCGATGCTGCGCGCCTCTGGAGTGCCCTTCGATCTGCGCGTCGACGAGCCCTATTCGATCTACGACCGCTTTCACTGGGAAATTCCGGTTGGCGAGCGCGGCGATGTTTACGACCGCTATCTCGTGCGCCTCGAGGAGATGCGTCAGTCGGTGACGATTCTGCGTCAGGCGCTGGAACAGATGCCGACCTCCGGAGCGATCATGCCCGAGCGTATGCCAGCGCGGCTGCGGCCTGAGCCGGGCGAAATCTACATGCGGCAGGAGAATCCGCGCGGAGAGTACGGCATCTACATGGTCTCCGACGGCACCGACAAGCCGTGGCGTGTGAAAATGCGGTCGCCCTGCTTCCACAACCTCTCCTCGCTGAAGCCGCAGGTGATCGGCGCCTATCTCGCCGATGCTGTCGTCGCTCTCGGTTCGATTGACATTGTGCTCTGCGAGGTTGACCGCTGATGCGGACTGAGCAGGCGGTCGGCCAAGCGTCTCGCCCAGCCTCCCCGTCCCGGCGCGCGCGAGGCGGTCGATGATGGGCGTAAGCTGGATCGCGTGTACCCTGCGTGAGCAGTCGCTGCAGCGTGTGGGGATGCGCTAAATGTTGGTCCTGAGCGAGTTCGCCGGCGTCAGCATGCCCGATTGGGTTGATGCGCTGTTACGCGTCCTGTTCATCGTGGCGCTGATGACGATCAACGCCTTTGCGCTGATCTACCTCGAGCGCAAGATCCTCGCCCGCTTCCAGGCGCGGGTCGGGCCGACCCGCACCGGACCGATCGGCACATTGCAGTCGATCGCCGACGCGCTCAAGTTGGTGACCAAAGAAGATGTCCGCCCGATCACAGCCGACCGCTGGGCGTTTGAGCTGGCACCCTATATGGCGTTCGTGCCCGTCTTTCTCGTCTTCGTGCCGATGCCGTTCACCGAAACCTGGTTTATCCGCGACCTCAATCTGGGTCTGCTCTACGTCTTCGGGGTGCTGGGACTAAACATCGTCGGCGTGGTGATGGCGGCTTGGGGTTCGGACAATAAGTACGCTCTGCTGGGCGGCGTCCGCGCAGCGGCACAGGCGATCTCCTACGAGATTCCGATGCTGTTGATCATCGTCGCCGTGGTAATGGTTGCAGCGGGACGGCTCGCCGTCGACGGCGACGCCTCGCTAGCCGGCTCGATCAACACCATCGTCGGCGACCAGACGACCACGCCGTACATCCTGCTGCAGCCGCTAGGTTTTGTGATCTTCTTGATCGGCGCGCTGGCGGAGTTGCACCGCCCGCCGTTCGACATGCCCATCGCCGAGTCGGAGGTTGTCGGCGGGTACTTCGTCGAGTACTCGGGTATGCGCTGGGGCATGTTCTTTCTGGCCGAATACACAGCGCTCTTCCTGATGGTGCTGCTGGCGTCGTCGTTGTTCTTGGGCGGCTGGAACTGGCCGTTCGGCGCTGATGTGGGGTTGGGATTGCAGATCGTGCTGACGTTGGTCAAGACCTCCGTCATGATCGTGCTGGTGATCGGTTCGCGCGCGCTCTTCCCTCGATTACGCATCGACCAGTTGATGTCGTTCTCCTGGAAGGTGCTGCTGCCGTTCGCGATCGTGCAGGTAATCGCCAACGGCATCATCTTGGCGTATGGTGGAGCGGATTGGGTGGTTGGCCTGGTTTCCTTCGCGCTGCTGGTTGCGATGTCGGGGTTGGTCTACGGCGTCATGCGTCGTAAACAGGGCGAAGGCGCCCGCACGGTACAGACGACGCCGGCCACGCCGCGCGTGATTACAGCGTCCGAGGTCACGGCGGTCGAAGCCGTCGGCGACTAAGGGCCACCGCGCATACGGGAAAAGACAAGAAGAGGAGCAACCGCGTGGAGGATGGCGTCACCGCGACACAGGTGGTGTTCTGGATCCTGGCCATGGTCACGCTGATCTCCGCGATCGGCGTGGTCACTGCGGGCAATATCGTGTACGCCGCGCTGTTCTTCATCGCGTCGCTCGCTGGCGTGGCCGGAATTTACCTGATCCTCACGGTCGAGTTCATCGCCCTCGTCCAGCTGCTGATCTACGGCTCTGCGGTCGTCATCCTGATCCTCTTCGCGCTGATGCTGACCCGCGCCCGCGAGCGGCCGCAGGCGCTCTTCGGCCGTTCCCGACCGCTCGGCATCGCCGCCGCGCTGGGGTTGTTGGCCGCCTTGATCGGCGGCATCGTCGCGACAAACTGGACGACGCCCGAGTCAGCGGCCGCCATGCAGCCGGTGGGGTTGCAGGCGATCGGCGACGCGATCTTCACGCTCTGGATCGTGCCCTTCATCATCGTCGGCTTGTTGCTCTCGATCGCCCTCGACGGCGCGATCTTGCTCGCCTCACCGGACAAGGATGACAACTGATGCCGGCGCTTGAGCATGTCCTCGTGGTCAACGCGATCTTGTTCGCCATTGGTACCATGGGTGTGCTGACGCGGCGCAACGCAGTGCTGATTCTGCTCTCGGTCGAGCTGATGTTGAACGCCGTCTCGCTCAACATGGTCGCATTCACGGTCTACGGGCACATCGATTTCGACAACATCACAGGCATCGTTTTCTCCTTCTTCATCATCGTGGTCGCCGCCGCCGAGGTAGCGCTCGCGCTAGGCATCGTTGTGCGGACCTTCCGCAACCGGGCCATCGCCAACGTCGACGAAGTGAATCTCCTCAAGTGGTAGCCAGGAGCGAGCGCTGATGATCTGGGCCGATCACGCGTGGATTCTGCCGGCGATCCCGGCCCTCTCCTTTGTCGTACTGTTCCTGTTCGGGCGTAAGTTGCCGCGCGGCGGCGACTTCATCTCGGTCGGCGCGGCGCTGGCGGTGTTCGTGCTCTTCTTCTTCGTACTCGAGTCGCACCTCGACTGGCTGGGCGCTGGACTCGGCGGCATTCGCAACGTCGGAACCGACTGGATCAACTTCGACGACTTTGTTGTCCGTCTTGGTTTCACCGTCGACTCGATCGCGATGGTGATGGTCTTCGTCGTCTCGACCGTGGCGCTGATGGTCAACCTCTACTCGACCAACTACCTGCGCCATCACGGTCGCCCCGAGCCGCGCTACTGGTGGTATTTCGCTGTACTGTCGCTGTTTGTCGCGGCGATGCTGACGTTGGTGTTGGCCGACAATCTGATGCTGATGTTTGTCGCCTGGGAGGGGGTTGGTCTCTGCTCCTTCCTGCTGATCGGCTTCTACTATGAACGCCGTTCAGCTGTCGAGGCGGCGAAGAAGGCCTTCGTGACCACGCGGCTGGGCGATGTCGGGCTGTTCATCGGCATCATTCTGTTCTGGCGGGCGACCGGTTCCTTCCAGATTTCCGACATCATCGCCGCCGCCGAGGCGGGCCGCGTCAACGACTTGCCGCCTGTCATGGGTGACAGCTATCTGACGCTCTCGACATTGATGCTCTTTCTGGGGGCGGCCGGCAAATCGGCACAGGTCCCGTTCCACGTCTGGTTGCCCGACGCGATGGAGGGCCCGACGCCGGTCTCGGCGCTGATCCACGCTGCGACGATGGTCGTCGCCGGCGTCTATCTGGTCGCCCGATTGCTGCCGGTCTTTGAAGTGACGCCGGGCGCGTCCAATTTAGTGCTGGGGGTTGGACTGACCACCGCGCTGCTGGCCGGGATCATGGCGCTGGCGCAGAATGACATCAAGCGCGTGCTCGCCTATTCCACTGTGTCGCAGTTGGGGTTCATGTTCGTCGCCCTGGGGGTCGGCGCGGTCGGCATTGCCATGTTCCATCTGCTTACGCATGCCTTTTTCAAGGCCTGCCTGTTCCTCGGTTCCGGCTCGGTGATTCACATGACCGAGGAGCAGGACGCGCGCAAGTTGGGCGGACTCTGGTGGCGAATGCCGGTGACGGCCTCGACGTTCATCATTTCCTCAATCGCGCTCGCCGGCATTCCGCCGCTGTCAGGCTTCTTCTCCAAGGATGAGATCTTCGTCGCGACGCTCGATGGCGCTAACACCGCTGTCGCGATCCTGCTCGGTCTGGCCGCCTTCCTGTCGGCGCTCTACATGGCCCGGCTGGTGATTATTATATTCTTTGGTCCGTCCAAGGACATCGCGGTGATCCGGCGCGCCCGCGAGGCCGCACCGACGATTCTGTTCCCGCTCGTGTTCCTGACCGTGCTGACCTTCCTTGTGGGCTTTGTCGCTTTCGACCAGGTCGGCGACGCGCTTGGTTTCTCCGGTGGGATCAACAACTACATTTACTTCCCTGAACCGCACGATTTCCACTTCTCCAACTCGATTGCGGCGGTAACCGGGACCGTCTCGTTGCTCGGATTCCTCACTGCCTGGTGGTTCTTCTGGGGCAAGAACTCGGATCGAGCCAAGGCGGTGCGCGAGTTCCAGCCGAGGCTGACGGCCGTGATAGAAAACAAGTTCTATTTCGATGAGGCCTACCAGTGGGGCATCGACCGCGCCATCTTGCCGCTGGCGCGCATCGTGTCCTGGTTCGACCGCATGGTCGTCAACGATACCGGGATCAACGCGCCTGCCGACGTAACCCGCTACGCCGCCTATTGGCTGCGGTATCACGTGACCGGGCGCATTCCCGATTACGTGCTGCTGATGGTCGTCGGCGTCGCGTTAGCTGGCGGTCTGGCGTTCCTGCTGCGTGGGTAGCGGATACCGGCGAATAACGGGACGTAGAGAGAGGCACACAGCGTGGACGCAGGCGAAGCTCTCCTCCTGCTCTTGCTGATTCCCGGGGCAGCGATGCTGCTCACGATCTTCGTGCCTGCCCGGCACGCCAACGTCGTGCGCTGGATTGCATTGATTGCCACGACCGCCACGTTGATCGATTCGATCTGGGTCTTCGCCGTCTACGACTTCGCCGAGGGCGGCTACCAGTTCCACCTCCAGTATCCATGGATTGAGAACATTGCGTTCTTGGGCGAGAATGGCATTTCGCTGCACCTCGCAGTTGACGGTATTGCCGCGCCGCTGGTGCTGCTCAACGGGCTGGTCGGATTCGCCGGCGTGCTCGTCTCCTGGAAGATCAGGCACCGGGCGAAGGACTTTTTCATTCTCTTCTTGGCACTGTTCGCCGGCGTCTACGGCGTGTACATCGGGCAGGACCTGTTCTTCTGGTTATTCGCCTACGAGTTGGCCGTGCTGCCGATGTACCTGTTGATCGTGATTTGGGGATCGACCAACAAGGAATACGGCGCAATGAAGTTGACCATGGTGCTGGTCGGCGGCTCGGTGCTGATTTTCATTGGTATCTTCGCGGTCTTCGCCGAGGCCGGTGCCGGCACCTTCGATATGGCGGTACTGCGCGAGATCGAGTTCGGTCGCAGTTTCGCCAACACGTTCTTCCCCTTCTTCATGATTGGTTGCGGCATTCTGGCCGGTCTGTTCCCCTTCCACACCTGGTCGCCCGACGGCCATGTCGCCGCGCCGACGGCAGTCTCAATGCTCCACGCCGGGGTGCTGATGAAGCTGGGCGCGTTCGGCGTGATCCGTCTGGGTATGGAAATCCTGCCCGCGGGGACGGATTTCTGGATGCCAGTCCTGCTCGTGCTGGGCGGTGTCGCGGCGGTCTACGGCGCGATCTCCGCCATTCACCAGACGGACCTGAAGTTTGTGATTGGTTACTCCTCGGTCTCGCACATGGGTTTCGTGCTGATGGGGCTGGGGACGATGAATAACATTGGTGTCAACGGCGCGGTGTTGCAGATGTTCTCGCACGGCGTGATGACGGCGCTCTTCTTCGCCATGGTCGGCGGGCTCTACGACCAGGCGCATACGAGGGATATCCGCGTCTTCGGCGGACTCGTGCGCAAGATGCCGCTATTCGTGATCTTCTTCGGGCTTGCGGGGCTGACCTCGCTCGGCTTACCGGGTCTGTCTGGATTCGTGGCCGAATTCCACATCTTCGTCGGCGCAATCGATACCTTCCCGCTATTCGCTGCGTTGGGTATCCTCTCAGCCGCGTTGACTGCGATCTATGTGTTGCGGCTTATGGGTCGAGTGGCGCTTGGCCCGTTCAACCCGCGTTGGGAGAGTCTTAGGGACATCTCGCGTTGGGAGATTGCCGCTGCCATGGTGCTGATCGCCCCGATTGTGGCGATGGGCGTCTGGCCGGACCCGTTCGTCGACCGCATCGCCCAATCGGTGGCCGACCTGCCGCAGGTTGATCAGATCGGCGGTCTGTTTACCCTCAGCTCGCTGACCGGGCAGTGAACTCGATGGATCTCGAATATCAGCTGATTATCCCCGAATTCGTCATGGCCGGCTTGGCCGTCGTCGTGATCGCGGCTGCGTTGATGTTCCGCCAGGTCGACCAGAAGTGGTTCGGCTACGCGACGGCGGCCGCGCTAGCGATCATCGGTATCGCTACGGCCGTTGCGTACTGGAACACGAACGACGACTTCAGCGGCGTACTCGCCGTCGACCATTTCACGGTGCTGTTCCGGGTGTTCTTCCTCGGTATCGCATTTTTCACGGTTATGGCCGCCGTCCAATTCGCCGGTGAGCGGCTCAAGAATCACGCCGAGTTCTACGGGTTGATCGTGTTCGCAACGTTGGGCATGATGCTGCTGGCCGCCTCGCGTGAGTTGCTGACCGCCTACCTCTCGCTCGAGCTGCTGTCCTTCAGCTTCTACATTCTGGTCGGATTCAACAAGCTCAACCCATTCTCCAACGAAGGATCGCTCAAGTACATGCTGCTGGGCGCGTTCTCCTCGGCTCTGATGCTCTACGGGATCTCGCTCATCTACGGCGTGACCGGCACGACGACCTACTCGGCGATCGGGCCGGACGTGGCCGAGGGTACCCGCAACATCGCCGATCAGCTCGCCTCGTTTGCCGGCCTCGGTGGGGTGGGGGGTCCGGACGGCGCTCGACCGGGCCTGTTGATTGGACTCGTGCTGATCACGGCGGGGTTGGGTTTCAAAGTCTCGGCGGTTCCGTTCCACCAGTGGACGCCCGACGTGTACCAAGGGGCCCCGCTGCCGATCACCGCATTTCTGAGCGCCGGCGGGAAGGCCGCCGCATTCGCCTTCTTTCTGCGCCTGTTTTCGGAGGCTTTCCTGCCCGCCGCCGACGAGTGGGTCTGGTTTGTCGGCATCCTGGCCGCTGCCACGATGATCGTCGGCAATCTGATGGCACTACAGCAGACCAACTTCAAGCGCCTGATGGCATACTCCTCAATCTCGCAGGTCGGTTATCTGTTGGTTGGCATCGTCGCCCTCGACGCCGCCAACGTGACCCAGTCGCAGGAGGCGGCGTCGGCGCTGGTATTGCACATGATTGGCTACGTCACCACGAATATCGCCGTCTTCGCAGCAATCATCGCCTTCTACAACCGCACCGGTCGCGACGACATCGTCGACCTGCGCGGACTTGCCGAGCGCCAGCCGTTTCTCGCCTTTACGATTGCGGCGGCGTTGTTCTCGTTGGCAGGGATGCCGCTGTTCGCGGGATTCGCGACCAAGTTCATCATCTTCCAGTCAGCCTTCAATAACGGCTTCCTGTGGCTGGGCGCGATCGGTGTGACGGCATCGTTCGTCTCGCTCTACTACTACCTGATGGTGATCAAGCAGGTGTACCTCTACGAGCCGGAAGGGGCCGACCGGGCTCGCTTCCACATCTCACGACCGCTGGCCGGCGCGTTGGTCGTGTTGGTCGCTGGGGTGCTGTTCATCGGGTTGTATCCGACACCGCTGTTCGATGTGATCCACAGCTCGACAGAAGGTCTGTTCGAGCAAGCTGCCGCGGGCGCGGCGGCGGTGGGAAACTAAACCCAGCTCTCGTTGTTCCGGAAGCCGTCGCCTAGAGCACCGACAGGTAGCGTCGCAGCTCGTAGTCGGTCACCTGCGAACGATAGTCGTTCCATTCAAGGCGTTTGTTCTCGAGCACCGTTGACCAGACGTATCCGCCCAGCACCTGCTTCATCAATTGCGATGTAGCGAAGGCCTCGATGGCGCGTCCCTGCGTGGTGGGCATATCGATGATGTTGCGCGCGGCGCGCTGCTCGGCAGTGAGAAGGAAGACATCGTCCTCGGCGGGCGGGGGCGGCGTGAGGTCCTCGTCGATGCCCTGTAGGCCGGCCGCGAGAAAGACGGAGAAAGCCAGATACGGATTGGTGGCGGAGTCGGCACCGCGGTATTCGAGGCGGCTTGACTCGGCGTCGTACGGTTCGAACTCGGGAATGCGCACCAGGTCCGACTGATTTGCGTGCGACCAGGTCAGATACACCGGAGCCTCTGTGCCGGGGGCTAGGCGCTTGTAGCTGTTGGACCACTGGTTGG
Organism: Dehalococcoidia bacterium; assembly: GCA_965116225.1. GTDB lineage: Bacteria > Chloroflexota > Dehalococcoidia > Bin125 > Bin125 > Bin125. The sequence goes on along the minus strand of OZ220495.1, from coordinate 1,289,784 downwards.
TGATCAGCGTGAACTGGGGCGTGTAGGCGAGCAGGCCGGCGAGGAACGATTGGGCGATCCTGGACAGGCCGCAGCCTGCTTCGTGGAAGAGGTTCTGTTCGTGATCCCAGAGCGAGAGATAGACATGCATCCCGGAGCCGTTGACGCCGTTGAGCGGTTTGGGCATGAAAGTGGCGTGGACGCCCTGCTTGATGGCGACCTCCTTGACGACCAGGCGCGTTGTCATGACCTGATCGGCCATGGTGAGCGCGTCAGTGTAGCGGAGGTCGATCTCGTGCTGTGAGGGGGCCGCTTCGTGATGTGACGACTCGACGCCGATGCCCATCTCCTCGAGCGTGAGCACCGTCTCGCGACGCAGGTCGGTGGCAGTGTCGAGCGGCGAGAGGTCGAAGTAACCACCCGAGTCGAGCGGTGACGGGTCGTCCGACGCGCGGAAGTAGAAATACTCGATTTGCGGAGCGACGTAGAAGGTGTAACCGCGCTCGCGCGCGGATTGCAACTGGCGGCGTAAGACCCGTCGCGGGTCGCCCTCGAAGGGTTCGCCCGAGCGTCGGTAGATGTCGCAGATCAGGCGGGCCACGCGGTGTTGTTGCGGTCGCCAGGGGAGAACGACGAAGGTATCGGGGTCGGGGATGGCGACCATATCGGATTCATCGCGGCGGGCGAAGCCCTCGATCGACGCGCCGTCGAACTCGACCCCATTCTCCAGCACGCTGGGCAGCTCATCGATCGTGATGGCGACCGATTTGAGTTGCCCCAGCAGGTCGGTGAACCAAAGGCGAACGAAGCGCACATCGTGCTCGCGGCACGCGTTGAGTACATGCAGGTGTTCGCTGGATGGCGTGTTGTGGTCTGTGTCGAGGGTGGTCATGGCACGTGTAGCCAAACGGATCAGAGCGGTTCGGGACACTCAGGCGACCGTACAGCGTTGCGCCCTCCGGCGGGCCAAACGGTGGCGAAGCGACTGAGCTGGTCCCAGGCGCGAACTCGCTGTTTCAGGTAGCTCGATTGCCGCCTGCGGCGGTCCCCCCGCCAACCCCCCGCTCTGCGGGGGGTTGGCGAATGTGGGGCTGCGCATCAGTCTGCCAGTGGCCGGTCGTAGTTGGGTCGCCTCGGCGACTAGATGTGGTAGTAGTGGAAGAACTCCGCCGGGACCGGGTGCCTAAAGACATCGCGCGACTCGGTCAGCTTGAATTCCTGGTAGTGGTCGATCAGATCCTGCGTGAAGACGCCGCCTTCCATCAGGAATGCGTGATCGTCGGCGAGGGCGGCCAACGACCCTTCCAGGGAGTGCGGCACCGAGGGAATGTCGGCAGCCGCCTCGGGCGAGAGTTCGTAGATGTCGGTGTCGACCGGGTCGGCCGGTTCAATCCGGTTCCTGATCCCGTCGAGGCCGGCCATGAGCATCGCCGAGAAGGCGAGGTAGGTGTTGGCCGACGGGTCCGGAGGTCGGAATTCGATTCGCTTGCTCTTCGGCGAGGTTTCGTAGGTTGGGATCCGAATGGCGGCCGAGCGGTTACGCTGCGAATAGGCTAGGTAGATCGGTGCCTCGAAGCCGGGTACTAAGCGCTTGTACGAGTTCGTCGTCGGAGCGCAGAAGGCGAGCAGCGCGGAGCCGTGCTTGAGCAGACCGCCGATGTAGTGGCGCGCCGTGTCGGAGAGGTCGGCGTACTGGCTGGCCCCGTAGAACAACGGCTCGCCGTTCTTCCATAGCGACTGGTGGCAGTGCATACCGGTACCGTTGTCGCCGAAGAGCGGCTTCGGCATGAACGTGGCCGACTTACCGTGCGCCTGGGCGACGTTGCGGACGATGTGCTTGTACCACTGGGTCTCGTCGGCCTTGTCGCGGAGCGTGTTGAAGCGCGTCGCGATTTCGCCCTGACCGCCGGTGGCGACCTCATGGTGATGGACTTCCATCTCCATACCGACGGCGTTCATCGCGTCGGCCATTTTCCAGCGGATATCGTTGAGGGTGTCGAAGGGCGCGGTCGGCGAGTAGCCTTGTTTGGGTGGGATCTTGTAACCGAGGTTGTTGTCGTCCTCGTCGCGTCCGCTGTTCCAGTCGGCCTCATCCGACTCGACCACATAGGAGGCCTGGTTGATCGACATCTGGAACTGGACGTGGTCGAAGAGGAAGAACTCGAGCTCGGGGCCGAAGAAGGCCTGGTCGGCGATGCCGGAGTCCTTTAGGTACCACTCGGCCTTGGTCGCGATGAAGCGCGGGTCGCGGCTGTAGCGGTCGCCGGTCATCGGATCGTAGACGTCGCAGATGAACTTGAGCGTGGCGACGTCCTCGGTCGGGTCGATGCGGGCGGTGTCGAGGTCGGGCCGCAGCAGCATGTCCGACTCGTCGATGCTCTGAAATCCGCGCAGCGAGGAACCGTCGAATCCCTGACCACGCTCGACCAGGTCCTCGTCCACCCGCGAGGCGGGGATGCTGAAGTGCTGCCAGCGGCCGATCAAGTCGGTGACCAGCAGGTCGACGCGGCGGATGTCCTGTTCCTGGATCAGGTGCTGGATGTCGGCAAGGATTGCCATGGGCGAAGCCTCTCTCTGTCTCTGCGTGCTGCGCAGATATCTGTGACAGTTGCGCAGTTGGCGGTCGGGCGCGGCCGCAGCCGTCGCGCGGCGTGATCGCGCTTTCGTGATCAGGTTACGCCCGGCGCGCCTTGCAGTGTGGGCGATTCGGTTACACTTGAGTTACGCGCTCAGCGGCGATGGTTGGTCGCGCTTGTCTGTATCGTGCGCCCCTACAGGATTGCGCCGGGCTAGCGCAATGGCAGGGCGAATCGGTAGCCGACGTTGCGGACGGTCTCGACATAGCGTTGGCCGCCGGCTTCGAGTTTGGAGCGCAGCCGGCGGATGTGCACGTCGACTGTCCGTGAGCCGCCGTAGTAGTCGTAGCCCCAGACTCGATTGAGCAGTGTTTCGCGGGTGAAGACCTGTTGGTTGTGGGTCATCAGGAAGCGCAGGAGTTCAAACTCCTTGAAGGTGAGCGTCACCGATCGGCCGCTTTCGAAGACTTGGTAGTTGGATGTGTCGACGATCAGGTCGCCGGCTTCGAGCGCGTTGCGCGTGAGGGCGCGTCCGTGCCGCCAGAGGACGAGTTGCACGCGCGCGATGAGCTCGGCTTCGTGGATGGGGGCGAGGACGAAGTCGTCCAGTTCGTGGCTCGGTCCCAACTGGTTGGCGTCGAGCGGTCGCAGCGCGGCGATTCGCATGGCTTCGGGCCAGGCGCGAACTTCTGCCGGTTTGGCGATCGGCGGCGAGGCGCGCCAATCGAGCAGCAGCACGTCGGGCGCGGCCGCCGAGTCCGGTTCGGTGCCTTCGAAGGGTACATAGCGTACGACCTGAAGTCCGGCTTGCTCCAACGAAGGTTGCAGCGGCAGGACGAACTCATCGTCGAGCGTCGACACAGTTAATCGGAACATGTGCGCACGATATGACACGCGCCGTCGCGGCCGGTCGCGAGCGAACTGCCGGGGAACCTGCGATAGGCTTTGAACAGGTATCCGCCGGCGTAGCTCAGTGGTAGAGCAACGGTTTCGTAAACCGTAGGCCGAGGGTTCGAATCCCCCCGCCGGCTCCAGTTCGTCCATTAGTTGGCCGTCTGTTCGGGCAGCGGTTCGGATGTGCGCTCCCGATCCAATCCTCCGCTCCGGCGGCTGCAAGTGAGAGATTGGCACGACCGGCAGGGTTGTGATCGCGCCTCCGAATCCTGGCGGCGAAGGCGAGCGACCGTCGATCGCGTCGATGCCGTCGGCGGTAAGCCGAGCCAACAGGCTGTACTGCGTATGCCTTGCCTATCCCTTCCCGTCTGATGTTGCCGAGCCTGAGCCTGCCGGTCGGCTCCAATATCTCGACTGAGCCATGAGGTCGCAGGCTGTCGATGTGGGATACACTCCGAACACAATCCTCATACGCCACCTACAGGCTGAGACGCCGCTGCGCCACCTTGTTTCAATTGCGCCGTACGAGCCAACCGGAGTCGAGATGAAGGTAACGATGCTGACTGAACTTCCGCGCTGCCGCGGACTTTGGCTCTTCGCGCTGTTCGCGGCCGTCGCGTTGACGCTGAGCGGGTGCGATCTCGTGGGCACGGATGATGACGAGCAAGCACAGCAGCAGGCGCAAGAGCAGGAAGGGCAACAGGAACAAGAAGAGGCGCAGCAGGAGTTCCCCGCGGTGGCGACGCCCGTGGACCAACCAGCCCCGCCGTCGCAAAAGGCAATTGCCCCCTCTCCGCCTCCGCTCGCCAAAGGTGGCGGCGATGGCGAACGGGCCTACAGCATTATCTTCCCGAGCGTGGCGCGGGTGACCGTCGGCGATGCGGTGGCGACCGGGCTGGTGACCAGTCAGGGCTACGTGCTGGTCGACGGCGCGGTGCTGAACGGAGCGGGCGATGCCGATGTGCTGCTCTCCACCGGCGAGACGATCGAGACGCTGCCGGTGTTTGGATACGAGCGGTTGACCGGCATCGTCTACCTGGGACCCCTCGATGCGGTGCTCGTGCGCCTGTTGCCGGGCGCGCGGCTGGGCGATGGCGAGGGCATGCGGCCGGGCTCCTCGGTCTTCTCCGTTGGCTACGGCGCGCTCGACGACGCAGACATGGGGCCGTCGATCTACTCGGGCGTGGTGAGCGGCTTCGACGAGTGGGCGCCGGGTGAGCGTACCATCCTGCGGACCGATATCGCATTGTCGCAGACGACGGGCGGCATGGTGCTCGTCGACGCTGGCGGTACCGTCATCGGCGTCGCGCCTGCGTCCGTGGCGGGCGCGGGTTGGTACATATCAACCGGCGATCTGGCTCGCAGCCTGAATGCGATGAGCGCGGAAGTGACAACCGCTGGCGGGAGGGTGCCGGTTCCCGTCATGACGGCGACCGAGCACACGCTAACGCTTAGCGGCGGACAGTCGTCAGCGACGTTGCATCTCGCCGATGACGCAACCAGCCAGCGGGTGTTGCTGACGGTCCGCACAGAGACGTTGTCTTCATTGCATTTCTTCGACGCTGACGGCGCGCTGCTGCAGGAGGCGAACCTGGTCAGCGGCGCAACGATCGTCGCCCTCGCCGCCGAGTCTCGAGGTCCGTATGAGATTGTGATTTCGCCAGAGGCCGAGGCGTTGGACGAGCCACTAAGCTACGAAGTCAATTCCAATGTGCCCCTGACGGTCGTGACTGAGGCCGAAGACGGGGTGCCCGTGTACGTCGATGCGCCGTTCGTGGGGGCGATCGATATCGCTGGCGATGTCGACACGTTCAATGTGTCGGTACATGGCGGCGCGGTATACGAGATTCTCGTGCAGAGCTTCCTGATCGACCCGTATCTGGTCGTCGCGGGAGCGGGGATCGCAGAAGTCGTCGACGACGATAGCGGCGGCGGTCTGTTCAGCCTTGATTCAGCGCTGACCATCGAGCCGCTCGCGGATGGCGTGCTGGGTCTGTCCGTCAGCGATCACTCCGGTCAGCGCAGCGGGTCGTATCTGCTGACGGTGACACAGGTCGGCGGTCCACCGCAGCCCGAGCAGGAAGCGGTGACGGAACATGAGGAAGATGGCATGATGGCGGCGGCGATGTTGCCAGCACCTGCTCCGCCGCCGACGATTTCGCTACGCGGCATCGGCGACGAGGGCGGATTGCGAGCCACGCTGCTTGGTCTCGGCTCAGAGTCCGTAGGTGACGGGTTGCTGGTGCAGGACCAGGATGGCGCGTTCGAGGTCATCGTTTCGGTGCTCGGTCGTGATGGCGCGCTGGGTCGCGTGACTGTGACGAATATCGAGGGCGACCTTGTCCTCGAGGGTCGCGTACTGGTGTCTTGCTCGGGCAGCGGCCAGTGCCTGGCGCAGGCTGTCTTTGTGAGCCGCGGCGGGTCGGTTGGTCCTTGGGTCGTGGAACTGGATGCCGATGAACTAGGCATCGCCGAGTGGCAGATCGAGGTCGAGCGCGGCGACTAACGCTCCTGACGCCAGTCCGCATTTCACCTGCGAAACCCGCACGACGGGAACCGCTCCCGCTGGTACATCGCAGACTTTTGCGATCGGGCGAGCGTCATGTGCAGGGCGACGGCGATCCTGCGCCGAACTCGGGCGCGAACCGGGGCGGGCGGATCGAACGTGAGACGTGGCAGGATCGCGTCAAGCCAGCGCGGAATGTACCAGTTGTGGCGGGGCTGCGATCTGCATAAAGGCGGGTACGAGTTACGTTCGGACGAGTGTCGCATCGATGAAGATCGCGAGCGCCATATCAATGCTGAACTCCTTGACCGCGCGCTCATCGCCGAAGACGGGGAGGCTGCCGAACACGGCGATCAGAATGGCCGCCGCGGTGATCACCTGGGCGGAGGCGCCGATGCCAAATGCCACCGACTCTCCCGAATCGCCGGTCTCGAGCCAGCGCTCACGGATCCGCGAAAGCGGGAAGACCTCGTAGTCCATCGAGAGGCCGAACGGGATCGCGAACATGAACATGGGGATGAACGATTCGATCGGGCCGGTGCGGTCGAGGCTGACCATCTCTAGTCCCCAGCCCCACTGGAAGATCGCGACCATGCGGCCTTGAGCGGCACGAGCACCGATCGAAAGGCCATCATCAGGAGCAGAATCGAAATGCCGATCACCACCACAAAGAAGTAAGGCAGCAGCGAGATCATCTTGGCGGTAACGTCCTCGAATGCGGCGGTCGCACCGGCAATATGGATCGTGGTGCTGGGCACCAGCTTGGAGCCTGCGGCCGGTACCGCCGTTTCACGTAGTCGCTTGACGATCTGCCGCGACTCGGCCTGTTGCGGCGCTGTTGTGGGGGTAGAGATAGATCAGGGCGGTTTCACCCCTTTGCGTGAGGTTCGGAGGCAGCACCGTGGCGACGCCCTCGGTCGCGGCCAGGACCCGACCGACCGCATCGAGCTCGCTTGAGAGAGCGGCCGGTCGGGGTTGTCGAGCACGGCGAACAGCACGCCATTGACACCTGATCTGGCCCGAATGCGTTCGAGATTAGGTTGTAAGCACGCCGCGAAGTGTATGTGTCGGGACGGTTGCCGTCGTAAGGAGACGCCCATTTCCCTGCTGAGGATGGGTGCCGCGAGCAGCAGCAGGATAGTTGCGCCGAGCGTGGGCACGGCCATGAGCGGCGTTCGATGCGGAGCGAGAATCGGTACCAGCGCCCGTGTTCGCCTCCGCCCGTATAGCGTAGGGCGGGAATCGAGAGTCTGCCGATCAGCGCCAGCATGGCGGGCAGGAGCGAGACGGCGACGAGCATCTCGAGCAGCACCGCCATCGCGGCAGCGAGCCCTAGGTTTAGCAGTCAGTGGGATGCCGATGGCGAATAACCCGAGCAATGCGACTACGACGATCGAGCCAGGCGAAGGCGGCGGCGAGTCCGGCCGTAGTGACGGTGGCGCGCGCCGCCTCACGAGGTTCGACGCTCGTCGCGAGTTGCTCGCGAAAGCGGGCAATGACGAAGAGCGCGTAGTCGATGCCGATGCCGAGCATGGCCCCCGAACTGGGGGTGAGAGGCGACGGTCGAGATGTCGAGCGATGCAGCTGCGACAAACACGCCCACCGTGCCTACCGCGAGTCCGAGGGCCGAGATGATCGGCATCCCGGCGGTGAGATGGAGCTAAAACCGATGATCAGGATGACCAGTGCCGCCGCCAGCTCAACCAGTTCCGCTGGGCACGGCGGCTCGGTTTCGTACTCGCGAACCGGTTCGCCCGTGAAGTCGATCTGCAGGCTGTCGGAACAGAGTGCCTCTCCGAACTCAGGACGGTGCCGATATTGGCGTGGTTCAGATCGTTGGCGAGTTTGTCATAGCCGGCCCGGACCAACGCCGTGCGGCCGTCCTGAGAAATGCTGCCGGGGCGCTCTCGGTCAGAGTGACGAGGGTGACTTCGTCGACGCTGGAGGCGTGTCGGACGAACTTGGAGATCGCCACCTTCGTCTCGTTGTTGCGGGCGCTGCCAGCCTCAGTGTCGAAAACGGCGATGATCTCCGACCCGGGGCGTGCTGGAAACCGCTCGGAGAGGAGATCGAAGGCGTCCTGCCGACTCAGTGCCCGGGACAGTAAACGAGTCGGTCAGCTGGCCGCTGAAATTGCCCATCGGCACGGCGGCCAGCGCCAGCAACGCAACCCACATGAGGACTACGCGCCACGGGTGCGCCGCGACGAATGCCGACCAACGCTCCATCTATCGGTACCTCTTGACTTACTTACTGTCGTTTGACGCACTTACGCGCTTGACACGGGTCGGCGCAAGCTGGCCGTAGGGCAGTGTATCCCGGTCCCGGCCCGCCAGTTGCCGTGTTCGAGGATTACGAAATGAGCGAGTCGATCGAGGCCGGTCCGGCACCCATGAGGATCAGCGCGACGCAGGCGAAGACTAGCAACACGTCCAGTTCATATCCTTGCTTGTCGGACGATCCCTGAAAGGGCAGATCCTCTTTGAACTTATTCACGTAGGTGGCGACGATCATGTTGATCGCCAGCGGAATCGCGATCCAGGGCACGAGCAGCCCGGTGAGCAGCAGTATGCCGCCGCCCAACTCGATCATCGCCACACCCGGGCCGGCTAGCCTGGGCAGCGGCACGCCCAGCGACTCGAGCCAGCCGGAGAATCCCGTGATACCGCGTCGAAACTTGCCCAGGCCGGCGTCGATGAAGATGACGCCCAGCACGATTCGCAGAGGGATCGGCACCCATGCGATCACCTCGCTGCCAAAGGGCGCCGTCAACCAGTCGCCTGCGTCCATGTGCTGCTCTGCATCGGTCCGCTCGGTTTGGGCGGAATCAGCGCTGAATTAAGCTGGATTCTAGTTGAGTGCGATTGGCTTTCTGACGAGGGAACGAGGTATGCGCGATGGGCAAGCTTGTGGATGCGATTCGGGATCGACGCAAGGGGCGACAGCGTCGCATGGGGTTCGGTGAGGCGGTCGAAGAGAAACGGCCGTCGATGTTGGTCGGCGCGTTCGGCTATGTCGAGGGTGCCGACTTCTGCGTCGCGTTGCGCGAGGCTGATGCGACAGCGCTCGAATCCGCCCGCGTCGATCTCTGGGGCGAACGCGTGATCGCCCTGACGCGCAAGCGCGTCGCCGGGGCGAAGGAGCGCGGAGCGTCATTCGTGGCGTTCGAGCTCGACGGCTCCCAGGCGGACGCGATGCTCGATGACGAGCTGGATTACGTTGTGCGTCTGCGCGATCGGCGGATGGACGAGGGCGAAGCGCGCGCGCTGGGTAGTATGCGTCCCGCCGTCATCGCCGTTGAGGTCGAGTTCCCGCTCAGTTTGGCGTCAACTCTGGAGTTGCGGCGTCTGGCCATGCTCAGCATGTCGCCGCTGGGCGTTCTCTCGCCGCCCGACGTGTCGGTTGGCGACATCGATGCGCTGCACGAGGCGGGTGTGGCGGTGCTATTGCTCGTCGAGGGCGCGGGCGAGGATGACATCGTCGCGGTCAGACAGCGCGTCCTCGACCTGCCGGAACGCAAACCGCGCCGCGACGAAGGCATACAGCCGTTGATTCCCACGACGCAGCAGCTTCAGGATGACGACGAGGGCGAGGATTACCGACTAGTCGGTCAGTCTCGGAACACACTACGGTTGATCGGTTCCAGTGAGCTGCGCGAATTACCCGTCGCCATGCGCAGGAAGTAGAGTAGGCCGCCCGCCGCGGCGATGCCGAGCAGGATCGCAATCGTCCAGAGCACCAGCGCCTGGCTGGACTTCTCCGCGGCCATTGCATCGATCTGTTCACTCCCGGTCGGCGAGAACGCGTGATCGACTATGAAGCCGTACGAAGACTCCGCCCGGATGCGTTGATCGCCCTGGACAAGCAGTACGTTGTACGCGACCTCCAGGCCGCCCTCGCTTTTGGCGTGAATGGGGACGATCAGCGTACGCAGGCTGTAGGTGGCGATGTCGGCGTGTCCGTCGTCGACGCGGTGTCCTGCACTGTCGATCACCTCTACGTGATGAGCGCCGCTGATTTGCGCCAGGGGGCGGTCGAAGGTGAGTACGAGTTGGTGTGGCGCTTCCGTCACTGTCGCGCCTCGCGCCGGCTCTTCCTGAATCAGATAGTCGCTCGCGCCGGCCGGGTCGGGCGGCAGGAGCACGGCGACAAAGGCGGCGATCCCGAGCGCGGCGAAAACGGAGTGAGCGGTTCGGAAGGTCATGATCGGTCTCCACGTATCTCCAAGAGTGATCGTAGGAACGGATCAAGTTGTCGACAAGTCGCTGACAGATTGGCGTCTCATGCTCCGGGTTCGTCCAGCTCATCCATCGCGCTTTGCAACACTCGCCTCGGCACGCGCGCGGCGATGTTGGCCAGGATCTCGTAGGGGATCGTGTCCAGTCGGTGAGCGAGGTCCCAGGCGTGGATCGTCTCGTCTCCGTCGCGCCCGATGATCGTGACGACATCGCCGATGGACGCTTGGGGAATATCAGTCAGATCGATCATCGCGCTGTCCATGCAGATGGTGCCGCGTAATGGGGCGCGTTGACCTCGGGCGAGGACATAGCCGCCGGGCGAGAGAGCGCGCCGCAGGCCGTCGGCGTAACCCGCCCCGATCACGCCGATCCGCGAGTCGCGTCCCGCGCTCCAGCGTCCGCCGTAGGAGACGGATTGTCCACGCGAGAGCTCGCGGATGGCGAGCAGGGACGTGCGCCAGGACAGGACGGGACGCAAGCCGTCGGCGGTTGAGTGCGGCAGTTCCGGCGTCGGGTCGACGCCGTATAGTGCGATGCCGGCGCGAACGAAATCCAATCGCGCGCCGGGAATATGGAATATTGCCGCCGACGCGGCAGCGTGCCGCAAGGGTGCGCCAAGTCGCTCGGCGGTTTCCTGGAAGGTCCGCAACGAGTTGAGTGTGTCTGCTGGGTCGGGATTGCCCGCGTCGGGGAAGTGTGTGAAGACGGCTTCAAGCTGCAGTTCGGCGCGCGCGCCGATCGCGTCTGCCAGCGTTGCCGCCTCCGCATGCGACCGACCGTAACGTTGCATGCCGCTATCGAGATTGATGTGCACGGCGATGCGGCGGCGCAAGATCCCTGCGACTGAGGCGAGGCGGCGCGCGGTTGCCATCGAGTCAACGACGACGGCGACATCCAGTCGCGCGGCACGCTCAGGATCGCTGTCGAGCAGTGGCCCCATCGAGAGGATCGGCGCGTCGATGCCGGCCTGTCGCAGCTGCGCCGCCTCGGCCATGCTGAACACGCACAGGCGAGATGCCCCGGCTGCGAGAGCGGCCTGCGAGACGACGATTGCGCCGTGTCCGTAGCCGTCCGCCTTGACTACGGCGGCCACGCCGGCCGGCTCGACCTGACGACCTATTTCCTCGACGTTATGTCGAACGGCCGACAGGTCGACTTCTACCCAGTTGGTGGTTGACTGTGCGGGAACGAAAAGCGCCGCGCGTTCTGGCATGTTCTATCGTGTTCGAGCATGGCGGTAGGGTGATGATGGGCGTTGGCAGGGGATCTCCTAGGGTCGTTGTGATTTTACCCGTCGCGGCTGACGTTGCTTGTTCCTGGCGTGTTTGGATTCTGGCACAGTTGCTGTTGACCTGTTGCGTCTCGGCGCTGTTCATTGCGTGCGGCGGAGAGGAAGCGCTCCCACCCACTGATTCGCAGGTACCGTCTCCTGCGGCGACGACGCACGCGCCGCCCGCCGCCGCGCAAGCAGAGCAGCCGGCTGCTCTGCTTGCGCGCGACGCGCTGGATACGGTCCGATTGCTGATCGCAGAGGCGGCAGCGCTTGAGCGAAACGGCTATTGGGAACAGGCACTCAGTACGCGCGCGTCCGCTATCCAGAGCGGGGGAACGCTCGAAGGCGGAGAGCGAATCCGGTTGCGTCTCGACAATGCGCTTTTGCTGCTGAAGCTCGGTCGCCCCGAAGAGGCGCAAGCCGCGTTGATTGAGATCGACAAGCCGGGTTCCCGGGACGCGGAGCACCGGATACTACTGCTCTCCGCTCGAGCGGCGCTCGTGCTCGACCAGACTGACGCCGCGCTCGAAGCGATGAGTAATTATGTCAATTCCGACAGCCCGGCCTGGGCCGTGATGTCGTTGGAGGCGGCGCGGACGTTGCAGGGAGACGGTCGGGGAGAGGCGGCCATCGAGTGGGCGGAGCGCGCCACGAGGGGGGTGTTGCCATTTCAGGACGAATTGCGCGCCCTGCACCTCTTGGCGACGGAATTGGATATCGCCGGCGAAGCGGAGCGCGCGCTGGCGGCCTACGACGAACTGCTCAAGCGCTCGCCCTGGCGAGACGATCAAGCGGCCGCGCTGAGCAGAATCGGGGCGCTGAGACGCGACACCGGCGACCTCGAACTGGCACAAGCAGCCTGGATGCGGCTGGTCGGTGACTACCGCGGCTTCCCCGAGAGCGACGAGGCGTTGACGTTCCTGCTGGACTCTGGCCACGATATCAGCCAGTTGGCGATCGGCCTGATCCACTACGAGCAGGAACGCTGGTCTGACGCGCGTACGGCGATGCTGAACGTGTTGGGCACCTCGGATGTGTTGGCGGAGCGCGTCGCGGCTGAGTTCACCGTCGCCGCGATCCACCAGGCCAACGACGATCCGGAAAGCGCCGCGCTTGGATATGTCGCCGTCATCGCGCGGGACGCCTCGGATCCATTGGCGGCCGAAGCGATGATGCAGCTGGCGGAGTTCGCCATGGCCGAGGGCGATACGTTCGCAGCCGAGGAGTACTGGCGTCGTGTGATGAGGGAACATCCGCAGCACGCTCGGGCTGAGGAGGCGGCTCGTCGCTGGGCGATGCAGGCGGTGGCCGCCGGTCGCTGGGCGGAGGCGGCGGATCGCTTCCGCGAGGCGGCGGATCGCGGTGCCGATTTCTGGAGCGAACCCGCGCGGCTCGAGTTGCTGTATTGGTCGGCATTGATGCACGCCGAAGCCGGCGATCTGGAGAAGACCAGGGATCTGGCGACGAACGTGGTCGAGCGCCAAGCGGGTGGTTACGCCGGTTTGCGAGCGGCGACGCTCCTGGATGCGGAGCCACTGACTGCGATGAGCATCACCGTGAACGAGTGGTTACTGCGATTGACCGGGGAGGTGGAACCGCCGCCGGTCGAGATCGAGTCCGCGCCCGAGTGGCGAGCGGCGCGAGACCTGCGTCTGGGCGGCTTCGACGATGCTGCTGACCGCATGTTGAGACTGTGGATCGAGGAGTTGGCATCGAGTCCCTGGTCATTGGTCGAGGCCTCCCGCCTGCTGGCAGCGCACGACGAAGTGTCGGCGTCGGCTCGATCAGCGGAACAGGTCCTGGGAATCTTCGGTCTGGAATGGACCGAAGCGCCAGTGGATCTGTTACGGCTGGCGTATCCGCAACCATGGCCCGAGGTGATGGCACTCTCCGCCGCTACAGAAGGAGTGGATCCACTGTTGCTCTGGTCGCTCATTCGTCGGGAGAGTTTCTACGACGCCGATGCGACGGGATTGGCCGGCGAGGTGGGGCTGACGCAGGTGATACCGCTGACAGGGTCGGATATCGCCGCTGGTTTGGGGATTACGTATCAGCACGCCGACCTAGCGCGCCCGGAGCTGGCGATTCGGTTCGGTGCCTGGTATCTGGGGCGGCAGTTGGAGGGATTCTCGCACGAGCCGCTGGTGGCGTTGGCGGCGTACAACGCGGGCCCTGGCAATGCGGCCCGCTGGGAAGACGAAGCGCTGTTGCCCGGTCCGGATGCGTTTCTGGCCGCGATAGACTTTGCCTCAACTAGAATGTATGTGCGATATATCCTACAGGCGCGGGCCGTGTATCAAGCCGTGTATCCGGCACCGGATCAGGAGACGGAGTAGCGTCTGATCGTGCGGCTGGGCAACGTAGGCAACGCAGTGGGTCGCATCGGCTGGCGTATACTACGCAGCACTTGTCCTGCTGCTCTTCGATGATCGGGTCTGTGTGCCCCGTGATGTGTTGAGGGAGACGATGCCGAAACGCACGTATCAGCCGAAGCGGATTCCGCGCAAGCGCGAACATGGGTTCCTGAAGCGAATGTCGAGTCGGGGTGGCCGGGCAGTGCTGAAGCGTCGCCGGGCGCGCGCGCGCCGTCGTCTGACGGTTGTCTGATCGCCGCGCCCTCCGGTCAGGGTTCCGTATGGCCCGCTCGCTCCTGTGCGACTCTGTTGAGTGATCATGATGTGTAGAACATGAAGTGCGCTGACCAACGCCTGCGGCGTAAGTCGGAGTTCGATGCGGTATTTCGCGAGGGCGAGCGGGCGTCCAGCGGAGTCTTGTCGTTGTCCGCTCACCAAGGCGCGACGCCGTTGCGCGACGAGCCCTGTCGGTTCGGCTTCGCGGTCAGTTCGCGGCTGGGCGGGGCGGTGGTCAGAAATCGCATCCGACGGCGGTTGCGCGAGTCGGCGCGACGGCTCAATCAAACCGGGCAGTGCCAAGGACTGGACGTGGTCGTCATAGCCAGAAACGGTGCCGCCGATGCTGATTTTGCGACACTGGACGTGACTCTATCGCGCCTGATACGACGATCGATGCGGCGGCAGGTGAGGCGACAGATTGATACGCAGGATTCGCGAGGTGTGGGTTGAAGCCGCTGCGGTCGATCCGGAAGGCGGTTGGTCGGCCGAGCGGATCGCGCACTCGGTCCGCTTCGTCGTCCCGACCTGTCGGCGGGTCGGCGAGCGGAGCAGAGGTCAAGTTGGTGGATAGGGCGGCGATCGCCATATTGCGTGGTTATCAGAGGCTGTTGTCGCCGTTGTTCGCGGCGTTGGGCTCGTACTGTCGATTCGAGCCTTCGTGTTCGCAGTACATGATCGACGCGGTCCGGACACGAGGCACGGTGGTCGGCGTGGGGTTGGGACTCTGGCGGCTGACGCGCTGCAATCCGATCAGTGTCGGCGGATACGATCCGGCTCCATCGCGTCGGAACCGAGCATTGGCCGAGCGGGAAGTTTCACGTGAAACGATCTGAGTCGCCTTCGACCCGCGCTCGCGCCTTGCACGACAGGAAACGCGAGGCTCCTCGCTCATCACCAGGATCCACAGGATCGTCAAGATTGCCAGAGCGTGCGTGCGCGATTCTGCAAGCGCGATCATGCACGTTTCACGTGAAACATATGAAATGCCGTATGCGGCGGCGATTGGCTCTGCTGGTTGTCGTGCTGCTGGTGACTCCCTTGCTCGCGGCCTGCGATGTCGCCGATCAACCCGACGGCTGGGCCGCGCCGACCGCGCCGACGCGTGACCCTGATGATGAACTCGATACTCGCCTCATCGCGCCGACCGGCGAACGCACGGTCATCGCCCTCGAATTGTTGGACGGCAACATCGCCGCGCCCATGTGGGAATTTCCCGATGAGGACGGCAACTTCTCCGGACTTGACGGCTCGATCGAGCCGGTCGCATTCTACGCCGATCCGGTCTGGGTGCCGGAGACGGAGGAGTGGCTGTTCGGCGGATACTCGGACGGCGTACTGTACGCCGTGCAGGGAGACGGCTCGTCGGCGCGAGCGGTGTTCGATACCGGGGCGCGCATCGTCGCCGATCTCGAAGTCAAGGGGACGCGCGTGTATCTGGCCGACACGAGCTACTGCGTACATGCCGTCGACATCGAACAACCCGGTGCCTCGTTATGGTCCTGGGATGGCGACTCGGATCTGCAGATCTGGGGTGGTCCGAAACTGATCGAGACCGAGCAGGGCGCGCTGCTGATTGTGGCGGGTCTGGATGGGCGGATAACCGCCCTGCAGGCCGACGGACCGAACCGAGGCGAGCCGGCCTGGCAGATCAGCATCGAGGCCGGGATCGCCGGCTCGATCGAGGCGGCCAATGGCATCGTCTATGTCGGCGGTCTGGATCGGGTCTTCTACGGCCTCGACGCCGAGACGGGGTCTCGAATCTGGACGGCGCAGGCGTCGCACTGGATCTGGGGAACGCCGCTGATCCGCGACGGCGTCGTCTATCTGACCGACCTCCGCGGCAACGTCTATGCACTGGATGCGCTAACCGGTCAGTCGCGTTGGCTGAAGCCGTACGCAACCGGCGATCTTATTCGCGCTCGACCGCTGTTCGTCGAGTTCGAAGATCCGTCTGTGCCCGGCGGCATCCTCATCATCGTCGCGCGAGGCGGTGCCATTTTGCAACTGAACGCGGTCGATGGCTCGCTCTTACGCCAGTTTCAACTCGAGCAAGCCAGCGATCTGATGGCCAACGCGATCC
The DNA here is from genome assembly GCA_965116225.1 of Dehalococcoidia bacterium. Lineage (GTDB taxonomy): Bacteria > Chloroflexota > Dehalococcoidia > Bin125 > Bin125 > Bin125. The sequence continues at coordinate 1,273,605 of OZ220495.1, read as the reverse complement.
GGAGGGATGACCGGATTGTGGTCGGCGACGAAAACGGCGTCCTGTACGCCGTCTTGTTGGGCGCCAACCAGGCGGTCAGGCTCTATCCACCGAACTAGGATTTCCAAAGACGGACAACGATGGAAGTGCTCGATTTCATCTGGAACGACATTCTGATCGGCCCGATCATGAACGGGCTGATCGTGATCGCGCATGCCATGAGCGACAACTACGGCGTCGCGATCATTCTGTTCACACTGATTGTGCGGGTGATCACGTATCCGTTGACCTTGCGACAGCTCAGGGCGACGCGGTCGATGCAGGAGATGCAGCCGCGTATGCAGGAGATTCAGAAGAAGTACAAAGATCCGCGCCGGCGCCAGGAAGAGCTGATGAAGGTCTACCGAGAGGCGGGTTTCAATCCGCTCGGTTGCCTGTGGCCGTTGCTGGTGCAAATGCCGATCTGGATCGCGCTCTACCAGGTACTGCGCCGCACACTGGGAGACACGCCCGAGCAGTTGCTGCGGCTGTCCAGCGATCTCTACGACTGGTCGTACATCACCTCCGCGATCCCGATCAATCGCGATTTCCTCTTCTGGGATCTCGGATCGTCGTCGATCGAGCAGTCGTTACCGCTCGCGATCATGGTCGGGGTGACGGCCTACATTCAGCAGAAGGTGTCGACGGCGCGCATGGGCCTGCGCGATGAGCGCTCGGAGTCGATGAACCGCACCATGCTGTGGATGATGCCGTTCATGTTCGGCTTTTTCACGCTGCAAGTGCCGGCCGGGCTCGGTCTCTACTGGCTGGTGACCTCGGTCTTCACGATTTTCACATCGTGGTACTACTACTTCTATCGCCAGAGGTTGCGCTGGTCCTGGAAGTGGCTGCTGTCGTCCGAGCCGCTGCCGGTGCCCGCGTCGGCTGTCGCGAGCAGTACCGCGATCGAGGCCGATGCGACGCCGCTCACCGATGATGAGGAATCGGAACCGCCGCGTCCGGCGCGAAAGACGACCAGCGCGGCGAGACGTAGGCGTCAGCGACGACGACGTGCGAGCAGGTCGCGTTGACGCGAGATCGGACGTGAGATTGAGTGTGTCGAGCTGGTTGGCGCGGGCAACGAGGCGCCGCCTGGGCACGACAGACAACCTACAGATGCTGAGTTGGAGTATCGGCAATGGCGAATCGCAAACCAATTGAACAATCGGGGCGGACAGTGGATGACGCTGTCCAGGATGCGCTGCGCCGTCTCGGGCTGACCCGCGCGCAGGTCGATGTGGAAGTACTGGAGGAAGGGCGGACGGGGATCCTGGGGATCGGTCATACCCGGTCGATCGTGCGCGTGACACCGCGGGGGGTGGTGAGCGAGCCTACTCCACCGTCGCCGGCGTTGCCGAAGATCGACGATTACGCCGACTTGACCGAAATGGAACCGGGCCAGCGACGACAGCCCCCCGCCCGTCGATCTCCCGTCGGTTCCGGCGGTCGATCCGCTGAGGTGCGGTTGTCGGAACCGAACGATGGCAACGGCGTCCCGCAGCGGGAGGTACAGCCCGATCATCGATCTCGTTCGCGTCAGGTTGCGCCGCCGCAGTCGACTCGTTCCGGTCGGGAGCGTTCGCGTGCGTCGGTTGGACGGCGTCGTCGTCGCGCGGAAACAGAAGATCGACAACCGGTGCGTGCGCCGATCGGCCCGTTCGAGCTATTGGCCGATCCCGATTATGAGCCGAACGAGCAGCCCCGCGCGTTTGCGGTCGAGCTGTTGATGGACGTCGTGCGCCAGCTTGGTTTCGACGTTTCGGTGACCGCGCGGGATCCGGCAACGCCCATGGACGGTCTGGGGCACGCGACGTCGGTGCTGGACGTGAAGCCCGTCGGCGATGAAGACCTAGGCTTGCTGATCGGCCGGCATGGGACGCACGTCGCCGCGCTGCAGTATGTGGTCAACGTGATCCTCAGTCGCGCACTCGAGGGGAATCATCCCGTGACCGTGGATGTCGACGGCTATCGGCGTCGCCGCGAAACTGCGTTGCAGGACATGGCGCAACGGGCGGCGGCGGAAGTGCGAGAACGCCGCGCGCCGATCACGCTCGGAGTGATGCCGCCCGCTGAGCGACGCATCATCCACTTGCAGTTGCAGGATGAGTCTGATCTGCGGACCGAGTCGTTTGGCGAGGGGACGTCGCGCCGAGTCCGGATTCTGTACCGTGACGGATAGTTGGATCAGCCTAGCGTAACAGGTCGACCGTTACCATCGAACCGCACCGGTCGGAGGCGCACTGACGTGAGCGTGGTGGCGATCGCGAATCAGAAGGGCGGCGTCGGCAAGACGACGACGACCGTCAATCTGGCTGCCGCCAGCGCGGAGATGGGCTATCGAACACTCGTCATCGATGCCGATGCGCAGGCTAATGCGACCTCGGCGCTCGGCACACAAGACGTCTCATTGCGCATGTTCGACGCGCTGTTGGGTGAGGCGCAGTTGAGCGATTGCATCATTCCCACGGCCTGGCCGAATCTTGATATTGTGCCATCGTCGATGGACCTGGTCGCGGCGGAAATGGAGTTAGCGGCGCGCCCACGGCGCGAGTATGTATTACGGATCATGCTCACCGATGTTGCGTCACGATACGACCTGATCCTGATCGACTGCGGTCCATCGCTCGGTTTGATGACGCTCAATGCGCTGGCGGCGTCGGATGCGGCCGTGGCGCCAGTACAGTGCGAGTATCTTGCGTTGGAGGGCCTGTCGGCGCTGCTGGAGACGATTCGCCGGGTGCAGACGCATCTCCACCCAGGATTGCAGCTGCTGGGGGTGGTGGCGACGATGTACGATGGTCGTACACGGTTGTCGCAGGATGTAGCCGCGCAGCTGAAGTCGTATATCAGTTCGACATTCAGCACGATCATCCCTCGCTCGATCCGTCTGTCCGAGGCCCCCAGCCACCAGCGCCCGATCATCGACTATGCGCCGGCCTCTCGCGGGGCTGAGGCGTACCGGGAGTTGACGCGGGAATTGCTGTCTCGGCTGTCGGCGCTGCCGCCATCGACGATCTACTCGAGCATCTCGGGACATGTGTCCGACGGAGCGACGGCGTGACGCAAGCGAATGCCAAGCAACTATCCGAGCGGAAATCGAGGCTTGGCCGAGGCCTGGACGCGCTGCTTCCGTCGACGTTGTTGGCGACCGACGGCATCGGCCAATTGCAGGCACCGATCGGATCGATCGTTCGCAATCCGTCTCAGCCACGGCGCGAGTTCGACCCGGCCGCGCTGGAAGAGTTGGCGGCAAGCATCCGCGAGCACGGCATTCTTCAGCCATTGCTTGTGCGCGCCAGGTCATCGGGCGGATACGAACTGATTGCCGGCGAGCGGCGATGGCGGGCTGCGGGCTTGGCCGGACTTGACATGGTACCAATCGTGATCGCGGAGGAGTCCAACGACGGGGAGTCGGGCCTGACCCTGGCTCTGGTCGAGAATCTGCAGCGCAGCGATCTGAACCCGATCGAGATGGCGGCGGCGTTCGAGCAGTTGGCGGAATCGGGCTGGACGCAGGAACGGATCGCGCAGCAGGTGGGCAAGAGTCGCGCCGCGGTGGCGAACGCGCTGCGCTTACGACGGCTGCCGGACGCAATTCAGTTGCTGGTCGCAGCGGGCGTACTCAGCGAGGGTCATGGTCGGGCGCTGCTCGGAGCGCCCGAAGCGGAGCGCCCGGCATTGGCGCAACGCGCGATCGACGGAGGCTGGGCGGTGCGACGGCTAGAGGATGCCGTGCGGGCGCTCGGCCAACCCGACACGGTTCCGTCGAGGCGCACAGCTTCATCAGCCATGCGCCGCGCCGCTCGACGAATCGAGACGGCGCTAGGCACAAAGGTGGAAGTACGCGCGGGCGCTCAAGGACCGTCTGCTGGAGGCCGCATCGTCGTGCACTGGTACGATGAAGAACAGCTCGCCGAGCTGGCCTCGCTGATGGCGGGTCGTGCCCTCGACGATGAAGACGATGTCGGCGAGTTCGGAATCTGAACGCGGCGTCTAGGTGGACGACTCGTCGTCCTGTTGCGGACGATTGACCGGTTGACGGGATCGACGTCGGCGTCGTGTTCGCTGGGACTCGCCATCGGGAGGCCGCGGCTGCGTGCCCGACGCCACGTCGCGCGACTCGTTCCGGCTCTGATTGGCGATGGGAGTTCTGCGTCGTCTGCCGTGCTGTTGAGTGTGCTTACGTCCGCCTTCCCGCCCCGACCCGCGCGGCGGGTCGGACGGTACCGGTTGATCATCACCGTCCATTGCTGTTCGATCGCTCTGCGACGCGCGCGCCCGGCGGCGGCGACGCTTGGCGCGCGCCCCGGGCGAGTTTGATGGCGCGGCGCAGAGCGATGGGTCTGATGATTGGGTCGTGGTGGATTGCTGCTGCGGGTCGGCGGCGCGGCGAAGATCGGCCGCGCGCTGGTCGGCTTGTCGTTGTTCGCGCTCAGCGTCGACCAGCGCCTGGTTGGGCGCGTCTTCGGTGCGCACCGCGAGCCCGATTTCCTCGGCCGGTACCTCGACCCGTTGCGGGTGGTCGTCAAGCGCGAGCGTTACCTTCTGCTGGAGCACGTTGAGCTTGATCACTTTGCCCATCCCGGCAGGCGTGCTGACTCGCTTGCCGACGCGAGGCAACGTGCCGCGCATCTCGCGATAAACCTCGTGCTCGAAGGTCAGGCAGCAGAGGAGACGTCCGCAGACGCCGGAAATGCTGTCGGGGTTGAGCGACAGGTTCTGATCCTTGGCCACGCGGATGCCGACATGCGGGAAGTCGGTCATCCAGCTGGCACAACACAATCTGAGGCCGCAGATGTCGTAGCCGTCGACGAGCCGCGCTCGCTCGCGTTGATTGGCTTGTCGCATGTGTAGCTCGACGTCGTGCTCGCGCTCGACCTGCTCGAGCAACGGGCGAAAGTCGACGTGTTCCGGTGCCTGAAACCATGCCGTGCCGCGGTCGCCGTCGAGGTTCAGTTCGACCGCGACCGGGTAGAACCCCAGTTCATCGTGGACGGCGGCGGAGCGCATCTCTTGCAGGATCTGATTCGCGCGTTCGCCCTGTTGTGTAGCGCGATCGCGGTCGTCGGCGTCGGCGAGTCGAACGATCGGCCGAACGTCATGCGGGATCCTTCGCGTCTGCGCGTCTGCGTCAGCTACGGTCACGACGCGGGCAAGCTGTTCGCCGCGCGCCCGGTCGACCACGACATAATCGCCGACGAAGACCTGTCCGCGCGGAGCGGCGAAATGGTAGATGCGAGACGACTCGCGGATGCGAATTCCGACCATGATCATGACGTCGGATGGTGCTGTGTGCTCTGACGATTCAGCGGGTTCGTCGCTGCGAAGTTCGACGGGCGCTGTCGCCGCCGCGCTGTCGCCTGCCATGGGGTCGTCTGCCCTGTCATCGTCTGCGGTGTCGGTCGATTCGATCATGTCGTGTTCCTGGCGGGAATCTGGAGGAGCAGCGCATCGAGCGCGAGACGAGCATTGACGCCCTGTTGGATGCGCGTGCGCGTGCGTTGCAGCGACTCCAGGAACTGCGTGATGTGTTGTTGATCGTACAGTGGGGCGAGCTGTTCGATTCGGTGACGCTGCGATGTGTGTATTAGCGAATGGGGCTGACCGCTTTGGAAGAGCCAGAGGTCGCGCCACCACTCGGTCCACGCGTCGAGGATCAGCTCAATGTTGGCGATCGTCTGCGGCGAGCCGGCGCGACCCGCGATCTGGTCGGACCAGGCGAGCCGTTCGGCGCGGTCCGCCTGGGCGATACGGACAGCGTCGTCGATTTGCGCATCGCGCAGCGTGATCAGGTCGCCCTCGCGCAGGTTGGCCTGGAGCCAACCGGGGCGGCCTCGGGCCAATCGGGCGAGCTCCGTTCGCCGATCCGGATCAGCCGGCAGCGTGATGCCGGCTTTAGCGGCCCATGCATCCAGCCAGCGATCGAGGCGTCGGGACGGCAACGGGGCCAAGGCGATGGCACGGCAGCGAGAGCGAATCGTCTCAGAGAGCCTGGCCGCCTGGGCGGTGAGCAGGATGAAATGCACGCGATCAGGCGGTTCTTCGAGCGTCTTCAGGAAGGCATCGGCGGCGTCGAACGTGAGCGCGTCGGCAGGGTCGATGATCATCACTCGTCGGTCGGCCTCGAAGGGCGCGAGCGTGGCGACATGTTCGATCCGGCGAATGACGCAGATGCCGATCGTACGCGTGTTGCGGTGATCGTGGTCGGATTCGGCGCAGAACGCGCCCGCACCGATGACCTCGATATCGGTATGCTGCGGCTCGATCGTGGGCTGGGCGGGATCGTACAGGCGTTGGCAGTTGCGACAGTCGCGGCAGGGCCCGTTGGCATCGGCCGACTGACAGATCAACGCCTGAGCGGTGCGGATGGCGAGGTCCCGTTTGCCGACCCCGTCCGGCCCTGCGATCAGTAGCGCGTGCGGCAGTCGGTCGTACGCGATCATCGCCGACAGTGTGCGTCCGGCCAGCGTGTCGGCGTGCGCCCCCCAGCGGCTTGGCGGCTTGGCGGTCCTCATCAGCGTTCAAGCTGTAGCAGATCGTCGAGCGTCTGACGCCGACGGATGAGTCGCGCCCGGCCATCGCGCACCATGACGATGGCGGGACGCAGCGCGAGGTTATAGTTGCTCTCCATCGCGATCTGATAGGCGCCGCTGGCCGGAATGGCGATCAACTCGCCGAGCTGCAGCGAAGGAAGCAACGTATCGCGTACCAGTACGTCGCCGGATTCGCAGAACTTGCCGGCGACGGTCACGGTCAGGCTGGGCGTTGTCCGCATCTGCTCAGCCGCGGCGGCCACGTACGTCGAGTCGTACATCGCGGGGCGAATGTTGTCGGCCATGCCGCCGTCGACGGTGACATAATCCCGCGTGTCGGGAATGTGCTTGCGGCTGACCACGGCGTATAGCGCCACGCCGGCGCGCCCCACAACGGAGCGTCCGGGCTCGACGTGGACGTCGGGAAACGGCAGGCCGTGCCTGTCGCAGGCGATGTGGAGCGCGTCCGCGATCTGGGCGGCGTAGTGGTCGGGCGCGGGGGCGACGCGATCAGCGGTGTAGGTCAGGGCCATGCCGCCGCCTGGCGAGAATTCTCGCCATGTGTAACCGTGTCGCCGCTGCATCTGGGCGGCGAACTCGCCGATGGTCGCGATGCCGTCGGCGTACGGTTCGATCTCGAACAGCGGCGATCCAAGGTGAATGTGGAAGCCGCTGACGTCGAGGAACGGCGCCGCAAGCGTGCGTACTAGCGCCGCCTCCGCCTGGCCGGACGGCAGCGGAAAGCCGAACTTGCTGTCGCGCAGGCCAGTGGTCGTCTTAGCATGCGTGCGCGCGTCGACGCCGGGTGTGATCCGTAGCATGATCCGCTGTTCGACCGCGCGTGAGCGGGTCATTTCGTCGAGCAGGGCGAGTTCGTCGTCGTTGTCGACGATGATGCGACCGACGCCGACGTCGAGCGCGTAGGCGAGTTCGGCTGGGGTCTTGCCGTTGCCGTGAAATCCGATCCGCTTCGGGTCCATACCGCCGGCGAGGGCGACATGCAGTTCGCCGGCGGAGACGACGTCGAGGCCGAAGCCCTCTTCGACCAGAATTTGGACGAGGGCGAAGCTAAGCCAGGCTTTCGATGCGTAGTGCGCGCGCGCGCCGGGCATCCGCGACTGAAAATCTCGCAGATAGTCCTGACACGTCTGGCGGATCGTGTGCTCGTCGTAGATGTAGAGGGGGGTACCGAACTCATTGGCGAGCTCGCGGACGCTGCATCCGCCGATCTGCAGGACGCCGTCGTCGTCGGCGGCCGTGCGCGGCATGACATCGCGGAGCGAATCAATTGGTGCTTGGTTGGTCATAGGGGAACCTGCGCGTTGTCTACACTGGAATCACGCTATCGGCGCGCCGCCGACCGAATGGAATACGACATGAGCATGGAACTGCACGCGGAGTCGCGACTGTTGCGAGTGTATTGGCGGACGGTGGTCATGCAGATGTCGTGGGGACCATTTGAGAATAATGCGTTCGTGCTGGTTGATAAAGGCACGGGCGATGCGGCGATCATCGACGCCGTAGCGCAGCACGAGTTGGTGATGGCCGGTATCGAGGCATCAGGTGCCACCCCGAAAATGCTGCTGTTCACGCACTCGCATCCGGACCACATCAAGTCGTACCACGAACTCCGCGAGCGCCTGGGGCCGAATGTCCCCTTCTACATGCATACGTCGGATACGGTCGCCGATGAGCAGCATCCGTGGCTCGAGACCGATCTCGAGATCGACATCCACCTCGAGGGCGGCGAGACGATCCTGCTCGGCACGACCGAGCTCGAGGTGCTGCACACGCCGGGGCATACGACCGGTTCCGTGTCCTACTACATCGACGATGCCGCCGATCCATACTGCGTCGTCGGCGACACGCTATTCGCCGGCGGCCCGGGCAACACGCTAGGTATGCCGCAGGTAACACAGGAAGTTCGGTCGATTGTGACCAGGCTCTATGGCCTGCCGGAGCACACGCTGACATTCAACGGGCACGGCGAGGATACGAGGATCGGCACCTCGATCGATGAATTTGTCACGGGTGCGGTCGGGCGCACGATCGTGCGCGACGAGGCCTCGGGCGACACGGTCTGGGGCGCGGCGTAGTGCCTGCCGAGCCAGCTGGTGCGCAGCGGATTGACGTACTCGATAACGGACTGCGATTGATCACCGAACCGATGGCGTCGGCGCGCTCGGCGGCGGTGTCGTTCTACGTCGGCGCGGGTGCGCAGTACGAGCGCGATGAGTTGGCCGGCGTGTCGCACCTGCTTGAGCATTGCCTGTTCAAGGGTTCCGAGATGCACCCGACGGCCGGCGACATCTCGATCGCCATCGAAGGCGTGGGCGGCTATATCAACGCAGCGACCGATCGTGAGATGACGGTCTACTACGCTAAAGTGCCGGGCCCGGATTGGCAATCGGCCGTCGATGTGGTCGTGGATATGGTCTGCCGTCCGAGGCTCAACCCGATCGAACTCGAGCGGGAGCGCTCGGTCGTCCTGGAAGAGTTGGCGCAGGTCGAAGATTCGCCCTACCAGTTGGTCAGCGAACTGCTGGCTGAACTCATGTGGCGCGGAACCCCGCTGGGCCGCGATATCGCCGGGACGCCCGAATCGGTCAGCACGATTCCGCATGGCGACATGATGCGGTACTGGTCGTCGCAATACTCGCCGAGCAACAGTCTGGTGTCAGTGGCGGGCGACGTCGATCCGGACGCGGTGCTCGCGCGCGTGTCGGAGTTGACCCGGAATTGGCCAGCAGCTGAGGCGCAAGGTCGTCTGGCGGCGGCGGTGAACGAAGACGTGCAGCGGGTCGCGGTGCGGATTAAGGAAACCGAGCAGTCGCAAATCAGCGTCGCCGTGCCGGGCGCGACGTCCAAGCACCCAGATCGCTTCGCTCTGAGTCTGATGACGGCGATGTTGGGCGACGGCATGAGTTCGCGGCTGTTCCTCAAGGTGCGCGAAGAGTTGGGCCTCGCCTATGACGTGGGCACCTCCATGGTGCTGCACCGCGATACGGGCGCGATTCAGGTGGCGATGGGTGTCGATCCCGACAATGTCGAGCAGGCGATCCAGGCATCGCTGGGAGAAGTGTCGCGTCTGCGCGACGGCGTGCCGGCGGATGAACTGGCGCGCGCCAAGCGTCTGGTAGCCGGCCGGATGCTGATGGGCATGGAGGACAGTCGCGCCGTGTCCGCCTGGAACGGCGCGCAGACGCTGTTGCACGGCGAGCTACGACCGGTCGATGAGGTGTACGCGGACTACCAGGCGGTGACCGAGGCAGACATCGCGCGAGTCGCCAACGAATACCTGCGCGAAGACGAGCTGCGATTGGCGATCGTAGGCCCGTCAGGCGAGGCAGCCGAACTCGCGGGGTTTCTGCGGCTGTAGGGATTACACGCCGATCGCACGGCGAACGAGATGCCCAGCCAAGCTGGAAATGACGAGGGAACCCGCCGGATGCGGCGACCGACGCCTAGCCGACCCGGTGGAGGAGGGCTCGAAGGCAGTTGATCTCACCGGCGTGGTAGACGTCGTGCACGGCGATCGCGTCGAGGATGCGTCGGGTGCGCCATTGCTCGCCCCAATACGTAGGCCGCAGGGCTTCGAGTTCGCCGTCGTCGGCTAGCGCCTGAACCGCCTGAATAACCTGGTCGTGGGCTGCTTCAAGCCACTCGAGCAGGTCCTCGAAGGAAGCGTCGCTGACCGGTGCGTCGCCCGGCCAAGTGTTCCAGAACGTGGCGCTGGCGTCGCCGAAGGCGTGGTTGACGTGCATAAACTTGACGCTGGCGCAGTGGACAATCAGGTCGCGCATGGTGCGGCCGCCGCCGGCGACGACCTCGTCGAGGTCGTCGCCGGTGACGGATGAGAGGTTCTGGATCAGCGAGTGTTCTTTCTTTTCCTGGAATGACTGATTGAGGCTCCAGGTGAGATGTTGCAGAACGTCTCGTGACATTAGCCGCCGACCTCTTCTCCTACAACACACTGATCAGCGCGTCGGTCGGCGCGTGATGTTTGGCGATGCGGTCGCCAAGCTTGAGTTCGCAGAGCTGGGCGTCGTGTTCCATGCCGCAGACGTTGCAACCATCGCGGCAGTCGGCAGTCGTTAGTTCATTCCAGGTGCGTTGCCACTCTTTGCGCAGGAAGGCTTCGGAGACGCCGGAGGCGATGTGCATCCAGGGAAAACGTTCCCATAGATCGCGCTCGCGATGGCAGTAGAAGGCCGGGTCGAGGCCATGCTGCGCCATCGCGTCCCACCAAATGTCCTGGCGGAAGTGCTCGCTCCAGGCGTCGAAGCGAGCCCCGTTGCGCCAGGCGGTCTCGATCACAGGCGCGATACGTCGGTCGCCACGAGAGAGCACGCCTTCGAGGATCGATTCCTGCGGATCATTCCAGCTCAGGTCGAGCCGCGCCTGGCGCGTGCGTTGTTTCAGCAGTTGGTGTTTTGGCTCGAGTTCGGCCGGCGTTTCCTGCCGAGCCCACTGAAACGGCGCATGCGCCTTGGGCACGTGATTGGAGGTCGAGACACGGACGCGGACCCGGTTGCCGACGATCTGGTGGCCGATCTGCTTGACCCGCGCGGCCCAATCGACGATCCCGTCGATGTCCGCCATCGTCTCGGTCGGCAGGCCGACCATGAAGTAGAGCTTGATCGAGGTCCAACCTTGTTCGAAGGCGTTGCGTGCGGCATCGAGCAAGTCCTGCTCATCGACGACCTTGCTGACCGCGTTGCGCAGGCGCTGAGAGCCGGCTTCCGGCGCAAAGGTCATCGAGTGCTTTTTGCGCGGTGAGCAGAGCAGGGCGACATCGACGCTGAAGCTGTCGACGCGGGTCGAGGGGAGCGAGATGCCGATGTCGTCGCCGAACTCGGAGCGGAGGGCGCGGACGATGGCATTGATCTGGGAGTGGTCGGTAGACGAGAGCGAGACCAGCGAGAGATCGTCGAAGCCAGTATTGCGGAAGAGCTCCCTGGTACCGGCGACGACCTCTTCCGGCGTGCGCTCGCGCAGCGGTCTGTAGATCATGCCGGCCTGGCAAAATCGGCAACCCTGGGTGCAGCCGCGTTGAATCTCGATGCCGGCGCGATCGTGGACGGTCTGCAGATAGGGGACGATCGGCTTGGTCAGGATCGGCGGCAGTCCCTGGAGGAAGCGCTTGATGATGGGGAGGGATGCCGACTCGTCTGTCGCGACTACCTCTGTTGGCCTGCCATCGGCCTCATAGCCCCACTCGTAGAAGCGGGGCACATAGACGCCGGGAACGCGCGCGAGCGCGTGCAGCAGGTCGAGTCGCGCGGCGCCTTGCGATTTCGCTTCGCGCAACAGCTCATTGATCTCCAGCACGACGTCCTCGGCCTCGCCGAGGACGAAGGCGTCGATGAAGGGCGCGAGCGGTTCAGGGACCAGTGCACCGGAGCCGCCGGCGAGGATGATCGGGTCGTCCTCGACGCGGTCGAGACTACGGATCGGGATGCCGGCCAGGTCCAGCATCTCAAGGATATTGGTGTATGTCAGCTCGTAGGAGAGCGAGAAGCCGAGCGCGTCGAAGTCGCGCAGGCCGCGGCGGTTTTCGAGCGAGAACAGCGGCTGGCCGTGCCGGCGCAAGCTGGCGGCCATGTCAGGCCACGGCGTGTAGCAACGTTCGGCGAGTGTGTCCTCGGCGTGGTTAAGGATGTCGTAGAGGATGGCGAGCCCGCCGTTGGATTGGCCGATGTCGTAGAGGTCGGGATAGATCAGGGCCCAACGAACGCGACGTTCATTCCAGTTGCGCTCAATCACGTTCCACTCGCCGCCGACGTAGCGGGCGGGTTTGGCGACTCCGCGCAGAAGCGGATCGATGTCGATGCCGGGCATTGGCGAACTCGCCTGTCGATCGTCAGAGAATGCGCAAGCGCAAATATTACGCTATCAGAGCATGGCGCAATCGAAGCTGAGTAACCAGAGTGAGGCCGCGCTTCGCGGCGCGGCTCGATGATCTGGGACGGTGTACCCTGTATGCTTGAGACGCGTAGCGCGCTGCGCCTGGAATTATCGAGCGGCTGACCGCTCTGGACTGATTGGCGGCCGCAGGGCCGCCATTTCAATATCTGGTCAATTCTGGCCTGTTGAGGTTGGGACCGGTTGAGGCCCGCAGGCATGGGAACGTTTCGGCGACTGCTCGATTGGTTGTTACGGCCGATGTGGTGGTTTCGGCAGGGGATCTGGCGCTCGCTGTCGACGCTCGAGATTTTGCTCGGTGGGTTCGGCCTCGTCGCGGCTCTGGTGGCTGCGTCCCTGTTGTCGCCGGTGCTCGGTGCCTTGCCTGGAGCGGCTGGCGATTTTGCGCCGATCGGCGTCGCCATTCTGCTGGCACCGATCGGCATCGGCGTCGCCCTAGGGCGACGACTTGAGGTCGAGCGCTTCGTCAACGTGGTGCGCGGTCGAGCTGATGAAGTCGCGGAATCCGTAGCCTTGACGCGGCCCTCATCGCCGTCGGAGGTAATTCTGGACACCTCGGCGATCATCGACGGTCGCATCGCAGAAGTCGCCGCGAGCGGATTTCTGTTGGCGGACATTGTGGTGCCGCGATTCGTGCTGGACGAACTACGTCGCGTGGCCGACAGTTCGGATCCGCTGCGCCGGGGCAGAGGGCGCGCAGGCCTGGAACTGCTGATGAGGTTGCAGGCGGAAGAACGGGTCTCGACGCATCTGATCGATGATGAATCGACCGAGGTGGACGGCGATGTGGACGCGCGCTTGGTGCGGCTAGCGAAGGAGCGCGGAGCGGCGCTGGCGTTGACGGACTCGAATTTGGCCAAGGTCGCCGAATTGGAAGGCGTGTGCACGTTGAATGTCCATGCGCTGGCCAACGCGGTGAAGACCAGAGTGCTGCCAGGCGAGGCACTAACGATTCAGCTGATCGAAACAGGTCGAGGCGAGAACCAGGGCGTGGGATACTTGCCGGACGGCACGATGGTGGTGATCGAGGACGGCGCGCAGGCGATTGGACAGGTACGCGACCTGGTCGTCAAACGCGTGATTCAGACTCAGGCGGGTCGTATGGTCTTCGCGCAGCTCGCTGTCGAGGAGGAGGTCGCGTGAGGGTCGGCGCGGTTATCCTAGCGGCCGGCGGCAGTCGGCGAATGGGCGGTACGGACAAGCTGTTGGCCAATCTGGCCGGCCGCCCGGTGTTAAGCTGGACTCTGGCCGCGTTCGAGCAATGCGACGCCATCGACGACGTGGTGGTCGCGACATCTGCGATGAATCGACGCTCGGTGGCAGAACTGTGCATCGGATTGGGCAAGATCCGAGCGCTGGTGCAGGGGGGCGACGAGCGGCAGAACTCGGTCCGCGCAGGGCTCTCGGCGCTGCAATCGATCGATGTCGTCGTGGTTCATGACGGAGCACGTCCGCTGATTACGGCTGCGGCGATCGCCGGCTGTGTCGCGAAAGCGTCGAGCGACGTGAGCGTGATCGCCGGCAGCCAGGCAGTCGACACGATCAAGGTGGTGGGAGACGCAGAGGAGGTCCTGCAGACGCCCGCGCGAGCCTCGCTGCGCACGGTGGTGACGCCGCAGGTGTTCCTGGCCGACACGCTGCGTCGAGCGCATGCGGCTGCGGCGCGCGATGGCGTCCTGGCGACGGATGACGCGGGATTGGTCGAGCGGTTGGGAGAGCGAGTGCTGGTCCACGACCTGGGCGCGCCGAATCCGAAGATCACCGCGCCCCCGGACTTGGTTGTGGCGGAGGCGCTGCTCGGCGCGCGTCACGAGATTCGCTGCGGCATCGGTATTGACTCGCACCGCTTCGCCAGCGGACGAAAATTGGTGCTCGGTGGGGTTGAGATTGCAGACGAAGATGGCCTGGCGGGACACTCTGACGCCGACGTACTCACGCATGCGATTATTGACGCGCTATTAGGCGCGGTCGGGTTGGGCGATATCGGCGCACATTTCGGCACATCCAATCCCAAGTGGAAGGATGCGAACTCGGGGGCGATGCTGCGGCGGGTGATGTCGAAGCTGGCCGACCTTGGCGCGCGGCCGCAATCGGTAGCGGCGACGGTGATCGCCGAGCGTCCTCGCTTGCGGCCGCATGTTGAGGCGATGCGGCAACAACTGTCCGAAATGCTGCGCCTCGACCGGTCGGCAGTCAACGTCGCGGCGACGACCGCCGAGGGGATGGGCGCGCTGGGACGCGCGGAAGGCATCGCCGCGCATGCGGTGGCGACCGTGCGAGTGAGGACGACGCGGGCCGTGCGCGAGTCGGACCTATCGGATCACCCAGACGTATAGGTTGTAGTTATGCCTACGTTGGCGACCCTGAGACGAATCCGCGACTGGTACTTCAGCTTCGTCGACGACACTTGGGCGGACATCGAGTTCGCGCTGGAGCGAGATCCGGCGGCGATGTCCTGGCTGGAGGTGCTGCTGGCGTATCCCGGCGTGCATGCCCTGATATTGCATCGGATGTCGGCCGCGTTGCGGCGCATCGGCGCGCCGGTACTGCCCAGACTGTTGTCGCACCTCGGTCGCTGGGCGACGGGAATCGAGATTCATCCGGGTGCCCGGATCGCCGCGCCATGTCTGATCGACCACGGAATGGGCGTCGTTATCGGCGAAACGGCGCGGATTGGCAAACGCTGCCACCTGCACCAGGGCGTGACGCTGGGCGGTACGTCGACGATGCGCAAGCGGCGGCATCCAATCTTCGGCGACGACGTGCTGGTCGGTGCCAACGCGTCGATCGTCGGCGCAGTAACGATCGGCACGGGCGCACGGATCGGCGCGGGCGCGGTGGTAGTCTCGAACGTGCCTCAGCACTCGACGGTGGTTGGCGTGCCGGGACACGTCGTCGCCTACTACGATCCTGGCGACGATACGGTGCTGCGATTGCCGGATCCGGAGCACGACCGAATTGAGGCGTTGGAGACGGCTGTATCCGATCTGCGTCTTGAGACGCGTCGGTTGCGTGATCAGCTGGGCGAGCAGACCGCGCGCTCGGGCGAGACAGCGGCGGGGTAGTCGCGCGAGGGGAATCGTTGACTACGCTTGGCATGACGAGCGGTCCCGCGTGGGTCCGCCTCGTGCGCGCGTGTGATTCATGCGTCCCGGCCGCGGGCCGGGCCGGGACTTGGGGGTTAGTCCGTGGAGCTGTACAACACGCTGACACGCCGCAAGCAGCCGTTTGAGCCGCTCGATGATCCCATCTCGATGTACGTCTGCGGGATCACGCCGTACGATGACGCACATCTGGGTCATGCGATGTCGATCATCATCTTCGACACCCTGCGTCGCTACCTGGAGTGGCACGGGCGGCGGGTGCGGCTGGTCTACAACTTCACCGATGTGGACGACAAACTGATCGCGCGAGCGGCCCAAGACGGCACGACCGTCGCGGAGCTGGCGGAGCGGCAGATCGCTTCGTTCATGGGCGAGTGGCGCGAGTTGGGGATCGTCCCAGCCGACGTGCAGCCGCGCGCGACGGAAGAGATTCCGCAGATGCTGGAGCTGATCGACGGGCTGATTGCGAAGGGTATGGCGTATCCGGCGGGCGGTGACGTTTATTTCCGCGTGCGGCGGATGCCCGGCTACGGGAAACTATCCGGTCGGTTGCTGGAGGATATGATCGCGGCTGAGCCGACCGACATCGGAGTGGAGAAAGAACACCCGATGGATTTCACGCTCTGGAAGGGTGCCAAGACGGGCGAGCCGCAGTGGGAGAGTCCTTGGGGGCCGGGCCGGCCGGGCTGGCACATCGAGTGTTCAGCGATGTCGATTCGCTACCTGGGCGAGCAGATCGATCTGCATGGTGGCGGGATGGACCTGATCTTCCCGCATCATGAGAACGAGATCGCGCAATCGGAGGCGTACTCGGGATGCGACCCGTTCGTGCGTCACTGGGTGCACAACGCGATGATGCAGATCGGTGGCGAGAAGATGTCGAAGTCGACGGGCAAGATCGTGCGCCTGCGCGAGGGCCTGGATCGCTACGGCGCGGACGGCTTGCGGATGTTCGTGCTGGGAGGCCATTACCGCTCGCCCCTGACCTATTCGGAGGAGTCTCTGTCAGCGGCGTCGCGCGGGGCGGAACGGTTGCGGACGGCGGCGACGCTGCCGCTGGTCGAGGGCGAGGGCGAGATCGACTCCACCGAGTTCCGCCAGCGCTTCATCGGTGCGCTGGAAGATGACTTGAACACACCGCAGGCGTTGGCCGTGTTGTTCGACCTGGCCCGCGAGATCAATCGGGCGCGGGCCGAGGAGCGGCCGGCCGCCGCTGCTCGGGATGCGCTGGTCGAGCTGGGCGGCGTGCTGGGACTGGGTTTCGTTGGTGTGGCGGCGAGCGCTTCCGACGCGGAACC
Source organism: Dehalococcoidia bacterium (assembly GCA_965116225.1). Taxonomy (GTDB): domain Bacteria; phylum Chloroflexota; class Dehalococcoidia; order Bin125; family Bin125; genus Bin125. Next base: position 1,256,727 of record OZ220495.1, on the reverse strand, counting down.
GTTTATCGATCTACTGGTGACGATTCGCCAGGAGCTGCGCGAGGCGAAACAGTACCAGCTGGCCGACTCGGTGCGGGATCGTCTGACGGAGCTGGGTGTGGCGTTGGAAGACGCCCGTGAGCGGACGCGCTGGCGCAGGGTTCAGCCCGAGCTGCAGCAGATCGAGACCGAAGAGTCGCTCGACGTTGATCCGCTCGTCGATAGCGCTCTACGCTTCTAGCCTTCGCGGCCGCTGCCGTCGTTGGCGACGTAACTGCGGACGACGGAGCGTCGCCGATACGCCACGCTGCTCAGCGCGATCGCCAACACAACGAGCGCACCAAGCTTGTGCCAGATCCCGCTGCTAGCCTGAGCTGCCGGATCGGCTAAGCCGCCGCTGCCGGTGTTGGCGAACATGATTGGTTGTTCCGCATCGCCTGCGGTGCCATCGGGACAGGCGACGATCGCGATGCCAGCCGGCAAGGTGGTGCCGAACCCTTCCAACAGGGCGATGGCTTCGGCGGCACCGTAGCGCTGCCCCATGAGCGCGACATCGCGGACAACGCCCCGCTCGCCGACACTGATCGTGATCTCATAGGAACGCCCAGCGGCGCTGACGGTCTCTTCGTAAGAACCGGCCGGGAGATTGACGCAGATGGCGGCGGCTTGCGTGTCCTGCATCATGTCGCCGTGGGCGGATGCCCTGCACTCGACGAAGGCGACGCCTTCGGGCAGTGGATACGCGTCGTCGCCGGCGAAAACATCGAGCATGGCAGCCGGCGGGATTGGTTGATCGCCGGGTTCGGTGAAGCCGGTGACGATGCCGCCCTCACCGACGGTGACCTGGAATGTGACCTCGCCCTCGCGCTCGCGGGATGGAGTGGTCAGTTGGTGGTCGCCAGCCGGCAGGTTCAGGCAGATCGGCGGTTGGGCGTGCGCGGTTGGCGTGGACGTCGCCAGCGCGCCCAGTCCGACGGCAGAGAGCGTGAACGACAAGGCGAGGATCATCAACAACGCGCGGCTCATGGCAATCCTGTCTCTAGCGTCGTGGGTGACAGTGTGACGTACGCAGAGCATACCCCCTCATGCGGTCACGTGATGTGACGCCGGCACAGACGTGCCCATGCGCTACTATCGCGCGGTGCGACGCTCTCACGCGCCGCCCTGGGTGCCGGTGCGATTAGGATCGAGGCAGGCCCAGGTGGCGCAATTGGCAGCGCAGCCGATTTGTAATCGGCAGGTTGGGGGTTCGAATCCCCCCTTGGGCTCCATCGGATGTCAACTGCTTTGCGTGTTGGCGAACAGATACTCGGCGGGGCGCGATGGTCGTTGATGGTGCGAGATCGGCCGTTGAGAGGTAAGATGGCAAGAGTGTCGGGGTGGGTGAGTGGCTAATACCACCGGTCTGTAAAACCGGCGCCGAAAGGCTTCGCAGGTTCGAATCCTGCCCCCGGCACCAGCAACCGAGTCGACACCGCCACGGCAGATGACTGTGTTGGCGTCGGTTTCGCCGTTGAATCGGCCGGAGTATCGGAGCGGGGTAGCGCAACAGACACGAGCCCGCATAGCTCAGTTGGTAGAGCGCGTTCTTGGTAAGAACGAGGTCTCCAGTTCAAGTCTGGATGCGGGCTCCATCCGATGTATTGAACGCAGCGCAGGTCAAGCAGGTACACGTACACAGCAGGCAGGAGCAGGGGATATGGCGCGACGGGTGTATGAGCGGACGAAGCCGCACGTGAACGTGGGGACGATTGGGCATGTGGATCATGGCAAGACGACGTTGACGGCGGCGATTACGAAGGTGCTGGCGTTGACGCAGGCGGGGGTGTCGTATTCGAGTTTCGAGTCGATTGACAATGCGCCGGAGGAGCGTGCGCGCGGGATTACGATTGCGATAGCGCATGTGGAGTACGAGACGGCATTGCGTCATTACGCGCACATTGACGCGCCGGGGCATGCGGATTACATCAAGAACATGATTACGGGTGCGGCGCAGATGGACGGGGCGATCTTGGTGGTGGCGGCGCCGGACGGTCCGATGCCGCAGACGCGGGAGCATATTTTGTTGGCGCGTCAGGTTGGAGTGCCGCGGATGGTGGTGTATTTGAACAAGGTGGACATGATGGAGGACGAGGAGTTATTGGATTTAGTGGAGTTGGAGGTGCGGGAGTTGCTGACGGACTACGAGTTTCCTGGGGATGAGGTGCCGGTGGTACGGGGTTCGGCGTTGGCGGCGTTGGAGTCGGGTTCTGGGGATGCGGATGCGGAGGAGTACGGTTCGATCGTGGAGTTAATGTCGGCGGTGGACGAGTACGTGCCGACGCCACCGCGGCCGGTGGAGCGGCCGTTTTTGATGCCGATTGAGGATGTATTTGGGATCAAGGGGCGCGGGACGGTGGCGACGGGTCGGATTGAGCGCGGGGTGGTGAACAGCGGGGAGGAGGTGGAGATTGTGGGGGTGCGGGAGACGCGGACGACGGTGGTGACGGGGGTGGAGATGTTCAAGAAGACGTTGACGCGTGGGGAGGCGGGGGACAATGTGGGGTGTTTATTGCGGGGGATTGATCGGGAGGAGGTGGCGCGGGGGCAGGTGTTATCGGCGCCGGGTACGATTACGCCGCATACGGCGTTTGAGGCGGAGGTGTACATATTGTCGAAGGAGGAGGGGGGTCGGCACAGTCCGTTTTTCAGCGGGTATCGGCCGCAGTTTTACATTCGGACGACGGATGTAACAGGGGAGATTGGGTTACCGGAGGGGGTGGAGATGGCGATGCCTGGGGACAATGTGCAGATGGGGGTGCGGTTGATAGCGCCGATAGCGCTGGAGGAAGGGTTGCGGTTTGCGATCCGGGAGGGTGGACGGACGGTGGGGGCCGGCGCCGTCACCAAAATCCTCGAATAACGTCGGAGCACGCGGTAAGCGCGCCAATCGTGCGATGATGGCGCTACGTCGCCGGAACGCGAGGAAGGGAGCTGGCTATGGCGAAGGGTGATCGCGTGTTCATCACGCTGCGCTGTCGCGAATGCCAGTCGCACACATACCACACGAAGAAGAATCGTCGCAACGATGCGGATCGACTCGAGCTGACCAAGTACTGTCCGAATTGCCGCACGCGGCGGGCATACCGGGAAACGCGGTAATTTCGTGGCTAGAACGCGCGACAACCGACGTCGAAGAGGCCGCAGGAGCGGTCAGCCGCGAGCCGCCGCGGCGACACCGCGACCAAGCCGACGGACTGATGCCGGTGCCGAACCGGCTGGGTCGACAGCCAGCCGCGAAGCCGGTGCCGCGCTTGACGCCGCGTCGCTGCCGGCGCGTCCAAGGCGCGAGATCGCCTCATCGCGTCCCACTGCGGACGATGCGCCGCGCGTCCAGAGCTGGTTTTATCGTCTGACGCATCCACGTGTGATCATCGCGATCCTTGATGAGCTGCGCCGGGTAGTCTGGCCGTCACGCCAGGAGACCGCGAATTTGACGGTCGTAGTACTGGTCGTCGCGATTGCCGTGGGGGTGTTTTTGGGCGCGATCGACTTTGGGTTGAATCGCGTCGTTGAGGAAGCGCTATTGCCCTGATGACTACTCCACAAGAGTCACCGGACATGCCGCAAGTCGGCACGGGATTTGATCGGCGCGAAATGACGGCTGCGGAGCGCGATCTGCAGGAAGTCCTGGCGGCTGCTCGCGCACTCGGACTCGAGACTAAGCCTAATTCTTCGGATGACGAATTTGATGCGACGGCTGCCGAAGCGTTGGCGGATCTTGGCCTCGACCGCCCGGTCGAAGAAACGCCGACGCCGATTCCCTCCTTCCTAAGTGGCGACGAGCCGGCGGAAGACGAATCCGCCTCGGCAGTGTCGCTCGAGGGCATCCAGGAGCCGGGCAGCGCCTGGTATGCGATCAACACCTACACCGGGTACGAGGATAGGGTACAGGATTCGCTGGACAAGCGCATTCGTAACATGGACCTCACGGACGAGTTCGTCGAACTGACGTCGGAACAGGCCGGGCCACCGAAGAAAAACGGTCCGGAAAGGCGCTATGTGCTGGTACCCACGCAAAAGGAAATGGAAATGCGGGGGGGTAAGCGTCGCGAAGTCATGCGCAAGCTGCTGCCGGGATACGTGTTAGTGCAGATCCGGGTGGACGACGAGACTGGCGAGCCGTCGAACGAGTCTTGGCACGTGGTCAAAGACACCCAGGGCGTGACCGGGTTCATCGGCTCCCGAATGGATATCAGGGAGCGCCCGATTCCGCTGCCGATTGCCCAGGTGGCGAGGATTATTGGACAGACCCAGGTCGCGGAGCCGAGGCTGCGGGTGGGTTTCAAAGTCAACGACTCCGTGCGGCTCACAGATGGTCCGTTCGTCGACATGGTGGCGGAAGTGGAAGAGATCAACGAGGAAAAGGGTAAGGTACGGGTGCGAATCTCGATGTTCGGTCGGGAGACGCCGCTGGAGTTGGACTTCGAGCAGGTGGAAAAGCAGTAAACATACCCGCTGGAGCAGGGAACGCAGTGCGAATGAACGCCCGCTGAGGCAGTCGCGGGCGAGGTAGGGAGACGGTTGGATGGCGAAGCGCGTACGAGCAGTGTTGACACTGCAGCTTGAGGCGGGCAAGGCGAGCCCGGCTCCACCGGTTGGTCCTGCTCTGGGTCAGCACGGCGTCGGCATTATGGAGTTCGTCAAGAGCTACAACGAGCGCACGGCGTCGAGTGCCGGCGAGCTGATCCCGGCCCAGATCACAGTCTATGAGGATCGCTCGTTCAGCTTTGAGCTGAAGACGCCCCCGGCATCGGACCTGATCCGCCGTGCGGCGGGTTTGGAAAAGGGCGCGTCGGAACCGCGTCGTGAAGTCGCCGGCTCGATCAGCGCGGATCAGGTGCGGGCGATCGCCGAGCAGAAGATGCAAGACCTGAACGCGAACGACGTTGAAGCGGCCATGCGCATGGTCGCAGGGACCGCGCGTTCGATGGGTGTGGAAGTCGAGGGCTGACGATGCCGAAGCGAGGCAAGCGCTATCGAGCCGCGATCGATTCGTACAACAAAGAACAGCACTACGCGCCGCCTGAAGCGGTCGCGTTGGTCAAGCAGATGGCGACGGCGCAGTTTGATGAAACAGTCGAGCTGCACATCCGCACCGGCCTCGACGTGCGGCATGCCGACCAGCAGCTACGCGGCATGGCTCGTCTGCCGCATGGTCTCGGCAAGGAAGTCCGCGTGGCCGTTTTCGCAGAGGGAGACGCCGCATCGGCGGCGACCGAAGCGGGAGCGGAGATTGTCGGCTCCGATGATCTGATCGAGCGCGTTCAGGATGGGTTCACCGATTTCGACGTGGCGATCGCGCAGCGGGAGCTGATGGGTAAGGTCGGACGCTTGGGGCGCGTGCTGGGTCCTCGCAGTCTGATGCCGAATCCACGCGCCGGTACGGTGGCAGACCGAGCCGATGTTGCTGCCGCGGTGGCTGAGGCTAAAGCGGGACGAGTCGAGTTTCGCACTGATCGCGAGGCGTCAGTGCATGTACCGCTGGGCAAGGCGAGCTTCGGCGAGGGTCAGTTGCTGGACAACCTGTCGACGATGGTTTCGGAGATTGTGAAGTCGCGTCCCTCCGGATCGAAAGGCAGCTACATACGCTCGCTGAGCATTGCCTCGACGATGGGTCCCGGCATCAAGCTGGAACAGCAGGCCGCGTTGGCGTTGGAGGCGGATTAATCACCGCTCGCTCGGTCGCGTCAGCCATCTCATTGGCTGACGGAACGCGCAGAGGTGGAATAGGCTGGAAGCGGAGCAACGAAACTCTTGCCGCCCAAGACCGCTGGCGAACTCGCACGAGTCCTGAAATGTCCAGCGCAGGCAGCAGCTGACAGGGAATCCGCATTGATTGATGCGGATGCGCGCGGTTGCAAGTCTGGTGATCGAGCGGGACGCGGCGGAGACGATGGACTTGCGGGGGGATGCATGGCGACCGATCGTAAACGAGCGCAGATAGCGCTGCTTGAGGAGCGGCTGGGTCGCGCGTCGATCACCATCGGGATCGACTATCGCGGCTTGAGCGTGAAAAACATGCAGCAGCTGCGGCGCGGCCTCCACGCGGAGACGCCCGAGACCGAGCTGCGCGTGATCAAGAACACGCTGTGGCGGCGAGCGGCCAAGGGCGCGGGCGAACCGGATGCCGCGGGGCTCGCTGACGAGGCGACCGCCTTGCTATTCGGCTTTGGCGACCTGACCGAAGCGCCCAAGGCGCTGCGGAAATACACACGCGACGCACGGCTCGATCTGCCGATTCGAGGCGTCTACTTCGAGGGTCAGCTACAGGATGGCTCGCAGGTATCGTCCTTGGCCGATGTGCCCAGCCGATCCGAGCTGATGGCCAAAATCGCAGGCGGCCTGAACAGCCCGGTATCCGGTCTGGCCGCCGTCCTAAGCGCAGTCTTCCGCGACGTGGCGGCGATTGTCGAGGCGCGGGCGGAGCAGCTCGAGTCGGCGGGAGCTGACGCAAACTAGGGAGCAATTTCGCCGGTACCGGCGGGGACACCGAACCCAGGCGGCCGACGCGGCCGAGATGGAGTGGAGACAGATATGTCCAAGGTTGACGAAGCGTTCGAGCTGATCAGCGCGATGACGATTCTCGAGGCGCGCGATCTGGTCAAACAGATCGAGGACAAGTTCGGCGTGACCGCCGCCGCCCCGGTGGCAGTGGCCGCAGCCGGCGGCGTTGCCGCGGCGGCTGAAGAAGTCGTCGAAGAGCAAACCGAGTTCGATGTCATTCTGGCCGAGTTCGGCGACAAGAAGATCAACGTCATCAAAGCGGTCCGCGCGGTCACCGAGCTTGGTCTGCGCGAGGCGAAGGAATTCGTCGAGTCCGCGCCGCAGACGCTCAAGGCAGGCGTAACCAAGGAAGAGGCCGACTCGATCAAGGCGGGGTTGGAAGAGGCCGGCGCGACAGTCGAGATCAAGTAGCGACGTCGCCGCCACGTCGCTCGCGGTCCGGCGGACGCCTGAGTGTCCCATCCCTCGTTCCGGTCCATTCCGGGCTGTGTAACGGCAACGAGTGCATTATGCGCTATCGTTGACGCGGACTCGCCGTTGTCGGTGAGTCGCGGCTGTGTGCAAGGCCTCTCCGGGAGCGGCGACGGGAGATGCGATGACGCTTGGTGCCTTGTTGCGAACAGTCGCGGTGGCGCGGCTGCGGCGTATCCCCCGTATCGTCGAGTTGAGCGCGGTCGTCATATTGACGGTGGCGCTTGTCGTGGCCGGTGCGCTGATGGAGACTGAGTTGGATGAATCTACGCAGCCGCTGTTGAGGGAATCCGCCTCGTTCGCAATGGTCGTCGCCGCTGCCGCGGTCGAGTCACCAACCATCGCCGAGCGGGCTGCGCCCGTCGCTCGCGTCCAGTCTGCTCAGGTCGAATCGGCGGATGCCGAGGCGGCGAGCCCCGCACAGAGCGGCATCGCCCCCGGGCGGCTGGATCCACCGGAGCCGACGTTGCCCAGTTCCATCCAGCGATATCAGGTCCAGCGTGGGGAGACGTTGGTCGACATTGCGTCGGCGAGTGGGGTGTCGGTCGCCGATCTCTTACGCTGGAACCGGCAGTTGAATGAGGATTCAGTGCTGATTCGGGGCGAATGGCTGTGGGTCCTAACGCAGGAGGTCTCTGCAGTTGCGGATGAGGCGGCACAGCCCTCGTCGGCGGGGGAGAGCGGCCGTGGTGGCGGGTAGTTTCCGGGACTGGCACGGTAGCCAGGCGCCCGACGAGGAGCGCGCGCGGCGAGCGCTGCTGTGGTCGATCGCGATTTGGACGCCGGTCTTTGGCCTGCTCACCGTCGGCGCGGTATTCTTGATGCTCGAGGCGCTGGACGGCAGTGATGGATCCTGGTTCGGATTTTCGTTGTTCGCGCTGATCGGGGTGCTGTCGGGGTTTTCGGCACTGTCCGCATTTCGGGACTGGTTCTCGACGCCGATGGAAACGACGGGCAAGGTGGCCCGAAAGTGGCGTAAGTTCGACCTGCTGATCTTCTTTCGTGCGCACTATGTACTGGTCGCGCGGCGAGCGTTTCGCGTGCCGCGCTTGGTGTTCGAGGAAATGCCCGAGCCGGACGGCTGGGTCTATCTGCTCCACTATCCCCATACGAATGCGCTCGTCGCCTGGCGGCCATTGGCCGTGGACGAGCGGCCACAGGATCAAGATGAGTCGACGAAGCGTCGGATCGGGGCGGAGCTGGAGCGGCAAAGTAGCGATCGCGAGCGGGGACGCGGGGTTGAGGCGAGCGCGACTCGCGAGAGTGTGGAGCTACCGTCCTTCGGCGAGCCGCGAGATGAGTAGTCGCGTGCGAGACTATGAAGCTGAGTTGCGGGCGTCGTGGGCGGTCGAAGACGCTGATCAGCGCGAACAACCGGCCGAAGAGCAGATCGTGAACCCCTCGACGTCGAGGCAGCGCCGTCAGCCCCGCGGCAGGTTGACGGACCGCATGGACAAACAGGACCTCCCGCGCGAGCGGCTAGTTCGGCTGGGAGCGGACGCGCTGTCGAATGCAGAGTTGGTCGCGATCCTGCTGAGTACCGGCGACCAGGAAGAGAGCGTGCTGGAGAAGTCGCGCAATCTACTCAAGGATCGCGGGCTGGTCGGGTTGTTGCGCTCGGATGTCCAGGAGTTGACTCAAGTGGTGGGACTGGGCGTGGCCAAGGTCAGCCGAATTAAGGCGGCGGTCGAGTTGGCGGCGCGGGGACTGGCGGACGACGAGTGGCCGGCGCGACAGCCGTTTCGCTCGGCGCAGCAGTTGTTCGAGCGCTACCGAGGTCTGCTGGGCGACCTGACCCACGAAGAGGTGTGGGTGCTGGTCCTGGACCAACAGCATTGCCTGATCCGCGAGGAGCGGTTGTACAAGGGCATGGTGCATGGCGCGATGGTGCGCGTCGCCGAACTGCTGCGGCCGGCCATCGTGCATCAGGGGCCAGCGATGATCGTCGTGCACAATCACCCCTCGGGCTCGACGGAGCCGTCGCGCGCCGACCTCGAAATGACATCCGATCTCTGGCTCGCCGCGTCGACGATGGAGATTGAGTTGCTCGACCACGTGATCGTGACACGGTCGGACTTTGCGTCGATGGCGCGAATGAACCTGCTGCACAATGCGTCGGTGGGCGCCGCAGCCGTCGCGGAGGCGAATGCTGCTCGCTATCGCGCCTGACCTTCGCCGGCGCGCGCCCGGTGCGCGTGTAGAGTGAGTCTCGTGACCGATACCGGGCTGTTTCTGGGTCTGAACCTCCTGGATCTGATCATCATCGCGGTTGCGCTGGGGATTGGCGTCTGGGGCTGGCGGATGGGGATTTTGCGCGCAGGTGTGGCGCTATTGGCGATCGTGGTCGGCGTATTTTTGGCCGGTGCCTATCACGAGCGCGTCCTCATCGATCTGGCGATCTCGGAAGCGCCATCCGGGTTGATGAAGGCGGTGAGTTTCCTGGTCATCCTCGTCCTGGTGTCGGTGGGCGGATACGTGATCGGGGTATTTCTGCGCGGCCTCGCCGCGCTGCTGTTGTTGGGCTGGGCGGATCGCGCAGCCGGTGGGGTGTTCGGTATGCTCATCGGGTTCTTGTTGATCCAGGCTGTGTTCGCCATTGTCGTCTCGGCCGGACTGGACGACGCCCATGGCCTAGCTGGTCATTCAGTCATCGGCTGGGCAATGCTGGAGAATGCGCCCGTCGTTCGCGCGCTGTTGCCTTTGGAATTCGATCTGGCCATTCAGAGCTTCGTAGCTGAGGTGGGACAGTGGCGTTCGACGGTTGACGCGGTTCAGGGTCCGATCGGTGGCGGATAATATCTACGCGGCGTTGGCTGATGCCGCCTGCTCGATCACTCGCATTCGTCCCTGAGCGCGATGGTACGATCGGCACGGTGCGATGTCGGTGCTGAACAAATCCGTCCTGGTGCTCAATCAGAACTATGAGCCGTTGCACGTCTGCAACGTGCGACGGGCTGTGGTGTTGGTGGCGAGAGGTAAGGCGGAAGTCATCGATCGACTGGATCGCGCCAAATCGCTCCTGCGCACCGTGAGCAGCGAGTACGACGTTCCCTCGGTAATTCGGATGGTTTACTTCATCCGTCGCCCGCGGCCAGTGATGCGCCTCTCACGGCGAGAGGTATTCATCCGCGACCGCTTTATGTGCCAGTACTGTGGCCGTCGGACCGCGTTCAAGGACTTGACGCTCGATCATGTGGTACCCCGTTTCCAAGGTGGTTCGCATACGTGGGAGAATCTGGTCTCCGCCTGTCGCGGCTGTAACCATCGCAAGGCCGGTCGGACTCCGCGCGAAGCCCGGATGGAGCTGCGCGCGAAACCCGGTCGTCCGACGGTGACCCCGATCAATCTGTTCGGCCAGTATCTCGAGAGTCAACCTGGTTGGGTGCCGTTCATTCCCGGAGCCGAACGCGTGTTGTCGGGCGACTAACTAGAACGATTTGAAACGGTCCACCCGTTCCCGAGTCCACTTCTTAGGATTATTCGGGCTGACAGGTCCGGTAGAACGAGGTGGCGGCGGTTCGGCGAGACCTCGGAGATCGGGTTGTCGCAACGCGGACGGGATACATGGTTGGCCGTCTTTGTGGTGGACGTTAGGACTTCGCGTGGCTTGCGGTCGATCCGCTCTCCGATCTGCGCCGCGGCGATGCCAGATGCCCAGTTCAAGGTTTCGCGCATCGCGTCGAACAGGCGTGCGCGGCGCTCTGGCGGCAGCGACGAGATCTTCGTGAACGGGTGAATCCCGGCGTTGAAGAGAATCTCGTCGGAGTGGGCGTTGCCGATGCCGGCGATCAACCGCGCGTTGACCAGCGCGTTCTTGATCTGTCCCCGATAACGCGCCAACCGCTTGGGAAAGATGCTCGCGTCCAGGGTAGGGTCGAGAGCGTCTGGGCCCTGTTCATTCAATACCGGCACATGGACGAGTTCCTCCGCGTCGACGAGATAGATCTTGCCGAGGTAGCGCTCGTCGATTTAGCGAATGCCGAGTTCATCTCTTGCCGAAGCGTTGGATTGGAAACCTGAGGGTGAAGACAGGTTCGGGTATGCGCCTTCTCGGAGCCGTTCGGCCCCGCGGTCCACTGAAAGCGATCGTTGAGCATCGGATTGACAACCAACATGCTGTCGGGTTGGTACGGAAGAGGAGGAACTTGCCGCTGCGCTCGACGCGCCGGAACTCCGCGCCCAGTAATCCGGCCTCGAAGTCCTCGCGCGGCAGGCGAATCACGATCGGTCGTTGGATGTCGATACTGTGATCGGGCGACCGGCCAGTTGCTCGGTGAGGGCCTGGGCGGTGTGTCGGGGTTCGGGGATCTCTGGCATGTTGGACCGGACTCACCTCAGGGCTGGGGTGCCCTTGGGTAGCTGCCGATGATGCGTAGTCGTTCCACTTCGCGCTCGATCCGGATCAGCGCGTCGGCGAGCGCCGCATTGGCGCGGTGCCCATCGCAGTCGATCAGGAAGAGGTAGGCGCCCAGCTGTTCGCGGGCGGGTCGGGATTCGATGCGGGTGAGGTTGATATCGGCATCGGCGAAATGCCGCAGTACGCGTAGCAGCGCGCCAGGGCGATTGGCGGTACTGAAGAGGATCGTCGAGCGATCGTCGCCGGTCGGCTCATGATCCTGGCCGGCGAGAACGATGAATCGGGTCGCGTTGCGATGATCGTCTTCGATGCCGACTTCGAGTAGCACGGCGTCGTGCACGGCGGCGGCTCGGCGCGGCGCAATTGCGGCGGCGTGGTCGCCCACGTCAACGGCGCGCGCGACCGCTTGCGAGGTTGAGAGGGTCGCCTCGGTGCGCGTGTTGGGAAATCGCCGCTGGAGGTATCGCTGGCATTGCCTAAGCGCTTGCGGGTGGGAATAAATCGTGTCGATGCGCGCGGTGTCGGCGCGCGGCGCGGCGATTAGGCAGTGTTCAATCGGGATGATGATCTCGTCGCAAATCGCCAGCGAGTCACGCTGGTGGATGATCAGATCGTGGGTTTCACCGACCGCGCCGGCGAGCGAATTTTCGAAGGGCAGCACGGCGATATCGGCATGTCCGTCGGCGACCGCTTCGGCCGAGGCGGAGATGCTGGCAAACGCTATGAGCTCGTCCCCGCGACCGAGTCGGGTGCACAGCGAAGCGGCCTGTTCGGTAAACGTGCCCGGCGGTCCAAGGAACGCGATTCTGATCGGAGCGTCGCTGCTGGGAGACATAGCCTCAGACCGATCCGGCGAGCGCCTCGCGCAAGGCGAGCTGGTGCTGGGGTTGGGTTACAGCAATGACGACATCTCCTGCCTGGATGAGCGTATTGGGACCTGGTACTTCGGGTTGATTGTCGTCGCGAATGATCAGGGCGAGCACGGTGTGCGGCGGCAGATTGAGATCGCGCACGGTGCAGCCAACTGCAGGGGCGAGCTGGGGAATGATCACCTCCGACAGCACGAACGCGGTTGACCGGATCTGCGTCAACCGCGAGAGGCCGGCGCTAACCTCCTGCTCAATGGCGTTGACGATCGCGCGTGTGGCGGAAATCGTGAAGTTGAACCCCAGCGTGCGAAAGATGCGCTCGTTGCGGGGGTCGTTGATGCGGGCGATCACCTTGCCGACATCGAAGCGAGTTTGCGCGGTCTGGGCGACGGCGAGATTGGCCTGGTCGCGTCCGGTGCAGGCGACGACGACATCGGCGCGATTCATGCCGGCGGCGCGCTGAACATGAATTTCGGCACCGTCGCCGAGCAGGGCGACCTCGCCCAGTTCGTTGTTGATCGACCAGGCCGCGTTGGCGTCGCGCTCGACGACGCAGACCTCGTGCCCCATCTCGATCAGGTCGCGTGCGGTGCCGCGACCTACCTTGCCCCCACCGACGATGATGACGTACATCACGCCTCCTCGGTATCCGGCGCACGCTCGTCGCCGAAGGCGGCCTCGCGCACCAATTGGTCGAGGATCGTAGTTGGGTTGACGACGTTGATCCCGATCTGGCGGTAGACGTCGGCGCGTTCCGGATCGTATATCCGGGCCACCACGCGCCTGGCGCCATGGATGTGTTTGGCGACCTGAACGGCCATAGCATTGCGGTTGTCGCCGTTGGCGAGGGCGAGGAAGATGTCGGCACCGGGAACGCCGGCCGCTTGTTGGACCGCGATGTCCTCGCCGGCACCGGCGACGGTGTCGCCGCGAAAATTGTCCTCGAGCCAGTTGAAGGCGGTGCCATCGACGTCGATCACGGTGACGTGATGTCCTTCATGGTCGAGTTCGCGGGCCAGGGTAGATCCAAGTCGTCCACAACCCATGATCACGACACGCATGGCGATCCGACTCGCTTGCTACTGTGTCAGCTGGTCCGCGGCGCGGCGGCCGTGAGATCGCGGTGGTGCAGCGCGGATTCTCGCACCACCACGACTTCGCAGGGCGCATGAGAGAGGATGTAATCGGCGGTATGGCCTAGATCGATGCCCGCGCCGGTGCGTCGCACCAGGGCGGTTTGCTCGCCACCGGCGCTGTGTACGGCATTGGCGTGCGAGACCCCCAGCACGAGCACGTCGATGGCTTCGGTAGCGGCGACCTCGACGACGGCCGGTCCGGCGTTGCGGGCCTGCAGGAGGATCGCGTCGCAGGACACGCGGGCCTGTTTGGCGGCGGTCTCGGCTTCGGCGAGGCAGGCTTCGCCCTGCGCAGACTGATGCGGCAGTTCGCTGTCGACCGGATACGCGCGCTCGACCTCGACGACATAGATCGGCAGGACGCGCGACTTGCGTCGGTCGATCCGCGCCAGATGCAGGGCGATCTCAAGCCCGCGACGCGCTTCCGGCGACCGATCGAACGGGACGAGGAGGGAAATGCCAGACATACGCGTAGCGTATTCGCTGGCGATGAGATGCGACATGGACGACAAGGCGATGGCCGAGATGATGGAACGGTGAACGTGGGTGGGCGCGGCGTCGGACTCAGTACACGTACTTCGGTTGCTCGCGAATGACATGCGAACCGTCTTCGTCGAGCTGTTCCAACCAAGCATGCAGGCGGCCATTGTCGATCTCGACGAAGCCCAAGGTGCCGAGGCGCGTGTCGAGATTGCGCGGATACATCGGGCTGCCGGGATTGATCAGCAGTACGCCGCGAATGGTCTCGATCGAGGCGACGTGCGTGTCGCCGTGAACGACAACGTGCTGTGAACCGCCGAAGTAGTGGTCCATCATCGACTCGACGGTGCGGTAGGGCGGCCACTCAGGCAGAGCCATGTCGTGGGTCAGGCCGAACTTGAAGCCTTCAAACTGTAAGGACCAGGCCTCGCGCAGTCGTGGATCATCCGGCTGGACGGGCCGGCCGCCCGAGCCATCGTCGCCGTTGCCGCGCGCGACATAAATCGGCGCAACCCGCTCGAGTTTGTCGATCAGGGCGATGTCGTGAATGTCGCCGCCATGCAGCAGGACGTCGGCGGTCTTGAGGCGATCCCAGAGTTGGGGCCACAGCTCCGCACTGGCTTCGGGAACGTGGGTGTCGGAGATGAGTCCGATGCGCATGCTTGATAGCCTAGCGTCGGCGGCGATCGCTCGGCTCTCCGCGGTGATGCGTCCGCGGGATGATCTGCGCGATCGTTTGCGCGTAGGTTGAGACGGGGAAGAAGCAACCGGTGTCCCGACGGATCGAACGACTGGCGAATGAGGGTTGGCTGCGCTGGGCGGTCTTGGCGGGGTTGATCGCGCTGGCAATGATCGGCGCCTATGTCTGCCGGGTGGATAGAGACACCGCGCTGTTGACTGGTTCCGGCGTGTTGCCGGAAACGGACATTCGCGTGGCGATGATTACGCATGGCGGTATCGGCGATCCGTTTTGGGACATCGTCGCCGCGGGTGCGTTTGCGGCGCAGCGCGAGTTCGGCGTGGACTTGCTGTACGACGGCGACGGCAATGTCAGTGAGCAAGTGCGGTTGGTGGACAACGCGGTCGCGTTGGGCTACGACGTGTTGATCGTGTCGCTGGCCGACCCGGACGCGCTGGAGGACTCGATTCGTTCAGCGATAGCGGCTGGCCTGTTGGTGATGTCGATTAACTCGGGCGAGGAGCGCGGGCGCGAGTTTGGTGCCGTCACGCACTTCGGCCAACCAGACGGCGTCGCTGGTCTCGGCGCCGGCGAGCGCATGGTCGCTGAGGGGGTGACGCGACTGCTCTGCCTGATTCATGAGGCGGGGAATGTTGGCCTTGAATCTCGATGCGCCAACGCGGGTCTAGCGATGGAGGCGACGGGAGGCTCGATGCAGCGTCTGTTCGTGTCCGGTACGGCGGATCGCGTGTCGACGACCGGCGAGATCGCGGCGGTGTTGCAGGCGGATGAGCAGATCGACGGAGTGCTGGCGTTGAACTCCAGCATCGCCGAACTGGCGATGGATGCGATCTCCGCATCGGGTTCGCAGGCGAGCCTGGCGACCTTCGACGTATCGCCTGCCATCCTGCAGGCGATCGAGATTGGCGAGGTGCTGTTCGCGGTCGATCAGCAGGCGTACCTGCAAGGGTTTCTGCCAATTGCGTTCGCCTACTTCCGGTCACTGCAACCGGTCGCGGAGACTCGCGGCGTGCTGGCGGGCCTAGAGCGTTGGGCGGCATCGGGGCGTCTGGTGACGGGGCCGGGCTTCGTCGACCAATCCAACGTGCGGCGCTTCCCCCAGTTGGGCAGCGACCAGTGAGCGGCTCAGCGCTGGGCTTGGCGCTGATTGTGGCGGTGGTCGTCTGCGTTGGTTGCGCCGAGGCGGCGCGCGAGCGACTGGATCTGGGCCTAGCGCCGCCGATGTCAGTTGCAATGATCGTGCACGGGGCCGAAACCGATCCATTCTGGGACGACGTGCGTGCGGGCGCCGAGGACGCCGCGGCGGCATTCGACGTCAACCTGTACTGGCGTTCCACGCCCGACACCGCCGAGCGGGTGCGCCTGGTCAACGAGGTGGTGCAACAGGGCTTCAACGTTGTCGTCGTGTCGCTCACGGATCCGGAGGCGATGTCCGAGGTGGTGAGCGATGCGTTGTTGATCGGCGTCACCGTATACGTGATCAATGCCGGCGACCGCGCCGGCGCGGAGCTGGGGGTGGATTCCTATTTCGGTCAGGTCGAGACGGTGGCCGGTCTGACCGTGGGCGATCGCCTGCGGGATGCGGGTGCCACGCATCTGCTGTGCGTGAAACATGAGTCGCGCAATGTTTCCCTCGATATTCGCTGCAATCGAGCTGGGCAGCGTCTAGATCAGTTGACGGAACTGAGCGTCGATCTCAGTGAACCTGTGGGCGACGAGATCGAGCGAGTGCTCACAGGCGATCCGTCGATTAATGCCGTGTTGACCATGAACACCCGGTTGATGAATGAAACATCGAGCGCGATCATGCGGATTCGAGAGAACGGATCGCAAGTCCGCGAGTTGGTGCACGCCGTGTTCGAGCTGAACGATGAGGTGTTGGACGCGATTGACGACGGGCGCGTGTTGTTCGCTGTGGATCAGCAGCCCTATCTACAGGGCTATCTCCCGATCGCCTACGCGCGGTTGACGCAGTACTCGGAGCGGACACAGGGCGTCGACGAGTTGGTTGACGCCTTGCTCCAGTGGATCGCCGGACGCGGCGTCCTGCTGGGCCCCGGATTTGTCGATGCGAACAACGCCGAGCGCTTGCGCCAGGCAATGCGACGCCTCACGACCCCGGCGGGCGAACCCGCCCGGTCGATCGAGTGAATCAGTAGAGAAGCCGACGGAGTACATTGCTGAGGGTCTGACAGGGAGAGGCGACGCGGTGTCACTGTTGCAGCTGCCGGCAACCGGCAATGCCCGGCCTTGGGTAAGGACGGCTGTGTTGCGACCCGAGTTGGGTTCGCTGGTCGCAGCGGCGTTGCTGTTCATTTTCTTCAGCATCGCCAGCTCCGGGGCCATGCTGGAGGTACCCACGATCGCGCGCGTGCTGGACACGGCATGGCCCTACGGGATCATCGCGGTGGCAGTTGGGTTACTGATGATCAGCGGCGAGTTCGATCTGTCCGCAGGCGTGATGGTCGGCACGGCCGGCGCGCTGCTGGGCGTGATGGCGACGGAGTGGGGGATGAACCTGTGGGCAGCCATGTTTCTCTCGCTGCTGGTCTGCCTGGCGTTGGGGCTGTGGAACGGCGTGCTGGTGGTCTGGACGGGATTGCCGTCGTTCGTGATCACGCTGGGCACCTTCTTCGGCTTGCGCGGCGCGAACGTCGCCCTATCGAAGTACTTCACGGGCGATGCGTTGATCGAGAACGTCGACTCTGCGGGTGGCTACGACTCATTGCACGCCATCGTCGTCACGGTCTTCGGCACGGCGCCGTCCGATTTCCGCGTCTCGCTGCTGTGGTGGGCTGGTTTCATTCTGATCGCTACCTGGATTCTCTGGCGAACCAAGATCGGCAACTGGATTTTTGCGACGGGCGGCGACCGTGAGGCAGCGCGCGCGGTCGGCGTGCCGGTCAATGGAACCAAGATCGGGCTGTTCATGCTGACCGCCGGGGCGGCCTGGTTCGTCGGCATCAGCAACGCTATCCGCTATACGTCGGTGCAGGCTGGGCAGGGCGTTGGACAGGAGTTTTTCTACATCATTGCGGCGGTGGTCGGCGGTTGTCGGATGGCGGGCGGCTACGGCTCCGCGGTCGGGCCGGCGATCGGGGCGCTGATTTGGGGTATCGCGTTCGTCGGCATTCCGCACGCAGGCTGGAATTCGGACTGGCGTTGGGCGTTCCTGGGCGTCTTGTTGCTGGTCGCGACGCTGATTAACCACATCGTGGGTGAGCGCGTGAGGACGGCACGGTCCGGATAACCTAGCGACGTTGGAACGAACATGACAACTGAGCCAACTGGGCAGGTAGAGGCTGTAGCGGTCGATCTCGCCGACGAGCCAGCCGATCTGCCGGTGCTCGCCGTGCGCGGTCTTGGCAAACGCTTCGGCTCGGTCGTGGCGCTCGAGGGTGTGGATGTCGCCTTGCGTGCGGGCGAGGTGACATGCGTCGTCGGCGATAACGGAGCGGGCAAATCGGTCTTTATCAAGATGCTCTGCGGATTGATTGACCCCAGCGATGGGGTCATGCTCCTCGACGGCGCACCGACGGAGTTCAGTTCTCCTAGGCAGGCGCGGGCGCAGGGGATCGTGGCGGTTTACCAGGATCTCGCCTTGGCCCCCCTGATGTCGTTGTGGCGCAACTTCTTCATGGGCGCGGAGCCGGTCAAGGGATGGGGTGTCTTCCAGCGGTTCGACGTGCGCTATGCCAAACAGGCGATGCAGGCGGAACTGGAAAAACTGGGTATCGATCTGGGTGCTCCTGATCGTGCGGCGCATACTCTGTCAGGCGGGGAGCGTCAGGGCCTGGCGATCGCGCGAGCGTTGTACTACGGCGCACGGGTGCTGATTCTGGACGAGCCGACGTCAGCGTTGGGCGTGCGCCAGTCGGGCGCGGTGCTGCGTCTGATTCGCCGGGCCGCGCAACGGGGCGCGGCGGTGGTGCTGGTGACGCCGAAGCCGCAACATGCATTCTGGGTCGGCGACCGCTTTCTGGTTTTTCAGCGAGGTCGCTTGGTCGAAGATCGCCCCAGCGAGTCGCTCACCCTCGAAAGCCTGTCCTATCTCATGGCCGGCGGAGGCGAAGTGGACGAGCTGGAGTCCGCCATTGCCAGCGCATAACGATGTATGAGCGTCGTCGCCCAACGGGTTGCCGTCACGCGGCGCGATAGACTGGTCTGTATCAGCGGTGCCGAGGCGCAGGACACGCTCCGAGGCACAGGGCGAGAGGTATGGGGATGGTCGTAGAAACCGCGACACAAACGGTGAAGGCTGGCTTGGCGCAGATGCTTAAGGGCGGCGTGATCATGGACGTAGTTACGCCCGAGCACGCGCGCATCGCCGCAGAGGCAGGAGCCTGTTCGGTGATGGCGCTGGAGCGCGTGCCCTCGGACATTCGAGCGACCGGCGGTGTGGCGCGCATGTCGGACCCGTCGCTGATTCGCGGCATCATCGACGCCGTGTCGATTCCCGTCATGGCGAAGGTGCGCATCGGCCACTTCGTCGAGGCGTCGATCCTGGAAGCGTTGGGCGTCGACTACATCGACGAATCTGAAGTGCTGACGCCGGTCGATGAGTTGTTCCATATCAACAAGTACGAGTTCTCGGTACCGTTCGTCTGCGGCTGCCGCGACCTGGGCGAGGCGCTGCGCCGGATCGCCGAGGGTGCGGCCATGATCCGCACCAAGGGCGAAGCGGGTACGGGCAACATTGTCGAGGCAGTGCGTCACATGCGAGCCGTCCAGGGGGCGATCAGTCGCTTACAGGGCATGGGCGATGAGGAATTGGTCTCATACGCCCGCGACATCGGCGCGCCGGTCGAGTTGGTGCGACAGACCCGCGAGATGGGGCGCTTGCCGGTGGTCAATTTCGCCGCCGGCGGCGTCGCCACTCCAGCCGACGCGGCGCTCATGATGCGACTCGGCGCCGACGGCGTATTCGTCGGCAGCGGCATCTTCAAGTCGCAGGACCCAGCCCGCATGGCGAATGCGATTGTGCGCGCGGTGACCCATTTCGAGGACGATGAGATCCTGGCAGAGGTCTCGACGGACCTGCCCGTGGCGATGCCCGGAATCGAAATCGACAAGATTCCCGAGTCCGAGGTCCTGTCGAAGCGAGGTTGGTGAATGGGCATCCCAACGGAGCGGTGAGATTGGAGTTGGTGACCGCTTTGGCTACCTACAGATCAGGCGATACGGGCGTGATGGGTAGGACAGGAAGATCGAGCTCGGTTGTCGTTGGCGTACTGGCGCTGCAAGGGGATTTCGCGGAGCACGCTGCTGCGCTGCGCCGTGCCGGCGCTGATGCGCTCGAAGTGCGAACAACCCGCCAGTTACGCCAGATCGACGGACTGATCATTCCTGGCGGCGAGAGCACCACTATCGCCAGGTTGATGATCGCGTATGGGCTGCGAGAGTCGATCGTCTCGATGGGCCGCGCCGGCCTGCCGATCTGGGGCACGTGCGCAGGAGCGATTCTGCTGGCCGAGGAGATCGTCAGCCTTGATCGTCCGGCCTTGCACCTGATGCCCATGACCGTGGAGCGCAACGCATACGGACGTCAGATCGATTCGTTCGAAGCAGAGCTCGCCGCAGGCGCGCTGGGCGGCGACCCGGTGCATGCGGTGTTCATTCGCGCCCCGCGCATCCGCTCGGTCGGCGAGCAGGTCGAGGTGTTGTTGCGGCTAGGACCTGAATACGCGCACGAGGCGGTCGCGGTGCAGTACCGCTCGCTGATGGCGACGACGTTTCATCCCGAGCTGACACAGGACGGCAGACTGCACGAGCGCTTCGTCGAGCTGTGCGTCGCGTATGCGGCCGTGGGCAGCGCGCCGCTCGCAGCGGGAGGATCGGGTTGATGGCGACACTGTTCAGCCCGGCGCAGGACGACGACCTCGACGTGTTGCTGTCGACGTTGCCGGAGGGGATTCGGCGCGCGGTCGGCGCGCGCGGCAATGAAGCGGAGCTGTTGGAGATCGTGCTCGACCTGGGGCGGCGTCCCTACGCACGCTACCTGGATGGCGAGGTCGAGTTAAGCGAGACGGATGTATCGCAGATCGAGTTGCAACTCGTGGTCTCCCAGCTTGGCGATTTCGGTGCCGACAATCGCGCCGGCATGCCCCGCACACTGCATCGGATCGCCTGCATCCGCAATCGACAGCGCGAGGTCGTGGGCCTGACCATGCGCGTGGGTCGATCGGTGTCGGGGTCGGTGGCGGTGATTGAGGACTTCGTCAAGGCGGGCGCGTCGATTCTGCTTTTGGGACGGCCCGGAGTGGGTAAGACGACGCTCCTACGCGAAGCGGCCCGCGTTCTCGCCGCTGATGGCAAACGAGTGGTGATCGTCGATACCTCGAACGAGATCGGCGGCGACGGCGACATCCCCCACGTCGGCATCGGCCGAGCGCGACGGATGCAGGTCGAGCGCCCGGAGTTACAACACGCGGTGATGGTGGAGGCCGTCGAGAATCACATGCCGGAAGTGATCGTGATCGATGAAATCGGCACAGAACTCGAGGCGCAGGCGGCTCGGACGATCGCCGAGCGCGGCGTGCAGCTCGTGGCAACGGCGCATGGCAACACGCTGGCCAACCTGATGCTGAATCCGACCCTGGTCGACCTGATCGGGGGAATTCAGACGGTCACGCTATCGGATGAGGAGGCGCGTCGGCGCGGGACGCGCAAATCGGTACTCGAGCGAAAGGCCCCGCCGACGTTCGACGTATTGGTCGAGATTCAGTCCTTCACCAGGGTGGCGATGCACGCCGATATCGCCAATACGGTCGATGCCCTGTTGCGCGGGGAATCAGTCACCGCGGAAATGCGCGAGGTCGACGACGAGGGCGCGTTGCACACTTCACTGGACTCGGTAGAGTCCAGTGAAGGCGAACGCGCTTGGACGGGATTGGCGCTCTCCAACAACGACATGTTCAATGGTCAGTTCGCTTCCGCTGCCGGTGTGAGCGGGACAGGCAACGGTGCCTCGTTCGGCAATGGGTCCGCTCACGAAGCGCCGCTGCGTCGCCGAAGCGAGAATCGCGCGACGTCGGTCGGATCAGCGCTGCACCGCAAGCTATATCCGTTAGGCGTGTCGCTGTCCCGCCTGCGCGAGGCGATTCGGGAAACCGGTAGCAGCGTTTCAATCGCCGAGCGGGTCGAGGAGGCGGATGTAGTGATGACCCTGCGGGCTGGATTCCGCCGACGCCCGCCGGAGTTGCGGTTGGCCGAGTCGCGGCGTCTGCCGATCGTCGTGTTGAAGCACAACACCGTGCTGCAAATGGAGAAAAGCCTGCGCGCACTGTCCAAAGGTGCATCGCCGAATGACACAGTGACGGCTGCGCTGTCCGAGACGGAAGACGCCATATCGCAGATTCACTCCGGACAGCAGTCATCGATTGATCTCGCGCCACAGAATCCATACATACGCAGGCTGCAGCACCAGTTGGCCAGCGATCAGTCGCTGGAGTCTGTCAGTCGCGGTCGAGAACCGAATCGGCGGGTGCGGATTCATGCCGGCTGACGCTCGGCGTGGGGCATTCATCACCGTCGAGGGCGGAGACGGCGCGGGCAAGACGACCCTGGCTCAGTCGCTGGCTCAGTCGCTACGAGAATCGGGTCGCTCAGTGTGGTTGACGTCCGAGCCGGGCGGGACTGATCTGGGCATGCGGCTGCGTTCGCTGGTGTTGGAACCTAGGTTGTCGATGAGCGACTGGGATGAGACGTGGTTGTTCCTGGCGGCGAGGGCTTCACATGTGAACGATGTCCTGCTTCCGGCGATGACGGCGGCCGGGATCGTCCTGAGCGATCGCTATACCGACTCGACGCTGGCCTACCAGGGATACGGGCGCGGTCTGGATCTGAGGCGCCTGTCGTCTCTCAACCAGGAGGCGACGCAGGGGCTGGTGCCGGATCTGACGTTGTTGCTGGACGCGCCGGCCGAAGTCGGACTGGCCCGCGCGCAGGCCCGATCGTTGGAACCAGATCGGATCGGCGATGGTGATATTGCGTTTCATCGTCGGGTCAACGCCGGCTTTCGCTCATTGGCTCGCGCGGATCCGGATCGGATCCGGATTATCGACGCATCCAATGATGCGCGGCGCGTGCTTGCGGACGCGCTTGCGGTTGTGAACAATTGGTTTGTCGCCTGGGACGGGCAACTACCATAGAGACCATAGATAGAATGTGGCGCGATGACTGCGAAGCCGTGGCCCGCACACAGCGACGCGATTGATCCTCTAGGGCCAATTACGGTGCGCGTGCCCGCATCGACGGCCAACCTTGGTACGGGGTTCGACGCTGTCGGCGTGGCGTTGCAGCGCTATGCGACGGTGACCGTGTCGATTGCATCGGGTAATGAGGGCGAACGATCGCCGATGTCGCGGCATGTGCGCAAAGCGGTGCGCGAGTTGTACCGCGAGCTGGGGCTGGAGCGGCCCGAGGCGGAAGAGATCGATGTGGTGGTCCAAGCCGACATACCGCTGGGGCGCGGACTGGGCGCCAGCGCGGCCTGCCGTGGTGCCGGGCTCGTGGCGGCGAATACGTTGCTCGGTCATCCCCTGAGCGAGCAACGCGTGCTGGAGTTAGGATCGGACCTGGAAGGCCATGCCGACAATATGGCCCCGGCCCTGTTCGGCGGTTGTCAGGTCGTCGCGATGACTGGTCCAGCCGTGTCGCGGGTGTCGCTGCCAGTTGCGGATGGTCTGCGGTTTGTTGGTTTTACGCCCAGTTTCAACATGTCGACGAAAAAAGGTCGGGCACTGCTGCCCGACCATCTGAGTCGCGCAGACGCAGTTCACAACTCATGCCGCTCGGCGCTGCTTGTGGCGGCGTTGACAACCGGGTCGTGGGATGCGCTGCCGACGGCGGTGGATGACCGGCTGCACCAGATTCCGCGCTCGATGCTGTTTCCGCAGATGTTCGAGTTGTTCGAGGCTGTGGTCTCGGCCGGCGCCTTTGCGTCCTACCTGTCCGGCGGCGGCTCGACCTTAATGGCGCTAGTCGGCGAAGATCGCTCTGCGGCGGTGCAGGCGGCGTTCGAGTCTGCTGCGTCTGAGTGGAAGATCGAGGGACGCGTCTTCACAACTGCCATCGACGCGGGCGGGGCACAGGTTCTGCGACAGATGTCGTGACAACGGATGCCATGACAGTCGTCCAGAAATACGGCGGCACTTCGGTTGGATCGGTCGAGCGCTTGCGGAAGGTCGCGCATCGCGTCGCCGCTCGCGCCGCTGAGGGCGAACGGATCGCCGTCGTCGTCTCGGCGATGGGCAAGACCACCGACGAGTTACTGTCTCTGGCTCGCGAGGTTAACCCGCGACCGCCGCGTCGTGAGACGGATCTGCTGATGGCCACGGGCGAAATGGTCTCCAGCGCTCTGTTGACGATGGCACTGGTCGAGCGTGGCTGCCCAGCGGTCGCATTGACCGGGGCGCAGGCTGGCGTGTTTACCGATGACACGTTTGGTCGTGCCCGGATTCGCAGTATCGATACCTGGCGGATCGAGGAAGAATTCAATACCAGTCGCGTCGTCGTCGTCGCCGGATTCCAGGGACAAAGCCCACAGGGCGATTATGTGACACTCGGGCGCGGCGGCTCGGACACCTCCGCGGTGGCGCTGGGCGCAGCGCTGCGGGCGTCACAGGTCGAGATATGCACCGATGTGCAGGGCATCTACACGACCGATCCGCGCATCGAGCCGAAGGCGCGCTGCCTGCGCGATATCTCCTCAGAGGAGATGCTCGAAGCCGCGCAACAGGGTGCCGGCGTGATGCATCCTCGAGCGGTCGAGCTGGGTCTGCTGTACGATGTTCCCATCCTCGTCGCTTCATCGCAAGCCGAATTCGGCTCCGGCGGCGGGACATTGATTCGCAGGGAGGTTGAGATAGAACTCGAGAACCGAGTGCGGACCATCGCACTGGACCGCGATGTCGCGTCGGTTACGCTGCGTCATGTTCCTGATCGACCTGGCATCGCCGCGCAGCTGTTCGGTCCGTTGGCCGATGCCGGTATCTCGGTCGATACCATCGTCCAGAATGCGTCCGAGCTGCAACTGACCGATCTAACCTTTACCGTCTCCAGGGACGACTGGGAAGAAACACAGGAGATCAGCAGGCCGTTGGCGGAAGCGCTGGGCGCAGCCGATCTGCTGATCAAGCGCGATTTAGTCAAAGTGTCGCTGATCGGGACGGGGATGCAGTCCGGCCCCGGTTACGCGGCGACGATGTTCCGCTCGTTGTCCGAGGCCGGGATCAACATCGAGTTGATTACGACGTCGGAGATTCGCATCACATGCTTGGTCAATGCGGCGCGCGGCGAGGAGGCGGTGAGGGTGTTGCACTCGACGTTCGCGTTGGATCAGGATCTCTAGCGACTGATCCCCATCGCCAGTAAGGGAGCTCGTGAAATCGACAGCAACACGTGGATAGCGTGCACAACCTCTCGCCTTAAACGCCGTCTGACGTCAAGCTGCAACGCAGCGACTATCGGTCATTGGTCAACGGTGAGGAGTCGCGAAGATGTTCGCACATCTGCACACGCATACCGAGTACTCTGAACTGGATGGCCTGTCGAAGGTCGCGGCCTTGGCTGCGCGGGCGAAGTCGCTCGGGCAGGAAGCCCTAGCGATCACGGACCACGGCAACCTGTACGGGGCGATCGAGTTCTACCAGGCCTGTCAGCGCGAAGGCGTTAGGCCGGTGCTCGGTATGGAGGCCTACATTGCCCCGGGCGATCGGCGCGACCGCAGCGCTGGTCGTGAGTCCGGGTCGAACTACTTTCATCTGGTCTTGCTGGCTGAGAATGAGCGCGGCTGGCGCAACCTGATCCAGCTGTCGACAAAAGGTCATCTGGAGGGCTTTTACTACAAGCCACGGCTGGATCGCGAGTTGTTGGCGGAGTACTCGGACGGGCTGATTGTCTTGTCGGGGTGTCCCACGTCCGAGCTGCAACAAGCCTTGCGAGAGGATGACCTGGATGAAGCTCGGCGTGTCGTCGATTGGTATCACGGCGTGTTCGAGGATCGCTACTACTTTGAACTTCAGCGGCACCAGGGGCTGCCGCAGTTCGAGCCGGCGCTCGAGCGCACGGTGGCGTTGGCGCGCGAGCTGCGTGTGCCGCTGGTGGCGACGCAGGACGCGCACTACTGCGAGCCCGGCGATCACGATGCGCACGATCTGCTGCTCTGCATCGGCACGAACGCCGTGCGGACCGATGAGAAGCGCTTGCGCTTCAGCGGCGAGGATTTCTACCTCACGTCCGAGCAGGAGATGCTGACGACCTTCCATGACCTTCCGGAGGCGGTGACCAACACGCAGCTGGTCGCGGAGCGCTGCAATGTGGCGCTGGATTTCGACCGCTTGCGCCTGCCGCAACCCGATATTCCCGAGGGTAAGACGGCGCTGGAGCATCTGACCGATATCGCCTATCGGGGATTTACACAGCGTTATGGGAACCCGCCCGGTTCGCATCGCGATCGTCTGGCCTACGAGTTGCACGTGATCGAGGAAACGGGCTTTGCCGAGTATTTCCTGATCGTGCTGGATTTCGCCATGTTCGCGAAACGTCGTGGGATCGCGCGCGCGGTGCGCGGCTCGGCGGCGGCCAGTTTGGTCTTGTACTGCCTTGAGATCACGGACATCGACCCGATGGCATACAACCTCGTCTTCGAGCGCTTCCTCAACCTCGAGCGCCGTGAAATGCCCGATATCGACATGGACTTCGCCGACAACCGTCGCGACGAGGTCATCCGCTATGTAGCGGAGAAGTATGGGCACGATCGGGTCGCGCAGATCATCACCTTCGGCACGCTGGGCGCGAAGGCGGCGATTCGCGACTGTGGACGGGCGCTGGGCGTGCCGCTCGACGACACCGATCGCGTGGCTCGAATGGTGCCGAATCTGCTCAACATTTCGGTGGAAGATGCCATCGCGCGGTCGCCGGACCTGCGCTTGGCGCAGCAAGACGATCCGGTTGTGGGTGAGCTCCTGTCATACGCCAAGAGACTGCATGGCGTGGTGCGCAATACCTCGACCCACGCCGCCGGCGTCGTGATCTCGCAGGAGCCACTGGCCGAGAATGTGCCCCTACGTCGTCCAGTCAATGAGTCGTCGGACGACGAGTGGATTCCGATGACTCAGTGGGGCATGGATGAGGTGGCGGCGGTTGGGCTGCTGAAAATGGACTTCCTCGGGCTGACGAACCTGACGATCCTTGAGGAAGCGGTGGCGTTAGTGCGAGAGCACGAGAGCGTCGAGATTGATTACCTGAACTTGCCCGACGGCGATGCCAAGACCTACGAGCGTCTGGCTCGCGGCGATACCTTCGGCGTCTTTCAGCTCGAGTCGGGAGGGATGCGGCGTGTGGTGGAGGATTTGAAACCAACATCGGTGCGCGATCTGGCCGCGCTGTTGGCGCTCTATCGACCGGGACCGATGGAGCACATCGGCCGTTTTATCGAAAGCAAACACGGCCGTGCCGCGGTCACCTACCCGCACGTCGATCTGGGCGAGATACTGGACGACACCTACGGAGTCATCGTCTATCAGGATCAGGTTCTGCACATCGCGCGGAAGTTCGCCGGCTACACGCTGGGACAGGCGGACATCATGCGCAAAGCGATGGGCAAGAAGAACGCCTCGGTGATGGAAGGCGAACGGGGCAATTTCCTTGCCGGGGCCATGAGCAACGGTTACAGCGAGCGGGATGCGGGGACGATTTTCGATCTCATCGAACCGTTCGCCGGTTACGCCTTCAATAAGGCGCACGCGGTCTCGTACGCGGCGATCGCTTACCAGACGGCGTGGTTCAAAGCCAACTATCCGGCCCCATACATGGCGGCCGTGATGCGAGCCGCAGCCAGTAGCGGCGATCGATTGCGCGAGGCGGCAGCGGAGTGTAGCCGCATGGAGATTCCGCTTCTGCTGCCCGATGTCAATCGCTCGGAAGCAACCTTCACCCTGGAGCAGATGGCGGACGGTCGTAGCGCCATTCGGTTCGGGCTGGGCACGATCAAGGGTGTAGGACAGACGGTCGTCGCGCCGCTGATCGAGGAGCGTAACGAGCACGGCCCGATCCAGAGCGCCGCCGACCTCGCTGAGCGGCTGGACGCCAAGTCGATGAACCGACGGGCGCTAGAGTCGCTGGCCAAGGCGGGCGCGTTCGACGGCATTGCATCGCGCGGCGCGATGGTCGCAGCCGCGGAGGACATCCTCAAACGGGCGCGTCGCGCGCAGGATCTGCGCGACAGCGGCCAGACATCGATGTTCGATCTGTTCGGTGCGGAAGCCGATGCGCCAACGCCGGCGGTCGCGCTGGAGGATGGCGTCGATGCGACCCCGCATGAACAGCTCAACTGGGAGCGAGAGCTGTTGGGCGCCTACGTGTCGGAACACCCGCTCCAGGCGGCGACGCGAGCCTTGCAGGGGCGGGTCGACGTGCAATTGTCGGAGATCACCGAGGACTCGGTCGGCGCGACCCATACCGTGGCCGGGTTGGTCAGCGGCGTTCGTCAGCTGATAACCAAGCGAGGCGAGGCATTCGCCGCCGTGATGTTGGAGGACCTGTCGGGCACGGCCGAGGTGACGGTCTGGCCGGATCAGTGGGAGAAGACCAGGGGTGCGTGGCAGCTGAACCAGATCGTCGTCGCGCGGGTGAATGTCCGCGCGCGGGTGGATCGGCTAGCGTTGGCGGTGGACTCGGTCGAAGCATGGAATCTGCCGGCGGTGTCGGAATCTACGACGGATATGGGTACCCCAGACTCGCTCGGCGGATCAGCGACGGTTGTGCCACCGCCGATCAGGGATGCGCCGCCTCCGCCGTGGATGCTCAAGCCGAGACAATCCATGCCCGAGCCTATGACCGATCCGACGCCGGTTGCTCGGTCGCAGCCCGAATCCGCACCTGTGAACCGAACCGATCCGACGCCCGCTGAGCCGTCGTCGCTGCCAGCGGCCGATCCGACGGAGACTTTCGCCGCCGCGCCGGCGGTCGGCCTGTGGATCACGATTGATGAATCTGGCGACGAGGCGTCAGGCATTGAGCTGATGGATCAGCTGGAAGGCGCGCTGAGGTCGATGAAGCTGATGCACGTCGGCGATGACCCCGTCTTCCTGAAGATTCGTCAGGGCGAGCGGGTGGAGGTGTTGCTCTGCTCGGAGGAATGGCGGCTGGAAGCGAACGAACAGGTCAAAGGAATGGTCGCCAGGACGTTGGGCGAGTGGGGTAACGTCGCGATCTCCGAATTGCCCACGCCGATGATCCGCGTCGGCGACAGCACGGCGGGGTTGTGATGTATGTACGCTCGTTCGTGTGTATTGGTCTGTGTTGGGCGGTTCAGCGTGCATCGGTATGGTGAGTGGGTATCGTCGACGGATCGAGTGGAGCAATCAGATGAAGGTCGTGTTCTTCGAAGAGGTCGAGGGGACTGCGTTGGTCGGGGAGGTCAAGAACGTCAAGAACGGGTTCGCTCGCAACTATCTGTTGCCGCGAGGCTTGGCGGGTCCAACGAGCAGGAACAACATGGTGCGCGCGGAGCGGCTCGCCCAGGCCGATGCGATCCGCCAGGAGAAGCTGGACGGCGAAGCGAGCCCGATCTCCCTGGCCATCGCCGGACAGGAATTGACGTTCAAGGCGCGTGTCGGCGAGCAGGGGCGGCTGTTCGGTTCGATCACGGCGCGCGATATCGCCGCGCGCCTGTCGGAGATCGCGTCGACTTCAGTGCCCGATGCCGTGGTCGAGCATCGGCAGGTCTTGCTGCCGCAGTCGTTGCGGGCCATTGGCGCGGAGAATGTGCGGGTTCGGCTGACGCGCAACATCTCGGCCGAGGTCCGCGTGATCGTCGAGCCCGATGCGGACAGCGCCGATGTGAGTTTCGACGAAGTGGTCGCGGAAGTCGAGGAGTCCGGGGCAGCGGACGTCGCTGGCGGCGAGGGTACCGAGGAGTAACCCCACACCTTCGTCGATACGTCGTGGAGGAGGCCGGGCATGGTCTCCTCTGAGTCGACCTATAGCGACCCGAGCGAGCCATACGAGTCCAATGGACGTGGGCGATCGGTACCGCGAGGTGTACCGCAGGATCAGACCGCCGAGGAGTCGGTGCTGGGAGCGATCCTGGCGGAGCATGGGGTATACGAGCGTCTCGCCGGTAAAATTGATCAGAGCGACTTTATGGATCCGCGCCATCGCGCGATCTTCGCGGCCGTGTCGGTTCTGTTTGAGCGCTATGAGCCAATAGATCAGGTCACGGTCGCTGCGGAACTGTCGAACCGCGGTCAGCTGCAGGAGGCGGGCGGGCATGCGTATCTGAATCGGCTCGTCTCCGAGTTGCCGACGACGGTCGGGGCGGAACACTATGCGCGGCTCGTGCAACGGGCGGCGACCTATCGGGATATGATCCGCGCGGCGGGCGAGATTGCCGAGGTGGCCTACCGGGCCGATCCGAATGTGGGCGATTCGCTGACTCGCGCCGTCGAGCTGTTGTATGGCATTCGCGGTGCCGATCGGCGTCAGGACTTCCGCCTGCTGCAGGATCTGCTGAGCGATGTGCTGAGCGATGGCAGCGAGACGGAATCCGGCGCGCAGGGACCGACGCGCATGGGCTTCGGCGCACTCGACACGCTGTTGAACGGCGGGATGCATGCGTCCGACCTTGTTGTGCTGGCGGCGCGACCCTCGGTCGGCAAGTCGGCCTTGGCGCTGACGATCGCGCGCAATGCGGCGATCGGACAGGGGCGCCCGGTGGCAGTGTTCTCGCTCGAGATGTCGGCCGAGCAGGTCGCCGCGCGGCTCGTCTCGGCCGAGTCTCACGTCAAACAAGAGCGGTTGCGAGCCGGCTCGCACGTCCCTGAGGAAGAAGGACGCATCTCGCACGCGATTGGTTTGCTGAGCGGCATCGAGATGTACATCGACGACACGGCTGGACAGTCGCTGCCGGAAATCCGCGCCAAATCCCGCAATCTGCATACCCAGTTGCAGGAACGGGCGCGCCGAGAGGGGGCTGGTGGAGGCGGGTTGGGTTTAATCATCGTCGATCACATTCAGCTGGTACACGGCTGGTCGCGGTTGCAGACCGACGTGAACCGCGTTAATGAAATTTCGCTGATCTCGCGAACGTTGAAGGAGATCGCACGTGAGTTGCAGACTCCGGTGCTGGCGCTGTCGCAGTTGTCGCGCGCGGTCGAGCGTCGACATCCACCGATCCCGCAGCTGTCCGACCTGCGCGAGAGCGGCTCGATCGAGCAAGACGCCGATGTCGTGATCTTCATCTATCGCAAGGACATGTACGACCGCGACGACTATCAGGACGATATGGTGCGTGATTTGTCGGAGCCGGGCGATAATGATAATGAGGTGGCGCAGTTGTTGGTGGCCAAGCACCGGCATGGCTCTACTGGCAGGGTGGACGTGCGATTCGTGACGCAGATTGCGAAGTTCGAGGATTTTCTCGAGCAACCGGAGCCGGGGGCGGACGAATTCTGATGTGTTTCGACGGCTTTCGCTCAGGCGCGCTGCTCACGCCGCTGCCCCAGGCGCTGTTGCGAGATCTGGTGCCGCAGATGGCTGATCCGGCGGAACTGATCGTGACGCTCTACGCGGTCGAGGCGATCGCGAGGCAGCGCCGCTTTCCGCGTCGGATTGCGTTGGCGTACTTACGCGATTCTCGGCCACTGATCGACGCGCTGGCGGGCATGTGCGTCGATCGGGAAGTCGATCAGTCGTTTGCTGCGGGCCTGTCGGCCGCGCTCGACCGTGGTGTGCTGTTGTCTGCGGTCGCACCAGACGATGGCGCGCGGAATGCCTGGCTCGCGCTGAACGATGCCGACGGCAGACGCGCGATGGAACTGTTGGATTCGGCGTCGGTTGGCGCGGAACCGATGCGCCCCGTCGGCCGCGAGGCGGTCTATAGCTCGACGCCCGAGATTTGGCAGAGCGCATTTGGCACGCCGATGCCGCCGATCCTGGCCGAGGCGCTGAAGTCGGCCGAGTCGCGCCACGGTCGGGAGCGGCTGCGGGGCGCATTCGCCGAAGCCGCCGCCAACGGTGCCCGCAGCTGGCGCTATGTGCAGGCGATTCTCGATCGATGGGAGATGGAGGGACGCGATGACAGAGATGAAACGGCTGGCCCCGCTGCTGGCGGACTTGAATCGTCTCGCTATCGACACATCTTCCGCGACTGAGCCGGGACAACCGCTGCAACGCGATGAGTCGCTTTGGACACCGGACGGTTCGAGCGATTGCGATGTCTGCGGCGGTGCCGGCTATGTGCGCGTATCGCGCCCGGTGGGCGATCCCCAGTTCGGGCGCGTGCAGTCGTGCGCGTGTCGCCGCGCTGAGCATGAGGCGCGAGCGGCGGCGCGTCTTCAACGCCTGAGCAACCTGGGACCACTGGCGGATACGCGCCTGACCCAGGAAGAGACGTCGAGCGAGCCAACGGCCACGACCTGCGCCTTTGCTGACGCGCCCGACGATGTTGCCGGCTGGTTGCTGATGACCGGTCCCGCCGGATCGGGTCGGACGCGACTGTCGGCGGAGATGGCGAATCGCCGCACCGCTGTTGGTCGACCTGCTTTGTACTTCGTGACCGCCGACTTGCTGGATCGGTTGCGGGCGGCGATGAACGCAAGTAGCGGCGGTGATTTCTCGTTCGCCCTGCTCTTCGAGCACGTGCGAGACGCACCGTTTCTGATCCTAGACGACCTGGATTGCATTTCGCCGACCGACTGGGCTCGGGAGAAACTGTTCCAGCTCCTCAACCATCGCCGCAACACGGGCTCCCGTACGGTGCTGGTGGCTGAGTCGCTGGACCTGTCCGCGATCGGGTTGCAGTCCTTCCTGACATCGAGCGTGTCACGCATTGAGCTTGGCGGCGTCACAACGGGAGCGCGGTATCGCGAGTTCGGTGGGATGTCGGAGGCGGTGTTGTCGCAGTACACGTTCGAGAGTTTCCGTGAGCAGGGGCTGGGCGGGATCGGCGAAGCAGGCAATCTGTCCCGCGCGAAGGCGACGGTGGTCGGATGGGCGAGCCAGCCGGCGGGTTGGTTGACGCTGCTTGGCGGGACGGGCGTCGGCAAGACGCACCTGGCGGCGGCGGCGGCGAATGCTCGGTTAGCGGCCGGCAATAGCGTCTGCTTCGCGGTGACGCCAGATCTGTTGGACGCGCTGCGGGCGTCGTATCGGGATCAGGACGAGGCATCGTTTGAGGCGATCTTCTCGTGGCTCAAGGAAGTCGATGTGCTGGTGCTGGACGATTTGGGAGCACAGCAAGGGACGGAATGGGCGAACGAGAAGCTGTATCAGCTCTGTGCCGCTCGGTATCTGCGCAAAGCGCCAACGTTGATCACGACGAATATGGTGCCCGAGGATCTGGAGCCGCGTGTCGCCTCGAGATTGCTCGACAGACAGCGGGGCGTCGTGCAGTATGTGAAGGCGAAGGACTATCGGACGGATCAGCCTGCCATCACAATCAGACAGAATCGGATCGGTCAGCCCCGGCGTCGACCTCGGTCGCGGGGGTGAGCGATCCTTCGGTCCACTCCTCGCCGTCCGCCCACACTTCCTTCTTCCAGATCGGCACGATCGCCTTGAGGCGGTCGATGCCGTAGCGGCAGGCGTCGATGCTCTCGGATCGATGCGCTGAGGCGACCGCGACCGCGACGGATGCCTCGCCAATTTCGAGACGACCGATCCGGTGCTGCATCGCGATATCGAGCACATCCCAACGCTCGCGGATTTCGTCCGCGATCTGCCGCATGATCCTGGCCGCCATCGCGGGATAGGCGTCGTAGACGAGATGGTCGACATCGCGTCCCAGATTGTTGTCCCGCACCACACCGAGGAACAGAGAGACCGCGCCTGCCGCATCGGAGCGCACCAAGTTGTGAATCTCGGTTGGATCGAGCGAGTCTGTCGTGATCGCAAAGTACGGATCAGTGTTCGCGCCGCCGCTGACCGGCGGGATCAGCGCGACTTCATCGCAGGGCGTCACCGGATGATCGGGCGGGACATACTCGGCATTGACGGCGAACATGATCGAGTCGCGCATCGGGTCGAGCTGCGGGAAGCGATGGACGAAGGCGTCCAGGACGAGCGCGGCGGTGAGCGGTTGGGGCAGATCGCGCAGCTCGATCTGTCGGGCGCCACACGACTCGGCAAGGTTGGCGAAGAGTTGTACGGTGAGATGCATGTCGTCAGTGTATCGCTCGCTCGGCGTCACCAAGGGCATCGCCAGGACGGCAGCTGGCGCGCTGATCGACGTACTGTTGCCGCCGCATTGCGCGGCCTGCGGCACGCCCGGCGCGCTGATCTGTGGCGATTGCCGCAGGCAAATGCAGCGGGCCGAAGGTCCACGCTGTCGGCGCTGTTGGTTGCCCTCCGATGCGCCGATCTGCCGCAACTGCCTGTCCAAGCCACAGGCTGTGCGCGCGCTGCGAACGGGCTTTGTGTACGATGGCCCGACGCGTGCGGCGGTGCTGGCGCTGAAACATGGGGGCTTCGCGGATTTGGCAGTGGAGCTTGTGCAGATGTCCGGTCAGCTCCGCGTGGCCAAGGATGTCGACATTATCGTCCCGATTCCCATCCCCCTGCTACGGCGGCGGCGGCGCGGCGGTAACCAGGCCGAGCACATCGCGCGTGCTATTGCGGCGCGGACAAGGATCGCGTTCGACGGCAGCGTCCTGCGCCGACGCGGCTGGTGGGGGCCCAGGCAGGCGCAGGCGCGGTCGCGCGCCAACCGCTCGCAACTCGTGAGCGGCGCATTTATGGCCGAGAGCGAGCGCGTCGCCGGGCGCGGCGTTCTGCTGGTCGACGATGTCTCGACCACGATGGCGACGCTCACCGAAGCGGCGCGGATCCTGTTGGCATCGGGCGCGCGGGCCGTCGATGCCTGGGCTGTGGCTCGGGCTGAGTGAGAGGGCACGATTGAGATAGCGATGCATCGATCGTCGGAATTCTGGCTCTGCTACCGCCCGCTGGGAGACGATCGCACTGCCGTCGAATTGGTCGATCAGGCCCGTGCGGCGATTGTCGTCGATACCGCTCAGCGAGCATTGAGCGCTGGCTTCGACCGAGTGCGGCTGTTCGCGACTGAGCGTCTCGATGGCCTGCCGCCTGGCGTGGAGCTGGAGCGTACTCATCCGCGCCAACGGATTGGCGATATCGTTGCAGCGGCGGCGCAAGGATCTCAGGGTCCAGTTTGCTACGCGGGTTCCGGGATGCCAGCGATGCCGGCGGCGGACTGGTCGGCGGCGCTGGCGACGATCGAGTCGGGTGCGGCGACGGCGAATCGCGTGTTCTCGTGCGATTGGCTCGGCGTGCCCAACGGTCGATTATTGGGTGCAGTGGTCGGAGAGTCCGTCGACAACCGCTTCACTCAGCTCTTGCGAGATCGCTGCAACCTGCCGATCGGGTCGTTTGCTCGCTCCGCGCGATCCCTATTAGACGTCGATACGCCCGCCGATCTCGTCGTGCTCAAGACCGCCATGCAGGTCGAGTCTCTCGATCTTGGCCCCAGGATCCGCGCCGAATTGGCGAGTCAGACGGTGTTGGATGAGCGCGTGCGCTCAGCAACCGACGTGTTCGAGATCATGACGCAACGCGACAGGGAGCTTTTCATCGCTGGCCGAGTGAGCGGATCGGACTGGGCCGCACTCGATCGCGACACCGCCTGTCGGGTGCGCGTGTTGTCGGAGGAGCGTGGCCTGCGGTCGCGCTGTGGGCGTGCTCGTTCGCTGCTGGCGATGCTCTACGAGCAGTCCGTCGGCCGCTTTGCGCAGACGCTGGGGGCGCTGGGCGACGCCGTGATCTGGGATACGCGCCCGTTTTGCTCGTATCTCGGATGGAATCTGTCGCGCGGCGATCGGTTTGCCGCCGATTTGGGCAGCTGGGCCGACATTCAGGCCGAGCCGCTGCGGGAACTGTCGCAGATACTGGTCGGGTCGTCCGTGCCAGTATTGATGGGCGGGCACTCGTTAGTCAGCGGCGGACTGTTGGCAGCGATCGATGCGGCCTGGTCACGTCGTGAGTTGTCCGGTTGACTCTACGAGACCAACCGCGTGTAAACTAGGCTTGACTGTGCTGCGTGTGCTGTCGGCCATGTGAGTCGGTGGCGGCTCGATCCGATCGAGTCCCCAGAGCGCGAATAGGTGCGACATGGCGCTGACGCTGGCAAGTGTCGCCCTCGAGGCGGCCGACGCAGAGATCGCCTCGGCGATTGAACGGGAAGCGGAGCGGCAGCGCGACGGGCTGGAATTGATCGCCTCGGAGAACTATCCGTCCGTGCCGGTGTTGGCGGCAATGGGCTCGGTGCTGACCAACAAGTACGCTGAAGGTTATCCGGGCAAGCGCTACTACGGCGGCTGCGAGTTCGTGGATGTGATCGAGGAACTCGCCATCGAGCGTGCCAAATCGCTGTTCGGCGCCAACCACGCCAATGTCCAGGCTCATTCCGGCACGCAGGCGAATATCGCCGCCTATTTTGCACTGCTCTCACCGGGCGATACCGCGATGGGCCTGGAACTGAACCACGGCGGCCATCTAACGCACGGGTTGCCGGTCAACATTTCCGGCCGCTGGTTCGAGTTCGTCTCCTACGGGGTCGACCGGGAGACAGAGCAGATCGACTACGACGCGATGGCCGCACTGGCTCGCGAACATCGACCGAAGGTGATTGTCGTTGGCGCGACAGCGTATCCGAGGATCTATGATTTCGCGCGCGCGGCCGAGATCGCGGAGTCGGTCGGCTCCGTATTGATGGTCGATATGGCGCATATCGCCGGCCTGGTGGCTGGCGGCGTCCACCCGTCTCCGCTGCCTTACGCGCCAGTGGTCACGACGACGACGCACAAAACGCTGCGCGGGCCTCGTTCGGCTCTGATCTTGACCAACGCAGAGCTGGCCAGACCGATCGATCGCGCCGTCTTCCCGGGTACATCGGGCGGACCGCACATGCACACGATTGCAGCCAAGGCGGTGGCGCTCAGGGAAGCCGCGACACCCGAGTTCGCCGACTATACCTCGCAGATCGTGAGCAACGCGCAGACGTTGGCGGAGAGGCTGCAATCGCGCGGCTGGCGCGTGGTCTCCGGGGGAACGGACAACCACCTGTTGTTGCTCGACGTGGGCGTCAAAGGGCTAACCGGCAAGTCGGCAGAGGAAGCGCTGGACCATGCGGGGATAACAGTGAACAAGAATACGATCCCCTACGACACACGGCGTCCGACCGTCACGTCGGGCATTCGCATCGGCACGCCGGCACTGACGACGCGCGGGATGCGCGTGGGCGAGATGTCACAGGTGGCTGATCTCATCGGTCGCGTGTTGGACCATATCGACAATCCGGATGAGCACGCCCGCGTCCGCGCTGAGGTGCGTGAATTGACGTCGGGTTTTCCCATCCCGGGGATATCCAACTGAACAGGCCGATGCAGGCATCGGGCGATTGCATCGAGCAAGAGGAGCGATACATGGCGCAGGGCGCGACAGAGTACGAGATCATGGTGGTACTGCATCCCGACATCGCGGGCGAGCTAGTCGAGGAGCGGATGGCGCATCTGCGCGGTGCGCTGACCGAGTATGGCAACGATGTCGCCGATGTGATCGATTGGGGTCGGCGACGGCTGGCCTACCCGATCAAGCAGTCGTTCGAGGGCCACTACCTGATCGCGCACTATGAGAGCAGCCCTAATGCGCGACCGGACGAGCTGGAACAATCCTTGCTGATCGACGAGCAGGTGCTGCGCCATCTCATCGTGCGTCGCGACCATTAGTCTGCGCATGATGGCCGCCGATGTGGACTGAGGAGTTCTGATGGCGAGTCTCAACAAGGTCATGATCATCGGTAATCTGGGTCGCGATCCGGAGATGCGATACACAGCTAACGGACAGGCGGTTGCGAACTTCAGCGTCGCCTGCAGTCGCAGGTACACGACACGGGATGGCGAACAGCGAGAGGAAACCGAGTGGGTTCGAGTCGTGTGCTGGGCGAGGCAGGCAGAGATCGCCGGTCAGTACCTGCAACGAGGCTCCCAGGTTTTTGTCGAGGGGCGTTTGCAAACTCGCTCCTGGGAAGACCAACAGGGGCAGACCCGCTACATGACCGAGGTGGTGGCGAGCAACTTCCAGATGCTGGGTCGACGAGGCAGCGGGGATGGCGACTTCAGTGGTGGAGGTGGGGGTGCAGGCAGCAGTGACTGGAACGATCCGGGCGGTGATTTCGGCGGTGGACCCGATGCCGGGGACCTGCCGTTCGAGTAGCGCAATTTTGAGGAACCGACGTGGCGTCCTGCGATGGGCGCTTGAGACACTGGACAATCCCATGGAGATAGATGGATGACGACCGAACCGGAACGGCCACCCGAGGCGGTACCCGCCGCGCCGACGCCTATAGTTCGGCCTGCGCCGGACTCGGGCGAACGCCTGCCGCAGATGATCGAGCGGACGCGTCGGCGCGTTCGGCGTCGGCGCGCGCCGGTCTTCACGCCGCAGGAAGTGGCGACGATCGACTACAAGGATGTCGACCGGCTGCGCAAGCTGATCTCGGATCGCGGCCGCATCGAGCCGCGCCGTAAGACTGGGCTGACGGCCAAGGATCAGCGCAAGGTCGCGAGAGAGATCAAGCGGGCGCGCCAGGTGGCGTTGCTACCCTACACGGCCGAGCATATGCGACAGACGTCGCGCTTCCGCATGGTCACGCGGCTGGCGCAACGAGCGATGCGTGCGGAAATGCACAATGCTCCCTCAGCGCCGCCGGTGGAAGGAGAAGCCGAAGTCCCACCGAGAGCCGATGTCGAGGCTCCGCAGGATGGTGCAGCTGAGGTTCCTGTGAACGGAGCAGTGATCGAAGCTTCCCCGCCACCGACCCCAGCGAGCGAGGAACCTGACGCCTGATGGTTGAGTCGCTGGGCATCGGTTTGCTGGGTCTTGGGATCGTCGGGCGCGGCGTCCTGGACGCGTTGCAGGCGAATGCTCGCGCATATGAGACTCGCTGCGGCCGCCGACTGCAGATACGCGCCGCTGCTGTGCGCGACGTCGCCGCCCGAGCCGATCTAGCCGCGGCAGGACTGCATATCTCCGCTGACCCATTGTCCATCGCCACCCGTAGCGATGTGGACATGGTCGTGGAATTGATCGGCGGCGAGTCGCCGGCGACGGACTGTATC
The DNA here is from genome assembly GCA_965116225.1 of Dehalococcoidia bacterium. Lineage (GTDB taxonomy): Bacteria > Chloroflexota > Dehalococcoidia > Bin125 > Bin125 > Bin125. Next base: position 1,218,055 of record OZ220495.1, on the reverse strand, counting down.
CAGGCGGCGCTGTCGGCGGGTAAGTCGGTCGTGACCGCCAACAAGGAAGTGATGGCGAAGCATGGTCCGGCACTGCGGTCGCTGGCCGAGTCGCAGGAGGTGGAGCTGCGTTACGAGGCCAGTGTGGGAAGCGGGATTCCGATCATCGGCGTGCTGCAGCGCGATCTGCAGGCGAACGCTGTGTCGTCGGTGCGCGCGATTATCAACGGCACCACCAACTACATGATTACGGCGATGTCGCGCGACGGCCTGAGTTACGCCGATGCGCTCGCAGCTGCGCAACGACTCGGTTACGCGGAATCGGATCCGACCAACGACGTCGACGGGATCGATGCAGCCTACAAGTTGTCGATTCTAGCGTCGTTGGCATTTCATACCCAGGTTGGGCCTGAGGACGTGCATTGTGAGGGCATCCGCTCGCTGGCGACGCGAGACTTCGTCCACGCCCGCGAGTTGGGCTACGCGATTCGGATGCTGGCCACGGCCCGACAAACCCCGGCTGGGCTGGACCTGCGAGTGCATCCTGCCTTGGTGCCGCTGCAGGATCCCATGGCCGGAGTCGAAGGCGCCCTGAATGTGGTCTCGGTGTCGGGCGATCTGGTCGGAGCGGTGGTGCTGGAGGGGCCGGGTGCCGGTGCCGGCGCGACGTCGAGCGCGGTAGTAGCCGACATCCTCGATATCGCTGGGCGTCTGGCCTCAGGACAGGCGCCGCGTCGACCGCACCGGTTGGCTGCATCGCCGCGATTGGCGTCGCTCGCCGATATCTGCGTCAGGACCTATCTGCGCCTGGAAGTGCCCGATCGGGCTGGCGTACTGGCGGAGTTGGGCGCGGTGTTCGCCGCTGAAGGAGTGAGTATCGCGTCGATCCTGCAGACGCCGCATCCGCGTCGCGAACGCTCGGCTGATCTGATTGTGACGACCCACTCCTGCACCGACGGTGCGATCGATCGCGTGCTCGAACGATTGCAGCACTCCCCTGGCATGATTGAGCTCGGTGTTCGACTGCGGATCGAGGATGGCTGTGACGACGACGAATCAAGCTGAGGGCAGCGAAGGCCGTTGGATGCGGTTCGAAGAATCGCTGACCGGTCTGCAAACTCGCACTGCAGAGCTGGCGCAGTCGCATGTCCGCGAAGAGCGGGAAATCAACTCACTCGACCAGCGAATGCGCGATCTGGAGGGACGGGCGCTCTCGTTGACAGCCGAGATCGGCGCAGCGCAGCGGCAGCTGGATGACCTGCCTGCCCTGCGCGAACGGCTCAATCGGTTCCAAGGCGATCTGAGCGACCAGCGCGAACTGATCGAGGCGTCGCTGCGCCAGGTACGGCAAGAGTTCGACGGACAGCGCGAAGCGGCGAACGACTCGTTGCGTCGCATGCAGTCCAGCGAAAAGTTGCTGAACGATCTTCGCGAGCGGCTGGAGGTGTTCGACGACGCGATCCGTCGGGTCAACGCCGAGAGCGGCGAAGTGTCGCATCGGTTGTCCCAAATCGAGAACAGCCAGGTGGCATTGGGCGCGCGGATCTCAGCGAATGCCGACGGCATCCGTAGGGGAGCAAGCGAGAGCAACGCGCTGGAGTCGAGGATTGAGGCATTGGAGCGCCAGATGGGCAGTTTGGTCGAGCGGCTCGATCTTTCCTATCAGACCCTGCGCCGCGTGCAGGAAACGGCCGAGCAATGGGAAGACCTGCGCGCCAACGTCGATGCCTTGCGCGGACGGGTTGAGGAGTCGTTGCAGGCGCTAGATGGGTCGAAGGCGCAGGTTTCGTCGGTGCAGCGCAGCTTCGTGGCGGTCGAGGAACAGATCGGCAATATCGAGCGCCTGGGCGAGCATCTGCGGTCTCGCGATGCGCGGCGAGAACGAGCGGTGGCTTCGCTGAGCGACCGAATCGACAGCGTGTCGAGCGCGACGGTGCAGGAGCAGGAACGGTTTATCTCGATGCAGGAGCAGACGCGCCGTCGGCAGATCGAGGAACTGGAGCAGGAAATCCGCGAGCTGAAGTCCTACCTACGGGTGCGCAATGATGGTGAATAGCACGGCCTGGACCCAACGACGGATCGGCGGTGTGCTCGATCGCTACGCCGAGTGGCTCCCGCTCACGGAGTCGACGCCGTGCGTCGCGCTGGGTGAGGGTAGTACGCCCTTGGTCCGGGCGGAGAGTCTGGAACGCGCTACCGGGGCGGATGAAGTCTGGCTCAAGTTGGAGTTGTGCAACCCGACCGGGTCGTTCAAGGACCGCGGCATGGTGGTCGCCGTGGCGAAGGCGCTGGAGCAGGGCGCGACGGCGGTTCTCTGCGCCTCGACCGGGAATACCAGCGCGTCCGCCGCCGCCTACGCCGCGCGCTGTGGCCTGAAGGCCTTTGTGCTGGTACCCGAGGGTCGGATCGCGAAGGGGAAGTTGGCCCAGGCGGCGGCGCACGGCGCGAGCATCCTGGCCGTCGATGGCGACTTCGACGACGCGTTACGGTTGGCGCAGCGCCTGACCGAACGCTTGCCGGTCGCGCTCGTAAACTCGTTGAATCCGCACCGGATCGAGGGTCAGAAGACGGCTGCTATGGAGGTGGTGGACGCATTGGGCGACGCGCCGGATCTGCACTGCATCCCGGTTGGCAACGCGGGCAACATCACCGCCTATTGGCGTGGATATCGCGAGTATCTCCAGGCGGAACGTGCGTCGAAGCGCCCGATGATGCTGGGCGTGCAGGCTGAGGGAGCGGCGCCGTTGGTACGTGGCCGCCCGATCGAGCGGCCAGAGACGATCGCGACCGCGATCCGCATCGGCTCGCCGGCCTCCTGGGACGGCGCGGTGGCGGCGCGGGATGAATCGGCCGGCGCGATCATCGCCGTCAGCGACGAGGACATCCTGCGGGCATACCGCCTGCTGGCCGCCAGCGAGGGCGTGTTCTGCGAGCCTGCCTCAGCTGCGGCGGTCGCCGGATTACTTGAGCATCACGGCGATGGCTCGCTGGTCGGCCGGCGGGTCGTGTGCACGATCACGGGGCATGGGCTGAAGGATCCGGACCGCGCGGTGGAATCGATCCTCGCCGACGTTGTGGAGATCGGTCCCGGCTCTGAGGAGGCGGAAGCGTCGATCCGCGAGGCGCTCAGGTGATCACGCCGGTCGACCGACAACGGGCGGAATCCGCCGTGCGCGAGCTGCTGCTCGCGCTGGGCGAGGATCCGGACCGGGAAGGCCTGGTCGAGACCCCGCGGCGGGTAGTCGCGGCGTTTGAAGAAACGCTGGGCGGGCGCGATGTAGACATTCCCGCGTTGCTTGCAGTGGGTTTCGAAGAGGGCCACGACGAGATGGTGATCCTGCGGGACGTGCCCTTCTTTTCGACCTGCGAGCACCATCTGTTCCCCTTTCATGGCGTGGCGCATGTCGGCTATGTGCCCAACGGACGGGTGGTGGGCTTGTCGAAGCTGGCTCGCTTGGTAGATGCGGTGGCGCGTCGGCCGCAGTTGCAGGAACGGCTGACCGCGCAGATCGCCGACATGCTGATGCAGGCGCTGCAGCCGCAGGGCGCGGGCGTCGCCGTTGAGGCGGAGCATCTGTGCCTGCAAATGCGCGGCATCAAGAAGCCTGGTTCGCGCATGTTGACCTCGGCGATGCGCGGGAGTTTCCGAGAGCAGGAAGAGACGCGGGCGGAATTCCTCTCGCTGGTGGGGACGCAGCGCCTGTGAGCTTGACGATCGTGCGCGGTGGGTTCGCCGAACTGGGCGTGCGCTGGGCCGCGCTCAGCCGAGCGGCTGAAACGACGCCGTTCTCGACGCCAGAGTTCGGCCAGGCCTGGTGGTCCGTGTTCGGCGAGTCCGGCGAGGCGCAGGTGGAACTGTTAGGCCTCGAGAATGGCTCGCATGAGCTGGTCGCGCTGGTGCCGCTTCGGCGCTGCGGGGCGCACTGGTCCTTCGCCGGCGATCATGAAGTGTCGGACTATCTGGGACCGACCGCGCTCAACGGGCACGAGGGGGCGTTGGCGACCGCCGTCCTGGATCACCTGGACGACGCGGACGCGGCGACGGCTGAGTTTCGTGGTCTCGATGCGGAGTCGGCCTGGCTCGATGCGTTCGCCATTGCCGCGCAACGTGGGTGGCGGGTGGACGTCGTCGATGAGGCGGTCTGTCCAACCGTAGAAGTCGGCGAAGGATGGGACGCCTACCTGTCCAGCCTGCGCTCGCGAGATCGACGCGAGGTACGACGCAAACTGCGGCCGCTGCGGCAGTTGCGCGGCGCGGTTGCGTTCGAGGCTGTTGAGTCGCCCGAGCAGGTCGCTCAGCGCATGCCCGAGTTTTTGACCATGATGGCGGACTCGCGAGGCGACAAAGCGTCCTTCCTGACCGATGAGATGCGCACCTTTTTCGAGCGCCTGTCCGTGTCGTTGTCCGGGGTCGGGCTGCTGCGGTTGTACGTGATGTCCATTGCCGGCGAAGCGGCAGCGATGGTCTTGTGTTTCGTTGCCCGAAATCAGCTATTGCTGTACAACAGTGGCTATGATCCCCGATTCCGCGACCTCTCGGCTGGTCTGGGATCGAAGGTGTTGTGCATCCGTGACGCGGTGGGGCGGGGTATGTCGAGCGTTAACTTCCTGCGTGGCGAAGAGTCTTACAAGTACGAGCTCGGCGGTCGCGACGCCATCGTGCGTCGGATGCGTCTGACCCGGGAGGGCGCGACATGACGCCTCGTCGACGGCGCGCGGCGGTGTTGTCGACGCATACGTCGCCGTTGGCGCGAGCGGGGACGACAAAAGCGGGCGGGATGAACGTCTACGTCGCCGAACTCGCGCGACAGTTAGGCGCGATGGGATGGGATGTGGATGTCTTTACGCGGCGTGATCGGGTCGACGCGCCCTCGATGGAGGAGCTGGTACCCGGCGTGCGGTTGTTCCACGTTGCGGCAGGGCCGGCTGCTCCATTTTCGCCAATCGCCGTCGCCGCGTATGTGTCGGCGTTCACGGAAGGCGTCACCCGGCTGACGGCCGACGACCACTACGACCTGGTTCACTCGCACTATTGGGTGTCGGGGTTGAGCGGGATCCAGCTCTCGCGTCGTTGGGCGTGCCCGCACGTGACGATGTTCCACACGCTGGGCGCAATCAAGCAGATGTTCCAGGAACCCGAGCCGCCGATGCGAATCGCCGGCGAGCGGCGGGTGGTGGCTTGCTCGGACGCAATCATCGCGGCGACCTCGCACGAGCGCGCATTTTTGATCGGTCAGTACGGCGCTGCGGCGTCGCAGGTGCATGTGGTGCCCTGCGGCATCGACCTGACTAAGTTCCATCTCAACGGACAGGCTGCCGCTCGTCAACGCGTGGCCGCCGCGCTGCCCGAGCTGGGCGTGTTCGACGGTCCCGGCATGCTGTTTGCGGGACGCCTGGAACCGGCAAAAGGGGCAGACCTGTTAGTGCAGGCGCTCCCGATGATCGAGGTGTGTCCCGACGCCGTGCTCTGGATCGTCGGCGGCGATGAACGGGACGAATTGGAGCGCCGGCGCCTGCGCGAGTTGGCGGAACGTGAGGGCATCGGAGAGCGGGTGCGGTTCGTCAATGCGGTTGGCCGCCAGCAGCTGCCGGACCTGTACCGGGCGTCGAGTGTCTGCGCGGTGCCGTCGGCGTATGAATCGTTCGGTCTGGTTGCCGTGGAGGCGATGGCGTCGGGCACGCCGACGGTAGCGACCAAGGTCGGCGGGTTGGCGAGTACGATCCGCCACGGCGCGACGGGGTTATTAGTAGGGGAGCGCACGCCGCTGTGCTTCGCGTCGGCCATCGAGCGATTGTTGTCGGACGACGGGCTACGGGAGCGCATGGGCGCGGCGGCGGCGGCGGCTATGTCGGTCTATTCCTGGCCCAGCGTCGGCGCGCGTATCGTCGATGTGTACGAGGAGACTTTACGCGAGCGGTCGATCTCGCAACCGCGGCGCGAGTCCTGCTGCCCGGAGTCTGTTGAATCGCCCCTGGTCGTGGCCAGCTAAGCGTCGCGCCGACAGATCGGGGAATCGTCGAGGAGTCACCATGCCCAACGTCGATGCGCCTCCGCAACCTCGCCGGGCGTTGGTGATTATGGCGCACCCTGACGATATTGAGTTCACCTGCGGCGGCACGGTGGCGCAACTCTCGGACGACGGATGGGATGTGACCTTCTGCCTAGCCACGAGCGGCGACAAGGGAACCAAGGATCCCAGGTTGAGCCCAGCCGACCTAGGTGCGTTGCGCGAAGCCGAGCAGGAAGCTGCGGCGGTGGAGTTGGGCGTCAGGCGTTGCATCTTCCTCCGCGTGCCCGATGGGTACGTCGAAGACAGCTCGGAGTTTCGAGGGCAGTTAGTGCGCGTTCTGCGCGAGATTCGACCGGAGTTGTTGATCACCTGGGACGGATACCGAGGGTTCAATCACCGCGACCATCGAGCGGTAGGCGGCGCGGCGCTGGACGCCGCCTTTCCGCTGGCCCGTAATGCCAACTCGTATGCCGAGCAAGTGGCGACCGGTATCGAGCCGGTTCGCGTCAACACCGTACTGTTGGCCGGGAGCGATCAGCCCAACTTCTTCGTCGATGTATTGGCGCAGCAGGAGCGGCGGATCGATGCGCTATTGCGTCACGCGTCGCAGGTGCAGGCGGCGAATCGCGAGGCACTGGTCGAACGCATGCGTCGTCGTTCGGAGCTGGCGGCGCGCGCCGGTCGGATACCGTGGGCGGAGAGCTTTCGCCGCCTGACATTCGGCGACGTCCAACCGCCGCGACGTCCCGACGCCATCCGGGCCGAAGCGCAGGCTAAGGGGGCGTCGGGTGGCTGACGGGGCGCTCTTTCTGCTCTGGGCGAGCTTTGTCGCAAGCGGCTGCGCGGCCCTCGTGTATATCGTCTATGCCCTGCAACCCCGACTGCGTCTGCCAGGGGCTCCACGTCGCGTCCTGGCGGCTGAACCGTCATTCGCGACACCGTCGACGCCGACGTTGCGCTCGCCGACATTGGGTGGGGTCGCGACGCTCAGCATCTGGATCGCAGCCACGCTGGGCGTCGTCGGACTGATCCTGCGGTCGATCGCTCTGAATCATGCGCCCTATAGCAATCTGTTTGAGTTCTCGATGTCGTTCGGCATCGGCATTGTGCTGCTCTACGCGATTTTCGAGTTGCGCGCCAGAACGAGGCTGGCTGGCGCGTTCGTGTTGCCGGTTGCCTGCGGACTGTACGGCTCCGCGCTGGCGTTTCCCAGCCAGGGACAGGATGTCCTGGTGCCGGCCCTACAGAGTCCAACGCTGCTGACGATCCATGTCGCGCTGATGATTCTGTCCTACGCGGTGTTGGCGGTGGCGTTCGGCGGCGCGGTGATGCATCTGCTGCAGGGCGTGCCAGCCGCGGTGGCGAAGGGGGGCGGTCGATTCGATTGGCTACCGTCGCCGGAACGGTGCGACGCGCTGACTTACCGCGCGGTGCTGGTTGGGTCTCCCTTGTTGGCGGCGGGTATCGCGCTGGGCGCCTACTGGGCGAACGACGCCTGGGGCCGCTACTGGGGCTGGGACCCCAAAGAGACGGCGGCGCTGGTCACCTGGCTGATCTTCGCGGTCTACATCCATGGTCGCGGATTGCGCCAACTGCGCGGCGCGCGCGGTGCCTGGATCGTCGTGCTCGGTTTCTTCGCTGTGATGTTCACCTATCTGGGCGTGAACCTGTGGATTACGGGGTTGCATTCCTATGCCGGCGTTTGAGTCGAGTGACAGGTACGCAACATAGGGTGTATCGCTGCGAGCGGAACTGCTGGTCGGCCTTGCAGATCGAGTCAGCGTTGGGGTAGGATAAGTTATCACGCGCCACGAGGGCAACGGACTGGCGCGCGAAAGGGTCGAGGCCGACCAGCAGTTGAGGACATCCGGCTACAGGCCGGTTCGCTCAGCCAGCGGCTTTGACCCTGTGTTTGTGCGGAAGGGGCCACAGCGCCTTGCGTGTGCGCTGCGAAGCGCCATGCAACTGGCGGAATAACGAGTAGCGACCGTGCCGACGATCAACCAGCTGGCTCGTAAGGGACGCAAGCAGTCGCGCAAGAAGGCGAAGGCACCGGCGTTGCATTTCCGCTACAACGCGCTGACCAGCCGAACCACGCGAGATTCGGGCTCTCCGCAGAAACGCGGCGTTTGCACCGCGGTGCGAACAGTGACGCCCAAGAAACCGAATTCGGCCCTGCGCAAAGTCTGCCGCGTCCGCCTGACCAACGGGATCGAGGTTACCGCCTATATTCCCGGCGAAGGCCACACGTTGCAGGAGCACTCGATTGTGCTCGTGCGCGGCGGTCGCGTGCGCGATTTGCCAGGCGTTCGTTATCAGGTTGTGCGTGGTGCGCTCGACGCGCTTGGCGTGGCCGATCGCAGGCGTGGGCGTTCCAAGTACGGCACGCGCAAAACGGCGGGATTGACGACAGCGGCCACCCACTGACGGGTGGTCGCACTAGTATTGCGAGTGGCTGCGGTTGGCTCCGGAGCGGCTCTCGTTAGAGATGGACGACGAGCGTGCCGCGACGACGACGGCCCGACCGACATGAAATCCGCCCCGACGCGGTCTACGGATCGCAGCGGCTGCAGATGGTCATCAATCGCCTGATGCGCAATGGCAAAAAAGGCACCGCGGAGAAGATCGTCTACCGCGCGCTGGACATCCTTGAGGAGCGCGTGCGCCAGGATCCGCTTGAGGTATTCGAACAGGCGCTGAACAACATCACGCCGGAGATGGAAGTGCGACCCCGTCGAGTTGGCGGCGCGACGTATCAGGTTCCGGTGGAGGTTCGGCATGATCGGCGTAAGTCGTTGGGGATTCGCTGGTTGGTGACATCGGCGCAGTCGCGCAAGGGACGTCCCGCCCATCTGTCGTTGGCCGACGAGCTGCTCGACGCCTTTAACAATACTGGCACCTCCGTGCGGCGGCGAGAGGAAACGCACCGCATGGCGGAAGCTAACCGCGCCTTTGCGCATTACCGCTGGTAAGTCGCAGGTCACAGCGCGCCGGGAGATCGAAGTCGCCACCGCGAGACCGGCTCGAGGCGACCGCGGGAGGCGCAGTTCGCCAAGGCAGAGATTGAACGCAGAGAGCTGAGCAGAGGACACCGCCGACATGCCCGCCGATCCGCCTATCTCATCGCTCCGCAACATCGGCGTGATCGCGCATATCGACGCCGGCAAAACCACCGTGACCGAGCGGATTCTGTACTTCACGGGGATCACGTATAAGATCGGCGAGGTGCACGACGGCACCGCTGTCATGGACTTTATGGACCAGGAACGCGAGCGTGGCATCACGATTATGGCCGCCGCCACGACCTGCGAGTGGAACGACCACACGATTAATATCATCGACACGCCGGGCCATGTCGACTTCACGGTCGAAGTCGAACGCTCGTTACGCGTGCTTGACGCCGGCGTGGTCGTGTTTGACGCCGTCGCCGGCGTCGAGCCGCAATCGGAGACGGTTTGGCGCCAGGCGGACAAGTACCAGGTGCCGCGCATCTGCTTCGTCAACAAGATGGACCGCATCGGTGCCGATTTCTGGCGCACCATGGAGATGATCCGCGACCGACTGGGCATGACCCCGGTGCCAATCCAAATTCCGATCGGTTCGGAGGGGCAATTCCAAGGCGTCATCGATCTGATCCGCGAGCGCGCTTGGTTCTTCAGCTCGGACCGCGACGCGCCACCGACCGAAGGCGATATTCCCGAAGAATATGCGGCGGATGCCGGCCGTTGGCGCGAGACGATGATTGAGCGCATCGCCGATTACGACGAACAGGTAATGATCTCCTACATCGAGGGTCATGATCTCTCGGTCGACGAAGTCGTCAAAGCCGTGCGACGCGGGACGGTCTCGAACTCGTTCACGCCGGTGTTGTGCGGATCCGCCCTCAAGAACGTCGGTGTGCAGCGCTTATTGGATGCAGTCGTCGACTATCTGCCGGCACCCGATGAGGTGCCGCCGGTGCAGGGCGTCGGCCGCGAGGGCGCGGAGGAACGCCGGGCGGATCGAGGTGAACCGCTATCGGCGCTGGCGTTTAAGATCGTGACCGACCCCTATGTCGGCCGTATTGCGTATGTCCGGATCTACTCCGGCACGCTCAAGGCGGGCGAGGCCGTGTACAATTCGTCGCGCGACGAGACGGAGCGGGTTGGCCGCCTGCTCCGCGTGCACGCGGACTCCCGCGATGACATCGATAGTGTCTCGGCCGGGGATATCGCCGCGTTCGTCGGGCCAAAGCAAACCTTTACCGGCGACACGCTCTGCGATCGGCGGGCACTGATCCTGCTAGACCAGATTTCGTTCCCCGAGCCGGTCGTCTCGATCGCGATCGAAGCGAAGAGCGCCGACGATCAGGACCGGCTGGGCGCGGCGCTGCGTAAACTGGCCGAGGAAGACCCGACCTTCCGCGTCGAATACAACGACGAAACCGCGCAGACCGTGATCTCGGGTATGGGCGAGCTGCATCTCGAGGTGATCGCCGACCGGCTGCGCCGCGAGTTCAAGGTGCTGTGCAATGTCGGCCGCCCGCAGGTGTCGTACCGCGAGACGATTCGCCGTACAGCCACGGGGGAAGGCCGCTTTGTGCGACAGACTGGTGGGCGAGGCCAGTATGGCCACGTTGTGCTGCGGGTCGAGCCGAACGAGCCGGGACAGGGCTTCGAGTTCAAGGACGAGACGGTTGGCGGCGTGGTACCGCAGCAGTATATCGGCTCGGTCCGCAAAGGAATCGAAGACGCAATGCGCTCCGGTGTGGTCGGCGGATTCCCCGTCGTTGATGTCAAAGTGGCGCTGACCGACGGTTCCTATCACACGGTCGACTCGAGCGAGATGGCGTTCTCCATGGCGGGCTCGGTGGGGTTACGCGAAGCGCTGCGTCAGGCGGTGCCAGTGCAGCTCGAGCCGATGATGAGCGTCGAAATCTCGACCCCGCGCGAGTACTTCGGCGAGGTCGCCGGCGACCTCTCGAGTCGGCGTGGTTCGGTGCACGGCACCGAGGAGCGCGGCCAGGTGCAGATCATCCAGGCGCAGATGCCGCTGGCGAATCTGTTCGGCTACACGACCGCGCTACGCTCGATGACGCAAGGTCGAGCGACGGCGAGCATCGAGTTTGATCACTACGAGGAAGTGCCGCAGAGCGTTCTGGCAGAAGCCCGCTAGAGCGTTAGGCGTCCAGCAATGAGCGACACAGCAGGCAGGAGCAGGGGATATGGCGCGACGGGTGTATGAGCGGACGAAGCCGCACGTGAACGTGGGGACGATTGGGCATGTGGATCATGGCAAGACGACGTTGACGGCGGCGATTACGAAGGTGCTGGCGTTGACGCAGGCGGGGGTGTCGTATTCGAGTTTCGAGTCGATTGACAATGCGCCGGAGGAGCGTGCGCGCGGGATTACGATTGCGATAGCGCATGTGGAGTACGAGACGGCATTGCGTCATTACGCGCACATTGACGCGCCGGGGCATGCGGATTACATCAAGAACATGATTACGGGTGCGGCGCAGATGGACGGGGCGATCTTGGTGGTGGCGGCGCCGGACGGTCCGATGCCGCAGACGCGGGAGCATATTTTGTTGGCGCGTCAGGTTGGAGTGCCGCGGATGGTGGTGTATTTGAACAAGGTGGACATGATGGAGGACGAGGAGTTATTGGATTTAGTGGAGTTGGAGGTGCGGGAGTTGCTGACGGACTACGAGTTTCCTGGGGATGAGGTGCCGGTGGTACGGGGTTCGGCGTTGGCGGCGTTGGAGTCGGGTTCTGGGGATGCGGATGCGGAGGAGTACGGTTCGATCGTGGAGTTAATGTCGGCGGTGGACGAGTACGTGCCGACGCCACCGCGGCCGGTGGAGCGGCCGTTTTTGATGCCGATTGAGGATGTATTTGGGATCAAGGGGCGCGGGACGGTGGCGACGGGTCGGATTGAGCGCGGGGTGGTGAACAGCGGGGAGGAGGTGGAGATTGTGGGGGTGCGGGAGACGCGGACGACGGTGGTGACGGGGGTGGAGATGTTCAAGAAGACGTTGACGCGTGGGGAGGCGGGGGACAATGTGGGGTGTTTATTGCGGGGGATTGATCGGGAGGAGGTGGCGCGGGGGCAGGTGTTATCGGCGCCGGGTACGATTACGCCGCATACGGCGTTTGAGGCGGAGGTGTACATATTGTCGAAGGAGGAGGGGGGTCGGCACAGTCCGTTTTTCAGCGGGTATCGGCCGCAGTTTTACATTCGGACGACGGATGTAACAGGGGAGATTGGGTTACCGGAGGGGGTGGAGATGGCGATGCCTGGGGACAATGTGCAGATGGGGGTGCGGTTGATAGCGCCGATAGCGCTGGAGGAAGGGTTGCGGTTTGCGATCCGGGAGGGTGGACGGACGGTGGGGGCCGGCGCCGTCACCAAAATCCTCGAATAACGCAGAACCAGACGACAGACAGGGCAGAGAGACGGCATATGGCTCAGGACAAGATCCGCATCCGGCTCAAGGCGTACGATCATCGCATTCTCGATGAGTCGGCCGCTCAGATTCTCGACACTGCGGAGAAAACCGGAGCCGGTGTGGCTGGGCCGATTCCACTCCCCACCGAGATTCGCAAGTACACGGTGATTCGATCTCCCTTCGTTCACAAGGACGGGCGCGAGCAGTTCGAGATTCGCACCCACAAGCGGATCATCGACATCATTGAACCCACCGGTCGAACTGTCGATTCATTGATGCGGTTGCAGCTGTCATCGGGCGTCGACGTTGAGATCAAGATTTAGTCATGGCGATACCCGGACTGCTCGGCAAGAAATTGGGCATGGTGCAGGTCATCGGCGATGACGGGGCGGTCGTAGGCTGCACCGTCCTGGAAGTCGGACCTTGCCCGGTGACGCAGATCATGACGCCGACCCGCGACGGGTTTTCCGCTGTGCAGGTAGGCTTCGGCGAGGTGCCGGTCTGGCGCATCAACAAGGCTGAGCGCGGCCATACCGGTGCCAACGGTCCGCTGAAGCACCTCGCAGTCTTTCGTGTCGATGAGGGCGATCTCGCCAATGTCGATGTCGGCGCGGTCGTCAACACGAACGAAGTCTTCTCGAGCGGGGATCGCGTTGATATCCAGGGATTCTCCAAGGGCAAAGGATTCGCCGGCGTGGTCAAGCGTCACGGATTCCGAGGCGGCCCGCGCACGCACGGACAGAGCGACCGTCACCGCGCGCCCGGTTCGGTTGGCGCGGGAACGACGCCTGGTCGGGTGCTGAAGGGCACGCGGATGGCGGGTCGAATGGGCGGCAAGACGACGACCTCGATGAATCTCGAGGTCGTGGCGATCAACGCAGATCGGCACCTGGTATTCGTCAAAGGTTCGGTACCGGGCGCGACGAACGGCCTGGTTCGCATCCGACGGACCAAGCGGCGCGGCGGCAAGCGATGAAACTCCCACTCATCGACGGACAGGGCAACCCCGCCGGCGAGATCGATGCCGCCGACTCGGTCTTCGGGATTGAGCCGAACCTTGCGGTCGTGTACCAGGCCGTTACCGCGCAACGCGCCAATGCGCGACAGGGCACGGCCTCGACATTGGATCGGTCCGGTATCCGCCAGGCTTCGAAGAAGACCGGTCGCCAGAAGGGCGGTGGGCGCGCGCGAATGGGCACGCCGTCGTCGCCGACGCGGATTGGCGGCGCGGTCGCCCATGGCCCGCACCCGCGCTCGTATCGGCAGCGACTGCCAAATCGAATGCGCCGGCTGGCGATTCGATCGTTGCTGTCGCAGCGCGCCGCTGAGGGCGGTGTGCTGGTCGCGGCGCCCGACGTGGCGTTCGCGCCGAAGACATCGGCGATGGCCAGCCTCTACAAGGCGTTTGGCGTGGAGCGCACGGCGCTGGTCGTCTCGGACGGCGTCGACGAGGTACTGGCCCGCGGTACGCGTAACCTGCCGCACATCCAGGCCATGCCAGCGCAAACACTCAACAGCTACCTAATCTTGACGCATGACCAGCTGATCATGACCGAGGCGGCGGTGCGCCGCTGCGAGTCCATCTGGGCGGATGTGGGTGAGGAGACGAGCGATGCCTAAGGACATTCATCCTTACGCGGTACTACGCGAGCCGATCATCACCGAGAAGTCGACCGAACTGACCGAACAGAACAAGTACGTGTTCGAGGTCGATCCGCGAGTCAACAAGCTGCAGATTCGCGAGGCGATCGAGATCGCGTTCTCAGTGCAGGTCGCCAAGGTCAATGTGATCAACGTGCGCGGCGCGACGAAGCGGATCGGTCGCGGTCGCCCGGGTCGCGAGCGCGGTTGGAAGAAGGCGATCGTGACGCTGGGGGACGGCTACGAGATCCGATTGTTTGAGGGAGTCTGACGTGCCGATCAAGATCTACAAGCCGACATCTCCCGGACGCCGCAACTCATCTGGCCACACGTTCGAGGAGATCACGAAAAAGAAGCCGGAGAAGAGCCTGCTCGCTCCGCTGAAGCAGAAGTCGGGCCGCAACAACAAAGGCCGAGTGACCGTGCGGCATCGCGGCGACGGGCACAAGCGCCGTTATCGGATCATCGACTGGAAGCGCCGCGACCGGATCGGCGTCGAAGGTCGCGTGGCGGCGATCGAATACGACCCGAACCGCACGGCGCGCATTGCGCTGATCTTCTACAGCGACGGCGTGAAGCGTTACATCATCGCGCCTAATGGCCTCAAGGTGGACGATCGCGTGATGTCTGGTCCCGAGGCACCGATTCGGGTCGGCAACGCGCTGCCGATGTCGGCGATTCCCAGCGGCACCCAGGTGCACAACGTGGAGTTGACCGAGGGGCGCGGCGCGCAGATGGTGCGTTCGGCTGGCGCGGGAGCGCAGATTATGGCCAAGGAAGGGGATTACGCGCTGCTGCGCTTGCCCTCGGGTGAGATGCGGCGGGTGCGTTCGGTCTGTTTTGCGACGATCGGCCAAGTAGGCAACGTCGAACATTCCAACATCAAGTTAGGCAAGGCCGGTCGCAATCGACATCGCGGCCGGCGCCCGCAGGTGCGCGGCTCGGTGATGAATCCCGTCGACCACCCGCACGGCGGCGGTGAGGGTAAGGCACCGATTGGCCTACCAGGCCCAAAATCGCCCTGGGGTTGGTATACACTTGGTCGCCGCACGCGCGGCAAGAAACAATCCGACAAGTACATCGTTCGCCGCCGCGGGCGTCGGCGCTAAGGACGTAGAGGTCTTTCGCGATGTCGAGATCGACGAAAAAGGGTCCATACGTGGATCACAAGCTGATGAAGAAAGTGCAGCGCGTACGCGCTGCAGGCGCGCGCACCGTGATCCAGACTTGGGCGCGCGCCTCGACGATCGTGCCGGACATGGTCGGTCTGACCATCGCGGTGCACGATGGTCGGCGACATGTGCCGGTCTTCGTGACCGAGAACATGGTTGGTCACAAGCTGGGAGAGTTTGCGCCGACGCGAACATTCCGCGGGCATGTCGGTCGCTCCGACCGTGGGACACGAGTGCGCTGATGCAGGTACAGGCCAGTGCCAAGTTCGTCCGCACATCTCCGCGCAAGGTGCGCCTGGTGATGCAGGGTCTGCGCGGGTTGCCGGTCGAGGACGCCCGCTTACAGCTCCGGTTTACGCCCAAGCCGATCGCCCGCGATGTGGCGAAGGTGCTCGATTCCGCGGTCGCCAACGCCGAGAACAACTACGGGCTGGCCGCTCGCAATCTGCGCATTCACGCGATTCACACCGGCGACGGCCGCACGCTGCGCCGCTTCCGGGCCAAGGCACGTGGCAGGGTCGGGCGAATTCTCAAGCGCACCGCGCACATCACCGTCGTCGTGTCCGACGGCAACGACCAATAGGGACGCAGAGGACGGTTACGCCATGGGACAGAAAGTTCATCCCACCAGCTTCCGCATCGGCACCATCTATGAGTGGCGGTCACAGTGGTACTCGGAAAAGAAGTATGCGGAGCTGGTAGCCGAAGATCGTCGGATCCGTGAGTTCATCAACGGGCGCATGGCCGATGCGATGATCTCGCGGATCGACATCGAGCGAGATGCGAATCAGCTCAGCGTTAAGTTGCCTACGGCGAAGCCGGGCCACGTCATCGGTCCCCGCGGACAGTTCATCGATCAGCTGCGTCGGGATTTGGAGCGCCTGGTTGCTCGTCCGGTGCGACTGCGGGTGGATGTGGTGGAGATTCGCGTGCCCGAGCTAGATGCCCAGTTGGTGGCGCGCAACGTGGCCGAGCAGATGGAACGGCGCGTTGCCTTCAGGCGCGCGATTAAGCAAGGCGTACAGCGCACGATGCAACGCGGGGCCGAAGGCACCAAGATCATCATCTCGGGTCGACTGGGCGGCGCGGAGATGTCGCGCAAAGCGAAGGAAATGGACGGTCGGGTGCCGCTGCATACGCTACGCGCGGATATCGACTACGGCTTCGCCGAAGCGCACACCGTGTTTGGGCGGATCGGCGTCAAAGTGTGGATCTACAAGGGCGAGATCCTACCGTTCGGCGCGGAGCCGGAGGCGCTGGGCGGACCGGCTCGGGCGATTGAGCCGCCAGTCGCCGGTGGACGGAGGGGTCGCTGATGCTTCAGCCTAGACGAGTCAAGTGGCGTAAGCACCACCGCGGTCGTCGACGTGGGATGGCGCAGTCCGGTAATTCGGTCGCCTTCGGCGAGATCGGCTTACAGTCGTTGGAAGCGGCCTGGATCAACGGTCGGCAAATTGAGGCGGCGCGTCGCGCCATCACCCACTACGTGCGACGCGGCGGCAAGGTCTGGATTCGCATCTTCCCCGACAAGTCGGTGACGCAGAAGCCGGCGGAGACGCGCATGGGCAAGGGCAAAGGTGCGCCGGAGAAGTGGATCGCGGTGGTCAAGCCGGGTCGAGTATTGCTCGAGATCGCCGGCGTGCCCGAAGATGACGCGCGCGAGGCGTTGCGTCGCGCCAGCCACAAGCTGCCGGTGCGGACTCGGGTGGTGGTTCGGGAAGCGGAAGTGGTGTAGTGGTGGCGAATCCATTAGCCGACGAAGCCCGCGCGATGACCGACGCTGAGTTGGGCGAGGCGATCAACGAGGCATACCGCGAAGTGTTCAACCTGCAATTCCAGCGCGGCACGCGACAGCTGCAGAATCCCATGGCGATGCGCCAGGCGAAGTGCCAGGTCGCCCGGCTGCGAACCGTTCTGCGCGAACGGCAGTTGGCTGAGGCTCGCGGCGAACCAATCCTGCCCACCGCTCGCCTGGCCGATGCGATGTTGGATGATCAACCGAACGAAGACCAAGTGGAGCCGTCGGACGGCTCTTCGAGCGAGGGAGCGTAACCGATGGCCCGCAAACGACGTCTCGGAGTTGCCCTCGCCGACGCACGACACAAGACCGTGTTGGTGCATGTGGAACGTACGGTTCGACATCCGCTCTACAAGAAGGTGATGCGCCGCAGAAAGCGTTACCTGGCACACGATGAGCTGAGCGGCTGCAAGATCGGCGACCGCGTGATCATCGAGGAATGTCGGCCGCTGTCCAAACGCAAGTCGTGGCGCGTGGTTGAGATTCTCGAACGTCGCGAGGTGGCCGAGATTCAACCGCAGGAGATCGGTGTGCCCTCGCTGAAGGAGGCTGCCTCACCCGCCGATGCGGACGATACGCCAACAGCCGCGAAGAGTGAGGATTCGGAGTGATCCAGCAGGAGTCATCTCTCCGCGTCGCCGATAACTCGGGCGCTCGGGTGATCAAGTGCATCCGCGTGCTGGGGGGTACGAAACG
The DNA here is from genome assembly GCA_965116225.1 of Dehalococcoidia bacterium. Lineage (GTDB taxonomy): Bacteria > Chloroflexota > Dehalococcoidia > Bin125 > Bin125 > Bin125. The sequence goes on along the minus strand of OZ220495.1, from coordinate 1,200,328 downwards.
ACGCTACGCCTCGGTCGGCGACACGATCGTGGCGTCGGTCAAGCAGGCCGACCCGAATCGCGAGATCCGCACGGGCCAGGTGGTCCGCGCGGTCATCGTGCGAGTCGCCAAGCAGTATCGCCGTGTCGATGGTTCGTACATTCGCTTCGATGACAACGCCGCGGTGATTCTGGGCAACGACGGACAGAACCCGACCGGCACGCGCATTCTTGGGCCGGTCGCGCGGGAACTACGCGAGCGCGACTTCATGCGCATCGTCTCGCTCGCGCCGGAGGTGGTCTAGATGCGTCGCGTGCAACGGGATGACCTGGTCGAAGTGCGTTCCGGCAAGGATCGCGGACGTCGCGGCACGGTGCGGCAGGTGCTGCCCAAGCGGGAGCGCGTGATCGTGACAGGCCTGAACATGGTCAAGCGCCATGTGCGAGCGACCCAAGTGGGTGCTCCGGCCGGCATCATCGAGCGTGAAGCGCCGTTGCACGAGTCGAATGTCGCCGTGGTTTGCCCGAATTGCGACCGACCGGCGCGGATTGCCTTTCGTGAGCGGGCGGATGGCGCCAAGACGCGCGTCTGCCGCAAGTGCGATGGGGATATCGACTGATGACGCCGAACGCACCTGAAGCCACGAACGCCGGGCCGCGCCTCAAGCAACGCTTCAACGACGAGATCACGCCGCGCCTGCTTGAGGAGTTTCGCTACCAGAATGTGATGCAGGTACCGCGAGTGACGAAAGTGGCGGTGAACGCGGGCGTTGGCGAGGCGCTCGGTCCCGGCGGCGCGGCTGTTCTGGAGAACTGTGTCGCCGACATGACGTCGATTACCGGCCAGAAGTCGGTGATCAACAAAGCCAAGAAGTCGATCGCTAACTTCAAACTGCGCGCGGGCAACAACGTCGGTGTATCGTGCACGTTGCGCGGTACCCGGATGTGGGAGTTTTTGGACCGCACGATCAACGCGGCGCTGCCGCGTATCCGCGATTTCCAGGGTGTCTCGCGCACGGCGTTCGACGGGCGCGGCAACTACTCGCTCGGTATTCGCGAGCAGATCGTGTTTCCCGAGATCGACTACGGCAACGTCGACAAGGTGCGCTCGCTGCAGGTGAACATCATCACCAGCGCTCGAACCGATGCGGAAGGTCGTCGGCTGCTGGAGTTGCTGGGGTTTCCATTCGAGCGGACGCAATGAGCGTCCGAGCGCAACCGAAAACAGCCGATATGCCGCAGATGAACGACCAGACCAGCCAGGAACTGTGCTAGCAGGCAGGAATCGCAATGCCAGTCACCGATCCCGTCGCCGATATGCTGACGCGCATTCGCAACGCCATACACGCGGGTCACCCGCGCGTTCAGATTCCGGCGTCGAAGATGAAAATCTCGATTGCCGGCGTGCTCGAGGAGGAAGGGTTTATCCGTTCGTACGAGGTCAAGGAACGTGTCGGGCGCGCGGGTCACGATATCGACGTCGAGCTGCTCTACGACGAGGCCGGCACCTCGGTGGTGACCGGGCTGAAACGCGTCTCGCGGCCGGGGCTGCGAGTGTACGTGCAGAAGCGGGAGATTCCCAGACCGTACGGTGGACTCGGCGTGGCGATTCTGACCACGCCTCGCGGCGTGATGACCGGCGCGCGCGCGCGGCGCGAAAACGTGGGCGGAGAAGTGCTGTGCTTCGTCTGGTAGGCGAACGAGCGTTCAGGATGGGGGTCGGATGATGAGTCGAATAGGCCGTCTGCCCGTGGCGGTGCCGGCTGGAGTCAGCGTCGAGATCGAACCTGGTCACGTATCTGTCGCGGGTCCGCGCGGCGCACTCGAACAGCACGTGCACGCGGACCTGCACATCGAGCTCGACGAGGGCGAGATCGTCGTCACGAGGCCCAGCGATCGTCGCGAGCATCGGTCGCAGCACGGATTGGCGCGTTCGCTGATCCAGAACATGATCACCGGCGTGTCGGACGGTTGGACTAAGACGCTGGAAATCCAGGGCACGGGATATCGCGCCGAGATGGATGGTCCCACGCTGGTGCTGCGCGTCGGCTACTCCCACCTGGTGCGCAAGAACCCACCGGACGGGATTGAGTTTGCCGTCGAGGGTCAGTTGGTTCACGTACGCGGAGCGGACAAGCAAACGGTTGGTCAGCAAGCCGCCGAAATTCGCGCGGTGCGTCCACCGGAACCATACAAGGGCAAGGGCATTCGTTATCAGGGCGAATGGGTGCGTCGCAAGCAAGGCAAGAGCGCGATCGGCTAGACCATCGGTTTGGGTTTCGATCCCTCTGGTTCGGAGTTGATGTGGAGAGGCTGAGATGACGATACGCAGAAAGCGGCTCACGAACCGAGCCGCGCGCAAGCGCCGGCATCTGCGTGTGCGCAAGCGTGTGCACGGGACTGCGCAGCGTCCCCGGCTTTGCGTGTTCCGCTCGGCGAGGCACATCTATGGACAGATCATCGATGACGACGCCGGCGTGACCCTGGCGAGCGCGTCGGACCTAGGTGCCGGTGCGCCTGCCACGGGCGACGAAGACGGCGATGGCAAGCAGGCGAACGCGCGCTCCGTCGGTCGGCAACTGGCGCAGGCCGCCCAGGCGGCCGGCATCTCCACCGTCGTCTTCGACCGCGCCGGCTACAAATACCACGGGCGCATTCGCGCATTGGCCGAGGCGGCACGCGAGGCCGGTCTCGTTTTCTAACTCCGTCGCGCGCGGAAGATGAGGGCAGGAGCAGAATATGGTGCAACAGCGAGAGGGTGGACGCGGTCGAGGCCGTCGTCGAGAGCGCGAGCAACCGCAAGACAACACTATCGAGAAGGTCGTATCGGTCTCGCGGGTGGCCAAAGTGGTCAAGGGCGGACGTCGGTTCTCGTTCACATCGGTCGTCGTGGTCGGCGACGGGAATGGGAACGTCGGTATTGGCATCGGTCGGGCGAACGAAGTGCCGGACGCGATTCGCAAGGGTTCGACCATCGCCCGTCGCGAGATGATCAGCGTGCCAATTCGCGACGGCACGATCCCACACCCGATCACCGCCCGATTCTGCGCCTCGCAAGTACTGCTTAAGCCAGCTGCCCCGGGTACCGGGGTTATCGCCGGTGGCGGCGTCCGCGCCGTGCTCGAGGCGGTGGGACTGCGCAATGTCCTGTCCAAGTCTCTGGGCTCGAACAATGTGGTGAACGTGGTTCAGGCGACGCAGCGCGCTCTGCAACAGCTGCGCGACCCGGTGCAGGTGCACCGCGAGCGAATGCGCCTGGCCGGCAAACTCGCGACCGCCCAGGATGCGCAGAACGAGACGGCCGAAGCTGCGGTCGCTGCAGTTGGAGCGAGTGGGTAGCGCGCGATGCCCCAATTGAAGATCACGTACACCAAGTCCACCATCGGCTATCGCTCCGATCAGGGGCACACCATACGTTCGCTGGGGTTGCGGCGGCTCGGTCAGAGCACGGTCAAAGAAGACACCCCGGACGTGCGTGGGATGATCCGGAAGGTCGCTCATCTCGTCTCGGTAACGAAAGTCGAGGACGCCTGATGGTGCTGCGGTTGAACGATTTGCGGCCCGTGCCGGGCTCGCGAAGACGGCGCAAGCGGGTCGGTCGCGGTAATGCCTCGGGCAAAGGCACCTATTCGGGACGCGGCCTTAAGGGTCAGCGCTCGCGCGCGGGCCGAGACTACAACTCGGTGTTCGAAGGCGGTGCGATGTCGATGATGCGCACGCTACCGCGGCGCAAGGGGTTCAAAGCTCCGTTTCGAGTCGAGACGCAAGCTATCAATGTGGTCGATCTGGACCGACGCTTCGGCGATGGTGATACGGTCGAGGCGGAAGCGCTCGTTGCGGTCGGATTGCTCCGCCGCGCGACGCAGCGGTTCAAGGTGCTGGCGGGTGGTGAGATCGCTACCGCGCTGCATCTGCGCGTGGAGCGGATCTCGCCGGCAGCTCAAGCGAAGATCGTTGCCGTAGGCGGCAGCGTCGAGGTGATTCATGCAGAGAGCCCAGACAGCGACGGGTCCGACGAGGCCTAAGCTGCTCCAGGCCCTGGTCGACGCCTGGCGCCAGCCGGACGTTCGCCAGAAAATCGCCTTCACGCTGGCCCTGCTAGTCGTGTTCCGGTTGGTCGCCCACGTCCCGGTCCCCGACATCAACAAAACCCAGCTCGAAAACGCGCTGGACAACAATCCGGTGCTGGGCTTCCTCAACCTGTTTTCCGGTGGTGGTCTGGACAATCTCTCGATCGTGGCGCTGGGCGTGTATCCCTACATCACGGCATCGATCGTGATGAATCTGATGCAGCCGATCGTTCCGCGCCTGCAGGCCCTGGCGCAGGAAGGCGAGTCGGGCCGCAACCGCATTCAGCTCTACACCTATTGGCTGGCAATTCCCATGTCGGTGGTGCAGGGTTACGGCCAGTTGTTGCTGCTGGAGAATGCGCGCGCGATTACCGGGATCGGCCTCGGGTCCGAGGAGTGGCTGCCGACCTTGTCGGCCTTGATGACCATGACAGCTGGCACTATGTTCTTGATCTGGTTGGGCGAGCTGATCACCGAGAAGGGCGTCGGTAACGGCATCTCACTGATCATCTTCGCCGGCATCGTCGCCAGCTTCCCTACGCTGTTTAACTCCGTGCGACTTTCGGATATCGGTTGGTCAGGGATCGCGGTCGTGATCGCGATCGCCATCGCGCTGATCGCGCTGATCGTATTCTTCCAGGAAGCGCAGAGGCGCATTCCGGTGCAGTATGCGAGATCGGTGTTTCGCGGTGGGAGGATGTACCGCCAGAGCGGTCAGTCCTACATTCCGCTACGAGTCAACTCAGCCGGGATGATTCCGCTGATCTTCGCGTTCTCGATCATCATTTTTCCATCGGTGCTGGCTGGTTGGGTGACGGGCGCGGCCGGCGAAGAGGCGCAGACGCAGGTCGCCGTCGAGCTGCCGTTCACTCGCGACGACGCCAATCAGTCGCTCGCTACTCTGTTGCCGGACCTGGACGACTCAGGAGAATTCACGGTCAACGACGGTATCATCGAGTGGGACAAAGAGACGGACTCATTCCAGGACGTCCTCGACCGCATCAACTCGAATGCCGACGCCAACGTATTGACGCAGGTGGAGACGACGGCGGACCCGATATCCGGTGACACGCTATACGCCTGGCGGATCGATGCCAACCAGATCGCCGAGGATCCGATCCGGTTGTCCGACCGCGCCGGCAACTTCATTGCGGTGTCGGAGATCAAGACGCACGAGGATCCGGTCGACAATCTCTTGACGCCCGATATCGCCGAGGGTCAAACGCTGGGCGAACGTCCCAGTTGGATCATTCGCGCGGCGGACTGGGTGCAGCTTAATCTCTCGCCCGGGCGGCCGGCGTATTGGGCGTTGTCGTTCGTGCTGGTGGTCGGGTTCACGTTCTTCTACACGTTCGTGACCTTTCAGCAGCAGAATCTGGCCGAGAACCTACAGAAGCAGGGCGGCTTCATTCCCGGCGTTCGGCCTGGACGGCCGACGCAGGACTACATCAATCGGGTGCTGGCGCGCATCACCTGGGCCGGCGCGTTGTTCCTAGGGTTCGTAGCCGTAGTGCCGTTCCTGGCGACAGAGTTTATCCCCGATTCGACCGCGTTGACGATCTCCTCGACGGGCCTACTGATCGTGGTCGGCGTCGCGCTCGACACGATGCGGCAGATCGAAGCGCAACTGCTGATGCGCAACTACGAAGGGTTTATTCGTTAGTGACGATCGTTCAGACCATGACCATGTATGTGATCCTGCTTGGACTACCTGGTGCCGGCAAGGGTACCCAAGCCGTGCAGACCGCCGAGCGTACAGGTCTCCTGCATCTCTCCACCGGCGATATGTTTCGCGAGAACCTGCGCAAAGGGACCGAGTTGGGCAACATCGCCAAAACCTACATGGACGCAGGCGAGCTGGTCCCCGATGACGTCACCATCCGCATGCTGCTTGAGCGAATCGGTCGTGAGGACGCGCAAGCCGGCTGTCTGTTCGACGGCTTTCCGCGCACAGTTGAGCAGGCCAAGGCGCTGGATGCGGCGTTGGCGGTGCAGGGCGACAGGATCGCGGTCACGGTGCTGATCGATGTCTCGAACGAGGAAATCACGCGACGCCTCGGCGGTCGGCTGAGCTGCGCGACCTGCGGCAGCGTGTTCCATCAAATCTTCAACCCTCCGGCTGACGATAGCCCCTGCTGCAACGACGTACGTCTCATCCAGCGCGCCGACGACCAGCCGGAGGCGATTGCCAATCGACTTCAGGTCTACGCCGACCAGACCGAACCGTTAGTCGTCTACTACAGCGACGCTGGCAAGCTGTCGACCGTCAACGGCGAACAATCGCCGGAGGCGGTTGGGCGGGATGTGCTGGCGGCGCTCAACGCCGTCAGCCCCTAGTCGCAGCTGGAACAACATCTCCCATGTCGAACGATCAGCGTCCACGACAGGTCATTCTCAAGTCTGAAGCCGAGATCGCGCAGATGCGGCCGGCTGGCCGGATGGTCGGCGAGACGTTGGCCGAACTGCTCGAGATGGTCAAGCCGGGGCGCAAGTTGTCGGAACTGGATCAGTACGTGCGCGACAAGTATCGGCGGCTTGGCGTGATTCCCACCTTCCTCGGCTACCACGGCTTCCCGCACACGATCTGCGCCTCCGTGAACGACCAGATCGTGCACGGATTTGCGACCGAGCGGATTCTGGAGGACGGCGACATTCTGTCGATCGATCATGGGGCGACGATTGATGGCTGGGTCGGTGACTCGGCGACGACGGTGGGCGTGGGGACGATCTCGGCGCAGGCGAGGCGGTTACTGGACGTGACCGCCGAGTCGTTGGCAGCAGGCATTTCGGTCGCACGGATCGGCGTGCGTAAAGGCGATATCGGCGCGGCCATTCAGGAAGTGATAGAATCAGCGGGCTACGGAGTCGTACGCGGGTACGTTGGGCACGGCATCGGTCGCGACATGCACGAGCCACCGAGTATACCCAACCACGGACATCGCGGCTCTGGAGTGCTCATGCGACGCGGTATGGTGGTCGCCCTCGAGCCGATGGCGACCACCGGCAGTCCCGCGACGGCCGTGTTGGAGGACGGATGGACCGTCGTCACTGCGGATGGCAGCCTGTCGGCCCACTTTGAACACACGGTCGCGCTGCGCGAGGACGAACCGGCGGAGATTTTGACGGCGCGCGAATGAAGCGATCGTAATGAGGTAGCTTGTAGCGATTGTCGACGGGCGCAAGGCCGACTAGTACGGGGAGGGGGTCTGGTGGCGAGAAATCGGAACACAGGCTCAGGACGGCGAACTCGGCGCGCTGCGTCGCCCTCGCCTCCACCCAAGCAGGATAAGATCGAAGTCGAGGGCATCGTCAAGGAACTGCTGCCGAACGCGACGTTCCGTGTCGAACTGCCCAACGGCCACGAGGTCCTTGCTCACTTGGCAGGCAAGATGCGGCAGCATCATATCCGCGTGTTGCGTGGCGACCGCGTACTGGTTGAGCTGTCAGAATACGACCTGTCTCGAGGGCGGGTCGTATACCGATTCAAGAGCTGAGCATGCTTCGACAGCGGCCGCAGGCGAGAGGAACCGACGGATGGCAAGAATATCGGGCGTAGACGTTCCCGACAACAAGAAGGTGCCGTTTGCACTGCGCTACATCTACGGCATCGGCGCGACCCGTGCCATAGAGATCGTGAACAAAGCGAGCATCAACCCGGAGGCAAGGATTCGCGATCTCTCGGACGCCGAATTGGCGCGCATCCGAGAGATCGTCGATCGCGATTACCTGGTCGAGGGCGATCTTCGTCGCGTCGTGCGTAGTCACATCCAACGGTTGATTGATATCAACTGTTATCGCGGCCAGCGACATCGCCGCAATTTGCCGATGCGCGGCCAGCGCACCCGCACCAACGCGCGCACGCGGCGCGGCGCGAAGAAGACGGTCGCCGGTCGCCGACGCGCTGTCAAGCGCTAACGGAGAGGGAACGGGATGAGCAGCAGTCAACGACGAGAACGAGCGCGACGGCGACGCGAGCGGAAGAACGTGCCGCACGGGCGCGCGTACATCCAGTCGACCTACAACAACACGATTATCACGATGACCGACCTGGCGGGGAATCCAGTGGCCTGGGCCTCGGCGGGCAGCACCTCAGCGACCCGCGGCTCGCGCAAAGGCACGCCGTTCGCCGCCCAGATGGCCGCTGAGGATGCCGCGCAGAAAGCGATGAGCCATGGCATGCGCCAGGTCGACGTCTATGTCAAAGGACCGGGCCAAGGCCGCGAGTCTGCCGTGCGCGCGTTGCAGGCCCAAGGGTTGGTGCTGCTCTCGATCCGCGATGTGACGCCTATTCCGCACAACGGTTGTCGGCCGCGTAAGCGCCGCCGCGTCTAGATATCACCGCCGACACGCTCCACAACGCTGCACCAATCGACTGAGAGAACCGCCCATGGCTCGTTACACCGGACCCGTCTGCCGCATCTGCCGTCGCGCTGGCGAGAAGCTGATGCTGAAGGGCGAACGCTGCGTTGGCCCCAAGTGCGCGATCGAGCGTCGCAATCAGCCGCCTGGCCAGCGCTCGCCGCGCCGCCGCAAGGTCTCCGACTACGGTGAACAAGTCAAGGAAAAGCAGAAGGTGCGCAAGACCTACGGCGTGCTTGAGCGTCAGTTCCGACGCATGTTCGCTGAGGCGAACCGGCGCCCGGGCGCGACGGGCGAGAACCTGCTGCAAATGCTCGAGCTGCGCTTCGACAACGTCGTTTATCGGCTCGGCATCGCCGAATCGCGGGCGCAGGCGCGACAACTCGTGCGACACGGCCACATTACGCTAAACGGCAAGAAGGCGGATATCCCTTCGATTGAAATGAGGATCGGCGACAATGTGGGCTGGACCGATCGGGGTCGGAAGAGCAAGTTCTACGAGAACGCGCGGACCTGGCAAGGCTCGCGAGAGGTCCCGGGTTGGTTGCGGATCGACCCGATTCAACTGGAAGGGGAATTAACGGCTGAACCGGCTCGGGCAGATCTGGACATGCGGGTCGACGAAAACGCCATCGTCGAGTACTACTCGCGCTAAACTCCGACGCGCAGCACCATACAGTCCCAGGGAGGGACGCGACAACGTGATCCTGGTAACCAAAACTCCCAGACTCGTGAAAGAGGAAGAGCGCGACGACTACGTGCGCATCGTGGTTGAGCCGCTTAGCCGAGGATTCGCTCGCACCGCGGGCAATGCGTTGCGGCGCGTCCTGCTCAGTGGCGTCCGCGGCGCGGCGATCACGTCCGTGCGAATCGATCAGGTTCAGCACGAATTCTCGACGATCCCGCAGATGAAGGAAGACACGACCGAGTTCCTGCTCAATCTGCGTGAGATCCGCATCCATGCCCTCGCCGACCGTCCGGCCGAGATGCACCTGAACGTCGCCGGCGCACGGAAAATCACCGCTGGCGATATCGAGGTGCCGGGCGACTATCAGATCGTCAACCCCGATCATTACCTGGCCACGTTGGATGGCGACGACGGTCGGCTCGATGTGGTGATGGGTATCGAAACCGGGTACGGCTTCCGCCCCTCGGAGCAGAGCCAGAATGGCGAACAGCTGCTCGGCGTGATTCCGCTCGACGCGGTATTCACTCCGATCCGTAAGGTCTCGTACGAAGTAGGGCCCACTACCAGCGGTCACGGCAGCGAGAACGAACAACTACTGATCGAGGTCTGGACCGATGGCACGATCTCTGGTGTCGACGCAGTGCAGGCTGCGGCGCGGTCGCTGCGGGCCGAATTGGAACTGTTCGAGTCGATGGGCTTGCCGAGCGTGGCGCGCCAGCTTCCCGCGTACGCGCGCATAGGGTTGACCGCCGAGCAATACGACATGCCGGTCGACGAGCTGCACCTCTCGGTACGCGCGCATAACTGCCTGAAGCGCAGCGGTCTAATGCTCGTCGGCCAGATTCTCGAGAAGAGCGACGATGAGCTGCTCACGCTCCACAACTTCGGCGAGAAGTCGTACATCGAGCTGATCGACAGGTTGCTGGAAATGTCCCTGATCGCCGCCGATGATCCGCGCGCGCGCCGTGCGCGCGACGGCGTGTTCGGCCCGAGTAGCGACGAAGCCCTGACCGAACTGCCTCCGCAAACTGGGGAGCCCTCGCCGTCGCTCGACGATGTCTCCGAGGAAACGTCGGAGGCGGTTGGGGAGAGCGCGGGAGACTCTGAGGTCCATAGCGCCCTGGGTGCAGCGCTGTTGGAGGCTTTGCGCGACGCTGGTAACCGACCCGAGGAATAGCGAGCCGCTCCGGCGTGAGCCGGCGTCGACGCAGGGGCAGGACGGCTGCAGTGAAGGAGCGAATGGATGCGACATCGAAAAAGCGGGCGAGCGCTCAGTCGCGGACGATCGCATCGCGCGGCGTTGGTGCGCAATCAGGTCACCGACCTGTTGCGCCACGAAGCGATGGTGACGACTGAAGCGAAAGCGAAAACGATCCGTCCCGTCGCTGAGCGCATGATCACACTCGGTAAGCGGGGCGACCTCCACGCGCGCCGCCAGGCCGGGGCAGTATTGACCGATCGCAAGGTCCTGCGCACCCTATTCGGTGACATCGCGCCGCGATTCGCTGAACGCAACGGCGGCTACACCCGCATCATCAAGCTCGGACCTCGGCGAGGCGATGGTGCCCAGATGGCACACATCGAACTCGTCGAACGCGCCGCTCCCGTGGTTGTCGACGAGGCCGGCGACACGCAGGCGGATGAGTGAGCGCGGAATCGGGGACGTGAGTCAGCGTTGGGCGCTAGTACTCCAGTATGAGGGCACGGAGTTCGTGGGATCGCAATGGCAGCCGAATCGTCCAACTATACAGGGCGCGTTGCAGGATGCCTTATGCTGCTTGACCGGCGCGGAGACCTCCGTTTCCTTGGCCGGGCGCACCGATGCCGGCGTACACGCAACCGGACAGGTCGCTTCGTTTGTCTCGATCTGGGACGAGCGCGAGATGCCGCCACATCGCTGGGTCCGGGGCTTGAATCACTTTTTGCCCAACACAATTGCGGTGCAGGCGGCGTGCACAGTAACCGACAGCTTCGATCCACGCCGCGATGCCACCTCCCGGACCTACCAGTATCGACTGCGCCTCGCACGACCGCGCCAGCCGCTTTGGGAACGATCCGCGTGGATCGTCCCACCTCCGTTCTGCGACACAGGGGCGCGCGAGGCGCTGGCCCTGTTCATCGGGCGACACGACTTCGCGGCACTCACTCCGCCGACCGACGAACGATCGACTGTGCGGACGCTGCACGATGCCTCAATGGAGCGACGCGGCGACTCGGTAAAGCTGACATTTCGCGCGGAGTCGTTTCTGCGCCACCAGGTTCGACGAATGGCAGGCGCGATCGTCGAGGTCGCGCGCGGACGGATACCGTTGACTCAGCTAAGCAGCGATTTCTTTCATGCGCGACCAGGGTCGTTGGGTCCGACCGTACCCGCCTGTGGGCTAGTTCTGTCCCAAGTCGCCTATCCGCGGCCGCTGTTCCTGGGTCAGGAAGTTTCGCCCGGTTGCCGGGCTCGTAAGGGAGATTGACATATGTCGACAACTGTGTTGGGGCCGCACCAGGTCCCGCGCCAATGGCACGTGATTGACGCGACGGATCGACCCTTAGGTCGGGTTGCGACGCAGATCGCGACGCTGCTGCGCGGCAAACACAAGCCGGCCTTCCATCCGTCGCAGGATGTCGGCGACTATGTTGTCGTCGTCAACGCCGGTAGGGTCGCGGTGACCGGCAAGAAGCTCGAGCAGAAGGCATACTATCGGCACTCGGGCTACCTCGGAGGTCTCAAGGAGATCTCGCTCAAGGCCATGCTCGCCAAGCGTCCGGAGCGGGTGATCGAGCATGCCGTGCGCGGCATGCTGCCGAAAAACTCGTTGGGCCGAACGCAGTATCGCCATCTGCGGGTCTACGCGGGTCCGGATCATCCCCACGCCGGGCAGCTGGCCGGCCCGGGGTCCACGCAGGGAGCGGAGTAGGCGATGACCACTGCATCAGCGGGACACTACCACTACGGTCTAGGACGTCGAAAGACCGCAATTGCGCGGGTCCGACTCTATCCGGGCAACGGCCAGATCACGGTCAATGGCCGGCCGGCCGAGGAGCTGTTTCGGCGGGCTGAGCAGCGACGACTGATCGAGGAACCGCTGCGCCATACGGGGATGCAGAGCAGTTTCTCAGCGGTCGTCAAGTGCAGCGGCGGCGGCGTCCATGGTTGGGCCGGCGCAATCCGACTGGGCATCGCGCGGGCGCTGCTGGCGAGCGACTACACGCTCCGCCGTCCGTTGCGGCAGGCCGGGATGCTGACCCGCGACCCCCGAGCCAAGGAACGCAAGAAGCCCGGTCTCAAGCGTGCCCGCAAGGCACCTCAGTACACTAAACGCTAGATCGAGGTCTCCCGCCGACGCGCGTAGCTTCGGGCACCGTTCGATAGCGGTTGCCGTCAAGTGGCCAGCCCGGAGGCGACGCGGAGCGCATCCGCCTGCTTCGACTGCTCCCAGGGCAAATCGATGTCGGTCCGGCCGAAGTGGCCATAGGCGGCGGTCTGCTGATAGATCGGTCGTTTGAGCTTGAGATTGTGGATGATCGCCGCCGGGCGGAGATCAACCTGCCGTTCCACGAGCGACCTCAGCTCGGCGTCCGACAGACGCCCGCTGCCGAACGTCTGGAGCGCCAGGCTGGTCGGTTCGGCCTTGCCAATCGCGTAGCTGACCTGGATTTCGACCCGCTCCGCGAGTGCAGCGGCAACGATGTTGCGTGCGAGGTGACGCGCTGCGTAGGCGGCGCTGCGGTCTACTTTGGAGGGATCTTTACCCGAGAAGGCACCGCCGCCGTGTCGCGCCATGCCGCCGTATGTATCGACGATGATCTTGCGACCGGTCAGTCCGGCATCCGCGAGCGGGCCGCCGATCGTGAATCGGCCGGATGGATTTACATATACTTGGGTACGGTTGTCGATCAGTCTACCCGGAACGACCTTGTCGACCACCTGCGAGCGGATCGTCTCGGCGATTTCTGTCTGGGATACGTCTTCGCTATGCTGGGTGCTGACCACGATCGTGTCGATCCGATGCGGGCGGCCGTGCGCGTACTCTATAGTGACCTGAGCCTTCCCGTCGGGTCGTAACCAGTCGACGACGCCCTGCTGTCGTATCTCGCTCAGGCGACGGGTTAGTTGGTGGGCAAGCTCGATCGGTAGCGGCATCAGGCTGTCGGTCTCATCGCAGGCATAGCCGAACATCATGCCCTGATCGCCTGCCCCCTGTCGGTCGAAGGGGTCGCCGCCGCTGTGGGAGGACTCGCCCGCGCGTCCCCGAACGCCGGCGTCAATATCAGGCGACTGCCGGTTGATCGAGAGCAGCACCTTGCACGTATCAGCGTTGATGCCCCACGCTTCGTCGGTGTAGCCGATCCGCCGCAAGGTCGCGCGCGCGATCTGTTCGATGTCGATGTTGGCCGTCGTGGAAATCTCGCCAAAGACCATGATCAGGTCGGATGAGACGGCTGTCTCGCAGGCGACATGCGACTCGGGATCGCCCGCCAAGCAGGCGTCGAGCACGGCGTCGGAGATTTGGTCGCAGACTTTGTCCGGATGACCTTCGGTGACCGACTCGGAGGTCCACAGGCCGTGGATACTATGCCCATGGTCGACGGCATGTTGGGAAGCGCTCATGTGCCCTCATCCCACGAGCTGAGATAGCGGACCTGCTCGTCCGTGAGCGTGTCGAGTTCTACGCCCATGCCAGCTAGTTTGAGACGCGCGACGTTGCGGTCAATCTCGTCTGGCACGTTGTGCACGCCCGCCTCGAGCGGCGGATCGGCTGTGAGCAGATACTCCACAGCCAACGCCTGGTTGGCGAACGACATATCCATCACGCTGGCAGGATGTCCCTCAGCGGCGGACAGATTCACCAATCGACCATCGGCCAGGACCAGCAATTCGCGACCGTCGCTGATTGTGTGCGCGGTCACGTACGGTTTCAGCTGGCGTCGATGCTCAGTGATCTCGGCGAGGGCGGCGAGATTGATCTCGTTGTTGAAATGGCCCGCGTTGGCCAGGATCGCGCCCGATTGCATCTGGGCAAAGTGGGGCGCGTCGATCACATGAATGTCGCCCGTGGTGGTTACGAACAGATCACCCTCGGCGGCGGCCGCAGTCATGGGCAAGACGCGAAAACCATCCATCACCGCCTCCAGCGCCCTGAGCGGATCTACTTCGGTAACGATCACGTGCGCGCCCAGCCCGTCGGCGCGCGCGGCGACGCCGCGACCGCACCAACCGTAGCCCGCGACGACCAGCGTCTTGCCGGCCAGCAGTATATTAGTGGCGCGGATGATGCCATCCAGCGCGCTCTGTCCGGTACCGTAACGGTTGTCGAAAAAGTGCTTGGTCGCTGCGTCGTTGACGGCCATTATCGGATATGCGAGCGCGCCGCCGGTGGCCATCGCCCGCAGGCGGATGACGCCAGTCGTGGTCTCCTCGCATCCGCCCAGAACATCACCCAAGGCGTCGCGTCGGTCGCTGTGCAGGGCGGAGACGAGGTCGGCACCGTCGTCGATAGTGATCTGAGGACGGGTGTCGATCGCCTTGTGGATGTGCTCGTAGTAGGTGTCGTTCGACTCGCCCTTGATCGCGAAGACGCCGATCCGCGATCGCTCGACCAGCGCCGCGGCGACATCGTCCTGTGTCGAAAGCGGATTGCTGGCGCAAAGCGTGACATCGGCGCCGCCGGCTTGCAACGCGAGCGCGAGATTGGCGGTCTCGGAGGTGATGTGCAGGCAGCCGGCGATGCGCAGCCCGTTGAACGGCCGCTCGCGTGCGAAACGCGCGCGGATCTCCGCGGTCACCGGCATCTCGCGCGCCGCCCAGGCGATGCGCTGCTCGCCGTACTCGGCCAGTCGGGAGTCTGCGATCTCGCAGCCAATGGCGTTCACGCGCGGACAACCTCATGCTCTCCGTCGGGACCGCGTCGCCGCGCGGCCCAGCGGCGGACAGCGGTCACAAGCGTACCGGTATGCCTCGTCGCCGACGCCTCGTAGATTTCGCCGACCTGCCGATAGCCCAGTCGGTTGTATGCGCGGATGGCGTGCGCGTTGTTCGGGTCGACCGATAGCACCACCTCGTCCACCTGTTCCAGCAGGGCGGCAGTAACCGCCGATGCGACGGTCGTCCCGTGTCCACGTCCGCGAAAGCGGGGATGCGTGAAGACGTTGCCCACGATCGCGACCCCTTGCGAGCGACCGATCGCGTGCGTCCCTGCCACCGCGACCAGTCGTTCCGCTTCGACAGCACCCCAGTAGCAGCCTTGGGCGATGTGTTCGCGACGGTAATGGGTTGGTTCGCCCTCGGCGTTGTATAAGCGGTTGAGCAGATCGGTGTGTGCGCCCAACATCAGTTGCGCGGGTCGACGCACCGGGCGGAAGGTCTCCGTAGTGACCAGCATCCGCAGCATGCGTGTGATCTGGCGAAATGTGTAAACCCGTTCGAGCGCCTCCCGGTGGCGTAGCCCGGCGATGACGAAGGTTCGGGGGAATCCAGGGTGCAGGTCGAGGATCGCCTGTGCGCCGTCAGCCGGCCCGGTGACGGAAGTTGCGTAGCCGAGTCCGCCGCTAGAGTGGCAGACGACCGCGGTACCGCTGGAGGTGAGACAACGATAGAACTCGGCGTCCGTCCATGCATCGTCGTCGAGCTGAGCGAGCGCATAGGCCGCGTTGTGCCGATCCAGGCGCAGCGTCTGGGCCAGTTCATCGCGATCGTTGGCGCGCCGCACCTCGAGGTACTCGCTTGAATCGCTCAGCCGCAACGAAAGCGCCATGTGAGAACCTTAGACGCAGAAAGCCCTAACCGCCCGGTCGCGCAGGCGCAGATGCGGGTAGTTCGCGACCGGTATCGACTGCGCACGATTGTGGGCGCGCTCGATCGACGCATTGAGCACGCCTGCGATACCGAAACGCTCGATGGTGAACGAGGCGACTGCGCATCCTCATACGGCCGCGCCGGTCTGATCGACGACCTCAACGCCTGGCACGGCGCTGACCAACATATGGCGTTCCCGCTCAAATACCTCGACGCCCTGCGATGCCTTCTTGAGTACGAACGCGCTGGCCCAACTGTCGGATCTCGCGCCAGGCGGCGGGCAGATTCAGGTCACTCTCCTTGCCCGACCATCGGATCAGGTGCGCAGCTTCGAAAGTGCTGATCGAGATCACGTCGGCATCGCGTAGTTGGTCCCGAAACTCGTCCCATCATTCGGCCACTTCATGCTCGATCGTGTCGATCGCGATCAGTTGCGGCGCAACCATCTGCTCGAGCGCCCGACGGTTCGATCGGGATTGCCCGCTGTCAGCAGAATGAACCGGGCCCGCCGAACCGGATCGCTGACGACCACAGGCACTGAGTCGTAGACACCGGCGCGGGTGTACAGCGTTTCCCGAACATCGCCGCTCTCGGAGTAGCGACAACTCCGGCGAAAGTTGGACCCGCTCGCGCCCAGCAGGCTGTCCATACGAACTTGTGTTCTAGTAAAGGCTGCAACAGGTCCCGATCCAGATCGTCGCCGATCACCTAGATTCGTGCGCAACGGGTGCGCAGCGATGCCGCCAGACAGGAGTAGACCGCGGATCCGCCCAGTGGTTGGTCGATATCGCCCGCACGATTGTGAATTTCATCCAGCGCCACGGCCCCGGCCACTGCGAGATCGACTTCGCCGTCGTTGAGCTCGACATCGCTCACGGCAGTCGGCCGCCGATCAGTAGTGCGTACCGCTCGCGGACATCATCGGGGATTCGACGCGGATCTGTCATGATCGCGCCTCGTAGTGCGTCCGCAGCGGTCGATGTCCATCCCGGAGGTATATGCTCAGCGAGGTCGGCGATGATGCGCTGGGCGCTGCGGACATTCTGCGCCACGACCTGCGCGACGGCATCGGCGCTGACGTCCACTTCCGATTCGTGCCAGACGTCGTAGTCCGTGGCGCTGGCGAGCATCGCGTAGGCGATCTCGGCCTCGCGAGCCAGTTTTGCCTCGGGTACGGCGGTCATCCCGATGATCGCCGCGCCCCAGGAGCGGTATATGTGCGACTCAGCCCGCGTGCTGAACAGCGGACCTTCCATCGCGACGTACGTGCCGCCCGCGTGCACGGTCTGGCCGACACGTCCAGCGCTCTGCGCGAGACGCGCGCTGAGATCGGCGCAGAACGGGTCGGCGAAGCCGACGTGGGCGACGATGCCCTCGCCGAAGAACGTAGTCGGTCGGACACCGCGTGTGCGATCGATGAGCTGATCGGGTACCACCATGTGTCCGGGCATGATCTCCTGTCGCAGGGAACCGACCGCGGAGATGGCCAGAATGCCCTGCACGCCGAGCGACTTCAACGCCCAGATATTGGCGCGCACCGGGATCTCGTGCGGCATCAACCGGTGGCCAACGCCGTGTCGCGTTAGAAATGCGATCCGCCTGCCCTGCAGCTCGCCGATCATGATCTCGTCGGACGGTGAACCGAATGGTGTCTCGATATTCCAGCTGCGGACATCGCGCAATGCGGACATATTGTAGAAACCAGAGCCGCCAATCACAGCAAGTTGGGCGGTCGGCGGGTCGTTGAGCATACGGCGTTTCCTTGAGGCGCTAGTAGATCAGCATCGACTCGATGGCGTGCGGGTGGAGACGATCGCGTCCATTCAGCCCGGCGAGCTCGATCAGGAAGGCAATGCGCGATATACCGGCACCGGTTTGGAGGATCAGTTGGATCGCCGCTTCAGCCGTCCCACCGGTGGCGAGCAGATCGTCGACCAGGGCGACGCGTCGACCGGCGGCGATGGCGTCGGCGTGGATCTCAATGGTGGCGGAGCCGTACTCGAGCGTGTAGGAACGGGCGATCGTTTCGGCGGGCAGCTTGCCGGCCTTTCGGATCGGGACGAAAGGCAGCCCAAGCCGCTGCGCCACCGTCGCGCCGAGAATGAAGCCACGCGATTCGACGCCGACGACCGTGTCAGCGCCATCGCAGCGCTCGCAGAGCCAATCGATCGCGTGGGTGAAGGCCGTCGGTTCGCCTAGCAGGGGTGTGATGTCACGGAACAGAATCCCCGGTTCGGGGAAGTCGGGGATCGCCCGAATGTACTGCGCCACCAGCTCTTGCAGCGTCGGCGTGTCGGTCATGCAGGCAGCGTATCAATCGACTGCCCCGAATGACGGAGCGCGTCGGACTCGCTGATAGTCTGAGGTGAGCATTGTCGAGGTTGAGCGGAGGCCATGTTGCCCGATCCCCTGAGCTGGTCGGCCGCCGACCAGGAGCACGCCCTGGAGTCCGTCTCACGTTGGTATGACCTCGATTTCGGCGACCTGACCGATGACGTCGATATGGTGCGCGAACTGGTTTCTGACAAGGTGCCCGGCAAGGTGTGCGTGCTTGAGCTGGGCGCGGGCAGCGGGCGTCTAGCGGTGCCGCTTGCGCAGTCAGGTTGCCGGGTGACTGCGGTCGATTCCTCCAACGCCATGTTGCGGTTCGGCGAGCAGCGTATGCGCGAAGCCGGCGTGCGCGTTGCGCAGGAAGACATGCGC
This sequence comes from Dehalococcoidia bacterium, assembly GCA_965116225.1. Classification (GTDB taxonomy): domain Bacteria; phylum Chloroflexota; class Dehalococcoidia; order Bin125; family Bin125; genus Bin125. The sequence goes on along the minus strand of OZ220495.1, from coordinate 1,181,740 downwards.
TGTATGGCACTCGGCGAATCATTCGATCTGATCTTGATCGGGCTGTCGACGTTCCAGCACCTGCTGCGCCGCGAGGATCAGATCGCCAGCCTACGCGTTGCGTGTCGCCATCTCGCCGTCGGCGGACGGCTGTTGATCGACTGGACGGCGCCGAGACCGGATGATCTGGATCCAACACCGCGGCCGATGCAGTTGGAATGGGTGCGACCATCTCTCGATGGCGGGTGGGTCTCCAAGTACGCTACCCAAGAACTGGCGCTTGATCGGGTCTGCGGCGACGCGATCGAGCGCGCGTCGCCAATCGCTTGGATCACCTATCAGTACGACGCAATCGGGACTTCAGGGCTGGTTCACCGCTCGCTGGCCAGATTTCCGCTTCGCGTGAACCTGACCGCAGGTGAGATGGCCGGACTGCTCGCGGAAGCTGGATTGGCGGCCGTCGACTGGTTTGGCTCGTGGGAGTTTGACGAACCCGGCGATGGAGATCGCCTGATTGTCGTGGCCGAGGAGTCGGCGTGATGCGTCTGGTAGGAGTTTGCGGCGTTCTGTTGGTACTGCTAACGCTTACTTTCGTCAGCGCTGCCTGCAGCGAGAATCCCAACGAGCACGCGCAATCGAACGAGTTGTTCCGTCCTGCCGCCCCCGAGACACGGCAACAAGTGAACCTATCCCATGCCGCGCAACAGCAGGTCGACCAACAACGAGATCAACAAGGCCAACTAGGCGACCAAGCTGAGGTTCAGGAGACCCAGGAAGGCGCGGCGGGCGAATCGTCGACCTTCGACGAGCAACCGGTACAGCCAGCTGACGACGACGCGCAGGCATCTCGGGGATCGCCAGATTCGGACCAACCGATTCAGGACCAGGGAGAGACAGCCAATCCGCTAGAGACGACCGAAGATGTGATTCGCCGCTACACCAATCCGACCTTCGGTTACTCGCTGGAACTGATCTGCTCACCCTTTTGCGCGCCGACATCGAACGGAATCGATCGGGTCATGTTTTCCTCGGAGACGGGCCGCGCGTTGATCGGAGTGGACGTCCATGTCGATGACGGATCCCAGTCTGAGTCGCTGATTCGTTCCTGGTTCAACCTCGGCGACAACATCGAATTCTCGTCAGTTGAGCAGACGAGCACGATCACCGGCGAGATGGCTGAGCGATTCAACTGGGATGAGGATCGACGCGCGACGGGCGGGTTTCAGGTGCGCTGGCATGCAGTGTTGGTGCGGGCGCATGATCTGATCATCGCGCTGCGCGCTGGCACGGTCATAGAAGACTACGAGGACGTCGCCCCGGCGCTCGAGCGCGCGATTGGTTCGTTGTTCCTGCCGCTCGAGATCGCCGCGCGACCCGGACGCTACGATCGCTTTGACTTCGTGATCGACTACGACACCGCCGATTTCGCGCAAGAGTTTGGTCAACCCACGACTAACCCACCCACTGATCCCTCGGGGATCTTTGTCCTGCAGACGACCACGGCATTGAAGGCTGTGTTGACCTGGCAGATTCTGGGCGAAGTATTCTACGACGGCGACAACGCCATCACGCAGTCGTTGCTCGACTCGCTCGGGATCGAGAACGCGAGCGGCTTTCGAGATGCAGTCTTGGTTGATGGTCGCCCCTCGAGAACCGGTGAGACGGAGACGATGTTCGGCGAAGGTGCCCTGATAATCCAGTCCTATGCTTGGTACTGTGATGATGGCGGCCGCGAGTTCGTGCTGCACGTCCTCGATCCCGAAGACCCAGAATCCATAGCATTACAATTGATCGAGGGATTCCGTTGCAGCGCCGCGAGCGAGGCGGAATCGAACGGGTAGGGACAGACGGTGAGAGACAGATCGCAACCGCTGACGATCGCGCTCGACGCGATGGGCGGCGATCATGCGCCTGGCGCGATCGCGCGCGGCGCGGCGGTTGCAGCGCGTGATCGGGACATCGACATCGTCCTCGTTGGTCGAGGGCGTGAGATTCGTAGCCTGATGCCCGCGCCGCAACGCAACCTGCGCATCCAGGATGCTTCGGAAGCGATCAGCATGGACGCGCCGCCGACGGCGGTTCGACGCATGCGCGACTCATCGATTATGGTCGGTTTGGGCTTGCTGGCCGTCGGCGAGGCCGATGCCTTTCTGTCGTATGGCAACACGGGCGCGTTGATGGCCGGCTCGCTGTTCACGTTGGGCCGTATACCGGGCGTCGCTCGCCCGGCATTGGGTGCCCTGTTCCGCAACGGCCGCGGCACCACCTCGCTGCTCCTAGATGTGGGTGCCAACGTCGAGGCACGACCTCAGCACCTGTGCCAGTTCGCCAGCATGGGACGCGCCTATGTAGAGCGGGTTTTGCGACACCGAAATCCCAGCGTAGGACTGCTCAATGTCGGCGAGGAAGCGATCAAGGGTGGCAGCGTCCATCAGGAGACGTATCAGCTGCTCGCTCGACGGGATCCCAACTTCGTGGGCAACATCGAGGCCAACCAGATGGTCGCCGGCGTCGCCGATGTGATCGTCTCCGACGGATTTACGGGCAACGTGGCTGTCAAGCTGACGGAGGGGATCGCGGAGCAACTGTTCGGCGAACTGCGGCGCAGCATCGAAGCGAACATGCTGCATATGGCCGGTGCCTGGCTGATGCGCGGAGCCTTCCGTAGTCTGCGTTTGCACTGGGATTATGCCAAGGTCGGTTCGGCGCCGCTGTTCGGTATTGACGGCGCAGTGATGGTTGGCCACGGCCGCGCGAACGCCGAGGCGGTGGCCAGCGGCATCCGTTCGGCGCGCAGCGTGGTGCAGTCAGGCGTCGTCGACGCGATCCGCGACGCCTTCGCCGGCACAGCGGTGGCGGACGAATCGGAATTGTCGGAGGCTGCACTGTCGCAGCATCCGCGGCCTGACGGTGATCTCAGCGACACTTGGCGCTACGAGCGCCGCTGACGCGCGTGTCGGATACGATACAGTTGAGTACAGTTGAGTACAGTTGAGTCGCCGGACTCGAGTGAATCTCAGGCTGCTTGGAGGAGTCAGATGGCAAAGCCGCTAGAAGTGACGGACGCAAGTTTCCAGGCCGACGTGAAAGACAACGATCTACCGGTGCTGGTCGACTTTTGGGCGCCTTGGTGCGGTCCCTGCCGTATGGTCGCGCCAATCGTGGACGAGCTCTCGGAGGAGTACGACGGTCGCGTCGCCTTCTACAAGCTGAACACCGACGAGAACCCGGGCATTGCCACCGAGTACGGCATCCGCAGCATTCCCACGCTGCTGGTTTTCAAGGGCGGTGAAGTCGCCGGTCAGATCGTGGGCTTCCGACCGAAGAGCGACCTGGCCAAGCGACTCGACGAAGTGCTGGTCTAGCTCGGTTCGTTTCCTGCCTTTATTCAACTCGCAACATGGACCGACAACGCTGACGCGCTCGGTCCGCTTCGCGTATCCTGCGTAGATTACGGTCGCACTTCAGACCATGAAACGAGGTTACCAGATGAAGGTCGGTGTTCACTTCAATTTCCAGAACTACAGCGATTGGGATCGCTTCGAGGCGCACGCCGTGCGCGACGAGTCGCCGATCAGCGATCAGCAGGTCTACGAGGAGGATCTGCACCTGGGCGGGCTGGTTGAGCCGCTCGGGTTCGATTCCTACTGGTGCATCGACCATCACTTCTCGCCCTACATCATGACCTCGGGTGCTTTGCAGAACCTGACTTACTTTGCCGGCAAAACCGAGCGGATCGATTTCGGCACGATGGTGATCGTGCTGCCCTGGTATGACCCGGTGGCGATCACCGAGCAGATCACGGTGCTTGACAACATGTTGCGGGGCCGCAAGCTTACGCTGGGACTGGGGCGCGGCGCGGCGAAGCGGGAATTCGACGCCTTCCGCTCGCCGATGAGCGAATCGCGCGACCGGTTTATGGAGTCGCTGGAGGTCGTGCGGAAGGGTCTCACGCAGGAGTTCTTTTCCCATGAGGGAGAGTTCTACACGATTCCGGAAACGACAATTCGACCGCGACCGCGCAATGCTCAGCAATTGCTGGACTCGATGCGGGTCGCGTGGATCTCTCCCGAAACGCTCGAAATCGCCGCCAATGCCGGACTGGGGATGCTCTTCACCAACTCAAAGAAGTGGGAGGAGTACCAAGTCGACGTCAAGCGGTTCAACGAGATTCGCGTCGCCAATGGCTGGGAGCCGCGACAGCCGACCGTCGTCACCAACGTGGCTTGCTTCGACACCGAGGCAGAGGCCTGGGACGTGATGCTCCAGCACACAGGCGAATTCCAGGAAAGCGTCGAACGGCACTATCTCTTCTCGGAGTCGGCTCGATTCACCGCCACCAAGGGCTATAAGTACTACGCCGAGTTCGGCAAGACGAACGAGAAAACGACTCCCGAACAACGCGCACGTTTTGCTGCGACTCCACAGGCCTGGGGTACGCCTGATCAGGTCATCGAGAAGCTCAAGCACATCCAGCAGATGACTGCCGCGGAAGAACTGATCATGAACTTCCGCATCTCCGGCGGGATGCCGGCTGAGACGGCCGAGCGCAGCATGCGGTTGTTCGCGGCAGAGGTGCTGCCGTCAATCCACAAGATCGAGGGTGCGATGCCCGTCGAACTTTCCGGTCGTCCGATCGCCGAGCCGATCTCTGCGGACTAACAGAGTGGCCGTCATCGAACCGCCTGTCGAGCTACATGGTCATTGCGACCCGCGCTTCACCGCAGCGCGCGACGCTTTCGAAACGAACTGGTCCGAGCATGGTGAGGTCGGCGCGTCGCTCTGCGTGATCGTCGTCGATCTCTGGAGCGGCTTCGCCGACGCTGCGCGCTCACGCCTATGGCAGCGCGACAAGATCGCCAACGTCTACTCCTCGACCAAAGGTATTGCCACGCTTGCGGCTGCCATACTGGTTGGACTAGGCGAACTCGATGTGGAACGTCCGGTGATCGACTATTGACCGGAGTTCGGTCAAGCGGGAAAGTCCAGGATTACCGTTCGGCATCTGTTGACGCACGAAGCGGGACTGGTCGGCGAGGTGTCCGACGTATTTCTGGGCGCAGCTGCGGGCAGTTTGTCCAGGAGGAGATCGCCGCGCCGCTTGGCGTCGATTTCTACATCGGCCTGCCGGAGTCTGAGGACGCGTGCGCCGCCGACCCGATCGCCGCGCCCGGGTCGCCGCCGATCGGCATCAGCGCTCAGGACAACCTGGTGGCGAAGGCGCTCGGTCTGGCCGCACCGCGACTGGCGGGAACGGTCAACTCGCGCGAGTGGCGCGCAGCCGAGTTGCCAGCCGCAAACGATCACGGCAATGCTCGCTCGTTGGCGATGATCTACTCGGTCCTGGCGCACGGCGGCGGCGAGCTGTTGTCGCGGGACGCCATGGAAGCCTGCGGCCCGACCGAGCGCCTCGCGCGAGGATATGGTTTTGGGCTTCGTTGTCCGACGCTCGCTCGGCTTCATCCTGAGTACGGCTGGCGGATGCTACGAATGGAGTCCGAATCCACGTACATTCGGACATTCGGGCGCTGGCGGCTCGATCGGATTCGCCGACCCCGACGCCAGCACCGGATTCGGATATGTGATGAATCAGATGTCCGCAGGGCTCAGTGCCGACCCGCGCTGGAAGTCGATGTTCGACGCGGTACGCGAGCCTGTAGCGAACCGTGCGCGCCCAGGCGCTCGGGCGCTTAAGCTTGCCATTCGACGACTGCCTTGGTTCAGGTGGCTTCGCAGTTCATCCTGAGCCCATTCCCGTCGGCGTTCCGTCCAACCCATTGACCTGGCGATCGCCAGCGCCGGCTGGCGCGTCCCGGAGGCGAATGGTCCATCTCATGGAAGGTGTTGATGTGAACTCGCGACACGCCGCTGGCGAGGATCTGCTCGGTAAAGGCGCTGGCATCGCAGAGCGGTAGGCGCGGCGCGACGTTGATCCTCGTGTGGATGTCTGCTTTAGTCAGGAGCTGCAGAGCGTCGAAGCGACGATCAATACTCGCGCATTGCGGCTCGAATTGTTTGCGGACGTCATTAGAGTCCGTCGTGATGCTCATTGTGACACTGCAGTGGTTGAATTGCTTGAGTAGGTCGACGTCGCAAGTGATCAACAGGCTGCGTGAGAGCACAGCCAAGCGCGCGCCGCGCTGGGCCAGGATCAGCAGCAGCGCACCACTCCAACCTCGCCTCGATCGGCTAGTAAGGTTCGATAGCGCTGCTCATCAGGACCGTCCGCTCATGCAAATCCTGTCGGAAGTTGCGTAGTTTCGCGATCGCATTGGTCTGGACTCTGATCCATTCGCCCCATCGCTCGCGGCGGTCTTCTTCGGGTACGAAGAAGATGGCGTAGCAGTAGGTGCAGGCGAAGGTGCGTATCCCTGGTAGGGATTGGTGACGACAGTCGAGGTTGGCGAGGTGTCCGGTCGGCCGGGCGAGGATGGCCGACGAGTCAACGTAGATCACATCGGCATGGCCCTGTGTCGTCGGACGGGCAGGAGCTGGATTCGGATCGAAGAGGGATAATTGCATCATGTGAAAACAGTACTAATATTCTATATATACGTCAAGCGGCAACGATCGTCCCCTACACGCCCGACGCGCGTGGGCAACGCGCGTCGTCCCGCTCTCGTGGGCGAACCGTCGAATCGTCGGGGAGTTCGGCGTTAGCGAGCGCCGCGGATCAACTGGCCCGGACGCGCGCCGGTCTCTTCGCCGCTGCGGCTGATCACATGGCCACTGACGATGGTGGCGACGTAGCCGCGCGATTTCTGGATCAGGCGCAGGGCATCGTAGTCGATCACGTTGACGTCGCCTTTCTTGCCGACTTCGAGTGTGCCTCGGTCGCCCAGGCCGTACAGCTGGACGGTGTCGTGGGTCATCCGCTTGACGACCCATTCGAGTGGCAACGTTTCGCCGCAGCTGCGATCGCGCGACCAATGGGTGACCTGAACGTGGGCATCGAGGCGTCGCAGATCACGCCGCAGTGGGTACCTCCGTCGGACAGTCCCATCGCGCCGCGCGGGTGCATCATCATCTCGCGCGTCACGTCGAGGTTGTTCTCGGCGTAGTTGAAGAGCGGCGGAAGAGCACGTTGCGACCGTCGCCCGCGCAGAGGAAGTCATAGGTGAACTCGATCGGCGTCTTACAGGTGGCTTCGGCGCGAGCCGCGACCGATTCGTCGGCGGTCGGCTTTATAGTTGGGTGGGTCGGTCATCGGGTAGAGCTTGTTCCACATGATGAACCCGAGCGCCGCGTCGGGCGCATCGACTTCGGCCAGGATCGCCTCGCGGCGCTGGGTGCCGCGCATTGCCGCGGCGGATCGGCCCAGTCGAGTCCATCCAGTTCACAGTAGCTGGGCGAGTGGATGAATGGGTGTCGCCCGCGCAGCGTCAGCAGCAACGAGTGCCGCGCGCCAGGCATCCGGATCATTGTCGTACTGGACCATGGCGAAGCTGACCGGTTGTTCGATCTCGGCCGAGGGTTTGCGCATCTAGGCGATTTCCCGTTCAGGCGCGTTAGCGTCATCGCCGCTGACGCCGGCCAGGGTGATCTCCGTACACGCCGGCATCCAGTTCCTTGAGCGCCCGACCGATGCCGAAGAGTTCGTTCTCAGCTGCGAAGGTACCGGCTCGCCGTCGATGGCGCGGTGGGCGAGCGTGCGCGAGGTAGAAAATCCCAGCGCGCCAGCTTCGATGCTTTCCCTGACGATCGCAGCCATCTCCTGGATATCCTCTGGGTTGGCATCCTCGTTGCGCGCAACGCGCTCACCCATCACGTAAGCGCGGATGGCCCTGTACGGGACTTGCGCGCCGATGTCGATCGCCTTGGGTAGCGTGTCGAGGAAGTCGAGATATTCGGGGAATGTCTCCCAGCCCCACTCCATCCCTTCTGCGAGGGCGGAGCCCGGAATGTCCTCGACGCCCTCCATGAGGCCGATCAGCCGTCGTGCTGATTCGGGGCGGCGGGTGCGAATCTGACACCGCAGTTGCCCATCACGACGGTCGTTCTGACCATCGGAGTGTGTGGATGTCGACGAACCAGGGCGTGCGCAATCATTCCGCGCGCGTCGATTTCCTCGCAGCCGCGGTGGTTCACCTCACCGACGATGGCGACCAGCCCGTCTTCGATGACGAGATCGGCGACACCGGGCCGGCGCGCCGGTGCCGTCTACGATGAGTCTGTTGCGAATGACGAGATCGTGCAGGTGCGTACCTTCAGTGTTGTCAGTGCCGTGTGTGAGTTTCTGGCAGTATGGCAGAAATTGACTTACCCTTACCGGCGCTCTGGCGCGACGGCCAGGAAAGGGAACAGCGCGATGGATGTCAGCAGGCTGGCCAGACGCCAACGAACCGGATTACGGCCTTTGATCCGCGCCAACGCAGCATAGCTGACCCAGAGCATGCCCCCAGGTCCAGTCGACAGTTTCGGCGAAATCGTTTGGTTCGTCTTCCTCCGGTTGCAACTGCTTGGTCGCATTCTGTTCCTGGTTGTCATCGACATAATCGACATAGTTGACCAAGGCAACGAGGAACAGGACCCAGATCGCGCACAGGAGAACCGCAATCAGCAGTCGATCGCGCGGCCACAGACGATTCCTGATCGCAACCATCGGCTTAGCGCTGATGGACGAGCAGCTCGCTCGGGATCGGAGAACGCGCGTGGAAGACGTAGTCGCTGCGGATCGAGCTGATGTAGAGGTCGCGCATGTCGTCGCCGCTCCAGCTCACATTGGTCGGCACCTGCATGATTTCGCCCTCGAGATTTTCGATCATCGCGACGACCTTGTTCGACATCGGCAACGTGACCCAGAGGTTACCCTCCTGCTCGAAGCCGCAGCCGTCGGTCAGGCCGAGCTGACCTCGCTGCTCCGGGGGGCAGCGGGTGCGCTGCGCCCAGGTCGACGATCGTCTGACCGAGTTGGGGGTCCGTACACCTCGGCAGCGTCGGCCGTACCGTCGTCGTTAATTGGATAGCGCAGGACTGGCAGCCGGTCGTCGAGCAGACGAAGGCGTTCTGCTCGCCCGGGTCCAGCGTGATTCCGTTGGCGAACTCGATCTCGTTGGCGAGCATGGTCAGCGATCCATCGACCTCGATGCAGAAGAGGAAACCATCCGGCTCGCCCGAGAAGGCGGCGACGCCGGAGCGCGATGTCGAATGTGCCACCCAGACGCGTCCCTACGAATCAACGTGCGGATAGTTGGCGCGAGTAACGGCATGCAGTCAATCTGGTCGGCGAGGACCTCGATCTCGCCAGTCTCGACATCGAGCTGTTGCACGGGTCCCGATGTCCCGCCGCCGTTGGCGATGATGTTTCGGCTGTCGAGGTCTATGCTGATTCCGTTGGGCGAGCCGCCGGCGTTGCTGACGAGGTTGATGCCGCTGTTGGGCAGCGCCTCAGCTGCGGCCGAGGCCTGGTCCAGACGCGGCCATCGTGGGAGACGACCATATCCTCAGGTCGCTGCACCCCGATCCCGATCTTGCTGAGCTGCTCGTAGCCGATCGGCGTAAGCGGCATAGGGGATCCCTTCACTCACTCCAACGCCAACGCGCAAGCTGACCGATACCGTCTGCTCTCTTGCCATCAACCCCGTTCGCTGCCCGACAGGAACGCCGACGCGCTCGGACATCGATCCCGCAGCACGCACTGCCGACAACGGGGCGAGCGCGCCTGGCAGACGCGTCGCCCGTGTCGGATTAGGGCGACGTGGAAGTCGTAGTACTTCTCGGACGGCAACTGCGCCTCGAGCAGGTCGTGCGCGGGAACGGCACCGACCTTGGCCCCGATCACCCCCAGCCGTTGCGCGACGCGGTGGACGTGGGTATCGACCGGTAACGCGGGGCGTCCCAACGAGAACAGCAGCACACAGGCCGCTGTCTTCGGCCCGACACCGGGAAGCTCGGTGAGCCACTGCTTGGCTTCGGCAATCGGCATGTCGGCCAATCGGGAGGCGTCCCAGTCAGGCCCGAGCCGCTCGCGCAGTTCGATCAGCAGCGCCTGCATACGCGGCGCTTTGGTCCTGGCCAGTCCGCCGGGGCGGATCGTCGCTTCTAGTTCCTCGATTGGCGCGTCGACGATCGAGTCCCAGTCAGGGTAGCGTCTGAGCAGCTGTTGGAAGGCGCGGCCTGAGTTGGTATCCGACGTGTTCTGGGAGAGCAGCGTTAGGACCAGCTCTGTGACCGGGTCGTTGGTCGCGCGCCAGGGCGTCAGCGGCGCTTCCTTGATCAGACGTTTGACAATCGCAGTTGGTCGAAGCGGTTTGGGCATCCGTCGTCGGGGCATGGTTTGCGCTCTATATCTGTGAGCGGTGCGTTAACAGAACCGGTTCCGCATGAGATGGCTCATCGGCAGCCGGATAGCTCTGCGTCATAGGTGCTGTCGCCGCGCGTGACGCGGAAGAACGCTCGCCACAGATAGTCGACGTACTGCAACACGGTCAGCACGAGCCAGGTCCAGGTTGTCACGCACTAGTAAAAGATGCGGGAAATCACGCGCGCCGCATCGAGTCCGGGCTGGATCAGACGGTTGACCGATCGTGTGTACGCCGCTGCAGGGTCGTCCGATGCGAGCGCGGCGTCGGCGGCGAGCCGGGCGGAGTGGACCGCGTAGGCGATGCCCTCGGCCGTGACTCGTCGGCCAGACCGGCGTCGTCGCCAAGCAGCAACGCGCGACTGGTTCTGCAATCGAGCGTTGGTAGCGGATCGGGTGTCCGCGCGTGGTCAGGACTTCAGCTTCGGCGAGTCTCAGTCGAGCGAGGTAGCGCTCGGTTTGCGTTCGTATTGTGCGTCCATGATGGGGCGCGTTGACGACGCCGGTCGAGAGCGCGCCCGCTTTGGGGAACACCCAGCCGTAACCCCACGGTCGGTAGCCGACATCGACGTTGGCGGTGGAATGCCAACGCTCCAGCGCCGCGGTTGACGCGGCGACCTCTACCTCGAATGCTGTGCTCCGTGTGGGGGCGCTGTCGATCCCGAGCCAACGGGCGGTTGGCCCGGTGGCACCATCAGCGGCGAGGACGCAGTAGGTCTGGACCGATCCCGTTGGCGTTTCGATCTTATAGCGATCGGCGTTCCGCCTCATCGCCTGGACCGGGGCGTTGTCGCGAACGATCGCACCCGCCTGGGCGGCCAGATCGGTCAGGAATTGGTCGAAGCGATCGCGCAACACCATCCAGGCGAGCGGTCGCGGCGAGGTCTTGCGAAACTGCAGTTTGCCAAACCGGGAGATATCGATGCTGTCGACGCGACTCTCGACGAGCGGCGAGACATCGAGACCGCCCAGTAGTCGCAGCGTCCGCGCCGGGACGCCGCCTGCCTTGTAGCGAGGCAGCGACTGTTTTTCCAGCAATAGCGTCGATGCGCCGGCGGGACCAGCGCCGATCACTACCGCATCCCAGGTGCTCATGGTCAGGACCGGCATGTTGATTAGCGTATCGGCAGGATTGTCTATACTTTGAGTGTCCGCGAGCGGGCTGCGGGCTACTGTGTGGGAGACCGCGATGGACTATCAATTCACCGAAGCCGACGAGACCTTCCGGGGGGAGGTCGTAGATTTCATCGACAACAACTGGGTACCGGCGATAGGCGCGAACGTGCCAGGCGATGATGCGCACTACGAGGCGGAGCGCGCGTTCGAGAAGCGCGCGGCATCCAAGGGTTGGCTGACAATGGCCTGGCCGGAGGAGTACGGCGGTCGCGGCGCAAGCCATATCCAGCAGATGATCTACCGCGAAGAGGCGGCCTATCGGGGTGCGCCCGGTTCGGGTGGGCAGGGCATCTCGATGGTCGGGCCATGTCTGATGTTGCACGGCACCGAGGCGCAGCGCAAGGAGCATTTGCCGCGCATCGCCAATGCCGAGTCCTACTGGGCGCAGGGCTTCTCCGAGCCGGGGAACGGCTCCGACCTGGCTGGCCTGCAGACCCGTGCCGTCCGCGATGGCGACGACTTCGTCATCAACGGCCAGAAGATCTGGACGTCCGGCGCGCACCACGCCGACTGGATCCACATGCTCACGCGCACCGACCCTGAAGCGCCCAAACATCGCGGCATCTCGTACTTCCTGCTCGACATGAAGACGCCGGGCATCGAGGTGCGACCGTTGATCAACATACTCGGCGAGCACGGCTTCAACGAGGTCTATTTCACCGACGTGCGTGTGCCTGCTTCCAACATGCTGGGCGAGTACAACCGCGGCTGGTACGTCGCCGCCACCCTGCTTGACTTCGAGCGCTCGGGCGTGCAGTGGTCTGCCACATCGCGCAAGAGCGTCGAGCTGATGACGGAATTTGCCTCCGAACGTCCGGGACGTCGCGGCGGTGCCAGGCTGATCGACGACCCCGGCGTCCGCAACAGCCTCGCCAATCTGATGGTTGAGTCCGAGATATCGCGGCTGATCTCCTATCGCGTGGTCTGGATGCAATCGCAGGACCTGGTACCCAATCACGAGGCGTCGATGTCCAAGATGTTCGGCTCGGAGTTGGGCCAGCGCGTCGCGCGTTTCGGCGTTAACATGGTGGGTCTACACAGCCAGCGCATCGACCCTGAAGATCCGGGCGCTCCGCTGGCGGCGCGGATCGGCCGTGCTTACATGGCGAGCGTACCCAGCACCATCGCAGCCGGCACCTCCGAAATTCAGCGGAACATCATCGCCACCCGCGGCCTGCAACTGCCGCGCCAGTAGGCGGTCAGACTGAGCCGTTTGAGGATCTGCGCTCGACTAGCCTGTGGCGGCTTCGCGGAGGATGTCCGCGGACGTGCCCTACGGTGATGCTGCTCAGCACGTCGAGTGCCCTCGATGCCGCCCACCGATCTGGTCGGCTGTGTGAGTAGCTTCTCGTCGACGGCGCGGACGGCGTCAATCGTTTCAGCTCGATTGCGGCGGAATTCGATCAGGAGTTGCTCGACTGGTTGGTTATCCCGGCGTGCGACCTATCTGGTGTTGTAGGCGTCTATATCGAAGCCGGTTGTGCGTCTTGGGGTGTCTCGTGTCTACGGTTTACTGCTGCGCCCGTTCGATCAAGCGTGGGTATCTCTATTCGATTGCGGTGATGTGCGCCAGCAGTTGGCGGTCATTCCAACCCTGCTCGTAGACGCCGCGCTCGAATGCCTCGGTGGGAAGCCGCGCGACTCCCTCCTGGGACGCCTCACCTTCATGTTGCAGCGCGGCGATCAGCTCATCGCGGGAGACGATGCTCATGCCTCCGGCCATTCCGTCTGGGTGAGGTCAGTGGAACGTTCCCACAGCGCTCGGGCATCATCATCGTTCAACGCGGCGTCGCTCGGGTCCGCCTCGAGGTCGCGACTGAAATATCTTCCCGACAAGGGGCGACGGTCGGCTCGAACGGCGAGCTCGACGACGGGCGCGGCCCCCTTCGCTGGCGACATAAAGATATGCTGCATCACCCGGATGATGCGGCCCATCATGCCGCTGTAGTCGCCGTCGCGCCCGAAGTTAGTGCGCACGGCACCTGGATGGACGGCGAAGGTCGCTAACTGCCGCCCTGCGCTGCCATAACGACGATGCAGCTCGCGCGTGAACAACACGTTGGCGAGCTTGCTCACGGCGTAGGGATAGACGGAACCCCAGCGCTGCTCGAGATTGAGATCATCCAGCGGCATCCGCGGCGCTCGACGATGTACATCACTGCTGACGTTGATCACGCGGGGATCGTCGCTGCGCAACAGCGTGGGCAGCAACAGCGAGGTCAGGAGCGCATGCCCGAAGTGGTTAACCTGCATGGTCGTTTCGAGACCGTCTTCGGTGAGCTGCCGTTCCGAGAGGATCACCCCGGCGTTGTTGATCAGCATGTCGATACCGTCGCACCGTTCGAGCAGGTCGGTAGTGGCCGCTCGCACCGATGCGAATGAGGCCAGGTCGAGCTGGACAAGCTCGACGCTGTTGGATCCGCTTGACTGTTGGATGCGAGAAACCGCATCGCGTCCGCGTTGGGGGGAACGGGCGGCGGCGAAGACGTGCCAGCCTTGCTGTGCGAGTGCGGTCGCTGCGGCCTCGCCGATGCCGCTGTTGGCACCGGTGACGACGACGGTAGGCGGGGTGTGAGTAGTCATGCGCCTAGTGTACGAAACCACCTTGCGGCGTCCTCGAAGGCGATGTCGAGGTCGGTCTGGGGCAGGCGGAGTTCGTTCACAGCCTTGCCTGGATCGAACCACTGTCGATGCCGCGCGAGCCGCACGCCGGCGAGCGTGGCGCGCGGTTCATGCGACGCCAACATGCCGAGCAGCCATTCATCCACGATGGCCGCGACATATGCGAGCGAGGTCGAGATGGCGAACCGCGGCGGCTGACGACCGCCGGCGCAAGCGGCGCGCTCAATGATCGCGGTAAGAGTGAGGTTGCCCTCTTGGTGTCCTAGGATGTAGCGCTCGCCGATCCGCCCCAGCGCGGCGGCGTGGATGTGACCAACAGCGACATCGCGGACGTGCGCGATGTTCAATCCCGCCGAGCGGATGAAGGCGGGCATCGCGCCCATCGTTGCGTCGCGGATCAGGCGGCCGGTCGGGGTTGGTTTCAGGTCGAGCGGGCCGATCGGCGCAGTCGGTAGCACGCAGACGGCGGGCAGCGACTCGGTGGCGACGAGTTCGCGCACGAATCGCTCGCTGAGAATTTTGGTCTCCTCGTATGGGCCCGGTGCCCGTTCGGCGTTCGCCCATTGCGATTCGTCGGCGAGACCGTCCGGCGCGCGCGGCGGACCAATTGCCGCCACTGACGACGTGTGGACCACCCGATCCACCTGTGCGCGCAGCGCGGCGAGCATCAGCGCGCGCGTCCCGTCGACGTTGGCACGGTAAGCGTCGCGTCGCGCGCGCCGACTGAGGTCATAACGCGCCGCGACGTGGAAGAGGGTGTCGATGCCCCGTAGCGCAGCTTGCAGCGAAGATGGATCGGCGAGATCGCCGTAGACGATCTGAAGCGGTAGACCATCGAGGTTGCGCTGATCACTCCATGGTCTGACCAACGCTCGGACTTCATACCCGCTGTCGAGCGCAACACGGACGACGTGTGCGCCGATGAATCCGTTCGCGCCGGTGACCAGGGCGCGCGTCACAGTAATTCCGGTTTCGTGTTCCGGTCTGCGCTATTCGACTTCGGCGTTGACTCGCTTGGAGGTTAGCGTTAGCGTCGGAATGATCAGCGTCAGCGTGCGTTCAAGTTCCTGAATCGCCGATTGCCGCTGGAGTCCGAGCGAAACCAGCTCGGGCAGCAGGCTAGGCCGGCGAAACGCGCCGACCGCGATGTCGAGCGCCGACGGCTTGCCCCGCCACTGCATCACTTCATTGGGGATGTCGTCGTCGAGCGCATCCATCACGACGCGGAGAGAGACGAATGGGATGTCGGCCTGTTGACAAAGATCGGCCCATTCGGCGTCTTCCATCTGGACAATGTCGGCACCGGTTTCGGCGGCTGCCCGCTTCTCCGGGCGAGTGAAGAGGATGTGCGGCGTTGTGATACTGGTCACCGACTGCCAGAACACGTCGGCCTGGTTGAGCAGACGCGCGATCTGTTTGCGAAGCGGTTCGTCGAGCTGAAAAACGGCGCTGTCGGACTGACGAATGATGCTACCGGGGATCGTTAGCGATGGTCGGCGCAGTTGGTTGGTTAGCCCTCCTGCGACGCCGATGCTGATCACGCGACTGGGGGCGTGTCGCTCGATCGCTTCTTCGGCGGCGTCGCGGGCACGGTCCGGTCCGACACCCGTGGTTAGCAGTCGCACGCGACCGCGACCGGCGATCGCTTGACCAGCGTGCGCGGCCTTCGCTTCCCACGGTAGAGCGGCGGTGATCGTGAGCATCGCGTCCAGTCTATGGCAACGGCGCTCGATGAGTAGACTGAGATCAATCCAATGCTGGTCTGATCGAAACCGCGAAGATACTCGACAAGGATGTTCGGCATGTACGAAACACTGCTCTACGACGTGGATGACGGCGTCTGCACGATCACGTTGAACAGGCCGGATTCGTTGAACGCGCTTAATGGCGCGATGCTCAACGAGCTGCCGCTCGCGTGCGAAGCGGCGGCGGCTGACAATGAGGCGCGCGTCGTGATCCTCACTGGCGCGGGTAGGCTCTTCTGTGCCGGTGGCGACCTCAAAGACACCGGCCGCGGCGACATCCGCAACATCGAGCAGAGTATTTATTCGCTCACCAACCAGGAACGCGCCTCAGTGCTGCTGCATCAGATGCCGAAGCCGACGATCGCCGCGCTCAATGGCGGCGCGGCGGGTGCCGGTTGCTCGCTCACGCTTGCCTGCGACCTGCGATACATGTCGACGGCCGCGTACCTCTACACCGCGTTTCTGCGGGTCGGATTCTCGGGTGACTTCGGCGGTACCTGGCTGCTGCCTCGACTGGTCGGCATGGGTCTCGCTCGTGAGATGTACCTGTTGCCCGATCGGGTGCCGGCCGAGCAGGCGAGATCGCTGGGGCTGGCGAACGGCGTCTTCGAACCGGACGATCTGATGCCCCGGGTGCGCGCCATCGCTGAGCAACTACGCGATTCACACCCCGGTGCCATCGCCGAAATCAAGAACAACCTCAACGACGCATTCACGATTCCGCTGTCGGAAGCCGTGCGGCGGGAAGCGGATCGGATGCGTCGCGTTGGAGAAAGCGAGGATTCGATCGAGGCGCGACGGGCGTTCGTCGAGAAGCGGCGTCCCGTGTTCACGGGACGGTGAACGTTGGCACCCGCGCGACTGAGCATCTGAAACGGGGTACGTGATGTTACGCATGCGGCAGCTTTGCTTGGTCGCGGAAGACCTGGACCTGATCGAGGGGCGTCTTCGGCTTGGAAGTGTGCCACCGCGATCCCGGTGTGAGGCGGTTCGGTCTGCACAACTTCCTGATGCCGATCGGCGACTTGTGCCTTGATGTCGTCTCGTCGATTACTCCCGGTACGGCCGGCGGGCGCTATTTGCGACGTTCGGGGTGGCGATGACGGCTACATGGTGATTATGCAGTGCAACTATATCGCCGCTCGACGCGCCCACCTCGCCAGTCTGGGATTCGCCTAGTCGTCGATTCCGCCAACGATCAGACGGACGGTATCCAGCTGCATCCCCAAGATGTCCCGGGCGCGATCTCCGATCTGCGCTGGAACACGGGCGACCAACCCGGCGGACCCTGGAATCCCGCTGGCGATCACTGGGCCGCGGCACAGCGAGACCATATCATCATGTCCATGTCGGCCGCCGAGTTGCAAAGCAATGATCCCGCGGCAATGGCCGCTCG
The DNA here is from genome assembly GCA_965116225.1 of Dehalococcoidia bacterium. GTDB lineage: Bacteria > Chloroflexota > Dehalococcoidia > Bin125 > Bin125 > Bin125. Next base: position 1,164,522 of record OZ220495.1, on the reverse strand, counting down.
CTGGTCGGAGGTGCTCGACCGACCGCTCTAGACCGACGTGGACGGGCGTCCGAGCGTCGCGCTCGACAATGCTACGCTCCGTTTCATCCAGGCGACCGATGGTCGCGGCGACGGTCTGGGAGAGCTAGATGTGCGCGCAGTCGATCGTGCTCAGGTGGTCGCAACGGCGCGCCATCACGACCTGGATGTGTCCGAGGATGAATCGGTGGTGATGCTGTGCAGCGTGAGATTCAGACTGGTCTGAGGGGGCCGGTCTGATGTAGATCGCGGCAGATTCTAGCGAATCGCGCCGACGAAGCTGCGTAGGCCGGCCTTGAGGTTGCTCGTGGCATCGATCACCGCCGACGCTTCGTATCCTGAATGGACCATGCAGTCGACGCACTTCGGGTTGCCCGAGGCGACGCCGTAGTTGCTCCAGTCGGTCTCCTCGATCAGCTCGTGGAAACTGTCGACATAGCCCTCATTCATCAGATAACAGGGCTTCTGCCAGCCGAAGACCGTGTACGTGGGGTTGCCCCACGGCGTGCAATCGTACTCGATTTCGCCCTTAAGAAAGTCGAGGAACAGCTGTGAGTGGTTGAAGTTCCAGCGTTTGGGCGGATCGTTGAGAATCTCGCGGAAGAGATCCTTGGTCTGGTTACGGGCCAGAAAGTGTTCCTGGTCGGGCGCTTTTTCGTATGGGTAGCCGGGGGAGATCATCAGTCCGTCGACGCCGATATCCATCAGCTTGTCGAACATCATCCGGATCCGCTGTGGTTGCGCGCCGAGGAAGAACGTGCTGTTCGTGGTTACGCGGAATCCGCGCGCCTTGGCCGCTTCGATGGCGCGGATCGCCACGTCCCAGATACCGTCGCGGCAGACTGAGTCGTCGTGGTCCTGCTCGTAACCGTCGACATGAACCGAGAAGGTCAGGTACGGATTCGGTTCGAAATCGGGCAACTTACGTTCGAGCAGGATGGCGTTGGTGCAGAGGTAGACGAACTTCTTGCGCTCCGTGAACCCGTTGGCGATCTCGACGATGTCCTGGTGGATCAGCGGCTCGCCGCCGGCGATGGCGACCACCGGCACGCCGCATTCCTCGACCGCGCTCCAACACTGTTGGGGCGTGAGTCGTCGCCGCAGGATATCGGTCGGATGCTGGATTTTGCCGCAGCCCGCGCACTTGAGGTTGCACTGCAGCAGGGGTTCCAGCATCAGCACGAGCGGATAGCGCTCGACTTGCCGTAGCCGCTTGCCGACGACATACTTGCCCACCTGGATGGTCTGTCTCAGCGGTGTAGCCATGTGTCATCCACTCTCTCCGTCGAGAGTTCCATCATCGCGCGAAGGTGGGAGTCTCGGCCCGCTGTGGCGCGTGTCGAGTCAAGCGGGATTCTTGCATCTGTTGCAGGTTACCTGAGATTCAGTTCCAACGCGCGGCGATAATCACTGGGCGAGTTGAGGTTGACGGTCACGATCGGATCGTCGACGTCGACAAACCGCGTGCGTTCCGTGTAGCGCCGCCTGAGCTGTTTCAGGCCTTCCTGTCGCTCGGCGACGCGCCGCAGCTCGGGCAGGAGTGTTGCATCGAAGACGGGTGGATGTCCGTTGCGGCCTGCGAATCGAGGTACGACGATCAGCGCGTCCGACGACATCAGCGCGGTAGCCAGATGTCGGACCACGATCGCGCTGGTCGGCTGGTCGACCGACGAGACGACGACGGCGCGCGCGCTGGGGTGCACGGCGCGCGCACCGATGCGGATCGAGGACGCTCGCCCCTGTCGCCATTGCCAATTCGTCGCGATCTGTACGTCGGCGCGTGCGGGAATGATTGGGCGCACGCGCTGCGCGTGCGCCCCGAGTACGACCGCTATCGGTTGACATCCAGCGGCTAGCAATGCCTCCACCTGCGCGGCCGCCAGCGGCTGCCCGCCCCAGTCGAGCAACTGCTTCGGCTTGCCCATGCGCGAGGACTCACCGGCGGCGAGGAGGATGGCGGCGATCATACGGTTGCGCTTCGTCGATCCGGTCGCGGAGCAGACGGAACAGGCGTCGGACGGCGTCCTCCACATTGTCGACGGCGGTCGAGGCGGTGAGTTCTCCCACGCCGTACGGTTGCGCCTCGCTGCGCGCCGTCTGCGCGGCGAGGTCGATAATGCGGTTGGACAATTGCCGCCCGCGGACCACCGACTCGATCTGCCGTGCCCGGATCGGATGTGGCGTGATGCCGACCAGCACGATCGACACGTCGCCATTCATCGAGAGTCGTCCGGTGGCGCTGAACGTCCGATCGGTTTTGGCGGCCGCCATCGCTGTTTGCGCGCCGCGCGGCAGTCTGGGAATGTACAGTGCTTCGGCCGCCGATGCGCCGTTGCGTCCGTCGATATCGACGCCGCCGCCGCTCAGCAGCCGTGTGTCCAGGCGTTCGCGCGCGCCATCGCTCAGCAGCAGCTGCGCATCCAACACGATCAGTGCCGCTGCGAGCGCGCGCTGGAGCGGATTTTCGAGACAGATCCGAATCGTCGAGACGGATTGCTCGATGCGGAACCAGTCGTTCAGAGCATGGTCGCCATTGCTCTGGAGGTGGAGCACGGACTGGTTGAGTAAGAGACGTCGCGCGGTCACGCGGTCTGGCTTACCGGGAGTTGCGAGTGATGGTTTCCCAGCGCCTTCCGCAGCGCCGCCTCGGCGAGGACCGAACAGTGAATCTTCGCTTTGGGCAATCCGCCGACCGCGTCGACGAAGTCCTGTCGCATGAGCTGCGACGCCTGATTCAGCGTCATGCCGGTCAGCAAAACAGTCGCCATACTGCTGGTCGCGATGGCGGCGGGGCAGCCTCGAGTCTGGAAGCGCGCCTCGGCAATCGCGTCGGTCTCGATGCGCAGCATCAGCTTCATGTGATCGCCGCAGACGGGATTGCGGTCTTCGCCCACCGCATTAGCGTCGTCCAGCGGTCCCGCGTTGCGCGGGTGTTGGAAATGATCGATGACGATGTCGTTATAGGCGCGCAGATCTTCACTGGGCATGGGAACAGTTTACTCAGCGGGTTGCACGTCAAGGTCGAGCACGATCCGCGTCAGCGCGCGCAACGAGCGGCAGCGGTCGGTCGGGTCAGCCACTCGCGGACGCTGTGTTGATTGCCGGAGCGTCCGCCCCAGCACATTGCGATAGCGGGAATACCGGCTGCGATCGCCGCATTGGCATCGGTTGAGGCGGCGATCAGGCGCGGTACCAACGCTTCGCCTCCTAGGACGGCATAAGCGGCGCGCACCAACGCCGATTCGACCGGCGTCGTACTCGCGGGCCGATCGCCGATATCGGTCACGATCAGCTCCGCAGTGCCGGTATCGCGCCGATGCAACTCTCGTTGATGTCCTCGACGAATGACCTCACGCAGGTCGGCGTCAAGGCGGTCGGAGCTGGAGCGGCGATTCGCTGCGCAGGTCGCTCTCCATTTCGGCGCGCTCGGGGATCGCGTTGACTGATTCGCCACCACGCAGCACGCCGACGTTGTACGTTGCGCGAGGACTGTGGGGCAGGCGGATGTCCGCGAGCGCATCCACGGCCGCGGCGAGCGCGAAGGCTGGGTTGTAGCGACCGAAATGCGCCCAGCTGTGTCCGCCGCTGCTGCGGTAGTGTACGTGGTAACGGCGTGACCCAATACCGCTGTGGACGATGGCCACTGCGTCGGAATGGTCGATGGTGATGAAGACCCGCGCCGCGCGATCCAGTCCCGAATTGTAGAACTGTCGTCACGCGCCGCGCAGATCTCCGCGCCCATGGTGGCCAGGTAGAGGACGTGCTGCTCCGACTCGCGTCCCGACAGCGCCGCGCGACGGCGAGCATCGCGGCGAGATCGGCGGCGGCGTCCGAGATGACTGGCGCCTGATACTCCCCATCGGGCATGGGCTGACCATTTCGGTAGGGATTCGGTTGCCCCGGCCGAGCGACCGAGCCGGCTTGATCCGCTCCAAACACGGTGTCGAGATGTGCGCTTAGCACGATCGGGTGAGCGGGCGCACCGCGATGGCGCGCGATGACATTGCCAACCTCATCTGTCGCACAACCAGGTTCAGAGCCGCCAGCTGACGCCGGACGTAGTCCGCCTGTTCCTGCTCGTGGCCGGTCGGCGCGGCGATCTCGCAAGTCGCGGTCTGCTCCTCGAGAATCGCGTCGGCCTGTGCGTCGAAGAACGCGAACACTAGATATCTAGGCCCAGCGCCTCGAAGATGCGCTGGTAGTCGTCGAAGTTGTTCGGTTGGTAGAAGGGAATCGCGAGCTGGATTGCGCCCTGCGCGTCGGTGACGAAAGCGGCGCGACGGGCACGCTGGCTGCCCGCATCATCAACGCCGAACGCGCTGGCCGCCTGCAGGTCGGGATCCGATAGCAGCGGGAAGGGCAGCATGTGCTCGTGACGGAATCCCTCCAGCGCTGTCGGCGGATCGCTGGAGATGGCGACGACTGAGGCGCCGAGTTCGCGGATCATCTCCTCGTCGTCTCGAAAGGCGCACAGTTGCTGTGCGCAGAGCGGCGTGTCGGCCTCGGTGCAGAACAGCACCAGCAGCGGACCGTCCGCCAGATAGCTGTGCAGGTTGAGGCCGGTGTCCGGTAGCTCGTCGCCGGGGTTGATCATGCGTTCTCCCAGCCGGGTAATGGCGCCAGTTTGCCTCGCGCGAAGCCCATCACCGCGATCCGCCCCAGCCCGACCGGATCGGTGAGCGTCTCAACCGCTCTACGCGCCGCGAGGTAGGCGTGAGCGTCATCTCCCGCATCCGCGACAGCCGGCAACGCGGTCGCGCCGATATTATATAGCCACTCAGCTTGGCTCAGGGACGGCAACGGCTGTAGCCTCGCCGCCGTCGCAGTTTCCTCGACCTGATCGATATCGATGTGCGCGGTGATGTCCTGCTCTCCCGGATGCGCCAACGGGTCGTTGCCCGGAACGTGTCGGCGGAAGGTCATCAGCGTGCCGTCTCGACGCCACGAGGCATAGAGTCGGTCGCGGCGATAGCCGTAATCGAACAGCAGCAGCAAGGCGTGCTCGCCGAGCGATCTCGCAAGCGCGGAGACGACTTCGCTACGCCCAGGCGCTACTTCCGCGATTTGGCCTTCGACAGGATTGATCTCCCCTAGTGGATCGAGCAGGTGACTATCGCAGAGCTCGTCGGCAACGCGGTAGAAGCCTCGGTCGGGGGCATAGTCGATGCACAGTTCTTGCCAGCATTCATTACGGCGCTGGAGTAGATGCACGGGCAGCGCGTCGAGCAGTTCGTTAGCCACGACCAAGTGAAATACCGGTTCGAGGTCGGCAAGGTCGACAACGATCTCAACGTCCGCCAGCGATGCGATCCGTTCCTGTTGCGCTGCGGCCGCGGCAGGATCGCGTTCGACCAATGTGTAGCTCAGGGCCGCGTTGATTTGCGGATCGCTCGCACGCAGGTGACTCAGCATGACCTCGGCCAAAGCGCCGGTGCCTGGCCCGACTTCGGCGATGCGAAACGTCGGCGGCTGGCCGAGTTGTCGGTATAACTCCGCCGCCAGATACCCGATCGCGGTACCGAACAGCGGGTGTACTTCCGGGCTAGTCAGGAAGTCGCCATTGCGCCCGATCGTGGTCTGGCCGCGTTGGTAGTATCCGTGCTCGGGATGGTAGAGACAGGCGTCCATCCAGTCACGAAACGAGATCGGTCCGTTCAGGCGGATGCGTTGCTCGAGCAGGCGGCCGAGCGGCGCGGCCAGCGCGGGGCGGGCGATCGCAAGCGGGTTAAACGTTGCCGGGCTGCTCGGTGACATACGTCGAGTATACGAACGACCGCCTCCGGCAAGCGCCGATGCGGTCGTTCGTTGGCTCCTGATCGGTCGGCGAACGTGCCCGAGCTACTCGCCCGAGACGCCGAGCACGGTCACGCTGACGCGGCGATCGCGCGATTCGTCGAGTTCGACCAGGAAGACGGACTGAAACTCGCCGATGTGCAGGTCGCCGTCGAGCACAGGAATCGTCTCGGACGTGCCCAGCATCATGTGTTGGACGTGCGAGTGGCCGTTCTCGGGCTCGTTTTCGTGCATGTTGACCGTGCGGATCTCGAAGTCGTTGTGTCGATAGTAGATGCCGGGTGGTCCCCACGCGATCAGGCGATCGCGGAGGTCGTCGAGGAGCAACGGTTCGTTCTCCTGCAGGATGATGGCAGCGGTGGTGTGCTGGGAGAACACCGAGACCTGGCCGAAGCCAACTCCCGAGCGATGCACGATCTCGCGCACCTCTTCGGTGATGTCGCGAAGCGACGGGCCATCCGCAGTGCGGTATTGCAGCTCGTCGTGGAAGTGACAGAAGGATGCGGCGTGCAGATCGTTGTTCACCACAGCCCCATTTGCGCTGCGCAGGGCTGTCGCGTGGGCCATTCCCCTTTGTTTCTCAGGCTGCGAGATGATCGGATAAAGAATGAGAGCGGATCCCCGGTTGCAGCATTACCGACGACCGTTATCACTGAATATACCTGATTGCGATCAGCCATAGCCGAACGAGGGCGTGCAGGGATATGCGGACAAACCCGATTCAGTCGCCTGTTTCGGCGATGCGGTTGCGAACGCGGGCGATAAAGTCCGCGACCTGTTCGGCAGCGGGCGCGTCGGTTGCGTGCTCGTGATATTGCTGGGGATCGTCGAGCGCCTCGATGTACTGTCCCGTCTGGTAGCAGAGCAGACCGCGATCACGTCGATCATCGAGCGACCAGGGTGAGAGCGCCAGCGGGAAATCGGTCGCGGTAATGGTGCGGCCGGATGGGGTCTCGTTTGCGCACTGCGGTGCCCTTGAGATTGATCAGAATGCGTTGCAGCATCTGCCGCTTGGTGACCGACGCGAGGAAGGACTCGGGATTCGGACCAGCGCCGCGGTTTGTGTGGCTTGCAGCCGCTCGCTGAGTGTCCGCTGATCGATCTCCCGGCCGCCGTGAAACGGGTCCGGAAATCGATCCTCATCCCGATCGGGGTCGTGAAACTTGATGAGAAAGTGGAACGGCGCGCCGATGCCGTCCAGCGTCAGTCCCGCGCGTCGGACGACCTCGATCATCAGCACCGCAAGCGTGATCGGCATGCCGCGTCCGCTCTCGAGCGGTCGAGTACAGACAGCAGCTGGCGGGCTCGTAGTAGTTATCGGTATCGCCGCGGTATCCATGCTCCTGGAAGAGCACCCAACAGTGTCGGAGCGGGTCAGACCGCGTGTTCGCCGCCTCTGGCGAGCGAGGCGAATTGTCTGGCCAGACACAGACCGTCGGGTGTTGTCAAACGTTGCGCCTCGCCCCCGGCCATGAGTCGAAGCTAGCAAGTGCCAGCGCGCTCAATCGCCCTATGATGGTGATAGTCGCACGGTTCAGAGCGAGGAGCGTGTTGGCTGAGATGCCGGTCGAAACGACAGAATCCAGCGACCACGAGACGGAACAGGCGTCGAAACGCGGAGCGGCAGGGAAACAGCGGGCTTCCAGGCGGAACGCGAAGCAGCAGCTGACCCGCGCCGGCCAACCGATTGACCGACGTCAACGATTGCGGATTCCTCCGCACCACGTGACCAAGCAGACGCCGCATGATCGCATCCACAACTGGGATGAGGTCTACTTCGGCTATACCGCCGGCCCGGCGATGTTCGAGGCCCAGCGTTGTATCCAGTGCCCCGCCGCTCCCTGCACGCAGGCGTGTCCGATCAGCAATGACATTCCAGGCGCGTTGGCGTTCCTCGAGCTGGGCAAGCTTGGCGATGCCGCCGCGGTCTTCCGTCGCACATCGGAAATGCCCGAGCTGTGCGGTCGGCTCTGCCCACAGGAGACGTTGTGCGAGGGCGTATGCGTCGTGGGCAAGAACGCCAAGCCTGTCGCGATTGGCAAGCTGGAAGCCTTCCTGGGCGATTGGGATCGCAACCAGCGAGGCGGGTTCCCCATTCCACGGCCGGAGCGGGAGAGCGGTCAGCGCGTGGCCGTGATCGGCTCCGGACCGGCAGGTTTGGCGGTAGCCGAACGCATGCGCGTGGCCGGTCATGGCGTCACCGTGTTCGAGGCTTGGCCATTGGCGGGCGGCGTCTTACGTTACGGCATTCCCAATTTCAAGACGGCCAAGGATATTGTCGACGAAAAAGTGCAGGCGCTCGTCGAGGCGGGTATCGATTTCCACTTCGAGACGCGAGTCGGTGTCGATCTCGGCTGGGACGAACTGTCGGCGTTCGATGCCGTCTTCCTGGCGCACGGGGCCAGCGTGGGCAAGCGGCTCGAACTCGATGGCGAACGACTCGCTCGCGTCTACAGCGCTACCGAGTTTCTCGTTCGCGCGAACCTCAGCGATGATGTGTTGCCCGTGGTGCTACGTTCAACGCCCGATGTGGGGCGCAAGGTGGTGGTGGTGGGCGGCGGTGACACCTCGATGGACTGCGTGCGTTCGGCAATCCGTCTCGGTGCTGAACAGGTGACCCTGCTCTACCGGCGCACCGAGAACGAGATGATGGGTCGTGAGGAGGAGCGTCGGCACGCACGCGAGGAGGGCGTGCGCTTCGAATATCTCACCACGCCGGTGGACTTGGTAGGCAAGAACGGTGCAGTGGTCGGCGTCGAATGCGTACGTATGAGTCTGGGCGCGCCCGACGAAAGCGGCCGGCGTCGACCGGCTCCGGTACCTGGTTCGGAATTCGTGATCGACTGCGACGCCTTCATCGTCGCGGTCGGCTACGACGTGGGGCGTGATCCGTACGGCGACTCGGGGATCGATGTGAGCGACTGGGGCGAAGTGATCGTCGACCAGCATGGTCGGACGTCTCGCCCCAGCGTCTTCGCCGGCGGCGACAACGTGGTCGGCGCCGATCTGGTTGTGACCGCGCTCGCGGGCGCACACACCGCGATTCCGTCGATGCTCGCCTACCTCGAGGCGCTGCAAGAGGAGCGTGCGCTCGTGAGCGCAGTAGGGTAAATGAGCTCTCGACTTATTCCGCGGCGGAGCAGCCCGGCGCACCGGGGATATCCACTTCGGCGACGACCTCTTCGGCTGCGTTGCGGCAGAGCACGACCTCGGCATCGCGATCGTCGCGTGGATTGCTGATCTGGTGGATCGCTCGCGGCGGGACATAGAGGAAGTCCCCGCTCTCGCAGTGGTGGACGTGCTCCAACTGCTCGCCGAAGGCCATCACGACAGGACCCTGGAGGATGTAGATCGCGGTTTCGCAGTTCACATGCCAGTGCGGCGTCGAGTACATCCCCGGCGGAATCTTCTGTCGGGTCATGAAGACTTCCTCGGAACCTGACAGATCGACGGACACGCCGAACTGGATCGACATGCCCGAGCGATGGTTCGACCAGGCTGACTCGGTACCGCTGGTCATCACGATGACGCCGTCAAGCGGAGGGTCGGAACGCGGTTCGGCCATGGCGCTTGCTCCATCTGCTGCATGTCGCCGCATTAGAAATACCAGATATCAGTGACGATATCAGCAGTCGGGCACTCCGGTCAGAGTCGTCAGGGCGTCCTCAGCTGGGTGGGCCGATGCTGTGCGCCCAGTCATCGACGAGCCAGCGACCATCCAGCTGGATCAGCTCGAATCGCATCCAGTCATCTTCGCTGAATTGGAAGTAGACTCGGCCGCGGGCCGGTTGCAGCACATCGCCGAAGGACACGGCCTGCAGGATCTCATCGCCGAGGTCGATGGACTGGATCTTGCGAATATCCCGCCTGACGTCGGCATCGTCGTTCCACCCCCAGATCGTCAGCGCCTCCGGGCCGGCGAGGGCGATAATCGTGAGTGCATCGCCGTCGCGCAGCGCTTGCAGGAAGGTCAGCGCCGCCGCGGCGAGGTCGGCGGCGACGCTATCGCCGACGGCGCTGGTCGGCAGGCCGGCGTGGGCCGTGATCCGATAGGAACCGATCAGCTGTCGTTGGCCGTCCTTGTTCGAGGCCGGCCAGACTTCGACCCGCCAGAGACCGGCGGTATCGGCGGTGAAGTAGATCTCGGCATCGAGACCGTGCCCGCCGTCGTCGTCGATCTGGATCAGGTTGCCGTCAGGAGCGAAGAGTTGCGTGAAGACGTCGACGCCGGTGTCGCCGTCGACCTGGACGAATACCTGCTGTCCAGCCTCGACCTGGAATTCGAATACGTCGATGTCGGTTGGGGAGTTGAGGCGACCATCGGCGTGGTCGCCGACGCTGATGATGGCGTTGTCATCGTCGACGCCGATCGACAGCGTCGTAACCTGGATGACGAAATCGCCGCGGCTGTTGGAGTCGAACGGCTGCACGCGAATCAACTGCAGTCCCTCGCTGGGTACTTGGGCGATTAACAGCGAGTCCCGATTGGTGGCCGAGCGATCGTCGTTGGCGCTGATTTCGACGCCCTCGGGGTCGAGTAGCGTGACGATTGGGTCCATCCCGCCCGTACCGTCGACCGTGATACGCAGCCAGGCTCCGGTCGCCGCCTGGAATCGGAACAGGCGCTCAGTCTGTTCCGGGCCAATAGAGGAGGCGAACGGTTCGCCCTCGTTCAGGGTGTCGCGATCGGGGTCGTTGACGGACTGTTGCTGCTGGTCCTGTTGTATCCCGGACTGCGTCTCGTCGGACGGTGGCACCGGCTGGGTTACGGGCTCGGTCTGCTGCAGGGTCGTTTGTTCTTGGTCAGCAGGCTGTTCCGGTTGTGATTGGGCAGTGACCCGCGGTTGCTGTTGGTCGGGCGCGCCCTGTTGCGCGGCGTCGATCGGTTGAGTCTGCTGTTCTCCCTGCGCCTGCGCGGGCTCGGTCTGCTGCGACGGCGCGACTTGCTCTTGCCCGGTGTTGGGGCCGTCGTCGCGACAGGCGACGATCAGGGCGGGAACCAGCAGCAGTCCCAGCGAGAGGGCATGGAGGGCGCGTCGTGCCCGCCCGCGTAACATGTACATAGTCGATACCAATCCCCACCGCCTCATTCTCACTATAGGTACTGTGGTCGCATACTGGAGCGCTCGCGACGCGACGCCCTGTTGGTTGAGCGCTGCTTCAGACGGTGGATATAATCGCCAGAGCGTGCCGTGGAATCGCAGAGGAGCGCGTCGTGGCCTACGAAATCGTTGAAACGTGCATCGGCTGTACGGCCTGTACGAACCGCTGTCCCACGAACGCCATCTGGGGCGAGCGCAACGCGATCCACTACATCGATCCGGCGTTGTGCATCGACTGCGGCGCCTGTGGTGCAGTCTGCCCGGTTGAGTGCATCCTGGATGACGATGGCGACATCTGCCGTAAGTTCGCCAAGAGGGAATGGCCGAAAGCTCAGGTCGATGCGGACAAGTGCATCGGTTCGGGCTGTGAAATCTGCATCAACGTCTGCCCCTTCGATGCGCTGGAGCTCGATTTCACCGAATCCGCCTCCGACTTCTTCGGGCAGGCCGTGGTGATCGAGAAGAACTGCACCGGCTGCCGACTATGCGAGCAGTCCTGCGGCTGGGACGCGGTACACATCTTCCCGCGCCGCCCGATGCTTAAGAAGCTGCACTACCCCGGCGACAAACCGACGCCGGGACAAGAGAAATTCCTGCGCAGCCGCGCATAAGTCTCAGACGACTAATGACCAGTCTGTGCTCCACGGACTGATCATTGGTGAATCGCTTCCAGGAACGAGCGGTCGATCGCGCGTTCAACATCGATGTCCTGCTCCAGAGCGCCGTACTCCAGCAGGACATCGGTCAGGGCGCGGAACTGTTGCTGGGTGAACCAGCCGACGCCATTGGCGCGGGTCAGATCGCTAACCGCGTTTTCGAGTTCAGTGTCCAGGATGAACCGCTCGTGCACCAGGTCCGGCGGCGGATCCTCGGGCAGGAAGCGCTCGGTCGATTCGATAGCCGCCGCCGGGTCATCGATGGCGAACTCGAACGCGCGCGCCGTCGCGCGGAGGAAGCGCTCCAGTTTCTCGCGGTTGGTCGAGTCCTCCAGGAATTGCTCCGTGACCACGTAGGCGACGCCGAGCGTGGGTACGCCGTAGTCGGCGGCCTGAAAGACTCTGATCTTCTGATTCAGTTTGCGCTTCAAAGTGTCCTGTTCGTTGGATAGGAAGATGGGGTAGACCGCGACCTGCTGCTCGACCAGGACGACCGGGTTGAAGCCGACGTCTATCATGTTCATGTCGTCGATAGTGAGCTCATGGGCGGCGAGCATGGCGTGGAACTCGGACTGGACGATGCCCTTGAAGCCGACATCGCGTCCGGCGAAGTCGGCTGGCGACGTAATGCCCGAGGAGTCGAGCACAGCGTAGCCGAAATCGCCGCGTTGGCCGAACAGCATGACGGCGACGTAAGGCGCGCCGGAGTTGGCGCGAATCTGCAGCATCTCGGATACGGGCAGCGTTGTGATGTCGATCTCGCCGGCCAAAATTAGACTCTTGTGGCTGCCGGTGTAACCGGCGTGCTGGATATCGACCTCCAGCCCTTCGTCGGCGAAGAAGCCCTGGTCCTCGGCGACGTAGACGCTGACAAAGGGCAGGTTGGACTGGGAGACAAAGCCCGCCATGTAGGTCATGGAGAGCACGTCGCCGGAATCGTCGCCAGAACCGGAATCGTCGCCAGAACAGGTGACGGCGACCAGCGCCGCGACCGAGGCGAGGATCAGCAGGGCGGGATTGCGAAGGGATACGTCTAGTGAGGGCATGATCGCTGGGATCCTTGGCTCATCGGTTGCCGGACAAATCCTCTGGCCGGGCCGGCTAGCCGGAGCCGCCTCCGCGGGGTTGCCACGGCGATAGCGACCATCGCAAGCATACGAGTTGCGTCGCGTTCAGGCAAGTTGCGGACGAGATCGGATCGCGCGCCGGGATTAGCTGTCGATCTCCAGCTGCCTGAGTTCCGTGACCACCGACGACTTGTACCACCATCCGTCAACGGCGTCGCGGCGAAATTCGGCGATCAGGCGGTGCTCGTTACGCACTTTGAGGTCTGTGCCCAGATCGACGTCGTCGCCCTCGAGCTCGAGCACGAGGGTACCGTTGGAGAACTTGATCACGACCGCGTCCACTTGCTGTACTTCCTGTTGTTGGGGCAAGCGGTGGTCTGTGTTCTGGGTCTCGTCCTGGGGCGGATCGGGCGGATCAGAGGTGGTCATGCGGGCTCCTGTCGCCGAGCTTAGGGTGTGGTGAGCGGTTGGTCGAGACGCCAGGAGAGAAGTCGCTCGGCGACGACGACGGCTGTCGACAGCGTCACCCCGATGACGGTCAGCATCAAGACGGCGGCGAAGACCTGCTCTAGGCGCAGATTGTTCTGCTCAATCCAGATCACCGCACCGAGGCCGCCCTGCCCGGACAAGAAGAACTCGGCCACCACGGCGCCAATCAATGACAGCGTGACGGAAATCTTGAGCGAGGCAAACAGATACGGAATCGCCGCCGGCAGGCGCAGGTGGCAGAAGGTTTCCCAAGTCGAGGCATCGACGGAACGGAAGAAGTCGCGCACGCGCGGATCGACATCGCGGAATCCGGCGATAGCATTGATCAGGACCGGAAAGTAGGTAATCAGCGCGGCAATGGCGAACTTGGGATTCCAACCATATCCGAGCCAGATGACGAATAGCGGGATTAGTGCGACGACCGGCGTCACCTTGACCATGATGGCGATCGGGAGGACGGCGCGTTCGAGGATGTTGGAGTGGGCGACGCCGGCCGCAAGCAATGTCGCAGCGGCCGTGCCGATGGCGAGGCCGCACAAGGAGACGGCGAGCGTCTTCAGCCCTTCGTGGAAGTAGCGGTCGAAGTCGATGAAGAAATTCTCAAGCACGGCTGTGGGGCGCGGCATCAGCCAGATCGACACATCGCCGACGCGCACCCAGATTTCGATCGCGGTGCTGAGTAGCAGCAGGGCGATCAGCGGCGGCAGGATCCAGCCGAGCAGCGGTCGCAGCGAGGGCATCGAGAGGACGGCGTGGTCGTCGCGTCGCGTCGGGCGGTCGTCGAATGTGTCCAGATGGTGCAGCGGCTCTGAGATCATGGCAGCGTTCAGGCGGCGTCGAGTGGAACGGCGGGGGTGGTGGGCGAGCGAAGCACGGCGCGCACGATGGCGGTGTCGTTGATGAAACGATCCGAGTGCTCGTCTTCGGGTCGGCGCGGTCGCGGCGTGTTGATCGGTATGTCGGCGATGATGCGCCCTGGTCGCGGCGACATCACGAGCACGCGATCGGCGATGGCGACCGCTTCAGATACCGAGTGCGTCACGAAGAGGGCCGAGCGGGGCGGTTCCGTGAGATCGTGCGAGATCCCCCAGAGATGCTCTAGTTCGTATCGCATCTGTTCGCGGGTGATTTCGTCCAGCGCGGCAAACGGCTCGTCCAGCAGCAACAGCGGGGGATCGAGCGCGATGGCGCGGGCCAGCGCGACCCGCTGCTGCATGCCGCCGGAAAGTTCCGCCGGTCGGTAGCGTTTGAACCCTCGTAGTCCCACGATCTCGATTAGCGCGTCGATGTCCGTCGACGAGTGCGTTTGGCTCGGATTGAGCTGGAGACCGAGGCGGATGTTGTCCTCGACGCTGCGCCAGGCGAGCAAGGCCGGTTCTTGGAAGACGAGCCCGAACCGCTTTTGTCGCTGCGCTTCTGCGGGCGATTGTCCAAAGACCGTAACGTCGCCGCCGGATGGCGGCGTCAGCCCCGCGATGATGCGCATCAGCGAGGTCTTGCCGCAACCCGATGGCCCGACTAGCGCGGTGAACTCGCAGGTGCGAATCGTGAGCGTGGTCGCTGCGACGGCATCGAGTGGGTTGCCCACCTTGGTCTGATAGGTCAGACGCACATCGCGCAGGTGGATCGCCGGTTCGGCGTCCGGCTCGATCGGATGTTTGATCACAGGCGGGGCATTGGCCGGTGTGGCGGTGCTGATGTTGGACACGGAGCGAAGAGCCTGACGGCGTGGGGCGTTAGCCTTGTCTGAGCCTTGATATCGTGCGTTCGGCGTGGCTCGATTTTAGTGTAGGCGCAGATCAGGAGTGGGTATGGCGACCATTGGCTTCATTGGCGGCACCGGACCAGAAGGGTTGGGACTGGCGATGCGGCTCGCCGTGGCGGGCGAGCGAGTTCTGATCGGTTCCCGCCGAATCGAACGAGCCGATGAAGCGGCGCAAACGGTCCGTGACGCCGTCAGCGCGGTTAGCGCATCCGTTGATACAGGCGGCGGCGTCAATCGAGACGTGGTGGAACAGTCCGACATCGTGGTCGTTGTGGTCCCCTTCGACGGTCATGAAGCGACGCTCAACGACCTGCGCGACGCGATCGGCGACAAGCTGGTGATCGATGCCGCTGTTCCGTTGACGATGGAGAATCGCGTGCCCGGTATTGCCGACGTGCCGCAAGGCTCGGCCACCGAACAGGCGCAGGCGCTGTTACCCGATGCGAAGGTCGTGGGTGCGTTCCATAACCTCAGCGCTCGCAAACTACAGAAGCTGTCCGACCCGATGGATGGCGACGTGCTGATCACCGGCGACGACGCCGAGGCCAAACAGGCGGTCGTCGAACTCGTGTGGAAGATGCCGAACTTACGGCCGATCGATGCCGGGCCGCTGTCGATGTCCAGGTTCGTCGAGGATCTGACCGCGTTGATTATCGGGATGAACATACGCTACAAGACGCAGGCAGCGGTCCGTGTGGTGGGGATCGACTGATGCCCCCGCCATCCGAGTACCGGGTCTTCGCCGTCGGCGGCATGCCCGAGGTCGTCGAGGGCGACGATCTGGGCGAACTGATCGACTCGGCTCTGCAGGAGCAGGAGACGCCGCTCGAAGCGGGCGATGTCCTGATTGTGACCCAGAAGATCGTGTCCAAAGCCGAAGGTCGCGTGGTACGGCTCGATGATGTGGTCGCAGGCGACTTTGCCGAGGCATGGGCGGAGGCATGGGAGAAGGATGCGCGCGCGGTTGAGCTAGTGTTGCGCGAGTCAAGCCGGATCGTGCGTATGACCCGCGGCTTAATCCTCTCCGAGACGCGGCATGGCTGGGTCTGCGCGAACGCCGGCGTCGATCAATCCAACGTCGGCGGCGGCCTGGCCGTCGCCCTCTTGCCGATCGACGCCTCCTCCTCCGCATTGGCGATTCGTAGGGGGTTGGTCGGGCGCGGTCAGGCCGACGTGCCCGTGATCGTGACCGATACCTTCGGTCGCCCTTGGCGCAACGGTCTGACGAACGTGGCGATCGGCGTCAGCGGGATGAACCCGATCCGCTCCTACATCGGCGAAGTCGACGAGGAGGGATATGATCTGCGGGTCACCGAAATGGCGATCGTGGACGAGCTGGCCTCGGCCGCCGAGCCGGTAATGAACAAGCTGGACAAGGTGCCTGTCGCGGTTGTGCGCGGGCTCGATATTCCGATCGAGGAGTGCGATCACTCCTCGCTAGTGCGTCCGGCCGAGTTGGATCTGTTCCGCTAGGGCTCGCGCATGGTCCGCATCACGAGCAACACCACGGTTACCATCGACCGCGAACCTGTCGATATCTGGGCCTTCGTCTCGAACGTCGCCAATCCGGATCATTGGGTGGACGGGATGTCCGATTCCCGGTTGATTGGCTGGCGACGAGCCGATCTGGCGGGGCAGCCAGGTTCGCGGCACATACACTTACGGCGGCGGCTCGACATCAGTGCTGATCACGATAACCGAGTTTCGTGAAGGGCGTCGCCTGGGCGTCGAGTCTTCGGAAGGCCCGTTTCCGTTCACCGGCCTGTTGAGCTTAGAACGATCCGGGGGCGGCACCTCGGTGTCCAATGCCATGATCGCCGGCAGCGACCACGTCGTGACGACGATTATCTTCACGCTGTTTCGTCCGTTGATGAAGATGATGATGGATCGGCAGATGAAGAAGGAACTGGATCAACTCAGGGCATTGCTCGAGTCGGACAGCGCGAACGGCTCAGGTGACGCAGGATGACGCTCAGGGCGCGCGCTCATCGGTAAAGGCGATCTGGAAATCGTCGAACAGGTCTCCGGCTTCCGCTGCGGCCGCCACCGTGCGCTCGTGCGCTTCCAGGAATGCATCGCGGTCGTTGTCCTCTAGCGCGCCGAACTGGGCGCTGTAGCCGCTGTGCAGAAAGGCGATGGCGGTCAGATATCGGTTGTGCCAATCTGCCGCCCGCTGCGGCGGTCCCAGATCGAACAACGCATCGCGAAAGCGCTCGCTTGGCGTCAGCCCCTGGCGCAGGTTCTCACGGTGGATGCGGCAATCGAGATTGCGTTCCACACAGCGGAACGCGGTTTCAGGGTCGATCGTGGATTGAATCTCCAGCGTCGCGCGGGCGGCCAGCGCGCAGAGACGCTCGAAATAGGTTCCGACCGGGTAATCGCAGGAGTCCGCGACTTGCAATCCTGCCGGCCCTGGTTCGCCTTCGAAAATGCCCAGTTCTCGCAAGAGGAACAGCGCTGCGACGAAGCCGATGACGGCGCCGATGAGGGGGATCAGCAGTGACGCTCGTCGACGACAGGCTCCGGTCGTTGGGCGGCTAGAGGACATCGCTGAGGCAATCACGAATCGCCTTGGTCACCGCCTTGGGCTGATCACCGCCCACCGAGTGGCCGAGCACGACGGGTCGGTCGAGTTCGAGCGCCGCGATGAATCCGCGAATGTCATCGGCCATGTGATCGCGTGAGTAGTCGCTCAGTTCGGTGGCGCGAGCCGAATGGCCGTGGCCGCGCTGGTCGAGCGCGTAACCAGTGCAGTTGGGTCGACAACGCCGGCGCGACTTCGTCGAGCGAGTGACAGTTGAGGGCGAAGCCGTGCAGCGCCACGGCGCTCAGATCGGCGTTGCCGCCATGATCGATGTAGCGCAGGTCGAGTCCATTGACATTGATCGTGCTGTCGTGCGCCATGTTCCCCTTCGTTCACTGCCAAGCGCGCTGATCGCTGTCTATAGACTACGCACGACATGACGCGGCCACGATCGACGCTTCGTTACGACGTACATGAGCGACCGCCGCCCCTCGTCACGCTCGGGCTTGGGTTCCAGAACGCCATCTTCGTGATCTCTGGGGCAATCTTCCTGCCCGTTTTCATGCGCTCGCAGGGGTTGATCAGCGACGGAGAAGCCGCCTTCCTCGTCTCGGCGACATTGCTGACGGCGGGGATATCGACGGCGGTGCAGGTATCGCGGATCGGGCGGGTCGGTTCCGGGTTCATGCTCTTCATGGGCACGTCGGGAGCGTTCTTTGCGGCCACGATTGACGCGATCGAGTTGGCCGGGATCGGGTTTGTGGCGGCGCTGGCGTTAATCGCGGCACCCGCGGAATGGTTGATCGCCTGGTTCTTCCGCGTCTTTCGTCTGGTCTTCACGCCGACCGTTGGCGGTGCCGTCGTGATGTGCGTCGCCGTCACCATCGTGCCGCTGACCATCGATGCCTGGCAGGGGGCAGGGTCCGCGCAGGCGGGCTCGATCGAGCATCTGGTCATCGGCGGGGCTGCTGTGTTGGTCATGGTGGCGATGATCGTCGGCGCGCCGTCCCGATACCGTCTTTGGGCGCCCATCGCCGGTTTGGGCGCGGGCTGCCTGGTCGCCCTAGCGACCGGCGACTGGTCGCTCACGCAGACCGGCAAGTCGGCGATTGTCGGGTTCCCGATCGGCGAGTGGGAAGCGCCGACGTTCCCTGCCTCGGCCGAAGCGTTCGCGATTCTGGGCGCATTCGTCATCGCCACCCTGGCGGGGACGTTTGAGACGGTCGGTGACGCCATCGCCGTACAGAAGGTGTCGCAACGCGATTTCCGCCGCATCGACTACGACGCGGTGCGTGGCGCGCTGAACGCCGACGGCGTCGGCAATGCACTAGCCGGGACCATGTGCACGACTCCGAACACGACCTACTCCTCGCCGACCGGCATGATCCCGATCATCGGCGTCGCGTCACGCCGGGTCGGTCTGGCAGGCGCGGGCCTCATGATGGTCATGGCGTTCTTCCCGATCCTGACCGGCTTTGTGCTCGACCTGCCTGGCCCGGCCGTCGGCGGGATCACATTCGTCTCGATTCTGCTGTTGTTCATCATGGGCGTGCAGATCGTCGTCGAAGCCGGCATCAACGGACGCACCGCGTTGATCGTCTCGCTTGCGTTCTGGGGCGGGTTCGCGGCTGAGCGGGACCTGTTCTTCCCGGGGCTGATGCCCGAGGCCGCCGAACCGATTCTGGGTAACGCGATCTCAACCGGCTCGATCATCGCCGTGGCGTTGTCGGTCATCTTCCAGTTGATCCCGCGCAAGCGATTCCGCTGGAGCGGCGACGCCTCGCTGGGCGAGATCGGGTCGGTGACTCGGTTCGGTCAGGACGTCTCGCGACAGCTGCGTCTCGACGCTGGTCCGGCGAACCGACTCGAGCTGTGTCTGGAGGAGTTATTCAGCCACTTGGTCGAGGACGGCGAAGCCGATCGCAGCATCCGAATCGTGGCGTCCGCTGACGCGGACGAGGTTGAGGTGGTGGTCACAGACCACTCGGACGTGCGGGATGTGGAACTGCCGAATGTGCCCACGGAGCTGTTGGAGGCGGATCAGGATGAGCTCAACGATCTGGGTCTAGTATTGCTCGGCCAGATGGCGTCGCACGTGAACCATACGTCCATCTCTGGCTGGCACTATGTCTCGTTCATCATCGACCGACACGGAGCATCCACCCCCGGCGCGCAGTTCGCGTGACGCCTGGCTCGCGCTATCGGACGACGACCTCCTGAGCAGTTGTCGATTCGAGCGGTTTCGCGTCTCAGGCGCTGGCGGACAGCACCGCAACATGACCGATTCGGCGGTGCGACTGACGCACGAACCGAGCGGAGCCATCGGCTATGCATCGGAGCGTCGTTCGCAGCGTCAGAACCGCGCCGTCGCGCTCGCCCGACTGCGGCGCGAAATCGCCCTGCGCCTGCGCGCCGATGCGAATCTCGAGTTGTACCACCCGCCCGCAGCGCTGCAACGTATTCTTCCGCGTGGGGCGTCGGCAGCGGGAACGCGTAACGAACAGGTAGGGCGAGCGGAGCGAGTGGGGCCGCGCCACCGGGCATTTTGGGCCGGTGTGGCACCGCTGCTCGACCTGTTCGCATCGGTTGATGGTTCGGTCGGCGATTGCGCGGCGCTGCTTGGCTGTTCGACGAACCAGTTGATCAAGCTGCTCGCGTCAGAGCCACATCTCTGGTCGACAGCCAATGCACTACGCGAGCGCGACGGCCTCAATTCTCTGCGTCGATGATCGCCTCAGCCTCGATCTCGATCATCATCTTGGGTTCGAGTAAGCCGCTGACTTCGACCAGCGTGGCCGTCGGCGGAGTGTCGGCGAAGGCCGCGCGCAACGGTGCCGCGGTCGCTTCGTATTGGCTGATATCGGTGATGTAGATGCGAATGCGGACGACATCGGACAGTCTCGCGCCCAGTTCTGTAAGCGCCGCCTCGATGATGGCGAGACAGCGGGCGGTCTGCGGGCCGCCGCCGCCGCGCGTTACACTATCGTCCGACTCGACGGCCGCAGTGCCGCTCACGTGGATCAGGTCGCCGGCTCGAATCGCACGGCAATAGGCGAAGCGCTCTGCATAGGAGCTGTTTGAGGAGGTGCGTTGGCGTCTGCTCCTGGGTGAGGTCCTGGGTGCTCTTCCCGGTGTTCGAGGAGCGCCGCGGCGGCGTGACCGCTACGGACCGCGGATTCCATGGTCGCGGGCCAGTCGGTGTCCGTCCAGGCCCCAGCGAGCGCGAGGTTCGCAATTGGTGTCTTCGGTCCCACGCGATGCGCGCGCATGCCCGGCCGGGGGCGGAAGGTCGCTTCCGACTCCTTGATTACGCGCGTTGCCAGCACGCTGGCGCGCGCGGTGCGCGGCAGCGCTCGACGCACCGCGCGCTCGACCCGTTCGGTGATCTCCGGCTGGGGTCGATTGACGATATCGCGCGCGCCGCTCAACGAAACGGAGATCCAGTGCGGCGGCGTCCGCCAGCCATGCATGTCCGAGCGGTTGAAGATGAATTGTGCGTCGCGATCCAGCACGGCGACGAAATCGCGTCTCATGACCTGTCGATCCCATTGCATGTGGACATTGACGATCGGGCTGACCTCGTGTTGGCTCAACCTCCAGAAGGGCTCGCGCCGACGCCAGGCGGGGGGGATCAGGTCGAGCGCCTTGTGAGGCGGCAGGGCGATCACGACGCCGTCCACATTCAGTTCGGTGTCGCGTCCGTAACGAATGCCGGCCACATTGGTGCCGTGCATGACGATGCCGCGCGCGGGCGCGCCAAGCTCGATGCGGGTGCCGAGTTCGCTCAGACGTCGCATCGCCGCCTCCGCCACCTCGCCGAGTCCGCGCGTGAAAAGTCCAATGTCGGCGGCGTGGTACCCGGAGCTGAATCCGACCTGGAACACCTGGATCGCCTGCGCGGCGGATACGTGCTCGCTGCGATCGTTGCAGGTTGGTAGCACGATCAGGTCCCAGAAGCGTTCGATCGCGCGCCGGGACTGGCGGTGGGTTTGCAACCAGTCGGCGAAGGATCGGTGTTCGAGCGCCAGCCGCTCGGCAGTGCCCATGCGCCGAATCGGTTCCAGCGCCAACGCCAGCCGGCTTTTTTCGCCGAGGCTGAGGTGTTCGAATGCGATCATCGACGGTGCCAGGTGCAGCGGCGCGGGTAGGTTCGGTACTCCCAGTCGATCAAGCGTCTGCCACCAGTTTCCCGCCAGCACGCTGATGCGGCGTCCGCGCGCGGACGGATCGACCACCGCCACCTCAAGTCGCGGCTGATAGCGCACGACGTCGGCGCAGTCGATCCGCTCCAGAAACTCCTGGTACGCCGTGCAACAGCGCATCGTGATGTGTTGGCCATTGTCGAGCGCGACGCCGTAGGTCGGATCGTTGAAGGAGTACGCCTTGCCGCCGGCGAAGGGTCGGCGCTCGATGAGGACGACTCTACGTCCGCTCTCAATCAGATCGAGCGCGGCGGTCAACCCCGCCAGACCGGCGCCGATCACGGCGACCCGGTCGTGGCCGGGGATATGATGGCCGCGGCTGCTCACAGCGGACTCCAGCCGATGCGGACGAAGTTAGGCAGCGCGCCGATCATCCAGAGTTCGAGCAATCGCACCACACGACTGATCCTGGACGGTGACACGCGGTGACTGAAGACGTCATACTCACGGGCCACGATAGTGTCGAGGATCATTCGGTAAACCCCCTGCAAGCCGTTGCAACAGGCGCGGCTGCGCGGTCCGTCGAGCAATCTGATCAGTCGGTTGCCCTGGTGGTACAGCGCGTAGGCGCGCTGTGCGTAATCGGCCATTAGCGCGCGGAACGGCGCGCTGTAGTTGCCGCCGAGGATGTCCCGCTCGCTGACGCCGTGACACGCCATGTCCTCCTGAGCGATGTAGATGCGGTCCCGCTCGGCATCTTCCCGCACGTCTCGCATGATATTGGTGATCTGTAGCGCTTTACCCATGGCCGTGGCCGACTCGATCGCTAGCTGGGTTCGGGTGCGGTCGTATCCGAAGATGCAGATGCAGATCAAACCGATCACCGACGCGGCGCGGTAGCAGTACCGCTCCAGATCGACGAACGTCTCGTAGCGGGTGACGGTGAGATCGCTCTCCATGCCGAGTACGAGCTGTTCGAAGTGATCGCGTGGGATGTCGAAACGCCGCACGGCGTCTGCGAGGCCGGTCGCCAGCCAGATCGGATCGCCCGATCGTCCGCTGAACGCCGCGTCGAGCAGTTCGTGCGCCTGGCTGAGAGCGGCCGCTCGCTCCGCCTGCGTGCCGGCATCGTCGACGGCATCGTCGACGATGCCGGCGTAGGCGTAGACCGCGTAGATGGCGCGGCGCTTGTGCGTCGGCAACGCCGAGAACGCGATGTAGAAGTTGGTCGCTCGTTGGCGCGTGAACGCCTGGCACTCGCGATAGGCGTCTGCCACCTGCGGATCGAGTCGTTGCAACATCCTGGCGTCAGGGTAATTTCAGTTGCGCCGCCGCGCTCAAGGCCAGCCAGGCGCGGGTAAACCTGCCGACGCGCGGTCGCCGACTGAGCGTGTCGTAATTCTGGCGCTCGATCGCCCGCAGGACGGCGCGGCCGCCATCGGTGAAGAGTCGAAGATCGATCGCCAGCTCGGAGGGCACTTCGTCGACTAGACGTTCGCCCTTGCGGAAGTACGCTTCGGCGCGGTTGACCTGGAAGCGCATCAGTTCGCGATAAGTGGCCGGACAGCGGCCGCTGCGAATGCCCGCGGCGATATCGTCCTCCGAAAGCCCGAAGCCGCGTATCTCTTCCAGCGGCAGGTATAGACGATCCTGCTCCAGGTAGTCGGGGCGAACGTCCTGCCAATGGTTAGCGATCTGGAGCGCCGTGCAGGTCGCGTCGGAGAGATCGACGCGGTAACGCCCTTCCTCAGTCTCGGTGTCGATATCCCAGAGCTGCATCACCATCTCGCCGACCGGATTGGCGGATAGATCGCAATAGGCGAGCACGTCCTGGAAGGTCTCGTAGCGACTCTGGCGTTGGTCGAGGCGGTTGGCTTCAATCAGGCGTCGGAATGGATCGGGTCGTAATGGCTTGCGTCGTGATATGTCCTGCAAAGCCAGGCTGATTGGATGCTGTGGGTGCGATTCATCGAAGGCGCGCTCGAGGTCGGCTTGCCACAGGTCGAGTCGTTCCAGTCGCTCCGTGGGAGTCGCGTCTGCGTCGTCGCCGATGTTGTCGGTATATCGACAGAATGCGTACAGCGCGAACATGGGCGCGCGCATCGGGCGCGGCAAAACCCAACTAACGACGGTGAAGTTCTCGCCATGCCGACGCGCGTAGCGCTGACACCAGCGCAGCGCAGCGGCGGGATCGCCGGCGAAGGCGGTCCGGGAACTGGTGGTCGTCATCGTGGTCGCTGTTTACCCTCTGGCGGCCCGGTCGCGCCGCTAGTCGTCTGCTAGGTCGGTCGGATCGAGAATGCGAAATCCGACGCCCAGCTTGACCTGGAACCAGCCGATCTCGCTGTCCTGAATTGGTCCGCGGATTTCCCGCACTTCGAACCAGTCGAGGTTCTTGAGCGTCTCGCCGGCGCGCAAGATGGCGTTACGGATCGCCTGATCCACTCCATCGGGCGAGGAGCCGACCAGTTCGATGACCTTGTAAGTGTGGTCTCGATGTTCCGCCATGTGTGCCTCCGTGCGTTATTCCAGATTTCGGGCCGCGCATGGGTGCGCAGGCGTACGGACGCGCTTTGCCGGCGCTATCCTGATCCGAGCTCGTGGTCGAGAATCTCGTAGCAGGCCCAACAGAGTTGTTTGCCTTGCATGGGGATGAGCGTCAGCACCGACTGTCCGCATTCCTGACAGAACAGACGCTGTTTGGTGTCGAACCGCATCACGACCAGGTCGTGCAACTCGCCGTCGGCCGAGGCGACGTGCCGCGTGAGCACGGCATCCTCGACGAATCCGATCCGCTCGAAGATCTTGCGCGCGCCTACCTGGTCGGGCGTCATCTGGGCGATGATCTTGGCGACATCGTCCGACAGGGCACCCTCGAAGGCGAGTCCCAACAGCACGTGCCCAAGTCCGAGACGACGTGCCGAGCCATCGACCATCACACGAATTTCGGCCACGTGCCGGGTCCAGCGCAGACGCCCGCGCTCGATGGTCGTGTAGCCGATGATCTGACCGTGCTCTTCGGCGACGACGGAACGGATACGACCGGCCTCGGTGTCGTGAATCCAGTCGCCGATGTCGGCGACGTTGGTGATGTCGCGCTCCTGGAACAGGAGATCCTCGCCGATCTGTCGACGTCCGAATTCGAGCAGCGCGTTGCCGTCGTAGCTGGCGAGATGGCGAAGCCGAATCGTCCGGTCACCGCGACGCAGATCGCGGGGCAGTTGGTGTATCTCGATGTCGGCGACGGCGTCATCTCGAGCGCCTGGTGTGGTTGTCATTCTGCCCCCTTTCAGTCCGCCTGCTTGCGCCGCCTTACTCGCTCGATGAGCGTCATGGTAGCCGTTCCCGATCGGCGTCCGTCGGTCGCCGGCGCGTGATCGACGGTGGACGCTCAGCGCGCGGCGACCGCTCGCTCGTAGCGGCCAAGCGCCATCAACGGGAAGTAGTGGCGGTAGAGGTGATAGTTGATCATGAAGTCGGTGGGGAAACCGGTCCCTGTGAATTGCGGTTCGTCCCAGGTGCCATCCTCTCGCTGCCGTTCGATCAGATAGCGAATACCGCGCATGACCGATTCGTGCTCCGCCTCGCCGGCGGCGATCAGCGCCATCAGCGCCCAGGCGGTCTGCGATGGTGCCGATGGCCCCAATCCGCGTAAGGAGGGGTCAGCGTAAGTGTCGCACGATTCGCCCCAGCCGCCATCGTCGAGCTGATGTCGGAAGAGCCACTCCACCGCCTGGCGCACCGGTGCGGCGGACATCGGTTCGCCCAACGCGGCCAGCGCCGGTAGCGCGGTGCCCAAGCCATAGATGTAGTTGACGCCCCAGCGACCCCACCACGATCCATCGGGCTCCTGCAGGTCGTAGAGGAATCGCAGGCCTCGACTGGCGGGCGGATACTGGCCACGGTAGCCGAGCTGTCCGATGTACTCCAGCGCGTGGGCGGTGACGTCGGCGGTCGGCGGGTCGAACAGTTCGCCGAAATCGGCGAAGGGAATCTCGGCCAGGAACGTCCTGACGTTGTCCACATCGAACGCACCCCAACCGCCGTTGGCAGATTGCATCGAGAGCATCCAGTGCAGGCCCCGATCCAGTGCGAGCTGACGCTCGGATTCCAGTCCGGGCAACGGGATGCGCTCCAATGCCATCATCACGACCGCCGTGTCGTCGACATCGGGATAGACGTCATTGTCGAATTCGAATGCCCAGCCGCCCGGCAGGGTATCGGGATTCTTGACCTGCCAGTCTCCGCCCGACAGCACCTGTTCGCGCAGCATCCAGCGTGCCGCCTGTTGCAGTGCGGGGTGCTGCGGATCGAGTCCCGCATCGAGCAGGCCGACCGTCGCCAGGCAGGTATCCCAGATGGGAGACTGGCAACTCTCGGTCCAGACCTGCTCGCCAGCTATTTCGGTTCGCCGCCAGGTGAAGCGGTCGAAGCCGGCCAGCGCGCGGCGGATCACGGGGTGATCAAGGGGGTAGCCCATTGCTCGGAGCGCGAGGATGGCGTAAACCCAAGGCGGCTGAATACCACCCCAGCAGCCGTCCGCTTCCTGTCGGTCGAGCAGCCAGCGTTCGGCGCACGCCAGCGAGCGATGCTCGAACGGTCGAATTCGATTGCGGTCGAGCAATCGCAGCGCCGCATCGACCGCGTAGAAGGCACCGGCGGCCGAGAAGGGATTCTTCGGCGGCGGCACGGCAAAGCGATGCCGGTCCGAAGGCTGTACCCAGAGCTCGGGTACGCCGGCGCCAGCCGGTAGCGCTGCGGTTGGTCGCAGCGCTACGATCACCGTGATGCCGACGATCGTCGCGCGCGCCCAGCTCGCGAACTCATACAGGTTGATCGGTACCCACGAGGGCAGCAGGTTGATCCAGGGGGGCATGGCCGGCAGCCGCTCCCAGTCGAACTCGCCGAACAGAGCCAGCCAGATTTTCGTGAACACCCGGGTGCTGGCCACCCCGCCCTGTTCCAGAATCCAGTCGCGAGCCCGGGACATATGCGGCGCATCGGGATCGTCGCCGGCGAGCTTGAGCGCGAAGTACGCCTCGACCGAGGTGGAAATGTCGCCCGGACCGTCGAGATACTGCGACCAGAAGCCCTGCGGCCGTTGCTGCGCGCGGAGATATCGCGCAATCCCGTCCCACTGGTTACGGTCGCCGATGCCCAGATGGTGCGTCAACAACAGATATTCCGCCGTGATCGAGGCATTCGACTGGAGCTCGCCCCACCAGAACCCGGCCGGGTACTGCCGGTCGATCAGCCAGTTGGTCGCCCGCGCGATCGTGTGCGTGAGCGCTGTGTCAGGAACGGAAGCGCTTGCACTGGTCATGCTGGTACATTACCGGTCTACCGGTCGCGTTCGAGCATGAAGCGTGCCAACGCTTCCAGGTCGGCGACGGCTTCCTTCCTGAGCTGGTACGCTGCGAGTTCGGCGCGGAATGAGTTGAACTCATCTCGAGCTGCCTGATTGGTCGCTGTATCGGCTCCGATTTCGCCGAGCAAGTTGTGCACCCAGTCGACCTGCCGGTCGGGCATGTCCGATGTGTTCGAGTGGTCGCCGCCGGACTGATAGATGTCAGTTAGTTCTCGTCGAGCGACCGCCGGCGCGTGGCGCAGGGCGTAGAGGATCGGGAATGACTTCTTGCGTCGGCGAATGTCGGCGTCGGTCGGTTTGCCCAGCGCATCCGGATCGGCCCAGATGCCCAGCCAATCGTCGCGCATCTGGAAGCAGCGGCCCAGCCGTCTACCGGCACGGTCCAACGTATCCGCCTGCTCCGTCGATGCGCCGGCGAGCGTCGCGCCAATCGCCAGCGAGACGCCCATCATCGCGCCCGTCTTACGCTCGACCATCGTCAGGTATTCCTCAGCTTCGACGTCGAGCCGTTGCTCGAATGTCAGGTCGAGGTACTGACCCTCGATCATCAGCATCGTCGCATGGTTCAGTCGGCGGATCGCGTCAAGCGTCGATGCCGCTGACGCACCGTGTGTGAGAGTGCGTCGCAGCGCGGCGTCGGCCAGCCCGCGCATCAGGTCGCCGGTGTTGATCGCCTGCGCGACGCCCCAGATGCTCCAGACCGTGGGGCGACCGCGGCGCTCCAGATCGCCGTCCTGCACGTCGTCGTGGACGAGCGAGAAGTTGTGGACTAGTTCAACGGCTGCCGCGCCGGCGGTCGCGCGTCTGAGCGCAGCCGGATCGTCCGTGATCGCTTCCGCTCCCAGCATCGCCAACGCCGCGCGCGCGCCCTTGCCTGAGGCGTTGGCGGGGCCGCCCGCCTGATCGAGCCAGCCCAGCGCGTAGCGTGCCATCTCGTGGATCGGAAGCAATACCGACGGAAACGCCGCACGCATTTCGGCCTGCACCGCGTCGTGATGACGAGTCAATGCGATCGGGGGCGTAGTCATGCAGGGAACTCCGCGGCGAGGCAGTCGCGACAGCGACCGTAGACGGCCCAGTGATCGGGATGGGCCTCGAAGCCGAATTCGCGATCGAGCTGCGCGGCGAAGTTGGCCAGCAGGTCGTGCGGTAATTCGCTCATCGCCCCGCAAGCGGTGCAGACCAGATGGTGGTGCGGTCGTTCTGAGCGCCACGAGTAGGTGCGCTCGCCGCTGCCGAGATCGGTCTGCGAGACTAGCCCCAGCTCGCGCAGTTGGGTCAGGGTTCGGTAGACGGTGGATGCGTTTAGCTCCTCCGCGTCGTCGCGCGCGCGCTCATACACGGCGGTGGCCGAAATGTGCTGGTCGGCGTGTCGCAGCGCCTTGAGTACAGCGAGACGCTGTCGCGTCACGCGCAGGTCGTTGTTGCGCAGCAGGCGTTCTGACTCGATGGTGCATGACATGTGCGTTCAGCCTGCCGCATCTTCAACGGATTGGGGGAAGAAGGCGATGCTGCCGGCCGAGACCCGCCGCGGCGGTGCCGAGCCATCCGTCGATACCAGATAGCAGCCGTTCTGCGGGCCGAACCCGCGTCGGCCCGAGCTGCCATTGCCCAAGGCCAGTCCGGCGAACGTGATCCAGCGGCCGCAGGGGCTCACAATCTGGTGCGAGCGGGCGAATTGGTCGAAGAAATTCAGCATCGTCGCGAACTCGGCTGAGGGCTGGAAGCGAGCCAGCCTGGCGCTGCCGGTGCACTCGCCGCTCTGATCCAGGTCATAGCGGGTCAGCGCGATCATCGTGCTCGAGGGCTGCGGCTCGAAGGCAAAGATCGCCTGACCATCGGGTGCCCAGTAGACGCCGTTCATAGTCCGATCCACGATCGGCGCCTGCGCGCCGGTACCAGGATCGAGCACGACGAGCTGGCGGCCTTCGGCATCGCTAGGGCCGAGCGTGAGCACGACCAGCCGCTCATCGTTGCGCGCAGCGATGAATGCTGCTGGTCCCGTCAGCTCCATCAGCTCGTCGTGCTCGCTGTCCGCGGCGACGTCGCCGCGGACAGCGCGAACCAGGACGGACCCGCCGCCTGGGCGCGGCTTGGCGAAATACATGAAAGCGCCGTCCGCAGACCACGCGGGCGAACGAAAGCTGGGCCGCGCGCGTTGGATCTGCAGCGGTCCCTCAGCGGCGCTGGTCAGATCGAAGAGCACTAACTGGGCGGCACGGTGCACGAGAATCGCACGCCCGTCGGGAGCCCAGTCGAAGTACAGCGGCGCGCCATCGACGAGGCGGCGCGGCGGCTGTCCCCGCCCGCTGGCCGCGGCAAGGCTCATCGCTAGCCCGCTGCCGACGTTGCCGACCACCGCGATCGCGCGGCCCGACGGCGCCCAGTTGACGTAATGCGCCAATCCGGCGGCGATCATCTGGCGACCGTCGCGCGGATTACGAAACAGCACCGTGGCCGAACCCGCGCCAGGCAGGATGCGCCACAGTTCAAGCTTCGGGTCTTCGCGGCGCTGCGAGGAGGCGGAGACCGCGATCTGATCGCCGTTCGGCGACCACGAGGGCCACATGAACACCATGCCCTCGCTCCGCATATCGAGACGCGTCTCGATCGTCGCATCCCAATCGCCGTCGTCATCCTGGATCCGGGCGATGTTCAGTGAGCCGTCCTCGGAGATGATCGCGAGCCGCGTTGGGATCATGTCACCCACCGCGGCGCAGGATCGCCGGCGCGGGATCGGAGCGGCTCGACGCCGGACTGTTGTTCCTCATATCTGGCCAGGTCGAACAGCACCGACGAGGCGCGGTTCAGGTAGCGGATCGTCTCGTCGTTGATCGGATGTCCATGTCGGCGCAGGCGGACGGTTTCGCGCTCGGCGCGCCGCATGGTGGTGCGGGCGAGGTCGAGCGCTGCCGCGCCGGGCGAGCCACCCGGCAGGATGAACTCGTTTGGTGGCGGCGCTCGCTCCTCGAGTTCCGCCGCCCAGGCCTCCAGCTGCTCGACGTCCTCGCGGTGGGTTGCGAAGTCGTCCGGTATCGGCCGCTCCGGCGATACGGCGAGTTCGGCCATGATCAGATAGAGACGCCGTTGTATGTCGATGGCGATCTCGCGCGTGCGTGGGTTGGTCGCCAGCGCGCGACCCAGGCCCAGCGCGGATGATGCCTCGTCGATCGCGCCATAGGCCTCAGGTTGTGGATGGTCCTTCGGAATTCGACCGCCGCCCCACAGCGTGGTGGAGCCATCGTCTCCCGAGCGCGTGTAATGCGGCATGGGCAGATTGTATCGCCGAGCCGCGCTGCATCGGTCGTGTGGTTTGGGCAAGTCGCGGCGGCTAGTCGAGCGTCGGCGTGGGTTGTGAATCGGACTGCGACCCAGACCAGGTGCCCAGCAGCTCCGGCGTTGTGCTGATGCCGAGGATGATCTGTCCGCGTTTGCGCGGTCGGCGGTCGTCCACGTAACCGAGGAAGGCGAACAGCGGGTCGCCTGTCTCGTCGAGCAGTCGCCACATTCGGTCGGGTGCGTTCGGATCCAGCAGGAGCGAGTTGGCCTGCCCAGGCACGGCGATTACGCGCCCCTGGTCGACGCCGCAACCGGCTGGCGCGAAGCCGGTCCACTCCGCCGCGCTGAGGTCGGTGACCTGCGTCCATTGATCCGGGCCGGGTGTGAGTTGAACCTGTAGGGCACAGCGGTCGATGCGTCGGGACATGGCGAGCTCCTGTGGATTCTCGGCTAACGCGGATCTTCGGTTGCGTCCTCGCGTTGACGCCAGGCCTGCTCGAACGCCTCGAAGGCGCGCTGGTCGAAGAGGACGAAGCGGATGGTCCGCACGCTGCGGTCGGCACCGGAATGTTCATAACAGACGCTCAGCATGATTTCGGCTGCTTGATCGTAATCGAAGCCGCCGACCCCGGTGCCCAACGCGGGAAACGCAATCGAGGCGACGCCGAGTTCCTCGGCTCGTTTAAGCGCGTTGTCGGTGGAGTTGCGGATTTTGTCGGCCGAAGTCACCAGGTTCTGCCCCATCGCGGCGGCGTGGATCACGTGCCGGCAGGCCAAATTGCCTGGTCCGGTGACGACCGCTTCTCCTACCTCGATCGGCCCCTGGCGGATCGCCTCATCTTCAATCTCGCGTCCGCCGGCGCGGACGATCGCGCCAGCCGTGCCGGCGCCCATCCAGAGATGATTGTTGGCGGCGTTGACGATCGCGTCGACATCCTGCTGCGTAATGTCGCCTTGGATGACTTCGATCTGCGAGTCGGTCATATGCGACGCCCCTGGACTCCTCAGCTACGGTGCGCAGACCTGCGTTCAGCGTGTTTCTTCGTCCTGCGACGTGTGTCCACGTTACGTGATCACTTGATTGCCAGGGCGTTGGGCGGGCTACCGGTGCCGCCGGTTACATTGAGCGGCGCGGCGGCGAAGAACGCCTCGTAGACGCCGTCATCCGCGCAATCGTCGGCTAATGCGTCAAGGGTGAACATCTCGCCGATCGCCATCCCGAAGCGCCCGATAATCCAGTGGTGCAGGAATCCATCGGGATCGGCGAAGTTGGGCGGCGGCCAGGCCTCGAGCGCCGGGTTGTCCGAGCAGACCGCCGCCGGGTGGTGATCGAAGATGTAGGTCGCCATCTCCTCTGAGCAGCCGAGCCCGGGGAAGGCCAGATTGGACATCTGCGACAGCGATTGCCGCTTCATCGCGTTGGTCTGCTCGTACCAGCTGATCCAGCCGAGGCGGATCAGCAACACGTCGCCGGTGCGCAGTTCGACACCCTGCGACGCGCGGCAGGCTTCGACCTGATCGGCTGTGATCGGCCGATACTCGTCCATCGTCAGAGGTTCGCCCTGTGACTCGAACCAGCGTCCCAGATCGAGCAGGACGCTGCGCCCTGCGATCCCGCGTCGCGCCCAGTGTTCGATCCCCAGCTTGGGGGCGTCGCGGTGTTCGATCAGCCACTCATTGGTGACGCCGCCCCAGAAGCCGTGCTCGAAGTCGCCGACGTGGGTCAGTGCGTCCCACTGCGACGACTGTTGCGTGTAGAAGTTGTCCAGCACATCGTCGCCGTGGTGCCCGAAGCCGGCCCGTCGCATCACGGTGTGTCGCACGGCTCCACGATTGTAGAGCGGTGGTCGGGGCAGCGACTGGTCCCAATTCATGGGGAACATCCTGCCGCCCCGAATCAGTGATGCGGCTTGGACGATGCGCTCGGGCGTTTGCAGGTTGAACATGCCCACCTGATCGTCGTCGCCGAACAAGCCCCAGGCGGTTTTGGCGGGGTTGCCTGGCTTGTACGGAAGTTGGTCGTACATTGGAAGAACGTCGGGTGCGTCGGTCATGAGTCATCCAGATGCAATGTGCGCGAGTTGGGATGGAGTCTACCCGTCCCGACGGGCGCTTAGTCGCCGCGGTCGCGCGACGAGACCGGGGTAGAGGATCTGCTTGATCTGGCCGCGGAAGTTGAACGTGCCCGAGGGCATAAATTGGGTCAAGAAGATCACGATCATCTCCTCGGCTGGATCGATCCAGAAGATCGTGCTGGCTGCGCCGCCCCAGTAATATTCGCCGATCGAGCCGATATTCTGCGTCCTGGCCAGATCGACGATCATCGCGAAGCCCAGCCCAAAGCCGACGCCATCGTTGGCCGTCTCGGAGAACGTGCCTACGGCGCGCGCGGAGAGGTCGTCGCCATTCGGCAGATGATTCATCGTCATCAGCTCGATCGTCTTGGGACCGAGCAGGCGCGCGCCGTTCAACTCGCCGCCGTTGAGCAGCATCTGGCAGAAGCGGTGGTAATCCTGTGCGGTCGAGACCAGTCCTCCGCCGCCTGAGAAGAAGGTCTGCGGTTCGGCATAGCCGCTCGTGACCGGATCGTCCAGCAGGCGGAGCTGACGAGCGGGACCTCGCTCGTAGTTGGCGGCGAACCGATCGATCTTGTCGGCCGGCACATCGAACGCGGTGTCGACCATCCCCAGCGGCCCGAAGATGTGCTCGCGTAGATACCCATCGAAGCGCTGGCCCGAAATAGTCTGTACCAAATAGCCGCAGACGTCGGTCGAGACGCCGTAGTTCCAGCGGTCGCCGGGCGAGAATTTGAGCGGCAGATCGGACAAGCGGTCGATCATCGACTGTAGGTCGCGGTTCCGCATGGTTCCTGCGCTATACACGTCAGCTTTGTTATATGCGCGCTCCAACGCGCCCTCCATAAATCCGTAGGTCAAGCCGCTCTGGTGCGAGAGCAGGTCGCGGACGGTCATCGGGCGCTCAGCGGCCCTGGTTGTAAAGTCGGGCCAGTTGCCCTCGCGCATGACCTGGAGATTGCGCCACTCGGGAATAAAGCGGTGGACCGGGTCCGTGAGCTGGAACAGGCCGCGCTCGTGGAGCTGCATCAGCGCCACTGACGTGATTGGCTTGGTCATCGAGTAGAAGCGAAAGATCGTGTCGGCCGCCATCGGCTTGTTCCGCTCGCGATCCATCCGACCCAGCGCCGACAAGTGCGCGATCTCGCCGCGACGAGAGATCAGGGTCAGGCAACCGGCGATCTTCTCCGGCTCGATGTAGCGGGTAAGGAAATGTCGGTCGAGACGCGCCAACGCCTCGATGCTGATGCCTGTGTCGCCTGCGGTCGCCGCCATGCTGATCGCCTGCCCTGCGGATTGGTCTTAGGGTAGTGGAGGCTGCGCGCCGGAGCCGATCTTCATGGGGCGGATTGCGGGAGGAGCGCCCAGCGGCGCTAAATAGCCTTAGCCTGTGCAACGAAAGTCTGTGTGTCGAATCGAGCAGCGCCTGATTGGAGCCCGAGATGGCAGCGATTGTCCAGACGGAAGCTGGCCGCGTGCATGGACCATCGGAACAGGGACTGAGCGTCTACCGAGGCATCCCCTACGCCGCGCCGCCCCTCGGCGATCTGCGGTTCCGCGTGGCGCGGCCCCATCCAGGTTGGGAGGACGTGCTCGACTGTGAGTCCTTCCGACCGATCGCACCGCAGGTGCCGAATGAGGCGCTCGACGCGATGATTGGCGCCGCCCCGCAGAAGCAGTCCGAAGATTGCCTCTTCCTCAACATCTGGACCCCCGGCGTCGATGACGCGGCGCGACCGGTGATGGTCTGGATACACGGCGGCGCATTCACGATTGGCTCCGGCAGCGACGGCATCTACAACGGCTCAACGCTGGCCTCGCGCGGCGACGTGGTCGTGGTGACGATCAACTATCGGCTCGGCGCACTGGGATTTCTCCACTTGCCAGCGCTGGACGAGTCGAACTTCGGCGTGCGCGACCAGGTCGCCGCGCTGCGCTGGGTGCGCAACAATATCGCGCGCTTCGGCGGCGACCCTGACAACGTCACGATCTTTGGCGAGTCGGCGGGCGGCATGTCAGTCGCCTCGCTGATGGGCTCGCCCGAGGCGCGCGGCCTGTTTCACAAGGCGATACCGCAGTCCGGCGCGGGGCATCACGGGATTGAGGACGCGCAGGCAGTCAGCCATGGGCGGCGGTTTTGCGAGCTGCTGGGCATCGGCGCGGATGACGTTGCGTCGCTGCGTTCGGTCGCAGTGGAGGACATCCTGGCTGCGCAGTCGAAGCTCGAAGAACAGATGCTGTACCTCTCGATGGAGGTGGGCAAGCAGCCCGAGATGCCATTCCGCCCGATCATTGACGGCGAATTCCTGACCGAGATGCCGATCGTTGCGGTACGAGGAGGACAGGCGGAGGGCGTCGCCGCGTTGATCGGCTGCCTCGATGAAGAGAGCAAGCTGTTCGCCGCGATGGTGCCGACCAAGCCGCCCAACGAGGAAGACGCCGTCGCGGCGATGGATGGGTTGCACGGCGACGGTCGACGGCTGTACGACATCTACCGCGCGGCGCGTGAGGCGCGCGGCGAACTGGTCACCCCGTATGAGATCCAGGCCGCAGCCTCAGGCGACGAGCTGTTCCGCGTCCCGGCCGTGCGCCTGCTCGATGCGCAGTCGCAGCGCAGCGCTCGCACCTGGGGCTACCTGTTCGACTGGAAGTCGCCGATGCTCGACGGCGCGCTCGGCTCCTGCCACGCGCTCGACATTCCCTTCGTTTTCGGCACGCACACGCTCGTGCCCGAGTTCGCCGGCTCAGGCGTTGCCGCCAACGCTCTGGCCGAACTGACGATGGATACCTGGCTCGCTTTCGCCAGAACAGGCGATCCCTCGACCGACAATCTCTCTTGGCCAAAGTGGGACCCGCAGACGCGTCGAACGATGGTGCTCGGCGAGTCGGCGCGGGTCGAGGAGCACTACCGCGCCGAAGAAGTCGCTGCCTGGGACGGCGTGCTCTAGAAGCGCTATCATGAGTGACGACTGGACTCGGTAATGTGGAGGAGGAGCGATGAGCAATCAGATCGTGTTTGCGGACAACATGGATGTACTTCCTGATGTTCCTTCAGAGACTGTGGATCTTGTGTACATTGATCCTCCCTTCAACACAAGAAAAAAGCAAGCATCGAAGCGCATGACAGTAGTGCGTGATGATAAAGGGAACCGTGTTGGCTTCCAGGGTCGCCGATATCGAACCATATACAAAGACAAGGTTTCCTCTTACGAAGACGAATTTTATGACTACCTTGAGTTCCTGAGGCCGAGACTTATTGAGCTGTATCGGATTCTCAATCAACATGGCTCTTTGTTCTTTCACATTGATTATCGAGAAGCTCACTACTGCAAAGTAATGCTCGATCGCATCTTTGGCCGAGAGCAGTTTATGAATGAGATAATCTGGGCCTATGATTTCGGAGGGAGATCAAAGACCAGATGGCCAGCCAAGCACGACAATATCTTTTGGTACGTCAAAGATCGAAAGGACTACACGTACCGATATGATGACATCGATCGTATACCATATTTGGCTCC
Organism: Dehalococcoidia bacterium; assembly: GCA_965116225.1. GTDB lineage: Bacteria > Chloroflexota > Dehalococcoidia > Bin125 > Bin125 > Bin125. The sequence goes on along the minus strand of OZ220495.1, from coordinate 1,128,726 downwards.
AAATCTAGTTGGTGAGAAGAAAGCCGCGAAGGGTAAAGTACCGACGGATGTGTGGTGGCAGACCATTGTGCCTACAAATGGGCTCGAGCGCACCGGTTATCCGACACAGAAACCGCTCGCAATTCTAGATCGGATCATAAGGGTACATTCGAACCCAGGTGATCTTGTGCTGGACTGCTTTGCTGGTTCAGGTACGACTGGAGATGCAGCCGCGAGGCATGGTCGTCAATTCCTTCTGATCGATTCAAACCCTGAAGCTGTCATTATGATGGCTAGAAGATTGATATACGCCAAGCCCGAGTTGATTGGATTCGAAACCACTGATAAGGATGTCGCGCCTAGACAAGGAGTGTTTGTATGAATAAGCATGAACGCAGTGAAGCAGACTTTGAGACGCTGGCGCATTTGTCAATTGCGCTTAGAGAGCAACATATAGCGAGAACTGACTTTTTGTGGGAAGGGAGTCCATTTGAGTGGATTAGGAATGAGCCTTCACGCCGTAGAGGGAAAATAGGAGAGCAATTGATTGAGGGCTGGTGCGTGGAGATGGGTTTGGCGGTCGAATCTTCTCCGGACTCGGATTGTGATCTCTTAGTAGGAGGAAGGCGTGTAGAGGTGAAGTTCTCTACGCTTTGGGAGAACGGATTGGTTGTTTTTCAGCAGATACGTAATCAAGACTATCACTTTATGATATGCCTTGGTGTCACCCCAAACGACGCGCGGCTCTGGATCATTCCGAAGTACGAGCTTTTCAGCCAACCGGAAGGGATATCGCCACAGCATGGTGGTTCTGCAGGGCGCGACACTCTTTGGATGAGGGTGTCCTTTATAAATCCTCCGAGATGGTTGAGCGCCTACGGAGGGACATTGCGGGAGGGGACAGAGATGCTGCTGGATTTCCTACAATCTTGAGAGATCGATGTCGTCGAGACTGAGTGGTATCCTAGAGGCGAGCGCGCTCAGGCGATGATGTTGCGCGCTCTGAGGTCGGCGAGTTCGCTGGGGCTGTAGCCGGCGCTGGCGACGATGTCGTCAGTGTCGCGCCCCAGCGGCGGCGATGATCCCTGCGGGGCCGTTGGCGTGGCGCTCATCCTGAACAACGGGCCGACCTGCCGCTGCGGGCCGGCGAGGTCGTGGTTGAGGTCGACCACCATGCCGTTGGCGATGACTTGCGGTTCTTCTGCCAGTTCCTCGGCGAAGTTGATCGGTCCGCTAGGGACGCCGCATTCGTCGAACCGCTTAAGCCAATGTTCGGTACTGTGGGCGCGCACATGGTCCTCGATCTCACGGACCCGCGCGACCGACTCGGCGTATTGCTGCGGATTGGTCGGATCGAGGTCCGGGTCGGCGAAGCCGAGGAAATCTGTCTCGAGCGCGGTACGCACTTTGGTCCAGAGCGAGGCGGAGAGCGCGCCGATCGCGACCGCGCCGTCGCGGGTCTCGTAGCAGCGGTAGTAGATGTTCAGCGCGCCCTGGACGCCGCGGTCCTTGTAAGCCTCCTGGACTGCTGCATACGGTGCGCCGTCGGCGCGGAGTTGGTTGACATGTTCCATTTTGGCCTGCGGCAGAGCGTCGGCGGCGGGCAGCTGCATCACGCTGCTGCCCTGCATCGCTAGCGCGGTGTTCAGCAACGTTGTCTCGATCACCTGACCTTCGCCCGTCTGCTGGCGATGAAAGAGCGCGGCGCAGACGCTAAGCGCGATCACGATCCCCGTGCCGTAGTCGGCCACCGGCGACGAGACGGGCGTGGGCGCCGTGCCGTTGTCGTCGAGCTTGCCGTCCAGCGCCATCAGCCCTGAGACGGCCTGGGCAATGATGTCGTAGCCGGGCCGCTGCGCCCACGGTCCCTGTCGACCGAATGCGGTGTTGTCGACGTAGATCAGGTCGGGACGGATCGCGCGTAGCGTGTCGTAGTCGATGCCGAGCCTCGCGGCGACGTCGGGTCGATAGTTGATCACGACTACGTCCGTCTCGGGAATCAACCTGTGGATGATCGTCTGCGCCTCCGGCTCTCTGAGCGCGAGGACCAGCGAGCGTTTGCCGCGGTTAAGAGATTGGAACCACTTCGACTCGCCAGGCATGAATTGCGCGAATTGTCGCCATGCCTCGCCCTCGGGCGGTTCGACTTTGATCACGTCAGCGCCCATATCGGCGAGATTCTGGCAACCAAACGGACCGGCGATAATCTGTGAGAACTCCAGCACGCGAATACCACTCAGCGGCCCGCGATGCGGTGAACCGTCATGTGTGGTGGTCTGAGTGGTCTCGGTGGTCATGGTAGTTATCCTCTCGCAAGCGCGAGCCGGCCGACGCGCGGCGGAGCGGCGATGCATCATACACGAGGCCGCAATGCAGGCAGTATCCGCGATATTCGGTTTACGTGGGCGCGCCGCTGCGATATTGATCGCTTGCGTTGGACTACTGCTGTCCGCCTGCGAGGACCGCATTCCGTTCCAGGATGATGCGCCCGTCATCTCGGTGCCTGCGGTGGAGACGCGCTTTCTGGAATCGGCAGACACAGCTGCTCTCGTCTACGTTCAGCATCGGGCGCGGACGCCGGGCGACTGTCTGTTCGATAACCTCTCGCGTTCGACAGTGGCGGAACGGCGCGGCAGCCTGTGCGACGCCGAGCGCATGACCGGCGGAGCGGCGGCGGCCGACGTCAATGGCGACGGAGCCATTGACATACTCGTGACGCGGCTCGATGGGCACGATCTGCTGTTCCGCAACCGCGGCGATGGGCGATTTGAGGACGTCTCGAACGCGGTTGGGTTGAGTCGCTGGAATCTGGCCACCAATGGCGTGGTCTGGGGCGACATCGATAACGACGGCGACCTCGACCTGTTTACCGACGACCGTCGGCGACACGCGTCACTATCTGTTTGTCAACAACGACGGCGTGTTCTCTGAAGAGGGCCGAGCACGCGGCGCGGCGGTGGAAACGGGCGACCGGCGGATCGGCTTTTCGGCGATGTTCGGTGACTACGATCGTGACGGTTATCTCGACTTACATGTGACCGAGTGGCGTCCCTCGCAGCTTGTCGGCGAAGCCGCGGCTGGCGTGCGCCTGCTGCGCAACCGCGGCGCGGAGGCACCGGGTTACTTCGAGGATGCGACGCGTGCCGCGGGCGTGGATATGGATGGCATGGTATCGCAAACGTAGAATCAGACGGGACGTTTGCCTTCGGTTCCACCTTTGTCGACCTCGACGACGACGGTTGGCCCGACCTGGCGGTCTCGTCCGACTTCGGCACCAGCCGGCTGTTCTGGAATAACGGAGATGGCACCTTCAGCGATGGTACCCTCGACGCCCGCGTCGGCACGGCGCAGAACGCGATGGGGACGACGTTCGGCGACTATGACGCCGATGGCGATTTGGACTGGTTCGTGACGTCCGTGTTCTCGGTTAGCAGCGGTAGTCCGGGATCGAGCGAGCCGGGTCTGCGCGACGGCAATCGGCTGTATCGCAACGAGGGTGATCGGCAGTTCACCGACGTGACAGATCGCGCCGACGTGCGCAACGGCTCCTGGGGCTGGGGCGCGGCATTTTTCGATGCCGATAACGACGGCGATCTTGATCTGACCATGACGAACGGGATGGAGATAATGCCAGGATTCGATGCCGATTCCACGCGCTACTGGGAGAACGACGGCCTGGGCCGATTCCGCTCGCGGAGCACGCTGGCGGGGCTGGACGACATCGAAGACGGGAAAGGGCTGTTAGTCTTCGACGCGGATAACGACGGCGACCTGGACGTTCTGGTCGTCAACAATGCGTCGACGCCGCTGTTGTACCGCAATGTGTCTCGGGGCATCGGAGGATGGCTGCGCATCTCGCTCGTCGGAGTGATCAGTAATCGGCAGGGGTTGGGCGCGTAAGGCGTCGGTGTTCGCCAACGGGTTGGCAGAGCAGATTCGCGAGGTTGGCGTGTCAACGCATTTCCTGGGACAGAGCGAGGACACCCTGCATTTCGGACTCAACAATGCCCTGACAGCTGATGTGGTGATTCGCTGGCCCGCGAGCGGTGTGGAGACGAAGCTGCGCGATGTCCCGCGCAACACGTGGATACGGGTTACCGAAGGTCAGGCGGGCTACGAGACGGTCAACGATTCGCGTTGAGCTGACTGACAAGGTGCATCAGCCGCTCGAGGTTGGTGATGCGATCTCGCACGGTGTCGCCCTCGACCATGGCGCGTAGCGTGTTCACGCCGGCGTCGCGGTAGACGCGAAGGCGATCGAAGATCTCCTGATCGTTGCCGATCAAGTTGACCTTGAACGCGAGTTCGACGGGGACGCGCTCCCGGGCGAGCTCCTGTTCGCCGTCGATCCAGAGTCGCTGTACCTCCTTGGCGGCGTCGGCCCAACCCTGGCGGCAGAAGGCGTCATTGTAGAAGTTGGTCTTCGCGGAGCCCATCGCGCCGAGCGTGAACGCGAGCCCGCGCGCGTGCCGGATCGCGTGTGGTTCGGGATCGTCCGTGAAGATGACGCCGCCGGCGGCTTCGAGGTCGATCTCGTCGAGGCTGCGCCCGGCCCGCTGAGCGCCGCGTCGGATGGCGTCGAAGAAGACGTGGGCGGTTTCGGGGATGAATGACGTGCCCAGCCAGCCATCGCCGACTTCGCCGCATACCTCGAGGCTGCGCGGTCCCAACGAGGCGAAATAGACGGGCGGCGGCTCTACGGGCGGCGCTCCGCTACGGAGTGCTTTGCCTTCGCCGCCGGGCAGCGGCAGGATATATTGATGGCCTTCGTATACTACCCTTTGGCCGTTGCAGACCATGCGCACGATCTCGGCTGTTTCTCTGAGCCGCGACACGGCACCGGCAAAGGGAACGCCGTGCCAACCCTCGATGACCTGAGGCCCGGACGTGCCCAGACCCAGCATGAAGCGTTCGCCGGACATCGATTGCAGGCTCATCGCGGTCATGCCGATCAGTGCGGGCGTTCGTGTGCCGCCCTGGATAATGCCGCTGCCGAGCCTAATCGTTTCTGTCTTGCCCGCCAGGTAGGCGAGCGGCGTGATCCCGTCATGCCCCCAGGCCTCGGCCGACCAGATCGAATACACGCCCAGACGCTCCGCTTCCTGCGCGTAGCGAACTGCGGATTCCCAGTCGTCGACCCCGTCGCGGTGCAGGCCGATAGCGACTCGCATGCTGGTTCCGTTTCTGGCTGGCGCCGTATGGTACCGTCCTGCGGGGACGCGCTAAGAAGGGTAGCCCGCGGCTGACTTGATGGCGTTGACCTGGTTGGCGTGGTCGATGTCGTGGACGCGCTGGAAGATGAACCAGGCGCGTCCGTGCAGCTCGCCGAAGAACGGGTGCGGCGAGGTGAAGGTATAGGCGGGCGGCTCGGGTAATCCCTCGATCAAGTTGGCGAAGCTGCGTGAGTCCTTAATCAGTGCCGTGACCAGATCGGCGAACGGCGTCTCGGCCTCGCGCTGCGTCGGATCGACCGCGCCGATACCCTGCGGCGACGTCGCCGGCTCGCGTCCATGTGAGAGGTCCGTGACCAGGCTGGCAACGCGACGCGAACCGTCGAGGACGTGCTGGGCGACCTCTTCAATGCTCCAGTCGTCGGCAGCCGGTTTCCATGCCGCCTGTTCGGGGCTGACGCGCGTCAGGGTGTCAAGGAACTCGATGCGCGCGGCGACTACACGAGGCCAGAGTTCCAGCCAGCTGTACTTTTCGCCCTGCGACAGCATGTAGCTCGATACGCGTTCGATCTCCTCGCTGGGGATGGGACGTTGCGGCATGCGGTGCTCCCTGTGTAACGGTGCGCAGGCGATTGCCTGCTCTGACCAAATCAGTGGGTGCGATCCGAAGGGGTGGTCGGTTAGCGGCCCTGGAAGTTGGGATCGCGCTTTTCCATGAAGGCGCGGACGCCCTCTTTGAAGTCGTCGGACTGGAAGAGGGGGAGGAGCTGTAGATAGATGTGGTCGACGGCGGCCTCGAAGGGTTCGTCCATGCCGAGCCGCATCATCCGCTTGGTCGCCTGCACAGAGAGGGGCGCGTTATCGGCGATTTCGTCGGCAAGTTCGAGCGTCCGTGTCATCAGCTCGCCGTGCGGGACGACCTCGTTGACGAGTCCGACATCAAGCGACTCCTGCGCGTCGAGTACGCGGCCGCGGAAGGCGACCTCGGCGGCGCGGGCCCAACCCAGCAGTCGGGGCAGGATCCAGGTGCCGCCCGACTCGGGCAGCACGCCACGCCGCGCGAAAACGGCGCCCATTTTGGCGCGGTCGGAGGCGATGCGAATGTCGGCTAGCAGCGCCATGTCCATGCCATAGCCGGCGGCGGCGCCATTGAGCGCGCAGATCACGGGTTTGTCCATCCGCTGCAGGACGATGGGCGGTGCATCGCGCAGGTCGAAGAGCGAGTATCCGGGCCGACCGTCGCTGCCAGCCATGCGCTGCTGTTGGTCGACCAGGTCGAGGCCGGAGCAGAAGCCGCGCCCCGAACCGGTCAGGATGATCACGCGGATATCAGGTTCGCGCTGGCATGCGATCAGCTGCGCCGAGAGCGCTTCGAGCATCTCCCCGGAAATGGCGTTGAGCCGCTCTGGTCGGTTAAGCGTGATGATGGCGACGTGCCTGCGCTCCTCATACAGCAGCGTCTCGGTTGCGAGTGCGGTCAGAGTGGTCATAAAATCCCCAGATGCTCCAGATGGTCGTTGTTCACACGAGTGTACCCGCGACCGAGATGCTGCGTTTAGCTGGGAGTGGATGCGGCTTCCGCCGTCGCGTCGGACGGTCTGGTCGTGTCTGGCGCGATGTTCGCGCTGCGGAACTGATAGTCGTTGTTCACGTAGTCGACCAGGATCGTCTGTCGCTCGTGGAATTCGTCGCTGATCAGCATCTTGCTGAGCGGGTTCTCGATGCGGCGTTGGATCAGGCGGCGTAGTGGACGTGCACCAAAGGCCGGGTCGTAGCCATCCTTGGCGAGCTGGCTGCGGGCGGCGTCGGTGAAGGCAATGTCTCGCCCCATGTCCGCGAGCCGGCGACGTTCTTCAGCGACGATCAGGTCGACGATCTGCAGGAGCTCGTCCTCGGTCAGTGGATCGAAGCAGACGATCTCATCGACGCGGTTGAGGAACTCGGGGCGGAAGAAGTCCTTCAGCGCGCGTTCGCAATCGCGAGCGCGTTCGTCGTGCGAGCTGGCGAAGCCCAGGCGCGTGTCCAGTCGCGCGCTCGTGCCCAGATTACTGGTCATGATCACGATCGTGTTGCGGAAATCGACCGTGCGGCCCTGTCCGTCGGTGATCCGTCCGTCGTCCAGAACCTGCAATAGCAGGTTAAAGATGTCCGGATGAGCCTTCTCGATCTCGTCGAGCAGGACGACCCTGAAGGGTCGTCGTCGGACGAGTTCGGTCAGCCCGCCGCCGTCGTCGTAGCCCACGTAGCCGGGCGGCGCGCCGACGATGCGGCTGACGGCGTGACGTTCCTGGTACTCGGACATGTCGAGACGGACAAGCGCGTCCTCGGAGTCGAAGAGGTACTCGGCCAGCGCTTTGGCGAGCTCAGTCTTGCCGACGCCGGTTGGCCCCACGAAGATGAATGAGCCGACCGGGCGGGTCGGGTCCTTGAGCCCGGCGCGCGCGCGGCGAATCGCGTCAGAGACGACGGTGACTGCCTCCGCTTGGCCGATCACTCGGTTGTGCAGCTCTTCCTCGATACGGAGCAGCTTGACGTCGTCGTCGGCCAGCATGCGACTGACGGGGATACCGGTCATTTCGCCGATCAATTCAGCGATGTCGCGCTCGTTCACAATGTCGCGTTGGCTCTGCTCGGCATCCCACTCGTCGCGGTTGGCGTTGGCTTCGTCCTGGATGGCGAGCAGTTCCTGCTTGATCCGCGCCGCGGTCTCGTAGTCCTCACGCTGGGCGGCGGCTTCCTGTTCGAGCTTGAGCTCGACGACGCGGTGCTGCAGCTCGACGACGCGGGCGGGCGGCGACTGGTTGGCGATCACGATGCGCGAAGCGGCCTCGTCGATCAGGTCGATCGCCTTGTCCGGCAGGCGACGTTCGGTCAGGTAGCGCTGAGAGAGTCGGACTGCCGCCTCGATTGCGTCCTCGCCGACTGCGACGCCGTGATGCGCTTCGTAGCGCGGCTTGAGCGCGGTGAGAATGGCGATGGCATCATCGCTGGATGGTTCGTCGAGGTAGACGGGTGCGAAGCGTCGTTCGAGCGCGGCGTCCTTCTCGATGTGCTTGCGGTACTCGTCGAGCGTGGTAGCGCCGACAACGCGCAACTCGCCTCGTGCGAGGGCCGGCTTGAGCATATTGGCGGCGTCGATGGCGCCCTCCGCCGCGCCGGCACCGACGACGGTGTGCAGCTCATCGATGAACAGGATTACCTGTCCCGCCGACTCCTTGACCTCGTCGATCACGGACTTGAGCCGCTCCTCGAATTCGCCGCGGAATTTGGCGCCGGCGAGCAGCATGCCCATATCGAGCGACATCAGTCGTTTGTCGCGCAGATTGTCGGGTACGTCGTCGTCGGCCATACGCTGCGCCAGCGCCTCGGCGATCGCCGTCTTGCCGACCCCGGCCTCTCCGATGATGACTGGGTTGTTCTTGGTGCGGCGGTTGAGGATCTGCAGGACGCGGCGAATCTCGACCTCGCGGCCGATGACCGGGTCGAGTTTGCCTTCGGCTGCCAGCCTGGTGACGTCGGTCGCGTATCGGTTTAGCGAATTGTAATGCGACTCGGCGTCGGGCTGGTCGACGCGGCGCGAGCCTCGGATGTTGCGCAGTGCGGCGTAGAGTCGCTCGGCGCTGATCTGGTGCGCGCGCAGGATTTGCGCCGCCGCGCTCCCCGTGTCGCCGGCGATCGCGATCAACAGATGCTCGACGCCCACGTACTCGTCGTTCAGGCGTTTGGCCTCGACGTTGGCGCGCTCCAGCAGTTGTACCACGCGTGGGGTGACGGTGAGCTGGACCACGTCGTAGCTGAGCCTGGCCGCGGCGTCGATCGCGGCATCGGCATCGGCGCGCAGGCGCTCGCGGTCGACGTTGAGCGCGTTGAGCAGGTCGTTGGCGAGGCCGTCCTCGACGCGTGCGATGCTGACCAGCAGGTGCTCCACATCCCACTGCGCGTGCCGCTTCTCGCGCACGAGCTGCTGGGACGCTTCGAGCAGTTGTTGGGCCTGGTTGGTGAATCGGTCTCGTCTCATCATCGTCGTCGCTCCTGTCGTTCAATTCGCTCAATGGTCGGTGGTCGGACGCTCGGTAGGTGTTGGTCGCGCTGGCGTTGGATCTCATCGCGCAGCAGGTGGTTTTCGCGTTCCAGTTCCGTGACCCGTGATCGCAGCCGGAGGATAATGTCGGCTCCGGCGAGATTGACGCCGAGGTCGTTGATCAGCCTGCGGATCACTCGCAGGCGGTCGATGTCCGCATCGCTGTAGAGGCGCTGGCGACCGGCCGAGCGGGCGGGCGAGAGCAGGCCTTCGCGTTCATACGTGCGCAGGGTCTGCTGGTGAACGCCGACCATCTGCGCGGCGATACGGATCGTGTAGACGGGCCGGTCGCTCATTGCTCGTCGCTTTCCGTCAGCGCCTGCAGCTGTCGGAACAGCTCAGTTTGTTCGGGCGTCAGAGGTTCTGGCATGCGCAACCGGACTTCGGCGAGCAGATCGCCACGACCTTCACGTTTGAATCGAGGCATGCCCTGTTCGGCTAGTCGGAAGATGCGACCGTTCTGCGTGCCGGCTGGTATGCGCAGCGCCAGTTGTCCACTGCCGATCAGTGTGCGGACGGCGACTTCGCCGCCCAGCGCAGCGGTGGTGATCGGTACATCGACGGGGACGTGGAGATTGTCGCCACGGCGTTCGAAGACGGGATCATCGTCGACAGCGACGATCAGGTAGAGGTCGCCGTTGTGTCCGTTGTCGATCTCCTCGCCTTTGCCGGTGAATTTGATCCGTTGTCCGTTACCGACGCCGGCAGGGATGGTGAGTTCGAGGCGAGGGCCGCCGGCGCCTCTTCGGAACGTTCGGGTTGTGCTGTGGAAGGCTTCGCGTAGTGACACGTTGGTGTGGTGCTCGATATCGCGTCCGCGAGCGGGACGGGACGGGGCTCCGCCTCGCTGAACGCCGAAGAGACCGCCAAAGATGTCGCCCAGGTCCCCAAGATCGCCGAGGTCGGCGTTGCCGAACTCGACCCGGACATTGCCGTCGCGTCCCCCGATCGATCCTCCTTCGCCAGTTCCGAAGCCGAAACCGCCATGCTGGCGCTGCATCTCTTCGAGCTGATCGGCGTGCTCCCACTGATCGCCCCATTTGTCGTAGGCGGTGCGCTTGCCTGGATCCGAGAGCACGGCGTGGGCCGTGTTGATTTCCTTGAAGCGCTGCTCGGACGCTTTGTCGCCGCCGGTTACATCAGGATGGTGCTGGCGGGCGAGTCGGCGATAGGCGGACGAGATCTCCTTGTCGGAGGCATCCCGTGCGACGTCCAGGGTCTGGTAGAAGTCCTGAGCCATTTGATAATCCGTTCCCATATCTGAGTGTTATCCTATCAGATAAACGTCACCATCACATAATATCTGTGGATTGTTGATCGGATTACAGTCAAATCTCTTGCATTCTTGATGGTTAGTGAATAAGGTTTCATTAGAGCCGATGGAACATAGATCGCCACACAACGCATCGGCAGAAAGGAACCCAGGATGAGCAAGATCCTGATTCGCGACCCGTTCGCCGAGTTCGACAGCCTCTTCAACGCGCCCTTTGGCGGGGCGTTCAGTGGCCGTGGCCGCCCGGTACGATCGACGTCGGCCGCTAACTGGACGCTCCCCGTCAACGTCTTCGAGACTGACGAGGGCATCGGCATCGAGGCTTGGGTGCCGGGCTTCGCGGAGGACGAGATCTCGGTGACCGTGGAGGATGGCCAGCTGCGCATCCACGCCGAGCGCTCGACCGATGAGGAGTCCGAGAACGGATCGGACGAGGAGCGTACGTACCGGCGCCGCGAGGTGATGCGGACGGTGCTGTCCCGTAGCTTCCGTCTGGACCCGTCCTACGACGCCTCGAACATCTCTGCGCAGCTGACCAACGGCGTACTCGAAATCTCGCTGCCGAAATCGAAGGCCGCCGAGCCCCAGCGCATCGCGATCCACACGGCGCCCGTCAGCGAAACGGTCGCCGAGCTGGTCGCGGACGAGGGGAAGGATCGGTAGCTTCCCCATCGGCCTGCGGCGGCCGCCCTCCGGGTAGCGACCACTACGAGGGCTCTCCCACTCTGGGAGAGCCCTCGTCGGTTAACCTGTCCTGATGGTGCAGCGGATGCTGGCTCTGGTACCCGACGAGCAGGCGCGCGAGCAGATCGATCTGGTCCGTGCGTTGTATGACCGCGAGCAGGTCGATGCGACCCCGCCTCACGTCCCGCTCACGGATCAACTCGACGACCATTACGGGCTTGAGGAGTTGCAACAGCTGCTGGAGATCATCCTCGGTCTGTTTCATCCCTTCCTGCTCGAGCTGGGCGCACCGCAATCGTGGTACGACGACGGCGAGCATCTGTTGCAGATGGTCGCTGAGCAGGGCGGCGAGGACGCGCGGCGCATCTCGTCGATCGTCTACCGCGACCTGTTTCCGGAGCAGACGCCGAACGCGCTCGCCCGCTCGTGCTCGCCGCTTGAGCGAACGGCGCTGACGCTGGGTCGATTCCGTTGGGAAGCGGAAGTGCTCAGTGCGGCGCAGTCGCTGTCGACCCAGCGCTATTTTTTGGTCGTCACTCACGTGGGCGTGTTTGATGCCGTGACGCAAGCGGACGGGCCGAGCGCCTGGAGGTTGCGGCGCTCGCTGCCGCTGGGGGCGAAGCTGTTCGAGGACTGATCGTGACACGCTCGCGTTGCCCGGAAACCGCCTCTTGTCGGGATCATCAAGTACCCTGTCGCCAGTAGGGCAGCACGGGAGGTACGCGATGCCGGTCGTAACTGTATCAAGTCAGTACGGCGGCGGTGCTCGCGACGTCGCGCGTCGCCTAAGTCGCAACCTGGAGCTCGAGTACATCGATCAAACCGTGTTGGTCGATGCCTCGCGACATCTCGGTCGCACCGTATCTGAGGTGGCGGTGAAGGACGAGCGGACCGATTCGTTTCGCGCGCGTCTGGGACATTTCCTGCAGCGCGCGTTGGAGCGATCGGCGGCAGGTGGCGCGATCGACCCGATGCTGGGTTCGGGCAACCTCGAGCTGATGCTCTCGCAGAGCTATCAGGAGTTGACGGACGCCGGTTCCGGTGTCGTGGACGACCGCGCGATCCTGAACACGACCTCGCAGATCATCGAGTCCATCGCACAGCGCGGCAATGTGATCATCATCGGTCGAGGCGGGCAGATGATCCTGCGCGACACGCCCGACGCCACGCACGTGCAGCTCGTCGCCGACCCGTCGGTTGCGCTGGCGCGCGTGCAGGACTGGGAAGGCGTCGACGAAGTCATGGCGGCTCGTCGCATCGAGGAGTTCAACAAGGGCCGCGCGGCGTTCCACCAGAAGTTCTGGAAGGTCGATGTCTGGTCGCCCCTGCTCTATGACATCGTGATCAACACGACCCACTTGACCTACGTGCAAGCGGCGGATCTGATCGGATCGATCGTCGAGAAGAAGGCGGCCGCAGTCTGACGGCTTGGTCATCGTATCGACCCTGGCTGACCGAGCTGATCAGGCGACGAGGGAGCGTAACACCGCTTCCGCCGCGATCAGTCGGGGCGCCATACCGAACTGACCGTGGATCTGGAGACCTTCGGCGTCCAGCCGCTGTCGTGGACCGATCGCGTCACGATAGCGGTCCATCACCGGGTGGTCTTGGCCGACGGCATCGATCAACAGCTCTTCGGTCGTGTCGCGCCAGCGCATGAACTCTTCGGTCGTGGGGCCGATGGCGCGGATGTAGCGAGCCCGCTCGAGCAACTGGTTGATCTGTTGGTCGCGGTCCATGCCGATCAGTGTATCGCAGCGCCGCGCGACGGCCGTTCACTCGCCGGCCACCACTCCGAGACATGGCCACCGCGGTCGTCCCAGTCGAGTCTCAGTCCTCCCGGCCAACGCCGTGCGGTTCGTTCGCTCATTCGCGTCTTGTATGCACATGATGCGGGCGTGGCGATGCTCATCAAGATGCCGTCCTCGCGCGGATTGGAGTAGAGATTGCGCCGTACGGCATCCTCAATGAAGCCTCGGCTTCGATATAGCCGGCGCGCAACTGTGTTGGACTTGCGCACCTCGAGCTGGATCACCTCGCACGCCAACCGCTGAGAGAGGCGGACGACGCAGCCAAGCATAAGGCCGCCAAGCCCTGAGCCGTGATGCGCGGGGTCGACGGCAAAGGTGCAGAGCTGCAGCTGTTCGACGATGTGCCAGACGCCGAAGTAGCCCAGCAGCCGTGCGTCCTGGTCGGTTCGATTGTGGTCGGTAGGACGGTCGGTGAGCGCGTAGAACACGCTGACTGGCGATTCAGTCAGCTCGCCGACGAAATGGCGACGACTCCAGCCCGACTCGCCGAAGGCACGCTGGTCGAGTGCTACGACATCATCCACGTTGTTGACGGTCATGGGGCAGAGCTGAAGCGAACGCAACATGAATATGGACAATGCCACACGGATTCGACGGGCCGTTGCAGCGATGGATGCTAGGAGTTTCGGCGCAGGCTATAATGCGGGTGAGCTATGACTGAGTTTGAGCGGTGCGCCGACGCCGAGGCGGTCTATGAGCGCCGCCCGCTCGGGAGCCGAAATTGACCGCACTGACCGCCAATGTTCTGCCCCGTCGCGGGCTGCGTTTGCCACTCTCGCTGATGGTCATCGGGCGGGTGCTCCGTTTTGCCTTGCCGTACTGGAAAGGGCTGACGATCACTGCGATCGCGGTATTCGCAACAGCCGGGTTCGCGATGACCACGCCATGGCTACTGCACTGGGCGGTGGATACGGCGATTTCGACTGAGATTGTCGACGGCGACACGGTGGTCGCCATTGACGGTTGGCTGGTCGCGATCGCAGCGCTGGCGTTGGTCGGCGCGGCGGTGATGCGCGGTACTGCGATGTTCGTCCAGCGTTACCTCGCCGAATGGGTTGGACAGACCGTCGCTTACGACTTGCGCAACGCCATCTATCAGCGGTTGCAGGCGCTCTCGTTTCGCTTTCACGACGGTGCGGAGACCGGCCAGATCATGGTCCGGGCGACGCAGGATGTCGAAGTGGTGCGGATGTTCATCAACTTCGGCGGAGTGCAGCTCTCCTTCACATTGGTGCTGGGGCTCGGCACGCTGGCGGTCATGTTGGCGATTCACTGGCAACTGGCGCTGATGGTCTGGGCGATCATGATCATCATTGCGGCGCGCTCGGCCTTCGTCGCGCGACGCCTGCGGCCGATCTGGAACGACGTGCAGGAGTCGCAGGCGCAGTTGGGCACCGTGTTGCAGGAGGCCCTATCCGGTATTCGCGTGGTGAAGGCGTTCGGGCGGGCGGAGTTCGAGGGAGGGAAATTCGGTCGCGCGGCGAGCTGGTTGCAGCAACGATCTTATGACGCATCTATGGTCCAGGCCGTCAACATGCCGTTGATGACGGCGCTGGGCGCCGCCACGATCGTGCTGACGATCTGGTACGGCGGCCGCGATGTGGTGAACGGGAACTTCACCGTCGGCGAGTTAACCATGTTTCTGATGTTCCTGACCGTGCTGCAGATGCCGATTCGCGGTTTGGGCTGGATGGTGATGATGGTCCCGCGCGCGGCCACGGCCGGCGTCCGCATCTTTGAGATTCTCGACCAGGAGTCGGAGGTGCGGGACAATCCGGACGCGGTCGCGCCGATCGATCCGCAGGGACGGATCAGATTCAACCACGTTGGCTTCGCCTACGACCCGCGCTCGCCGGTGCTGCGCGACATCGCGTTGGAGGCCAAGCCGGGCGAGCTGATCGCGCTGCTCGGTCTGACCGGCAGCGGCAAGTCGACTGTGGTTAATCTGATCCCGCGCTTCTACGATGTGAGCGCCGGCAGTGTCGAGTTCGATGGGCAGGACGTGCGTGACTGGCCGCTGGAAGCGCTGCGCCGACAGGTCGCGATCGTGCAACAGGAGGTCTTTCTGTTCGCCGCGACGCTCAAGGAGAATATCGCCTACGGACGGCCCGACGCGACAGATGCGGAGATCGAGGCGGCCGCCAAGCTGGCGCGCATTCACAACTTCATCAATCGTCTGCCGGAGCAGTACGACACTTGGGTCGGCGAGCGCGGCGCGAACTTCTCGGGAGGTCAGAAGCAGCGTATCGCCATCGCCCGCGCGCTGCTGATGGATCCGCGCATCCTGATCTTCGACGACTCGACATCATCCGTCGACGCGGCCACCGAGTTCGAGATTCAGCAGGCGATGGCAGCGCTGATGCGCGGACGGACAACGTTTGTGATTGCGCACCGCCTGCGCTCGCTGCGCGACGCCGACCAGATTCTGGTGTTGGATCAAGGCGCGATTGTGCAGCGCGGCAAGCACGACGAATTGCTTCGACAGGGCGGCCTCTACCGCGAGATCTACGAGTTGGAACTGCGCGACCAGGAATCGGCCCAGACCCCGAGCGGCGATTCGCTCGATGTGGTCGCGGCGGCGGGCGGGAGCGGCTGAGATGGGCATGATGGGTGGCGGGATGGCCGGCGGCTGGACTTCCAATCTGGGCGGCGGTGGACAGGGTCCGCGCAGCGCCTGGGCCTCGTCCGCGTCGATGGCGGATGGCTGGGACAAAGAGTACGGCGCGTTGTACAACCCGCAGCTGGCACGGCGATTCGGTCGCTACATCGGCCCGCACAAACGCAGACTGGCGGCCGCGATCATCGCCAACATTATCTTCGCGGTCGCCTTCAATATCCAGGTATTGGTCGTGTACGAGGCGCTGCAGGGTGCGCTGGAGAACGGGGTTCTCTCGCAACTCGACAGGATCGCGATTTACTTCGCCATTATCGTCGCTGTCTCGTGGGTGGCGGAGTTCGCACGCCAATGGCTGATGGCGAACGTTGGACATCCGATTCTCAGACGCATGCGCCAGGAAGTCTTCGACCACCTGATGCGTCTGGAGCATCGCTTCTACGACCGCGGAGAAGTCGGGGCGATCATGTCACGCGTTACCTCGGACGTGCAGGTGCTGCAGGAGATGCTCACCTCGGGGGTGCTGACGGTGATCGGCGACATCTTCGGGCTGGCGATCATCATGGGCGTCATGCTGTACATCGACTGGCAACTGGCGCTGGTTGCCTTCGCCGTGCTGCCGATCCTGATCGTCTCCATGGCGTACTGGAGCAAACGGGCACGGCGAGCCTTCCTGGAGACGCGAGTCGCCATCGCGGCGGTCAATTCGACTCTGAACGAGGATCTGAACGGCGTGCGCGTAGTGCAGAGCCTCAACCGCGAGTCGGAGAACGCAAAGCGATTCGACCGCATCAACAACTGGAACCTGCGCGCGACGCGGCGCGCGGGCTTGCTCTCGGCGGCGATCATGCCGCTGGTCGAGATCCTGATCGCGTTTGCGACGGCGCTGATTATCGTCGTGGCCGCGGTGGGTCTGAGCGGCGGCAACCTCGACGAGGCGGCCGGCGTGGCGGCGATCATCACCTTCGCCATCGCCATTCAGCGATTCTTCGACCCCGTCCGCGACCTCGTTCTGCAGTACACAATGTTCCAGCGCGCAATGGCCGGGGCCGAGCGCGTGTTCGAGGTGCTGGACACCGAGCCGGAGATCGAAGACGCGCCCGATGCCCGCGATCTGCAGGACATCGCCGGCCACGTCCGCTTCGACAATGTATCGCTCGAGTATGTGGACGGCGTGCGAGTGCTGTTCGACCTCGACTTGGAAGTGCAGCCCGGCGAAACGGTGGCGCTGGTTGGCGAAACGGGGGCCGGTAAAACCTCGATTACCTCGCTGATCACGCGCAACTACGAGGTGACCGAGGGCACCGTGCGGATCGACGGTCACGACGTGCGCGAGTTGACGCGGGCTTCGCTCGTTCATCGGGTCGGCGTGGTGTTGCAGGATCCGTTCCTGTTCTCGGGCACGGTGTTGGACAATATCGTGTACGGCAATCTCGAAGCGACGCGTGAGCAGGCGATCGCGGCTGCCAATGTCGTCGGGGCTAACGAGTGGATCGAGCGGCTGCCGCAGAGTTACGACACGCCGCTGGCCGAGCGGGCGCAGAACTTGTCAATCGGCCAGCGCCAGCTCGTTGCGTTCGCCCGCGCGATTCTGAGCGACCCGCGCATCCTCATCCTCGACGAGGCGACCGCCAATGTGGACTCGCAAACCGAAGCGCTGATTCAGCAGGCAATCGCTCGTGTGCTGAAGGGGCGCACGGCGTTCGTGATCGCGCACCGTCTGTCGACAATTCGCTCGGTCGACCGAATTATTGTGCTCGAATATGGGCGAATTATGGAGCAGGGGTCGCACGACGAGCTGCTGAGGATGGACGGTTACTATTCCAAGCTCTATCGGATGATGTACGCAGCGCAGGAGTCGGTGGAGTTCGATGAGGACGCGGCCCTGGCGGTTCTGGATCGGATGCGCGAGCGAACTGGCGCCAACGGGCGTAACGGGACGAACGGCGTAGGGGCCTCGGCGGATCGAGACGAGCCGTCGATCGCGATCGACTAGCCTCACGCATTAGCAGCGAGGAATCGGCGTGGTCCAGCAGGCGTGTCGAAGTCTCCCCTCCCACGCGAGTGGTGCGGCATATGCATGGCGGCTGCACAGACTGAATGGACCAAACAGAACGAGCCGGGCATCGGCGAGCTATCCGGAAATATCAAGTGCCCACGTTGGCGAATAGTCAACGTGGCGATCGAATTGGTCTGTTACATGGTCGGCGTCTCGAGATGGTCGACGACTATTGGCAAGCGCATGATCGGCACCGATGTCCTGCAAACGGATGGCTCGAAGGTCGGTTTGCTCGGGCGGCGGCTCGATGTGTTGCATATGGACCATCGAGCATGCTGCTGTACGGCGGCTTGGTTATGGTCGCCTTCCGTGACGACCAGCACGCGTTGCACGATCTGATCTGCGATACGGTCGTCGTCTACTGGGGCGCATAGACGCGGATGGCGGCGCTGCTGGCTTTTGCGCCCGGCATCGTCTCGACGATCTCTTGGCGGCGAGCCCAAGCTTCACCTCGTTGGAGCGGGTCGTCTACGGCAGTTTCTGGGGCGCGTTGATTGGGTTGGAATGCGGTACGACGGGAGGCGTTGTCGCCGAGTACTGCTTGGGTTTGGTGGTGGCATTTTGTCGCGTTGATTGGGTTGGAATGCGGTACGACGGGAGGCGTTGTCGCCGAGTACTGCTTGGGTTTGGTGGTGGCATTTTGTCGCGTTGATTGGGTTGGAATGCGGTACGACGGGAGGCGTTGTCGCCGAGTGCTGCTTGGGTCTGGTGGTGGCATTTTGTCGCGTTGATTGGGTTGGAATGCGGTACGACGGGAGGCGTTGTCGCCGAGTGCTGCTTGGGTCTGGTGGTGGCATTTTGTCGCGTTGATTGGGTTGGAATGCGGTACGACGGGAGGCGTTGTCGCCGAGTGCTGCTTGGGTCTGGTCATCGCATCGGTCTCGCGCACGGGTTGTTCAATGTCTCCGGTGACGGTCGCCTGGTGGTTGGCGCTGCTTGATCATCGCGGCGGGATTGTGGCGGGTGCTGAGCAGGCTGAAGTGAGCGCATCGATCTGGCGCGGTCGCTGGGGCCGCCGGAATCGAGGCGACGCCAGACTTTGCATCGGCTGCGGCAACCGTCTGGAGCGAGGCTAGGGCTCGGTCGCCGAATCGTCGAAGAACGTTGCCTGATCCGTCGGCGCCGCTTTGGGCGTGAGTCCCAGGTGGCTCCAAGCCGCGGGCATGGCGATGCGGCCGCGCGGGGTGCGAGCGAGGAAACCGAGTTGGATCAGATAGGGCTCATAGACATCCATCACGGTGTCGGCGTCCTCGGCGATGGCGGCGGCGAGCGTATCCAGCCCGACCGGGCCGCCGTTGAAGCCGACGATCAGCGCGCGGAGTAGGTTGCGGTCGTGTTCGTCGAGTCCAAGCGCGTCGACCCGCAGGCCGCGCAGCGCCTCATCGGCGACGTGGCTAGTGATCACGCCGTCGGCGCGGACTTGGGCGTAGTCGCGGACGCGCCGCAGTAGTCGGTTGGCGATGCGCGGCGTGCCCCGAGCCCGTTCGGCCAGCGTGCGCGCTCCACCCGGCGCCAACTCGACCTCGAGCGCCGCGGCGGAGCGTTCGACGACCTGTTCAAGTTCGTCGATGCCGTAGAAGTCGAGGCGTTGGACCATTCCGAAGCGATCTCGCAGCGGGGGGGAGATCATCGCGTAGCGGGTGGTGGCACCGATCAGGGTGAACGGTTTGACCGAGAGTTGCACGCTGCGAGCGCCCGGTCCGCTGCCGATCATCATGAACAGCTGGAAATCTTCCATGGCCGAGTAGAGCACTTCCTCGGCCGATCGCGGGACGCGGTGGATCTCGTCGATGAACAGCACGTCGTGGGTCTGCATCGTGGTCAGAATGGCGGCGATGTCGCCGGCGCGCTGGATCGCCGGTCCGCTGGTCGGTCGGAGGTTGACGCCGAGTTCGCGCGCGACGATCCGCGCCAACGTGGTTTTGCCCAGCCCGGGTGGTCCATAGAGGAGCAGATGATCGAGCGCCTCCTGTCGCTGCCTGGCGGCATCGACCGCGATGCGGATCGCCTCGTGGACCGTCGTTTGCCCGACAAATTCCTCCAGTCGGGTGGGACGTAGCGCGGGGTCGTGCGCGTCGAGGTCGGGTTGGGGTTGCGCCGCATCGATCAGACGGCCAACGGCCGCGCCCTCTTCCTCGATGCTGGGCGCCGATTCGTCCTGCGCGGTCATCGCAGGCGTCGCAGGAATGCGTTGCGGCTGGCAACAGACAGTGGGTGCAGCGGTATTCCGCTGTTGAGCTGCGTCGACAGGCGGCGTTCCAGAAACAGCGCGGCGGCGGCGTACAGATCCTGCTCGGCGGATGCGGCGACGGCCGCTAGTCCGGGATCACGTTGGATCTTCTTCGGTTCGATCTTGTCGGCCAGAAAAACGGCCAATGACTCGGGCGTGTAGTCGGGATGTGCGGTGGTGTGGTAGGCGATCGTGTCGAGAATCAGATCGTGCTCGACGCCGAGCGCCGCGCGCGCGTAGGCGCTCGCCAGCGGGCCGTGCAGGATGATCGGCGCACGTTCATCGTCGACCGTGATCGGGATTCGATAGTGACGGGAGAGCGCCAGCAGCTCGGCGTCGTCGCAGTGACGGAAGAGGTCGTGTCCGACAGCCGCGGCTGCGCAAATGTCGCGATCCAGCTCATGGATTGTCGCCAGTCGCAGGGCGCCCTGCTCGACCCGCTCGACGTGGCGTTGCAGCTTAATCGGTCGTTCACGCATGTCGACCGCGAAGCATTCGCGGATCGCCTCGGCGTCGGTCAGAGCCAGGCTCATTTGCGGCCTCGACGCCCGTCGCTGTCCGCCTGGTTGCTCTGCAGTTCCACGCCGATGAAGTCGGAGACCGCGCGGGCCACGTCGAGCGCCTCCTGGTGCGTCGGGAAGCGAGCGATGCGCATCGTATTACCGGCAGCGAAGGCGATGTGCGCGCTGTGCGATCCGCCGAACTGCAACAGGAGCGGTCGGGCGCGCCGCTCGGACATGGTGATCGCCTCGACGTCGTAGAGGTCGAAGTCCCATTGGCGATTGATCAGCCAGATGATCGACTGGCGAACGCGCGCGATGTCATCGGACAGATCAAAGTCGATCTCCAGCACGTCGCCGCCGACCACGCCGAGGATCGCCCAGAGAATGCCGCCGCCGAAATAGCCTGCGATCAACCCGATGATGGCTGCGCCCAACGGATCCGAGCCGCCGAATATGGTCATCGCGATCAAGGCGGTGATCAGCGCCGGAATCGCCCCGTAGGCCCAGTTGGGCAGCGGCGACCAAAACGTGCGCAGGCGCAGCGTATCCTGGTTGGGGAAGGAGAGCCGTACGATGGAGGAACGGGTGGTCGGTTGGGTTGGGGTGGACGCCTCCGCGGACCGCCGTCGTCGTCTGCGCGCCATACTGAGAGGCTATCCGATGCTCCGCCGGTTGGGGGCGGCGGCTACGGCATCCGCCATGTGGCTGGCATGCGCGTCACCGGTGTTGGCTGAAACAGTGGCTGGTTCGTCCAGTCGTTATTCGGCACCGCTCTGGACCTGGATCGCAGCGATCATCGTGGCGGCGGGATTAGGCGTGGTCGGGTTGCTGATCGGCTTCTGGTTCCTGCGCAAGCGGTCGAGGATCGATTCAGCGGAATAGCGGTTCGCCGGCCGAGTGCGCCCGGGGCCTGGTTGTTTCGCTGTTGTCATGGGCTTCGGGATGGCGATCCGGAGGAAACGACAACGAGGCGCGTTCCCGAAGGAACGCGCCTCGTTGTGATGACAGTGCGGCAGCTGCCGCACTGTGGTTACCGTGCCGCAACCGCTGAGCCGCGATTAGATGCCGAGCAGATCGGCGACCTTCTCGCGGTGGTGGTCGGCGTCGCCCCACATCAGCTCGGCCATCTTCTGGCGTCGGAAGTAGAGCTGGATGATGTACTCCTTGGTGAAGCCGATGCCGCCATGAATCTGCTGTCCGTGGGCGACCACGCGTCGCGTTGCGTCGGAGCACCAGGCCTTGGCCATGGCGACCTGCAGGTCGGCGTCGTCTTCGAGCTCAGTGAGGGCCCAAGCGGCGCGGTACATGATGAAGCGCGAGCCATCGACGTCGGTGACCATGTCCGCGGCCTTGTGCTGGATGGCCTGGAACGAGCCGATCGGGCGACCGAATTGGATGCGCTCCTTGGCGTAGTCGACCGAGATCTCGAAGTCGCGCTGGGCCAGACCGACGAGGTAGGCGCAGTAGGCGACGGTGTAATAGCGTTTGGCGGTCTCGATGATTGGCCAGGCGGCGCCCGCAGGGCCGAGCAGCGCGTCGCCGCCCACGCGGACGTTCTCCAGCTTGACCTCGCACTGTTTGTCGGCGGCGATCGTCTGCAGGACGGTCGTCGAGAGACCGTCGGCATTGCCGGGCACCAGGAACATCGAGACGCCCTCATCGCCCTCGGAGCCTTGAGCGCGGGCGACGACGACGATGGTGTCGCTGACGTGCGCGTCGGGGATGAACAGTTTGGTGCCGTTGAGCACGTAGCCGTCGCCGTCGGCAGCGTAAGTTGTCTCAATGCCAGAGCTGTCGAAGCGGGCGGATGGCTCGGTTAGCGCGAACGTCATCACGTGCTGTCCAGCCGCGACCGCGGGGCAGTACCGCTGCTTCTGCTCATCCGAGCCGATGTCTCCGACCAAGCCGGAGGTAATCACGGTGTTGATGAATGGACCCGGCACCAACGCGCGTCCGAACTCTTCCAACAACACGCAGAGGTCGAGGAAGGTCAGGCCGGCACCGCCGAGCTCCTCGGCGGTAATCAGACCCATCCAGCCCTGATTGGCCATGCCGTTCCAGAGTTCATCGGTGTAGCCGCGCTCGTCCTCCTCCATGTCGCGCACGAGCTTCTCTGTGCACTCGTTGGTCAGGAATTCGCGGGCGAAGTTCTTCAGCAGTTCCTGTTCTTCGGTCAGTCCAAGGTCCATGTCGTCCTCCATCGTGACCCGTCGTGCGCGACGAGCCCACTCATGCGTCTGTCCTGGGTATGCGCGATCGCGCGGTGCGTCTGAGGCTATCGGATATCCGCCCATCGCGCTATACGGCTGCCCGTGAACGCCTTCGTTCCCGCTCGATCTCGCGGGTATGCTCGGAGGGTGTTTGCGAAATGCCAGATTGCGAGGATCGCCATCGCGATCCTCGGCGCGCTCGCCGGCCTGTGCGCAAGCGGGGTCGTCGCGCCGTGGTTTTCGCCTGGTGAGGAACGGGTCTCGGCTGAGAGCAGAGACGCCGAGATCCGCGAGGGCACGATCGATAGCGTCGCGGATGTGGACTGGTACCCGCTGTTCGCGTTGGCGGGCCGCACCTATGCGCTCACGCTGGAGCGCATCACGTTGCCGTTTGCAGAGCTGTCGATCTGGAAACCGTCGGACGACGCGACGCCGGCGCGCATGGCGGTTCGCGCGCCGTCCGACGGCGCTGCGCTGATTTGGACCGCCCCGGAAAGTGGCGCCTGGCGAGCCAGAGTGACGGGGCGACGCTCGGCGACCGGCGACTACCGTTTGACGATCCGGCCGCACCGCGACGCCGTCGGCGCTGATCTGGCAACCGCCAGGCTCGCGTCGTTCGCCGTGGATGGAACGTTGGTCGAACGGTCGTGGATCGATAACAGCGGCGATGTCGACTGGTTCGTGATTCCAATGGCAACCGGCAATCGCTACATGGTTTGGTCGCTGACGGGCTCTGTGCCTTCGTTGTCGGCGCACGTCCGCGAACCCGCAACTGAGGCATTTCGCGAGTTGGGACGCAAGGGCGACGCCTTCAGCGATCTGATCGAGGTCGGCGAGGATGGCTTGGCGGTGATCGCGGTGCAAGGTCGAGAGTCATGGATGTTGGGCAGCTATGCGTTCGGTGTGACTCGTCTGGGATCAGCGACTGAACCCGCCTTGCGTCTGCCGTCGCCACCGAGTTCGACGCTGCAGATCGATTCAATCGACGCCTTGTCCAACAACGGCGGCGCCAGCTTCCGCTTCAGCGGCGAGTGGGGACCGATCCACGCCGATAGCGGACTACGCGTGTGGATCGACACCGATCCGGACGCCAGTAGAGGCGCGGGCGACGATTGGGAGTTCCTGCTTCGCTCCAACGATGGCCATCGCGCGTCGGTCTGGTCGTTCGCTGAGCGACGATGGGTCGGCTCTGTCGCTGTGCAGGCCGTAGGGTTCGACACCCTAGTTCTGTCTTGGAGCGGTCGCACGGACGACGAGCGGATTCGTTGGCAGGCGAGTGTGAAGAACGGCGATGGTACTTGGACCGTCTCCAGACCGAGACTGCTCGAGGTTCCCGATCCGACGCCAGCCTTGCCGCAGCTCTGGCCTTCGCGGGCGCGAACGGGATCTGAGGATCCGCGCTGGCGGCAGGAACTCGAAGCTGCTGGCGTGGTGGCCGGGCTAGATGACGACGAGATCATCGTCGCGCTCGACGCCGGGCATGGGGTCGATACGGGCGCCTGGGACAATCAGGTGCTCGAAGCCGAGTCGAATCTGGCTTTCGCCCTGCGCATCGAGGAGTTGCTGGAAGCCGAGGGCGTCACCGTCGTACTGACGCGTCGAACGGCGGGCCGTCCGTACCTCAACCTCGATGGCGCTCTCGGTCGCCCCGACCTCCGCGCCCGCGCCGAGCTCGCGCATTTGGCCAAGGCCGATGTTTTCGTCTCAGTTCATTCGAACGCCAACTACAACGTCCCGATTAGCGGCCTCGAAGCGTGGTATCTGCCCCGATGGAACGGCGACGGTGAGAACCGACGCCTGTCCGACACGATTCTCGCCCATGTGCAGAGGGCGCTGGCCGACTACGGATACCTAACGACGATGTTGACCTACGACGCCACCTGCTGGGAGATCGTCGACGGGCAGTGCGATCCGATCTACGTCCTGGCGCCGTTTCTGCTGGTCGATGCCGGCGTGGCGCAGCACTGGCGCATCGATCCGGCTGAGCTCGGGCTGTCGGAAGATTCGTGGGACCCACCGGTCAACGACTGGCTCTGGAGGAGCGCTCTGACCCGTGGCGATCCGCCGATCGATCTGATCGACCGGGAGACGCAGATCGGCCCCGGCAAGATCGTGCGGGGCAATCTGATGCCGACGACATTGCTAGAGTTGCTCTACGCCACGCACGAAGGCGACGCGCGAATTCTGCGTGATCCCGCTGCGCGGGAGGTGATCGCGCAGGCGACGGCGAACGGCGTTCTGGCCTTCCTCGGTCTGGAGCGGCGGTCCGAATAGCGCGCACCTACGCGCACCTGGTTGCTCGAGATCGTCGATTGCGATACGAACATATATGCGATACAGTTCCGATAAATCGTGCCGAGCCTGACCTACGCGGATGCGTCGGCTTCGATGCGCAAAACTGCGAGTCCCGATGGTTGATCTCGACGACTCAATGCCAGTGAACGGCGGATACGGTACGAACCGTACAATCCCGTCGATTATGCGGACCCGGAGACGGGTTCGCCGAAATGAAAGGCCGGATCATGGTTCAGAACCCACCGGAGGGTAGTCAGCGGATTCTGCCGTACCTCAACTACGCAGATCCGCAGGCGGCGATCGCGTTTATCCGCGAAGCGTTCGGTTTTGAGCAGGGTCTGCTGTTGGAGGGTCCCGACGGCAGCGTGATGCACTGCGAGTTGCTGCGCAGCGGAGAGACCATCATGCTGGCGGGCGAATTCGCCGAGGGCGGACTGAGCAGCCCGCGTTCACTCGGCGGCGTGCACGCCTCGGTTGTGGTCTATGTCGATGACCTCGACGCCCACTACGAGCGGGCGCTAGCGGCTGGAGCGCAGATCGTCCAAGAGCCGACTGAGCAGTTCTACGGCGACCGTACCTATCGCGCGCTGGACCCCGAAGGGGTCGGCTGGGATTTCCACCAGCACGTTCGTGATGTGTCGCCCGAAGAAATGGCGGCGGCGATGGCCGACATGGATGCGCAGGAGTGAGTAGATGACGCACGAACCCGATCTGAGCCCGAGTGTCCGGCAACGCGTCGTGCCGGCATTGTCTTACGACGACGCGCCGGCGATGATCGAGTTTCTCTGCCGCGCGTTTGGATTCGTCGAGCGGTTCCGACTGAAGATGCCGGACGGCAGCATTGGGCACGCGTCGCTTTTGAGCGACGGCGACGAGGTGACGTTAGCGTCGGCGTATCCAGAGGGCGGCCTGGGCGGTCCGAGCGCGTTGCCGCACCTGCACGCGAGTGTGATGGTCTACGTCGACGATGTTGATGCGCACCACGCGCGTGCCGTGGCGGAGGGCGCCACGATCCTGCAGGCGCCCGAGGATCAGCTCTACGGCGACCGCACCTATCGCGCCGCCGATCCGGAAGGCGGCGCCTGGTGGTTTCACCAACGACTGCGCGATGTCAGCGGCGACGAGGCGCAGGCCGCGATTGACGCGCAGGCCTGATCCTGGGTCTGAGTATCAGCCGATCCGCTTGCGCGTGCGGACGCGGATGACAACGCCTGCCATCGGTTCGTCGCTCTCGGCTGGATAGCGGTCGGCTCGCCAGTATTGCGGGGTTAGTTCGTCGAGCAGCTGGTGGTCATCGACCTGGGTGATCTCCGCAGTCCCGCGCAGCTCCGTGTAGCGATAGGGATCGGCCTCATCGTGAATGCTGATCGCGATGGCCGGATTGTTGCGTAGATGTCGCGTCTTCAGCGTCCTGCCCGACGTCCAGAACTCGATGTCGTGTTCGCCGCCGCCCGTGGCGCGGCGATGCCAGACCACTGAGGAGCGCGGCTGGCCCTGAGAACTGACCGTCGCCACGTGCGCGAAGTGCGGCGGACTGAGCAGGTCGGAGTCGGACGGCGGTGGATCGACCGAGGGCGGCGTCGGAAAATCGTGCGGCGTCGTGACCCGATCGATCTCGACGCTCACGTGCCAGCCCGATGGATCGTCGCTCTTGTACGGATAATTGGTGCCCAGGTACTGATTCGATATTGCGTCTAACTCGGCATAGGAGGGGCGATCGACCATCGACGCGCGACCGACGATCTCCAGAGCGCGATAGGGATTGCCTGCGTCGTGAATCGAGAGCGCCACGCGCGGCTCGCGGCGCATGTTCAACGCCTTGCGATAGCCCAGCCCGGTGACGAAGAAGATCGACTCGACCGCACCGTCGGCGGAGACACGCTCGGGACGAATCCAGATCGGCGACGACTGCGGCGATCCGTCGGGGTTGACGGTGACGAGATGCGCGAAGTGCGGCGCACCGATGAGATTGGCGAACTCGGCGGGAACTGATGCCATGACATTCTCCATCGTGGCTCCAACATGTATCTGCTGTCTGCGCGATATGGTAGGGGCGGAGCCGTAGCCCCGCTTCTACTGCGCACGGTATGCCAGTTCTTCGCCACTAACGGCTCAGCGTTGCCGAGTAACCGCCGAAGCGGGCCTGGCCCGGCATTGCATGTTGCTCGACCTCGACGTTAACGACGGCCGGCAGCCCTGAGTCCATCGCCCGCTCAATTGCCGCTCCGATCGCCTCGGGTTCGGTCACATGTTCGCCGTGACCACCCAACGCGATGGCGATGTCCTCGTAGCGCTGTCCATAGCCCAGCGGTCGGCCTGGGGTGTCGTTCGACCCGGCCGTCCAGCCGGCGTTGTTGGAGATCACGATCGTGGCCGGGAGGTTGTGGCGCACCATCGTGTCGATCTCCTGCACGTTCATCAGGAATGAGCCGTCGCCGACAAAGCCGATGACCTGTCGCTCGGGCGCAGCCGCTTTCGCGCCGAGCACGAACGGGAGTCCCACGCCCATGCAGCCGTTGGGGCCGGGGTTGAGCCGACCGCCCTCGGCGTAGGATGGGATGTACTGTCGCGCGAACGCCAGTGTGGCGTTGCCGTCGACGCAGATGATTGCGTCGCGATCCATCCGTTGTACGACTTCATCGGCCAGACGCAGCGGGTGAATCGGCACGGTTGAAGCGTGCGCGAGTTCGAGCGATTGCTGACGGCGGTTATCGTCCGACTCGCGCAGGTCGGCGATCCAGTCGGTCGGCGGGGAGAGGTTCGCCTCGCGCGCGGCAGCGGTCAGGGCGACCAGAGCGCGCCTGGCGTCGGCGACCATACCGACCGTCGCTTCTTTGTTGTGGCCGATCTCGGTCGGGTCGGTGTCGACGTGGATCACCTTCAGGTCGGGCGACCAGCGCGGCGGCAGGCCGGAACCGATGACGAAGTTGAGCCGCGTGCCGACAACCAGTGCCACGTCGGCCTCGCGGAAGGCCTTGGAGCGGGCGGCGAGGAAGCAGAGGTCATGATCTTCGGGGATCACGCCGCGACCCTGCGGCGTGGTGTAGAACGGAATCTGCGTCGCCTCGACGAACTCCTGGAGTTCCCTGGATGCGTCCGACCAGAAGACGCCGGTGCCGGTCAGCACGATCGGTCGCTCGGCGTTGGCCAGTATCTCAATTGCTTCCTTGACTTGGTCCGGGTCGGCGCCGGGCCGTGATCGGGCTGCGCCGGCGTCGGGAAACCAGACCGTCTCATCGTCAGACTGGTGATAGAGCGTGTCGCCGGGCAAGTCCAGGTAGGTCGGGCCGGGCTTGGGTCCTTGCGCCTCACGGTAGGCGAGGTTGAAGAACTCGGGCATGCGCGCCGAGTGGGTGACGCGGCTGGCCCAGCGGGTGACCGGTACCGCCATGGCGAGTTGGTCGTACTCCTGGAAGTCGTCGCGCTCGAAGGACGAGAACGCGGCCGCGCCGCCGAGGGCGACCATCGGCACGCCGTCGAGGTAGGCGTTGGCGACGCCGGTGAGCAGGTTGGTCGTGGCTGGCCCCGAGGCGGCCATGCAGACGCCTGGGCGTCGTTTGACGCGCGCATAGCCATGCGCCGCCATTGCCGCGCCCTGCTCGTGGCGGCAGTCGATCGTGCGGATGCCGTGTTCGGCGGCGAAGCCGGCTGCCTCGATGATCGGTCCGCCCATGATGTAGAAGAGGTCTTCGACGCCCTCGTTCACCATCTGCCGGGCGAGCAGCTCGGAGCCCATTTGTTCAACCATGTCGCGTCCTTTCCGGTCGGTTCCGGTCGGCACGCGCTCCTGACCAAAGTATGGGGAGCGCATGAGCAGCTGCTGGTCAGCTAGTCGGGAACCTCGTAACGATGCAGCACCGGGCGGGCGGTGGTGAACTCGCGGATGCCGGCCATGCCCTGCATGGCCTCGGAGGCGCCGTGGGCGGTCAGGTCTGCCTCGGTCGCCCAGTTCTCGAACAGGATGTAGCGGGTATCGTCATCGACCGAGCGGAACAGGTCGTAGTGGTTGCAGCCTGCGTCTTCGGCCTTGACCTTGGCCGTTGCGCCGGCCATGAACGTCTCAAAGGCTTCGTTTTTGCCCGCCGCGATGGTGAATTCCACCGTCAGCCCGATTGCCATATTCAGCTCCATTCCGTTCTGCTCAGCGCTGCGACCGCCAAGCATGCCGCGTTCGGTCGCGTCCAGCGCGGATCCGTTTGGGCAATATGTTAGCGCTCTCGCCGCCGGCTCTTGCCGCGCGCCTCGTAGACTAGCGACATGCTCGAGTTGTTGCGCATGGATGGCAAACGCGTCATCGTCACCGGCGCGGGTCGTGGTCTGGGTCGCCAGATGGCGCTGCATCTGGCCGCCGCCGGCGCCGACATCGTCTGCGCCGCCCGCACCGAGGCGCAGATTGTCGACGTGGCGAAAGCAATCGAGGCCGTCGGCCGCCGCGCGCTGGTGATTCCGACCGACGTGAGCGACTCTGCCCAGGTTGACGCGATGGTGGAGCGGACGGTCGACGTCTGGGGCGGATTTGAGGTGATGATCGCCAACGCCGGCGGTGGAGGCGCCGCGTCGCTCAAACACGTGACTGAGGTGTCGGACGCGGACTGGCGGGATACGGTCGACCTGAACTTCTCCAGCGCGTTTTACTGCGCGCGCGCGGCCGCGCGGCATTTTCGAGCGGAGTCGAAACCGGGCAGCATCATTACCGTCGCTTCCGGCACGGCGCTGCGCGGCGATGCTCGCCTGTTCGCGTACGGCGCAGCCAAGGCGGGCGTGATCACTCTGACGCAGGCGCTGGCGACCCAGCTGGCGCGCGAACGGATTCGGGTCAACTGCATCGTGCCCGGCTTCGTCGCGCAGCACACGCTGGAGGGCGTCGAGGAGATCGAGCGCGCCCGCAACCAGGGCGCGCGGATTCCGCTCGGCAGGATCGGCGAGGCGTGGGAGCTGGGTCCGCTGGCGGTCTATCTGGCCTCCGACGCATCGGCCTATATGACCGGGGAGTCGGTAGTCATCGACGGCGGTGGCCTGGCCGGCGGCCTCGCGCCGACTGGCTGGGATGTGCAGTCGGGGATCGGGGGCGTAGCCTCGTGAGCGAGCGGCGTCCCCTGCGGAATCCAGTGCCGCCGCCAGTAGCGCGCGAAGGCGCGCTGCGCGGCTTTGACCTGACAGATCGGCGCGCCATCGTCTATGGGGCGGAGAAGCCGGTTGCTGCGGCGATTGTCGACGCGCTGCGCGAGGCCGGCGCCACGGTCGGCGTGACCAGCGCCAACACGGATGGCACCTCGCTCTTCCGTCTCAAAAAAGCGGCGCAGGGCGGACCGAACGAGTCGGTCGACCTGGCTAACGGCACCAATGTCCAGGTCGCGACGCGCAAGATTAGCAAGGAATTGGGCGGCCTCGATATCGCGGTGGTCGTTCCCCAGCTGTATCACGCGGCGCCGCTGCGCAAGACGCTGGACGCCGACGTGCAACGCGTGCTGATGGCGAATCTGGGCGGCGCCTACGCGGCCGTTCGCAGCGCCAGTCGCGAGTTCCGCGGTCGGCCCGGCCGCCTGATCGCCGTGCTCGACGCCTCGGCTGTGCGGGGGATCACGCACCTCAGCATCTACAGCGCCGCGCAGTCGGGCGTTGTTGGTCTGGTTCGCGCGTTGAGCCAGGAGTTGGGCTCGACGGGGACGACGGTCAACGCGATCGTCGTCGGTTGGACGGATTCGACGCCCGGTCGCGGGCCGTCGAGCGTGGACGAGAATCTGCTCCTGCGCTTCATCCCCATGCGTCGCTTCGGCGAGGCGTGGGAAGCTGCGCCGCTCGCCGTTTATCTGGCGTCCGAGGCGAGCGGCTACGTCACGGGTCAGGCGATCCAGGTCGACGGCGGAGTGCTGAAACATCTCTAGGCGGCGCCAGAGGCAGAGGTCGCGTCAAGCGCCCGAGGAGGTCGAGGCGCCGCGCTACGACTACGACGTGGACCTCTAGGCGGCGCTAGGACTAGGGGCGGAGGTCGCGTACAGGCTGTCGGGAACTGCGTCTTCCTGTGGTTCGCGATCCGCTTGTATCAGGTTGGATGTGATCCTGATACAAGGGCGGCCACGTTGTGCAGTTTCCTCGTCCGCTTCTCGGTCCTGCTCTGCTATCCAAGTCTCGGGAAGTGAATCGAAACCGACTCATATGAATAAGGTTAGGCACGATCCTTATCCAAGCGATCTGATGGAGATAAGAAACAGCCGCGCGCGGTCGATATGTCCGCCGAACCTGGAGGCACGATCCCGCGCTCTACGCGCCGCCGCGCTATCGGCGCGCTTGCGGATATGAGTCGTTCATTCCCGATCCGCTCGACACGCACGGCGGCCACGACAACGGCGAGTTCGCGTTGCCCGCCGAGCTTGTCGCCACTCTGTCGGAGGTGGAGGGGCGGATCTTCGAGTTGAATCGAACTGCCGACAAGGCGCTGGCGTCGCTCTCCCGCCTGCTGCTGCGCACCGAGGCGATCGCCTCCTCAAGGGTCGAAGGGATGCAGGCCGATGCCCGAGCGTTGGCGATGGCGGAGGCTCGACGCCGTTCCGGTCGCAGCGTAGGACAACAAGCCAATGAGATCATCGCCAATATCGACGCCATGGAGCGGGCGGTTCGGCAAGCGGCGGATGCGGAACGGTTCAGCGTCGACGATCTGCGCCAGGTGCACGCGGCGCTGATGAATCGCTTCTCGGCGTCGCGCCTGGCGGGACAGCTGCGCGAGAGTCAGAACTGGATTGGCGGCAACGATTACAACCCCTGCGGCGCGGCCTATGTGCCGCCGCCCCCGGAGGAGGTGGCGCCGCTGCTGGACAACCTGTGCGCGTTCGCCGAATCGGAGGAAGTTGCGCCGATGATGCAGGCGGCCATCGCCCATGCCCAGTTCGAGACGATCCACCCGTTCGACGACGGCAACGGACGCACCGGTCGCGCCCTGGTGCAACTGATTCTGCGCCGTCGCGGACTCGCGCCGCGCTTCGTGCCTCCGAGTCAGCGTGGTCCTGTCACTGCAGCGCGAGCGCTACATCGATGGGCTCGTGGGATTTCGCGAAGGGCGCGTCACCGACTGGATCCGCAGGTTCGCCGCGGCGACAGCGCAGGCGGCGCAGCTGGCGCTGCAATACAGCGAGTTGATTCGCGACCTGCTGCAGTTCTGGCGCGGACGACTCGCGAAGGCGTCCAATCCGCGAGCGGACGCGGCCGCCTGGTCGATTATCGATGAGCTGCCGGGCTTTCCTGCGATTACCGTCGGCGATGCGGTTCAGGCGACCGGGCGCAGCCAACCGGCGGTCAACGCGGCATTCGCCCAGTTGGAGCGCGCCGGCGTTCTGATGCCGCTTGGTCAGTCGCGTCGGCATCGGGCCTGGGAGCCGTATGGCCTGCTGGACGTGATCATCGCCTTCGAGGCGGGTGAGGTCGCGTCTCTCGGCTCGCCGCCCGGCTAGCTCGGTTAGACTGACGGCGCGACGACCGCAGCGAGGGAGCGCGAGATGACCGATTTTGAGAACATCCTGTATCGGGTGCAGGACCGCAAGGCCTACGTGACCCTGAACCGGCCGGAAAAGCTCAACGCGCTCTCGATCGCGCTGCAGGACGAGTTGTCCGAGGCGATGTGGGAAGCCGACAACGATACGGCTGTTCACTGCGTGATTCTGAGCGGCGCCGGGCGCGCGTTTTCGGCTGGCTACGATCTGACCGGCTCGACCCGCGACTCGCAGGAGACCTACGACAAGGTCTATCGCGGTCGCGTGAGTTTCGACGACGACACCTGGGGCATGGAGCGCGCGCAGCGCGCGCGGATGGCGATCTTCGACATGCACAAGCCGGTGATCGGCAAGGTGCACGGCTACTGCCTGGCCGGAGGCACCGACCTGGTGTTGCTCTCCGACATCATCATCGCCGCCGAGGACGCGGTGATCGGCTTCCCGCCCGTGCGCGCGATGGGCGCGCCGCCGGCGCATATGTGGCTCTATCACGGCGGCCCGCAGTTCGCCAAGCGGATGCTGCTGACCGGCGACAGCATCTCGGGCGCCGAGGCGGCGCGGCGCGGCCTGGTCTACGACGCGGTCCCCGTCGACCGACTGGACGACGAGGTGGAGGCGCTGGCCGACAAGATGGCGATGATCGATCACGAGCTGCTGGCTGCCAATAAACGGATCGTCAATCTCGGTCTGGAGATCATGGGCGCGCGGACGCTGCAGCGGCTGGCCTCCGAGAACGATGCGCGCGCCCACCTGGCGCCGGCCGTGCAGGAGTTCGGCAAGATGGCTCGCGAGAAAGGGCTGAAGGCCGCGCTCGAGTGGCGCGACAACCGCTTCGGCGACGGGCGCGGCTCAGAGGCGGCGCAGGCTCGCAAGGCCTCGACGACCCGCTAGGACGTCGCGCGGCGTGACCGCGCGCAGCAGGCAGTGACATCGCGACCATGACATCCCGAGACCGATTTCGCCTCGATGGCCAGGTCGTTCTACTGACCGGGGCGGGACGCGGACTGGGGCGCGCGATGGCGCTGGCGTATGCGGACGCCGGGGCCAGGGTCGCAGGCGCTGCGCGCACGTTGTCGCAGCTGGAGGAAACGGCCGAGCTCGTCCGCGAGCGCGGCGGCGAGGCGATCGCCATCGCCGCCGACGTAACGAACCCCGCCGCGGTCGAGGCGATGACGGCGCGGGCGTTCGAGCGTTTCGGGCGCGTCGATGTGCTGGTCAATAACGCCGGCGGCGGCGCGGACGGCGACGGCGCGCCGCTGGAGCAGCTCACCGACGAGCAATGGCGTTGGGGCATCGACATGAACCTGACCTCGCAGATGCTCTGCGCGCGCGCCGTGTTGCCGCATCTGCTGGAGCGCGGATCGGGCGCGATCATCAATGTCGCCAGCGGATTCGGGCTGCGCGGCGGACGCGAGAATTGGATGTACGTCTCGGCCAAGGCGGGGATCGTCAACCTGACGCGCTCGCTGGCGGTGACCTATGGACCTGCGGGCGTGCGTGCGAACTGTATCGCGCCCGGCATCTTTCCCCATACGCCGCAGGCGTTGCAGCGTTGGCGCGGCGGACGCTACATCCCGGTCGGTCGGGCCGGGCTCGCCTGGGAGATGGGGCCGCTGGCGGTGTTTCTCGCGTCCGATGCGGCGGCCGGGATCAACGGCGAAACGATCGCCCAGGACGGCGGCGGCCTGGCGGCGATCGGTCCGACCGGCTGGGCTCCGCGCGTGCGCCTGACCGAACCGGCCTGAGGGGCGACGGTCATGTCCGACTTCGCGCCGACGCCCAATCCTGAGCAACCCGAGGATCCATTCCTGCTCAAGGGGCGCGCCGCCCTGGTCGTGGGCGCGGGCGATCCGCTTGGTCGGGCGGCGGCCGTCGCGCTGGCCGAGGCGGGCGCCGATGTCGCCGTCGCCAGCCTGCGCGCTGGCCCGCAGGAATTGGTTCGCGTCAACTCGGTCGCCAATGAAATCTGGGCGCTGGGTCGCGCCAACGTCGCCATCGCGCTCGACGCCGCCGACCAGAACAGCGTCGATGCCGCAATTGCGCGCGCCGTGGCGGAACTGGGACGACTAGACATCCTGGTCAACGCGGCGGACCTACCGGTTGCGGCGCCAATCGACGAGCTGGGCGTCGCCGACTGGCAAGCGATTCTGGCCGCCAACCTGCTCGCGCCCTCGATGACCGCCAGTGCGGCGGCGCGGGTGATGCGGGTGCGCGGCTACGGCCGGATCATCAACATCGTCTCGGTGCTGGCGGTGCGCGGCGTGGCCAACACGGCCGCCTATGCGGCCGCGCACGCCGGCGTGCTGGCGGTCACGCGCGCGCTCTCGCAGGAATGGGCGCGAACGGGGATCACCGTCAATGCGCTGCAGGTTGGCATCTACGAAGGTCAGCGCGGGTTCGGCGACGACGCCGAGTCGGCGCAACGACTGGCCCGTATGCTGCCCGCCAAGGCGCTGGTCGAGCCTGGGGACGTGGGCGCGTCGGTCGTCGCGCTGGCGGCGGACTCCGGTTTCATCACCGGCGAGACCATCGCCGTCGACGGCGCCGCCACCGCCCGCGTCTGAATCCCGATCCGGCGCGAACCGATCCCATACGCATTGGTGTGTGTATGAAAGACGCGACGGGTTGCGATATGGAGCGCGTCAGGGAGCGACGACGCGGTCGCCGGTCGAGGTGGACGACGCTCAGAGCAGCGGAAATCTGGGGCGTTGCGAAGGCGATCTGGTTCGTTCCCGATCCGAAAGGATTGACCAAGCTCCAGCGTCGGGCGCTGAATGCCTACTGCCTTGCGATGCCGATCGCAGTCTCTCTGTTCGGATACTACGCGTTTGGGATTGAGCAGAGCCTGTCCGGTGCTGCGCTACTTCTGTTGTTCGTTGTACTGCTGATCGTCGTCCCGCTGATCGTCATCCACGTTGCCAATGTCGTCTACCGCGACGGTGGTTCCGCGCTGTTCAGGCGAAGCAGCCACGTGAACGGACTGGCGACGCTCTGGCACGCGACGGTGACGATCTACGGCGCTACGACGCCATCTCTGGTCATCCCCATCCTGTTTCCAGAGTTTGGAATCGGTCTGGGCTTCGTGTACTGCATGTTGCTGATCCTCGGTCCGATCGCCGCTGTCAACGTTGCCCGATTCGTCTTGGCGGTCTTGGCCAGGGGGCTGCCCGCACTGTATAG
The DNA here is from genome assembly GCA_965116225.1 of Dehalococcoidia bacterium. GTDB lineage: Bacteria > Chloroflexota > Dehalococcoidia > Bin125 > Bin125 > Bin125. Next base: position 1,093,152 of record OZ220495.1, on the reverse strand, counting down.
GCGGCTCATCGATAATTCAGGGTCGTCAGGATTGCGCGCTGCCGCGCAGCAGTGATTCGGCCAGCGACTCGATCCGCTCGCGTTGCGGGATGCAGGACAGCCAACGCTCGGGAATTGCCGAGGCGCCGTACCGCGCGCCCAGCACCGCGCCGGCGACAGCGGCGTTGGTATCGGTGTCGCCGCCCGCGTTGACAATTCGGATTAGCGCCGCCTCAAGGTCGTCGTCGGCGTCGATGCACCAAAGCGCCGCCTGCATACAGAGATAGGTGTGACCGCTGAGCCGTTCCTCGTCGATGCGCGACTCGATCGCGTCGGGGATGGCGAGCGTCCAGGCGATCAGCTCAGCTGGCGCGCCGTCCTGTGTGGCGGCGAGCACCAGCTCGTCGCGCTGCGGGGAGCGTCCGCGCAACAGCATCGCAATGGCGATGTTGACGAGGATGCAGGACCACTGCGCGCCCGCCGCGTAGTGGGTGACGGCGCAGCTGGCGGCGGTCCGCTCGATCAGCGCCTCTGGCTCGCGCGCGTAGCGGAGCGCGACCGGGGCGCAACGCATCAGCGCGCCGTTGGGCTGCGTCTGCGGCTCGCCTCGCTCATGCCAGAAGGCGCGCGCCGCGCCTGGTGCGCCGAGACCCAGTTCCAGGTAATCGATCACGGTCGACGTCATGATCCCGATGCCGCGACCGTTCGACGCGCGCCAGCTCACCAGCCGTTCGGCCAGTCCCTGGATCGGATCGGGATCGTCTGCCAGCGCTTCGCCGAGCTCGACCGCCTGCGCCAGATCGTCGTCCATCGGGCGCGCGGCTTCGCGCGGGTCGATCTCGCGCAGACCGTGGGGATGGGCGCGCGCGATCGAGGCTCGGTTCGCGCCTTCGACCGGCAGCCCGAGCAGATTGCCGACGGCCAGACCGAGCAGGACGCCGCGAGCGCGGTCATCATCGGGCGACCCACTGTCGTCGTCGGCGAGCAGCGCGGCGAGATGCGGCGCCTCGCGCACGATGCCGACGTCTTCGGCGTGTTCGGACGATGTCATACTCAGCCCAGTCTAGGAGCGCGCCTGCCTGGAGGCCGGGTTGGCTGTGATGCCGGCTGCGATGACCCGCTCTACCCTATGCGTATTGCATGCATATGGAGTCGCGCCGAGAGGCTTGACCGATGACGTTGCCCAACGACGCCTGGGGGCTGCCGCTGACCACTTCCGTTGAGGCGGCGGAGTGTTATCGGCTTGGGGTCGACCGCATGCTTTCCTACACGCTGGGCGTTGAGGAGGCGCTGGAGCGGGCGATCGCGCTCGACCCCGAGTTCGCGCTCGCGCACGCGCAGCTGGGACTGTTCCACCTGTTCCGCGGCAATGGCAAGCGGGCCGCCGAGTTGGCGAACCGGGCGCACGAACTGGCCGAGCGGTCGACGCCGCGCGAACAGCGCCATGCCGCAATCCTGGGCGCGGCGGCGCGCGGCAAGGCGTCGGAGGCGCCGGCGCTGATTGCGCAACACTTGAGCGCGACGCCGCGCGACGCGCCGATCGTGCTCCAGTGGTTGGGCGGCAACTTCTACGGCGGCGGCGTTGAGAAGCGTGAACGCATGCTGGAGCAGTTCGACCATCTCGCGCCGGCCTACGGCGACGACTGGTGGTTCCTGAGTTGGCACGCCTTCGCCAACCATGAGATGGATCAGCTGGAGACCGCGCGCCGACTGGCCGAGCGGTCGCTGGAGCTGCGCCGCCAGAATGGTCAGGCCGCCCACGCGATGTCGCATGTCTTGTTCGAGGAACACGACATCAGCGGGGGCGTCGAGTTCCTCGGCGACTGGCTCTCGGCCTTCCCGGAGCGAGCCGGGTTCTTCCGTCACCTGACTTGGCACCAGGCGCTATTCCTGCTCGCCGACGGCCGCCGCGCCGCCGCGCTCGCGCTGCACGACGACGCCATCCGTCCCGGCGCCGACGAGCACGGCGACGCGTTGGGCGGGGTCGCCGACGCCGCCTCGCTGCTCTGGCGTTGTCGTCTGCACGACACGGTTGGCGGCGACAGCGGGATGAACGGCGCGCGCGCCGACTGGCGCGCTATCGCCCAATTCGCCGCCGACGTCTTCCCGCAGCCGGGTACCGCTTGGGTCGATGTGCATCGAGCGATGGCGCTGGCCGCGCTGGGCGACGTCGCCGGGTTGGGCGAGCTGATCGACGGATTGCGCGCGGCGGCCGGTCGCGGACATCCGACGGCCGGCACGATCGTGGCGCCAGTAGTGGAAGCGCTGGCGGCGTTCGGCCAGGGCGACTTTGCATCTGCCGCCGACGGACTGGGCGCCGTGCGCGAACTGCTCGTCGCGCTGGGCGGCTCCAACGCGCAGCGCGATGTGTTCGAGGAGACACTGGTCGAAGCTCGGCTGCGCGCCGGTCAGACGGAGCAGGCGCTGGCGCTGTTGCGGGAACGACTCGATCGCGGCGCGACCGCTCGCGATCTGTTCCGTTGGGGGCGCGCGCAGTCGGCTTTGGGGGCGCTTGACGCCGCCCGGCCCGCCTACCGCCGCGCCGCCGAGCTGTGGGCCGACGGCGACGTGGACGCGCCCGAACTGCGCACGCTGATCGGGGCGGCCGCATGACCACGCAGCCGTCCTTGCCGCGCCCCGATGTCGTCGTCGCGGACGACCCTGCCGCCGAGCGTGGCAGCGAGCTGGAGAAGCGCTACCACCTGTTCCTGCACGATTCGGACGATCACACCTACGAGTACGTGATCGAGCTGCTCGGCGCGGTATTCGGCTACTCGAAGGAGAAGGCGTTCGCCATCGCCTCGATGATCGACGGTCACGGTCGCGGCATTGTCGAGACGGCCGATTACGAGACCGTTCGCGGCCATCAGGATCAGATTCACGGCTGGGGGCCTGACCCGAGGATTCCCCACTGTCGCGGCTCGCTCTCGGCGACGATCGAGGAAGCGCCCTGACTCGCGGCCGTTGACCGACTGTCGGGATATGGTCTACATTCGGTACGAGCGCGGATCGCTCGATCCGCACACAGAAAGGACTCGGAGTCAGTCATGCAATCCGTCAGATCCGGCCGTTCCAGGGCCGTTCCTCGCACGGCGCTTGTCGTCGCCGCAGCGTTTCTGCTGCTACTCGGCGCCGTCCTCTTGCCCAAGACCCTGCAAGCCCAAAGTGTCTTCAGTACCACCGCGGCGCCGACCAACGTCAGCGCCACGAAGGGCGACAAGGAAGCACTCATTTCCTGGCAGCTGCCGGAACAGGTGGGCTCCTGTTACATTCGCGGCTTTTACGTGTACGTGTACGACCGCTATGCGCGAGGCGCAGGCGTTGATCACGTCGCCGGTCAGTCAGAGCTGATTCCGAGGGCAGGAGCGGCGTACTCGTGGTTTTTGGACGAGCTGAAACCCAACACGGCGTACCGGGCCCACGTGTACTCGCACAGCGAGACGGGGAAGGACACGAATGAGCCTTGCCCTGGATACTCTGCCAGTTCCGAGTATGTGAACTTCACGACGAACGCCACGAACTCGGGCAGCGACCCCACCGCGCCGGCGAGCAACGCGAAGAAACGGCCGCTGCGGCCGAGAGATGTGAGCGTTTCCCCCACCTCGGCAGGCGCCACGACAGCGACGTTGACCTACAAGGGCGCCCGGACAAATGGCGGAGCCAAGCGATGCACGATAGATGACAGGCGACAGCTCACTGCATATCGTATTTTCAATGCGGATACTGGCGCGGAGCTTGACGGTCCCAATGCGGTGGATGACAACAACGACCGTGCAGGCAATGTCGCGGTGGCTTACGCAGTGGCCGCAGACGATGTCAGGACGGTGAATTTGACGGGCTTGACCTCCGGAACCAGGTACACAGTGAAGGTGTCGGCCTACTCCCGAAGCTGCGATCTATGGTCCAAGTACCGGAAGTTTACCTGGACACAGTAGCGCGGCGCGGTAGATCTTGACCGGCGCTCCGGCCGACTGATCGGAGTACCGGGCGGGACGCACAGGACGCCCCCGGCGGAGCAATCGCTCCGCCGGGGGCGTTTTCTGTTTGCGCCAATTCCGCCCTGGTTCGCACCGTCTCCGACTCGCCGCTATGCTTCGCGCACAACCTATAGCGATTAGCGATGGAGAGCGTCGGCCTGTCGTGATCGAGACGGATCGCTTGCTCGGCGCGCTCAAGGAGCGGTACGGATACGAGCGCTTCCGCCCGCGGCAACGCGAAGCGGTTGAACACGTGCTCTCGGGCGGCGACGCCCTGGTGCTGATGCCGACCGGCGGCGGCAAGTCGCTCTGTTATCAGTTGCCCGCGATGCTCTCCGACGGTCTGACCATTATCGTCTCGCCGTTGATCGCGCTGATGCGCGATCAGGTTCGGACGCTGCGTCGGATCGGCGCTCAGGCGCGTTATCTCAACAGCACGCTCTCCGCGATGGAGACGGCCGATGTCGAACGGTCGGTGGTGGATGGCGCGGCCGGGATGCTCTATGTCGCGCCCGAGCGAGTCAACACGAAGCGCTTTCGCGAACTACTCGAACGACGCGCGCCCTCGCTGATCGCCATTGACGAGGCGCACTGCATCTCGGAGTGGGGTCACGAATTTCGACCCGACTACCGAGCGCTGCGCCGGCTGACGGAACGATTCGTCGATGTGCCCACGGTCGCCTGCACCGCGACCGCCACGCCGCAGGTGCAGCGCGACATCGTGGAACAGCTGGACCGTCCGCGGATGCGAACCTTCGCGACCAACTTCATGCGCGACAACCTGACGCTTCGGATTGTCGCCAAGCGCAAGGCGAAGGAGCGTCTGATCGCGCGACTGTCGCAGATGCCCGGCCAGGCGGCGATCGTCTACGGCCAGACGCGCAAGACGACCGAGTTGTTCGCCGAACAACTGCGCCAGTCCGGGATCGCGGCCGAGCACTATCACGCCGGGATGGACAGCGACGAACGTCATGCGGTCCAGGATCGCTTCCTCAGCGGGGCGACGCCGGTAATCTGCGCCACGATCGCGTTCGGCATGGGGATCGACAAGCCTGATATTCGCCTCGTCGCCCATCTCGACATGCCGCCCAGCATCGAGTCCTACTACCAGGAGATCGGCCGCGCCGGCCGCGACGGCGAGCCATCGGAGTGTCTGATGTTCTTCACCAAGGGCGTCTGGCATCAGCAGTTGTTCTTCATCAAGCAACTCCAGGATGACACCGAGCGGCAACGGCGCATCGACCGACTGCGGACGATGATGCAGTTCTGCGAGCAGCAGCGATGTCGCTGGCAGCGCATCCTCAGTTATTTCGGCGACCAGCGCCCGTCCAACGCCTGCGGCCATTGCGACAACTGTCTCGGTGACACAGCGGACGAGTACGCGGCCGACGTGTCTAAGCCGGCGCGGCGGCGAGTGGTGGACCCGGATGATCCGCCGCCCGCGCCGGGCAATGGTACGTTGGCGTCGTTGAGCGCCGAAGAAGCGGAACTGTACGAGGCGCTGCGGCAGTGGCGAACCGCCGCTGCCGCCGACGCGGCGTGCGATCCGTCCGCGTTGTTGAGCCCGTCGGCGATGCGCCAGATCGCTCAGACGCCGCCGTCCACGAGGGACGCGCTCAGCGGTATCGAGGGCGTCGGCGCGCTTGCGATCGAGCGACACGCGGACCAGCTGCTGGAGCTACTCGGCGTCCGCCCGGCGCGAGCGGTCGAGGCTTCGCCGTCGACCGCGTCCACCGACGTCCCCAGCTGGCAAATCAGCGTCGATTGCTATCTGGAAGGCCATACCGTCCTCGCCATCGCCGAGCGTCGGATGCTGTCGCCGTCGACCATCGCATCCCACCTGAAGACCGCGATCAGGCAGGGTCAGGCGATCGATCTCCAGCGTTCGCTGCCGCCCGCCGACATGGTGCGAGCGGTCGAGCATCTGCTCGACGAGACGCCGGACGCCAGCGTCTCCGACCTGCACGAACGTCTCGGCTACCGCCTGTCGCGCACCGAGCTGAGCATTGTGGTGGACTATCTGCGCCCGCCCGAACCAGCGTAGCCTGGCGAACTAGTCCGCCGCCGCCATGCCTGAGGGCATCGCGTCTTCCACCACTCCGTCGACCAAGGTGAGCGTCGCGCCGAGCCGCGCGGCGACCTTCTGACCGGGTAACAGGATGCCGACGAGGTTGCAGGGGTCGCTGGTGGCAATCGCGAGCCGCTCGCCGCCCGGCGCGCTGCGGCGGACGGCCCTGAGGCGATCGAGGGCCTCGGGTAGCGCGAACTGCTCGCCGATCAGTCCCTGGATGAAGCGTCCGCCGCGAATCTCGCCGCGCGCCTCCAGCCGTCGCAGCGCGCGGAGGATATCCCGCCACTGGATGGTCAGGCGCTCGCGGGTCGCGAGTTCGCGCGAGACGACGCCGTAGCGCTGTAGGAGGATACGCGCGATCCGCTCGGCGAGTTCATCCGCCGCCTGGGGGTCGGAGGATCCCGAGACCTCGGACGGCAGCGCCGCCCAGCGTCCGGCTGGTCCTTCGCCGATGAAGACGCCGCCGCCGCCGTATCGCGGACGCCGCGAGCGACGATTAGGGCGAATCAGCTGGCGCAGACCCTGGAAGCCGTCGGCGTGAACCAGCCCCGAGGCGACGAGTTCGCGCAGGCCGCCCTCGACATCAGTCGCCAGACGCCGCGTGGCGTCGACCAACTCGTCGAAGAACAGCGCCCCGCGCTCGTCGAGCAGACGTAGGATCTGGCTCGCCGCGCCGCCATCGGCGTGAATCTGTTCGGCGACGTCGGTCGGCGGCGTCACGGCGGAACGACCGCGAGCGGCCGGCGTCGTCGCGGGTCGTCGCACGGCGGCGAGCAGCGCGCGGAAGTCGCGTCGCAGGGCGAGCGCGATCGGCGTTGATTTAGTCGGGGCTCGGCGCGTCGAGCGGGTCGTCAGCCGAGCCCAGGCGACATCGCCCGCCAGACAGAGTTCGTCCAGCCAAGCCTCGCGATAGTCCGACACGCGCGGCGCGATCAGGTCGCGCTCCCACGCGGCGGCCGGCGCTTCGAACCCTTGCAGTTGCTCGATCACGGCGCGCACGCCCGCTTTGCCCGTCAGTCGTGCGTCCGGCGTCAGGTGTTGCCAACGCAACAGGAAGCGGAGATAGTGCTGGACCGTCACCGGCTCGATCTCGGCGCGCAGCCGCGCGATCGTGTAGCGGTGAATCCGCGCCAGGAGGCGGCGGTCGCAATATTCTTCGGCGTCGTCCTGGGTCAGCGTGGGCGTGAACTGTCCGCGCATCGCCTCGCCGTATGCCTCGAGTTGCGCCAGTCCGTAGCCGCAGTCCGAGGCCGTCAGCCCGCAACGCTGCGACAGCTGTTGCGGCGTAATCGGTCCGCAGATCTCCAGGTGGCCGCGCACGAGTTTGAGGCGGGCGTCCTCCCGGTCGGTGGGCAGGATCAGGGCGGATTCGGGTGCCGTGAATGACGGATCGACCGCGTGATCGGGGAAGAGCTGGCGGATCGATTCGAGATGTTCGGCGGCGAACCAGACGCCGCCATCGGGACCTTCGGCGCGCGCGGCGCGGCCGGCGGCGCGCAACTCGGTTCGCATCGACAACAGCCCCGGCAGCATCGACAGCGCTGGTTCCCGCATCGCAACGACCGAGAGCAGCAGCTCGTGCAGTTCCTCCGGATCGCGGACGGGCGGGAAGGCCTCGTCGCGCACCCGCTCGATTGCGTCGATGTCGAGCTTGCCCAGGTCGCGCTGTTCGTTGGGCAGCGTGCGGCGCGTCATGACCGCGCGCGCGCGACGTTCCTCCAGCGGCGCGTCGTCGAGGAAACCGAACGGGTTGATGTTGACGATGCTCTGCGCCATCGCCGACGGCGTCACGGTGTCGCGGGCATGCAATCGAATCTCGTCGCGTTCGATCCGCTCCAACACGCCGATCAGCGCGTCGGTGTCGACCGCCTCGTGCAGGCAGTCGTCCATCGTCTGCGCGATCAGCGGATGATCGGGCACTTCGAGCGGCCCGGCCAGGTTTTCCTGGCAGCCGACCTGGGCCGGGAAGACGGCGGCGAGCAGATCGTCGGCGATCATTCGTTGTAGATACGGGGGAACTTCTTTGCCGCCTCGTCGTCGGGGGACGGCCAGGGCGCGGGTCGCGGCCCAGCGCCAGCGCGTGTTCCAGAACGGCGCGTAGAGTACCGCCTGCCGCAGCGACTGTTCGGCGTTGCCCGCCTTGAGGTAGTCGAAGGCTTCCTCGAGCGGGAACGATTGCGTTGGTCCCAGCGAGAGCAGGATGCCCTCCTCGTTCGCAGCGGCCTGTAGCTCGAAGTCGAAGCGCACGCAGAATCGCTTGCGTAGCGCCAGCCCCCAGGCTCGGTTGACGCCTGAGCCGAACGGCGCGTGAACGACCAGCTGCTGCCCGCCCGCCTCGTCGAAGAAGCGCTCGAACACGATGTCAGTGTCGGACGGCATCACCTGTAGCGCATCCTGCGTCTGCGAGAGGTACTCGACGATCTGCTCAGCGGCGTTCGCCGGCATGTGGCACTCGCGCCGTAAGGTTCGCACCGCGGTTTCCACATCGTCCGCCATGCGCCCGACGTCGCGCCGCAGTTCGCTCACGGCGGCCGAGAGTTCCATGCTGCGACCGGGCGCCTCGCCCAACCAGAACGGGATTGTCGGCGGCGCGCCGTGCGCGTCCTCGACGCGGACGATGCCCTTGTTTTCCACGCGGCGGATCTTCCACGACGTGCTGCCGAGCAGGAAGATGTCGCCGGCGGCGGTCTCGATCGCGAAATCCTCGTTGACCGTGCCGACGAATGTGCCCTCCGGCTCCTTGATCACGCGGTAGTCGCCCGTTTCGGGGATCGTGCCGCCGTTCAGGATCGCGGTCATGCGCGCCGCCCGTCGCGGACGCACCATGCCGTTGATGCGGTCCCGGTGGACGAGCGGCTGCGACCGTCCGCCAGTCTCGCCGATGCCGGTCGAGAGCATCTCGATGGTGTCGTCGAACGCTGATCGCTCGAGCGCGCCGTACGGTGCCGCGCGGCGCATCAGTTGGTACAGATCGTCTTCCCGCCACTCTTCCTCCGATGCCGCCTCGGCCACGATCTGCTGCGCCAGAATCTCGATCGGCGCCTTGGGCTGGCGGATGCGATCGAGGCCGCCTTGCTCGACGGCGCGAACCGTCGCGGCGCACTCGACCAACTCGTCCAGCGAGGTCGGGAACAGCGCTCCGTGCGGGACGAGTCCAAGCGCGTGACCTGAGCGTCCCACTCGCTGCAGGAAGGTGGCGATCCGTCGCGGCGACCCGACCTGGCAGACGAGGTCGACCGAGCCGATATCGATGCCCAGCTCGAGTGATGCGGTCGCCACGACCGCCTTGAGGTCGCCGCTCTTGAGCCGCTGCTCCATCGCATGCCGTCGCTCCTTGGAGAGGGAGCCGTGATGGCCCGAGACATGCTCCTTGCCAACGCGGATGCCCAACTCATGCGCGACTCGCTCGGCCAGCGAGCGTCGGTTGACGAAGATCAGCGTCGTCCGGTGCTGCAGGATCAGCTCGGCCAGGCGGTCGTAGACCGCCCCCCAGTGCTCGTGCGTCGCCAATGCCTGGAGCGGGGCGTCGGTCGTCTCTATCCAGAGCTGCAGTTCGCGTCGGTGGCCCAGGTCGAGGACGCGGCAAGGCAGCGGTTGGCCGCTTGGATCGAGGCCAGTCAGAAACGCGGCGATCTCTGACATCGGCTTCTGTGTCGCCGAGAGGCCGATGCGGGTCGGTCGCTGGTCGGCGACGTGATCGAGGCGGGCCAGCGTGAGCGACAGATGCGAGCCTCGCTTGTCGCGCACGACGGCGTGGATCTCATCCACGATCACGGTCCGCACGGTGCGCAGGACCTCGCGCGATTGTTTGGCGGTCAGCATCAGGTAGAGCGACTCGGGTGTGGTGATCAGGATTTGCGGTGGTCGCTTGATGATCGCCCGTCGTTCGGCCTGCGTCGTATCGCCGCTGCGCAGACCGACGCGGATGCGTGGGATTGGGATTTCGCGCTCGGCGGCGAGTTGTCGAATCTCGCTCAGCGGCTCCTCCAGGTTGCGGCGAATGTCGTTCGAGAGCGCCTTCAGCGGCGAGATATAGAGAATGCGCACTTCATCGGGCAGCGCGTCGTTCCCCCTGAGGCTGTTGCCTTCCTGAATCAGCTCGTCGATGCCGGCCAGAAACGCCGTCAGCGTCTTGCCAGATCCGGTCGGCGCCGCGATCAGGCAGTCCTGCCCGGTCCGAATCGCCGGCCAACCGTCTGCCTGGGCAAAGGTGGGCGCGCCGAAGCGCTCTGCGAACCAGTCCCGCACAATCGGCTGAAAAGCGTCGAGCACCGAGGTCGTGGATTGGCTCATATGTTCCGCATCGTACCCGCATTGACAGAGGGGCACCAACGCCCAGCCCAACAGCAGGACCCCGGATACCATCCATCTCCCGAGCCTGCTTCTTGAGGGACAGGGCTCAGGACCTGTTTATCTCCATAGCGGTGGCTTGACCATCACAGTCTGAGTCCTATCCAAATCCCAGAATGATCCCGACCGCCAGCGCCACCCCCGCCAACAGTATCCCGGTCGTCTGAAGGGTCAGCTTCACCGTCCGCGCCTCCATCTCCGCCAATTGACGGGGCAGTCGTTCCTCCATCAGATCCAGTCGATCCTGTCGCGGATATACCGAAAGCGTGTCGCCGAGCTGCCCGTCCAGTTCCTCTACAAACTCCGCTGCCGATTCCTCAGTCGTAATCGCTCCCCGGACCAGGACGTCCCGCAGCCGCGCTGTATCAAAAACCGCCAACGGACTCTCCTAATTCCCTGTCTCACCATACCAACTGAACCGCCTGTCTTAACCCGTCTGCGACTTGCGGTTCCATTGGGGTTGAGCGTCTATCATTGCGCCACTCGCTGGAGCGTGCATTCCATGACTACCCCAATCGCCTGGCAGACGGTGTTTGATGAGGCGCTCGATTATTTTGTGCGCTATCTGCAGATCGATACGTCCAACCCGCCTGGCAACGAGAAACCGGCCTCGCGTTGGTTGGGCGGCATCCTCTCGGATGCGGGGATGGAGGTCGAGTACGTCGAAATCCAGCCCGAGCGCGAGGCCGTCTTCGCTTGGCTGCGCGGGGATGGCTCGAAACGGCCGATGATGCTCTGCAACCATACCGACGTGGTACCGGTCGAGGAGGCGTACTGGACCAAGCCCGCCTTCGAGGGATATATCGAGGATGGCAAGGTCTACGGGCGCGGCGCGGTCGACATGAAGGGCTGCGGCATCATGCATCTGATGGCGATGCTGCTGCTCAAGCGCCAGAATCTGCCGCTCAAGCGCGACCTCGTCTTCTGCGGCGTGCCCGACGAAGAGGCGGGATCGGTCTGGGGGATGGATTGGCTCTGCAAGCACCGCCCCGACCTCATCGACGTCGAATTCGAGCTCTCCGAAGGCGGTTCCGGGTCCACCCAGCTCATGGGCGAGGCGGCCAACATCTTTTCGGTCGCAACGAACGAGAAGGACATCTGCTGGCTCAAGCTGACCTCGATCGGCACGCCCGGTCACGGCTCGCGGCCGCACTACGACAACTCAGCCGTGCACTTGGTCAATGCGCTCTCCAGGCTGGCCGCATGGGAGCGGCCGGTCACGATTACGCCCTCGACGCGGGTCTGGCTCGACCGCCTGATCGAGGAGGGCCACCTGCCTCCGATCCAGGACGCCGAGGCGCTGAGCGCACATGTGATCGCTCACCCCGCGACACACGCGATGTTCATCAACACGCTGAACGTGACCATGATCAACAGCGGGATTAAGGCCAATGTGATTCCGGCCAAGTCCGAAGCCGTGGTCGACTGTCGCCTGCTGCCCGGTCAGGATCGCGAGGATTGGCGGCGGCAGGTGATCGATGTGATCGACGACGACCGGATCGAGGTGGAGTTTTCGGGCTGGGGGCAGGAGCAGCCGGTCGAGGTCGATTGGGACACTGAGCTATACCGCACGATCGAGGCGGTCGTCAACGACGCGGTTGAGGACGCCACCGTGGTGCCCAGCACCTGCGTTGGCGGTACCGACAATCGCTTTCTGCGCCAGCAGGGCATTCCCGCTTACGGATTTATTCCCGTCCTGCTCAGCCCCGAAGAGGCGGCGGGTTTCCATGGCAACGATGAGCACCTGACGATCGAGAACCTCAACATGGGCGTCGAGCTGACCTACGAGATCGTGCGGCGGATGGTTATCTAGCGGCCCGCGTCGGGCGGCGCAGACGAGTTCGGCTTACTGCAGCTTCGAGTACGGCAGCGGATTGAGGAAGTAGATCGACTCTTTCGGTACGTGCTCGCGCAATGGGCCGATGATGTCCTTGAGCGGATCACCCGCGCGGTAATTCAGCATGCCGCCGGGTCCACGCGGCAGGATCCAGAGGTCGGTCAACTCTCCCGTGCGGCCAGTGCTTGAGGCGTACGAGGTGACGAGTTGCAACGCGCCTGCGCGTTCCATGGTGTCTGCCAAGTTGCCGATTCCCTCCAGCGCCGGCAGTCGCCCGGCACCGGTGCTCCGCAGCACGGCGAGCATGTACTGGCGCGGCTGGTCGGGCTCGGCGTCCAACGCCGTCTGGAGCCGCTGCTCGGTCGCGAACGAGACGCGATTGGCGAACTTGACGACCTCTTCGATCTCGATTTCGCCGCGCAGTTTCTCTACCGCCGACCACAACACTCTGTCCTGTCCGAGCGATGCGAGGCACTGCTCGGCGTGCGCCATGCTCTCGTAGCGGTGGAGGGAGATATCCCAACCCATCTCGCCGCCGGTCATCTTCCAGGCACCGATCAGATCGATCCCGTGCTGCTCGGCCGCGGGGACAACGGTGTCGGCGTAGAAATCGACGAACAGGTCGAACGCGGTGTTGGTCAGTGGTTTGATCCGGTGACGGACTTCAAGAAAGACGGTCATACGGCGCTCCTGGAAGGCTCGAAGATCACGAGCAGGTTAGAGGTTGGGCGCGAGCGAGGCGATGAACTCCCGCGCGCGGCGTCGTTCCTCCGCGTTTGCCCCCTCGAAGGCGGCGTAGAAGTCGGTCACGCCGAGATCGCGCCAGCGACATAGTTCCATCTCGACCTGTTCCTCACTGCCCACAATCGAGACGCCGGCGGGGTCGTCCGCTCCTGAGCCGCTGATCACGCGTTGATAGGACGGCAGCGTGTTGTACATCGCATAGGCGCGGGCGATGCGTTCGCGAGCGGCGTCGGGGTCGGCTGTGATCGAGATCGGCGCGCCGGCAATGATGCGCGGGTCGGGTTTGCCGGCATCGCGGGCGCCGCCGCCCAGCTGAGGGATCACCACGTCCTCGATCCACTTCGGCCCGGCTAACCAGAGCGCGGTGCCATCGGCCAGGCGTCCGGTCAGGCGCAGCATTTGCGGGCCCAGCGCCGCCACGACGATGGACGGCGTCTCGCCGTCGGGCAGCTCCAGCTTCGCGTGGACGCGAAACTGCTCGCCCTCATAGTCGACCTGTTCGCCGCGCATCAGCGGTTGCAGCACTTCGAGGTACTCGCGCATGTGGCGCACCACATTGACGAAGTCCAATCCCCACGAATCACGGATCACGACCTCGTGCGAAAGTCCCAGTCCGAGCGTGAATCGGCCTCCGGCTGCGGCATTGGTCGCGAGCGCCTGTTGCGCCATGGCGACGGGATGTCTCGTGTATGTGGGAATCACGTAGGTACCCAGCTCGATGGCGCTGGTCTCGCTCGCGGCCAGCGCCAGCACCGTCATCGCATCGTGGCCGACCGAGGGCAAGAAGGCGCCTGCGAAGCCGTCGGCTTCCAATTGCCGGATGGCTTCGAGCTTGCCCGTCAGCGTCGAGGCGAGTGGCGGCGAGAGTATGCGCACGGTGCACGTCCTTTATCGAATCTGCTAGCAGAGCTGCTGCAACGCGCAGTGTCGGAGCGCAATATCGCGCAGCCGCTCCGTGATTGTGATTATCGTGCTCGCGCAAGGATGACGCGAGGTTTAACGTCGTATGACACAACAATAATTGAATTGACGGAGGGAACTCAGAGATGGCTTCGACGGAACTCCAGAAGGTGCTTGATTTGATCGCGCAACGTCCGATTGGCGGCGGTGCGACCGACATCCAGGGCATGCGCGCCGGGATGGAAGCGACAGCGTTTCCCTCTACTGAGGCGGCGAGTGTGACGCCAGTGGAGGCGAACGGCGTTTCCGGCGAGTGGGTGACCGTCGCCGAGTCCGATCCCAAGCGCCGCCTGCTCTACGTGCATGGCGGCGGCTATGTGATTGGTTCGCCGGTCACGCATCGACGGCTCTGCGAAGATATCGCCCGCGCCGGCGGTTGCGCGGTGCTCAATCTCGATTATCGGCTCGCGCCGGAGCACCCGTTTCCGGCGGCGGTCGACGATGCGATGAGCGGGCTGACATTGATCCAGTCGCACGGTCCCGACGGCGAGGGCGCTGTCGACTCGATGTTCGTGGCCGGTGATTCAGCTGGCGGCGGGCTGACGCTGGCTACGCTGCTGGCCGCGCGCGAACGCGGCGTCGACCAGCCCAACGCGGCGATCGCCATCTCCGCCTGGACCGACCTGGCGATTACAGGCGAGACGATCGAGACGCGCGCCGAAGCCGATCCGTTGATCACTGACGTCTCGATGGTCCAGAGCATGGCCGCCGCATATCTGGGCGGTACCGAGGCGACCAATCCGCTGGCATCGCCGCTGTACGCCGACTACGCGGGACTGCCGCCGCTGCTGTTGCAGGTCGGCGATGCTGAGGTGTTGCTGAGCGATACGACGCGCGTCGCCGAGCGGGCGCGCGCGGCCGGCGTCGACGTCGTCGAAGAGGTCTGGGACGAGATGTTCCACGTCTGGCACTACTATGCCCCGATACTGCCCGAGGGTCAGCGGGCAATCGACCGCATCGGCGAGTTCATCAACCAGCACGCCTAGCGCCGTGTTCGTTGCGCCTTCGCAGGGTCCGTGATTCCCGCGCTCGCCGCGGGCATCACGCCCGCTTTCGACGCGGGCCGCTACGGGTAATACAGTCTCTGCGCTTGCCGACGCAGCTCGGCGCGGAAGTCGGGGTGCGCCACCGCGATCAGTTCCTCCGCCCGCTGGCGGACTGTCTTGCCCAGCAGCCTGGCGATGCCGTACTCGGTCACGACTGTGTCGGCGATGTCCCGCGGCACGGTGACGATCTGGCCGGGGTCGAATTGCGCCATGATCGTGGAGATGTCGCCGGCGCGGTTGGTCGACGGCATCACCGTCACGTAGCGTCCTTTCGGGGCCAGGTAGGCGCCGAGCGCGAAGGCGAGATGACCGCCGACGCCGGCGTAGACGCGCGGGCCGATCGTGTGCACGCCGATCTGTCCGCTGAGGTCGATTGTGAGCGCGCCGTTGATCGCGACGATGTTCTCGTTGCGCGCAATCTGCCGCGGGTCGAGCAGATACTCGATTCCATAGGCCTCGAAGGCGGGATTCTGGTGGACGGTGGCGTGTTCCTCGGGGGTGTTGCCGATCACGGTGGCAACGAACTTGTCGGGGTGCGTGTCGGAATATCTGCCGGTGATCACGCCGCGCTCGACCAACGGCACCAGCCCTTCGACGGTGAGCTCGGCGAAGTAGGACAGGTTCTCCCGCTCGTCGAAGGCACCCAGCCTGGGCAGCGCCCCGGTGTGCGATCCGACGCCGACCTGAATTGTGTCGCCATCCTTGACGAGCTGGCTGACATAGTGAGCTAAGGCCATGTCGACCTGATTCGGTTGCGGATGTTCGAGGTTAACCACAACCGGCGAATCGGCTGGCACAAAGCGGTCAATCTCGGATACGTGTAGCCATGAGTCGCCGAAGCTGTGGATCACGTTCTCGTTGACTTCGGCGATCACCGTTCGCGCCCGCTTGGCGGTGGTTACGCCATCCCAGACCGAAGCGCCCAGCGACACGAATCCAGCTTTGTTCGGCGTCGAGCAGCGAATCTGCAGCATGTCGATTGGCCAGGCCTCGTCGTTGTTGCGCTCGGCGTCGAGCGCCTTGTGTATGCCGACCAGCCAGTAGGGGTGATAGTCCGCCACGCGGCTGTTGACAGCGTCGCGATCGAACAGGGTGCCGAACTGCGGCGCGACGTTGAACGCCGCCATCATGTCCTCGGTAAACCAGCCGGCGTCGGGCACGATGACAGCGCGCACCTCGACGCCCTGCAGCTCGTCCTTGCGCGCCGTCAGCGCCTCGAGGATCTGCAGCGAGGCGTGGCCTGGCGGCATCCACAGATGGTCGCCCGATTTGAACATCTGCGCCGCCATCTCGGGCGTCGCCAGTCGGGACGCATAGACGTCGCGCCAGTTGATTGTCGGATCGAACCGGGACTCTCGCTGCTGCAGGTAAAGGGACGACGTCATCGGGATACCTGTCCTGCTGGCTGATCGGGCGGGTGATTAGACTTGCGATGATGCGGTTAAGGTAGCGTCGCCCGTCCTGCGAGCCGGCAACGCGACGGAATACGACTGGGGGTTGAAATGGCAACGGACGGACGCATGGATTTCGGCATTTTCATGGCCCCGTTTCACCGCGTCGGCGAGAATCCGTCGCTGGCGATCCACCGGGATCTCGAGTTGGTCGAGTGGCTCGATCAGCTTGGATACGACGAGGCATGGATCGGCGAGCATCACTCTGCCGGCTGGGAGCTGATCGCCTCGCCGGAGGTTTTCATCGCCGCGGCGGCCGAGCGGACCCGCAACATTCGCCTGGGCACTGGCGTGATTTCGCTGCCTTACCACCACCCGCTGATGGTCGTCGACCGCATGATTCAGCTCGACCATATGACGCGCGGCCGCGTGATGATGGGCGTTGGTCCTGGCGCGTTGTCATCGGACGCGCGGATGATGGGCATCGACCCGCTGCTCCAACGCCAGCGGATGGATGAGTCGCTGCGCGCGATCCTGGCCCTGCTCAGGCAGGACGGCCCGGTCGACATAAAGACGGACTGGTTCGAGTTGACCGACGCGCGGTTGCAGCTGTCGCCGTACACGAAGCCGCACTTCGAGATGGCGGTCGCCTCGACCGTCTCGCCCGCCGGTCGGCAGATGGCGGGCAAGTACGGGATGGGGATGCTGAGCATCGGCGTCTACCTGCCCGGCGGGCGCTCGAACCTGGAAGGCCAGTGGACCGAAGTCGAGGAGGTCGCTGAGCGCGAGGGACAGGCGGTCGATCGCAACAAGTGGCGTCTGGTGATTCCCATGTATGTCGCTGAAACTCGCGAACAGGCCTTCGCCGAGTGTCGCGCGGGCTGGAGCGCATGGCAGCTCGACTACTTCCGCGACACGTTGCAGGCCGTCCTGCCCGGCACGGCGGAGACGCCCGAAGGGGCCGTCGCCACCGGCGGCGCGATCATCGGCACGCCCGACGACGCGATTCAAGCGATCGAGATTCTGCAGGAGAATTCGGGCGGATTCGGCGGTCTGATGATGCTGGCGCACGAGTGGGCCAACCGCGACGGCATTCGCAAGTCGTACGAGTTGTTCGCCCGCTATGTCGCGCCGAAGTTCCAGGGGCAGTTGGCATCCGTCCAGGGCACGCAGCAATGGGTCGCCACGGGCGGTGGCGCCGTTTCGTTCAGCCGCACCGACGTACTCGCCAAGGCCTTCCGCGACGCCGGCCAGGCAGTGCCTGAATTCCTCCAGGCTCCTGCCGAGGCTGCGTCCGACTAAGGCTGGCAGCTCCGTCTCACGTCACGCGGGGAATTGGCGCCGTGGCATTCGGTTGGGCGCTGCATCGGATGTCCGATGCGCAGTATCGGCAAATTCTGGAGCAGATGAATGATGGCGTGAAGCGCAATTTCGCAATCCTGCTCGCGATTCGCGAGGAAATCTTCCCTGACGAGGACCTGCTGACCTTCATTGAGGCGCAAGATGGCACGAAGAGGCGGGACTGTCTTCTTGCTCTGACCGATCGAAGACTCATCGTCGCCGACAAGTTCGACCGAGGCGGCTTCGAGCTGGAGCTGATCGCCTTCAGCGAGGTGTTATTTGGCGGGTACCGGCATGCTGCGGGGTATGGTCGGCTGGATCTCTGGCAGGGACAGGAGGAACGTCACTTCAGCAACACGGATGCGGACAGGATGGATCGTTTCGGTCAGCACTTCGTTGAGAGATTTGACGCCTGGTACAAGGCTTCCTCACATCGAGACCAGGTGGAGGAGCGCGAGACAGTTACTCCGCAGGAGCCGTTGTGGCTGGACGAGTTGGAGCGGCTGGCGGAACTCTGGCAAACTGGCGCTCTGAACGACGCCGAGTTCCAGCTTGCGAAACGGCGGTTGTTGTCTTGACCGGGTTGGTCGTGTGATGTCGATCGTCACTCAACATCCGATGTGCAGCGTCGGACGCTGGCTGGGGCGCGCGCGTTCGTTAGCCGGGCGACTACCAAACCAAGGTTTCCCCGACCTCTTTCAGCCGTTGCCGCCAGCGCTGAGCGTCGGGCATGATCTGGTCGACCAAGGCCCAGTAGGCGGGGCTGTGGTTTGATTCGATCAGGTGGCACAGTTCGTGCACCACGACGTAATCGATGATCTGAGGCTGCGCGAAGATCAGACGCCAGTTGAAACTCAGCGTGCCCTTCGACGAGGCGCTGCCCCAGCGGGTTTTCTGATCGCGGATCTGAATGCGCTTCGGACTCGCGCCAACTCGCGCCGACCACCACTCGACGCGGGCGTTGAATTGTTCCTGCGCCGCAGCCCGAAACCACAGCTCCGCCTGTTCGACGACTTGCGGCGAATCGGGATCGACGCAGAAATACCGCTCCGCCGCGCCGGACGGATCGTCGTGGAAGCGGAATCGTTCTGAGCCGGCGCGCACCGGGATCGTGTCGCCTAACAGGGGCGCCTGTCCACCCGGTCGAAGTTGATCGCGGATCCGCGGCGCCGGCGGCGCGGTGAGCCGCTCTGCGATCCAGTTCGCCTTCTTGCGCACCACTTCGTCGACCTGCTGCCGGGTCGCCCGGCTGGGCGCGAGCACGCGCAGTCGCCTGTCCTCGACGATCAGGCTGATGCTCTTCCGTCTCCGTCGACTGCGGTGGAGATCGTAGTGAATCTGCTGGCTGCCGACGGAGACGCGATGTTCGGTGGGTTTGCCGCAGGGCAACGCTAGCGGCCGTTGGCGGCTCGGTGGAAGGCACGCCCCAGTCGCTGAGCGGCCTCCTCCAGCGCTTCCACTCTGGGCCACGAGTATGACAGGCGTAGCGACTCGCCGTCGTCGCCCGGGTCGTTGGCGGGGTAGAACCGATTGCCGGACGGGAATATCAGCCCGTCTTCGGCGGCGATATCGCGAATCTGGTCGGCACCGAGTCCATCGCGCAGTCTGAGCCAGAGGAAGAACCCGCCTGTCGGTTCGGTCACGTCGAAATACGGTTCGCCGAAGGATTCCAGCGCGGCGCTCAGCGTCTGCATCTTCAGCGCGTAGAGCTGCCGCATCCGCTCGACGTGGGCGTCGAAGTCGCCGTGGACCATGTACTCATGCAGCATTCGATGCAAGAGCGGGCTGTTGCCCATATCGAAGCGCGCCGCCACCATCGCCTGGATCCAGTCCGGTCGAGCCTGTACCCAGCCGACCCGTAGCCCAGTCGCGATGACCTTGGAGAACGTCCCGACGGTGAGCACACCCCAACCATCGGTCAGTTCCGACAGCGTGGGCGGTGGCGGCTCGTCGAAATAGAGCTCAGAATAGGCGTGATCCTCCATCAGCAGGATCTGGCGTCGCGCAGCGACCTCGATCAGGTCCAGCCGACGCTGTAGCGATGTCGTCAGACCGGTCGGATTGTGGAATGTCGGCTGGGTGTAGATCAGTTTGACTGTTTCTCCTGCAGCCGCGAGTCGGTCGATGGTCGCTTCGAGTTCGTTCAGTTTGAACCCTTCCGCGTCCATATTCACGCCGACGACCTTGGCCTGCTTGCCGCGCATCGTGCGCAGCGAGCCGGTGAAGGTGGGGATTTCGGTGATGATGACATCGCCCGGATTGATAAAGGCGGCGCAGATCGACTCAATCGCGCCGGCGGCGCCATTGGTGAGCAGATACCAAGCGGCGTTCGGCCTGGCGGGGTGGTTGCGGGCGAAGAAGCGAGCGACCTGCTCGCGCAGCGGCTCATATCCCAATGGCCCGCCATAGACCAGGGGCGCGTCGCCCGGCTCGCTGAGTACGCGCTCGATGGCGGCGAGCAGTTGCGCGCGCGGCTGCGAGTCCGCATCGGGAATGCCGCCGCCCAGCGAGATCGGCGGCAGCTGCGTGAGCGGCGAGCGTTCCGAGAGACCCCACGCCGTCGCTGTACCGGCGCTCAGCCCCCTGTTGGCCGAGTTGGCGGTATGCAGCGCTGGAAAGCTGCTCCATGCCTCGCGCGCGGCATCGGCGGCGCGACTGCTGATCGGCGAGAACGACGGGTCGGGAACCTGGGAGCCTGTAGCCATTGGGCACTCCACGACTGCGGCACAGCGCACGTTTGTTTAGTTTACGTGAGGTCGCAGATCAAATACAGGGTCAGTTATCGGGTCAGTTGTAGGCTGACGGCATGGCGGGCGACATTCGCTTGGGCGTGCTCGATCAGATTCCGATACGAGCGGGCGGTACGGCGGCGACGGCGATCGCCGAGACGTTCGAGTTGGCGCAACACTGCGATCGGTTGGGATACTCTCGCTACTGGCTGGCCGAGCATCACAGCGCCGGTTCGCTCGCCTGCGCCTCGCCCGAGATCCTGATTCCGCAGGTCGCCGCGCGCACCTCGATGATTCGGGTCGGTTCCGGCGGCATCATGCTGCCTCACTACAGCTCACTTAAGGTGGCGGAGAATTTCCGCACGATCACAACGCAATTTCCCGATCGGATCGATTTGGGCGTGGGGCGCGCGCCGGGCTCGGACGGACGCACCGCCCGAGCGCTCGTCCATGGACCGGGCGCGCTGGGTATCGATCACTTCCCGGAGCAGCTGCTCGACCTCTACGGGTGGTTGGCGGACGATCTACCTGGCGATCACCAGTACCGTGAGGTGCGCGCCTCGCCGCCGGGCGCGCCGATGCCCGAGCTGTGGTTGCTGGGTTCGTCTCACTACGGCGGCCATGTCGCCGCCGAGTTGGGGTGGTCGCACTGTTTCGCGCATTTCATTTCGCCCGAAGGCGGCGAGCAGGTTGTGCGCAAGTACCGAGAGCGGTTTCAGCCTTCGACGGTCAGCTCCGAGCCGCGCGTGTCGCTCGGCGTCTCCGTCACCGTCGCCGAGACCGACGAGGAGGCGGAGCGGCTGTGCTGGAGTCGTTGGTGCTGGCGAATCAAAGGCAATCGCGGCGCGCGCGGAGGCATCCCGTCCGTGGACGAGGCGCTCAACTTTCCCTACTCGCAGCCCGAACTCGATTACATCGCTTACATGCAGAACCGGAGCATTCACGGCTCGCCGCCACGCGTGCGCGAGCAGCTGGAGCAGCTCGCCGGCGCATATGGGGTCGATGAACTGATCGTCCTGACGATCACGTACGACTTCACGGCGCGCCTGCGCTCCTACCAGCTGCTGGCGGACGTGTTCGAGCTATCGCTCCCCGATCTCAGCGAAGTGGCGATTGGGTGAGCAATGGCGTGGGATCGAGTCCACGCTGGCTGAGCATGTGGCCTGCGATATTGCGGGCGACTTCGTAGTCGGCGTCGGTTCTGCCTTCGACCACGACGGTCAGGCACGGCGTGGTGTTCGAGGCGCGAATTAGGCACCAGGCGCTGGGCGCCCGTTCCGAGAGGTCAATGCGTGCGCCGTCGACTTCGTTCACCGACCACTGTCGCTTGGCGCCCTCAGTGATGTGCGCGGCGATTGCGTGTTTGCGCTCGTCCGGACAGAGGATTTGGATCTCCTGCGAATTGCGATATCGGGGCACGCGGTCGAGCGCGGACTCGATGTTCGCAACCGACGCGAATCGCGCTAGTCGGCAGGCGGTGCGCACAGCATCGTCGCTGATGTGCGGCGGGTGATCGAGGCGATAGAAGTAATGGGTCGATCCTTCGCCGCCGAAATCGATCCCGTGCGCCTGCATCGCATACTTGCCTAGTGAATGTCCCACCGGCCCGAATCGGGCGCGTCCGCCGAGCCGTCGGATATGGTCAACGACCGCCTGCGACGTCTTGACGTCGAGGTGAATTTCGGCACCGGGGTGCTGGCCCAGCCATTCCTCCGCCAGGAGGGCGAGCGTCTGGTCGGGCGTCGCTCTGCGACCGCGTCCGTCGACCAGTCCCAGTCGGTCGCCATCGCCGTCGAAGGCGAAGCCGAGTTCCGCGCCCGAGCGTTGGACGAAATCAACCAGCTGGGCGACATTGTCGGCGTGCTGTGGGTCGGCCGGATGCGATGGCGGCGCATCCGGGTCGTCGTTGATCGCGAGGACTTCGGCACCGATCGCGGACAGGGCGGGCGACGCAGTGACGGACGCGACTCCGTTGCCGGGATCGATCGCGATGGTTAGCCGGCGCGATAGCGGATACGCCCCGTCCAACTCTCGCAGATACTCGGGCTTGGGATCCCACGGCGCACGGCTGCCGACCTCACTCGTCGGTTGCGCGCCCTGTTCGATGCGGTCGGCGATCTGTTGGATCGACTCGGGTCGCAACGGCATGCCTCCGGGATCGAGCAGCTTGATCCCGTTGTCTTCGGGCGGATTGTGCGAGGCGGTAATGACAACGCCGCCGGTCGGTTGGTCGAGATGTTGCAACGCTGCCGCCCAGTAGACCAATGGCGACGGCGCGCGACCGATGTCGACGACGTCGATGCTCGAGTCGACAAGCCCGGCGATGGTCGCTTCCTTGAGCGCCGGCGTCGTCGAGCGCTGATCGCCGCCGATGATCACGCGCCTCGCCGGGGCGATGTGCTCGGCATAGGCTCGCGCGACCCGATCCGCCAGAGCCGGGGTCAATGGAGGATTGGAACCGGCGGCGCGTCCGCGGATGTCGTAGGCGCGGAATATCGCTCTCTGCATGTGACTGAGCGCGTGGCTGCGATGCATCGGTCAACGCTTTGCGGTAGTTGGGCGGCTATCTGACTTGGACCACGCATCGCGTCGGTCGTCGCGCGAGGGCGTTAGCCAGCCTTGCGGAGCGCCCAGCGGTGAAGCGGTTGGTTAGAGGAGCGTTTGCGGCCCGATGGTCGGTGGATCATGAATCTGGTCGAGTCCTGCAACCTGTGGATGTTGTTGAAGAGCGCTGGCGAGCTGCTCGACGAGTCGTTGGTAGCCTGCTTCGCTGTCGCTTTCGAGTCGCAGGCTGAGCGCTGGCGCCGTGTTGGATGCGCGCGCGTGCGCCCAGCCGTCGGGCAGATGCACGCGCGCGCCATCGGAGCGGTCGATCTCGGCGTCGGGTACATGGGACGCGAACCAGTCGCCGAGCGCATTTGCGACGCGCGCCTTGTCGCGGTCGGGACACGGTAGCCGCAACTCCGGCGAGATTGGGTGCGCGTCTATCTCCGACATCTCTTCCGCCAGCGTGCGGCCTGACGTGGTGAGATAGGCGACGAGCGCGCAGGCGGCGAAGACGCCGTCGTCGATCCACGGCGCCTCTTCGCCGGCTCGGTAATTCGGGCCGAACATGATATGTCCGCTCGTCTCGCCGCCAAACGCGATCCGCTGCTCGCGCATCGTCCGCCGGAAGAACGAGTAGCCGGTCCTGGCGGTCAGGGGTTGGCCGCCCCGCCGACGCACGTCGTCAATCGCGCTGCTACTCGTCTTCAGGTCGAGCAATACCTGCGCCCCGCGTCGTCGCGCGAGCATCGGACGCGCCAGCACTGCTGTCAGCCAGTCCGCCTCATAGCGCCGCCCGAGATGGTCGAGTACCCCGATCCGGTCGCCGTCGCCGTCCCAGGCGATCCCGAGGTCGGCTCCGAGCGTCCGTACGACGCGCGCCAAGTCTCGCATCGTCTGCGGGTGCTGCGGATCGGCGGCGAGGCGCGGCGTCGGTCTGGCGGTGGCGCGGATCGCGTGAACCTGCGCGCCGATGTTGAGTAGAGCCTGGGGCGCGGTTAGCGTCGTCGCGCCGTTGCCGCAGTCGATCGCCGCCGTGAGGTCGGCGCTGCGACCGAAGCGCTGCTGGAGGAGGTCGAGATAGAGCGCGACGGCGTCCATCTCGCGGCTCGTTCCGCGCGATGACTGTCTGCGCGGCGAATGGGTGAGCACGTGTTGGATCTCTTCCGGCAACAGCGGCTGCGCCGCTTCGGCGAGCAACTTGAATCCGTTGAACTGCGGCGGATTATGGCTGGCGGTCACGATCAGTCCGCCACCAAGTCCCTCGCGTTCGACCGCCCAGCCGATCACTGGCGTGGGGGCGAGTCCTGCCGTGCGCACGTCGATCCCGACCGCGAGCGCCCCCTCGATCGCGGCGTCGTAAAGCTCCCTGGACGTAGCCCGCGTGTCGTGGCCTGCGACCATCGACGTCGCTCCACGTTCGAGCAGCCATTGCCCGAACGTGGAGCCGATTCGCTCGGCAACCTGAGGATTGACCTGATCCGGGGTCGTGCCGCGGATATCGTAGGCGCGCACGATCGCGTCAGGCACAGTCGCTCGGCGAATCTCGCTGGTGGTCATAGGGTTACTTTATGCTGGGCGCAGCCCGGGAAACAGGAGGGTGATGCCGTCTAGATTCAGCCGCGGCGACTGGGAATCGACGCTCGGGCGATGGACTGAGCACGGTCTCATCACCGAGGAGTCCGCGGCTGCGATCCGTGTGTGGGAGTCTGAGCGGGCAGCGCGTTCGTCGGCTAGCCGACTGGTCGACGCGCTGTCGTATCTGGGCGTGTCGATCGTCCTCGCTAGCGTGTTGCTCGCGGTTGGGATGATCGAGAGCAGCGATGTCTGGACTATCATCCTGCCGCTCGGCATGGGGCTGGCGGTCTTGTGGCTTGCCCGACTCTCCTGGCGTTTCGACTACCGGGCGCTCGCTGACGGATTCGCTGCCTGCACGGTCGTGTTGCTTGCCGTCGCGCTTGGCTTCGGGCTCGATCGGGTCGGCGGCGACCGGGATCAGTATGAGATTGGCTTCGCGCTGATCTGTCTGTGCGTGTTGATCGTCGGCGCGGCGATGATGCGTCTGGTTCGCTCGCGTCTGGCGACCTTCCTGGCGGCTCTGGCTCTGGCGCTGCTGCCGTATGCCGTGGTCGTCGATGACAGCGCGTTGCAGGTGCTCATCTTCTCGGGCACTTCCAGTTGGCTCGACGGTTGGGAGTTGTGGGGCACGTTTGCGGCGGTGATCGCGGTTGGCATCGTCGCGCAGATCGCGATGTTGCATCCAAGCTACCTGCTCGACGCAGATGCCGCGCCCTGGGCGCGGCTCGGCGCTTCGCTGGCAACGGGCATGGCCATCCTCTGGCTGGCGGGCTCCACGCCCGAGCATGCATTCGACTGGATGTCGTTGCTCGCCGGGTGGTTGATCACCGCGCTCGCGTTCCGCCGCAATCGGCTGGAGCTGCTGCCGGCGTCGGCGCTGCTTCTGCTCGGTTCACTGGCTGGCGGCCTCTCCGACGTCGATGCCGACCTGCGGCTCAGCCTGGTCATTGTGGCGTTGTTCACGGCGCTCCAGATCACGCTGCTCGGCATGGCGAGTCCCGCAACACTAGGACCGCTCGCCAATCACTGGCTTATGCCATTCTGGCAGGGAGCGCTGCTCTGCGGCGGAGTCGTTGCCGGTTCGCTCCTCGCGTTGGAGAGCGAGACGCTCGCCGCCATCGGCATGGTCTGGGGGCTCGCGCTGCTAGTCGCGGGGAGCGTCCGACGCCAGCGCCTCGAGCTCCTGTTCGGCGCGGTCGCTGTCTACGCCACCGGTCTGTCCTTGATCCTCGGGCATCTGGAGTCCAACCTTGTTGCGGTCGGCGGCACGCTCGTGTTTGGGTTGGTGATCGTCGTGGGCGCGATTATCTGGCGTCGCCGCCAACGCGGTTTGACACTGATCGAGGCTGACTCATAGCCTTGCAGCGTGCGCCCGCCTGGCAAGCGGGTTGACATGCGTGAGACGTGTGCGCGAGTGTTCCCGAGATCGCGCGTTTTTGGAGGTTTCGATGGAAGACAAGACCATCTCGCTCGTCAATGGACGATTCAACGTGGGCTACATGGAAGCGGGGAGCGGGCCGGCTCTGCTCTTCATCCACGGGGCCGGCGGGCTGATCTGGGACCCGTTCCTCGAGCAGCTCTCGCAGCACTACCGCGTGATCGCTCCCAAACTCCCCGGCACGGCCAACTCGACCGGCATCGAGTGGTTGATGGACCACCACGATGTCTTCTATTTCTACTGGGACTTTCTCGACGCGCTGGGCGTCGACGAGGTGATTGTCGTCGGCCACTCGATGGGCGGTTGGTTCGCCGCCGAGGTCGCTGCCATGCAGCCGGGTCGCGTTTCCAAGCTGGTCCTGATCGCGCCGGTCGGTCTCTGGAACGATGAGTATCCCGTCGTCGACTTCTTCGCGATGTTGCCCAACGAGTTGGTCCAGGCGTTGTTCCACGACACGGAGCATCCCGGCGCCCAGATGATGACTGCGCCGCCGCCCGAGGATCCGGACACGCTGCGCACGGCGACCGTGGAACGGGCCAAGATGCTGCAAACCGCGGCCCGTTTCATGTGGCCGATTCCCGACAAACGCCTGTCCGAGCGCATTCATCGGGTCACCTCGCCGACGTTGATCTGCTGGGGCGCGTCAGACGGTCTGACCCCGCCGCAGTACGCCGATGACTTCAATCGAGCGATCCCTAACTCGGAGGTCGCCATGTTCAGCGCCTCGGGTCACATGCCGCAGGTCGAGGAGCCTGAAGCCCTGCTCGGCAGGATGAGCGAATTTCTGAGCAACTGACGTCGGGGACGCTACCCATGCCGATCGGCGCGGTACGCTCAGCGTATGGTCTGGCGCGATGACTGGCTGAATCCAGACAATCTGGAGAGTGCCCGACAGCTGTTCCACATGTTCGCGCGGCTCGAAGCGCCGGCGCTCGACTCACCGATCTACGCCGAGCTCAGCTACGCCATTTCGCTTGACGATGAGCTGCTCCGCATCGCGATGGAGAAGCCGTGGGGGCAGATGGCCCCGAACACGTTCTTCGCCGCCGTCCAGTATCTCCTGCTGAGTGGTTCGCCCTACCGCGATCACCCGCTGGCGGGGCACTATCCAGTCGTTTCCGGCCGCGAGCGTCCGCCAGAGCCGGCGTCGGGCCTGTTCCGCGACTTCGTGCTGAGTTTCCACGACGAGGTACTCGATCTGGTGCGCACGCGAGGCACGCAGACCAATGTGGTGCGTCGTTGCAGTTGTCTCCTGCCGCTGTGCTCGATGGTGGCGCGGGAGTCCGAGCAACCGCTGGCGTTGATCGATCTGGGCGCCTCGGGCGGGATCAATCTCAACTTCGATCGCTACCGCTATCGCTATCTGCGCGGCGGCCTGGAGGAGCGGCGCTGGGGCAGCGATGAGGCGCGCGTACTAATCGAGTCGGAGTTGCGTGGCGCCGGACCGATGCCGCCGCTGGCAGACGATCTGACGGTCGTCAGCCGCGTGGGTGTGGATATCAATCCGCTCGATCTGAGCGATCCGGATCAGTTGCGCTGGCTGCGCGCCCTGATCTGGCCGGAACATGTCGAGCGACATCAGTTGCTGCAGGACGCGGCGGCGGAGTTGGCATCGTCACCGGCGCAGCTACACCAGGGCGACGCGGCGGAGATATTGCCGTCGTTGATTGCGGATGCGCCCACGGACGCTGCATTGGTGGTCTACGCGACGATCGCGCTTTATCAATTTGGCGAGGCCGGGCGCGCCAAGGTGACGAGCGCTCTGGTCGAGCTGAGCCGTGAGCGTCCGATCTGGTTCGCCACCATGGAGGGGCGTCCGACCGAGCTGACGCTGACCCGCTTCCGCCACAACTTGGGCGAGCGGCATCAGTTGGCGACGGCGTCGCCGCACGGCTGGTGGATTGAGTGGGCGGCGTAATCGGCGACGCCCTGGCATCGCCCTGCTCGCGTCGGCTAATCATTCCCGCGCTTGCGTGGGAGTGACGGAGCTGGGCGCGGCGCGGTGATTGAGCGGTCCGGTTAGCCCTTGAGCGCCTCGAGGACGCTGCCGAACTTGGTTGGGTCCTGTTCCATCACGTTGACCGAATGGAGCAGCGCGCCGGCTGCTTGCTCCTGTTCGAGCCGTTCGACGCATTCTTCGGTCGTGCCGACGAAGCCGAACTGGAGCAGCATGTCCTCGGGGATCGTCGCCGCGCCGGCCGCGCCGCCGCCATCCTTCCAGGCGACGCGCACGGCGTTCGCTTCGTCCTCATAGCCCTGACGGGAGAGCTGGCGGTAGTAGAACTCGCCCATGCGGGCGCAGTAGAAGGCGAGCGTGCCAGCCTGCGCGTCGCGGGCGCGCGCCTGGTGCTCGGGTGTGTTGGCGACGGTCACGCCGCCTGGCGCTCGAACGATGAAATCGGCCGGGTCCTTGCCCGCCTCGCGCACCCATTCGTTAACCTGCGCGATCTCCTCGCCCAGCCGGTCGAGCGGGATCATGATCGGTAGCCAGCCATCCGAGATTTCAGCGGTCATCCGCACCGACATCGGGTTCAGGGTCGCCAGGTAGATCGGGAGCTGTTTGCGGAGGGGTTCGAAGCGCAACGTGAAGCCGCGCTGCAGCTTGAAGATGTCACCGTCGTAGTGCAGCGGTTCGTGCGAGAACAAGATCTTCATGATCTCGACGGTCTCGCGCATCCTCTTGAAGGCGGGCTGGAAGGGGACGCCGTGGAAATGCTCGATCACCTGGGGTCCCGAGTTACCCAGACCGACAATCACACGCCCGTCGGACAGCTCGTCGATAGTGGCGAAATGCTGCGCCAGCGCTGCCGGGGTACGGGAGTAGATATTAACGATGCTGGTGCCGACCTGCACCTTGTTCGTTCGCTCGGCGAGCTGGACCAAGGTCGTAAAGGCGTCCTGCCCCCATGCCTCGGCGACCCAGAGCGAGTCGATGCCAACCTCATCGGCGACCTGCGCCCGCTTGAGCGCGGTCTCGCGGTCGATCGATCCCTGCCAGTCGAATCCCAGGCCGATGCGTCGGCTCATCTGCGGCTCCTCTGCGCGCCAGGTCCCTGCGGTTTCCGATTAGCGTAGCGGTGCGGGTTGGATAGCCCGCATCGGGCGTTGAGCCGAAGGCTCGGTTTCGCTGGAGCGGAAGCCTGCGCTCGCTTCAGGGACGACGATGAGGCGTGGGTCGCCTATCACCGGGGCTGGTGAGCGCGCATTTTCGGCCGGCGCAGATCGGCGCGACATGATTCCGGATTCCGGCGTTGATGAACGAACCGCCCAAGGAGCGATTCGAATTGCCGCCGACGATTATGCGCGGCATGTACATCGCCAAACCATTGAGCGCCGCGATCAATGGCTACGCCTTTGGCGGTGGACCCTAGGTCGCTCTCGCCTGCGACCTGCGAATGCCGCCGTCGGCGCGCAGTTGGGTCAACCCGAGGTCGGGCTGGGGTTGCTGCCGGGGGCAGCGCTTGCCGAGGCTGTTGAGCGAGAGTCGGGCGATGGCGATCATGCTGATCGGCGATCCGCTCTCGGCCGAGCGAGCGCTGGACATCGGCCTGGCGCACCGGGTGGTTGAGGCGAGCGAACTGATGAGCGCCGCACGGGCGACGGCGGAACGGATCTGCCGCAACGGGCCGCTTGCGGTTCGGGCTTGCAAGTCAGCTGCCGTCCGCGGCAGGCAGACATCGTTGGATGAGGGTCAGGGTCTACGGATCGAGCAGCTGTACTTCGAGCGTCTCGCTTATACCGACGACATGTGGGAAGGCGTCGCCGCGTTGAACGAGCGACGCGCACCGACGTTCACGGGCAACTAGACGCTAGGCACGTGGCTGGAAGCGCCAGCGCGTCGCGTTGCTTGGATAGTTCGCCTCGGTCCAGGCGAGCGTCTTCGTCAAGGTCAGCGTGAAGACGGGGATCGTCTCTTCCGCGCCCCAGGGCATCTCGTACTTGTCGTTGAAGGTTGTGCGGATGCTCGGCGTTGAGTCACGCAGTGCGAACTGGCCTTCGAGGATGACGACCTCGTCGCCCGATTCGAGGTTGACCACCGACTCGGGATTCCGCTTGAGATTTCGAGCGGTGACGCCGAGCGGATCGGTGGCGAAGTGGAAGGCGTCGTCGGTCCAGATGCCCCAGACCGGTACCGAGTGCGGCCTACCCGACGCTCGCGTCGACGCCACCCAGTAGTTGCGAGCCGTTTGCAGCCGCTCGATGACCCATGCCCAGGACATCGGTGTGAACGGGTACCCATCGACGTTGAAGCCGAAGCTGTCGGGCAGGTACAGACGCTCAGGTTCGGGAACCTGCATGGTCGGCGCTACGCCGGTTCGGCGGCGAGCGGATCGTAGGTGCCCAGATGCCAGTGGTTGCCTTCATAGTCGGCGACGGTGAAGGCGTGTGAACCGTAGTCGGTGTCGGTAAGCGACTGCACGACGGTCGCGCCCGCGGCGAGGGCGCGCTGATAGATCTCGTCGACCTGCTCTGCCGATTCGGCGGTCATGCTGATCGATCCGTGTCGGTGGGGAAGGTCGAACTGATCTCCGTGCAGATCGCCGAGCATGACTAGCGAGCCTCGCCAGGTGAGTTGCGCGTGCGCCACCGAACCATCCTCGTTGCGGACGACGAAGTGTTCGGTGATGCCGAATGCGTCGCGCAGCCACTGGATCGCGTGGTTGGCGTCTTCGTAACGCAGGGTTGGAACAACGGTCTGGTAGCTCATGTGAGTCTCCAATCAGGATGGCGTGTGTAGCTTATGCGTTCGATAACGGCTCGTCGAGGACGCGGCGCAGATCGCGCGCGGTGTAGACGGGGGCGGAACAGGCGAACGCCTGACAGACGTATGCGGTTGGTCGACCGCGCTGCATGGGTTTGTCCGCCAGCTGCGGCACGGCGCTTATGTTCGCATCCGTCATGTCCTGCGTGTGCTGCATGATCAGCATCGGTCGGGGACGGCCGAGCCAGAGATCGCGGCGCATCTGCGCCAGCTCTGGATCATTGGCTGCGCCGACGAGCGCGACGGATCGGTGCTCCGCGAGCCAGTCCTGTACGGAGACGAACAGTCCGAGCATCGTCGGCGCTTTGCTAAGGTAGGCTGAGAATGCCACGTGCATCGCTTCGATCAGGTCGGCGTAACGGCCATCGGCGGTGAGCGCGTAGATCCGCGCCAGCGCTCGCGCGGCGAGCGAGTTGCCGCTCGGGGTCGCGCCGTCCTGGATCGGTTTTCGTTGGGCGATGAGCTGTTCGCCGTCGCGACCGACGGTGAAGAAGCCGCCAGCCTCATGGTCCCAGAAGCGATCGATCATCGTCTCGATCAACGACCGCGCTTCTCGATACCACGATTCGTCGCCGCTCGTCTCGTAGAGCGAGATCAGGCCGTCGGCGACGGCGGCGTAATCCTCCACGAACGCATCGACCGATGCGCGTCCGGCTGAGTGGATACGCAACAGGTGGCCGTCGTCGTCGCGCATGTGGTCGAGGATGAATCGGGCGGCGCGGGCGGCGGCGGTGGTGAAGCGCGGCGCGTCGAGCACCGCGCCGGCTTTGGCGAGCGCGTCGATCGCCATCCCGTTCCAGGCGGCGATGATCTTCGTATCGGTGGCTGGTGGGATGCGCGTGCGACGATGCGCCAGTAGCGTCTCGCGGCTGTGTCCCAGCGATGTCTCGACGTCTGCGAGCGGTAGATCGAGCCAGCGCGCGACCGACTCAGTCGGTTGGGCTGCGAGCAGGATCGAGTTGCCCTCCCAGTTGCCGCCGACATCGACGCCCCAGCGGCGGCAGGCGATCTCGGCGTCCTGCGGCGACAGCAATGTTCGCAGCTCGTCGCGCGTCCAGACGAAGTACTTTCCTTCAACGCCTTCGGAGTCGGCGTCTGTCGAGGCGTAGAACGCGCCCGCCGGCGCCTGTAGTTCATTCAGCAGATAGTCGGCGGTCTGCTCGGCGATGCGGGCGAAGCATGGGTCGCCTGTATCGCGTCCGACCAGCCGATGCGCGTCCAGGTAGAGCGGGATCAGCAGCGCGTTATCATAGAGCATCTTCTCGAAATGCGGGACCAGCCAGACCTGGTCGACCGCATAGCGGTGGAAGCCGCCGGCAAGCTGATCGTAGACGCCGCCCTCAGCCATCCTGCGCAGTGTGCGCGCGAGGTGCTGGCTGGCGTCGGAGGCGTTTCCGGCCTGATCGTCGAGGGCTTGCTGGACGAGGAGTTGCAGATAGTACGGCTGCGGGAACTTGGGCGCGCCGCCGAATCCGCCGTGCGCGCGGTCGGCGGACTGTAGCAGCGCGGTCGCGGCGCGAGAACGAATCTGCGCGGCGGTCTCATTGATCTCTTCTCCGGTGAGTTCGACGCGCAAGTTCAGATGCTGCGTCAGCTGTGTCGCCTGCTGCTCGACCTGCTCGCGCTGCTCGCGGAAGGCGCGCGACACGCCCTCCAGCACATCGGTCCAGCCTGGCATGCCGGTGCGGCGTTGCGGCGGAAAGTAGGTGCCGCCGAAGAACGGACGGCCGTCGGGTGTGCAGAAGACGTTTAGCGGCCAGCCGCCGTGGCCGTGCAGCATCTGTTGCGCGTCCATATAGATCTCGTCGACATCGGGCCGCTCTTCGCGGTCGACCTTGATGCTGATCACGAGTTCGTTCTGCCGCGCAGCGATCTGCTCGTTCTCGAACGATTCGCGTTCCATAACGTGACACCAGTGACAGGCGGCGTAGCCGACGCTGACCAGGACCGGTTTGTCCTCAGCCCGCGCGTGAGCCCAGGCCGCTTCGCCCCATGGGTACCAGTCCACTGGATTGCGCGCGTGTTGCAGTAGGTAGGGGGACGTCTCCCCTTCGAGTCGATTTGGCATGATTCAACCTTAGCCAACCTTAACAGCGCGCACACGATCGCTTGCGAGCGAGCGGTTAGCGTTTGCTGCGTCTTCGAGCGCGGATCGATGGCTCAGTCGACTTGGAGACTGCGGTATGAGTCCCATCGAACAGTTGCTGGCGCCGATGTTGCGCGCGCTGAGTTCGCGGGCGTCGGTCAACGCCGCTGCCCGACAGCTGATGGCCGAGGTGTTGGGGACGTTCGGTCTGGTCCTGTTTTGCGCCGGTTCGGCGCATGTCGACTGGTGGTCGGGCGGACAACTCGGCGCGCTGGGCGTCGGTCTGGTCAACGGACTCGGCGTGGCGGTGATGATCTTCGTCTTCTGGACGATCTCCGGCGCTCACCTGAACCCGGCTGTCTCGTTGGGGCTGTGGCTCAGCGGCAAGCTGCCGGGACGGATGTTGGCACCGTATGTCGGCGCGCAGCTGGTGGGCGCGCTGATCGCGTCGTCGGTGATGCACGGATTATTCCGCAATCACACCGGCGAGGGCGAGTCCTGGTTGGGCGCCAACTTCAGCGATGGTCCTGTGCTCCAGGCGTTTGGCGCGGAGATCGTGATCACCTTCTTTCTCGTCTACGCGATTCTGACGCTGGCCAACCGCGGACGCGGCGCGACCGTGTTCGCGATTGCGATTGGCTGCTACGTTGCGGCGGCAGTGACGATGGCGGGCGGGGTGTCGGGCGCTTCGATGAACCCCGCGCGCGCGTTCGGCCCGGCGGCGATCGCCTGGTTCTGGGACAATCACTGGGTCTACTGGGTCGCGCCCGGTCTGGGCGCGCTGATCGCGTCGATCTTCCACGCTGCGCTGCGGGAGCGGACCGCGTCCGATCCTGGTCGCAGTTGACGGAGTGGGTACTAACTCTCGATACCCGCGGCGCGCAGCGCGATCCTGAGCGCACGGTAGTTGTTGCGGGTGAAGTGGTAGCCGCCCATGCCGACGGCCTGAGCACCGAGCACGTTTTCCTCGAGATCGTCGATGAAGAAGCACTGTTCGGCCGGCACGCCGATGGACTCGGCGGCGTGTTGGAAGATGCGCGGATCGGGTTTGCGCAGGCCGATTTCCCCCGAGACGATGATCGCGTCCCAGTCGATCTCGACCGGCAGGTCGCTGAGGAATCGCTCGCGCAGATCGTCCGGCGCATTGGAGAGCACGCCGATCCGGTGTCCGTTGGCTTGCAGATTGTGGGCGAGCTCGAAGTTTGGCTGGTGATACTGCCAAGGTTGGGCGTACCAGGCGCCCAGCAGGTCCTGCACGGCTCGCCCGACATCACCGTGCAGATCACGCAGGTATGGCGCGAGCCGCTGTTCGACGCCGCGCTGCCAAGTATCCCAGTTGCCCTGTCCGGTTTCGATGGCGTGCCACTCGGGCGTTTGGTAGAAGGCGTCGACCAGCGCACCGGGCGGCAGATTCCAGCGCCGGCCGAATTCGTCGTAGCCATCCCAGTCCATTCGTATGAGCACGCCGCCGAAATCGAACAGGACCGCGCGTTGGGTCATCTGAGAGGCTCCACGGTTACTCGCCGTCTGGGTTACTGGGCAAGTCGCGACAGACGTCGCCAGCAACGAGTCTACGGGCGATCGTCAGAATGCGCTGCGCCGCGACGGCAAAGGGATGCTCTGCCCCCCATCGGGCGGCCGCGGCGCGCTGTCTCTCGATCTCGTGGGTTTCATGGGCGTGGAACGCGCGGCGAATTGCGGCGGCGAACGTAGGCGTCGAGGCGTCCGCGAGCCAGCCGTGCGACGCCGCGACGGTGGCGTGAGCGCCGGCGTGCGGGGCGGCGATCACCGGCGTCCCGCTGGCTAGCGCCTGCGCGATGGTCAGGCCGTACGCCTCGTAGTAGCTGGGCGAAAGGAATGCATCGGCGGCGGCCAGGAGTCGCCACTTCTGATCACCCGCGATGTAACCGGGGCACAGCACGTTGGTTCGGCGAAGCGCCGCGGCGGCCTTACCTAGCTTGCGGCCATACGATGCGCCGCCCATGTAGGCCGGGGCACCGGCGACGATGAGTTGCATCCTGTCGGCGGATGCCGGCGACTGACGTTCGATGAGCGCCAACGCCTCAAGCGCGAGATGAATGCGTTTCTCAGGCGAGGTGCGGCTGAGCGTGAGGAGGGTGAATCGGTTGGGGTCGGCACCGATCTCGCGCAGCGTTTGGCGACGCTGCGCACGCAGCGATGGATCAGCGTTGCCGACCACGCCCCAGGGCACGACCTGCGCCCGCCCAGCCACGCCGACGTCGGGATAGCAGTCGGCGAGCGATTTGGCTACCGCCGCCGACGGAGCGATCGGCGCATCCACATACCGCGCCAGCTCGCGTTCCTTGGACCAGATCAGTCGGGCGATGTCGGGCGCGAGTCGGGCGATACCTCGACGCTCGGCGAGACGCCAGAGGGTGGACAGGCGCGCGCCGTTGAGCGGCAGGCCGGTCGGTTGCGAGATGTAGCGACGGCTGAAGAATTCACTGACGATCACGTGCAGCAGCGCCATCTGACGAAACCCGTTGGCGTGCAGGTCGGTGAACGGTGGACCCTCGGACGTGTCGTTGGCGATTACGACCGCGTTGGACGGGTCGACGTCGGCGAAATAGCCGGTCAGCGCCGCCTCCCATTCGATCGCGAATCGGGCGTAGCGCCGGGCGTTAAGCCGTAGAATCCGATCCGGGCTGGCAGTCGCTAACGTTGGTACCGGCAAGGTCTGTCTGATCCCGTCGAGCGATTCTTCGCCTCCCGGCGTAAGCAGCGTCAGGTCGAAGTCGGCTGCCTGGATATGCGGGATGAGCGCTTCCAGCACCGCGACGCCCCCACCGACGGGCGCAGCGTCGGTTGCGAGCGCGCCCGTGGCGCTACAGAGGAAGATGCGCGGCATGGGGAGAGATTAATCAATCGGCGTTGCGCGCCATCAGCGAGACGGGCAGGGCTAGTCTGCGACGACGGGCGTATCTGGAGATGGCATATGGCGTTGCAGTACGAGCGGCTGGATGGGCTGATGGTCGCGCAGGTGACACCGTTCACTGAAGGTGGTCGCGAGGTTGATGTGGACTGGATCGGCCCGCATGTGGATTGGATGCGCTCGATGGGCGTCAGCGGGATTTTCACGCTGGGCACCAATGGCGAAGGCCCATCGGTTGGGCTGGATGAGCGCAAGCGTGTGGTTGAGGCGGTGAAGCGGGCCGCGCGCGGCATCCGCGGCGGGATGGTCGTGGTCGCGGGCGCGACTTCTCCCTCCTTGCCGGACACGATTCGGGCCGCTAACGACGCCCTCGACGCCGGCGCCGATGCGGTCGCGCTGCTGCCTCCGTTTTTCTTCAAGCAGGTGGATAGCGGAGGCCTGATCGACTGGTTCAGCGCCGTGATCGCATCGCTGCCGGCTGATGGGCGGGCGTTGCTCTACAACATGCCCGCCCAGGCCGGGATCGATATCCCCGACGAGGTGTTGGGGAGGGTACTGCAGCGATACCCTGAACAGCTCATGGGGATCAAGGACTCGGGCGGCGATGCCGAACGGACGAACCGCTACGTGGCGCAGGTACCCTCGGATGGTCCGGGCTCGGAGTTTCGGGTGATAGCCGGATCAGACGCCGCACATGCGCAGCTGTATGGGGCCGGCTGCGTCGGCGGGGTCTCGGGGATGGCGAACGCCGTGCCGGCGTTGGTCAAGACGATTCAGTTCGCGCACCGAGCAGGCGGCGAGCCGCAGCGACCGCAGGATCAGCTCAACGAGCTACACGCGATTCTCAATCTGTTCCCGAGGCTAGGGGCGCTGAAACAGCTGATTCATATCACCAGTGGCTTGCCACTGACGCACGCACGTCCGCCGTATCGAGACCTCGATCCGCGCGAGGTCAACGCGCTGGAGGAGGCGGTGGGCCGCTACTTGCTCGGCGAAGCGGTTTGAGTCGCGCCGATCGCTCCGCAACGAGAGCCACCGGCGACACCGTCAGTCGGACGGTCGGTAGTCGGAACCGCTAGAAGTGGTTCATGCAATGCATCGCGTAATCGGTCGCGAACAGCTGATCGGCGGTGATGAGGTCTCGCTGACTGGTTGCCTCGATGCGACCCAGACGGTGAGCGTATGAAGCTGACAGGGCACCTGTGGCAAGATGCGACAGAGTGAACACATCCATCGTCAGTTGCGGGGATGCATCGACTTGTCGGATATCCGCGTCCTCGGCCTTGGGGCCGGTCGACAGCTTCCAGGTACCTTGGTTCCACTCGCACAGATCATCGATGACGCGGAACGTGAGTTCCGATTCAACGCGGTAGCGCCGAATCATCAGCGCCCGCGGTAAATCGACGATGCGCACAAGGATGCCGTCCGAGACGTTGACGCGTAGGGTGCGCGGGTCTCGGGCCAGGTGCTGGATGGGATCGTCGGACGGCACGTCGTTCACGTGGATGCGCCAGGTCAGGTCCTGGCTGGCGGCGAACTGCCAGAGCGCGACATAGGCCTGAGGCGTGAGCCAGCCGTATTCGCGGATTGTCATGCGATGGTCGCGTTGACGGGCGCTGATCTCGCCAATGCTGTGGTCTTCACGACTGGTATAGACCATGTAGCCCAACACATTGTCGCCCTCTTCGTAGAGCAGGACGCGCACGGGACCTTCGTGGCTGTCCTCCGGCTCCGACAGGATCTCGGCGCTCCACAGACTGATCCCGCGATGCAGGAGGCCGTTACGCGGTCCCATGTAGGCGCGGTATAGATCGCGGATCGCAACTGCGTTGTCGGGCATGTCTTTGGCGTTCATGACGGTCAGTCGTCCGCCTGGCTGTGGCGCGTGGACGAAATTGAGGTCGAGCGGGTCGATTTCGTAGCGCACGCGACGCGAGCAGACGGCGTAACCGAAGCGCTGATAGATGCCCGCCTGCGACGCATACAACGCCGCCAGCGATTGACCGCGCTCGTACTGCTCGTCGAGCGCGTGCTCCATCGCCAGGCGCAGATAGCCGCGTCGCCGTTTGGTCGGCAGCGTGCCGACGGCGGTGACGCCGGCGACGTGCGCGCGTTCGCCGTTGAACCGCATCGAGAATGGCCAGGCACCGAACGTGGTCGAGAGCTCGCCGCGTTCGAAGACGCAGGTCGACCATTCCGGCTGCAGGAAGGTGACGGGATCGCGCTTCGGATTACCGTGTTCGCCTAGGGCGATGTTGGCGACGAAGCGGAAATCCTCCATCTCCTCGGCATTGGCAGCGCGCACTTCGACTCCGGCCGGCACGTCGCGTCGTGACATCGTCGTCTCCTTTGGTCTCGGTCACGCTGAGGCTATCAACGAAGCGGCGTGAGGTTCTATAGTGAAGTCGGGTTGGCTGGCAGGCGATTACGCCCATGAAAATTCTGATCGCTGATGATGAACCGCATATTCGCGAGCTGGTGCGTCTCTACCTCGCGCGCGAAGGGTACGAGCTGGAGTTCGCTTCCGACGGTCAGGAGGCGCTCGAGAAAGCGGTGATGCTGCAACCGGACCTGGTTGTGCTCGACCTGATGATGCCCAAACTCGACGGTTTCGAGGTGACTAAGGGCATCCGCCAAGACTCCGACGTGCCGATTCTGATGCTGACCGTGCGTCGTGAGGATGCGGTGAAGGTGGCCGGGTTCGAGTTGGGCGCGGATGACTATCTGACCAAGCCGTTCAATCCCAAAGAACTGGTTGCGCGGGTCAAGGCGATTCTGCGCCGCGCCGATGGGATCGTGCGCTCTGGTGTGGAAGTTGTCGTGGGCAGCCTGCAACTCAACCGGCAGACGCGTGAGGCGACGTTGTCAGGTGAATTGCTGAAGCTGCGCACGAAAGAATTCGACCTGCTCTTCGCGCTGGCGCAAAATTTGCAGACGGTGATGTCGCGTGAACAGTTGCTCTCGTTGGTTTGGGGCTACGCCTTCAGCGGCGAGACGCGAACCGTCGATGTGCACGTCAATCATCTGCGTCAACATCTGCGCGATAGCGAGTTGCAGATCGAAACCCTGCGCGGCGTCGGCTACCGGCTAACCGTGGGTGATCATCCGTCAGGTTTGGCGCTCTCCGCAAGTGGCGAGCAACGCAGCGGCAGCTAGGCGGTAACCATTCCGACCGTTCGCGTCCGCGTTTGGTCGCTGATCCGGTCGGCGATGCCGTCTCTTCCCGCATATTCTGCGCGACGCCTGCCGGGCGTACAGTTCGCCACGATTCGTTCGCGCATCTATGTGATGCTCGTGGCGATCGTCTTGTTGACGCTGGTCGTCGTTGGACTGACCAGTTTCCTGTTGCTGGGCGGCTATCAGGACCGCGTCGATCAATTGCGTCTACGCGAGTTGGCCACGGCCTGGGGTCCCGAGCTATTTTCGGAAAAATGGGAAGCGCGAACGCTGGCCATGACGCTGTCGAGCTTCGAAACCGAGCAACGGCTGATCGGATCGATCGTCGATGAGCTGGATGTGGTGGTACTGGGCATCACATCGGCTGGCGACGTGGTGCGGGCGTACGAACCTGATAACCGCTTTCTGGGCAAGCGCCTGGCGCTCAATTTCGGCGGCCTCGATCGAAGCGACGTGGTCGAGGGGCAGATCACGACTTCGGATGGCGAGCGACTCGCCTATGTCCTGACCAGTTTGGGTCAGGAGGCGCAACGGCAAGGCTATTGCTGCATTGCCATGGCCTTGGTAGGCGGATCGCGCACGGTGATTCTGTCCGATCTGACGCCGCGGCTGCTGATCGCTGGCGGGATCGCCTTGGTCGTTGCGTCGCTGGTGGGCTTTTTGGTCTCGCGTTCGATCTACCAACCGATCCAGCGTGTGGCGTCGGCGTCGCGCAGCGTGGCGCGCGGACAGCTTGAGCAGCGCGTCGATGTAGGCGGATCGCAGGAGGCGCAGGAACTGGCGCGATCGTTTAATCAGATGACTCAAGAGGTGGAGCGTCAACAAACGGCGCTGCGCGATTTTCTGGCCAATGTGTCGCACGATTTGCAGACGCCGCTCACGTCGATCAACGGATTTTCGCAGGCGCTGATCGATGAGGTGGTCAAAGACGATGAGCAGCAGAACGCTTACCACATCATCGAGGACGAGTCGCGTCGGCTTCTGCGGTTAGTCGAGGGATTGCTGGACCTATCGCGAATCGAGGCCGGCCAAGTTCACGTGGAAGCGAAACCGGTCGACGTCGGCACGCTGCTCGATCATGTCAGCGAGCTGTTCACGCTGCGGGCGCAGGAGCTCGATGTCAACCTGTCAGTGGCGACCGGCGGCGGAGACAGCGTCAGCGGCGAGCATGCGAGCAGTGTGGGCGAGGTGCTGGGGGACTGGGACCGTCTGGATCAGGTGCTGGGCAATCTGGTGGACAACGCCCTGCGACACACCCCGCCCGGCGGCGACGTAGAGTTGAGTGCGCGAGTGGAGAGCCGGGGCAGCGTATCGATCGCGGTCGCTGATACGGGCGTTGGCGTACCCGAGGAAGCGATCCCGAACCTGTTCGACCGCTACTACAAGTCTGACCGGCCCGGCGCGCAGGGCGGTACTGGATTGGGTCTAGCGATTGCTCGCGAGCTAGTGCGGGCGCAGGGGGGCGAGATCCGCGTGTCGAGCGAGCAAGGCGTGGGAACGACGTTCCACATTATGTTGCCCGCCGCCAATGGCGACGTCGGGGGCAGCGACCCGGAAGTCCCATCGAGTCGGGATCGGGGCTGACGTGCTGCGTCGCATCGCCAATCGCTGGACCTGGCTGCTCCTGGTCGGCGCGCTCTACGCTATTGGCGTCGTCGCCGGCTGCGCGGATCCCGTCCCGATGCCCGGGTCGACCGCAAACAGACAGCCGGTGGAATCGGCTCCTGCTGACGGCCTGACGCTCGTGGTGTCCGTTGGGGACCATCTCGAGGAGACCGAGTTCGAAGTGGACCTGCAATCCGAGTTGGAGGCATCCGAGGACGCAGAGCTCGTGGCGCTGCCGGGTCGATCCAAAGACTCAGCGGGCAAGCTGTATTCGCCGAGCCAAAACAGCCCCACCGAAGAATCGTTTTGGATCCACGTGTTCACCGATCAATCGATGGAAGCGGCGATCGAGTGGGTCCGGTACCTCGCCTCGCAACCACCGGCCTCGGCGCGGATCATTGTGCCCCAGAATCATGATCTGTTTGCGGCTGCGTTCCAGGGGGCACCGAATGTCGGTGAGGCGTCGGTGTCGATCGAGCTGTTGCACGGACACAGCACCCGATGCTGGCGGTCCGCGCTGCTCGTCTTCGCTCAGAATGGCGTGATTGTATTCATGAAGAGCGCGCTCCCGATCGGAAACACCTGCGATGACAGCGCCGCGATTGCGCCGTTGACCGACATGAATCAGGTTGCGTTCGATATCTCGGAGCAGCTTGCCGAGTGGGTCGAACGACAATGAACAGCTAGACCCTGTTTGTTAGCCTAGGTCGTTGATGCCGATGGATTCGTCCGACCAGTTCGGGAGACTGCGCAGAGAGCGAATCGGAGAGGCGAGCAGGAGCATGCAGCGACATAACGGGATTCAGCGCCGAGGCGTAGCCCGCGCGATCGCATGGGTTGCATTGGCGGTGGGTGTGCTGGCGGTGGCGTTGCGATTGGTCGCCGAGCTCGACGTCGTCATCTTTGCGCTGCTGGCCGGCCTGGCCGTAGTGGGCGTGTTCGTGCTCGCCAGAGGCTGGGCCGACTGGGGCATCCTCGTCGCCTATGTCGTCGCGATGGGTTTCTTTATTCAGCTGCGCGATGCGGCTGATGAGACCGGTCTGCGCACGTTGACCGACTATGTGCTCGATTGGGAGCTATGGATGTTTGCCGGTGTCACGCCGTCGGCATGGTTGCAATCGCGAATTGGCGGGGCCGGATCCGATCCGGGACTGGCGGCGTACTTCTCCGCCATTGTGCATTGGACGTGGTTCGTCTTTCCTCACGCGGCGGTGTTTGGCGCCTGGCTGTTCGTGCGACGGATGGCTTGGCGCGTGACGATCATCGTTGCCCTCACCTTCTACCTGGGCGTGGTGCTGTATTTCACCGTTCCCACTGCGCCACCGTGGATGGCCGCCGAGCAGGGGCTGATCGACGATGTTGTGCGGGGGATGCACACTGTCGGGCCGGCCTTGCTGGGAGGTGGCTTCTACGATTGGGCGTTCGAGGCAATGGCGGAACCCAACCCGTCGGCGGCGATGCCGTCGCTGCATTTCGCCGCCTCGTTTGTGGTAGTCGGCGTCGGCATCGTGCTGCGCTCGCGCCGGTTGGTTGGCGTAGCGTTGTTGTACTCCGCCGCTCTGACCTTCT
Organism: Dehalococcoidia bacterium; assembly: GCA_965116225.1. Taxonomy (GTDB): domain Bacteria; phylum Chloroflexota; class Dehalococcoidia; order Bin125; family Bin125; genus Bin125. The sequence goes on along the minus strand of OZ220495.1, from coordinate 1,051,075 downwards.
CACTGATCTATTTGGGTGAGCATTACATCGCCGACATCATCGCGGGTGGCGCGGTGGCGGCGTTCGCATTCGGCGCGGTCGAGGGCGGTCGATACGCGCGATACTGGTTGCAGCGGCGCAGCGCGGTATTGGCCCAGCGCCGCGCGCGCGCCGCCAACTGGCTGCGTGAGGCGTTGCGCCTGCCGCCGATGCGGATTCCGACCGGATAGCCTTCCCCGAGCGTGTAGCAGGGTCGCTGATGACGCGACGATTGCCGGGTTGGGCGACCGGATCGGGAGCGCGCCTGGCGCTGGGGTTGGGTGGCAGCACGGCGTTTCTGGCGCTGTTTCTGCGCAACGCTGATATTCACCAGGTCGGGCGCGCGTTTACCGACGTCTCGGTCTGGTGGATTGGTCCCGCGCTCGCGGTCTACTTCGCCGGCATTGCCGCTCGCGCCTGGCGCTGGCACTGGCTGTTGTTGCATCTCCAGCGGATTACCTGGTGGCGACTGTTTCCCATTGTCGCGGTCGGGTTCGGCGTCAACAATGTGCTGCCGCTGCGAGCGGGCGAGTTGGTGCGCGCCCACGTGTTGTACCAGCGGCACGGGATCTCACGGCTGTCCGGGCTGTCCAGCATCTTCATGAGCCGTGTCTACGACGGACTGATGCTGACGCTGTTTCTGGTGATCGGCGTGATCGTCAGCCTGGTTGGTCTGTGGGGCATGACCGATGCCGGCGACGAGCTGACTGCGGCGATGTCGTTTCTCGTCTTCGGCGTCAGCGGCGCGTTTCTCGTTTTTGGCGCGATCGCGCGGCGACCGGAAAGCGCGGAGCGCATCATCGGCGCGGCGTTGGCGCGGATACCGGGACAGTCGGAGCGGGGATGGGCCTGGCTGCGACCGCTGATCGCGGGGATGTCGGCGCAGGCCAATAGACGGCAGGTGACCGGCGCGCTGATCGCCAGCCTGATCGCCTGGGCGCTGGAAGCGCTGATGTACTGGATGGTTGGACAGGCTTTCAATTTGGGCCTGCCCTTCCCCGTCTACCTGCTCGTCGCGGCGGCTGCCAACCTGCTCATCACCGCGCCCTCGACGGCCGGCGGGGTTGGACCGTTCGAGTGGGCGACCAAGTCGACCTTGCTGATCTGGTTGCCGAGCCTGGGTACAGTCGGCGCGCAGAACGCCGAAGCCACAGCCGTCGCGTTCGCGGCCGTCCTGCATGCACTGGTGATTATTCCCGTGTCGTTTATCGGACTGATCGCGCTCTGGTTCTTCCAGGCGTCGCCGTGGCGCGGAGTCCTGCATCGAGAGCCGCACGGCGAGTCGTAGGACGATTCATGAGGCGCGGCGTACTCTGACGATGCAGGGACGCGACCTCTGAATGGAGCAGGCGATGCGTACGCTGGACGGCCCGGACGGACCATTGGACGGCATTCGCGTTGTCGACCTGTCAGCGTTGGCACCAGGTCCGTATTGCTCGATGCTGCTGGCCGATATGGGCGCGGACGTGATCGCGGTCGAGCAGGCTGGTCGCCGACAGGGGCGACGCGATCTGACTCGCGATCCGAACGAGGAACGGCGGCGCTATTCGTCGTATGCCCTCGGTCGGGGGAAGCGATCGATCGGCCTCAACCTCAAATCCGACGAGGCGCGAGCGATCTTCTACGGACTGTCGGACAGCGCCGATGTCGTGCTCGAGGGGTTTCGTCCCGGAGTGGTCGATCGGTTAGGCGTGGGTTGGTCGACGCTTTCGTCTCGCAACTCGAGATTGGTGTACTGCTCGCTCTCGGGATTCGGGCAGACAGGACCATACGCGGCGCACGTCGGCCACGACATCAACTACATCGCGATCGGCGGCGCGTTGGGGATGATTGGCGACTACGCGGCGGACGGTCGCCCGGCGATTCCAGCGAATATCATCGCTGACTTCGCGGGCGGCGGTCTGATGGCGGCGTTCGCGATCGTCTGCGCGCTCCAGGCGCGCGAGCGGACTAGCGAAGGACAGTATATCGATCTGGGTATGTCTGACGGCGTGCTGTCGCTGATCACGTCGGCCCTGGCTGGTTATGAAGGTGCGGGCACCGACATGTCGCCGGCTGCGCACGTGCTCAACGGCCGCGAGCCATACTACCAAGTGTACGAGACCTCCGACGGCCGCTGGTTCTCAGTCGGCTCGATGGAGCCGTACTTCTACACCAACCTCTGCCGCGCACTTGGACTGGAACGGTACATCGACGATCAAGGCACGGCTGACGCGTCGCGGCGCGAGGAGATCCGGCAGGCGTTCAGCGCCGCCTTCAGGGCGCGTACCGCCGACGAATGGCACCAGCTGCTGAATGACGTCGATGTCTGCGCCAAGCCGGTCCTCTCGCTCGAGGAAGCACTAGGCGACGAGCACAACATCGCTCGGCAGATGGTAGTCGAGGTACCCACGCCCGACGGGAGCGTGATGCGGCAGGCGGGCGTGGCACCGAAGCTGTCGGCGACGCCCGGCCGGATCCGCAGCGGCGCGCCCGCGCGCGGTCAGGACACGGACGAGTTGCTGTCGGAGCTGGGGTTCGACGCCGATGTGGTCGCCTCGCTGCGCGAGCGCGAGATCGTGGCGTAGGCGCCCTTCGCGCCAGTCGCGAACTCGCGACTGGCGGATGTCGCGGGCGTCGCGCGGACACTGTTGACGACCGGATGTTGTGCGACCGCCGCCTGCGGTGCCGAGCGGATGCTGATTCGTCGCAGCGCTTCGATCTGTCCGCGTCGGTGCGAGCGTCGCCAGATCACCCAGAACGCCAAGCCGATGGTGAGGACGACCGTGAACGAGAGGGCGTAGGCGAAGCGGAAGTCGATGGTGTCGGCAGAGGCGGAGATGGCGGGGACGATCACGGCCATCTGCGCGGCCATCACCAGCTCGTAGATCGAGAGCACCGTGGCGCGTTGATCGGAGCGAATACGCCGATTGATGTAGCCCGTGGCGATCGGTCGGATGGCGGCGTGGATGCCGCCGAGGACGGCGATAGGGGCGATGATGCTGAGGTGATCGACGAGCAGTAGCGGGATGAACAGGAATAGACCGCCGAAGATCAGCAGCGTGAGCGCGCGGCGTTCGCCGACGCGGGCTACGAACGGTGCGGCGAGCAGCGAGCCGGCCGACATCGCCGCGAAGCCGGGCACGATCAGTGCGCTCCAGATCGCGCCGTCGATCAGTCCTTCATCCGGGCTCAGGCCATGGTCGCGGAGTAAGGGTTGGACGAAGAAGTTGGGCATCTCGTAGGCGACTGTGACGAGTCCCGCCAGGGCGATAATCCAGAACACCGGTCGTCGGCGCAGCACGATGCGAAAGCCTTCGAGGATGTAATGGACGACTCCCTGGGGCGAATGGTCGCCAGCAGCGGCGTCGATGGACGAGATTGGGGCGGCATGCAGGCCGTCTACGCCGAGCTCCGCTTCCGTGCGCGGTGGCTCGTGCAGCAGCAGCGCGATGACGCCGGCGAACGCCATCGTGCCGGCACCGATCAGGAAGACCGCCTCGAGTCCCCACAGTCCGGCCATCGGGCCGCCGAAAAGCGCGGCACCGAGTAGCGCGCCGGTCATCATCGCCTCTGAGCGCCCTATGTGCCGTTCGTATTCGCGTGTGCGGCCCAGCGTGCGCAGGGTGTCGAACAGCAGTGCGTGTCCCGAACCCGAGTAGAGCGTCATCGAGACGGCCATGACCACGTAGCTGACAGCCAGGCCGCCGAAGCCCTCGACCATGACGAACATGAACGTGCCGACGGTGAACATGAACCCGCCCAGCGCCAGCGATGTGCGCCGCCCCCAGCGATCGGCGATGGCGCCGGTGGGAACCTCGGTGATGAACATCGAGACCCAGAACACGGCCTCCATCAGCCCGACCTGGGTTAGCGACAGACCTCGCTCGTCCTGCAAAAAGATGATCCAGACAGGTACCCAGATCAGGAAGCCAGTGGCGAACTGGAACAGGTAGTAGATCGGGATGTTACGCGCGTAGCATTGGGTCTGCGACATCGACGGAATACCACGAAACGGGCGGCTCGCTGCCGCCGGTGGGATAGATGCTAGGCAGTCGGGTATGTGGGCGGCGATGGCACTGAGTCGGTGTCGTCGGCGTTGTGCGCATTGGAGTACAGAATGTCCCTTTCGCCGGCGGTGCCATTGCGTCCGTTAACGGCGCGTAGCGCGATCGGCACCGAAGTTGCGGCGCGAAGGTAGGCCTGTGGCTTGGCGATCGGTAGCGCCCATCGACGCATTCGCTCCGCCTGGTCGCGTCGGTGGGCCTGTCGCCAGAGCAGCCATAGCGCCACGCCCAATATGGCGACCGCGATCAGCGCCAGGCCGAAGCCGGACGGGAAGGAAACCTGGTCGGCGATCGGCACGACGATCGCGAGGCTGACGCCCATCGCCCCGCCAACGACGAGGGAGAGGATCGAGAGCACCGTGGCGCGTTGGTCGGAGGCGATGCGTCGGTTGATGTAGCCGCTGGCGATCGGTCGGATCACGGCCTGCGCGATGCTGACGAAGAAGATCGCGCCCAGCAGACCGAGGTGATTCCAGATCACGAGCGGAATCATGAAGGCGCCGCCGAACAGTAGAATGACGGGGAATGAACGGCGCTCGCCGAGTTGCGCCATCAGCGGCGCGGCGGCGAGCATGCCGATCATCGATCCCAGATAGGCGGGGATCAGCAGCACGGACCAGATGAAGCCCTCGGATACGCTCGCCAGCGGGTCAAGTCCATGTTGGGCGACGAACGGCTGCGTCAGAAAGCGCGGGATATCGAAGAGCGCGATCAGCACCGCGGCGAAGGGGATAAGATAGCGCACCGGGCGGATGCGCCAGACGATGCGGAAGCCTTCGACGACCTCGTGGAAGATCGCGACGCCGTGCTGCGGCTGACTGGCGGAGACGTACGCTACCTCGGCCGGCGGTGCGTGGAGCGGATCGACGGGAAAGTCCGCATCGCGGCGCGGCGGTTCCCGCAAGAGCATCGCGCAGACGCCCGCGGCCAGGAAGAAGACGCTGGAGACCAGAATCGCCGCGGAATATCCGATCAGGTAGGCGATCGGTCCGCCGACCGCGGTGGCGAGCACCATCATGGCCCAGAACATGCTGTGCGCGCGGCCCGCGTGACGTTCGAAATCCCGAGTCCGGCCCAGCACGCGCAGCGTGTCGTAGAGCAACGCGTCGCCGGCACCGGAGTAGAGAGTCATGGCGATGCCCATAACGAGATACGAGCCCAGCAGGACGGAGAATCTGTCGGCCATGGCGAAGATCACGGTGGACACCGCGAACAGGAATGCGCCCAGCGCCAGCGAGACGCGCCGACCGAACCGATCGGCGATCGCCCCGGTGGGCACTTCGGCCACGATGATCGTGATCCAGAAGACCGCCTCGAACACGCCGACTTCGGTTAGCGTCAATCCGCGCCCGTTGATCAGGTAGATGATCCAGATCGGCAGGAAGATCATGAATCCGGTCGCGGCGTGGAACAGGTAGAACACACGAATGTTGCGACGGAATCGGGTCGGATCGGTCTTCGGACGAGTAGCGGCGGCAGTGGACGTGTCGGCGGTGGACATGCCGGCAGTGTATGTCCGCGCTGGGCGCGGTCGCCGAGTCGCGTGGACAACTACTGTCTATTCGGTCGACGCCCGGCCGGGCAGCGGCTGTCGGCGGATCCGATTCCAGGAACGCGGAAACTGGGCGTCGTTATCCCGGACTTTTGTGAAGGCCGCGATGTCGTGTGGTGGATCGAGCGGGGTCGGCACCGCGCCCAGTATCTCGGCTGCGTAGTCGAGCTGGCTGACGGCGTCGGCGTCCAGCTCGCCTGTCCAGAGTAAGGCGACGCCGCCGACACGCAGGAACGGGATCGCCAGTTCCAGAGCGATCGGCGGCGGCGCGGCGGCGCGGCTGAGGGCGAGCGCGAAGCGCGCGCTCGACTTGCCGCGCGCGGCGCGCTCAGCGCGCTGGTCGAGCACGCTGATCCGCGCTGCGCCCAATCGGTCGATGACGGCGCGCAGAAATCCGGCCGCTGTCGATCGCGCATCGAGCAGGACGGCGTCGCGTTGCGGCTCGCAGAGCGCGATTGGCAGACCCGGCGCGCCGTTGCCGCTGCCGATATCGATCATCGGTCCATGCGGGACGGGCAGGTCGGCGGCGATCAGACGGTACTGGCCATACAACGGTTCGATGACGTGCCGCGTGATTGCCGTGTCGGGATCGCGGATCGCGGTCAGATTGCGCGGTTCGGCGAGCATCGCGTTTAACCACAGGCTGAGCCGGTCGGAGAGCTCTGGATTCAGCTGCCGCAGGTAACGCAAGCCGGCCAGATCGAGTGCTTGGGTGATCTGATGCTCGTCTATCAGGTCCGGCATTGCGTTGGCGGTTAGGATAGGGATAGCGGAGCTGGTTGAAGCTCTGTTCCGCTCGGTGTCTCCAGCGACGCTGATGTGCATCGAGCGACCGGCAGTGCGCAAGCGGGAGACGACGCATGGTAACCGTGGACGACGCTCAAGTCGCCGAGAGTCTGGTTGATGATGTAGTGGAGGGCGATGCGGAGGTGATCGACGAATCGCTTGCGTCCGAGTCGGAGGGCGCGGTTGCCGTCGAGGCGTCGTCGATGACGCTCGAGACGGCGGTGATGAACTACTTCGTCTGGGAGGAAGAACAGGAGGCGCGGCGATCGCGTCAGAAGGCGTCGAGCGGCGCGCGCGCGAAGCGGGCCAGCACGGTGTTCGATGAAGCGGCGCGCGAAGCTGTGACTAGGTTCCTGTGGCACTTCGGTCCCAGCACGCAAATCGCCGAGTTATCGCCCAAGTCAATGGAGGGATTCCAGGAGACGATCGGGTCCAACACCACGGATCCTGAGGCTCGATTGCAGCCGGTCAAGGAGTTCCTGCGCTACTGCCGGGATCAGGGATATACCGTCGCGCTGGGTGCCAATGGCGATGCCGAGGCGCTGAATCTGGGCAACTTTTTGCGCATCAGGCGGAGTACAAACGCGGGACGCGATTCCTCATCCTTCACGCATGAGGAGGCAAAGACGTTCGAGATGACCGCGGCGGGCTTGGATTTGCTGCATCAGGAGCTGTCCCAGATCGAGGCGGAGATGCCGCTGGCGATTCAGGCCGTCGCCGACGCGCGCGAGGACAAGGACATCCGCGAGAATGCGCCGCTTGAAGCGGCGCGCGAATACCAGGAGCGACTCAAGTCGCGCATCGAAGAACTGAGATACCAGATTGCGCATGCGGTGGTGCGCGAGGAGCGAGAGACCGGCCGCGCGAAGCTGGGCAGTCGCGTGTCGGTCGTCGAGATCGACGAGAGCGGTGAGGCGCAGGGCGAGCACAGAGAGTACACTCTCGTAGGAACCACCGAAGCGGACGCCGCAGCGCTGCGAATCTCGGTTGAGAGTCCGTTGGGGCGCGGATTGCTGGATCAAACTGCTAACGGGCGAATCGAAATCCAGGCACCTAGCGGCCGCAAACGGTTCCGCTTGCTTGAAGTCAACGGCTAATCGACAGTTGCACGTTGACAGGTCAAGCGAGATAGATCAGGAGCGAGATGAGCCGCGTCCCGCGCGCACCGGGTCGCGGTGTTCATCGAGTCCGTTTCGGTGCGCGCGGGGAAAGCGATGACCGTGTCAGAGATTCCGACGATTGAGTTCACGATCACCAACGATCACCTGGATACCGGCCTGCGCGGTTATCCGGTCGGTACCTGCGAGACTAGCTATGTCGATCCGCAGGAGGGCGTGTCTTACGTCGGTTACCCGATCGCCGAGTTGGCGTTTCTGCCGGCTGAGGACATCATTCACTTGCTGTTCAACAAGAAACTGCCGACCGACGCCGAGCGGCAGGCGGTGGCGGACGACATCGCCGAGCGTTCCGAGGTGTCAGAGGACTCGTTGGCGGCGATCTCGGCGCTGCCGATGTCAGGCCATCCGATGGATCTATTCTGCGCCGCGATTCAGATTCTGGGCATGACCGGCAAGACCGAGGATTACTACGAGGATGCCTTGAACCTCGTGGCGCGGATTCCCACTGCCTTGGCCGCGATTTTCCGCCTGCGCGAGGGCTGGGGCGCGGTGATTGCATCGGAGCCGGCGCTCGGCTACGTCAACAACTTCGTCCACATGCTGGGTATGCCTGGCGGCGGCGAGGCGGCGCTGACGCGATTGCTCTCGGTCTACTACAATCTGCACGCTGATCATGGCGGCGGTAACTTGTCGACGTTCACCGGTCGCGCGGTCGCGTCGGGTCTGGCCGACATGTACCGCTCGATGGCCTCGGGGATGAATGCTCTGGCCGGCCCGCGGCACGGGATGGCGAACCAGGACGCATTCAAGATGGTGCGCGAGGTCAACACGACCGACGCGGCGAAAGCGGCCGATATTCTACGTCGGCGATTGGCCGATGGCGGACTGATCTTCGGCTTCGGCCACGCTGTACTGCGTCAGGAGGATCCGCGCGCGAAGGTGCAGCTGCGCATCGGTGAGGAACTCTGCCCCGACGATCACTGGTTCAGGGTGGTCAAGGCAGTGCGCAAGGCCGGCATCCAGGTGCTGAGCGAGAACCCGAAGGTTTCGAATCCGTATCCGAACGTCGATCTAATCTCGGGTAGCCTGGTCAACGCGCTCGGCTTCACTGACCCCGACTACTACACGACGCTGTTCGGCTGGTCGCGGATCGCCGGTATCGGCGCCCAGATTGTCGACGAACGTACCCGCGCTCGCAACGGTCGCGGCGTGGCGATCTATCGACCCCGCTATATCCCGATCAATCAGCCCAGGCAGTCGGTTGGCGCTTGATCGACTTGGTGGAAGGAATCGGGGATTCGCCATGATCGGGGATAGCCTCTGTCTGAGGGCTGGGGTAAGATTTGAGATCGACCCGCCCCGCAGGTGTGCTGTGGGACTGAGCGAGAGGCGAACAGACGGCAATGCCCACGCTGGAGTCGGCGAGGCAGAAGCGGGCGAGCGTCCTTCAGCAGATCGCTGAGACGTCGTATGGCTATCCCAACGACGAGTTTCCCGATCGGGAACTCACGCTCAACTTCCCCGAACAGCAGATGGGCGTCCGCGTTCGCTCGGGCGGTTGGTTGTATCCGGATATGGTCGTCACCGACGAGCCGGGTCACTTTATCACCCTTGCCGCCGATCTGGCGCTCACACATGAGGTGAACCACGACTCTGCGGTGGAGCGCTGGCAGCCGTTGGCGCTGGCCGCGCCGTTGATCCTGTATGTGCCGATGGGGCAGAGCGGACGCGCGATGCGTCTCTGTCGAATCAATGGGATCAAGCTCCACAAACTGATCACGTATCGCCAACGACCGGCCGGATTTGGGATCGACTTGCAGACCGCGTATAGCGGTCCGGACCTGTTCAGGCCGATTGCGGGTCTGCTGCCTCCGGCGTTGCGCCCCACGGTCTATCGACAGGATCGAGCGCGGGTTGTGGATGGATACCTCAATCCCGCCCCGGCCGCGCGCAGCGGCGAGGTGCCGGCACTGGCGGCACCGACGCAGCAACCGGCGGCGACGCTGGCGTTGCCCTCGGGTCTGGGTGACGCTCACGGGTACGGCGAGCATGATTCGCCTGAATCGCACCTGCCGCCGCCCAGCCTGGCACCGCTGATGTTCGCGCTGGGTCTGATCCTGACGGCCGTCGGTGCGGTATTCGTGGGTCAGATACTCAGCGTTGGGATCGCGTTCCTCGTCCTCTCGGCGGTTCGTTGGTTCGTCGAGGACATAGGTTATTTCGAGGCCGGTGGGCCGGCTGAATATCGGCAGAACCCACTGCAGGTGATGCCCGAAGCGTCGCCGCCACCCGGGGTGCATATGCCGCCGCCGAGTTTCTCGCCGCTGCTGTTTGCGGTTGGGTTAATTATGACTGCGGCGGGTGCGGTGTTTACAGACCAGGTGTTGGGAGCCGGCATCACGCTGATCATCTTCGGCGGCGGCGGCTGGTTCCTGGAGGATATCCAGTACTTCGAAGAACCGGCCCACGACGATCATCACGATGAGTCGGCTGCCGACGCACCGCGGATGCCCGATGCAGCGAGCGTTGAGCAGGGCACCGGCTAGCGACGACGGACTGAGCTGAAACAGGGCGAGAAGGGAGCGGGCGCGTGACGGCATGGCAACTGGCATTGCAACGATTGTGGCGCACGCGAACTGGCCGTCTGACGCTGGTCGTCGGTGCCGTGACGGTGGTGCTGTTCGCGCTCTCAGGGTGGGTCGGCGCGCAGGTCGCATTGCCGGAGGCGGTGTCCGATCAGGGCGACGACATTCGCGCGCTCTTCTTCCTCGTCCTCGCGGTAGGCGTGATCGTCTTCGTCATTGTCGAGGCGATGATCCTCTGGGTCGTGTTCCGTTACAAACGCAAGTCCGATGACGAGCTGCCGACCCAGATCGCGCACAACACGACTGCTGAAATCCTCTGGACCGGTATCCCGCTGGTGATTGTGGTCGTTCTCTTCATCGCCTCGTTTTTTGTGCTCCAGGACGTCCAGGCGGGGGCCGACGAGGATGAAGTGGTGACTGTGGTCGATGTGCAGGGTCGACAGTGGGCATGGGCGTTCAACTACGCGGTCCCGCTGGGTACGGCACTCGACGAAAATCTCTCTAACGATCCATCCGATGTGGAGCTGCATCTGGAAGATCCCTCGCGGGTGGTCGCCTTTATGACCCTGAAGATGGGCGTCGAGCACATGCGAGTGATTGCCCGCACAGGCGATGTGGTCACGGTCGAACGTGCCGTTAACGGGACCGTGCCGATCCGCCATAGCGCCGGCAGCGAGGTCATGCGTGTGTTCAACGGCACCGACACGGTGGCTGAAGGCCGTTTGCAGACCGCCGACAATACGCCGATCGTGACTGTTCCCGTCGGGCAGATGATTCGCTTCAATATCGCCTCGGCGGATGTGCTACACGCGTTCTACACGCCGCAGTTTTTGACCAAGCTCGACGCAGTGCCGGGTCGCGTGCAGACGTTGTGGGTGCGGATTAATGAGGCGGGCGTCTTCGAGAGTCAGTGCGCCGAATACTGCGGGCGCGACCACGCGCGGATGATCTACTCCGTCCGCGCGCTCCCGCTGGACGAGTACGACGAGTGGTTCGAGGACAAGGCGGAGAGCGGACCCGAGCCGGTCGAGGGCGACTTCGGCGGCGAGCAAGAGGTCGAACAGGAGGAAGGCGCGGTTGGCAATCCGGTCAACGGGCAGAGCCTGTTCTTTGCGATGGGCTGCAACGTCTGTCACGGCGACCTAGGCGAGGGTCTGGTCGGCCCGACGATCGCGATGACAGTTGTGCCGTTGGATCGTGTGATTCAGCAGTACCGCGAACCGCTGGAGGCGATGACCGCATTCCCGCCCAACCAAATTTCGGACGAGGAGATCGCGGATATCTACGTCTGGTTACAGACACTTGAGCGCCCACCGGTGTCGCAGGAGGTGCCGAGCAAGCTGGCTGAGCTGATTGCGGCCGGCGGGTAGCGCGTCAGCGCACGCGACGACGAACCGGGGATTACGTAGAGGGAGGCGACACGATGGCGACACTGGCGGGGGCGCAGACGACACCGTATGCCGGTGCGAATGCCTGGCGCGCGATCCTCGAGTGGCTGACCACGGTCGACCACAAGAAGATCGGCATCATGTACCTCTGGGCGGCGGGCGCGTTCGGGCTTGTCGGTATGGCCTTCTCCCTCGTCATGCGCACCGAGCTGGCGCAGACCGGGACGATCATCTCAGCCGAGACCTACAACTCGATCTTCACCATGCACGGCAGCGTGATGATTTTCCTCTTCCTGCTGCCGGTCGGCGCGGCGTTCATGAACTATTCGATGCCGCTGCAAATCGGCGCGCTCGACATGGCGTTTCCCCGGATCAATGCGCTGTCGTTCTGGATTTTCCTCTTCGGCGGCGCGTTGCTGGTCACGAGTTTCGCGGTTGAAGGCGGCACGGCCTCAGCCGGTTGGACAGCATACCCGCCCGTCACCCTGGACACCGGTAACAATGCCGAGCCGCCAGGCACCGGAATGGACATGTGGTTGGTCGGCGTCATCTTGCTGGGACAGGCGTCCATCTTCGGATCGGTCAACTTCCTGGTGACGATCTTCAAGATGCGCGCTCCGGGGATGACGATGTGGCGCTTGCCGTTGTTTACCTGGACGGCGCTTGTCACCGGTTTGTTGATCCTGCTCTCGACGCCTGTGCTCGCGGCTGCGTTGGTGCTGGGGTTCATCGATCGCAACGGTGCCGAAGGAGCGTTTTTCGACCCCACAGCCGGTGGGCAGCCATTACTCTGGCAAAACCTGTTCTGGTTCTACTCGCACCCGGCCGTCTACATCATGATCCTACCCGCAATGGGCATCGTCTCCGACGTGTTCGGGGTCTTTACGCGTCGGCCGATCTTCGGCTATCGGTCGATGGTGCTCGCTCTGGTTGGGATCGGTCTGCTCGGCTTCATCGTCTGGGCGCACCATATGTTCACGACCGGGGGCGTGTTCCTGCCGTTCTTCATGGGGGCGACGTTCCTGATCGCCGTGCCGACCGGGGTGAAGATGTTCAACTGGATCGCCACCATGTGGCGTGGCTCGAACGTCTTCCCCACGGCGATGCTGTTCAGCATCGGCTTTCTGATGCTCTTTCTGATCGGCGGGATCACGGGTGTCTTCCACGCCGCCGTGCCGGTCGACTTCGCGCTGCACGACACCTATTTCGTGGTCGGGCATTTCCACTACACGATGTCGATTGCGGCGACTTTCGGCTTCCTGGCTGGCTGCTACTACTGGTTCCCGAAGATGTTCGGTAAGTTCATGAACGAGGGACTGGGTAAGCTGCACTTCTGGCTGCTGTTCATCGGTGTGAACTTGGTCTTCTTCACCCAGTTGCTGCTGGGCCTGGACGGGATGCCGCGTCGGATCAACGATTACGCCGACAACCCGGGCTGGGAGTTGATGAACATGTTGATCACGATCGGCGCATTCGTTTCGGCAGCGGGGATGATGGTGTTCCTCTACAACGTCTTCTACTCGCTGAAGTGGGGCGAGCGAGCTAGCGCCGATCCGTGGGAGGGTACCACGCTTGAATGGGCTACGACGTCGCCACCGCCGCCGCACAACTTCGACTCGCTGCCGGAGATTCGTTCCGAGCGTCCGCTGTTCGACCTGCGGTTTGGCGAGCGGCTGCAGGACGACCCGCACTACCACGTCAATAGCAATGGACGCGATGGCGTCGCCAAATCGCCTTCGGCGTCGGTGCGGGAGGAGGGTTAGCGATGGCAGCCGGAACGCTCCCGCAACGACGCGTCCACCCGGTCCGCAACTTCCTCGTCGGCGGGGAGCCGATGACGACGGGTCTGTGGGGGATCATCTTCTTCATCTTCTCGGAGGTCATGTTCTTCGCTGGCCTGATCGCCGCCATGCTGGCGCTGCATAGCGACACACTGCTCTGGGAACCGACCAACGGTGCGCACCGGCTAGAGGGCGGCGAGTGGCGACCGATCCTGTTCACCGTGCTCCTCGTGAGCACCTCGATTCCGATGCAGTTTGCCGCGTTCGCGATTCGCAAGGGCAATCGTCGGGCGATGCTGATCAACATGGGCATCGTGCTCGTGATCGGTACGGCGTTCATGATCAATCAGTATTTCGAGTGGGAGCACGCCGGCTTCGGAATCTCGGACGGCCCCTACGCGGCGACGTTCTACACCCTGACGGGTTTCCACGGGGCACACGTGATCGGCGGATTGCTGTTCATCTTCGCCCAGTGGCTGCGTGGTCTGCTGGGCCACTTCGACGCTAAGCGCAACACGGCGATTGAAGCTGCGACGCTCTACTGGCATTTCGTGGGCTTCGTATGGTTGCTGGTGATCTTCCCGCTCGTCTTCTTCCTGAGCTGATGCGGGTGCCGTGGTGAGCGCGATTCCGCGAGCGCGCCGCGGGTCAGTCGCGGTGTTGGTAGCGATTGTGGTCGCATCATCGGCTGCGACCGTGCCTGCAGCGATTTCCGCGCATGACGGCCGATACGCCGAGTCGGGAGATTTGCTCAACGCGCTGACCATCTGGAGCATCGACGCGCCGGGCGTCGTCGTTCTGGCGGTGGTCGGTGGGCTGTACGGCTGGGCGTATTACCGACTGCGGCGCGATTCGCCCAGCTTCCACTTTCCTCGCTGGCACGCCTGGTGTTTCGCGGCGGGCTGGATGTTCATGCTGCTGGGGTTGATCTCGCCCGTCGACACCTATTCGGACGACCTGTTCTGGGTGCACATGGTGCAGCATGTGTTCATCACCATGCTGGTAGCGCCGCTGATGCTGCTCGGCGCGCCGGCGACGTTGGCGCTGCGGGCAGCCTCGCCGCGTGTCCGCGCCACGTATCTGATTCCACTGCTGAACTCCCGCCTGGTTCGCTGGCTCACCTGGCCGCTGCCGGCGATTGCGATCTACATCGCGAGCGTCTGGAGTTGGCATTGGCCCGATGCCTACGACGCGGCGATCGCGTCGGAAGGTGTCCATTTCGTCGAGCACGGCGTGTTCTTGTTCGGTGCCGTGTTGCTCTGGTGGCTGGTGATCGGCGTTGACGCGACCAAACTGCGCCCGCATCACGTGTGGCGTTGCGTGCTGTTGGTGTTTGCGATCCTGCAGAACATCGGCCTGGGCCTGATCCTGATCAACGTCGGCGAACCGATCTACAACACCTACGCGAAGGCCGCCGCGGTGCGCGAGTGGGGGCCTTCGGCGCTGATCGATCAACGAATCGGGGCTGGCATTATGTGGGTGCCGGGCTCGATGATGTTCGCGCTCGCGATCATCGTCACGGTCTACTTCTGGGCGGAACGCGAGGGGTTTAAGGATCGCCGCAACGACGTGGTACGAGACATGCAGATTCGCGTTCACGGCGAAATCCCGACGCTGGGCCCGCGCCCCGGCGAGCAGTGACGACTAGTGTCGTGGTGGCAACGTCACAGTGGCGGTCGACCGTAGCGCGCTCAGCAATACCGGTAGCGAGCCGGTATGGTCTGTCCGAGTGTGTCTGTCCATTTGTTCGGGACCTCGTGGATGGCTCGTTGAGGATTGCGACAGATCGGAGATTGCTCGCCCTGACTGATCGCCGGTACTCGATGAGGTGACACAATCAGGACGCGTGAGCTGCGTCGCAGCGATCGCGAGCAGGCGCCTGGAGTGGTGGGTACGGCATCAATGACTCGGTTTCAACGCGTTGGATTCGGACTGGTGCTCGCCTTGTTAGCGCTGATAGCGTTGGGCGGCATCGTGCGGGTGACCGGGTCCGGTCTGGCCTGCCCTGACTGGCCGGCCTGCTACGGCGGCCTGATTCCATCGGGCGATTTCGGCGAGTTCGCCGCCTATCAGGTCTGGTTGGAGTGGACGCATCGACTGCTCGCGGCGCTGATCGGTTTGATCGTCATTGGGTACGCCGTTGCGGCATGGCAGCGATACCGAGGCGGCGCTCGCGTCTGGCTGCCGGCCGTGGCCGCGATTCCGTTGCTGGCGTTGCAGGTCGTGCTGGGCGGACTGACGGTCACCGAGCGGCTGGAAGCGTTGATCGTAACGCTGCATCTCGCCACGGCGATGCTGATTCTGGCCGCTGTGGCAGTGTCGTGGTTAAGTACCTTCAAGTGGCGGGCGGTCACGGTCGAGGATGAGACGCCGCTGGGTAGCGATGCGCCGTCACAGGCGCGGACGTTCGCGCGGCTGGTGCTGATCACGGCGATCCTGGTCTATGCGGTGATCGTGGTCGGCTCCTACGTCACTCATGTCGGGGCGGGGCCGGATGCGGGAGCGCATGTCGGTCCCGGCGGCGCAGCCTGCGGAAACCAGTGGCCGCTCTGTTACGGCGGTCTGTGGCCCGACGGGGAGTACGCTCGATGGAACATGGGTCACCGACTACTGGTCGCGGTCGCAGGCCTGGCGCTGTTCGGCGCTGCCATGGGAGTAGTGATGTTGCGCCCGAGGGACCGCCTCTTGACGATCTTGCTGCACAGCGGGGCGAGTCTCTATTTCGCGCAGGTCTTCATCGGTGCGGCGATGATCTGGATCAACTTCGGTGCTTGGGCGCGGGCCCTGCACCTCTCGACGGGCGCGATCGTCTGGTTGCTCGTGGCGGCAGCGTCGTTGGCGGCGGCCTACCGAGCGGGTTGGCCAGGCGTTGCGCCGGGCGCATCGGCGGAGAGTGAGAGCAAGTAATGACCGAGCGTCCGCTCACGCTGGATCGTCCGACGCGACCGACAGCATTGCCGAGCGTCCGTCGCGCCCTGACGGTCGCCCGGGCGCTGTGGGATCTGACCAAGCCCGGCATTATCGGACTGTTGTTGGTGACCACGGTGCCGACGATGATCGTCGCCGCCGATGATTGGCCGCGCGGCAGCGTAGGAGGAGGTCTGGCCCTGATTCTACTCACCCTGTTGGGCGGCGTGCTGACCGCGGGCGGTGCTAATACCTTCAACCAGTGGTTCGACCGCGACATCGACGCGATCATGAAGCGCACCACCGCGCGACCATTGCCGTCCGGCGTCATTCAGCCCTGGCAGGCACTGGCATGGGCGGTGCTGCTGGCGACGCTCGGCGGCGTGCAGCTGGCATTGACCGTGAATCTGCTGGCCGCGCTGCTGGCCGAGGCCGCCGTCCTCTTCTACGTCTTCGTCTATACGATCTGGCTCAAGCGAGCGACCACACAGAACATCGTGATCGGCGGCGCCGCCGGGGCGATTCCGCCTCTGGTTGGCTGGGCCGCCGTCACCGGCGAGGTGACCTGGACGCCTGTCATCCTCTTTCTCGTCATCTTCATGTGGACGCCGCCGCACTTCTGGGCACTGTCGCTCAAGTACCGCGACGACTACGCCAGCGCCAACGTTCCCATGCTGCCGGTCATGTCGGGCGAGCGCGAGACGCGCAAGCAGTTGCTGATCTACTCGATCGGCCTGGTCGCGGTCAGTCTGCTTGGGCCGTTGGGCGGTCACCTGAGCTGGTGCTACGAGACGACCTGCGCGTTGTCGGGAGCGGTGTTCATCTGGATCGCTTGGCGGGTCTGGCGCGAGCAGGTGCCGCCGATGCAACTCTTCTTCGCCTCGATCGCCTATCTGTTTATCGTCTTCGCGGCTGTGGGCCTGGACGTGCTGGTCTAGCGCGATACGGCCTCGATGGCTGCTCGCAGTTCGGACGATTGCACGACGATCTCGAAACGGTTCGCGATCGAACCGTCGCCATCGATGACGAATAACTGCGGTTCGGCTTCGATCACCCAGGCTGCATTGGCGGTGTCGATGATCGACTGGATCGCTTCGGAGCGCGGGCGCCCGAATGGCTCGACGTGGATGACGGCGATCTCGCCCGCGTTCAGAATCGATGCAGCCTGCTCGACTGCCCGCGCGCATGCGCGGCGTCCGGCGCAACGTTGCGAGGATGCCCAGACGATCAACAACGGCTCTCCGGCCGCGATGATCTCGGCTGCGGAGCGTTCATACATCGGCAACCGCGTCGCGTCGATCGGCGTCATTCGTTCGAGGATTCCGTCGGCGATGGTCGGCGTAGGGACGCTCGGCGCATCGTCGAAGCGGGTCAGGCCTCGCGCCGTCGCGCGCACGAGGATCGGCAAGCGCGGGCTGCTCGCGGCTGTCCCGTCGGACAGTTCGACCGTCACCGCGATAGCCCATTGTCCCGGAGCGTCGAACGGGACATCGGTTGCGACAAGGTACTGAAACCCCTCGACGTCGATGGGCTGCAGCTGTGCCTCGGAGTGAAACTTGATGCCGCCTTCAGTGGGGTCGAAGTAGCGGATGCGGAACATGGCATCGACATCGAATTTGGGCTGTCGATTATGGTCGAGCAGCGTCAACACGAGCCTCCGCATGCCGACGTGCAGCTCGGAGGATTCGACAACCGGAACGAACGCAGCCTCGCTGGGCGTGACGACTGCTCGGCGGTCCTCCCCGCAGGCGATGATTGCGCTGCTCACGAGCAGGGTGATCGACGCCAGTTGGAGCCAGAGTGATCGCATCACACTCATCGAGCTACACCGCGCGTGGGGCACGTCGCAGGCCGACAGTGAACAGCATCAGCGCCAGGATGCCGAGCACCAGGCCGTCGATCAGCGGGCCGATCAGGCCGTCCGGAGCGTCGGCGTAGCTCGCGTAGTGGAGTAGGTCGACGGCGTAGGTCAGGGGATTGGCGTAGCTGAGCAGCTCAAGCCAGGTGGGTACCTCGTCCAACGGAAAGAAAGCGCCCGACAGGAAGAAGAGCGGGAACAGGACCAGATTGAAGATCAGGTGGAAGCCCTGCATCGTCTTGATCCGCAGCGCGAGCAGCAGCGAGAGGCCCGAGAGCATGAAGCTCATGCCCAGTACGGTCGCGATCACGGTGGCGACGCCTCTTAGCCAACCAAATTGCCAGGCGAGATCGATACCGGGAATAACGACAGCGAGCGCTAGCATCGCCAGCGCCTGTAGCGAGCCGATCAGGATGGCGCTCAGCGACTTGCCGAAGAGGATGGTCCGCGCACTGTGCGGCGACGCCAACATGGCGCGCAGCAGACCGCTCTCGCGGTCGCGGTAGAAACCGGCGCTGGAGAAGGTCGAAGAGAATAAGGCAGTCATCGCGATCATTCCCGGCGCGAGGAACGAGGTGTAGTCGCCCTCGATGATTCGCGGCGATGTCGGCGTTAGTCCGCTCGAGACGCCCGTGCCCAGCAGCGCCATCAGCATGAGCGGGAAGAGCAGCGAGGAGTACATCTGCGAGCGCGAGCGGGCGATCGCCCGCAGGTCGCGCTGCAACAGCGCCCATGACGCCAGGGCAGCACCGATCATCGGGTGTCGTCCCGGTCGCTCAGCGGCCGGCCGACCATCTGGAACCACGCGTCGCGCAGACTCGATTCACGGATGCGGATACCGCGAATCTGCGGACTGTAGCGTTGAAACAGGCGCGGCACGATCTCAGCAGCGCGGTCGACCGTAAGCACGAGCGCCGTCTCGGTTCTGGCGATCTTGCCGACTCCATCCCATCCGGTCAGCTGGCGTAGCTCGTCATCGCTTGCATCCGGCCAATCGAGTTCGAGCGCATCCCGCTTCAATTCCGCGGTCAGATTGCGGGGCGTGTCATCGGCGAGTATCCGCCCATTACTCACGATCGCGACGCGATCCGCATTGACTTCCGCCTCTACCGTGTCGTTGGTGCAGATGACGATGGCGATCCCGCTTGCGGCGCGCGCTCGTAGCGCTTCCCAGATCGCGGCGCTGGAGTCGGGGTCGAGCGACAAGGTCGGCTCATCGAGCAGGAGCAGGTCGGGATCGTGGAGTAAGGCGCGAGCGATGTCGAGGCGTCGGCGCAGGCCGCCGGAGAGCGTTTCGCAGCGATCATCAGCGCGCGTATCGATGCCAAGCGAGTCGAGCAGCCCTGCGCTGCGCCGCTTCAGCACGGCTCCGCGCAAGCCGAACAGGAGTCCGTGCAGATACAGCGTTTCCCGCACTGTCATCAGATCGTCGCTGCTGGATTCCTGGAGCACGAGGCCGATGCGTCGACGCGCGCCGGAGCCGTGCGACGCGCCGAAAACCTGGATGCCGCCGTGCTGCGGCGCGATCGCGCCGCTCAGCATCTTCAGGATCGTCGATTTACCTGCTCCGTTGGGGCCCAACAGCGCGAGCACCTCGCCGCGTCGGACGTGGAGGTCGATCTTGAAGACGCCACGACCGCCAGGCCATGTGTAGGCGGCCCTGCTAAGCCGGGCGGCGGTGGCTCCGTTGAGCCGGTCAGGGAGTTCGGCGTTGCAACCTGCTGGTCCGGTCGTGGGCACGGATTGAGTGTATCTGCGGTGCGATAGGCTGCGATCTGTCAGTTGGCGGTCGATTGAGCGAGTTCAGGAGTTGCCGTGCGGCGTCTGCGCGTCTGCCTGGCCCAGATCAATACAACTGTCGGCGACCTTGATGCCAACGCTGCCAGAATCATCGACTGTATCGGCGAGGCCGAGTTGTTGGGTGCCGATCTGGTCGCTTTCCCCGAACTCGCGGTGACCGGCTATCCGCCGGAGGATCTCGTCCTGAGGAGGGAGTTCGTCGAAGCCAATCTCGCCACGCTCGAGCGGATTCGCGAGGCGACCATCGGGCGGCACGTCACTGCCGTGGTCGGCTTCGTCGACTATCGACACGACATTTTCAACGCGGCTGCCGTCCTGCACGACGGCGAGCTGTTCGGCGCTTATCACAAGCAGTACCTGCCCAACTATGGGGTGTTTGACGAGGCTCGCTACTTTCGTTCCGGTGAAGGCGTGCAGTTGTTCGAGATCGCGGACGCGCGCGTCGGCGTCACGATCTGCGAGGACATCTGGTACTCGTCCGGACCGATGCAGGATCAGTGCCTGGCGGGCGCTGAGGTCGTGGTCAACATCAACGGTTCGCCGTTTCACGCGGGCAAGTCGTTCCAGCGTGAGCAGATGCTCGCCACCCGAGCCGCCGACAATGCTGTGTTGACGCTGTACTGCAATCTGGTTGGCGGACAGGATCACCTGATCTTCGATGGAGGCTCGACCGTCTACGGCCCCGGCGGCGAGATGATCGCGCGCGCGCCCATGTTCCGCGAGTATCTGCTGGCGGTCGATCTGGATGTGGAGGACGTGCGTCAAACCCGGTTGCACGATCCTCGCCTGCGGCGGTTACCGCGCACCGAGGCGGCGCTCGCCGCGGTGGCACCGTCGTCAAACGATAATCGCGCTCCGCTGCCCGCGCCGATCGTCGCCGAGCTACCTGACCATGACGAGCAGGTCTACCAAGCGCTCGTGCTGGGCACGCGAGACTACGTCCGCAAGACGGGATTCAGCGATGTAGTGATCGCGCTGTCGGGTGGCATCGATTCGACGCTTACAGCTGTGATCGCCGCGGACGCGCTGGGCGCAGAGCATGTGCGCGGCGTCGCTATGCCATCGCGGTACTCGTCGGAGGGCAGCGTCTCCGACGCTCGCGCCTTGGCCGACAATCTCGGCATTCAGTTGGACGTGCTACCGATCGAGTCGCCGTACCAGTCTTGCCTCGACACGCTCGCGCCGTTGTTCGCTGGGCTGCCGCAGGACGTGGCTGAGGAGAACCTGCAGGCGCGGATTCGCGGCGTACTGATGATGGCGATCTCGAACAAGATGGGTTCCTTGGTCCTGACCACCTCGAACAAAAGTGAGTCTGCCACTGGGTACACCACGCTGTACGGTGATATGACCGGCGGACTCGCCGTGATCCAGGATGTGCCCAAGCTGCTAGTCTACCGACTCTCGACGCTGGTCAATGAACGCACCGGACGCAAGGTCATTCCCGAATCAGTACTGACCAAGCCGCCCAGCGCCGAGCTACGCCCCGATCAGTTCGACGAGCAATCGTTGATGCCGTACGAGCGGCTTGATCCGATCCTGGAAGCGTTCGTGGAGGAGGACCGTTCGCTCGATGAAATCGTCGTCGACGGCTTTGCGGAGGCCGATGTCAGGCGGGTCATGTCGCTGGTGACCGGCGCAGAGTACAAGCGGCGTCAGGCGGCACCGGGACTCAAGATCACCTCGCGCGCCTTTGGACGCGACCGACGATTTCCCATCGCCAATCGCTATCGCGGATTCTGAGCGGGTTCCGGGCGGATTATTCAGGAGCGTTGAGTGGGAACTGCTTGCTAAGCGAATCAGCGCGAGGCATCGCAGCCGCGACTCGCTGATCCGTGGCGTCGCTGTGGTCGGGGGACTACGCGCGCAATCAGAGTTGGGACTGCTCGCTATTGCAGATTCTGCTCATTCGCCATCGGGACGACGCGATGAGCGATGAGGACGGGATCACGACCGGGAACGGCATGGCTGTGGTCGTCGACACGATCACGTCGGGGACATTCGTCGAGTTGGGGAGGTTGCTCCACGCCAAACCGTTGGCAGCCAACCTGGCCGATATGCGCACGTTGCGAATAGCAGACCAGGCGCTGCGCTCCCTGTTGGCCGCGTTCCGGGATCGGTATTACTCCGCAGAGGGATGGTGAGTTCGAGCGTCGCAGTCGTTGCGGCGCACTCAGGTCGCGCTCGACGATGCTGCCGCCACAGATAGACCGATTCACATGATCGATGCGATTCGCACGGGCGCCTTCCCCGCCGCTGGCGCGCTGATGTCGGAACCGGTCGGCTTTCTGCGTATGCCTGTCGGATGCGGGTCGCGGGACGGCTGCTGAGAATGCCCGAGCTCTGGCCGGCAGTCGCGAGCGCGCTGCGGCTCTCGGAGTCGGAAGCGGGGTTGCGCTCCCTGTGGGTCGCGGTGGACGGGCTGCACTCGTTGTGTCGTGTGACGCGCGATTACCGGAGGTCGGGTCGGCGCTGGTGCCACGCTTGGAACGTGGGGTTGCTCCGGCGCGCGCCGGCAGCGACGCCTTACAGGCCGCGGCCGACATCGACGGCGTGGTCGAGGCGGCATCGCCGGGATGGCGCGAGCGGCAGGACTACCAGGATCGCGCCGGCGCGATCTATGGCTCGCCGCAGATCGATGTGCTGCACCGCGTCTGCGCCGCTCTCCAGCGTCGCATCGACTAGGGCAGCACGATGTACGGATCGACGTACCAGTCGTGGTGGCGGATCTCGAGGTGTAGGTGTGGTCCGGTGCTGTGGCCGCTGTTGCCGTTGTAGCCGATCACGTCGCCTGCTTCGACTTCCTGCCCTTCCCAAGCCGCGAACTCTGCGAGATGCGCGTAGGTGCTGGTCCAACCGTTGCCGTGGTCGATCTCGACATGCCACCCGAGACCGAACGCTTCGTCGCCGCCGACGAATGTCACCAGCCCGTCGGCAACGGCCATGATCGGCTCGGAGTAGTCGAGCGCGATGTCGAGCCCCTTGTGTCGATAGGAACAGTCCCAGTTGCGGCAGAGACCGAACGGATCTGTGATCGTGCCTGAGGTCGGCCAGACGAAATCGGGTATGGCGATCGGCAGGATGATCTCCTGGCCGATGACGATCTCATTGGGATCGTCAACACCGTGCGCCGGGTCGTCGAGGATGGCCTGCATATCGACGCCATGTCGATCGGCGATGGCTTGCAGGGTGTCGCCGCGCTGGACGGTGACCAACAGTCCCTCGCGAACAGGTATACGCCAGGTACTGCCGGCCTCGAGCCATTGACCAGGTTCCAGCCAGCCATGATTTGCCACCAGGGTGTGTGGGGTGACGCCGAGCTTGGCCGCCGCGTACTGAACTAGATCAGACTCGGACAGCGTCCGTGTCTCCGACACCACCGGCAGATCGACATAGCCAGGCAGGTACAGCAGCTGACCAACGTGCAGCAGATCGACTTGCTGTGTGGGGTTGAGCGCGTGTAGCTCCTCCATGCTGACGTCGTGTCGTTGGGCGATGTCGAAGAACGTGTCGCTGGTTTGTACCTGATAGGTACGTCGACGCTGTTCGACGGCCGGTATCGTGCCGGCGTCAGCGGCGAGCGCGTTTGGCAACCAGGGCACGGTGAGCGCGTGACCAACGTAGACCCTGTCCAGACTATTGCCACCGTTGAGCGACCTCAGTTCCGCCAGACTGATCTCGAAGCGCTTGGCAATCATGGTGGCGTTGTCGCCGCTGCGCACGGTGTACTGCATCGTGAGCACGTGACGGGCGTCGTTGGGATCAATCGCCAGCACGTGATAGTTGGGAGTTGGGACGTAGATGATGTCGCCGGGCTGGATCGTCGAGAGCCGCGTGCGATCGATCTGCGGGTTGTGCGCAATCAGTTCCTCGAATGTGATGCCGGCGTTTTCGGCGATCCTATGCAGGTTGTCGCCCGGCTTGACCGTGTAATTAGCCAGCTGCACATCCGTTGGTTGCGAGCGCTCGACGCCAGCGTTCAGCGACTGCTGCACCGACTGGTCGTTCCGCTCGTCCTGGGCGGGCGCAGAGTCAGCGGATGCGCGAGGGAGCGCGATCGGCGTGTCTTCCCAGAGCTCCAGCGGATCCAGCGAGGGGTTGAGCGCCAGGATGGCCTCGACCGTCGTGCCATAGGTTGCAGCGATTGCGCTCAGCGTGTCGCCGGGGCGGACGAGGTGGATCGCGGCCGCGGACGTCCTGTGGATCTGCGTCTCGACCGCATCGATGTTGTCAGGAGTCGTGATGTCCTGCCCCGCGTAGATGTTGTCGGTTGAGTCGATGTCGGGGTTGAGCTCCTGGAGCACTGAGATGTCGATCGAGAGTTTGTGGGCGATATCCCAGAGGGTGTCGCCCTCCTGGACTGTGTAGGTATCGGCGGAGGCGCGCTCCCAGAGAGGCGCGGCGAAGCTCAGGCTGAGCATGGCCACGGCTAAGGTTAGCCATGCCAGCGGTCTCGTCAGCCAACGTGTCGGCATTGGTACCCTAAGTGAACGGCGCATATGTCACTCTATGCACCTGTAGTGTGGTCGCGCTGCTGCGGATTGTGAAGCGACTGCAAACTGTTCCGGGTAGACGTAACGTGCGTCATAATCTGGTCGTGGACAGATCCGCAACCCGCACACGGCAACGTGTTGCGTGCGCGGCGAAGATGATTGGATGACCAATGGGCTATGAACTGATCGAGGTTGAGCAGCGGGGTCCCGTGGGGATCATCCGTAAGAATCGGCCGGAAAAGCTGAATGCCTGGAGCCGGGCTATGGCGGCTGAAGAGCGGGACGCGATGAGCGCGTTCAACAACGATCCCGATGTGGCGGCGATCGTCTTCGCCGGCAATGGTCGCGCCTATTGTGCCGGCCTGGACTTGCAGGAGCAACAGCGCGATGTCTCATCGGGCGACGCATCGCGACGCGCCGGCCAGGCGGACGAGTACGATGAGACGTTCACCGATTTCTGCGTCCAGAGCAAACCGATCATCGCCGCCGTGCACGGCTACGCTGTCGGCGTGGGCGTAACGACGATCCTGCCATTCGACTTTCGCATTGCCGGCGAGAGCGCGCAGTTCGGCTTCCGTTTCGTCAAGGTGGGATTGCTACCTGAGGCAGCATCGACCACGCTGCTGCCAAGACTGGTAGGTGTTGGCCGTGCGCTCGACTGGTGCCTGACCGGCCGTTTCGTCGGCGCGCAGGAAGCTTGCGAGGCCGGGTTGGTGCGCGAGGTCGCCCTGGACGATGAGTTGCTCGACCGCGCCGTCGCGCTGGGCAACGAGTTAGCGGAGAACCCGGACTCGACGATGCGACGGGTGAAATCGCTGTTTTTGCAAAATCAATTGGAAACGAACATCGCCCTTGTGCAACAACGCGAGGGTAAGGCGCTAGAGTGGGCGATGCAGACACCGGAGCATGCGGAAGCCATCGCGGCATTTCTTGAGAAGCGTCCCGCGAAATTCCGCTAAGCTCCCGCCTTCGGGCAACTAGTGCGGCGGGGCGACTCGGTTGGGAGACCGGGATGTCCCTGCAAGAAGCTGCTTCGTCGGGATCGTTTGGCCCGCCGGCAGCACAACCCCAGGATCCTCAGCGTGCTGGCTCGCCGTTTACTCGGCCAGTGGCGGATGACGCGACGTACGCCGAGGGTCAAGCAACGCCGCCGTTCGCGAATTCGTATGAACTCGCGACGAATGACGCGGCGTCGAGAGCCCGAGCTGGCCTCGATGACATGCGCGCCAAGCGGCGTCGAGCTTGGACCGTGATCGGCTTGGCGGTTGTCATCCCCGCCGCCGTTGCCGGGATCATTGCTTGGCAGCTCTTCGACGGCGATGCGGTGCCCACGCCGACGGTCACCCGCGTGATCACGCCGCCGGCTCAGTCGGTAGACGTCCAGGCGCCAACGGCGGCCGCAATCCCGGCGGCGACGTCCACCGATTTGTCCGAGAGCGCGACCGCCCTCGATACGACCGTCACAGTAACCGCTGTAACGACGTCGGACACGAGCGAATCGGAAGCCGACACGCCTATCGTCGCAGTCGCCGAACTGGCGCAGGCGGTTGATCTGTCGAGCCTTGATCCGGCGGCTCGGCTTGCCGCCTGGACGGATATCGAGCGGATTCAGGTGGTGTCGGGTGAGTCCCTTTGGTTGATCGCGCACACCTACGAGACGACCGTTTCGGCCATCGCCACACTTAACGGCATCACTGATTCAGAGTCGTTGAGCGTCGGCCAGGAACTGGTGATTCCGGTCGGCTTCGGGGAAGAGATCGTCGCGGCCGCGACGCCGGTCGCAGTCGATGACGGCGGTACGACTACGACGACTACGAGCACGTCGAGCGATTTGGACAGCTGGACGAATATCGCCTCGGTGACGGTCGAGGACGGGGACAGCCTCGACGCGATCGCCCGCGCCAACAACACCTCGATCGAGGCGATCATGGCTCTCAACGGTCTGACCAACTCCAACCTGATCTATGTCGGCGACGTGCTCCGCATCCCCGTCGGTTACCAAGGCGAGGTGCCAGGTATCGATCTCGGCACGCAGAAGGTCGTCGCCGACACGCAGGTATCGGAGCGGACTGACGAGGAAGTCGCAACTCCAACGACGCATGGTGATGACATGCTCGCTGAGGATGACGAAGCCGGGGCGAACGACATGCTCGACGCGGACGACGGTTCACACTCCTACTCCATGTCGGAGTAGATGTCGAAATAGAGAGCGCCGGCACGCCAGTTGCGGATTAACGGACAATGGACACTGCGCCGTCCACTTTCTCCGCGCTCGGCGGGGTGGGCGGCGCACGCAGCGTCGTATCTGCACGTGTCGCGTCCGGGGCGTTGTCGATTAGTCCTTGGGGTCGGGGGTAACGTTGCGCTCAGCGAAGCGCCACTGACCGTCGACCTTCTTGAGGGTGTCGTCGTAGCGGCCTGTGATAATGCTGCTGCCGCCATCCTTGGTCTGGACCAAGTTCAGGTAGCAGCTGTGGGTCGCACTGTCGCCCTCGCCGTCGACGACATGATTGTTGGTCCAGTGTCGCGCGCCGGCCATGTTGGTTCCGAAACTGGCTGCGAACTGCGCCAGAGCCTCGTGACCGCTGACCGGCTGCGGGCTGCTGTTGAAGACGCCGTCCTCGGTGAAGGTGCCGGCCCACGCCTCCGGGTCGCCGTAGTCAATGGCGTGGTTGTAGCGCGCCGCCAGCTGCAGGATTTCGATCACGTCGGCTGTGTCGAGTGCCATATGGGTACCTTATTCGCTATCGCGGTTCGTTGGTGTCCGCGTCCCTACGCAGCATAGCGAGGTCGCACGCGACCTGATCGATCGAGCGATGCGAGCCGTGCTCGAATAGCAGCAGCGTGATCAGCAGCAACGACGGTGGCGCTCCGTCGTGATCGTAACAGTCGCGGATCCAGTCGGCCTGCGCCGACGCGCCGGCGTCGTGTGGAAACTGCGCCCGCAATGCCTCGACGCGGCGGCATGCTGCAACGATATCCTGCCAGAGAGCCGGGACGAGCCTGCCCAAGTAAGGAATGCGTAGATCGGCAACTGAGATGGCGGGACCGTTGGATGGCTATCGAATCCTCGATTTCACGCGCTACCAGCAGGAGCCGTACGCTACCGGGCGATTATCCGACTTGGGCGCAGGTCTGATCTGTCGAGCGACGGCTTCTCGCGTTACTTCGA
Organism: Dehalococcoidia bacterium; assembly: GCA_965116225.1. Lineage (GTDB taxonomy): Bacteria > Chloroflexota > Dehalococcoidia > Bin125 > Bin125 > Bin125. Next base: position 1,023,574 of record OZ220495.1, on the reverse strand, counting down.
GGCGCACGATCGGGGCAAGCGCTCGATCGTGCTCAACCTGCGCGAACCGTCCGCTGTGCCGGCTGTGCTGACAATGCTCGAGCGCTGCGACGGCGTGATCGAAAACTATCGCCCAGGCGTAATGGACAGGCTCGGCACCGGCTACGACGCCCTGAGCCGACACAACCCGCGCCTGGTCATGGTCTTTGCTTCCGCCTTCGGAGCCAGCGGGCCACAAGCCGGAGAGCCTGGCTACAACGTGATTGGTCAGGCGACGGGCGGTGTCGCTACAGGTGCTGGCGGACGACGCGGAGCCGCGCACGCTGCCCGGCAGTTTCGCCGACCAGGTTTGCGCGATGCAGGCCTGCATCGCCATGCTCGCCGTGCTGATCGCGGCGAAGAACTCGGGCGCGGCCAACATGTAGGCGTGTCGTTGCTCGGATCGCAGATCACGTTGCAATCCGTCTATCTCACCGGCTTTTTCAAGGATGGTCGTCAACCGCATATGCGCCGGCGCATATGCCCACGTTCACCTTTTGCCAGGCGTCGGACAGCCGTTGGCTCGTGATCGGCGTGATGGATGCCAAGAACTGGCGCGCGCTCTGCCAGCTGATCGGACATCGAGAATGGGTAGACGACGAGCGCTTCGCCACCGCGGCGGCCTGCTCACAGCGTAGCGACGAAATGGAAGCGCTGATCGAGGAACAGTTCGCTTGGTGCTGACCGCGACGATTGGTTGCGTCGCTTACGCGAGGCGGACATTCCGTCGGCTGCCGTCAACGACTATGCCTATGTCAAGGCGTCCGAGCAGGTCTGAGCGAACGGCTCCTGACCGAGATTCCCGACGCTCGATACGGCGTCCGTCGGGTGACGGGATTGCCGTGGCGATTCTCGCGCACGCCCGGTGCGGTACAGGGCGGCGCACCGGAGCTCAATGCGGACGCGGACTCGATTCTGTCGGAGTGCGGCATAGCGTTGATGAGAGCGCCGCTCTTCGCGCCAGCGGCGTGCTACCCGACTGACTGCGGATGTTCTGTGGACGTTCCAGCGGAGAGGATTGCCGATGGGTGATGCGTCGGCCGACGTACTCGGCTTCTACTCAAGCCAGCTCGGGGTCGGGAGGCCGCCGCCGAATCCGTGCTCGACGCGGCGCTCAGTCGCGGCAGCTCGTTCACCGAGCTGTACTTCGAGCACAAGCGCTCAGGCTCGCTCAGTTTCGAGGATCAGCAGGTCAGTCGGTGCAGGCGTCGCTCTCGCAGGGGGTCGGCATCCGCATCGTTGAAAACGACGCGATCGGCTACGCCTACACCGAGGATCTGTCTCTGGACGCGATGCGACGCGCCGCACAGATCGCCCACCGATCACACGATACGGCCCCGGTCGACGTCCCCGCCGAGTCCTACGCGGCGGATCGCTACGCGATCGCCTCACACAGCACCGCGCCGCCGCCGCCCGTGGCTGGTACCCCAGCATCGCGCTCGTGGACGCCTCGATGGTCGATGAGGAACGGTGGGTCGTGTCAGTCCATAGCGATGGACGGATGGTCGCCGACTATCAACCGCTGCTGCGGTTCAACGTTTCCTGTCTGTCGGAGATCGACGGCGAGCGACGCAATGTGCGCTGGGACGGCGGCGGCCGAATGGGCATATCCTACTTCGACAGACCACCCGCCCGAATCGCTGGCCGAAGAGGCGGCTCGACAGGCCGTGCTGCAGCAGGAATTGCGCGAGGTGCCGGCGGGCACGTTTCCCGTCATGCTCGCCGCGGGCGACTCAGGCATTCTGCTGCACGAGGCGGTCGGTCACGGGCTCGAAGCCGATTTCAATCGCAAGGGCACTTCCAACTACTCGAACCGGGTCGGACAAGCGGTCGCCTCCGAGTTGGTCACGGTGATCGACGACGCGACGCTCGATCGCTCGCGCGGATCGGTCAATATCGACGACGAAGGCGAATTGGCGGGCCGCAATCTGCTGATCGAGCAGGGGCGGCTCGCCGGCTATATGCAGGACCAGATTTCGTCTGATCACTACGGCGTGAGGCTGTCGGGCAATGGTCGGTGCCAGTCCTTCCGACACGCGCCGATGCCTCGCATAACCAACGCCTACGTGACCGCCAGCGAGGACGAGCCGGAGGACTTGGTGCGGCGCGGCGACTATGGCATCTTCTGCAAGGCCTTTAGCGGCGGCAGGTCAACATCACGAACGGCGATTTCGTCTTTTCGGTGACCGAGGGCTATCTGATCGAGAACGGTCACATTACCGCGCCGATCCGCGACGTCACTGATCGGCAACGGCCCCGACGTCCTGTTCAGGGTTACGGGCGCGGAGCACGACCTGATAATGTCGGATGGGCACTGGACTTGCGGGAAGTCGGGACAGTCAGTACCGGTCGGCGTCAGCATTCCGACCGTGCTGGTTCGGGCATCACTGTTGGCGGCACTCAGATGCGACCTGGGGCGGGGATGAGCGCCTGATGGTCGACTCCACAGTCCCCGTCGTGTCGACTGAACCGCTTGAACTCGCCGCGCGAATGATCGAGTTGGCCGAGGCGGCCAGGGCCGAGCAGGCGGATGCGGTCACGGTTTCATCGGCCAACGCATCGACCACGGTGCGACTGCAACAGTTGGAGAAGGTGTCGGAATCAACGTCGCGGTCGGTTGGCTTGCGGGTGCTGTTGGGAGGTCGGCAGGCGACCGTCTCGACCAGCGACGTGAGCGATGGCGTGCTGAGGGACGCGGTGCGAACTGCGATAGATCTGGCGCGCATCTCCGAGCCCGACCTGTTCGCTGGACTGGCGGATCCCGGTGCGCAGTCGTGCCGCGCGCCGCAGCTCTCGCTGTTCGACGGGCGCATTCACAACAGTGGAGGCGCGACGTTCAGCACCAATGTGAGCAACTTTGCGTTGGTCGATTCCAACGGCTTCGCCGGCGCATACGCCGATATCTCGGCCTCGATCTGGGTCGAGGTGATGGCGCAGGAAGCGGACGGGCGGATGTGCAATGCCAGTTGGTCGTCGTCGGATCGGGCCCTGCATCGCGGCTCGATGCTCCTGATGATGTGGAGCGCGAGGCTGCCGCACAGGCGCTGCGGCAGCTGGGCGCGACCAAGACGGACACGTGTGAGGGGGTCATCGTCTGGGACCTCGAATGGCGGCCGGTCTGGCGAACGGCGACGCGCCCGCGACGTGCCACGTTCCTTGCAGATCGCCGATATGAGGCGATCGCGCCGCCGCTGCTGACGCTTTTCGATGACGGCGCGTTGAGCGGTCGGCTCGGGTCGCGGCCATTCGATGGCGAAGGCGTCACTACGCGACGCACTGATCGATGCGGTGTGTTTCAGGGGTTTCTGTTCGACACATACAACGCGAGGCGTCTGGATGCCGTCAGTACGGGATCGGCCTGGCGCAGTGTGGGCGGTTTGCCCCAGGTTGGTAGCGGCAATCTCGCCAACGAAGCTGGAACCGCGTCGCCGGAGCAGATCATCGCCGACGTTGCAGACGGACTCTACCTGACGACGTTGAGGGGTTTCGGGATCAACTACACGACCGGCGACTTTTCGCGCGGCGGGCATCTGGATTCGCCACGGCGAGCTGGCCGAGCCGGTTCAGGAGATCAATGTTTCGGGCAACTTGCTAGACCAGAGATGTTCGAGCGGATTGACGCCGTGGGCGATGACGTCCAGTGGTTCGGAGCGACAGCGTCGCCCACGTTACGGATGTCGCGCATGACAGTGAGCGGTACCTGAGCGACTGATCTGGCCTGGTGGTTCGATCGGCTTAGTCGTCGGCAGGAAGATGGCCGCCGAGGAACGGACGCTGCGCTCGCCGGCGGCTTGTTCGATCCAGAGTTCAAGAGTGGCTTCCTGTCCGCCGTCGATGCCGTCGACGCGAGTGATTTGGCCGCCAATCGTGAGCTCGTTTCCGTGATAGTCGGGTCGGCGAAACGCTGACTGCAACCGCAGGATTTTGCCGTTCGGTCTGGCGATCTGCCGTAGGTATGCGAGTAGCAAGCCGGACTTGTACTCGGCCGGGATCAGCGGTCCTTCCAGGCCCGTGTCGCGGGCGGCGACGGAGTCGAGAAAGATCGGGATGGCGAAGCCGACTCCGCCGATGAATCTGGCGACGTCCATGATGTCGGGTACCAGGACACGCTGGGGCAGGACCGCGCCTTCGGCGAGCGCTCCGAGATCGATCAAGCGCGGCAACAGCACTGGGTTCGCCTGCGCTAGTCGTAGGCGATCGTCGCCGCGCCGCGCACCGATCGGTCGCTCTGCGGGTTGTCGATGTGGATTTCGAGGTCGATCATGCGCCGTCCGTCGATGTCGTACGTCCGCGTGACTTCGCCGCCGATCGTCATCTCGGCGTTGTGCACGTCGGGGCGTCGGTGATTGAGCTGCAACCGCGTGATCTGGTTACGGCCGAACTGCCGTCGCAGGTACTGATCAAGGAAGCCCTGCTTCATGTTGCCGGGGATGATCGGTCCCGGCAGTCCCATTCGCTCTTTGGCGAAGTCAGGGTCGAGGAACTGCGGCCCCTGATTGCCAGTGGCGTTACAGAACGCCATGACCTGCTCGGTCGTCGGTGTACGGTGCTCGATCGGGAGTTCGATTCCTTCGCGCAGGTCGTCGTAGTTGAGCGTCATCCTGAATCCAATCGAGTGTTCGTCGGCGTGAGAACGACGGGCAATTGCACAGTTGCAGGCGGTCGGGAGCGGAACGCGCGGCTACTCGCCGCTGTGCCGCTGCTGGAAGTGGGTGATCGTGCGCCGCACCCGCGCGACTTCGATATCGTCCTGGTTGCTGTAGACCCACTCGTGATGGACGAACAGCGAGTGACCGACGCGACCACCGATGCGCTCCTGGATGTCGGCGATGCGAGGCACGATGGTCATGGTGTCGCCGAGGTGGATATCGGCCTTGACCTCCCAGGCGTCGGCCGCCATCAGGGCACGTTCGGGCGCATCGGGCACTGAGATCTGGCGTTGTGAGGTGCTGGTCGTGAGCAGCGCATAGGTCGGAATCGGGTAAGAGGCGTCGCCAGCCTCGACGGCGGCGAGCAGCTCTTCGTCGTCCTCGTCCAGCGCGACCATCAGGCGTTGCACTAGCTCCTTGTCGATCGTGGCGACGCTCGGCTCACCTTCGGATCCGATGGAGGCTTCCATCGCCGGCGTGATCAGGCTTTCGTCATCGCTCATCATACACTCTCTTCGTTGACTTGCCGCTCCGGATTGCATCTGGGTTTAGTGCTCACCGCTGAGAAAGCGGTCCAGGTCTTCACAGTGCTCGGGGTAGTGATGGGTCACGACCCCTTCGACTATCCGGTTGATCGTCTTCCCCTCGCCGAAGCGGTCGGCACTCAGCTTGCCGACGGCGGCAGTGAATGTCTCGTGCGAGCGGTCGAAGTCGGCGCGAGTCTGGATGTAAGACTGTTCGCCGCGTTGAGACACGAATTTCGGATTCCACACGTCGGGATCGGAGTAGTCGACGCCTGCCTGGGTAGGGCGTTGGCCGGCGATCATACGTTCGACCGCGGCGGTCATTTCCGCTAGCCAGCCGTCCATGTGTTGCAGCAGTTCTGCCACCGACCACTCGCCGACCGCGCCCCGCCACGATCCGTGAGCTTCGTCGATGCGGTCGAGTCGCGCGTCGAGCGCCGACTTGGCCGTTGCCATTGCGCCCAGTGTCGTTGTTTGGTCGGTCACCGCATGCGCCAATCTGTTAGCTGCGCTCAATTAGGCAGGATCAATCCGCCGGAGGTGTGGCGTTCGCCAGGATGCATGCTGGGCTGCTCGAGAGTCTGCAGGATAAAGGGGTTCTGCGATCGTTCAGCGGCAAGCGTGGTTTGATCCATGTGCCCCGGCAGCACGATTGTGTCGTCGGGCAGCATCAGCAGCTTGTCGATGATCGACGACATCTCCTGCGCGAAGTCTCCGCCTGGCAGGTCGGTGCGGCCGATGCTGTTGCGGAACAGGGTGTCGCCGGAGAAAAGCACGCCGTGCCCGTAGAAGCAGACCGAGCCGCGCGTGTGTCCCGGTGTGTGAATCACGCGCAGCTCGACGCCATCGACCTCAACCTGTTGCTCGTCCTCGATGAAGTGATCGGGGTTGGGCGGCTGCTCGACCTGCATGCCGAACCGGGCGGCCGATTCCGCCGCGCCCTGGAGGATGTCCAGGTCCGCCTTGTGGAGCAGGAATCTGGCGTTGTCGTCCGACTGCACGCCGCGAACGCCGAGGACGTGGTCGAGGTGGGCGTGTGAGTTGGCGATCATCTTGATCGTGACGCCCATCTCCGATGCCATGTGCAGGATGTCTCCGGCTTGTTCGCCGGGGTCGATGCAGATCGCCTCCCGCGTGCGTCGGTTGCCGATGACCCAGCAGTTCTCCTGAAACGCGCCGACGATCAGGCCGCGCACCTCGATCTCGCTGACGTACGGCTGTTTCGCTGTGTCGTCGCCGGCGGTATCGACGTCCTGGCGCGGGTCGGCGTGTCGATCCATGTGCTGGTGTTGATCGGTCATCTAGTTGGACTCGTCTCCGCGCAAGAGGCGGTTGACGGCCTCCATGATGTCGTCGCTGTCGAGCGGCGCGTCCGATGTCGATTCTTGTTTCATCTCTGCATCGTCCTGCGATTCAAGGTTGCGTACGTAGTCGCGAATGTCGGGTTTGTCGTTGAGCGCAGAGTCGATCTGGGCGCGGTAGCGCTCCTGCGCGCCGTCGAGACGACGCAGATCGAGCTGTAGGTGTAGGTCGAAGATGCGGTCGAGCTCGGTGAGCAACGCCTTGGTCGCGCCGGGGTTGTGTCGGGAGGTGACGTAATGCGGGACCGACGCCCAGAAGCCCATATGCGGCACGTCCGCGATCCGACAGGCGTCGCCGATCGAGCCGACGATGCCTGTGGGACCCTCGTAGCGAGACGGCCGGAAGCCGAATTGTCGTTGGCGTTCGGGGTTGGATGATCCGGCGGAGACGCGGGTTGGTCGGGTGTGCGCGACGTCGGCGAGCAGCGCCCCGAGGGTGACAACTTCCTCGACGCCGGCCAATTCGGCGACCTGCAGGACGGCGCGGCAGTAGCGACGCCAGCACAGATCCGGCTCGGTGCCGAGTCCGAGGATCAGATCATGGTTGGCTTGCGGTCGATGCAGGATGGTGAACTCGGTCAGCGGCCAGATCACCTCGCGGCGGGCGCGGTCTCCGTCGCCGTCGGTCCATTTGACAGTCGGTCGATGCTCAGTGAAGACGAAGAACTCGTCCGCGTCGAGCGACGCGACCGGCGCGGCTGGGTCGAGGTTGCGCAGGAATTTGACAGCGTCGGTGGCTGCTTCGGCGGCGTCGTTCCAGCCGAAAAAGGCGAGCACCAAGATCGGCCTGCGTAAGTCGTCGGGCAGGCCATCGATGCTGAGCGCGTCGTCGATGCGTGCGTTGCTCATGCGTTGAGGGTAGTCCCTGAGGCGCGGTGAGGGCAGTCAGCTACCGTTCGACCGCGCCGTACTTCTCTCGCAAGGCGGGGACTACCTCGCTGATGTAGGATTCCAACGCCTGCTCGCTCCACGGGGCGCGCAGAGCAACATTGACACCGGCTGCGCCGGCGTCGCAGTACATCGAGACGCGGTCGAAGGCGTCCTTGGGCGTACCCTGCAGTGTGCCTTCGGAGACGCGGTCGGCCTGCTCGCCCCATTGCTCCTCCAGCTTCTCGCGGGCGATCTTCGCTTCGGCCTCGGTTGGGCTGAGATTGAACTGCAGGTTGACGGTCCGGTCGATCGTCGCGGGATCGCGCCCCTGCACGTCGCAGCGGAGGTCGAGTACGCCCGAAAGCCGCGCGAACTCCTGCGGTCCGATGTAGGGCACGTTCCAGCCGTCGGCGTACTGAGCGGCCATGCGCAACGTCTTGCGCTCGCCGCGCCCGCCGATCCAGAGGGGGACATGTTCCTGCAGCGGACGCGGTTCGTTGGTGGCATTGAGCGCCTGATAGTGGACGCCCTCGAAGCTGGTGCGCTCCTGGGAGAGCATGCCCTTGATGATCTGGGTACCTTCTTCGAGCATCTCGAAGCGCGTCCTGAGGCTGGGCCAGCCGTAGCCGAATCCTTCGAACTCCATCTGATGCCAGCCAGCCCCGAGTCCGGGCTCGATGCGGCCGTCGGAGATGTGGTCCAAGGTCATGAGCGACTTGGCCAGATAGGCGGGGTTGCGATAGGGCACGCAGAAGACGAGGCAGCCGATTCGCACTCGTTCGGTCTCGGCGGCGATCGTCGCCATACAGGTCAGCGCCTCGAAGTGGGGCGACGTCCCGTCGACCGGTGGCGCCTCATAGAAATGGTCCCAGACCGAGATCCAGTCCATCCCTTGATCGTCGATCCAGCGCCAGAGCCGACGGAGATCGGCCATCGTCACATTTTGCTGTCCAGTGTGAACGCCGAACGATACGGCCATCGGTCATCGCTCCCCTCGACGCCGGATCGTCCGGCGGCGCATGCAGTGAGTCTAGGGTAGCCGCTCGGTGACTACCGAGGTCGAGGTTGTGATCCCCCTACTCGAGAGTGAGTGCGCTATGCGGACAAAATGTCCGAATGCTGAGTCGCCTGTTCTCGTTCTGTTGACCAGATCAGGAGTTCGTCCTCGCCATGCCCACAGAAATATTACTTTAGTTTTTCCTTCCCTGTGGCTGGCAGTTGGTCGCGCCTAGTTGCCTCAAATGCACTTGAGAGGGTCGTGAGTCCAACTTACCTCTTGTTTATGGACAATACATGGCGGTGTGTTCTTGTGTGCGTTTTCACTTTCGAAACCATAGTGTGCCTGGTCCATGACTGCGAATCCTCGAAAGGACGATAACCTGTAATCCTATTCGTATGTCCGGCACTTGAACAACCATTGAGCTTCCTCATAGGATTGCGGCGAGCGCCTTCTGTCCTGAAGCATAGCTCAAGGATGCGTTCCGCTCCGCCACGACTCGAAACTCGTAGCCAATATTGGCGTCCTCATCTTCATTGACTAAGGGGAATCGAATTCCTCTGCCTGGACGCCAGAACAACGTGAAGTGGATAACCGGACGGTCTCCAGCTATCATAGTTGATAGTTGTTTGTCACCAGCAGTTTGCAGAACTGACGTCCAGCGACTATCTCGATTGTGTCAGAGCCTGTTCCTTCCCATCAATTTCGGAGTACCAGTCGTAACTGCAAGCAGAAGCCAGCGAGAAGGTTCCTGCAAGCACTGCGCCAATGATTAGCCTGCGCAAGTTCACGTCTTCTTCTCGATTCTGTTGATACTGCTGAACTCGCAGTGCTCACAGTATAGCAGGTTGCCTCAGTCGGGCAGGTCGATCGGGATCGCGTCGCGCCAGCCGGGGATATTTATGCCGTAGTAGCGGGCAAGGAGGAGAATGGTGATCTTCTGCTTGGCTGGTCCGACGCCGGGCACGTTGCCCAGTTGCTTCATAATCGCCTTCGCGTCGGGCTGGTGGTTCCAGATGTTCTCGGCGTTGTTGTCGAACTCGTCGCGCACGGTGGCGCAGGCGGCCTGCACGCGCTTGCCCATCGAGGCCGGGAAGCGGTGAATGGCAGGTTTCTCGCGGAAGATGGTCAGGAACTCGTCCTCGTCCATCTCGGCTATGCGGGCAGGATCGAGGTGTCCCAGCCGCTGCTTCAGCTCTCTGGGTCCACTGAACGCCTTGTTGGTCGTGATCTGCTGATCCAGCACGATGGCGATCAGCAGCGCGTTGGGATCGTTGGCGAGCAGCTCGTTGGCGTCCGCGTCGTTCGTGAACTTGATTAGCGGTTTGCCGGCGTCGGTGAACTCTGGCGCGAGGTCGATGTACATCTCGAGGTCGCCCACGGCTGCGCTCCTGCCTCGTCCATCTGGTCGGGTCGTTGAGCACAGGGTAGCGTTGGCGACGGTTCGGGGGAGCGTTCAGGGGAAGAGGCCCAGATCGAGGTAGCTTTGTGCGACCAGCTCGAGTGAATACAGGTATGCCGCAGTGCGGAGGTCGGGCAGGTTGCGCTCGCAGCGCAGGTCGGAGATGCGTTGGTAGGACTCGCCCATCGTTTTGGCCAGCGAGTTGCTGACGATGTCGATTTCGGCCGGGCCTCGCTCGATCATGGCGCGCTCCTGGAGCGACACGGCGCTGCCGGTGATCGCCTGCAGGGTGTCGAGCAGGCGTCGGTTCTGCATATCCGCCGTACCGGTCAGCATGCGGTCGAACGAGATGTGCGACAGGTTCTTGATCCACTCGAAGTAGGAAACGGTGACGCCGCCGGCGTTGAGATAGAGGTCGGGGATGATGGTGACGCCGCGCTCGCGTAGGCGGCGATCGGCTTCGGGCGTGGTCGGCGCGTTAGCGGCTTCGGCCACGAGGCGGGCGCGGATGCGAGTTGCATTGTTGACCGTGATCTGATGTTCGAGCGCGGCCGGGACGAGGATGTCGCACGGCTGCTCGATCGTCTCCAATGAACTAGCGAAGATCTGGCCGGCTGGGTACGTGCCGACGCCGCCATGCTCCCAGCGGTGGCGGGCGATCGCTTCCACGTCCAGTCCGTTGGGATCGTAGAGGCCGGCGTCGAGCTCGGCGATCCCGACGACGCACGCACCGTGGCTGGCGAGTTCCCGCGCGGCGTGATAGCCGACGTTGCCCAATCCCTGTACGATCACGCGCTTGCCGTCCAGGCCGGGCGACAGGTCATGGCCCGCCTCCGGATCGGCCAGGCAGTTGATGATCCCGTGGAAGACGCCTAACCCGGTCGCCTCGCGCCGGCCGGGGATGCCATGCAGCGAGAGCGGTTTGCCGGTCACGCAGCCTAGATGGTCGATGTCGTGCGGATTGAGTGTGCGGTAGGTGTCAGCGATCCAGGCCATCTCACGTTCGCCGGTACCGTAGTCGGGCGCGGGGACATCGACTGATGGGCCGATGAAGCGGTGTCGGTTCAGTTCGATCACCAGCCGCCGCGTGACTCGCTCAACGAACTCGGGTGAGCTTCGATAGGGATCGATGCAGACGCCACCTTTGGCACCACCGAATGGCACGTCGGCGATCGCGCACTTGAACGTCATCAACGCAGCCAGCCCTTTGACCTCGTCCGCATCGACCATTGTCGAATAACGGATGCCGCCTTTGGTCGGCATGCGGTGGTGACTGTGCTGGGCGCGATACGCCTCGATCACTTCGATCTCCCCGTCGTCGTTTTCGACGGGGAAGGTCATTTGGTAGATGTTGTTGCAGGTTTTGACCTGCTCGAGTAGTCGTGGGTCGTGTTCCGAGTGCTGAGCGGCCTGCTCGAAGTAGTCCAGGAAATCGTCGTAGAGCGTGGGCATGTGGCGTTTCCGATGCCGCTAGGCGCGAGGCATGCCCAGTCCGCGGGTGGCGATGATGCCGCGTTGAATCTCCGACGAACCGCCCGCGATCGTGGCCGGGACAGAGGACATGTACTGCTCGGTAAACCAGCCCTTCATTTGCGCGTATGGGTCGCCCTTGCGTACCTGTCCGTAGCTGCCCATGGTGTTGATCCCGAAGCGGGCGAAGCGCTGCGACAGTTCCGAGGAGAACAGCTTGGCTACCGACGCCTCGTGGTTCGGGGCCAGGCCGCCCTGCTGCATCGAGAGCACGCGCAGCGACAGCATCCGCGAGACTTCGATATTGATCGCCGTGTCGGCGACGCCCAGCTTTGTCTCACGGGTCGCGGCCGGGTTGTCGGCCAGGTAGTTGATGAAGTCCTCGAAGTTGCGGCGCAGCGCGGCACTGCCCGAGAGCGCGCTGCGCTCGAAGTCCATCGTCGCCATGCCGACGTACCAGCCGCGATTCTCTTCGCCGACGCGATTCTCGACCGGGACGCGCACATCCTCGAAGAACACCTCGTTGAAGCCGTGTCCGCCGAGCATATTGATCAGCGGGCGCACAGTGATGCCGGGCGTGTTCATGTCGACCAGCAGGTAGGTGATGCCGCGGTGCTTCGGCGCGTCGGGATCGGTGCGCACGAGCGCGAACATCCAGTCGGCGCGATGCGCGTTCGACGTCCAGATCTTCTGTCCGTTAATTACGTAGTCGTCGCCGTCCCGCACGGCGCGAGTTTGCAGGGAAGCGAGGTCGGAGCCTGAGCCGGGCTCGGAGTACCCCTGACACCAGGAAGCGCGCGCGCTGACGATGTCGTCGAGGAATTGCCCTTTCTGGATGTCGGTACCGTAGACGAGCAGCGTCGGGCCGACGTAGCCGACCGAGATCAGGTCGGGACCAGGAACGCGGTGGTAGGCGAGTTCCTCGTTGAAGATCGCCTGCTCGGCGAAGGAAAGTCCCAGGCCGCCGTGCTCCTGAGGCCAGGCCGGCGCGGTCCACCTCTTCTCGGCCAGTTTGGCGCGGATGCCTTTGGAGAACTCCCAGGCCTCATCCGATCCCTCTTCGTCGTTGGAGACGTCGAGACCGTTCCAGTCCGCCCCGAACTCTTCGCGGATCCAGCCGCGAATCTCGTTCCGCCAAGCTTCCTGGTCGGCGTTGAATTCGAAGTTCATCATTCGTCCTTACGGTCGTTCGGTTACCTGAGCAGTCTACCGATCGGGTGGCGTACCGCACCCGTATGCGCACGCTACCGCCTGGGGAACTGATACAGGATATCGTCGGAGGATGGCGTGGCGTCGGTGCGCTCGACCGGATTGTCGCGTGAGACGGCGAAGCCGATCAGGGCGTCGTCAGTTTCGATCAGGTTGGGATTGAGCGTGATCGCCGCCCGTCCCTCGCTGTTTTCCACGAAGGTAGGTCCGGGCTCGACAGCGCCCGATTCGCGCACCAGCCAGATTTGCCAGGTGTCGTCGTCGCTCAGCGGCGGCAGCCCCCAGAAGATCAGGGCGAAAAGTCGCTCCTCGTAACGCGGTAGAAGGACGCCGGTCGCGCCGTCTTCCGTCAACGCGACGGCGCGACCGGAGATCGGTTCCTGCGGACTGAAGGCGAGATATCCGAACACGATAGCAAGCGCGACTGTCACGGTCAGGACAATCCAGATCAGCCCGCGGTGCGCCATGCGAAGCGCGCGATAGGAACGCACGGTAGGCGGACGCTCGATCCGGGCGCGCTGGATCAGGCGCTGTTCGAGTCTGCTCTCCACACGCTGGCGGTCGATTACCAGCATGGCAAGCGTGAGGGCGGCGATGACGTTCGGCCACATCGCGTAGCGCTGTCCGGTGTCCGCGTCGGCGCGAATTGCGCGTTCGAGCTCAAGCTGCTCGGCGTCCGGGAGCAAACCGAGGAAGCAGGCGGCGACGGGGCGATCATGCTCGGTCATCGGACGGCGGCCGCATGCGTTCGGGTCATAGAGTCATGACTTTCATGGTTCGCGACGGTCCAGGCGGCCAGAGCGGAACCGGTCGACCAGCATGTCGAGCGCGGTGGCCAATGACGCGTCGTCGCCGCAAACGCCGCCGAGCCAGGCGTCCTCCAGTTGACGGGCCAGGTCGCCGGGCAAGGTCAGCATGGCGCGTTGAAGTTCGTCGTGGTTGATCTGGTGAACGATGTCCGGTGTGGACTGGTCGGGCGGGATCGTGAACGGTTGCAGATCGAGCGCCGCCAGTCGCGGCACGATGCCACGCCGCAGCACGGCCAGTGACAGGTCGCGCGTGATGCGCAGCACATGCACGTCGAGCGCTGGCGAGGCCCACTGTTGCGGCTCCGTCCAGATGAGCAGGAAGACCTCCTCGACCAAGTCGTCGGCCTGGTCCGGACCGACAATTCGACGTGCGATCTCACGCGCCGTCGCGCCATAGGCACGAAAGACGTCGCGTAGGGCGATCTCGTCGCCGCCGACGATTCGCTGGTACCAGTCGGAGCGGGACACGGTGATCGTCAATCGTTCTCTGGCATGATTTGGGCGCTACTGAGCGACGCGGCCATAGTCGTCGGCCAGACGGACAATGTCCTCATCCTCGGCGACGCCGAGATGCCGCGTTGCCACTTCCAGGATGTCGGCGCCGAGTGCGCCGGCGCTGAGTCGATGCAGCACGCCAGCGTCGACGACACGGTGTTTTCCCGTCTCCAGCAGTTGGTCGATCAGATGGCGAGCGTCATTGCCTGTGGTTAGGACCGCCTCGCCGCTGAGCAGGATCAGTGTTTCCGATTTGCGCCGGTGATATTGCAGCGAAAGTCGGTGTTCGGGATCGATCCGCAGCAGTTTCACGACCGTGTTGGCGGTTCTGCCTAACAGCAATTCCTCACCCCACGGTTTGTCGATGCGCGTAGGCGACGGGCTGGTGCCGGCGGGTGTGACGGTCGATGTCGTTGACTCTGTCGGCACGTCGCAACCTCCGGCGGAACTGACGAATCACTAGCCGCGCGCGGGATTCGGCTAGCTGCTTACTGCTTACTAGAGTGAGAGTACGAGTGTTGGCGATGTCCGCCAACTGCTTGCGCGCCGCGCCGACGGTGACATGCCGCCTGGAGGAGCCGACGAATGGGGAGATTGCGGATGTGGCCGTGTGGGTGAGTCATCGACTGTCGGTTGTGGTGCTGTTGCTGTCGATCATCTCAGCGACCGTCGGCGCAGGCGCGGCGATCCTGCTCGGCGACGACGCTGACCCAACGCCATCGGCATCCCAGGTTTCCCCGGTCGATGTGGTCGTAACAGACGAGCATTCCGCCGCTACGCCCGCGTCGCGGGAGCTGGCCGCAGAATCGGAGGCGGTGCAAGCGTCGGCGGCACGGCAACGATCTTTGGCCCAGGAGCAACCGGCGGCCCAGCGGCAGTCGGCGACCCCAGATCCCGTGCAACAGGAGGCCGCCTCGAACGCGTTGACTGCTGCCGGCGACGCGGATGCGCAGTCGCAACCGAGCCAGGGCGCGCTCGACGAAGGAGAGCCTGCGGCACAGGTGTCTCTGGTTCCCGACACGCTCCGACAGGGTGAATCGTTCGCGTTGACCGTTTCGGGAGTCGATGCGGATTCAGTCATGGCGACGATTGGCGGCCGCAGCTGGAATTTGTCGCGCGTGGGTGATGGCGACTGGTGGGGGATTCTCGCCTTGCCGCGCGATGGTAGGACGGGCGTGATGGTTGTCGCTGTTGATCTGTACGGCGACGACGGCGCGTGGCGCTCGAGGTTGTCGTCCCCGCTGCTCGTGTTGGCTAATCCGGTGCCCCTTGAAGCGATCGTGCTGGGCGGCAAGGGCATCGCCGTCGATGAGGCGGCGGTGCAGCGCGACCACGATGTCCGCTTCGTTGAACATGTCGGCGTCAGTGGCCCGCCGCGCTGGAATGCCCCCTGGATCCTGCCCGCCGAGGGAGAGGTCAGCGGCGTGTTCGGCTCGTATCGATCCTACGACGGCGTTCCGTCCGATACCTGGCATCACGGACACGACATCGCCGCCGATCACGGTGATCCGATCGTCGCGCCGGCACCTGGCACGGTTGTCTGGATCGGTGATCTGGCTGTGCATGGCAGCGGGGTGATCATCGATCATGGCGCGGGCGTTCATAGCGGTTACTGGCACATGTCGCTGATCGCCGTCCGCGCTGGTACGGAGGTCGAGGCCGGCGACTGGTTGGGGAATATCGGCACGACCGGTCTCTCAACGGGCCCGCATCTGCACTGGGAAGTGATCGTGCGCGGGGTCGATGTCGATCCGGTCCAGTGGACACAGGACCATCGTCCTCCCGTGCCTCCCGTGCCTCCCGAGGCGGCGAAGCCGGTTGCGGAAGCGTCGGGAGCGGCCGATACACTCGCCTGATGCCGAATGTCGCAGTGGCCGACGACACGCAGATCGACTATGCGCGCGTCCTCCAGGGGACATTCCCCGATCTTGCAGCCGAGTTCGCCATTGACGATGCATCCCTCGATGTCCGGTTGATGGGCGAGTTCGCGCGCGTCAATTGGGATGGGTGGCAAGCGCTGTTTCCCCGCTCGGAAGTGGCCGTCGATCGGTTGCGCGTGCTGGCGTCGGTGATGCCGCACCTGCGCGGATTCGTGAGTCCGGCGATTCCGATCTGGGACGTGAGCGGCGAGGCGGGCGACTGGCGACGCTCTTGGCGCGCCGCGCGGATACCGGTCGGTCGGCCGCTGCATCCGGATCTGATTGTCGACCAGAATCGCGAGCGGCTCGTGGCGGACTTGGCCCAGTTCTTTCACGAGCTGCACAGCTTCTCGGTCGAGCGCGCGCGAGGACTCGGCGTCGCCTCGTTCCGCGCCTGGCGAGACGAGCATGGAGAAGTGGCGCGTCGCGCTCAGGCGATCCTACGGCCGTTGCTGTCCTGGTCGGACCGGACCTGGGCTCGTCGCTGGTGGTCGACGTTGCTCAACGACGATGCGCTTTGGCGAATCGAGCCGTCGCTGGTCCACGGCGATATCAGCGCCAGTTGGATGTTGGTCAATCCACTCGTCCAGGAGCTGGCCGCGGTGACCGACTGGCAACAGCTGCGCGTCGCGGATCCGGCGCTCGATTTCGCCGGGCTGATTGATGCATACGGCACGGATCTGGGTTGGCGGATCGTGGAGCGCTATGGCGAGCTTGGGTCGACCGTCGATGCAGCATTTTTCCGTCGAGTCCGACTACAGCAGACGGTGCGACGCTTCCGCAACATCGTTGAAGCGGCTGATCGCCACGGCGTCGATAGCGAGTCGATGGAAGCCGCGGTCAAGCGTTTGCGTTAGCGGGAAAGGCCGACCCCAATTCGGTTGCCGGGTTGCGACGGGCGAGCTTTCCGCTGGCACGGGAATAACGACGGCAGTCCAAGCGGCGAGGGATTTCGTTATCGTTGACGCGCCTGGCATACCTGGAACGATAATTGGAAGGACGTACTGCCATGAGCGACGCACCAGTACGCGCGATGACCCCCGTCGGCGTCAATCACCTAGTCCTGAACGTGCGCGACATTGACGTGGCGCACGAGTTCTGGACCGAAGTGATGGGCTTTCGGCATATCGGCTCGCTGAAGCCGCGCGGCGAGCGCTCGATGAAGATGCGTTTCTACAATGGCCTCTCCGAAAGCCACCATGACATCGCGCTCGCCGAGATCGTGGGTGAGTCAGAAGAGTCTGACGACTGGTCGATGGTGCCTCGGCGACTTGGTCTCAACCATCTGGCTGTGCACTACCCCGATCGTGACTCCTGGCTGAAGCAGATCGCCTTCCTGCAGTCCAGGGGTGTCAAGTTTAACCTACGCATCAACCACGGGATGACGCACTCGGTCTACATCAACGATCCTGATGGTCACGGCGTCGAAGTGCTGTACGAACTCCCACGCGAGCACTGGGAGGGCGATATCGACGGCGCGCTGAACTACGCCGAGTCGCTGCCCACCGAGGGCGAGGAAGCGCTCGTCGACGAACCGACGCCCGCATTCACCGGTGCCTCCTAGGGTTGCCGAACGATGGCGATGCGCGATGGCGCGGCTTACCTGGCCGGGTTGGCCGATCAGCGCCGTATCTGGCATGACGGCGCGCTGGTGGATGATGTAACCAGCGCGCCCGGTTTCGCCAATGCCGCTCACACGATCGCGGCCTACTACGATTTTCAGCGCGATCCTGCGGTGCGCGAGATCGTCTCGTATGTGGATGAGGACGGCGAGCGTTCGCACCGGTCGTTCAAGATTCCACGCTCGAAGCAGGATCTACGCGACCGAGGCGCGGCCTTCGCGGCTTGGGCCGAGCACACCGGTGGTCAGCTGGGTCGAGCGCCCGACTACATGAACGCTGCAATGGTCGGCGTCGCCGCGGCTCAGCATCACTGGGGCCAACTGGATCCGCAGTTGGGCGCGCACGCGCAGGGCATTCTCGACCATTGCCGCCGCAACGATGTCTGCCTGACGCACACTTTCGTCACCCCGCAGATCGACCGTAAGATGCCGCTCGGCGAGCAGGTGCCGTTCCTCAACGCCGGCGTCGTCAGGCGCACGTCAGACGGCGTGATCGTGCGCGGTGCCCGCGTGCTAGGCACGCTCGCCCCGTTCTCGGACGAGAACGCGTCCTTCGGACTGCCAATCATCCAGGGCGAAGCCGAGCGCAAGTACGCATTGGGCTTCATCGTCCGCGTCGACGCGCCTGGCTTGCACTGGGTCTGCCGCGATTCGTTCGATCCCGACCGCTCGACACGCGATTATCCGATCTCGAGTCGATTCGAGGAGATCGACGCGGTTGCCGTGTTCGACGATGTGGAAGTGCCTTGGGAGCAGGTGTTCGACTACGAGGACGCGAAAATACACAACTCGGCGCTGCTGGCGATGCACTTTCACGAATCGCTGGGGCACCACGTGATCGTCAAGAACGTAGCCAAGGCTCGGTTTCTGCTGGGTCTGGCGCATCTGATTGCCGAGTCGGCGCAGACGAACGCTTTCATTAACGTCCAGATCCGTCTGGGCGAGATCGTGACGATGCTGCAAACGCTGGAGTCGATTGCTATCGCCGCTGTCGAGGGTTCGTTCAAGGATCCGGCTAATGGGGTCTGGTACTGCAACACCAGCGCGATCTTGGCCGGGTTGCGCCTGTTCCCCGAGTATTATGTGCAGATCATCGATCACATCAAGCAGATCGGCGGCAGTAACTTCATGGCAGCGCCCTCGGAGCCGAACATGGACGCGATCAGCGAGACGCTTGGCTCGTCCGTCGAACGTTATTTCACGGGTACCGCCGAGATGAGTGAGGACGGGATCGACAAGGTACCGCTCTTCCGTCTCGCTTGGGATGTGGTCGGGACGTCGCTGGCCGGTCGGCAGGAACTGTACGAGCGCTTTTTCTTCGGCGATCAGCAGGTCTCGAAGATGCAGTCCTATATCCGCTACGATAAGAGCGAGGCAATTACGATCGTGCGGCGGTTGCTCGATTCGGGCTGGCTGAGGCGGCGTGGTTGACGCGATTGACAGGTTCACCCGCCCGCGCCTAGCCTCTGCGCGACTTTCCGAGCAGGGAACGGAGGCGCGCAATGGGACACCTCGACGGCAAGGTGGCGTTGGTCCCCGGCGGCGCTGGCGAGGATGGGGTCGCGCATCTGCAAGGTCTTCGCTGAGCAGGGTAAAGCGGTCGTCGTCTGCAACACCGGCTTCGACGTCGAGGATCGAGCCGGCATGGATCCATCCAAGGTTCAGGCTGTGGTTGACCAGATCGTCGCTCACGGCGGACGGACGGTCGCTGTGGCGGGCGACATTGCTGATATGGATACGGCCGAGCGCGTGGTGCAGACGGCGATCGATACTTTCGACGACCTCGACGTCCTCGTGTGCGCACATGGCATCCGCCGCGAGCGGATGATCTTCAACATGACCGAGGACGAGTGGGACGAGTTAGTGCGGATTCACCTCTAGGTCTGTTTCGCGCCAACCAAGTTCGCGACGATTCACTGGCGCGCGAACCGCGAGGGTCGGCGTCGGCGGATCATCTATTTCACGTCCGACGCCGGCATCCGCGGTTCGACTGGCCAAACCCACTATTCAGCCGCGCATGCGGCAAGCTCGGTCTGAGACGCTCCAACGTCGGTGCGCTGGGACGCTACGGCGTGATCACCAACTGCACCGCGCCGGGCGTCTCGACCCGGATGACCGATCGCTGGCGCAGCGTCGATCAGGGAGGACCTGCGCCGTCGGAATCCGCGGCCGGAACGGCGCGCGATCCGAAGAACGTCGCGCCAATCGTCGCCTGGCTTGCCTCAGAGCGGTCAGACGCGGCCAATGGCCGCGTCTTCGGCACCAGCCGGCCATCGGGTCTCGTTGTTCTCGGAGCCGGTGCTGGAACGTTACCTGCACTTCGACGACAGTCGGATCGATATCGACACGCTGTTGCGCGGGCGGATTCCCGCGCAACAGCATTCGCCCGGCTCCATCTGACAGTCAGGAGCGCAGCTTGTTGCAAGTAGTTGCAACAAGTGTCTCGCCCTCCTAACCTGAGCTCGCAGGAGAGAGGATCTCAGGTTATGTGCCGTCCCGGGCGTATCGGTTCACGGTGGCTGTTGGCGGTTGCGATTGCATGCCTTGCATTCGTCGCGGCCTGTTTGGATGACGTCGAGTCCGAGAGGTTGCTCGTCGTGACGACAGTCGCGCCCTTGCGCAGCATCATCGAGGATGTCGGTGCCGACCGCGTCGACGTGGTCGCATTGGTGCCGGAAGGGACCAACAGTCATACCTTCGATCCGCCGCCTTCGTCAGTGGCGCAGATCGAGCGCGCCGATCTGATCGTGATCAACGGGCTCAACCTGGAGCTGCCGACGCTGGAACTCGCCCGCGCCAACGCCTCCGACGATACGCCGATTGTGCAGCTCGGCGACCTGGCGCTCTCGCCGGGCGAGTACGTATTCGATTTTTCCTTCCCTGAGGAAGACGGCAATCCGAATCCGCATCTGTGGACGGCACCGCACCTGAGCGTGAAGTACGCCGAGATCGTCCGCGACGCGCTCATCGCCATCGATGCGGACGGCACCGACGAGTATGCCGCCAACGCCGAGCGGCTCATTGGCCGGCTGTGGGATCTGGACGCGGCGATCGCATCGGCGACGGAGACGATCCCCGAGTCGCACCGCAAGTTAATCACCTATCACGATTCGTTCCCCTATTTCGCCCCGCGATACGGGTTGGAGGTGATCGGCGCGATCCAACCGTCCGACTTTTCCCAACCGTCGCCCCGGGATGTGGCTGACTTGATTGCGCAGGTGGCATCGGCCGGTGTGCCTGCGATTTTCGGCTCGGATGTGTTTCCATCGGAAGTCTTGGAGAGTATCGCTAAGGAAGCCGGCGCGGTGCAGATCTCGACGCTGTCGGACGATGATCTGCCCGGCGCGCCTGGTGATCCGGAGAACACCCTGATTGCGATGCTTGTGGAGAACGTTCGCACGATGGTCGACGCGCTGGGCGGCGACGCGTCGGCACTGGACGGTGTTGATGTAGGCAGCGCGTGGCACGCATCGGATTAGAGGATGCTGAACTGGTCTTCCTCGATGGCGTGGCGCTCGGCTATGAGGGCGTGGTCGCGCTGCGCGACGTGCGGGTGCGGATTGAGCCGGGTGAGCTGATCGGCATCGTCGGGCCCAGTGGAAGCGGGAAGACCACGTTGCTTCGGTCCCTGCTGGGCGAAACCGAGATCTACGCCGGCGAGGCTCAGGTGGCCAATAACACGCGGGTCGGCTATGTCCCGCAGGCGGAAACGGTCGACTGGGATTTCCCGATCACCGTTGAGCAGGTGGCGCTGTTGGGCAGCTGGCGCACGCGACATTGGGTGCCCTGGACCAGTCGCGCCGAGCGCCGCCGTGCCCGAGCAGTGCTGGAGCAGCTCGGCATCGGCGATCTGGCGCAACGCCCGATTCGAGCGTTGTCGGGTGGGCAGCAGCAGCGGGTTTTTCTGGCTCGCGCTCTGATTCGTTCACCCGATCTGTTGCTGCTAGACGAGCCCACGTCCGGGGTCGATATCAAGACGCGACATGAAATCCTGCACCAGCTGGCGAGCCTCAATCAGACCGGCGTCACGGTCGTGTTGACGACCCACGACCTTAATGGAGTCGCTTCGCATCTGCCGAGACTGATAGCGCTCGGCGAGCAGACGGTGCTGGCAGACGGTTCGCCGTCGGAGGTGTTGCAGTCCGACGTACTTGAGCGCGCATATGGTCAGCCGATGGCGATCGTGATGCACGGCCGCGAGATGTATGTACTGCCCGTGCCCGAGGAAGCGCCGGGCGCGCACGGCGATGAGGCCGACGGACGGGTGCCTGTGGGAGACTGGAGCGTAGTTGCCGCCCCGGATCAACCTGATGTTTGAACCGTTCGAACTCGGCTTCATGCAGCGAGCGATGATTGCCGCTGCGCTGGTCGGCGGGGCCACGGCGGCAGTCGGTGTGTTCGTCATCCTCCGACATCTAGCGTACATCGGACATGGACTCGCGCACAGCATTTTCGGCGGCGCGGCGGTGTCGTCCACGCTGGGGATCAACTTTTTCCTCGGCGCGAGCGTCTGGGGCGCGTTCTCGGTCTTCCTGATCAATCAGGTGGCGCGCCGACGGCAAATCGGCGGCGATGCGGCGATCGGCATCATTACGACGACCGCGTTCGCCATCGGTATTGTCGTGATCTCACGCGTGCGGAGCTACAGCAGGGATCTGGAAGCAGCGCTGCTCGGGGAAATCCTGGGCATCACGACGCAGGATCTACTGGTGACCGTTGGCATGATCGCCCTGATCGCCGTCGTGCTGTTCGTACTCTGGAAACAGCTCGTGTTCACCACCTTCGATCGCGACGTGGCACCCGCCTACGGCATTCCGATTCAGCGGGTGGAGACGATCTTCTCGCTGGCGTTGGCGTCGACCGTGGTGGCGGCGCTGCAGGTGTTGGGCGTGCTGGTGATCGCGGCGGCACTGGTGACGCCACCGGTCGTGGCGCGGATGCTGACGGACTCGATGCCGCGTATGTTTGGGATCGCGGTCGTCATTGGTGCGGCGACCGGATTCATCGGGGTGTATCTCTCGTGGTTCGTCGACTTGCCGTCGGGTGCGACTGTTGTGTTGGTGCAGGCGGCGGTGTTCGCGCTGACGCTCGCTTGGGGCACGATCGAGTCGAGGCGCGGCCATCGCGCTACTCGCCGAGCGGAGCGGTTGGCCGGCCTCTCGCGTGCACTGAATGACTGATCGACCGCGCACCTCGCTCTTTACACTTGACATATGATCAGCGACCTTCAGCGTTCCGCCGCCAATCCGTTCGACGAGACGCCGCCACTGTTCGACCTTGCCGCGCTGGAAGAGGGTCAACCGCCGCTCGATCCAGAGACGCTGATCCGCGTTAATGCGGCGATCGCGGAGATTGAGGAACGCACCGACAGTGCCTGGCTGGCGGATTGGCCGAGCGGACCGAGCAGAGAAATGCAGCCGCCGATGGCGTCGGAGGCGAGCGCCGCCGTTCCGCTGTTGGGCGAGTCGGTACCTGTTCGCCGAGCACTCCGACCTGGCCAAGTCGAACTTGTCGAACCGCCGGCGTTGGATGGACTCAGCGAGCGCGATGTGGCTCAGCGCATCGCCGATGGTCGGGTCAATTGCGACAGCTCGAAGCAGCGCGGCGACATTGATGTCGTCGTCTCCAATGTCTTCACTTACTTCAACATGATCCTATTCGGCCTGATCAGCATCCTGCTGGTGCTGGCCGTGACTGAGCAGAAGACCGATCACCTGCAGGACGCCGCGTTCGTGGGCATTGTGGTGTTGGCCAATGTGCTGGTGGGTACCGTGCAGGAGCTGCGCGCAACGAGAAAGCTGCGCCAGTTGGTCGCGCTCACCGCGCCGACGGCAACCGTCGTGCGCGATGGGGCGGGGACCACTGTCCTGGCGACCGACGTGGTCGAGGATGATCTCGTCCTCCTGCGGAGCGGCGATCAGGTCGTCGCCGACGGGCCAGTGGTCTGGAACGAGGCTGAGCTGGACGAGTCGATCCTGACCGGCGAGACCAGCTCAGTGCGGCGCGGCCAGGGTGACGAGCTCGAATCGGGCGCATTCTGCGTCGGCGGCTCGTGTTACTACCGCGCCGCGCGCGTGGGCGATCAGTCGCGAGCGGTCCGCGAGACCCGCGACGCACGCGAACTGAAACGGACCGAGACGCCGCTGCAACTTCGGTTCAAGCGCATCCTCGACGGACTGATCGTCGCCACCACGATTCTTGGGCTGTTGGTCCTGATTTCGTTTCTGATTACCGGTCGGGAGTTCGACGAGGCGGTCAAGGCGACCATTGCCACGGCGACATCCGTGGTGCCCGAGGGCTTGATGCTGGGATTCACGGTCGCGTTCGCCGTGGGTGCGCTGCGCGTCTCACGCCTGGGAGCCATCGTCCAGGACAACACGGCGGTGGAGGCGCTCAACTATCTCGACACGATCTGCCTCGACAAGACCGGGACGATTACGGCGAATCGATTGCGGGTCGACGATGTTCGCTGGGTACCTGGCGGGCGACCGCTGGCGGGATGGTTGGGCGCGTTTGCCGTCGGGACGTCGGCCAACAATCGGACCGCCGAGGCGCTCGCTGTGGCGTTTGCGTCGCAGTCGAACGGAGCGGATTCGATCGAGGATGAGCCGTTCAACTCCGAACGTCGTTGGAGCGCGGTCCATCTTCGTTGTAACGGCGAGGAGCGGGTCTTTGTGTTGGGCGCGCCTGAACGTCTGCTACGGACCGAGGGAGACGACGACGAGGCGCGGGCGCAGCTGATGTCTGAGTACGACCACGCCGCACAGCGTGGTCTTCGCGGGGTAGTCTTCGCCGAGGCTGCGGCGATGCCCGATGCCGAGCGCGATGCAATGCCGCGGTTGCGGATCATCGCCTTGATCACCGTCGCGGATGAGCTGCGCCCCGAGATCGCCACGGCGTTCCGGATGATGGATGATCTCGGCATCGAGCCGAAGATCATCAGCGGTGATAATCCATCGACCGTCGCGGCGCTCGTTCAGCAGCTGGGCATCCACCTGCGGGGCGGGTTGATCACCGGGACGGCGCTGGAGCGGCTCAGCCCGGTTGAAGTCGCCGATGCGGTCGAGGAGCACTCAGTCTTCGGACGTGTTGCGCCGCAGCAGAAGGAGCAGATTATCGCCGCGCTGCAGGCGAACGGTCGCTACGTAGCGATGGTCGGCGACGGTGCGAACGATGTTCGCGCGTTGCGACAGGCCGACGTGGGCGTGGCGATGGAATCGGGCGCGAGCACGGCCAAGGGCGTCGCTGCGATCGTATTGCGCAACGACTCGTTCGCAGCGCTGGTGCGGGGGACGGGGGTCGCGCAGAGCGTGCTGGGTAACGCGTCACAGCTGTCCAAGCTATTCGTCGCCAAGAGTTTCTACGCCTTCCTGATTATCTTCATCTCGAACATGATGGGGCTGGAGTTTCCCTTCCTGCCGCGACATGGATCGCTCACCGCGCTGTTCACGCTCGGCGTGCCGGCGGTATTCATCACCCTGACCAGACCGCCGCGCGCGGCCGGGCAGGATTTTCTGTCGTCGACGATGCGCTTCGCGATACCTGCCTCGCTCGCGTTGGCGGTTGCGGCAGTCTCGGTCCATCTGCTCACCGAAGGGATTCTGGGCCGGCCGGTCGAGGATGCACGAACGCTCGTATCGACGACGATCGGCATTGTCGGACTCGCCTACATGGTCGAGGTGATCGGGTATCAGGGGGCGACGCGCGATAACTTGATGCGGCCTGCACTGGTCACGTTCTTCGGCTTGGCGCTGCTTGGCGTCTTCATTCTGACGCTGTACACGCCGCCGTTGCGAAGCTTCTTCGACTTCTCGCCGCTTTCGGCTGGCGAGTGGGCGATTATCACGGTGGCCGTGGCGGCCGCGATGGCTGGCAAGTGGGCGCTCTCGACGTATTCCGCCCAGATCACGCGGCGACTGACAGGTCAGCAGTACGAAGAACTCGCATCTCGCGGTCGAGCGGTCTGATCGAGTCCGGCCAAGGGGGGGGGGAGCCGATTCAGTCGCCGTAGAGCTGTGCCAGGTCGGGGTCCTTGCCAGCCAACATTTCCGCGAGATCGAGCAGGACGCGGCACTGTTTGTAGGTCGCGTCGTCCTGCATCTTGCCATCAACGACGGCGACGCCGCCGGCTCCGCCAGCCTCTTCCATAGCCGCCACTACGCGACGCGCGAAGGAAACGTCGGCTGGATCGGGACGGAACACCGTCTTGGCGATCGGAATCTGGTTGGGGTGCAGGGTCCAGGTGCCGACGCAGCCGAGGATGAACGCGGCACGGAACTGGTCCTCGCAGCCGATCGGGTCGGAGAAATCACCGAACGGGCCATAGAACGGGTTGATCTCGTTGGCGGCGCAGGCGTCGACCATGCGGGCGATGGTATAGTGCCACGGATCTTGGATGTACGGGGTTCGCGGCGCGGTTGCATTGTTCGGATCGGCGTCGGCGCGGACGATATAGCCGGGATGCGGACCGCCGACTCTGGTTGTTTTCATCCGTCGCGAGGCGACGAGGTCAGAAGGGCCGAGGCTCATTCCTTGCAGGCGCGGGCTGGCCTGCGCGATCGCCTCGACATTAGATACACCTTCGGCGGTTTCGAGGATGGCGTGGATCAGGATCGGACGTTGTAGTTGATTGCGCGCCTCGAGTTGCGCGAGCAGCTGGTCGAGGAAACGTATTTCTTCCGGGCCGTTGACCTTGGGCAGCATGACGGTGTCGAGCACGCCGCCGATTTCTGCTGTCAGTTCCAGCATGTCGTCGAGGAACCAAGGGCTGTCTACGGCGTTGACTCGCGTCCACAGTCTGGTCTCGCCGAGATCGAGGCCCTGTCCCACTTCGATCAGTCCCGACCGCGCGGCCTCTTTGGCGTTGGGCGGAATGGCGTCTTCGAGATTGCCCAGCAGGATGTCCACCGTTGGTGCGAGTTGGGGTAGACGATTGCGGATGCGCTCGTTGGACGGATCGAAGAAGTGGATCATGCGTGAGGGATAGGTCGGGATCTGGGCGGGAGGCGCGGGTGCGCCCAGCGCCAGCGGTTGGAAGAACTGTCGCGGCGTGGCCATTGGTCGAACTCCTGGATACGATTCTGAGTCTATGCCCGACGCGCGATAAAACGCAGGCGTCCGGCGGATAAGATTAGCGCAGGGCGCAGCGATATCATCGATGCGGTATCAACCACACCGCCCGCTACACCGTGTGCACAAGGAGGAAGAGGCATATGTCCACTGACCCCTGAAGATGGGCACGGTCCTGCCGACCAACGAAATCGGCGCGGACCCGTCGGCGATCCGCGCCTTCGCCCAAGCGGTCGAAGACATGGGGGTTCGATCACGTGCTGATCTACGACCATGTGCATGTGCTGGGCGCGGATCGCCGACGGGTCACCGGATGACGGGTCCCTGCACGGACGAGCACCCGTTCCATGAGGTCTTCGTCACACTGGGGTTCATCGCGGCGTGTACGCAATCTTGGTCTGGCGACGGCGGTGTTGGTGGCTGCCGCAGCGACAGACGGCATTGGACGCCAATGCAGGCGGCGCAGCTCGCGATGTTGTCCAACAACCGATTCGACTAGGCGTCGGCAGCGGCTGGAATCAGGTTGAGTGCGAGGCGCTGGGCGAGAACTTCCACAATCGCGGGCATCGTCAGGAGGAACAGATCGAGCTGATGCGACAGCTGTGGTCGAACCACCTGGTCGATTTCCAGGGTGAGTTTCACACGGTTCGGGCGGCAGGCATCGAGCCGCGACCAACGGAGCCGATCGGGGTCTGGTTCGGCGGCTCGCACGACCGTCAGCTGCGTCGAGCAGCGCGGATCGGCGATGGTTGGTTTCCGATCGGCGCGCCCAACACCGACTCCGCCGCCATGGTCGATGCGCTGAAGGGTTACCTGAGCGAGAGCGGGCGTGACGTCGATAGTTTTGGCATTGAGCCGCAAGCGCAGGCGCACGGCGGCAATCCCGACCTATGGCGGTCGCACGCGCAGCGTTGGAGCGATCCGGGCGCGACGGCGATCTCGATCGCCACGATGAACGCGGGTCTGCCCGACATCGATGCGCACATCGAGGCGGTGCGCGAGTACCGCGAGGCGATCACCGCCTGATCGGCTGAGCAGCTAGGTGGCTGGTCGGGCCTGTCCTTGCGCGGCAACCGCTGCCGCTGCTGCTGCAGCCGTCTCCTCGCCCGCCAGGTAGCGGCGCTCGATTACGTTGATCTCTTCGTCGAGGGAGTACGCCAGTGGCATCCCGGTGGGAATGTTAATCTGGGGAATCTCGTCGTCCTCGATCGAGTCGAGGTGCTTGACGATGGCCCGAATGCTGTTTCCGTGCGCAGCGACCAGGACGCGTCGACCGGCTCGCAATGCGGGGATCATCTGCGATTCCCACCAGGGCAACACACGCTCAAGCGTCAGTTTCAGCGACTCGGCGGTAGGCAAGGCCACCGGCGCTACCGAGCGATAGCGCCGGTCGAATCGCGGGTGGTCGGGATGGCCGACGTCGAGCGGTGGCGGTGGGATGTCGTATGAGCGCCGCCAGATATACACCTGTTCGTTGCCGTATTGTGCCGCTGTCTCAGCCTTGTTCAGCCCCTGCAGGGCACCGTAATGGCGCTCGTTGAGCCGCCAGTCGCGCGTGACCGGCAGCCAGGGCGATTCGATCTCGTCGAGGACAATCCAGAGTGTGTGGATGGCGCGTTGCAAGACCGATGTCCATGCTGCGTCGAATTCGATGCCCGCCTCGTGGATCTGGTGTCCGGCGCGACGCGCCTCGGCGACGCCCTGCTCGGTGAGATCGACGTCGATCCAGCCGGTAAACCGATTTTCCAGGTTCCACAGGCTCTGTCCATGACGCACGAGGACGAGGTTCGCTGCAGTTGGCGGGCTGGACATGGACACAGACTATCCTGCGTCTGAGATCGTTGCTGTGCGGTTGCGCGTTCTACAGCGGAGAATGACGGTTGAGCGACTTGGAACAGTCATCCGACACCATCTTCGGGGCGATCGTGCGCGGGGAAATCCCCGCCGATATCGTGTATGAGGATGAGCAGTGCATCGTGTTCCGCGACACAAACCCGCAGGCGCCCACGCATGTGCTGGTGATCCCCCGTGTCGCCATTGCCGGTTTGCAGGAAGCTGACCAAGCCGACGTGGCGCTGCTTGGTCAGCTGCTGCAGGCGACCCAGTCGGTTGCCAGGCAGGAAGGCCTGGAGGAATACGGCTGGCGGGTGGTCATCAATGTCGGCGAGGCGGCCGGCCAAACCGTGCCGCACCTGCATCTCCATGTGTTGGGCGGTCGCAGGTTGTCCTGGCCGCCAGGCTGATTACCCTGCCATGGACGCGTTGCTCGATGTCAATCAGCTGGATAAGCACTTCGGCGGTTTGCGCGCTTGTGATCGCGTTTCGTTCACGGTCGCGCGCGGATCGATCGCTGGCATGATCGGTCCCAACGGTGCCGGCAAAACGACGGCATTCAACTGCGTCGCCGGCGTTCTCAAACCGAACGCGGGCAGCGTGCGCTTTGACGGCGAAGACGTAACCGGCCTGCCGCCGCATCAGATGTTCGCCAAGGGCCTCGTTCGCACGTTTCAGATTCCCCAGGAACTGGAGACGATGACGGCACTGGAAAATCTGATGCTCGCGGGCGAGCGTCAGTCGGGGGAGGTGGTCTGGCGCAATTGGCTGCGGCCCGGCGAGGTGCGGGCGGAAGAGGAGCGCCTGGAGGCGCGGGCGCACGAGGTGCTCGAACAGACCCATCTGGGGCATCAAGCCTACATCCGCGCCGGTGCGCTGTCGGGCGGTCAGCGCAAACTGCTCGAGCTCGCCCGAGCGCTAATGGCGGAACCGAAGATGATCCTGCTCGACGAGCCAGGCGCGGGCGTCAACCCGGTCCTGGTGCGACGGCTGGCTGAGCACATTCGCGAGCTGAGCGAACGACTGGGCCTGACCTTTCTGATTATCGAGCACAACCTCGACCTCGTTCGCCAGCTGTGCGATCCAGTCATCGTCATGGCGCAAGGGCTTGTGCTCGATATCGGCGCGCCCGACAACGTGCTCGCTAACCCCGAAGTGCAGGCCGCCTACCTGAGCGGACAGCGGACATGAGTACGCGACAACCGCTGTTTCAGGTCGAAGCGCTCAGCGGCGGATACGTGGACGGCATCGAGATCATCCACGATGTCGAGTTGAACCTCTATCAGGACGAGATTCTGACGATCATCGGGCCGAATGGAGCGGGCAAGTCGACGCTGCTCAAGGCGATCGTGGGGGTGCTGCCGTTTGAACGCGGACGACGGGTGTTTCGGGGCGAGGATGTCACCGGCTGGTCGACGCCGCATATGATCGCAGCCGGGATTGGCTACGTGCCGCAGGTCGACAACGTGTTTACCTCGATGTCGATCCAGGAGAACCTCGAGATGGGCGGCTACATGCGCCGTGCGGGGTTGGAGGCGCGGGTTGCCGAGGTGCTGGCGATGTTTCCCGACCTGGAGGACCGGCCGAGAGAACGCGCCAGCCGACTGTCGGGCGGTCAGCGACAGATGCTGGCAATGGCTCGCGCGCTGATGCTCGATCCGGTCATGCTCTGTCTCGACGAACCGACCGCGGCGCTGTCGCCGGCGGCGCGCGGCGAGCTACTAGGCCGCATCTACCACGTCCATCTCTCGGGCGTCGGCATCCTGATGGTCGAACAGAACGCGACCGAAGCGCTGGTCTGGTCGGATCGCGGCGTTGTCATGGTCGATGGGGAAAAGGCGATCGAAGGCTCGGGACTTGAGATGCTGACCAGCCCCGAGGTTGGCCGCGCATTCCTTGGTCAGGCGGAGGGCGAAGGCTTCGCGCTCGAGGAAGGGGGACGCTCATAGAGATCGCGCAGCTGGTCACGATTGGGATCATTGTCGGGTCGATCATCGCACTCGGTGCGATGGGGATCACGCTGGCCTACGGGGTCCTCGGCATCGGCGACTTCGCGCACGGGGACAAGATGAGCTGGGGCATGTTCCTGGCCTTCTTCGTGGTTTCATCCGAGGGCGCGAACCTCGGGTTCGCCGGCGGACAGTTCGATCCACTGACGTTCGGTTGGGGGTTGGTGATCGGACTGGTGGCGGCGATGGTCGGCGTGGCGGCGATATCCGTGCTGATGGAACGCTTCGTCTATCGGCGGTTGCGGGCTGCGGGGGGTACATTTTTCGTCTTCGCGATTGCATCGCTGGGCATCTCGATCGGATTGCGGGCGATCGTGCAGCTGATCTGGGGACCGTCGAACTTCCGTTACACGCCCGGTATTTTCCCGGCGACGGAGATTTTCGGCGGTGTGAAGATCAAGCCCGACCAGTTTTTCATCGTCGGGATCACGATCCTGGCTGCGTTCCTGCTCTATTGGCTGCTCTACCGGACGCGCTTCGGCAAGGCGATGCGCGCGACGGCAGACAATCCCGGCCTGGCCGAAGCGTCGGGAATCGATACCGCTCGCATTCGTTACGGCACCTGGATTGTGGGGGGGATGCTGGCCGCGCTGGCCGGTGTGATGCTCGGTCTGCAGGCCGAGGTCCGCTTTGACGCGGGATTCCGACTGCTGCTGCCGCTGTTCGCCGCGGTCATCCTGGGCGGGATTGGCAATCCGTGGGGAGCGCTGTTGGGCGGACTGATTGTCGGTATCGCCCAGGAGGTCTCAACGCAGTGGATCAATACCGGGCTGAAACCGGGCGTGCCCTTCGTGATCGTGATCGTTGTGTTGTTGGTGCGGCCTCGCGGGTTGTTCGGGCAGGGGCGTTGAGATGGAGTCGCTCGTCGTCACTCTGGTGACCTTCGATGGTGCGGTCAACTGGACGGTCGGCGTCCTGACCACGGTGAGTATCTTCGCGGTGCTGGCGCTGGCGCTCAATGTGCAGTGGAGTGTAGGCATCCTCAATTTCGGCGTCGCCGCGTTCTTCATGGTTGGCGCATATGTCTCCGCGGTGCTCACGCTGCCCGCGCCCGAAGGACTGGAATCCTATGCGGCCGGCTGGAGTTTACCGATTCCGGTCGGCTGGATCTTCGCGGCGGTCTCCGGAGCGGTGCTGGCCTTGCTGTTGGGTATTCCCACGTTGCGTCTGCGAGACGACTTTCTCGCGATCGCGACGATCGGCGTCGCCGCGATCCTGCGCAGCATCGCCAACTCGGTGGAGGGTCTGGTCAACCGCAGCCGTGGGCTCAACGGCATCGACGGCCTGTTCGAAGAGCAGATCGCGAGCGCCGACTACAAGTGGGTCGAGCTCGCGATTGCCTTGATCGTGCTCATCGCCGTGTACTGGTTGGTCTCCCGTGCATCGGCATCGCCTTGGGGGCGGACATTGCGGGCGATTCGCGATAACGAGGACACGGCCAGAGCGTCGGGCAAGGACACGGTGCGATTTCGCATGGGCGCTTTCATACTAGGCGCGATGTGCATGGGGTTGGCCGGCGCGATTTACGCGCATCGCAGCGGCACGATCGCGCCGCTGACGTTCACGGATCTGATTGGCACATTCTTTGTCTGGGCGATGCTAATCGTCGGCGGCAGTGGTAATCACCGCGGCGTTGTTCTCGGCTCGCTTGTGGTCGGATTGTTCTGGTTCGGCACGCCGCTGATCCAGGAGAGTCTGCCCGACTGGCTTGGCAGCCGCGTGTTTCAGATCAGGCAGCTGCTGATCGGTGTGTTGATCGTGGCCTTTCTGTTATGGCGGCCGCAGGGTTTGCTGGCCGAGCGAGATCGGGTCAGTCGATTCGTGTCGAGCGGGCCGCAGGAATCGCGCAACTCGGGAGCGGGCGCGCTCTGGGAGCGCATCCGCGGCGCGGTCTCGCGTTGAGCGCACGGACTGGAGCCGGTGCGGGGTTACTCGGCCTGGTAAGGGACGGTCTCGATTTCCTGGTAGGTGTCGCCGTCGGTATAGCGCCAGATACTAGTGTAGCCCGATGACAGATCGCCGCGCTCATCCCACTCCAATGCTGTTGCGGCACCGATGAGGTCGATCTCGTCGCCTGCGGCGAGCAGCTCAATAGCGCGCGCGAGCGAGTCTGGGTTGGCGATGATCTGTTCGCCGGGGGCGGAGCCGACCTCTCGCAATGCATCGCGGATCGCCGCTCCATCGCTCGATCCAGCTGCTTCGGCGGCGAGGGCCAGAGCGATGGCGGCGTCGTAGGTTTCGCGGACGTAGGGAAGCAAGGGCGCTTCCTCATACTCATCTATGAAGGCGTCCAGCCAAGCGGCGGCGGAGTCGCTATCGGAAGCCGAGGCGGGGCCGACCCCATACATGCCGGCCAGATGCTCGGCGCCGATGTTCGCGATCAGTTGCGGGCTCTGCGCGCCGTTGCTGAACACGAACTGGTCATAGAATCCCTGCTCGATTGCCTCGCGGATCAGGATCTCCGCTTCGGGCACAAACGTGACGACCACCAGCGCCTGCGCGCCGTTGTCTGCGCTCTGCTGCAGCTCGGCGATGAACGTCGTCTGCGCGGGATCGGTAGCAATGCTGACCAATTCGCCGTCCCACGCGGATGCGAAGGTGGTTGCGTAGCCCTGCCCCCAAGCATCGTTGCGGTAGATCAGCCCGACGTTGTCGTAGCCGCGATCGGCGGCGAGCTGCGCCAGGATCGGACCCTGGGCGACGTCGGAGAGGGTGGTGCGGAACAGGAAGTCGTCGTCATCGGCCAGGGTTAGCTGCGGCGATGTGGCCGATGGGCTGACGGTGGGTACCTGCGCCGCGGAGCTGAGATTGGACACAGCGAGGGTGATGCTGCTCGCGGTGCAGCAGACGAATGCGTGAATGCGCTCAACTTCAACCAGGCGGCGCGCTTCCTCGATGGCGACCGTCGGGTCCAGCGTGGAATCGGCCACAACGGTCTCGATGGGCTGCCCCCAGACGCCGCCAGCGGCGTTGATGTGTTTGACAGCGAGGTCGAAGCCGAGTCGCATCTCCTCGCCGTACTCGGCCAGTCCGCCCGTGAAGTCGAGCATGATGCCGAGCTTGAACGGCTCCGCCGAATCGTCGGGCTGGTCTTGTTCAGCGACCACCGGTTGCGGCCGCCCAGCTTGTTGCGACGAGCCTTCATTATCACTGCAGGCGGTGAGGATACCGCCCAGCGCGATAAAGGCGACGCCTGCGAGCAGAGACTTGAGTGTTGCGGTCACGGTTTGTTCCCTTCGACTACCTGTCTCTACGTGGCGGCGTTCCGGTACCCCAGGATGCCCTGATGTCCGCGAGTCTCCTCACCGCCTAATCACCGTAGGAGATCACTTCGGTGTCTTCGATCTTGCCGTCCGCGGTGAATCGCCAGATGCCGATATAGCCACTGTCGAGATCGCCGACGGCGTCCCATTCCAGTGTTTGCGCGGCACCTTCGTAGTCGACATCCTCGCCGCGAGCAGCAGCCTCCAGTCCCAGTCGAATGCTGCCAATATCGGCGACCACCTGCAGTCCCGGCGCGCCGCCGACCCTTCGTAGTTGGTCGCGGATGGCCACGCCATCCGTAGACTGCGCCGCCTCGGCCGCCAGGGCGAATGCGATGACCGCGTCGTAGATCTGCTTGGTGTACGGGAAACCGTAAGGTCGCTCATACCTATCGATGAACGCGGACTCCCACAACAACGCGGACTTGGTACCTGGTGCCGTGCCTGGTGCCGTGCCTTGCATACCGGCGAGGTGCTCGGCTCCGATTGCTTCGAGTAGCGATGGGTTGCGGCTCGTCGGTCCAAAGACGAACTGGTCATATAGGCCGTGTTCGATCGCTTCACGCAGCATGATCGTTGCCTCGGGGACGAATGCGAGCAGAACTAACGCTTGCGGATTATTGTCGAAGGACTGTTGCAGTTCGCTGAGGTACGTGGTCTGTTGCGGCGTCGCGGCAACCTGTGCGACCTGGCCGCTCCAGGTTTCGGTGAATGCGGTCGCGAACGCATCGGCTATGCCTTGTCCCCAGGCGTCATCACGGTAGATCAGCCCGACATTTGAGTAGCCCTGCTGATGCGCAAGCTGCGCTAGCGCCGGCCCCTGAACCTGATCGTTGAGCGTCGCGCGGAAGAGGAAGTCGTTGTCCTGGGCTACCGCCAACTGCGGCGATGAGGATGCGGGCGAGATCTGGGGGACCTCAGCTGGTCCGGTCACGCTCTCGGCGATCGCCAGTGTATTGGCGCTGGCGATCGCGCCGGCAAGTGCGTGCACGCCCTCGATCTCGATCATGCGTCGCGCCTCTTCCACGGCGATGGTGGGATCGTTCCCGGTGTCGCCGATGACGAACTCCACTGGTTGCCTGAATACGCCGCCGGCCTGATTGAGGTGCTCGATCGCCAGCAGGAATCCATCTCGCATCTCGATGCCGAACTCGGCCAGGCCGCCGGTCAGATCGCCGACGAAGCCGAGCCTGAGTGGCGCGTCGCCTGTGACGCGTTCAGGCTGCTCAGTCTGCCGATTCTGAGTCGCGGTTGGCTCGGTCGCCGGCTGTTGTGTTCGGTTGTTCGTCGAGCAGGCGGCCAGCACGGCGACGAGGCAGACCAACCAGAGAAGCCAAATCCGAAACATGGTTCGATGTTAATCGTTCGAGGCCGCCGAGCGGGAATGCTCGGCGGCCGGACGGGTTGGCTTGCCTGTCGGTTGCGATTTCAACACGAACGGGACAGCCCGTTTCGGCTAGTTGAGGTTGAACGGGACGACGTCAACTTCGACAATCTTCCCGTCTTCGATCGTCCAGATGCCGATGTAGCCAGTCGTCACGTCGCCGTGTTCGTCCCAGTCGAGCGTCGTAGCTGCGCCTTCGAGGTCGATCTCCCATCCGGCGGCCACAGCGGTCAGGGCTGCGCCGGTGCCCTCGCCGCCGATGGCGTAGGGGTCGCCTGGCGGTCCGCCGATCACGCGCAGGCTGTCGCGGATCGCGAGCGGGTCGACGGCACCGGCGTGTTGCGCGGCGACGGCGATCGCCACTGTGGCGTCGTAGGCCTCGCGGATGAACGGCAATGGCGACAGCTCGTCATGTTCGGCTATGTAGGACTCGTTGAAGACCAGGAGGGCGGGCGATTCCGGACCGGGGGATGGCGCGGTGCCCATCGTCCCGTTCAGGAACTCCGCGCCGATGGTGTCGATGATCTCCTGGCTCTTGGTGCCGTCCACGAACAGGAATGTGTCGAACAGGCCCTGCTCGAGCGCTTCGCGCAGGAAAATTCCCGCTTGCGTCGGGAAGGCGATGGCGACCAGCGCCTC
The DNA here is from genome assembly GCA_965116225.1 of Dehalococcoidia bacterium. Taxonomy (GTDB): domain Bacteria; phylum Chloroflexota; class Dehalococcoidia; order Bin125; family Bin125; genus Bin125. The sequence goes on along the minus strand of OZ220495.1, from coordinate 988,033 downwards.
GGCGTCGTTGTCCGCGGCTTGTTGCAGCTCCGCCAGGTAGGACGATTGGCCGTCCTCGATCGAGACCATTTGCATGTTGCCAGCCCAGGCGGAAGCGAATGCCTCAGCCAATCCCTGCCCGTACGGGTCGTTGAGATAGAGAACGCCGACGTTGCCGAACCCGCCGTCTTCGGCGAGTTTGGCCAGGACTGGTCCTTGCGCGGCGTCAGAGACGGTGCTGCGGAAGAGGAGATCGTTGTCGTCGGCGATGGTCAGCTGGGGCGAGGTCGCCGAAGGCGAGATAACGGGGATGCCGGCGTCGGCGGCGACGGACTCGACCACTGCCAGGGTGATCGAGGACGACAGCGGTCCGACGATCGCGTGTACGCCCTCGACTTCGATCAGCCGACGCGCTTCCTCAGTCGCCTGTGTCGGGTCGAGCGCGGTATCGCCGATCACAATCTGCACCGGATGGCCGAGCACGCCGCCCGCGTCGTTGATTTGCTGGAGCGCCAGGTCAGTGCCGGTCTGGATCGCGGGCCCGAATTCGGCGAGTGGGCCGGTGTAATCGGCGAGGAAGCCGATCTTGAGCGGCTCGTCGGACATAATTATTTGAACGGCTGCCGGGTCATCCTCCGCAGCGGGAGGCATGGCGGCGACCGGACCGCCGCTCAGATCAAATGAGGTGACTCCGAGCTCCATGATCTCGCCGTCGGTGTACTGCCAGACGCCGATGTAGCCGGACGTGACGTCGCCATTGGCATCCCAGTCGAGCGAAGTCGCGGTGCCTTCGAAGTCGACCTGGTCGCCGCTACGGAGTGCATCAAGCGCCGCGGCTACGCCCTCGGGACCGGCCGGGAAGCGGTCGCCTGGCGGTGCAGCGACGTTGCGCAGGTTGTCGCGGATCGCTTCAGGGTCGAGCAAGCCGGCGGCGGCGGCGGCCAGACCGATGGCGATGGCGGCATCGTAGGCTTCGCCGATGAACGGCAGTGGCGACAGTTTGCCGTGTTCGGTGGTATAGGCCTCGTTGAAGAGACGCAGCGAGTCGGATTCGGGACTGGGCGCTGGCGCGGTGCCCTGCATGCCCTCGAGATAGTCCGCGCCAATTGCATCGATCAGGTCCTCACTCTTAGTGCCGTCGACGAACAGAAAATCTTCAAACAGACCCTGCTCGATCGCCTCGCGCAGGAATACCTCCGCCTGGGTTGGGAAGGCGATCGCCACGAGTGTTTGGGCACCGTTGGAGGCGGCCTGCTGCAGCTCGGAGAGGTAGGATGGTTGCGCATCTTCGATCGAGACTGAGGTGAGTTCGCCGCCCCAGGCGCTCTCGAACGCCTCGGCCAGTCCCTGCCCGTATGGGTCGTTGAGATAGAGGACGGCGACGTTGCGCAATCCCAGATCCACCGCGAGCTGCGCCAGTACCGGCCCCTGCGCGGCGTCCGAGGTCGTGCTGCGGAAGAGGAAGTCGTCGTCTTCGGCGATGGTCAACTGCGGCGAGGTGGCGGAGGGCGAGATCACGGGCACGCCCGCCGACGCAGCTACCGACTCGACGACGGCGAGGGTGATCGACGAGGCCAACGGACCGACGATGGCGTGCACGCCTTCGACCTCGATCAGGCGTCGCGCTTCTTCGTTCGCCCGTGTGGGGTCGAGCCCCGTGTCGCCAGTCACCAGTTCGACGTCATGCCCCAGCACGCCGCCCGCCGCGTTCAGGTGCAGAATGGCGAGGTCGACACCGGTCTGAATGGCGGGCCCGAATTCTGCAAGCGAGCCAGAGTAATCGGCCAGAAAGCCGATCTTGAGCGGATTGTCCGAGGCGGCGAGGATTGGTTGATCCTCTTGTTGGTTCGTTTGCCGAGGCGGTTGCTCCTGCTGCTGGGTCGCGGCGGGTTGTCCCTGCGGTGGTACCTCATCGTCGTCTCCACAGGCGACGAACAGACCGAGCACTATCGCGGCGACTGATGCGAGCGTCAGTGCGCGTATACATCGTCTAGCCAGCGTTGTCATGCCGCACGTCCCTTCTCGCACAGAGAGCGGTCTGAGCCAGGTCGCATCCTTGCGCGCCTTGCAAAAACGATACATTGAAGTGAAACGGTCCGCAAAAGTGGCCATTGACGTTTGCGCTCGCCGACAGGCAGTTGGCGTTTGTTGTCCAGCGGCTAGATGTCAATCAGTCGTCGAACGCGCTCAGCACGTCCGTGTCGAACTGCTCGTACAGTTTGGGATTGTTCGGGATCGATTCAAATACGAACCCGCTGATGCCGACCGCCTCGTACTCCTGGAACAGACTGACGAGATGCCCAGCCGGGCCGATGGGCAGTCGCTCGCGCTGTTCGTCCAACAGGCCCTCGCCGTGGATCTGTCGTAGCCGGTCGATCTTGCCCTGGTCGGTCACCAGGGCGGGCCGCATCACCGTGGTCAGGACGATCTCCGCGGGATCACGGCCGGCATCCTCGCAGTGCCGGTGAATCACGCTGATCTTGCGCGCGACTTCTTCCGGCGTACCGCGAACGTTGCAGATGTCGCCATGTCGGGCCAGCGTGCGTAGTGTGCGACGTTCGCCGTTGCCGCCGATCATGATCTGGATGAAGCCGCCGGGATGGTCGGGATGCGCGCGCGGCGCGAACGGCGCGTTGCTGAGCCGATAGTAAACGCCGTCGTACTGCACGGGACTGTCGGCGTGAAACAGGGCGCGGATCAGCTCAGTTGCCTCTTCCAGCCGGTCGGAGCGTTCTTTGAGCGGAGGAAAGTCCCAACCGTAGGCCTGATGCTCGCGCTCGTGCCAGGCTGCGCCCAGACCGAGGATTGCGCGTCCGCCGGTGTTGTGGTCCAGTGTCGCTGTCATCTTGGCCAGCAGGCCGGGGTTGCGATAGGTCACGCCCGAGACCAGCGTGCCCAGCATCAGGTTCGAGGTCACCTCGCCGATTGCGGCCAGCGACATCCAGCCTTCGAGCGAGTCCTGGGACTCGTCCATAAATGCCAGCGGTGGGACGAAGTGGTCGTAGGTCCATGCCGATGACCAACGGGTGGCGTCCATTGTCTGGGCAACATCGCGCATCAGGGAGAAATCGGTCGAGTTACCGGGGATCTGTGCCCCGAATGTCACCCGCATGGTCATGATTGTCTGTTCCTAGCTTGCTGCGAACCGGTCTGGTTGGACACTACTACGTCGCTGTTGCGGCCGCCCGTCGGAGCTAGTTGCCCTTGTAGATTGGCGGGCGTTTCTCGGCGAATGCCTATGCCTGCGGGCCTTCTTTAAAGCCGTCGGTCTTGCGGATGTGGGCGGCGAGTAACTCCTCCATGCGGATGCATTCGTCGAGCGGGAGCGATAGGCCGCAGATTGCCGCCTCCTTGATCGCGCGCTTGGGTGAGCGGTGCGCCCGCGGTCAGCTGTTCGGCCCAGGCGGGGGCGGTCGGCATCACGTTCTCGGCTTGGCATGACGCAATTGATCAATCCAACCGAGAGCGCCCGCTGCGCGTAGATCCGCTCGCCCAGCAACAGTGGTTCCATCACGACGCTCCAGGGCAGTTGTCGGGTGAGCCGCTGGGTCGCGCCCAGCGTGGGCACGATCCCGCGAACGACTTCGGGCAGGCCGAATTGTGTGTGCTCGGCGGCGATGCGCAGATCGCACGCCGACAGCAACGTCAGCCCCGCCGCTAGGCAATAGCCGTTGACGGTGGCGATCATCGGCTTCCAGATCTGCATGCCGCCCTCGATCGTGTTCCGCCGCGAAGGCTGGAACGCCGGCCAGTTGACGCCCTACGCGCCCGGTCGGGTGGGGATGGTCTTCTTCAGGTCGGCTCCGGCGCAGAACGCGCGATCGCCTGCGCCCGTGACAATTCCGCCCCAGATGTCGGGGTTGGCCGAATTGCAGTCCAGGTGTTCGCCAGCGATGAGATCGTTTCCATGTCGAGCGCATTCATCGTTTCGGGTCGATTGAGCGTGACGGTGGCGATGCGGTCAGATCGGTCATCATGCAGGTAGGCTAGCGCGGTCCGGAGGGTCGCCCGCGGGCGGTTGCTCGGGTACGCCGTCGATCAGGCGTCGGACGAAGAGGATGAACACGCCGGTCAGGACAAGGTTGAGAGCCAGGGAGAGCATGGCCACCGTGACGATCGGGCCGCCGATGCCGTAGCTGAGGCTGAGCACGAGCACGCCCGCCCCGACCTCGCCGCGCGGCCACATGCCGATGGCCAACGCCAATCGATGTCGCCAATGCGCTTCGCGTCGGTAGCAGAAGGCCGGGAACATCTTGCCCAGATTGCTCAGCACGGTCACGAGGATTACATGCAGAGCGATGGTTCCCCAGCCCATGCTTGGCTGACTGCTAGTCACGGTCAGCGCCTCATCGAGTTCCGGATCGTCAACAGCCTGGGCCGGAGCGGCCGCATGAAGATCAGCGGGCTCCGGTTGGAGGTGTTGGATGTCGGCGGCGTCGAAAATTTGCGGCATGCTCAAGCCGACGACGAGCATGAAGACAGCTGATATCCAGAGCGCGGCCCGTTGTTCTCCGGGTCGTTCGAGTACTTCGTGCAGGTCGTTTTCCACCGCAACCGGGTCGTCGCTGAGTCCGGGTGCGCTCGTACGTCGTCGCGCGACGCAGCCGAGCACGAAGGCGGGCAGTAGCACTTCGATATGGATCGGCACGGACGGGTCGATCACCTTGGTACCGGCGTAGAGCGCTTCGCTGACGGCCACAATCCCAGCAGCGTAGAGCAGCACATACGGCCAACTGACAGGAAGCGTGATCCGGTGCAGCCAGATATAGGCGATCGTCAACAGGGCGAACATGAAGATGACGATCGCGCCCAGCTGCCAGGCCAGGCCGACGATCAGCATCTTCAGGGGGATCATCAGCAAGACGGTGTCGAGATCGTCGAAGATGGCCAGGATGCGCGCCTTGCGGAAGAGCCAGGTCGCGCCCAGCCCGGCCGCAGCCAGCATGCTGAACAGCACGCCGGCGGAGGTTGGCGCCGCGAAACGCCCGGCCAGCAGCGTCTCTTTCCAGGTGTCGAAGTTCGACCAGAAGTCGGACGGCAACATCACAAAGACGAAATAGAGGGTGACCAGCACCCAAGGGAAGGACGCTGCTGTGAACGCGACCAGGTAATCCCAGCCGTAGGCTCTGGGCTTGGACTTGTCGATGTGGAACTCAAAGCCGACGTGGATCATGATGAAGGCGAGGCCTGTCATCGTGAGCACCCGCACGGCCGTTGCGATATCGTCGTGCGCCGACCCGGCTAGGTCGGGTAGGACCTGAGATAGCCCCAAGCCGATGAGCAGTAGGATCGAGTAGATCAGGACCTGTCGCATCGACTGAAGCTTACCCGATGCGGGGTGTGCGACACGTATGGCATATACTGCGGCACATTCAGGTTACGCGGACTTGGGTATTTGGAGGTGTCAGATGGCCTACGACCATATCCTGTACGGTGTCAACGGGCGTGTGGCGACAGTGACGTTGAACCGGCCGGAGAAGCTCAACGCGCTCTCGAATGAGCTGCGGGGCGAGATGTTCCACGCGCTCAAGGTGGCTGAGACCGATGCCGGGATTGGCGTCGTAATCATCAAGGGTGCCGGTCGCGCATTCTCGGCCGGCTACGACCTACAACCCTCGCCCGACCTGTCGAATCCGCATACCAATGAGTGGACCGGGCTGCCCGACACCGGCACGACGCATCCGCAGCACTACGACTGGTCACGGCACGCAGTGATGGGCAACTTCATCATCTGGGAGTTGGCCAAGCCGGTGATCGCCCAGGTGCACGGCTATTGCCTGGCGGGCGCGACCGAGTTGGCCTCGGCCTGCGACCTGCGGATTGTCGCCGAGGACTGCCAGGTCGGTTATCCGCCCGTGCGCGCGATGGGCACGATGGACGCGATGTGGGCACCCTGGCATCTGCCGCAAGCGAAGGCGCGCGAGTTCGCCTATCTGGGCGATCCGCATTCGGGTGCCGACATGTACCGCTGGGGCTGGGCCAACTACACGCTCCCGGCGGATGACTTGGACGAGTTCACGATGGAATTCGCCCAACGCATGGGGCATATTGACAATCACCTGTTGATGTACTCGAAGCGCTCGGTCAATCGCGCTTACGAGATACAGGGGTACAAGACGGCGATGATCTCCGGTACCGATGTCGAGGCGATGTCGAAGCATCGTCCGGAGGCGGGCGAATGGGGCGAGCGCGTCCGCCGTGACGGCCTCAAGGCGGCGCTCGAATGGCGCGATGGTCCGTTCCGCGATTTCCGCGGTGCTCGATCCAATGCGCCCCATGACCGGGAGTTGATGCGCGGGGCGGGCGATCGGGAGCGGCCCAGCTGGGACTAGCGGCTAGGCCAGAGTGTGGTGCGCTGCGCGCTGGTGTCAGCCGTTGGATCGGGCGAGATTCCCACGGCAGGCGCGAGAATGACGGAGTTGGGGGGGGGGACTGAGCAGGAGCTTGATGACGCGATACACTGACTGCTGCTGAGCGGCTTGGCTCGACGTGACTGATTCAGCTTCGCCGGGGCGGGACCGATTGCATGGCAGAGCTCTGGTTGCAGTTCGCCGCCTCGGCCGCAATCATCCTACTCGCGGCTCACTTCCTCGCCCGTTCCGCCGATACCGTCGCAGACCGCACCAGGCTCGGACGTTCGTTCGTCGGGGTGGTCATGCTCGCCACGGCGACTTCGTTGCCGGAGCTGGCGACTGGCGTCAGTGCGATCGCGCTGCTCGACGCGCCTGATCTGGCCATCGGCGACGCGTTCGGTAGCAGTCTGTTCAACCTGATGATCATTGGTCTGGCCGACATCTACTGGCAGTACCAGCAGCACGAGCCGGTGTTGACGGCGGTGAGCTACACCTCGGCGACGATCGCCGCGCTCGGGGCGGGGCTGATCGCGATCGGGACGATTGCGATCTATCTCTACAGCACGACGACGGCGACCGCCGACTGGTACCTTAGTCCGATCACGGTCATCCTGATGCTCGGCTTCGCGCTCGCCATGTTCCTGATTTACTGCCAGGATCGGCAAGCGCAAGAGGCGTCCCGGGTAGATGAGGATATCGCCCAAGCTGTCGACGGGGCTGCGACGGACGGTTCAGGGCAGAGGTTGTCGACCGCGCTGGCGCTCTACGTGGTCTCGGCTGCCGTCGTTGTCGTCGCGGCTGTCTGGCTGGCGAATACGGGTGAAGCGATCGCCGAGACAATGCACTGGGAAGAGAGCTTCGTCGGCACGCAGTTCCTCGCGATCAGCACGTCGCTGCCGGAGATTGGCACGTCCTTCGCCGCGTTGCGGCTCAACGCTCCCGATTTGGCGATTACCAACGTGCTGGGTAGCAACGTGTTCAATATGGGCTTCGTGCTGTTCTTCGACGATCTCGCCTACAGCCAGGGGACGGTGTGGTCGGAGGTGTCGCCCGTGCACATCGTGTCGGGACTGATCGGGGTTCTGATGACCGTGGTTGTGATCACGGCGGTGATGTCGCGGCCGCGCGCGCCGGGCAAACGTTTGCGGAACCCGGAAGGCGTTGCTCTGGTTGGCCTGTATGCGGCCGCTAGCGCGCTGCTGTACTTCTTGGCCTGAGCCGGGCCTCGGCTGTCGGCGACCTGATTACGGCATTACCGCTCGGCCGGCGGGTGCGCCGTGCGCGAGCGGCGCGAGGCGAAGCGTCCCGTCATCGTGAAGAAGTCCAGCAGCGAGACGGCGATCGCGGTGAGCGGCACCGCGACGAAGGCGCCCATGATCCCCCACAGCGCTCCACCGGTCGCGACGGCTAGGATCACCAGCATCGGGTGCAGCGAGATCGAGCGGCCCAGAATGATCGGTGCGAACACATTGCCCTCGATCTGTTGCACTGCCAGGACCAGGCCGCCCACGATCAGCGCCGCGGTCACGCCTTCGGTCGCCAGAGCGATCAGGAACGCGGCCAGGCCGGCCAGGACGGCGCCGATCACAGGAATGAAGGCGCCGAAAAATGTCAGCACCGCGAGCGGCAACGCGAATGGGATACCGATTATCACTAGTCCGATCCCGATCAGTAGCGCGTCCATCAGCGCCACGATCGTGACGCCGCGAACGTACCGACCCAGCATGTCGACCAGTCCCGTGCTGAGCATGATGAAGTCGCGACGATGTCGGCGTCCTAGGCGTCGAGCGATGCCGCGCTGGATCGATTCCGCGTCGGTGACCAACAGGAAGGTCAGCACGGCGAGCAGGATCACGCCGGCCAGTAATTCGGTGGCGAGCTGCACGCCGGAGAACACGCCGCCGGCGATAGTGTCGGCGTTGCCGCGAATGCTGTCCAGGACGTCGTCGATCGCCTGGTCGACATCCTTGTCCGATGCACCGACCCAGTTACCGACCGAGTGCACGACCTCGCTGAAGCCGGCCTGGATATCGACCTCCAGTTCGCCGAACTCCGAGGTCAGGGTGCTGATCGTGAAGTAACCGATCGCGCCCAGCGCGGCGAGTCCGACGACCACGACCGCCATCGCCGCGACTGGGTTCGGCCAGCCGCGCCGCATCAGGACGTGTTTGGTGGGCAACAAGGCCGAGGTGATGATCAGCGCTGCCAATAGCGGCAGGAAGATCAGCCGGAGACGATCGATTGCCAAGCCGAGCAGGATCAGGAATGCCACGACGACAATCGCGCGGAAGGCGATCTCCGAAGTCGTTTGGAGCCATCGTGGAGCGAGCGAGGTCATAGCGTGGTTGTGACGTGAGAGTCACTGGACCGGGCATTGCGGTTGCGGTCGTGAAGCAGATCGTACAGCTGGTTTTTCTGATTGTTCGTCGGTCGGCCGCTGCTTGGCATAACCAATGCAGCGGCGCGTTGGCAGCGGCGGGTACTTGGGGAATCGGGCGTCGTGTTCCGATCGGGCGCAGCGCAAGAATATTGAGCCGCGTCTGGTGCGCACGATCCGCACCCAGCGACAATCCCCGCATAGCCCTTGGGAGGTCTCCGCGAGTGTCATGGGTAGCGTTGACGATCCAGCGGCTGCTTGATGCTTGGTCGAAGCCGTGCGTAGCATTGTCTCACGGCCTGATTTAGCGTCGATTGACGCGTAGCCTCCTGTCGACGTTCGCGGTGTCGTGGCGAGGCGGAAAGTGCGATCGGCATGCGGCTGACTGTGTTGGGCTCCGGGGCAGCGTGCGCTGGGGCGGGGAACAACTGCTCTGGCTATCTGCTCGAGGCTGACGGCGTGCGAGTGATGCTCGACTGCGGCCACGGCGTTGCTAGCACGCTGGTCGGCCTGGTATCGCCCGAAGCGATCGATCACATCATCATTTCGCACATGCACGCCGATCACTTCATCGATCTATTGCCCTTACGGTTTGCGATCAGCCGGGACATGGTGGGACTTGATGAGCCTGCGGGTACTCTGCATCTTCCGCCCGGCGGCGTGCGGTCGATGGATCTCCTGCTCGATGCTGTGTCGTTTCCGCGTCGCTTTTTCGATTCCGTCTGGCGGGTGCACGAGTATCAACCCGGTGAGACGCTGGGGTTGGGTACCGGTCTCCGCGCCCGATTTGCGGTCGGGGTGCACTACATCCCCGGTTGGGCAGTGCGGATCGACGGTTCCTCAAGCATGACCTACACGGGCGATACAGCGCCCTGCGACGAGATTCGCACGCTCGCCGCGGGCAGTGATCTGCTGCTCGCCGAGGCGACCCTGGATGAACCTGAATGCGGCCCGGTGCGCGGACATCTGACGGCGCATCAGGCGGCGGAGTTGGCCGCCGCGGCCCGTGTCGGGAGACTGATGCTCACCCATTTCTGGCACGACGCCGATCGCGATGCCGCGGCCAGAGAAGCGCAGCGTTGTCTTCAGTGCGATGTCCTCGTCGCCACCGATGGCGCGGTCGTGGAGTTCTAGGAGCGCCGATGGGCCTGCGAGCAGCGGTGGTGGGCGCACTCGCCGCGCTGGCGCTCAGTATCGGTATCGCGGCGTGTTCGGATCCTGAATCGCCGCCCATCAGCGGCGATGCCCCGCAGCGGCAAGCGGAGCCGCAACAAACTGGCCCGCAACGACAGCAGGTGCAGCCTGCGCAGCAGCCCCAACCGTCTCGGCCGGCGACGGGTGATGTAGACGATTCGATGCAGGAATCGGTGCCCCAGTTCCCATCCGACCGGACGCAATCCGGTCGGCAAGCCGAGCAGTGGATTCAGGCTGCCGAGCAGGCGACAGTCGAGCGGCCGCCGCCAGGCACGCGGGTGGTGAGCCTGTTCGGCGATGTCACTGAAATCCTCTATGCGCTGGACCTTGAAGAGTACATCGTCGGCGTCGATGTCTCTTCGGTGTATCCGGAGCAGGCGAGGCAGTTCCCCAACGTGGGGTTCGCTGGCGCGCTCAACGCCGAGGGCATCCTGGCGCTCAACCCCAGCATTGTGATTGGCGGCAGTATTGTGACGCCCGGTCCACCCGGCGTAATCGAGCAGCTGGAGCAGGCGGGCGTGGAGATTCTGGTATTGCCCGAGCTGGTTGGTCTCGATGGACCTGTCATCAAGATCCGGGCGATCGGACAGGCGTTGGGCATCCCCGAGCGAGCCGAAGCGCTCGCGCGCCGGGTCGAGCGCGAGATCGAGGAGGCCAAGTCTCAGCCCGCCGTCGGCGACGCTGAGCCGCTGAGCGTGTTGTTCGTCTACATCCGACGCGGCGGCATTCAGCTCGTCTCGGGAGCGGGCCGGGAGGCTGAGACGATCATCACCGCCGCCGGCGGCGTCGACGCCGGCGCAGCTGCCGATATCGAGGGTTGGCAATCGTTGAGCCCCGAGGCGCTGCTGTCGATCAATCCCGATGTCTATCTGGTGATGGAACTTGGCTACAACGCCGTCGGCGGACTGGACAGACTGCTGGAGATTCCCGGCATGGCCGAGACCACGGCCGGTAAACACCGCCGCGTGATCGTGATGGAGGACATCCTCCTACTCGGCTTCGGCCCGCGGATGGCGGAGTCGATCGTGCAGTTGCGCGACTACCTGACGGAGGTGCAGGAGTCGCTCGATGCCGGAAGTGAGTCGAGTCGGTAACGGCATGTTCACCCGACCGCTGACGCAACTTCGCGCGCGCCGCCCCCTGGTCGGAGAACCCGTCGCGGTGTTGCCGCGCGTTTGCGACTCGCTGGCGTGGGTGTTTCTCCTCGCGCTGTTGACTGGCTGCATGCTCGCCAATCTGGCGTTGGGCGCATTCGATGTCAGTGTCGAGCGGATCGTCGCGATCCTGATCGGCAAGCTGGGCGTCGATATCGGTGTGGAGTACACGGCAGCGGAGGATGCGGTGGTCTGGGTGATCCGCGTGCCGCGGATGATCCTCGCCGCGCTGGTCGGGGCCGGGCTGGGCGTCTCGGGTGCCGCCTTGCAGGGCATCTTCCGCAATCCGCTGGCCGAGCCGAGCCTGATCGGCGTGTCCAGCGGGGCGGCGTTCGCCGTGGCGTTGGCCGTGCTGCTGGGGTTGACCTCGGCGACGCTCTTTGTTCAACCGCTGGTCGCGTTTGCCGGCGGGCTGATCTTCACGCTGGGCATCTATCTCTTCTCGCGTTCGGCCGGACGTGTGCAGATCGCGACGATGCTGCTGGTGGGCATCGCCATCAACGCGCTGCTCGCCTCGGCGATCTCGTTCATTCTGTCGCTCTCGGACGACAGCGCGCTGCGCGACATCGTGTACTGGATTCTGGGCTCGCTCGGCGGTTCAGTCTGGGAGTACGCGATCAGCGCTGGTCCTCTGATCCTGATTGCCATTGGCGTGTTGGTGCGGCAATCGAGAGCACTCAATCTGCTCACTCTGGGCGACGCGGATGCGCGCCATCTGGGGCTGCGGGTGGAGCGATCACAGTTCATCATCGTGACATCCGCCGCGTTGGCGACCGGGTCCGGTGTCGCCGTCGCCGGCGTGGTCGGCTTCGTCGGATTGGTCGCACCGCATCTGGTGCGGCTAGTGGTTGGACCGGACCACCGTCGACTGATTCCCGGCAGCGCGCTGTCGGGTGCGATTCTGGTCTTGGGCGCGGACTTGGGGGCGCGTACGATCGTGTCGCCGGCCGAGCTGCCGCTCGGCGTCGTGACGGCCGTGATCGGGGCGCCCGTGTTCCTGTACCTGATTCACCGCGCACGACGCAGCCTCGCCGCCGCTGGCTGGTAGCTTAGGTCAGTCCAGGGACGAACGGTGCAGGTAAGCTGAGCGCGTGGAACTTGTAGCCTCCGCGATTCGCGGCGACCGTCTGCGCGTATGCATCGAAGGCAAGATGCTGCTCGACAGCGTCAGTTTGAGCGTACGCGGTGGTGAGCTGGTCGGCGTGGTGGGGCCGAATGGGGCCGGCAAGACGACGCTGCTCCGGGCGCTCTCGGGCGACCTGGCATTGGATGCGGGTCGCGTCTACATCGACGAGCGGCCGCTGAGCGAGTTTAGCCCGCGTGATCTGGCGCGTCGACGCGCCGTTATGCCGCAGAGTTCCTACCTGCCTTATCTATTCACCGCGCGCGAGGTGGTGCGCATGGGGCGGGCGCCGTGGGAAGGTGAGCGAGGCGAACAGGAACACGGCGCGCGGTTGACCGACTACGCGATGGGTCTGACCGACACGCGCGACTTCGCGGTGCGCGAGTACCCATCCCTGTCGGGCGGTGAGCAGTCGCGCGTCACGCTGGCACGCGTCCTGGCGCAGGAAACGCCGATTCTGCTGATCGACGAGCCGACTGCGCATCTTGACCTGCGCCACCAGCATCTCGTCCTGCAGCTTGCCAGGGAACTCGCCTCCGAGGGTGCCGCCATCGTCGCGGTGCTGCATGATCTCAATCTGGCGGCGATGTATGCCGATACGGCGCTGGTTCTGCACAGAGGCAAGGCGGTGACGTGCGGCCCCGTCGACGATGTGCTCGATCCCGCTGTGCTGTCGCCCGTCTTCGGTATGGCCTTTGTTCTCCAGAGGCATCCCGATCTGGATCGACCCTTGCTGACGCCGCTACCGTTCTCGATCTCCCGCGAGCGGATGTGATCAAGGCTCGCCCATGTTCCATTTGTATTCGGCACGCTGATTTCGTCCCAGGACCAGAGCTCCAGTCGAACCGTGTTCTGTCCGACAGCTCATTTCGGATTTTCTTGCCATTTGTGCATATTTCCGCGTTGGTAGCGATACAATCGGATGCAACGCCCCGGTTTGGATCAGATGGTCCGCGCAGTTGCGCCGGGGATGTGAGGCGGGAGGTTCAGATGCGGCCACGTGAAACCCGGACAAGTCTGCTGGAGCGCGTGGTTGAGCTTGGCGGCGCAACTGTCGCGCAGCTTTCCACCGAGCTGGAGATTTCCGACGCGACGGTGCGACGGCACCTCGATCGGCTGGAGGCTGATGGCCTGTTGCGGGTGGAGGCGATGCGTCGTGGACCGGGCCGTCCGTCGTATCTGTACCGAGCGACCGACTCGGGCGTGCGCGCGGTGCGCGACCATACCTCCGAGCTCGCCGAGCGGCTCGTGACTGAGATGTCGCGTTTGCAGATTGAGCAGTCGTCGATCTCGGAAGCGTTGGCTGATCATGTCGCCGATGCCCACCGAGCGAAGGTACCGCGCGGACCGCTTGAGCAACGAGTCGACGCCGTGGTCGACGCCTTGCGTCCGGAGGGCATCCTCGATCACTGGCAGCGTACCGAGAGAGCGTTACAGTTAGTCAACAACGCCTGTCCGTATCTGAGCGCCGCCACGGTGAGTTCGTGCGTGTGCGATGCGGACCGCCTGACGATTGAAAAGTTGCTCGGCGTCGAGGTCGAGCAGACGGCGCGGTTGGCGAAGGGCGATGACGGTTGCGTCTACATCATTCCGCTGGAACCACTCTCCCTCGATGCTGCATACCAGCAGGCCGTCTGACGACAGGGTGCCGTGGTGCGCCCTGAACGTGTTCAAGACAACGGAACCCAACTGAGAAAGCAACTGGTGAATGACCTCGCCACTCTTTGAGATCGATGCGCTGGGAGTCGCGGTCGAGGACAAGCAGATAGTTAACGGCCTCAGCCTGACGCTGCAGTCGGGCGAAGTGCACGCGATCATGGGCCCTAACGGCTCGGGAAAGAGCACGTTGGCCAACTCGCTGATGGGTCACCCGCGCTACGCGATCACCGGCGGCGATATCCGCCTGCAGGGCGAGAGCGTGATCGAGCTGGCGCCCGATGAGCGCGCCCGCAGGGGTCTCTTCCTCGCCTTTCAGTATCCGACTGACATTCCAGGCGTCTCGATGATCAACTTCCTGCGCCGCGCGATGAACGCCCGGCGCGGCGAGGAGATCCCGGTGCGCGAGTTTCGCCAGGTGCTGAACGAGGTTCTGGGGCGGCTGCAAATTGATGAGCAGTTCGTGCGTCGCTACGTGAACGACGGGTTCTCCGGCGGCGAGAAGAAGCGCGCTGAGATCCTCCAGCTTGGGTTACTGTGCCCGCTCGTCGCGGTCATGGACGAGACTGACTCCGGCCTCGATATCGACGCGTTGCGGATCGTCAGCGAGGGCATTAACACTTTCCATTCGGACGACAACGCGATCCTTCTGATCACGCATTACCAGCGCATGCTGCGCTACGTTCAGCCCGATCATGTCCATGTCCTGATTGACGGTCGGATCGTGGAATCGGGCGACGCCGGTCTCGCTGCGCGACTCGAGCGCGACGGCTACGAACCATTCATGGAGCGAGCCAAGGAAGGGGTACCAGCCTCATGACCACACCAGCGACGCCAACCGGGCAACCTGTCGCCCAGCCCGTTTCCGACTCGCCGGTCACGCGACGCAGCGAGTACGAGTTCGGTTTTCACGATGACGTCGAGGCGCTGCTCAAGCTGCCCAAGGGTCTCTCACGCGAGGTTGTGAACACGATCTCGGACATCAAGGACGAGCCCGACTGGATGCGCAAGCTGCGTCTGAAGGCGCTCGACCACTTCAATGACCGCCCGATGCCCGAGTGGGGCGGCGAACTTGGCGATATCGACTTCAGCGACATTCACTACTACGTCCGCGCCACCGACCGCGATGAATCGTCTTGGGAGGATGTCCCCGACTACATCAAGGATACCTACGACAAGCTAGGCATCCCTGAGGCCGAGAAGCAGGGGCTGCTCGCCGGCGTCGGCGCGCAGTACGACTCCGAGGTCGTCTACCACAACATCCGTGAGGACCTGGAGGAGAAGGGCGTTCTCTTTCTGGGCACCGACCAGGCGCTGCGCGAGTACCCCGACCTGGTGCGCGAGTACTTCACGACGGTGATTCCGCCCAACGATAACAAGTTCGCGGCGCTCAACACGGCAGTCTGGTCGGGCGGGTCGTTCATCTACGTGCCGCCCGGCGTGGTGGTCGACATTCCGTTGCAGGCTTACTTCCGCATCAACTCCGAGGACATGGGGCAGTTCGAGCGCACGCTGATCATCGCCGATGAAGGCGCGCAGGTGCACTATGTCGAAGGTTGTACAGCGCCGATTTACTCCTCCGACTCGCTCCATTCTGCGGTCGTCGAGATCGTCTGCAAGACGGATTCCAACGTCCGCTACACCACGATCCAAAACTGGTCGAATAATGTCTACAACCTGGTCACCAAGCGCGCGACCGCCTATCAGGACGCCGTGATGACCTGGGTCGACGGCAATCTCGGCTCGAAGCTGACGATGAAGTACCCCGCCGTCTACCTGCTGGAGCCTGGCGCGCACGGCGAGGTGCTCTCGATCGCCTCGGCCGGGCAGGGGCAGCATCAGGACGCGGGCGCGAAGATCGTCCACGCCGCACCGAATACGACGTCGGTGATTACATCCAAGTCGCTTTCGATGGACGGCGGTCGCTCGACCTACCGTGGTCTGCTCAAGGTCTACGACGGTGCCGACGGTTGCCGATCCAATGTTCGTTGCGATGCGCTGATGCTCGACGAGCACTCGCGTTCCGATACCTATCCGGTGATGGAGATCGATGAGAAGCGCGTCGACATCGGCCACGAGGCGACCGTTTCCAAGGTCGGTGACGAGCAGCTGTTTTATCTGATGGCGCGCGGACTGTCGGAAGCGGAGGCGACCAAGATGATCGTCAACGGCTTTGTCGAGCCGATTATTAAGTCATTGCCGCTCGAGTACGCCGTCGAGATGAATCGCCTGATCGAACTGCAGATGGATGGCGCGATCGGGTAAGCGCGGCGAGCGACATCCGCGATGGCCGCCGCAACGAAAGACGGGCGATGACCACAGCAACGCCGGAGGTACCGTCTGAGACGGAGATCAAACCGGATGAGCTGCGCGCGCAGGTCGCCGCGCTAAGTAGGGCCAAAGCGGAACCCGACTGGTTGCTCGCCTTCCGCTTGGCCAGTCTCGAACAGGCGCTGTCGATGGAGTGGTGGAGCGGCCGTGAGGAGTCCTGGCGTCGCACGCCTCGCGATCGACTGCCGCGCCGGGCGCGGGTCGGCGCTGTCCGTTCCACGGCCAACGGTCGCGGCATTGCAACGCCGACCCACGTCTTTGCGCCACAAGCGCATGCCGGTCTTGTCCACCAGTACGACGGCCAACTCGTGGCCGCCGATCTTGATGAGCAGGCCGCCGCGAGCGGCGTGATCGTCAAACCGCTCTCCGTCGCCGCGCGCGAACACACAGAACTGATCCAGCGCTGGTTAGGCGCGATGGGAGCGCCGCTCGACCGCTACGATGCCTTCGGGCGCGCACTTTGGACCCAGGGTGCATTCGTCTATGCGCCGCGCGGCGTAGTGGTCGATGAGTCGTTGTTCTATCTCGTCACCCAGGACGCCGCCGCCGGCGATCATTGGCACTACACGCTGGTTGTGGCGGAGCGCGAATCGCAACTGTCGTTGATCGATGGCGGCGATGCTGATGATCGACGCGTCGACCTCGAGGAGGCGCCTCTAATTCACGGGTCCGTGGAGCTGATCGCCGAGGACGGCGCGCGGCTGGAGTTCGCCTCGGTGCAGCGCTGGCATCGCCAGAGCGCGGCGATCTCGACCACGCGCGGGCGCGTCGGGCGGGACGCCTCGGTTCGGGTGACGACGGCGGCTTTCGGCGCTGATCTCGACAAGCAGCGGATCGATATGGACATGTCGCAGCGCGGCGGCGAGGCCGAGATTCGCGGTCTGTTCGTCGGCGATAGCGGGCAGCACATCGAGCATGTCACGCGGCAACATCATACGGGCGCGGGCGCGACCAGCGATCTGCTGATCCGCGGGGTACTGACCGATGAATCGCAGGCCGTCCAGTACGGGCTGATCCGGATTGAACCCGAGGGGCAGCAGACCAGCGCGCATCAGACGATGCGCAATCTGCTGCTCGACGACGGTGCCGGCGCGGACCCGATCCCGATGCTTGAGATCGAAGCCGACGATGTGAAATGTTCGCATGCCGCGGCCGTCGGGCCCGTTGACCGGGATCAGCTGTTCTACCTGCAGGCGCGCGGCATCCCTCCTGCGGTCGCCGAGCGCATGGTTGTGCGCGGGTTCTTGGCCGAGATCGCCGACGGCGTTCCCGACGAGCACATGCGCGACGTGATTGACGAGCTGGTGGAAATCCAGCTGGAACCTGCGAGCGCGCTCTGATGACCATCGAACGAGTTGTCAGTCTCGATGCGATCGCACCCGGTACTGCGCGGGTCGTCGAGGTGGGTGGACAGAGCATCGCGCTTTGCCGGGTCGAGTCGGGTGGTGTCTACGCCATCGAGAACCGCTGCACGCATGACGACGGCCCGCTCGGCGAGGGTGAGCTGAACGGCGATCGAATTGAGTGTCCTCGTCACGGCGCGTTGTTCGACGTGACCACCGGTCGGGCGCTCACGCTGCCGGCGATTGGTAAGGTGCGCTGCTTCGCCGTCTCTGTGGAGGACGGTCAGGTGCAGATTGAGGCCGATTGACATGACTGCCGATATGACCGTCGACATAACCACCGCCACGCCGCTGGACACAGTCGCGATTCGGCGACAGTTCCCGATCCTGTCGCGTGAGGTGCACGGGCGACCGCTCATCTACCTCGATAATGCCGCCACGACTCAGAAGCCGCAATCGGTGATCGACGCGCTGACGCGCTACTACTCGACGATGAACGCCAATATCCATCGCGGCCTGCACACGCTCGCGGAGGAGGCGACGTCGGCATACGAGAGCGTGCGCCAGCAGGTCGCCGCCTTGATCGGGGCGTCGAGCCACCGAGAGATCGTGTTCACACGCAATACGACTGAGTCGCTCAATTTGCTCGCTTACACGCTCGGCGCTCGGCTGCGTCCGGGCGACGAGATCGTGCTGAGCGCCGCCGAGCATCACTCCAACCTCGTGCCCTGGCAGTTGGCGGCGCAGCGAACCGGGGCTGTGCTTCGCTTCATCGAGCTCAACGACGACCAGCAGATCGACGTGGATCATGCCCGCGCCGCGATTAACACTGACACGCGCGTCGTCTCGATCGTTCACATGTCCAACGTGCTGGGCGGCATTGCGCCGGTGTCCGAGATTGCGGAGATGGCGCGCTCGGTCGACGCCGTCATGATCGTCGACGCGGCGCAGAGCGCCCCGCATATCCCGATTGACGTGCGCGCGCTGGGCGTCGATTACCTCGCCTGCTCGGCCCACAAGATGCTGGGGCCGACAGGCGTCGGCGTGCTGTGGGGACGGCAAGAGCTACTTGCCGATCTCGATCCCTTCCTCGGCGGCGGTGAGATGATCAGCGTGGTGACGCGGGAGGAATCCTCCTGGGCGGCGCTCCCGCACAAGTTCGAGGCCGGCACACCGAACATCGCCAATGTGATCGCCTTCGGCGCGGCGCTCGACTACCTGAGCGAGGTCGGCATGGACGCGATCGCCACGCACGATGCCAAACTCACCCAGTACGCGGTCGAGCAGCTCTCGCGTCTCGAAGGACTGGACATCTACGGTCCCGCGGATCCGGCCGATCGTTCGGCCGTGATCGCGTTCAACTACCGAGACATTCATTCGCACGACCTCGCGACGATCCTTGATCGCCTGGGCATTGCGATTCGCGCCGGACACCACTGCGCCCAGCCGTTGATGCGAACCTTGGGCGTCCCGGCTACGGCGCGGGCATCGTTCTATCTGTACAACGAACGTTCCGAAGTCGATGCCCTGGTCGACGGTCTGTTGGCAGCGGGCGAACGGTTCGGTTTCGAGCGAGGGGTTTGAGTATGGCAGCCAACCGAGAGGCGCAGAATCCGGTCGATCTAGGCGACCTCTACCGCGATGTGATCCTGGATCATTACCGTCGTCCTCGCAATCGCGGCACATGCGCGGACGCGACCGTATCGGCGGAAGGGTTCAATCCTTCTTGCGGTGACGAGATTCAACTCTCGGTTGCCATCGACGAAGGGGTGTTGAGCGGTCTCGGATTCGGCGGTAACGGTTGCTCGATCTCGCAGAGTTCCGCGTCGATGATGACCGAAGCGATGACGGGACGCAGCCTCGATGCCGCTCGCGAGATGTCGCGACATGTGCAGGGCATGCTGACCGACGACGGTTTTGACCTCGACGCGGTCGATCTTGGCGATCTCGAAGCGCTGTCCGGCGTGGCCAAGTTCCCGGTGCGGATCAAGTGCGGTCTGCTCGCCTGGAAGGTGCTCGACCAGGCGCTCGCTAACGCCGCCGGCGAAGCCGTCGACGAGGGCAGCGATATTCCCACTCGCTTGACAGGCCTGACCCTTGAATGAGCTGTGAAGCAACCAGTGAGTAAGGACGAACCGATGGCCACTGAGCAAGACGTCCTGGAAGCCCTCAAGACCGTCTTCGATCCCGAGATCGGCATCAACATCGTCGATCTCGGTCTTGTCTATGCGGTCGAGACGCCGACTGCGGACAGCGTCAAGGTCGAGTTCACGCTCACCTCGCCCGCTTGCCCGGTTGGGCCGATGATCAAGGCTCAGATTGAGCAGGCCGCGTCAACCGTCGAGGGCGTCGACCATGTGGAGTCCGAGATCGTCTTCTCGCCGCCCTGGGACCCGCGCGAGATGTGTTCCGATGAAGCGAAGTTCGAGCTGGGGATTTTCTAATCGCTGGTTTCCACTCGCCCGGTTTCCACCAGCGATGCGCTGACCGGCTCGGTACCGTTCAGCTGGGGGGGAGCGGCAGCCCCTGCGCCGTTAGCGAACTGGTCGAACTGATGTTGCGGTTCGATTCGGGCCACCAGGCTGGCGATCAGCGGTCGCAGCATCCGTGTGGAGGGAGCGGGAATCCGCGGGTTAGGAATAATGTGCGCCAAGCCGAAGAATATCATTGACGCGATCAGGCAGCCGATGTTGACGATCAGCAGTAGGTCGTAGGTGCCGGTCAGTTCGTAGATCGCGCCGCCCACTGTCGGTACCATGAACTGACCGATTGTTTCGATCATGAACAGCGTGCCCATAATCGCGCCGAAGTGCGCAAGGCCGAAGGTCTTGGGCAGGATTAGCGGTTCCAGCACCGGTCCGCCCGCCGAGCCGATCAGCCAACAGCAGAGGAAGAGCACGATCGCCAGCGCGAGATTGCCGTCGTGCACCACTAACAGGATCAGCATGCCCACGGCCATGATCGCGGCTAGACCGACCGAGGCGAGCTCGATGGAAGGGATCCGCTCGGCGAGCAGGCCGAACGTGGGGCGAGATATCAGTCCGCCGACAGCCTGCAGCGTGAGCAGGAGTGAAATCGTCTCTCTGCTAATGCCCATCGACTCGTAGACGGGCGTACCGTTGAACATCCAACCGAACATGGCGAAGAAGAAGGTCGCGAACGCACACGCGATCACCCAGAAGTTCCAGGTTCGAATCGCCTGTCCCACGGTCAGCCCGGCGAAGGCTTGCGGACCCCGATGCTGCGACCCTTCCGTCTTTCGCTTGCCATCGACCTGCAGTCCCTTCTCGTGCGGGTGATTGCGAACGATGAACAAGCCGAGCGGGAGAAAGACGACGGCCAGGATCGCGGCTGCGAACAGGAACGAGACGTCCCAGCCGATGTTGTCGATGATTCGCGGGTGGTCAGGAATCCGCCTAGCGAGAAGCCCATCGCCATGATCCCGACCGCGCGACCGCGCTTGCGGTCGAACCAGCGTGAGATCAGCACCTGGAACGGGATATAGAACATGAACCCGCGGAAGAACGAGTTGATCGAGAAGTACAGGTACCACTCGATCATCGAGGAGGTCGTCGCCAGCAGGACGTAAGTGCCGCAGGTGAAGACTGTGCCCAAGATGATCGAGCGCCGCGGGCCGTAGCGATCGACGACGCGTCCGGCCAACGGCGAGGCGAGCCCGCTAACCAGCAGGGACACTGAAATGCCAGTCTGCAGCAGGGTTCGAGACCAGCCGAACTCTTCCTCGAGCGGCGTGACGTAGTAACCCAGAACCCAGAACGAGACGCCGGACGCGATCGCCATGCCGATCACGGCGGCGACGAGCAGATACCAGCCGTAATAGGCGTTGCGCAGTTTGGTGATCACGGAGATCTCAGACAGCCCATCGTCGCGCCATCAGCGAGTTGACAACGCCCGTGGGATGAGCGAACCCCCTGTAGGGTACCGCTCTGTTGACCGGTCGCGGATGCCGTCGACTGTGCAGGCCGTCACATTGCGGGCACTGATAGTAGGGCGACCGATGCGGCCGGTCCGATGCGCTGGCCTGGGACTGCCGCCACGGTCGTGATCGGATTCGATGGGCGTAACTGGATCTAGGTATGGGCGCGCGAGCCGCCGCTGTAGCCGAGCATGCTGCTGCGCGCCAGCCATGCCAGCTCGACGTCGTGCTCGCGGGAATTTCCTAGACTGTGCCGACGCCGTCCTCAGGCTGTACGACCAGTAGCGGGCCCAGCGCAGGATCGTCGTAGTCGCCGCCTCGCCGATGTGCGAATGCAGCTCGACGGTCAGGCAGTCGCCCGCGTCGATTGTCGAGTGGATTGCGTCGGCGGAGTGCTCGAATTCGATTGCGCCCACGTTGGGCAAGTACTTTCAGTAAGCGGCGATTGCGCCGCCGCTTCGCGGTCGACCACCGCCGCGACGATGTAGTTGGCTGGGATCATCCCGACGAGACGGCTGGCATCAGCACGGCCTCGCGATACGGCCCGATGGGACTGTCGGCGCGATCAGTGACCAGGATGCGTCCGTATGTGGGTGCTGAGCGGGCCATGGCGTCAGGCAGGTGACGTCGGCCGTTCGGTACCGGTACTTCGCACGTGATCTGATGGAAGACCGCTTCGCCGATCGTCCAGGGCGGCTCGGTGGCATCGGCCTCCGCGTGCACGAAGGGCAATCCGGCGCTCTCGATCGAACCGGATTCAGGCGTGATGGCTCCTTCCTACCGACAAGTTGTCGCCGACGGTCGACCCCCGAGCGCGCTGTTACGGGCGCAGCACCTGGCAGAGTCCCATGCCCCAGGCGTCCGCGCTGAGCATCCCCCCAGACGGTCGGGCTGAGCGTTGTGGCATAGATTTCCGATACAGGCGGACGTGTTGCAGCGTCGAGCGTCAGCGCATACGTGACCAGCAGTATCGCGGGCGCATCTCCGAGGATCTGCGCCGCCCGCTCAAGTAGCAGTTCCTCCGCCTGGTCGACATCATCGGCCAGATCGATCGCGTTGATGCGGTCGAGCGCGGCACCTGATGCACGCGCACCTTAGATGTCCGCGAAGCGCCTCATCCGGCGAGCCGCGTGTTCGGAGTAGTCGAACGAAGGACTATTGGACCCGAAAGACTGACAGAGACAGAGGATGCCGTCGTCGTGCTCTTGGATCGCGACCCTGTAAGCCGCTTCCCGGCTGTCTGAGCTAACGCCGTTGATGATCAGCATCTCGCCGTTGGCCAATGCGTCGAAGAACTTGGCGTGCGTTTGGTCACCCTGTTTGTAGGTGTGGAAACCGAGACTGTGTCCGACTGGTGCAGCGCACAGGCCGCGCTGCTCGATCAATTCGGGCGGCAGGCCGACTGATGAATCGCACACGATGGCGACGGAGAGGGCGTCGTTCGCCTTCTCCCAGACGGCGCGTCGGCGTGGTCAGAGTGCTAGTATCTATGCACTTGGAGGCGCTCCATCGAATCAGCGACGGAACGCTCCTGAGCGAGCATCGTCCCGTGCCGCAGTACAGCGAGTCTGAGATGGAATGCGGCATTTTCTACAAGCACTCCGCGCAGCGCCCGTGAACGGAGTGCTCCGAGTGGTGTGCCTGACCAGAAGGCCCTCGAATCGTTGCACCGCTTCGCCGCGGAGGTGACGCCCGCCTTCGAGGAATCTGAGCGTCCGCGTCTGACTCGGCTGCCCGATTTCGATGCCGGCGCGAAGGCCAGCTTGCTGGCTACGGCCGGCGGCGACTAGAGATCGCCGGGGAGCGAGTAGCATCTCCCCGGGAGCGAGAGCAAGGAGGCGGACATGGAACGCAGGAACTACTGGCAACGGATGCGGCGAACCCGGTTGAGCCGGCGGGCACTGCTGCGCGCGTCCGGTCGGGCCGGGATCGGCGCGGTCGGTCTAGCGCTGGTCGGATGCGGCGACGATGACGGTCAGCCGCAACCGCAGGTCGCCGCTGAGGCTCAACCGCAGCAACAGCAGGATCAGCCCGCGGCGCAGCCGCAGACCCAACCGCAACAGCAGACCGAGCAGCTGGCCGACCAGCAGGCTGATTTACAGGATCAGCAAGAGTCGGCCCCGGACGAACCCGATGAAGAGTCGGAGCAGCAGGTCGCGCCAGCGACCGGTAGTCGGCAATACGGCGGCAATTACTCGATCTACACCGCTGCAAATTGGGACGGGTTCGACCCGCACCGCACAAATCTGGCGCACCCATTTCATATCTTCAACGATTCGATGGGTCGATTGGTGGAGATTTACGATAACGCCGGACCTGTCTACGGTGCCGACCTTTCGTCTCTGCCGGAGATCCCCGACGCGGAGACCTACATATTCAACGTCGACCAGGGCGCACGGTTCTGGGATCGATATCCCACCGAAGGCGGGCGCTTGTTTACCGCTGAGGACGCAGCGGCCAATATCCAGCGTCAGATTGACGCGCTCGACGCCGACGGCGTTCCTGACGCTCGGTTCTCGCGTTCAGCAATATACGCACAAACGTCTGTGATCGATGTGCCCGACGAGCAGACCTTGGTGCTCAAGACCGACGGGCCAAACTCTACCTACCTCGAATCCGTGCACATGCAGTGGTCCTTTATGACGTCAATCGAGGCGATGGAACTGTGGTCTCGCGCCTGGATGGACGAGCAGACCAATGTGGAGCTCGTATCCGGCTGCGGCCCGTTCATTCCTACCGTGTTTGAGCCGGAGGGTCGATTGCACCTGGAACGCAACCCGAACTATTGGAAGAGTCTGGACGGTCAGCAGATGCCCTTCCTGGACTCTCTGACGTGGGTCATTCTGAGCGACCAAATCGCTGTCGAAACCGCATATCGCAATGGCGACCTCGATAATGTCAGTCTCAATGCGCTGGCGATTGAAGGCATCGCCGCCGACTTCTCGGACCACGTTCGCTACGAGCGGGGCGTCGTGCTCCCATTGGCGATGCGGTTCAACTACAACGCGGATTGGGACGAGAATCCGTGGCTGGATCGGCGCGTTCCCTACGCTTTCCATGTCGCTATGGACCGCGGCACGATCATCGATGCTGTCTATCTAGGCAAGGGCAAACCCTCCACGATTCAGCATCTCAACTGGTATCACGGCTGGGCGATCGACCAGGAGACGACGGTCACACTTCCTGGTTACCGCCCGAACAAGGATGACGACATTCAGATGGCGCGCGAGCTGTTGAGCGCCGCCGGCGTCGAGGATGGCGCTGAATTCGAGATGATCGTGGCCGATATTTTCGAAGGTCTGTATCCGGGGACGTCCGAGCTGTACGCCAACATGTATCGTCAGGCGCTGGGCATCGAGTCGAAGATTGATCTGCTCCCCTACGACGGCATCACGCAGCGCCTGATCGAGGGGCGCTACCCGGGTTCGTACCCCATCTGGGTGGGCTCCGGGACCGGCGATCCGACCGGTGCCTGGAATTCGCGACTCGTTCCCGGCGGTTCGGAGAATTGGGAGAAATACGATTTCCCGCCAGTGGCGGATATCGTGATCAAGATGAAGGTCACGCTGGATGCGGACGAACGGCGGGAAATGGCGCGCGAGGTGTCGTGGATTCTGCTCGGCGAAGATGAACGCTATGGTCTCGACGGCTTTGCGGCTCAGTCGGTCATGGGCAACGGCATCGATACGTCGATCCATTGGCCGTATCTCAACGCGCCGTACCGGTCGACGCATCAGGTGTGGGAGCGCGAGGGTTGGCATTGGCGCAAGGAAGTCTGGATGGATACGACCCACCCTGACTTCCCCGGCGACCGCGCATAGCCCGGCGCGCGTCTGCGGGACTCTGCCTTGCCGCGTGATGAAGCGTAAACCAGTCGATTGAGCGCTTCGTCCTTCAAAGCGCTCAATCGGCATTCTTGGCGGCGCGCGTCTATATCCTGTTCGCAATCACCGCATTCGAGTTCGTGCAGGAATTCACACACATCCGAGAGGTTCGCCAGCATGGCTGACTCACGCTCCGCCGCCCAGCAGCAGATCGCTGTTCGCTATCCCCGTTCCGCTTCCCTGCGCGACGGACACCGTATCAACCTGCGATTGATGGTGCCCGGGGACGAGGATCTGATCCTCAGCTTCGCCCGCTCATTGCCGTCCGACGACCTGTTGTTCCTGCGCCGTGACATCACGCAGCGCCCGGCGGTCGACGAGTGGATGCGAGAGGTTGAGACACAGCGCACCTTCACCGTGCTCGGTTTCGATGGCGACGAGCTGCTCGGTGAGGGCGACCTCCACTACTCCTCCGCCGACTGGACCCGGCATCTCGGCGAGATTCGCCTGTTGCTCTCGCCGGCCGCCCGCGGTCGCGGTTTGGGTCGCGTGCTGGCCGAGGAGATCTACGCGATCGCGCAGTTGCTCGAGTTGCAGCTGCTGACCGCGCGCATGGTCCTCGACCAAGCCGCCGCCCAGTCCGTATTCCGCCGACTCGGGTTCCAGCGCGAGGCCGTGCTTTGGGACTACGTGATTGATGCCGACGGCAAGACTCACGACCTGCTGATCGCGACGCGGCGGATGAAGTCGCCTCGCTCCGGGTCGTAGCACTTCCATGTCGCCGGCTCAGGGAACTCCGTGTGTACGTCATGCCGCGTTTGATGCGGCGACCTCTTTTGGGTGTATTTGTCGTTGACGGGCAAGCAGACGTCATTCTCGTGCAACGCGCGGGAATGGTGGGAGGTGGTAGGTTTTGCTGGGCAGGCGTTATTTGACCAGGCCGTGGAGGCGGTTGAAATCGCGGTGGTGGTCGGCGTCGAGGCTGCGACCGGTAGCCCTGGGTGGTTGTCGCCGTAGCGCCATGCGCGGAAGACCCAGTTGCAGACGTCGCCGCGTTGCGTCACCTGGAACGGCGAGATCCACTCCCAGACCACATTGCGCTGACTACCGATCTCGAGCAGTCGGCCGTCGGCGCCCTCGGTGACCAGGAAGTTGCCGTTGGGTAGCTGCGAGACACCGGAGATGTGCGCCGAGAAGAACTGTTCGCGCGGCTCGCCCTGGTAGATCAGATCGAGCGTGTCGGTCGTCGGATCGACCGCCACGATTCGCGAGTAGCTGAGGTCCTGTAATCGATGCATACCGTTGTCGTAGATCAGGATGCGGCCGTCGTCGAGCGATTGGCGTGGTGCTGGTGCGAGAGTTCCGGCCAGCCGAACGTCCAGCGCAGCGTCGCGTCGCTGTCAGCGCCGGCCGGGTCGATGATGCCGACGATGCTGGTGTCGCGCGAGGAGAAGATCAGGCCTCCATCGGGCATCTCCTGGATGCTGTTCGTGTGCGTCCATTCCCAGCGATGCTCGACGGACATTTCGGCGCGTCTTCGGGGGGGCAGCAGCTCCCAGAGATGAATGCGACTGACCTCATGACCGGCTGTGTCTATCTCGACGATGTCGTCGCCGATCATCGTCGGTGGCGCTGGCTGGTCGGGCAGGTGTCCGCCGCCGAGCACCGAGTCGCCCACCTCCTTGGGCATGGCGACCCATTCGAGGATGATCGTGTTGCTGTTCTCGCGTCGATGGAAATCGTGGTGGATGGCGACGTTCTCGTAGTCCCAGGCAGGGTTGCCGTCCCAGTCGATCTCGCGCAGTCCGATCCCCTGGCCGCCGAGGAAGTTGAATGTGTCGGGCGGAGCGCCGGGGTCGAGTGTGAAGCGCGTGGTCTGTTCCCCGCTCCGGGGCGGCGGAGGGCTGAGTGGCGAGACCAAGGCGAGTAGATTGCCGTTGGCGAGCAATTCGATATTGAACAACTGCCGATCGTCGACATGCCAACGATGCGCGACGCGGCCCCGCATGTCCAGGAGCGCCGCGTCCTGAGCGCCTAGTCCGCAAACCAGTGTGTAGCCCTTGTAGGAACGGGACGGTTCATGGTGCGTAAGTCCGATGGGTCGGTGAATGGGCCAGCCCATGCGCGCTTCCTCACTCCGTACGCGGGCGTCGTTACGTAGGTGTCGTTGCGGTGATGGGTGGGATCACGAGGGGGATGACGTCGCGCGCGATCCGCTCCGCTTCCTCCAGATGCGGGTAGCCGGAGAGGATGAACTCGTCAAATCCCATGCGCCAGTAGGCCGACAGTTCGTCGGCGACCTGCCGCGGCGTGCCGACGATGGCGGTGCCGAGGTTGACCCGCACGCGCGAGATGCCGTTCCACAAGCGCTCGCCGAGGCGGTCATCATCTACTCGTCGAGCCTGCGCCGCCGCGCCGACCATGTCTGTCGAGCGCACAGCCGCCGCCCGCTGCGCGAGCACTTTGGGATGCGCCTCGGAGAGCAACGCCGACGCCGCCCGCCAGGCGTCCGCCTCGCTGTCGCGAACGATGAGGTGCGTGCGTAGCCCGAATCGCGGGGTGCGTTGCGCCGCGGCGAAGGTGTCGCGAGCCCGATCGAGCAGGGCTCGCATCGGATCCGGGGGTTGAATCCAGCAGAGCAGCGCATCGGCGTGCCCGCCGGCGAGATGCAAGGCCGCATCTGACGCGCCGCCCAGATACCAGGCGGGTACCGGTGGCGAAGGCGTCGGCGAGACGATTGCGCCGTTCAATCGCAACGTGATTCCGTCGAAGTCGAGCGGGCCACCGGTCTCCCAGAGTTGGGCGCAGGCGGCGATGAATTCGTCGGCGTGCGCGTAGCGGTCGGCGTGCGTTCCCGAAATTCCCAGTCGCTCGTTGTCGCCCTGGATGCCTCCGGGCACGATATTGATATCGATCCGGCCGCCGGAAATCTCATGCAGCGTGGCGGCCTGCTGCGCGAACAGGCCGACGGGCGTTATGCCGGGGCGCACCGCGATCAGCAGACGAATCCGGGACGAGATGGCGCACAGAGCGGTGGCGATGGTCCAGGTCTCGGCTAACGGCGCCGAGTGCTCGAACGAACCGTTGGCGAAGCGCGTAGGAATCAACAAGGAGTGAAAGCCCAGCTGCTCGGCATGTCGCACGACGTCGCGCAGATAGGCGAACGTAGGCGGTCGCTGCGCCCGTAACGACCCAATCCGATCTCCGTCTCCATCGATCGGTACAAACCAGCTGAACCTCGGCTCGGGGCGCGTTCCGTTCGTTGGTCCCATGCGAAGAGTCTAGACGTCGGTTCACGACCGGTCGTCGAGGAACGCCTGCGCGTGTTCGAGGAATAGATCCAGCTGATCGTGATGCACCCAATGACCGGCGTCGGCGATGTCGACTTTCTGCGCGGACGGGAATGCACTGACTCGTTCGTCGTGTTGGGGATCGCCGGCCGACTCGATGCCGTTGATCAGCAATGTCGGCATCGTGACGCGTGTCCAGATCTTCTCGGCGTCATCTTCGTTGAAGGGATAGGGCGAGTGCGCCCGCGCGTAGTTGTCGAACTTCCAGACGAACGTGCCGTCCTCGTTCTGATGCACGGCGTGCGTCGTCAGATGCAGCGCCTGCGTGGACGAGAGTCGAGGATTGGTTTCCTGCATGCGCTCGACCGCGTCTTCGAGGGTGGGATAGCGGCGCGGCAGTCGCCCCGCGAAGCGGTGCCGCTCGGCGATCCACTCGCTCATGCGTCGATGCGCTGGGAGCGATGAGTGCATATCAGTCTCGCGTCGCGACGGCCCCAGCCCTTCGATCGCGATCAGCTTCGCCACGCGCTCTGGATAGACACCTGAGTACTCGATGCAGATGCGTCCCCCCAGCGAGTGTCCGATCAGCGTCACTGGCACCAGATGTTTCTGACGAATCAGCTGAGCGAGGTCGTAGACGTAGTCGATCATCGCATAGCCCGACCCATTGACCCATTCCGAGTCACCGTGCCCGCGCAGGTCGGGCGCGATCACGTGGTAACGATCCTTCAGCGCCAGCGCGACCCAGTCCCAGGATCGGCAGTGGTCGCGCCCGCCGTGAACGAGGATCAGCGGCGGCGCTGTAGGATTGCCCCAGTCGACATAATGCAGCCGGAGGCGTTGCGAGAAGTAGATTTGGGAAGCGGGATAGTCGGTGAAAGCAGCCATGGCCGCAGCGTATCCGCTGCGCTCACAGGCGGCGAGTGAAGGTGGCACTGGCCGTGTGGTTCCGGCGCTCAGTCGGCAATCGGCAGCAGCGCCATGTTGTTGCGATGCACGACCGAAGAGCCGTAGGAGTAGCCCAGCGCCTCGACGATTTGCGCGGATTTCTTGCCCCGTATTGTGGCGGCTTCCGAGGATGAGTAGTTGCTGATGCCGACCGCGATCGGGCGTTGTCGCAGGTCGTAGAGCTGGATCACGTCGCCCCGCTCGAACGCGCCGCGCACGCCGACGATACCTGCCGGCAGCAGGCTGCGCCCCTGCTGCGTGAGCGCGGTCACGGCACCCGGATCCAGGTCGAGGCCTGCACCGTTGTGCAGACCGGCGAGCAGCCAGCGCTCGCGGCTGTCGCGGATGGTGGCGTCCGCGGGAACCAGCGTGCCTAGCCGCTCGCCGCCGGCGATGCGGATGACGACGTTGGGTTCTTTGCCGGAGGCGATGACGACATCGGCGCCGCCCGCCGCCGCGCGGCGGGCGGCTTCCAGTTTGGCGCGCATACCGCCGCGACTGCGCTCTCCAACCTCGCCAGCCACCTCGAGCATCGACAGGGGGTTGCGCAGCAGCGGAATCAGCTTCGCCTCGGAGCACTCGCGAGGGTCCTGGTCATAAACGCCATCCACGTCGCTGAGTAGGATCAGCAGGTCGGCATCGATCAGATTCGCGATCAACGCCGACAGCGCGTCGTTCTCTCCAAAGGCACCGCCGCGCAACTCCTCGTCAGCGGCGACATCATTTTCGTTGATGATCGGGATGACCCTATATTGTAGCAGCCTGAGCAGGGTGTTGCGGACGTTGAGGTAGCCGCGGCGCTCGGTCACGTCTCCGCGGGTGATCAACGCCTGCGCGGCCGTCAGGCCGTAGCGCTGGAGCAACGAGTCGTAACGCTGCACGAGCTGGGCCTGACCGATCGCGGCCAGCGCCTGCCGCGCTCCGACTGAGGTTCGCGTCTTGGTCACGCCGACCCGGGCTCGGCCCGCCGCCACCGCGCCCGACGTAACGACCGCAACCTGTGCGCCGCCCAGTCTCAGCTCGGCAACCTGCTGTACCACTGAATCAAGCACAGCAGGATCGAGCCGTTCCGTGCCCGATGTGAGCAGGTTAGTGCCTAGTTTACAGATGATCCGGCGGGCCGGCGCTGTTGTCATGCCGCCGTCCCCGTTCGCGATCGCCTGTGGGCGAATCGATTGGTCGGGAATTGGCTCATAATGAAGACATGTCCGCACGCTTCAGCAACGCGATGGACGGTATGCGTCGCCGATCTTTGCGCTGGGGTCGATGGTGGGCGTTGCACCTCAGATGGTGGCGCGGTGATCTCTGGCTGCTGGCCAAACGATCGGTGCGCGAGTTCATGGACGACCATGTTCCACAGCTCGCTGCGTCGATGTCCTATTACGTGTTCTTCTCGCTGTTTCCGTTGGCGATCCTCGTTGTCTCGATCGTTGGCGTGCTCCTGACTGACAACAGTCTGCGTCGGGATATCGTTGACGGCCTCTTTGATCTGTTGCCACTGCAATCCGGGGCGGGCCGCGAGGATCTGGAGTCGCTGATCGATCCGATCGCCAGCGGGCGTTCCACCGTTGGCTTGGTCTCGATTCTGGGATTGATCTGGGCGGCGACAGGGATGATGTCGGCGCTGCGCTTCAGCCTGGACAGCGTTTGGGATCTGGAGTTCCGCCGACCTTTCGTGCGCGGCAAACTGGTCGATCTGGTCCTGGTGTTGGGCGTGGGCACGTTGCTGACGCTCTCGATTGCGGCGACCGCCGCGCTGCAGGTGGGACGCGAGGTCTCCGATTCGTTCTCCGATAACCTGGGGCCGTTCGGCGGCGACGCGACAGGGTTTTTCAATCTGATCGCGGTGCTGCTGCCGTTTCTGCTCACCTGGCTGACCTTCAGTATCATCTACGCGATCGTGCCGAGTGTGACCGTGCGTAAGCGCGACGTGATCGGCGGCGCGCTGGTTGGGGCGCTGCTGTTCGAGCTGCTCAAGTTCGGGTTTTCGGTCTATCTGCGCAACTTCTCCAACTATGACGCGATCTACGGATCGCTGGGCGCGGCCATCGCGCTGCTGTTTTTTGTCTACCTGGGCGCCTGCGTGCTGCTGTTCGGGGCCGAGATCGCAGCCGAGTGGCCGCGCGTGATGCACGGTCACTACGACGAGGACGAGCTTGCGGACGAGTCTGAACCGGTCTCGTTGCTGCAGCGGCTCCGGGACGTCGCGGCAGGTCAGCTTCAACATGAGCAGGAGGCGCCTGCCAACGCGCCGCGCGCTGAGGCTCGCGCCGCGCGAAGGCAGCGCCGAGCGTCGGAGCGCAGCCAACGACTTGGCGATGGCTGACGGTGCACCGCTAGTCGCGTTCCAGCGCCAGGACGATCGCTGCCCCATCAATGTCTGCTTCTGCTTGGTGTGTCGCGCCATGTGTGCCGTGCGCGCCATGTGCGAGCGCGCCCTCGATCGAGATTGACGTGGCTAGGGTTTCGGTGCCGATCAACGACTCGAATACCGCCAGCGCCGATCGTAGGTTGTCGTCGCCCGAGACGAAGCGGAGGGCGATGTGATCGTCCGGATCGAGGCCGGAGTCGCGTCGTAGACTCTGGACTCGGTTGATCACTTCGCGGGCTTTGCCTTCGGCGATCAGTTCCGGGGTCAGTTCGGTCGAGAGCTGGACGGCGCAACGGTCATCCTCGGCCGAGGTTACGCCGCCGTCTGCTTCGGTATC
The DNA here is from genome assembly GCA_965116225.1 of Dehalococcoidia bacterium. Classification (GTDB taxonomy): domain Bacteria; phylum Chloroflexota; class Dehalococcoidia; order Bin125; family Bin125; genus Bin125. The sequence continues at coordinate 955,816 of OZ220495.1, read as the reverse complement.
GACTTCGATCAGTAAATCGCCGGGCTGCAGCGCGACGCCCTCGATCTCGATCGTTTGGTCCGCTTCTGCGGCTCGGGCGATGTGAGACGCCAGTTCTGGGGATAGGTCGCTGAGCGTTTCGCGCAAGGCCGGCAACTTCGGCCCGATCCGAGGGCCGAGCGCGCGCAGGTTCGGTTTGATCGTGTAGCGGCACCGATCCGCCGCCGCGTCGGCGAGTTTCACTGTCTTGACGTTGAGCTCTTCTGCGATCGTGTCGCGTAGGCGTTCCACCGCTTCGGCGTCACGGGTGCTACGCACGGCGACGGAGACAGCCGCCAACGGCTGGCGAACCTTGATCGCCGCCGCGCTGCGCGCCGAGCGTCCTAGCGAGGCGACCCGCTGCACGAGTTCCATGTCCTGGTTGAGCACCTCGTCGATCCGCCCCGGGTCGGCTATGGGCCACTCGGCCAGATGCACCGACGGCGCGGCGTTTAGCTCGCGTCTGGCGGTGAGGTTCAACCAGATGTCCTCTGCCAGGTACGGCGTCATCGGCGCGAGCAGTCGCGCCAACGTGGTCAGCACTTCGTAGAGCGTGCGATAGGCGCTCCGCTTGGCCCCCAGATCAGCTGAGGCCCCGCTGCGAGCCGACGACCAGAACCGCCGCCGACTGCGTCGCACGTACCAGTTCGATAGCGAGTCGACGAAGCCGTCGATCTCTCGAGCGGCGGTGGTTGGGTCATAGTCGTCGAGCGCGTCTGTAACCTGATCGATCAGGCTATGCAACTCGCTCAGGATCCAGTGGTCGAGTTCCACCGTCGGAGCGCCCGGCGACGCCGTGGGCTGCCAACCGTCGATGTTGGCGTAGGTGATGAAGAACGAGTACGTATTCCAGAGCGTGTGCAGGAAGCGGCGCTGCGCTTCATCGACCAAGCGTTGCGAGAATCGGCGCGGATTGCCGGCTGGCGAGGCGACGTAGCAGTACCAGCGCAGCGCATCGGCACCGTTCTCGTCTAGGACGGTCCACGGATCAACCACGTTGCCTTTGGACTTCGACATTTTCTCGCCTGACTCGTCCAGGATGTGACCCAGCGAGATCACGTTGCGGAACGAGATCGGCTCCGGCGCGGCCTCGGCGCGATACAGCATCGCCGCCTCGACGTGCAGTGAGTAGAACCAGCCGCGCGTCTGATCGACCGCCTCGCAGATAAAGTCGGCGGGGAATCGCTCGGCGAAGCGGTCGCGGTTCTCAAACGGATAGTGCCACTGGGCGTATGGCATGGCACCCGAGTCGAACCAGGCGTCGGCGACTTCGGGGCAGCGCCGCGCAACCGATCCGCAGCGTTCGCAACCGATCTCGATCTCGTCGACGTATGGGCGGTGTGGATCAGAGAGATCGGGTTCAACGCCGCTGAGCGCTGTCGCTCGCTGGCGTAGTTCGTCGAAGGATCCCATGCAGGACACGTCGCCGCAGGCGGTGCAGCGCCAGAACGGGAGCGGCGTGCCCCAGTAGCGTTCGCGACTGACCGCCCAGTCGACGTTGTTGGCCAGCCAGTCGCCGTAGCGCCCGCTGCCGGTGTGTTCAGGATGCCAGTGAATCTGCTCGGCGTTGGAGCGCGTCAGCAGATCTTTCGCCAGCGAGGTGGCAATGTACCAGCTCGGCTTCGCATAGTAGAGCAACGGCGTGTCGCAACGCCAGCAATAGGGATACGTGTGTTCGTAGACGTCTCGACGCAGCAGCAGTCCGCGCGATCCTAGGTCGTCCATGATGATTGGGTCGGCGTCCTTGATCCATTGGCCGATGAAGGTTGGTGCAGCTGGCGCGTTGGCGTCGCCGACGATCCGCCCGGACAGATCGACCGGCTGACGGAACAGTAGCCCTGCCTGTCGCCCGAGCTGGTAATCGTCCTCGCCGAAGGCGGGCGCAATGTGGACGATGCCGGTTCCGCTCTCCATCTCGACGAAGCCGCCCGCAACGACCGTTCGCGGCGGCGGCTCGCCATCGTCCCCCTGCCGCCACTCAACCAGCCGCGCGCCGTCGAAGCGGTAGGTTGGGACGCCCCACTGATCGGGTTCGTAGAGGCCGTCGTAGGTCACGCCGACCAGTTCCGATCCGTCAATGACAGCGACGACGCTGTGCTGTTCGATGACGCCGTCCAGCACCGAGTCCAATAGCGAGCACGCCAGGATGACTCGCTGGCGTGGGGCGATCTCGACGACCGCGTAGGATTCGCGTTCGTTGAGCGCCAGTCCCGAGTTGGCCGGCAGGGTCCATGGTGTCGTCGTCCAGGCCAGGAAGTCGGTCGTGCCGTTCCAGCGCAGATGGGACGGCAAGTCGTTGTTGCGCGCGCGGAAGCGGACTGTGACGGCTTGATCGCGGACGCTCTCTTGCATTCCCTGTGACAGTTCGTGGCTCGAAAGCGATGTTTCGCAGCGTGGACAGTGCGGCGTGGTGCGTCGCGCTTCGTAGATCAGCCCAGAGTCCCACAACGTCTTGAAAATCCACCAGCAGGACTCGATGTATTCGGGCGTGTAGGTGCGATAGGCGTCCGACATGTCGATCCAGAAGGCGACGCGCTCGGTCATATCTTCCCATTGCTGGACGTACTGCATCACCGATTCGCGACAATGGCGATTGAATTCGGCGATGCCATAACGCTCGATCGCAGGCTTGCTGTCAAGGCCGAGCATCTTCTCGACCTCGATCTCGACCGGCAGGCCGTGGGTATCCCAGCCGCCCTTGCGCGGTACGCGCTTGCCGCGCATCGTCTGATAACGCGGGAACAGGTCCTTGAAGACGCGCGAGAGCACGTGATGCACGCCGGGCGTGCCATTGGCGGTGGGCGGCCCTTCGTAGAAGGAGAACACGTCATCGGCTGGCCGTTCCTCGACCGAGCGGCGGAAGATATCCTGATCGCGCCAGAACTCGCGGATGCGCGCTTCGAGTTCGCGGTGCGGCATCATCGCGCCGACGGGACGGAATGATTGTTGTGCGTTTGTCTCGTCTGCCGCGCTTGCGTGGTCGGCGGGTTCGAGCTCGGAGGGGGCAATTGGTGTCGCTGGATCAGCCATCGTCGGATCGGTCCTCGGGGAATTGTCTGACGATCAGCGCATCGGACAGTTCGGCGATGCGGTCGCACATGGCTTGGTCAAGCAATACCTCGTCGGCGATCTGTCCGTGAATCCAGCGCCGGGCCTGTTGCGCCGAGATGGCTTCGCCTCGCGGCGAGATTGGTCGACCAGTATCTGCGAGGCGCGTTCCAGATAGCGCGATACGGTTTCGGCAACGACAGCGTCGCTGGGCGGTCGACCCTGTCCGCCGATCAGGCGCATCCAGCATTGCGCCGTCGTGTCTGCCATGTCGTCCTTCTGGACTGGAGGTTATCGGTCAGGAACGCGAGCGCTCGAATTCGGGCAGTTCGATTCCTGGTTTGGGCGGGATCAAGCCTCGTCGCAGATCCTGGTTGATGCCCTCGACCTGGCAGGGGCGCGTTCCCCAACGCTGTTGCATCTCGTCCATTTGATAGCCCAGCGTCATAACCCGCTTGACGGTTGTGCAGAAGACGGGGCGGTCGCCACGAGGTAGGAAGGGTACCTCGATCATGTCGCTGCACATCGCGCAGGCGGCCGGATGCATCTGCCTCGGCGTCCGACCGCCGAAGGAGGCGGCGGCGCCGTAACGCACGTAGCCGGCCTCGGCTTCGGGCGAGGTGCGAACCGACTTGCGCACTGTACGGCATTCCGGGCAGCGCACCGGATCGTTCTGCAAGCCTTTGGACTGGTAGAACTCCTGTTCGCCGGTGGTGAAAATGAAGCCGCGGCCGCAATCGCGGCAGACAATCTCTCGATCCTGCAATGCCATAGTCACTCGCCCTGTGCTCGACGCTCGCCGACCGGATCCCGTCTTTCCGATTCGGCTTTGGAACACGTCCCACTCTATCAGAGCCGTCCCAATGCACCCGGCGCTTAGCGGCGCAATGCGCGGGAGATGACAGTTTCAGCGCGCAGGAACAACGTTTCCGCCTCATCCTGACGCACGATCAGACTCAACGCCAGGAATACAATCGCGCCGCCGCTGACGCCCAGGACGAGCGTGATCCACGAGTCGGGCGCGATATCGACCCGGCTCAGGAGCTCGATTAGCAGCCAGACGAGCTGTCCCATGATCGCCGTCGCGAGGATCGTCCGGAGTATCGACATCCAGATCTGACGCGACAGCAGCTGCCGCGCCAGCGCCTGGTGCAGCAGCAGGGTGAGGCAGATAAATTCCGCGATCGCCGACACTGACAATGCCAGCGCCAATCCCTGTAACTCCATCGGTCCGACGAGCAATGCCGAGAGGATGATGTTGAGCAACATCGAGGCGATTGCAAGCACAACTGGGGTTCGCGTGTCGCCCAGCACGTAGAACCCGCGCGACGTGATCTCGATGGCGGCGTGCGCGAACAGCCCGATCGCGTAGAACAGAAGCGCGTCGCTGACTAGGCTCGATGCGGCGGCGTCGAAGGCGCCGCGCTCGAGTAAGGTGGCCACGACTGATTCCCGCAGCAGCAGCATCCCGACCGATGCCGGCACGGCGAGGAAGAGGGTAAAGCGTAGCGTCTGCGAGACCGTCACCCGCACCGCCGACGTTCCCCCCGACGCTGCGTGTTCGGCGAGGCTGGGAAACACTGCAGTCGCCAGCGACATGCCGAAGACGCCGACCGGGAACATCAGCAGCAGCCAGGCGAAGTTCAATGCCGAAATGGATGCGTCGCCGACCAGCGAACCGAAGAAGGTTAGGACGATGAGATTGATCTGCGCCGCCGCCAGCCCCAGCGTTCGCGGCCCCATCAGCCGCAGTACCTCGCGCGCGTCGGCATCGCGCAGGCTGAGCCAGAGTCTGAGCCCACCGCCTGATCTCGACAGCGCCGCCGATAGCGCTGGCAGCTGGATCATCAGATGCAGTCCCGAACCGGCGATCACCCCGATCACCAGCGCTTCGACGCCAAGCCTTTCGGGTAGGAGTGACGCGCCGAGGATGATCGCCAGGTTGTAGAGCATCGGCGAGACGGCTGGCAGCAGGAAGTGTCGGCGCGCATGCAGGATGCCGGTCAACATGCCGCTGACGGCGAACAGGATCGGCGACAGCAGCAGCACCCGGGTCAGAAAGATCGCATCATCGATCACGGCGTCCTGCACGCCCGAGTCTTCGCCCAGTCCTGGGGCCAGGGCGGGCACGATCCACGGCGCGGCGGCGAACACGACTGCGGCCAGGGCGATGGTACCGAGCAGCACCCAGTTGAGGACGATGCTCGCCAGTCGCCAGGCGGCGTGTTCGCCCTGCTCCTGCCGCACCCGCGCATAGATCGGGATGAAAGCCGAGGCGAGGGTTGCTCCGGCTAGGAGTTGGAAGACGAGATCAGGCAATCGCATCGCGACCCAGAAGGCGTCCAGCTCGAGCGCTGCGCCATATTGGTCCGCGATCACGACCGCCCGTCCCGCGCCCAGCAGTCGGGAGCCGAGGAAGGAGAGGCCGATCAGCGCGATCGCGCCGATCACGCCGCTGCGTTGGCCGAAGAATCGGTCGCTCAGGGATATTGGCGCGTCGATGTTCATGTCTGCACTCTGGCAACACTTTGGCAAAAGGACGCGTGCGGTGCACGTTTGGCGCCCATTTCGCGCGTCGCGCTCGCTAGACAGTCGGCGATCGGCTGATACGATGGTGACGATTGAGAAAGAGGAGTCACCGTGGCTAACAAGGCTGCCGCCATCAAATATCTGCGTCAGAGCCAGAAGCGGCGGATGCGCAATAAGCCGATTCGTACCTATGCCCGCAGTTCGGTCCGCGCGGCGCTCGACGCGATTGACGACGCCGTAGACCGTCAGGAGTGGGTCGAAGCTGACTCGGCCATTCAGCGAGCCGTCAGCGCGCTCGACCGTGCCGCTCAACGAGGCGTCATTCATGCCAACACCGCTGCGCGCAAGAAGTCGCGTCTGCTGCGGCAGTACCATGCTTCGCGTAATCCCGACGAGGCGCGTCGTCCGCGGACCCGTCCTCCCGAGCCGGCACGCGCGCCCTAGCCAGAGTCGTTCACAGACGCGCGTGTACCGACGGGCGCACACATGCGAGCACTGATTTTCGAGTGTCCCGGCGAGATCCGCGTCGGGGAGATCGCTGTGCCCATCCCCGGACCCGGCGAAGTGGTTATCGAGGTGGGTGCAGCCAGCGTCTGCGCTTCGGACATGCGGGTGTATCGGGGTGAAAAGTATGCCAAACCTGGTGTCGTGCCGGGTCACGAGTTCGCCGGGCAGGTGATTGCGCTGGGCGCGGGCGTCAGCGATCTCAGGCTTGGCGACGGCGTCGTGGTGTATCCGATCATCGCTTGCGGCGGTTGCGACTTCTGTCGTCGCGGGCTGCGTAATCGTTGCGCGTCGCGCCGGACGCTCGGCTACGACGCCAACGGCGGACTAGCGGAACAGGTGCTGTTGCCCGCCGCGCTAGTTGCGCAGGGCCACGCGGTTAAGCTCGCCGATGGTGCCGACTGGGGACGCGCGGCGCTGACCGAACCCACCGCCTGCGTGCTCAACTCGCTCGAATCGTGCCGGTTTCGTGCCGGTGTCAGCGTTGCTGTGCTGGGCGCGGGACCGATGGGCTTGCTGCATGTGCTCCTCGCCCGCGCGTTGGGCGCGGGCGAAATTATCGTCGCCGAGCCGGTTGAGACTCGGCGCGCAGCGGCAGGCGCGGTCGGTGCCAGCATCGTCTGCGGCGGCGATCCTGAGGAACTTAGCGCGGTGGTGAACGACGCCAGCGGCGGCAATGGCTGCGATATCGTCATCGTCTCGGTCGGCCTAGACGGTCTTACGGAAGCTGCGCTGCGAGTCGCCGGACGGCAGAGCAGCGTCAATCTCTTCGCCGGGTTTCCGCCTGATTCGAGCGCCGTGATCGATGTCAACGATCTGCATTACCGCGAGATATCGCTCACAGGCACGCAGAACGCCACGCCCGATCAGTTTCGCCGCACCGCGGCGCTGCTGCCGGCGTTGGGCAACGTCGACCGGATCGTCTCGCATCGCTTCGCGCTGTCCGTCGCCGACCAGGCCTATACCTCGCGCGAGGATCCCGCTGTGCTGAAGACCGCGGTGTTGCCAGGCGATCGGTCATGATGCGACGCAACCGTGGCGATCTGACCGGCATCGGCGAAGAGTTGCGGCAAGCGAGGATTCGTCGGGGACGTTCCGTCGCGCAGGCGAATCAGGCCACGCGAATCGCTCGACACTATCTGGAAGCGTTTGAGGACGAAGACTGGTCGCGTATGCCCGCCGCCCCGTTCGCGCGCGGATTCCTCAGTTCGTACGCCCAGTACCTCGGCCTGGACGATGGACCGATGCTGGAGCGATTTCCGCTCGGGCCGACAGTGCCTGGCGACGGCTTGCAGCACACGGACGAGATGGTCGAATCCTATCAGTCGCTGGAGCGCAGTGGGCATCCGCGCGAAGAACTGCGTTCCAGCGGCGTCCATCTTGGACCGTGGCTTGCCGCTGCCGTGGTGGTCTTGGTGATCATCGCCGGCGTCGTCGCGGTAGTGAGTCTGCGCGACGAAGTCGAACCGGTTGATACGTCGCAGGACATACCCGGGATCGACTCTGCTTCGGCTGAGTTGGAACGGGTGGCGTCTGCCGCGCCGGTCAACACCGACTTCGATCCACTTCCCGATCTGACCTTGGTCAGCCCACGCCAGGCGATCAATCACGTTAAGCTGCTCAACGTGCCGTATGTGGTGATCTCAGTCTACGACGACTCGGAGAGCGGCACGGTGCTCGAGCAGTCGCCGCCGCCGGGCGCGGAGCCGCATGAGGATGCGGTCGTCACGCTCGTCGTCAGCCGAGGCCCCAGGCCCGGAGTCAGCGGCGGAGAATCGACCGATGACGCGAGCGTCCAGTCGAGTGGCGACAACTGAGGCGACTGATGCGATACCGAATCGTCACATTGGGTTGCCCCAAGAACACGACCGACTCCGACCGTATCGCGCGCACGCTGGAGTCGGCCGGGCACGTCGTCGCCGCTGATCGCGGCAGCGCCGATCTGGTGATCCTCAATACGTGCGGGTTTATCGATGAGGCTCGCGAGGAGTCGCGACAGGCGGCGGAGTTACTCGCCGCCGAGCGAACGGAAGCGCAGCAGGTCGTTGTGACCGGCTGCTGGTCGCAGATCGAACGCGAGCAGGTGGTCGCGATTGACGGGATCGACGCCGCGCTCGGGATCGAGGCAGGGCGCGAGATCGTCAATCACGCTGGCGGCTCCGCTGCGGAACGCGACATTCCCGAGACCTCGCTTGCGATTGGGCCGCCCGCATACCCGAAAATCTCCGATGGCTGCGCGGTCCATAGCACGTTCTGCAAAATTCCCGTGATCAAGGGTCGGCAGTTTCGCAGTGCGCCGTCCGATGCATTGGTCGCGGAGGCGCAGGGGTTGGTGTCACGGGGGGGTGAGAGATTGTGCTGGTCGCGCAGGACAGCACCGCGTACGGGGTTGAGTGGGGCGATCCGAACGGTTTGGCTCGTTTGATTGAACGTCTGGCGGCGGAGTCCGGCGTTGAGTGGTTGCGGCTGATGTACGCCTATCCCGGGTTCGTCACCCCCGAACTGATCGAGGTGATGAGCCAGACCCCGCAGGTCTGCAACTATCTGGACATACCGTTGCAACACGGCGCGCCGACAGTCCTGCGGCGGATGAAGCGTCCACACAATATGGGCATGGTGCGAGACACTCTCGATCGGCTGCGCGATGCCATGCCCGATATCGCGCTGCGCACCACGTTCATCGTCGGCTTCCCGGTCAGACCACCGATGATGGGGAACCGATTGTCGCCGGTCGCACGTACCGCGAGGACGCCGAAGTCGACGGGCTTGTGTTCGCGTTGGGTGAGGCGCAGCCGGGTGAGATCATCGACGTTGAGATCGTCGAATCGCTGGGCCACGATCTCTGGGCGACGCTCTCGGAGGCGTGATGTCCCGGTTGATGTGATCGACTAGAGGGACAGCGTCTCCGTCGAGATCTCGCCGACCTGGCAGTCTAGGCGTAGAGTCTCGACATAGGCGAGCGCCCGTTGGATCGTGGTGTGCGATATCTGCCCGTCAGATGAGACTGCGACGAACGCGAGCGTGGCGCGAGCGTGGTCGTTCTGGTCGCCGACTTCCGCGGCAGCGATGCCGAACTGGTTGCGCGTGCGCTGCAACACCTGCCGCACGACCGAGCGCTTGTCCTTGAGCGAGGCCGACTCGAAGATGTTCAGCTCGATGGTCAGCACAGTGATGCAGGTCATTCGTCGGTTGCGTCGAGCGGCAGCGCGGCCTGCTGGGCGGGAGGCTCGAGTCCGGCAAGCGGCGGGAGTTGATCCAGGGTCGACAATCCGAAGTGGTCGAGGAATCGCGGCGTCACGCTCCATAGCAGCGGTTGTCCGATGGTGCCCAGTCGGCCGCTGGGCGCGATCAGATCACGGGCGCGTAGAGAACGGATGATGCCCGTCGCGCCGACCCCGCGCACCCGCTCGATCTGTTCTCTGGAGATGGGTTGGTGATAGGCGATGATCGCGAGCGTCTCGATCGCGGCCTTGGAGAGGCGAGGCGGCGTGTCGAGGCCCAGCATCCGCTCCACATATGGTGCCGCCTCCGGTGCCGAGACTAGGGCGACGGTGTCGTCGTATCGACGCAGTCGCACGCCGCGCGAGTTGTTGGCCTCCAGGTCGGCGAGCGCCGCTTCGACGGCGGGCATGGCGACGCCGGTCGCCTGCGCCAGCGTGCGCACCGTGGGCGGCGACTCGGCGATCAGCAGTAGCGCCTCAATCGTCATCGGCAGATCCTCGGGCGGCTCAAGGGTCTCGGTCGTCATCCAGCCAACTCGCCGATCAGCCGCTGCCCGTCCGAGGCGATGACGCGGACGCTGCGAATCTGGTTCGTGAGGTTGGCGTCGGCATCGAGGCGCGAGGGTAGATAGGAATCGGTCAATCTCGTCGAGCGGTGCTCGAATAGCACTGAGTGCAGCGAGCCAATCCCAGCGTCAAGCGCGATTCGACGATGGATTGCGCCGAGTTCGCGCAGCTCGGCGGCGCGGACACGCTTGATCTCGGCTGGCACATCGTCATCCAGCCGCGCGGCGGAGGTGTTGGGACGCGACGAGTAGGGGAACACGTGTACGTTGGTGAACCGCACTTCGCGCATCAGCGATAGCGTGGCCTGATGGTCGCTCTCGGTTTCGCCGGAGAAACCGGCGATGATGTCGGTGGTGATCGAGATGCCCGGCACCGAAGCGCGAAAGGCGGCGACCGCGTCCCGAAACTCGGTTGACGTGTAGCGCCGACGCATGCGCGAGAGGATGGCGTTGGCACCGCTTTGCAGCGCCAGATGGACGTGTCGGCATGCGCGCGCGTCATCCCAACCGGCGAGCAGTTGGGGCGTGATGTCCTGCGGCTGGATTGACGAGTAGCGAATGCGGGGCGCATCGGTCTGCGCGATCAGCGCTTCGACCAACGTCGCGGCTGCCGATCCGTTTGAGCGGTCGCGCCCGTACGCGCCTGGCTGTGTCCTGGTCAGCACGATCTCCTGGATGCCGCCGTCGATGCGCTCCCGAACGGTGGAGACGATCTCAGCGATCGGTATCGCCCGCTCGCGGCCGCGAACGTGGGGCACGATGCAAAAAGCGCAGACATCGTCGCAACCTTCTTGGATCTTGATGAAGGCTCGCGTGCGCGCGCTCGACACGGGCGCTGCCCCGCGGTCCGCGTCTGCGGGGCCGGTATGCGGTTCGTGATTCTGCAAGGCGGTCAGAATTGCGTTCGCCGCCTCGTGTTTGCGCGCGTTGGGTACGACCTGGACTTGCGGGTCCCGTATCATCACGTCGCCGGCGCGTTCGGCGTAGCAGCCGGTCACGACGACCGGCGCGCCGCGGCTCGTGTCTGTTGATGCAGTGGGTTCCATGCCAAACTACGATACTCACAAGAAGCGATACGGGAGGCGCAACATGGTAGAGATCGGCTTGGCCATTCTGTTCGTCGGCATCCTGCTCGCCGCCGATCGCGGTCGCTACGACACGCTGAACGAAAAGATGCGTGACTTCGTCGATTGGCTCGACCGGCCCGAGGAGTAGTCGGCCGCGGGAAACCAATCTGATCGTCGTCGTCCTGTGGTACCTGGTCGTCGCTTGTCCAGGGCGGACATTTCGGTCTGGATTTGCTTGATATTCTGGGACGCGCGTCCTAATATTGGTAGAAAACAGAACGTACGTGCAGGTAATGCTATGTCCGACGCGCCGCGTAGCCAATTCTCCCGACCCGCTCCGATTGCGCGCGGCGCGCAGTTGCCGCTGTTGTTCCCGCCCCCGTCCCCGTTCCAGTCCGCGATCCGGTCCCCGCACGCCAACCCTGAGCAGGAGCGCTGCCCGCGTTGCGCCGGGCCGATGGGGCGGCACGGCCGGTTCGTCGCTTGCGTTGTCTGCGGATATGGCTCGCGGCCCAGAACGTACCACCGTCGACATTCACGTGTCGTACGACGCCGCGAGCCACGTCTCGTCGCCTGATCGCCCGCCTATTCTGCATTGCTCTGCACGGCGGGGCGTATAGGGTGCGCAAGGCGTACCAAGAGGCGTACAGTGAGGAACGTGAGCAGCGTCGCCCTTCTCTTCATTGTGCTTGCGGCGATCACCGCGCTCTGGCTGAAGGGGTTCCTGAATTTCGGCGGCGTGCTCAGTCTGTACCGACGCATCCGACTCGCCGCGCTGCTCTGGGCGGCGGTGATTCTCACGATTGGTCTGCTGCGGATCTTCGATGTCGGCGGCAGAGGTTTCTAGGGTTGCGGAGCATCCGTATTGCGTGTGTTGATCGCGCCGCAGGAGTTTAAGGGTAGCCTCAGCGCGGCCCAGGCTGCGAATGCTATCCGATGTGGCGTCGTCGAGGTTTGGCCCGATGCGGAGATCGACATCGCCCCGCTCGCCGACGGCGGCCCGGGTACAGTCGAGGCGCTCGTCCGCGCTGCCGGCGGGCGAACATCCATCGCCCGAGTCGACGGACCGCTGGGCTCGCCGATCGATGCGCGCTGGGGACGCATCGACAACGGTCGCTGCGCGGTCGTCGAAATGGCTGCGGCATCTGGGCTGACGCTGCTGCGTTCCGACCAGCTGGATCCACGCCGTGCATCCACATACGGTGTCGGACAGCTGATCTCGCAGGCGCTCGACGCTGATGTCGAGCGCATCCTGATCGGCGTGGGCGGCAGCGCCACCAATGACGGTGGCGCCGGGATGGCCGAAGCGCTCGGTGCCGTCCTGCTGGATGAACGCGGTCAGCGTCTGCCGCCCGGCGGCGCGCTGCTCGCTGAGCTGGCCGCCATCGATATCAGCCAACTCGATCCGCGACTGGCGCGCGTCGACATCCGAGTCCTCTGCGACGTACTGAACCCATTGCTTGGGCCGCAGGGGGCGAGCGCCATCTATGGGCCGCAAAAGGGAGCGGACACCGCCTGCGTCGCTATGCTCGACCTCGCGCTCGCCAACTACGCCGGCGTCATCGAACGTGATCTCGATGCGCGCGTCGCCGACATCCCCGGCGGGGGCGCGGCCGGCGGACTGGCAGCCGGACTGCTGGCGTTCTGCGGCGCGAGGTTGCAGTCAGGCTTCGACGCAGTCGCCGAGGCCGTGCAGCTGGCTCAGCGGATCGCGCGGGCTGATCTCGTGATCACCGGGGAAGGTCGGCTCGATGCGCAGTCGAGCTACGGGAAGACGACGGCGGGTGTGGCGACGTTGTCGTCGTCGGCCGGCGCGCCTTGCGTTGCTGTGGCCGGACAGGTCGTCGGATTAGCGGCGCTGCCGGGCTTGACCGACGTGGAAGCGTCCATGCCGTCGGGGATGTCTATCGAGGCGGCGCTGGCGCGGGCCGAGGAACTGATTCCCCGTGCGGTCGAGCGACTGTTGCGTCGTTACCCGATATAGGGTTGTCGGCGCTCGGTGATGTTGATTGCGGCTCGGTGATGGCGACACGGCGGCGCGATCCCAATCTCGTCCAGCCGCTCGTCGTCGATGCCGAAGTGATGCGCCACTTCGTGCAGGACCGTCTCGCGCACCTGTTCGACAATCTCCTGCTCGCTGCTGCAGAGGCGCTCGATCGGCTGCTGGTAGATCATGATTCGGTCCGGCAGCGTCTCGCCGTACCAGCCGCGATTGGTGAGCGGTCGGCCGACGTAGAGACCCAACAGCGTTTGTCGCGGGCCGAGCCCGACAGAATCCAGCTCATCCCGGGTCGGTTGGTTGCGCAGCAGGACGACGACGTTGTCCATCCGCGCGGCGAGTTCATCGGGAATTTCGTCCAGGGCGCGTTCGACCAGACGGCGAAATCGTGAGCGTCGCATGTGACTACGGTACCCAGTTGTTGAGTATGATGCCCTCAAGGATATGCCGCGCAATTGGCCCTGCATCGTCCGAGCCCGAATCGCCGTCATCCAGCACGACGGTCACGACCAGCCGAGGATCTTCCACATTCGCCCAGGCGGAGAACCAGGCGTGGTTGGTCGAGCGATCGGCGGTATCGTCATCGACGGATTCCTCGGCCAGCTCTTGGTCCCCCTGCGCGTCGGTCTGCTCATTCGCCTGCTGGCTGTTCAGTTCAACGTCGATGGCATCGTTTGTGTCCTCGACCGCTTCCTCGTCGACATTTGCCAGCACTTCAGGGTCGACTACCTGATCCTCGGCCGTCCCTGACTTCCCGGCGACGCGTAGGGTGGAACCGCTGAAGACGCCGAACGCGGTGCCGTAGCCGCGCGAGACGGTCGTTCGCAACGCTCCCTTCAATTGGTCCAAGGTGTCGGCGGAGATCGGCAGTACGCTGATCGAGCGGCGTTCGATCAGCCGCGGCGGGACGCCGCCGGGTTCGATCGACTGCACGACGATCGGCGTGCCGACCACGCCGTTAGTGGCGAGGGCCGCGTAAGCGTTGGCCATTTGCAGCACGGTAACGGCGACGAACCCTTGGCCGATGCTCATATTCAGGGTGTCGCCGGTGTACCAGGCCTCGTTGGCTTGTTCGATTTTCCAGTCAGGATCAGGGTTGACGCCGTGCTCTTCGTTGAGGCCGATGACGCCGGTGGGTTGACCGAATCCGAATCCCGCCGCCGTCGCCGGGAGCAGCGACTCATCGATGCGGTCCAGATTGAGAGCGAGCTCGTAGAAGACGGTATTGCAGGACTCGGCCAGCGCCTGCGACAGGGTGATTCTGCCCTGATCTTCGTCTTTCCAGTTGCGCAACGGCTGATCGCCGACTTCCATCCACTGAGCGGGGCACGAAACCCGATCGGTAATTTCGTACTCGGCACCTTCCAGCGCCGCCGCCAGCGTCACCACTTTGAACGTCGAGCCCGGCGCGTAGAGCTGTTCTACCGCCCGATTGATGAACGGCTGTCGTTCGTCGAAGAAGTAGGTTTCGTATTCCTCCTGCGTCACGCCGTCGACGATGGTGTTGGGGTCGATTCGCGGGTAAGACGCCATTGCCAGCACGTGCCCGCTGCGCGGATCGATAGCGACCACCGCACCCGGCTCGTCCCCCAGTGCACTCTCAGCTAAGCGTTGGGCGCGCACGTCCAGTGTCAGGCGGATGTCGGCTCCCGGCACGGTGGTTCTGGTGGCGATCTCGCGTATCGGCCGACCGATGGGGTCGACGATGTACAGATTGCCCCCGCGCCGTCCGGCTAGTGTGCGCTCAAAGGTCTGCTCGATGCCATCGCGCCCCACCATGTCGCCCGCGCGGTAGCCCTCGATATATAGCTCGGACAGTTCCTCGGGGTTGATTTCCTGCAGATAACCGACCGCGTGCGCGGCGAGCGCCCCGAACGGATAGTAGCGCCTGGTCTCGCGGGTTAGCAGGATGCCCATCGAGGCGAGTTGTTCGAACTCGGCGATCACCTCCGGCGAGGTGTCCAGCGCCAACACGGCGACTTGGATGAACTGGTAAGACGGCGCATCCTGATAGATGCGCTCGCGGACGGCTGCCTCATCCATCTCCAGGCGGTTGACGAAGAAATCGAGCACGGCCTCTTCGTCGGAGATCGAGTCCCAGTGCACGCCCACGATCGCGACTTCCGTCTCGCCGGCGAGCGTGATGCCGTTGCGGTCGAGGATCTTGCCTCGCGGCGGTACCTCGATCTGGGCATGGATCAGGTAGCCCGGCGAGCTGAGACCGCTGAAGATCAGATCGGGCGTCCAGTCGACGACCCAGTGCGGCTGTCGCAACGCACGCGCCTGTACGATCTCTTCGATCTCGCCGAAGAAGGTCGTCTGGTAGCGCAGTAACACCTCGTGCGAGGATGCGTTCTCGTCGTCGGGGGCGACGACGTCCCAACGGAAGCCGCCGATCGTCGCTTCGGCCCAGATGTCTCGATATCGCTGTTCAAAGGCGTCGGCGGAGATGCGCTCGCGGGTTTCGGTCGAGGTGCGTTCATAGGCGCTGCGTAGCTGCCCGGTCGCGATCAGATGGAAGAAGCTCTGCACGGCGAAGCGGGCCGAGGTCGGCGCGACTTCAATATCCTCAAGCTGTTCGGCGGGCGGGATGTATCCCGCGCCGCCGACGGGAACGTCGGCCTGGGCGTGGTTGACGTCACCTGCTGGGTGCGGTTCTTCGCGGTCCTGCTGCTTAGCGGGCGGCGGGGGAAAGTACTCGGAAAGGTCTCGTTCGGACTCGCCGCCGAATACGCAGCCGCTCAGCGTCATCGTCGCTGCGACCAACAGCGCCGCCGCGAGCTGGCCAATACCGACGATGGGCAGTCGTGGTATGTCCCGCATGCCCGATCAGCCCTCGAACCCCGCTGCCATTCACACTACCAGCCTATGCGGTGTTTCGGATCGGGATGGGGGCAGCAGCCGTTAGGCTAGTCGGGAGTCGTGTTTCGCAGAGAGGATACCGCAGATGGACTATCGCGAAGACCAGACGATCGTTGACTTCCGCCAGGAGGTGCAGACGTTTATCTCCGATAACCTGCCGGACGACTGGGGCAGCCGCTCGCAGGGCGAGGGCTACGACCAGCAGATCATGCAGGTCACGCGGGCGTTCCAGTCGGAGATGGCCAAGCGCCGTTGGTTGACGATGGCCTGGCCGGAGGAGTACGGCGGCCTGGAGGCGCCGCACTCGCAGCAGATGATCATGGCCGAGGAGATGGCCTACCATCGTGCGCCGGGCGCCGGCGGCAACATGGGTGTCCAATGGGTTGGCCCGTCGCTGATGCTATACGGCACCGATGAGCAGAAGGACGAGTATCTGCACGGGATCGCCGACGCCGAGACTTGGTGGTGCACGCTTTACTCCGAGCCCGGCTCAGGGTCCGATCTGGCTTCGCTGCAAACCCGCGCCGTCAAGGATGGGGATGACTACGTGATCAACGGCCAGAAGATCTGGACGTCCGGCGCCCACGTTTCGGACTGGGGTTGGCTCGCCGCGCGCACCGATCCCGACGCGCCCAAGCACAAGGGGATCACGATGTTCATGCTGCGCATGGACACGCCCGGCGTGACCGTCCGCCCGCTGATCAACATGGCCGACGGACATGGATTCAACGAGGTGTTCTTCGAGGATGTGCGCATCCCGCAGACCAATACGGTCGGCGAGGTCAACCGCGGTTGGTACCACCTGGCGGTCGCGCTTGACTTCGAGCGCAGCGGCATCGGCGCCTTCGCCGGCGGCCGACGCGCGGTTGAGGAGATCACCCAGTTCGCACGGGACAACCGTCACCTGTTGGACGAGCGTCCCAACGCCCGATACGAACTGGCCGAGCGCGCGATCGAGGTCGAGGTGGGGACGTACATGGCGTACCGCATCGCCTATATGCAGGAGCACGGCGTGGTCGCCAATCATGAGGCGTCGATGTCGAAGCTGTTCGGTTCGGAGCTGGGTCAGCGCATCGCCCGCACCGGTATGGACCTACTTGGCTTGCGCGGCAACATCTGGTCCGAGGGTCCCTACGCCGCGCTGCAGGGACGGCTTAGCCGCAGCTATGTCAGCAGCGTCAGCGGTACCATCGCCGCGGGTACGAGTGAGATCCAGCGTAATATCATCGCCACGCGCGGTTTGGGCTTGCCTCGCGGCTAGCGCTCTCTCAATCGACCGCGATTCCAACGGGGCGGCTAGTAGGTCGCCGTTCGCTTACCAGTGTGTGGAGGCGACTTGGTTAGGGTTGGCGGGAACCTCTTGCGCATGGTGCTCGTTCCATAGAGTGAGCGACAGAGGCTCACAGAACGGATGGAGGCACTCATGCTGTTTCGATCATCATTTAGGTCGTGGTTGAGACCGAGGCCCAACCGATGGTTGCTGGTCGCGGCTCCGCTCCTGGCAGCGGCGCTGATCGCGGCAAACCTGTTGGCGTTCACAGAGTCCGTATCGGCTCGGCCGTTGCGCGGATTTTCTTCCTGCGCCGATCTGCTGGCGCACTACCAGGCCGAGATGCGGCGAGCGCAGACAATGCAGGATCCCTACTACGGTGATGAGGAGACGTCCGAGCAGGAACAAACGCAATCAGTGGCTGCGGAGCAGGCTGACGAGGCGTTTGAGGAGTGGGCCTCGTCCGAGTCGGACTCAGCCGGAACGGCGGCGCCATCGGATAGGGGCGACGTCTCGGCCACGGGTACGAACGTGCAAGAGCGCGGCGTCGATGAGACGGACATCATCAAAACTGACGGCAAGTATCTCTATGTGCTGCGATCGCAACAGCTGGTGATCGCCGAAATCGCCGAGGATGGCCCGCCGGTCGAGATCGGTCGGATTTCGTTCGACGAGTGGTCGGATCGGCAGGAAATGCTGATCGGCGCGGGCAAGGCGCTCGTCGTGCGTCAGCTCGAGGGCGTGACGTCGGACGCGAGCGCGCGGATGGTCGACGGCGTGTCGTGGAGGGGTGAACAGTATCGAGCGCAGTCCGAACTGCTGGAGATCGACGTGAGCAATCCCGCCTCACCGCGATTCTTGCGCGAGCTGAATTTGGACGGCAACTTTGCGAGTGCGCGAATGGTCGATGGCGCGGTGCGCGTGGTGATGAACTTCCGGCCGGCCGGCATTTGGCTCGAGCCATGGCACTCTGGCTCAGGGGGAGACGCCGAGCGCGATGCGCGGGCCGTTAACGAAGCGATCATCGAACAGAGCAAGCTTGCACAGTGGCATCCACTCTTCGGGCTGGAGGATCGCATCAGCGGCGAGTTCACAAGCGGTTACGCGTTGGCATGCGACCGCACATACGCGCCCGAAGCCGAGTCGAGCCCGGTCTGGGCCCAAGGTCTGTCCTACATGCTCTCCTTCAACCTGGTCGACGGTTTGGCGCAGCGAGGCAGCGTCGGCGTGATGAGCGATCATCCGACGGTTTATGCCTCGATCGATTCGCTCTACATGGCGACGCCGGGCCAGGACTGGCGCGACACGCACATCCACCGCTTCGACATCGGCGATCCGCTGGAGCCGAGCTACTTTGGCAGCGGCACGGTGCGCGGGCGATTGCTCTCGCAGTGGTCGATGTCGGAGCACGACGGCTACTTGCGTGTGGCCACGACGATCCAGGACCGTTGGCCCACAGTCAGCAACGTGTTTGTGCTGGAGGGGGTTACGGAAGGCGACGAGCAGTCACTGGAGCAGGTAGGTCTGGTCAGCGAGCTTGGCGTGACCGAGGACATCTTCGCGGTGCGCTTCGCCGGCGACGTGGGCTATGTGGTTACCTTCCGCCAGGTCGATCCGCTGTATGTGCTCGATCTGTCCGATCCAACCGATCCGCGGTCGGTCGGCGAGCTCAAGATCCCGGGCTTCTCGCGCTACCTACATCCGCTCAGCGGCGGGCTGCTGCTAGGCATCGGCCGCGACGCGGATCCCAACACGGGCTGGGAGCGCGGATTGCAGGTGTCCCTGTTCGACGTGTCGGATCCGGCCAATCCGGTCCAGCTGTCGGTGCTGCCCCTGGGCGCTGACGCGCAAAGTCCGGTGGAAAACGATCACAAGGCCTTCCACTACGTGAATGGCATCGCCTGGATTCCGGTCGGCCCCAGCGACTGGCAGCTATGGGAGCAGCACGACGGCGCCTTCCTGGGCGTGCGAGTGAGCGACAAGGGTCTGAGCCACGTGTCGACGCTCAGAGTGCACGGGCGGGCGCTGCGCGCCGTCCCGATCGATGGCCAGATTCATCTGCTGGGCGAGGAGGAGATTCGGACTTACGACCTCGATGACTACCGCGATCTCGGGTCGCTGAGCTTCCGGCTCGACTGGGACAATCGCTGGATGCCGATCCAGCCGGAGTAGCGCTGAGGTTCGGTCGACGCGCACACGCATAGAGTGAGCGCCGTGTATGCGGCGCTCACTCGTGTTGATATTGTTGATCAAAGACCAATTGTTCGTCATAGGTTAAGATCAATAGCACTGCTCTCAGTCGTCGAGTTTCGGTTGGACGCCTTCGTGGTGTTTATGGCGAGGGGCTTTGCGGAAAGTCTGTGGGAATGCGAAGCGCGGGTACTTGGGTTGTTCTCCATTGAGCAATTCCTCGATAGTGAGTATTTGGACCCTAGGATACCGATTGTCAGTCAAGCTCGGGGATTCGTAGAATCCAGCGACGATAGCCTCCTGCCGCATGGATTCGGTGGGTTTTTCGAGAGTAATGAAAATACCCATGGCGGCACCTTCTCTCTCCATGTCGCCTTTGAGTGTGGCGATATGTGAGCGATTGACATGGCCGCTCTTTACCTGGATGATGATGCGTTTGGCTTTCTTGGACTTGTCGTCGAAAAAGTTGATATAACCGTCGATACCGGAGTCGGCACCCTTTTTACCGGTTGCGGGTCGTGCATCGACGAGTCCGAGAGCCCAGTATTCGAACTGGTAGCGTCCATCATGCTCACTCTCGGTCGCAAGTGCACGTGCGCTGGCTACATCTTGGGGGAGTCCGATGACCCTGTATGGGGAAAGGTCGTCACCGAATGTGTCGCTCAAGCGGCGCTTCATGAGCGAAATCGCAATGTGGGTGATATCTATTCCTATCCAGCGCCTATTGCGATGTTCCGCAACCACAACCGCAGTACCACAACCGGAGAAGGGATCGAGAACAACGTCCCCCTCGTCGCTGCTGGCTCTAATCACTCTGTCTAGTAATCCCTCTGGTTTCTGCGTCTGATACCCTAGGCGCTTCTGGCCGGTTGGGCTTAACCACTTTACATCTGCATCGATTCCGTCTTCCGTACCAAACACGGTTCCTTTTGTGTGCGGCTGATACGCCCAGATATCGGAAATCGGCTGGCCATCGCCCGGCGTGATATAATGTTGATATATCGGCCAAGCGGCACCCGGTTTCAGTGTGATAAAGCCGAGCTCGAATAGCCGATCCAACTTCTGGTGTTGATCGAGATCCGATAGGTCTTCGGGAACATCATCAAGCAGTCTGCTTGGTATTGCCCAATGACGATTTTTAGTAGTTGGATCAATCCCTTTCCACGGTTTACCTGATAACCCTTTTGTAGTACCCGAACCTGTTAGTACATTCCCGTAGTAATTTGTGCGATAGCCTTTTTCACCCTTGACGAAATGCTCCTCAACGTGCCCGTTCATGTATGGGCGGCGTTGTTTGCGCCACTTTCTTTGACTGCTTTTTGAGTAGAACAATAAGATCTCGTGTATCGGCGCAAAACGTTTGGCAGAGTTATGAGAGCCGGTTCGTCTCCAGACAATCTCGTTCCGAAAGTTCTCTGGGCCGAAAATTGCGTCCATGGTGAGCTTGAGGTAATGACTGGTTGTTGGGTCACAGTGAAGATAAACGCTCCCGGTTGATTTGAGGACTCGGTAGAGTTCAGCGAGACGCTGCGCCATCATGGTGAGGTAGGCCATCATGTCGTTCTGTCCCAAGAACTCGCGCAGAGCCTGGAGTAGCTTGCCGAGCTTGTCAGGCCCATCTGTCACGACTTCTTGATAGGCGCGCTCGGAGCGCTATAGTCCATTTCCAGGTATCGTCAAAGGCTGTGATCTGCGCGGCAGAATCTTCCCCGGAGCGCTCTTTAAAGAGGACGTTGTAGGTGGCATTGGAGTTGAAGGGCGGGTCGAGGTAAACGAGGTCGACGGATTCATCGGCGACGTGCTCACGAAGCACGGTGAGGTTGTCGCCGAAGTAGAGTTGGTTGTGCCAGTCGCGCATTGGGAATCCTCCATTGAACTGCAGGATACAGCCGCAAGCCCTTTCGCTCGGGTGAGGCGAGCGGCACATATACTTGCCTCGAACACGCGCGCGAAGGGGCTTCCGCATGCTTCCACCACTGACCGATATCCGCGTTCTGGATTTGTCCGCCGGGCCTGTTGGCGGGGTGGCGACGATGGTGCTGGCTGATTTCGGCGCTGAGGTGATCAAGGTCGAGCCGGTTGGAGGCGACCTGTGGCGGTCGTTGGCGGCGGCGCCGATGTGGCTGCGTGGCAAGCGCTCGATAGAGCTGGATGCAGTCTCGGAGCGGGCGCGGCTGGAGGGGTTGATTCGCGAGGCAGATGTCGTCGTGTCGACGGACTCTCCGGCTCAAGCTCAGGCGCGGCGACTGGGATACGCTGAGATTCGGGCCCTGAACGAATCGGCGGTGTTCTGCTCAATCACGGGCTTCGGTCCCACTGGCCCCTACGCGGAGTATCCCGCCTACGAGGGCGTGGTCTCGGCGAAGTCGGGGCGGATGCTGGCGTTCGCGGGTCAGCGGCTACGCGAGGGACCGGCGTTCGCCGCTGTACCAGTTGGCTCGCACGGAGCGTCGCAGGGCGCGGTGCAGGGCATCCTGGCGGCACTGATCGAGCGGCAGCGCTGCGGTCGAGGGCAGATCGTCGAGACGTCGTTGTTGCAAGGGCTGATGCCGTTTGACCTGTTGCAACTGCTACTGACGCAGCTCTCGGAGCGGGAGCCGGAGATCTATCCGCAGCTGTTCAACATCGGCGGCGGCATGCCGACGCTGAACTATCACCCGGTGAGGACGCGGGACGGTCGTTGGATTCAGCTCGGCAATCTGCTTGAGCATCTCTTCTACGCTTTCATGGACGCCGCCGATCTGACGCCGCTGTTCGCCGAAGAGCAATGGCAGGGCGGGCAGGCGGAATGGACAGTGGACGCGACGGAAGAGATGCGCGACCGCATCCTGGAGCGGATGCAGGAGCGGACCGGCGATGAATGGATGGCGATCTTCCGCGCGCAGGGCAATGTCGCGGCCGAGCCGTTTACGCCGACGCACGAAGCGGTCGACAACCCTGACATGGCGGCCAATGGCGACGTGGTCACGATCGATGACCCGGCGCTGGGACCAGTCAAGCAGATCGGCCCGATCGCGCATCTGCGGGAGACGCCGGCCGAGATCGGTTGTTCGGCACCGGCGGTTGGCGAGGCGAACGGACTCTCGTGGGTACCGCGCCGCGCCGATGTCCCGATGATGCGGTCGCCCAATGGGGCGATGCCGTCGGGCAAGCCATTGGACGGGTTCACGATCCTGGAGTTCGCGACGATTATCGCGACGCCGATCGGCGTATCGATACTGGCCGATCTCGGGGCGCGTGTGATCAAGGTCGAACCGATCGGCGGTGATCCATTCCGCGGCATGGGCGCCGGCCCGTTGCGCGGGCTGCTGGCTTCGAAGACCAATGCGGCCAAGCAGTCGATCTGCATCGACCTCAAGTCCCGGGACGGCCAGTCGATCGTGGCTGAACTGATCGCGGGGGCGGACGCGATCGTGCATAACTACCGACCGGGGGTGCCAGAGCGTCTGGGTATCGGCTATGAGACGGCTAAGGCGATTAGTCCTGGAATCGTCTGGGTCTCGGCGAATGGGTACGGGCCGGACGCGCCTGGTGCGCGCCGACCGTCGGCGCACCCGATCCCTGGCGCGGTGATCGGCGGAGCGCTGTTCCAGGCCGGATCGGCGATGCCGCCTGACGGTTGCGAGACGATCGACGAAATCCGCGAAGTCGCGCGCCAGTTGATGCGCGCCAACGAGGCGAACCCCGATCCGAATACGGGGCTGCTGGTCGCCTCGTCGACGTTGTTGGGTCTGTACGCGCAGCGTCACTACGGCGTGGGTCAGGAGATCTACGTCAACATGTTGACTGCTAACGCCTACGCCAACAGCGACGATTTCCTCCACTATGCGGGCAAACCGCCGCGGCGACAGGTGGACGCGGAGCTGCACGGCACGGCACCGTGGTATCGGCTCTACGAGGCGTTGGAGGGCTGGGTCTTTCTCGCGGTACCGACTGATGCCGAGTGGTCGGCGTTCTGCCGCGAGGCTGCACCGCAGCTGGCGGATCGCGGTTCGATCAGTGAGGATGCGCTGACGGCCGCGCTCGAGGAGGTGTTCGCGCAAGCTCCAGCCCCGGAGTGGGAGCGTCGCATGACAGTGTTGGGAGTCGGTTGCGTGCAGGCCGACGCCGCGTCGGTCGGCGAATTCCTGGCCAAGGACGAACACGTGCTCGCGAACGGGTTCAGCCCAATGGCGCGCCATCAGCGACTGGGTGATGTACGACGTTGGGGTGCGTTGACCACAATGGCCGGCGGCCGCGACGATTACGGTGCGGGCGTGTTGGCCGGTCAGGAGACGGACGCGATCCTCGGAGAGATCGGTCGAGGCGAGGAGATCGAGCGTCTGCGAGCTGAGGGCATCGTTTGGTCGGAGCCGGTTGGGCTTGAGTGAGCAGGTGCACCGATGGCCCGGAGGTGGGCATCAGAGAGTGAACAGCGTTGTCATAGAACTTATGTCCACCTGACCGGTTTGCCAGGGCGGATTCTTCGGCAGCGAACTGTTGATCCATTCGTAATGATCTCCCTCGAGGCACCCACCGTTCTCAGTGTAAGCGGTATCAATATGGACATGACCTTTGTCGTATGGCTGGGCCGAACAATTCCCGCTCGTCCAAATCGTTCCCAATGCAATATTGGATTTGCTGTACGCACCGATCGTTCCGATCTGCCCCCAGCTGGAACTAAACTGCAGAATCTGGCTGGTAGGGTTGACGTGGTAGTATCGGAGTCGACGGGCACCGCTTGCCGATGAAAGTTCGACATCAACACCGCAGCTGCCATGACGGTAAACCCATGCCCGCGCCCGAACCTGGCTCACAATGCCGATATTGCTGGCGACTCGCAGGTACACCGTTCCGCCTCCTCCAGCTGGATGGGGGAGCACATCGAATGCGCGGCTGTCGTAGGCCTCGCTCTTGTGCCAGTAGTGGGAGGAAGTAGGTTGCGCTTGTCCCGTGCAGGAATTGGTCCCGGTGGTCTGGTGACCAAGATATCCTGTGGAGTTGAACGGACTTCTTACGCTGTAGAGTGCCACGAACGGTTCCTTTCCTGTTGAGCCTCTACCCACAACCTAGCTAGGAAACCATGTTCTGCAAAGGAGTTCAGATGTTTTCTGTGTGCATTACTTTATACGTGTTGTGTGCGCTGCGATTTACGCTAACGGTCGGCATGGCGTTGTTGCTGTAGGCCGGCTGCAACGATGACATTCCGAGCGACTCGCGCGTGGACGAACGTTTGGTTGCTGCGGGCCAGATATCGATCTATGCGAGGCCGAATTATCATTGGGCTGTGCGGCAATCGGTTGATCGAGCTGATCAGTTGCGCGTTCTGGGGAAGCTTGCGTTGAGCGATCCGGAAGCGGCAGAGAATCACGATGACTGGTTGTGGGTTCGCACTGTTGATGGCATCGATGGTTGGGTGAACGGACGCGAATTCGACCTGAAACCGTCAGTATTGTCGGCGTTGCCCGAGCTGTCATTGGAGGCGATGTCGGCGCTCGTGCGAGCCGGGGCGCGGATGTACGCCCAGCCTCAGATTGACGATACGTGGCGCGAGGTTCCCGCAGACGCGGTCGGTTGGCTGGAGGGTCAATCGCCGGACGGCGACTGGTTGTTGGCGCACTCCGTAGCGGAGGTGGATGATCAGCGGCATGGATGGATCGCCGTCACTGATCTACATGCGCAGCCGATCCACTCGCAGTTGCCGATCGTGTTCGCATCCGGCCTCTGGCTGGTTCCGCTTGATGAGGCATTAACGGCAATTCAGGTGTTGCCCAACGTGGCGGAAGATTCGTGGGGCTGGGGCGGCTTGGATGGTATCATTTACCTGGACGATGATGATCCGTATGATAGACGTTCAGGAACGCTGAGACGGTTCAGCCTGACGTTTCGCCAGACGGGGAACCTGACAGAAGGCGTGAGTGGTCGGATCTCAGTATCGCCTGGCGGCGATGACGTGATCGTGCTGCCATATGGCCCGGTTAATGCGCATCGCCAACCGATGACGTTAGTTCGAGATGGAGGCGTCGCGCAACAGCTCGGCTCCCAGAATACGCTTGGTATGCCAATACCCAGCCTGCGGGAGCGGATTCGATGGTCGGATCATGGACCGTCGCTACTATCAATCGATCGGCTGGCGCCGATGGGCTCAGGTTCGGAATTTCCTGTGACATTGCACTATCTGGACGGGCGCGGCGACATTGACCTGGGGTTGGCAAGCGACGCGATATTCGATGCGGACGGACGCTCTGTATGGTTGGTTTATGGTGGCAACCTGGCGCGTGTGGAATCGAGTGGTCGGGAGCACGTGGTCGCGCTTCCGTTGCCGGCGTTGAACACACTCGAGCCTTATCCCGTCGACGGTATGGTCACCGTGATTGTCGGCGAGGGCAACCGTCAGGCGCTGCTGGTGGGCAGGCGGGGTGCCGTGGAGCGGTCGTGGGCAGCCGATCGGGTGATCTGGGCTCCGGATGGCGTTCGATATGCGTACCGAACCGTCCAAGGTTGGTACGTGGCGGACCTGCGGCGCGGACAGCTAGTGTGGCTCGGCTCGACCGTGTTGGACGTTTGTTGGTCGCCGGACGGCCGTCATCTGGCGTTACTGATGCGTCCGCACCGCTCCGACGGCATCGTTAGCCTGACCCCGTCATTCGCGCAACTACGGATCCACGCGGCGGATGGGACGCTGGTCGCGGCGCATCGTGTGGCGTCGTGCGCCCAGATTGCATGGTCGCCCGACAGTCGGGTTCTGGCGATCGGCGCTGTTTGGTGCAGCGGCGCGTAGGGGGGCGATGCCGCCGGGCGCATACTACATACTATGCGTAGCGCCGCGGACTGCCATAGGTGAGGTGGCGACTGTCGCTAGATCGAAGGGCGTGCAGATCGGGCGAATGCCTACTTGCCATCCTGTTCCCCCGCATCGCGCCCTGGGCGCGCTCGCTGCCGGGACAGGCGTAGACTGATCCCGTCGATGGATCGGAGCTGATTATGGGACTTCGAGGCGAGGCGGCAATTATCGGGATAGCAGAATGGAGGCCGGAGCGGCGGCCGGCGGTGCCGATGTTCACACTGGAGCAGTGGGCGCAGCTGGCCCGCGAGGCGCTCGACGATGCGGGCATCGATCCGTCCGAGGTCGACGGGATCTGCTGCACCAGCATTCGCGAGGCCGATTCCTTTGTCCCCTCGACGATTACCGAATACCTAGGGATGCAGGTCAATTTCGCCGAGGTCGTCGATTTGGGCGGTGCCTCGTGCGCAGCAATGGTCTGGCGTGCGGCGGCGGCGATTGAGCTGGGACTCTGCAACGTCGTGGTGATCGCCGCGCCTTCGTGGCCCTCGCCGCGCCCGACGAATCCAACCGGCGGCCCCAGCAGCTGGCGCTTCGGCGCGTCGTCGGCGAACTATGGGTCGCCGCAGGCTGAGTTCGACATCCCCTATGGCAATGTGGCGCAGAACTGCGGCTACGCCCAGATCGCGATGAAGTACGGCGCGGAATATGGTTACGACCCCGAGGCGCTGGCCAAGATCGCCGTCGATCAACGAGTTTCGGCCAACTACAATCCGGATGCTGTCTTTCATCGCCTGCCGATCGGCATCGAGGACGTTCTCAACTCGCCAATGATCTCCGATCCGATCCATATGTTGGAGATCGTGATGCCGTGCTCGGGCGGCGCGGCGATCGTGGTCGCGGGAAAGGAGGCGGCGCGGAGATCGCGGCAGCGCCCGGCTTGGATTACCGGTTTCGGCGAGCGTATATTACACAAGACGCCGACCTATGCCGGGGATCTACTCTCGACGGCGCTGATCCCCGCCGCCGAGCAGGCCTTCGAGATGGCCGGGCGGACGCGCGGCGAGGTCGACCTGATCTCGGTCTACGACTGCTACACGATCACGGTGCTGATGACGATTGAGGATGCAGGGTTCTGTCCGCGCGGCGAGGGTCAGCCGTTCGTTCGCGAGCATAACCTGTCGTTTAGGGGCGACTTTCCTTGCAACACGCACGGCGGACAGCTGGGATTCGGCCAGGCCGGACTAGCGGGCGGGCTGTCGCACGTCACCGAGGGAGCGCGACAGCTAATGCGGCGCGGGGCGGATCGGCAGGTAGCGGACGCTGATGTGGCGTTTATCACGGGTAATGGTGGGTTGATGTCGGAGCAGGTCGCGCTGATCCTGGAGGGCGACTGATGGCTGACGGGACACCGCAGCGTCCGCTACCGACGCCGATTGATCGGACGCAGCCGTTCTGGGACGGCTTGCGCGAACGTAAGGTGCGGATCCAGTACTCGCCCTCGAGCGACCGTTGGGTTTTCTATCCGCGCTCCCACGCACCGCTGACGCTGGCCGATGATCTCGAGTGGCGTGAGATCACGGGCGTCGGCACGCTCTACACCTACACCATCGCGCGGCGTCCAACCGCGCCCGACTTCGCCGGCGAGGAACCGCAGATCATCGCAGTGGTCGAGCTGGATGAAGGTCCTCGGCTGACTACCACATTGGTCAACGTGCGGGAGGACGCGATCCGGGTCGGTATGCGAGTCCGGCCGGTGTTCGAGGACGTCTTGGGTACCGAGACGACGCTGCTTCGGTATGAGCCGGCCTCATAGTATCCGCAGCCTCGCCGTTGGGTTGGCGGTTGTCTTGCTGTCGAGCGCTGTATTCGCCGCCTGCGGCGGCGAGTCGCAGTCTGCAGTCGTGGCGCGTCAACCGGCCGCTGCGCAGGAATCAGTTCAGTCGAACGCCGCCCCCGACGATGTGTCGCAGACGCAACGATCGAGCGCGGAAACCCAGCCTGAACAGCGGCAGTCAGAGCGACAGGTGGAACCTGGGGTGCCGACGCCGTCGCGAGATAGAGCGTCCCAGCGGCAAGACCGCGAACCTGAGCCAGCGGGTCAGTTGGCACCCACGCCGGAGTCGGATGTGGGAGAGATACCGCCACTCGCCGTCGAGCCGATCCTGGAGGGTTACCGATTCGAGCAACCGATCGAGATGGTGACTCTGGCCGATGGATCGGTGCTGATCGCCGAGCAGCGCGGTTCGATTACCCGGTTCGTCGAACAGCATGGCGAGATGCGGCAGTTCGGGGTGCTCGATTTGACCGAGGCGGTCGTGTTTCGCGGTGAGCGCGGGCTGCTGAGCATGGCGCTCGCGCCCGATTTCGATGTTCATCCGTACCTGTTTGTCTACTACTCGCCGCGCGGAACGAATGTGTCGCGCCTTTCGCGTTTCGAGATGCGGGACGGCACAGCGCTGCCCGGCTCCGAACTGGTCGTCATCGAAGTCGAGCAACCCTACACCAACCACAACGGCGGCGCCGTGCGATTCGGGCCGGACGGCTTGCTCTATCTGGGGCTGGGCGATGGCGGCGCGGCCAACGATCCGCATGGCCATGGTCAGAACACCGAAACGCTACTGGGCAGCATTATCCGTATCGACATCCGTGAGATCAGCGCCGCGACGCCGTATCGGATTCCGACTGACAATCCGTTCCTCGGTCGAGCCGGATTCCGCCCTGAGATCTGGGCGTTCGGGTTACGCAATCCCTGGCGGATGGCGTTCGATCGCGAAACAGGGGTGCTTTGGGTCGGCGATGTCGGTCAGGATCGGTTCGAGGAGATCGCCATCATCCAGCGAGGCGAGAATCACGGCTGGAGCGTTTTCGAAGGCGATGACTGCTTCCGTTCGCAGGATTCGTGCGACGACCTGGTTGAGGCTGTGCGCCCGGTGGCGGCCTACCCGCATCCGCTGGGATGCTCCGTGACGGGCGGGATCGTCTATCGAGGCAAGGCGATACCTGGACTGAACGGTCGCTACATCTTCGCCGACTATTGCGACGGCGCGATCTGGACCATCGATGCTGGCGCAGTAGTCGAGACCGGACTGGAGCTTGGCGGGCGGATTGGCTCGTTCGCGGTCGACAACGAGGGTGAGGTCCACGTGCTGGTATTCGGCGGTCCAGTGTACAAGCTGGTCGCGGCCGACCGCTAGCCTGAAGTGACAAGAATCGAGTCTCCCATGACCATATCCCGAGCCTTCGGTACGACTGTCGCGCCCGATGTTCCCGGCAGCATGACTTGGCTGAATGCGGGGCGTGAACTGTCGTTGGGCGACTTTCGCGGTCGCCTGCTGGTTCTGCACTTCTGGACCTACGCTTGAATCAACTGTCTGCATGTGCTGCCGCAGTTGCGGAAGCTCGAACGACGCTACGCCGACACGCTGCAGGTTGTCTCCGTTCACTCGCCCAAGTTCCCCACTGAGCGGGAGACCGAGAACCTGCGCCAGGCGATCCTGCGGCTGCGGATCGAGCACCCGGTGCTGAACGATGCCGATTTTCGCTATTGGCAGATGTTCGGCGCGCGCGCCTGGCCGACGCTCTATTTCATCGACCCCAAAGGCAACGTGATCGGTATCCATGAGGGCGAGCTGACCGAGGAGATGGCCGCGCCGCTAATTGACGGTTGGCTGGCCGAGTACGAGGCCGAGCAACTGCTGAGCCGGATAGACCTGGGACTGGTCCGCGAGACCGGCCGCGACAGCGCGCTCTCGTTTCCGGGCAAGGTCGCCTGGGATGACGACTCGGGACGCCTGGTGGTCTCGGACAGCAACAATGACCGGATCATCATCGCCGACCTTGACGGCAACGTCTCACAGGTGATCGGCGGTGCGGCGGCCGGCTTCACGGATGGTTCGTCCAGCGAAGCGCGGTTCAACCAGCCGCAAGGGGTTGATGTGGTGGGCGACTATGTATTCGTCGCCGACAACGAGAATCACGCGATTCGGCGGATCGATCTCAGGGACGGCAGCGTGTCGACGATCGCCGGTACCGGTGAGCAGGCTCGCGCGATGCCGTCGGGCGAGCCTGCCCGGCGGACGGCGCTGAGTTCGCCGTGGGACGTTGCCGTCCACGATGACGATCTCTACATTGCCATGGCCGGCATACACCAGATTTGGCGGATGCCGCTGGGCGATGCAGCTGGAGACGGTTCATACGTCGGCCCCTGGGGCGGCTCCGGGCGCGAGGGTATCGTCGATGGACCGCGGATGCAGTCCGAACTGGCGCAGGTGTCCGGTCTTGCGCCCGGTCCGCATGGTCTGGCGTTCGCCGACTCGGAGTCCAGCGGCGTGCGCGAGATTAGCTGGGATCCGGACGGTCGCACGATGACGTGGATCGGCAAGGCCGGCCAGGGCGGGCTGTTTCATTTTGGCGACATCGACGGCGGTCGCGCGACCGCGCGGTTGCAGCATCCATTGGATGTGGCCCGTGTTGGCGATGAGCTCTACGTGGCGGACACCTTCAATCACAAGATCAAACAGGTCTATCCCTTAACCGAGAATGTGACCACACTGGTCGGTGGGCACGGAGACGCGCTGGGTGGGTTCGACGAGTTGCAGCTCGACGAGCCGGGCGGTCTCAGCGACGGGCCCGGTCGTTCGCTGCTGGTGGCGGATACGAATAACCACCGCATCCTGCATCTGGATCTGGAGACTCGTCAGGTACGCGAGATCGCGCTGCAATTGTCTTAGTCGCCCAGAGCGTTCAGTCGCCTCGATCGAGATTCTCGCACTTGGCGCGGGAATCTCGAGGTCTTCAGACAATGACATTGCCGTTCTGCAGTACGAATACTGGATGGTCCAGGTTGCGGATGTTGGCGGCGGGGTCGCCGGGGAAAGCGACCAGGTCGGCTTGGTAACCCCTAGCCAGGCGGGCGATCTGGCCGCCGCTAATTGCTTCGGCTGTATCGCACGTCATGATCCGCAGAGCGCGCCACGCTGAGAGGCCGAGGTCCTCGACGAAGGCCCATGCCTCGGCAGGCGCGCGGTTGAAGTCGGCGTATGCCATACCCATGTCGAGGCCGGAGCTGAAGCGCACGCCGCGATCGCGCATGTCGCACAGGATCTCGAGCCCCTGTTCGCGCGGCGATGGCCCCTGCAGATTAGGATTGCGTCGCGGCGCGGCATCGCCGCGCTCGCGCGCTTCGGCTGCGAGCAGTCCGAGGCCGATCGTCGGGTTGATCCAGATGCCCTCGTCGGCGATGCGCTGGGCTAACTCGGAATCGTAGGCGAAGCCCTCGTCAGGGTTAGCGGAGAGCCAGCGGCAGTGGATCAAGTGTCGGACGCCGCCTTCGACCGCGGCGCGTATGCCCTCGGCCGCGTGCGTGTGCGCGGCGACGTCGATACCGCCGGACGCGCCGACCGCGACAATCTCGCGGATCGTCTCCGCCGGATACTGGCAGTCGCGGGGGTTCGAGGTAGGCGTGAAGTTGCCGCCCGAGGCCATCACCTTGAGCACATCGGCACCCTGATCGACGTGCGTGCGCGCCATCATCCGCACCGCTTCGGGCGTGTCCGCCTCGCCGCCCCAGAACCAGCAGTGGTCCATCGTCCGCGTAATCGGCGCGCCCGATGCCAGCAGTCGCGGACCGGGAATGGTCCCCGACGCGATCGCGTCGCGTACCGCGAAGACAACCTCATTCTTGGATCCGAGATCGCGCATCGTTGTGACGCCGCTGCGCAGCGCCAGACCGACGGCGTGCACGGCGCGCATCAGCGCCAGCTGGTTGGGTTCCTGCGAGATGATGTCGAAGGCGTCCACTCGCGGCGGACAGGGGATGTGCGTATGCCCCTCGACCAGTCCCGGCAGCAGCGAGACGTCGCCGAGATCGACGATTGCATCGGCTGGCGCAGCGGCGGCCGGAAGCACGTCGATGATCGCGCCGTTTTCGACGCCGACCGCGTGATCGGGCAGCCAGTCGTCCATCGCCGCATTGGCGACGCGCGCGGCTCGGTAGAAACGTCGATGCCCAGGAGGGGTTCCGGCAGTGGTCATGCGCTGTGTCTGCGCCGTGTCGTTTCAGCGTGTCAGATCGATGATGTGTGTACCGTCTTCGGTTGGATAGCGGAGATCGACCCAGCGCACGCTGGCAGGCGCGTCGCCTGCGAAGTAGAGCGCGCCGCGGTGCCGACCGCCGGCGATCAGAATGACGCCGCTGAGCGAATCATCAGGATCGTTCCAGAAGTTGTCGGCCTCCCGGATCTTGTAGATGCGCCCGTTCCGATCCGGCTCCGAAACCAACTCAATGCTGTCGCTCGCCCAGTGGCTAGTCTCGTATGACCATTCGTCCTGCAGGGCGTACACCGTGACCGGCACGCGCCATCTACCATCAGCGAAGTTGGGGCGCTCATGCATGATCATCTCAAAACGATCTTCAGCCTGGCGTCGGTGCACGGCGATGCGGTCGCCGATTGCGGCTGGGTCTGAGCGATCGATCTGCTCGCTGGTGGACTGTTCCGTCTGCGCGGCATCGTCAAGACACCCAGCCTCCTCAAGCGCAGCTCGCACCTTGTCGGGGAGGTCGTTTTTCGCTTGCTCAGCTATGCCTGCGGCGACGATGAGTCCCGCCCCGAGGAATTCGAAGACATTGAAGAGATCATCCTGATCTTTGTCGTTTGCAACCGTGGTGTAAGCCTGGATCGACGTGACTTGGGCATTGTGATACGCCTTAAGTTCCGCAGGTGGGTTGATGGAGACAACGTCTTCTAGCAGTCCGTTCATCAGATCGGCGATCTCACCCCAGGTACCGCCGCCTTCCCATGAGTTCTCTAAGAGGTCCCGTTCCGGGAGTTCACCGCACCAGGCGGCGTACTCCTCGATCGTGAGTGCTTCGTCGGAGCAGGACGCGATGAGAACAGCAAGCAGACTCAGGGTGACAGCGAGGGGGCAACGCGCGCTTGGCGTGAGGATGCCGACATCAGTGCGCTCCCCAGTCTGGGGCGCGCTTCTCGCGGAAGGCCTGCGGGCCTTCCGCGGCGTCGGCGGTCTCGCGTGCG
Organism: Dehalococcoidia bacterium; assembly: GCA_965116225.1. Lineage (GTDB taxonomy): Bacteria > Chloroflexota > Dehalococcoidia > Bin125 > Bin125 > Bin125. The sequence goes on along the minus strand of OZ220495.1, from coordinate 922,742 downwards.
ACGCGGCGCATGGTTTCGCCGAAGCGGATCGCCTGCACGAAAGGCAGCTCCTGGCCGCGGTGAGCGACTTCCTTGGTCGCGCGCACGGCGAGCGGTGCCCCCTTGCAGAGCCGCTGGGCGAGATTGCGGGCGGCCGGCATCAGGTCGTCATGCGGGACGATCTCCCAGACGAGACCCATCTCCTTGGCGCGCCAGGCATCGACGCGGTCGCCGATCAGCAGCAGCTCCATAGCATAGTGCCAGGCGATGCGCTTGGGCATGCGGATCGAGCCCTGGATCGTCGGCACGCCGATCTGCACCTCGGGGAACCCGAACTGGGCGCGGTCGGAGGCGATCACGAAGTCGCAGGCGGCGACCAGGGTGAGACCGAAACCGAGCGCGTAGCCGTTGACGGCGGCGATGGTCGGTTTCCAGACTTCCATGCCCGACTCGATCGAGGTCAGCGAGGGTACCTCCCAGAAGGTGTGCTCCTCGGGCGGCGCTGGCGAGCGCAGGTCGGCACCGGCCGAGAAGGCTCGTCCCGCGCCGGTGACGATTCCGACCCAGGCCTCGTCGTCATTGCGGAACTGCTCCCAGGCGGCGTTGAGGTCGCGGCGCAGTTCATGGTTGATCGCATTCAGCGCCTCGGGTCGGTTATAGGTGATCGTGGCAATGCGTCCACTGCGTTCGTAGGTCACGGTGTCGCCCATTGCGGTCTCCTGTTCCATCGTGTCCTGCAGGGTACTCGCGGACTGGCTAGAGCGGCTCGGCACCTTCGCTGAGGATGTCGATGTAAGCGCTGTAGGCGAAGAGCCGAGCGTAGCTTCTGCCTGTGATTTCGCGCGCAATGCCCAATTCCGTCAGGCGTTTCACCGCCGCAGCGGCTGTCGGCCAGGACAAACCCGTTTGCTCGTGTACGTGTTGGATGGAGATGATCGGGCTGCGTTTGAGGACGTCGTGCGCTTGCAGCATTGAGCCGGCGCGCCGCGCGCTCTGCTCGAGGCGCTTCCGGTCGGTATCGAACAGCTGGGACAGCTGTCTGGCGGTCCGTACGCCGTCTTGAGCGGTTTCTCGAACTCCGACGATGAAGAACTCCATCCATGCTTCCCAGTCGCCTCTGTCGCGCAACTGCGAGAGCAGGTCGTAGTAGCGGCTTCGATGTTGCTTCAGGTAGAGACTGAGGTAGAGCAGTGGTTGCCGTAGCACGCCTTCCTGATGCAGGATGAACGCGATCAGCAATCGGCCAACGCGCCCGTTGCCGTCCAGAAACGGGTGGATCGACTCGAACTGGGCATGCGCCAGTCCCGCCCGGACGAGGGCCGAGATGCCGTCGTCCTCTGCGTGGATGAACTGCTCGAGTTCGGCCATGCAGCGCTCGACTTCCTGTTGCGGCGGCGGAACATAAGCAGCGGTACCGGGTCGTGTGCCGCCGATCCAGTTCTGCGAACGTCGGAATTGGCCAGGCAGCTTGCTGCTGCCGCGTCCGCTGCGCAGAAGCAAACCGTGCATTTCGCGGATCAACCGGTTACTCAAGGGGAATCCCTCGCGCACTCGGTGCAGCCCGTGTTCGAGCGCAGCGACGTAGTTGGACACTTCGGTTTCGTCATCGTTCCAGATATCGCCCGAACCCCTGAGTTCGAGCTCGAACAGATCGGACAACGAGGATTGCGTACCCTCGATCTGCGAGGAGAGTTGCGCTTCTCGTCGGACGTAGGCGTAGATGAATAGCTCCGGGTCGGGCAGGAGGCGTGATTCGGAGTCGAGTTGGCCGAGCGCGAGGATGGCGCGCTCCAGCTCTCGTTGCATGCGGCTGAGGTCGAGCGGTAGGTCGGGCGGAAGCGACCGAGGCACGAAGGCATGGATTTGTTCGCCTTCGATGGTCTCGATTTCCAAGTGCCCGTTGTGTTTGCGCTCCATCCCGGTTCCTCGAATTCAAAAATGTCCACTCATGCTTGAACAAGCGTAGCTGAAATGAAAAATTTACGCCTTAAATTTTAATTGTGTGGCGTGTCATTCAATCTTCCGACGCTTCCTTTGAATTTGCCTGTATTCCTCGCAGATGCCTATCGGCGAACTTGGCGAGGATGTCTTCGGCGTCGGCGGCGGGATCGAGACTGGCGATCGCGTGATCGAAGCCGCGTCGCTTCATCTCGGCGAGGGTTGCGGCCGCCTGGTCGATCGTCTGCTCGCCGATGGCAGCGATTCGGTAGATCATGAGTTGCAACTGCGCCGCGTCCCGACCGTGCGATTCTGCCTCCGATTTGACCAGCGCCCAGTCCGCGTCGAGGGTGTCGAGCATGGCTGGGTTGGCCAGGTAGCCGTCGCCGAAGCGGCCTGCTCGTCGCAGCTGGCGCGGATGGTTGCCGCCCAGCAGGATGGGCACGCGGCGCGGCGGTTGGGGGCGGCAGTACCAGCCCGTGGTGTTGTAGAACTCGCCCGCGAACGAGCCGATCTCGTTCTCCCACAGATCGCGCAGGACTTGCAGGTACTCATCCATCCGCGCGCCGCGCCGATCGAAAGGCATCGAGAGCGCCTCGAATTCCTCCTTCCACCAGCCGACGCCGGCACCGAGGATCAGGCGTCCGCCGGCGAGGTAGTCGAGGGTAGCCATCATTTTGGCGTGCAGGACGGGCGCGCGCATCGGCGCGACTAGGACGGCGGTACCGAGCTCGACTCGCTCGGTCACAGTGGCGGCGTAGGTCAGCAGCGTCAGCGGTTCGAGGAAGGGTGCCTCGGCGGGCGCGAGAAAGCGACCATCCTCAGAATATGGGTAGTCCGAACCCTGATCCGGTCGCAGGACGACATGATCGAATACCCAGAGCGAGTCGTAACCGTTCGATTCGACCGCACGTGCGACGCGCGCGATATGCTCCGGGCTGGCGTTGCCGCCAACCTGAGGCAGATAGATCCCGATCTTCATCCTGACCTCCCGATAGATTGCCCTGTGACGGTACGCTCGTCTAGGACGCCACGCCCGCGACGACGTACGAGGCACAGTATGACGTACTTGGTGCCGTACTCGCTGCGGTCGAACTGGCGGGCGACGTCGTGAGCGAGCGTCCAACCTTTGCCCGCCCGCCGCTGCTGAGCCTGTTTCGGATCCGCGACTATCGTGTGCTCTGGTCGGCGGCGCTGTGTATGGTCATCGCGCAACAGATCCGCTTCATCGCGATCCCGCAGTGGTTCCTCGATCAGACCGGAGATGAATCGTTCAAGGAGGTGGCGATCATCGGTGCTGTGCAGTTACCGGTACAGGCGGTCGCAGTGCTCTTTGGGGGCGTGCTGGCTGACCGCATCGATCGTCGCTGGCTGATGGCGGGCGGCAACGCGGCGGTGTTCGCGATTCTCGTACTGGTTGCCGCCGCGGCGACCGCCGACGCACTCGAATTCTGGATGGCTTGGGTCGCGTTGGGCGCGCTGGGGGGGCTGGCTACGTTCGTACAGCCGGCGCGCGCGACAATTACGCCGCGCGTGGTACCCCCCCACTACCTGAGCGCGGCGGTCACGCTGGACACCAGTACGCAGATGAGCGGGTGGATTCTGGGCGGCATGATCGTGACTGTGCTCGCGCTGGGGCTGGACGCGATCGGCCTGCTCTGGGTCGCAGCCGGGTTCTCCGCGATCTCGGCTCTAATGCCGATCTGGATCCGCACCGCTGCTCGCGCCGTCTCCGAACGTCAGTCACCGGTGCGGATGGTTTGGCAGGGGCTGATCTATGTGGCGCGACATCCGATTTTGCCCGGTCTGTTTATTCTCGACTGGGGCATCACAGTGATCTCGTATTACCGCGAGATCCTGCCGCTGCTGGCGACGGGCTTGTTTATGGCCGGAATTGGCGCGGCGGGCGCGCTGGGTACGGTCAATGCCGTGGGCTCGGCCTGCGGGATGTTCTTGGCCCTGTTCCTAGTCAACTATCGGGCCAAAGGAATGATGGTGCTCGCCGCCTCGGCCATGTACGCAGCATTGCTGTTTGCGCTGGGCGCGGCGCCCTGGTTGTGGCTGGGGATGATCGTGATCTCGATGCTGGGCGCGGCCGACGCGGTCACTGTCGCGGTGCGCCAGGTGACCGTGCATCTGACCACGCCCGATGAGATGCGCGGTCGCGCGTTCTCGCTCATGGTGCTGATGGCGCAGACCGCCAATAACATCGGCATTATCTGGGTCGGTTTCTGGGGCGACGAGGTGGGCATCGATACTACATACTTCATGGGAGGCGCGATCGGTCTTGGCGCGACGATGCTGATCGGTTTGCTGTGGCGCTCGATCAGTCGCTATCGCGCGACCGATCGAGTCGCGGACGCGCCCTCCGGCTAAGCAGGGCTGGCTGAACTCGGTTGCGCGCAGCCGATGGAGAAGGGGGTTCGAGATGGTGTTCGACGAGCGACTGTTCAACTTCCTCGTCCAGCTCGCGGCCAACAACAACCGCGAGTGGTTCAACGCGCATAAGGACGAGTACGAGCCCGTTCTGCGCGAGCCAGCGCTCGAGTGCGTCCGCCAGATAGCTGGGCCGTTGGCGGAACTCTCCCCCCTCATCTGCGCTCCTCCGACCGTAAGCCGGGCGGAGGAGCGCAGGTGCACATCCACCGCGATATTCGCTTCTCGTCCGACAAGTCGCCGTACAAGTTCAACGTCGGCATCCAATTCCGCCACGAATCGGGTAAGGCGCGCATGTTGCGCTGGACGAGTGTTTCATTGGGGCCGGCAGCTGGATGCCCGACCGCAACGCGCTACTAGCCTATCGCCGCGTCATCTCCGAGCGTCCCGGCGAGTGGTTCGCCGTCAAGCGGCTCGTGGAGTCGGCCGACTGGAGCATCGATGGGCATTACGACGCGCTCAAACGCCCGCCACACGGATTCTCGGCGACGATCCGATGATCGAAGACATCAAGCGCAAGCACTTTATCGTCACCCATCGGATGGATATGGAAGACGTGATTGCGCCAGATTTCGTCGAGACACGATCGAGCGCTTCAGAGAATCCCGGGACTGGATGGTGTTCCTGGCCAAAGCGCTAGGCTTGCCGTTCTAGATGCCGCTCGCGTGAGTGCAGCGCTTGATGTCCGCTGTTTATGCTGCCAGTTGTCTGTGCCGATGCCGCAGGCGATAGAGGGAACGCCATGACTCAGCAGATGCCTGAGCGGAATATGCCGCCCGTTGCGCCGGCGCTTGAGGGGGAGCCGGTGGCTCCGCCCGAGGATGCGCGATTTGTGATCAAGCCCATGTCGGAGACGCCGGTCAGTGTGGGGCGCAATATCCATGCGCGACGGATGTTCACGGCTGCCGAAGGACGATTTGAGAGCTCATTCCAGTTCGTGCTCTACAACGTGTTGCCCGTTGGCCAGACCAATGTGCGGCACATCCACGAGGACGTCGAGAAGGTCTATTACTTCCTCAAGGGCAACGCCGAGATCGATTGCGGCCCCTGGCGGACGACGGCGACGGCGGGCGATTTCCTCTTCTTCCCGGCTGACATCGCGCACCAGATCTACAGCAACGGGCCTGAGGACCTGGAATTCATCGTCTGCGCGGCGCAGATCGCTGGCGCTGCGCGGGGAATGTCGGACGGCGGGCTGTTGGACTCCGCGAACGACGACTGATGGCGGACCAGGATGCGACCGAGGTCGTTGCGCTTGCGCCGCTGCGTGAGTGTGGCGAACGGATCTATGAGGCCTGCGGCGGACGCGATGCTCACGGCCGGGGTTCACAACCGACAGCTGATCTGCGCGGCGTCGATACGCATAGCTTCCAGCGGCTGGGTTGGTTATTGCGCGACACCTGCAGGCGGGACGCTACAATCCGAGTCCGAGTCCGAGCGTGCTCAAGGAGACACCCGTGTCGCATGTCGTCGACGGCGGGATCGGCGAACTGGCCGTCGCGCGCACGATGGAGCGCGCTATCGAGAAGGCCAAACGGACCGGACTGACGCTGGGGACATTGCGCAACAGCAACAACTGGGTGCTGGGGCATATTACTCGATGATGGCCGCGGCAGAGGGCTTCATCTCGTTCTGCATCACGAGCACCGCGCCTACGAGGAGCGCGTCGCGGCGAACCGCGTCGTCTTCCGACCTCGACCCTACAGGCGCTGTCGGCGCAGTGGGTATCCTGCTGCACTCCTGGCTGAGCAAGACGAGGTAGACTGATCTGCAGTGGCGCGATGTCACACTCACCCATCGTTTCCCGACCATGCACGAGCGCCATATTTGTATCGATGAGATGATGTCCTACGGGTAGGCGAGAGGCAGAGGAATTCAAGGTTAGATTCCGGCAACTCGACCAGCGAGGCGACGAGATGCTGGCAGCCAAGTCGGCCTTGGACGACTGCTACCTCACGACAAACGAGAAAGAAAGAAATTGCAGGATCTGCCGCTGCGGTTGAGCGCTCTCGAGACGCGGACGCCAACCGGCAGAGTCGCCCAAGAGTATCGTTCGGGTCGTGGAGAGGGCGGAACGCGTCGTTGAGACGGTGGAGTCTCTGCGACCAGAGTGGAACAGGTTGGAGCAGGCTCGCGGGAAGTTGCTTGAGGAACGCAAGCGGTTCGACCGCCTGCATCTTAAGCGCATCACGCATGACTAACGCGGATCTGGTGTGCGCGGTATCCCCCTCCTCAGCAAACTGGACGAACAGCACTTCTCGCTCAAGGACAAGACCACTGAATACGTCGAAGACGTCGACCACATGTTGGCCGAGATCAGCGAACATATCGATTCGATCACGCGTTGATCTGGACGGGATTAGCCCAATGCTTGCCGACCAGGTATCAGCGCTGCTGCAAGAACTCAGCGAAGAACTCGATCGCTTCAGCCAGTGGGTCACTGATCTCAGCAACCAGTACAGCGCATATGTCTACACACTCGACGCGAAGTACCACGCGGTGAGAGACGCCATCGAGGTGTGGGAGCCGCTCATCACAAGATCATCCCGGCTGAAACAGGGAGTTGGTCGAACAAACGAGTGACTGGCCAGCGGGAAGTATGTGCCACGGACGGGATTCCGCTGCGCGCCTGGCTGGACGTGTGGGTGGCTACCGTTCGCCTACGACGCCATCGTCGTCGTAGGCGAACCAAAGCGGCGGGGAAGCCTCGTGCGTTGCCGCGCGTTCACCGTTAGCGCTCGATGCCGGCGGCTTCGGCGGAGCAGGATAGGCAGGCACCATCCGGTTGCTTCGTTCCGTCCAGCGCGATTGTCGGCGTCCGGTTCGGGTATTCAGCCGGTCGCGTGTAGTCGGCGGGGCAGGTGTTGAGCATGGTGCGCAGCGCGACGACCTCGCGTCGGTCGGCGGCCAGCGACCACTTAAGCTTGACCGCGATCCAGTCGCGCGCGTACTGGGGCCAGGCGCTGCGGCGGAGCGGTTTCCATTCGGACGGGTCTTGGGCGCTTTTGGTGCGATTACTGATTGCGGAGACGGCGGTCAGCGCCGCTGCGAGGTCGCGGTCGTTTGCATAGGCGGACTTGCGTTCCGCCGACCATCGAGCCGCGCCCGAGTCAGGGGCCTCGGCCAAGGGGACCATATGGTCGATATTGAGGTCGGACGGGTTGTCGAAGCGCTCGCCGTCGTACCACGAGTACCAACGACCGTCGGTCGATCGGCAGCGCCGAACGACTTGGGAGATAGATCGTGCTTCCGCAATCAGCATCAGTTCGCGGACGTTGCATTCACCTCGCTCGGTCCACAGCCAGCCGTGCGGCATGTAGTGGTTGCGGTCGTAGTCGATGCCGCCGTCCGATTCCGAAGCGACGCTGAGTCGGGCGAGCAGTACCTCGTAGAGATCGAGCCGGATATGTTGCTGCGCTTCAGGTTGCGGTCGCGTCCGTTGGTCTCGCGACTCAGGTTCAGTCTGGTCCGACTACGGTTGAACCTGTTGCTCGACGTCTTGCTGCTGAACTGCTTGTTGCTGTTGCTACTGCGGCGCGTCGGTCTCTTCGCTGCAGAGGCCCGCCAGGAAGACGAGCGCGAAGAGCGCGCCTAGAGCCAGACCAATGGTTTGCAGGTTCATGAGCGCAACACCTGTTGGCTGACGGGGCTGACTGACAGAGCTGACGGCGGGCGAACAGACGTCCGCGTATTGGGCACTCTATCCTGAGTCGGTAACCGAGAGGATGTTCGTCATGGTCAGCGAGATTGTTTATTCCTGCGATTCCCACGTAGTCGAAGGGCCGGAGGTCTTCGACGGGTTGGTGGAGGAGTACGGCGACCGCGCGCCGCGTGTGGTCGATGGCTGGAAAGGGCGACAAGGCGTCTATCTGGCCTGGCCGCAGATCGACTTTGCGATGTTGGTCGGTCGGTTGGGTATCGCCGGCGCCAACCTGAATCTACCCGAGACCAAGGAGAAGATGCAGCGCGGGTGGGATCTGATCAACCCCGGCGTCAAGGACCCGGTGGCGCGGCTGACCGAGCAGGACCAGGATGGGATCGTCGGCGAGGTCATGTATCCCTCGATCAACATGCTCACCTACATGGTCGACGACGTCGAGGTCGTGAATGCGGTCTTTCAGCGTCATAATGACTGGATCCGCGACTACTGCTCGCACAACCCCGAGCGCCTGATCGGCGTCGGCTGCATCACGCTGCGCGATGTCGAGGTCGGCATCGCCGAGCTCGAGCGCTGCGCCCGGATGGGAATCAAGGGTCTCGCGATTCCCTGCACGGCACCGAAGGACAAGCCCTATTCGGATCCGTACTACGAGCCGTTCTGGACGGCGGCCGAGGAGGTCGGTCTGCCGTTGACGATGCACATTTTCTGTGGCGCGGAGCCCGGCATGGGGCTGCCCAAGGAGTGGGATGAGGTGGTCAGCTACACGCTCGCCCATGCGGCGGCGTGGAACACCGTATCCAATCTGGTCACCTCGGGCGTCTGCGAACGACACCCGAGCCTCAGGTTCGTGATGGCCGAGTGGGAGACGGGCTGGATTGCGCACACGATCGAGCGTTGGGATCACGCTTACTACCGGGCGCGCGCCGTCGATCGCACGCCCGAGCTGGATATGTTGCCCTCGGAGTATTTCCGCCGCAATTTCATGGTTACGTTCGAGGACGATGCGATCGGCGTGCAGACGCGCGAGGGCATCGGCGTCGACAACCTGCTCTGGGGTAACGACTACCCGCACCATGACGCGATCTGGCCGAACTCGCACCGCATTCTGGGCGAAATCATGGCCGGCGTGCCGCAGGAGGAGGTCGATAAGATGGTCTGGGGCAACGTGCAGCAGCTGTACAACATCGATCGCGCGGCGCTGCCGGTGTGAGAGATTCACACGGCAGGGACTGTCAATGTCAGTGGAATTGATTCCAAACTGATAGTTCGTTCAGGAGTGGTACCGCGTGCGGTTGCCAGAGCCATCTCCGCCGTCCTCCTCGCTTATGAGAGAGTTTCGTGCGCTCGATCCTGCGCACCAGGAGCGCCTGATCGACGAGTCCGACGCGCTTGATGCCAAGGGGCGATATCTGCCACTGGGATGAAGTACGGCGTCGCCATCCTCCCGACGGGTTGACTCACCGTCTATGGTGGTTGCGGTTCATCCTCGCTCGTCGGTCCGGTCGGCAACGTCTGAAACTGCTCGGCAGGGGTGGCATGTCATTCTGGTTCTGCAACACGTCGAGCCTGCTGGAGTCGCTGCAGCGGCTCGACCGAGAAATGGCGGGCCACATCCTGCTCGACGAGGACGTAGTTAGCGTTGGAGAGAAGAACCGCTATCTGGTCAATTCGCTCATGGAGGAGTCTATCCGCTCCAGTCAGCTCGAGGGCGCGAACACGACTCGTCTGGTCGCCCAGGAGATGCTGCGGACCGGTCGGCGGCCCCGCGACCAAGGCGAGCGGATGATCTTCAATAACTTTGCCGCCATGCAGAAGGTCGAGCGCTGGGCACGGGATGGTCGCTCCGTCACAGAACAGCGGCTGCTCGACCTGCATGAGACGGTGACGTGCGGCACACTGCGTGATCCAGCCGACTCCGGTCGGCTCCATACCGCCGGCGAAGTGCGTGTAGCGGTCGTCTCGGGCGACGGCTCGGTGGTGCATACCCCGCCGCCCGCCCTGGAGCTGCCGGAGCGAATGGTGCGCCCCTGCGCGTTCGCGAACGGCGAGCTTGATGATGTCTATCTGCACCCTGTGATACGCGCGGTCATGTGCCACTTCATGATCGGCTATGACCACCCCTTTGTCGATGGGAATGGCCGCACGGCGAGAGCGCTGTTCTATTGGAGCCTGCTGCGTTCCGGCTATTGGTTAGCTTCATATCTGTCGATCTCCAGTCTTCTCCGTGCGGCGCCGAGTAAGTACTCGCGCGCCTATGAGTACGTCCATGCGGACGCGAACGATGCCACGTACTTTTTGCTTCGCCAGCTAGGTATGATCGAACGGACCGCGGATCAATTGCAGGATTGCATCGGCCGCCAGGTCGAGCGAGCCTCGATGATCTCGCAAGTGCTCAAGCACATACAAGGTCTCAACCACCGCCAGGAGACGATTATGGAGCGCGCGTTGCATTTGCCGCTGACCGAGTTGACGGTCGACGGTCATCAGGTTGAATTCCGCGTGTCTTACGGCAGCGTCCGCGCGGATCTGATCGATCTGGTGAAACGGAGGTTATTCGTGTGCCAGCGCGTCGGCAGGAAGTACATCTTTTATGCAGTCTCCGATCTGCAAGAGCGTCTGGGACGGTAGCCTGCGTGGGTGATGGAGGGAACGATGGCATCGAGGAACGTATCGCGCCTTCCGACCGCTCGGGCGTTTCGTTGCCGCTCGCTTGAGGCACTTAAGGACATGGCCATGCCGGCCGGTAATGCGGAGATCGATGCTGCGGTTGCCGACGCCTTCGGACTGTCCAAGGAGCAGCGCAGCCTGCTCCATGGCGACGGACCTCAGTCTGAGCTCGCCTATCGGGTCGCCTGGGCGCGGACCAGCCTGCGTCAGGCTGGCGCGCTCGAGAACGCTGGCAAAGCGCTCTGGAACCTGACGAGCGCTGGTCGGAAGATGAGCTGCGCCGAGGTTGAACGCGCATACAATGAGTACCTTAGGAGCAGGCGAACGTCGGACAAGGGTGGTAGATCGGCTCGGTCTACCTCCAGCAAGGACGACTATAGCCCGGTCGAGGATTGGCGACAGTCGGTGTGCGCTGCATTGCAAGCGATGCCATTGCATGCCTTTGCGCGGTTGGTTGACAAGTTGCTAGAGTCGGCCGGGTTTGATGAGTTGCATGTGACGGGTAACTCGGCTGATGGCGAGATCGGCGCGGTTGGCGTGTATCGACCATTCGGCCTGATTGCAATCCGCACGAACATCCAATGTCAGCGTTGGCGAGGAGCTGTCGGCAGAGAACGCATCGAGGCATTCCAGCAGGCCAGCAGACACAAGAGCGACCGCGGCATCATCATGACGACCGGCGCGTTCAGCGCCGAGGCCAGAGCGCAGGCGCAAGTCGTGTTCCCCGTCGACCTGATCGACGGCATGCAACTGGCTGAGCTGCTCAAAGAGCGCGAACTTGGCGTGCGAGTCACCCTGCGCACCGTCGAGGATGTGACTATCGACGAGAGCTACCTCGCTTAGCGGAGAGATCGCCTATGGGGCTAGCCTGCCCGGGATCTTCCTCTCGATTTCCACGTCCCCCACTGTGGCGAGGCCGCTGGTGTGCCCCTGGCGCTTGCGCGGCATCCGACTTGCAGGAGCGGCTTGGGTGGTACACTGCGAGGGTGTAGGAGTGAACGATGACATCGAGACGTGAACAGGCTGGGTTACCACCGCAGCGCAAGTTGCGGCGTGTGACCTTGGAGACGATGAGGGAGATGCCGCTTCCTGCGAGCAGATCTGATGTGTACGAACACGTTGCGGACACACTGGGTCTTACTGAGGAGCAATGCGCCGTCCCATGCGCCAACGGCAGCATGCCAGAGTACGTAGACCGGATTGGATGGTCGCTCAGTTTTTTGAAGCAGGCACGTGCAATCGATAATGTGACCCGCGGGTCCTGGAACCTCACCGAGGAGGGGAAGACGATTAGCCTCGACGAAGTCGAACGACGCCTTGCCGCAGTCCGTGCAGAATACCACCGCAATCGGCGTGCAGGTGGTAGGATCGTCGACAATGATGATGAAGAGCATGAGGATCATGGGGAATCAGACTGGGTAGATGATCTGTTGAATCGCTTGCATGTGATTTCACCTACCGGCTTTGAGCGACTGGCTAAAGAGCTGCTGTTGAAGGCTGGGTTTGATGAGGTCGAAGTGACTCAGGTGAGTCGAGATAGGGGGATCGATGGTTTTGGGACGTATCGACCGTCTGGATTGATTTCGTTTCGCACGAGTTTTCAGTGTAAGCGCTGGAAGGATACGCCTGTTCGCGCCCCGGAGGTTCAGGCATTTCAGGGGGCTATTCAAGGCCAGAGCGACCGTGGTATTTTCATTACGACCAGCTACTTTACAAAGGATGCAGCACTCATGGCCGCCAGGCCTGGCGCTATTCCTATCGAACTGATTCCAGGAACCCGATTAGCGGAATTGCTTAAGGAACATGAGCTAGGGGTGCGCACTGAGATGGTGGAGCAGGTCACCATCGACGATACCTACTTCAAGCAGTTCGAGGGGGACTCGTCGTGAGTGCTGTGCGTAGCGTGTTCTGCGGCGTCTCTTTCGGGCTGAGCAGTAGGCTGCGAGTGCGAAGGAGTGAGCGATGACGCGGACACAGGCTGGCCTGCCGACGAAGCCCGGCATGCGGGAAGTGGTTCTGGAGCTGCTGCGGACGATGCCGTCGCCGGTGGACCGATCGGAGATCGGCGAGGCAGTCGCTGATCACTTCGGCTTGACCGAGGCGCAGCGCGCGGTCAAGGAACCGGGCAACCACTCGCCATCCTCGTCGTACGTGAATTGGCAGAGCGGATGGGCCTGCAACGACCTCAAGCAGATTGGCGTCTGCGAGCAGCCTGCCCGAGGTCTGTATCAGCTCACCGAGCTGGGTAAGACGATCACGCCGGAAGAGGTTGAGCGTCTGTGGCGTATATACGTCAACGAACCCAAACCCGATCCACCGCCTGCCTGGCGGCAGGATCTGCTTGATCGGCTGCTTGCGCTGTCGCCGGCCGTGTTCGAAAAGCTGGCCGGTCGGCTGCTCGATGCGGCCGGGTTCGACGAGGTGCAGGTAACGGGTAAGGTGGCTGATGGCGGGATCGACGCGGTTGGCATTTATCGGCCGTCGGGTCTGATTTCGTTCCGCACCAGTGTGCAGTGCAAGCGCTGGCAAGGAGCGGTGGGGCGGGATCGCATCCAGGCGTTTCAGGGCGCCAGCATGCCTACGAGTGATCGAGGGATCATGATTACGACGGGAACGTTTACCGCCGAAGCGCGAGCGCAGGCGCAAGCGCCTGGCGCGTTTCCTGTTGATCTGGTCGATGGCATGCAGTTGGCCGAACTGCTCAAGGAACATGAGTTGGGAGTCAAGGTCACTCGCCGCACGGTCGAGGACGTAGAGATGGACGAAACCTGGTTCGTGCAGCTCGAGGATGCCTTGTGAACTCCATGCGCGGCGTATTGCTCGATGTGCTGGTTGCCCTGATCATCCTGATCATCGGTAGTGCGATCTTCGCGTGGATTGCAGGGGTCGAGGAAGGGGAGACGGCACCGGCCTGGGTCCAGTTTGCGCCGCTGTTGCTGGCGCTGGCGTACCTGGGCTGGCGTACGCTGAGCCGCAGCAAGCAGCGTCAGGAAGCGGAGCGGCGAGCGAGGCAAGAGGCTGAGCCGCAGGTTGCCGGCAGCCGTTGAACGTGCCGATTAAGTCCGAACTGGTATCACCATCGCCGCTGTCCGATTTCGAGTGGCGCTCACGGGTCGATGCCTCGATGCGTAGCCTGAGTACCGACGCCTTTCGCCGCTTCGCGTTGGAACTGCTGTCGGCGATTGGCTTGATCGATGCGCGGGTTGAACGCACGGCATTCGACGGTACCGTTGAGTGCCTCGCCGCGAGCGAGGAGAGTGGTACCGAAGTATACGTGATCTTCCGTCGCTCCTATGGTTCGTTGGGTGCCAGTCAGATTCGTGAACTGCAGGAGCGCATGCGCGAGCATGACTGCGATGGCCTGTACGTCACCAATGGTGACTTCACCGCCTCGGCGCAGGACGAGGTGAACAATGCGGACGGTGCATTGCGATTGATCGGCGGCGATGAGCTGATCGACCTGATGCGACGGCACGGAGTCGGCGTGACGCTCGACCCTGAGGGTCGCGTGATCGCCGTCGAGGATGCCTGGTTCCGCTCGTTGGAATCGGAGTATCTAGCTCGGGAGGATGTCTGATCATGGCGCAGCAACCAACGGTTGGCGTGCTGCCGGGCGATGACGCCGCGCCGGAGGCGGTGTACGCCTCGATGGCAGTGCTCCAGGCGATGGAACTGCCGGTCGCCTTCGATGTTCTGCCCGACGGCGCTGAGCTGGCGCGCGAGCTGTCACGCGAGGAGGGTGAGCGACTGGTGATCGAGACGGCCGAGCGCTGCGACACGGTGCTGTTCGGATCGACCAATGGTCGAACGCCCGGCGTGGGCTACTTCCGTTGGGGCAAGCAGACGTTCGCCAATGTGCGACCGATCAAGTGGCGACCCGGTTTCCGATCGCCGATGGCCCAGCCGCAGGGGATCGACTACATCATCGTGCGCGAAAATCTGGAGGATCTGTATGCCGGGATTGAGGGTGAGTTGTCCGAGGTGGTCGGGTCGGGACTGGTGGATCGTCCGCGATTCGGCGGCGTCTCGCGGACGCGCGTGCCCGGCGGGTTCGGGCACTTTGCCGAGGCGGAGGGTCGCTATGCGATCAAGTATTTCACGCGCACCAATGTCGAGCGTGTGGCGCACTTCGCCTGTCGCCTGGCTGAGCAGCGCAAGCTCGAGGGATACCCCGGCAAGCTGACCTGCTCCGCCAAGACGAACGTGCTGGCGCGTACCGACGGTTGGTTCGTCGAGATCGCCGCGGAGGTCGCCTCGGGCTATCCGAATGTGCAGTTCGAGTCGTTTATCGCCGACGATTTCGCGCGTCGGATCGTCGCCTCGCCGCAAGATCTCGATGTGGTGCTGTTGCCGAACCTGTACGGCGACATCTTTTCAGACGAGGGGGCGGGCACGATTGGCGGTCTGGGGTTGGCACCGTCGGGTTGCTTCGGAGATGACTGGGCCTACTTCGAATCGGTGCACGGTACCGCGCCCGATATCGCCGGGCGGCATCGTATCAATCCGACCGCGACGATGCTCTCGGCGGTGATGATGCTGCGCTACCTCGGCTTGTCTGAGCAGGCGTCGAATCTGGAGTCGGCGATCGACGCGGTCTACGAGGTGGGGCGGTGCCTGACGCCGGACCAAGGCGGATCGGCGAGCACGGAGGATTTCGCGCAGGCCGTGATCGACACGCTGTAGGCCTTCGCTGTACCGCAACGGCGCGGGCGAGATTACCGCGTGTGCGGAAATGACGCAGTGGCGTGGCGGGAGCGCATGGGAGTCGAACCCACCCGAGACGGCGCGGACCGCCTCGCATCAGTGTTGAAGACTGTGGAGGACACCGGTCCCCTTCCGCTCCCGTGATCCTCAGATTAGCCGACGTAGATGTCGACTGAGGCCGGATCGATAACGGTTTCAAGCGCGTTGCGAAACTCCGCCCAGCGGTCTCCGAAGCGGGAGCGTCGGAAGGTGATGTGGAGGCTGGCTGTGTCCACATTCTGGCTTATCGAGGCGGTCTTGCAACTGCTGAGATTGGCGTTGAGGAAGGCGAACAGCGCCGCTTCGTGACGGGCGTAATCGGCGGCCTGCATGGTGATGATCAGGTCGCGCGCGCCGACGCTGAGACCGCCAAGCCCGGTGCCGCCGAAGAGGCGCTGACCGACCAGCGCCAATAGCACCACGGCGAAGAGGATGCCCACGAGTTCATAGTTGTATGTCGCCGCGCCGATCGACGAGGCGATGATGACCAGGAGATATCCGATCTCGGCAGGATCCTTGATTGGCGTGCGGAAGCGAACGAAGGAGAGCGCGCCGAGCAGGCCGAGCGAGAGCGGTAGCGACCACTGGATGGCGATAAAGAGCAGCGTGATCGCGGGACCGGCGAGCAGGAAGACGCGGTGGATGCCCGCTCCGCGTTGCCAGTCGCGATAGAAGATCAGGTACAGCGCATAGGTTGCGACCGATGCTGCCAGCGAGACGATCATGGCGAAGAGATATTCCTCAAGCACGATCTCCGAAGTGGGACCGAGGATGTCTGGCCATTCGATCATGACGATGGGCATCAGCTCCTGCTCCGACTCAGCTTGCTAGCGGGTGTGCGGCCGCTCGCCGCTGTAGAGATGTTCGATGGCGAGCGCGTACTTCGAGTGAGCGGCGCGGCGCAACCCGAGTCGGCCGAGCTGCGCCAACTGGGGCGGCAATGCGCCCTCGGACTTCAGTTCCAGGACGGTACCGTCGGCGACCGGCAACCAGATCGGCGCGCCACACGGCGAGGCGGCGCGAACCTCAACATCGAGCGACGCGCGCACGCGCCGATCTGCGGATTGCCAGCGCATTCTGCGATATCGAACGAGCGCGGTTGGCTCCACGGTCGGATTGAGGCGCATTGCCTCCGTCGCCTCCAGGCTTCGCAGCCACCGGGTCAGTTCCTCGCGCGTGGGGATTATGACGCCGAGCGGGTGCGACGCGCTGGCGGTCGGGAACCGCGTCCGATACTTGCGCGTGCGCGCGCCGGCGCGAAACTTGACTTCCAGCCATACGCTGGCGAGTGGCTCGATCGGGTCGCCGTACCAACGCAGGCGCAGCTTCTGTTTACTGAATTCGCCGTCGGCTGATTCCTGGTAGGAGTCGAGTTCCGGGGTGTCGTAGTAGCAACTGGTCACGATTCCTTCGGGAAAACGGGGGTCACGAGGCATGCGCGCCGAAAGCCAGGCGCTAAGCAGGACGGCTTTGGCGGCGGGCAGCGGGAACTTGTGCTCCTCTCGCGTATCCGAGGGTGATCTGCGGTCCTGCGTCGCCGGCACGCGTTGAGACGGTTTGCGGATGGTCGCCTGAGACGAGGGCATGGCGACAGCGTAGCGGCTTGTTAATGTAGAGTCAGAATTGGAGACGCCAGTGAACTGTCGCGCTGTCTGCGGATTCGCGATCGCGATGTCGGTGATCGCGTTGGGCGCGTTCTTGTCGACGACTAGCGTCTCGCGGTCGCCGCGCGAACCGTCGGTTGCGGCGGCCAGGACGATCGGCGTCGACCAACAGCGCGGCGATCCATTCGACACCGTCTTCGACATATCGACGGTGCGTACATACAACGTCGTGATCGACGACGATGAATGGACACAATTGCAGTCGAATCCCACGGCAGAGGTGTACGTTCGCGCCGCCGTCGAGATCGATGGCGAACGGTATGACCCGGTCGGCATTCGATACAAGGGGTTTTTCGGCGCACTGCGGGCCTGTTTCGCAGGTGGACAGCAGGTCTGCCCCAAACTGTCGTGGAAGCTGAAGTTCAATGAATACGAGCCGTCCTTGCGTTTTCACGGGCTTAAGCGTCTGAACTTTCACGCGATGGGTGGCGATGAGGCGCAGATGCGAGAGGTCCTGACGTATGGGGTCTTCCGCGACGCTGGGGTCGTTGCCCCGCGATCGGTCTACGCGCGGCTGGAGCTGAATAGTAACGCGTTGGGTTTGTTCACGTTGACGGAGGACATTGACGACGTGTTTATCAGCGGCCGCTTCCGGGATCACGGGCGGGGCATTCTGTACAAGGAAGTCTGGCCGGGCAATATCGATACACTGTGGACATTTCAGAGCACACTGACAGACGCCATCGTGCGCGGCCGATCTGATCCGGGCGGAATTCAGCGCTTCACGGACTCCGTCAACGCGGCCAATACGGATGAGGCACGATACCTGGCGCTGTTGGAGCACCTGCAGAACGAAGTGGACCTGTTCAACTATCTTGCCGCCGATCGATTGGTCGACAATTGGGATGGCATTGTTGGTTGGTATTGTGTGCCCGACTGCATGAACCACAACTATTTCTGGTATCAGGATAGCGTTTCGGGCAGATTTACCCTGATTCCTTGGGACGTGGAGCACACCTGGCGCGGCGTCAGCCCGATCCGCGAGTACTACGACATGCCGGATTGGGACGACGTGCATCGGAGTTGTCGGACGCACAAGGTGTTTTGGGATCTGGACGCTCGCGCGCCGCACTGCGATCCGGTCATCCGCGCGTTGGCGTCGCAGGGTTGGGAACGATACATCGAAGCGTCGCGGCGGCTGATGCATGAGGCGCTCTCGCTGGAGATTATGCATCAGCGCGTCGATCGTTTGTCGGATCTGATCGACGTGCATATCGCCGACGACGACAAAGGACCGGGTTACGATACGTGGCAGGCGGCGGTCGAGCTGCTACACACCGAGGTCGATCAGCGCTGGCGCTATATTGACGCCAAAATTCGCGCCTGGGACGTTACGGGTCGGTCGCCGGGAGAGGAGTGACGAGATGGCCGATCTGATCCTGCGCGGCGGCAGTGTGATTGATGGAACCGGCGCGCCGGCGCGGCGCGCCGATGTCGCGGTCGTTCGCGATCGGGTCGGTGCCGTAGGCGATCTGTCGGGTATGTCGGCCGAGCGCGAGGTCGATGCGAACGAGCTCACGGTCGCCCCCGGCCTGATCGATACGCATGCTCACTCCGACGGCGCGCTGCTCCGCGATCCGATCCATGCGTATGGGCTCGTGCAGGGTGTTACAACCGAGTGCATCACCCAGGACGGGCTTTCGTACGCGCTGCTCTCAGAGCGGAACCTTGACGCCTACGGTCGGTACATCGCTGGACTCTACGGCCCGCCGCCGCGCGGGTTGGATATGTCGAGCATCGCGTCATTCCGCGCCCACTATCATGGCAAGGGTTGCAACGTCGCTGTCCAGGTCCCACATGGCCCGCTGCGATTGGAGAGCGTCGGGTTCGAGGATGTCCCGCTCGAGGGCGAGGGACTGGCCAAGGCCGAACGAATGATCGCCGAGTCGATGGAACAGGGCGCGACGGGTTTCTCGACCGGATTATCGTACTATCCCAACTCTTACTCGAACACCGACGAGTTGGTCGCCCTGAACAAGGTCGTCGCGCGCGATGACGGCGTCTACGTGACGCATATTCGTAACCACAACGACGACCGCGCGCCCGATGGTTCCGGGATCGTTGAGGCGATGGACATCGGTCGGCGCAGCGGGGTCAAGGTGCATGTCTCGCACTATCGCACCTTCCCGGGCAACGCCGGCGATCTCGATTCCATTATGTCGGAGGTTGACATAGCGAAGGCGGACGGCGTCGACGTCACGCTGGAGTGCTATCCCTACGCCGCCGCAGCGACCGTGCCGGGGTATTTTCTGCGCGGCGAGTGTCATGTCGGCGGCGTGGATCGACTGATCGAGCGGTTGAGCGATCCCGCCTGGCGTGATCGACTGGTCGACTCGTTGGAGAATCTCTTTCCCGGTCGCTGCGACCAGGCAACCTGGACCTGGATCGGCGTCGAGCGTCTGCAACATCTTGAAGGTCTCTCGTTTGCCGATGCGGCGATGCGGATGCGCATGTCGGTCTCCGAGATGACGCTGAGGGTGATGCGCGAGTCGGGTCTACAGTGCGGGTTCCGGGACGGCCTGCCGACCAGTCCGTCAGTGGTGCGGCAACTGGAGGCGGATGTGATCGCGTTGCTGTTGCGCGACGACTACATGGTGGGATCGGACGGGATTCCATTCGATGACGGTATGCCGCATCCGCGAGCGTATGGGACGTTCCCTAGGATTCTCGGTCGCCTACGTCGGCGGACTGGCGTGTCGCTTGAACATCTTGTGCGCGGTATGACGTCGCTGCCGGCGAGCCGATTCGGTCTGACCAACCGCGGTATAATTGCCGCGGGCGCATTTGCTGACCTCGTCGTCTTCGACGCCGACACGATTATGGACACGGCCGATTTCAACGATCCACGCACGCCGCCGGCGGGGATTCCCTATGTGCTGGTCAATGGTCAGCTCGCCGTGGATGGCGGACGTCCGACAGGCGCGCTCGCGGGCCGTTCCGTTCCCTGATCGCCGCCCCGTTACTCCACCACGCCGTCGATGACGAGCTGTTGAAATTCAGCTTCGCTGTAACCGCAGAGCTCCCGATAGACGTACTCGGAGTCCTCGCCCAGCAGCGGCGATCGTCGCGGCATCGGCGGCGGCGTGGCGCTCAGTCGCCAGGCCGGACTCTCGTAGGACATCGGTCCGATTACCGGATGATCGCTCCGCCACCAGTGGTTGCGGTGAGCGAGTTGCGGGTCGTCGTGGACATCGCGGACGTTTGAGGCTCGATGCGCGGGAACGCCGACGGCCTGGAGCGCCCGCTCAACTTCGGCGACGGTCCGCGTGCGGGTCCACTCGCAGATGGCTATGTCTAACTCGTCCTGGGACATCAGTCGCCCGGAGGCGTTCTGGAGTTGCGAGGATGCCAGCCAATCGGAGCGATTCATCGCTGTGGCCAGGCAGCACCACTGGCGGTCGGTCGTGATCGCGATGGCGATCCAGCGATCGCGGCCGAGTTCATCGTCGGCGCATGGGTAGACGCCGTGCGGGGCGTGTCGGGTGTCGCGATTGCCGAGCGGCTGCGCGACGCGGCCGGTGTTGGCGGCGTCGAGCACGCCGGCGTCGAGCACGAGCGTCGAGGCCTCGAACTGCGACAGATCGATGTACTGACCTTCGCCGGTCCGATTTCTGTGGTCGAGCGCGGCGAGGATGCCCATGATGCCCAGGTGGGTGGCGACCCAATCGGTGTAGGCGACGCCCGTGCCGACAGGACTGCGGTCGGGCCAGCCGGTCACGGCAGTTACGCCCGCGGTCGCCTGCAGGGTGAGTCCGAAGCCTCGGAACCCAGCGTGCGGGCCAGTCTGACCTTCCATCGACATCGAGCACATAATCACATCGGGCTTGATGGTGCGAACGTGATCGTATCCAAGCCCGATGCGCTGCATGAAACCGGGCGCGAACGACTCGGTGATGATGTCGGCAGTGGCGATCAGCTGTTTGGCGACCTCCGCGCCGCGTGCGTGGGCGAGATTGATCGCGACTGAGCGTTTGCCGCGATTGAATTTGGCGAAATAGGCCGACGCGTCGAGCGACGGTGCCCCCTTCGGGCGTGGGCCGCCGGCACGGAACGTATCGGGATGATGCGAGGACTCGACGCGAATGACCTCCGCGCCATGGAAAGCCATCTGCATCGTCGCATTGGGGCCGACACCGACCCAGGTGAAGTCGGCGATGCGGATGCCGTCGAAAATCCGCGCGCCGGGGACGTCGTTGCCGTTCATGGAGTCAGTGGCGCTTTCGCTTCGGTCTATCGCTTTTGATAATGCGCCGTTCGCTTCTCGACGAACGAGCGAGTGCCCTCACGCGCGTCGAGCGAGTTGCGCAGCCAGCTCTGATGCAACTCTTCGATTTGCGTCTGCTGGGTCGCATCGTTGTTGAGCGCCGCATAGATCGCGCGCTTGGTCAGCGCCGACGCCCACGGCGCATTGCGCGCCAGTCGTTCGGCGAGCGACAGGGCTTCCGAGAGCAGCTCATCGTGCGGGAGTACGCGGTTGGCGATGCCAAGCGCTAAGGCGCGTTCGGCATCGATCGGATCGGCGGTCCAGAACGCCTCCAGTGCCTTCGCGTGTCCGATCAGTCGAGTCAGCGTCCACGATGCAGCCCAGTCGGGGCCCAACCCGATGCGAATGAAGGCGGGATGGAAACGGGCGCGATCGGACATCAGCCGGATGTCGCAGGCGAGCGCGATAGCGAAGCCCGCACCTGCCGCCGCGCCGTTGACGGCGGCGATCACGGGGATCTCGAGTTGCTGCAGCTCGGCTGCGAATCCGTAGCGCAGATCGATCGACGCGAGCCCCGGCTGCGACTCGGACGCGACACGCTCCTCGCGATTCGATAGATCAGCGCCGGAGCAGAACCCGCGCCCGGTGCCGGTGATCACGAGCGCGCGGACATCAGGGTCAGCGCGCAGCTCGGCGGTCATCTTGCGTAGTCCGTCGCGGATACGGGGCGAGAGGGCGTTCAACACTTCGGGACGATTCAGCGTCGCCAGGACGACCCCGTAGTCGCGTCGTTCAATCAGCAGATGGTCTGCACTCATGTCTCATCTCCGTCCGTGCGGTTCGTTGGGCCGGTGAAGTCGTTCAGGATGTCGTCGTTGTGTTGCCCCGCTGTCGGGGCGGGGCGTGATTGCCAGGGCGTTGCCGACATCTTCAGCGGCGCGCCCGGCGCAGTAAGTGGGCCGAGCGCGGGATCGTCGACCTGAGTAAAGAACGCGCGGGCGGCGAGCTGGGGGCTGTTCACGATGTCCTGCATCGTATTGACCGGACAGATCATGACGTTGTGGCGCTGCCCGGAGACGTACAGCGATTGCGCGCCGCGGGCGGTGAAGAAAGACTCGATCTCCGCCTCCAATTCGGCGATCGCCGCGTCGGTCGGCAGATTGTCGCCCGCAATGGATATGCCAGCCCATAGTTGCGCGTCGAATTGCGGGGTTTCGCCTTCAGCGATCATCCACTTGTGCAGCGCGAGCATCGAGGCAGGCACGCGTACGAAGGCGACGTAGCCGTCGGCGCAGGGATATATGATGCGCGTGGCGCGGTCGGCGAACGCGCGGGCACCGCCAGCGCGCTGCGTGATAATCCCGTCCATCTCGTAGTAGAGCCGGGCATTGCCCAGCGTGTTCGCCATCGCCGCCTGCATGGAAACATCGACATGCTGTCCGAAGCCGGTCAGGCGGCGAGCATGGAGCGCGATCAGCGCCGCTGAGACGGCGTTCAGGGCGGTAATATTGTACGCCTGCTCGACCGATGGACGTAGCGGCGCGCGATCCTGATCGCCGCAGAGCGAACTCAGTCCGCCCGAGACATGGCCGATGAGGTCGGATGCCGCCCACATTGATTTAGGTCCGCTCTGTCCGAACGGCGTGATCGACACGTAGATCAGTTGCGGTGCTCGGTAGCGTAGGTCGTCATAACCGAGACCACGAGCCGCCATGGTACCCGGCGCATCGGACTCGAACAGAAAGTCGGAGCGCTCGCAGAGGGTCCGCAGTTGCTCGCGATCGACCGCGCGCTCAAGGTCGAGCGTGATCGATCGTTTGCCAGCGTTCATCTGCGCCCAGTAGAGGGACGACTCGTCGTCATCGCGCAGCATCGGCCCGCGCTTGCGCGCGGGGTGACCCTCGGGCGGTTCGACTCGGATCACATCCACGCCCAGCCCGGCCAGCGCCATGCTAGACAGGCCGCCGATCTCGTCGGTCAGATCGAGGGCCGAATACGGGCACAACGCGGCGGGCGTTATCTGGGACATACCCAGTAAGGTACGACAGGAGATGCGACCGGCAGCGGCAAGTGGCTGGGTGTACATTCATCCTTTGCGTTCGCCGCCTCCGTTGCGAGTTGGTTAGGAATTCGTCGTGAGCAGCTTGGTATTTGGGTCGCCGATTCGAGCGGCGATCGTCAATGCGACCGGCTACGTCGGCGTGGAGCTGACGCGGTTGCTGGCCCAGCATCCGGCTGTCGAGATCGTCGCCGTCACAGGTCGTTCCGAAGTGGGCAAGCGACTGTCTGATGTGTTTCCGCACCTCTGGTCGGTGGATCTGCCGATCGTGGCGGAGGTCGAGGCGGACGTCGATGTGGTTTTCTCCGGTCTGCCGCATGCGGCCGCCGCCGAACGACTCACGCCGTTGATCGAGCGAGGCGTGCCCGTGATCGACGCCTCGGCTGATTTCCGCCTGTACGATGAGGACGTATACGAGCAGTGGTACGGTGAGCATTCCGCGCCGCATCTGTTGTCGCAGGCCGTGTACGGGTTACCGGAGTTACATCGCGACGCCATTGTGGAGACGCGGCTGGTCGCCGTGCCCGGCTGCTATCCGACGACCACGATCCTGGCGTTGGCACCGCTCGCGGCGCAGGGTTGGTTGGACGGCCGTACGGTCATCGACGCTAAATCCGGCATGTCCGGCGCTGGACGCTCGTTGAAGCTCACGTCGCATTTCTCCGAGGTTGACTCTAACTTCTCCGCCTACGGCCTGTCAGGTCATCGCCACCAACCTGAGATGGTGCAGGAGCTCGATGCGCTGCAGCGCGCGGCCGAGAGCGAGGTGGAACTGAGCCTCACCTTCGTGCCGCATCTGGTGCCGATGACGCGGGGCATCCTGGCCACCTGTTACCCCGCCATCTCCGACGGCGCGCTGCCGCTGAACGCGGAGGGGCGCGAGGCGGCGCTGCGCGATCTGTACGAGTCTTACTACGCCGATGAACCGTTTGTGCATGTCGCGTCGGCTGCGCCGTCGACGAAGCAGACGCTGGGTTCGAACGCCTGCATCGTCTATCCGATGGTCGATTCGATGACCAACGAGGCGATGGTGATCAGCGTGATCGACAACTTGGTCAAGGGTACGGCGGGTGGTGCCGTGCAGTGCTTTAATCTGATCTTCGGTCTGCCCGAGGAGCTTGGTCTGAGCAAGATCGGCATGTATCCGTGAGCCCCTCTACGCCTCAGGCACTGAGCGCCGACGCGGGCGCGCATGGCGCGATCACCCGGCCGCAAGGGTTCTCTGCCGCAGGATTTACGGCGGGGATCAAGGAATCGGGACTGCCTGATCTGGCGCTGCTGGTCTCGGATCGACCGGCAGCGGCGGCGGCGGTCTTCACGCAAAATCAGACCGCCGCCGCCCCGGTGCGCGTGAGCAAGGTGCATACCGCAGACGGTCGGCTACGCGCGGCGGTGGTTAACTCGGGCAACGCCAACTGCGCGACCGGCGCGCAGGGGCTGGCGGACGCGCGCGAGATGACGCAACTCGCCGCCGCATTGGTCAGATGCGACGAGTCGGATGTGTTCGTCAACTCGACGGGGATCATCGGCCACTATCTGCCGATGGAACCGCTGCGGGAGGCGATTCCGCAGCTTGCCCCATCGCCCGACGGCGGCGCTGATTTCGCCCGCTCGATCATGACGACCGACACGTTTCAGAAAGAAGCGGTATCGACGTTCGACGTCAACGGCATCCGTTACACGATCGGCAGTTGCGCCAAGGGTGCCGGCATGATCCATCCCGACATGGCGACGATGCTGGCGTTCTTCACGACCGACGCGCCGGTTGCCGCGTCCGACCTCGATGCGGCGTTTCGCCATGCGGTGGATCGGTCGATCAACATGGTCACGGTCGATGGCGATACATCGACGAACGACTCCGCTGTGATCCTGGCGAATGGCGCGGCTGGCGGCGAGCGGTTGTCAGGCGATGCGCTTAGTGCATTCCACGCCGCGCTGCTTGAAGCGGCGACCCCGTTGGCCAAGATGATCGCCCGCGACGGCGAGGGCGCGACCAAGCGGATCGCGATGACCGTGACAGGCGCGCAGTCGTGGGAGGACGCCCGTGATGTTGCCCGCACGGTGGTGGTGTCGCCGTTGCTCAAGGCGGCGTTGAGCAAGTACGACCCGAATTGGGGACGGATTCTGATGGCCGCCGGTCGCGCCGGTGTTGCCTACGATCTGGATCAGGTGCAGATCTGGATCGCCGATCTCTGCGTCTTCGACGGAACCACCACGGGCGTGCCCGACTTGGAAGCCTCTGCCAAGACGCAGGGCGAGGAGGTCTTCCTGCGCATGGATCTAGGCCAGGGTTCGGCGCAGGCCACGGCCTGGGGCTGTGATCTGACCGAGGAGTACGTCCGCTTCAACGCCGACTATGTGACGTAGCCAGCGCGTTGATCGCTAAGGAGCAAACGTTGGGCGTGATCGAGGGGAAATCGGCGCGTGAACCTGGTCGCCGATTCGATCTCGATACTTTCGGTTCCAACGCTTGACTCGGCAAGCGCGAGCAGGGTCCGAGACACGCACGCCGCTCCAGTAAATTCGAACCCGCGGTCGACGGCACCGCGCCGTCTGAAGGATCGGAGTATGGTCCGATATTTCCAGCACGCCAATCCGATCAGCGCAAATCCCGCGAGCCCCGTGCAGCCAGAACACTCAGGCGCGGTTGGGTCCGCCGATGGATGAATGAGGCGAGTCTAGATATCAGATCCAGGCTGCGCAGATACAGCATCGCGTGGTTCGTCACTCGCGCGGTTATCGGTCGAAGGTATCAGTGCCGTCGCCCTGCCGCATGCAGAGGGTTGGGGTAGACTTGCTCTATGCATCTCTTGCCGACCGATGGCCCGATCGTGATCAAGATCGGCGGCTCGACTCTGGGCGAGCATGATACGTCGCTGTTCGACTGCGCGGATCTGCACGGCGCGGGATATCGGGTGGTGCTCGTGCACGGTGGCGGCGCGGCGGTCAGCGATTGGCAGCGGCGGCTGGGGGTGGAGGCGACCTGGGTCGACGGACTGCGCTCGACGACGGCCGAGGCATTGGACGTGGTCGTCGCGGTGCTGTGCGGCCTGATCAACAAGAATCTGGTACGGCAGCTGCAACAGCTCGGCGCGCCGGCGGTCGGCGTTAGCGGGGTCGATGGGGGCACGCTGCGTTCGCCGGTGTCAACGCGGCTTGGTCTCGTCGGCGAGACGCCATGCTGCGTGCCGAATACACTACGCGCGATACTCGATAGCGGTCTGCTGCCGGTGCTGGCACCGGTCGGTCTGGCGGACGACGCATCGACCACGCTCAACATTAACGCCGATACCGCTGCTGGTGTCGTCGCATCAGCGCTCGGCGCAGCGATGTTGATATTCCTGACCGACGTACCGCAGGTGCTGGACGGCGACGGCGCGGGTATCGACTGCCTCGACGCACGATGCCAGGCAGCGCTGACCGGGTCCGGCGTGATCGCGGGCGGGATGCTGCCCAAACTGCGCTCGGGTCGCCAGGCGCTTGAGTCGGGCGCGGGCATCCAGGGCGTTCGTATTGTGGACGGCATGCAGCAGCACGTTGTCCGCCAGGTCGTCGATGGCGCGACGATCGGAACGGCGCTGGTATGACGCTCATGAATCACACTTGGATAGCCGGCTGGATCCAGCGCGCGCAAGGTGAGCGGCGTAACGGCGGCGACGTCCCTCCGTCGGAGGAGGGACGCTCCGGTCAGCTGGGCCCGCCACCACCGGTCTTTCGCGAAGGTCTGGGAGGTTTCGGCGAGGATGAGCCGCCGCCGTACACCGCGGCCGAAGGGCAGCCGCCTGGTGGCAGGCGTCTGTGGCCGCGAGTCGTGGTCGCCGGCGTCGCGCTGCTGGTGTTGCTGATTCTGCTCAATATCGGGATCGACATCTATATCGATCGTCTCTGGTTTGGCAACATCGGTTATCAGGGTGTCTTTGATCTACGGATCGTGACCCAGGTCTGGCTATTTGCGGCGGGTGCCGTTATCGCGTTGGCGGTGTTGGGTGCGAGCTATACGATCGCTTGGCGGATGCCGGTCGAGGCGCTCGCCCCAGCGATCGATGATCCGCGTCTGGTTCGCGTGATCCACATCATCGCTGCCACGGCGATAATCCTGCTTGCGATCATCTTCGGCTCGGTCGCCGCCGGTCAGTGGGAGCTGATTCTCCAGTTCCTCAACGCCAAGCCGTTTGGCGAGACGGATCCGCAATTCGGCCAGGATCTCGGTTTCTACATCTTCGAGCTGGAGGCGCTGCAATTCATGAAAGGTTGGGCGACCGGCCTGGCAATCATGACGATGCTGACGACCGCGGCGACCTACGGCGTACGCCTGATCATGCATCGCGGCAACGCGCGCTCGACGCTGGGCGTGCGTCTGCACATCGCGGTCACCATCGCAGTGGTTATGGGGCTGTTCCTCTGGAGTTACTGGCTGGCACGATTCGAGCTGGCGCTCAGCGCGGATGGGTTCGTATTCGGGGCGACGTATACCGATGACAACATTCGCGCGCCGGCGCAGATCGTCAAGATGATCGCCGGTGGGCTTGTGATCCTCGGCGCGCTGTCCTGGCCGTTCCACGAGCGGCTGCGGTTTCCCGTGACCGCGATCGCCTTGCTGATCCTTGCCTCCATCGTCGGCGGAGCCATACTGCCGGCCGCGATCCAGCGGTTCACCGTCGAACCGAACGAGCTACAGCGCGAGACGCTGTACATCGAGCGCAACATCGCGGCAACCCGCTCGGCGTTCGCCCTAGACGCGATCGAGGAACGCGAATTTGCTGCGGACGACTTTGTCGGGGAGGCCGACATGGAACAGAATCCCGAGGCGTTGCTCAACGTCCGCCTCTGGGACCATCGCCCGCTGAACGACACCCTGAACACGATTCAGACGATTCGGCCGCTATACGTGTTTCCTGATGTCGATGTCGATCGCTACAGCGTCGGCGACGAGGAACATCAGGTCTTCCTGGCGGCGCGGGAGTTGGCGCAGTCGAATCTGCAATCGACGCAGCAGGGCTGGGTGAACCGACGGCTCCAGTTCACGCACGGCTTCGGCGTGGTGATGACACCGGTCGACGAGGTGTCGCCGGCCGGTGAGCCGGTCTTCTGGGTCTCCAATATTCCGCCGGAGGTCGCCCAGCAAACGACCTACGGCCCATTTGAGCTGGAGATCGTTGAACCGCGCATCTACTACGGCGAGGTCACGGACGCTTACGTGATCGCCAATAGCGAGACCGAGGAGTTCGATTACCCGCTCAGCGGCGAGGAATCGAGTGGTACCGCTAATCAGGCGACAACCCGTTACTCGGGCGAGGGCGGGATCGAGCTGGGCGGGTTGTTCCGTCGACTGGCGTTCGCCTGGTCATTCGGCGACGCCAATATCCTGATCTCCGGCTCGATTGACGGTGATAGCCGCATCCTCTTCCGCCGACTGATTCAGGAGCGCATCACCGAGTTGGCGCCGTTCCTGCAGCTCGACGAGGACCCGTACATCGTGGTCGGCGACGATGGTCGGCTGTACTGGATTCAGGACGCCTACACGGTGACGGATCGCTATCCCTACTCGCAGCCGCATGGCAAGGGATACAACTACATACGCAATTCAGTTAAAGCGGTTGTGGATGCATATCACGGTACCGTCGACCTCTACATCGTCGACGACGCGGATCCGATTATCCAAGTCTGGCAGGATATCTTCCCCGAGTTGTTCAAGACGGCCGACGCATTCCCCGCTGATCTCACGGATCACTGGCGGTATCCACAGGACTATTTCCAGGTTCAGGCCGACCAGTATCTGACCTATCACATCGAGTCAGCACGCGGCCTGTACAACCGAGAGGACCTTTGGGCGATCCCGCAGGAGCTGCTGCGCCAGCAGGAGATCGCGGTCGAACCGTACTACGTGACGCTGCGCCTGCCCGATCAGCAGGAGCCCGAGTTTCTGTTGATTCTGCCGTTTACGCCGCGCAACCGGCTCAATGCGATCGCCTGGATGGCGGGACGCTCGGATGGCGAGAACTATGGCAAGCTGTTCGCCTTCCGTTTCCCAGCCAACAAGAACGTGGACGGCCCCAAGCAGATTGAGAACCGCATCGATCAGGATGTCGCTGTCTCGCGGCAGTTCACCTTGCTGGGCCAGCAAGGTTCCGAGGTCATCCGCGGTAACCTGCTGTTCATTCCGGTGGGCGATTCATACGTCTACGTCGAGCCGATCTATCTGCAGGCGGAAACAGGGCGGTTCCCGCAGCTCAAGGGAGTCATCGTCGTCAACGGTGACACGATTGCGTTCGAAGGCACGTTCGTTCGCGCGGTGCAGGTGGCGCTTGGTAACCAGGCGGCGCAGGGTCTGTCATTCCTGGGCGACGTGCCCGGCGAATTGTCCGCGGAATCGGCTCCCGAGCAGACTGATCCGTTGGAGGCGGAATCGGATCGGCCGCCCGTCGAGCTTTCCGACGACGCAACCGAGCTGGCCAACCAGGCGCAGGCCGCCTTTGAGAAGGCGCTAGAGCGTCAGCGCGCAGGCGACTGGGCCGGGTACGGCGAAGCGATTGAACGATTGGGCCGGATCCTGGAGCAGATGTCGAAGGCGGAATAAGCCTCCCTGTTCTGCTTCGCTTACCTGCGCATCCTGCGTCGCATGAGTGCTATCGCACTGTATACGTGATAGACGCGCGTGCGGGCCCTCGCGTAGTCTGAACTGAGCTATCCCGCCCGTTGCGGCGTAACCGGAGTTATGGCCATGCCCACCACTGCTGAGCGCGAGTCCGCCGTCTTCATGATGTCGGCCGGGCGTTTGCCCGTCACGCTGGTGCGCGGCGAGGGGTCGAAGGTCTGGGACGACAGGGGCAACGAGTATCTCGACTTTGTCGCCGGGATTGCCTCCGACAATCTTGGTCACTGCCACCCGCGTGTCGTCGCTGCGATTCAACGGCAGGCCGAGACCCTGCTGCACGTGTCGAACTATTTCTACACCATTCCGCAGCTCGATCTCGCCGACATCATCATCGAGCAGTCGGGGATGCGTCGCGTCTTCTTCTGCAACAGCGGCACCGAGGCCACCGAAGGCGCGATCAAGATCGGTCGCAAGTGGGGGCGGACGCGCCGCGCCGGTGCCGACGAGATCATTGTCATGGACGAGGCATTCCACGGGCGCACGTTGGCGTCGGTCAATGCGTCGGGCAATCCGCGCTACCGCGAACCGTTCGGGCTGCTGAATGGGTTCCGGCAGGTGCCATTCAACGATGTCGACGCGGTGCGCGAAGCGGTCGGACCGCAAACAGCGGCGATTCTGGTCGAGCCGCTGCAGGGCGAGGGTGGCGTCAACGTTGCGAGCGATGGCTACCTCGTCGCGCTACGCGAGATCTGCGATCAGCACAATCTGCTACTGATGCTCGACGAAGTCCAGACCGGCATTGGCCGTACCGGCGCGCTGTTCGCCTGGCAGCACGAGGATGTCCAGCCCGACGTGATGGCGCTCGCCAAGGGTCTCGGCAGTGGCGTGCCGATTGGCGCGATCGTCGCTAATGAGCGCGGCGATATTCTCGAACCGGGCGATCACGGCACAACATTCGGCGGGCAGCCGCTCACCACTTCGGCGGCGTTGGAGACGCTGCGCGTGATCACGGAGGAGGACATTCCGGCCCAGGCTGCGACTCGCGGCGAGCAGCTCATGTCCGGCATTCGCGTGCTCGAGGATCGACATCCGCTGATCGATCATGTGCGAGGCAAGGGACTGCTGGTGGCGGTTCAGCTGCGCACCGACGTCGGGCTGTCCTTGGTCGCAGCCATCCGCGAGCGGGGAATGCTCTGCAACGTGGTCAAGCCGAACGTCCTGCGGTTGGTACCACCACTGACGATCTCCGAGGACGAGATCGAACAGGCGATCGGGATCATCGACGACGCGTTAGCGTCGGTCGCCGAGGGCGCGTGACGACACGACGACATCAGGCCGGGTCAGCACGTAGTAGGGATAGTAGGGAGTTCCGGGGTGTCAAGACGAACTGAAGACAAGCGGGTGGTACTCGCCTATTCCGGCGGGCTAGATACCTCAGTCGTGACGCGCTGGCTGACGGAGCGCGGCTGGGAAGTCGTCTGCATGACGGCCGATATGGGCTTTCTCGAGGCCGACGAAGATCTGGAAGTTCGCGCCCTCGCTGCCGGCGCCATCGGCTTCGAGATGCTTGACCTGCGCGACGACTTCGCCAAGTCGTTTTGCTTTCCCGCGTTGATGGCGGGCGCGCTGTACGAGGGTCGCTATCCGCTCGCGACCGCGTTAGCTCGACCATTGATCGCCAAGGCGTTGGTCGATGTCGCCCGAGTGCACCATGCGAGCGCCGTAGCGCACGGATGTACCGGCAAGGGCAACGACCAGGTCCGCTTCGACGTCTCGGTACAGGCGCTAGCACCCGACCTGCGTATTCTCGCCCCGGTGCGAGAATGGGAGTTGACCACGCGCGAGTCGGAGATCGTCTACGCCAAAGCGCACGATATTCCGATCACCGTGAGTGTCGACAAGCAGTACTCGACGGACGAGAATCTCTGGGGTCGCTCGATCGAGGCCGGACCGCTGGAAGATCCGTGGACCGAGCCGCCCGACGATGTGTGGGAGTGGACGGTTAATCCGGAACTCGCCTCGGATGCGCCGACCTACCTGGAAATTGGATTCGAGCAGGGTCGCCCTGTCTCGCTCGACGGCGAAGCGCTCGATCCGGTCGCGCTGATCACTCGCGTGCATGAGATTGCGGGTGCGAACGGCGTCGGCCGCATCGACATGGTCGAGGACCGCTTGGTCGGCATCAAGTCGCGCGAGGTCTATGAAGCGCCCGCCGCGACGACGCTGCGCGTCGGTCATCAGGCACTGGAGATGTTGACCTTGTCGAAGGCGCAGATCCGACTCAAGCACCGATTGATGCAGGATTACGCCGACCTGATTTACGACGGCCTCTGGTTTACGGCGATGCACCAGGATCTGGCTGCGTTTACGTCGTCGATGCAGCGCCATGTCAGCGGCACGGCGCGGCTCAAGCTGTACAAGGGACAGTGCGTGGCCGTCGGTGTCGAGAGCCCCAACAGCCTCTACCAGTATTCGTTGGCGACATATGACGAGGGCGACGTATACGACCAAAGCTCTGCGGTCGGCTTCATCGACATTTTCGGTCTGCCGGTGCGCGTACAGGCCGAGAAGCAGTTGCTGAAACAGCCTGGCGGCGTTCTCGACGTATCATCGGGGCAGCGCACATAACATCGCACACGTTGGCGCCTCACGGGAAGTAGACGGGATCCCGGACAGGACGATGGCATGACGACTCATACCGAAGACGCGGCGATCTCCATCGAGTACGAGAGCGCCGTCCCCACCGTGGGCGGTCCCGACGCAGCTGATTTTCAGATCAGCCGCGTCGGTCATGCGTCGATCGAGTGCGCGCTCTACCTGGCATTGGACGCGAGGAGATCCTTCGAAGCGCTGTGTGGCGGCTTGGACGACGATCAGGTGCAAGCGGTGATTCGCGCTATTGGCGAAGGTCTCTACCGAGCGCAGATCGGCGAAGGCATTGAGCCTCCGGCGACTCAGACGATTCGCGCGGGCGACCTGTCGGCGGAGCAGATCGACTCCGTGATCGACGCGGCCGGGCTGAGCAGAATGTTATTGGACGACTAGGCGCGTCCGGCAACGATAGGCGGGGGGGGAGGGGGATGGGCGACGCCAAGACGACGGACGATACCGAAGACGCCAACACCGTTGATACGGACGCTGAGAGTCGGCGACTCTGGGGCGGGCGCTTTACGGAAGCGCCCGACGCATTGGTGCAGGCTTACACGTCGTCGATTCAGATCGATCTGCTCCTGTTCCGGCACGACATCGCCGGTTCCCGCGCCCATACGCGGATGCTGGCTGCGCAGGGAATCATCGACGCGGAGGATGCGGCGCAGATTCTGCAAGGTCTCGATCAGGTGGAATCCGAGATCGAGTCGGGCGGTTTCGAGATCAACCACGAGCTCGAGGACATCCACACGCACGTCGAGTCGCGGCTGAGCCAGATCATCGGCGCGGACACCGCCGGTCGGCTGCACACGGCGCGCTCCCGCAATGATCAGGTCGCGCTCGACACGCGCATGTTCGTCCGCGACGCCATCGTGCAGTCGGTTGGCGCTGTGCGCGGCTTGCAGGCCTCGCTGATCAATCTGGCCGAGCGCTCGCTCGATGTCTATCTGCCCGGCTACACGCATCTGCAGCGAGCGCAGCCGGTGCTGTTCGCGCACCATCTGCTCGCCTACCTGGAGATGCTCGACCGCGACGCGGATCGATTGATCGATTCTTTCGACCGGGCCGACATCATGCCTCTCGGCAGCGCAGCCCTCACGGGTGCCGCCTATCCACTCGACCGCCAGGCCGTCGCCGATGAACTGGGCTTCGAATCGCTCTCGCGCAACAGTATGGATGCGGTCTCGTCCCGCGATTACATCGCCGAGTTTCTCGCCAACGCGTCGATCTGCATGATCAACATTTCGCGTCTCTGCGAGGACGTGATTCTGTGGAGCTCGGCCGAGTTCGGCGTGCTCCAGTTTGCCGATTCCTTTACGACCGGCTCGTCGATCATGCCGCAGAAGCGCAATCCCGACATCGCCGAGCTCGCGCGCGGACGTAGCGGCAAGGTGCTGGGTCACCTCACCGCGCTGCTGACCACGCTGAAAGGGTTGCCGCTGGCCTACAACCGCGACCTGCAGGAGGACAAGTCCGGCTTGTTCGATAGTGCCGAGACGCTGATCAGTACACTGCACGTACTCGCGCGAGCGCTGCTGACGGCAACGGTCGACAGTGAGCGCGCGCGCGCGATGGTAGATAATGACCCATATATTCTCGCCACCGACTACGCGGACTACATCACACGCAAGGGTGTCCCATTCCGCGAAGCGCACAGCGTGGTGGGGCGCTTGGTTAGGCTTTGCGAGTCGCGCGGCTGCGGGTTGTCGTCCTTGTCGCTCGCGGACCTCAAATCGGAGCATCCCGCCTTCGAGGTTGACGCAGTGGGCATGACTGCGCAATTCGCACTGGCGTCGCGGGATGTACCGGGCGGCACCGCACCTGATCAGGTGTGGGCAGCGCTCGATCAGGCCAAGGAACGCCTGCAGCTCCAGCCGTCAAACCGGCAGTCGGTACCCGCGACGCCGACTGTGGCGCGACCTGAGACCGGACTCAACCGCGCTCAGCGCCGCGCCGCGGCGCGAGCCACTAAGGAACAAGACCGGCGATGACGGGCTTGCCGGTCGCTATTGCGCCGTCGATCCTGAGCGCCGACTGGGCCCGGCTAGGCGAGCAGATCCGCGAAGCCGAGTCGGCAGGCGTTGACTGGATTTCGCTGGACGTGATGGACGGCAGTTTCGTGCCGCCGATCAGCTTCGGCGCGCAGATGGCATCGACCGTTCGTTCGCTGACCAATCTGCCGATTGAAGCACATCTGATGGTTGCGCATCCTGAAGCGCAGATCGGCGACTTCATTGAGGCGGGCGTGAATTGCGCGACGATCCATGTTGAGACGACGCGACACCCGCATCGGCTGCTGCAACAGATCGCCGCGGCCGGC
The DNA here is from genome assembly GCA_965116225.1 of Dehalococcoidia bacterium. GTDB lineage: Bacteria > Chloroflexota > Dehalococcoidia > Bin125 > Bin125 > Bin125. The sequence continues at coordinate 887,827 of OZ220495.1, read as the reverse complement.
GTCGAGGCCGGGCTGACGCTCAATCCCGGCACCCCGCTGAGCGAGGTCGAGCCGCTGATCCCGATTTGCGGTCGCGTACAGATCATGAGCGTCAATCCGGGCTGGGGCGGCCAGGCGTTTATTCCCGAGTCGTTGGCGCGTATCCGTCAGGCGCGGTCGATGCTCGACGCGCATGGCAAGGAACAGGCGCATGTGGCGGTCGACGGCGGCGTGAACGAATCAACGATTGCCTCGATCGTCGAGGCCGGCGCGAGCTGGCTCGTAGCCGGGTCGGCGGTGTTCAACGAGCGGGAGTCCGTCTCGGACGCCGTATCGCGGCTCAGGCGAGCGCTACCGACAGCGGTCGATTAGAGCGGTTTCTGATAGACGCGGTAGATCTTGTAGACCTCGGCATCGGTGCGTTTGAGCGCGTGGTTCAGGAGGTGGTTGTCTTCGAGCACCCAGCCGAGTTCGGCCCAGCGGTATCCGCGCGCGGTGCCGCGGACGTGGACTTCGGCGGTCAGCATCACGCCGAGTTGGGCGAACTCCCGCGTCCGCCATTTGCGACGCACGCCGAGCAGCACCACGCGCCCGCTCTGCGGTCGGCGTCGCAAGCGCCAGAGCAGCCGCGCCCAGCCAATGGGGAAGAGCCGACCGTCAATGTCGCGGGCGCACTCGTTGAGATTGGGAATCGAGATCACCATGGCGGCCGGGTCGCCGTCGATCTCGACGAACGCGGTTAGGTCGGGATCGGCGAACTGCGCGAGATCGCGGGCGAGGCGATCGGCCTCCGCTTCGGTGATCGGAACAGATCCCCAGTTCTCCGACCAGGCCTCGTTGAAGATGTCCGCGGCGATGCGCACGTCGCGCTGAAAGTTGCGTTTGTCGAAGGCGCGCACCGACACGCGCGGGTGATTGTGGATGCGCGACCAGGCGCGTTGGCGGCGTTCGCCCAGCGGCGCGTTGACGGAGTAGCGGTATGCCCAGAGGTCCTTGACCTTCTCGTAGCCGTTGGCCTCGATCAGGTTGGGGAACCAGCGCCGACCGTGGGGCATCCCCACCATCGGCGGCGCGTCGAATCCGTCGACGAGGCAGCCGGACTCGTCGTTGATCGTGAAGCTGAACGGTCCTCGGGCGAATGCCGCCCCGCGATCTCGCAGCCATGTGTGGGTGGCATCGAAAAGGGCGCTCGCCGCTTCGGAGTCGTTCAGGCAGTCGAAGTGACCGAAGAAACCGGCCGACTCGTTCCACTTCTCGTTGTGTAGTGGATTGATCTGGGCGGAGATGCGGCCAACCGGCCGGCCGTCGCGCTCGGCGAGGAAGAGCTGCGCCTGACCATAGCGTAGGAACGGCGTGTGTTGGGGATCAAGCCGCTGGCATTGGGCGCGTCGAAGCGTTGGGACCCAATGTGGATCGCCGTCGTAGACGGTCCAGAGCACATCGATGAACGGCGTGGCTTCCCGTCCGAATCCGATGGGACGGACCCGGACGTTGGCGGCCATGGCATTGGTTGCGGATTGGCTCAGTATAAGCCGGCGCTACCAACGACGACCGCGATCGCCATAGTTGTCACGCGAGCCGCGGTCATCGTAGCGAGGCTCGCGATAGCCGCCGTCACGGGAACGCGAGTCACGGTACCCGCCGCCACGATCGCCCCGGTAGCCTCCGCCTCCGCCTCCGTCGGCGCGTGGTCGTGCTTCATTGACCCGCAGTTCGCGGCCGTCGAGGTCGTAGCCGTTGAGCGCATTGATTGCGGTGCGGCCTTCGTCGTCGTCCATGTCGACGAAGCCGAAGCCGCGCGAGCGGCCGCTGTCGCGGTCGACGGGTATGACGCAGTCGCGAACTTCGCCGTGTTCGGCGAACAGTTCGCGCAGTTCCTCGGAGTTGGTGCGGAACGGGAGGTTGCCAACGTAGATTCGCATATTCCTCGGTCTCGGTCTGGCAGCGCGTCGGCGCTGGAATCGGTCTCGGTCGGGTCGTCAAAGGCGGACGCTTCATCCGCTGCGCTAGCTGTCAGGCGTGCAGTCTTCCGATCCCGGTGTGAGGCAGATGTCCTGAGCGTGCGCGACGAGTCAGGCAACGAGCCGCTTCATCATCGTGCGTAGGCACGCAGTACACACGTTAAGCTGCTGTGTTTTGCCGTCAATAGTTAGTTTGTGACGGTGAACATTCGGCTTGAACGTACGGGACGTGCGAGGTGCCTTGCGCTTCCAGCGGCCGGAGTGCTTGTGTCGGATGTTGCGGCCAAAGGTGGTCCGCTTGTCGCAGAGGTCGCACTTGCCGGCCATCGGTCCGTCCTCAACCTGTCATACGCGCGCACACCGAGCTCAACGGCTGCCGATGCGTGGTAGTTATCATATCAGCACACCGCGACCATAGCGCGCTGACCGACGTTCAGTTCAGGCGCTCTATGCGGGAGGCTACAGATGGCCGAGAGTGACTGGCCTGCCGCCGGCTTGAGCGGGTCGGACATGCGCCGCATGATCCAGGGCGCAGCCGGCTGGGTTGCCCTACATCGTGAAGCGCTAAACCAGATCAACGTCTTCCCCGTCCCAGACGGCGACACCGGTGCCAACCTGGGACGCACCCTGGCCGCGGCCAGCGAGGCGGCTGAGATGGCGGAACAGGACGCGGCGGGCGACCAGCGGAGAGCGTCAGCGTACGCGATTGCGTCGGTGGCTGCATCAGCGGCGCTACTGGGCGGCCGCGGCAGTTCAGGCGTGATTGGCGCGCAGTGGTTGCGGGGCTTCGCGGAGGGGCTGTCCGTCGCAGCGGACGGTTCGCTCTCGGCGGCGCTCGCCAGCGCCGCCGCCGCGGCGCGCGATGCGGTCGCTGAGCCGCGCGACGGGACCATGATCTCTGTGGCCGCCGATGTCGCCACGGCCGTCCAGACGGCGGCGGGCAGCCCGTTGGTGGACATGCAGATCGCGGTTCAGGCCGCGTTCGAGTCGGTCGAGGCGACGCCCGATCACAATCCCGTCCTCAAGCGTGCCGGCGTCGTCGATGCGGGCGCGCGAGGTCTCGAGTTCATGCTGCGCGGCATGTCGGGGGCGCTCGCGGGCGAACCAATTCCTGATTTACCCGCCGAGCTAGGCGCGATCGATCCCGGCTGGCTGGCGCGTCGGCTGGACTCGGACGGAGATTTCGATGGCTTCTGTACCGAGATGGTCATCGCCGACGTTGAAGATGTCGAACGCTTGCGCGTCGAGCTTGCCGGCGACGACGAGACGGTCATGCTCGCGCCCAACGGTGATGATCTGCGCATTCACCTACACACGGCCGATCCGGCGGACGCCTATGCCGCCGCGGACGCGGTCGGCCGAATTCGCGTCTTCCGCGCCGTCGACATGCGGGCGCAGGCTGCGCGGACCCATGAATCCGAGTCGGGGCCGGCAGTTGTCGCGGTCGCGCAGGGTAGCGGCTTCGTCCGCGTCTTTAGTGAACTCGGCGCCGCCGCCATCGTCTCGGGTGGTGCCGCCGATAATCCGTCGGTCGAGATGTTGCTCTCCGCCGCCGAGTCGGTTAAGGGCGAAGAGGTGATCGTGTTGCCCAACAATCACAATGTCGCGCCCGCTGCCGAGCGTGCGGGCGTGCTGGCGGCCCGCGCCGAACAACCGCAACGCATCCACGTGATTCGCAACGATAGCCAGGCCGAGGGCGTCGCTGCGTTGGCGGCGTTGATCAGCGGCGTGCCGGTTGAGGACGTCGTCGCGGAAATGCAGGAAGTGTTGACAGCGGTACGGATCGGTCGGGTGACCTACGCGGCTCGCGCGCTCGATGGCGACCCGCCGATCGCGGCCGGTCAGCCCTTCGCGATGCTGGATGGCGAGATCGTCGGCGTGGGATCGTCGATCGACGACGTGGCGCTCTCGCTGGCGCAGCGGATGTTCGAATCGCTGGACGGCGCATCGCTGCTGACGCTATACGTTGGAGATGATGTGCTCGAAGAGCGGGCGGACGCATTGGCGGAGGCGGTTGAGGAGCGAACCGGTTTGGAAATCGATCTCGTCGATGGCGGGCAACCGCACTATCCGTGGCTGCTCGCGATCGAGTAGCGGGCGCAGCCGGACTGGGCGCGTCCGACGCGCCTTCGAGGAATGGGCAGGTCAGCCGTATGTCTATCGCCGTCGTCACCGACTCAGCCTCCGATCTGGAGCAGGGGCAGCTAGAGGGGATCACGGTGGTACCCCTGCATCTCCACTTCGGCGACGATGTGTTCGAGGACGGTGTGACGCTGTCGAAATCAGAGTTCTGGCAGTGGCTGGATCGCGTGCTGCGAGATGACGGCGTGTTGCCGACCACGTCGCAGCCGGCCCCAGGCGCGTTTCGCGATGTCTACCAGCGATTAATCGACGACGGTACCGTCGGCATCATCTCAGTACATCTGGGCGGCAAGTTGTCGGGCACGCTGAATTCAGCGCGGCAGGGCGCGTCGCTATTGGATTGCGCGCCACCGATCGAGTTTGTCGACACCGGAATCGCCTCGATGGGTGTCGGCTGGGCGGCGGAAGCGGCGCAGCTGGCGGTTCGTTCAGGCGCGGGCCTGGCCGGCGCAGCAAAAGCGGCGCGTGCGAGCGCGGCGCAGACACGAGTGATGCTGTTCGTGGAGACGCTCGACTATCTGCTGCGCGGCGGACGCATCGGTCGCGCGCGACAGCTCGCGGGCAAACTGTTGCGCATGCGACCGTTACTGGAGCTGATCGAGGGTGAGGTCGCCGATGTCGAGCATCCTCGCACGCGCAAGAAAGCGCTCGATCGGCTGTACGCCCAGATCATGTCCAACGGTCAACCGGAGCGGGTCGCGATTCTACACGGTAGTGCGCTCGCCGATGCAAGCGCGCTCGCGCGGCGGGTGTCCGAATCCTGCGACGGGATGGATGTGCCGGTGATTCTCAGTTCGCCGGTATTGGGAGCGCACGTCGGGCCAGGGACGGTTGGGGTCGCCGTGCGGCGGCGTGTGTGAACGTTGTCGCATGACCAGTCAGCGCCGGCCAACAGAGACGCTGCAGCGCATTCTGGTGCTCGAGCGGAAGCACCGCTTTGATGATCGCGCTGTGTCGGGGGGACTCGATGGGTTTCTGCGCAACGCGCTCCAGGGCGGTGAGCAAAGCCAGTTTTTCAGGCGCATCATCGCCGTCTTGCCCCAACAGGGCTATGCGTCCCTGTCGATGGATAAGCGCGAGCAGTGGGTCGCTCGGGTGCTGGCAGCGCTGCAACCTGGTTCATCGCCACGAACTGCGATCAGAACGTCGATTAGTCGATCCGCCGCGACGGCGCTGCCGAAGGAGATGCGCGGCCCCACCGGCGAATCCCCGCAACCGGCTGCGCGTTCACAAGTTGGGCGTGGCCCCATGGCTGTGTTCGACGGCGAGAGTCCTCTTGCCCGCGACGTATCCGTCCTGGGCAGGATTCCGCCAATCTCGCGCAAGGCGATGTCGTCCCTGGGCATCGACACGGTGTTCGACCTGCTCTGGCATTTGCCGTTTCGCTATGAGGACTGGCGAAACGTCCGCTCGATAGCCGACGCGCTGGAGGATATCGAGCTTACGATCGTAGGCGAGATTGCCCGCATCGAGGTCAAGTATCTGCGGGGCGGACGGAAGGCGACGGAGGCGGTCGTCAGCGACGGATCGGGCAGCATCCGCGTCTGGTGGTGGCAGCAGCCATACCTGGCCAGGCAACTCAAGCCAGGCATGCGTGTTGGCCTGTCGGGCAAGGTTGGACGGCGCGGTCGGTTCTTGCAGATGGACTCGCCGGAGTGGGAGCGACTCGACGATCCCCAAGACGATACTGTCCACGTGGGGCGGCTGTCGCCTGTGTATCCCAAGACGCGCGGACTGCCGAATCGGACCATTCGACGACTTGCCCACGCCGCCGTGCGCGATTACCTGCCGTTCCTGTCCGAAACGTTGCCTGCTTATCTCGTGATGGAGCAGGGGTTTTGTTCCGAGGCGGACGTGCTGCGGACCATACATTTTCCTGAGCGACTCGAGGATGTCGAGCAGGCGAAGGAGCGGATCGCGTTCCAGGAGCTGCTCGCGATTCAGCTCGCCGTGCTCTCGCGCAAGCGCGAGGCGCAGCTGCGCGCGGACGCGCCGCCGATTCCGATGCCAGGCGAATTCCTAGACATGTTTCTTGAGGCGTTGCCGTTTGAGCTGACCGCGGCGCAGCAGCTTGTCCTGACCGAGATCCGCAACGACATGTGGCGTCGGGAGCCAATGGCGCGGTTGTTGCAGGGGGATGTCGGGTCGGGCAAGACCGTCGTGGCCGCTGCGGGGATGCTGGCCGCGGTTCGCGCTGGTCATCAGACGGCGCTGATGGTACCGACTGAGGTGCTGGCGTCGCAGCACTTCGGGACGTTTCAGCGTCTGTTCGCCGGGGCGGAGGATGATGACGACGGTCTGCGCTGGCATAACTATAGCCTCGCGCCCGCTCTGGGTCGTCCGGTGCGGATGGCGCTGTTGACCGGCAGTGTCCGCGCCGCCCGCAAGCGGCAGATTCATCAGGAGATGGAGGCGGGGTTGCTCGATCTGGTGGTCGGCACGCACGCGCTGATTCAGGACAGCGCCAACTTCAAGGACCTAGGCCTCGTGGTGGTCGATGAGCAGCATCGATTCGGTGTGCTGCAGCGCGACGCGCTGCGCGGGAAAGGCCGCAGTCCGCATTTGCTGGTCATGACCGCCACGCCGATTCCGAGAACCCTCGCGCTGACTGTCTATGGCGAGCTTGACTCGTCCGTGATCGACGAATTGCCGCCCGGACGACAGAGAGTACGGACGCAGATCGTGGGTCTATCGCAACGCGAGGAGATCGTCTATCGGCGTATCCGCGAGGAGGCGCGACTGGGTCGGCAGTCATTCATTATCTGCCCGTTGGTCGAGGAATCCGAACACCTTGAGTCGGAAGCGGCGACCGAGCAGTTTGAGTTCCTGCGCACCGGGCCGTTGCGCGATTTGGGTTCCCGCATTCGCCTACTGCATGGACGTATGTCAGCGGACGAGAAGCGAGAGGTGATGGCCGACCTGTCCGGCGGCGAGGCCGATGTGCTCGTCTCGACGATTGTGGTCGAGGTCGGCGTTGATTTGCCGCGCGCCACGGTGATGGCGATCGAGGGTGCCGAGCGGTTCGGGCTGGCGCAGCTACATCAGTTGCGCGGACGGGTGGGTCGCAGCGACTTGGACTCGGTCTGCTACCTGATCTCTGATACGGATATCGAGCAAACGCAACGGCGGCTCGATCTGATGGTGCAGACTTCCAACGGGTTCGAGTTGGCCGAGGCCGACCTCGAGATGCGCGGCCCCGGCGAGTATTTCGGTACCAGGCAGTCGGGGCTACCGGAGTTGCGGGTCGCCAAACTGACGGATCACCGGACGCTGAGCCTGGCGCGCAATTGGGCGAACCGCATCCTTGATAACGATCCGTACCTACGCGCGCCCGAGCACCAGCTGTTGAGCGCGCAGGCGGGCAAGCTGAATGTGCCGGGCGCAACGGCCGTGCACTAGGCGACCTGCAGGCCGAACAGCGGTATCCTGATGGTTCGTCCCACGGGTCTCTACCGTGTAACGGTACGGCCTCGTCGATCGTTCGGCGGCATGATATCTGGAAGTGCGATTGCAACATGACGCGCGCGACGCGGGAACTGGTCGGAGAGTTGGTCTGCAACGCCTTGGATCTGACCCAGTCGGACGGCGTTTTGCCGCCGGTTCCACCCATGGAAATGCGAATCGAGCGTCCCAAGGAGCGCGAGCACGGCGACTACTCGTGCAACGTCGCTCTGCGGCTGGCCAGCGCAGTGCGAATGCCTCCGATGGAGGTGGCATCCGCAATCGCGCAGCGCATCCTGCGCACCGCGCCGCTCGCCGCGGTCGAGGTCGCGCGTCCGGGCTTCATCAACCTGACACTGGATCGCTCCTGGCAACGCACGCAACTGCTCGCGGTGATCGATGCAGGCGATGAATGGGGACGAATCGAGCTCGGCACCGGCCAACGCGTGCAGGTCGAGTTCGTCTCCGCCAATCCGACGGGTCCGCTGCAGGTGGGCAACGGTCGAGGTGCCGTGCTTGGTGATGCGCTCGCGTCGGTGCTCGACGCAGCCGGGTTCGATGTGCAGCGCGAGTACTACGTCAACGACGCCGGGGCTCAGATTCGGTTGTTCGGTCGCACACTCTTCGCCCGCTATCAGCAACAATTCGGTCGCGAGGCGACCTTGCCCGAGGGCGGCTACCAGGGTGCCTACATGATCGATCTGGCTGCTCAAATCCGCAGGGAGTCCGGCAGTCGCTGGTTGGATAGCGCCGATGATCCGCCCGCCGATCTGTCGGAACGCGGTCTGCAGCTGATGGTCGAGCGCGTCCGCGACGACCTGGTGGTGCTGCGGGTCAGGTTCGATCACTGGCAACGCGAGTCGGCGCTGTACGACGAGGCGTCGGGCGAGTCGACATACGAGGTCGCCATGAGTCGGCTGCGCGCCGGTTCGTACGTGATTGAGAAGGAGAGCGCGGTATGGTTCCGCACGGAAGATATGGGCGAGGACAAGGACAACGTCCTGATCCGATCGTCCGGTGAGCCGACGTACTTCGCCTCGGATGTCGCCTATCACTACGACAAGTTTTTGGTGCGTGGCTTCGACACGGTGATCGACGTATGGGGCGCGGACCATCATGGTCATGTGGCGCGGACCAAGGCGGCGGTCTCGGCGCTGGGCGGCAACGGCGAGTCGCTGGAGGTGCTGCTCTACCAGCTGGTACACTTGCGTCGCGGCGGAGAGCGGGTGCGTATGTCGAAGCGCACTGGCGAAGTCGTGACGCTGCGCGAACTGATCGAGGAAGTCGGTGCCGACGCGGTCCGCTTCTTTATGTTACAGCGCTCGGCCGATGCGCAGATGGACTTCGACCTGGAGGTCGCCGCCTCCGCCGATCCGCGACAGAATCCCGCCACCTATGTCAAGTACGCGCATGCGCGCTGCGCCAGTGTGCTGCGCACTGCGGTGGAGGCAAAGCTGGCACCGTCCTCGGATCACCTCGATCTGCTCGAGGCCGAGCAGGAAGATGTCCTGATCGGCGAGGTGCTTCGCCTGCCGGAACTCGTCGCCGATATGGCGGTCAAGCGCGAACCCCATCATCTGACCTACTACGCGCAGAGCCTGGCGCAGGCGTTCACGCAGTTCTACGACGCTTGCCGCATTGTCGTGCCGGAGGAGCCGGCGCGATCGGGTGCGCGGCTAACGCTCACCCGGGCTGCGCAGGTGGCGCTGGCCTCGACGCTGCGCATGATCGGCGTCGAAGCGCCCGACGAGATGTAAGTACTCGGAGGAACCGACATGCAGGATTGCGTCTTCGCTGGTATCCGCGCGACGGGACGGCAGCATATTGGCAACTATCTGGGCGCGATCCAGAATTTCGTCGCCCTGCAGGATCGCTACAAGTGCATATACTCGATCGTTGACCTGCATTCGCTGACGACGCTGACCGACACCGATCAGTTGCGCGACAACGTGCGCGAGACGGCGCTCGATCTGCTCGCCGCCGGGATTCGTCCGGATGAAACGATTCTCTACGTGCAGAGCCATGTGCCGGAAATCTCCGAACTGCACCTACTGCTCTCGATGGTCACGCCGATCGGGCGGCTGATGAACGTGCCCACGTTCAAGGAGAAGGTCAAGTCGCAGCCCGACAACGTCAACTACGGACTTGTCGGCTATCCTGTGCTGCAAACGGCCGACATCGTCCTGTACCGCGCCAACAAGGTGCCGGTCGGCGAGGATCAGCTGCCGCACCTAGAGCTGGCGCGCGAGATCGTGCGTCGCTTCAACCATCTCTTCGGCGACACATTTCCCGAGCCCGAGGCGGAGCTGACCAGTGCGCCGATAGTGCTGGGCTTCGACAATCGCAAGATGTCCAAGTCGTACGGCAACGCCGTCGATATCGCGGCGACGCCTGAAGAGACCCAAGCCGCAATCCGTAGCGCCGTGACCGATCCGCAGCGCGTGCGACGCACCGATCCTGGCGATCCCGACGTGTGCAACGTCTTCTCTCTGCATGGATTCTTCGGCCCTGAGAAGCAGCCTCAGATCGATGCGGCCTGCCGTAAGGCCCAGATTGGCTGCGTCGATTGCAAGTCGCAGTTGGCGGCATCTGTGAACGACTACTTTGCGCCGATCCGCGCTCGACGGGCGGAATTGGCGGCCGATCCGGAGGCGGTCGATCAGATGCTGATCGACGGTGCTCGGCGGGCGCGCGTGATCGCGGCTGAGGCTCTGGCCGATGTCAAGGATGCGATCGGGTTGCCCGCCTCGCTGCCGGAGGTCGCCGCCGTCTTGTAGTCGCCGGCATCGAGCTATGCGAGATGCCTTTGTGGCGTGGACAGCTCGGCGGCGATCGACTACTTCCGGTCCAACACGACGATTGGAATCTGTCGACCGGTGCCGGCGGCGCGAATCGTGTGGTCGAGGTAGGGGGAGAATTCCTTCGCCATCAGTGCGAAGAGCTTGTCCCGCTCCACGCCCTGGGCGGTGCGGGCGGTGGCTTCGAACTGTTCGGCACCGACCATCAATTGCACATTGGGGTCGGCGTCGATGTCTAGGTACCAGGCGGGGTGGTGGGGTGTGCCGGCCTTGCTCGCGACGACCACATAGGCACCGTCGGATTCGCCGTAGAGCAGCGGCCGCGTGCGCCACTCGCCGGATCGTCGCCCTTTGGTCGCGAGCAGCAGGCAGGATATCGATCCGGAGCCGTCCGGACGAGCCCACCTGTGCCCTTCCTGTCCGCCCGAGCTGATGTACTGCTTGGCGTGTGCGCGAATCCAGCCGGGCAGGTTGGGGTCGACGCTGAAGATGTCGGACATCGTGGTCTCTTTTTCGGCTCGGTCGCGTAGTGTCGCGCACGATTTCGGTTGTATCGATTGTAGAGTCGCCTGCGGTCAGGCGGAGGCGGCCGCGCCGAGCCAGCAGGTGATCAACACAGGCAGCATCGGCACGACGAGGACGCGCTGGAGCAACAGCCGAGACTCGGAGACGCGCCGCATCAACATCCAGATACAGCCCAGACCGACAACGATGAAGTAGAGCAGCGGACCAACCAGCCAGGCGAGGTTGCCGCCGGAGATGTTGATCGCGGCGGCGGCGGACGCGATCGCCGCGGTGACGACGGCCCATGCGGTGGGCACTGCCATATCGATCCCGATCCAGTGCAGAACCGAGCGGGTACCATCCTCGTCGTCCATCTCGAAATCGGGCAACTTGTAGATCAGGAACGTCGCGAACCCGGCGAGCGAGCCCACGGGGACGATCCAGAGGAGATGGTCGCCGGGAAAGGCGATCTCGCTAGTCTGGATGGCGCCGACGGGAAGCAGGACGCCGACGAGCGCGAAGGGCAGAAAACTGAGTGTCGAGCCGCGCCAGGCGAAATTGTAGAGCATCGTCGCGCCGAGCATGGTCCAACCGATTACGCCCAGTCGCCAGTCGGCGGCGAAGCCAGCGATCGATCCGAGGGTGAGCGGGATCGCCATGCCGAGCAGCGCTGTCCGCTTTGTCAACCGACCGGCGGGCATCGGTCTCCAGAGTCGGCTGCGGCCGTCGATCTCGGCGTCGAGAACGTTGTTGACGATGCTTGCCGCGCAGGCGAACGTGACGATCATGCCGCAGTAGATCAGCGGCCGTTTCCAAGACATCTCGCCGTGCGCCGCGGCCACGACCATCATTGCCGAGACGACCATCAGCCAGATGCTGGTCTGGGGGCGGGCGAGCTCGGCCAAGGCGGCGACGCGGCTGTTCGCGAATCGGATACGCCAGTCTGTCGGTGGATCAGTCACACCCATCAGCCTATGCATCGCCCGTTGGGTGTCGTCTCGTTACAGTGCGGTAAGGAGCAAAATCGCTGACGAGCCGCAGCTCGCCTGCGTATATGCTGCGAGCGAAGCGCGAGCGCATTGCGCGATACGAGAGGCAGGATCCGCCGATGGCCATCATCAACATGGTGCGAGATTACGAGAAGATCGCCAAGTTTCAGCTCGGCCGTTACGTCGGGATGAAGGGACCCGGTCTGGTCTGGATCATTCCGATCGTCCAGGCGGGCACCAAGGTCGACATGCGCGAGCAGTACTTCGACGTTCCGCCGCAGCGCAACATTACCAGCGACAACGCCGGAGTCGACGTCGACTTCGTCGTCTATCTGCGGGTTATGGATCCCGAGCGGACGGTGCTTGATGTGCGCGACTACCTGGGGGCGGCACGGCAGCTTGCCACGACGACGCTGCGCGCGGTGATTGGCGAGATGACGCTGGACGAGGTGCTCTCGCGGCGCGACAACATCAACGACCTGATGCAGGTCAAGCTGGACGACGTGACCAATCGCTGGGGCGTCAAGGTGACCGCAGTGGAGATTCGCGAGATCGAGCCGCCGCCGACGATCGCCGAGGCGATGACCCGGCAAATGTCGGCCGAGCGAACGCGCCGCGCCCAGATCACTGAGTCGGAGGGGTCGCGTGACGCGCAGATCAATGTCGCTGAAGGCGAGCGTCAGGCCGCGATCCTTCAGGCGGAGGGCGAGAAGCAGTCGCAGATTCTTCGCGCCGAAGGTCATCGGGAGGCGCAGATCCTTGAGGCGCAGGGGTACGCCAATGCGCTTGAGGCGATCAACGCCGCTGCTGAGGGCGCGCACGGCAACACGATGGGACTGCAATACCTCGATACCCTCCGCAACCTCGCCAGCAGTCCGAGCACCAAGTGGATCATCCCGATGGAGCTGACCAACGCTGCCCGATCGATCGCCGAGCGGCTCGGTGTCGCCTCGGGCAATGGTAGTGGTAACAGCGGCTGAACAGCCGCATCGGTCGGTCGCGATACCGGCGTTAGGCAGTATCCGAGTGCGGCCCCGCGTGCTGATGCGCGAACGTGCGCATCTCCGAGAACACGGTTGCGGGATCCTCGGTCAGCCCGTGGCCGCTGCCATCGACGAGCACTAGCTTCTTGGGCTCGCTGGCGCGCTCGTAGATATCCTCCGACGCCTGGTGATGCAGGATGCCGTCGGCGGTACCGTGGATCAGCAGCAATGGCTTGTCCATCTCATCGACCTGGCGGGTACCGAACAGCTGCGGCGACAACGAAATCACGCCGCTCACCTGGGGTAGGATCTGCGCAGTCTTGATCACGACCGCGCCGCCAAATGAATGCCCCGCGAGCACGATCCGCTCTGCGCCGATCCCGCTCAGGAAGGAGCAGGCGCTGAGCAGATCGAGGACGCATTCTTCAAACTCGCCCGCCATGCGGTAGTGGATGCGCAGGATGGAGATGCCTTCGCCGGGCAGACTTTCGGCCAGTCGCTGGTAGACGTTGTCGGCGGGACCGCGCGTCTCGTGCTCGCCGCCCATCGCGCCCGAGCAGGTGATCAGCGCGCCGGTCTGTCCCTCGCTCACATCGAGCAGGGCGGGTACGTTGCCCCGCGTCGTTGCCAGACGAAGCTCCAGGCGTGACGAATCGGGGGTACCGGACTCGTTGGTTCGAGGTCGAGCCTGTACGCCCGTGATCCGCAAGGTGAGATCGTCGGGTTCTGGCTCGCCCGCTGGAGTTGTGAGGCGAAAAGTCATGCTCGCAGGCTAAACGGTCTGCGCGAATCGATTGCGGAGCAGTACTCGCAGCTACTTGGCGAGCGGCGAGTGCTGCAGGAAGCGGCGAATGCGGTGCAGCGCTTCCTCGATCTCGTCGTAGCCAGTCGCGTAGCAGGCGCGCACGTGACCGGCCCCGGCTGATCCGAACGCGGAGCCGGGCACGACAGCGACCTGCTCGCGCAGCAGCAGTTGCTCAGCGAAGGTTTCATCGTCGTAGCCGGTCTGCGCGACCGAGGGGAAGGCGTAGAACGCGCCGCGCGGCTCGGCGCAAGCGAGTCCCATATCGTTGAAGCCGCGCCACATCAGTTGTCGGCGGCGATCGTATTCCTCGCGCATGGCGACGACGTATTCCTCGCCGGTGCGGACTGCTTCGAGGGCGGCGTGCTGGGCGACGGTCGGGGCCGACATCATCGCGTACTGGTGGATTTTCAGCATCCCGTTGAGCAGACCGCGGGGCGCGGTCGCCCAGGCGACGCGCCAGCCCGTCATCGCGTGCGACTTGGAAAAACCGCCCAGTGTGATCGTGCGTGTGTTCATACCAGGCAGCGCCGCGATCGGCGTGTGGACAGCGCCGCCGTAGACGAGCCGGTCGTAGATCTCATCCGAGATGACGAGCAGATCGTGACGTTGTGCGATCTCGGCGAGCCCCTCAAGCGCCTGGCGGTCGAGCACAGCACCGGTCGGGTTGGACGGGTAGCCCAGCAACAGCGCGCGGGTTCGCGGTGTGATGGCGGCTTCGACGTCGTTCGGATTGAGGGCGAATCCCTGCGCTGCGCGTGTGGCGACCGGGAGCGGGGAGCCACCGGCAAGCGCGATCGCCGGTGCGTGGGCAGCGTAGGATGGGTCGGCGACGATCACCTCGTCGCCGGGATCGATGATCGCGCGCGCGGCCAGGTCGAGCCCTTCGGAGACGCCGGTTGTGATTAGCATCTCCTCGACCGGGTCCCATTCGACGGCGTAGCGTCGGGCGAGGTCGGCGGCGATCGCCTCACGCAGTTCGAGCAGACCCAGATTGGATGTGTAGTGCGTATGTCCGCGCTCGATGGCGCGAATGCCCGCCTCGCAGATTGGCCACGGGGTAACGACGTCCGGTTCGCCCACGCCGAGCGAGATCACGTGCTCCATTGAGGCGATGATGTCGAAGAAGCGCCGAATGCCGGAGCTGGGAACTGCCTGGACCCGTTGGGCGACGCGAGTTTCCGTCAGCGCTTGCGCCGCGGACGCCGAGCGGGCGTCCGCGGCGCTGGCACGTCGAAGTTCGTCGTCACTTGCGTAGCTGCGTTCGTTCGAGGCTATCGGCATTAGACGCTCGTTCTGGTTCTGGGCTGCATCGCGGTACCGAATATCGACACACCCGGTCGGACCCTTCTAGAAGACGACCTGCTGTCGGCCGCTTTGCAGATCGGAATCGATGTAGATACCGTCTTCCTTGTAGCGGCGCATGAGCACGCGAGTGGTCGTGCCTTTGACGCCTGACATCGTAGCCAGGCGTTCGCCGACGAAATCGGAGATGCCGCGCATGTTGTCGGCTGCGACCATGACCAGGAGGTCGTACGCGCCCGAGACGAAGTAGACGGTCTGCACCTGGTCGAAACGGGCGATGCGCCTTGCGACGGCGTTATAGCCGACGTTCTTCTGCGGCTCGACGGTGACCTCGACGACCGCGTAGACGGTCGACAGACCCAGCGTTTCCCAGTTGATTTTGGCGCCGTGGCCCAGAATGATGCCGCGCGCTTCGGCTTCTCGGATGGCTTCCTCGACAATCGCCTCGTCGCAGCTCAGGGTCGCGGCGATCTGCGCGGCGCTGAGCCGTCCGTCGCGGGCCAGTTCTCGCAGGACCGATTCGAGAATTGAGTCCATCTGGGTCGCACTGTACGTGAAGTATCGGAAAATGTCCGCGTTCGTCGACCAAGCATCTACTGCTTGCTGGCGGGGTCGTGTCGATCGTTACGGGGGGTCGAGTCAACGCGCAACATCGGCGCGGTGGACCACGCGGTCAGCCGCTCGTATGCGTTGGCGACCCGGAGTAGTGTCGATTCGCCCAGACGTGGCCCGATGAACTGCAGGCCGACGGGCATGCCCTGCTCTCCGAACCCGCCGGGGATCGAGATGGCGGGCAGCCCGGCGATGTTGGCTGGAATCGTGTAGATGTCGTTCAGGTACATCTGATAGGGGTCGGTGATCGCGCCGCGCTCGAAGGCTACGTTCGGCGCGGTCGGCGCGACGATCACGTCGTGTTCGGCGAAGATGCGGTCGAATTCGCGACGGATCAAGGTGCGCACCTTCTGAGCCTGGAGGTAGTAAGCGTCGTAGTAGCCGGCCGACAGGGCGTAGGCACCGAGCAGGATGCGGCGCTTGACCTCGCGGCCGAAGCCGTGTCTGCGGGTGGCTTCCATGTCAACCCACATCGACTCTCCGCCACGCGCGCCGTAGCCATACTTGACGCCGTCGAACCGGGCCAGGTTGGCCGAGCACTCCGACGGAGCGAGCACGTAGTAGACCGGCAGTGCCATCGGTACCGTCGGCATCGAGGGTGAGCGGTCGATGGCAGCGCCATTGGCGGACAGCAGGTCGAGCGCGGTTTCGATCGTTGCGGCGACATCGACATCCAGGCCGTCGCCGAAGAATTCGCGCGGTGCCGCGATCCGTAAGCCGTCCAGACCACGATCGAGCTGCGTGCTGAAGTTGGGGACCAGGATGTCGTAGCAAGTAGAATCGAGTGGGTCGGGCCCGGCGATCGCCTGAAGCAGCAGCGCCGCGTCTTCGACCGTGCGGGCAAACGGTCCGACTTGGTCGAGCGAGCTCGCGAAGGCGATCAGTCCGTAGCGTGAGACGCGGCCATAGGTTGGCTTGAGTCCGACAACGCCGCAGAATGATGCGGGTTGGCGAATCGAGCCGCCGGTATCAGAACCGAGCGAGGCGATGCACTGCCGCGCTGCCACCGCCGCCGCCGATCCGCCCGAGGAGCCGCCGGGCACGCGCGTGGGATCCCAGGGATTCGCTGTAGGAAACCAGGCAGAGTGCTCGGTTGACGATCCCATGGCGAACTCGTCCATATTGGTTTTGCCGAGCGAGATGGCGCCCGCCTCGCGCAGCTTCACGACAGACGTCGCGTCATAGGGCGGAACCAGCGCTTCGAGCATGCGCGATCCAGCGGTCGTGCGCACACCCTTGGTCATCAGCACGTCCTTAATCGCGACCGGCAAACCGGTTAAGGGTGCGGTGGCATCGCCGCGCGCAAGCAGTGCGTCCGCCTCGTCGGCTTGCACCAGCGCCGACGAAGCGGCAACCGTCACGAAGGCACGGATCTCGTCGTCGGTTGCGGCGATGCGATCAAGGTAGGACTGGGTTAGTTGTCGAGCTGTGATCTCGCCCGCGCGTAGGCGTCGAGCGCCGTCGGCCAGCGTGGTCGAGAGCAGATCGTCGCCCCGCCCGCTGTCGCTGTGCCTGCCGACGCTGTCGGATGGGTTGGAGCTAGTCATGTTTGATCGAGCACCGCGTGTACGCGAAAGTACTGATCCTCACGCTGCGGGGCGTTGGCAAGCACGACGTCGCGCGGCATCGACGGTCGCGCGGCGTCCGCCGCCTTGACGTTGATCAGGTCGGCACCGTTGTTGGTTGGCAACACACCGTCGGTGTCGATCTCCGAGAGCGCGTCGATGTGCGCGAGGATGCTGGCCATCTCGCTGCGGAACTCTTCCACCTCCGCATCCGTCAATTCAATACGCACCAGCGAGGCCAGATAGCGTACCTGTTCACTCGTGAACTGCGTTGCGTCGGGATCTTCCTCGGGGCGTGCGGTTCGGTCGGTCATGGGCGGTATTGGAAGGAATCGGGGGTCGCAACCGTTGGGTGTATTGCGGCGTGACCTGCAGCGTATCGCTCCTGACGGGTTTGCGGCAGGCGAGGTCGAGGTACTGTGGATGATGAGTTGGAGAATCGACATTGCTCATCGAACGTCATGCGCGCCGCAGCCGACGGCTCGGTCTTGCCGCGCGGCTTGCGATTCGCGCACGTCGACGCAAGCGATTCAATCACGTCGAACCGTCGCGGGTGCGCGGTTGGATGGTCGCGTTGGTGCTCGTGCTCGGCATCCCAATGACCCTGATCGGCGCTGCGGCCGGCACCGCTTATGTGGTCTACTCCGAGATCGCCGACGATCTCGTGCCGCCCGATCGGATCGAGGATACCCAGCTGCTGCTTGGTAGCAGCCGCATCTTCGACCGCAATGGCGAGGATGGCGTGCTGCTCTTCGAGTACACACGGCCGCACGATGGCCTGCGCGCGCCAGTGCGCTTGCATCACGTCTCTCAGCACCTCATCGATGCAACTGTGGCGACCGAGGATTCGTCATTCTGGACTAACGAGGGGATCAATTTCCGTGGACTGCTGCGCGCCGCCTGGGAGAACTTCGGAGTCGGCAGTTCCGAATTCCTTGGCGGTTCCGGCGGCTCATCGATCACGCAGCAGCTGGTCAAGAATGTGCTGATTCCAGTCGAGGAGCGGACGGGTCGGACGCTGGATCGCGTGCGCGGGAAGTTGAAGGAGACGATTCTCGCCGTCGAGCTGACGAACGAGTACAGCAAAGAGCAGGTGCTCGAGTGGTATCTCAACTCGATCTTCTACGGGAATTTCTCCTACGGGATCGGCGCGGCGAGCCAGCGCTATTTCGGTAAGCCGCCAGCTGATCTCAGCTTGGCCGAGTCGGCGATGTTGGCTGGTTTGCCGCAGGCGCCGTCGCGGTACAACCCGCTGGTGAACATCGACGGTGCAAAACAGCGGCAGCGGCAGGTGCTCGATCTCATGGTGCGGCATGGCTACATCAGTCCGGCCGAGTCCAAAGCCGCCGCAGCGGAGGAGCTGGAGTTCGACTCGGTACAGTTCGAGATCAACGCGCCGCACTATGTGTTCTACGTGGGTGAGCAGGTCGAACGGTTATGCGAGCTCGAGCGATTTACGCCGCCTTCAGGCTCCGGCGGTTGCGACAACCTGATGGACAACGGCGGTCTCCGGATCACCACCTCACTCGATTTCGCGCTCCAGGCGCGGGCGGAAGTCGAGCTGCGCTCGGCCATCGCCGGGTTCGAAGCGTCGACCGGCGCGCGAAACGGATCGCTCGTCACGATAGAGCCCGTGACCGGTCAGATCCTGGCTATGGTCGGCAGCCGTGATTTCTTCGACGAAACGATCGATGGGCAGGTTAACCTCGCGACGGCGATGCATTCACCCGGATCGGCGTTGAAGCCGCTGACCTATCTTACGGCGTTCCAGGTCGATCCGCGCACCTGGCATCCGGCGACCGTGTTGTGGGACGTGCCGACGGAATATGAGGAGGCGGACGGCACCGTCTTCCGTCCGGTCAACTTCGACGGGCAGTTTCACGGACCGGTTACGATTCGCAGCGCATTGGCGAACTCGATGAATGTGCCCGCTTTCCAGGTCGCCGACCGGCTCGGGGTCGGCGCGCTGCTCGACACGATGCACCGCATGGGGATCACCACGATGCACGATCCGGGTGCTTATGGGCCGTCACTCACGCTGGGCGGCGGCGAGGTGTCGTTGCTCGACCTGACTTATGCTTATGCTGCGCTCGCCAACGGCGGCGAGATGTACGGGCATCCGAGCACGACCATGTTGCCCACTGGATTTCGTGAGCTCGATCCGGTGGCGGTGCTCGAGATTCGCGACGCCGATGGGCGCTCACTGTATAAGTGGTCTGAGACGGGCGACGCTGAGTCGCGCGTCGTCGCGCGGCCGGCGCAAGCGTTTCAGATCACAGAGATCCTCTCCGACAACGACGCTCGTTCGTTGCTCTACGGCCACGACAGCCTGCTGCAGCTGGATCGTCCCACCGCGGTCAAGACGGGTACCGCCGGCGCTCCCGGCCGTGATGATGTCCGCCGCGACTACTGGACGATCGGTTATACGCCGCAACTCGCCGTCGGTGTCTGGGTGGGCAACGCGGATGAATCGCCGATGAGCGGGGGTTCCTCGTTGCAGACGGCCGGCGTGATCTGGAATCGCGTCATGCTGGCGGCGCACGCCAACCTCCCGGTGGCGCTGTTCGAGGAGCCGGACGGGATGCAGCGCGCGTTGGTCTATGCCCCCGCTGTCGCGCCGCTGCACATGTCCGCCAAGGCGACGACCGAGCTTCGCAATCCGTGCACCTCGCCGCGTGAAGAGCTCTTTGTCTCGATTCGCGTCGCCCCGCCCGTCGACAATGGCGTCTGTCGCGAGGTCGATGTCGATCGACGCACGCTGCAACGCGCTACAACGAGCACGCCAGAGGAGTTTCTCGATCCCGGCGTATGGCTGGAGGCGCCGACGATCGCTCGTGGTGCCGCGACCACACTGGATCAGCTCGCGGTCGACTGGTTGCGAAGCAACCGGGTCGCATACCTGCAGCCCGGCACGCTGGAGGAAGCGAACGCGCCGGTGCGGCTCGACTCTCCCGTCGACCAAGCGATCGTCCGTCGCGGCGCGCTCCTGATCGCCGGACGCGCTAATAGTCCAGATTTGGTCAGTTGGGCTATAAGCGTCCAGCAGATCGATAGTCTCGACAGTGAAGTGCGTGGCGAGCGTGTTGTGATCGCTCAAGGCGGCTCGCCAGTCCCGAGCGGCATCCTCGGCCGCTGGGACAGCAGCGGTGCGCCCCCCGGTGTGTATCGCCTGCGACTTGAGGTTCAGGACCAGTACTTTGGCACCATCGTTCACCAGATCGAGATTTCCGTGCCCGCCGATACCAGCGTCGCCGGTACGGCGGACGAGTAGCGCCGGTCATTCAGTCACATTAATCACTCGTGTGTGGGAATCGACGCCTGTGGCAGCAGCTGGTCGGCGTATTGCGGTGTGTCGATCACGCGCACGGTCTCGAGGAAGTGCGCCAGACTGTCGCTGGACGCGCGCAGCTCGAGGAGTCGATGTCCCCACTCGCTCGCCGAGGATGGACTCGCCCCGTAGCCTCCGCGAAAGGCCAGAAACGCCTGATTGATCTTGCGGAACGGACGACCGAGATCGATCAGTTGCAGTCGCACTGCCTCCATTCGTCGTTCGGCAGCGCCAACCTTGCCCTCGCGCAATAGCTCGTCCACATCGAGTCTGAGCGCTCTGAGTATCGGATCTGTCTCGGAGCGCACCGCGCCCCACTCGGAGTTGTCGACCGTCTCGATGCTCGGTTCCCACAACGTCGCTGCCGCTTCGCCGAGTTCGTCGCCCACGATGTCCGCCACGGTCTCATTGATCGCGCGCATGTCGGATCCGTTTCCGTACGACAGTCCTAGCGGATGGAAGGCGAGGTAATGGTGGGTCCATTCATGGCCCATAATCTGAAGTGTGCGCAGGTAGTCACGCGAAGCGACGATTGGGGCCGGATAGAGCGCCACGCCGCCAATCGGCGTGACCCATGCCGACCATTCGCCATCGGCTTCGACGATCGCCTCGATCCGCTCAAACGCGTCGCGCTCGACATCGGCGGTCAGCAACACCGAGCGGACCAGGCGCACCTCGCTCCGCGGCGAGATGGCGAGCACGCGCAGGGGCTCGTCAAACTCGACGTCGGCGGGCGGCCATGCGACCTGTACGTCGTTGAAGAGCGGTAGCGATGTGCGCAGGTTGAGCCGCGCGATGGACTCCGTGAGTTGTCGTTCGAGCAGGTGCTCAGCTGCTTGCCGATCATGGTCATTTCGGAACGCGAACCAGCGGTCGAGCGTGTCCGCTTCATCGCCTTCGGGTTCGCCGAACCATCGGGCTACGTCGGCCAATAGCCGATTTGGCAGATGCGCGGCCTCAAATTGGATGAAGTCGAAGCGACGCCCATCAGTCGCTTCGGTGATCGCGTCGTCCAGTGTCGATGCGGATTGAGTGCGTAAGAGTAGATAGGCGAGGGAAACCAGCAAAGCGGCCGCGCCGAGCGCCACGACCGCCAAAGCAATGACGAATACGATCCGCCTCGACTGATTGGGCTGCATGAGTCCGATGCTACGCTCAGGGGCAGAGATGCTCGCTCCCGCGTCGAATCCGCCGCGCTGCCTGCTCGTGCGCCGGGAGGCCCGCTTGGTGGCGGCGGCGATCGACTGTCTAGTCATTCTGTCGCTAGGCGCGGTCTGTCTCGTCGCGGGTGCGCTCGCCATGCTGCTGCAGGTCGATCCGTTCGAGCGGGATCCGACAGCCGGCGAATGGAGCGTGGGATACGCCATCGGGTTGCTCTGGATTCCGCTCTCATCGCTGTACGTCGGTCTGGGCGGGCGCACCGTTGGCGCTCGAATGCTCGGCTTACGGGAACCTGGCGGCGGCGCTCGGACGTTTGCCATCAGAGGCTTGCTCTGGTGGCCGTCGGCGTTGCTGCTCGCCGTCGGCATGTGGTGGCCCTGGGTTGATCCGCACGGACGCAGCTTGCCGGACATCCTGTCCGGTTCGACGTTGATCGAAACCGAACCCCTGTGGCGCATTCACTGAGTGTTTACCGACCGGTGGCGGCCAGGGAACGCGGCTGGCGGCGCGCGTCGTTGGTGATCACGCTGGCGCTCACGGCGACTGCCTCAGCTATTGCTGTGATCTGCATCACGGCGACCCAGGCGACCGAGCGCAGCACCGCGCAGCGCTTTTTGGCTACTGTGGTTACGTCGCTGCTGGAAATCGATCAGTACGTGGCCAACGTCTGGCCGATGATCGAGAACGCGGCCGTCCTGGATGTTCCAGTCTCGCTCGACGGGTTTCCGGTCAGGTTGCAGCTCGATCCGAATGCCGCTTCGGACGATACTGATAGCGTTGCCAACGAGATCGCGGTCGCGACCGCGATCCTGGTGTACGACGACGGACTCGATGTGCTTGCCGGCACGCCGCAGGTGTTTCGTTTGATCTCACGCGGAGCCGCATTCGACGGCACGGTGGGCAACCTCACCCGCGGCGGCCACGAGATCGCGGTCGTCGGTCTGATCGTGAGTGGATCGTTGGCGTTGTTGCTCGCGTTGGCGACGGCGGCTCAGGCGCGCGGGCCGGCACGGTTCGGTGCCCCGGCGCTCGCTATCGCGTTCGGCGCGGCGATTGTCTGGTTGGTCGCCCTGTTGTTGCAATCGTCGTTTGAAGGTCGGGCGGCGAGCGTTGTCGATTCGTTCTCTGCGGATCTCTGGTGGATAGCGGCGGATGCGTTGGGGATGCTGATACGCAATGCGGCAGTCTTGGGCCTGTCAGGCGCGATCGTGGCTGGCGCAGCGGCAGTGGGAAGCATCTTGCTCAATATGGTTGAATCGGCCGAGACGGTCGAGCGCTGATCCGCGCGTCGCAGGCGGCGCAACGGTGAGCGTTTGTGAGCGGGGGCATGTTCGCAACCGCTCTGGCGTGTACGATGCAACAAAGCGCTCTGGATTTGACTCTCTTGTCGGAGAGTCGATGATCGGGACGGTTTCAGTGCGCGGGAGTAGCTCAGTGGTAGAGCATCTGCTTCCCAAGCAGAGGGTCGTGGGTTCGAGTCCCATCTCCCGCTCCACAAAGTTCGATAGAGCCCCAGACACGGAATAGCGAGGCGACACGAATGGAACTGCGATTCTCCGAGGCTGAGGAAACCCTGCGTGGCGAAGTCCGCCAATTCCTGCTCGACCACATCCCCGAGCCCGCGTCCAGCGAAGGCCCCGGCGGCGCGCGAGAGAACGACGAGGACTTCGAGAACGCCCTCGACTTCAACCGCAAGCTCGCCGATCGCGGCTGGATCGCTCCAGCCTGGCCCGAGGAATACGGTGGCCTGGGTGCCTCGATCTACGAGCAGATCGTGTTCAACGAGGAGTTCGGCTACCACGGCGCGCCCGACACAGGCACGCGCGGTTTCGGCGTCGGCATGATCGGCCCGACCCTAATCATTCATGGCTCCGACGAGCAGAAGGCCGAGTACCTATCCAAGATCACTTCGGGTGAGCACATTTGGTGTCAGGGTTACTCGGAGCCGGGCAGCGGCTCCGACCTCGCCTCGCTACAGACGCGCGCCGTCCGCGACGGCGACGACTACATCATCAATGGTCAGAAGATCTGGACTTCGGGCGGGCATCGCGCCAATCAGATGTTCTGTCTGGTGCGCACCGACCCAGACGCGCCCAAGCACCGCGGCATCTCCTTCCTCCTGATCGACGACATCAAGAATACGCCCGGACTGTCCGTCCGCCCGCTGATCAATATGGCTGGACGACATCACTTTAATGAGGTCTTTTTCGAGGATGTCCGCGTGCCGGCCAAGAATCGCATCGGCGAGGAGAATCGCGGCTGGTACGTGGGGATGACGCTGCTCGATTTCGAGCGTTCTGGCATCGGCACGACCGCCGGTCAGCGTCGGACACTTGAGGGGATGACCGAAGAGCTACAGGGTGGATCGGCCGAGGAGCGCGAGCGTTACCGGCTGGGGCTGGCGGATATGGTTGTGGCCAACAATGTGGCCAAGTATCTCGGCTACCGCATCGGCCACATCCAGGCGACCGGCAATGTGCCGAACTACGAGGCATCGGTGGTCAAGATCTTCCAGTCCGAGCTGGGTCAGCGGATCTACAACTACGGGATCAAGATGTTCGGTC
Organism: Dehalococcoidia bacterium; assembly: GCA_965116225.1. Lineage (GTDB taxonomy): Bacteria > Chloroflexota > Dehalococcoidia > Bin125 > Bin125 > Bin125. The sequence continues at coordinate 863,693 of OZ220495.1, read as the reverse complement.
TCAGCGGTCAACTGATCCCCGAGGAGCCGATGGCGCCCTGGCGCGGCGACATGCCCGAGCAGTACCTGCTCGCCGTGCCCAGCACGATCTACTCCGGCACCAATGAGATCCAGCGGAACATCATCGCTACACGCGGTCTGGGGCTGCCACGTAGTTGAGATGTTGAGTTGGCGGGTGGCATTTTTGAGTGTCGCGGCTATCGCGATTTTGTCGTGCACTCATGATCCCCTGTCAGAGATGCCTTCAGAAGGCGATCGGCGGGAGGATAGAGTCGCTGCCCGCATGACCATCGCTGCCGAACGCTTGCAGGCACTCGCGACCGCGGATCCGTCGGGGTGCGGGTTCAACAACGCACATCAGCCACGGGGCATACGGCGGCTCGATTGATCACGGTGCTCATCGGTATTTCCCTAGAACTGGATATCGCTGAAGCACTCATCAGTCCCGACTCCCTGAGCCGATCAACCGGCTGGTCACTGCCCACTGAAGATGCTGAATCAGTGCGGGTATCTCAGCGGTGGCTCGGTTACGGTCAGCGGCACTTGAGGAGCGTGCGCATCTCGTTCGAGCCGTATGGACCAACATTGCCGTCTGCAGGTACCGCCTACGAGATAGATCGCATTATCGAAGAGATCGGGAGTGTGAGAGCCTCGATTTCCGCGTCTCTCGCTGCCCACATCGAGAGTGAAGCTCCGGCTTGGGTACATATCCTCGAACCGCTCCGTCAGCGGATCGCTGTGTTGGTTGCTCAGGTAGAGACGATGCTCCCACCTGCGTTGGGCCAAGAATTCAGACATCCATTCCCTCTGCGCGTTCTGTTCGGGCTCGATCGGATGCGGCGCGCCACAGACCGGAGTTGTTGGGCTATCAACTGTGGAGGTGACGACCGCTATGGCGAAATGAGACCGGCCGAGCGCGCAGCTCTGCGCTATACGACTAGTGAGATTGCTACGCTTTTTGATTATGTCAGTATGTCAGTTCTAGATGGTATTCAAGACCACACCTGCACGTCGCCGATCCGATTCAGGCTGGGCGGTGTCGTCGGATGGTGGCTCCTCACTGCTTGGGAGCAGATGGAGCATTGGCGCTTCGGTCCTGATTCGACTCCACCGACCTTGCCAGTTCCGCATCGCCCCTCCGACACCCACCTGCATTATGCAGTGAAGGTGTTCCGAAGCGGTTTCTTTGCGTGTCTCGATGCCGACAGGGCAGTTGACGGCAACGGAGTAGCCGACTGGCCTGCCTCTTGCATTCAGCCAGAGAGGGTCGGGGATCAGATGACTGTCAAGAGAATTACATGGTATCTCGGCGCACGCGCGCAACTATCTGAGTGCGGGGATGGTGGGGTGGTTGCACGACCTGCGGTGGTCGAGCAGTTTCACCAAGTCCATGGCACCCCGGATGGGGCGGGCTGCGGGGATGCACAGGAATCGATGTCGCCGCGATGGCAGATGCTTACGTCTATGTATCGGGCTACAATCTGAGCTTCACAGAATCGGGTTCCGATTTGGGTGTATCGTCGGGACTGTGGCGAGATCAATGCAATCGCCGACAGTGAACAACCACATGGTGGGCGTGGTTATAACAGTGCGGTTGTGCGATACCTTCATCTACGACCTGACTACAATCCGCGCCGATTACCTGTGAACGCATGGTCACGCCTGGTTATCGTGCCGGCCCGAACCGCATTCACCTTTTTGGTTGGGAAAATTTGGGACTCTAATGATCCGGAGTGCCCTCGACCCGATGGAAGTTGTAAGGAAGAATGCGAAGGCTATTGTTGCGATCCATGCAACGATGCTTGGTGCGGTGCACATTTGCACATGGATACGCCTGGTTGGGTCACTCGGAATTGTACGCTTCGTGCCAAACCAAGCGGCCCGACCTACGGTACGACGACATGGGTCTTTGACTTCGGTCCCAATCCGGACCCGGACGGTATGATATTATTTCACTACTCAGGCGATGAGCATATGCATATACTAGTCAACTCACTCGCCAGCGCCACTTATGAGTTCAAACCTGACCAGAGCGACTATCGCATACATGATATTGATCTACCTCATATTAGTGAGTTACCGAACTTTGATATCTTAGAGCCGATTGCCCATGCCGGTGTCCAGTCCACGTCCGATCTCGCCAACGATCACCCTTTGGTCGATCACTTTGACGACCTCGACGGGGATTGCGGAGGTTGCAAGTGACTTGTGAACCGCATCCTGACTCTCATTTGAATTGTGGAACGAGAGGAGTGTGTGGAATTCGCAGATATCATTGGCATGTTGCTTGCTTGGTCCTTGTTGGCCTTATGCTGGCAATGGCTTGTGCCGATGAAGTACCATCCGCATCCGAATCGATATCATCAGCAGAACAGTCACTTGGAACGGCTATCCACCGGCTTGAGGAAGCAGTAGCGGCGCTGGAGGAGGCGAATGAGGCTGATCGAGGAGGGACACATTCGCTCGTTCAGCATCGGTTTGATGCGGATATACTCTATCTCATTGTATTGCTCTCAGAGATTGCAGTTGAGCTGGAGATCGCGGAGCGGTTGATTGATCCGGAAATCGACCGCATACCCCGACCGTGGCCATTGACTGCTGAGACTGCGGTTGGCCTAGGTACAGCGCAGCGACGGCTTGACATACTTCTTATTCAACTGCACCGGCAGCGCGATCGACTTGTACGGCCGCCGACCTCAGACACTCAACTCGAGCTTGCTGCTTCCCTGGCGAACTCTCAGAGCAACTGCTCCCACTGCTCTCATCACTGAATGCGCTACGGATTGCTCACCCACAAGTAAATTCGGCTGCGCCTGCTTTCCCTGAGCTGTATCGGTTGCGCTTGATCTTGCAAAGAACGACTGCCAGCGCCGAAGCGCTCGCGATCCAGCCAGTTCGATAAATGGTGGCTGGGGTGACGGACTTGATCTTACGCTGTCGCACGGAGGTTCGGTGGCAGGACGCGATCGGGAGGTCAATAATGTTCAGGGAAAGCGGACAGCACAGTTCACAAGATGTTATTCTCAGGACGCAAGAGTAACTCGACCATACTGAGTGAGAGGAAGCGCATGTCCGACTTACCGCTGATCTACGAGAAGGATCCTGCTAGTCGGCGCTGTGTGATCACGTTCAACCGGCCGAGGCGGATGAATGCGATGTCGCAGGAGCTGCTGCTGTTGTTGCGCGACGCGACAGAGGATTTCAACAGCGATCCCGAGATGTGGGTCGCGATTCTGACTGGCGCGGGCGAACGCGCGTTTTGCGCCGGGGCTGACCTGGGCAGCACGATTCCAGCCAAGTCAGCGGGCACGCGAGAGAATCCGCTGCGGGTGCAGGAGACGCGTAATCTACACCATGTCTACAAACCGATCATTTCCGCGGTTAACGGATATTGCATCGCGGGCGGGCTCGAGTACCTGCTTGGGACGGACATTCGCGTCGCCGCCGAGCACGCCGAGTTCGGTTTGCAGGAGGTGCGCTGGGGCATTGTGCCCGACCAGGGTGCGCACATTCGTCTGCCGCGCCAGATCCCGTGGGCGTGGGCGATGGAGCTGCTCCTGACGGGCCGCCGAATGTCCGCGCGGGAAGCGTTCCACTGCGGGCTGGTCAACCGCGTCGTGCCGCTGGATAAGCTGATGCCGACCGCGCATGGGATTGCCGATCTGATCTGCGCCAACGGTCCGCTGGCGGTGCGCACGGCGAAGGAGATCGCCGTGCGCGGCGCGATGGGGATGTCGTGGGAGCAGGCCTGGAGTCTGGAGTCGTTGCTCGGCACACGCGCATTCGGCAGCGAGGACGCGATCGAGGGGCCGAGGGCATTCATGGAGAAGCGGACGCCCCGGTTCACGGGGCGGTAGTGTGAGGGGGGCGATAGCGGACGGCGCGAAGGTCGACGATGACGACGTTACATGGCTATGGCGCGGACACGCTGGATACGGGTATTCGCTCGCGGTTTATAGAGGGCGTCAACGGCCTGATGATTCACATTCTGGAGGCCGGATGGGCTGGCGACGATCGCCCGCGCCTGCTGATGCTGCACGGGTTCCCTGAGCTCGCGTACAGCTGGCGTCGGCTTATGCCGATGCTTGCGGCGGCCGGCTTCCACGTCGTCGCGCCCGACCAGCGAGGCTACGGCCGCACCAGCGGCTGGACCTCGAACTACGACGACAGCCTGATCCCCTATGGAATGCTGAACCTGACTCGCGATGTCGTCGGACTAGTCGATGCGCTGGGTTGGGGCGCTGTCGACGGCGTGGTCGGGCACGACTTCGGTTCGCCGGTGGCGGCGTACTGCGCGCTGATCCGACCTGACATCTTCCGCTCGGTCGTGATGATGAGTGGGCCGTTTACGGGGCCGCCCGGTCTGCCGGCTGGAGAGCATCGAGGTTCAGGCGCTGCGGGTTCGGCGAGCATTGCAGCGGATCTGGTCGGGCTGGAGCGATCGCGAAAACACTATCAGCTCTATTACTGCACCCGTTCCGCCGACTCGGACATGCGCCATGCGGCTCAGGGCATCCATGACTTCCTCCGCGCGTACTATCACCACAAGAGCGCCGACTGGGAGCAGAATCAGCCGCACCCGCTCTCGGGTTGGACGGCGACCGAACTGGCCAAACTGCCTACCTACTATGTGATGGACTTGGCCGAGGACATGCCGACGACCGTATCGCATGAGATGCCGTCGGCCGGGGAGATCGCTAACTGCGCCTGGCTTACCGATGCGGAACTCGCGGTGTACGCCGCCGAGTACGAGCGCAATGGCTTCCAGGGTGGACTGAACTGGTATCGGGCGACTCGCGATCCGGGGTGCTTGGCCCAGCTACAGCTTTTTCACGGGCGGGCGATCGATGTGCCGGCCGCGTTTATCGGCGGCGCTTCGGACTGGGGCGTTTACCAGTCGCCGGGCGCGTTCGACCGAATGCGGGATGTCGCCTGTGCGAAGCTGCTGAGCCGACATCTCGTCGAAGGCGCGGGACATTGGGTGCAGCAGGAGCAGCCGCGGGTTGTGGCGGATCTGCTGCTCGGATTCCTCGATACTGTTGCAACCGTCTGAGCGTGTTTCCGTAGTCGTCGGCGATCAACAGTCTGTCATTACCGCGCTCCAGTGCCAAACAGCGTTGATCAGATGTTCCTCAGTTGGGGTCGTTTGGCGCGCCGATGATCATCAGACGCGATACGCCGAGCTCGATCAGCTCGCCCAGCTGCTGGATGCAGTAGCCGGGCGGGCCAAAGACGCCGAAGCTGCTGGCGAATTCCTGGGGTCACCAGTCCCGACTGCGCACTTATCCGCCTGGGCGTGCTGCCGCATGTCGTAGCGGTTGTGGATTTGCGTCAGCACTTGGCGCTGGGTCTTGGTGGCTGGTCCGACGATCTCGCTGTACATGTTGGAGAACCGAGCGAACAGCGAGAGGCTGGGGGAACCAATCGAGAGCGCTGTTTCGGGGTCGTCGTGGACTACGGTCGGGATGTACGGCGAAGGAGATCTGCGGATCGAGACCAGCGGCTGAGAGGGGCTCCCGCGACGTCCATGCCCCACTTGATCCGCTCGGGGTCGGTGCCGACGGTGAGGCTGACCTGATCGGCATGCCGCGCGGCAGCGGCGATCACACGCGGCCACGCGGCCGCGACATCGGCCGGTATCTTCGGATAACGGGCACCTATCCAGCGGATCTGGCTGGCATCGGGCGTGTGCGCGAGTCCGACGCGCCGACCTTGCTCTCGTCGGTGTGACGCTCGCCAAACTGGACTTCGTCCCCGCACAGGTAGTCTTGCATCTGTTTGAGGTACGTTTCGAATGCCGGTAACGAGTGCGGCGCGAGCCCCAGGTGCGCCACGCCGAGTCGCCTCGCCCAATGCCGAAGTAGGCGCGTCCGTCGATCTCCGCCTGGATCGTCGCGATGGCGGAGGCAGTGACTGCGGGATGCCGGGTGAACGAGTTCGTGACCCCTGTGCCGAGTTTGAGATCGGTGGTCGCATGCGCCGCCATTGCCAGGGCGACGAGCAATCGCTGGCCAAGTTCTGACTGTCCACGAACGTGATGCCGTCATAGCCCAATGCCTCCGTGCGGGCCGCCTGCCTGGCGGAGTCGAATCGAATACCGTCGGGTCCTTGCTCGTCGCTCGTCCCCGCCCCGATGTCCAGAGCTCAGCCGGCATGATGCGCACTCCAACCTGTCTCCGAGCATGGTAGTGGCGGCTGATGCAGTCTTGATACTTCGGCGCTATGGTGAGGCGCGGAGACCACCCCCTGATCACGCCCTGAGGCGAGCGGAGGATGACCTTGCCGAAGTACGTGATGCTGCCGCCGATCGATGATGACATCCGCGAATAGGCGGCGCGCATGCGAGAGGCGCTGCTAGAGCTAGACGTCGTGATCGTCGAGGACGACGCGCCTGCAGCACAGGTGTTAGTCGATGCCGCCGCCTATGGCTGGGTTCTGCTGACGTGTTGCCCGGCATCGAACGCTTGCGACTGCTGCAGAATCCATACGCGGGTCTATTCGTGGGCTGGTATTATCCCGAGCTGGCAGTGCATCCGGTTATGGTCAGCAACTCGCGCGGCATTTATTCCGACCACATCCTGCACTACATCCTCATGTACATGCTCGCGTTGTCGCGTGGTCTGCTACCATAAGGCTGTGCAGGCTCAAGGTCGGTAGGATCGACAGGCGCGCAGGCGCGCTACATCGATTTGCCCACATAGACCGTCCTGATTAACGGAGACGGCGCGATTCTGCGCAGTGTTCGGCTGCCGTGTGATCGGCGCGGATCCGAGACCGGCATACGAGATCGATGACATCGTCATCGATCTATCGCAACTCGACAGTCGGTTAGGCGAGACCGACTTTGTCGTGACCACAGCGCCGCGTACGCCGGCGACCGAGTTCATGTGGAACGCGGAGCGATTTGCGGCGATGAAGGAATCGGCGTACTTCATCAACATCGGGCGCGGGATGCGTGCAAACTCGACGATCTGGTGGAGGCGCTGGAACGTGGACGGATCGCTGGCGCGGGACTGGACGTGTTCGAGATGGAGCCGCTGCCGACGGGACATCCGCTGTAGCAGATGGAGAACGTGATCATCACTCCGCACATCGCCGTCGCCGATGTGGAGAACGTCCCCGAGCGACGCTTTGCGCTGATCCTTGAGAACGCTCGCCGTCTGCCCGTCGCGCTATCGAATTGTGCCATCCACGATGAGCTGTGTTACCTCGTCTTCGCTCAGCCCGAGTTCGTGACGGTAGATCTGCTCATTGTGTTCGCCGAAGAATGGGGCGCGGCGAATCGGCAACAGCTCGCCGTTCCAGAGAAACGGTTGATTCTGCGCCATGAACGTGATTCCGATCGGGTGATCGAACTCATGAAAGAAGCCGTGTAGGGCGGGATCGGTCTCGACCAGGTCCTCGATGTCTTCGTTGGGGCCGGCGGGCACGCCCGCCTCCTCGAACGCAGCCGCGGCTTGCCAGACATCGCGGCTGTTGGTCCAGTCATTGATCGCCGATTCGATTTCGTCCTCGACCGACTGGCGACCCACCAGCGTGTGCAGGTCCTGTTGTGCGGCCAGGTCGTCGCGTTCGATTATGCGGCAGATCTGCAGCCAATCGGCGGTGTCGCGGGCGGCGAGCGCCAGCCATCGGTCGTCGCCGGCGCAGCGGAAGAGCCCGTGCGGCGACATCTCCGTCGAGCGATTACCGCGGCGCGGAGGTGTGACTCCGTTCGCCAATTGCTCGATCAGTTCGGTGTCGAGCAGGTGGATGCCGGCTTCATACTGCGAGATTTCGATCTCCTGACCAATGCCGCTGCGGTCGCGTTGGATCAGCGCCGAGACGATAGCCGCCACCGCGAACGGTCCGAGCGTGAAATCGGTATGCAGCAGGACGCCGGTCGGTTTGCGATCGGCAGCACCGGTGTGCGCCGCCAGTCCGCACAGCGCAACGACGCTGTTGCCGATTCCCTTCCACGATGCGTTCGGTCCCCAAGTACCCATGACCGGAAAGCTGGCCACCACGATGCGCGGATTGATCGTCCTGAGCTGATCGTATCCCAGTCCCAGGCGTTTCATGACGCCGCCGGTGAAGTTGTCGGCGACAACGTCGGCATCACGGATCAGGTCGTAGGCGATACGCAGTCCGTCGGGAGCGCTGAGGTTGAGGTTGACGCTGCGCTTGTCGGTGTTGCAATCCTGGAAGAATGCGCCGGTCTCGATTGTGGGCGGATCATGGGCGTTGAGCGCGACGCGGAGCGTATCGATTCGTGCCTCGGACTCGACCTTGATCACGTCGGCACCGAGGTTGGCCATCAATTCAGTGGTCAACGGGCCCGCCGCTTGCCAGCAGAAGTCGATCACGCGGATGCCAGCCAGCGGCAGATCGTCGCGTGAGGTTGTCGCCTTGCGCGGTCGCGCGGATATCGCGTTCCTCGTCGGTGCGGCGATCAGCGCGCGTTCGGGACGTGATGCCGGGCCGCGGATGAGTCCGCTCGCGAGCAGGGTTGCGTACTCAGCGTCGTCGACGCCGACCAGGTCTCGCAGCACCGCAGCGGAATCTACGCCTAGCGTGGGCGCGGGCCTACCGATCGGTTTGTACTCGCTGGAGTGGACTGGCAAGCGAGGTAGATCGATGCTGCGTTTGAACTGGGGATGCTCGACCGGCAGGAACGCGCCGCGCTCGTTCAGATGTGGATCCTCGGCGATGTCGCGAGCCGAGTTGACCGGTACGACGAGGAATCCCCGCGATTGTCCTTCGCGGCAGAGCTCGTCTCTGTCCATGGATGCGCAGGCGCGGACGAAGGCGTGGTGCGTTTCGCTGCCCCATTCCGGCATCCAGATGTCGCCCGGATACTCGGCGTCGATCAACCCATCGAAACCAGAGCGCTCGCAGAGCCATTGGCCGAAGGCCGCCCAGCGCTCAGGCGTGTTCGGGGTGATGCCGAAGGTCAGCCAACGACCGTCCTGCGCCTGAACCAGCGTCGAGATGTCGCCGCCAGGGCGAGACGCCTTCTCGCCCATCTGCCGCCACATATTCTCATTGGCGAAGTGGATCGTAGTTGAGAGGATCGCCTCTTGCAGGGAGATCCAAGCGTGGTTGGCGCGTGCGCCATTGCGTCGATCGTAGAGCATTGCCACTGCGGTTGCCACTGCGACCTGGCTGGCCTGCTTGTAGGCGAGCTTTCCCGCCGGGTAGTCGGGCGCGACGTTCGGGAATCCCAGCCCTTGCATCAATCCACCGGCAGCGACGCCAACGATGTCGGATGCAGGCAACCCTTCGCCGCCTCGTCGTGTTACGACATCGATCACGCCCAGATGCGGGTGGATTTGCTCTAATCGCTCGCGCTCGAAGTAGCGGCGCGGGGCGTCCGACTTGTTCAGGGGCGCGAATACGATATCCGCCGATGCGAGCAGGCGGTCGATCAGATCCCAGGCGTCGGGAGCATCGAAGTTGAGCGCCAGACTGCGCTTGCCCGCGTTGTAGAGGATGTGGCGTAGCCCGCTCTCGATGTCGCGTTGGCCGTCAAGATGGGGACCGTTCGTGCGTAGCGCGTCGCCGGCTGCCGACTCAACGCGGATAACATCCGCGCCGAAGTCGGACAGCCATCGCGCACCGAGGCACAAACACTCGTCGCTGAGATCAATCGCCACCGCGCCGTTTAGCGGTAATGAGGCTCGGTCCATCACTGGCCCTCTTCGTACGGATGCTTTGCTCGTCGATCGCTCATCAGCTGATCGATGAGGCAACGATAAACTACGGCATGTCGCGTATCTTCCACAGGTGGGTTGCAGGTTAGTACAAGGCGCTGCTGCCAATGAGCGGGTCAGCCGCGGCGGCAGGCGGACATCTCACTGATCAGGTACTGAGGCGCTGGAGCGCGGTACGCGCCCGTCTCGTCTACCCTGTCGGCGACGAACTCCGTGTGTTTGACTGGAGGTGAACTGATGGTTGTTCTTCCCAATACTCTGCGCGACCTGTTGAACGCTAACCGACCGACGATCGGTACCCACTTTCTGTTCAACGATCCGGACATCGCCGAGTTGATCGGCGATACTGGGCAGTTCGACTACGCCGAGTACGTGGCGGAGTACTCGACGTTCGACATGAAGACCCTGTACCACTTGGCGCGGGCGGCGCAGTGCGGCAATCTGCCGCTGATGATCAAGCTGGACCAGGCCAGCCAGACGTTCTGGGCGCAGGCGGCGCTCGGAGCTGGATTCAAGGCTATGCTCTACACCGATATTCGCACACCTGAGGATGTCGACCTAGCGTTGCAGGCGATTCGCCCCGACAAGCCGAAGACGCTCGGCATCGGCGGACACATGGGCGTGAAGACGCGGCGACCGGCGCTGGCCGGATATGCCGCCAGCTACGGCGATGACCTGTACGACGTCGTCGCCGTGATTATGCTGGAGAAGCGGGTGGCGCTGGAGCAGATCGACGCCATCCTCGAACGCGCCGCCGAACTCGGCGTCGATATGACCCAATGGGGTCCCAGCGACTATGGGTTCTCTTTCGACGCTCGACCCGAGGCGGGCGAGATTCGCGCCGCTGAAGAGCGGGTCATCGTCAAGTCGTTGGAGTACGGCGTGCACCCGCGCATCGAGATCAGTTCGGTCGAGCAGGCGCAGCGCTATCTCGACCTCGGCGTTAGGCATTTTTGCATCGGCTGGGATCGATTTCTGCTCAACCAGGGGTATACGGAGCTGGGTCGCGGTCTACGCGAGCTGGTGATTGGCGAGTAGGAGTCGAAGATGGTGACCGATAACTTCGCCTGGCTGGCCGGCAATCGGGAAGTGGCGCTCGACCCCGACCAGAAGATCATCGATCCGCACCATCACCTGTGGGATGCGCGTCCCGATGGTCCGCGTCTGCGCTATTTCCTGGACGAGTTGCTTGGAGACACGGCCGATCTCAATGTGTGCCAGACCGTGTTCATCGAATGCGGGGCGATGCACAATACCGATGCCTCGCCCGATCTGGTGCCGGTCGGCGAGACGGAGTACGTCGCCGCGTAGAGCGCGAGCGGTCTCTACGGTGAGGATGCGGGCTTGCGCGGGGATTGTCGGTCACGCCAACCTGATGCTCGACGCGCACATGGCAATGAGCGCGCGGCTTCGGGGCATCCGTCATCACGCCAGCTGGGATCCGTCGCCGAATGTGCCCAACTCGAGGATTGGGCCGAGCCGCAGATTTATCTCAACGAGGCGTACCGCGCGGGGTTCGCCGAGTGGTGCGCATCGATTGCGGAGCTCGCGACATGTGAGAACGTGGTCGCCAAGGTCGGCGGGATCCAGATGGCGATCAACGGCTTCGACTGGCACCGTTGGGAGTCGGCGCCGTCGCCGGATGATCTGCTGGCTGTTAACCGCCCCTGGTAAGAGCACACGATCCAGTGCTTCGGGCCCGAACGCTGCATGTTCGAGAGCAACTTCCCGGTCGACAAGGTCTCGTGCAGCTACACCAATATGTACAACCAGTTTCTGAAGCTGGTTGCGGATTTCCCTCAGGACGAGCGGGATCAGGATGTTCCACGACACAGCGCTACGGGTGTATCGGCTGGACCCGCACTGAGTGGCAGTTCATGCTCGCCTACTATTTCTGCAACCACTGAAACCGGAGAGAGCGGAGACGCCATGCCCACGATTGTCCAAGCGATACCGATAGAGGATGAACTACACCACATGCTGGCTGCGGCCGGCGACGTGCGCGTTGTCGACGGGCGCGATCGGCTCGCATTTCTTGAGGCGGTCAGGGACGTCGACGGGGTGCTGCTCTCGCCGCTGGTGCGTATCGATCAGCAGGTTCTAGATCTAGCGCCGGCGCTTAAGGTCGTCGCCACCACATCTGTCGGGTTTGACGCCTTCGATATCCCGTTGCTGACGGCCAATGGCGTGGCGTTGTGCAACACGCCGGGCGTCCTGAGCGCTGCGGTGGCTGATCTGACTATGGCAATGCTGCTGATGCTCTCGCGGCGTCTGATGGAGTTCGAGGCCTACTCACGCTCCGGCGGTTGGGGTCGGCGCGAGCCCTATCCCGCGCTAGCCCACGATCCGCTGGGCAAGACGATCGGTATTATCGGCTTTGGCCGGATCGGGCGAGAGGTCGCGCGACGAGCCGTCTTCGCGGGGATGCGGGTGCTTTGGTACGACATCTTCGACACGTCGCCCGACGACGCGCCGCCGGCTGAGAAACGCACGCTGGATGAGTTGCTCGCCGAGTCCGACTTCGTAAGCGTTCATACCGACCTCAACCAGTCCTCACGGCACATGATCGGCGCGCGTGAGCTTGCGCTGATGAAACCGACGGCGCACCTGATCAACACCTCGCGCGGACCAGCGGTCAACCAGCGGGCGCTACACGATGCGCTGGTCGCCAATCAGATCGCCGGCGCGGGACTGGACGTGCTCGAACAGGAGCCGCCGGATCCCGACGAGCCGATTGTCGCGCTGCCCAATGTGATCACATTCCCCCACATTGGTACGGCGACCGAAGAGACGCGTTACGCCATGCGCGCGCTCGCTACGCGCAACGTGGTCAACGTTGTTGGCGGTAAGCGTCCTGAGGCGATCGTCAATCCCGAAGCGCTCGGCTGACTGCACGTGGTCGTTGTATTGTCGTCGCGTGGCGTCCTGGTACGCCGAAACGTAGCCTTCCCTGCATGCGGCAAGACAAGACATGCAGGGAAGGCTAGGAGCGTGTCAGGCATGGCCGAGTGCGAATTTGACAATTGCCTCCGCCGCCAGCCGGCGATTGGCTTCTTCGGTATGGCCGGATCGCTTGCGCGGCACGAGCCCGTGATCCCCGTCGGGAATCCAGGCGAGCTGGATGTTGGGCGACAGCGCGTACCGTTCCACCTCGTCGCGCGACCCATATTCATCTCGTTCGCCCTGGACGATCAGCGTCGGCGTCGCAAGTTGTTGAAGGTGGATGGTGATCGCCGTTGACGGTTGCGCGGGGGCGTGGAACGGGTAGCTGATGCAGATCATGCCGGCTGGTTCGACGGCGTCGGCGATGTAGCTGGCGATTCGACCGCCCATGCTGCGCCCGCCGATGAAGAGCTTCGAGGTCGGCACGCCTAGCTCGGCGAGTTGCCGAATCATGTCGAGCCAGGTCGCAGCGAGGACCTCCTCGGGGTCTGGCGGCCAGGGTCGTCGTCCCTCGGCTTGGGCGCGGCGCATGTAGGGAAAGTCGAATCGGGCGACGCGGAGCCCGCGCTCGGCGATCAGTTCCGCCAGTCGCGTCGTGTTGGGATGCATGGACGATGCGCCTGCGCCATGCGTCAGCAGCAAGGTCGGCGCGGGCGGTGTTGCGGGCAGATTCCAGACGAGTGGCACTCGCGTTGTCACGCTCTATCCGGAGGTGCGCGCAATGATCGGTACCATTTCGTTGATCAGGTCGTTGGCGGCAGCCGGATCCAGAGCGGTCAGGGCGAGGTGGTCGACGCCGTGCGACGTAGCCTGATCCGACTTCTCGATGATCTGGTCGGGCGTGCCGATGATCATCTCCTCCAGTCGCTCGCACTGGACGAATCGCGCCTCGCCCTCCTGTAGCTATAGTGTCCTTCATGCGCGTCGAGGTACAGCTGATCCAGTGGTCGGCCGCGTGCCTGGGCGTAGTTGATGATGTACTGGTTGTACTCCGACGCGAGGTCGGGGTTGGCACCTTTGAGATTGCTGCCCCAGCCGCCGTACTCGGATTCACACATCGTGTGGTTGTATACGGTGGCGACCGCGCCGACGCGGTGGATGACGCGGTCGGACATGATCTCCTCGCCGTCTTCGAGCACGCAGGCACCGGTCAAGCCGACGGTGTAAGGCTTCTCGGTCAAGCGCACGGGCGGCACCTTCGATGATCGGGAAGCCGGAGCCCAGCCACGGTCCAGTACCGGGTAACCCAGCCATCCCCGACTTGGCCCGCGACGGCGGTGGCCTTCGGACCGTTGGCGGCGATGTAGACGGGGACGCGATCTTTGATGTTGTAGAAATCCGGATGGTCGGGATGGATCAGGCGAATCCAGGTATCACGGCCGGTGACGTCGTCGGTCTGTAGGACATCCTTGCCGTCGAGCAGGTCGCGTACCTGTTGTGCGTACTCGCAGAACTTGCCGACCGGATACGAAGGTAGCCCCATCGTGTTGCGTTGCGACCCGTATAGCCGGTACCCAGCGCGAGGATCGTGCGTCCCGGCGCGAGCTTGTTGATCGTGGCGATCGCGGAGGCAGTGACGGGCGCAATGCGGTTGGAGGGGATCGAGACTAGCGTGCCCAGCTTGATTGTGGTGGTGCGTTCGGCGGCCAGCGCCATGGCGGTGTAGCAGTCGGACCAGATCAGTTGCGAGTCGGGGAACCAGGCGTGCGTGAAGCCCGCCACTTCGGCGCACATGACTTCCTTCCACATGTCGATGTAGGTCGGAACGAGTAGTCTATAGTCCATGCAACACCGCCTGACCATCGCGAAGCAAGCTTTGTCGAGGATACCGATCGGTTAGGGGCGGACGCGCGTCACCGCGCTCGGTAGCCTTCACGATACCGAGGAACAGCGGGTTGGTCTCGCGCGGGGATCGGGCGTATGTTCCCAATCGCCCGGGTCAGGGTTTTGAGCGCGGGTGCGTCAACCTACGGGCTAGCCGCGCTTGCGGATCACCTCGCGGGAGAAGTCGTCGATGATCTGGCGCGCGCCGTCGGGATCGTTGGCGGTGAGCGCGACGTTGTCGACGCCGATCGACTCGAGGTGTTCGAGCTTCTCGATGATCTGGGGGGCACTGCCGACCAGGCTGCGTTCCAGTAGCTGGGGGGAGATGAAGCGTTCCTCGCCGGGCTTGAGGTAGACCATGTGATCCTCATGCACGTCGAGGTAGAGCCGGTCTTCGGGCGTGCACCTGGCGGCGGCGTACTCGCGAATGTAGCTGTGGTGTTCGCCGGCGAGGTCGGGGTTGTCCATACCTAGGTTGGCGGTGCCTGGGCCGTAGGCTGCCTCCCACATCGCATGGATGCCGGGGCCCATGGACGGGCCGAGGATCCGCGTCACCCGCTCGGAATCGAACGACTCGCCGTCGCGCAGGACGAGCCCCGATGTGAAACCGACGGTGTATGGCTTCTGCGCCGGGCGGCCGGCGGCTTCGGCGGCACCCTCGATGATCGGGAAGCCGGAGCCCAGCCACGGTCCAGTACCGGAGGTAACCCAGCCATCCCCGACTTGGCCCGCGACGGCGGTGGCCTTCGGACCGTTGGCGGCGATGTAAACGGGGACGCGATCTTTGATGTTGTAGAAATCCGGATGGTCGGGATGGATCAGTCGAATCCAGCGCTCCCGGCCGGTGACGTCGTCGGTGAACAACACATCCTTGCCGTTGAGCAGTCCACGCGCCTGACGGGCGTACTCATGATAGCGTCAGATCGGATATGCGGGCAGCCCCATCGTGTTGCGACCAGTGTAGCCGGTACAGATGCTTAAGATGATCCGTCCCGGTACCAGTTTGTTCAGCGAGGCGATGGCGGAGGCGGTCACGGGCGCGATGCGATTGGAGGGAATAGCGACCAGCGTGCCCAGCTTGATCGTCGAAGTTATGGTGCGCGGCGAGCGCCTTCGCGGCGTAGACGTCGGAGTAGATTAGCTGCGAGTCGTAAACCAGGCGTGGGTAAAACCGGCCGCCTCGGCCCGCTGAACTTCCTGGTAGGCGTTGATCCAGCTGGGGATTCCGATGCCGTAGTGCATAAGCGACGCCTCGATCAGGCCGGTTGGCGAAAGGCTAATGGCTGCGGTCGACGCGCGGGAGCGAATCGGCGGACGAGTCGGAGTGGATCGGAATCCGCTGGTCGTGGCGCATATTCGCGCAAACGAACGAGGAAATGGCGCGGCGAAGTGGATCGCGTGCTGAGGCATTCGCGCCCGATTCGCACGGGAAATGGATCAGTCGCATTTCACGCGCCTGCACTGTCGCATTCCGCCGCGCAGCCGATCAATCGATGCGACGCCGCACGTAATGCGAGCCACGACCGCGACTGCGCGCTTCGGCGGCACCGTTCCGGTACAGCCGGCCCCATCAGGCGCTGGACGCGGGCGCGCGAAGAGTCGATGAGCTGGCGGATATCGGCGTTGGCGAGTCGACCGCGCGAGCGGAGCTGACCGAGGATCAGGTGGTCGTGGCTTCCTGATCGACTGGTCCGTCTGCCTGCTGGCGGACGTGCTCGGTGGGTAGGTGCTGATATGCCTGCGCGAGATGGTATGAGGTATGCAGTCCGCGACCCTGCGCCCTGACCAGCCCACGTCTGCGGCGTCGATCTCGGGCAGCTGCAGCAATGCCGCCGCCGACACGCGGTCGAGCGAACCGCGCGCGGTCGGCGATCGCCCATACGATCATCAGGTCGTTCAATCCCAGCCGCGCCCCGCTTCGAGCGCCGGCGTTGGCGAATCGCGCGAATGTCTGGTCGGTGGCTGGTCGGCAGCGTCAGATCGATCGAAAGCCCGACATCGCAATAGCAGGGCATCGTCTTGTCCAGCGAGAGAAGATCCTCGACGATTTGATCGACGCTGAGTCCGGCGCGGTTGACGAGTCCGACCCTCTACACTACCTCAGCAAGTAGCAGATTGCGCCGCTCAGGCGCATGTCGCAGCAGGCTATGCGCGGCCATCCCGCGCACGAAGCTGCCGAGGCTGGTGACGAGCAGGCGATCGGTGTGTAGTTCGATCTGGATCGAAGCGTTCATCACGTAGCCGCGATGCAGCATCGCGTTGAGCAACGCTTCGCGGGCTGTGAGTTGGGGACGATC
Source organism: Dehalococcoidia bacterium (assembly GCA_965116225.1). Lineage (GTDB taxonomy): Bacteria > Chloroflexota > Dehalococcoidia > Bin125 > Bin125 > Bin125. Next base: position 846,938 of record OZ220495.1, on the reverse strand, counting down.
GAGATCTCGTAGTGGTAGAAGCCGTCCTAGATCGTATCGACAGAGAGATTGGGTGCCAGCCACTGCTCGAACTCCTCCAGCAACGCGAGCAGTGGGCTGCGCGAGTCCTTGCGCAGGTCGTAGGCGGCGTTGTCGGACATGCGCAGCATGAGCACCTCATGTGCCGGTGCCACGCGATGCCTGACGACCGAATTGCTGAGCAGCAGCGCGGCCGCCATGGTGATGCCGGCCGCGCTGGCGAGTCCCAGCGCAACCAGTAAGTCGTCGTCGGACAGCGTCAGCAGTGCCCAATGACCGTCGTTCGCGGCGATCACATTGCGTAATCGCTCAATCTCGCGCGGCACAGGTCGTCGTCGCCGCGGCTCGCGTCCGCTCGCGGTCCGCCACGCCCAAGATCAGGGTGCCGCCAGACGCATTGGCGAAGGCGACCACGCTCTCGCGGTCCGCGAGCAACTGGTCTTTGGTCGAGCGGGGACTCGGATTCCAAGCTTTGACCTCGATCGTCTGCGACTCGATCTCGTCCGCCGACTCTCCGTCCAGCCGGTTGAGGGTGGCGCGTACTTCGTCGAATTGCACGGTGAGTGCCCGTTATAAGTCATTATAATTGAAATAGATCATATCATTCGTGAATCATTTCCTGGTCGATTGTCGCATTTCGCGCGCGTCATTCCCGCATGGAGCGCAAACGGTATGCCGGCGGTTGCTTCCAGCGGTCGGTGGGTGGATTCTCCTGCTGCGCGAGAGCGTGAGCTTGGGCTTGTCGCTCCAGCCGTTTGCCCTGTTTGATGATCTTGCGGTTCTGCTGCTTCTTGAGCTTGCGTTTAGCCGCGCTGGCCGGGCTCGGCCTGCGCTTGACCCCGCGTGAGGCTGCGACGAGGCCTGATTTCTGCAGACTCTTGAGATGGGCCTGGACGTTGCCGTCGGCGGCGCGACGCAGGCGCTTGTCGATCGTGTCGCCGTAGATCGCTTCCATGATCTGCCACGAGGTTCTGGGTTCGCCGTCCTGCAGCTGTTCCAGGATCTGATTTTCACGCATCTGTCGATGCGCGACGTACATCTCGAGCCGCTCGCGCGCCTGCGCCTCGTCGGTGTCGCGGATCAACGGACCATGTCCGGGGCAGAGCATCTTAATGTTGGGCAGTTCCAGCAGTCTGCGCAGCGAGGCCATGTAGGAGGCAACGTCGCCGACCACGGTGGTCGTGTTGCCTAGGATGGTGTCGCCGGTGAAAAGGATGCCCTCCGCTTCGATGTAGTAGCAGAGCGAATCGACGGAGTGTCCGGGGCTGGTTAGCACATCGACGCGAGTACCGCCGTCGAGGTCGATCGCGTCGCCGTCGGCGTAGGTCTTGACGCCGTTCTCGGGCAATCGTCCGCGCAGCAGGTTGACGCCGTTCTCGGGCACGGCGATCTGCGCGTTGAGGTGCTCGTTGATGTGCTTGAGATTGCCGGAGTGATCGAAATGGTGATGCGTGATTGCGGCGACGCCGATCTCGGAGTGGTCGATCGCGGCCAGATAGCCGCGCAACATCCAGCGGAATTTGTCGATCGCTTCGCCCGAATCGATTGTCAGCGTCTGACCGCCGCGTTGACCGATAATGTAGATGTTGGTCGAGGTCGGGCGCATCGGCTGGTCTTCGGGGACCGGCACCATGCGGACGGTGTTGCTGATCTTCATCTCGTCGCCTTCCCGTCTGATCTGTGTCCGGACGTCAGAAATCGATCCGCGCGGGTTGCCCCATCACCGACCGGATATTGAGGATCTGCCCCAGGTGACCATTGCCGTGCGCGATGCATGTCTGCATGATCTGCTGCGACTTGGCCTGGTGTCCAAACTGGACCACGCGCACGGTCTCGGCCAAGTCGGCGTCAGTGCAGGCGTCGAGGTAACCGATCACGTCAGCGTGTACGTCGTTGCCGTAACCGATCAGGTTGTCAGTCGAGGGGATGCGCAGCGCCTGCGCCTCGCCGCGTTCCATGTCGGTACCCTGGGCGACCTTGGGGAAGTTCCAGGATTCGTTCAGCCTCTGCCGAAGCCAGACCGGCGGCTTGCGGTCCTGACAGACGAAGTTGATGATGTTGTCCTTGGTGCGGATGTAGTGCCATGCGTGGAAGCCAGACGAGACCGCGTGGTCGTCGTAGCGCCAGTTGAGTTGCTCGTCGGTCAGGTCGTCGAGTGCGGCGAGGTAACCATCGTGCAGCGTTTGCATGAAGTGACGCAGCAGCGCTTGGACGTTCATGGGCGGCTCCCTGAGCAGTAATGAAATGACCGATGCTGATCTCTACGATCTGCCCCGTGACGACTGGAGTCGGATCTCCTGACGCCATCAGAGAGCACCAGGCGGACATGATCGCATAGTAGGGCTGGACGAGGTCGGATGCGACGGGGCATACGGTTCGGCTGGCGCGGGTCAGCGAGTGAAACCGATGGCGTCGTCCAACACGACGATATTGACCGCGTCCCCCGGTCGCCAGACCACTTGGGTAGGCAGCCTGGCTTCGATCGCCACGCCCGATGGCAGTCGCACGCGGACGACCTGGTCGTGGCCGTAGTACTCGCTGTTGATCACGCGGGCCGCGTTTGGGTTGCTATCGTCGGCTGGGGTCAGCGCCAGCTGCTCGGGGCGGAGCAACACGTCAATCGCCTGCCCCGCGTCCATGTCCATGTCGCGGGCGTTGAGCAGACCGACGAAGCCCAGCTCGGTGCTCGCACCGTGCTGGATGCTGCGGCCGCGGAGGGTGTTGGCGTCGCCGACGAATGAGCCGATGAATCGGGTAGCCGGTCGATAGTAGATGTCGTCAGGCGCGCCGATTTGCTCGATCCGCCCGTCGCGCATGACGGCGACGCGATCGGCGAGCGAGAGCGCCTCCTCGCGGTCGTGGGTGACGAAGACGGCGGCGGTGTCGGCGGCCTTAAGAATGTTACGCATCGCCAGGCGCAGGCTGGAGCGCAGATGCTGGTCGAGGTTACTGAAGGGTTCATCGAGCAAGACGGCTGCCGGCTCGGGTGCCAGCGCACGTGCAAGCGCAACACGCTGCGCCTCGCCGCCCGAGAGCTCGTGTGGATGGCGATGCCCGAGTGCTGCCAGACCGATCAGGTCCAGCAGCTCTCGGACTCTCGGTGGATCGGGTTGGCGGCGGAGCCGACGCAGCGGGCGTGTCCACCAGGCGCGGTGGCCGTTGGCCACGCCGAAGGCGATGTTCTCGGCCACGCTGAGGTGTGGGAAGAGCGCGAAGTCCTGCGGCACGATGCCGATGCGCCGCTGCTCCGGCGGTCGCCAGCGTCCCGGGCCGACGACGGTCACGCCGTTGATCTGGGCCAGACCGCTGTCGGGCCGTTCGAATCCGGCAAGCATCCGCAGAGTGGTCGATTTGCCGCACCCGCTGGGGCCGAGTAGGGCGACGATCTCGCCTCGCTGTACCTGGAACGTCGCCTCGCGAACGGCGATCGTGTCGGCGAATGACTTGGACAGGTCGTGGGCGAGCAATGCCGGAGTGCTGGCGTCTGGTTCAGGCGCGGAGGTCACGGTCGTCTCCGAACAACACGATCATCGGTACGGCGGCGCATCCGAGCAGCAGCAGCGCGCTGGCGGCGGCGCGGGCGAAGTAGACATCCTCTTGGTGTCCCCAGAGCTTGGTCGCCAGCGTGTCGAACTCGATGGGAGCGAGCAGGAGCGTGGCTGGCAGCTCCTTCATGGTGGTCAGGAAGACCAAGGCGAATCCGGCCAGCGCGCCCGGCGCGATCAGTGGCAGTGTGACGCTCCAGAACGTCTGCCAGGCGCTGCGGTTGAGCGAGCGCGCGGTCTCTTCGAGCCCCGGCTGGACGCGGACGAGCGAGGCTCGCAAGCCCGAGATGGCCTGCGGGAGAAACAACACGGCGTAGGCGAAGACGAGGACGGCGAGCGTCTGGTAGAGACCGGGTACGACCCTGAGGGTGAAGAAGATCATCGAGAATGCGACCACGACGCCGGGCAGTGCGTAGCCGACGTATGCAGCGCGATCGATGAAGCGCGCGAGCCAGCCGGAGCGACGGACCACGATGATCGTGATCGGAATGGCGGCGGCGACCGCGACCACGCCAGCCAGGGTAGAAGCGTAGACGGAGTTGAGCGCCGCTTGCCAGAGGCCGGGGAACGTCTCGCCGCCCCCCACGCCAATGGTGAGCCAGTGGAAGAGCACGGCGACCGGGACGAGTAAGGCGACGGCCATCACGACCAGCATCGTCAGCGAGGCCGGCCAGCGCAGACGATGGAGACGGATCAGCTTCGGTACCCGCGCGGCGCCGCTGCCCAGTCGGTGATAGCGAGCGTTGCGTCGCTGCGACCAGTCGATGGTCAACAGCACGGCGACCAGCGCGACTAGGACGATCGAGAGGACGGCGACGCTGGAACGGTCGAAAGCGGAGCCGAAGCGCACGTAGATGGCTCGCGTGAACGTGTCGAAGCGCATCATCGAGACGGCCCCGAAGTCGGAGATGACGTAGAGGGCGACGAGCAGACTGCCGGCTGCGAGGGGGACGCGGAGCTGCGGCACGGTGACGCGCCAGAATGCGCCCCAGGCGGACTGCCCCAGCGAGCGAGCGGCCTCCTCGATGCTCGGGTCGAGGTTGCGCAGGCCGGCGCGCAGGACGATCAGCAGATATGGGAAGCTGAACAGCGTCAGCGCGAGCCAGGCACCCACGAATCCGTGGATGTCGGGGATGCGCTCAACGCCCAAGGGGGCAAGTACGTCCTGCAGCGAGCCGTTGGGGCCGAGCGCGATAATGAACGCGAACGCGCCCACGTAGGATGGAATCGCGAGCGGCATGATCGTGACGGAGCGCCACCAGCGAGCGAAGGGTAGATCGGTGCGATCAGTGAGGTAGGCGATCGGTAGGGCGAGTGCGATGGATGCGGCGGTGACGGAGACGGTGAGCGCAGCGGTGTTGAGTAGTAGTCGCCACGTGTCGTCCCTGAGTAATTTGGTCCAGGCATCGGCGTCGGCCTGGGCGGCCCGCACGATCAGATAGATGAGTGGAATGCACGCGGCGACGGCGGCGACAATCGCTAGGATCCAGACAAGTGGGAAGCGGATGCGGTATCGAGCAGGGAACTCGACGACGACGCTGCGGAGGGTCATGGCGTGAGATTATCTGAGCACTGTGCTTCGACGATCACCTAATGTGCGTCAGTGCGTTCGATACTTGCGAGCGGCAGCAGACTGACTGTTGCACCAGTTGCGCCCGCTCCCCGGCTGGGGAACGGGCGCAACTATCGGTTGGGTACTGCGTGCGGTGGGTTTAGGGCAGCGCGCCGACGGCTTCGAGCAGCTCGAGTGTGCCTTCGAGGTCCGACAATGATGTCAGCGCCAGGGACGGCGGGTTGAGTTCGCTCAACGGAGTCAACTCGGCGCGCGCTTCGACCCCGGCGGATACCGGGTATTCGTTGGTCTCGTTGCGGAAGTAGGTCTGTCCTTCTTCCGAGAGCAGGAAGCGGATGAAGCGCAGCGCGTTGGGACGATTGTTGGCAGAGTCAAGCATGGCGACGCCGGCGACATTGACGAGGGCGCCCGCTTCTCCCGAATCAGTGAAGTGGTTGGCGGCTGGCCAGTCGTCCTCGAAGCGGAAGCGGTAGTAATGATTGACCAACCCGATGTCGAGTTCGCCGTCGCCGACAGCCTGCACCTGCGGGGTGTTTTTGGGGTAAACCCTCACGTCGTTGGCGATCATGCCGCGCAGCCAGGCCTCGGTCTCGGCTTCGCCGTGGATCTGGCGCATGGCGGTAACGAAGGCCTGGAAGCTGCCGTTGGTCGGCGCCCAACCGACGCGACCGCGCCATTCAGGCTCGACCAGGTCGAACACCGAGTCCGGCGGGTTCGGCACTCGCTCGGGCGAGATGATCAACACGCGGGCGCGGCCGGATGTGGCGATCCAACGTCCGTCATCGTCCTGGAACTTGCCGTCGACGAGCGCGGTGATGTCGACTGGCAGCTGAGCCGCGATCCCCTCTTCGGCGAGAAACGAGAGCGCGCCGGCGTCCTGTCCGTAGTAGACGTCCGCGGGTGAGCGAGTTCCCTCCTCGGCGATCGCAATCGCCAACGCCGCCGTGTCGCCGTAGCGAACCTTGACATCGATACTTGTCTGGCGCTCAAATCGCTCGATCAGTTCGCCGACGAGCGATTCGCCGCGACCGGAGTAGATCACGAGACTGCCGGCATCATCGGGCGAGGTCGCCGTCACAGCTGAAGATGCCAGCCAGGTGTTGCGGTCGGCGTCGGTTGGGAAGTGCCTGCGGGTGGGCCAGAGGTCTTCGCCGTCGGCGCGGACGCCGAACTCGGTGCGGCCGTCCGCCAGTCGCCGGGCGATGACCTGCAGCTGGACACCGTGTCTTTCGACCGCTGTGCTGACCAGCAGCCGGCCGGGTGTGGCGTCGGCGGGGAAGAAGCGTCGGGTTGGGGTGAGGAGCTGGGCGTCGGCGCGGAGCCCGAATTCGATCCGGCCGTCGTCGTGCAGCCGAGCGCGGACCTGCACGTCGAAGGTGTCGCCGCTCTGCGCGCCGGCGCTGCCGAGCGTGCCGAACAGACTGGCGAACAGGGCGGTCAACGCGAGTAGTGTCAGCAGTCGAGGCTTTGGTCGGAACCTGGCAATTCGTGGATGCAGTTCGGACATCGATTACTCCCTTTCTCTGGAGTTGCGTGCGCGCGGATATGCATTGCGCGCGTAATACGGATTTTACTCATAAGATTCCATAATATGCAAGAAATATTTGAATCAGGAGCGCGTACACGATTCGCGGCGCACGAGGCGCGTGAGAAGCAGGACGCATAGGAAGGAACCGGCCCCGGCTCAGGGCGAGGGAACTATGGCGCGTGGATGCGATGCGACGTAGGCAGGCAGTGGCCGGGTAATCCAGTTACCAGGAGCTCTTGCGGACGCCGGGCAGCAGGCCGAGTGACGCCATCTCGCGGAAGGTGATGCGGCTGAGGCCGAATTTGCGCATGTAGGCGCGCGGCCGACCGGTGACGCCGCAGCGGTTCTTGATCCGGGTCGGCGAGCTGTTGCGCGGCAAGGCCTGGAGCTGGAACTGGATATTCTGCTTCTCGCGCGGGTTATTCGACTCTTTGAGCTGCCGCTTGAGCGTCGCGCGCTTGTCCTTGTGCTTGTCGTGCATCTCGCGGCGCTTGCGGTCGCGGTGGATGTTCGAGGTTCGAGCCATGCGGTATCCAGTGATCCTGTTGTCCTGAGCGCAGTCGTCTGTTCCTGTCAGCGTAACGTCAGTCGCGGCGCTCAGACTAGCGCTCGGCCTACCTGGCGCGTCGCTCGCGGCTCTCCGCAGCGGATGCGGGAGGAGTCAGTCGCGGCGCTTGCGTTTCTCGATTGTGCGTCCGCTCTCTTCCTCCAGCCGACCGAGGGCACGGCCTTTGTCGGGGTGTGGATCTTCGCGCACGCCGTAGATCGCGATACCTTCGTGTCCTTCAGGGAGGTACTCGGTGATGGGAAGACCTTCCTCATCGCAGAAGAGCAGTCAATGGCAGTATTTCCAGCGCTGCATCTCTTCGCAGGGACAGATCCAGGTCGACGACTTGACCTCTTCCGCCTTGTCCTCATAGAAGTTGCAGGGACAGAGCGGGCGTCCGTAGTCGTCGATATGTTTGGCCAGACCGATCACCAAGAACTCGGTGATCTCGTGTTGCGGATGCAGATAGGAGCCGCTCTTCTCGGCGAAGTTGCGAGCGAACTTCCACATCTTGTTGAGGTTCTTCTCAGACGCCTGCTGGCGATCGTCGTCGCTGACCTGGTCCACATCCGGCATCGTTGGTCGTCTATCTAGCCCCGGCGGGGATTGATTGCTTGGTTCACTGTAGAGCCTGAGTCGGCGCGTCGCGGTCCCTAATCCGGTCCAGTGCCATCAGGTACGAGCGGCTCTGGCGGTGTCTCTAGCCGGGCAGCGCGTGTAGGTCGGCAGCGCGGCGGGGTCGCCGCAGGTCGGGCAGCGGCGCGACGTCAAACGGTCGAAGCGCGTGCGCTGCTCGGGCGTGAGAACGTCGTAGGTCATCGGAACGACTCCCGCATATCGCGCTCGTAGCGGTCGGCGATGTCGGGCGTATCGCTCCAGCTGTCGGCGTCCGCCATTGCGGCGTACATGTTGCGCCAGATGAGATTGAATTCGACCCGTCCAACCGTGTCGATCCACTCATCGTTCATCAGCTCATAGACGGCGAGGTAGTGGCAGCGCCATGCGATGTCGTTCGGGTAGAGGTTGCCCGCCCGTTCGGCGGCGCGCTTATGTTGGCTAATGGCGGGCGTGTTGCGGTGCATGTATTCGGGGGGCGCGCCGTTGCGGGGGTAGTCGGGGATATCGCAATCGGCTGCCCACTCGCGGGATGCGCCGCACGCGCCCAGCAGCAGCGCGAGGGCGACTGGTGCCGGTCTGGATCATCGGGTCGTCTCTCTCTATGGCGTCGCGCCGATGGCGTGCAGGGCGGCGCTCACGTCGCTCCAGGCGTCGGCAGACGCCAGCTCACGGGCGGCGTCGGCGATGCCGATGTAGGACGCCGCTTGGATGTCGTTGCCGGCGGCGAGCAGCCCGTCGCCGACAGCATAGTAGCGGTCGGCGATCAGGTGCAGATGGCAACGCCAGTCCGAACCGCCTGCCCCGCCGCCGTCGCTCTGGGCGGCGTTCAAATGCTCGTAGAGGGCGGCGTCGTGGTTGGCCGCCCAGAGCGACGGCCCGTAGTCGTCCTGCGCGTCAGCCGTCAGCCGCTCACGGTCGGCGTCGCAGGCGCAGACGCTCGGTACCAGCGAGGGCGGCGGCTAGTCGTCCGCGCGGTCGGGTTCGGACGGTGCGTCCTCCAGCGTGTCGGCGATCTCAGACCACGTATCCGCCTCCGAGAGCCGGCGCAGTCGCGCCGCGCTCTCGGCGAACTCGTCCGCATACTGCTGCTCGCTCTGGTCGCGCAGCCATTCGGCGTGCCGGTCGTAGCGCTCGGCGGCGCGTCCGAGGTGGCAGCGCCAGTCGTCGGAGCCGGCCGCCGCCGAGCTGCGGGCGGCGAGCAGATACGCATTAGCGGCGTCGAGATGGTCAGTCGACCAATCGGTGATGGTTACGCCGCCGAGTGCGGCGATGTCCCGCGCATACGCGGCGAGCCGCGCCTGATCGACTTCGCACGCGCTGGGCGTCGCCGGCGGTTCGGCGGGAAGTGTCGGGGGCTCTAGCACGTCATTGTCCAGCCAGCCCAGCTCGACGGCGGCGGACGATACGGCGACGGCGCCCGCGAGCCGTCGGAGGTCGGCGCGCTGCTTGCGGAACAGATCCGACGCCGAGAGGTCGCCGTCGGCTTGATGGAGGTTGGCGACCTTGCCGTACTGCTCGGCGGCGAGTATCAGCTGACAACGCCAGTCCTCGCCGACGGGGGCGATGTCCGCCGCGCGTTCGGCAGCGAGCAGATGTCCGTGGGCGGCGGCGCTATGCCGTTCGGTTGGGGTGAGCTCGTCGGAGTCGTAGGGCGGGTAGGCGGCGCGGGCATCGGCGACCAATTCAGATCGTTGGCAATCGATGAAGGACGGGGCGTAGCGCGAAGCCGTGCCGACGTTGCGCGGACGCGACGACGACGGCTCGGTAGACGATGCCGACGACGACGGCTCGGTAGACGATGCCGATGACGACGGCTCGGTAGACGATGCCGATGACGACGGCTCGGTAGACGATGCCGACGACCCGCCCGTGTCTGGGTCGTCGTCGGGCGCGCACTGGGCTATCAGGGCGATGAACGCGAAGGCGATGATCAGCGGTGTGAAGCATCCTGCCGCCGCCTTCATCGGGCGCTCCCCTAGTTGCTGTTGCCGCCGTCGCCGCCATGCCGAAAGAAATCCTCCAGATCGGCGATCAGGGCGTCGGCGCTCGGAAGTTCGCTCTCTTGCAGCGCCTGCGGTTCGGTCGTTGGCGCGTTCGCCTCGAGTTGGGCGACATAATCGCGAAGGTCGCTGTTCTCGCGCAGCGCCTCTTCGAGCTGCAGGTTGAAGCGATCGATGCCCTGTTCGAGCGGTCCGTAATCCATGTGCAGACCGGTCATGTCGCTGATCACCCGGAGCAGCGCCTGCGCGCCGACCGGATTCGTGACGCCGGGCAGGTAATGAGGCACCGAAGCCCAGAGCGAGACGCCGCCGACGCCGCGATGACGGCAATGATCGTGGAACACGCCGACGATCCCGGATGGTCCCTCGAATCGGGACGGATGCATGTTGTAGCGCTGCGCGAGCGCCGAGTTATTCGCCGAGCCGCGCACGTGCACCGGTCGCGTGTGAGGCATTCCCGATGCGACCGCGCCTAGGGAAAGCACTAGCTTAGCCCCGATCGCGTCGACCAACTCGGACAGCGCCGCGATGTAGCGTTTCCAGCGGTGCTGCGGTTCGATGCCGATGCCGACTACGATGTCGCGGCTGTCGCCCGCGTGTCGTAGCTGCACGAAATCGGTCGTCGGCCAGACGATAGAGCGTTCGCCGTTGCGATAGCGTGCCATTGGTCGAGCTTCGGTGAAGTCGTAAAATTCCTCCGGGTCGACGGTCGCGAACTGTCGCGCGCCCAACTGCTGAATCAGATACCGGGCGGCGGTCGATGCCGATTCCCCAGCGTCGTTCCAGCCCTCCCAGGCGAGAATCAGGATCGGATCGGTCAGATCGGGCAGCTCACCCAGGTTGAGGTCAGGCGAATCGGTCATGTGCCCAGTGTACTCCAGCGATCAACAGAACAACCCTCGCGAGGACGCGCGGGCGCTCGCGCGGGAATGGTCGGAGCGGGTGATCGCCAATCGTGAGCAGGCCGAGCGTGTGCGCGAGGACTCGGACGGCGGTGATCATTACCGTCCGTTCGCCGCCGCGTTTCGCGCCGACCCCTATCGCAGCGGCGACGCTGCGCTCGATTCGCTGCTTGCCATCGCCGCCCCAGATGACATTTGGTTGGATGTCGGCGCCGGCGCAGGGCGCTTTAGCCTGCCGCTGGCGCTGCAGGTCGATCGGCTGATTGCGATCGAGCCATCGCCCTCGATGCGAGCGGAACTGGCAGCGCTGCAGGTCGAGCAAGGTATCTTCAATATCGACATTCAGGATCAGCGTTGGCCGTCTGAGGATCCGTCCTTGACCGACATCGCCGACGTGGCGCTGATTTCCCACGTCGGATATGACATCGAGCCGATAGCCGCATTCCTGGATACGCTTGAGCGTGCCGCACGGCGAGCATGCGTCGCCCTAATGTATGATCGCTCGCCCGGGTCGCTGTTTTGGCAGGTCTGGCCCGCCGTGCACGCGGAGACTCAGGCGCATCTGCCCGGCGCAACGGAGCTGATCCGTCTGTTGGCCGCTCGCGGTACCGAGCCGCAGGTGTCGGAGATTGGTCGCGGGGCGGACCGGCAGCGGTTCCACTTCGAGTCGCTGGATGGCGCGATGGACTGGGCGCGCAGACGACTCTGGTTGGCGCAGGACTCAGCCAGGTTGCCGCTCTTGCGCGACGCGCTTGATGGCCTGCTGATCGAAGCGGAGGACGGCTGGTCGCTGCCCGATCAACCAACGCAGATGCTGATTCGCTGGAGGACCACATGAACCGCGTTACGCCGCTCGGCGCCGAAGAGTTACTCGAGGTTGCGCCCGTTCTTGCGTCGATTCAGCAGGCGGGTGGCACGATTCCGACCTCGTTTCATGTGCTGGCGCATCGTCCCGGAGTGCTGAAGGCCTTCCAGCCCTTCTTCGGCTCGATCATGCGCGAAGGGGATGTGCCGGCTGGTCTGAAGCAGCTGATCGCGCATGTCGTCTCCCGTTCGGCGGGCTGTCTCTACTGCCAGGCGCATACCGGTCACTTTGCCCACACGTTGGCGGGCGAGCCGTTCGAGCGCGTCGAGGCGGTCTGCAGCTTTGAGACGTCGGCGCTGTTCAGCGATGCGGAACGGGCGGCGCTGCGGCTCGCCCGCGACTCGGGACTTCAGCCGAATGGCGCCACCAACGAACACTTCGACGAGCTGCGCACGCACTGGTCGGATTCCGAGATCGTCGAGATCGTCTGTGTGATTTCCTTGTTCGGGTTCCTGAATCGGTTCAACGACACGCTAGCGAACGAGCTGGAGGCGGATGCGGTCGCCTTCTCCGAGGCGCACCTGGCGCAGTCGGGCTGGACGGTCGGGAAGCACGGTTAGCGGGGTTTGCCCTCCAGTGGATTATCGACGCCGTCGAAGAATGCCCCGCGATAGACGCTCGTATCGCCGCGCACCTGCGCTTCCCACTCCTGATCCGTCATCGTCTCGCGCAGGCGAATCGTGTGGACGGTGTCCTCGCCGATCGGCCAGCGCATGGGCAGGCGTTGCTCCAGCTCGATGATGTCGGCGACGGCGGTGGCGACGGATCGAGAGCCGGGCCGGGTCGCCGCGCGCGTGCGGAAGGCGCGCAGGGCGTGCTCGGCCGATTCCTGATAAGGCGATCGCCCGTCGCGGATCGAGGCGGCGACGTCGAGATTGGTCGTCTGCCAGTCCGAGGCGTACATGCCCGGCTCGAGGATGGTGACATCGATGTTCCAGCGCGAAACCTCGTAGCGCAGCGCTTCCGACATCGCCTCCACCGCCCACTTGGATGCCGCGTACAACCCCATTAGGGGTGCCACGACTCGACCTGCCAGCGATGAGACGTTGATGATCTTGCCGTGTCGCCGCTCGCGCATCGCCGGCAGCACCGCCTGCGCCATACGAATCTGGCCGATGAAGTTGGTGTCCATCTGGCGCGAGATCTCGTCGTCGGCGAGATCTTCTACAGGTCCGTAGAGGCCGTAGCCGGCATTGTTGAATAGGGCGTCGATACGCCCGAAGCGGTTCAACCCCGCCTCGACGGCGACCCCGATCGAGTCGCGATCGGTAACATCGCACTGCGCGATCTCCACCAGCGCGGGATCGATGCGGGCCAGATTTGACGCATCACGGTCGGGGTTGCGCATCGTGGCGATGATCGGGTGTCCGCGTAGCGCGAGTTCCTCGGCTGTCGCTAGTCCGAATCCTCTCGACGCGCCGGTGATCAACGTGGCCTGCTGTTCAAGTATCATGGTCGAACCTCTAGACAGCGTGACTCACTGTGTTGCTCGCATGTGACGATGGTAGCGGGCAGGGCAGCTGGCAAGACTGAGGATGGACTGGCTGACCGACCCATGGTCGTTCGAGTTCATGCGTCGTGCGCTACTGGCGGGTGTGATCGTGTCGGTGGTGGGGGGGCTGGTCGGCGTCTTTGTCGTATTGCGCGGGCTGGCGTTCCTGGGCGACGCAGTGTCGCACACACAGCTGGCCGGCGCGGCTGTGGCGCTGGTGCTGGGCGGCGGCGCCGCGTTGATCACACTGGGCGCGGGCATCGCTGCGGTCCTGACCGCGCTCGGCGTCTCTTTGCTGACCATCCGCGGTCGGCTGCGCGACGATACCGCGATCGCGCTCGTGTTCGCCGGCCTCTTCGCGTTGGGCGTGATGTTGATCTCGCGCCAGCGCACGTTCGCCGTCGATCTGGGTTCGCTGTTGGTCGGGAATATCCTCGGTGCGTCGTGGACCGACCTGTTCGTGATGGCCGCGCTTACCCTCGTCGTCGCGGTGCTGATCTTGGCGTTCCTGCCCGAGCTCAGGTTTACCGCCTATGACCCGGAGGTCGCCGCTGTTTCCGGCGTTCCCGTCACGCTGATCCAGATCGGACTGCTGGTCATGATCGCGCTGGCCTCAGTGGTCGCGTTTCGACTGGTCGGTGTGATCCTGGTGGTAGCGATGCTGGTTGCGCCGGCGGCGTCCGCCGTACTGCTCACGCGGCGGCTGTCGATGATGATGATCATGGCCATGTTGGCGGGCATCTTGTCGACCGTGATGGGTCTGTATGCCGCGTTTCACTTCGATCTGGCAGCCGGTCCGTCGATTGTGGTAGCCGCTATGGCGTTGCTGGGATTCGCCCTTGTCTTCAGTCAATATGGATTGCGCGCGGCGGTTAAGGAGGGTGCAAGCGGTTTGCGGCGCACCGCTCGCGCGTGTTGCCAAATCGGCGGTACCTGCTGGGGAGCGTGCTGCCAAATCGGCGGCATCTGTTGGGGAGCGTGTTGCCAAATCAGCGCGCGCCTAGTGTCGCGAGGATAATTGGATTAGTGCTGGTGCGCGGGCAGGAAAACCCGCTGCCGATACCAACGCAGCTCGTCAACTGACTCGCGGATGTCGTCCATCGCGCGATGCCGCTCCTGCTTGTCGAATTGATCGAGGTCGGGATACCAGCGCTGCGCCAATTCCTTGACCGTCGAGACATCGATCAGGCGGTAATGCAGCCAGTCGGCCAGGTTCGGCATTTCGTTGTAAAGGAAGCGTTTGTCCTGGTGCACTGAGTTGCCGCACAACGGCGCAGACTGTTTCAGCGTCCAGCGTTGGACGAACTCCAGCAGCTCCGCTTCGGCCTGTTCGACGGTTACGTCCGACGCTTTGACGCGCTTGATCAGCCCGGACTCGTGGTGCGTGTGCCGGTTCCAGGTGTTCATCACGCTGAGCGCTTCGTCCGAGCGGTGGATCGCGATCTCGGGTCCGCCGGCGATGATGTTCAAGTCGCCGTCGGTGATCAGCGCCGCGGCTTCGATAATCACGTCCCTGGCTGGATCGAGCCCCGTCATTTCGAGGTCGATCCAGACCAGGTTCCGTTTCGACGGCGTGGGCATCGACGCGATGAATGACTTAGGCATCGCGCCAAGCGCCAAGCCAACTGCTCATTCGGTCTGCTGCTACTCCTGACCGGCGATCGCCTGCGCGTTGCCGACCAGAATGCCGATGTAGGTTGGGTTATCATCGGTCGTCTGCGACCAGATGATGCCCCGCCTGACGCCGGTTTCGTCGGCGACGGTATCGAGGATGGTCGAATCGAACTGCGGCTCGTGGAAAACCGTTAGCACGCCCTCGTGCTCGATCATCTCGATCAACTCGGCCAGCGCGCCGGCGCTGACGCCCTGTTCGGGTCCCTCGACCACGAAGCCCGCCACTTGCAGACCGTAGCGTCGGGCGAAGTAACCGAACGCGTCGTGGAACGTGACCAGCAATCGCTGGTTGTCGGGCAGGTCGTCGAGGAGCACCCTGATCGTGGCATCGGCGTCGCGGATCTGTTGCAGGTATGCGTCGAGGAGCTCTGAGATTACCTCCTCCTCCGACGGCGCGAGCGCGATCAGCGCATCCGCGATTGCCGATACCGCAGCCTGGGCGAGGTCCGTGTCGAACCAGAAATGCGGATCCTCGGAACCATGAGCGTGGGCATGCCCATGATCATCTTCGTCTGCCTGTGCTTCGCCGCCATGCTCATCATGGTCGTCGTGGCCATCGTGATCGTCATGTCCGTCATGCCCTGTGTCGGACGTGCCGCCCATGCCGATCAGGCCGACGAACGCGAGACTGGCGGGGGCTCCGCCGAGCTCCCATTCCGCTCCGATCGCCATCTCTTTGAGGTGGACGGCCAGCACGTGGCCGCTACCAGGATCAGCGAGGTAGAGCATGTCGCCGACGATGATGAACGTGGGCGCGCCGGCCTCGCCCGGCGCGACGAGCTGCCTGGTTGCGTGCCGGTCGCCGTCATGAGCATCCAGCGCGTGCAGGACGCCGTCGACGCCGAGCACGTAGAGCATCTCGCCGTCGCTGGAGAACGCGCTGTGGACGCTGGGTTCGCTGAAGACCTGCCGCATGTCGCCGGCGGCCACGTCGATCAACCAGATGCCGTCATCGGCGAATGACTGACCGTCGAAGTAGGACGCCTTACCGAAGAAGTGCTCGACGTGATGATGTCCGTAAACGGAACCAATCCGCGACTCGCTGTGCATTTCCGGCGGGTTGGCGATGAACTCGTGCTCATACACGCCATCGTGGGCGTGCAGGAAGAGCACCCCGCCGATGCAGCCGAACGCCGCCCCGTGTCCGTTGTGCGACTCGCCGTGCAGCCCCGGGCAGGAGCGGTTGCTGGCGTCGTAAACGACCCGGTCATCAAGGTCGCGCACTTCCACGCCGAGCGGCAGGCTGTCATCGGACTCACCAGGAAAATCAGGATTCCTGGATGAGACGATGACGTGTTCTTCGGAGATCGCGAGCGCGGCGCCATGCTGGGGACCGGTGTCGAGCACGGTGGGCTGGTAGTCGCCCGCAGTCCTTGTCAGCGCCGCTTCATCGATCATGAAGACGTGGCCACGCGCGTCGGTGAAGATCGCGGTCCAGCCGTAGCTGTTGACGAAGTGGATCGGCAGCTCTTCCGCGATTTCAAAGGAATGCCGCGAGACCGGTTGATTCACGAGGTCGAAGTGATCGCCGTGCTCGACCTCGAACACGCCGCCGTCGAAGAGATGCACGCGGTCGTCGTCATCGTCCGGGCCGCGGGCGAGCACGAATCCGTAGCGGTGGCTGGGGCTGGCGTAGACGCGCGCGCCTGGAGCGGCGATCTCAAACAGGTCGCTGAAGACCTCGTCCGAGTTGAGGTCGATGACGGACAGGTGCGCCGACTCCGCATCGGTGACCAGCAATCGCCCGTTCAAACCGCCTCCGCCATGTGCTCCATGCTCGTCCTCGTGAGCATCGCCATCCTCGTGTGCGTGCTCATCATGCTCGTCCTCATGACCGTGATCGTCGTGATCGTCCCCGTGGCCGCCGAACGGCAACAGTTCGAAGCCGGCGCCCTCGATCGACTCGGCGAGGTTGAGGATGAGCTTCGCGTTCTCGGTGATGACGTCCTCGTAGGCGGACTCCAGGCTGGCGCCATTGATGACCACCAGATCCGCATCGGCGACGGCGCGGATGTCGGCGACGCTCAATTCGAGCGTGTGCGCGTCGGCGCCGCTGGGCACGAGCGCGCGCACGCTGACGCGGTCGCCGCCGATCTGGCGCACCCAGTCGGCGATGATCTGCGTTGAGACGACCACATCGAGCGGCTCGACCGGCGCTGCCTGAGGCTCGTCCTGCTGACCTTGCGCCGGCTGGACCTGCCCAACTTGCTCAGTCTGTCCAGCCTGCGATGCGGGCGGTTCATCGGCATCCGCTTGCGGCTCAGCCTGCTGCGATTGCGCGACTTGTGGTTGCTGCGGCTGTTCCTGTTCGTCTTCGTCGCCCGAACAACCCACGACAAGCGCTGCCGCAAGGGACAGCGCGATGGCGGCGCTAAGCGCCAATCTGAAGAACCGAGACATCGAAGAATCGATCTAGGCGGACGCTGTGCGTGTGTTTAACGGCCTGTCCGCAAGGCCTTGAGGACCGCCTGGCCGTGATCGGCGGCCTTGGCGCGCTTCCAGACCTTCGTCAGCACACCGTCCGGTCCAATCAGGAATGTAGCACGAGTCATGCCAATGCTCGTCCGACCGTAGAGCGTCTTCTCGCCCCAGGCGCCGTAACGTGTGGCGACGGTTGCATTCGAGTCGACCAGGAGCGGGAAGTGCAACCCGTACTTCTGGCGGAATTCCTGGTGCGACTCAGCGCTGTCCGTCGATACGCCGAGCACGACCGCGCCCGCAGCCTCGATCTCCTCCATCTCGTCGCGAAACGAGCATGCCTGCTTGGTGCAGCCCGGCGTATCGTCGCGCGGGTAGAAGTAGAGCGCCACGGTTCGACCGGCATAGTCGGCCAGCGCATGGAGATTGCCGTCCTGATCGGGCAGCTGGAAGTCGGGAGCGCGGTCGCCTTTGGCGAGCGTGACGGGCATGAGGCGTCTCCTGTGGTCTGTTCGGGCTTGCTGCGCGCCTACTCGGTGTGCAGCACGGGACTGCCGTGGTGATGGATCAACAGCCAGGTGTCGACCGGCGTGTCTGCGTTGTCAGTTAGGTCGGCGCTGCTCGATCGTTGGTAGATGTTCGTGGCGACGATCGGGACGCCCGCCACGACCTCGCGGCCGGCCACGATGCCAATGTCGCCTACGACGCGAGCGTCTTCAGCGGCGAACACGATCTTCGCTTGCTGCGGATTGGTCAGAATCGCGCGCCAGGTGCGCTGGATGTCGGCGTGTCCGCTGGCGATATTGCGGTGCGGGTGGATGCAGGTTGCCTCGTCGCTGCGCAGCCAGATGTCGGCCATCGCCTCCACGTCGCGCGCGTTGAACGCCTCATAGAACGCGCGATTGGCCTCCAGCACGGCGTGCCGATCCGCATGCGGATCGCGCTGCGGGTTGTTCGCCATGCCGCCGCTCCCTGCGCCGCAACCGCCGATCGGCGCTCGCGGCGCGTATGCTCACTCTATGCAGAGCATACGAAACGGCCGCCCGGTTCTGCGATTCGCCAGGCCGATCGGCGCGGCGCTCGCGATGACTGCGCTGCTGCTCATCGGTGCCGCGTGCGGCGATGAGCAACAGCGGTCGTCGCCGCAGGAACCGGCCACCGTCACGGCGCAGTCCCAGTCGGAACAAGCCGCCCCGCAAGCGCAGGCTCATCCGCAAGAAGCGGCCCAACCGCGGGGAGTCGAGACGGACGGATCGCAACCTCAGTCACAGCTCACGCAAACCGATCGATCGGCGGAACAGTCGCGAGAGCCGTCTTCGCAGACAACGGAGTCCGTTCAGCAACAGGAACAGCGGGATCAGCATGGACAGCCGTCCACTGCGTCGACCGGGAGGTTACCGACGTTCCTGCCTCGCGACGCTCTGGAAACGCCGGATGGGATGCTCATCATCCGCGACGGCGCCCGACCGACCCACTACGGCCTCGACTGGTCGACCGAATGGGGCATCCGCATCGTCGACCTGGATGAACTCTCGCAAGGCGCGATCCGCGACGCGATCCCGGCCCTCAGCGGACCGCTATACGTCACGCTCGCGGAGGCCTCGACGTACTACGACGATGCCGAGCCGCTGGTCCAGGTCAACGTCAACGGAGATGTGCGCGGATATCCATTGGAAATTCTGACCTGGCACGAGATCGTCAACGATGTCGTCGGCGGGATGCCCGTGGCGGTGACGTTCTGCCCCCTCTGCAACACAGCAATCGCCTTCGAGTCGCAGATCGGCGAGACGGTTTACCGCTTTGGCGTTTCCGGCCTGTTGCGAAACTCCGATCTGGTCATGTACGACCGCAACACCGAGTCGCTCTGGCAGCAATCCTCGGGTCGCGCGATGGTCGGCCGCATGGTCGGCGCTCGACTACCCTACCTGGCCGCATCCGTCGTCAGCCTGGGGCAGCTCCGCGACGCCTATCCCGACGCGCTGGTCCTCTCCCGCGAGACCGGCTGGGAACGCGCCTACGGCCAGAACCCCTATCGCGGCTACGACGATCCGCAGCGGGGCGGACCGTACTCGCCGTTTTTCGATCTCGACTCGATTGATCCACGGCTGCCGTCGGTGGAGCGGGTGGTTGCCATCGAGGGGCCGTCGGGCGCCGCGATCGCCTACGCCTGGTCGCTGCTGGAGCAGCAGCGCGTCCTGCACGACACCTTCGACGGCATCGACCTCGTCGTCTTCTGGACGCCCGGCGCGCGCTCTGCGCTGGACGCCAGCCTGATCGCCGATGCGCGAGCGGTCGGTGCTACGGCCGTCTTCGAGACGGGGCTGGACGGCGTCGCGCACAGGTTCCGGGCCAACCCCGATGATCCGAGCGGGCGAACGTTTGTCGATCAGCGGACCGGTTCGGTCTGGGACATTTTCGGTCGCGCAATCGCAGGCCAACTGTCCGGCGCTCAGCTAACCCGCGTGATCCACTCCGACCACTTCTGGTTCGCCTGGCAGGCCTTCCATCCAGACACGGCGCTGGCGTCACTGGATGGCGGCGACGCCAGCGAGGGGGACTGAGCCTTAGTCGACCAGTTCCACCGTGTCGCCCACATGAATGGCGCCGCCTTCGACGACGTAGCAGTAGCTGCCCAGATGCTGTTTGGTGCGCTCGATCAACGCGCGACCCACGGCGCGGCTCGCGCCGAACGCGCGCTGGGCGTGCGCGGGAACGGAGCAGCGCACGGTGGTGGTCTTCAGTACAAGCACGACCTCGCCCAGACGCAGCTGCTTGCCGGTCCAGTCGACCTCCAGCAGACCTTCGGTGTCGCCGGTATCGATCAGGACATTCGGCCTGAAGCGCCGAACATCGACATCGTCGCCGCCACCGGCAGAGGCGAGCGCCCCCAATGACGACGTGGTCATGATGTGCATCGGGTAGCAGTCGAAGTATGTGCCCGGCGGGGTCGAGAATCCTTGCAACTCCTGCGGCAATCCCGAGAGGTCGGGAATCGGATCGTCCGCCTCCATGCCGAGCAATTGGCGCAGCGCGTCCATCGGGTCGACGCCTTCCGGCAGCGCCCCGCGCGCGTACCAGGCCAGATCGTCGGCCGGATGCAGCGGCGTGAGCATCACCGGTCGTCCCAGAATGGCGCTGAGTTGCTGGTCGCGGTCGTCGTCGGCCGACTGCACCTGGTGGTCATCGGGGGTCGTGATGCTGACCGCTGGCGAACGCTGCTCGAAGCTCGGCGACTCTGCGTAGGCCGCGGCGAACTGGAGCAGTTTGGGCATCTCGCGGGCGTTGCGCGTGACGTCCGCCTCGACCTCACGGATGGCCCAGCCGCGGTCGCCGGCGACCCCATTCTGGTCGATCTGGGCGGTCGCGAGCTGTTCGCCAGCCATCGACTTGACCGGGTATCGCCAAAGTTGGCTTACGGTTCCCACGGACATTGGCCACCTCTCAGATGCAGACGGTGCGCCTCTGTGTTCCGGTGCACTGCCGAGCAGGATAATCACTGCGTCTATATATCTGAGTGATCTAGTAATATTTATCATGATTGGCGCGATTGAGAATGAGCATATAAGCGAGGCTGACAGACGCGATGACGAATGCGGCCGCCCCTCGTAGCCGTCCGTTGATTACTTCCACCGTCGTCGACGCGCGCGCGCGCAGCCTGGATACGCTCTCGTGGCTCGAAGCCGAAGGCATGCACATCATCCGCGAGGTCGCGGCCGAGCTGGAGCGTCCCTGCCTGCTCTTCTCCGGCGGCAAGGACTCGATCGTGATGCTGCGGCTGGCCGAGAAGGCGTTCTGGCCGGCCCGAATTCCGTTCCCGGTGATGCATGTGGACACCGGTCACAACTTCCCCGAGGCGATCGAGTTCCGCGACCGCCGCGCGGCGGAACTTGAAGTCGAACTGCTGGTGGCGTCGGTACAGGACTCGATTGATCGAGGGCGCGTGGTCGAGGAGGTTGGGCCTCGCGCGTCGCGCAATCGGCTACAGACGGTCACGCTGCTGGACGCCGTCCTGGAGCACAACTTCGACGCGCTCTTCGGGGGCGCTCGGCGCGATGAGGAGAAGGCGCGCGCCAAAGAGCGGATTTTCTCGTTCCGCGACGCCTTTGGACAGTGGGATCCGTCCAATCAGCGGCCCGAATTATGGAATCTGTACAACGGCAGGCTGACCCGCGGCGAGCATATTCGCGCGTTCCCGCTCTCCAACTGGACCGAACTGGACGTCTGGCAGTACATCAGACGCGAGCAGCTCGAGATTCCCTCGATCTACTTCGCCCACCAGCGCTCGATGTTTCGGCGCGACGGGATGCTGTTTCCCGTCTCGAACTTTGTTCCCCGATTGCCGGGCGAAGATCCGTTCGATGCTCGGGTGCGGTTCCGCACGGTGGGCGACATGACCTGCACGGCCGGCGTGCGATCCGAAGCCGAAACGCTGGAGTCGGTGGTCGCCGAGATCGCCGCCACCCGCGTCACCGAACGCGGCGAAACGCGCGCCGACGATCGTGTTTCCGAGGCCGCCATGGAAGATCGCAAGCGCGAGGGTTATTTCTAGTGACCACGCAAGCGCAGAGTCGGCAGTCGCTCGCCGAACCGCTCGATCCCTTCGACGCCGACCGACGCACCCTGCTGCGACTGGCGACCGCCGGATCGGTCGATGATGGCAAATCGACCTTGATTGGTCGGCTGCTGTTCGACGCCAAACAGACCTTCATCGACCAGATGCAAGCGATCGAGCGCACGTCGCGCACGCGCGGCGAGGATGACGTGAACCTCGCCTACTTGACCGATGGTCTGCGCTCCGAGCGCGAGCAGGGCATCACGATCGATGTTGCCTACCGCTACTTCTCCACGCCGCGACGCAAGTTCATCCTCGCCGACACGCCCGGACATGTGCAGTACACGCGCAACATGGTCACCGGCGCTTCGACGGCCGACGTCGCGCTGATACTCATCGATGCGCGTCGCGGCGTGCTCGAACAGACACGCCGACACGCCTACCTGTCGCATCTGCTCGGGATTCGCCACTTCGTCCTCTGCGTCAACAAGATGGACTTGGTCGATTGGGATCGATCGGTCTTCGACCAGATTGCGGAGGAGCTGACCCGATTCGCCAGCCGCATGGGCGTGACCGACGTTCGCGCCATTCCGATCTCAGCCAAGTATGGCGACTGGGTCGTGGAGCCGTCGAAACGGATCTCGTGGTACGCCGGTCCTGCGCTGTTGGAGCTGTTGGAGACGCTGGAGACGTCGGAACCGACCCGGCATTACGCAGCGCGATTTCCGGTCCAGTATGTGATTCGTCCGCTGCGCGAGCCGCACCACGACTATCGCGGTTACGCCGGGACAATGGCGGCCGGCGTGCTGCGCGTCGGCGATCGCGTGAAGGTGATGCCATCGGGCGCGGAAACCACCGTGACCGGCATCGACGCCTTCGATCGGGAACTGACCGAGGCGTCGCCGCCGATGGCGGTCACAGTCCGCCTGGCGGATCAACTGGATGTGCGCCGCGGCTCGATGATCGTTGCCGCCGAACAACCCCCGATCGCCGCCACCGCGATCGATGCCCATGTCTGCTGGATGAGCGAGCGCATCCCCCTCTGCGCCCGCGACCGCCTGCTGATCAAGCACACCACGCAGACAACGCGGGCGATGCTGGAAGAGGTCGGCGCCCGGCTCGATGTGAACACGCTTGAGTACGATCTGACCGCCTCGCAGCTGTCCCTGAATGAGATCGGCCGCGTGCGGCTGCGGCTCATGGCGCCATTGTCGATCGACGCATACGCTGAGTCGCGAGCGACCGGCGCATTCATCCTGATTGACGAAGCCACCGCAGCGACCGTTGGGGCCGGGATGATCAGCGCCGGCGAGTAACCGTCTCACATCCTCGGAGAGGGACGATGAGCCGAGCGTCCCTGCTGGGCTGCTTGATACTGGCTTGCGCGGTCCTGGCGGGCCTCGCCGCTGCCTGCGCTGGGGAACCTGGCTACAACGAAGACGAGTTGATCCTGGCGACGACCACCTCGCTCAACGACTCAGGCCTGCTCGACGCGCTCGTGCCCATCTTCGAGGCGGAAGAAGCCATCACGGTCAAGATCATCGCCGTCGGAACCGGAGCGGCGCTGCGCATGGGCGCAGAAGGCAATGCCGATGCGTTGCTCACCCATGCTCCGGCATCGGAACAGTCGCTGGTCGACGCCGGCGACGTCAGCCGTCGCACCTTGATCGCCTACAACGACTTCGTGATCGTCGGCCCGCTTGACGATCCGGCCGCGATCCGGGGGATGTCGGATGCGTCGATCGCCTTGGCGAATGTGATGGCCTTCTGTGTGGGCGGCGCTTGCGAATTCGCTTCGCGCGGTGACGATAGCGGCACCCACAAGAAGGAACTGGCCCTCTGGAACGGCGTGGACATCGACCCGGCCAACGTCGCCAGCGAATGGTACCTCGAGGTTGGGCAAGGCATGTCGGCGACGCTGACCGTCGCCAATCAGCGCAGCGCCTACGCGTTGACCGACCGCGGTACCTATCTCGCGCTGTTGCAGAACATCCCGGAACTCGTCGTGTTGGTGGAGGGCGACCCGCGGCTGCTGAACTTCTACAGCCTGATGGAGGTCGACGGCGCCAAAGGACGGATCAACACCGTCGCCGCTCAGGCATTCAGAGAGTTCCTGGTTCGAGACGATACGCAGCGGATCATCGGCGAGTATCTGCGCCAGGAGTATGGGCGGCCGCTGTTTATCCCCGCGGCGGGATACAGCGAGGATACGCTCGCGGAGCTGCACAGCGCGTCGCGCTGAGCTGCTGAACTATGTTGAGGCGCGGCGCAGGGCAACCGCGCAGCTTACAGTGGCGGCATGGATCTGATTTGGGACGGTATCCGCGAGGCGGCCCGCCTGTGGTGGTCCGGCGACGGCGAGATCATCGAAATTACACTCCGGACGCTGGCGATCTCCTCGGCCGCAACGGCGGTGGCGCTCCTGATTGGCATCCCACTCGGCGCGGTGTTGGCCCTGCGTCGCTTCTGGGGTCGAGGTCTGATCGTCGCCTCCGTCAATACCGGCATGGGCATGCCCCCGGTCGTGATTGGGCTGTTGGTCGCGCTCATGCTCTGGCGCACCGGGCCCCTCGGCCACCTCAATCTGATCTACACGCCGACCGCCATGGTCGTCGCGCAGCTCCTGCTCAGCCTGCCGCTGGTTGTGGGATTCTCGCTCGCCTCGATTCAGTCCGTGAACCCTCGCCTGATCGGTCAGATGTGGGCGATGGGGGCGAATCGCTTGCAGGTGCTCTGGTTGCTGGTGCGTGAGACGCGGCTGGGGCTGTTGGCAGCGGTCATGGCCGGCTTCGGGGCGGCCATATCGGAAGTCGGCGCCTCGATGCAGGTCGGCGGCAACCTGGCCAGCCAGACGCGAGTGCTGACGACCGCCACCGTGCTGGAGACCGGTCGCGGCAACTTCGAGGTCGCCATCGCGCTCTCGTTGGTGCTGGTCTTGCTCGCCTTTCTCGTCAATCTTGTCCTGACCGCCGTCCAACAGCGCCGGCCGCTAACGTGAACGCCAGCGACGACGTCCACCTGCAAGTACGCGACCTGATCGTGCAGCGCGGCGGCCTCAGCGTCCTGGAGATCGACGCGCTCGACGTGCCCCGCGGGCTGGTAACAGTCGTGATTGGCCCCAACGGATCCGGCAAATCGACGCTGCTGGGCGCGTTACAGTTGGTGCTGCATCCACTGCGCGGCGCGCTCATGCTGGACGGCGAGCCGATGGATGCGGACCCCGTCCGAACCCGCCGACGCATGTCGGCCGCATTCCAGGAGCCGTTGCTGCTCAGTATGTCGGTGCGCTCGAACGTCGAGTTGCCGTTGCGCCTGCGCGGCGTCGACCGGACGCGACGCAGAGAGCTGGCCGAGCACTGGTTGGAGCGTTTCGGCATCGCCTCCCTGTCGCAGCGACACGCGCGGCAGCTTTCCGGCGGGGAAGCCCAACGGGTCAGTTTGGCGCGCGCGTTCGCCTCGCAGCCCGAGGTGATGCTGCTCGACGAGCCGTTCGCCGGCGTCGACGCGCCGACGCGCGAAAGCCTGATCGAGGACTTTGCCGAGATCCTCGCCGAGACGCGCCCCACCACCATCCTCGTAACCCACGACCGCGACGAAGCGCTCAGGCTGGGCGACCAGGCCGCGCTGCTGATCCACGGTCGCGTGCGCCAGACAGGAGCGCCGACGGATATCTTCGATCGCCCCCGAGACCGCGAGATCGCCGAATTCGTCGGCGTCGAGAACATCTGGCGCAACCACGAACTGCCGTTCCCGGTGGAAGCGCCCACCGGCTCCTTGGTCTGCGTGCGTTCCGAACGTATCTTGCTGGGATCAGGCGCGGGCGGCGTCGTCCTGCGCGCCGCTCCCTCAGGCCCGATGCTTCGGGTAGTGCTGGACGTTCGCGGGACGCAGGTCACGGCGCGGGTACCGCGACCGGCCTGGAATGCGCTCCGGATCGAAGTCGGCGACTCGGTATCCGTCTGCATCCCGCCCGACGCGCTGCATATAATCGACGAATCTGATCGATGAGTCGAGCTAGGAACGCCGCAGCCGCGCCAGAACCCCGCCGGACGATGCCTCCTCGACCCCGAAGATGCGCGCCAGCTCGGCGCGGCTGGGCTCGGTCGCCACGTGCTCGCCGTCGATCAGAATCGTAGGAACCGAGCGATTGCCGCCGTTGAGCGACTCGACGATCCCGACCGACTCGGGGTTCGCTTCGATGTCGATGGTGCGGTGCGGAATCTGGTATTCGTCGAGGAAGTCCACGGCGCGTCGACAATCACCGCACCAGACCTCGATGTAAAGCAGCACATCGCGCTCGCCGTCGGTGGTCCCGTCGCGCGCGTCAATGGGACCGGCGGCCGGATCGATTTCGCAGGCATCGCCGACTTGGACCTCGAGTTCTGGCGCATCGTGAGTCATCTGAATCTCCTTGCCCATCTGCGTTCATGATATCGACGGGACCTTGTGCAGTTTGAGAAAGTTGGTCGGCTCGCCGCATCCGAGCGGCAGACCGCCGGTCACGACCACCGAGTCGCCTGCGCTCAGGCCAAGCTCCTGCACGGCGGCGCGTTCCACGTCGCCCAGCATTTCTTCGATACTGTCGGGCGGATCGCAGTAGCGCGGGTCGACGCCCCAACTGAGTGCCAGTCGCTGCAGCACCGCGGCAGACGGGGCGAGAACGATTGTCGGGACGGACAGACGCACCTGTGAGAGCAGCCGGCCGGAGTGCCCCGAGACGGTGAAGATGATCACCGCCTTGACCTGCGGATGCTGCTCGACCGCGGTCGCAACCGCCTGGCTGATCGTCCGCGCCGTGTCGCTGCTCAGCTCGACCGAACGCGCCGCGCGCTGCGGGTCCGCCTGCTCGGCAGTGCGGATGATGCTGTCCATCATGGCGACCACTTCCACCGGATGCTTGCCCACCGCCGTTTCACCGGACAGCATCAGCGCGTCCGCGCCGTCCCAGACCGCATTGGCGACGTCCGACGCCTCTGCGCGCGTCGGACGCTGCCGGGTCGTCATCGATTCCAGCATCTGCGTCGCGATGATCACCGGCATCAGCGCGCGGCCGGCGGCGGCGATAATCGCCCGCTGCGCGACCGGCACTTCGGCCGGACCCACTTCGACTCCAAGGTCGCCGCGCGCGACCATCGCTCCGTCGGAGGCGTCGATGATCGAGTCGAGGTCGTTGATGGCCGAGAGCGTCTCGATCTTGGAGATAATCGGCAGGTCGCCGCCCGCGTCGGCGATGGCCTCGCGCGCGACAACGAGATCGGTCCGATTTCTGACGAATGAGAGCGCCAGCACGTCGAGCCCGTGCTCGACGGCGAATCGGGCGTTGGCGCGATCAGCGTCGGTCACCGACGCGAACAGCAGCCCCGCGCCTGGCGCGTGCAGTCCCGCCCGGGATGTCAGCAATCCACCGCCGCGAACCGTCGCCGCGATGCGCGCGCCATCAATCGCGTCGACCCGCAGATCGAGCTCCCCGTCTCGCAGATAGATCCGTCCGCCGGGTTCCACTTCGTCGATCAAAGCTGGGTACGCGCAGCTCACGTTCAATCCGCCGTCGTCGCCCACCCACCCGTCCGTGTCGGATGCGGTCCAGACATGGACCTGCTGCCCCCGCGTGATTTCCGTGCCGCCTGGCACGGTGCCAATGCGGATTTTGGGCCCCTGTAAGTCGCCCATGATGGCAATCGGCTTGCCCGTCTCGCGCTGCGCCCGTCGCACGGAGTCGACGGAACGCTTCCAGGAGCGCGGTTCGCCGTGCGAGAAGTTGATCCGGGCCACGTCCAGACCGGCCTCGACCAGCTCCCGCACCTGCTCGGGACTGCTGGACGCAGGCCCGAGTGTGGCGACGATCTTGGCTCGGCGACGTGCTGGCATAGATAGCGTCGGGTTCGTTGTGATCACTGAATTACTGATCAATGATCACTCTATGCCCGAAGCGGGATGCGTAGATGTGCATTCAGTTAGAGCTACCGACGGCATCGTGTGGCGAGCCGCTCGCCTTGGAGCCGAGCGATGTATGCCCCTAGCTGGCGCGCAAGCAATCGGGAGAAGCCATCAGGACCATCAGGAAATGTGGGAATGCGTATAGCAAACGGGCCGCCCCCTTGGGGGCGGCCCGTTTGGCGGTTGCCTCTGATAATGGCTTAGTAAGCCGGCGCGGGCGGAGCCGCGGCCGCGGCATCCTTCTCTTCCGGCTTCTCGGTGACCAGGCAGTTGGTGGTCAGTACCATGCTCGCGATCGAGACCGCGTTCTCGAGCGCGGCTCGGGTGACCATCGCCGGGTCGGCGATGCCCATATCGATCATGTCGCCGTAGTCGCCGCTGGCGGCGTTGTAGCCGTAGTTGGTGGTTTCGGCGTCCTTGACCGCCTGCACAATGACCGACCCGTCCTGCCCAGCGTTGATCGCGATGCGCCGCATCGGCTCTTCCAGCGCGCGGTTCAGGATGCGGACGCCGGTCCCCTCGTCGCCGTCGAGCTCAACATCCGCGAGCGCGGGGATCACGTTGATCAGCGCGACGCCGCCGCCCGGCACCATGCCCTCTTCCACGGCGGCGCGCGTCGCTGAAAGCGCGTCCTCGACGCGGTGCTTGCGCTCTTTCAACTCAACCTCGGTCGCAGCCCCGACCTTGATCACGGCGACCGAGTTGGACAGCTTGCCCAGACGCTCCTGCGCCTTTTCCCGATCCCAGTCGCTCTTGGCCTGCTCGTAAACGTGCCGAATCTGGTTGACGCGGTCGTCGACCGCGTTCGCGTCGCCATTGCCCTCGATGATCGTCGAGTTCTCCTTCGAGGCGATGAAGCGCCGGGCGCGGCCCAGCTGCGTGATTTCCGTCGCGTCGAGCTGTCCGCCCAGCTGCTCGGAAATGACCTCGCCGCCAGTCAGCGTGGCAATGTCGCCCAGGTTGTCCTTCTGCCGGTCGCCGAAGCCAGGCGCCTTGACCGCGATCACGTTGATCGTGCCACGCAGCTTGTTGACCGCCAGCGTGGCTAGCGCCTCGCCGTCGACATCGGCGGCGATGATCACGAAGTTCTTCGTCACCTTCAGCACCTTCTCGAGCAACGGCAGAATGTCCTGCACGGCCGAGATCTTCTTGTCGGTCACGAGGATGTACGGATTATCGATCTCCGTCTCCATGCGGTCCGGGTTGGTCACGAAGTAGGGCGAGATGTAGCCGCGGTCGAACTGCATGCCGTCGACGTACTCCACCTCGGAGCGAATGCCCTTCCCCTCTTCGACCGTGATCACGCCGTCCTTGCCGACCTTCTCCATCACCTCGCCGATCAGCTCGCCAATGGCCGGGTCGGCGGCCGAGATGCCGGCGATCTGCGACATCTGCTCGCGGGTCGTTACCCGCACTGCCTTGTCGCGGATTTGGTCGGAAAGCGCCTGCACGCCGGCCTCCAGACCGCGCTTGAGCGCCATCGGGTTGGCCCCGGCGGCGACGTTGCGCATGCCCTCGTTGACGATGGCCTGAGCCAGCACGGTCGCGGTCGTCGTGCCGTCGCCCGCGATGTCGTTCGTCTTCGAGGCGACTTCCTTGGCCAGCTGCGCGCCAACGTTGTGGAATGGGTCCTCAAGGTCGATGTCGCGGGCGATGGTGACCCCGTCATTCGTGATCGTCGGCGCGCCGAAGGTCTTGGCGAGCACGACGTTTCGGCCCTTGGGGCCGAGTGTGATCTTGACCGCGTCGGCGAGGGCGTCAATCCCGTCGCGTAGCGCCTGACGAGCGTCCTCGTCGAACAGAAGTGCCTTGGCCATCTCTGTGTCTCTCCTTCTTCGTTCCGGTGATGGAGCCTGACTGCTTTGACTTGCCGGTTAGCACTCGCAGGTCGAGAGTGCTAACGCCTGTATTGTGCCGAAAATTCCGCGCCAACGCAAGTCGCGACGAGCTGTTCGTTTGCGAATGGCAATCCGCTGCCGCCTCCTTGTTAAGTCGGCTACAACCAGCCGAAGGGGGCGATGCGGCAGAGCGCGACCCCCTCGATGCGCGACTCCGGCACCGGCCCGAATCGACGGCTGTCGGTGCTGCGCGATGGATTGTCGCCGACCGCGTACCAGCCGCCTTCCTCTCGCGTGAGCGCACGCTTCAGATACAGCCCGCCCCTGCGACGAAACGCGATGATCCGACCCGGTCGTACCGCACGGAGGCGAGGCGCCAACGCGAGCAGTCGCTCGCCATCGCGCAACGACGGCGACATCGAGTCGCCCTCGACCCTGAGCAGGTACGCCAGCCCCAAGCCTAAAAGTCGTCCATCCCGAAATCGTCCATGCCACCAAAGTCGTCGTGGCCATGGTCGTGCCCGTGACCGCCCATCCCCCCGCCCATGCCCATGTCCGGCATGTCGTCCATGCCGAAATCGTCGAGCGACGAGGACGAAGCGCCCGTGTGGATCGCCACCCCGGCCCCGAAGACGCGCGCCCCCACGCCCCCGTCGCCAGTCGGGCAGTCGGCGGATTGCGGCGCCTGCCCCATCCTGGCCAGAACATCGAAGACGTTCGCGCAGCTCGAGCACTTGTACTCGTACATCGGCATAAGATCGCTCCTTCCGCGAGATAATGTCGCCTGATTGCGGTGCTCGGTCATATCTTACGACTGTGCATCACATTTGTGCACGACGTCTGTGCCTGACGTCCGCGGCGTCAACGACTGAGCAGAGGAAACGCCAATGCCCGACATTCGCGACGTGTGCGACCGACTCTGGAAAGGCGAGATCGACACGATCAGCGAGGCCCACCCGGTCGCCTCGACCTGGAATAATCGCGAACCCGAGCAACTGGACGACGGCTTCCTCTACATCAAGTCCGCCGCCTCAATGAACACGATCGACACCGGCGACGGGCTGGTGATGCTGGACACGGGTACCGCCCGCGACGCCGAGGGACTCTACCACGGCGTGCGCGCCTGGCGTCCCGACGCGCCGCTGCGCGCAGCGGTGTTTTCCCATCACCACGTCGACCACATCTTCGGCGTCGGCAAATTCGACGCCGAAGCCGAGTCGGCCGGCCGCGCCCGCCCCATCGTCTATGGACAGCGCCATATTCCCGCGCACTTCGATCGCTACGCTCGCACCGTCGGCTACAACACGGCGATCAACTCGCGACAGTTCATCCGACCAGGAATGGACGCGCAGCAGATCCGACTGCCCTGGCCGGATACCTTCCGCTACCCCGACGTGACCTTCGACGACGCAGTCCAATTCACGGTCGGCGAACTGACCTTCGAGCTGACCCATACGCGCGGCGAGACCGAGGACGCGGCCTGGACCTGGGTGCCGCAGCGCAAGTGGCTGTTCCCCGGCGACCTGTTCATCTGGGCGGTGCCGAACGCGGGCAATCCCCAGAAGGCGCAGCGCTGGGTCGGCGAGTGGGCGGCCGGCCTGCGCCAGATGGCGGGCAAAGGCGCCGAGCTGATGTCCCCCGGCCACGGACTCCCCATCTTCGGCGCCGATCGCATCGCCGAGGCGCTCAACGACACCGCCGATCTGCTCGACGAAATCGAAAATCAGACCCTGGCGATGATGAATCTGGGCTACACGCTGGACCGCATCCTGCACGAGATCGAGCTGCCCCGGCGCCTGCTGGACAAACCTTGGCTGCGCTCCGCCTACGACCATCCCGAATTCATCGCGCGCAGCGTCTGGCGCTACTTCGGCGGCTGGTACGAGGGCGAACCCGATCGACTCCTGCCGGCTCCGCGCTCGGCCGAGGCGGCGGAGTGGATCACGCTGGCCGGCGGGCTGGAACCCGTCATGGATCGCTCACGGACGCACATGCGCAACGGCAACCTGCAACTCGCATGTCACCTCATCGAGGGCGCCGCCCTGGCCGCGCCCAACAGCCCCGACGTCCATCAGCTGCGTGCCGAAATCTACGACGCCCGAGCGGCCCAGCAAGAGTCCTCGATGGCCCGCGGCATCTTCACCTTCGCCGCCTCGTCGAGCCGACACGGGAAACGGGACGTGTTCAATCCCTAGATACGGCGATCAACTCGTACTGCGTCAACAGGATACGAGCCAGCCCGACCGCGGTGTCCGCCCAGAATGGACGATGGTAGGCGATATGCGTTGCCCGTTCCGCTTCGTCGGCGCCAAATATAAGCGCGACATGGTGTTGTACCTCGAACTCCACGGCGCTCAATCCCACGCTCAATGATCTCCTGAGAACGTCCCGGTCGGACTCATCCAGATCGTACGCCTGCAACCATGACAACACCGCCGGCTCTATGGACATCGCCCGTGCGGTTGACGCCAGCAGCGCCGCCCGGGCCGCTACGTCCAATGGAGCCATCACGCCATACAGGGTGCACTGCAACACCAGGCAGGATCGCCCCCGTGCCTGATCAAGTTGATCCAGATATCCGTTCAGGACGACAAACGCCTTGCCCAACGCGTCCGCCTTCGATGCTGAGTCCGCCGCCCCGGACAGCGTGATCAGATTCCGATCCAGGCGATCGACGTACAGTGGATGAACGCGGTCCATGATGCCGCGCGCGATCATCTTTTCGGCGCTATGTTCAATGTGTTCGACTGCCTTGAGAAACCCCTCGACCGCCTCTGGCTGCCTCTCGCCCTGTTCGTCCCGGTTGACGAACACGGATATCACACGTTGTTTCTGTTCCCGAAACGACGGCAGGATCAGCTTCAACGCTTCCTGCTGGATCGGTTCGATGCCGGGGTAGGAGGCGTAATCGAATCGAAACATGCGCTCGAAATCGTACTGGCCGGAACGACCAAGGATCGAGAACAGGGTGCGCGCCGTCGTCGAGAACTCGACCGCAACGCGCAGCCGCTCGGATGCATCAAGCGCCAACCCGAGCGGTTCTCCCGACTCGGCGATATCGCTCGCCCCAGAGCGTGCCTCGCCCGCAGCGGGAATCCGATCCTGACAACCGACGCAGAACAGCAGCAGGACAGGCAGCGCAAACGCCAACAACGCTCGCCGCCTGCGAGATAGTTGCTGGCGAAGATTGCCCAGCCCGTCATCGCCCCCGAAGCGCTCAGCCGGCTCACGCATCCATATACGCGAACAACTGAAGTTCCTGGATGGCAGCCAGCATCGACCGAGCCGCGACCGAGAACTGAATAGCGAGGTCTAGTAGCTGATTGTCCTGTGCCACGCCCCATTCAGCAAGTTGCTGCCCGGAGCCGGATTGAGAACCGTGGCCGTTCGCTGGAATGGTCTCGATCACATCTCGGCAGCCGATCAAGGCCACAGCGCAGGTGAGCAATCCCAGTCCCCAGCGAATAGCGCCTCCGCATTGAACAACCATTTCCACCGCTTGCCTCTCTTCACGTTTAGCTGTCGGATGGCTGTTGTCTCGCTCTGCGTTCATAAGGATAGTATGATAAATGATAATAGATCAGTATGGTAGTCGAGGCGTTCGAAAATGATGAGCGGCGAATGCGGTGCCGCTCGCGATGCGAACCATCGCCCGATCGTTGATCAGCTCGTTCGACGTACCCTCGTTCAGCCCGCGTGTGAACGTCGCGTTTGCGAGCGGCCACTTGAGCCCGACTGTAGTAATTCCCTCGACCAGCTCGCTGACCGCGGTGATCGTCACATAGTCGCCTATGTGTCCGTGGAAATGCGCTTGCGAGATGCCGTCGCCGTTGAGCGCGGTCAGTGCCGTCCAACCATCGACCGCCCAGGTCGGGATCTGGCGCAGGCTGGAGTGGGTGAGCAGATAGAGATTGGCGACGGCGTGGTCGTAGCGCGGCCCGCCGAACAGCCCGACGACCACGATGCTCGTCGCGCCGCGCCTCAGCGCGTACTCAATCGCCACATCCCCGTCCGTGCGCTGTTCCGGATCAGGATGCGCCGCGAACTCGACGCCGACCGATTTGAGCTGGAAGAGGTCGGCGCCGGCCAGCGAGTCCAGGTCGCCGATCACGACATGCGGCAGAATCCCGAGCTCCCCCAGCCGGTTCGCCCCGCTGTCGGCGGCCACGATCAGCTCCGCGCCCTCCAGCGCGTTGCGAACCAATGCGGAATCATGGACTTCGCCAGCCAGAGCGACAACGACTTGCATGCGATCGGTTTCAGTCACTGCGTGACGGTTGCCCCCATTAGTCCCTATGGGCTCCGCCCTCCCCACTGGAGGCAAGCCGGGATACCGGCTTCCACAGCCCATTTTCGAAAGTGGCCTGAGGCGGTTCTTGGGCAATTCGGATCAGCTGCTCAGCCAAATCGATGCCTCGGATCTTATCGATATCGTCATTCGAACGGGGCGGGAGCACGCAGTTTGGGCACGCCCGCGCGCAGCTACAGGATTTGGCAATCTCAACCCCTGCCTTGAGGATATCTTGCCACTTCTCCAGAGCCTTCCGAGCAATGCCGATCCCGCCTGGATAGTTCTCCACTAGGTACGCCTTTTGTTGTTTGACGTCGCAGTGCGGTCCAACGTCGTGCGAATCCAGTGGGATTGTAAACAACGCTCCGACCCGCAGCAGATGTTGCAGGGTGACGAATGCCCCTGCCAACTCTTGGTCCTCGGTCTCGAGACATACCCAGTAGGCATGGGAGTTCTCGAACCGAGCCGAATTGCCATCCGGTACCCACCGATCGATAACCTCGCCACTCTGCTCGTTGACTTCTTCAATAGCAGCGATCGTCTCGATCATTAGCGCCTTGCCGTAGTAGGTACTGATGGTTGTTCCGTCGCCTGACCATCTGTCTCCTGCGTATATGTCCTGTTCAGATAAGGTGCTGAACAGCTTGGCATCGGTTCTCAAATATGGTTCGGCAGCGGTCAGCGTGACCTCTCCTCCGTCGCCCGTGAGCGAAATCTCCTTCACACGGTACTTTCTGCCACCGTGCAGGTAGATCGCCTTTTGATAGGCCTCTCTGAACTGCTGTTGCCCTGACAGTGTCCCAATCTCCGAATCGCCATCCTTGACGATAAAACGCTGTCCCCCTGCGCCGCGGAGATCTACGGATTGATGGGGGCGATATCGCGTGTTGCGCACCGGAGTTGCTCCGCTTTGCTGTACAGCGTTGGCGGCGGTGTACAGTGCATCGCCCAGGATTGTCGCCCCACCAGTAAGGTCCTCAGTCTCAAATAACAATGAGGGAATGTGTTTCTGAATGAGTTCTTCATTGTTGGCGCTTGTCACCAGGTCGTCGAGGGGTTTTTGCAGGAATGTAGTCAGATTTGAAGCGTAGAAAGTATCGAGTGGATTGTTACGGGCGAAGTACAGAACGAATGCGTCGGATTGCCAGTCCCGTCCGGCTCTCCCGATTCGCTGCCAAGCGTTCATCATGTTGTCCGGAAATCCGGCCAGGATAACCCCATCTAGTCCTCCGATGTCCAATCCAAGTTCCAGTGCATTGGTTGTGAACACTAATCGGATATCGCCACGTTTGAGCCCTTGCTGAATTTCGTGCCGCTCATCCGCCGCAAGACCCGCCCGAAATACCCGCGCCATTGACGGATCGAGTGATATTGAGCGGTCTGTCTGCAAGCGTTCGATCTCGCGCTTTGCAATACCGATGCAAGTTTCGGCAAACCTGCGCGTCGGACAGAACACGAGAGTCGACTTGCCGGCATGCAGACAAGCCAAGGCGGCATTCACGGTTCGTAGCTGCAAAATCTCCCAATACTGGAAGTCGGGGATACTGGGCTTAACAAATATAAATTCGCGCCTTGGACGCATATTGCCGCCTGTCGCCTCGACTTCGACAAAGTCGAGTCCTGTCAGGTTCTCGGCATGTTCCTTGGCGTTGGCGCAAGTGGCGGAGCAGAGAAAGAACTGTGGCTGCACTCCCTTTTTCGAAAGATGGAAGGCGAAGCGCCTCAGCAATAGCGAGGCGTTTGATCCGAAGTACCCTCGGTACTCGTGCATCTCATCGACGATGACCCAACGTAAACCTGATAGAAAACTGTCCCAGAGATCGGAGTGTGCAAGGAACGTTCTGTTCACCATTTCTGGCGTGGTGATCAGGATGTGAGGCGGCTTTTTGCGTAGCGCCTCGCGTGTCTCATCTTCCGTATCTCCGTCATACCACCAAGAATCAATCCGTCGCCCCGGAATGTGTTTGGTGAACGTTGTTAATTGATCACGTTGATCTAGCGCTAACGCTTTGGTTGGATAGATCATCAGGGCGTGTCCGTTGGGATTCCGGACGAGGACGTCCAGCATCGGGAGTTGAAACGCAAGTGTCTTACCGCTAGCCGTCGGAGCTTGCAGCACGACATTGTTGCCATCCAACGCCTGCTGAATAGCCTGCTCCTGGTGCGTGTAGAGTCGATCAATCGATAATCCCTCAAGGGCTACCTGCATTTTCCTCGATAGTCGTCGAATTATTGCGCCGTTTCCATATTGCGGAGGGATCGCGGGGAGTGAGTCCGTTTGGACCTGATCATCCTTGCGCAATGCGTCGAAATCATGAAGCGCGCCTAGTAAGTCGGTCATCGGAGCTCCTGCCCTATAAGATGTCCCAATTTCGATTGTGTCGAATCGGCGAGTTTGTCTACCCGCGCGGACCGACAGCCTAGTCGGCGACCGGCTCGGGCTTGGCTTCGGCCGAAGCCTCGGCGCCGTTGCCGGCTGCCCCTCCGCCGCCAGCGGCGTTTTGGAACTCGGGCGGGAGCTCCTTGCCCGCGTCCTGGAAAGCCTTCGCCATCGCCTTGGCCCCGGCCCCAAAAATGTCCAGCTGCCGATCCTCAACGAAGTCGCGCGACGCGACCAGCCGATCCAGCTGCCCCTGATACCGGGGCGCGACGTAACGCATGAGCAGCTCGAAGCTGCGCTTCGTCGCTTCCGTCGACGCCCACTCATGATGCATGCCCAGTAGACCGCCGATGCCCCCGGAACGCTCGTGCATCGCCTCGATCTGATCCACCGCGTCCTCGGGCGATCCCACGATCACCATGTTCTTGTCGATCGCCTCTTCGATCGTGTCCGCCATCTGTAGGGCGATCCCCCCGCGCCGACCAGGATCGCGAACGTCGCCGACGTAGGCCCGCTTGAGGAACCCGGCCCGCACGTCCTCGATCGCCTGAGCCCGCGTCTCGGCGATGTGGATCGCGGTCACCACCCGCCAGGCCTTGCGCGAAACCTGGTGGCCGTTCTCGACAGCCGCCTCCTCGTACCACTCCCACACCTGTTGCATACGATCCGAGTCGGCCCCAGCGACGGACAGCAGGCTGGCGCCGTGCTTCCCCGCGAGCTGTGGGCCGGAGGGCGTCAGGATCACGGCGACCGCCAGCTCAGGGTGCGGATCGGAGTACCACGCCATCTGCAATCGCGCTTCCGTCAGCGAGAACCAGTCCGTCTCCATCGAGACCGGCTCCTCGCTGCGGGCCAGTTGGACAATGGCATCGAACGCCTCCGCCATGCGCTGTCGCTGCGTCTCCGGCTCGATGCCCATCTGCACCGCGTCCGACGTCAACGCCCCAGGCCCCACGCCCAGCATCACCCGACCGCGCGTCATGTGATCGAGCTGCAACAGATCGTCGGCGATCATCAGCGGGTTGTGATACGGCAGCGAGACGACCCCGGTGCCGAGCCTGATGTGCTTGGTGCGCTCGGCCAGGGCGGCGATGAAAATCATCGGATTGGAGATGATCTCGCGCGCGAACGAGTGATGTTCGCCGATCCAGGCCTCGTCGTAGCCCAGGGCGTCCAGATGTTCGATCAGCTCGACGTCGCGCTGGAGCGCTAGCGTCGGATGCTCCCCGACGTGGTGGAACGGGGCGAGGAAGAGCCCAAATGTCATCCGCCTGGGTCGCCAGGACATAATGCGCGCCATCCGTTCTATGCGGCTCAGCAGTCGTGAGCGGTCGTACGCTCTGACGTCTTACTGGGTGAGGATAGCGTTGCCGCGTCGGCGCATGCCGTGACGCTCGGTGCCTGGCCTCAGGATCGCCAGACGACCTGGGCCGCGCCGCGCTCGGCGGACCCCTCCCGCATCTCCGCGCTCGGATAGCCGAGCAACAGAAACGCCACAATGCGATCCTGCTCGCCGATGCCCAGCCAACGCTTGGCGCCCGGATGCTCCGCCAACGCGCCCGTGCTCCATTTCGATGCCACCCCCCGCGCCGTGGCGGCGAGCATCATGTTCTGCACCGCGCAACAGACCGCGGCGTAGTCCTCGCGGTCCCGAATCGGATCGTCCGGTGCCGCCTGCTGCGTCACCGCAATCAATTGCGGCGCCCGCAGCAACTTGCCGCGCGGGTCCTTGGCCACGGCTTCGCCCGACGCCGACACCGCATCGGCCATGGCCGCTCGCGCCCCGCCCGAGATGATGTGGAATCGCCAGGGCTCGGTGCGCTTGTGATTCGGCGCCCAACGCCCCGCCTCGATTAGCGCCTCCAACGTCTCCGGCGGCAGCGGACGCGCCGAGAAGACGCCTGCCGTGCGGCGCGTCCTGATTGCCGTGTCGACATCCATCGTGCCCCCCGCGCGCCGCCTGTCGCGCGACAGGCGCGACGGATTCGCTACTGATTCTCTACAGATTATCGATCACATTGCCGATCGCGTTGTCTCGCGTTGCCGATCGCGGCCAGCATACGATCACGGGACATGATCCGCGCTGGTATCGGTCAAACGTTCGAGGCCTTCGGCGTCGGCCTGTTCAGGCTCCACTGGCTGCTCACCGCGATGGCCTTCATGTCGTTCTCCATGAACTTCGCGGTCCTCCCCGTCGTCGCGCACGAACTGGGCGGTACCAATACCTCCGTCGCCATCGCCATGGCCGGCAACGGGATGGCATGGTTCTTCATCGGCCCGTTCGCCGGCGCGATCACCGACCGTCTCCCCAAGCGTCGCCTGATCGTCCTCGCCCAGACCGCCATCATGATCAACTTCGCCCTGATCGGCGTCCTGATCCTCATCGACCAGATCGCCGTGATCTGGCTTACCGTCAGCACGCTGCTGCTCGGCGCCTGCTTCGCCTTCACCGGACCCGCGCGCCGCGCCTATGTCGCCGATATCGTCCCGCCCCGATTAATCGGCAACGGCGTCGCGCTGCTGCAGACCGCCCTCACCTTCCCTCAGTCGCTCGGGCCGGCGATCGGCGCCCTGTTGTTGATCGCGCCCGTCATCGGCGCCCAGGGCGCCTACTTCATCATGGCCGGCATCCTCGCGATCGCGCTCGTTTCGCTCTACCTGATGCCGCCGGGCGCCCCGCGCGACGTCGCCCGCGGATCCGTGCTCCGCGAACTCGCCCTCGGCCTGCGCTACGCGATCGGCGAGCCGCGACTGCGCGTCCTGCTCTCCATGCTCCTGCTCGTCTCCGCCACCGCCGGCCCGTTTCAGATCATGCTGCCCGGTCTGTTGCAAAACGCCTTCGGCATCGAGCCGCGCAACCTCGGCCTCGTCACCTGGCCCCAGGGCGCCGGTTCCTTCCTGGTCGGACTCGCCGTCGCCGGCGTCGTCGGCACTCGCTGGTCGGGACCAGTGCTGCTGGTCGCGAGCTCCGCCTTTGGACTCGGCGTGGCGCTGCTCGGCGTCGCCCCCAACGCCCTCCTCATGCTGCCCGTGATCTTCCTCCTCGGCTCAGGCTTCTCCGCCTTCCAAACCCTGAATACCGCTGAAGTCATCCATCAGTCCACCCCCGAGTTCCACGGCCGCATGACGGCATTCACGTTTCTGCCCTTCGGCCTGCAATCCTTCACCGGGCTCGGCTTTGGACGCCTCGCCGACGCCATCGGCGAGCAGGAGACCTTCATCATCATGGGCCTCGCCGCAATCGGCGTCAGCCTGGCGCTCGGCGCGATCTACCTCCGCATCAAGGCCCCGGCCGCCCAGCTCGACGCCGCGCAAGTCGTCAGGCGCGCCCTTCGACCCATCGCCGCCGTCGCCCGACCGCAGAAATAGCGCCCATCCCGCACGCCCGCCCCTACAGATAACGGTCGAACCAGGCGATCATCCGCTCGTAGTACTCCCGCACCAGCGCCGGTTCGCCGACCCGCATCATCAGGTGCGAGCAACCCGGGAAACGCGCCATCTCCGCCCGCTTCCCCCGATAGCGCAGCCCGGCGAAATACTCCTCGCCCTGCGAGATCGGTACCCGCCAGTCCGATTCGCCGTGCAGAATCAGCACCGGGCACTGGACCTGTTGCACGTAGCTGATCGGCGAGCGCTCGCGGTACCAGTCGAAATGGTCGTCGGGCGCGCCGCCCCACTGATACGAACCCCACGAAGGCCCGATGTCGGATACGCCCCACATCGACCACAGGTTCACCACGGGCGCGCCCGCGACCGCCGCCTTGAATCGATGATCGTGACCGATCAGCCAGGTCGTCATGTAGCCGCCGTAGGAATATCCGTGCACCCCCAGCCGGTTGGCATCCACGTAGGGACGCTCGCAAACCGTGTCCAGTGCCCGCAGCAGGTCGAGCGAGTCCTCGCCGCCCCAGTCCACCGTGACGGCGTCGGTGAACTTGCCACCATAGGTCGAGGAGCCGCGCGGATTCGCGAACAGCACCAGATAGCCCGCCCCCGCGATCACCTGGTGCAGCGCGTTGAACCCCGCCCCGAAAAACCCGTTCGGCCCGCCGTGAATCTCCAGCACCAGCGGATACGACCGCTCCGGATCAAAGCCCGGCGGATATACCAACCCGCAGGGAATCTCCCAGCCGTCGCGCTCGACGCTGAACCACTCGACATCGCCGACCTCGCGCCGCGCGAGGAAGTCCGCCGAGACGTTGGTCAACGTCGTCCGGTTCCGCCCTCCGATGGCCGCCTCCTCGACCCGCTTGCTTGGCACACGGATCGACACGATCTCGGCCGGCGCGGCCGGCGTCGTCGAAACGATGGCGATCGATCGACCGTCGCCCGACACGTCGAAGCCGCTGATCATCTCCTCCCTCGCGTGCATCGCCTCGGCCGGCCCCGATCCATCGGCCTTGACGCGGTACACGCCCGATCGACCCCGCGAGTCCGCGGCGAACGTGATCTCGTCCTTACCTTCAGGCCATACCATCTTCGGCGGACCGGCGATGGGAAAGAAGCCCGTCTGCGGATGAATGCGGTCGTCCGTCAACCGCGTCCGTTTGCCGCTGTAGCGCTTCACCCGTTCGAGATACGCCTGGTGCCGCTGCGACGCGTCGGTCAGCGAGACCGCCAGCGCCGACCCGTCGGGCGACCAACACGGCCTGCCCGCCGACATCACCCCCGGCGTCAGCCGTTCGATATGACCGCCGCGCGTCGACATCACGCACAGCTCGGAGCCGAACGGTCGACGCCGTTCCCGATCGACGCTGCGGTCCGCAGTGAAGGCGACCCAACGACCATCCCCCGAGACGACGGGATGCGCGTGCTGGTATCTGCCGCGCGTCAATTGCCTCGCCTCGCCCGTCGCGGCGTCGATGCGAAAGAGCTGATGCCAGGCCTCCTCGCGATAACCCAGCGCGTCGCCGCGATAGTAGCCCTCGCGCGCGACCGTCGTCCTGGAGCCGTCCCGCGCCCCCCGATGCGGATCGACATCGACGACCGCGATCATCCCCGAGCCGTCGGGCAGCCAGTCGAGCGACGCCACCGCATGCGGCAGGTCCGTCAGCCGCCGAGCCTCGCCGCCATCCGCAGGCAGCAGCCACACCTGCTTCGGCCCGCCGGCTTCGCTCGAGGCCGGACGCAGAAACGCCAACCTCGAGCCGTCGGGCGACCAGACCGGCGCGGAGTCCGCGTCGCCCGATGTCAACCGCCGAACCTCCCCGCCCCCAAACGGAACGCAGGCAATCCATGAGCTGCGCTTGCCCTCCCGCGCCTGCGAGTGGACGAAGGCAATCGTCGATCCATCAGGCGAGATCGCCGGCGACCCGACGCCGTCCAGCTCGAAGACGATCTCCGGCCCAATCGGCTCGCCCACCTCACCCGCCCCACCTGCTTCGCCTGATGCGTTCATATGGCCGCTCCTGCTCCGTCCCATTGCCAAACTCAGACCAACTAGACCAAACTAGCTCCGCCGACCGATGCCAAACGAGCCGCGCGCGCCCTGGGGCGACACGCGGCGCTGGGCGTCGGCATGCTGGCGCGCGAAACGAGCATGCGCGCCCCGGCAACCCTCGACAGCCGCGCCAGCATGACAGGCGCCGGCCCAATGACGCGACGACGCAACCCGGCGCTTGCATCAATTCGCCCCCTATCCTAGCCAGCGACGACTCGCCCCCGACCCCTGCAACGGAGACCCTCCATGTCCAACATCGAACGAGACGGCGTCGGCATCTACTACGAGGCCCACGGCCGCGGACCGGCCATCCTGCTCTCGCACGGCTACGGCGCCACCTCGCAGATGTGGGCCGGACAACGCGAGTTGCTCTCCCGCGATCACCGCCTGATCGTCTGGGACATGCGCGGGCACGGCCGCAGCGACTCGCCCCAACAACAGGCGCGCTATAGCGAGTCCGAAACCGTCGCCGACATGGCCGCCATCCTCGACGCCGAAGGCGTCGCCAGCGCCGTCATCGGCGGCCTCTCGCTCGGCGGCTACATGTCGCTCGCGTTTCATCTGGCCCACCCCCATCGCGCCCGCGCCCTCATGCTGTTCGACACCGGCCCGGGCTACAACAACCCCAAAGCGCGCGAAGCCTGGAACACCGGTATGGCGATCCCACGCGCCGAAGCGCTCGAACGCGACGGCCTGGCGGCGCTGGGCGGCTCCCAGGAAGTCCGCCTCGCAACGCATCGCTCCGCCGACGGACTCGCCAGAGCCGCCCGCGGCATGCTGGCCCAGTTCGACAACCGCATCATCCAGTCGCTGAGCGACATCGACAAGCCCACCCTCGTCCTCGTCGGCGAAAACGACGAGCCCTTCCTCGCCGGTACCGACTACATGGCCGACAAAATCGCCGGCAGCCTGAAAGTCGTCGTCCCCAACGCCGGACACGCGGCCAATATCGACAACCCCGCCGACTTCAACAACGCCGTCTCCTCATTCCTGGCATCCCTCCCTCCCGTCCGCGACGGCGGCAACCCCGCCCCCTAGCCTCCCTAACCGCAGCAGCCGCACCGCTCCCTCACGCTCAGGACGTCGCATGCAGGTCAACCGAAACTAAATCCGTTCCCCAAGTCGATCTACGAGTCAGGACGTCAGCATGCAGGTCAGCCTCTTCTTCCTCCCCTCCGTCGGTGCCCGCCAGGACATCGAAGCCGGCATGGCCGGCAACCGACCGGAGCTCTATCAGGACATGCTCGCCGATCTGTCCGCGTTCGCCAAAGCGGGCGACGCGCTCGGCTACGACTCAATCAGCTTCACCGAACACCACTTCCACATCGAGGGCTTCGAGGTCTCCCCCAATCCGATCATGCTCGACCTCTACCTGGCCATGCAGACCGAGCGCATCCGCGTGGGCCAGCTGGGACTGGTCCTGCCGGCCCAAAATCCGATCCGCGTGGCTGAGGACATCGCCATGCTCGACCACATGTCGGGCGGCCGCGCCCTGGCCGGCTTCGCCCGCGGCTATCAGCGCCGCTGGGTCGATACCCTGGCCCAGCAAATCCACGGCGTCCACGCCGCCCGGCCCGGCGACCATGACGCCATCGACGCCGCCAATCGCGCCGCCTTCGAAGAACACTTCCAGATCATCCGCAAGTGCTGGACCGAGGA
Source organism: Dehalococcoidia bacterium (assembly GCA_965116225.1). Taxonomy (GTDB): domain Bacteria; phylum Chloroflexota; class Dehalococcoidia; order Bin125; family Bin125; genus Bin125. The sequence goes on along the minus strand of OZ220495.1, from coordinate 803,661 downwards.
AATGATCTCCTACCAGGGCGACGCCTGGCAAATCCCGCCCCACGGCACCCCCTGGGATGTCGAGGCCACCCGCCAGTGGGGCCGCGGCCTGGACGAGCGCAACATCGTGCGCCAAATCGGCGTCGTCCCCAAGCCATTGCAGAAACCCCACCCGCCCCTCTTCCAGCCCTTCGCCTCCTCCGAACGCACAATTCGTTGGTGCGCCCGCGAGGGCATCACCGCGATCCTGCCGCCCATGTACCCGGATCTGCAGAACCGACTCTACGAGGTCTATCGTGAAGAAGCCGCCGCCGCAGGCCGCGACCTGAAGCCGGGCGAGGGCCTGGGCGTCCTGCGCGATGTGATCATCGCCGACACCGACGAAGAGGCGATGCGGCTCTGGCGCCACTCGGCCGCCTTCGCCGGTGCCGCCTGGTTCGCCCCCTTCGGCTTCGCCGAGTCATTGCGAACCCCAGGCGGCGAGATCATGACCCCGGAACAACAGCTCGAACACGGCCTCCTCTTCGTCGGCGCCCTCGACAGCGTCAAGCGCCAGCTCCAGACAATGCTCGACCTAACCCCGGTGAGCTGCATCTTCATGTGGCAATACAACGGCCTCCTCAGCCGAGGCCAAATCCTCCGAAACATGGAGGAGTTCTCAGAAAAGATCCTCCCCGAATTCGGCGGCCTGGGTAATGACTGATACTCCACATCCAGCGCAGGACGACCGGCTGCCCAATCATCTCGTGGCAACTCTGGCGTTGTACATCCTTGGAGGGGCAAGCGCTAGGCAAAATGCTGAGGAAGTGGCTGTCAAGTGTTTCGGTTTGGCGCCGCAACGGTTCTGCTGGCGGAGATATCCTCAGTATCCGAGCGAGATTCGAACCCGCGTTGCATTGGGCGATGCGAAGAAAGCCAGGTATGGCGCGTTGGTCGAGGGCTCGTCCCAGCGTGATTGGATCCTGACCCCGGCAGGTGTACGTTGGTGCCAAAATCACTTGGCATCTGATTTGGGAACTCATGAAGCAGCGGGAGCTACGCAGCTTACGATATCAGCGCGGCGCGATCTTGCCGAGCTCGAGAGCCACGCGCAGTTCCGGCGGTTTCAAAGTGGAGAGATGCAGCCTAGCCAACCGGAAGTGGCCGACGCGGTCGGTCTCTTACCAGACGCACCTCCGGATGCTGTCCGCCGTCGAATCGCCGACTTGACGGCCGCTGCCCACGCAGCAGGTTACGAGGAAGTGGAAAGGTACTTGGAATGGCTGACGAGCAAGTAGTCACCGGGGAACTGCGCTTGTCCGACCGCGGTTTCCGCGAAGACATCGAACAGGCGATGGGCAACGACGTTCGGCGCGCGATCATCGAATTGGTAACCAATGCGGATGACTCGTATATGCGTCTCGATCGTGCAGGGGAGATCATGATCGAGGTGGAGCATAGGCGAAGCAAACCCAGATTGCTCATAGTGTCAGACGAAGCCGAGGGTATGACTCGGGAAGATATCGATAACAAGTTGGCGGTACAGGGCGAGGAAACAAGCGGCTTCGCCGCTGGACGTCCTGTTCGAGGATTGCTGGGGCGTGGTGGACGCGACGTGGTCCACTTCGGGCCGGTGTCATGGCGTACGTGGCGCGACGGGGAGCACCATGAATTTGCTCTGGAACACGGTGCCACCGCGACTCGTAAGTATCGGATTCAGCCCCTTCCACCGCGTCACCCAAGGAAGAGCGGAACTGAAGTGCGCCTCGAAATTACTGATAGATTTTCTATTCCGAGGCACGCTACCCTACTGGAGGATCTGAGCAGGCACTACGCCTTACGACCTATCTTGACGAGCGGTAGGCGCTCTCGAATTTTCTTGCGGAGCAGCGGCAAGGGGCGATCCAAAGAACTTAAGTACCCAACCGTTGATGGAACGACGGTCGCTGCGGGTGAGGTTGAGATTGTGGGATATTCTGGAGTCAAAGCCAGTTACACCTTGGGCGAATCGCCAACGTCGCTTAACGACGGCAAAGATCGAAGTTACTGGAGGCACTCACTGATTATTACATCACAGGGTGCGGCTTACGATATTTTTGACGGCGGTAAGTTCAAAAACGAGCCGTTTGCTTCCTATTTGGCACGCTTATATGGCGTAGTTGAGGTTCCCCAAATCGCACAGCTGATTCGCGAGTTCGACAAACGAGAAAGCAAGGGACTTCGCCACGACGAGAACAACCCTATTCGACTGCTCCGGCGCGATCGGGACGGTCTCTCTCGCGAGCATCCGTTCGTGAAACAACTCAATACGGCGCTGGAGGCGTTGTTAACACCGCACATTGAGCGCCTGGATAATGAAGCCAGGGCAGAGCGGAGTGGTCGCGTTTCAGAAGAGAACCGAAAACGCTTCAGAGATGCAGGTCGCATCCTCAACGAATACCTGCAAGAAGAGGAACTAGATACCGACGGTGCAGGTGATGGAGGGGTACTGTCTGAGAAGCCGGGACTTTTTATTATCCCATCGTCTCTGATACTAGAACCGGATAAACCAGGATCTATGACAGTACGCTATCGAGGCGCAAAAAACGAGAGTGAACCCACTGTCGAGCCAAAGGTATATGTAGAAGTCAAGCTACAAGGCGGTAATAGCTATAAACATGAAGTGACGCTCAAAGAGAGAGAAGGATACTTCAGCAAGGCAATCCACATTCGCGCAGAAGCGAATGGCGAGGTTGCAGACGTGCACGCGAGGCACCGATCACAACCGGCCGCGGGAAGAGTGCAGTGGAGGCAGCGCGAACAACCTGCGATTGAGAGTCTACAGTGGAGTCATAAAGCCTATGCCTTGAGTAAGGATAAGGCGCGCAAGGCATTGCTATTTGCTCCTTGGTCGTTGGTAGCTGATGATGAAGAATGGGAACTTCACGTAACGCCAACAGAGCGTTTCCAGATACGATCCAAGGGTATGTTTCAATATGACTATGGCTTGAATGCCGGTGTAAGCGTTGTTGAGTTGTCCACTGCCGAGATTGAAGGATCTGGCCAGATAACCGCTACCGTTGGCAAGGAATCGACATCTGCCGAGCTTCGGATCAACCAACCCCGGCCAGGCGGGATTGACATCAGACCTGAGGAAAATGCGACTATTGATCGTCGCGCATGGTTTAGTGAAGAGGTCGGGGTGTTGTATTACAATGCAAAACACCCGGCTGTTGCCCGACTATTGGGCAGTAAGGATGATGGGTGGCCTGGCCAAAATTCGGTTGCGTTTCATGCCATGCTCGCCGAGCTGCTGGCTAATACCATTGTTCGACATGGCATGTCTCGAAATGAAGAATACAGTCGGGACCCCGATATAGATATGTTGTTTTCTCGATTTGATACGAAAGTGGCCGATCTGGCCTTCAAGCTACAGCATGCCCTTATCGATAGTGAGCAACTGTCGGATACGATAAAAAGTCCACAGTGAGAGAGAACGACCTTGGCCATGCCGATCATCGCGATCACGGACGCTTGACCGGACGCCGATCCAGCTCGAAGGCGTTCAGGCGAGAGCTGACCCGATCCCGAAAACCCTCGCTCAGAGCCTCCGCGAAACTCGCCGGCCCGCTCCGAGGACGCCCCGATATCCACGATCCCGCGACGGATGCGGAGCGGCATCGCGCCGCCTTCGACGAGCGCTTCCGGCTCATCCGCAGGTGCTGGACCGAGGAGATGATCACCAGGTCAAAGCCTGGTGGATTTCCGCCCCGACGGCACGCCCTGGACGTCGAGGCGACGCGCCAGTCACCGTTAGTGAGGTCGCAGCGTGCGCGAAGTGCTGCAACCTCGTGCGCGAGATCAGCGTCGTCCCCAAGCAGTTGCGAAAACCGCGCTCGACCCGCTGCTCTTCCACCCGTTCGCCTCCTCCGAACCCGCGAGACGCGATCATCACCGCCGCCAACAGGGAGGCGACCTAGCCCCGGCGGCACTCGGCCGCTTTCGCCGTCGCCCACCGATCCCCCCTTTCGGCCGGCTTCGCCCAGGCCTGACGCCCGCCGGTCGGTGAGATCATGACGCCGGAGAGCAGTGCAAGCAGCCCGATTACGGCCTCCGCCGGCGGCCCCTCGACAGCATCAAACACCAGGTCCAGTCAATGCTCGAAGTAACCCCGACTAAGCAGGATGGCGCAACAGCCTGCGCAACCGAGGTCAAATCCCACGGAGCAAGGAGAGGTTCACGGAGGAAGAGAAAGCGCTGCCGGAATTCGGTGGGCTGATCTAGGCTAAGGTGGTGCTCTACCGGCCAGATTAGATACTAGGCCTTGCTCCCTTTCTTGAGATTGCAGCTCGGGCAGAGCAGCTGCCCGTTGTCTACGGTTGTCAAACCTCCTTTACTATGCGGATTGATATGGTCGGCATGGAAATTGTCGGCCCTACATCTAATATCACAATCTGGATTGCCAAACGGGTTGGCGCACTTCCCGTGAGCTAGCCGGAATATTGCAGCGCGCTGTTCAGGGCGAAATATACGCTGGCCGTCCTGCTGCTTGAGATCAGGAATCTGAGTTGTCATGTCTTCAAGCAAAATGCGGTGTCGGGTTTCCTGAGATGCCACATCGGAGCTCTGCCCACTAACAGCATACTGATATGACATAAGAGTCGTGTCACGTTCATCCTCAGAGCGCTGATCGTCTTCTTCTCGCCTATTCTGAAAGTCATCGAACCAATTTCGGAAATCCTGTTCTCGATCCTTCAGAACATACCTGTCAATAGTAGCCGTGACTAAGGTATAAAGGGAGATTGTATTCACCTTGTTCAAATCAGGATTTCGGTCAGGGAACGCTCGACGGAGGAAGCCTAATACCCTCTTGAGCTGCTTGGCTTCAAGAGCATTCGCCTGAAATTTCTTGTTCTCCTCATAGAGCGCTTTGAGCTGGGTGTGGCGGAGCCGAGTTGGACCCTGTTCTTTTTCGATGAGCAGCATCTGTGCGAGTATTTCTTCGTGAGCGAATCGTTTGTTTGCGAAGCCCAGGCTTTCTGATGTGAACGAATGGGTCTCCGCGAGATTCTGAACAAAGTCCCTCAGACCTCCAGAAATGGCATGTCGCTTTTCTGCAGAGTTTAGCGGGACGCCATTTTGAAAACGGAGGAACATATCTTCAATATCATCGTCTGTAGCCTCATCGATGATGACAACATCTAGCTGATAGAGATTGATGAGGTTGCTGAGGTCGATTGGAAGTTCCACATAAGAGAGCCCTGCTACCGGTACGCCTGAGATAGGATCGGAATCTCGTGGTAATGAGAATTCACCTGCAAAGAAATCCCATATAGCCTTAAGTCGTTGTTGGCCATCGATGATCTCCCATTTGTAACCATCTGTGTTGACTTCTCGAAGATACAACTTAGGTATGTCATACCCCTTGAGCATGGAATCAATGAACAATTGTTGATGACTGACTGACCACACTGACCCTCGCTGATAGGGAGGTTGGGGATTGATCTGTTCCTTAAACGCGTTGGCGCTGAATACAGGCCAAGCCTTGGTGTTGCGCTTCATACGGGACCTGTCCTTTCATGCCCGGTGAGTTCGGGGCTAGATCACAGCTGCGCCAGCAGAGCCACTGCGCTAATGATCACCGCGGCGATCCCGATCATGGCGATAAGCAGGCGATTGATCAGACGCTGCTCCAGCTCGGATAGCGCTCGGGCGAGATCTTCGTTGCCGACCAGATCCTGAAAGCCCTCGCCCTGCCCCTCCGCGAACCCGTCGCCCTGCTCCGGTGTGGCGCCGATGTCGACGATACTGCGGCGAATGCGAAGTGGATTGAGCGCCATGCTTTGTCCTCCGTTTTCCAGCCTACCCCAGGCGGCCGACGAGCAGGCGATTGACCAGCCACTTGCGCGGTCGACGTCGCGGCATGGCCGATATCGGGGCGCGACGGAACGGGTCGAGCGCCAGCGCCATGCCGCGCGCCTCCGACGGCTAGGCCTACCCAAGTCGTTCCAGGATCAGATCCAGGTTCGCCGGGCTGGGGCGCAGCTGACCGACCGAGAAGCTGCGTTGCGGCGAGGAATCTAGTCGCTGCGCCAGGACAGCAAAGCGTCTTCAATGTCCTCGACGAACGGTTGAAGCCCACTCTCTGCGCGCGGCGCTTCCAGCGCGGCCACCTTTCTGCACACATCCGTAACATCCCGGCCTGCGCTCTCGGAGAATGTCCGCAACTTCGACTTCGCAATGTTGGACGCTGAATCGGATGCCGAACCGTAAGCGGACGCTGCGCGCGCCATTCGAGCCCTGAAGTCATCCACGTGCAGTCCAAGCGCGCCAGCCGATACATCGGGCTGTTCTTGCATCGCCGACCAAATCCACGACTCAGGTGCCGAGTCTCCCGGCAGGAAGAGGATCGGAACGCTTCGGCCGGCCGACTCTCGAATCCGCTCGACGACCGCATCGCCCCGCTTGTCGCCGTCCAGAACGAAGAGGAACTGTTGAATCTGGCCGAACTTCTTGAACGCGGCCGCGTGTGTGGGAAATTCGCCCGCGCCGGTGTCTCTGCCGACCTGAACACTGCCCGTTCGCAAGGCCAGTTTCGGTCGCAAATGATCGAGCACCCCCTGAAGTATCGCTTCCGCCGCCTCATCCTCGCAAAGGATGTTGAGCGAGTCCTGCGATCTGCCATATAGCGCATCTTGAATGATGTCACGGTAAGGTGGGCGCACTGAGATCCGACCGTCACCGTCTCGGTCCAAAAAAATCCGACCGTGCGGCGGTACGCTTTCCAGAATCACGGGACTGTGAGTGCTCACAATCACTTGCAGGTCGTTCCTCAGCGCTAACTGTTGGAGGTGCAGCATCAGAAGCTGCTGCACCCAGGGATGCAGACCGGCTTCGACTTCATCAATGAGAATTAACGCCCCTTCGAGTTGGGCAATGTCCTTGGACATGCGTAGTATTGCCCGTTCGCCGGACGCCATGTGCAGCTCTGAATATCGAGCGCCTTGCTCTTGCGAAGCAAACAAGAGCTGTTTCTTGCCGCTGGAGAGATTGACGACTTCGGAGTAACGGAATGGCAGCATTTGATGCGCAAACTCAATTTGCGAAGCCGTGAGCGGCGTCTGCTCCGGTTCGCTAGCGAGATGGGACATCGCCTGCATACTCCGAACTTCTGATGGGTTGGTCAGACTACTCAGCGTCCTCAGATACAACGGACGCTCAGGCTGCTCGCCGCCTGTTCTCCCGCCGAAGTTCCTGCTCCAGGAGCGACCGCGCCGCCAGCGCATAAAGTACGGCTGGCCAGACTGTATGTAGTTGAACTCGAGCCGGACTGTGTCTCTGATATCTTTCCGATCGCCCGTCTTTGGTCGATAGTCCGGGAAAAGCGTCGAGGGAGTGAAATCTCGTACGCCCGCCCCCGGTACTTTGTACGCGCAGGCGGCTGCGAATAGCACGGTCGACTTGCCTGTAGCGTTACCGCCCGCAATCACGCTGACCGGATAGTCGAAAGGCACGGCGAGATTGTCGATACCTCGAACGCCATGTAGTTGCACGCCGGCCAAGAAGTGAGGCATGCGCGGCTTTTTGCCTTGAAGATCTTGCCACAGATCTCGCAAACGCCGCTCCAGCATGCTCAGCTCCTGCCCTTGCTCGACCAAGGCCTGTGGATGCCGATCCTAGTGGCTCGAACCACTCGTTTCATCCCGCAGCCGTTCGATGCCCGTTCCTAGATGAGCCGCCCAATGCCTCGGCTCCCGCCGCATTCGTCAGACCCGGGAGCCTCTGACTGCCGCCCCGCCGACGGCGTTCACAGCTGCGTCAGCAGCGCCATTGCGGCGATGTTGAGACCGGTCAGGGCAATGCCGAAGAGCATCACGCGATTCATCAGCCGCTGCTCCAGCTCAGATAGCGCTCGGGCGAGATCTTCGTTGCTGACCAGCATCTTCAAAGCCCTCGCTCAGGGCTTCGCTGAATTCGTCGGCCTGCTCCGGTGTGGCGCCGATGTCGACGATACTGCGGCGGATGCGAAGTGGATTGAGCGCCATGTTTTGTCCTCCGCTTCCCATTCTACCCCAGGCGGCCGATGAGCAGGCGGTTGACCAGCCGCTGCGCGGTCGACGTCGCGGCATGGCCGATATCGGCGCGTCGACGGAACGGGTCGAGCGCCAGCGCCATGCCGCGCGCCTCCGACGGCCAGGCCTATCCAAGCCGTTCCAGGATCAGGTCCAGGTTCGCTGGGCTGGGACGCAACTGACCCACGGGGAAGCTGCGCACGACCTCGGCCACCGCCTGGTTGACAGGAGTCGGCACTTCGACCCGGCTGCCCTGCTCGACGACCCAGCCGTTGAGAGCGTCGATTTCCACTCGCCGGCCTCGCAGCGCGTCCTGCAGGAAGCTCGGGCGACCCGCGCCGAGCGCCTGCGCGCCCGCAATCAGCTCCGCGTCCAACTCGGTCGAGTCCCCGCCCTGGGCGACATCGACGAAGCGCTGCGCATCGATGCCCCAGACCGATTCGATCCGATGCCCGTGCGCGCGCCCGACTTCGATCACCTCCGCCGCAATCCGAATGCAGAGCCGCCGCGTCTCGGCGCGGCGGCGAACCTCGCCCGAGCCGTAGCCGGACAGCCCGGCAATCGGGTTGGCCATGCAGTTGACCGCCAGCTTCCCCCAGCGCTCGCCCCAGAGATTGGTCGTCGTCTCCGCTCCGGCGACGCGGTTCATGATCGCCGCGATGCGCCCCGCGCGCTCGGAATCCGATCCGTCCAGCTCCCCGATCGTGAAGCCCAGCCTGCGCCTATCGGTGCGGATGCAGTGACCCGCCTCGTACATCCCCGCCCCGATCGTGATCACGCAGCCCAGCGTCCGCGCCCGACCGACCACGGCGGCGACACGCTCGTCGTTGATCCCGTTCTGGAAATCGACCACCGCCCCGTCGTCCCTCACCAGCGGCGCGATGAACGCGGCCGCCCACTCCGTGTCGTAGCTCTTCACGGCCACGATCCCGATATCAAACGGCTCCCAGAGCTCCTGCCCCTCGTACAGGTGCCTGGCGTCGACCGGCACTCGAAGATCGCCGATCAGCGGACCGCTCAGCCGCAGCCCGCGTCGCTTCATCGCCTCCACATGCTCGACCCAATGATCGAACAGCGTCGCGTCGTAGCCGGCCCGGGTCAGCATCCCGCCGACCACGCCGCCGATGGCGCCAGCCCCAATGATGCCGATTCGCGTCATGAGCGCTCCTCGCTGCGCGGGCCGAACGGCTCCGGGATGAATGGCTCGTCGCGCGCCCGCAGGAAGCCCCCGAACCCGCCCGTTGCTCGGGCCGCCTCCAGATGCGCCACCTCAGGACCGTCCGCCGATGCTTCCACCATGGTCGAGAGCATCGAACCCACGTTCAGCGCGTTGCGCAGACCCATCGCCTCCAGCCCCCGCGCCGTAATTAGCTTGTTGTAGCGCACCGAATGCGAAGGCACCAGCGCCAACCGACGCGCCAGCGCCTCCGCACGTTCCATCAGCTCCTCGGCCGGCGCGATCTCGTTGATCACGCCGATGCGCAGCGCCTCTCGGGCGTCAAAGTGATCGCCGCTCAGCGCGTAGCGATGCGCCGCCTTCCAGCCCGCCAACGCCGCGAACAACACCGAGCTGTTCGAGATCATCCGCACCTCCGGCTGCGCGAACACCGCCCGCTCCGACGCCAGCGTGATATCGGCCGCCAGCGAGTACCAGAAGCCGCCGCCGATGCACCAGCCGTTCACCGCCGCGATAATCGGCTTCTCCAGAGTCATCAGGTGCATCATCATGTCCGGGTTGCGCGACGAGAAGCGGAACCAACGCTCGAGATGCTCCGATACCGGCTGCCTCGCGCCCCCGACCTCGCTGTCGATCCCCCCGCCGGAGATGTTGTAGCCCGACGAGAACGCCCGCCCGGCCCCCGTGAAAATGATCGACCGCGCCGACGCGTCGGCGTTGGCGACATCGAGCGCGTCGTGAAACTCCCGCTCCAGCGCGGGCGTGATCGCGTTCAGCGTCTCCGGGTTGTTCCAGGTGATCGTGACGACGGGACCGTCCTGTGCATAGAGGATATGCTCGTAATCGGGCATCGCGCGGCTCATTTCTCACTCGGCTCACTCGTCTCTCGTCGGAGACCGGCTGGCTCGAAGTCTAGGCGCAGCCCCACGCCCTGCGCTATCCTCACCCCGATGCCCGCCGCCAGGAGCGAATGCCGCGGGCGCGGCGCGCAGCCCCATACGGCGGAACGGAAGGCGCGACCATGATGATGATCGCACTGCCGACGGGAACATCCGCCCTGGCTCGACCTCTAACCGCAATGGCGCGAGCCAGGCTGCGACTCTCCGCCGCCTTCGCCGCAATCTTGCTGGTCGCCTTGAGCGCGATGCTGACGCCCCAGCCAGTCGCCCTGGCGCTTCAAGCCGCGCCGTCGCCCCAGTTTGCGCCGCCGCCGCCAAGTACGCTAACCGCCCAAGGAGATGTGGCGTCGGCGCTGCTCTACTGGGATGCTCTCAATGATCCGTCCATTACGAGTTACCAGTATCGCCAGAAGCGAGCCGATCAGGACTGGAGCGTATGGACCGATGTCCCTGATATGCGCAAGGCGGGTGAGAGCATCAGCGCTCGCATACCAGATCTGGACGCCGGCGTAGTCTACCAATTCCAGCTCCGAGCCCTAAACGCCGTCGGCCCCGGCCCGCCCTCGCCGACAGCGGTGGCAACGCCGTTCAAACGGACAAGTGCGCCCACTCATGTAACGATAGTCGCCGACGACGATGATGCGACCATTGCATGGCGCAACGGCGGTAACGGCGTGGGAGGGATATGTCCCACGCTCGGCTACTTTGTGCGAGTGCAGGATAACCAAACGGGCGCGGTGGTCGCTGAGGTGAAGATCGGAAACCCAGGAATAACAAGTTGGTATATGAACGAATTATTGAAACCATCCACCAAGTATATCCTCAGGATACAGGCCTATAGCAGTACTCAGTCTACAGCCTGGAGTTGGGCCCTTGACGACGATGGTTGCACTCCATCGGATGTTTCTGGAGTGTATCATTTTGCCACCACCGCCACGGCGGCGACCGCCCCGCCGCCGACCCCGAGCAATCTCACCGTCGATGCAAGCATAGCGTCAGTGTGGTTATCCTGGGATATCTCCGATGATGTACCGATTTCGAGATACCAGTTCCGACTACGAAAGGGCGACGACGACTGGACTGTGTGGATCGATATCAATGCGTTCGACGCAGCAGCGACGCCCAGCTATGTGGCGGTACTGGACGTCGGAGTGACATATCAATTCCAGGTGCGAGCCGTAAACGCGTTCAGCCCGGGCGCGTCGTCGCCGACGGTTTCCGCCACACCGATCAAAGCGACGAGCCTGCCAACTGATGTGACTGTAATCCCGGGCGACGACCATGCGACAATCTCATGGAGCACCGCCGTCGACGGAGAGGATGAGGACTGTCCGGTACTCGGCTATCGGGCGTGGATACACCAACTGACGGCTCAGGGTGAATGGGAGCTAATGGACAGATCGGTGTTCCAGGACGCGACGACCACGAGTTGGTATGTGGATGGATTGGTCCCAGGCACCGAGTATTCTATTTCTGTGCAAACCGATAGAGATCTCAGTCGTGGTTGCACATCATTTTCTTTAGGGCCTGATTTCACCACCACCGGTTCCTCCGCTTCGGCGCTACCGGCGCCGAGCAACCTGCGCGCCGAAGCGGGTGTCCGAGAGGCGACGCTGTACTGGGACGATCCTGAAAACCAGTCGATCGAGAGCTACCAGTATCGACAGAAGAGACAGGACGGCGTTTGGGGGTCGTGGATGAACATCGACGCTTCCGACGCGTCGACGACGTCGCACACGGTCACCTCGCTGAACCCCGGAATACCGTATTGGTTCCAGCTGCGCGCCGTTGGCGCATCCCGTTCCGGCGCGGCGTCGTTGACGGACGCTATGCCGACTGAAGGAATCGTGACTGTCGTCCCGGGCGACGACCATGCGACAATCTCATGGAGCGTCGCCGTCGGCGGAGAGGATGAGGACTGTCCGATGCTCGGTGGCCTGGCGCGGATATCCCAACTGGCGACTCAGGGTGGATGGGCTCTGCTGGACCTATTGGAGTTCCGGGATACGACGACGAGTTGGTATGTGGACGGGTTGATCCCGGCTACCCAGTATCACATTTATGTAGGATTCTCTAGCCACGGCGGTGTTGATTGCCTCCCACCTTCCTTGTCGACGTACTTCACTACCACCGGTTCGTCCGCTTCGGCGCTACCGGCGCCGAGCAACCTGCGCGCCGAAGCGGGTGTCCGAGAGGCGACGCTGTCCTGGGACGATCCCGAGAATCAATCGATCGAGAGCTACCAGCATCGACAGAAACAACAACAGGACGGCGTTTGGGGAGCGTGGATTGACATCGACGCTTCCGACGCATCCACGACGTCGCACAAGGTAGCATCGCTGGATACCGGAGTACGATACTGGTTCCAGCTGCGCGCCGTTGGCGCGTCCCGTCCAGGCGCGGCGTCGTTGACGGACGCTGTGCCGACTGAAGGAATCGTGACTGTAATCCCGGGCGACGACCATGCGACAATCTCATGGAGCGTCGCCGATGGCGGAGAGGATGAGGACTGTCCGACGCTCGGTGGCCTGGCGTGGATATCCCAACTGACGGCTCAGGGTGAATGGACTCAGCTGGACCTGTTGGAGTTCCAGGATACGACGACGAGTTGGTATGTGGACGGGTTGATCCCGGCTACCCAGTATCACATTGATGTAGGATTCTCTAGCCACGGCGGTATTGATTGCGTCCCACCTTCCTTGTCGACGTACTTCACCACCACTGGTTCCTCCGCTTCGGCGCTACCCGCCCCGAGCAACCTGCGCGCCGAGGCGGGTGTCCGAGAGGCGACGCTGTCCTGGGACGATCCTGAAAACCAGTCGATCGAGAGCTACCAGTATCGACAGAAGAGACCTGACGGCGTTTGGGGGTCGTGGGTTGACATCGACGCTTCCGACGCATCCACGACGTCGCACAAGGTAGCATCGCTGGATACCGGAGTGCGATACTGGTTCCAGGTGCGAGCCGTAAGCGCGATCGGCTCAGGAGCAGCGGCGTTGACGGATGCGATGCCGACTGAAGGAATCGTGACCGTCGTCCCGGGCGACGACCATGCGATAATTTCGTGGAGCACTGTCGATAGCGAAGAGGGCGAAAATTGCCCAACGATTGGTTACCACGTGTCGATTGAACATGGGACGGTCCTCCTGGATACATCGACGATCGAGGATGCGGCGACGACAAATTGGTATGTGGATGGACTGATCCCCGCTACTGAGTACTCCGTTTCTGTGCAACCTCATAGCAACGTTGGTTATAGCTGCTCGATGCATTGGTTGAGGACGAGCTTCACCACCACCGGATCGGCTGCCTCAACACCACCTGCGCCGACCAACCTGCGACCCGGGTCGAGCGTATCGGAAACAATGCTGTATTGGGATAGCCCCGATGATCATGCGATCGAAGAGTATCAATATCGACAAAAGCGTCGATATGGCATTTGGGAGCCGTGGACTGACATCGACGGTTCTAACGCATCCACAACGTCGCACACGCTCACGTCGCTGAGCCCTGGGATACCGTATTTGTTCCAGGTACGAGCGGTAAGCGCGGTTGGCCCGGGTGCGCTGTCCTTCTTGCAGGTAATGTCGTCTGACGGCGACGGCTCGATGAAACTCGGCGTTCCCGCTGGGCGCATCGTCGCCCGCCGTCTCAGTGACGGGCGCACCGAGCTCGGCTATCAGCCGCAAGGTCAGGACCGTATCCTCCCCGCTCAGCGCTTCTTCCCCGCTCACGCGCCGCTCGGCCGCTGGATCGACTCAAGCGACGTGCTCGTGCCGGGAGTGTCCGTCTATGGAGACGCGATTACGGAAGTGATCGGCCGGATCAGCGCTCGGCTTCTGGCTGATGGGCGCATCGAACTCGCCTTCACGGATAATTTTGGGGAGCGAATGCGACCCGCCCGACGCTACTTTCCCGCCTCCAGCGACGGCCAGTGGCTGCGTAGCGCTCCCTTCGGCCACTGAGCTGAAAGGAATAGGACTGCCTAAATGCCCGGTCCGCTGGATGGCGTCAAAGTCCTCGAACTGTCGCAGATCATTGCCGGACCCTACTGCGGCGTCGCGCTCGCCGATTTGGGCGCCGAAGTCGTCAAACTCGAATCGCCCCACGGCGACGCGGCCCGCGCGATCGGGCAGTTCGCGCCAGGCGAAAGTAAAGCCTTCCACGCGCTCAATCGAAGCAAACGCGGCATCGTCGTCGACCTCTCCACCCAGGCCGGCCGGCAGGTCGCGCACGATCTCCTCCCCCGCTTCGACGTCTTCGTCGCCAATCTGCGACCGGGCGTCGCTGAGCGCATCGAAATGGACTACGACACCCTGCGCCGCCTGCGCGCCGACCTGATCTATCTCGATGTGACCGGGTTCGGCGACCGCGGACCCAGCGCGCGCCGACCCGGATCCGATGTCGTGCTGCAGGCCTACTCGGGTCTGCTCGCGGGCGACCTCAAGGTCGCCGCCGACGGCGCCCCCGAGCCAATCACGGCGACCGCCCCCGCCGACTACGTGGCGGCGTTGGGCGGAGCAATGGCGGTCTGCGCCGCGCTCTACCACCGCGCCCGCACAGGCGAAGGCCAACGCCTATCAACCTCGTTGCTCGCCGCCGCTCTCGCGCTCCAGGCGCCCTGGGCCGCGCAGGTGCCAGTCTCCGATGCGATCCTCCTCGAACCGCTGCGACGCATGATGGCCGAGCTGCGCGCCCAGGACGCCGGCTACGCCGAACTGATCGCCGCCCGGCGCAGTCGCCCCAGCCAAGGTAAGGCGTTCCGCATCTACTACGCCGGCTATCCGGTTCGCGACGGCGCCATCATCCTCGGGGCCCTGACCCCCCAGAACCGCGACCAAATCCGCTCCGCGCTCGGCATCAGCGACGATCCGACCGATGATCCCGACTTCAACGCCGTCGCCCCCGACGCCGACGCGATCGTGGCCCGCGTCGAAGCCCAGGTGCGGCAAACGCTCGCCGGCGGAACCCTGGCCGAATGGATAACCCGCCTCGACGCCGTCGGCGCGCCGGCCTCCCCCGTCAACTGGCTGGAAGAGATCGCCGACGATCCCCAGGTCGCCGCCATGAACCTGATCCGCGACTACGACCACGCGCTGACCGGACCCGAACGCCTCGTCGGCCCCCTAGTCGAAATGTCGCAAACTACCACCGGTAATCCCCGCCCCGCCCCCCCGCTCGACGCCGACACCGACGCAGTCTTGCGCGAACACGGCTGGAGCGACGCCCAAATTACGGCCTTACGAGCCACAGGCGCCGTCGGCGTTCCCGCCGCCGACTAGGACGACGAGTCGCCCGCGCCCGGGCAGGGCGCGGGCATGACGAACGATTTGGTCGACGGGAAGCTTGTTCCGCTTAACCGGATTCGGGCGGACGTTGCCGCCTATACCGACTATCGCTTCATGCGATTGATCGGCCGCCGCCGTCGCGGCTAGATTGCCTCTATCGCCGGGCGCTGGCATAGTTGGGGATATGCAGGAGATATTCCCGATGTCGCGCCAACTTGGCGCTCAGTACCCCCCCCCCCCCTCAAAGCTCGCATACGCGTTCTGATGGCGGCCATCGGTTCGCGGGTTGTGGCGTTGTTGGTGTTGGCCGGCATGCTGGCTGGCGTGGTCGCGCTGGGCTCGGGCGCCGCGCTTGCTCAAGGCTCGCCGCCCGGCAGTCCGTTCACGGTTTTCGGAATGACGGACCTGGACGAGGTCACCGTCTACTGGAGCGACCTGCAAGAGACTGCGATCACCAAGTGGCAGTACCAGACCTCGACGGACTTTATCACTTACACCGCCTGGACGGATATCGCCGACTCCGATGCGACGACCACGGAGCTCGTGCTGGAGAACGTGCCGACCAACTCGCTGTTCTGCGTTAAGGTTCGCGCGGTCAACGAGCACGGCAGCGGCGTGCCGTCCCAGCAGAACTGTTCCTCAACCACTGAAATGCCGGAACTCCTTTCGGTTTCGCCTGTCGTCGAGGGCGATAGCAGCCATACCGATGTGACGCTGACGCTCACCTTGGTTGCCCCTGCCATCGTAGATACCACCTCATTCATCACGATCTCGAATTTGCTCTCAGGTCCCGCTCAGGTAGGCGCTGACTGTTCTGATCTGGATCCAGATCTGGACGCAGACTGGTGTTTCACCACGGCCCAGTCGCTGGATTCATCGGGGATGCCGCAGGGATATCCGATCACGGTGGCGCAGGGTGAACGCACAGGAACGCTAACGCTGCGCGTCCTGGGCGACACGATTGACGAGGATGACGAATACACGTATCTCCTCGCGGAGCAAGGTTTCGGTGTCGTGCGGTTTACGATTACCGACGACGATGGCAAGCCGTCGGCGCCGAGCGCCTTGACGGCCGCGGCGGCGGTCGCGCAGGCGACGTTGAGCTGGACCGCTCCTCCGGGCGATGTGACCGGCTACAAGATCCGCTACAAGAAAACGTCCGCCACGAACTGGGGCGCCTGGGCCGCGATCTCAAATTCGGCCTCGCTCACCTCGCATACGCTCACGGGGTTGGATATAGGCGACGAGTATCAATTCCAGCTGCGCGCAGTCAACCCCAGCGGCGACGGCGCCCCCTCGATCAAGGTGACGGCCACCCCGCATACGGTGCCGGCCCCGACCAGCCTGACGGCGACGGGAGGCACAGACCAGGCCGCGCTAAGCTGGACGGCGCCCACGGGCACCCTGACCGGCTACAAGCTCCGCTATAAGAAAACGTCTGACTCGGATTGGGGCGCCTGGACGGCGATCCCCAATTCGGCCTCGTTCACCTCGCATACGCTGACCGGGCTGGATGGCGGCGTCGAGTACCAATTCCAGCTGCGCGCGCTGACCGCCGACGGCGACGGCTCGCCATCGGCGACCGCGACCGCAACGACGCTCAGCTCGCAGACGTCTGCGCCAGGTCCGCCGACGAGCCTCACCGCAACCTCTGGCGTAAGTTCGGCGACCCTACGTTGGACGGCGCCCACGGGCTGGGTGACCGGCTACAAGCTGCGCTACAAGAAGACGGGAGCGTTGGCTTGGGGCGAATGGACGGCGATCTCGAATTCAGCCTTGCTGACCTCGCACACGCTGACGGGCTTGGACGCCGGGTGGCAGTATCAGTTTCAGCTCCGCGCGGTCAACGGGAACGGTGACGGGACGGCCTCGGCGACCGTGACCGCGACGCCGAAGCCCGAGGCGCCGAGCAGCGTGACCGCGACGCCCGGCGGCAAGCAGGTGACGTTGAGTTGGTGGGCGCCGTCGGGCGCGCTGACGGGCTACAAGGTGCGCTATAAGGAGACGTCGGAGCCGAGCTGGGGGCCGTGGCGGTCGAGGTCCGCGGCGTTTACGAGCTGGACGGCGACGGGGTTGCAGGCGGGCCTCGAGTACCAGTTCCAGGTGCGCGCGGTCACCGCGGGCGGCGACGGGGCGATCTCGACGACGGTCAAGGCCACGCCGACGTCGAGACCGGCGGCGCCGAGCGGGTTGACCGCGACGGCGGGGGTCGAGCGGGTCACGCTGGGTTGGACGGACCCGGACGACGCGACGATCACGGGGTATCAGTATCGGCAGCGCAAGGGCAACCGTGGTTGGGGTTCCTGGACCGACATCAGCGGTTCCGACGCGACCACGACCTCGCATGCGGTAACGGGGTTGGAAGCCGGCTCGCGGTATCGCTTCCAGCTGCGCGCGGTCAACGGCGAGACGTCGTCCACCGTCGAGGCCAGGCCGACGACGACGCCGTCATCGTCTGCGCCTGCCGCGCCGACGAATCTGACGGTGACGCCCGGAGTGAGTTCGGCGACGTTGAGATGGACGGCGCCGGCAGGGACAGTGACGGGTTACAAGCTGCGCTACCGGAAGGCGGGAGCGTTGACCTGGGGCGAATGGACGGCGATCTCGAATTCAGCCTTGCTGACGTCGCATACAGTGACAGGCCTGGACGTCGGCTCGCAATACCAGTTTCAGCTGCGCGCGGTCAACGCGAACGGCGACGGGACGGTCTCGGCGACCGCGACCGCGACGCCGACGCCGGCGGCGCCGAGCAGCGTGACCGCGACGCCCGGCGGTGAGCGGGTGACGTTGAGTTGGCGCGCGCCGTCGGGCCTGATTACCGGCTACAAGGTGCGTTACAAGAAAACGTCCGCCTCGAACTGGGGCGCCTGGCAGTCGAGATCCCCAGCGTCTACGAGCTGGACGGCGACGGGCTTGGACGGCGGCGTCGAGTACCAGTTCCAGGTGCGCGCGGTCAACGCCGGCGGCGACGGTGCGATCTCGACGACGGTCAAGGCCACGCCGACGTCGAGACCGGCGGCGCCGAGCGGGTTGACCGCGACGGCGGGGGTCGAGCGGGTCACGCTGGGTTGGACGGACCCGGACGACGCGATGATCACGGGGTATCAGTATCGGCAGCGCAAGGGCAGCGGTAGTTGGGGTTCCTGGACCGACATCAGCGGTTCCGACGCGACCACGACCTCGCATGCGGTAACGGGGTTGGAAGCCGGCTCGCGGTATCGCTTCCAGCTGCGCGCGGTCAACGGCGAGACGTCGTCCACCGTCGAGGCCAGGCCGACCGCGCAAGTGTCGACACTCGCCGCGCCGACGAGCCTGACCGCGACGGCGGGGGTGGATGAGGTCGCGCTGAGTTGGACGGCGCCGTCAGGCACGCTGACCGGTTACAAGCTGCGCTACAAGAAGACGTCGGCATCGGCCTGGGGCGCCTGGACGGCAATCTCGAATTCGGCGGCGCTGACCGCGCATACGGTAACGGGCTTGGACGGCGGCTCGGAGTATCAGTTCCAGTTGCGCGCGGTCAACGCGGGCGGCGACGGAACGGTCTCGGCCACCGTCAAGGCGACGCCGGCCGCGGCGACGCCATCCGCGCCGACGAGCTTGACGGCGACGGCGGGGGTGGATGAGGTCGCGCTGAGTTGGACGGCGCCGTCAGGCACGCTGACCGGTTACAAGCTGCGCTACAAGAAGACGTCGGCATCGGCCTGGGGCGCCTGGACGGCAATCTCGAATTCGGCGGCGCTGACCGCGCATACGGTAACGGGCTTGGACGGCGGCTCGGAGTATCAGTTTCAGCTGCGCGCGGTCAACGCGGGCGGCGACGGAACGGTCTCGTCGACCGCGACCGCGACGCCGACCGTGGCGACGCTCGCTGCGCCGACGAGCTTGACGGCGACGGCTGGGGTGGAGCAGGTCGCGCTGAGCTGGACGGCGCCGGCGGGGACAGTGACCGGCTACAAGCTGCGTTACAAGAAGACGTCGGCGCCGACCTGGGGCGCCTGGACGGCAATCTCGAATTCGGCGGCGCTGACCGCGCATACGGTAACGGGTTTGGACGGCGGCTCGGAGTATCAGTTTCAGCTGCGCGCGGTCAACGCGGGCGGCGACGGAACGGTCTCGTCGACCGCGACCGCGACGCCGACCGTGGCGACGCTCGCTGCGCCGACGAGCTTGACGGCGACGGCTGGGGTGGAGCAGGTCGCGCTGAGTTGGACGGCGCCGTCAGGCACGCTGACCGGTTACAAGCTGCGCTACAAGAAGACGTCGGCGCCGACCTGGGGCGCCTGGACGGCGATTTCGAGTTCGGCGGCGCTGACGTCGCATACGGTAACGGGCTTGGACGGCGGCTCGGAGTATCAGTTTCAGCTGCGCGCCGTCAGCGCGGGCGGCGACGGAACGGTCTCGACGACCGCGACCGCGACGCCGACCGTGGCGACACCGGCTGCGCCGACGAGCTTGACGGCGACGGCTGGGGTGGAGCGGGTCGTGTTGGGTTGGACGGCGCCGGCGGGGACAGTGACCGGTTACAAGCTGCGTTACAAGAAGACGTCGGCGCCGACCTGGGGCGCCTGGACGGCGATTTCGAGTTCGGCGGCGCTGACCGCGCATACGGTGATGGGTTTGGACGGCGGCTCGGAGTATCAGTTTCAGCTGCGCGCGGTCAACGCGGGCGGCGACGGAACGGTCTCGTCGACCGCGACCGCGACGCCGACCGTGGCGACGCTCGCTGCGCCGACGAGCTTGACGGCGACGGCTGGGGTGGAGCGGGTCGTGTTGGGTTGGACGGCGCCGGCGGGGACAGTGACCGGCTACAAGCTGCGTTACAAGAAGACGTCGGCGCCGACCTGGGGCGCCTGGACGGCAATCTCGAATTCGGCGTTGCTGACGTCGCATACGGTGATGGGTTTGGACGGCGGCTCGGAGTATCAGTTTCAGCTACGCGCGGTCAACGCGGGCGGCGACGGAACGGTCTCGTCGACCGCGACCGCGACGCCGACCGTGGCGACGCTCGCTGCGCCGACGAGCTTGACGGCGACGGCTGGGGTGGAGCGGGTCGTGTTGGGTTGGACGGTGCCGGCGGGGACAGTGACCGGCTACAAGCTGCGTTACAAGAAGACGTCGGCGCCGACCTGGGGCGCCTGGACGGCGATTTCGAATTCGGCGTTGCTGACGTCGCATACGGTGATGGGTTTGGACGGCGGCTCGGAGTATCAGTTTCAGCTACGCGCGGTCAACGCGGGCGGCGACGGAACGGTCTCGTCGACCGCGACCGCGACGCCGACCGTGGCGACGCTCGCTGCGCCGACGAGCTTGACGGCGACGGCTGGGGTGGAGCGGGTCGTGTTGGGTTGGACGGTGCCGGCGGGGACAGTGACCGGCTACAAGCTGCGTTACAAGAAGACGTCGGCGCCGACCTGGGGCGCCTGGACGGCGATTTCGAATTCGGCGTTGCTGACGTCGCATACGGTGATGGGTTTGGACGGCGGCTCGGAGTATCAGTTTCAGCTACGCGCGGTCAACGCGGGCGGCGACGGAACGGTCTCGTCGACCGCGACCGCGACGCCGACCGTGGCGACACCGGCTGCGCCGACGAGCCTGACGGCGACGGTGGGGGTGGAGCGGGTCGTGTTGGGTTGGACGGCGCCGGCGGGGACAGTGACCGGCTACAAGCTGCGTTACAAGAAGACGTCGGCGCCGACCTGGGGCGCCTGGACGGCAATCTCGAATTCAGCCTTGCTGACGTCGCATACGGTAACGGGCTTGGACGGCGGCTCGGAGTATCAGTTTCAGCTACGCGCGGTCAACGCGGGCGGCGACGGAACGGTCTCGTCGACCGCGACCGCGACGCCGACCGTGGCGACACCGGCTGCGCCGACGAGCCTGACGGCGACGGTGGGGGTGGAGCGGGTCGTGTTGGGTTGGACGGCGCCGGCGGGGACAGTGACCGGCTACAAGCTGCGTTACAAGAAGACGGGAGCGTTGACCTGGGGGGCGTGGGCGACGATTTCGAATTCGGCCTTGCTGACGTCGCATACGGTAACGGGCTTGGACGGCGGCTCGGAGTATCAGTTTCAGCTGCGCGCGGTCAACGCGGGCGGCGACGGAACGGTCTCGTCGACCGCGACCGCGACGCCGACCGTGCAGACGTCGACCGCGACGCCTGCCGCGCCGACGGGCTTGACGACGACGGCGGGGACGGAACAGGTCGCGCTGCGCTGGACGGCCCCGGCTGGCACGCTGACCGGTTACAAGCTGCGTTACAAGAAGACGTCGGCCGCGACCTGGGGCGCCTGGCGGTCGAGGTCCGCGGCGTTTACGAGCTATACGGCGACGGGGTTGCAGGCGGGCGTCGAGTATCAGTTCCAGGTGCGCGCGGTCAACGCAAACGGCGACGGAGCGATCTCGGCGACGGTCAGGGCGACGCCGACGCAGCGGGTGTCGACCACGACGGCGACGCCGACCACGACGGAAACGCTGACGGTGGATTCGCAGTCGCCAACGTCGGCAGTCAGCTTCGGTCCCAGTTCGCCGCGTCGGGCGATGGCGGGCGATACGGATACGACGCCCAGAGACGGCTACGTCGATGATCCGTCCTCGATGGAACCAACGACGATTATCGCGGGGACGGGGACGACGGAGCTCTCGCTGTCGATCCTGAGCGCGAACAACAAACCAGCCTGGGCCAGCACAATCGCGTCGATCGTGATCACGACCACGGGCGGTACGCTGTCGACCGAGCAGATCGGCCCGGCCGGTGCCAAGATCGACCAGCCGGCGACCTGCAAGATCAACGGTCAGGCAGCCTGCGAGATCGACCTGACCAGCCTGAAAACGTCGGGCAAGCAGCTGCCAGCCAAGATACGCATTCAGCTCAAGGCGCCGGCGTCGCCGGGCATGGCGGCGGTCGCTGCGACCGTGATCTCGGTCGGACAGGTGTTCCAGCCCAGCCCGCTGCAGATCAAGTTCTCGGGCCCGGCAATATCGCTGAGCATCGGCGCCGCGCCCAGCAACGTCTTGGGCTACAACGTCGGCGACGACGTCGGCGACACAGGGATGGACGCGCGCGACCAGATCACATTCATGCTCGATGCCACGGACGCCTCCGGCTTCGCGGCTAAGGTACCGACCGTGAGCGCGATGGTGAGGGACGCCAACGGCGGCCTGGTCGCGCAGAGCAAGTACCAGACGACGCAGTCGGAGTCGATGATGAACCGGCTGATGCTGGACATCGACGCGGCGATGTCGTCGGCGCTGGCGACCGGCGCGTACACGCTGGAAATCACCTCGGGGACGCTGAAGGCGTCAACGACGTTCATGGTCGTGGGCGCGGCGGATGAGGTCGAGCTGACGCTGACGCCGCTGCCCGCGACCGAGATCGGTCAGAGCGTGACGGCGAGCGTGATGGTCACCGATGCGATCGGCAACGTCGTGGCAGACGGCGTCAGCGTCGCGTTCGGAGTCTCGGACTTGGTCGGCGACGACGCGGTGGTGGCAGTGCTGGACGACGCCTCGGCCATGACCGTGGTGGGTAAGGCGTCGACGACGCTGACCGTGGTAGGGGCCGGACTGGCGCTCGTGTGGGCGACGGTCTCGGATGACACGACGCCGGAACGCGATCTGGAGGTGCTGGTCAGCACGGCCGGAGCGCCTGAGACGCCGAACGCTGAGGCGAGCCTGGACTGCCTCAGCGCCTTGAGAAGGTTCTCGACCTGGGCCTGCAGCGTCGATTCGACCGCGTCCGTGATCTTCGGCCTGGCCTCGCCTCGCGGCGCAACAGCCTTGCATATGTGGAACGGCTCCGCCTGGGTCCGCTACTCGGTGGTCGACGGGATGCTGGTGCCCGGCTCGAGCGACTTCGCCGTCGCCCGCTCGGACCTCCTCTATATCAGCAACTAGCCGCTGAGCAGAGTCGAGCGCCCCGAGCGGTGTGGGGGCGCATGCGCCCCCACACTTCCGAGCGAGATCCCTGGGCAAGCCGGACATGACGAAGATAGAGCGCGGAAATCGACAGGTCGGTGGTGTAACCAAAGCGTAAGCTTGATAAAAGGGCAGCACTCCTGGCGCTGCTCGTCTTGTTGCCGGCCATCTCGCAGCCGGCTGGGGCGCCGTCGGCGAGACATGCGCCTCGCGACAGAGTACGCGCGATCGGCCCGCGCACAGGACAGGACAAGCGCCATCGCCCATAAATCCACACCCGGTGGACAGACAAAACGCCAACCACCCGACCCGACGCCTGGCGCCGCCCAGGGATGCATGGTCGGACGATCTGGAGGAGGGGTTGGTCGAGACGGGGATGGATCAGGTCCCGCGCGCGCCCGACCGAATCCGCGCCGGGAGTCTGGCGCCGCTGAACCGAATTCGGGCCGACATTACCGGATATTGCTAGGATATCGCTTCGCGCGCTTGACCGACCGCGGGCGCTGTGAATAGTCTGCCCCCATCGCCGGGCGCTCGGGTTGGGCGCTGGCGCAGTTGGAGATGAGCAGGAGATGTTCGGATGTCTCACCAACCGGGGTTCAGTGCCCCCCCCCCCTTCGCATATGCGTTCTGATCACAAGCCTCGGTTCCTGACCCGTTGGGGTCTGCTGGCGGTGGCCGGATTGCTGGTCGGGCTGGTCGCGTTCGGCTCGGAGTCGGCGTTCGGGCAGAGTACGACGCCTGGCGCGCCGACGCGGGTGACGGCGACGCCGGGGCTGCAGCAGATGACGTTGAGTTGGGTGCATCCGTCGGAGGTGAGGACGGGTTACAAGGTGCGTTATCGGAAGGCGTCGGCCTCGGCTTGGGGTACGTGGACGTCGATATCGAATTCGGCTTTGCTGACCTCGCACACGGTGACGGGCTTGGACGCCGGCGTGGCGTACGAGTTTCAGCTGCGCGCGGTGGGTTCGGGCGGCGACGGGACGGTCTCGGCGACGGTGACGGCGACGCCGTTGCTGACCAAGCCGGCGGGGTTGGTCGCCACTGCGGGGCCTCGAAGGGTCACGCTGAAGTGGAGTCATCCGTCGAAGGCGGAGGTTCAGGCCATCGCCAATTACGAATATCGGCAGCGCAAGGGCAGTGGCGCCTGGGGGAGCTGGACTGCGGCCGGCAGCAGCTGGACGGATTTTCACAGGGTCACGGGGCTGGACGGCAGCGGGGTGCGCTACCGCTTCGAGCTGCGGGCCAAGTCCGAGAGCGGCGGCGTCACCAGCCCGGTCTCGGATACGGTCGAGGCGACGCCGTACGGTCCGGTCGGAACGGTGCCCAGTACGCCGACCGGGTTGACGGTGCAGGCGGGCTCCAATAGCGCCCTGATTTCCTGGACCGCCAGCGGCGACGGGGTCGGCGGCTACTGCCCTACGGCCGGCTACTTCGCGCGCGTGTACGAGGTGGCGCCGTCGATGCCGATGGCGGCCGAGTCGCTGCGCATCGATAGCGGCACGAGTTGGTACGTGGACGAGTTGCGCTATCCGTACCGGCATTACGTGGAGGTGTACGCGGAGTCGGAGGACGGCTGCGGGGAGGAATCGGAGTTGGCGACGGCGTTTTTCTGGACGTCGGCGTCGAACACGAATCCGTCTGCGCCGGCGACGCGGAAGTTGCGCACGCCGTTCCCGGTGCGCGACCTGTCGGTCGATACGAGCACGTCGGGTCAGGTGACGATCAGCTGGAAGAAGCCGGCCGCCATCGGCAGCAAGCGCAACAAGCGCTGCGCCTACGTCAGCGCCGGCGGCAACCAGGCGACCAAGTACGCGGCGCAGTCGATCGAGTACAACTACTACGTCTACCTCGACGCGTATACCGACGTGGATTACGCGGACGAGTATTTCCGCTCCGCCGACGCGACGCTGTCGAAGACGGTGACCGGTCTGCCCGCCGGCACCGGTCATTATCTGCGCGTGCAGGTGCAGGCCTACTCCTACCAATGCGACCAATGGTCGAAGAGCCGCCACTACGGCTGGTGGAGCAAGTAGACCGCTGATCGTCGGGGGCGGCCGACCCCACGTCGGCCCGCCCCCGACGCAACTGGACATCGGCGGCGAGCCGACCGCGTTGGACGCCTGCGAGCCGGAGGTGACTCGGCGCTATCCTCACTATCATGCGCAGTGCGCCGCCCGTGACACTCTGTATGCGGAAGGGAAGCGACCATGCCAGGCGCGCTTGACGGAATCAACATCCTCGAAGTGACGCAGATTATTGCCGGCCCGATGTGCGGCGTGATGCTCTCCGACATGGGCGCCGATGTGATCAAGATCGAATCCGCCAGCGGCGACGGCATGCGGCTGCTCGGGCAATTCGCGCCCGGCGAGAGCAAGGGCTACCACGTCTTCAATCGCGGCAAGCGCGGCATCGTCCTCGATCTCCAGAACCCCGACGGCCAACGCGTCGTCCACCGCCTGATCCGCGACATGGACGTATTCCTGATCAACGCTCGCCCCGGTGTCCCCGAGCGCTTGGGTATCGACTATGACCGCCTGCGAGCGCTCAATCCGTCGCTGATCTATCTGGAAAACACCGCCTACGGCCCCACCGGCCCCTCCGCCCATCGCGCCGGCGCCGACATCATCGCCCAGGCCTACTCGGGGCTGATGGCGGGCGACGAGAAAGTTGACGAACACGGCGGCCCCGATCTGATCACCGCGACCACCCCGGCCGACTTCGCCGCCGCGTTCTCCAGTGCCATCGCCGTCTGCGCAGCCCTGTTCCATCGCGAGCGGACGGGCGAAGGACAGAAAATCGACACCTCCCTGCTCGCCAGCGCCCTGGTGCTCCAGAACGCGCTCACCTCGCGCTTGCCCGTCTCCGACGCAGTCTTGCTCGATCCCATCCTCAACGGGATCGCCGAGGTGCGCGCCCGCGGCGGCGACTATCGAGAGCTGCTCGGCGCCCGCGGCGGCATTCGTGCCTTGGTCGGCGGCGCCTTCCTGCTCTACTACGGCGGCTACCAGACGGCCGACGGCGCAATCATGCTGGGTTGCGTCACCCCGTCCAATCGTCAACAGGTCCGGCAGGCGCTCGCGATCGAGCCGGGCGATGATCCGACCGACGACGGCGACTTCAACCCGCTCGCAGATGGCTCGACCGAGATTGTGGCGCGCGTCCGCGCGTTAATCACCCAGCGCTTTGTCGCCCAGACGACGCAGCATTGGATTGCGAAGCTCGACGCCGTCGGCGCGCCCGCGGCCCAGGTCAACATCCCCGAAGAGATGATCGACGACCCACAGGTGCGGGCGCTCGGCATCATGGTCGATCTGGAACACCCGCTCACGGGCCCTGAGACTATGGTCGGCCCGCCCTTCAGCATGTCGGCCACGCCAGTCCAAGCGCGCGGATCGTCGCCCCCGCTCGACGGCGACACCGACGCCGTGCTCTCCCAGTACGGCTACAGCGCCGACGAGATCGCCTCGCTCCGCGCCTCAGGCGCTGTCGGCGTTCCCACCGCCGACGAGTAACCGAGTAGGCGAGCTCGGCCGCCGAAACGGCGAACCCCGGCTAACTCCCGCCCGCTGTCGGCCCTGGCTCGGTACCGTCATGCCCGTCCAGTTCCGCCATGCCCGGCTTGCCTGCGATCTCGCCCGCCGCCCCGAACCGAAGGAGACGGGCCCGCGACGCCCAACTCGCCGACGACGACAGCCCCTCATGCCCGCGCCTGACCGCACATGCGAATCCCGCTCCCGCGCCGTTGATTTGGCCCCTTCCGTTCTGCTGCCCCAGACGGTTGAACCCCCGCATCTCGCTGACCGCCACCTGCGCCAGGAACGACGCCATGGCACCATCCGCAACCAAGGCCGACAAAGCCAGATCGACTACCCGCCACCCCTTATCGCGCCAAATCGGTCACAGCGTCTCCCGTTGTGCGGCGTTCCGACGTCGAAACGCTGCCCTGGCCGCGTTTGCCCTCCCCGCCATCCTTGCGAATTTCCTTCTGCCACAACACGCTCCAAGCCCAGTCCGGCAAGACCGTCGCATGATCCATTACCGCCCCATCTGTCGCCGAAGGGAACTCAGGCAAGACCGACCTCGCTATCCAGGCTCAGACCTTCGCCACTGACACGACGCCTTCGTAAACGCCGGGAATCCAGTCGCCGTGTTCACCTATGGCGAGGTCGATCATCGGCGGAGCGAGGTCTTTGGCGGCGGCGTACAGCTCCTCGACATCATGAAAGGAACCGAACGAGGCGGCGCGCAATCCCGGACGCCAGACGACGGTGGGCGCGTGCGATGCGAACTGATCAATTTCGGCCTTGGTCCGCTCCTGCAACGCGATCTCCATGGAGCGGATCAGCAAATCGACCAGCCCGCGGGGCTCGTAGGGTGAGGGCTGCGCGCCGAGGTCGACCGCCAGAATATGCGTCGCGCCCTGCAGCAGCGCCGTCTCCAGATCCAGCCCAGAGGACAGCCCGCCATCAACGCACCAGTCGCCGTCGATCCGCACCGGCGGAAAGAGCCCCGGCACGGCGATGGACGCCATGACCGCCGCCAGCAATTCGCCATTCGCGACGACGCGCTTGCAGCCGTTCGAGAGGCTGGTGGTGACGATGAACAGCGGGATATCGGTCGCCGCTACTTCGTCCAGCGTCACATGTTGCCTGAACAGCTCGCGCAGGAATCGGTTCGAATAGAGCGACGTGCCGCGCGATAACAGGTTGCGGCCGATGCGCAGCAGGTTGCGATGCCAGAGCTTGGTGCTGCGCAGCGCGATCCAGAGTTCCGCCAGCCCGTCGATGCTGTTCGGGTGCAGCGCCAGGAACGCGCCATTCACGGCCCCGACCGACGATCCGATGATCAGGTCGGGGCGGATGCCTCGGCCGGTCAGCTCTTCCAGAAAGGGCACCTGGACGATGCCAGAGGCGCCGCCGCCGCTCAGCACGAGCGCCACTCGCCGCTCCTGGTCGACTTCCGGAGTCGAGGGCATCAGCGCGGTTCGCCGTTCCGTCGCATTGCCTCACGTTCCCGCGCGCGGATATGTGCGGCTATGCCTGCGGCCGTCGATCAGGCACGATCTCGGTCAGGATGCCGCCAGCCGTCCGAGGGTGAAAGAACGAAGCGGTAATCTCCTCGATCGGTCCCCCGAAGTCGATGTAGGCGAGACCGCGCTGGATGAAGCGTTTGGTGTCGCCGACCACATCGGTCGAGCCATAGCCGAGGTGATGCAGACCAGGACCGCGTCGCTCGAGGAAGCGGCCGATCCCGCTGCGGTTGTCATCCGGCAACAGAATTTCGATCCGCGTCTCGCCGACGTTGACCTTGACGAAGAAGATCCTCGTTCGTTCGGGCGCGAAGTACCCGCCTGTGGGATACGGCGAGCGCTCCGTATCGCGTTCGAGGCCGAGTTGCTCCACCAGGACGGACAACGCATCATCCAGCGTGTGCGCCACAATTCCGACATGGTCGAGGTAGGTGATCATGCTCGCTCCCAAGCGCTCGCGATCAGCGTGCGGACCGCTGACCTCAAGATAGTCCAGACCTACTGGATCCGCCGAAGCGTCGGCGAGAAGACGCCGAACAACGCCAGTACGGCCAGCAGCGCGACGCCGACGATCAAGACAGCGAGGCGGATGCCGATCAGCTCGGCGGCCATGCCCAGCGCAAAGACGCCGCCCTGCATGACGGCGAACTGCATCATCAACACCGACATCGCGCGCCCCCGATAGGCCGGCTCGGCCTGCTCCTGGATCAGCGCCGACGCCATCGCCATGCGCCCCGATTGGCCGATGCCCATCAGAATCATGATCGGCATGCTGAGCCAGATCCAGGGCGAGATCGCCATGCCCAGAATGGACCCGCCCAGGAATACGCCCATCAGGATCAGCAGCTTGCCCCGACCGCTGCGTCGCAGCGAGGCAATGATCAACGCCGCCAGGAACGCCCCGACGGCGGAGAATGTCATGAACAGCGCCGCGAGCGCCGGCCCGGCGTCGAAGACATCCTGCACAAAGCCCGGCAGCAGGCCCTGGAACGGCATGCCGAGCATCGAGATGAAGAACGACAACAGCAGAATCATGCGCAACGCCCGGTGACCCGCGATGTAGCGGAAGCCGTCCCCGATGTCGCCAAATGCTTCGCGCGCGCCGCCTCGCCCGCGACCCGCCTGCGCGGCGACCGTGGGAATCGGCAGCATGGCGACCATCGCCAGAGCGTAGCTGCCGGCCATCGAGTAAAAGGCGCCAGCGGCGCCGACCGTGGCCAGCAACGCCCCACCGATCAGTGGCGCCCCGAACTGCATCATGTTCATCGCCGCCGTGTTCAGCGCGACCCCGTTCATGATCCGTTCCTGCGGCACGATCTCCGAGACCATCGCCTGTCTCGCCGGCACCATCAAGGCGACGAGAATGCCCTGCGACACCGCAGAGATCAGCAGATGCCAGAACTCGAGGATGCCCATCACCGCCAGCGTGCCGATCGCGAATGCGTTCAGAAAGCCGACGAACTGGAACACCTGCGTGACGGTCTTCTTGGGGAAGCGGTCGGCCAGGACGCCGCCATATGGCCCCAGCAGGAATTGCGCCCCGCCGCTGACCAGCGCCACCAGCCCCACGTCCGCATACGATTCGGTCAGCTCGTAAACCAGATAGGTGCGCACGAACATCTGCCCGATCGCCGAGTACATCTGCCCCAGCGTCGAGACGAAGAACCAGCCGAATGCAGGATCGCGGAAAGACTCGAACGTGCCCATCCGCCGACCGAGCACGCGCCTTACCGGCTGCCTTACCGGCTGCGCTTGGCTCGCCGTCGCCGGCCGGATGCCATTGCCGACTGCGCGTTGCCCGTTCCGAGCTGCGATCGGAACCGTCTGGTAGGCGTGCTGTCCGGCTGGTCGGGCGACGACGGAATCGGACGGCGGGCTAACCGCCATAGTGCCATCCGGTGTAGAGCGAGGTCAGCGGGCCTTCGTCCATCAGGGCGGTATCGCCGTCGAAGACCCTGCACAGCGCCAGGACGTGTTCGCCGACCGGGACAAATTGCTGCGCCTCGGCGGCAATCCATGCCAGCGAGTCGTCGAGCAGCGGCGCGCCCTGATCCAACTCGCGGCCCGGTAACCGTTGATGCGGCACGCCGCGCATCTTGTCGGGCGCCGCGAAATCAGCGGATCGCCCCTCGATCTTGGACGGATCGCTCGGCTGCAGGAATCGCGCCGCCAGGTCCATGCCCGACTCGGGCAGGAGATTCACGCTGAGCTGCCTCGTCTCGCGCAGGTTGCGCAGAGAAGCGGCGTCGCGCTCGAACGAGACGCAGATGATCCGCGGTCGGAAGGAGACCTGCATGACCCAGTCGGCGACCATCGCGTTCGGCTCACCCTCAGAAGTGACCGTGCCGATCACGTAGACGCCGTAGGGCAGGTGCTGCAGGGCGGAGCGGATGCTCGCATCGCGTCGCCGCTCGCGCGTCGTCACGGCGCGCGGGTTGGGCTCCGATGCGATGACCTCCTCGACGGTCGGCGTGTCGGCGCCCAGCAGCAGATCGACGGCGGCGTTCAACTCGAGCATGCGCGCTCCAGCCGCCTCGTCGTCGGGATTCGCGTCAGGATGGTAGATGCGAGCCAGCCGCCGATAGCGGTCGCGGATCGTGTCGCGGTCCGCCGTCAGCCCGACGCCGAGCAGCGCTGCCGCGTCGGTCGGGGTGCTGGGAATCGGCATCGTGCTCCTCTGTTCCCTGTCGTCGAGCTTCCTATAGGTGGCGTTCGAAGTAACGTGCTATACGCCGCTCTTGATACTCCAGCCCAGCCCGATCGCGCGGCATGTGTCGCTCGGACGGGAATATCAACAGGTCATAGTCGCGGTCGGCGGCGGTGAGCGCCGTGATCAGACGCGCCGTGTGGCGGAAGTGAACGTTCTCGTCGACGCCGCCGTGAATCAGCAGCAGGCGACCGCGCAACCGGTTCGCGTGGGTCAGCAACGATCCTTCGCGGTAGCCTTCGGCGTTGTTCCGGGGCGTGTCCATGTAGCGCTCGCTGTAGCCGGTGTCGTATCCGTCCCAGTCCGAGACAGGAGCGCCCGAGACGCCGACCTTGAACAGGTCGGGGCGGCGTAGCATCGACATGACCGTCAGGTATCCGCCGTATGACCAGCCGTAGATGCCCACGCGCTCGATGTCGACGATCCCCTCGTCGGCGAGTTGTTCGAGCGCGGCCACCTGGTCGTCTACCTCGATCGTGCCCATGCGCCGATGCAGGCGTGCCTCGAATCCCAGCCCGCGACCGGCCATGCCCCGATTGTCCAACTTGAGCACGAGGAATCCCTGCTGGGCCAGGTATTGCGCGCGCATGTCGACGGTCAAGCCCCAGGCGTCGAGGACGGTCTGCGCGTGTGGCCCGCCGTAGACCGCCACTACCACAGGATGCGGGCCAGCCGCGTCCGGTCGATAGAGCGCACCGTACAGGGTTGTGCCATCGGCAGCTGAGAAGGCGCGTAGCTGCGGCGCTCGGATGCCAAGTTGGTCGGCCAGTTGATCGGTCGAGACGGCGGGCTGGAAGATTCGGCGCTGCGTCGCGCCGTCCGTCGCCAGGAGCGAGACCGAGGGCGGATCGACGAGCGACGTATCCAGCATCGCTAGCCACTGACCATCCGGCGAGAGTGAGGCGCTGTGCACGCCGCCTTCGGGCGAGAGTGTTTCGATCACGCCGTCCGATAGCGAGACGCGCTCGACCCGACGCTCCAGCGGCGATCCGCGCGTGCTGCTGAAATAGACCCAGCCGCCCTCCTGATCGACGCCGATCACGCCATCGACGATCCAGTCGCCCTCGGTCAGCGTGCGGATGAGAGCGCCATCGGCCGCGCGCAACAACAGATGGCGGAAGCCAGTCGACTCGGACGACCAGAGGAAGGTTCCGTCGTTGAGGCCGCGCGCATCATCGCCGACGTTGATCCACGGTTCCTGCCGTTCATCGATCAGCTCGATCGGCGTCGTCGGGTCTTCTCCGAAAGCAAGCAGGCGCAGCTGATTTTGTTGACGGTTGAGCCATTGCGCGACCAGGCGCTGTCCGCCCGAGCCGTCAGGCCACCAGCCGACGCGGACCAAGTATCCGTCCTCGTCCGGCAAGTACATCTCGACCGCTTGCCCGCCTGCGGCGGGTACCACCCGCAATGAGACAGCGGCGTTGGCATCGCCGGCGAACGGATAGTGATGCGTCTCGACTTCCACGTCCGCGCCGCCCTGGTGCACGATGGGATACGGCGCGATGTGGCGCTCGTCCACGCGCAGGTACGCGATGCGACCATCATTCGACCACCAGTGACCGCGAAGTAGTCCGAATTCCTCCTGCGCGATGTAGTCGGCGACGCCGTTGGTCAGGCCATCCGCCGCGTCGTGCGTGAGTTGCATTGGCGCCGTCGAGCCGTCGACGGCGATCACGCACACTTCCCCCTCGCGGACGAACGACAGATGCGAGCCGTCCGGGCTAAGCGTCGGCGTGAGTCCCCCCTGCGTGCCGTTCAACTCGCGCAGCGGCTCTCCATCGACCGAGATTCGTACGACCGGGCCGTGGATCATCAGTGCCGGACGCTCAGACTCCGATGCCCATGCGTAGGCGGACACCCCCAGCTCTCGCGTCCGCGTTCGCTCGCGCAGCAGCTCCTCCTCGCGCGACATGGACGTATCGGTCCCCGGCCCGGCGATCACGGAGCGTTCGCCGTTCGCCACATCGATCCGCCAGAGCGAGCGCAGCAGACCGCCGTCGGCGGCGTGCAACCAGTTAACGCTGCGACTGTCGGGCGTGAAGCTGACCATACCGGGCGCGTCCATGCCGGGACGCGGATAGGTGGCGATATCCGAGATCGTCAACCGCCTAGCCATCCGAGCGCCCCAACGCCTCTCGGCGGATCGCTTCGATCTCGGGTACCGACTTCGGCAAGGCGTCGCTCATCACTTCGCAGCCGTCCGTCGTGATCAGGACGTCGTCCTCGATGCGAATGCCGCCGAAGTCGAGCATGAAATCGACGGCGCCCCAGTCCACCATTTCGGCATAGCGCTCGCGACGGACAGGATCGGTCAGCAGGGCGGGGACGAAGTAGATGCCCGGCTCGATCGTGACCACATAACCGGGTGCGAGCGGTAGATCGGCGCGCAGATAGGCGAGCCCGAATCGATCTTCCGGCGCGCGACCTTCCAGATATCCGCCGCAGTCGTGCGTCGACAAGCCCAACATATGCCCCAGGCCGTGCGGGAAGAAGAGCGCGTGCGCATCGGTGTCAACGAGATCGTCCGCGGACCCGCGCAGTAAACCGACATCGACCAGCCCCTGCGCAATCGTCGCCGACGCCTGGAGGTGCAGATGCTTGTACTCCACGCCCGGTCCAGCGGCAGCGATCGCGGAGCGCTGCGCTGCGAGCACTACTTCATACAGCTCACGCTGGATGCCGCTGAACGCGGCTGCGACAGGGAACGTCCGCGTGACGTCGGAGGCGTATCCGTCGACCTCGGCGCCGGCATCGATCAGTACCAGCTCGCCATCCGACATGATCCGCTCGCCAGGCGTCCCGTGCAGGATTGCGGAGTTGGGGCCGGAGCCGACGATCGAGCCGTACGCGGTGCGGGAGCCGCCATGTCGGAAGAACTCGGCTTCCATTTCGATCTGTAACGCTCGTTCGCTGAGGCCGTGCCTGGCGAGTCGTTGCGCGGCGAGATGTCCGGCGATTGCGGCCTCGACCGCGCGCGTCATTCGTTCCAGTTCGACCGAGTCTTTGGCTCGCCGTAGTTCGGCTAAGGCGATGCCGAGTCGCTCGGTCGCGTCCTCGTCGACGACCGCCTCCAGCGTCGACCAGGCGTCGATGCCGTACTCGGATGCGCGCGCCTCGATATCGCGTGAGCCCAGCAGAGCCAGATCCTGTCCTCGCCGAGCCTCGAGCCAGCCGGTCAGTTCGGAACGATCGAGCGAGTGATGCACGCCGGTCAGGCGCGATAGCGCCTGCGCCGAGGGCGGAGCTGACATCCAGACCAGGTCTTCAATCGACAGCGAAGGCGCGAACAGCGTCCAGCCGTCGGTGGGCGTCCATGCCAACGCCGCGCCGGGTTCGGCGATGCCGGTCAGATACTGAAACTCGGGATGGGCGTGGAACTCGTGGAACTGATCCGTGCCGTCAATTGGGATCGGCAGGCTGGCGGGGATCAGGATGGGGCCGTTGAATGCTGCCGCCAGCCAAGCCGCTTCGACGCGCCGTCGTCGCTCGCGCAACACGTCCGCGTTGTTCATCGCTCGGCTCCGAGTTCGATCAGAACCGCGCCCTCATCGACGGACGCGCCGGCCGAGGTATGTACCGCGGCCACGACGCCGGTGCCCGGCGCGGTGAGCGGGTGCTCCATCTTCATCGCCTCCATCACTGCTAGGGTCTGGCCCGCCTCGACCTGATCGCCGACCGTAACCAGCACCTCGATCATCGTGCCGGGCGTGGGCGCGCGAACGACGTTGGCGCCGGCCGAGTGCTGTTGCCCGGCGCTAGTGCGTCGCCGTCGTTCGCGTAGCAGCGCCCAGCGTCGCTCGCCATTGGCGACGACCACGCCGCGCGCGGATGCCTCAGCCGACCATTCCCGCCCGAACGTGACGGGGCGGGGTTCAGCGCCGTCAACGGCGACGGTCCACCTATCGACGCCGCGCGTGGCGCGAACTGCATGCAGACGTCCATGCAGGGAGTAGTTGCGCACCAGTTCGCCCGAGGATCGCCAGGCGCTCTGTTCAGATTCCGCAATGGCGGCAAAGGCGAGCGCATCGAACGGTGGTTCGCGGTCGCCGAGGCCGGTGATGTCGGCTCGGTCGAGCCATCCGACATCGACCGAGCCCATCGGAAATCCTCGGCTGCCAGAATGGCTGCGAGTTGCGCCGTGTTCGTCGTCACGCCGTCGATGGCCCAGCCGTCGAGCGCTTCTGATGCGCGCGCCAGCGCCTGCGCGCGGGTAGGAGCATGGACGATCTTCTTGGCGAGCATCGGGTCGTAGTGGGCCGTGATGTCGTCGTCGGTGACCGGGCCGATGTCGTGCCGCGCCCGCGTGTCCAGCGGCTCGAACCAGCGCAGGCGACCGGTCGAGGGCATGTAGCCGCGCGACGGATCCTCCGCGTAGATGCGCAGTTCGATGGCGTGGCCGTTGAGGGTCACGGCGTCCTGTTCGATCGACAGCGGCTCGCCGCCGGCGATGCGAAGTTGCCACTCGACCAGGTCCAGTCTGGCGACGGCTCCGGTGACCGGGTGTTCGACCTGGATACGCGTGTTCACCTCGAGGAACAGCCAAGAATAGTCTGGGAACGTATCAGGCAGTAGCAGGAACTCGACCGTGCCAGCGCCAACGTAGCCCGCGGCGGCGCAGACCCTTAACGCGGCCTCGCCCAACTCGTGGCGCAACGACTCATCGATCGCCGGCGAGGGCGACTCCTCGATCACTTTTTGTCGCCGACGCTGTACCGAACAGTCGCGCTCACCGAGATGCACGCCGTTGCCATACGCGTCGAACAGTACCTGCACCTCGACGTGTCGCCCGTCCGAATGTGCCCGCTCGACCAGCAGTCGTCCGTCGCCGAACGCGGCCTGCGCCTCGCGCCTCGCGCTGGCGACGGCCGCTTCCAGTCCGTCGGGGGCGTCGGCTGTGCTGCTGAGCAACCGCATACCTCGTCCGCCGCCGCCCGCCGCCGCCTTGATCATGACCGGTAGCTTCAGGTCCATGATCGCCGCCGCCAGCGCGGCATCGCCTGCGTCCGCTTCGACAGGGACGCCGCAGCTGATCGCTAGGCGACGCGCCGCCGCCTTGTCGCCCAGATCGGCGATCACGTCTGGCGGCGGGCTGACCCAGATCAGGCCGGCGTCGCCGACCGCGCGCGCGAAGTCGGCCCGCTCCGACAGGAAGCCGTATCCGGGATGCACCGCCTGCGCGCCCGCGGAATACGCGCCGTCGATGATGGCGTCGATGTTGAGGTAACTGCGCTCGGCTGGCGCAGGACCGATGCGTACGGCATCATCGTCCGCGGCAACGTGCGGCGCGTTGTGGTCGGCATCGGAGTAGACCACGTCGCTGCGCACGTCCAGAGCGCGACAGGTGCGGATGATCCGCGAGGCGATTTCACCGCGATTGGCGATCAGGACACTGGGCGGAAGCCGCGCGTCGCTGGACATACCCTGAGTCTATCCCCCGACTCACGCAAACCCCTTGCGGTGGCGGATACTCTGGAGGCATGACCTCCCGGACAGACCAAACAGACGATCTGCGCGTATTCGCCGAACAGAACTTCGGACGGCATATCGCCGCGAACCGCTATCCCGGTCGCGGCATTGTCGTCGGCCGCCTGGAGTCGTCGGGTGAGTCCGACATCTGGGTTCAGATCTACTGGCTTATGGGTCGCAGCGAGAACAGCCGCAATCGGCGGTTCGCGGTCGCCGGCGACGCTAAGACCGATCTGCGCACGGAAGCGCGTGATCCGGCCCGCGTGTCCGACCCGACCAACATCATCTACGACGCGATGCTCGAATCGCCCGATGTCTACTACGTCTCGAATGGCGATCACACGCAGACGATGAAGCAGGCGGTTGAGCAGTCAGGCCGGCTCGAAGACGCGCTGGCGGTCCGCGAACGGGAGGACGATCCGCCCAACTACACGCCGCGCATCGCGGCGATGCTCGATCTGCGCGGCTCGGCCGCGTTGGCACTCGCGATCCTGCGTGCCAACGCGGCGGACGCAGACCTGACCGATCGCGTCGTCTGGCGCTTCGCATCGCCGCCGCGCGGTCTGGGCTATGGGATTACCACCTATCGGCACGACGGTAATCCGCTGCCGGCCTTCGCCGGCGACCCGCTCTGGTTGCCCTTGAGCGGAACCGCCCGGCAGATCGCCGATGTCTATTGGGACGCGCTTGATCGGGATAATCGGATCGCACTCGCGGTCAAAGTGATCGATGAGTCCGGTTCGCGCCTGATCCTACGTCAGCCCGACTGAATTCCATCGGATCGAACCGGCTGACTGCTGGCTACTATTCGATATGAGCGGCGGAATGGAGCGTAGATGACGAGCGAGTCGGCGGCGGGAACGATCTCGGTCACGATAGACGGGCGAACGGTCGAGACGCGCGTGGGGGTGACGGTGCTCGACGTGGCGTTGGGTGCCGGGGTTGATCTGCCACACCTCTGCAAGGATGACGACGGTCCCGCGCTCGGCGCATGCCGTACCTGCTTGGTCGAAATCGACGGCGTGCGCGGCTTACCCGCCGCCTGCCACACTCCGGCGACTGACGGCCAAGTAATCCAGACTGCGTCCGAGACCGTCCGCTCAGCGCGCAGGGGCATCCTCGAGCTGACGCTGGCGATGACCGACAGCGCGGCTCGATCCAATAGCCCGGCGGCGACCGAGCTGCGCCACCAGGCCCAGGCGCACCAGGCCGACGCGTCGCGTTGGACCGGTCAGATTAATGCGCATCAGGACGCCTCGAACCACTTTTATCACTTCGACGCGACAGACTGCATTCTCTGCGGACGCTGTGTCTCAGCCTGTTCGGATCGTCAGCACATCGGCGCGATCGGCATTGCAGGCGCGGGCAAGGCGGCGAGAATCGCCTCCTTCGGCGACGAGCCGTTGGGCGAATCGACCTGTACATCCTGCGGCTCCTGCGTCGCCGCCTGTCCAACAGAGGCGTTATCGCCCAAGCGCGCCGCCTCGGGGTCGAAGACGGTCGCGACGGTCTGCCCGTATTGCGGCGTCGGTTGCGGGATCAGGATCACGGCCGAGAACGGAATGCTGACGCATGTCGATGACGATCCGGGCAATCTGTCGTCGAAAGGGCTGTTGTGCGTCAAGGGACGCTTCGGCACCGCGTTCGTGAACCATGCCGATCGGTTGACGACGCCGTTGGTCCGCGGTCCCGAAGGTCTGCGAGCCGCGTCCTGGGATGAGGCGCTGGATCTCGTCGCCGAGCGGTTCGCCCAACATCGGGGCGCGTTCGGCGCATTCTCGTCGGCTAAGGCGACCAACGAAGACAACTACATGCTGCAGAAGTTCGTTCGCGCGATCATGGGGACGAACAACATAGATCATTGCACCCGGCTCTGCCATTCGCCGTCGGTCGAGGCGATGCTAGCGCAGCTCGGTTCCGGTGCCACCTCGAACAGCTACAGCGACTACGAAGCGGCGGATTGCCTGTTCGTCGTCGGTGCTGATCCGTCGTCCAACCATCCCGTGGCGGCATCGCGCATGCGCTCGGCCGTGGATGGCGGCGCGGCTCTGATCGTGCTCAATCCGAAGCGGGTTGAACTGTGCGACCACACCGATCTGTGGCTGCGACCGTACCCGGGTACCGATGTCGCCGTGCTCAATGGCCTGGCTAAGGTCATTCTCGATCAGGATCTCGCCGATCAGTCGTTCATCGCCGAGCGCACTGAAGGCTACGCCGAGTGGCGAACCGCGCTCGATGAGTACACGCCTGAGGCCGTCGAGCGGATGTCGGGCGTGCCTGCCGATCTGTTGATGCGGGCGGCGCGCGTGTACGCCCGGCCCAATCCGACAGATGCCGGCCCGGGCGGCTCATGCCTGATCTGGGGCATGGGCGTGACGCAGCACACCAACGGTACGGCGAATGCGACCGCGCTGCTCAACTTGGCGCTGCTGACCGGCCAAGTCGGTCGCGTCGGTAACGGCGTCTCGCCGTTGCGCGGGCAAAATAATGTACAGGGTGCCGGCGACGCCGGTTGCATCCCCGATGCCTTGCCCGGCTACCAGCGCTACACGCCCGAAATCCTGGAGAAGTTCAACCGCACTTGGCAGGCCGATCTGCCGCAGGACGAAGGACTGCGCGCGACCGACATGGTTGAACGCATCCTGTCCGTCGACGGTCTCAGGTGCATGTATATCGTGGGCGAGAACCCGCTCCTGACCGAGCCCAACCTGGCTCACGCGCGCGAGGCGATTGCCCAACTGGACTTTCTCGTCGTCCAGGACATTTTCCTGCACGAAACGGCGGAACTCGCCGATGTGCTGCTGCCGGCCGCCTCGTTCGCCGAGAAGGAGGGCACGTTCACCAACTCTGAGCGCCGTGTCCAGCGAGTCCGTCAGGTAATTCCGCCGATTGGTCAGTCGCGAGCGGACTGGGAGATCGTGCAGGATGTCGCTCGACGCACCGCGCAGCGACTGGGGATGTCGTCGTCGGGATTCGAGCACGGATCCGCCGCCTCGGTCTTCGACGAACTCACCTCGCTGACACCGATCATGGCTGGACTTTCGCATCGACGGCTGGACGAGGAGGGCGGCATTCAATGGCCCTGTCCCACGGCGGAGCATCCGGGCACGCCACGCCTGTACGACGAGTCGTTCCCGCGAGGGTTGGGCAAGTTCATTCCCGTCCGACAGTTACCGCCGTCGGCGGAAGTACCGGACGAGCGTTACCCGCTAATCCTCAATACAGGGCGGGTTCTGTATCACTGGCACGGGGGCACGATCACGCGTCGCGTCGCCGGTCTGGTCGACTCCTGGCCTGCGCTGCGCGTCGCAGTCCATCCGAACGATGCGACGCGTATGGAGATTGTTGACGGCGAAGCCGTCCGGGTCGCCTCGCGTCGAGGTCGGCTCGAAGGCGTCTGTTTCGTCACCGAGGACGTCGCCGAAGGTTCGGTCTTCGTGCCCTTCGTTCGTCTCGCCGAGTCGGCGGCGAACTGGCTGACCAACAATGTCTACGACGACGTGGCGCGCATTCCCGAGTACAAGGTCTGCGCCGTCGCCGTCGAGCGAGCCGCCGATCCGGATGAGTGGGGTCGAGCAGGTGCTCACGGCAAACGCAGTAAACGCGGCAAGCGTCGGCAGTATTGGTAAGCACTGGTCAGCGCTTGGCAGATGGAGTGGGTCAGGCGTCGGGTTCGGCGACCGCGCTCAGCAACGCGACGACGATGATCCGTTCGGCATAGCTGTGCGTCTCTTCGTCAAAGTCGCCGGCGCAGGTGATCAGCGTCACCACCGACTCGCGCGTCTGACTGAGGTAGCGGATCGCTTCCGGCGAATCGGGACTGATCGTCGCAGTCTCCACGATGTCGTAGACGTAATAACGATTCGTTGCCGCGTTGCGCATGATCAGTTGCTCGCCGACGCGGGGTTCATCCAGCTCCCAGCCGACGCCGACGTCGATGTTGCCATCGACATCCTCATAATCGCGGTGACCACCGAGCAGCGCGTTGCCAGGCTCTCCGGGAACGGCGGAGCGATTGAACCAGCCGAATACGAACGGGTTGTCGGGTGATCCCATTTCGCCGGACGGCGTCAAACCGACCTGCACGACCGATGCGCGAATCCCGGCCGAGGGCAGGATGACCTCCCAGCTCGTGTTGAAACGAGGTCCGCTGGATGGCACGACGCCGTTATCCAACGGCAGAATGCCGCCTTCGGCACCATCTGAGCCGTAGAGCAGGCTCGCCTCGTTGAGGTCTGCGCGTAGCACCTCCGAGAGTGGTCTCACGACGATCTCAGGCTCGACGGTTTCGCTCGCCGCGGCGTCCTGCTGGTCCTGGTCGGCGGAGCTGGCGTGGGTCAACCCGTTGTAGGGAACGTATCGATCGCTCGCGATCTGCGCCGACCCGCTTGATTGCGTTGGAGATTGAGTCGCGTGAGGGCGTTCGATCGTGTTTTCACTTGGGGTCAGCGTGACCGCCGGGACGATGATAAACAGCCCGAGCAGCAGGGCGACGAATGCGATGAACGCCCTTGGATGCGCTGTTCGCCGGCCGCTGAGATGTTGTTGGAGGTCGCTCAGGCTCCAGAGTAGGTCGTCGCAGCAGGCGACGAGACTGCTCTGGATGCGGCGCATGAGTTCGGCTCAGCCGTTCTAGGCGTCCGGCTCCGCAACGGCTGCCAGCTCTCCAACCACCACGAGCCTGTGCGAGTACCGGTGCGTTTCCGTATTGAACGAACCGGTGCAGGTGATCAAGGTGATCACCGGCACGTCCGTGTTGCGCAGGTATCGAGCCGCGTCGGGGTTGGTCGGATCGAGCGTGAGCGCCTCGGTCACCGTGTAGACGTAGTAGATGTTCTGCTCGTCGTCCCAGATGAGCATGAAATCGCCCTCATCAGTATTGTTGAGCTCCCAGCAGACACCGGTGCCAATGTTGCCATCGACATCCTCGTAATCGCGGTGGCCGGCCAGGAGCGCATTGCCCACCTTTCCCGGTGCGGTAGTGGAATCGAGCCAGCCGATCACATAAGGATTGTCGGGCGATCCCATGGCCCCGCTCGGAGTGCGGCCGAGCGCGACGACGCTGCTGCGAAGGCCGGCTGAGGGGATGATCAGTTCCCAGCGGGTCTCATGTCTGGGTCCGCTGGAGCGCACGATGCCGTTGCCGAGCGGCAAGATCGCGCCCTCGCTCCCGTCGCTGCCGTGCTTCAGGGTCGATGGGGTCAGATCATCCTCGGTCAGATCGTTGAGGGAGATGACCTCAAACCCAGCTACCGCCCGCAGGACTGATTGTGCTTGATCCTGTTCCGCTGAGGGTGGGGCGTTCGCTGGTGACGACGCGGGTTGTTCGCCGGCAGGCGGGGCGTCGTCGGAATCGGATTGCGGTTGTCGTTGCTGTTGCTGCGATTGCTTGTCGCGAACAATGGCGATGACGTCAGGCTGGCTGGATTCGCCTACTGCGTCAGACCGTTCATTCGCGACGTTCGCCTGATCGGACGGGAGCGCCTGCTGCGACGTCATCTGTTGCTGCGTCTGGCTTGCATCGCCGCCGCCGACGGCTAGAAACAGCACCAACAATGTGATGGTGAATGCTACCGGCGCAATGCCGGCGAGGGCGACCAGCAGCGGACGCTCAGCCCACAGATCCCGTACTCGGTCGAGCATCATCGTTATTCTCCGATATCCCCGCGTCGCTTCGCTACCTACAACCTAAGCGGACATCGTCGACGCCGACGAACAGAATCCGCAATCTCGGTTAGACCAGCGTAAATCACAGTTGCGCGCTGAGCGGCCCAATCGCATCCCCACGCAGAATCCGCTGCTTTGGCAGCCGCGCCGATATTGGCGTATCGGCAATCATCGTCTTACGCTGAAGGGTACTAGCATCTGTGGGGCTGTAGCTCAGCTGGGAGAGCGTTTGACTGGCAGTCAAAAGGCCGGGGGTTCGAGTCCCCCCAGCTCCACCAATCTCACTTGCTCTGGCTGACCGCTCGGATGCCGCTGCGCGCCGCTAGGCGCACGTTTTGGTATCTGCCGCGACCGCCGCCGCGTCATTCATCGAATGTCATCCTGGTTCGTCCTCTGACCGCGTCGTACTTGCGCAGGTCGGCGATGGTCACGATGCGCCCGGTCCAGTCCGGACCTTGGGCGACCATCCAGAGGCAGGCGTCGGACATGATCACCGGATCCTCGAAGTCCATCTGCTTGGCGCGCTCGCCGAGCGTGAAGGCGTAGCCCTCGCTCCAGACGGAGAGTTCGAGGCGCAGGCAGTTGACCGAGACGCCGCTGCCCTTGAGATCGCTGGCCAGCGACTCCGACATCGCCTCGAGCGCGCGCTTGGTGGTCGTATAGCTGGCGCGACCGAATTCGGGGCTGACGGCGGCGGCGGAGCCGATGTTGATCACCGCGCCGCCGTCGCCCTCGGACATCCGGGGGGCGATGGCGTGAATCAGGTAGAAGGGCGCGTTGACGTTGATCTCGACAGCCAGACTCCACTGCTGGCGCGGCGATTCGAGCGCCTTGCCGACAGGCGCGATCGCGGCGTTGTTGATCAGCACGTCGATCCGCCCGAAGCGGTCGTAGGTCTCGGCGACGGCGCGGTCGAGGTCTTCGACCTTGGCCAGGTTGGCGCCGATCGGCAGGCACTGTTGGCCCGCTTCCTCGACCAGCCGGGCGGTCTCGTCGACGGTGCCCGGCAGCTTGGTTGGCGTGTCGGCCGTAGATCGTGCGACGGCGGCGATGTCGTAGCCGGACTGAGCGAAATCCACCGCCAGCTGTTTGCCGATGCCTCGGCTGGCTCCGGTGATGAACGCGACTTTAGCCATGATTAACGCTCCTGCTCAAGGTATCGGCCGGCGCTGACGAGCGAATGGTTTGCGTAGCTCAGAATACTCGCCCGTTAGACTTTCGCCGAAGGAGTAGG
Source organism: Dehalococcoidia bacterium (assembly GCA_965116225.1). Lineage (GTDB taxonomy): Bacteria > Chloroflexota > Dehalococcoidia > Bin125 > Bin125 > Bin125. Next base: position 760,268 of record OZ220495.1, on the reverse strand, counting down.
ACGATGCCCCATCACGTCAAGAGCAACGCGCTCTCGCACCTGCGCATCTGCGATTTCACCGGCCAGTTGGCCGGCGCGGGCGCGACCAAGTTCCTGGCCGCCTTCGGGGCGGAGGTGATCCGCATCGAAGACCCGACCAATCACGGCCGTTGGGACATCTTGCGCGGGATGCCGCCCTATGTCGATGATCGACGCGGTCCCGAGCTGGGCGGGCCGTTCAACAACCACAACGTGGGTAAACTCGGCATCACGCTGAACATCAAGACCGAGAAGGGCCGCGAGCTGTTCGAGCGCCTGGTCGCTATCTCTGACTGCGTGACGGAGAACTTCTCCTCCGGCGTGATGCGTTCCTGGGGCTACGACTACGACGCGCTGAAGGCGATCAGGGAAAACATCATCTACATCTCCAACTGCGGTTTCGGGCACTCGGGTCCGTATGAGAAATTCAAGACTTGGGGGCCGATCGTGCAGGCGACCAGCGGGCTGACGATGTCGTCGGCGATCCCCGACCAGCCACCTGCCGGGTGGGGCTATTCCTATATGGATCACACCGGCGCGTACTTCATGGCGATGGCGATCATGCTGGCGATTCACCATCGCAATCGCACCGGCGAGGGGCAGTACGTCGATGTCGCCGCGACCGAGGCGGCGCTGACGCTGAGCGGACCGGTGCTGCTCGACTACACCGTCAACGGGCGTCCGCTGCGTCGCGAGGACTATCCCGACGCCAATCATTCGCTGCATCCAGCGATGGCGCCGCACAACATCTATGCGGCCAAACTGATTCCCGGCTCCTTCGATGAGGCATGGATCGCTATCGCCTGTCGCAACGACGAGGACTGGCGCGCGATGCGCGGCGTGCTCGTCGCCGACGGCTGCGACTGGGCCGCGAACGACGCCTACGGAACGCTCGCCGGTCGGATGGCGGCGCAGGATGAGCTGGACTCGCAGATCGGCGAGTGGTGCTTACGCCGCGATCCGTTCCAGTCGACCGACCTGCTGCGCGCGGCCGGCGTGCCGTCGAATCCGGTGCAGACGCCCGAGCAACGAATCGACCAGGATCTCAACTCGGCCGAGGCGCGTCTGTGGCCGACGATTCGCCAGACGGAGATGGGGCGGGTGCGCGTCGATGGGATTCCGGCCCGTTTCACCAGGACTGACTGGTCGATGACGCGCGGCGCGCCGGTGTTGGGCGAAGACAACGACTATGTCTACGGCGAGCTTCTGGGACTGAGCCAGCATGAGATCGCCGGCCTGTATGAGGAAGGCGTGCTGTAATGGCGGAGCACAGCGGCGGTATCCCGGTAATGGTGTTGGATGACCTGCGCGTACTCGAGATCGGCGACGAGCGCGGTGCTTGGTGCGCCAAACTGATGGCCGACATGGGCGCGGATGTGATCAAGATCGAACCGCCCGAGGGCGATCCGTCGCGGCAGTACGAACCGTTTGTCGACGACGAGCCGCACCGCGAACGCTCGCTCTTTTTCTGGTACTACAACACTTCGAAGCACAGCGTGGTAATGGACTTCGATGATCGATCCAATGTGGACGCATTTCTCAAGTTGGTCGCCTCCGCCGACGTGATTCTCGATACGAATACGTATGATCCAGTCGGTCGTCTGGGTGTGAATTACCATCAGATCATGTCGGACAACCCGGGCTTGATCTGGTGCACGATCACCAACTTCGGCTTCGGCTCGGCGCGCGATGATGAGCCACACACGGATCTGACCCTGGCCGCCAACGGCGGCTTCGCTTGGATGAACGGTTACGACGATCACTCGCTGCCGCCGGTGCGCGGCGGTGGCCAGCAAGCGTATCACACCGGATCCAATTATGCGTTCATGTCGATCCTGACCGCGCTGTTGCACCGCGACGCCACCGGCGTCGGACAGCACATTAACGTGAACATCAACGCCGCCGTCAATGTGACGACCGAGGCCGGATCGTACTCGTGGTTGGTGGCGCATTCGACGGTGCAGCGTCAGACCGGACGTCATGCCGGCGTGGCTCCGTCGATGCCGTCGCAGATCCAGTGCGCCGATGGTCGCTACGTCAATACTGGTCTTCCGCCGCGGCGCCCGCGTGAGTTCGGGCTGGTTCATCAATGGCTGGAGGCAGAGGGTCTGCTGGACGAACTACCCGAGTCGGCGTTGTTGCAGGTCGGCGCGGAGTTGGAGAGTTTCTCCCTAGCCGACGTGTTCCGCGGCGATAACGAAGAGTTGTTGGCGATTTTCGGTGCCGGTCGGGAAGCGTTTGAACTGCTGGCTTCACGGTTGACCGCCTATGAGTTTTTCACCAAGGCCCAGAACTTCGGCTTTCAGGTTGGCGTGATCCATAGCCCCGAAGAGGCGCTCGAGGATCCGCACTTCGTCGAGCGAGGAATGCAGGTCAAAGTCGAGCATCCGGAACTGGGCCGCGAGGTGATCTATCCCGGCGCGCCGTATCAGCTAACGAAGGGCGGTTGGCGGATCACGCGACGTCCGCCGTTGCTAGGCGAGCACACGAAAGAGGTCCTTGACTCCCTCTAGCGATTTGCGGTATGCTGAACTCAGTTCTACATGCGACAACGGCGAACCAAGTGCTGACGCGGCATCGTATGCGGGCTACTATCGATGTGATCGATCAGAGAACCAGGAGTGAATTCGATGATCAGAGATTCCCACAGTGCCGAAGAGATCCAGCGGATTATCGACATCTGGGACGAGGAAATCCCCTTCCACGCGCTTCAGTATCGAAACCCTGTCATGCAGCGACTTGAGCAGCTGAACGAACCGTTTGAGTCGTTGGGGCGGATGTTGTACTCAGAGGAGAATTCGCTGATCGAACAATGGCGAGACGTACAGGAGGCCGCGAAGCGTACAACGACCGTGGAGGATACCCATCTCGAACGCACCGTCGACTTTACACGTAAGGCGGCAGTGCTACGTACCGAGCTTGGCAAGGTCGACGCGGAACGTGTACTCTGGCTGTTCGTGGAACAATGCCGACGTCAGGAATTTCGCCACGCCGGTTGGTGCGGCACCGGAGCGATTACAACCGTCAGTAGCGTTGAATCGCAGATTGACGAGGCGTTGGAGCGCGGCGACATCTCGCGAGCGACGCGAATCGCGGCGCGCTGGATGTATGGACTTGGTCGCAGCGCGGAATATGACGATAACGATTCGTTTGGGTTGGCGAACTACGAAGATGATGACTGGGACGATGCAGAATACGAAGACGACGAGGAGTGACGCAGCCAGTCGGTGATGATCTGTTGTGACCTGAGATCAGTGATCAACCCGTGCCCGGCGTCGGGCAATTCGACTAATTCCGCGCCGGGCATCGCCGCCGACAAGGCGCGGCCGTAGGCGATTGGCACCGTCGTATCGGCGGTGCCATGGATGATCAGCGTCGGGCAGCGGATATTCGCCAGTTCGTCGAGAAGATCGATATCTCGCTGCGCCTGCATGTTGAGCAGCGCCCCGAGCGCGAGCCGGTTGAGCTCGTCCTGCGGCAGCCGCTGCAGGGCTCGGCGACGATGCGCCTGAAACGGTTCGAGCGGAGGACCGGGAATCTGTGGGTCGGGCGGCGCGCGCCATTCCTCTTCCTCCGTCGCCACGGCCGCGTCGATACCCCTTGTCGCTAGCAGATCGAGCAGCGCATGTCGCTTGGCGACTGTGCCCAATCGATCGATGACGAGCGGATCATCGAGATCGACGCCTTGCGGCTCCACCGACATCAGCGACGCACCGGTGTTGAGTAGCGCCAGCGCCTCCACCCGTCTCGGATGATCCAGCGCGAGCCGCAGACCGATCGGGCCGCCCGCCGACGTGGCGATGACGGCAGCAGAGGGCAATGCGAGGTAGTCGAGCAAGTTGATGGCGTCGTTGACAAGGTCATCGAGCGTGAATGGATCGGCGCTGTACTGCGATAGCCCCGCGCAGCGGCGATCGTACCAGACCAGCTGCAGCCCGTCGGTCGAAGGCTGCCAGCGGATTCTGGGGCCGTTCCAGAGCGTCGAGGCGGGGCCGCCCCAGGTGCCGTGGATGATGAGAACGGGGTACCCGTCGGGATCACCGCCGATCTCATAGGCGACGCGCTGATCGTTGATCAGCGCGAGACGCACACTCGTCGAACCTGCTCCGTCGCCTTCTAGTCGTACTGCGGCTGCTCTTCGATGCCGGGCATAACCCAGGTGACGAGCTCGGCGGGCGGATCAGCGAAGGTCAAGCCAGGCATACCGGGTTGCACCCCGCTTAAGGTCAATCTGTACTCCTCGACGTACTCAGGATTGCCATCGATCATGCGGAACGGTCGGTCGTGTCCTGGATAGAGGATGTCGGAGATGCTCACCACGCGGGCGATCGACTCGTTGGCTTGAGATTTGCTGTAGAAGACCAGCGGGCTGCGACCGGCCTTGCCGACGGCGGCGGTGTGCATCGCATCGCCCGTGATACCGCAGACGCCGGCCTCGGTCTCGACCAGCAGTCCGATGCTGCCGGGCGAATGTCCGGGCAGGTGGATTACCTTGACGCCCTTGGCCAATTCGTCGCCTTCGACGACTTCGGTCATCGGGTGGGTTTCAATCGCAGCGCCGGTCCACTGCGGCGTGGCCCAGTCGTTGACATGCGGGCGCGAAGCGTACTTGCGCTCGTGCGGGTGGATCGCCATCGGCGCGTCAGGGAAAGCGTCGAAGTTCTGGACGTGATCCCAATGCGCGTGCGTCATGAAGACGAGGTCGATATCGGACACACTCAGACCCCGCCTGGCGAGTTGTTCCTGGAGCTGTACCCGCCGCCCGACGTGCGCAGTGTCGACGAGGATGCGTCGCCCGTCAGATTCAACCAGAATCACGGCGCAGAACGCGGGCGTGCCAGAGTCGGTGCCAAACGAGTAGCCCGGCAAGAGGATGTCGACGGTCGCCATATCTAGTTGTCTTTCTATGTTCATCGTCATTCCCGCGCTGGCGGGAATGATGAACGGGTGCCGTGATCAGTCGCCGGACGCCGCTGCGCTGGCAGCGACGCGCGACTTGGCGGCTTCGTCGTATTCGATGCTGACGGGCGGATTGGAGTCGAACGGTCCGTCAAGGTCGAGTTCCGCCCCGATGTCCCGCAGGGCAGGCATGACCTCCGTCCCAAGCAGCTCGATGCAGCGCATCGAGTCCCCGTGTGTGACGCGACCGTCGTTACCCCAGAGGGCGAGAATGCCAGGTCGCGTCTCTTCGAGGATCGTGCGCAGCCTGGCGATGCACTCGTCAGGAGTGCCGGCGATGATCTGCAAATTCTCGATCTGGTTGTCGAACGACTGGGCGCGCGGCGGCGGTCGGCGACCGTTCATGACCTCGACCAAGGCCTCGCGGTTGCGCGGCGAGGCGTAACCGGCGGGATTGGACCAGACCGGGTGCGCGAGTCCAGTGAATTCGCCCTGCATCCACATGAACTGCGAGGCGTTTTCGAGCGCTTTCTCTGTCGTGTCGGCGACGTGGACGCGGAGTAGGTAGCCGCGATTCTCCGGGCCGGGGTCGTAACCGACTTCGTGCGCCGCGTCGTCGTAGGTTTGCCAGATACGCTTGGTCGCCTCGATCGTGGTGTTGAGCGCGATGTACGGATAGCGGTGTTTGGCCGCCCAGATCACGGTCTCACGTGAAAGCACGCCGGGAATCCAGATGCGTGGGTGCGGCTGTTGCATCGGCAGCGCCCAAGGGTTGACCACGCGATGCTGGTAATGACGACCCTCCCAACGGAAGGGTCCTGGCCGAGTCCAAGCCTCGACGATCAGGTCATGGGCTTCCTCGAAGCGCTCGCGATTGTAGGCCGGATTGACGCCGGTGGCGAGCTGCTCGGTACCGCCTCCACGGACGAAACCGGAGACTAGGCGCCCACCCGAGATCATGTCAATCATGGCCAGTTCTTCAGCCAGTCGGATCGGATTGTCGGCCAGCGGCAGAGGATTGCCGAGCAGCACGATCTTGACCCGCTCGGTGGCACCGGCCAGCACCGAAGCCCAGATGTTGCACTTGGCCTGCATGCAGAAGGGCGCGTTGTGGTGCTCATTGAGCATGATCCCGTCGACGCCGACCGCTTCGGCCAGCTTGTATTCGGTCAGGCGGTCAGCGTAGAGCTGAGAGCCGGCAATGGGGTCGAAGTTGACATTGGAGAAGAGCAGCGCAGTCACGCCCTCCTCGGCTGCGTCTTCGTCATAGGCCGACATCGGCTGCTCGGTGAAGTACATCAGATGCATGGCAACGCCCTTCTCGCGAATCTAAGTGTTGGGCAGTCTAGCGGTCGGCGACAGTGGTAATCTGGAGTGCGAAGGAGCGAGTATGGCGCTGTTTGTCGACAAGCTGAGGATTGCCAACGTCCTCGTTCAGGGGGATGTGCCGCGTGAGCAGGCGGAAGAGTTCGCCGAAGCGATTGCCGAGGCGTTGCAACCGGCCGCGACGACGGAGGAAGTCGAGAGCAAGGTCGACGCGCTAGACGTGAAAACGGATGCCCGGTTCGAGGCGATGTTGGCGCGGATGGACGCGCGGTTCGTGGAGATGCGAGGCGAAATGGATGCGCGGTTCGCGCAGATGGACGCGCGGTTCGCGCAGTTTGAGGTCCGCATCTACCGGGCGATTGGCATCGCGACGGCGCTGATCATCGGGGCGATGTCGGCCTGGGCGGCGTTCGGTTAGCGTCGGCAGTGTGCGAGGTTGGGCTGGATGGGCGTATTGAACAGACGATTGAGGCGCCAGGTTGCCGTGTAGCGGCCATTCGCATTATTGCGCTCGTGCACCTCGGCGGTGAACGTCCCGCCTGACTGAGCGGCCCGGGCGAGTTCGACAATCAGGTTGTCGGCACGCTGCAAGCCCGTCCACTTGTACTCAGTATTGCCCCAGCTGCCCCAGCCGGAATGCCATTCTGCGCTGTGCCACCCACCATCGTCGACGCGGTAGCGTACCGTCCAGTCGAGATCGCGACCGACATCCCAGTAGAGGCCAATCTTCATTCCCCCATCTTGACACTGCACGCTTAGCACCGCTTCGCGCTCGGAGTTGTCGATATTCGTGTTGGCATTTGCGAAGGAAAGTAACTCACCGCCGTCATCCACGTACGCACCCCATGTCAGGTGACCGCTGCGTCCCCCTCCAACGTATAACCCGGCCACAGATTCCTCGGTCGCCGTCATTGATCCGGCAAATGACTGGCACAATTCGGCTGACACTGGTTGCGGCCCGCAAAATAGATCGTTGAGCACTCCCGTGCCGCGGTCGCGCACCGCCTGCGCGGGCGCTCGAGATGCAATCTCGATGCCGGCCCGCTGCGCGGACGCGCGCGCCGCGCTGATATCGACGATCGGAAAATAGCGTTCCCAAATGTCGAGCAGCATAGCGGTGAACGCGCCGCCGTGCCCTGGCTTCCAGACGCCGGCTCGATCAACCAATGTGTGCGCGAGCTCGTGCACGGTCGAGCTCAGATCCTGGACGTTGGTACCGAGCACGATCTCGTGATTCCCTGCGTGCCCATGGGACTGGTAGCGGCTGAAGGAAACGCTGGGTGGAGTACTGAGTGGAAAGTAATCGGTGAACAGGGCGTTGACCACCGCTCTCGCCTGCGGCAAGGTCAGCTCGATGGCCTCGAGGGCACTGGCTGAACGTGCCTCCCACCAGTACGCCGCATTCTGTTGTTCGTCGCAATCCGATGTCGGGCAGAGCGTGAGTAGCGGTATCGACCCATGGCAGTCCGCGGTCCATGTGTCCACTAGGATGCTCTGGATAGCAATATCAAGGTCCAATACGCCGCAATGCGTGTGGTATGCTCGCCTGTCGATGTCGAGGATGAACTCGCCGTCGCGCGTCGTGATCGTGGCGCCGCGCCGCAGTTGGCCGGACACCTCCGGCGGCAGCGCGGGCAAACCGAATGCGTCGCTGAAGCGCCATCGACCCTGCGGCGTATCGCGCAGCAGCGGGTTGCTCGGCTGACGTAGCGCCTCCCACCGTCCTTGAGCCAGGCGTTGCAGGCCCAGTTCGACGCCACCGCCGACTCGGCGCGCGGTGATTCGAATCGGCACTGAGCCGACTCCCGTTGGATTCGCGAGTTGCCGCTCGCCGAATACGACCGTGTCTTCGCAGTCGGGTGCCCCTGTATACATGATCAGGCCGTCATCGCTCAGTTCCAGATGCAGGACTCCGCATCGGGCGCGTAGCCGCGTGGCGTCAACGGCGACGATGAACTGGTTGCCCCCCTCCTCGTCGGACCAAGCGGGGTCGAGCATGCTGATCTTGACCTGCGCCTGGGCTACCTCGATGTCCATGGCGTTGGTCACGTGCCATCGCCCTGGCTGGGCCGTGGCTGGCAATCGGTTGCGTGTCGGCGTTACCGGGCGCCAGCTGCCGTCAAGTCGATATTGCAGACCGACGGAGACGGAACCGTCGTGGTTCTCGCGGGCGGCGAGGCGTATTTCGACGCCAGGCGACGCCTGCGCATTCGCCCAAGCAGGCGTCAGGACGAATTGGACGGCTGCCGCCAGCAGCGCGAGCAGCGAGATCGCGGCTAGCAGATAAACAGATCGAACGGATCGAATGGTCAAGCCTTAGCTCGCAATCGCTTGGGCCAGCGCGTCCGCCGCCTCCGATTCGGAGGTTACGGCCTCCCTCGATTTCGATCAGCTGCCCGGACGAAATCCCCTCGCCGTAGACGGCGGCGAAGTTGGCGGTGTCGGCAAAGCAGAATCGGGCGTAGGCGGAAGGCTCATCGAGGAACTGAGCGTGGTTGGCGCGAATGGTCACCCGGTTCGTGGAAATGCCCGCTGAGATGGACGTGCGTTCGGGCAGTTTGAAGTCCGTATCTCGGTATCGCGACGGCGCTGATCATCGGGGCGATGTCAGCGTTCAGCTAGCGTCCGCAGCGTGCGAGGTTGGGCTCACGAGTCCAGCTCGTACCCCTAGTCGTCCAGCGCCGCCAAGACGCGCTCGGCGACGTCGGCCGGCACGTACTGCGACCAGACGTCGGCGTTGTTGACCAGATACCAGAGCGCCGCGTCGTCGGGGGTGGCGTTGTTCTCGCTCAGCCAGATCTCCGACTCCACCTGCACCGCGGCGGCGAAGTCCCAAGCGCGCAGGAACTCGACTACGTCGGGCGCATCATCGAGCAGCGTGCGGTAGACCGCAATCCGCACATCCGAGTCCGGATAGGCGCAGCCCTGATGCGAATCCCAGCACTCCTGGGTCCACTCCGGCTCTTCCAGGCGGTAGAGGTCGAGCGTCGCGGTCGGCTTGGTCGGGCCCCAGATGTAGCCCAGCCAAGGCTCGCCGCGGTTGTAGGTCGATTCCAGGTCCTCGAACAGAGCCGCGCTCGATCCGGGCTTGACCAGCTCGAGCACGTCCTCGAGGCCGTAGGCGACGATCTTGTTGCCGTTGACCTGCTCGCAGGCCCAGCCCGGCACGCAGTCGATGAAGCGCGCCTTGCCGCGCGAGTCGGCCGTCACGAACAGTTCCATGTAGTCGGGGATGTCGGAGACGGAGACCAGACCCGGGTTCTCGTCCTTGACGTACTGGGGGACGACCCAGCCTTCCCAGTTGGTGTCCAGCGAGTCGCCCAGGAATGCGATCACGTTAGGGTCTTCCAGTTCGTCGATCCAGGGTTGCTGCGACGGCCAGATTTCCATCGTGACCTGGGTGTCGCCGTTGATCAGCCCCTGGAAGAGCAACGTCATATCGTCGGCGATCAGCTCGGTCGGGTAGCCGAAGCCGTGCTCGACGATGTAGGCCGCGGCGCGCACCTGAATCTCGGATGAGGTCCAGTTGAGGTCGGAGAAGACGATCGTGGTCTTGCCCGCCGCGACGTCTGTCTGCTCCGGCCAGGAGCGTCCGCAGCGTGCGAGGTTGGGCTGGATGGGGGTCTCGAACAGACGATCGAGCCGCCAGGTTGCCGTGTAGCGGCGACTCACGTTGTTGCGCTCGTGTACTTCGGCGGTGAATGTCCCGCCCGACTGAGCCGCCCAGGCGAGTTAGGCGACTAGGTCGTCGGCCTGCTTGAGTTTGGTCCGCTTGTACTCCGCATCCCCCCAGCTGGCCCAGCCGGCATGCCATTCTCCGCTATGCCACCCATCATTATTGACGCGGTAGCGTACTGTCCAGTCGAGGTCGCGGCCGACATCCCAGTCCAGGTCAATTTCCAGTCCTCCATCTTGACACTGCACGACTAGTATCGCTTCGCGCTCAGAGCCGTCGATATTTGTATCGGCTCTTATGTAGGACCTGAACCCACCGCTGTCGTTATTAGCAGTACCCCATGTGAGGCGGCCGCTACGGCCCCATCCAACGTATAACCCGGCGGCGACAGATTCCTCGGTCGCCGTCATTGATCCGATAAATGACAGGCACAGTTCCGCTGACACTGGTTGTGGCCCGCAAAATAGATCGTTGAGCACTCCCGTGCCGCGGTCGCGCACCGCCTGCGCGGGTGCTCGAGATGCAATCTCGATGCCGGCCCGCCGGGCATCCGCATGCGCCGAGCTGATATCGACGATCGGAAAGTACCGTTCCCAGATGTCGAGCAACAGGGCGATGAACGCACCGCCGTGCTCGACATCCCACGCGCCGGACTGATCGACCAACGCATGCGCGAGCTCGTGCACGATCAATCCAAGATTCTGGGCGTTGGTGCCGAGCACAATCTCGTGTTCCGTCCGGGACCAGTGGCCGTAGGACTGTTCGTCGCTGAACAGGACGCTGGGAGGGTTGGCGCGGGGAAAGTAATCGGCGAACAGGGCGTTGACCACCGCTCTCGCCTGCGACAAAGTTAGTTCGATGGCATAAAGGGTGCTAGCTGAACGTGTCTCCCACCAGTACGACGCATTCTGTTGTTCGTCGCAATCCGATGTTGGGCAGAGCGTAAGTAGCGGTACCGATCTATGGCAGCCTTGGTCCGATGTGTCCACCAGGATGTGTTCGGTAAGAATGTGCAGGTTCAGGATGCCGCAATGTGTGCGGTACGTTCGTCCGTCGATGTCGAGGACGAACTCGCCGTCGCGCGTCGTGATCGTGGCGCCGCGCCTCAGTTGGCCGGACACGTGCGGCGGTTGCGCGGGCAAGTCGAATGCGTCGCTGAAGCGCCATCGATCCTGCGGCCCATCGCGCAGCAGTGGGTTGCTCGGCTGACGTAGCGCCTCCCACCGTCCCCGAACCAGGCGTTGGATGCCCAGTTCGACGCCACCCCCGACTCGGCGCGCGGCGATTCGAACTGGTACTGAGCCGATTCCCGTTGGGTTCGCGAGTTGCTGCTCGCCGAATGCAACCCAGTCTTCGCAGTCGGGCGCGCCCGACTGCATGATGAGACCGTCGTCGTCCAGTTTCAGGTGCAGAAGTCCGCATCGGGTGCGCAGCCGTGTGTCGTCAACGGCGACGGTGAACTGGTCGGGTCCAGCTTGGTCGGACCAGGAGCGGTTGAGCACACCGATCTCGACCTGCGCCTGGGCTACCTCGATGTCCAGGGCATTGGTCACGTACCATCGCCCTGGCTGAGTGGCTGGCAATCGGTTGCGTGTCGGCGTCACCAGGCGCCAGCTGCCGTCGAGTCGATATTGCAGACTGACGGAGACGGAACCGTCATGGTTCTCGCGGGCGGCGAGGCGTATTTCGACGCCTGGCGACGCTTGCGCGTTCGCCCGAGCAGGTGCCAAGGCGAACTGGACCGCTGCCGCCAACAGCGCCAGCAGCGAGATCGCCGCTACCAGATAGACAGATCGAACGGATCGAATGGTCAAGCCTTAGCTCGCAATCGCCTGGGCCAGCGCTTCTGCTGCCTCGGATTCGAGGTTATGGCCTCCCTCTATTTCGATCAGCTCGGCGTTGCCGAGCAGTGCGACGTACTGGTCGGCAACGGTTGCCGGGACGACTGTATCTCCCGTGCCGCGGATGACCTTGGTTCTGGTCTGCACGCTGGGTAGCAGGTAGGGCAGCGTTTGGCTGTAGAGGAATGGCTTCCAGGCGGTTCGAGCGGTCATCTCGCGATTGGCGTCCCAGGCGATCAGCTGTTCGGTAGAGATCTCCTCGCCGTAGAGGGCGGTGAAGTTGGCCGGATCGGCAAAACAGGAGCGCACGTAGTCGGCATGCGCCTCGAGGAACTGATCGCGAATATCGTCTTCTTCAGGTTGCAGACCCATAGCGTTGACCAGCGCCAGGCCGCTGAGCCGCGACTGGTTGGTAGTCGCCATCTCGGCCGCGATGTAGCCGCCAAAGCCGAGCCCGACCAGCGTCGCCTCGCCGACCGCCAGCGTGTCCAGCAGCAGCGAGCAGAGCGCGGCGATGTCGCGCACGCCGCGCATCCACTCGGCCCGCTCGGTGCCGTCCCAGCCGGGCAGCGTCGGCAGGATCACCTCGCCCGTCGCCGAGAGGGCGTCGTGGAACTCGAGCCAGCCGGGATTACCGGTTTCGTGGTGCAGGACGAGGATGCCGGGACCGTCGCCGCCGCGGCGCACCTGGATCGGGAGACCAGCGACTTCGATGCTGGACTCGGTGTATCCGTTGGACATGCGCTGCGCCTCTCTGACCGGCTCCATCGGGAACGGATGCCTTGCGGCATGCTACGGCAGCCGCACTGATACGCTCGGTGAGGAAGCGTACCGCCAGCGAGCGATGGGGGGCTGATATGGCCGAGTCGGCGACTCCGGACAGGCTGAACGTCTTGACCGAGGCGGAAGCGCGGGAACGAGCGGGGCGGATCTCGGACGTGGAGTACGCGCTTGCGCTGAGCCTGATCAAGGGTTCGCCCACCTATAAGGGTACGCTCAGAGTGCGATTCAATCTCGCTGATCCCAGGGCGGGTGTATTCCTCGACTGCACCTCTAGGTCGATCGACTCGGTGGCCGTCAACGGCGCTGTGGTCGAGGCGAGGCGCGAGCGCAATCGGCTGTATCTCGACGGATCCGATTTGGCGGAGTCGAATGTCGTCGACATCGCTTACACAAACGAATACGATCACATCGGGGCCGGACTGCATCAGTTCGTCGATCCGGAGGACGGCGAAGAGTATCTCTACACTCATTTCGAGCCGTACGATGCGCACCGTTTGCTTCCTTGCTTTGACCAGCCCGACATCAAAGCCTCGCTCGACCTGACCGTGACCGCGCCCTCGGAGTGGGAAGTGGCGGCCAACTATCCGGTGCTGTCGTCGTCCGACGCGGGCGATGGCCGTACGACGCACGTCTTCAGCAAGACGCCGCGCATTTCGACCTACCTGTTCGCGTTCATCGCGGGTCCGTACCAGACGTTCTCCGACACCTGGTCGGACGCTGAGAGCAAGACGGCCTTGCGCGTGTTGTGCCGCGGGTCGATCGCGCCGCACTTCGACCCGGACGAGTTTTTTCAGATCACGCGCGACGGGTTGACGTTCTTCTCGGAGTTCTTCGACTTTCGCTACCCGTTCGACAAGTATGATCAGGTGTTCGTGCCCGAGTTCAACATGGGCGCGATGGAGAATGTGGGCTGCATCACGTTCTCGGAGCGGATGATCTTCCGCGACCCGCCGACCGAGATCCAGCGGCTCAACCGCGCTGAGGTCGTGTTGCACGAGATGGCGCACATGTGGTTCGGCGATCTGGTGACCATGCGCTGGTGGAACGATCTGTGGCTAAACGAGTCGTTCGCCACCTACATGGCGTATCTGGCGATGGAGCGTGCGACGCGATGGTCGGGCAGCGCCTGGTCGGCATTTCACGCGCGAATGAAGGCCTGGGCCTACGAGCAGGACCAGCTGCCGACGACGCATCCGATCGCCGGCGAGGTACCCGACACCGACGCGACGTTCCTCAACTTCGACGGCATCACCTACGGCAAGGGCGCGGCGGTCCTGAAGCAGCTGGTGGCGTTCATCGGAGCCGACGGCTTCCGAGACGGGATGCGCGATTACTTCCGCACCCATGCCTGGGGCAACACAACCCTGGCCGATTTCCTCGCCGCGCTCGAACGTGGCTCCGGACGCGAGCTAGGCCGCTGGTCGGAGGCCTGGTTGGAGTCCGCCGGCGTCAATACGATCTCGCCCTACTGGGATGTCGCCGAGGGCGTCGTCAATTCGTTCACGATCCAGCAAAGCGCGCCGGCGGAGCATCCAACGTTGCGACCGCATCGGACCGAGATCGCGATCTACGACCGCTCCACGGACGGCCCGCAACTGCGCGTCGCGCAGCCTGTGGACATCGGCGGTGCCACGACCGTGATTGAGGAGTTGTCGGGGGCGCCGGTGCCGTCGGCGGTCTTCCCCAACCACGACGATCACGCCTTCGCCAAGATCGCGCTGGATGCGCACTCGCTCGAGTTCGTGCGTGAGGAGCTGGATCGCTTTCCGGACGGTTTCCAGCGGTTGTTGCTCTGGCACACTCTGTGGGACATGGTTCGCGACCAGCAGTTTTCGGCGCGCGCGTACGCGGCGTTGGCGGTCGACAAGCTGAGTTCGGAGCGCACGCTCGAGATCGCCCAGACCGTGGCCTACAACGCGCTGCATGCGATCGGTGCCTATCTGCCCGACGACCTGCGACTGGAGAGCGCGGCCGAACTGTGCGGGTTTGCGCGCGGGCAGCTGTTCGCCACCGCCAATCCCGATTTCCGCATCATGTGGTCGCGCGTGATGATCGGCGCGGCGCAACGGGTCGATCTGATCACCGAGGCGCTGCGCCTGGTCGATGACGGAAGCGGCATCGACGGCTATGAACTGGATCAGGACATGCGCTGGTCGCTGATCGCCAAGGCGACCGCATATGGCATCGAGGGTGGATACGAGCGACTCGAGAGTGAGCTCGCGCGCGACGGATCGGATCGCGGACGGCGGGCGGCGGAGCAAATCCGCGCCTCGCGCCCTGACCCCGACGTGAAGTCGACAGCGTGGAGCCGCTACCAGGAGGATGCCGAGACCTCGTTACAGATGCTGACGGCGTCGATGCACGGATTCTGGTGGAAGCCGCAGGCTGAACTGTTGGCGCCCTACGTCAACCGGTTCTTCGACGAGATTCAGACTGTCTTCAACCGGAAGGACAAGGAGTATGCGTCGCGATTCTTCGGCGCACTGTATCCCGGTCAGATGGAACCTTCAGATCAGATCATCGAACGATCGCAGGCGCTCCTGGACGAGCTTGACGCTGAGCAGACTGTGCTGGCGCGCCAGCTGCGCGAGGCGGTCGATGAAGCGACGCGGGCCCGCGCTTGTCGAGTGTTTGCCAAACGCGAGCAGGAAGCGAGCGGGAGATAACCATGCAGATCGCCGCCTGTTACACGTATCCCGTCAAAGGGCTGACGGCGCACTCGGTGCCGACGTTGACGCTGCGGCAGGGCGAGTCCGCGATCGGCGATCGGGCGTTCATCTTCGCCTTCGGCAACGCCGAACCGATGGGCGCGCACGGCTGGGTTTCAAAACGGCAATCGGTGACGATGCTGAACACGCCCTATCTGGCTTGGGTTAAGTCGAGCTGGGATCCTGATGCGCGGGTGTTGTCGATCACAGTCAAGGGGCAAACGCGCACCGCCGAGATCGACTATCCAGCCGCGCGTGCCGATCTGGCCGAGTGGATGACGGATATTGTGTTGGGCTTGCCAGAGAATCCGTTGCGCGGTCGCCCCGAGCGAGAGCCCTTGCGGCTGCTCGGCGACGGCGAATCGCGCTTTACCGACCGAGGCCCGACGCAGATCTCATTGGGCGGGTCGGCGTCCCTGGCCGATCTGTCGCGACGGGCGGGCGTCGGGGTCGATATGCGACGCTTTCGCCTCAACTTCTCCGTCGATGATCTTGACGAATGGGGCGAGTTCGAGTGGGTCGGCAGGCGGCTTCGGATCGGCGCATCGGTTGAGATCGAGGCGACCGCGCCGATCCAGCGCTGCAACGCGGTCAATGCGTCGCCGACGGGTGCCGGGCGCGACATGGACCTGATGAAGCTGCTACGCGACGAATACGGCCACCTCAACTTCGGCGTCGAGGCGAACGTGCTCGTCGACGGCGAGGTTCGCGTGGGCGACGAGCTCTCCGTCACCGGCTGACCCGGTTCGCTGAGATCAGCGATCGCTGAATCTGGCGCATCATGGAGCGATTTCCCGAGCAGTCGTGGGCCCCGCTCGACGAGCGCGTGCCAGCATGGTTGTCGACGGCGACCGTGACCGACGGCGCACGAATTCCCTATGCCTCCAATTATGTGTTTCTACTGGAGTTACAGCATGACGGCGCTTCGATACCGGGTTACGCCGTCTACAAGCCTGGCCGAGGAGAGAATCCGCTCTGGGACTTCCCGCCCAACCTGTATCGCCGCGAGGTCGCCGCGTACAGGCTGTCGGCGGCGTTAGGTTGGCAACTGATCCCGCCGACGATCGAACGCGCCGTTGGCATGGAGTACGGCGTTGGTTCGCTCCAAGCGTATATTCCGACCGATTACCACTGTACGTTCTTCGAGCTACGCGAACAGTATCCGGACGAAATGCGCCGCTTCGCATTGTTCGACTGGTTGGCGAATAACGCCGATCGCAAAGGTGGCCACATACTCAGGGGCGCTGACGGTCGCCTGTGGGGCATCGACAACGGTCTGTCGTTTCACGAAGATGAGAAACTGCGCACCGTAATTTGGGATTACGCGGGCGAGCCAATTGAGTCAGGATTGGTCGAGGACGTGCAACAGCTGATCGGGGAGCTGGACGAGAGCGGCCGCGCGGCCGCCGCGCTGGCGGAGTTGCTCAGCGAGGCGGAGGTGGATGCCCTACGGCAACGGGCGCAGCGGGTTGTGCTCGAAGCTCGTTTGCCTGAGCCGCCGATCGGACGTCGTTCCTATCCGTGGCCATTGGTCTGAGTCGGTCTGGCGATCGGTAGAATCCAACTAGTCACTCGCGACCGTCGGCGATCGGAGCGAGATTCCTGCGCGCGGGAGTGGTGAGAGTACGCGAGAATGATGGGCAATTGAGGGTTGTGAATTGGCGACTGATGTGACTGCGCGAGCGCTTGATGGATTGTTGGTCGTTGATCTGAGTACCGGGCTGGGCGGTGCGTATGCGTCGAAATTGCTGGCCGACCTCGGCGCGCGCGTGATCCTGGTCGAACCGCCGCACGGCTCGGAGTTGCGGGCGTGGGCGGCGATGGAGAAGGCTTGGGGAGGCCCTTGGGCGCATCTGAGCGGCGGTAAAGAGTCGGCCGCGCCCGCCGATGCGGCTGCGGCTCGCCGATTATTACGCGGACTCGCGCTCGCCGCCGACGTGATCATCCTGGATGAGCGTTCGCACTGGCGCTCGGAGCTGCCCGGCGTGTTGCCCGAGCGGGCGATTCGCGTCGAGCTGTCGCCCTGGGGTTCGGACGGTCCCTACGCCGCCTGGCGCGGCTCGGAGATCGCGACCTGGGCGATGGGCGGGTACATGTTCTTCACCGGCGATCCTGATCGGTCGCCGCTGATGCTGCCGGGAGGCCAGTCGGAGCTGCATGCCGGCGTCCATGCCGCGTTAGCCGCCTTGACGGCGCTGCGCGAGCGCCGCCGCTCGGGACATGGGCAGAAGATCGAAGTTGCCTCGCTGGAGGCGAACCTGTCGGCGCACGCTTGGTTGGTCTCCTCCTGGATCGCCAGTGGGATGCCGCTGAATCGGACGCCGCACGACTTCACCAGAACGCGCGACGGCTGGGCGCTCTTCATGCAGGCGGTGCCGAATCCCAACGTTTTCCTGCTGATCGATCAGCCCGAGCGGATGAAATCGGTCGAGATCAACGAGATCGATGAGTGGCGGGCGCAACTGCCGCAGCTGTATGACGACGTGGAAGTCTGGGCGCAGGATCATGACGCGGTCGACGTGGCCACGCTGGCGCAGGAGCTACGCGTTGCGTGTACGCCCGTGCTGGACGCGCAGGGCCTGGATGAGAACGTGCAGCTGGCGGCTCGGGGATGGTGGGAGCAAGGTGACGACGGCGAATGGGGCACGCTCAGATTTCCCGGCCCTGCCTACATGATGTCGGCGACGCCGGCGGAGCGGCAGGGACTGCCGCCAACATTGGGCGAACACACGGCATTGCTGGAAGAGGAGTTCGCCGAAATCGAGCCCCCCGGTCCGCCGCCGGCGATGGCGACGACCGAACTGCCGCTGGCCGGTATGCGTGTGGTGGAGCTGACCAGCAACTGGGCGGGGCCAATCGTCGGTCGGCATCTGGGCGATCTGGGCGCGGACGTGATCAAGCTGGAATGGGCTGCGAGACCGGCGACGCGGGCGCTGTTCATGCCCGGTCCCACGCAGGACCCGCAGAAGTACCCCTACGACCGTGCGATGTACTTCAATCTCCTCAACCGAAACAAGCGGGACCTCGTCGTCGACCTCTCGACGGACGAAGGCAAGCAGATCTTCATGGAGCTGATGCGTGAGACCGACGTGTTCGTCGAGAACAACTCGGCTCGCGTGATGCCCAATCTCGGCCTGGGGTACGAGACGGTGCGGCAGGTGTATCCGGGCATTATCTACGTCTCGATGTCCGGATTCGGAGCGACGGGGCCGTGGCGTGACTGGTCGGCCTACGGTTCCAATATCGAAGCGTCCTCGGGTCTGGCCGCTGCCACGGGCTATCACGCCGAGCAGGTGCGTCGCACGCCCTTGTTCTACGCCGATCCGGTCTCGGGCAATCACGCGACGATCGCCATCCTCGCCGCGCTGGAACACCGCGACGCATCTGGTGAGGGTCAGTACATTGACGTGGCGCTCAACGAGGCTGGCGCGGGATACTTCTTCGAATCGTTGATGGAGTACCAGACGAGCGGAACCGTCCTCCGACCGAACGGCAATCGCGATCGTCGCTACGCCCCGCAGGGCGCCTATCGGGCGATGGGCGATGATTCGTGGATCGCCCTGTCCGTGCAGTCGGACGCCGACTGGTCAGCGCTCTGCCGGGTGATCGGTCGCGACGACCTGCTGGCCGATTCGGGTCTCGCGACGCTCGATGGTCGTTGCGCACGGCACGACGAGCTGGACGCCGCCATCAACGCCTGGACCAGTCTGCGCGAGCAGTACGAGGCATCATGGGAGCTGCAGCGCGCCGGCGTCTCGGCCGCGCCGATTCTCGCCAACTGGCAGATGCTGCACGATCCGCACATCCACGCGCGCGGCTTCTATCACTGGGTCAACCACTCGGCCGTGGGCGTCTATCCCTATCCCAGCTGGCCCTGGCGGTTTAGCCGCAGCAAACCATCGATCCGCCGCGCCGCCCCCAGATTCGCCGAGCACAACCACGAGGTGTTGGCGCAGCTGGGCTACGACGATGAGCAGATCGCCGAGCTGTACGCGCTCGAGATCACGTCCGACGCGCCCACCGCGCCGTTGCTGATCGCTCGCGGCGGGCTGAGTACGTCGGGCGACTAGGGCGACCAGTAGGGGCTCACACAGTTGCGATTCGCATGCGGCTTACAGCGCTGAGCCGCCGAACTGATGCCTCGCCGATCTGACCGGATTGGACGCCATCTGTCCCAGTCCGCACAGCGAACCGGCGCTGATCAGCGGGATGAGCGCATCGACGTCGGCCCAATTGCCGCTGGCGAGCGCTTCGGCCAGGCGGCCTGATCCCTCTCGGCATGGCGTGCATTTGCCGCACGATTCGTTGGCGTTGTATTCGGCCCAGGCACCCAGCGCCCGCTCGATGCCGAACGATTGCGGAATGCCGATGATGCCGCCGGCGCCGAGCAGTGCGCCGTGGCCGTCCATGTCGCCGGGCGCGATGCGAGTATCGAAGTGCTCGGGCGACAAGAAGCCTCCCGACGGACCGCCCATGGTGATACCGACCAGCGTCTCGCTGGGTTCGGCCAACTCGATGATCCGGGAGACCGGCGTGCCCAATGGCAGCTCAATGACGCCGCGATTGCGGAAGGCGCCGCTGATCTGGATCAGCTTGGTTCCCGGCATGCCGTCCGCGCCGACCTCGCGGAACCAGTCCGCGCCGTACTCGCAGATGTCGGGCAGGTTCGCCAGCGTCTCAACGCTGTTAATAGCGGTCGGTCGCCCCCACAGACCACACTCGGTCGGGTAGGGCGGCTTGAGGCGCGGTACCGCGCGACGACCTTCGATCGATTCGAGAATAACCGACTCCTCGCCGCAGACGTACCCGCCGGCCCCGCGGCGAATTTCGACCGTCAGGCCGTCGAGCAGGCCGGACGATCGGGCTGCGGCGATCGCAGCTTCCGCCGAGGCCGCGGCGCGATCGGCCATGCCGTTGATGTACCAGAACGCGTGCGCGGCGCCGAGTGCGTAGCTGGCGATGCGGATGCCTTCGAGAATGCGCTGCGGATCCGACTCCATCAGCCAGCGATCCTTGAACGTGCCCGGTTCACCCTCTTCGCCATTGGCGACAAGAAATGGCTGACCGTTTCGCGCCGCCGCCTCGACCGCGCCGCGCCACTTGAGCTGGACCGGAAAGTAGGCGCCGCCGCGTCCGAGCAGTCCCGACTCGGCGACGAGCGCCAGCAGCTGGGATGGACTGCGCTGCGCCGCTGCCTTCCAGCCGCTCCAGTGAGGCGGATCCGCGCTGCGACAGGCGGTAATGCGCCTCAGCCCTCCTGCTACCAGCGTTCGCGCCGCCTCGAACACCGTTTCACCGATCGAGGCCTCGATCCGACCCGCGCCATGGACGGCGATCGGCGCGTCCGTCGCCGCGGCGCAGAGAAACATGCACTCGTGCGGTTCGCCCTCGGCGGCTGCGCTGCCGCCTGCGATCCGACAGGACATGCCGCGGCATGTCCGAACCGCGTCCGGGTCCAGCGGCGACCAGCGGAACTCCGTGTAGCTGGTCGCGACCGCGAAGAGTTCGGCTCGCGGTATGTGAAGCCACTGTGCGACCGCTTCTAGTGCGGTTGCGTCGAGATAGCCGTACGTATGGTCGACCAGGTGCAACGCCGGCAAGGCCTGCGCGCGACGGCGCGGGAGCGCCGCCAGCGCCGCGCGGAGATCCGCGAGCCGTGCCTCGGGAATAGTCTCGCTGGTCACCGCCGCCTGTTCTTTTCCCGCCTGCGGGTGCCGCCCGCTGGGACGCGCTGAATGCCAGCCGCCTACCATTGTACGCACGCCGTGGACAACGGCGAGAAAGACAGGCGTGATGCCCGACCAGACCAATCCGCCTCGCTCATATACCGAGGCGCACGCCAGGAATCGGCCGCCCAATCGTTACGGCCCCGGCAATACCTTCCTGGGTGTGCCGTCCGTCCGTCTGCAGTCGCCCGAGTCGTTCGCCGGTGCGCAGGTGGTAGTGCTTGGCGCGCCGTTCGACGCCGGTACGAGTTATCGCCCGGGCGCACGGTTCGGTCCTCAGGCCATTCGCTCCACCGACTACATTCCGCACAGCGGCTACCGACCGCACCTGGCGCTGCGCGTCGATCCGCTGGGCGAGCTCGGCGTAGTCGACGCGGGCGATGTCCACATGCCGCAGCTGGACAGTGAGGGCGGGCTCGCGCGCCTAATGGAAGCCTGCCGCGTCGTGGCGGCGGCCGGCGCGATACCGGTCGTCCTAGGCGGCGATCACACGATTACCTATGCAACGGCGCAAGGGGTCGCCAAACAGCATGGATTCGGTCGGGTGGCGTTAATTCACTTCGACGCGCACGCGGATACCGGTGACTCCGAGGGCGGTCTCTGGGGACATGGGACGCCAATGCGGCGCCTGATCTTGAGCGGCGCCATCCGCGGCGATCGCTTTCTGCAGATCGGCCTGCGCGGTTACTGGCCGGACCCGCCAATCCTGGCTTGGATGGACGAACAGCGCATGCGCTGGTTCGAGATGGCTGAGGTCGTCGAGCGCGGTCTCGACAACTGTCTCAGCGAGGCGTTGGAGCGCGCCGACGACGACTGCGACGGCGTCTTTCTGTCGGTCGATGTCGATGTCGTCGATCCGGGCATGGCGCCCGGTACCGGGACGCCGGAGTCGGGCGGGTTGACCGCTCGTCAACTGCTCGACGCGGTGCGCCGGATCGGCATCGAGTCGAACCTGTTGGGAATGGACGTCGTCGAAGTGGCGCCCGCCTATGATCAGTCGGAGGTGACGGCGCTGCTTGGCAACCGCGTGGTGTTGGAAGCGCTGTCGGGAGTCGCGGTACGACGCGCGCAACGCTAGCGCCGTCGTATGGTGCTTGCAGCGGATCGGCGCGCCGTGCCGCCGCTCGCGCCGCTAGGCTGTGCCTATGACTGCTCAGGACGGCCAGGTGAAGTTCGGCGTGCTCCAGTTCTTCAGCTGGCCTGGACGCAGGGTACCTCTGCCAACCGTGTACGAGCGCGCGCTCAACCGGATCGACATGATGGACGAGACCGGCTACGACTGCGTCTGGTTGGCCGAGCATCACTTTTCGACCTACTCGGTCTGTCCGTCGGTCCACCTGATGGGCATGCACATCGCCGGGCGGACGCGGAAAATCCGCATCGGCACGGCGGTGACGCTGGCATCGTTCTATCATCCGCTGCGGATCGCCGAGGAAGTCGCGTTGCTCGACATCCTCTCGGGCGGCCGGGTCAATTGGGGCGCGGGGCGTGGGTTCGACCGCACCGAGTTCCGCGTCTTCGGCGTCGATATCGAAGAGTCCTATCCCCGCTTTCGCGAGTCGGTGCAGGTCGTGCTGGAGGCATGGCGGCAGGAACGCATTACCTGGCACGGCGACTACTTCGACTTCGACGAGATCGAGGTGCTGCCCAAACCGCAGCAACAGCCGACGCCGCCGTTCTGGGTCGCGGCTAGCGGTCCCGACTCGATTGACTGGGCCGCCAGGCAGGGCTACTCGATCCTGATGGATCCGCACGCGACGCACGCCGAGATCGGCGAGAAGCGCCGCAACTACGTCAAGGCGCTGGAGGCGCATGGTCACGACCCCAATGCCCGCGTGACGCCGATGGCGCGGTTGGTCGCCGTCGCCGCATCGGACGCCGAAGCGGAGCAGATCGCCCGTAACGGCGCGCAATGGACGATCGGCTCCTACGCAAACGAGAAGATCAGCGGCAACGCGAGCCCGACGCGCCAGCTGTCGGATGAAGACCGCGTCGAACGCTACGCTAACCAGGTTGTGATTCACGGCAGTGCGTCGAAGGTGATCGACCAGATCGAGGAGCTGCGCGAGAAGATCGGCCTGGAGTATCTGATCGCTTCCCCATTCTCGCACGACTCGTTCGTGCGTTTCACGACCGATGTGATGCCGCATTTCCAGTAGTCCGAGTGCGACGGTATCGTTGGGGAGCGTTCGGTCCGGGAGGGTTCATATGGCATACGAGTTCATCACTGTTGAGCGCCGGGGCGCGCTGGATGGCGTCATCTGGATGGAGTTCAACCGCCCCGAGAAACTGAACGCGCTCACCTTTCCGATGCTGGCCGAGATGCTCGACGCGCTGTATAAGATCCGCATGGATCGGACGGCGCGGGTGCTCGTGATCACGGGCAAGGGGCGCGGCTTTTGCGCCGGCATGGATCACGGCGGCGGCGCGAGGGGGAGCGAATTCTGGGACGAACATCCGGATCCGCTCGTCGGCTCCCCGGCACCCGAAGGTTATCCCGACAACGAGGGACAGCGGCTCAACTTCCGCTACGAGACCAAGACATTCGCCGAGCTGCGGCGGCTGGACATTCCTGTGCTCGCCGGCGTTAACGGCGCCTGCGTCGGCGCGGGATTCGATATGGCCTGCCTGTCCGACCTGCTGCTGGCGTCGACGAACGCTCGCTATCAGGTCGCCTATGTCAAACGCGGACTGTACGCCGATCTAGGCGGCTTCTGGGCGATCCCCAAGATCATCGGTTGGCGCAAGGCGATGGAGCTGATGTTCACCGGGCGCTTCATGAGCGCGGAGGAGGGTCACGCAGCGGGTGTCAGCAACTATCTGGTTGCGCCCGATGACTTCCAGGAGCAGTTGCGCGAATTCGCCCAGGAGGTCGAGAACGGACCGCCCATCGGCCAGAAGGTGGGCAAGCTGATGGCCTATCGGACTGCGAACCTCGATTATGAGTCGGCGTTGGAACTGTCCGGCGGCGTGCTGCCGCTGGTGCAGAACTCGTTCGATCGGATCGAAGGCGTGCGGTCGTTCGCCGAGCGTCGCGAGCCAACGTTCACCGGATTCTAGGCTGCGCCAATGTGTCGTAGCATCAAGCGACTGCGCCAGCCGCCCGGCATCGAGCCGGGCGCGGAGGAGATCGAACAGGCCGCGCGTCAGTTCGTGCGCAAGATCTCCGGCATCCAACACCCGTCCCCACGCACCGAGCAGACATTTCAACGCGCGGTCGCAGACGTAAGCGAGGCGGCATCGCGTCTACTCCGAGACTTGCCGCCACTGCGAAAGTAGAGAGTACCCGCATGTCACCTACCCCCCCCCCCCCCCCCACGTTCCATCTACCACCTCACGCATATGGATAACCTGGAGTCGATCCTGCGGGACGGTTGCATATGGTCGGATGCTCAAATCCGATCGCGTAACCTGCAACTGACCAGGATCGGTTACACGCATTTGAAAGCGAAGCGCCTGCAATCCAAGCTCCGAAGTCACCCAAGCTTAAACGTTGGAGATTGCGCGCCGTTTTATTTCAGCGTGCGACCACCGATGTTGCATGTCATCCATCGTCGAGACCCGGATTTGGAATACAGTGGTGGACAAGATCCGATCATCTACTTGGAGGTAGACCTCAGAGAAGCCGTCAGGTGGGCGGATGCGAATAATCGGCGTTGGGCATTTACGACATCGAATGCCGCAAGCGAAGAGTTCGAGGACTTTGCGGATTGGAAGGAGACCAACGAGATCAACTGGTACGCTGTGGAGCACAAGAACGGGAAAGGGAGACCAGAAATTCACCGAGGAAAGCAGGCGGAATTTCTGGTTGAGAAGGCATTGCCTTGGGATCTGGTCAAGTGTGTTTCTGCGCGCTTGCCTGAGATCAAGAAGCAAGTGGATGATATACTAACCGCCGCGACGCACCAGCCACGAGTAGAGCTGGTGCCAGAGTGGTATTATCCAGTGAAAGAGGATTGATCATGGCTACGATCGAAATCCGACAAGGCGACATCTTCAAAGAGGATGTCGAGGCGATTGTCAACACGGTCAACTGCGAAGGCGTCATGGGCAAGGGATTGGCCTTGCAGTTCAAAAAACGGTTCCCCGAGAACTTCAAGCGATATGCACAGACCTGCAAGAACGAGGAAGTGCAGATAGGCAAAATGTTCGTCAGCAAGGTTGACGCGCAACTGAGCCTTTTTGATAGGCCGCACTCCAGTGACGAGGATACCGATCCGGAAAGATCGCCCGGCCTGCGGTGGATCATCAATTTCCCGACCAAGAAGGGCTGGCGGCAGTCCAGTCGCCTGGAGGACGTCGAGGAAGGCCTGCAAGACCTGGTTCGAGTCATTCGGGAGAAGCACATCGAGTCGATTGCGATTCCCGCCCTGGGCTGCGACCTCGGCGGTCTGGACTGGGAGCATGTCGAGCCCAAGATCAAGAATGCGATCGAGCCGATCAACGAGCTGCGTGCGGTGCTGCTCCAGCCGAGGGACATGCGGTGACGTGCCTGACCGAGCTTGGCGGTATGCTGAGTCTCATCAGTTCGATAGAAGGTGTGGAGACAGTCGCAGACAGGAAAGTTCGATGACCAGTTTTTCCCTGTCCGAGACCGACCGTATGGTGCAGCGGACTGCTCACGATTTCGCTGCCAAGGAAGTGCGGCCGCAGGCGCTGGAATACGACGAGCGCAACGAGTTCGCCTGGGATGTCGCCGCCAAGGCGGCGGAGATTGGGCTGACCGGCGTGCCGCTGGGCGGTCGCTCGGCCACGCCGGGCATTACGGCGATGATCACGGCCGAGGAGTTGAGCTGGGGATGCGCGGGCATCGCGCTGGGGACACAGGTCTCGGGACTGGCGGCGACCGCGATCTCGGTGATCGGCACGCAGGAACAGAACGAGCGCTGGCTGCCGGAGTGCACGTCGGACGACGGTCGGCTGCGACTGGGCGCCTTGGCGCTGACCGAACCGGACGCCGGCTCCGACGCCGGGATGATCAAGACGCGCGCCACGCGCGATGGCGACGAATACGTGCTCAACGGAACGAAGCGGTTCATTACCGGCGGCGGCATCGCCGATATTACGGTCGTGTTCGCGCGCGAGTCTGACTCCCAGGGCTGGCGCGACGTGTCCGCCTTCATTGTGCCCAAGGACGCCGACGGCTTCAGCCAGATCAAGGTCTGGGACAAGATGGGCATCCGCGCCTCGCATACGGCCGACCTTGCCTTCGACGATGTGCGCATTCCGCTAGAGAATCGACTCGGCGACCCGGATCCCGACTTCCGCTCCGGCGGTCGCGGCGCGCTGGGCACGCTGGCGGCGACACGTCCCTGGATCGGCGCGTTCGCCGTCGGACTGGCGCGAGCCTCGTTCGAGTACGCCGCCGATTATGCGCGCGAGCGCAAGACGATGACGCGACCGCTGATCGAGCACCAGGGTGTCGGCTTCATGCTGGCCGATATGGACATCGCCATCGACGCCGCCCGCCTGCTCACCTGGCGAGCGGGCGAGATGGCGGCTTCGAACCAGCCCTTCGACCTCGAGGAGGCGAGCAAGGCCAAGACGTTCGCCTCGGATATGGCGATGAAGGTCGCCACCGACGCGGTCCAGGTCTGCGGCGGCGTCGGCTTCATGCGCGAACTGCCGCTGGAAAAGTGGATGCGCGACGCCAAGATCTTCCAGATCTTCGAGGGCGCAAACCAAATCCAGCGCATGGTGATCGCGCGCAACATCCAGAACCGGTATTTCGCGTAGTCGGGGCGACTCCGCAGCTAATGTATCTCTAGCATCGTTTATCTACCCCCCGGCCATTCGTTTACGTTTGGCGTTTTCCCTGCGCAGGCCGCTAAGCGTCAACGTATTCGATTTGATGCGGTTACAGGGACCGCAGAGGAGGAGGCGATTGCTAATGTGATTGAGGCCTCCGTCGGATCTGGGAGTATTGTGATCCAGTTCGAGATACAACTGATCGTCGAACTCGCGGTTGCAGCCCTGGCAGACTGCGCCGCTCTGCTCGATCAGGAACTCGAACATCTCGATTCTGGTCATCTTGGGGCCGGGCGGCTCGGCGATCTTCTGTTTGGTCTTGAGGATTGGCGCGGCGGTCTCGCCGTCATCGGAGCGCAACGGCGGGGCTGTGCTGTAATAGATCTGTCCAAAGGTCTGCAGGCGCTCGCTTTGGCCTTGCGGACCGATAAGCCCTTCCTGTTGCAGACGATCAATGACCGTTTGATGAGCGCCATCCCATATGTCCATACCGATCCACTGCCTGCCGAGACGCTCGGCGGCGACCGGAGTCGTAGCGCAGCCGCAGAACGGATCGAGCACGACATCTCCTTCATTACTCGATGCCTTGATGATCCGTTCGTATAGCGCAAGCGGTTTCTGGGTTGGGTACCCTTTACGTTCAGGCGACCAGGTCTGGAGCGAATTGATGTCCGTCCACCAATCGGTCATTGAAGCACCTCGTTCAAGGTCGCGTTCCTTGCCATCAATGCTGACGCCGCCACGCCCTTCTACTAGCTTACGACTCGCCTCCGAGTATTCCGTGTACTGTTTGTTGAACGTGCTTACTTTAGTTTTTGCATATGCAAAGATCAAATCGTGTTTTCGCGCGAAGGCGTTTCGCGGCACGCCGCCGCCACGGTAGGCCCATACGATTTCGTTGCGAAATTGCTTGCGCCCAAAGATCGCGTCGAGCAACGTTTTGAGATAGTGACTTGCTGTTGGATCGCAGTGTAGGTAGAGACTGCCATTGTCGTGGAGGATGCGGTGCATTTCCAACAGGCGAACGCCGAGCCAGCAAAGGAAGGCGGCCATGTCCTCGCCAGCGGTGGCGCGAGCGGCTTCGATGACTTGCCAAACGGCGGGCCAGTCGTCCTGGATGGCGTCAACCCAGTCCTGATGTACATCTTTGTCCCAGCGCCAGCGGTCCTCGAACTTAGCGCCGGCGGCAAGAGAGTCCGGCGTGGCGTGGAAGTCGCGACCCTTGTTGAATGGCGGATCGGTGGCGATGAGATGGATAGAGTTGGAGTTGATGCCCCGGAGGAAGGACAGGTTGTCGCCGTGGAAGAGGGTGCGGTTTGCGACGTTGAGGTTGGATCCATTCATATACAAGTATCCGTATGAGATCTCGGGCTTGGCAGGGGATGCAATGCTCGTGCGCGTTGAGATTGGGAGCCGCTCGATAATCAGAGCACGCCGATCCACGCCAGGATGGTCCAGACGACCATTCCCAGAAAGCCGGCGCCCAGCAGCAGCTGGAATAGAATCAGACTCTCAGCCGGTCCTCGCTTGGGCATGGCTGGCCTCCCGGAGACAGGATAACCGATGTTGGAATTGGCGGTGTTCGAGGACTTGTCGGAGCTGCGCGACGCCGTGCTGATCCTGGTCGGCATCGCCGCCTGCGCGGTTGTGCTGGGCTTCCTCGTGTTCGTGATCAAGTGCTCGCTGACGGCTTGGCGAGTCGCGCGACGGCTGGAGCGATTCCACGCGCGTCGCGTCGACGGCACGGTCGAGGCGGCCGACGCGCAGCTGGCGGCCTGGCTGGAGGAGGATCGATGGTCGCTGCGCGGCATGCTCGATCTGGTCCGGGTCGCCGCCCGGCGCGTGCAGGATCGCCGTCGCCCGCCCCCAAAGAAACGACGCCTGTTTGGCCTGTTGCCGCCGGCGTAGTCAGCCGAAATCACTGCAAAACACGGCGTTCCGTTCGTCATCGCCGAGGTGCTTCGCCGTCATTCCCGACGGAATCGAGAATCTCGCCTGATCTGCAAGGCAGGCGTCGGCGCGTGGCGTAGAACGGGATTTCACGGCGAGCGCGGAATGTGTGGTTGCCTGATTGCTTGACTGTTGTGCAGGCTACAGCGCTCGCCTATGCTACTCGGAAACCGCGCGGGGTTGCGCGGCGATTGGAATCTCATCCCTGGGAAGGACCCAACGTGAAGGCTGCCATTTTCGATCCCGCGAATCAGGCCAAGGACGGCGACCGCTCCGTGCTGGAGGTGCACGACATCAACGTGCGCGATCCGCGACCGGGCGAAGTGCTGGTCCGCACCACGACCAGCGGCGTCTGCCACAGCGATCTCCACTTCGTCGACGGCAAGTGGGCGGCGGCCTTCGGTGGCCTGCCGGCGGTGCTGGGGCACGAGGCGGCGGGCGTGGTCGAGTCGGTCGGCGACGACGTCACCTACGTCCAGCCGGGCGATAACGTGATCATGTCGTTCCGACCCTTCTGCGGCGAGTGCTATTGGTGTCTGCGCGGCGAGCCGAACCTGTGCCCCGCGCCCAACGACGCCGCGCTGGCCCGCGACCGACTGAATTGGGACGGCCGCCCGGTCGTGCAGATGGCATCGGTCGGCTCGTTCAGCGAGTACATGCTCACCACGCAGTCGGGAGTACTGAAGATTCCCGAGGACATCCCGCCGGCCGAGGCGGCGCTGGTCGGCTGCGGCGTGATGACCGGCGTCGGCGCGGCGCTCTACACGGCCAAGGTGCCAGGCGGCTCAGTGGTCGCTGTGATCGGTTGCGGCGGCGTCGGACTGAATGTGATCCAGGGTTGCAAGATCGCGGGGGCGAGCCGGATCATCGCCGTCGATATCCTCGACAACAAGCTCGATTTCGCCGAGCAGTTCGGCGCTACCGACCGCATCAACGCATCGCAGGTCGACGCGGTCGAGGCCGTGCAGGAGCTGACTGACGGTATGGGCGTGGAGATCGCGTTCGAGGCGATTGGCAACGTCAACGCAGCGCGGCAGGCTTGGGATATGGTCCGCGCCGGCGGCACCGCCTGCATCGTCGGGATGATGCCGCTCGGCTCCGAGGTCAGCTTGCCTGGCCCCGAGTTCCTACAGGAAAAGAAGGCGATCGGCTGCATGTACGGCTCGACGCGCTTTCGCGAACACATGCCAAAGCTGCTCGACCTGTATCGACAGGGCAAGCTCGACCTGACCGGTCTGGTCTCGAAGCGCTTCGAGCTGGGCCAGATCAACCAGGCCTTCGCCGCCATGCAGGCCGGCGAAGTCGCCCGCGGCGTGCTCGACATCTCGCAACCGTAGTCCCAGCCGCATCGCAATCGGCGACTGCATGCGCGCCGCCCGATCCATCGGGCGGCGCGCAGTGTTTGTCCGCTAGCCTTGCGGGCATAAGGGGTGTCAACGTGCGACTGAATGACCAAAAAGAAGAGTTCTCATATGCGTTCGTGCAGGCGGTGGCGTCAACCGCCGGGTTTCAGGTGGAACTTCCCAGAAGGGATATGAACAGCGTGGACGGCCGAATCCTCTCTGATCAGGGAGCGATTATCGAATTCCAGGCCAAGTCAACTGCGCGATCACTCGAGCGAGACGGGGTGATCCATTTCCCACTGCCGCTCAAGAATTATGACGATCTGCGCGACGCGAAAACCATGGCATTACGTGTTCTTATTGTCGTCCAGCTCCCGGACGACCCGAGCGAATGGCTGCGCCAGACCGATGAGCAGCTCTGCCTACAGGGACACGGTGTTTGGAAATTGCTTCGCGGACGCGATGAAGTCGCCAATAAGACAAACGTCACAATCTCGATTCCCGCGACAAACATGTTCGACTGTGACGGGCTCGTATCGTTGATGGAGACGTCGCGTGACCTGCATGCAGGGCCGAGAGGCTGAGAGACATGTCCGACCCAGCGCACGACGAGCGGACGTTGCGCTCGATATCGCGGGCGTCGCTCGCGGCATATCTGAAGGCGCATGATTGGCGGCATGTCGGCGATTGGCCCGAGTCCGCGAGCGTGTTCGCCATAACTGTGGGCGGTCGTGAGCACCGCGTTTGGGTACCGTTGCGGGAGACCTTTACCGATTACGCAGCAAATATGGAACGTTCGATCGCGTTGCTTGCCGATGTTGAACAGCGTCCTCCTCAAGACATTCTGATTGACCTCAAGACGACAAATGCGGATGTCGTCGGCATTGACGCAGTAGACAACGGAACCAGCCGTGCGTTGTCCGTTCAGGCCGCCGGCGAGTTGATGGAACTGTCCTATTCAATGCTCACGGCCGCGGCCAGGTCGGCCAAGAAGCCGCGTGCGGCGTACCTGGGATCAATGCCGAACGAGGTGACAAAATTCGCCGCTGCTGTCAGCCCTGCCCCAATGGACTTCTCCTCTCTCAGTCTGCGTTTACTGTTACCGGAGCAGACAGAGTCTCGACAAACGGATTTCTGGGGCGATAATCCGTTTTCCCGTCAGGTGGCGCTCAGTCTCGCTGACGGACTGGCATCGGTTGATCGCGCTCTGGCGGCAGAGTCTCAGTCCCAGCTGAACGAACGGCTAAGCGCGAGTGTTGATCGTGGAGTAAGCGCAAATCTCTGTGGGGCTCTCGCTGGCCTCGCAGTGCAGGCGGCGGATTTCGGCGGATCGTTTCGAGTCAGCGTCAACTGGGCGCATTTGCGGCCGCCGAGTGATCCTGCGCCTGTGAGTTTCCCGTTCAGCCTTCACGCTGCCAAGAGGCTCGACGAGGCGAGCGGATACCTTCGCGCGGGCGCGTCCTTTCCCGACGAGCGCATTCGCGCCGATGTCGTGCAGTTGGCGCGGGAACTGGATGAGAAGGAAGGCAAAGTCGTGCTGCTGCTTGCGGATGTTGAGGGTCACGTCCGACGCATTAAGACGATATTTGAACCGCACGACTATCAGGTGGCAATTGATGCCCATAAGCGGAATGCTCAGATTGAGGTCGATGGAGACTTGATTCCCGCTGGGCGCGGCTATGAGTTGCACAATCCGCGGATTGCGCGCATGCACTCAGACGTATGATCAACTTCGACGGTTACCTGCCGCCCCGGGCAGGGGCGCGGAGGGCGCGGATGGGTGCGGCGGAGCAAGCGCTGCGTGAGATTCCCGATGGGGCGCGGGTTGTGGTGCCGCCGATGTCGGCGACGCCGGTTGGCCTGCTCTCCGTTCTGGACGAAATTCGCGACGGTTGGACCGAGATTGAGCTGGCCACAGGCAATCTGTTTACGCATCTGCCGCCGCTTGATCATCCGCACGCGCCATTTCGTTTCTCGACCTATCAGACCAGCGGGACGCTGCGTGAGGTCGAGGCGGCGGGAGCGCTGGAACACATCCCGGCGACGTATGCGCAGATACCGGGGCTCTTCCGCCCGGATGGAGCGATGCCGGCCGACGCGGTATTGGTTCAGGTCTCGGAGCCGGGAGCGGCGGGGATGTACTCGCTGGGCACGTCGGTGGGCGGCATCGTCGACGTGGTGCGCACCGCGCCGCTGGTGATTGGCCAGATCAATCCGAACCTTCCTTACACATTCGGCGCGGCCGAGCTGCGCCGCGAGGAGTTCGACTGGCTGACGCCGTTGACGAGTCCGGTGTTGGAGCTCCGTCGAGCCGAACCGGGTCCATTGGAGCGGGAGATCGCTACGACGGTCGCGGGATTGGTTGGCGACGGCGCGACGCTGCAATTCGGTATCGGCGGCGTGCCCGAGGCGATCATGGGACTGCTGGGCGACCGCCGCGATCTGGGAATCCACTCCGGGTTGATCTCGGATGGCGTCGTCGGCCTGGTTGAGAGCGGGGCGCTGACCGGTGCGCGTAAGACGACCGCGCCGGAGTTGATCGTCACGACCGAGGCGGCTGGCAGCGCCGGGTTCTTCCGCTGGCTGGACCGCAATCCGCGCGTCTGCATGGCGCCCGCTGGATACACGCACTCGCTGCAAGTCCTGGCGCAGCAGGCGAACTTCGTCGGGATTAACTCGGCGGTCCAGGTGGCATTGGACGGGACGATCAACGCCGAGTCGCTGGGCGCGCAACAGATATCCGGGCCAGGTGGACAACCCGACTTCGCCGCCGGCGCGATGTTGAACGGCGGCGTCTCCGTCGTCGCGATGCCGTCCACAGCAGCTCGCGGTACGATCTCGCGGATCGTCAGGCGTCTCGATCCCGATGCGGTCGTGACGACGCCGCGCACGCTCGCCGATCGAATTGTGACTGAGTTCGGCGTGGCTGAACTGGCGGGTCGCACGCTTGGCCATCGAGCGACGGCGCTACGCCGGATTGCGCATCCGGACTTCCGCGACGCGCTCGCGTAAACGGCGCGCCACCCGATTCGCAAGCTATGTCACAGGGCGTTGATCCAGCGCGCACCGACGGGTGTGCTTGGATGCGCGCCTGGCACTGAGCGGCTATTCTGTGTTCGCAGCGAGCGCACCGCCACGCCCGCCTGTCGGCGCACAGCTCGCAGAGCTGGGGAGGCTCATATGCCGGTTTCGATCGAAGACATGCTCGCAAACACCTCGCTGTTCTCGCGCGTCGACCGCAATGAACTGCACAACATCGCCGGCTGGGTGCAGATCCAGAACCACTCGGCGGGGCAGGTGATCGAGCGAGAGGGCGACCTCGGCACGTCGCTGCACATTATCCGCACCGGATCGGTGGACGTCTATCAGCACTACGGCAACGATGACCAGCAGCATCTGGCGACGTTCGGCGAGGGCGATTTCTTCGGCGAGATGGCGCTACTGCTTGGTCGTCCCCGTTCGGCCACGATTGTCGCCGTGTCCGACACTGAGTGTCTCTCAATTCTGCGGAGCTCGTTCGAGGATGGCGCCAGCGTTCCCGTGCTCTGGGCGATGCTGCAGCACGTCGCGGAGCGACTGGCACACGCCGATGAGGCCATCGGCGAGATGCACTCGCACTAGCCCGTCGCGCTCGTCATCCTGTAGTCGGCCAGGCTGCACCCTAATCCTGAGATCACGCGGGCCAGCGCCTGTGTCCCTTCGTCGCCGAGACCGGACGTCTGCAGCTGGTAGTAGAGCTGCTGCACCAGCGACGTGTTGGGCAGCGGCTGGAGCACGTCGGCACCCGCTTCGAGCGCAAGCCGCAAGTCCTTCTGCATCAGACGCACCATGAAACCGGGCGCGTAGTCGCCGTCGGCGATCTTGGGTCCCAGATTTGACAGCTGCCAGCTGCCCGCCGCGCCGGCCGAGATGGCGCCCAACATACGTTCCTGGTCGACGCCGGACTTGTCAGCCAGCGACAACGCCTCGCAGACGCCCAACAACGCGCCGGCAATTGCAACCTGGTTGCAGAGCTTGACCGTCTGCCCTGCGCCCGTTGGACCGCAGTGCGTAATCGTCGACCCCATTGCTTCCAGGACGGGGCGGCAGCGTTCCAGCACCTCCGCTTCGCCGCCGACCATGATTGACAGCGTCCCCGCTTTTGCCCCGCTGTCGCCGCCCGAGACCGGCGCATCGAGCATGTCGACGCCGAGCTGGGACAGCTGCGCCGCCAGATCGCGGGTGACGGCGGGCGAAATCGTGGACATGTCGATAACTACCGAGCCGGAGCGTAGGCCGTGGATCGCGGCATCATCGCGGCCGACCAAGACGGATTCGACGTCGGATGAATCAGTCACGATCGTGATCAGGATGTCGGAGACGTCGGCGACGGCCTGCGGCGATGCGGCCTCGCTGGTGCCAAGCGCGACGCAGGCGTCGATGCCGGGCCGCGACCGATTCCAGACCGTTGGCGCGAAACCGGCCTGGATCAGATTCGCCACCATCGGCACGCCCATAATGCCCAGCCCGATGCATCCGACCCGTTCCATCGCCGACTCCATTCCTACGTTCGCTTGGGACTACGATACGACCCATGCCGATCTATCTTGCGAATGCCGACTGGGACATGGCGCAGCCGCTGGATGGCGTGCTAATGGCTCTGGATGGCATCGTGCAACGCACGGGCGGTCAGATGCTGCAAGTATTGCAGCTGGACGAAGGCCTGTCGTTGACGCTCGAGACGCCCGATGATCTGTCGCTCTTTCGCATTGGCCGTGAGGCGTCCGCGTTGGGGCTGACCCTGAGGTCGCGCGTTGCACTGCCGCGAGCTGAGGCGGAAGCGCTGGATCGGGCGCATCGAGAACGAAGCCAGTAGGAGGACCGCATATGGTCGACAACGGACGCTGCGAGGAGATCCGGGCTGAACGCGCCCGTCTGAACAAGCTGGCCGATGCCATGCCCGGTAAACTGCCGCCGCAGCCCGGCGAAGGTCCGTTAGGTAGACCCAATCCCGAGCTACGCCGCATCTACGACCAGATCAACGATCTGCGCAAGGAGCTGCTAGCGCTGGACTGCAAGCCATAGGTCTGATCGCTCGTCGCGCGCACCAGGGTTGCCTACGATCTCTCAACGTCCGGCAGTAGGATCACACCGATCTGGACGGTATTCACGGGACGACCGTCTATCGCCGACGATTCGAATACCTGGACGCAGGCTTCGGTGGGCTCTGTCACCGAAACGGCGATTTCCGACGCAAAGGAGCCGAACCAGGGACCGCCGACCGCGGCCGTGGCGAAGCTGTCGGCGAGAAGCGTTCCATCGGCCGTGAGCACGCGAAGCCCGACGGTTGCCTCGAAGACGCGGGCAACGCCGGCGACAGGCACCGATCCCCTGATCTGCTCTCCATTGCCGGGCAAGCGTACGAACATCGAGGGATCGATAGGATCGGGCGGGCCCGGGGTGAGTGGACAGGCGGGCGGCGGTGGCATAATCGGTACCGGTATCTCGGTCGCCGTGTGAGCCGACACGAAGAAACTGGAGCCGCGTTCGACCAGAATCGTCTGGCGGAGCGAGCGGGGGAACCAACGCGAATCGGCGATCCAGGAACCGTCGTCACGCCGATAATGCCAGATCGTATCCAGACTCGCTGACCCATTCAGGATCGCGGATGAGCTGGTCGGAGCGCCGAACCAGCTGAACAGGCTGAGGCCCTGCGCAAGCGCAAGTCTCGCCGGCGATTCCTCCACCCGGACCAATACGAGCTTGCCCTTATTCTCTTGCATCCGATAGACCCGCGCCACGTTGCGCGATGGACAGCAGAGCGGGTCGGCGACGGCGAAGCCGGTGAAGTCGACGCGGATGTCCTCGCCCTGGAAGGTAAGCCCCTGTAAGCGAATGCGGTCACCCAGAAACCGACTCGCGACCGTTTGGAGCGCTCCGTTGGCGGTACGGCGGACCAGGTGCAAATCATAGAACCGGCCCGATCCTCCGGCGTTGGTCGCCAGCACGATGGCCGCTGCATCTCTGCCCGCAACAACGCCGAAGGCACCGCGCTGGTATTCGATGGAGACCGCGGCGGCGGAGTCCGGCGCGGTCGGTTCCGAGTACGCACCCTTGTCCAGCGTGACTGAGCCGTCCCGGGCGAACTGATTCGGATAGGACAGATTGAGGAGTTGCCTGCTGCTGATCGGGGTGGCGGGTGTGTCAGCGCCAACCGACGGCGGCTGGCCGAGAGCGGCTGACGCGCCCAGCAGCAGCGCGCCGCTGAGCAGCAGCCATGCCCGTATTCCCCAAGGCCGGAAAAGCGAGGTGAGCGGAATGTGGCGCATGCTGATCGGTCTCGGACCTGTCTCGGTTGATCTCGCCGAGTTCATGATCGCGCTTGCAATGATAGCGCCGATTAGCTACCCTATAACCACAACTAAATATTCGGGCCGAGTCCCCGCGCGGCGCGACCGCTGCGCGGGGAGCGGGGGACCCAATACTTTGGGGTGAATGCGATTCGCCCGCTTGCCACTTGCGCGAGCAGAAGAATTGCACGGCGCGCTCCCTTGCGCCGAACCCGTCAGCTAACCCCGTAGGCGACCGAGGGAGACCGCGCACTAGCTCACAAACTAGTGCGTAGCCAAGAACCCGTGCTTCCCGCACGGCTCCAGCGGTCAGCCCCGCTGCGATCCTTGTGATCGCCGCGATCGGCCGACAGCGTGAGAGTCACGCCAGGGCGACCGCCTGGCGCGCTCAGGGGCACGGGTTTCTCGCTCGCCCGGTCCCGATTCCTGACCGACCCCCGGACCTCCGTGTTCGGGGGTCGGTTTATCCCATCGCTCCGATGCTCCTGTCTGTCGGTGGCTCTCAGCGCCCGATGAAGTTCGGCGAGCGCTTCTCAAGGAACGCGCGCGCCGCTTCCTTGTTGTCTTCGCCGGTGAAGGACAACATGACGTGCGAGCCTTCCTGGTACAGCGAGTCGCTGAGCGTCGACGTGGCGGCGTAGTTGAGCGTCCACTTCATCATCGCCAGTACCGCCGTCGGTCCCTGCGCCAGCTCACGACAGAACGCGAGCCCTTCCGACATAAGATCGTCGTGCGCCACGACCCTGTTGACGATGCCGAGCGCCTCCGCCTCATCGGCGTTGATGCGGCGGTCCAGCATCAGCAGCTCGCGGGCGCGGCTGCCGCCGACCATGCTGGTCAGCAGCCAGGCGACGCCGTAGTCGCCCGAGACGCCGATCGTGCGGAACGCGGTGACGAAGCGCGCTCGCTCCGACGCGATGCGGAAGTCGGTCGCCAGGCATAGTCCAAGCCCACCGCCGGCGGCGGGACCGTTGACCAACGAGACCGTCGGCGTGCCCATCTCATGCAGCATGCCCGTTGTCTGTTGCTGGCTGCGATGGCTGCGCCGGTTGCTTACCCCCGGACCGGGCGTCGGCCCATCCGAGCGTCGCCCCATGTTGTTGATGTCGGCGCCCGCGCTGAACCCGCGACCGGCCCCGGTCAGGGCGACGCAACGCACCTGCGGATCGTCCTCGCAGTCGACGAGCGCTTCCGACAGTCGTTGCAGCAGATCGTCGCCGAAGGCGTTCATCCGCTCTGGTCGATTCAGCGTGATCAGCGCCACGCCATCGCTGCGCTTGTCGATGATGACCGTCGCGTCGCTGCTTGGTTCCGATACGGGTGATTCCGGCATGGCTCAAACCTTTCGTGAAGTCGCATTCGCCCAGCCCAATCGGCGCGACGCGACAATGGTGCAATGCTAAAGCTATTGGCGCGTACGCTGACGACCTGTTCGATCGTCGGGATCACGGGCGGGCCATTCTCGGCATACTGGCGAACCACTAGAAGGTTAGGACAATGGCGATGACGGTTTTGTGGCCCAGAACTGGCAGCGCTGGTTTTGAGGACAAGCTTGCCGCCGCTCGTTGGCGGTACGTGCACGAGCTTCGCAGCCTTGCCTACACCAATCTTGACGTCGGATGGCCAGCGCTCGGCTTTCACGAACTGCTGACTGCGCACTTGCAGATGATGGACAAGTTTGCCAAGGTCAATGGCGAGTGAGTGCCGATTGTCGTGGGCGAGTTCTTCGAGGAGGTTGGGGACATCAGAAGCCGCTGGTCGAGGGCAATCCCGTGATCAAGCCCATCAAACCCAGGCCTCCGCAAGCCGCGATCGCCGGGCAGTACGAGTGAATAGCGGACTACAGGGAGAGCACCCCCATGGCGGAACGGCTGGGTGTGGACAACACGGTGAACCTGCTGCGCTCGTTGTGCGATTGCGGGAACGAGCATTCGGGAACACGCGCGATGGCGGCGGAACTGGTCAGGGCGGTCATCGACAACGCTTACGGCGACCTGCAACTAGAGTGAACGCGATGGCGTGCTCTATTTCGACCAACTGGAGGAGATATTGCACGCGGCCAAGGGCGTGGGCAATGTCGGGTTTGACGGCTACTCCGACGACCCCGACGACTATTGGGAGATGCTCTCGCACGCGGTCGACGACTTTTGCCAATGGTACAGCGAAGGCCATCTAGAGGACGCCTCCTGGAAATTCGAGGAGTGACAGGTCAAGTGATCTGTGATACGTTTCACATTGTCGCCGCGCGACAGATTAATGCGCGTGTGGAATCGGTTGCCGAATCGCGGGCGTATGCGAGACCGTTCGCTCGACAGCGCTGTCTCGTGCCGGCGGATGGCTGGCACGAGTGGAGCGGCCCGAAGCGGTGGTACCAGCCGTACTGAATCCATCACGCCGACGGCAAGCCCTTTCTGTACGACATCTGGCATCCCGAGCCGCACCGTGGTCACCTTTGTCAGCCTGCCGGTCTCGTGTCGCGTCAACTCGGTGCGAAACGACATCCGACACTGCTCGAAGCGCAGCCGCTGCGAGCGCTGCTGCTCTGAGCGATCTGGAGGACGACATGTTCACCGACATCGACGGCTTTCTTCGCTATTTTCGCTCGGTCAATCGCCGCGCGGTGCGCGATGTGACCGCGCTGCCGCCGGAAGCGGATGGCTGGACGCCACCGCTCGCGGACCGAGTGGCGATGAATGATGAACTGGCGTGGTCGATCAACAAGCTGATTGGCCACATGTGCGGCTCGCGTCTGTACTTTGCCAGCGCGTATCGGGGCGAGGGCTGGATCTCGCCCGAGCCGCCCGATGTCTCCAGCGCCGAACTCTGGGCCCCGGCGCTGGACTCCAGCTTCGAGGCATTCAGCCGACTCGTGACGGAAGTGGGGCCGGATGGCCTGACGCGGCAGATCGAGATGATCGACACGCCCGGCGCGACCCTCTCCGGTTGGCGCGTGCTGCTGATGATGATGGAACACGACATTCACCACCGCTCGCAGATCGATACCTACGCCGGGCTGAACGGCTGGGACCCGCCCGATATCTACTTCCGATCGGCCGAGATGATTGCCGACAAACAGGACGAGCAGATTGCGAAGCATCGATCGTGAGCGGCGCGCTCATCCCGCCGACGCTCGAAGAGGTGCGACAGGCGCGGGCAATCATCGGCCGAACGCTGTCGCTGCCGACGCCGTTGGTACACAGTCCCGGCCTGTCCGATCGATGGCGGGCCCACGTCTCGCTGAAGCTGGAATGCATGACCCCGACCTCGGCGTTCAAAGTCCGCGGCGGCGTGTACTTTGCCTCGCAACTCGCGCCGGCCGATCGTGACGTGGGACTGGTGACGGCATCGACCGGCAACCACGGCCAGTCGATCGCCTTCGGTGCTGCGTCAATTGGTGTTCCGGCGACCATCTTTATGCCAACCGACGCCAATGCCGACAAAATTGCGGCGATCGAGCGCTTGGGCGGTCGGGTCGAACTGGTTGGAGAACGATTTGACGAATCGCGGCAACAGGCAGAGGAATTCGCGGCCGAGCGCGGTGCCCGGTACGTTGAACCGGTTGCCGAGTCACGCCTGATCGCCGGCGTCGCCACGGCCGCCTTGGAGGCACTGGAAGATCAGCAGCCGCAAACAGACTTGGTCGTGCTGCCGCTGGGCGGCGGCACCGGGTCGAGCGGCTGGGTCACGGTGCGCGACGGGCTTGAGCACCGGGCGCAAATCTGGGCGGCGCAGTCCGCGCAGTCGCCCGCGGCGCACGACGCCTGGCACTCGGGACGACTCGAAGATCGCCCCAACGCCAGCCTCGCCGAAGGGCTGGCAACGGGCACGCCGTTCAGGTTCGCCCTCGATATCTTGCGAGCCGGCCTAAACGACTTCGTCCTCGTCCAGGACGAGCAGATTCTCGACGGGCTGCGTTTGCTCTGGGACATGCAACATGTCATGGTCGAGCCGTCGGGCGCGGTCGGCGTGGCCGCCGCTGAGCAGGAGCGAGATCGATTGGTCGGCAAGCGCGTGGTGGTCGTGATCAGCGGCGCCAACGCGACGCGCGCGCAGCTGCTTCGCTGGCTACAGGCCTAATCCGCGACCGCGTTGATCCGCTGCGCGAGAACGAAGTCGAAATCGGTGATGCCGCCGGCATCGTGCGTGTTGAGCGCGATCTCGACCGTGTGGTAAACGTTGGACCAGTTGGGATGGTGGTCGAGCTTCTCAGCGAGCAACGCGACCGACGACATGAAGCCAAACGCGGCGACGAAGTCGTCGAACTGGAATGTGCGCGTGAGCGAGCCGTCCGCGTAGCTCCAGCCCGGAATCTCGGACAGACGGCCGCTAATCTCGGAGTTATCCAGCTTGCGTCGATCCGGCATGTCACAATCTCCCCAAGGGCTCGGGCGCGTAGCAAGCGTACAGGAATCGGATGCCGACCTTCGAGTCTGTCCGCGCGACGCTGGAATCGGCGCGGCACGGATATCTGTCCACCGCCTCGATCGCAGGCGAGCCGCATCTACAGCCGGTCGTCTTCCAGGCACTGGACGACTCGATCTACATCGCCATCGACGAGAAGCCCAAGACCACCCTGCACCTACGTCGGCTGACGAATATCGAAGAGAATCCTCAATTCGCGCTCCTGATCGACCACTACGACGATGACTGGAGCCGGCTCTGGTGGATCCTGCTGCGCGGCCCGGCGGACGTCCTCTGGCCAGATCAGTGGGACGCGGATGAGGCGGCTCGCGTGTTTGCGGCGCTGCGCGCGAAGTATCCGCAGTACGAGCCTATGTCCCTGGAGCAACGACCGCTGCTGCGTCTGAGACCGACTCGCATCACTCGCTGGTCCGCGTCGGGCGGCGATTGACGCGCAGCCCGCGCCGCGCCCGTTCTCTGTTATCTCCCGCTCTGTGTGCCCCCAGACGGTCGAACCCCCGCATCAAGCTGACCGCCACCTGCGCCAGGAACGCCGCCATGGCATCATCGGCAACCAAGGCCAACAAGGGCAGATCGACTACCCGCCACTCCTAATCGCTTCAAATCGGTAACAGCGTCCCCCGTCGTGCGCCATTCCGACGCCGAAATGCAGTCCTCGCCGTAGCGATCGCCCTTTGCTCCACCATCGCCATCCTACTTGCCATACAACACGCTGCAAGCCCAGTCCGGCAAGACCATCACATGATCCACGACCACCCCATCGGTCGCCGAAGGGAATTCAGGCAAGACTGACGTCGCTATTACCGTCACCCTCAGCGAACCCGCGCCCGCCGGCGGGCTGACCATATTCATAACCACAGACCCTACTAAGCAGACAGCAACCGCCAATAATAGTTTCTGTGATTCGATTTAAAACCGGTACCGACTTCTGTGAGGTGAGCGAACAGATTACCGTGGCGGCGGGCGCGACACAGGCGACTTGGACTCTTGGCATTCTCGGCGACACCGACACCGACGCCGAAACGGACGAGACTATTCACATCTTCGCCGTAGCTCCTGCAGGTTGGTCAAGCTCTGGTCATCTCACCATCACCATCAGGGACGACGATTCGTCCTCGACCGGCAGCGGTTCGTCCACGGACGCGACGCCGAGTACGCCGACGGGTCTGAGCGTCTCGGCCGGTAGTACCACAGCGCTGATCTCCTGGTCGAGCGGCGGCGGCGTGGGCGGAACCTGCGCCTCGGATGAGTACTACGTCTCCGTCTACGAGATGATCCAGTCCTTCCCCGAAGTGGCGGAATCGACCGAGATCGAGGGCGCGAGTTTGGTACGTGGATGAGCTGAGCCCGTCCACCAAGTATTACGTGACGGTCTACGCCTACGGCTTCGCCTGCGACGAGTACTCGGAGCTGGCGACGCGACGTTCTGGACCTCCGGCGGCGCGGCCCCGTCGGCGACGGCCGCGCGCACGCTGCGCGTCCCGGCCCCAGTGCGCGACCTGTCGGTCGATAGGTCTACATCCGGTCTGCCGACCGGCATCGGGCATCTGTTGCGCGTCGAGGTCGCCGCCTACTCGTCGCAGTGAGACCACTGGTCCAAGGTGCGCGATGTCCAGTGGTGGCAGTAGCGCCTCCGCCGGCCGGCGGCGCTGTTCCGATCTTGGTCAGGGCATTCAGTCATCGTGCTCGTCGCGGGCTGGGATGATGGGCGCGCTGGTCGGCATCGCCTTAGAGCGGGAGGGCGCACCCGTCGCTGCGAGGGTCGCTGCCGCCCCAGAGGACGCCTGTATCGGGGTCTCGGTAGATAATCTGTCCTTTGCCGACCACGCCGGTGCGCATCGCGCCGGTGGCCGGTAGGACGGGGTGCCCTAACTCCGCCAGTCGCGCCAGTGTCTCGACGCCGAAGGCGTCCTCGACGTAGATGCGGCCGTTGGGCGGATCCTCGTACATTGAGACGCGCGGCGCATCGATCGCGGTCTGCGCGTCCATCCCGCGATCGATCAGGTTGACCACGACCTGCGTCTGCCCCTGCGGTTGATTCCAGCCGCCCATCACCCCGTAGCACGCGAACAGGCTGCCGTCCGAGCGCGTGATCATGGACGGCATGATTGTGTGGTATGGCCGCTTGCCGCCCGCCAGCGCGTTGGGGTGATCGAGGTCGACGACAACGAAGCCCGCTCCGCGGTTCTGTAGGCTGAA
Organism: Dehalococcoidia bacterium; assembly: GCA_965116225.1. GTDB lineage: Bacteria > Chloroflexota > Dehalococcoidia > Bin125 > Bin125 > Bin125. Next base: position 717,300 of record OZ220495.1, on the reverse strand, counting down.
GCCGCACTCGCGCGGGACGATGCAGCTGCCGAATCCCTCGTAGTTGGAGTTGATGAACGAGCAGGCGTTGCCGTCGCCGTCGACGACGGACAGGTAGACCGTGTCCGACTTGCCGGGCGCAACGCCGCTCGTCGCTAACTCCAGTGCGCGGTCCGCGCGAATCAGCTGGCGTCGTGTCGCGGCATACGCCTTGCTCAGCATCTCATCGACTGGCACGTCCGCCCGCGATGGATCGGCGACCAGCGCGCGCGCGTCGGCGAAGGCGAGCCGCAGCGCCTCGATGATCAGGTGCAGCGCCTCGGGCGACCGCAACTCGAACTGGTCGATCTCAAACCCCTCAAGGATGTTCAGCGCCATCAGGGTTGTAATGCCCTGACCATTCGGTGGGCACTCCCACACTTGGCGTCGACGGTACGTGGTCGAGATGGCGGGATCGAATGTCGATGTGTGGCTGGCCAGATCGTCGAGCGACATCACGCCGCCGTGCATTTCGAGCGCCTCGACGATGCGCGCGGCGGGACGGCCGCGGTAGAAGGCGTCGGGGCCGCCTTCGGCGACCTCGCGCATGACTCGCGCGACCTGTGGGTTCAGCCAGATATCTCCCGCGCGCGGTGCCTCGCCGTCGAGCAGCAGATCCTGTCCGGCTGGCCCCCGCTCGGCGAGCAGCTCGGCCTGGCGCGCCCAAGCTCTGGCGATCACGGGCGTCACGACGAAGCCGAGCTCAGCGATCTCGATCGCTGGTTGGAGCGCGTCGCTGAGCCGCATCCGACCAAAGCGGGTGAGTGTGTCGCGCCAACCCATGATCGAGCCCGGCACGGTGACCGCATGCGCGCCCTGTCGATCCCAACCGCCGGCGCGCTCGACGACGTCCAGGTTCAGCGCCGCCGGCGCGCGACCGCTGCCGTTCATCGCGCTCACGGACCGATCATCCGCTCGGTAGAAGAGGCAAAAGCAGTCGCCGCCGATCCCGGTCGAGGTCGGCTCGACGACGGCGAGCGCGGCGGCGGTCGCCACCGCGGCGTCGGCGGCGTTGCCGCCCTCGCGCAGGATGCGCAGCCCCGCCAACGACGCCAACGGCTGACTCGACGCAACCATGCCACGGCGGGAGAGCGCCGGCGAACGGCGGGATTCAAAGCGGAAGGAGTGTTCGGGCTGTTTCGTCATCGGGGACCGCCTGACCAAGCGCGCGACTTCGCATAGACTAGTCCGCGAACCGTCGCAGCGCCCCCAGCTGGAGACCTGATCCATGACCACCGCCGCCACGCCATCCATCACCCAGGAACAGGTCGACTTCTATCACGAGAACGGCTATCTGCTGATCCCCAACCTGCTGCCAGACGACGTGTTGCAGGCGTTGCGTGATGAGACCGACCGCATTGTCGCCGAGGCGGCGGGCCTGACCGCGCACAACGAGAAGTACGACCTCGAAGACTCGCACACGCCGGACGAGCCGCGCGTGCGTCGTCTGAAGTCTCCACATGCGCACTGGCCGTTCTTCCGTGAGCTCGCGCAGCATCCGGCGCTGATGGCTGTAGTCACTAGGCTGATCGGCCCCAACGTGCGGCTGCAGAACGACAAGCTGAACATGAAGGCGGCCGAGTACGGCGCGCCGGTCGAGTGGCATCAGGACTGGCCGTTTTACCCGCACACCAACGACGACCTGCTCGCGGCCGGCATCCTGCTCGACGACTGCTACGCGATCAACGGGCCGCTGCTGGTCGTGCCCGGCTCACACAAGCGGCCGATCTACGACCATCATCACCCCGAAGGTCGCTACTTCACCGGGGCGGTCGAGCCGGAGCAATTCGACTGGGACATGGAACGAGATCCTGTCGCGCTGGAGGGTCCGGCCGGCTCCGTTTCCTTCCACCACGTGCGCATCATGCACGGTTCGGCGCTGAACCGCTCGGAGAACCCGCGCCGACTCCTGCTCTACGGCTACGCCGCCGCCGATGCCTGGCCGATTATGGGTCTGGGCAAGATGAGTCTCGACTATTACCAGGGGCTGATTTGCGCCGGCGAAGATGTCGAGCAGCCGCGTCAGACCGACGCGCCCGCCTACCTGCCGCTCCCGCCGGCGCCCAGTCAGGGATCGATCTACGAGAACCAGAAGGCGATCAAGAATCGCTTCTTCGAGACATACGAGGATCGCCGCAACGGCTAAAAGCGCAGGGGCGGGGCGACGCGCGGTCGGCCCGCCCACGACGATCAGCGGTCTAGTTGCTCCACCAGCCGTAGTGGCGGCTCTTCGACCATTGGTCGCATTGGTAGGAGTAGGCCTGCACCTGCACGCGCAGATAATGACCGGTGCCGGCGGGCAGACCGGTCACCGTCTTCGACAGCGTCGCGTCGGCGGAGCGGAAATACTCGTCCGCGATGTCCACGTCGGTATACGTGTTGTAGACGTAGTAGTTGTACTCGATCGTTTGCGCCGCGTACTTGGTCGCCTGGTTGCCGCCCGCGTCGACGTAGGCGCAGCGCTTGTTGCGCTTGCCGCCGATGGCGACCGGCTTCTTCCAGCTGATCGTCACCTGACCCGACGTGCTCGTATCCACCGACAGGTCGCGCACCGGGAACGGCGTGCGCAACTTCCGCGTCGCCGGCGCAGACGGATTCGTGTTCGACGCCGACGTCCAGAAAAACACCGTCGCCAACTCCGACTGCTCCCCGCAGCCGTCCTCCGACTCGGCGTAGACCTCCACGTAATGCCGGTACGGATAGCGCAACTCGTCCACGTACCAACTCGTGCCGCTATCGATGCGCAGCGACTCGGCCGCCATCGGCATCGTCGGCGCCACCTCGTACACGCGCGCGAAGTAGCCGGCCGTGGGGCAGTAGCCGCCGACCCCGTCGCCGCTGGCGGTCCAGGAAATCAGGGCGCTATTGGATCCCGCCTGCACCGTCAACCCGGTCGGCGTACTGGGCACCGTTCCGACCGCACCGTACGGCTTGGCGCTGACTGTATCCGAGGCCGGGCCGGTCCCGCCTGAGTTCTTGGCGCGCAGCTGGAAGCTGTAGCTCACCCCGCTGCCGTCCAGCCCCGTGACCCCGTAGGCATTCCTCCATCTGCTGCCGGCCGCAGTCCAGTTGCCCCAGGCGCCATTGCCCTTGCGCTGCCGATATTCGTAATTGGCGATGGCCTGAACCTCCGCCGACGACGGCTGATTCCACCTCAGCGTGACCCTTCGAGGCCCCCCAGTAGCGACCAACCCCGCCGGCTTGGTCAGCGTCACGCTCGTGCCGCCGGTCGTCGAATCGTCGTCCTTGATAGTGATGGTGAGAGCCGCGGGGGTCCAGCCTGCACCAAGATGAACCGCGCTGACAACAACAGTTTCGTCCGTTTCGGCATTGGTATCGCCGACAATGCCGAGCGTCCAAGTCGCCTGCGTCTCGCCTGCCACTACTGTCACAAAACGCGTCGGGGATGGGTCGCAGATATCGGAGGAGGTCGGGAGAGGAGTACAAGGAATTGGGTTGGCTGTATCGAATGTTGCTGTTGTAGTATCTAAAAATTGAATTGAGAGTTGCAGCCCGCCGGCGGGCGCGGGTTGGCCGAGGGTGATGGTAATAGCGACGTCGGTCTTGCCCGAGTGACCTTCGGTCACCGATGGGGTGGCAGTAGATAGAGTGATTGTCTTGCCGGACTGGGCTTGCAGCGTGTTGTGTGGCAGTAGGATGGCGAGGATGGAGAAGACGGCGAACGCGACCAGGACGGCATTTCGGCGTCGGAATGCCCGATAACGTGACGACGACGTTAGCGATTTAGAGCGATTATGGGGGGGGGGTAGCCGAACTAGTTTGAGTCGCCTGGGTTGCCCTGGTTGCCGATGATGCCATGGCGGCGCTCCTGGTGAATGCGGTACTCGGACCGACTTGCAGATACTGTCGCCTGAGGGTAGCACGGTGGTGGGGCGAGTCAACCGCGTTAACCGCGCGCGGGCGTAACGGGGCTATCGCCGGCGGCGAGTCGGGCGTTGCGGGGCGTGCCCGTCCCTTCGGTTCGGGCCGAAGGGCGAGGTTGTTGACGTCGGCCCGTTGCAGCCGGTTGCGTTGGGTTGGTCTTGTCAGGTCAGGGCGTCGGCGATGGCGAGTTGGGCGATCCGTTCGTCGTCGTAGCCGAGGATGTCGCGCAGAACGAGATCGTTATCGCGGCCGATGGACGGGGCGACGGAGCGATAGCTGGGCGGCGTGCGGGACATTCGGCCTTTGGCGGCTTCGAAGCCTGTCTCGCCGTGCACGGGGTGTTGCATGCGCTGAAAGTGGTCTCGATGCCGCATTTGCGGATCGTTGGCGGCGGCGGCGCTGTTCGAGACTGCGTGTGCCGGCACGCCAAAGGCCTGCAGCATGTACTCGACCTCGAGCGCGCCGCGCCCGGCGGTCCAGCTGGAGATGATGCGGCTCAACTCGTCCTCGTTGGCCTTGCGCGCGGCGAGGTCGGCGAAGCGATCGTCGCCGGTCAGTTCGCTCATGCCCATCGCGGCGCAGAGGTTGGTCCAATCGTCGTCGTGCCGCGCGGCGATGGCGACCCAGTCGTCGTCGCCCTGGCTCGCGTAGCAACCGTGCGGCGCCATGTCGGGATCGGCGTTGCCGACGAGCTGCGGCACGCGGCCGTTGATCGTGTAGTCGAGCAAGGCGGTGCTCATGAAGTGGAGCGAGGATTCGGCCTGCGCCTGATCGATGTACAGACCCTCGCCGGTGCGGTCGCGATGGTCGAGCGCGGCCAGGATCGTGGGTAGCGAGAAACGCGGCGAGAGGTAGTCGGTGTAGGCCGAATAGGGTCCGATCGGCGCGTCGCCGGGGTTGCCGGCGAGTGCGATGTAGCCGCCGATCGCGGCACCCATCGTTCCGAAGCCCGCCACGCGGGACAGCGGCCCGGCTTGTCCGAAGAGGCAGGTCGAGAGCATGATCAGATCGGGTTTGCGCTGCCTGAGCGACTCGTAGTCCATGCCCCAGGCGCGCATGGCGCGGGGCGAGAAGGACTCAGCGAGCACATCGCACCATTGAATCAGGTCGAGCAGCACCTCCCGCGCTTCGGACGTCGCCAGGTTGAGCGAGAGCCCGAGCTTGTTGACGTTCATGTTGCCGAACAGACCCGAGTGGTCGGGTCCCTGCGCGTTGTCATGGAACGGCCCGATGCTCCTCGCCGTCTCGATGCGATTGGCCGACTCGATGCGGATCACGGTGGCGCCGAAATCGGCCATGGCGCGCGTTGCGGTCGGTCCCGCCACAACCCACATGAGGTCGAGCACCTTGATCCCGGCGAGCGCTCCCGTCGTGGGCAGGCCTGGCGTGTTGGGCAGCACGGCCGGCATGGCCGGCGTGGACGGCGCAGCGGTTGTGGACGACATCAGATCACCCCTCGTTCCCGCAGGTCGGCGAGCGCCTGCGCGTCGAGACCGAGCTCGGCGTAGACCTCATCGTTGTGCTCGCCGACGTTCGGCGCGCGGCGGCGGTATTCGATCTGGTTAGCGGAGAGCTTGACGAATGGTCCCGGGAATCGCACGGGCTCCGGCCAGGCGGGCATCGCGTGTTCGCGCCAGAAATCGCGCGACTCGAATTGCTCGGATTCAGCGACCTCGTCGACTGTGGTCACCGGGACGATCAGTAACGACCGTGCCTGCGCTTCGCTGAACAGTTCTTGTCGGCTGCGTTTGCGCAGAAACGCGCCCACAACTTCGAGCAATCGGTCCCACTCCGACAGCGGCCGCTGGCCCGAGATGAACTCGGCGCCGAGTCCGATCCAGTCGAGATCGCGATCTTCCTGGGCGCATTCGCCTTCCTCGTAGATCCACTCGAAGAGACGGCGGGAGAACGGCCCGATGCCAGAGCCGAACAAGAAGGTGAGCGAGATATAGCCATCGGCGGCTGCCCAGATCAGCTTGCCGGTGAACGGCCCTACGGCCATGCCGCCGGCGACGCGCGGGGTCTCGGTTGCGCCGATCGAGGCGGCGAGGTTAGCGGACATCGAGGCGGCGGCGACCGATTGCTGAGCGGAGATATCGATGTGTTGACCGCGACCGATGGATCTGCGGGCGTAGAGCGCGATCATCGCCGCGCTGGCCGCTTCTCCCGAGGCATGGAACCAGGCTTGGGGCACCGATACGCGAACCGGCGCCTGGCCCGCCCCGCCGGCGAGGATCAGCGGCCCGGCGGCTGCCATGAGAATCAGGTCGGTGGCCTGGTAGGCGGCTTTGGGGCCGGTTTGCCCGAAGGCGGAAATCGACGTGTAGATCAGGTTGTCGTTGTTCGCGGAGAGATCGCTGTAGCCGAGACCGCGCGCGGGCATCTTGCCCGGCTCGTCGGATTCGAGCGCGAAGTCGGCTGTGGCGGCAAGTTGGCGGATCAGCGCCTGGCCGTCGGGGTGATCGAGGTCGCAGGTGATGCCGCGTTTGTTGCGCGCATAGGCCCACCAATAGAGCGAGCGATCGGGATTGGGGTCATCTCCAGCGAACGGTCCGACGGAGCGCGCGGACGATCCGCCGGGCGGTTCGACGCAGATCACATCGGCGCCGAGGTCGGCCAGAATTTGTCCCGCCAACATGCCTCGCTGATCGGTCAAATCCAACACGCGATAGGGCGTCAAGAGCATCCGCCAACACTCCTCTCGCTCAGTGATCGCAGGGTATCGCAGGGCGACGGGGCGCGTCCGACAGCAGGCAGTCTCAAGCTGGAGCGGATGGGGTGGACGGAACTGGACTTATTGCAGCGCGCCGGCGGCGCTAATTTCCCATGTTTCTTCGACTACGCTGTTGCGGTGCGCGTAGAGCGTCCGGTGCAGGAGCACCGTGCTGTCGGAGTAATGCGGAATCAGTTCAATGCGGTCGCCGCTGCGCAGCGCGTCGCCGTCGAGTCGCGACAGATGGGTGTGCTCGGCGCTGAGCCCGACGCAGCGCCAGCCGTCGGGCTTGATCACGGTGGGCAGGCCGGTGTGTCGGCCGGTGGCTTTCCAGCCGGCGTCGGCGACCGCGCGATCAGGATCGATGGCTGAGACAACCTGACAGACGAGGCTCAGAGCGAGCTGATGTCCATCGACCCCCATCTGCTGATAGGTCAGATCCATGAGCGCGGCGCCGCCGGCCTGCAGCTCGGTCAGGACGCCCTGCGCGAGCACATATCGGTAGTTACCGCTGCCGCCGCCGGAGAGCGCCTTGATGTTGTGGCCGTCGGCAACGCACAGCTGTCGCGCCCGCTGGATGATCGCCGCTGAGGCTGCCGTCTCGCGCTCCTTTTCCTTGTCGGGTAGACCCATCACGTGGCCCTCATAGCCCATCAGCCCGCGCAGCCGCACGGCGGGGAGGTCAGCAATCAGCGCGCAGAGTGCTGACGCCGATTCGGGCGCGACGCCACAGCGATGCAGATTGACGTCGATATCGACCAGCAGGTCGATTGTGATTCCCGCATCGTCGGCTGCGGCGGCGATTTCGCGGATGTTGGCCGCATCGTCGACGGCGACGCAGAGGGTCGCCAGTCTAGCGATCTCGACGAGCCGCGCGATCTTGCGTTCGCCGACGATTTCGTTGGCGATCAGGATGTCGTCGATGCCGCTCTGCGCCATGACCAGCGCTTCGGACGCCTTGGCGCAGGTGACGCCGATCGCGCCGGCCTCGATCAGTCGCCGCGCCAACGCCGGCGATTTGCAGGCCTTGACGTGGGGACGCCAGGCGATGCCGGCGTCGGCGCAGCGCTGCGCCATCAGACGCGCGTTGTGTTCGAGCGCGTCGAGATCGACCAACAGCGCCGGCGTGTCCACGTCCCCAACCGTCGCCATGCCATGCTCTCCAGCAAGCCCTCAAAGCGCAACGAATAGCGGATGCCATCCAAGTCGCGCCGTCCCGTTCTGGGACGATCGGCGTTCAGCCGATTCCGTCTCCAGTCGTTATCCCCGCGCACCGAGCGAGTATGACAACGAGATGGCGCTGAGGATAGCCGAGATGGGTGCGGACGGCTTGCTCGTTCCTCGCGTGCGCGCGGCGGACCTCGATGCGCGGTGATACGCTTTGAGCGGCAATTGAGTGAGCAGCGAGAGATGCCGAGCAGTCTGGGTATGTTGGAACGGAGTGTGTGCTCGGCGAGGCGCGTTCGCGCCCTGAAGGGATAACCGAGATGACCACGAACCAGCACTGGTGGCCCGAGCAGGTCGACCTCAGGCCGCTCCGACGCAACACTGCCGCCTCCGATCCGCTGGACGCTGATTTCAGCTATGCCGAGGCGTTGCAGTCGCTGGACGTCGAGGCGCTCAGGCGGGACATCGAAGACGTCATGACGACGTCGCAGGACTGGTGGCCGGCGGACTACGGCCATTACGGCCCGTTGTTCATCCGCATGACCTGGCACGCCGCGGGGACGTACCGGATCAGCGACGGCCGCGGCGGGGGCGGTGCCGGACAACAACGCTTCGCGCCGCTCAACAGCTGGCCCGACAACGCCAATCTCGACAAGGCGCGTCGGCTGCTCTGGCCGATCAAGCAGAAGTACGGCAACCGCGTCTCCTGGGCCGACCTGTTGATCTTTACCGGTAACTGCGCCCTCGAGTCGATGGGTTTCAAGACCTTCGGGTTCGCGTTCGGTCGCCCCGATTCCTGGGAGGCGGACGAAACCGATTGGGGGGCGGAAGAGGAATGGTTGGGGGATCAGCGTCACGATGCCGATGGCGTGCTCGACGAGCAGCTCGGCGCCGACCATATGGGACTGATCTACGTCAATCCGGAGGGCCCCGGCGGCGAGCCGAACCCGAGTCTGGCGGCCGGGTACATTCGCCGCACGTTCATGCGCATGGCGATGAACGATGAAGAGACGGTCGCCCTGATTGTCGGCGGTCACACGTTCGGCAAAGCGCATGGCGCGGCGGCCGAGTCGCACGTCGGCGCGGATCCGGAGAGTGCCCGGATCGAGCGTCAAGGAATCGGCTGGGACAGCATGCACGGGTCGGGCGCGGCGGCTGACACGATCACCAGCGGCATCGAAGGCGCCTGGACCGACCAGCCGACCAAGTGGGACAATGGATTCCTGGAGAACCTCTACCAGCATGAGTGGGAACCGACCAAGAGCCCGGCCGGCAAATGGCAGTTTGCTCCGACCAATGCGGAGTCGGTGGCGACGGTACCCGATGCGCATGACCCGAACGTTCGCCATGCGCCGATGATGCTGACCACGGACCTGGCGCTGCGCGAGGACCCGGTCTACGCCGAGATCACGCGGCGGTTCCTCGAACATCCCAGCGAGCTCGAGGATGCATTCGCTCGCGCCTGGTTCAAGCTGATCCACCGGGACATGGGCCCGCGCAGCCGCTATCTGGGGCCACTCGTCCCGAGTGAGGCGTTGATCTGGCAGGACCCGGTGCCGTCGGTCGATCACGAGCTGATCGGCGACGCCGAGATCGCCGCGCTGAAGACCGAGGCGCTGGATTCAGGCTTGTCGCGCTCGCAGCTGGTGGCGACCGCCTGGGCGTCGGCGGGATCGTTCCGCGCGACCGACAAACGCGGCGGCGCGAACGGCGCCCGCGTGCGGCTCGCGCCGCAACGCGACTGGACAGTGAACGACCCGCCCCAACTCGCCCGTTCGCTGGCGCGACTGGAGGCGATCCAGTCCTCGTTCAACGCCTCGCGCAGCGACGGCAAGCGCGTCTCGCTGGCCGACCTGATCGTGTTGGCCGGCTGCGCCGCCATTGAGGCAGCCGCCGCCGATGCCGGCTACGACGTGTCCGTCCCGTTCACGCCTGGACGCACCGATGCGAGCGAGGAATGGACCGACGCCGAATCGTTCGACGTGCTGGAACCGAAGGCCGACGGATTTCGCAACTTCTTCAGCCAGGATTTGCAGACCTGGCGTCGCGGGCGAGCCGAGGACCTGCTCATCGAGCGAGCGGAGATGCTGACGCTGACCGCTCCCGAAATGACCGCTCTGCTCGGCGGTATGCGGGTGCTCGCCGCGAATAGCGGACAGTCGCCGCACGGCGTGCTCACCGACCGGCCGGGGACGCTGAGCAACGATTTCTTCGTCAATCTGCTCGATACCGACACCGAGTGGCAGTCGATCTCGGACGACAATGAGCTGTTCGAGGGCCGCTCGCGCGGTCACGACCGCGCCAGCTGGACCGCGACCCGCGTCGACCTGATCTTCGGCTCGCACTCCGAGCTGCGCGCGCTGGCTGAGGTGTACGGATCGAACGACGCCGAGTCGAAGTTCGTGCGGGACTTCATCGCCGCCTGGGACAAGGTGATGAATCTCGATCGCTTCGATCTGTCCTGATTCGGATCAATCGCTCAACCCGCGGTTGGGCGGCGCGGCTAGTCGACCTCGAGCGGCAGCGACGGATCGGCGGCGTATTCCGACATCGAGGCGTCGTAGACCGCGACGTTCTCGTAGCCGAGCAGGCTGAGCGCGAGCGCGTCGTTGGACGCGGCGATGCCGCCGCCGCAGTAGGTTACGACGCGCTGCGACCGGTCCGGTGCCACCTGTCCGAACAGCTCAGCCAGTTCGTTCGCTGGTCGATAGCGGCCGGTCTCGGGATCGATTAGTTCCATCGCCGGGACGTTGCTCGATCCGGGAATATGACCGGCGCGGCCGTACGTGCGCCCGCCGTCGGCGCCCGAGTGCTGATCGCGACCGAGCGCGTTGATCAGGCAGCTGCCGCCCGAGTCGACGAACGCCTTGACCTCGTCCAGGTCGGCGAAGCGATCGGGGTCGGCGCTGGGCCTGAATGTGGTTGGCGGGTAGGTCGCCGCCTCGGTTGAGCTCGGGCGGCTTTCATCCGACCATCGACGCCAACCGCCGTCGAGGACGGCGGCGTCCGCGCAGCCCATCGACCGGAACATCCACCAGAGTCGCGCCGCCCACATCGAGCCGAGCCGGTCGTAGAGGATCAATTTGGAGGTCTCGGCGATGCCGTGGCGTCCCGCCGCTTTGGCGAACGACTGGGGCGATGGCATCATGAATCGCAGACGCTGGCTGTTGTCGGAGAAGTCGGCCTGGAGGTCGAGGAACCCGGCGCCGGGAATGTGGCCTGCGTCGTATTCGGCGCGTCCCGATTCGACACGGTATCCGCCGCCGTCGCGGGGACGGAGGAAGACGGTGGATTCGAAGACGCGGATGTCCGGGTCGTGGAGGTGTTCCGCCAGCCAATCCGTCGAGACGAGGTACTCGGGGTGCGTGAACGCCATGCCGCGCTCCATTCTGCGTTTCCGTCGGTGATGCCAGTGTTCGTAGATAGGCTAACCGTTTGCCGCGATAGACTGCCCCAGTACGTTCAGCGCGATCAACGCAGCCCGAGAAGACCCGACTGTGGCCTACCTCAACACCTTCGCCCCCACCGCCGACGCCATCGACATGACGCGGACGGAGGAATTTGCCTCGCTTTGCGAGTCGGCCGCCGATCTCGGCATTCCGCACGCCGACGGGGTTCGCTACGTCTCGCGCAATACGGTGATCAACCACCTGCGCCTACATCTGCTCGAATGGGGCGATCCCGCCAATTCGACCATCGTGATGTTGCACGGCGGCAATCAGTCGGCGCATAGTTGGGATCTGGTCGCGCTGCATCTGGCTGATCGGTTTCACGTCATCGCCCCCGACCAACGCGGACATGGGGATTCGGAGTGGGCGCGCGACGCGGACTACGGTCCTGATCAGATGGCATCCGACGCCTTGCATCTGATTCGCGAAGAAGGGATCGCGCGCCCGATGGTGGTGGGTCACTCGATGGGCGGGATGGTGGCGATGCGACTGACTGCGCGCGAGCCATCGCTGCCGCGCGCGATCGTATTGGTCGATGTTGGCCCCGAGGTGTCGCAGCGCGGCGCGGAACAGATTCGCAATTTCGTGGTTCGCAACGTGGAGTTTGATCATCTGGACGAGTTCATCGACCGTGTCGCCGCCTACGACCCGTTTCGCTCCCGAGCGCATATGGAGCGCACGGCGCGCTACAATCTGGTCCATCGCTCGGACGGGAAGTACGTATCCAAGTCGGACAGAATCCTGCACGATCCCGGCTTCCGTCGACCGGCTGCCGATCGGCGCGATGTGGCCGATGGATTTCACGAGTTCGCCGGTCCAACGCTGTTGGTTCGGGGCGAATCGAGCAACATCCTACAGGCCGACGCGGCCCGACGATTCGTGGACGAGCTGCCGAACGCGCGGCTGGTCGAGGTGCCCGACTGCGGCCACAACGTGCATTCGCAGAACACCGCGGGCTTCATCGATGCCGTGAGCGACTTCCTTCTGCGCGCGACGCGGGGCGCTCCCGCCTAGTTTTGTCGTAGTATCTATGTCATGACAGAGCAATACGTCGCCAAGGACCGGGAAACAGGCTTCGAAGTCACCGTGACCGGCGACTTTCCGCCGCATCCCGACGATCGCATGCGGATCGCCCGCACTACGACCTTGTTCACGAAGCTGGTGGCGTCCCTGCTGCAGCGCGGCGAGTCGCAGCGACGCTTGGGGTTCCGCGCGATCGAGAGCCAACTGGAGATTGCCGACGCGCTGATCCGCCAGGACCAATCGGAAGTGCAGCGGCTGGTGCGCGAGACGCTGACCTCGATGGGGGTGAGCGAGGATTATCTGCGCGAGATGGCGCAGCGCCTGGCCGAGGCGAGCGGACTCGACCCGCGGGCCGCGCAGGAACTGTCGCGCGCGTTCGGGTTGGATATACCGCCCGCGGACTCGGAGGACGAGAACCTGCCGGAGGTGCTGGACGCGTCGGTGTCGGAGTCGGACGGCGACGACGATCAGTTGAACCTGCAGACTCTTCAGCAGTTGGATGATCTACTCGCCCAGGCTCAGCGGCTACTGGACAACACGACGCCGCCTCAGGGCGAGGAGGCGGGAGAGTCGGACGGCGACGATGGCGAGGGTCCTGCCCGCAGCGCGGATGCATCGGACGAACCAGAGGCGGAAGACGAACGGAATGGATCGGCGTCATGAGCAACTCGGCGGTTGGCTACATCAAGGACATGCTCGGCTTTATCCACGGCGGGTTCCGCGACGCGCGAAGCGGACAGTCGGTCGAACAGTTGCATTTCGTACCCGACGGCGAATCGCATTCCGTAGCCTGGGTGCTGTGGCATGCGGCGCGCGTCGAGGACCTGTTGGTGCAGGGCGCCTGGCAGGGCAAGCCGGAGATATGGAGCGAAGGCGGCTGGGCCGCGAAGACCGGGTTGCCCGATCGCGGGTTCGGCACCGGTCAATCGACCGAGGAAGCGTCGAGCGTCGCGATCGGCGACCTCGATCAGTTCTGGGCCTATCAAGACGCCGTCAACGCCGCGACCCATGCGTTCCTCGACTCGCTCAGCGACGACGGCCTGTCGCGTGAGGTCAAGCTGGGTGATCGGACCGAGACACTGGGCGAATCGATCACGCTCCATCTATGCACCCATCTCAACGGTCACCGTGGCGAGATCAACCTGATTCGGGGGATGCACGGACTCGATCCGGTGCGGCCGAACATGGGCGGCTAGCGCGGCGAGCACGAGCCCCGTTCGGCGGGACCGATCGGAAAGGAGCCGGTCATGCATGTAGTCATCACAGGCGCGAGTGGACTAGTCGGCAGCGCGTTGATCGCCGAGCTGCGACGGCGCGAGATTAATGTGACCGCGATCTCGCGCAATCCTCGCGCGCGCAGCGCGCAGACCGGGGTCACCTGGACGGACTGGAACGGCCTGGCCGATGCTGTCTCCGGCGCAGCCGGGGTCGTCCATCTGGCAGGCGAGGGCATCGTCGACCGACGCTGGTCCAGCGACCGCAAGGCCGCGTTGCGTTTGAGCCGGGTTGAGACGACGCGTCAGGTTGTGCAGGCGATCCAGGCGACGGACGAGAAGCCGGGCGCCCTGATCAGCGCATCGGCGATCGGCTACTACGGCAATCGCGTCGAGCGCGAGTCGACCGAGTCCGCGCCAGCGGGCGATGACTTCCTCGCTCACCTGTGCGTCGACTGGGAGGCCGAAGCGCAGGGCGCCGGCGTGCGCACGGTGACGACGCGGATCGGCATCATTCTCTCCACCGACGGCGGCGCACTGCCGCGATTGCTGCTCCCGTTCCGACTCGGGTTGGGCGGACCGATCGGCCGCGGTCGATCGTGGTGGAGCTGGGTGCATATCAACGATGTCGTTGGCGCGATGGTCTACGCGCTGGAGCATGCAAACGTCGAGGGCGCGATCAACCTGACCGCGCCGAATCCGGTGCGCAACAGTCGATTTTCGCGCGCGCTTGGGCGCGCGCTCTCGCGTCCGGCGCTGATGCCGGTGCCGCCGTTGGCACTCAAGCTGATGCTCGGCGAGGGTGCCAGCGTACTGCTCGCATCGCAGCGCATTCTGCCTACGCGGACGCTCGATCTGGGCTACCGATTCGCGTTCACTGATATCGACGCGGCGCTCGCAGACCTGGTCGGATAAGTCAGGCTCGCGCGGCGGGATGTCGGACCGAGCCATGCCCGATCCGATCCCGCTGCGCTACGGCGTCAATCCGCATCAACAGCCGGCCGCCGCTTCGCCGATTGAACGCTGGCCGTTCGAAGTGCTCAACGGTCAGCCGGGCTACATCAATCTGCTCGACGCGCTGAGCGCCTGGCATCTGGTGCGTGAGCTGCGCGCAACGCTGGGCGCGCCGGCCGCGGCGTCGTACAAGCACGTCTCGCCCGCCGGCGCGGCGATCGGGCGACCGCTGGACGAACGGTTGGCTCGCGCGTATGAAGTCGAGCATCTGGAGTTGTCGTCAGTTGCGTCCGCCTACGCGCGCGCGCGCGGCGGCGATTTGGTCAGCGCCTACGGCGACTTCGCCGCCGTCTCTGACCCGGTCGACGAGTCGTTGGCTCGTTTCCTCCGTCGCGAGGTCTCCGACGGCATCATCGCGCCGGGCTACGAGCCGGCCGCGCTCGACATCCTGCGCAAGAAGAAGGGCGGCCGCTATCTCATCCTCCGCGCCGATCCGGATATCGAGCTCCCGGCTGTCGAACGGCGCGACCATTTTGGCATTCGGCTCGAGCAGCCGGTCGATCGCAAGCCGATCGACGAGTCGCGCCTCGACCATCCGGTCACCGCGCTCACGGAGGTACCCGCTGATGCGCGGCGCGACCTGCTGATCGCGACGATCGCCCTGCGCTATACGCAGTCGAACTCGGTCTGTCTCGCCGCTGATGGACAGGTGATCGGGCTTGGCGCCGGCCAGCAGTCTCGGATCCACTGCACGCGGCTCGCCTGCGGCAAGGCTGATCGCTGGATGCTGCAACAGCACGACCGCGTGCTGGGGCTGCGGTTCGAACCGTCGCTGAAGCGTCCCGACCGCGTTGCGGCGCGCGAACAGTACATTGCTTGGTCGGAGCTGTCGCAGCCCGAGCAGGATCGGCTGCGAGCGCAGATCATGAACTGGTCGGGGCCGCTGACGTCGGTCGAACGGCGCGACTGGATCGGCGGCTTCCGGACGGCGCTCAGCCACGACGCGTTTATGCCCTTCCGCGACAACGTCGACCGCGCGCAGGCCTCGGCGGTGACGCACATCCTGCAACCGGGCGGCTCAATCGCCGACGCCGATACGGTCGCCGCCTGCAACGAGTACGGCATCGTGATGGCGCTGACCGGTCAGCGACTGTTCCGTCACTGATTCGGCCGCCGATCGGATGCCGATCAGTTGTAGGCTCAAGCCATGCCCGCGTTCGACGAGTCCCCCATCGCCCTGTACGACACTCTGCTGCGTGACGGATCGCAGATGGAGGGGATCGCATTCTCCTTGCGGGACAAGATCGCCGTCGCGCGGCGGCTGGACGCGTTGGGCATGCACTACGTCGAGGGCGGGTTTCCCGGCTCGAACGAGAAAGACAAGGCGTTCTTCGAGCAGATGAAGCGGCAGCCGCTGGAGCGGGCGAAGCTGGTCGCCTTCGGTGGCACGCGCAAGCCGGGCTCCGACGTCACGGAGGACTTCAACGTGGTCGCGCTGCGCGAGGCCGGGACGCCTGTGGTGACCTTCGTCGGCAAGGCCATCGCCTCGCAGGTCGAGTCGGTGCTCAGTACGTCGCGCGAAGAGAATCTGGCGATGGTCCGCGAGTCGGTCGAGTACATGGCGTCGATAGGACGCGAAGTGCATTTCGACGCGGAGCACTTCTTCGACGGGTTCAAGGAAGATCCCGATTACGCGCTGAGCGTGCTCGGCGCCGCATACCGCGCCGGCGCGCAGTACCTGATCCTCTGCGACACCAACGGCGGCGCGATGACAGATGAATTGGTCGGCGCGATCCGCGCCGTGCGGGAGGCGGCGCCCGGCGCGAAACTGGGCATTCACACGCACAACGACTGCGATCTGGCGGTCGCCAATTCGCTGGCCGCGGTACGCGCCGGAGTGGAGCAGATCCAGGGCTGCCTGAACGGATATGGCGAACGCTGCGGCAACGCCAACCTCTCCTCGATCATCCCCAACCTGCAGCTCAAGATGGGGCTCCGCGTGGTCGAGGAGGCCCAACTCGCCGAGATCACCACCGCGTCGCGGTACGTCGCCGAGCTCGCCAACCTGCCGTTCAACGGCCTGTCGCCGTACGTCGGCGGATCGGCCTTTGCGCATAAGGCGGGCTATCACGTCGCCGCCGTGGTTAAGGATCCGATGACCTATCAGCACATCGAGCCGGCGCTGGTCGGCAACGGGCGGCGGGTGCTGGTCTCCGAGCTGTCGGGCCGCCGCAATATCCAGTACAAACTGACCGAGCGGGGGCACGACCTGCCGCTGTCGCCGACGGAAACTACGGCGCTGCTCAATCTGGTCAAGCAGATGGAATCGCGCGGCTATCAGTACGAAACGGCCGACGCGTCGTTCGAGTTGCTCGCGCTACGTTCGCGGCCCGACTACCAACCCTTGTTCGAGCTGGAGGACTTTCTGGTTATCGAGCGTCGCCGTCCCGTCTCAACGACGGCGGCCAACGGGGTTGTCGACGAGCCGTTGATGATGGCCGAAGCGACGACCAAGATTCGCGTCGGGGAGCAACTGTTCCATACCACGGCCGACGGCAACGGCCCGGTCAACGCCCTGGACAGCGCCGCCCGCAAGGGACTCGAACTCGCGTTTCCCGAGCTCGCCATTGTCTCCCTGCTCGACTACAAGGTGCGAATCATCGACACGGACGCCGGCACCGAGGCGCAGGTCCGCGCACTGATCGAATCGACCAACGGCAAGCGCATCTGGACCACGGTCGGCGCTTCGGCCGATGTGATCGAAGCTTCCTGGCTGGCTCTCGCCGACGCCTACGAGTACTACCTGCTGCACTACGACCGCTGGCAGACCGAGGCGGATGAGCGGGCCTGACGGAGCTGAGCGCGCGGCGTTATCATACGCCGTGGACACTGCGGGCTGTTGCTGTGCGGGACTGTGCTGCCGATGCCGGTGCGAGGGCAAGGCCCTAAGGGAGTGCGGGAGATGACGAGCGATGATCGGATCGAGTCGCAAGGCGCCCCGGGCGGGTTCCCACGCTGCATGAAATGCGAGCGCGGCGTGCTCGTGCCGCTCTCGGACTTCGGGGGGCAGGGCGCGGCCGTGCACTACAAGGCCTGGGTCTGCATAGATCCCAAGTGCCTGTTCAACCTGAAAATCCGCAACGGCGATGTCATCCTCAACGAGCCGGTCTACGACGGTACCGAGGATCGGCGCTAGCAAAACCGTGTGCTAGGGCGCTAGCAACCGCGCGCTAGACCCCGTTCGAGCGCGGCCATGCGTGCCTGCCGACCAGCCGGGTTATGGCATCGCGTTCGACCCGGCCGCTGCGTCGAACTATCCAGAACCGGTCGGCAGTGACGCCCCGATCCTGCGGCGTCGGGACGGGTCCTTCACGAACTGCTAGCGGCAGGTAGTAAGCTGAATGCGTCGGGGAGTAGCGCAGCCTGGCAGCGCGCTTCGTTCGGGACGAAGAGGTCGGAGGTTCAAATCCTCTCTCCCCGACCACCGCAATGCTCGCTGCGCTCCCGGTTCGACCCGCGATTCCGCTCCGCGCCCATTGCGCGGAGCGAATTGTCGCTCGGCGCTGCTTGACATATCGCTCTCCAACCTGTTGACCGTCGTATTACGTTCCTTACCTCGTCGCCGAACAGTCCACGCCGCTCCGTCATAGCGTGGGCTGCGGACGACGAGACGTAACGATTCGACAGAATTGACAGAACTGGAGAGGTCGCTATGAATTCCCGACGCGCAAGCATTCTCCCGGATGCGTTCTTCCTGGTCTTCGCCGTGATCACGATCACGGTCCTGATCATGGCCTGAACTGGCATCTTCAAGCGTAGGCGCCGGCAGGCTCACTTGAACGCGGACGATCCCTGACGGCTCAACGCGAACGGCTGCGGCAGACGGCTGGCGACGAGGAACACGAGACAACTCGCCGCGACGCAGCCCGCGTACAACAGTAACATCAGGTCGTAACTGCCGCGCGCGTCGTAGATCGACCCGGCGATGATCGGCGAGAAGAAGATCGCGGTCGTCTGGAACATAAACGCGGTGCCCATAATCGTGGCGAAGTTGGCCAGGCCGAATGCGCGCGAGATCATAATCGCCTCCAGCGCCGGCGCCGCCGCGAAGCCGATCACATAGAGCGCCACGCCAACGGCGACGCCGGCGATCGTGCCGTCGCCCAGGTAATAGGCCAGCATCGAGGCGCAGACGAACAGCGCGCAAGCCGCCGCCACCCGCTCGGGCCGACGAAAACGCTCGATTTGGGTTCCGGCGGTCAGCAACCAGATCACGGCGCCGCCGGCTGTGAGCGATACGATCTGCGCCGACCACGTGTCGGAGAATCCGACCGAACGATAGTACGGTACCCCCTGCGAGAGCCAGCCGAAGACCACGAAGTAGAACGACATCAGCCCCAGCACCAGCGCCCAGAACAACGGCGTGCGTAACGCCTGCCGCAGCGTCAGCCCGGCATGCACGACGTGGACGATCGGCGCGCCCGGTTCCGCGACCTGATCCGGGTCGGTCGCCGGCCGGTCGCGGACGAGAATGAAGGCGATTGCGTAGACCGCCACGACCATCATGCCCGAGTAGAGGAACGCGTCTTCCCAACCGAGCGAAGAAATGATCATCTGGACGATCGGCAGCATGATCAGCTGTCCCATCCAGACGGAGGCGCCGATGATGCCCGTCGCCAGGGCGCGGCGTTTGTCGAACCAGCGCACGGCCAGCGCCTGGGCCGGCATGTAGGCGACCAACCCCAGCGAAATCGCCGACAACGCGATGTAGACGTACCACTGCCACAGCTGGGTCATAAAGGCGAGCAACACGAACGATGCGCCGCAGGCCGGCGCGCCGATCAGCATCAACCGTCGCGGACCGACCGAGTCGACCAACCGACCGATCAGCGGCGCGAACAGGCCAACGGTGCCGACCGTGACCGAGAAGCCCATCGACACCTGCGCCCGCGACCAGCCGAACTGTCGCTCCAGCGGCTCGGTGTAGGCGCTCAGCGAGCCGATGGTCGCCCCTTCGGCCACAATCATCGCCAATGCCATTCCGAATAGCACCCACCAGCCGTAGTAGAGCGAGCCCAGCCGCCAACGACGACGCGCCGTCGATTCCATAGTCGATGCATCGAGGGCCATAGCGCAAATCCTATTCGCGCCAAGCCGCGTACGCTGAGTACAGAGCGATTTTTCGTCTCTGAGGCCGACGACGCGCAATGCGGACCATGCGGACATCGCGCTCGGGAGATTCGGTCAGTCTGGCCAAGCTCGGCCGGACAGCTGAGAGCGCTCTGGCTGAGGGGTCGAGTGCAGCGCCCCGGCGGGGCTGGGCTGCCGAACGGTACGCGCTGTAGGATCGATGGAACCGAATCATCCCGCAGGCGGCGAGGCCCCATGTCAGACTCAGCAGCCCAGCCTTGGCTCGAATTGACATTAGAAGGCGAGTCCGGCGCGCCAGTCGACGCCCGTGACGTTGGTGATCTGCTCGTCAAATTTTCCACTGCTGCAAGGCAGGTAGCGGCGGACATGCTGGGCAGCGGTGATCCGAAAGGTCGAAGATCCCAACAGGAACATGCGCTCACGGGATTCACGTTGAAGACAATCGGCCCGGGCAGCGCCCTGAAGATAGAACTCGAACCGCCCGTCGTTGGCTTGTCAGTCAGGTTGTTCGACAACTTTGCAGAACCGCCGACTCCCGCGCTGGTTGTTCGAGATCTCGTCGCGGACCTGACCGGGGAGCGAAACAGCGATCGACATCCACGACAGGCGCGGAGAAACGCAATCGACCAACTGAGTAATTGCTTTGCTAAGATTGCCCCGCATGTTTCACTCCAGGGGAGGTGCTGGGAAGGCGAAGCGGTAACCATACGTCCGAGAAGGATAGCCTCCGACCGGGCGCAGAATGCGATCACAGTGCGACGTGTGTATTTCGGTCGTGCGACGATGGCTGATGCAGACCCGAATCATCGGCAGCTTCGCGCGAGCCTCTACAATGGCACGCACTGTATGCTGGACGTGCCCGATAACTTTCCGTCATCACTCAGCGAGATCTTCGACAAGCATCTTGAGTTCAGGGTGTTGGAACAGGTGTCTGACGGGAGTGTGCTCAGAAGCGATGTCGAGGCTGTTCGCCTACTGGATCCCGCCGAGATCGGATTCGACCTCCCATCCAAGGATTGGAGCCAATTGGCATCGGAGCAAGGCATCGACCTGAGCGATCCGCCCGATTATCCGGCATTGCTCAATGCCCTCTTTGAGTCGGAGGCGGACATTCAGGCCTTCCGTGAGCACCTGTATGAGTTTCGAGGCGGCGATGAATATCGTGAATGATCCCGAGCCCATATCACTCGATACGAATGTAGTGAGTATTATTGTTAGCCCAGGCAACCCGTTATCGAAAAAATATCAAGGGCTATTGGACGAAAGGACACTGGCTGTCACGTACTTCGCTCGCGCCGAACTGGAATCGAATAACTGGCCAGCGGATAAACAACCTGCGCTCGACGAGTTTCTCAACCATTGTATCCGCTTGGGTAATCCAGACGACGCGACCCGACATTGGTTCGCTCGAGCGAAGCAGGTGCGAAGTCGATTGAACCTCGAGCGAGGCGTGGAGCGAGAAGACCTGTGGATCATCGCGCAGACGGCCGAATATCGGCTTCCGCTGCTCAGCCATGATCGGAACGCTGTGCGTGTTGCGAGAGGATTAGGAGTAGATATTAGTCTCACTTTGTTGGATCCCGATGACCTGTCGAGATTGTTCGATCAGGACGATAGTGCATTAGCCAAGACGCCGTTGCGAGAGTGAAGTACTCCGATCAGAGGTAGATAGAATAGACAATGCGCTGGCCAGAACCGATCATGACCCTCGAACGATTTGATGTCACCTGAGGCGAGCCGTATGCCGACGGGCGGGAGTTCGGCCAGACCGGCGCATATGAGATCATCCGCGCGACGGCCCATTACGCCGTTGATCCGGATGGCGAGGACGAGTCGCGGATTGCCGATCTCGAGCTGACCCCGCGCGATGCCGACGGCTGCATGCGCTTCCACGGGAACATCGTCCTGATCATGCCCGTCGATCCCTCGCGTACCGCAGTCGCCGATCTGCCCCAGTTCGCCGCGCCTCAGGCCGAATGCTCGAATGCGCCTGCGTCCACTTCAGCCGGAGGCGATATCGCCTTACCCGCCGAGCGCGTTGCTCGACCGTGACCACGTCATACAGGGCGCGGACGACCACATCCGGAGAGTGCCGTCTGCCACGCGTGACAATGCGGCTGGGAGGCGTTCGCCGCCGCCGACTCGATCGGGGACGCCGAAAAAGATCGTCGACGGTAACGCCCAGCGCGTATGTGGGTTGCCGTAGACGTGACGCCTGATATACAATCGGCCGGACACCATTCCAAACGCTATCGGGGGTCGATGTGTCGAACGAGATCATCCAAAGCAGACCGCTTACGCTACACAAGCTATTCAACAGCCATCCGCTACTTCGGGTACCGGAGTTCCAGAGAAACTTCGTCTGGAGGACCAATGTGGAATTGCAGAGGTTCTGGCGAGACCTGACGGCGCTGTGGGAAGGAGAAGGCGGGGCACCGCTGTTCTTAGGGGCAATCGTGCTGCACAAAACTCAGGATGGAGGATCATTTAAGCTGACCAAGTACGATATTATCGATGGCCAACAACGTCTTTTGACTCTGTACATCACCTTGATGGCGATCGCCGAGGGATTTCAGATTTCTGGGGTGAAGGAGAAATCCGAGGATATGACACGGGACTATTTGCTGTTGCAAAACTCGGAGAACAAGGATCATCCGCAAATCCAACCAGCTGTGCACGACACGAAACAATTCAATGACATGCTATCAGTACTCAAGCACCCCCATCCTCGTCCATGGGGTCCCGACATCGGTGATGAAC
The DNA here is from genome assembly GCA_965116225.1 of Dehalococcoidia bacterium. GTDB lineage: Bacteria > Chloroflexota > Dehalococcoidia > Bin125 > Bin125 > Bin125. Next base: position 694,966 of record OZ220495.1, on the reverse strand, counting down.
ATGGACTATTGCTGGAGACCTGGCGTTGGATTCGACTGAAAGTCCGTGAATTCGCATTTGATCAAGAGCACGAGAACGGCTACTCTCCCGAACGCTTGCAGGATCTTCTGGGAAAGTTGGTAGATCACACCCACTTGGTGGTGATCGAAGTCCTCGACAAGGTAACTGCGCATCAGGTGTTTGAGCGACTCAACAAAGGTGGCAAACCCCTCGACGACATTGACTTGGTCCGGAACGCAGTGTTCTCAAACCTGGCGTCTAACGATCCATCAAGCGCAAAGAACTTTTACAATACTCGCTGGAATCAGTTCGAGAAAAAACTCGGAGACAAACACAAAGACTATTGGTACCCGCTGGCGCTGGTGAGATGCGAAAGGGCGACGAAGACGGGTGCCTACTCCGCATTGCAGATGCGCTGGCAAGACGAGTGCTTCACGAAGGGTGACACCGGCAGTGCGCTTGCCGACCGGATTATGGCCGACCTGCAGGGGTATGTTGTCCCGTTTCAGGCGATTGCGGGCATCGGCATACCCAAGCACATTGGCGCCGATGCTGCTCGCGCATTGCGTCGCCTGCATAGGGCGAAGGTGCCGACGATGACTTATAGTTTCTTCTTTGAAGCCGTAAAGGCGTTGATTGAAGGCCGCTTGGCGGAGGAAAGGTTTGTGTTGTTCTGTGAGATTGCCGAGGCGGCTGTCGCGAGGCGGGTGCTCGAAGGTCGGGAGATGACCGCCTTTCAGCAGGCGTTCAAAGACCTGTGGCGGGATGACCTTCCCGAGAAAGATCTGCTCGATCATCTGAAAGGAAAACTGAAGCTACCAACCGATGATGAGTTGCGCCAAGGTATTCTGACTCAGAGCTTGTACAAGATGTCGCGCTGTCGCTACGTGTTGACCGAATACGAGCGCTGGCAAGACGATGGCAAGCAGCTGGAACCCACGGACACTGACGAATTCCATGTCGATCACGTCCTGCCGCAGAAGTACCAATCGAAGGACTGGCCTGGCATCAGTCGAGAGGAATATCAGAGCCTGCGGCACACCTGGGGCAATCTCGCCCTGCTGCCGCCGAAGATGAACTGGTCGAAATCCGCTGCCGAATACCAACAGGCGCGCCCGCAATTGATCAAACCGGGCGGCGTTCCGTTCCGTTCCACCGGCATGCTGGTCAGCGAGTACGAGACCTGGTCAGCAAAGACGATCCGCGAGCGTAGCGCCCAGTTAGCGGAGTGGGCGATCCACCGATGGCCCTCGACGATCGAGGGCTACCGAGATAAAGATCGGGCGAAGCGGCTGGCTAAGGCGAACTGAGTCAAGCTGCGATACGGTTGGGTGCTAGTCCCCCTACTCTGCATGCAGATGGTGTGGAGGAATCGACCATGACCCTGGAACAATTTGATGTCGCCTCGCGCGAGCCGTATGCCGACGGACTGGAGTTCGGCCAGGCCGGCGCGTATGAGATCATCCGCGCGACGGCTCACTACGCCGTTGATCCGGACGGCGAAGACGAGTCGCGGATTGCCGACCTCGACCTCGCCCCGCGCGACGCCGACGGCTGCGTGCGCTTCCACGGGGACGTCGTCCTGATCACGCCCGTCGATCCCTCGCGCGGCAATGGCGCGATGCTGATCGATGTCCCCAATCGCGGTCGGCCGATTATGGTCGGGCGCTTCAACTCGGTCCCGGCCGAGATCGCCACGGCCGACCCGTACGCGCCGGGCGATGGCTTCCTGATGCGGCATGGGTTCAGCGTCGGGTTCGTGGGCTGGCAATGGAACGCGCCGCAGCTGCCCGACCTGCTTCAGTTCGCCGCGCCCGAGGCCGACTGCTCGAAGGCGCCTGCGGGCGGCCCCACGGAAGCCATCGCCGATCTGCGCCCCTCCTCGCGCCTCGCCTCGATGCCGATCCTGCATTTGGGGCAGCCCGGCTATCCCGTCGCCGATATCGACGACTCGTCCGCGCGTCTGTATGTCCGCGACTTCGAGGACGACGAGCCGCGCCAGATTGCCCGCGAACGCTGGCGATTCGCCGAGCAACGGGATGCCGAGATCATACCCAGCGCCCGCCATGTCTGGCTGGACGGCGGCCTGGCGCCGGGCAAGATCTACGAAGTGGTCTACCGCACCGACCGATCGCCAGTGGTCGGCGCAGGGCTGCTCGCCTTCCGCGACGCGGCGCTGTTCCTGCGCCATTGGCAACACCGATACCAGCGGATGCACGCGTTCGGCGCCTCGCAGAGCGGACGCTTCCTGCGGCACCTGCTCTACCTCGGCCTCAACCGCGGACCCGATGGCGCGAAGGCATACGACGGCGTCCACGCGCATATCGCCGGCGGCTTGCGCGGCGAGTTCAATCAGCGCTACGGTCAGCCCTCGCAGCTGTTCCTCGCCAGTCACACGCACGCGTTTCCCTTCGCCGACGTCGAGCTGGACGACCCGCTCAGCGGTCGCCGCGACGGACTGCTCAGGCGCTCCGACGAGCAGGGCGCGACGCCGAAGCTGATCGCCACCAATACGAGCTGGGAGTACTGGCGCGGCGACGCCTCGCTGATCCACATCGACCCCGCCAGCGGCCGCGACATCCCGCAGCATCCGAACGCGCGCCACTACCTGTTCGCCAGCACCCAGCACTCGGCCGGCATGGCGGCGGCGACCGATTCCTTCTACCTCACCGACGACCGCAGCGCCTATCGTCACAACGCCGTTGATCACGGCCCGCTGATTCGGGCCGCGCAGACTCACCTCGACCGCTGGGTCGCCGAGGACGTCGAGCCGCCGCCATCCTCAGTGCCCACAATCCAGGCCGGCAGCGCCGCGCCGCGCGAAGCGGTCCTCGCGGAGTTGTCGCCGGCGCTCAGCATCCCCAATCCAGAACGGCTTTCCCGGGTGCGAACGCTCGATCTCAGTACGCTCCCCCCGTCCGAAGGCGATACCTACGCCGGCTACGTTTCCACGCTCGACGCCGACGGCCACGAGGCGGCCGGCTGGCGGCTCCCGGATATCACCCAACCGCTCGGCCTCCACACTGGCTGGAATCCGCGCCACCCCGAGACCGGCGGCGCCGACTTGATGAGCCATTTCGTTGGTCTCACCCAATGGTTCGAGCGGGACGAGATCATCCGTCGCTACGGCGACAAGCAATCCTACCTTGAGCGCGTTCGGTCGGACGCGACAACGCTCGCCGAGTCGGGCGTGCTGCTGGCCGAGGACATCGACCTCGTGGTCGCCAACTGCGCTGAGCGCTGGGATGTCGCGGTCGGCTAACCGAGTGGTCGCAGTTGCAGTTTGGTCATCAGGTACTCCATCCCGCGGTCGCCCTTGATGCGGTTGCAGTTGCCGCACAGCAGTTGCAGGTTGCCGATGTGATCCGTGCCGCCCTTCGAGCGGGCGATAATGTGATCGACTTCCAGGTGCTGCGGTTCGAAGTGCGTGCCGCAACCGGCGCAGTCGCCGTCCTGCTGGCCGTAGAGCGTCTGGCGGTTCTGGCGCGAGCAGTAGGGCGGCAGCGGACCGAGGTCGGTGCGGGCGGGGATATCGCGTCGATGCGCGATATTGCGCCACAGCCCCTGATCGGCTTCGACCCGCTGCACGACCAATTCCGCGGCCTTGTCGGAGATGTCGATGCCGGTCCATTGTCGTTCGAGTCGATCCGCCGCGACCAGGGTGGTGGCGCAGCCGCAGAACGGGTCGAGCACCATATCGCCCTCGTTCGAGCTGGCGCGGATGACGCGGTCAAGCAAGGCGAGCGGCTTCTGCGTCGGGTAGCCGACCCGTTCTCTGGAGTTCGGTCTCACAGGCGGAATCTCGATCCAGTCCTGCGGCAGTTTCCCGCGCGGATCGAGGATCACCGCATCGCCAAATGCAGATTCGTTTGCAGCGAACTCATCGCGTCCTTCGGAATAAGGCGAGTACGGTTGGCGAATCTCGTCGGGATTAAACGTCCATGCGTCGCCCCTCGAGTAGAACAGCAACACATCATGCATTTTGCCGTAGTAACGGCGCGTGTTTCTTGGCCACGAGTAGCACCAGATCACTTCGTTGCGAAAGTTGGTTCGCCCCCAGATCGCGTCCATCAGCAGCTTCAGGTAATGTCCCATGGTGGGATCGCAATGCAGATAGATCGAGCCGCTGGGTTTCAGCAGTCTGGGCATTTCCAACAGGCGCGTGGCCATGTAGACGAGGTAGGACTTATCGGAGTTGGTCATCGCCGCGAGCAGCACGCGATAGACGCTGGGCTGCTTGAGCGAGATCAGGTTGAGCCACTCGACGTCGATATCGGAGAGCGACCAGGTGTCTTTGAAGGCGGCGCCGGCGGCGGCCGATCCGATCGGGGCGGCGTAGTCGGTGTTGGAGTTAAACGGCGGGTCGAGGTAGATCAGGTCGACCGATTCCGAGTTCATGCCGCGCAGCACGTTCAGGCAATCGCCGGTCCAGATAGTGCCTGAGGTCCAGTTCGGTTCGGCCACGCATCACCCGTCGTCGTTGTCGCTCATCGCCGTTGCGAGCCTACCGCTGACGCGCCTAGATCACCTCCGCCTCCGACAGCGCCGCCAGATCATCGGCGCTGAGACCGAGCTCATCCGCGAGCACTTCGGCCGTATGTTCGCCGAGCAGCGGCGCTCGACGATGCACCGCGGGGCTGGCGCTGAGCCGGATCGGACAACCGAGCAGGGTCATCGCGCCTCTGGTCGGATGCTCGATATCGACCAGCATGCCGCGTTGCTTCAGGTGTTCGTTGGCGAAAATCTCGCCTGAGTCGAGCACCGGTCCGGAGGGAACGCCGGCCGCCCGCATCGTCTCCATCACCTCGTACTTGGTCCGCTCGCGAGTCCACGTTTCGATCGCCTGGCGCACCTCTTCGCCGTCGCTGCGGGTGATGCCGCCGCTCTCGCTGCCGCTGGGGATCAGGTCGGGTCGGCCGATCCTCGTCATCAGCGCTTCGCGCATGCGACCGTTGGCGACCACGATCCAGACCCAGTCGGCGCGACCCCCGGGCTTGCAGGGGAACAGCCCCGTGGGCGCCGTCTGCCCATCGCCGTACGGCGGTGCCGGGTCGCCGTCGACGTCTCGGCGGGTCATGGGCACGCGCGTGTAGTTGGTCACCGCTTCTTGCATGGACAGCTCGACCTTCTGGCCGACGCCCTCGCGCTGCCGCTGCCAGAGCGCCGCCAGCATCCCGATAGCGGCCTGCACGCCGGTACCGGTGTCGCCGATGGTCGGGCCCGGCTTGAGCGGCAGCGTGTCGTTCGTGCCGGTGAGCGCCATCGCGCCGCCCGTCGCCTGGGCGACCATGTCGAACGACTTGGTCGGCGACCAGGGGCCGGTCGTGCCGAATCCCTTGACCGTGCAATAGATTAGGGTTGGGTGGATTGCCTTGAGCGTCTCGTAGCCCAGCCCCAGCCGCTCCATGGCGCCGAGCGTGAAGTTCTCGACCACGATGTCGAACTTCGGTACCAGCCTGAGGAAGATGTCGCGCCCTTCGTTCGATTTCAGATCCAGCGTCAACGAGCGCTTGTTGTTGTTCAGCGTGATGAAGTAGGTCGAGTCGTCGCCATTGACCGCGCCCAGCCGTCGGCCCGGTTCGCCCCGGCCCGGCGGTTCGACCTTCACGATCTGCGCGCCCAGCCAGCCGAGCGCCTGGGTCGAGGAGGTCCCCGCCTCATATTGGGTCAGATCCAGAATCCGCACATCGGAAAGCGCCAAGGCCATGGCCGCCCCTCTCAGGTCTCAGCGCAAGGATAGCCATGCGCCGAGTGAGACGAGTAGGCGAGTGGATAGAGCTTGAGCCGCACCGCCGGCAGACGCTTCAGCCGCTGACTGACGGGGTCAACCTCGATGCCGACTGATTCGATCTCCGCTGCGCCGATGTCGAGTCGGGCGTGCTGCTGGCCGAGGACATCGAGCTTGTCGTGGCCAACTGCGCCGAACGCTGGGATGTCGCGGTCGGCTAACCGGCTAACCGACGGGCCGCAGTTGCAGTTTGGTCATCAGGTATTCCATCCCGCGGTCGCCCTTGATGCGGTTGCAGTTGCCGCACAGCAGTTGCAGGTTGCCGATGTGATCCGTGCCGCCCTTCGAGCGGGCGATGATGTGATCGACTTCCAGGTGCTGCGGTTCGAAGTGCGTGCCGCAACCGGCGCAGCCGCCGCCCTGCTGGCCGTAGAGCGTCTGGCGGTTCTGGCGCGAGCGGTAGGGCGGCAGCGGGCCGAGGTCGGTGCGGGCGGGGATATCGCGTCGATGCGCGATATTGCGCCACAGCCCCTGATCGGCTTCGACCCGCTGCACGACTAGTTCCGCGGCCTTGTCGGAGATGTCGATGCCGGTCCATCGGCGTTCGAGTCGATCGGCCGCCACCAGTGTGGTGGCGCAGCCGCAGAACGGGTCGAGCACCATATCGCCCTCGTTCGAGCTGGCGCGGATGATGCGGTTGAGCAGGGCCAGCGGCTTCTGCGTCGGGTAGCCCACCCGTTCTTTATCGAGATTCAATACTGGTTTGACGTCGTCCCAAACATCCCGGATATAGACATCTGCGTACCATCTGCCCTCTTCGTCCTGTTCCGTGCTAAAGAATGGCGATTCGTAGTAGACGCGCTCTTGAAGAGGGTTGTGTAGTGTCCCACGCGTTGATTGGCCGTAATGGAGAAGCGTGTCGTGTTTCCTGGGCCATCGCCGCTTGCTCACGCCGCCCGTTCGGTAGCCCCACGCAATCTCGTTGCGGAAGTTGGCTCGCCCCCAGATTGCGTCCATCAGCAGCTTCAGGTAGTGCCCCATGGTGGGATCGCAATGCAGATAGATCGAGCCGCTCGGCTTGAGCAGTCTGGGCATTTCCAACAGGCGCGTGGCCATGTAGACGAGGTAGGACTTATCGGAGTTAGTCATCGCCGCGAGCAGCACGCGATAGACGCTGGGCTGCTTGAGCGAGATCAGGTTGAGCCACTCGACGTCGATATCGGAGAGCGACCAGGTGTCTTTGAAGGCGGCGCCGGCGGCGGCTGATCCGATCGGCGCGGCGTAGTCGGTGTTGGAGTTAAACGGCGGGTCGAGGTAGATCAGGTCGACTGATTCGGAGTTCATGCCGCGCAGCACGTTCAGGCAATCGCCGGTCCAGATAGTGCCTGAGGTCCAGTTCGGTTCGGCCACGCATCACCCGTCGTCGTTGTCGCTCATCGCCGTTGCGAGCCTACCGCTGACGCGCCTAGATAATCTCCGCTTCCGACAGAACGGACAGATTCATTCGGAAAGCGCCAAGGCGCCAAGGCCCTGGCCGCCCCGCTCAGGTCTCGGAGCAAGGATAGCCAGGCGAATGAGATGAGTATCGACGTCGAGTGGCTCAACCTGAATAAGTAGATAGGGCTTGAGATGGGCCGATGGTCAGCGGCGGACGCGCTTGAGCCGCACCGCCGGCAGGCGCTTCAACCGCTGGTTGACGGGATCAACCTCGATGCCCACCGATTCAAGCGCCGTCACGCCCAGCAGCGGCTCCGCATCGTCGTCCCCGAACATGACGGTTCCACCGACCGATTCGCCCATGAACTCGATCTCTGCGACGCCAATGTCGAGCCTGAGATCGCTGCCGTCGGCGAGTTCGTATTTGCGTTCGCCAATCGCTTCGATCCCCACCGCCTCGAGCTGCTTGCGGGGAACCAGGCTGTCCGTGGCGCCGGTGTCGACCAGGAACAGGCCGCTCCATTCGCGGTCGCGTTCGGCTGGATTGCGAATGGTGACGGTCACATGCACAGCGCCCATCGGCGGCCTCCGGTCTCTCGTCTCAGGTTCAGATTGTACCAGTTTCAGCGTCACGATCGCTCCGTTCTTGCATCAGCTTCAGTCAGCGGCGACGACCACGCCGATCTCCGAAAGTCGGCGCGCTCGATCGCCCAGCACATCCGATGCCGCCGATCCCGGCGTCATCGCGGGTCGCCCGACCGTGACCGGCGTTCGCCCCATGCGGATTGAGGGACCGTTGGTGCGCACGCGGCCGCGACCGTCGTGGTCTCTGGTGATCGACAGACCGAGCCTGACCGCCCGTTCGTCGGTCATCGCGTCCTCAATGGTACCGACCGCCGCCGCGCCGATTCCGCGAGCGGTCAGCCGCGCGACCCATTCGGCGACCGTGCGGGCGCTGAACTCCGCAACCGAGGGAATCTCGTCGGCCTGGTCGGGCCGCGCGCCGACGAATAGCCAGCCGTCCATCGCCTCGTAGAGACGATGCGTCACGCCTTCGCCGACGGCGCTCTGCCCCGACGGTTCATCCCATCGCTTGCCTTCGTAGTCGTGCAGCATGTTCGACTGCAAGGTGCTCGCCGTGCGCGCCAGCGCGGTGAAGACCTGCTGCCCCTCCCCCGTGCGCAGTCTGTGATACAGCGCCATGCCGACCGCGAACGCGCCGCTGATGCCGGTACCGTAATCGTTGATCGCGAACGGTTGCAGCGTCGGTTCGGTATCGCCGTAGCGAGTCAGCATCCCGCTCGCCGACTGAGCGAGCTGCTCCCAACCGGCGCGCTGCGCCCAGGGCCCGATCTCGCCGAACGCGTTGAGCGACGCGTAGATGACGTCAGGGTTGATCCGACGCACCGCCTCGTACTCCACGCCGAGTCCGCCGACCTTGCCCAGTCGATAGTTTTGCACCACCACATCGACATCGGCGGCCAGATCCATAAAGAGCGAGCGCCCCTCCTCGCGCTTGAGGTCGAGCAGCAACGATCGTTTGCCGCGGTTGATGTCCTCATGCAGCAGGATGCCGTTCTCTCGCAAGGGATTGTCGATTTTCACCACGTCGGCGCCGAATTCGGCCAGTGTGCGACCGCAGGTGGGCCCGGCCAGGATGATGCACAGGTCCAGCGCGCTGATGCCTTCCAGCGCTTGCGACAGTCGCTCGCCCGGCGCCCGCATCGGAGCCGGGGCGGCCGCCTGGAGTTCGGCCAGAATGTCATCGCGGTCGGCGTCGAGCGCGCGCCGCGGTCCGCGGATGCTGCCCGGCGTCTTCGACATGCGCGTCTGGATGCCGGGCTGCAGCATCGGGCCGAGCTCGGGGTCGTCCAGTTCGACGATGATCTCCGCCGCGCGCGCATGCGGTTCCTGTAACCACTCGGCCGCCTCGAGCGCCCGAACGGTGGGCGGCCCGGCTGCGTTGATCAGCTCTTCCCACTCCCGCGCGCTGCGGGTCAGGAAGATGTTGGTCAGCTGCGCTCGGGCCACGTCGGCGAGCGCGAAATCCCCACGAATCTCGGCCGCGTCCGACCATGGCTCGTCCAGCCATTGCGGCACGCCGGCGGCGACGCAGAACTGGCGGATGAAGTGCGAATAGGCGGCATGGAAAAGCACCCAGCGGCCGTCCCGGCACTCATACACGCCGACCCACGGCACCGGCGCCGCTGGCGCCTCGCGGTCGAGAAACTTGAGACCGCGAATCCCGATCGCCTGATACAGGCTGTCGTGCAATGACGCCTCGATCCGCTGCCCGAACCCGTCCCGCTCGCGCGCGACCAGCGCCATGGCGACGCCGGCGCAACCGACAAACGCCGCGTACGACGACGCGATCGGCACCGCCGTGTAGACGGGACGCGAATGCTCGGCCGTGAGCGATCCGCTGTACGTGCCCAGGCCGGCCGAGACGACGCCTTCCCAGCCGGGAATCGCGGCGCGCTCGTCGTCGGACGAAAACCCCGGCATCGAGAGGTAGATCAGCCGATCGTTGTCGGCGGTCGCCTCCTCCGCGCCGAGTCCAAGTCGATCCATCACCCCGGCGCGAAAGTTCTCGACCACGATGTCCGCGGAAGCGATCAATTCCCGCGCCGTGCGCCGACCGCTCGCCGTCTTCAGGTCTAGCGAGATGCGTCGCTTGCCGCGGTTCCAGACCGCGTTGGCCGGCGTCTCCCACATGGGGCCCGAGAGCGGATCGACGCGAATCACGTCGGCGCCGTTGTCGGCCAGCATCATCGCCGCCAGCGGTCCCGCCATGTACTGGCCGAAATCGATCACGCGCAGTCCGTCGAGGGCGCCCATAGCAGACCTCCAGTCTCTACAGTCTGTCTACAGTCACACTGTTTCGCAGAGGCTAGCGGTTCCCCGCTGCTATCACCTGGTACCAGCGGTCGATATGAGCTGGCTCAACCTCTCGCCCATGGCAGCGCCTCGCCGATCGCCCTGTCGATCGCGGCGCGAAACTCGTCCACGCTCGAGTCGTTGCGCAGCACCAGATCAGCCTGCGGCGCTCGCTTGCTCCAGTGGATCGCCGACGCCATGCGCTGTTCCGCTTCGGCGCGGGTCAGGCGGTTGCGCGCCATCAGGCGGCTGAGCGCGATGTCGTCCTCGGTCGCCACCAGCCAACCGGCGTCGCAGCGCTCCATGTACGGACCCTCGAACAGCCGCACCGCCTCGAATACCGCGATCGGCGCCGCATCGTCTTGCAGATCGGCCAGCAGGCGCATGAACTCGCCCTCGATATTGCCGATCGCGGCCCGCAGCGCCGCCAGGCGATCAGGCTTGCCGAAGACGATGTCGCCCAACGCCTTGCGGTCGATGATGCCGTCCGCGCCGACGATCCCATCGCCAAATGCCGCCACAATCCGCTCGAACGCCGGCTTGCCCGGTTCGTACATCGTGTGGACATGCCGATCGGCGTCGATGTGTCTGGCGCCATGCGCATCGACCAGATGCCGGCAGAGCAACGATTTGCCCGAGGCGATCGATCCCGTGACGCCGAGGATGTAAGCCATATCTTCAGGCTATATGCCCTCGAGCTACATGTCTCCAAGCGAGTCGCCAGGATGGTCGGCGGGCCACCGGCATGGCCGATGCGCATATCGCTCGCATCATGCTCGACGCCGTTGCCGCATCACTGCGTGATGACCGTGCGATCCTATGCGGGGATACTCGCCATGACGTTCTGCGGGAGGAATCGATATGCCCCAGCGTTGCCGATGGCCCGGCGAGCAGGCCGACCAGATCGCCTACCACGATCGCGAATGGGGCGTCCCGCTGCGCGACGAGTCGAGCCTGTTCGAAGCCTTGACCCTCGAGGCAGCGCAGGCGGGTCTGTCCTGGCATACGATCCTGATCCGCCGCGACGGCTACCGTCGGGCGTTCCGCAACTGGGACGTGGACGCAATCGCCGCGATTGACGCGGCCGGCCTCGATGCGCTCGTTCTGGATACGGGCATTATCCGTCATCGAGGCAAGATCGAAGCGACAATCGGCAATGCGCGAGCGACCCTGACGCTTCGCGCTCAGGGGATCACGCTTGCGGAGATCGTCTGGGCCTACGCCGAGCCCGTCGACGCCCCGAACCGCGACATCCCCTCCCGCAGCGCGCCCTCGCGTAACCGCTCGCGCGACATATCACGCGACATGTCGCGCGAGCTCAAGCGGCGCGGATTCCGATTCGTGGGACCGACGACCTGCTACGCCTTCATGCAGGCGGTCGGCATCGTCAACGATCACGAGCCCAGCTGCTTCCGCTTCGACGAGATCGCCCGTCTGCGCGATAAGCTGCTCAGTGAGCTAAGTGAGCTGAGCGAACGGAGCCAATCATGACCTTTCAGCATCTGCGACTCGATATCTCCGACCGGATCGGTACCATCACGCTCGACCGACCGGAGAAGCTCAACGCGCTCTCGCGCGACCTGCACAACGAGATGACCGCCGCGGCGAACCAGCTACAGGCCGATGACGACGTGCGCGTCGTGATCGTGACCGGTGCCGGCCGGGGATTCTGCTCCGGCGCCGACCTGACCGCGCGCCCCAAGGACGACGCCCCCGACACGCAGAATGAGCGCATGGACGAATACGGTTGGGTCGGCCATCAGGCGCTCGCCTTCGCACAGCTCGACAAGCCGACCATCGCCGCCGTCAATGGCGTCGCGGCCGGCGCCGGCATGAGCCTGGCGCTCGCCTGCGACCTCCGCCTCGGCTCCGAGCAAGCGCGCTTCAAGGTCGTCTTCCTCGAACGTTCGCTCAGCCCCGATGCGGGCATGACCTGGTTCCTCCCGCGCGTCGTCGGCTACCCGAAGGCGGTCGAGCTGGTGCAGACCAGCCGCTTCGTCGAGTCCGACGAGGCGCTGCGGATCGGGCTGCTCAATCAACGCGTCCCGCACGAGGAACTGATCGCCAGCGCGCGATCCCTGGCCCAGCAGATCGCCTTCTGGCCGCCACTCGCCTCGCGCGCCGCCAAGCGGGTCATGCAACGCAACCTCAACGCCACCCTGGAGGAAGCGCTGCGCAACGAGATCACGGCGATCTCGCATGCCACCCGCTCCGCGCATGACGTGCGCGAGGCGCAGGCCTCGTTCGTCGAAAAGCGCCCGCCCGTATTCACCGGCGAATAGCCGTCTGGCTCGGGAGCGGCGGCAACGCGTGACATAGAGATGCGGCGAGCAGTGGGGGAGAAGCGTCCATTGTCTCGCTAGCGAAGGACCTAGCTCGACGGACGAGCGCTTGCGCGCTACCCACCGCTCGCCGCGGGTGACGGACTCGTAGTGGAGGAACGACGTGAGACGACGTAACAAGTCCGCCGCGCGACATTGTACAGTGTCTCCTGGAGTGCCGCACATTACCGTCCGCGAGTCAACGCCCGACGACGCGCCGCGCATCCTCGACTTCATCATCGGCCTGGCGGAGTTCGAGCGCGAGCCGCGCTCGACCGTCGAGGCCTCGGTCGAGAGCATCCGCCGCGACGGCTTTGGCCCCCAGCGTCGCTTCGAGACGCTGATCGCCGAGCTCGATGGTCGCTCCGTGGGCATGGCGCTCTTCTTCCCCCACTACTCCACCTGGCTCGGCGCCCCGGCCTTGTATCTTGAAGACCTGTTCGTCGCCCCCGACGCGCGCCGCGCCGGCGTCGGCTTCGCGCTGATGCAAGCCCTCGCCCGGATCGCCCAAGCGCGCGGCTGGAAGCGCCTCGACCTCTCGGTGCTCGACTGGAATCCGGCCCGTGCGTTCTACCGCCAACTCGGCATGACCAACGAATCCGCATGGTTGCTCTACCGACTCGACCAGGACGGTATCGACAGCCTGGCAAAGGCGACCGCCGATGCCTGAAGTCCGCCCGGAGCTGCGAGTCTATGGCGCGCTCTGGTGCCCCGACTGTCGGCGCAGCAAGGCCTTCCTCAGCCAGCATCGGATCAAGTACCAATGGATCGATATCGACCAGGACGCCGACGCGCTCGCCTACGTTGAGGCGTTGCAGCAGGGCGGACGCACGATTCCGACCGTGCTCCTGCCCGATGGCAAGGTCCTGCTCGAACCAAGCGATGCGGAGCTGGCCCAGGCGCTGGGCATCCAGGTGCGGCCCCAGCGGCGCTTCTACGACCTGGCCATCGTCGGCGGCGGCCCGGCCGGACTCGCCGCCTCGATCTACGCAGCCCGCGAAGGCGTCGACTGCGTCCTGATCGAACGCTCCGCCCTCGGCGGACAGGCGGGCCTGACGAGTCGGATCGACAACTATCCGGGCTTCCCGGACGGAATCGACGGCGACGAGCTGGTGCGGCGGTTCGTCGATCAGGCGCGGCGCTTCGGCGTCGAGCTGCTCGCAGCCGTGGGCGCAACCCGCATCGCCGCCCCGTCGGACGCCGAGAGCGCCGCGCCCTCGGACATCGAGCGCGGTGCCCCGTCGGACGTGAAGATTGACGTTGAGATTGACTTGTCCAGCGGCGACCGCGTCGCGGCGCATGCCGCGATCCTGACGCCCGGCAGCACGTACCGCCGACTCGACGTGCCCGGCGAGGCGGAGCTGATCGGCTCGTCGGTGCATTTCTGCTCGACCTGCGACGGGCCGTTCTACCGCGGCGCCAGGCAGCTCGCCGTGATCGGCGGCGGCAACTCGGCCCTGGAAGAGAGCCTCTACCTCACCCAGTTCGCCGACGAGGTGCACATCATCCATCGCGGCGATCAGCTGTCCGCCTCGGCCGTCTTGCGGGACAAGGTGCGATCGCGCCCCGACATCCGGCTCTCGCTCAACACCAGCGTGCAGTCGATGCAAGGCGAGGGCGCGCTCTCCGGCTTGGTCTTGCGCGCCGACGGAGAGACGCTGCGGACGACGCCCGACGGCGTCTTCGTATTCATCGGCTTGCAACCCAATACGGGCTTCCTCGATGGCGTCGTCGAACTCGACGAACGCGGCTTCATCCGCACCGACGACCGCCTGCAAACCAGCGTCCCCGCCATCTACGCCGCCGGCGACGCGCGCGCGGGCTCGACCAAGCAACTCGGCGCGGCCGCCGGGGAGGGCATCACCGCGTTCATGATGGCGCGCGAGTACCTGCGCGCTCACCAACATCTGCGCACCCCCTCCGTCGAGATGGCGTAGCGCGACCGGCGTCCAGTGCGTGGCGCTGAGGGCTAGCTAGTTGACCCGCTTCTCGACCCCGCCCCAGTAGGCCTCGCGCAGCTCGAACTTCTTCAGCTTGCCCGTCGCCGTCCGCGGCAACGTCTCCACGAACTCGACGTTCCTGGGAATCTTGAAGCCCGCCATGCTGGCGCGGCAGTGGGCGACGATGTCGTCGCGCGTCACATCGTGCCCCTCCCGGGGCACGATCAGGGCGAGCGGCGTCTCGCCCCATTGCTCCGAGGGAATCCCGATCACCGCCGCCTCGAGCACGGCCGGATGGCCGTAGAGGACATCCTCGACCTCGATGCTGGAGATGTTCTCGCCGCCGGAGATGATCACATCCTTGGCCCGGTCGACGATGTTGATCGAGCCTTCGGCGTTGACCGTAGCCATATCGCCGGTGTGGAACCAGCCGTCCACGATCACCTTGTCGGTCTCGTCCTGCTGTCGCCAGTAGCCGCGCAGCACCACGTTGGAGCGCGCCACGACTTCTCCGATCTCCGTGTCGTCCCATGCCACTTCCCGGCCGGAATCGCGGACCACCTTGACCTCGACGCCGATCGCGTCGTGCCCGGCGCGCACTTTGGCGGCGAAGTACTCGTCTTGGTCGGCGTTGAGGAAGGGCGCGACCTCGGAGACGGTCAGGATCGGCGAGGTTTCGGTGAGACCGTAAATCTGGATGAACTCCCAGCCGAGCTCCTGTTCCAGACGCTCGATGAACGCCTGCGGCGGCGGCGCCCCCGCGACGGTAAAGCGCGGTCGCGCGCTGATCTGATACGCGTCCTTGCGCCCGAACTCGAGAATCCGCGCCAGCACGGCCGGCGCCATGCAGGCGAACGTGCAGCCCTCGTCCTGCAGGACGCGATAGATGTCCTCCGCCTCCGGCGCGCGCAGCACCACGTGCTTGCCGCCCATCGCGGTGATCGCGTACGGGCCGCCCCAGCCGTTGGCGTGGAACATCGGCAGCGTCCACATCTCGATGTCATCCTGCGAAATCCGCAGATGCGCGATGAAGTTGTAGGCGTTGATGTAGGCGTTGCGGTGCGTGATCATCACGCCCTTGGGCCGCGCCGTCGTGCCCGACGTGTAGTTGATCGAGAGCAGATCGGTCTCCTCCAGCCCCGGATCGGGCGGCGGCGCGGTCGGCTGATCGCCGATCCAGGCCTCGTAGTCGATCCAGCCCGGCCGCATCTCGGCCTCGCCGTAAGGGATGGCGATCAAACGTTCAACGGTCTCGAGTTGGGCCCGAACCTCGTCGACGAGATGCAGGAACTCGGCGTCGACCAGCGCCACCCGCGAACCGGAGTGTTCCAGCATATAGGCGAAGTCGGATGGCACCAGACGGTAGTTCATCGGCACGACCACCGCCCCGATCGCGGCGGTGGCGTAGATCGTCTCGAGAAACTGGTGCGAGTTGGGGGCAATGATCGCGACCCGGTCGCCCTTGCCGATCCCGGCCTCGATCAAGGCGTGCGCCTGCTGGTTGACGCGCGCGTTGAACTCGGACCAGGTGAACCGCCGCTCGCCATCGACCACAGCCTCGGACGGACCGTAGAGCTTCGCCGCGCGACGCAGAAAATCGTTGACCAACAGCGGGACTTCCATCGGCATCTCCCTCAATCCACTCGCGACGGGCGCGCCCATCGCCGGCCAGCGGCGCGGCAATCGCGGCGATCACGGCGATCGCGCGATCATTATTGCACCAACTGCATGCCCCAACTGAATCCTGCATGCGCCAACTGAATCAACTGCGACGTCGCGCAGCGATCGCGGGCTGCGCTAGCATCGCAAATGCGTTCTAGTGCGTTCCCACTCTTTCTCATGCGCGCGCATGCGTTCTCAGGAGGCCGGCATGGATATCGCGATCGGGTTGCTGATTGGCCTGGCGCTTGGCGCGCTGGTCGTCCTGATTGTCCATCGACAGGCATCGGCGTTGCGCGAGGACTCGTCGCGCCTGCGTGAGGAACGGGATCACGAGCGCGCCCAGCTGCAGGAGCGGGCGCTCGCCCAGACCGCCGCGGAGGCGCAGCTGCAGGAACGCACCGCCCAACTGCGGGAACGCGCGGAAGAGCTGTCGACCGAGCGACGCCGCAATGATGAACTGCAAAATCGTCTCGGCCTGGCGCGCGAGCAACTGAAGCAGGCGGAATCCGACCGCGAGGCGCGGATCGAAGAGTTGAACCGCAAGCAGGCGGAGATCGAGGCGCTCTTCAAGGCCGTCGCCTCCGATGTCGCGCAGGCCAGCAACGAGGAGTTCCGCAAGCAGGCGGGCGAGGATTTCAAGCGCCAGCGGGAGTTGGCCGAACAACAGCTGAAGCAACAGGTCGAGCCGGTCGGCCGCAGCCTGGAAGCGCTAAGCAAGCAGATCGCCGATCTCGAGAAGCAGCGCGAGGGCGCCTACGAGGGCGTCAGCCAACTGATCAAGCTCACCCAACAGCAGGTCGGACAACTCAGCTCGGAAACCGGCGACCTGCGCGAAATCCTGCGCTCCTCGCGCCATCGCGGTCAATGGGGCGAGGCAACCCTCGAGAACATCCTCGAACTGGCCGGCATGCGCAACGGACACGACTTCAAGACGCAGACCTCCGGCGAACACGGCAAAAGCATCGCCGACTTCGTCGTGCGCATGCCCGGCGGCAAACGCATCATCATCGACTCGAAGACGCCCTTCGACGCCTATCGGGAAGCGCTCAGCGCCCCCTCCGAGGCCGAGCAGCGGGCGCTGTTGCAGAAACACGCCGACACGGTGCTCAGCACCGCCGCCGACCTGCGCAAGACCGCCTACGACGCGCAGTTCGAGCACGCAATGGACTTCATCGTCATGTGGATCCCCACCGACAGCATCCTCGAGGGCGCCACCCGCGTCACGCCGGACCTGATCGAGCGCGCCTTCGCCGAACATCGGGTGCTGTTGGCCACGCCGGTCACCATGATCGCGCTGGTCAGCGGCGTCGCCGCGGCGCTGCACCGCGAAGAACAGCAGGAAAAGCTGCGCCGCAACGCGCTTGACATCCAGCAGGCCGGCGAGCGCCTCTACAACGGCGTCCGTCGCCATGCCACGATCTACGCGCAGCTTGGCAAACGGCTCAACAGCGCCGTGCAAGCCTACGACGACGGCGTCAGCTCGATACAGGGCAATCTCTTGCAGGGCGCCAGGCAAATGCGCGAACTCGGCGGCGGCGAAGGCGACGAAGCCCCCGAACCCGAGGCCTTGCGCCTCGCCGCCCGCGAATTCCGCTCCAAAGAACTGATCGAGGCGGTCGCGCCGAACAGTGACTGACCGCCTCGCCGCCCTGCCAACCTCCACCGTCGCCCCCCGCCCCGAATCTCTGCTATACTGACTGAGCTAGGGCGCGTTGCGCGTTACCGATCTAGGCGGCTTCCTCGCTTCAACGAGGCTCGCCGCTGAGATGCGTGATAGCGGCCTGGCGTTCGGTATCCCCGCATGGAGGGCTCGATCGCTCTGCGGAGCGAGCGGAAGCCCTTTGACACCGTATGCAGGGGTCTGCCCCGCGCTCATGTTTTCCCCTTTCTGGGGCGCAGGGGCAAAGCAAGCCCGCCGGAAACGGCGGGCTTGCTCGTTCTCTCGCTCAGGATGCCCCTCGCGCCCCCTGGGCATCGACGAACGCCATCGCCGAAATCGCGTCAGCGGCGTCCCGGGTCATCGACGGCGCTCGCCCGCCATCGCCTGCTAGCCCAGCCGGTCATTCCCGCGCCCGGCGCGGGAATCTCCCGTGCTTGTACGCCAACGGTCGCAGTGTCCCCGAGCGATATTCCGCGTCGGAGTGCGGCGGCTACCTACATCCGATCGGTCGGCGGTACGGTCGGCGTTGACCGCTGCGCGGCGAGCCGATCGCGGGCGTCTGATGCAGCAGCGCCCGCCGCGCGTAGTTGCTCACGCACCGCCTCGCTGATTGTCTTGTACCGGCTTTGCCGCACCGCCGCCCAGATCGCGTCGCGCTCGTCCTCGCTCACCTTCGTATTGATCTGGGCTTCCCGATCCGCGCGCTCTGGCATAGCTCACCTCGCCTTCTTGATCGGCTACACTGCCATACGCGATCCCGCGAAGGTCTGGCGTCCAGCAGTTCCGGAGTCCTAGGATTGACGGCGCAAGCTCGCCGGCACTCGGCGAGGTCGAGATCGGAGCGATCGATGTCGGTTCGAGGCGCGATAAACGTGCTGGATAGCAAGCTCGGACTCCACAGAGGAAAGGAGCGGCACTTCACGCATGTGGGTTGGTGGGGAATACACGGGCGCATTTCCACAATGGCTTTGTGTTACGGATTTTCCGCCTTTCTGCTGTACACGCTGAACGTTCCCTATCACACCCTGTTCGGAATGGCGATACCGTTTGCCTTCGGTATCTACTTCGGCTGGCGTCCACCCCTGAGCTTCATCTCGGTTGCGGCTTTGTCCGCCTGCATCATCAGCATCTTCGTGGTTTCAAGCCAATACGAGCGGGACTGGGCCGAGACGCCGAGCGAAGACCATACGAGTGAAGATCACGCCGATGATGGCGGCAGTGGCGCCCAGGACGGCGTGATAGGTGGTGGCGCAGGGACGCCGGTGCGCTAGGATTGACGGTGACGGCACTCGGGGAGTTCGAGAGCGGAGAGAGTGATGTCGGTTCGAGGGCGGAATGAAGTGAGATGGTGGGGGTGGAACAGCCGGATCCCAGTGGCGCTCTACTCGTATGTACTGGCGCACTTTCTACTTATGGTGGCTTCCGACCACTTTCCCGACGAGATGGTGTATAGACTGGCGTTGGCGCTCCCTCTCTCGATCGGATTCTACATCTATAGTCGTAATCCAATTAGCGTGATCACGATTGCGGTGCTTGCAGCAAGCGTGATCGGCACAGTGTTCATCGCAACTTCAGTCTGATCGTGCTCAGCTCACGTTCGTCTGGGCGGGATTCGTTGACCGCTGCCCCGCCAGTCTGTCGCGGGCGATCTGATTGAGCAGGGCGCGTCGCGCGTAGTTACTCACGCACCGCCTCGCTGACTGTTTTGTACCGGCTCTGCCGCACCGCCGCCCAGATCGCGTCGCGCTCGTCCTCGCTCACCTTCGTATTGATCTGGGCTTCCCGCGCCACGCTCTTCCGGTTCTGCTGGCCCTTCGGCCTGCCGCGCTTTGGCATAGCTCACATCTCTCTCTTTATGAGGCTACACCACTATACGCGATCCCGCGAAGGTCTGGCGTCCAGCAGTTCCGGAGTCCTAGGATTGACGGCGCAAGCTCGCCGGCACTCGGCGAGGTCGAGATCGGAGCGATCGATGTCGGTTCGAGACGTGTTGGACAGCAGGTGGGTCTACCCCACTGGGGATAAGCGGCAGTTCACGAACGCGCCTTGGGGTGGACTGTCCGGGCGGTTCGTGCTGATAGCTGCTTCGCTGATGCTCGCGTGGGGAACGATTGCAGCAGTCACAGCGGGGAATGTAGGCGCCGCCTTCGCGCTGATGCTGCCTATCTCGGTCGGCTTCTACTTCCTGGCACGCAAGCCGATCAGCCTCGTCACAATCGCTGCTGTAGCTGCGCTGGCGGTTAGCTTGGCGGTTATCGCTAGCGAGTATCGCTACGCAGGCGCGGAGAAACCGACCAAAGATCACACGCTGGTCGACCATGCCGATGATGGCGGCAATGGCGTCCAGGACGGTGTGATAGGTGGTGGCGCAGGGACGACGGTGCGCTAGGATTGACGGCACTCGGGAAGGTCGAGAGCGGAGAGAGCGATGTCGGTTCGAGGGCGGAATGAAGTGAGATGGTGGGGGTGGAACGGCCGGATCCCAGTGGCGATCTACTCGTATATAACCGCGCTCGCGCCGTTCTTCGCGTTTACCGACGAAAACCTTTTCGATAAGCTGCACTTGTGGGCGTTGGCGCTCCCCATCACGGCCTTACTCTACTACTGGCATCGCAATCCGGTCGTGAACAAACCGGTTAGCGTGATCAGGCTTGCGGTAGTGTCAGCGATGCTGGCCGGCACGTTGGTCATCGCAAAGTTAGTCTAATCGTGCGCGGATCCCGTTCGCCTGGACGGGTAGCGTTGGCCGCTGCGCGGATAACCGATCGCGGGCGATCTGATTGAGCAGGGCGCGGCGCGTCGGGTCGCCTCTCTATGGCGTCGCGCCAATGGCGTGCAGGGCGCCGCTCACGGCGCTCCAGGCGACGGCGTCCGCCAGCGAGCGGGTCGTGTCGGCGATGCCGATGTAGTAGGCAGCCGCCGCGTCGTCGCCGGCGGCGAGCAGCCCGTCGCCGACGGCGTAGTAGCGCCGCGCGAGCAGGCGCAGGTGGCACGCCAATCGATGCCGCCCGCGAGTCCGTCGGTCGCGCGCGGCGCTCAGATGCCCGTACATGACGGCGTAGTGATCGGTCGCCCAGTCCGTCGACTCCAGCGCGTCGCGGGCGTAGGCGTGCTGGGCGACCGCCGTGAGCGCGTCGGCGTCGCAGGTCGGGGTCGGCTCCGTCGCAGCCGCTTGGTCTGACGCAGCGGCATCATCCGCGTCGCCCGCCATGCCGATCGGGTCGAAGTCGGCGTCATCGTCGACGGGATCGTCGAGCGTGGGGTAGCCGAGGGCGGCCCGCACCTTGTTGACTGTCACCAGCCGCTGTTCGCGCAGCATCGCCTAGGACTGGATCGCCTCGAACTGTTCGAAGGCGGCGAGCGGCTCGGCGGTAACGCGAACGCGGTGTTGCGAATGTTCGGAGATCAGCGTGGACAGTCCGGCTTCGAGGATCGTGGCGACGCGCGGTTGCGCGACGCGCCCGAAGAGACGCCAGGCGGCCTGTAGCGCCGGGCCGTCGTTGACGCCGCCCAGCAACGCCTCGGGTACGCCGTAGGCGGCGGCGACAGTCGAGCGGGCGGCGTGGGCGGCGGTTTCAACCCCGATCCCCTGCGCCGAGGTTTGCACGCTGCCCAACTGTTCGCCGTTGTAGAACTCAATCAGCGGCAGGCCGCCCTCAGCCCCGACGTGCGAGCCTTCGCCGATCGCCTGCGCGATCCCGTGCGCGTGCGCTATCCGCTCGATTGCCTCGTCCTCGCCCGGCCCGCCGCCCCATCGCCAGCACGTTGCCGAAGGCGAGGTTCGCGGCGCGGTTGATCGCCTCTAGATGCTGCACAGTCGGCGAGCCGTTGAGATCGCGGCTGACGGCGAACAGGGCGACGTTATAGGCGGGAATGTTGCGCGGCGGGTGAGCGGGCGACCGCTACCCCAGGCATCCGCTGAGGAAGTTATTGATCCGATTGGTCGCGTCCTGACCGGCCGGGGTGGGGAACGCGTCGAAGCCGTGCGGCGCCTCCGGGAAGATATGCAGCTCCGTCTCGTGACCGGCGGCCCGCCAGCGAGCGGCCATGAACATCGAATCGTCCAACAGCGGATCCAACGTCCCCACCGTGAAGATCGCCGGCGGCATGTCCGCCAGATTCGCCAGCAGCGGCGTCACGTCCGGCTGATCGCGCAACTGCGGCTCATCGGGCGTCGCGTAATGGTCGATGAACCACGTCATAATCGGCGACGAGAGGATCAGGTTGCGCTCGCCCCACAGACGCGCCGAGGGCGAGTGTCGCAGGTCGTAGACGCCGTAAGTCAGCGCCGCGCCCTTGAAGCCCGTGTAGCCATGCCGATCGCGCATGCGCAGCAGCGTGACCACCGAGAGATGTCCGCCAGCCGACTCGCCGCCAATCGTGAACGCGTCGCTGCCGAACTCCGACTGTCCATGCTCGACCAGCCAGCGCGCCGCCGCTTCGCAGTCGTCGTTGGGCGCCGGATAGGGATGCTCCGGCGACAGGCGATAGCCGACCGAAACCACCGCCTGCTGCGTCGCCTGCGCCCGCGCCCAGAGCCGCTCGTCCTGCCCATCGTGCGAGCCGATCACCCAGCCCCCGCCGTGGATGTGCAGGTAGACGCCGCGCACCACTGGCGGGATCAAGACCCGAATCGGAATCTCGCCGGCCGCGCCGGGAATCGCGCGCTCCTCCGCGATCTCGTCCAGTCTCGGCGGCGGCGGGCCGAGCGGGCCGCCCTGCGCCAGCGTGTCGCGCAGTTCCTGCGCCCCCATCTCGTGCCACGGCTTCGCCTGCGACGCCGCATCTTCGATCATCGCGTTCAACGCCTGCGTCTGCGGATCCGGTCTCATCGCAATGCTCCTGTCAGGCTCGCCCGCGCCGATGGGCGCATACCCAATCTGCCGACGAATCCATACGTATATGCCGCCGCGTGGGATGAGGGGATTAGACTGGTATACCCCGCGAATAGTGGAAGTATACGCGCGCGCAGCCCGGGAGACGCATATGCCCCTCGACGGACCCGCCCAGCCAGCCTTCCAGACCGCCTGCGAGCTGATCGAGCGCATCCTCGCCGCCGCCGACGGACTGACCCCCGAACAGCTCGACCGCGCCCCATTGCGCCAGTCCCCGCGCGAATCCTCGCCCGAGTCCTCGTCCATGTTCGTGCTGGCCACCCACGCCATCTCGGCGACCGAGTGGAACTTCGTCGAGGTGCTCGCCGGCCGCCCCGTCGATCGCAGCCGCCAGGCGGAATTCGACTCGACGGCCTCCGCGCACGACGATCCGCAGGGGTTGCTGGGCGAGCGCTGGTCCGCCGCCAAAGCGGCGATCGGGTCGGCCCTCGGCGGGCTGGCCGCGGACGCATGGGAGGCGCCGCACTACCACAGGTTCATGGACCGCGATCTCAGCGGCCACGAGCTGGTCTGCCGCGCGCTCGCCCATACCGCCGAGCACGTGGGCCACGCCGAACTCACCCGCCAGTGGTTGGATGCGCAGTCGTAACCCCCGACCCTATCCTGCGCATGATCGATCATGCGTGCCATAGTACGTAACCGTGCACGTAACCATGTACGTAAGGAGCGACCGATGCCCGTAGACGCGCCAACCCAGGCGCTGCTGTCCATGCTCGAAGAGGCCGGCGGCCCCGACATCGCCGAGCAGACGCCGCAGGAAGCCCGCGCCGCCATCGCCGGCTTCGCCGCCATGCAGGCCGGCGCCCCCGATCCCGCCCGCGTCTACGACCGCGCCATCCCCGGCCCCGCCGGCGATATCCCCGTGCGCGTCTACGCGGCCGCGGGCGACAACCTCCCCGTGGTGATGTACTTCCACGGCGGCGGCTGGGTGCTCGGCGACATCGAATCGCACGACGGTACCTGCAGGCAGCTGCTGGCCGAGCTCGGCCAGGCCGCCGTCGTCTCCGTCGATTATCGCCTCGCGCCCGAGCACAAGTACCCCGCCGCCGCCGACGATTGCTACGCCGCCACGGCCTGGGTCGCCGAGCATGGCGCTGAGATCGGCGTCGACGGCGCCCGCCTCGCCGTCTGCGGCGATTCGGCCGGCGGCAACCTCGCCGCCGTGGTCTCGCAGATGGCGCGCGACCGCGGCGAACCTTCGATCGCCGCCCAGGTCCTGCACGTGCCCGTCACCGACCACAACTACAGCTACCCGTCCTACAGCGAAAACGCCGAGGGTCTGCTGTTGACGCGCGCCTCGATGGTGTGGTTCTGGGATCATTACCTGCCCAGCGCCGAAGCGGGCCGGGAAGCCTACGCGTCGCCGCTCCAGGCCGCCGACCTGTCCAACCTGCCGCCGGCCTTGATCCAGACCGCCGAGTTCGACCCCCTACGCGATGAGGGCGAGGCGTACGGCGCGGCGCTCGACGCAGCCGGCGCCGAAGTCAGCCTGCATCGCTACGACGGCGTCGTCCACGACCCGTTCATGATGTTCGCGGTCATTCCGACCGGCCTCGAATGCCTCAAGGAGGCCGCCGCGTTCATTAACGCCCGCATCTAGGCGACGCTCCGCTTCCCGCGCCGAGCGGCGGAGCGAGGCCGCCGGGACTCCCAGGCGCGCCTCAGGTTCACCTCAGGCTCAGGCGCGCGAGCGCTCGACCCAAACGAGAGACGCGACGGCGCGAACAGCGCGAACAGACTGTGCCTGTCTGTACCTGCACGACGCAAACAGGCTGTACGAGAACCGTGCGAAGGACTCCGCCATGCCGCTCACCCCCGAAACCAAAGCGATCCTCGAACTGCGCGCCGCCGCGCCCGCCCTCCACGAACTCACCCCCGAGCAGGCGCGCCAGACGATGGCCGCATGGCGACCGCAGGGCCTGCCGCTCGAACCCGTGGTCCAGGTCCACGACATGGTCGTCCCCGGTCCGGCCGGCGACGTGCCCGCTCGCGGCTATCTCCCCAACGACGACCCCCGCGACCTGCCCACGCTCGTCTATTTCCACGGCGGCGGCTGGGTGCTCGGCGATCTCGACTCCCACGACGCAGTCTGTCGCGCGCTCTGCAACCGCGCCGGCATCAGCGTGCTGTCGGTCGATTATCGGCTGGCCCCCGAAGCCAAATATCCGGCCGCAGCCGAGGACGCCTACGCCGCCCTGAGCTGGATCAACGCCATGTACGACCAGCAGGGCGGACGCGACGATCGGATCGCCGTCGCCGGCGACTCGGCCGGCGGCAATCTCGCCGCCGTCGTCGCCCAGATGGCCCGCGACCGCGGCGGACCCCGCATCGACGCCCAGATCCTGATCTATCCAGTGACCGACTTCGATTTCAGCACCGATTCGTACCGCGAGAACGGCCGCGGCGATCGCGGACTCTCCGAGGCGGGCATGCGCTGGTTCTGGAATCTGTACCTCAACCACGCGTCCGAGGGCGCGCAACCCTACGCCTCGCCGTTGCGCGCGGCCGATCTGTCGAACCTGCCCAGAGCGCTGACGATCACCGCCCAGTACGACCCGCTGCGCGATCAGGGCGAGGCCTACGCCGACGCCCTCGCCGCCGCCGGCGTCCAGTCGCGTTGCGCCCGCTACGACGGCGTCATCCACGGGTTCGTCAGCGCCTTCCAGTCCGTTCCCGAAGGCGACCAGGCCCTCGACCAAATCGCCGCCGAACTGCGCGACGCCTTCGCGATGGGCTAAAACCGCGGGCATGACGGGGGATGGAGCAGCGCGCCGTTCCGTAGGGATCCGCAGGGGAATGTGGATGCGGTATGCTGACGATGGAGAAACGGCATGACAACTGAGGCCACGACGCGCGACCCGGTGATTGAGGCATGGTCGGACGATCTCGAGGAGGGGTTGGTCGAGGCGGGGATGGACGAGGCGTCGGCGCACGCCTATCGGCAGGCGTTCGAGTTGGGTCTGACCCGGGTGATCTCGCAGACGGCGACGCGCCAGGAACTGCAGGACGGCCTGGCGCAGGTTCGCGGGGAGGTGCGCGATCTACGCGGCGAGATGGGCGATCTGCGCGGCGAGGTGAACAATCTGAGTAGGGAGATGGGCGATCTGCGTGGCGAGGTGAACAATCTGCGTGGGGAGATGGGCGATCTGCGCCGGGAAACGATCGATCTGCGTCGGGAGATGGGGAGGATGGGAGAGCGGTTGCGCGCCGAGATGAAGGAGATGGGAGATCAGTTGCGCAGCGAGATGAAGGAAATACGGGATCAGTTGCAGCGCGAGATGGATCTGCGTTTCGGCGAGTTGCAGAAGCGTCTCAATCTGATGACCTGGACGATGGGCCTGGGATTCGCGGGCATGCTCGGGATGATGGGCGCAATTCTCAGTCAGCTGCTCTGAGCCGCGCCGCTCGCCGACGTTAGCCGCGCTTGCTTAAATCCATTCCCCGTTTGTTTCTGCCCCAGAGACGCCCGAGGATCACGGCTCATTGCCCGATCACGATCCCCCAGCGTCAATGCCCGCGCCCGGCGCGGATATGACGCTCCCTCCGGCCCAGGTGAGATGCTCAGACACGCCGGGCATGACGGAGACGGGCCGCAAGGATCGCCAGCTGATCGTCAGCTGATTGTAAATCATGGGTAAATTTTTTAAGGGGGGGGGGGGGGTACGGCGATACGACGGGCGATGGCGTGTAACACTTGGCGGGCGCGCCTCGGCCGTTCGGGGCGGCGACTGAATCCTGCGAGAGGGGTTGAGGATGGTCAACGGTCTGGCGCGCATGTGCGTCGACATGCGCCGACGCGCATCAAGCAAATCAACCAAATTAGCGAGAGGCTGGGCAGCGCTCGTCGCGTTGGCAGTCGCGCTGGTCGCGCTGACGGCGGTCTCGCAGCCGGCTGAGGCGCAGACGACGCTGCCCGCCTGCACGGTGACCCAGGCTGGCGAGGGTGGCAGTCCGGTAGCAGTGCCCTGCACGCGGACGATCCCGGGCACGGGCACGGTCAGCGCGGTCTGGAAGAGCGGCAAGAACACCACGCTGGCCTCGGACAGCCCTTCGGTGTCGGGTCGGGTGGTCACCTTCACCCCCTCGGATCGGGACGCCGATAGCGAAGACGACACCGGTTCGGCGATCTACGAGATCGTCGTCACCGACAACGGGATCGCGCTGAACCGCTACACGATCACGGTGACCACCTATGCGGCCGGCCAGGCGCCCTCGACCACGCCGGCGACGCCGGCGACGGTGTACAAGATCGAGTTCCCGGACGAGGCGGACGGCGTGGTGCAGCCGGGTACGAACGTCCGCCTGAAGGTGACCCGCGTGGACGGCGCGGATCAGGCATTCCTGACCAGGAGCGTCAACATCAGCAGCGGCCTGTCGTTCCGGGCTGTGCACGAGCGCTTTTACAATGAAAACAAAAGGCAGATCAACGGCGTTGGCGACCCCGATGGCGATCCGGACGTGAGAATGATGTTCCACCATGTGGGTCAGACGTTCGATGCTCACTGGGCGGCCTTTCCAGAGGTAGGCGCTCTACACGGAATCCAGGCAGATACCGCGGGCGGGAATTACTCGAAGAATGCGATCCTTCGAGCGATCTGCGTCTTCGGCGGCAGGAACTGCCACGCCAGCGACAAGAAGTACGGAGATCCGGGCACGCGGAGCGCGAACCTGGAGATCGTGGTGCCGCTCGATGCGGCGCCCGGCGAGTACGTGGTCACGGTCAAGGGCTACAAGAGCCTGTCGGACGGGACGCCGGTGACCGAGACGAAGACGCTGACCGTGGCCGGGGCGGCCAACGTGGGGTCGGTGAGCTTCGGCCCCAGTTCGCCGCGCAAGGCGGTGGCGGGCGACACGGATACAACGCCCAAAGACGGCTACGTCGACGACCTGACCACGATGGAGCCGACCACGATTATGGCCGGCACGGGCACGACCGAACTGACGCTGTCGGTGCTGGGCGCGGACAACAAGCCGGCTTGGGCCAACGCGGTCTCGTCGATCGTGATTACGACCACAGGCGGGACGCTATCGACGGAGCCGATCGGCCCGGACAAGACGGTGCAGGCGGCGACCTGCAAGAGCAACGGCCAGGCGGCATGCGAGCTCGACTTCGCCAGTCTGCAAACCTCGGCCGAGCAGCTGCCCGAGAAGATGCGGATTCAGCTGAAGGCGCCGGCCTCGCCGGGTACGGCGACGGTCACCGCGACCGTGATCTCGGGCGGCACGGTGCAGCGACCCGACCCGGTCCAGATCAGGTTCTCGGGGCCGGCCACATCGCTGAGCATCGGCGCGGCGCCCAGCAACGCGCTGGGCTACAACGTCGGCAACGACGAGGCGGCCGACTACAACGCGGCCACCAAGGCCGATACAGGCACGGACGCGCGCGACCAGATTTCGTTCATGCTCGACGCGACGGACGCCTCCGGTTCGGAAGTCGCGGTACCGACCGTGACCGCGATGGTGAAGGACGCCAACGGCGCGTTGGTCGCGCAGAGCAAGTACGAGACGACGCAGTCGGGCTCGATGATGAGCAGTCTGATGCTGGACATCGACGCGGCGCTCACATCGGCGCTGGCGGCCGGTACGTACACGCTGGAGGTCGCGTCGGGGACATTGAAGGCGTCAACGACGTTCATGGTCGTGGGCGCGGCGGACAGCGTCGAGCTGACGCTGGATCCGGCCACGGCGACCGAGATCGGTCAGGGCGTGACCGCGAGCGTGATGGTCACGGATGCCGACGGCAACGCGGTGGCGGACGGCACAATGGTGACATTCGGCGTCTCGGACCTGGTCGGCGACGACGACGCGGTGGCGGTGCTGGACGATACGTCGGCGCTGACGATGGCGGGCAAGGCCTCGACGACGCTGACCGTGGTCGGGGCCGGTCGGGCGGTGGTGCGAGCCACAGTCTCCGACGACTCGACGCCGGAGCGCGCCGTCGAGGTGCTGATCAGCACGGCCGGCGCGCCCGCGGCGGCGGCGGCTGAGGCGAGTCTGGACTGTCTCAGCGCCTTGAGCGGCTTCGCCACCTGGACCTGCGATGTCGAATCGACGGCGTCGGAGGTGTTCGGCCTGGTCTCCGCTCGCGGCGCCAGCGCCGTCCACCTGTGGAACGGCTCCGCCTGGATCCGCTACTCGGTGGTGGGCGGAACCATGGTGCCCGGCTCCAGCGACTTCATGGTCGGCCGCTCGGACATCCTCTACATCAGCAACTAGAGCAACGAGCCGCCGAGGCACGGCGAGCAACCGAGTGGGGGCGGGGTCGCAAGGCCCCGCCCCCACTCGTCGTTAACGGCGCCCAATCCCCGCCCCTGCCCCGACTGCCCGGTGCCGACCTTCCGCCTTCCGTTTCCCATACGGAGCGGAAGCGGGAAGCGGACTAACGACGTTCATGGATGTTGGTGGGCGGCGCGGCGTTCCGCTGAGGCGACGGTAAATCGCCCGTAAATCGCGTTGAATGGGAGGGCGGTAGATAACGTTTGCGGCGCCTGCGGCGTGCGATGGTGGGCATCGAATGGAGATCGACCCGGGAAAGGGGCGAACGATGCATGGAATGCCCAGCGGATACCAGTGGATGCCGGCGGGAATCCGGAACAGGTTGGCATGGGCGGCGACGCTGGTCGCGCTAGTCGGCGGGCTGGTCGTCGCGGCGCAGCCGGCATCGGCTGCGCCGCCCGCGCCGTATTGGGCGAGCACTCAGGCCACCATCGCGACGATCACACTCAACTGGAGCATCAGCGACAGCACCGGCGTGACCAAGTTTCAGTACCAGCAGAAGGCGAGCGGCGGCAGCTGGAGCGCCTGGACCGACATCCTCGGTTCCGGCGCCGGCACCACGAGCTTCACCAAGACCGGCCTGACCCCTGGCACGAGCTACCAATTCAAGCTGCGCGCCGTCGCCGGAATCACCCCCGGCGCAACATCGACTACTCGGTCGAAATCGACCGACTACGTACCGTCCGCGGCTTTGTTGCGTAGCCAGATCGTCAAGACCAGCACCTCGATCACCCTCAAGTGGAGGTCGGACAGCAGCAACGAGATCACCAAATGGGAGGTTCGCTACAAGTTGAGCAGCGCCGGTTCGTACGGGAGTTGGACCAACGTCGGCGGCGCGGCGACCCGGACGCATACGGTGAGCGGCCTGACGGCCGGCGCGGATTACACATTCCAGCTGCGCGCTGTCGTTGGCAGCACGCCAGGCAGCGCGCAGACATATACGGCGTCTACCACTGCCGCAGGGGGAACCCCAACCCCAACCCCGCGGGTCACGACGACCCCGCCGGCGCCGGCCTGGTCGAGCTCCCAGGCGACCAGTACGACGATCACGCTCAACTGGAGCATCGGCAGCAACGCCGGCGTGACCAGGTACCAGTACCAGCAGAAGACGGGTAGCGGCAGCTGGAGCGCCTGGACCAATATGCCCGGCTCCGGCGCCGGCACTACGAGCTTCACTAGGACCGGCCTGACCCCGGCCACGTCCTACAGCTTCAAGCTTCGCGCCGTGGCCGGGAGCGCGATGGGCACGGCGTCGACGCACCAGACCACAACAACGGCCGAGGTGCCGTCCCCGGCCTTCTTGCCGAACCAGTTCGTCAGCACCAGCGCCTCGATCACGCTCAAATGGAACTCGGCGAGCAATAACGAGATCACCAAATGGGAGGTTCGCTACAAGCTCAGCAGCGCCGGTTCCTACGGGAGTTGGACCAACGTCGGCGGCGCGGCCACCCGCACACACCGGGCGAGCGGTCTGACGGGGGGCAAGGAATACGATTTCCAGCTGCGCGCCGTCGTCGGGAGCACCGCAGGCAGCTCGCAGACGATCCAGGCGGCGACGCTGCCGCCGGCGCCGACCTGGGTCAGCTCCCCGGCGACCGCTACGACGATCACGCTCAACTGGAGCATCGGCGGCGACACCGGCGTGACCAAGTACCAGTACCAGCAGAAGGCCGGCGGCAGTAGCTGGAGCGTCTGGAGCGACATACCCGGTTCCGGCGCCGGAAGCACGAGCTTCAGCAGAACCGGTCTGACCCCGGCCACGTCCTACAGCTTCAGGCTTCGCGCCGTGGCCGAGGGGGACGCGGCGGGCGCGGCGTCGGCGAGCAGGACGCAAGCGACGAACGGGGTGCCCGCCCCGTCCTGGTTGCAGAGCCAGTTCGTCAGTACCCAGACGTCGATCACGCTCAAGTGGAGCTCGCCGAGCAATAACGAGATCACCAGATGGGAGGTTCGCTACAAGCTCAGCAGCGCCGGCTCGTACGGGAATTGGACCAATGCCGGCGGCGCGGCCACTCGCACGCACCGGGTGAGCGGCCTGACGGCCGGGACGCAGTATGCCTTCCAGCTGCGCGCCGTCATCGGAAGTACCCCAGGCAGCGCGCAGACCACCCAGACCTCCACCTCCACCGCCGCAGGGCAGACTCCGACGGTGACGAATACGCCGACGGTCCGTAGGACGGGGCCGGTGACGGCGACGCTCCAACCGTGTCGGCTGACGCAGGCGGGGCCGGGCAATGCGCCGGCGGCCGTCAGCTGCGCCAGAACGATACCCGGCACCGGCGCGATCAGCGTCGTTCGCGCCAGCGGCAAGACGGGCGTGCTGGCGTCGGGCGGTCCCTCGATCTCCGCTCGCACGGTTACCTTCGCGCCATCGACGGCGGTGGACGGCGACGCCGACGTGGGCGCGGCGACCTGGCATATCGTGGCGACGAGCGGGGACGGCATCGAGCTGGCGCGCTACGCGATCACGCTGACCACCTACGCAGTGGGCCAGACGCCCGCCGCGGGCAGCCCCGCAATCGAAATTCGCTTCGTCTCCGACTCCGACGGCGTGGTCCCCCCGGACGTGAACGTGATCGTCAAGGTCGACGCCAAACATGGCGCGGTCGTCGACCGCGTCGCCATGCAGTCCCTGGGCTTCTTCGCCAAACGCACCGAGTACATCCCCGACAACTATCTCGATCGCAATCGCGACAACGTCGTCGACGCGAGCGACCATGACGACGACACCAACCCGGACGTGCGCATCCATCGCGTCTCGCTCGGCTCGTACTTCGAAGCCGAGCAAACGCTGCTCTTCGCCCAACTGGCGAACCCGACCCGGGTTCAGGGCGTCTACTATCCGCATCAGGTGCTCGACAACCGCTGCGAGCGCGTGAACTACAGCGACGGTAGTACGTTCTTGCCGCCCGACTGCGGCAGCGCCACGCTGACGCTGGGGCAAACGTCGGGACATATTGGCACGAGCGGATTCGAACTGGAGATCGCCGTTCCGCCCGCTACGGCGGCGGGCGAGTACGTGATGACCGTTTGGGGTCGCCGCAGCTACACCGACGACACGCCCATCATCGTCTCGAAGACGCTGACCGTGAGCGCCTCCGCGAACAGGTTGGCGACGGTCAGCCTTGGCTTAAATGCGCCGAGCCGCACGGGCGCAGTCTACGTCGACGCCAGACAGGGCGACGGCGAGCCGACGACGGACTCGTCGGCGATCGCGGCCGGAACGAGCCGCACCGAGTTGACGGCGATCGCGGCCGGTTCCGGCACGACCGAGTTGACCCTGGCGGTGCTGAACGAGAACAACATGCCGTCGCAGGCCAGCGCCGTGACATCAATCGTGATCACGACCACGGCCGGCACGCTCTCGACGCCGCAAATTACGAACAGCGCCGGCGCCAAGATCGACCAGAAGGCGAACTGCAAGAACCAGGGCGCCGTCGTCTGCGAGCTCGACCTGACCAGCCTCAAGGCCAACGGCTCGCCCATGCCGGCCAAGATCCATCTACTGCTGACCGCCCCCAGCACGCCCGGCACGGCGACAATCACGGCAGCGGTGATCGCGGACGGAAAAGTGTTCACGCCGACGCCGGTCCAGGTCAGGTTCACCGGCCCCTTGGCATCGATGCGCGTTGGCGCCGGCACCGGCACGGTGCTCGGCTATGACGTCGGCAACGACGAGAAGGCCAACTACAACGCCTCGACGATGCCCGACCGCGGCGCGGACGCCCGCGACCAGATTGCCTTCCGCGTCGATGCGCTGGACGCGACCGGAACGGTGGTCGACACGCCGACCCTGTCGGTGAACCTGAAGAACCCCGACGGCAACCTCGTCTCGCAGAGCAAGTACGAGACGACCCAGACAGGCGATCTGATGCACACGCTGACCCTGGACATCGACGCGCCCCAGGCCGAGGCCTTGCCGGCCGGCCTCTACACGCTCGAAGTGCGATCGGGCCAGATGTCGGCCTCGATGACCTTCACGGTCGCGACGGCCACGGCCAACCTGTCCGTGACCCTCAATCCTGATCATCCCTCCCGGATCGGTCAGGAAGTGATCGCCCGGGCGATAGCGACCGATGCCGCGGGCAATCCGGTCGCGGACGGCACGACCGTCAATTTCGGCGTCTGGGACCTGGTCGGCGACGGCGACTCGGTGGCGATCCTGGACACGGAGTCGGCGCTCACCATGGGCGGCGCGGCATCCGTCACGCTGACCGTCGTCGGACCCGGTCGCGCCGTGCTGCGCGCGACGGTCTCCGACAACACGACCTCCGCGCGCGCGGTGGCGGTGCTGACCAGCACCGCGGGGGCGCCCGGTTCGCCGACAGAGCCGGGGGACCAGACGAGCGACGAGGCGAGCCTGGACTGCCTCAGCGCCTTGAGCGGGTTCTCAACCTGGTCCTGCGACGAGACGACGGCGTCCGAGATCTTCGGCCTGCTCTCGGCCCGCGGCGCCACGGCGCTCCACCTCTGGGTCGGGTCGAGCTGGGCGCGTTACGCGGCGGCCGGCGGAACCATGCTGCCCGGCTCGACCGACTTCAGAATCGCCGCGAACGACGTCCTCTACATAAACAACTAGAAGGCTCGCAAGCGGCGCGCCGCGCGTCATAACGGCGCCGCGCCGCCCGATCCCGCTATTAAGCTGAGCGCTGAATTGAACCGGACGGCAACTCAGGGAAAGGGTGCTGAGATGCGAAAAACGAGAACAACGACGCGCATGATCGCCGCGGCTATGGCAATCACGCTCGCGCTGGCCGCGCTGGCGACGGCGGCGGCGCAGCAGGAACCACCATACCGATATTACGGGACCGAGGCGACGGCCGGCGACGAGATCATGGTCTACGACGCGCTGGGTCACGAGGCCGGCTCCACCACCGTCGCCTCCGACGGCAGCTGGTACATCGACGTGGACCGCGATCGCGCCGAGAACGCCAGCTTCACGATCAACGGCGAGCAAGCCCAGCCAGACATCACCCGAACCGGCGCGGGCCAGTCGATGATCACCCTGACGCTGGCCACGACGGACGACGAATTCTCCCTGCAGGAAGACGAAGACTCGCTCGAGGATGATCAGGGCGACTCCGCGGGCGGCGCCGATCAGATGTTCGGGTTCCCGAACGCGGGTAGCGCCGGCCTGGCCGGGGCGGATGCCGGGTCGGACGCCGCCATGTCGGACGTCATGTCGGACGCCATGATGTCGGACGCTCTGATCGGCCTGATCAGCGCGCTGCTCGCAATTGGCGCCGCAGCGGCGCTCGGTGGATGGAGATGGCGGCGGACGCGGCGCCGCGCCGTCTGACTGAGTCTGAACGGGCGCCGCCGCGGAACAGCGGCCAACCCGAGGGAATGGCGTCGCGCAATGCCGCCCCCGCCTCCTGAACCGGCGTTCCACAGGAGAATGCGGGACCCGGTATACTGACGGCGGAGACGCGACATGACGACTGAGACAGTGCGCGACCCGGTGATTGAGGCATGGTCGGATAATCTGGAGGAAGGGTTGGCCGAGGCGGGGATGGACGAGGCCTCGGCGCGCGCCTATCGGCAGGCGTTCGAGCTCGGTCTGCCCCGGGTGATCTCGCAGACGGCGTGAGATCGATCTGCGCTTCGACGAGTTGCGGCGTGAGATGGACCTGCGCTTCGGCGAGATGCAGAAGCGTCTCAATCTGATGACCTGGGCAATGAGCCTGGGCTTCGCGGGCATGTTCGGCTTGATGAGCGCGATCCTCGCCGCGATCCTCACCCGGTTCTGAGCCGAGCGGCCCACCGATGTTCGCCTCGCTTGCTCGGTTCGTCGCCTCTTCGCTTCTATTCGAGAGACGCCCGGACAAGCCGGGCATGACGGAGACGGGACGCCAGGATCGCAGCTGATCGTAACTAGAGCGTAAATTCTTGAAACGTACCGCGCTCCGGGGGTGCGATGTGCGATACTTAGCGGCAGCGCCCAGAACGCCTGAGGCGCGACGGAACACGGAAAGGGGCTGGGATGGCCAAGGATCTAGCGCGGATGCGCGTCAACATGCGCCGACGCGCATCAACCAAATTATTGGGGGGGGGGGGCAGCGCTAGTCGCGTTGGTAGTGGCGCTGGCGGCGGTCTCGCAGCCGGCTGAGGCGCAGACGACGCTGCCCGCCTGCGCGGTGACCCAGGCGGGAGAGGGCGACGACCCCGCGGCGGTGCCCTGCACGCGGACGATACCGGGCACGGGCACGGTCAGCGCGGTCTGGAAGAGCGGCGGGACCAAGACGCTGGCCTCGGACAGCCCCTCGGTGTCGGGTCGGGTGGTCACCTTCACCCCCTCGGACCGGGACGCCGATAGCGAAGACGACACCGGTTCGGCGGTCTACGAGATCGTCGTGACCGACAACGGGATCGCGCTGAACCGCTACACGATCACGGTGACGACGTATGCGGCGGGCCAGGCCCCGACCACGCCCGCGCCGACCGGGCCGCAGCCGAAGGTGTACAAGATCGAGTTCGTGGACCTGGCAGCGGACGGCGTCGTGCAACCGGGTGCGAGCGTCGGCTTGAAAGTGATGCGCGTGGACGGCGCGGAGTTGGTGCCGGGCTCCACTGTGGAGAGCATCAGCATCGGCGGGGGGCTGACATTCCAGGCGGTGCGGATAGTTTACTACGCCGACGGCGCCAAGAAGTACGATCACGATAACGATCGCAGTACGGCTGACGCCGGCGATAACGATGGCAAGCCCGATGTGCGCCTGACGGCCATCGACTACGGTTCGTTGCTTCGGGACGAGGCAGTGAATTGGCCAGACTTGGTAGCGGCAGGTGGGCTTCCTCAGTTGCTCGGCAGGGAGATCAGTTTCGCCGCGGTGAGTAGGAAGGTATGCGTCCTCCCCGGCACCTCTACGCTCTGCGGAGCCGCGGGCAGCGACACGGCGCCAGGCAAGCCGGGCACGGCGACATTCGGCTGGGAGATTGTCGTTCCGCCCGACGCGGCAGCCGGCGAGTACGTGGTGACGGTCAAGGGATACCGAGAGACGACGGGTACCAAGACAGCGGTGACCGAGACGCGGACGCTGACAGTCGGCGCGCCGTCGTCGGCGACGGCGGTCAGCTTCGGCCTCAGTTCGCCGCGTCGGGCGGTGACCGGCGACACGGATACGACGCCCAAGGACGGCTATGTCGACGACGCGACGACGATGGAGCCGACGACAATTATGGCGAGCACGGGCACGACCGAGCTGACCCTGTCGGTGCTGGGCGCGGACGGCAAACCGGCCCGGGCCAGCGCGGTCTCGTCGATTGTGGTCACGACCACGGGCGGCACGCTGTCGACGCAGCAGATCATGAACGCCGCCGGTACCAAGGTCGACCAGCCGGCGACCTGCAAGACCGGCGGTCAGGCGGCCTGCGAGCTCGACTTCGCCAGTCTGAAAACGTCGGGTGATCAACTGCCGGCCAAGATGCGGATTGAGCTGAAGGCGCCGGCCACGCCGGGTATGGCGACGGTCACGGCAACCGTGATCTCGGGCGGCAAAGTACTCCGACCGGACCCGGTCCAGATCAGGTTCTCAGGTCCAGCCACCTCGCTGAGCATCGGCGCGGCGCCGAGTCACGTGTTGGGCTACAACGTCGGCAACGACCAGGCGGCCGACTACAACGCGGCGACCAAGGCGGACACGGGCATGGACGCGCGCGACCAGATCACGTTCACGCTCGATGCGACGGACGCCTCCGGCTCGGCGGTCACGGTACCGACGGTGAACGCGATGCTGAAGACGTCGGGCGGCGCGCTGGTCGCGCAGAGCAAATACGAGACGACGCAGTCGGGTTCGATGATGAACAACCTGATGCTGGACATCGACGCGGCGATCACATCGGCGCTGGCGGCCGGTACCTACACACTTGAGGTGACGTCGGGGACGCTGAAGGCGTCGACGACGCTCATGGTCGTGGGCGCGGCGGACGAGGTCGATCTGACGCTGGATCCGGCGACGGCGACCGAGATCGGGCAGGGCGTGACGGCGAGCGTGATGGTCACCGATGCCGACGGCAACGCGGTGGCGGACGGCACCATGGTCGCGTTCGGCGTCTCGGACCTGGTCGGCGACGACGACGCGGTCGCGGTGCTGGACGATACGTCGGCGCTGACGATGGCGGGCAAGGCGACGACGACGCTGACCGTGGTCGGGGCCGGTCGTGCGGTGGTGCGCGCCACGGTCTCGGACGATTCGACGCCGGAGCGCGACGTCGAGGTGCTGATCAGCACGGCCGGCGCGCCCGCGGCGGCGGCGGCGGAAGCGGGTCTGGACTGTCTCAGCGCCTTGAGTGGCTTCGCCACCTGGACCTGCGATGTCGAATCGACGGCGTCGGAGGTCTTCGGCCTGGTCTCCGCTCGCGGCGCCAGCGCGGTGCATCTGTGGAACGGCTCCGCCTGGATCCGCTACTCGGTCGTCGATGGGACGATGGTGCCCGGCTCCAGCGACTTCGCCGTCGGCCGCTCGGACATCCTCTACATCAGCAACTAGAGCAACTAGTCGCCGAAGCGCGGCGAGCAACCCGAGTGGGGCGGGGTCGTCAGACCCCGCCCCACTCGTCGTTAACGGCTTGTCCGCCCGCCACGCTGGGGAGGGGAGCGCCCTGCGGGGGGGGGGGGGGGGGCATACTAACCACCGAGGAGTGACGTGACGACTGAGACAGTGCGCGACCCGGTGATTGAGGCATGGTCGGACGATCTGGAGGAGGGGTTGGTCGAGGCGGGCATGGACGAGGCCTCGGCGCACGCCTATCGGCAGGCGTTCGAGCTGGGTTTGACCCGCGTCATCTCGCAGACGGCGACCCGCCAAGAACTCCAGGACGGCCTGGCCCAGGTTCGCGCCGAGATGGGTGAGCTGCGCCGGGAGATGCAGAGGTTGGGGGATCGACTGCGCGCCGAGATGCAGGGGATACAGGATCAGTTGCAGCGCGAGATGGACCAGCGCTTCGGCGAGCTGCAGAAGCGGCTCAATCTGATGACCTGGACGATAGGCCTGGGCTTTACGGGCATGTTCGGCTTGATGACCGCCATCCTCGTTCGGCTCTAGACCCGCGCGGCCCGCCGCCCTCCGCTGCGCTTGCTTGGCCGTTCCCGCTCCCTTGGCGGTTCCGCAATTCCCGCGCGGGGCGCCGCAGTCACGCCGCCGCAAACGCAATCGCAACTCATGCGACTTGAGCAACCGCCATCGACAACCGTAACTCCAATCGCATCCAACCCGACACCGCAATCACTCACGGCCAACGCAGTCGCGGCAACCAATGCCACCAACGCCACCGCCGCTGAACCCGCCCACGCGCCGGCAATCCAACCATCGCAACGACCGCTGCAAACACCAACTGCAACCCGCGCCAGGGACGCATCCATCGCCGACTCCGCCGCACGCATCATCGAACCGGCCCGCAATCGATACCATCAACGCCACCGCCGCCCCCGAACCGGCATGCCAACCCCTGTAACGATCGCCGCGAACGCAATCACAAGCAACCCGACCATCGCAACGATCGCCGGGAACCTAACCGTCGCCAGGAACCTCACGATGCTCCCATGGCGACAACCGCCACTCGCGCCGGCAATCTAATCGCAACCGCCGCAACCGTCGTCAGGCGCGCCAGCGCCG
Source organism: Dehalococcoidia bacterium (assembly GCA_965116225.1). Lineage (GTDB taxonomy): Bacteria > Chloroflexota > Dehalococcoidia > Bin125 > Bin125 > Bin125. Next base: position 656,556 of record OZ220495.1, on the reverse strand, counting down.
CCAACTCGACAGCCGCGCCCGTCGCGTCATATCCGCTAGCCGCATCATCGAACCGGCCGCAATCGATACCACCAACGCCAACATCGTCGAACCCGCCCACGCGCCAGCAGGCCACTGACGCACCGATCGCTGCGAACCCCAATCGCAATCACCGCCAGGGACGCGCCCATCGCCGACTCCGCCGCACGAATAACCGAACCGGCCCGCAATCGCCGCCATCAGCGCCAGCATCGTCGAACTCGCCCCTTCGGCTTGATGAGCGCGATCCTCACCCGGCTCTGACCCGCGCGCCTTCGCAACGACCGCCGGCAACGCCATCGCAATCACTCCCGCCGACGCCAAGAACGCAACCGACCAACCTCGGTCACCGCGTTGTGCCGCAGGGGAATGCGGGACCCGGTATACTGACGGCGGAGACGCTATATGACGACTGAGACAGTGCGCGACCCGGTGATTGAGGCATGGTCGGACAATCTCGAGGAGGGCTTGGTCGATGCGGGCATGGACGAGGCCTCGGCGCGCGCCTATCGGCAGGCGTTCGAGCTGGGTCTGACCCGCGTCATCTCGCAGACGGCGACCCGCCAGGAACTCCAGGACGGCCTGGCGCTCGGACGGCAAGAACTCCAGGACGGCCTCGCCCAGGTTCGGCAAGAACTGCACGAGGGCCTGTCCCAGGTCCGCGCCGAGATGAAGCAAATGGGGGATCAGCTGCGCGCCGAAATGCGCGAGATGCGGGATCAGCTGCAACGCGAGATGGACCTGCGCTTCGACGAGTTGCGGCGCGAGATGGACCTGCGCTTCGACGAGTTGCGGCGCGAGATGGACCTGCGCTTCGGCGAGATGCAGAAGCGGTTCAATCTGCTGACCTGGGCGGTGGGCCTGGGCTTCGTGGGCATGTTCGGCTTGATGAGCGCGATCCTCGCCGCGATCCTCACCCGGTTCTGAGCTGCGCCGCTCGCCGCCATCACCGTCGAACCCGCCGCTGGCGCTAGCATGCCAACCGAGGCGCTCGTTCGCCTCGAGCCCGCCCGAGGCGAACGAGCTGGAGCCGGCATGCGCCGAGCGCGCCTGATCGAACAGTGGCTGCCGGTCAACGAGGTCTCGATTGAAGCCGTCCGCGAGGGCGGCGCGTTGGCGGGGCATCCGCCGGTCAATCAGCTGCACGTCTGGTGGGCGCGGAAACCGCTGATCGCCTCCCGCGCCGCGATTGCCGCCTCGGCGCTGCCCACGGATGCGGACCGCGACGAGTTCCTCGCCAATATCGGCACCAGCGCCGAGGTGGTCACGGCGCGCCGTCAGATGGACGCCGCCAAAGCCGCGGGCGAGTGGTCCGACATCACCTTCCCCAACAAGCGCGCCTTCACGCATAACCCCGACTTCCTCGCCGATCAGGCGACGGAGCCGCCGCTGGTGCTGGACGTGACGGCGGGCGGCGGCAGCATCCCGTTCGAGGCGGGTCGGTTGGGCTTGCGGACGATTGCCAACGAGTTAAATCCGGTCGCGGCGCACATCTTGCGGGCCACCTGCGAGTGGCCGCAGCGCTACGGCTATGGGCTGCTGGACGATTACCGCGAGGTCCGCGACCGCTTTCGCGGGCGTCTGGCGGAGCTGGTGGAGGACGGCGAGGTCTATCCGGAGGAGCAGCCGCCCGACTGCGCCGGGGGCGAGTGTCCGCACCCCGAGGGGCGCTGCGACAAGCCCGGCTGCGACCATACTCAGCACACGTGTGCTAGAAAAATTCACGCGATCGTGCGAGCCCAAAGATACGCCCAAACGTATCTTTGGGCTCGCACGATCAACTGTCCCGCATGCGCATGCGAGATACCGTTGAACGTCCATTGGCGACTCGACAGCAAGGGCACTGGCATTCGCCTGGAACCCGCTACGTCGTCCGCCGATGTGGCCGATTCAGATGTCCCCGCCGGCGTCCCCTACGTCGCAATGCGCGTCGTCCACAACCAATCCGCCTGTCCCGACTGCCGCGCCGACAAGCCCTGTGCCCTTCCACAACATCACCCCGATGCGCCACTAAGTCCCGGCACGGTCGCCCGCGCCATCGCCGCCTGCCCCGCCTGCGGAACCACCACGCCCAAGGGCTTCCTGGCCTCCGAGGCCCGCGCCGGCCGCATGGGGCATCGCCTCTACTGCGTCATCTACCGCGACAGCTGGCGCGACCGCAACAAGGACGGCTCCCCGCGCAAGCGCGAGACGACCAGCCGCGTCTTCGCCGAACCGTCGGCCTACCACTTCGCCAGCAACGCCCATGCCGTCCGCGAACTGGAGCGCCTCGCGCCCGAGTGGGAGGCCGACGACGTCCTGCCCGGCGAAGCGCTGCCCATGGGCAACAAGACCAAGGACGCGATCTACTACGGGATGCCGACCTGGCGCGAGATGTTCAACCCGCGCCAACAGCTGGCGCACGGCTACTGCGTCCAGGCCTTCCGCGAATGCGTGGACGCCGACCAGGCCGCCGGCCGCCTGGACGAGCGCCGCAAGGCCGCCTGGAGCTACGTCGCCCTCGCCCTCGACAAACTCATTGATTACAACTCGGTCATGAGCGTGTGGCACTCCAATCGAGAGGTCCTGGCTCATACCTTCACGGACCACAATTACTCAATGAAATGGTCCTACGCCGAGATGGCGATCACCTGCCGCGGCTTGGGCATGGAGTGGGCGCTCAACGACATCGAGGATTGCCTCTCCCAGATCATCGCTCTGGCCGGCCATGTCGCGGACGTCGATTCCGCCGAGCGCATGGCCATCGACCGGCCGCGCCCGCGCGTCGCCTCGCCGGCCGAGGTGATGCGCGGCGACGCGCGCGACCTGCCGCTCGAGGACGCTTCCGTCGACTGCGTCGTCTTCGATCCGCCCTACGAGGACAACGTCTGTTTCGCGGAGCTGTCCGACTTCTTCTACGTCTGGCTCAAGCGCACCGCCGGCTACGTGTTTCCCGATGACTTCGCCGACTACCTGACCGAGAAGGATCAGGAGGCCATCGCCAGCCCGATTCGCTTCAGGCGCGATGCCGGCGCGGGCCAAACCAAAAAGGCGGGCGCTTCGGCCAAGCAGCTGGCGCTGGCCGATTACCAGGCCAAGATGGCGGAGGTCTTCGCCGAGTGCCGCCGCGTAATCAAGCCCGACGGCGTCATGACGGTGATGTTCAATCACAAGTCGACCGCGGCCTGGGACGCGCTCACGGTGGGGCTGATCGATGCCGGCTTCGCGATCGTCCGCACTTGGCCGGTCAAGACGGAGGCCGAGTCCAGCATGCATATCAAGGGCAAGGCCGCCGCGCGCTCCACGATCCTGCTCGCCTGCCGCCCGCGCCAGCGCAACCCTAATCCCGCGCCCTGGCACGAGGTCGAGGCGCTGATCGCCGAGGCCGTGCGGGACGACATCGCGGACAACCTCAGCCGCGCCGACCTGCGTCCGATCGACCTTTATCTGGGCGCCTTCGGCCCGGCCCTGCGCATGATCAGCGAGCACTGGGGTTCGGAGCGCGAGAGCGCCAATCCGGACCGCCCCGCGCATCCCTTCGAGGTCACGCCGACCGACGCCTTGCAGGTCGCCCGCCGCGAGGTCAGCCGCCACCGGTCGCAGGAGATCAGCCGCGAGTGGCACCGCAACCCGGTTGACCCGGCGACCAAGTTTTACATCCTGGCCAAGGACGCGGCCGAGAACGACGTCTTGCTCTTCGACGAGGCCAACCTGCTCGCCCGCGCGCTGGGCGTGGCGCTGGAGAAGAGCGATCCGGCCATGCGTCGCATCATCGGGTTCAACAAAGACAAGGTGACGCTGCTCAGCGCCCGCGACCGCCTGGCGGCGCAGTGGATCGGCGAGGACGGTCCGGCCGAGACCGTCTTGGACGCCGTCCACACCGCCGTGGCATTGACCGACCGGCGCAACACGCGGGACGCCCGCCAGTGGCTCGCCCGCCGCCGCATCGACGCCGACGACTCGCAGTTCCGCGCCACCCTCGAAGCCCTCATCCGCACCGCCAAACCCGGCCACGACGACTACCAGCCCCAACGCCACCTCTGGCGCGCCTGCTACCAGGCCGAACCCCCGCCGCCCCTCGGCGTCCAACTCGCCCTCGCGCTCGACCCCGAGACTGAAGCCGAGACCGACCCCGCCGAACCCCAACCCGCCTAGCCGCGCCGCCGTTCCCGCCGCCTAACGCCGACGCCCCTCCTGCGCGCGCCGCAGCGCCTCAATACCGCCCCTCCGTCATTCCCGCGCCCAAGCGCGGAAATGGCGACCTGCGGCGTCCCCGTCCCCTGCTGCGTTTAGCCGTCTGGCATCTGCTTCTGGAACGACGCCAGGTCGAAGTAGTCGCGCCAACGCGCGATCTTGCCCTCGCGGATCTCGAATACGCCGCAGACCTGCACCGATATCTCCCTGCCGCCGACCTCGAAACGGTCGATGCGCTCGTTCAGCACCACATCGCCGCTTGCCGCCGAGTGCAGCACCTCCCAGCCCTTCGACGTCATCTGCGAGACGCCGCCCAGCGCTGCTTTGACCGCCTCGATGCCCTCGGCCGGCGCCATCGGCATGTTGTGGTACACGGCGTCGTCGCTGAAGTACGACGCCAGCCGGTCGACGTCGGGATGCTCCGCGTCGAACTCCGCCATGAAGGCGTTGACAATCGCTTCGGCATTGGACATGGGCGGCTCCGTTCCGTCTCCCTCGCCCCTGCCAGGGCGGGATGCTGTCTCGGCGCAGGCGCTTACGCGCCCGACGATTCTCGGGCCAGCTCGGCCATCAGCTCGACCGCCTCGGGCTGATCGGTGCGCACCGTGAGCCCGTTGATATAGCTGTCCGCCCAGGCCCGATAGCGCTCGCGGATTCTGGCCGGCGAACCCAGCAGCGCCTGCTCGTCGAGAAACTCCTCGGGCACCGCTTCCATCGCCTCTGCCTTGCGTCCGGCGAGGTAGAGCTCCTGGATGCGCTCGGCCGCGTCGCCGTAGCCCCGACGGATCATCGACATCTTGTGAAAGTTGAGCGAGCGGTGACCCATGCCCCCGACGTACAGCGCCACGCGCGGCTTCATCTTGCGAAAGGCGTCGCCCAGGTCGTCGGTGATCTCCACCTCCGCCGATGCCTGCACCTCAAAGTCGGACCACCCTTTGCGCGAGCCGCCCCTCGCCTCGGCGCGTTGGAAACCCGCCTCCACCCAGGGAACAAACAGGTCGGCGTTGTACGGCGTCAGACCGAGCGGCAGCCAGCCGTCGGCGACCTCGGCCGTCATCCGCACGTTCATCTCGGTGCCCGTGCCCAACCAGATCGGAATCTGCGGATTCATATGCAGGATCGACCGCAGCGGCTTGGCCAGCCCGGCGCTGCCCGAACCCTGATACGGCAGCGCGATCTCCTTGCCATCGTGCGTCACCGGCGCTTCCCGCGCCAGAATCTTGCGGATGATCGCCACGTAATCGCGGATGCGCGTGTTCGGCTTGCCCCACGGTTGGCCGTACCAACCCTCGACGATCTGCGGACCCGAAACGCCGATGCCGAGAATCATCCGATCGCCGCCGGCCAGCGCGTCGATCGTCGCCGCCGTCATCGCCGCATTGGCCGGCGTCCGCGCCGCGAGCTGGATCACGCCGGCCCCCAGACGGATACGATCGGTCACCGCCGCCAGATACGCCAACGGCGAAAGCGCGTCCGAACCGTACGCCTCCGCCGTCCACACCGAGTCGTAGCCCAGCGCTTCGGCCTGGCGCACGAGCTCGACCGGCAGCGCCATGTCCGCGCCCGAATAGCCCAGCGACAGTCCCAGCTTCATCGCTCGATCCTTCCCTTCCGCGTTGGCGCCTGCGACAGCAGGATAGTCAGCAGGCGGCAAACCCGGCGGTCGCTCGGTCCGTCCACGCGCCCGCTCAGCGCAGGGTAATGCGACCGCTGGGACCTTCGATCACGGCCACCAGCGCCGGCTCGGGCGCCTCGCGCAGCTCCAGCTCCACGCCCAGCGCCGCGTGCGCGCGCCGAACCGCGTCCAGATCGGGATGCTCGCCATGCCAGGACGCCAGCCGCGCGCCCGTCACCGCGGTCGACGAGGGATGCCGCGCCTCGCCCCAGTCGATCAGGAACGGTACGAGCCCGCCCAGTAGCGGCGGCCAGCCGCCGACCGAGAGCCGCCAGTCCAGCCGCGTGCCGTCGGCCAGCACGCGCCCCAGCGGTTGCACCTCGCCGATGTCGAAGCTGGCCGCCTTCGCCGCCGCCACGCGCGCCTCGATCTGATCGCCGGCCTTGCAGCACCAGTGCGGTACCTGCGCGCCGCGCCCGCCCGGTTGGTGCATCCCGAACGGCAGCGGACCCTCGTGCTCGCCCTGATCCGGATCGGGGCCGATGATCTCGAGGTAGGCGTCTTCCTGCAGGGCGAGCAGGTGGTTGTAGACGCCGCGACCATGGAAATGTCCGCCGAGCTCGGCTCGAATCCCGATCGCCGCCTCGATCTCGGCGACCGATCCCTGCACGTCCGGCGTCGCCAGGACAATGTGATCAAGCATAAATCCCGCTCCTTCGCCTACATCCGTTCCAATGACGCCTGGTGCCGTCGCCCGAGCCCTACTGGTGACTGGCTACAAAGTCGGCCCGGGCGCGATCCCGCAGGTCGGCATCGCTGAGCCAGTCGAGCGCCGTATGCGCCATCGCCTTGCTCGCCGTAAGGGTGCGCCGGTGCCCTTCGTCCGAAGCCGCGGCCGCCGTGAACTGCGGCGTGTGGTTCCCGCTCTCGTGCGGGATCAGGTACATCGGATGGATGGACGGCACCACGTGCGAGACGTTGCCCATATCGGTCGAACCGAAGCTGACCTGAACCTCGCCCTCCAGATCCGCCGCCCGAACCCCCAGATCGAGCCAGCGCCGACCATAGGCTTCCGCCAGCGGTCCGTTGTTGGCCATGTTGCTGTAGCGCTCCCCCGCCTGCCAGTCGACCGACCACTCGCAGCCGCTCGCCTGCGCCGCCCCGGCGAAGCAGGCCTCCACCCGTGCGATCATCTCGTCCAGCCGCGCTTCCTGTGGCGCGCGCACGTAGAACTCGGCCTGCGCGTAATCGGGAATGATGTTCGGCTTCTCGCCGCCATGGTGAATCTTGCCGTGAATCCGCACGCTCGGGTGCGACTGCTGCCGCAGCAGCCCGATCGCCTGGTAGGCGAGCACCAGCGCGTCGAGCGCGTTGCGACCCTCCCAAGGCGCCCCCGCCGCATGCGCGTTCTCGCCGCGAAACTCCACCAGACAGGTGTCGATCGCCAGCACCTGCGGGTAGATGATGTCGCCGGTGCCGGGATGGATCATCATCGCCGCCCCGACGTCCTCGAACGCGCCTTCGTGTATCAGGCGGATTTTGCCGCCCCCGCCCTCTTCGGCCGGCGAGCCCAGCACGCGGACGCGCCCGTCGACCCCGCCGCGCTCCAGCGCCTCGGCCACGCCAAGCCCGGCCGCCGCGCCCGAAATGGCGATCAGGTTGTGCCCGCAGGCATGCCCGATGCCGGGCAGCGCGTCGTATTCGCACAGCACCGCGATCGTCGCCCCGCCCGAACCCCGCCGCGCCTCGAAGGCCGTCTCCATGCCATATGCCGACCGCGTTACCTCGAACCCCGCATCCGAGAGCCACGACGTCAACGCGGCATGCGCATGCCTCTCCTCGTAATTCTCCTCCGGGTGCGAGTGGATATCCAGGCTCAGCGCGCGCAGCGACTCGGATGCCGCCTCGATCGTCTCCGAGGCAATCTCGTACAGCGTCATCGCCGGTCCCCTTCTGCCCGATCCAGGCCGCCCAATACGGGCCGCCCGACATAGGCTATCGCCTCTACGACCTCGGGCGCGCTCCGTTCCCCGTCACGCTCACGCCTGGCAGCGCGATGGGCTGGCAGGGCGCTACTCCGTGAACCAGCCGCCGTCGGGATGGATGATCTCGCCGGTCACGTAGGAAGCCTCGTCGGAAGCGAGAAACAGCGCCACCTTGGCGATCTCCTCGGGCTGCCCGAAGCGACGCATGGGCGTCATGCTCAGCACCCACTGATTCAGCTCCTCGTGACCCGAGATGGCGGCGGTCATCGGCGTCTCGATGAAGCCGGGACCGATCGCGTTGACCCGAATCCCCTCACCGACCAGTTCCTGCGCCAATACCTTCGTCAGCATCCACACGCCGGCCTTGGAGACGCAGTAGTTGGCCGCGCCGGGCTGGGGAAACTTCGCCATGATCGAGGCGATGTTGATGATCGAGCCGCCGTGCCCCAGCTCGATCATCCGCCGCGCGCAGGCGCGATCGGTCAGCATCACGCCCGTCAGATTCACCGCCATGACCTTTTCCCAGTGCTCGATGTTCTGGTTCGTAATGAACGACGCCGTCCGATCCTCCCCGATGTCCGACGCCTCGCCGGAAACGTATTCGGCATTGGAAATCCCAGCCGCGGCGACCACCACATCGAGCCGACCGAATTCGTCCACGCAGTGCTGCGCCGCCTCGTCGTTGGCCGCTTCGGACGAGGTATCGCACTCGACCACCACCGCACGCCGACCCGCCGCCTCCACCGCGGCGACCGTCTCGGACGCCCGCTGCGGAAGCAGATCGGCGAGCAGCACGTCCGCCCCTTCCTGTGCGAACCGCGCCGCGCAGGCCGCCCCGATGCCGCTCGCCCCGCCCGTAATCAACGCCGCCTGATCCGCAAGCGCTCCCGCCCTGTCACCTGCCATGCCGACCACCTTTCATCGCGTCCATCGCGTCGTGTGCGTCATCATCCGCAACGCGCAACGCGCGCAGGATAGGCGTTCTACGGCGAGCAAGCGCCGGGAGCGGCCTCCAGTCGGTGTTCTCGACCCCGCGACCTAAAAACTTGTTGCGCATGGCGTACTTGTCGCGGAACGACTTGCGGATAACGTGTCAAAAGGCGTAGCGTCCTAATTGACGGGGACAGACCGAGGGTGACTGCATGAACAGCCCGCGCGGCGCGCTTCCCCTTGCTTGCCACCATGTCCACCTGGATATTGCGTATCCCGCTCAGCGCAGCGGTATCGTGCGCGCGGACGCCCGTGCGGGCGCTCGCGCGGGGGCGCTCCCACGAATCAGGACGACGCGCTGCATTCCCGCGTCGTCCGCGGAGGCCGTTGAACGATGACCACCACTTCATCGCAGGTGAACGGATCGAGAGGCGCCAGCGCGCCGATCCAGGAGCGCGACCGCGTCACGGTGCGCTTCGCGGGCGACTCGGGCGACGGCATGCAGCTGGCCGGCAACCGCTTCGCCGACGCCACCGCCCTCTTCGGCAACGACTTCTCCACCCTGCCCGACTTCCCCGCCGAAATTCGAGCCCCGGCCGGCTCCCTGGCCGGCGTCTCCAGCTTCCAGATCTCCTTCTCGAAACACCAGATTTTCACCCCCGGCGACGAACCCGACACGCTCGTCGCGATGAACCCGGCCGCGCTCAAGTCGCATCTCTCGGCGCTCGCGCGCGGCGGACTGCTCGTCGTCAACGAAGACGCCTTTACCCCCGGCAACCTCAAGAAGGCCGGCTATCCCAGCAATCCGCTGACCGATGGCGTCCTCGACGGCTACCGCATCATCAAGGCCCCGATCACCACCGCAGCCGTCAACGCTGTGGACGAACTCGGTCTCACCACCCAGAACGCCGAGCGCACCAAGAACTTCTTCGCCCTTGGCCTCGTCTATTGGCTCTACGACCGCGATCTGCAACCCACCCTCGACTGGATTGAGCAGCGCTTCGGCCGACTGCCCAATATCGCCGAGGCGAACCGTCGCGCGCTCTACGCCGGACACGCCTACGGCGAGACCACCGAGATCGCCGATGCCCACGTCCGCGTCCCGCCCGCGATCCTGCAGCCGGGCGAGTACCGCACCATCACCGGCAACCAGGCGCTGGTGCTGGGCCTGATCGCCGCTTCCCACCTCTCCGACCTCGAACTCTTCTACGGCTCGTATCCGATCACGCCCGCATCCGATGTGCTGGTCGAGCTCGCCGCGTTGCGCGAGTTCGGCGTCCGCACCTTCCAGGCCGAGGACGAAATCTCCGCCATCGGCGCCGCCATCGGCGCCGCCTACGGCGGCGGCCTGGGCGTCACCGGCACGTCCGGCCCCGGCATCGCCCTGAAGAGCGAGGCGCTCAACCTCGCCGTCATGACCGAACTCCCCCTACTCGTGCTCGACGTCCAACGCTCCGGCCCGTCCACCGGTATGCCCACCAAAACCGAGCAAACCGACCTCCTCCAGGTCATGTTCGGACGCAACGGCGAGTCCCCCTTGTGCGTGCTGGCGGCCAAGTCGCCCGGTGACTGCTTCTACATGCTGCTCGAAGCCGTCAGACTCGCCTTCCAGTTCGTCACCCCCGTCGTGCTCCTCTCCGATACCTACCTGGCCAACACCGCTGAGCCCTGGCCCGTGCCCGATATCAACCAGCTGCCCCAGATCGACGTCCCCTACCGACGCCTCGAGCATCTGCCTCCTGACCAGTTCCAGCCCTACCAGCGCGACCCCGAGACCTTGGCGCGCATGTTCGTGCCCCCCGGCACAAAGGGATTCGAGCACCGCATCGGCGGGCTGGAAAAATCCGACATCACCGGCAACGTCGCCTACTCGCCCGAGAATCACCAGCGAATGACCGACCTGCGCGGCGAGAAAATCCGCCGAATCGCCGACTTCATTCCGCAGCTCGAGGTCGACGGCCCCGATTCGGGCCGCCTGCTCGTGCTCAGCTGGGGCTCCACATACGGAGCCGTATTCACCGCCGTCAACGACGCCCGCGAAGCCGGTTACCAGATCGCCCACGCGCATCTGCAGTATCTCAATCCGTTCCCGCCGAACCTGGGCGATATCGTCAGCCGTTACGACCAGGTGCTGATCCCCGAGGCCAACACCGGTCAGCTCCGCATGCTGATCCGAGCCAACTTCCTCGTCGACGCGCAGGGATACAATGAAGTCACCGGACAGCCGCTCTCAGCCCGAAATCTGACCGAGTCGATCATCGCGACGGCCAACGCCTAGCCCGGCCCCGTCGCCCAGGCGCGCCCAGAACCACAGGAGGCATGAGATGGTACTCCACACGCCGACCGCCCAGCCCGTTGAGGCCCGCATCCCGCTCGCCGAAGAGAGCCTCTCCCGCAAGGACTACGCCTCCGACATCGACACCCGTTGGTGCCCCGGCTGCGGCGACTATTCCATCCTCGCCCAAATGCAGCGCGCGCTGTCCAACATCAATATCGCCCCCGAGAAGACCGTCTTCGTCTCCGGGATCGGCTGCTCCTCGCGCTTCCCCTACTACATGGACACCTACGGCATGCACTCGATCCACGGTCGCGCGCCGACGATCGCCTCCGGCCTCAAGCTCGCTCGACCCGACCTGCAGGTGTTCGTCATCACCGGCGATGGCGACGCCCTCTCGATTGGCGGCAATCACCTCCTCCACGTGCTGCGCCGCAACATCGACGTCAAAATTTTCCTCTTCAACAACCGCATCTACGGCCTGACCAAGGGCCAGTACTCGCCCACCTCCGAGCTCGGCAAGGTCACCAAGTCCTCCCCCAGCGGCACGACCGAGCGTCCGCTCAATCCCCTCTCCGTCGCGCTCGCCGCCGAAGCGACCTTCGTCGCCCGCAGCTTCGACACCGACCCCCAGCATCTCACCGCCACGATCGAGCGCGCCGCGCGGCATCACGGTGCCGCATTCGTCGAAATCCTGCAAAACTGCAACATCTTCAACGACCGCGCCTTCGCCGACTACACCGACCGCGACGTCCGCGACGAGCGCCTGCTCTACCTCGAACACGGTCAGCCCATGCTCTTCGGCCAGAATCAGGACAAGGGGCTCGCGGTCTCCGCCACCGGCCTGCGCGTCGTCGACGACGACGGCCCCGATGCCGGCCTGATCCTCACGCACGACGCCACCCGACCCGCCCCAGACGTGCATCAGCTGCTCGCCCGCTGCGCCTACCCTGAGATGCCCGTGCCCATGGGCATCATCCGCCAGGTCACGACCCCAACCTACGGCGATTACCTCGACGGCCAGATCGAAGTCGCCAAATTCAAAAGCCGCCAGGACGTCGCCCAACTCCTCCGCGGCCACTCCACCTGGCAGGTCGAGTAGCGCCACCCGCGCCCATCCGCGCCAGGAAGATGCCTTGATGATGACTGATGGGTGAGCTGAGACCTGTGACGCGGCTTGAACTGGAAGTCGCCAATTTCGGCCCAATCGCGCAGGCCAAACTGGACCTGCGCCCGCTGACCGTGTTCGTTGGTCCAAGCAATACAGGCAAGTCATATCTCGCGATTCTGATGTACGCCTTGCAGGCGATGCTTGCACGGCGCCTGGTACCCCACCCACGCCTGATGCGTCATCTGCCACTTGATCCGCGCAGAGGTCGTACAAGAACCGCCGGTCGTACCGAACTTGCTCCCGCTGATGCGCTTGAGGTCATTGACTGGTTTGAGGCGACCTCTCTCTCTGATCTCCCAGGTAGAGACGTCGATCGGCTGACTCCCCGGATCGCGGAAGCCGTCCATGCTGCGATTGAGGCTGATCGGGGAATCGGCAACGCAATAATTGATCAGATTGGCCGCTGCTTTGGCGTGGGAAATGCTCTGGAGAAGTTGAATCGATTCAATGCTTCCGAGCCTGCCGCTATAACGCTGCGGGCGCGAACAAGCGGTTCGGACGTGGGTGAACAGATACTCGAATATGACCTCATACTGCAACATGCGGACGATCCGGCCAAGATTCGTGCGACCAATCTACCGTACCCTCAGGTGCCCATCGCAGACGACGTCTACTGGCCTTTCATGAAGCGGATGTTGCGAAGACGACTCGCCCGAGTCGAGTCGTCCGAACATGCCGAACATGCTGCTATCGCGCGGGAAGTGGTTGATGCGCTCGCTGATTCAATCGCGGCGAACGCCTTGGGGCCATTGGCGGAAGCCATTTACTACCTGCCCGCCGATCGCACAGGAGTGATGCACGCGCATAGCGTGGTCATGACTGCGCTAATCGATCAGTCTGCAGAGGGAGGACTTCGTCCTCGACGCGAGCTGCCGATCCTCTCCGGCGTGCTTGCCGACTTCTTGCAAGAGCTGATTGCGATAGGAGAAATGGATGCTGATAATAACCGGCCAGATCGCATGATGCTTGCATCCGCTCTGGAATCGGATCTGTTGGGTGGATCGATCCGGCAGGAAAGTGGCGAATCGCGCGCGCCGCTCATCACCTATATGCAGCATCGCGCAAAGCAGTCCATCCCGCTGATGCGCGCTTCCTCGATGGTCTCGGAGCTTGCGCCTGTGATCTTGTACCTGCGCCATCTCATAAAGTCAGGCGATACCCTGATTATTGAAGAGCCCGAATCTCACCTGCATCCGCAGGCGCAGGTACAGTTTGCGACCGTGCTTGCCAAACTGGTCAACGCTGGCGTGCGTGTGATTGTCACTACTCACAGCGAGTGGATATTGGATCAGTTTGCCAACCTGGTTCGGATGTCTCATCTGCCCGAGCGCGACCGGGCGGACTTGCCGGATGCGGACGGGGCCTTGCCCGCCGATCAGTTTGGCGCTTGGCTATTCAAGCCGAAGCAACACCCTGCCGATACGATCGTCGAAAAGCTCTCGATAAACCCCGAGCAAGGCGGGCTGGCGAGTGATTATCAGGACACGGCCATTGGCGTCCATAACACCTGGGCCTCCATTGGCGACCGCCTAAGCGAGCCTCTGGAATGACCGAGCCTCTGGAGACCGAGCTTGTGGAATGACAAGGAAGCTTGCCCTGAGCGATGTGCGCCCGAGAGTTGATCCCGATTGGTGCTTGGAACGGATCCAAAAAAGCGGATGTCTCGCGAAGCTTGATAGGATGCCGAAAGGGCAGCGCGTAATTGTCGATCTCGATCGGGTTCCGTCAAACGTCGCTTCAGCAGAGTCGCGTTGCGACTTCATCCTCATTACCGACCAGGCGATTCTGGCGCCGATTGAGCTGAAACGCGGCGAGATTGATGCGTCCGAAGCAAAGCGCCAGCTGCAGGCCGGGGCCGACTTCGCCGACCGGCGGCTGGTCCCGAAAGATCGCCGATCCGTACTAAAGCCGATCGCCTTTGTAGGTCACGTTGATCGACATCAGCGCGACCTACTCAAGAGACAGGCGAACGCCATCCGTTTTCGCGGAACAAGCGCCGAGATTCGTATCGCGAAATGCCAGTCTTCGCTCGCCGACGCGCTGCGATAGCCAGTCAGCGAGCCACTAGCGCCCGCGATTGCCGCCGCCGTCGATGGTGTGCATCGCTCCGTTGATGTACACGCTGTCGTCGCAACAGAGCCACGTCACCAGCGCCGCCACCTCCTCCGGCTCCCCGTAGCGACCCATCGGATTCGCGGCCGCGAACGCCTCGTGCACCGCCTCCGGATTGTCCGGATCGAACTGCCGCTCCAGACTCCGCATCATCCGCGTCTCGATCGGGCCCGGACAGACCGCGTTCACCCGAATCTCGGGCGCCAGCTCCTGCGCCGCCGATTTGGTCATACCCACCACCGCGTGCTTCGACGCGCCGTACGCGATGATCCCCGGCGTCGGCGACAGACCCGCGATCGAGGCGGTGTTGACGATCGCCCCGCCGCCCGACTCGCGCATCGCCGGCGCGACGTGCTTCATCCCCAGCCAGACCCCCTTCAGATTGACCGCGATCACGCGGTCGAAATCCGCCTCGTCCAGATCGGTCAGCGCCGAACGCACCCCCTCGATCCCGGCGTTGTTGAAGAACGCGTCGATGCGGCCGTAGGCGGAAATCGCCCCCGACACGTATCCCGCCACATCCGCCTCCCGCGTCACGTCCGCCTCGACCGCGACGCACTCGCCGCCCGCGTTGGCGACGGCGGCGACCGTCTCATCCAGATCGGAGCCGGCCAGGTCGACCGCCACCACCCGCGCCCCGTCCTGCGCGAACCGCACGCACGCCGCCCGACCAATCCCGCCCGCCGCGCCCGTCGCAATCGCCACCCTGCCCTGAAACCGGTCCGTCATGCTTCGAGCTCCTCTCGCCCGCTGTCGAGGCAAGCATAGCCCCTCCCGACAGGCTCGCTCCCGCACCGCGGCAATGACGACGATGACGGCAACGACACGTCGTCGCCGCTAGAAAATCGGATTCCGCCAGTTCGGCGCCGCCCAACTCAACGCGAGCACCACGCACGCCACGCCCAGCCCGAACACCAGCAGCTCGGGCAACGGCCGCAGCGGTTTGAACGACGTCGACGCGCGAATGAAACCGGTCCACTTGGGAAAGCTCCACAGAATCCCCGCCGCCGCCGCGCCGACGATCATCCCCCCCAGGTGACCGCCGATGCTGACCCGCGGCACCAGCAGCGAAAACACGATATTGATCACCAGGAACATCAATATGCCCGATTCCTGCCAGCGAACCCCCGACGACCGCTCGGCGATCACCACCGCCCCCGCAAGCCCGAAGACCGCCCCCGACGCGCCCGCCGTAAACGCGCCCGGCTCCACGACCAGCGCCCCCAGCGCCCCGCCGGTCAGCGAGACGCCGTACAGCAGCAACATCCGCCACCAGCCCATCGCCGGCTCCAGCATCCGCCCCAGCAGCACCAGGATGAACACGTTGAACCCCATATGCAGCAGGCCGTAGTGCAGGAAGGCGGACGTGAACAGCCGCCACCACTCGCCCTCCACGTGAACGAATCCGCCATGCAGCGCGAAATCGACGTGTACCTCGGTCACGCCCCCGCCCCACAGCGACAGCGAACCCGTGCTAAAGACGACCACAAGCCAGATCAGCGCGTTCAGCCCCGCCAGCGCCTGCGTCACGCGGTACGGAGACGCCGTCGACCATTGCCGCGTCTGCTTGCGTCCCTCCGCGACGCACTCGGGACACTGAAATCCCACCGCCGCCGTGGTCATGCACCGCGTGCAGATCGGACGCGAGCAACGCTGGCAAAGAACGCCCGCCCACGTGTCCGCATGTCGGTAACAGGAAGCCTCGCGTGAGCTCATCGGACTCAGTCTATGCCTCGCCCTGTTACGAGCTGTTACGAGTTGCTACGATCCATCGCGCCCGCGACGAGCGGTCGCTGCCGATACACTCCCAGCATGCCGACGCCCAGCGTGCAGACCCCCGAATTCCGCAACCAACTCGCGCAATCGATCCTCGACCGTCACTCCCGCCCCGGCGTGGCCGAGGCGGAAATCCGCGCCGCGGTGCGCGACTTCCTCATTGCGACCGATCTGGCCCCCGAACCCGAGATCGAGATGGAACAGTCGCCGGCCAGCGGCTCGACGGGACGCGTCGACCTCCGCACCCGCGACGTGATCTTCGAGTTCAAGACCCGCATCGGAAACCGCCTCACCCCCAACCCGCAGTACGCCCAGCAGCTCGATGCCTACCTCGCCGCCGCGCTCGCCGGCGAGCAGCCGCAACGCTTCGGCATCCTCACCGACGGCAAATACTGGATGCTGCGCTGGCCCGCCCCTGCATCCGCTCGCCCCTCCCCCGAAACGTTCCAGCTGACCGACGCCCAACACGGCCAGCAGCTCTACGAGTGGCTTCGCGATCGGTCCCAGGCGCTCGAAGCGCGCGGGGTACCGCCAACGGAGGACGAAGTCCGCGCCCGCTTCGGCCAGGGCCCTCGATTCGACCAGCACATCGAGGCGCTCACCGAGCTCTATCAGGCCCATCGCGACGATCCGACCGTCGCCCTCAAGCGCGACCTCTGGCGCGCCCTCCTCGCCGCCGCGCTCGGACAGGTGGTCGAACAAGACATCGACCTCGACCGCCTCTTCGTGCGCCACACCTATCTCTCCCTCGTCGTCGGCCTGGCAGTCCAGCAGGCCTTCGGCATCCAGATCGAACAAGAAGCCCAGCGCGACCCCGCCGCGCTCTGCTCGGGCGACAAATTCCTCGACCAGACCGGCGTCAGCGGCGTGGTCGAGTCCGACTTCTTCACCTGGCCCGCCGAAGCAAAGCCCGCCCAAGCCGGCGGCGCCGCCTGGATCCGCGACCTGGCTAAGCGCATCAGCTGGATCAACTGGCAACGCGCCGAGTCGGATATCGTCCGCATCCTCTACGAGTCCGTAATTCCCGCCGACGATCGCAAGCAGCTCGGCGAGTACTACACGCCCGACTGGCTGGCCCGCCAGATCGTCGATACCGTCGCCACCGACCCGCTCAACCAGCGCCTGCTCGATCCGGCCTGCGGCTCCGGCTCCTTCATCTTCGCCGCCGTCCGCAAATACCTGACCGCCGCCCGAGACGCGGGACGCAGCTGGAGCCAGTCCGTCGACGGACTGCTCACCCACGTGATCGGCATCGACGTCCACCCGGTCGCCGTCCATCTCGCCCGTGCCACCTGGATGCTGGCCGCCCGCGAGGCGCTGGCCGGCGCGGTAGAGGAACGCCAACAGGTCAAGGTGACCGTCCCCGTCTACCTGGGCGACTCCCTGCAACTCCGCGCCGCGACGTCGGGTATGTTCGACCGACAGACAGTAACGATCCCCGTTCCGGATTCGCCTGACGATGAGCGGGAACGCAACCGCACCCTCGAGTTCCCCCGCGCCCTGGTCGAACAGGCGGACTGGTTCGACAACCTGATGACTCGGATGGCGACCTACATCGAGCAGGGAAGCAACCCGGTCTGGGCGTTGGATGACGAACGCATCGGCGAGGGCGAAGATCGCAAGACGCTGGAGCGCACCGCGGAGTCGCTCAAGAAACTGCATGATCAAGGCCGCAATCACATCTGGGCCTACTACACGCGCAATCTGGTCCGCCCCGTCGCTCTGCAGACCGATCCCGTCGACGTAATCGTCGGCAATCCGCCCTGGCTCACCTACAACAAAACCCAGGCGGTGGTGCGCGAGGAGCTGGAGCGTCTGAGCAAGGGTCGCTACAAAATCTGGGACGGCGGACGCTACGCGACGCATCAGGACATCGCCGGCATGTTCTTCGCTCGCGTCGTTGAGTTGTACCTCAAACCCGGCGGCGTGGCCGCAATGCTGCTGCCCCACAGCGCGCTGCAAACCGGTCAGTACAAGAAGTGGCGCGACGGCCAGTGGGGCGATGTCGCAGTCGATCTCGGCACGAGACCGCCTTGGGACCTGGAGCGAATTGAACCGAACACGTTCTTCAAGGTACCTGCCTGCGTCGTCTTCCTCCGCCGCAAGCAACCGCTGTCGCCGGATGCCGCGCCGACAGAAGCCGCGGCGACTGCCTTGCCTCGACAGGCCACGCGCTGGCGAGGACCCTTGGGCGGTCCCTTCTCCTATGAGACGGTCGGACTCACCGATACGTCCGGCGAATTTGCCTCGCCCTACGGCGACAGGTTCCGCCAGGGAGCGACCATCGTTCCACGCGCGCTGTTCTTCGTCAACCTGGAACAATCGACTGCGCTCGTGCAGGCCGCAAACACGCTCACCGTCTCGCCGCGTCGGACCAGTCAGGAGAAGCGACCCTGGAAGGATCTGGCGTTATCGGAGTTGGCCGGGCAAGCCATCGAGGCCGAGCATGTCGTCGACGTCCATTTGGGCGAGACGGTCGCCCCCTACGTGCTGCTCGAACCGCTCAAGGCGGTCCTGCCGCTATCGAAGACATCGGGCCAATTGGAGAAAAGCGAAGACGGCTGGTACGGCATCGATCCGCTCTCCCTGGGCGAGCGCATGCGAAAGCGCTGGCGGACGATCAACGAGATATGGGACGAGCACAAAAGCTCCAATAACCGTCTTAGCTTGGTGGAGCGGATAGACTATATGCGAAATCTCAGCACGCAGCGACGGACGACGGACGACGGACGACGGACGACGGACGACGGACGACGGACGACGGACGACGGACGACGGACGACGGACGACGGACGACGGACGACGGACGACGGACGACGGACGACGGACGACGGTACTATCTTATACCAGATCCACGATTTACACGCTATACACTCCCGCGCCTTCCGTACTGTACACCGCGTCCGGTCGCCCGACGGCGGCGATATCCACGCAACCGACTCGCCTCGTCGAGAGCACCCTGTACTGGATGCCGGTCACGACGATGCTGGAAGCGTACTACCTCACGGCGATCATCAACAGCGACGCCCTCTGGCAGGCGCTGATTCCGCTAGCGCCCAAAAATTGGGCAGGAAACTCCAGGCACGTGCAGAAGCACATCTGGAGACTGCCGATTCCCGAATTCAATCCCCACGACCAGACTCATCTGGAGTTGGCGCAGGCGGGGCGCGAAGCGACACTGGGGGTAACCGCCCTCTGGCGGGAAGTCAAGGCGGAGCGGGAGCGCAAGCGCAGGTCGACGTCGTGGCGAGTGACGCGGTCGCAGATCAACCAGTGGTTGGCCCAGTCCCCCGAGGGACAGCGAGTGGAGGACTTGGCGATGCGGATACTGGAGGAGGCCTAGTCCGCGTCGTCTACGCATCAGCCGGCCGCCCGACGGCGGCGATCGTTGCGCAGCCGAATCAGATCATCGAATCCAAACTGTTCTGGATTACGGTCGCATCGATGGATGAAGCCGACTACCTGTCCGCGATCATCAACAGCCAAGAGCTCGAGTCGCAAGTAGCGCCACTGATGTCAAAGGGGCAATTCGGCGCGCGCGACTTGCAGAAACATCTCTGGCATCTGCCCATACCCGAGTACGACGCATCCGACGCGCTGCACGTCGAGATCGCCGAGGCCGGCGCAACCGCCGCCGCGGGCGCCCAGCAAGTCTGGAGCGAGATCCGGGCAGCGCGCCAAGCGAAGGGTCAGTCCACCTCGTTCACCGTCGCCCGCCGAGAAATACGCGCTTGGCTGTCCAAGTCGGACGAAGGTCGCCGAGTTGAGGATCTGGTTGGTCGCTTACTATGATGAAAACACAAATTGGAGAGGATACCTAGATGACCGATCTCCCTACCTTTCAGGATGTGTGGTGCGGTTTGTCGACTCAAGAGAAGGATTCATTGAATATCCTGCTAGGCAATGGATTCTCGATCGGGGCGTATGAGGGTTTCAGATATGAAAACCTCTTGAAAGAAGCAAAAGACCGTGGAGTAATCCCGGATAGGGTGCAAGCGTGTTTTGAACGATATGGCACCAATAACTTTGAAAAGGTATTGAATCAACTGAGTGAAGCCGAGTGGCTCGCCGATTTGTATGGCTGGAACAAAACCACCATACAGAAGGATCAGGAAGATGTGAAGAAAGCCCTGATCGCGGCAATCGCTGCTGTGCATCCAGGGAATCAGGCGGATACGCCAGAATCACTCATGGTGCAGAGTGGCGAGATATTATCTCGTTTCAGGCTCATTGCTACAGTGAATTATGATCTGATACTTTACTGGACCGTAATGGCCTATATGGATGACACCGGGAAACGATTCCACTTTAAGGACGGCTTTCGTCCACTCGATCAATACGGAAATATACTTGCATTCCATCAAGTTCGACCAAAGGAGGATGGGACTATGCAAAAACGAGTGATCTGTTATTTGCACGGAGCTATACATCTCACACGCTCTAACGGTATGATAGTGAAGCGTCAATGGGGAGTCCATGGTCGTTCGCTTACTCAGCAAGCCCGAGATGCTATAGACAATGACGACTTACCGTTGTTTGTAGCGGAAGGTTCATCGAAAAACAAAAAGACGCAGATTATGAACGATGGATACTTGGCGTGGGCGCTTGGGCAGATTGAACTCATGAGCGGAGTGTTGTTTACCTACGGGTGGTCGGCAGGTGATCAGGATCAGCATATTCTTGAGGCGATTCATGCCAACGAGAAACTGAAGACTATTTATGTTGGAGTTTACGACGAGAGTACACTCACCGATAGATTGGCGCTGCAGAGTAGAGCAAAGAAATTGCTGGAAATGCCGCGGGAATTGAGAGTATTCGGAAATAATCACCTTGCACCGCTGATCGAGGTCGAATTTTATGATGCAAAGAGCCTGCCTTTTTGGGTCGACCCAGGAGATTTGCCGTTCGAGTGAGCGGAACGAGCGACGATCTGTTGCGGGTGCCTGGCTGCCGGCCTCAGCGGGGCGGCGGCGTGCGGAGACGCTGGTCGGCCGGCTGTTGAGCTAGATCTCCGCCCTCGCAAGCCCGTCCGAGTCTACCAAGTTCACTACCAGCAGCGCCACATTGCACACGTCTTTCGCCTGTTCAAGCGTGTCCGACGCATATTCGTTGGTCCCGTGTCTTGTGTGGGCTCGCCAGACTGCATGCAGCAACTGCGATAGCGCTTTCACCCCCTCGGAGTCGTCGTCATCGAAGCGAGTCTGCCATTTGGCGGGTTTCTGTTCGATGTCTCTGGTTATCGAACCGAGTGTTGCCTTTGGATGATCTGGGGAGACAATCGAACATAGCGCGGATTCGATTGCCTTGATGCCTGAATCGTAGCTGGCGGCCGCATTCGGGGTTCGACCCCATGCATGCTTCCAAGCCTCCGCCAAATGCTCCGCAGCCGCCGTACCGGATGCCGTCGCATGTTCAAGCGCCTTGTGAATTTCATCTGACAATCGCTCGGTTAGCGTATCCCCACTCGGAGCAACACGCCAAGCGGAGCGCCCTACTCGCAGAATGCGCTCTAAATCCTGCCGCCTGGCGCTGGCGATATCAGACGGATCGAATCTTGAGTACCACAGCGCGTAGTCGAGCACGTCGAGTAGCAGATGGCGATCTTCCCAACATTCATCCCAAAGCTCACCTGTCGATTCGCAATCCAGTTTTAGATGGAGCAGGAGATCTCGTCCGCGGAGATTATCAAGGGTACCGTGGTTGAAGAAGCTTGTAGCTCTAAACCAGTTCCAGAGATGCCTAAACAGGTGGTCGGGCACTCCTTCATCGAGGTCGAGGGACGACTTCGGTTGTGTTCCGCGTCTCACGCTAAGGGGCATGTGTATATCCTCGGTATTCATGCCGAATATCGTAGCGGATCAACGTCCCCAGAAATGACCAGTTTGATCACGCGATCTGCGATCACGCATCGCGCTCGCCCCGCTCGCGGGCTGCGCGTTCCGCCACGTATTCTACCAGCGGTCGCGTTTTCGCTTTTTCCCGCCATCGAGCCTCAAGTCGCTTGTCCATCTCCTCAAACGGGATCGAGTCGTCAGCGCCGTGCGCCTCGTACCAGACCAGATTTTCCTCCGCGACGCGCAGGTCTTCGGCCTCTTCTTCCGGCGTCAGCTCGTCCAGCAGTTCGACGAAGCCCTGTTCGAGCAGCTTGACGACCGACTCGGCGATCACGACGGCGATGCGCGCTTCGTCGGGCCAGAGGGCGGATCGCTCCTCCGGCTGCGGCCGACCGCGCCACAGCTGCTCGATCATGGCCATAATCGGCTCAAGCTCCGACAGCCGCAGATAGCGCGCGTTCCACAGGTCGGGCCGCTCTGCGTAGTGCGACAGGATCGCTCCCAGGTCGGTCGTCGGATTGTCCGGCGTCGCGATCTGGCGAAACGCCTGCGTAATCGCGCCCAGCGCGTAGTCGTAGGCGGCGACCGCGTCCGCCTCGTCGCCCCAGGCCGCCGTCCGCGCCAATTGCAATAACTCAATCGCCGCGCGATCGACCGCATGCTCAATCGTCATCATCGCCGCCTTCCCCGCATCGGTATTCGATGCAGCGTATCAATCCGCGCCAACTTCAGAAGCCGACCTCGACCAGCGTTACCGAAGGAGGATTGTAGGAGAGGGTCAGATCGAACCACTCGAAGATGTCGCGTCCGAGCAACGAGGGCAGCATCCAATTACCGTGCCGGCCTGGCACGGGCGGGGTTGGTTTGCAGATGGCGACCAACAGCGTGATGGGGAAATCGTCGCCGTTTGTATCCTGCAACCAGAGCTCCATCGGGCTTGTGATTGCAACCGTATCGCCGTGCCCGAAGCCGGCCAGATCTATCCGGTTGGCTGTGTGATCGAAGTCGATTTCGAGATAACCGCGGCCGAGAAGCGTAAGCGCGTCGCGTGGACTGAGCGTGGTCCAGTCGGTGCCTGTGTCGATCAGTAATCTCGATCGCCGGGGCGGAGCGTTCCGATCCGAAGCGAGCCATGACATACGGAGCCAACGAGCGAGGAACGGTGTTGCCGCGTTCGTGCTCGGAGAAGTGGCCCGCGATTCGGCGGGTCACAGGATCCAGATGCCCGCCTGATCAGGCGTCCCCACCATCGCCGTCGCGCGCGTCTCCGCATCCAGCGCGTCGCGGCGGTCGATGCAGCGCAAGGGGTCCGCGAACGCCTCCACGATCTGCTCGCCGTAAATCAGCAGCCAGTGATCCGGGTAACGGTCGCGCAAAGCCCACCTCCGCGCCTGGAAAAAGTCGCGATTGCGCTTGCGCGCCGCGTCCGCCGCCCGCGCCGCGGCGTCCGGCGTCCGCGACTGACCGGGGCCAAGGCGAATGTGGCGTTCAGTGGTCATGGAGTCGCCTGCGGTTGCTTCTGCCCCCTCAGCATAGCCAACCCGCCGCCGATCAGCGTCGATCGCCGCCGCCCACTACACTGACGCAACAGACCGCGATCCAGCTCCGATGGAGGAAATACCGTGAAATTCCACTGGTTCAACCTGATGCCCTGGCCGCACCTGCCCCAGGACTTCCGCCAGACCAATCGCTCCGTCTGGGTCGATGTCGACTCCCGCCTCTACGACCCCGTCGAAGGCCACCGCGTCTACAACGAGTACCTCGACCAGCTCGAATACGCCGCCTCGCTCGGCTTCGACGGAATCGGCGTCAACGAGCATCACCAGAACGCCTACGGCATGATGCCCTCGCCCCAGCTCATGGCCGCCTCGCTGGCGCGCCGAACCCAGGACGTCACCCTGCTCCTGCTCGGTCAGTCGATCGCCCTCTACAACCCGCCCACCCGCGTCGCCGAGGAGATGGCCATGCTCGACGTCATGTCCGGTGGACGCCTCGTCGCCGGCTTCCCCGTCGGCACCTCCATGGACGACAACTTCTGCTTCGGCTCCAACCCCGCCACCCTGCGCGACAAGTACCGCGAGAACCACGACCTCATCCTGCGCGCCTGGCAGGACCCGGACGTCTTCTCCTGGAACGGCGAGTACAACAAGATCCGCTACGTCAACCTTTGGCCGCGCCCGATCCAGAAGCCGCATCCGCCGATCTGGATCCCCGGCGGCGGCTCCGTCGAGACCTGGGACTTCTGCGCCGAAATGGGCTACAACTACAGCTACCTCTCGTTCAACGGCTACGTCCGCGGCGAAGCCCTCATGCAGGGCTTCTGGAATCGGCTAGGCGAGATGGGAGTCGAATTCAACCCCTATCAGGGCGCCTTCGCCCAGCAGATCGTCGTCGCCGAGACCGACGACCAGGCCGAACAGATGTACACCGAGCACATGCAGTACTTCTTCGACAAGTGCCTGCACGTCTACCCCGGCTTCGCCGACGCCCCGGGCTACCGCACCGAAAACACGATCCGCGCCGGCCTCCGCGCCGGCGGCGCCCAGGGCCTGGGCGTCGCCCACACGCTGAGCTGGGACGACTGGGTGCGCGAGGGCTACATTGTCGCCGGCTCGCCCGACTCGGTCACCGAGCAGATCGAGTCGCTGGCCAACAAACTCCAGGTCGGCCACCTGGTCTGCCTGCTCCACGTCGGCGACATGCCCGACGACAAGGCGCGCGCCTCGACCAAGCTCTTCGCCCAGCGCGTGATGCCGCGCGTCAAGCACCTCTGGAACGACTACGAAGACCACTGGTCGCCCAGCCCGGTCGGCGCCCAGCATGTCGCCACGCCGGCCCCCGTGCTCGCGGGCGCCAGCGCCAACTAGGCGCATGCCCAACGCGCGCGCCGACCGCCTTCCGCCGCCTGCGGGAAGCAGTCGCCACCTGCGCGCGACGGCCATGACGACCATGACGATGGCGGTTCGCCCGACCACGCCTCGCTTGCCCGCCGACGCCCCGTGAAGTTCCACTGGTTCCACGGCATGCCCTGGCCGCACATGCCGGCCGATTTCCCCCAGCGCAGCCGCTCCGTCTGGGTCGATGTCGACGCCCGCTTCTACGATCCCGTCGCCGGCCATCGGCTCTACCACGAGTACCTCGACCAGATGGAGTACGCCGAACAGGTCGGCTTCGACGGACTGATCGTCAACGAGCATCACCAGAACGCCTACGGGCTGATGCCCTCGCCCCAGATCATGGCCGCCGCCCTCGCCCGACGCACCTCGCGCGCCGCGATCATCATGCTCGGTACCTCGCTCCCGCTCTACAATCCGCCGACCCGACTGGCGGAGGAGATCGCCATGCTCGACGTGCTCTCCGGCGGTCGCATCGTCGCCGGACTCCCGCTCGGCACGACCATGGACGCCTGCTACGCCTACGGCGTCAACCCCGCCACCATCCGCGATCGCTATCGCCAGCACCATGACCTGTTGATCCGCGCCCTGACCGACCCCGACCCCTTCTCCTGGAACGGCGAGTACTCGAAACTGCGCTACGTCAACATTTGGCCGCGACCGATCCAGCAACCGCCGCCAGTCTGGATCCCCGGCGCCGGCAGCGCCGAGACCTGGGACTTCTGCGCCCAGATGGGCTACAGCTATGCCTGCCTCGCCTTCGACGGTCGCCTCCACGCCGAGCAGGTGTTGGACGCCTACTGGTCGCGGCTGGCGCAGCTGGGTATCCCATTCAATCCCTATCAGGGCGCCGTCAACCAGTCGTTCGCCTTGGCCGAGACCGACGCCGAGGCCCGCGATCGCTATGAGCCGCATCTGCGCTACGGCTGGCAGGTCGGCAAGCGCCTGCACCCCCGCTGGACGCATGCGCCCGGCTACAACAGCGAACCCGCCCTGCGCGCCGCGGGCGGCGCCACCCAGGCCCCGCCCGCCCCCCAGCCCAGCTTCGACGAACGAATCGCGCAGGGTACCCTGATCGCCGGATCGCCCCAGCGCGTGACCGAGCAGGTCGAGCATCTGGTCACTCGACTTCGCGTCGGCCACCTGATCGGCGTCTTCCAATTCGGCGATATGCCGAACGAGTTGACCAACCGCAATACGCGGCTGTTTGCCGAGCATGTCATGCCGCGACTGCGACACCTCTGGAGCGATCACCCCGATCATTGGTCGCCGACGCCGCTCCCACCCCACCCGCCTCGCAACCGCAACCAATCCAACCAGCCCCGGCCGCGACCCGCCCAGCAAGTCGTGCAAGTCGCGCCGGTCGCGCAAGCCACAGGAGTGAACTGATGCCCGAATTGCATACCCTAGACCTCACCCCCGGCGGCCAGACCGCCCACGTCTGGCAGGGCGGCGACGCCAACGCCCCGCCGCTGCTCTTCCTTCACCCGGTCACCGGCATCCCCCGCTGGGGCGACGCCCTCCAGGCGCTCGCCGACGACTTCCGCCTGATCGCCCCCTATCAACCCGGCTGGGGACCGGCCAAAGACGATCTGCCCGGCGCCCGCGACGGACTCGACCTCGTGCTCTTCAACGTCGACCTGCTCAACACGCTCGGCGTCGGGTCGGCCCATGTCGTCGGAATCAGCATCGGCGCCTGGATCGGGGCGGAACTCGCCGCCATCCGACCCGACGCCGTCCAGTCGCTGACCTTGATCAATCCGCTCGGCCTATGGTCCGAGCAGCATCCCGGCGAGGACATCTTCGCCCAGCATCCCGGATTCCCCACCGCCGTCCTCTTCAGCAACCCCGACAAACGCGCCGAGCTCCTGATGGCCGATCGCGATCCCACGGACGCATACGTCACGGAACTGCTGGACCTGCGAGCCGCGGCCAAGTTCCTCTGGCCGATCCCCGATACCGGCGTCGGCCGACGCCTGATGCGGATCGATACCCGAACCCTGATCGCCACCTCCGAAGACGACAACGTGGTCGCCCGCGAGATGGGAGATGCCTGGCGCTCCGCGATCCCCGGCGCCCAATCGATCGAAATTGCCGCCGCCGGACACATCGCCGATCTCGAAGCGCCCCAAGCCCTCGCCAACCTGGTGCGAGACTTCGCGCTCGAGGGCGTAACGGCGTAATAACCGCATCGATCCGCGCCTCGCCGCTGAGATAATGCGCATCATGCCGCGATGCGCCCGCGGCTTGGACCCGCCCGGTTGAAGCGGTTGCCCGCGCCGACGTTGGCGCTGCTCCAGTCGCCGCTTAGATGTCGCCGGTTAGCATGTCGGCCATGACGACCACGTCCATGCCAGGCCACCTTCCGATCCGCCAACCCCGCTGGCATCCCCATGCCGAGCAGGTGTTGTATCCGGGCGATTGCCGCGAGCTACTCGCCGATATCCCCAACGACGTGATCCGCCTCGTCCTCACCTCCCCTCCCTACAACATCGGCAAGCAGTACGAACGCGCGCAGACCCTCGATCAATATCTGCGCGCCCAGTCGGAAGTGATCGCGGAATGCGTCCGCGTGCTCGCTCACGACGGGTCGTTGTGCTGGCAGACCGGCAACTATGTCCGCAACGGAGAGATTATCCCCCTCGACGCGTTGCTGTTTCCTGTGTTTCGCGACCTCGGTCTGAAGATGCGTAATCGCATCGTCTGGCATTTCGAGCACGGCCTCCACTGCGCCAACCGCTTCTCGGGTCGCTACGAGACCATCTCCTGGTTCACCAAGTCGGACGATTACTACTTCAACGTCGATCCGATCCGCGTGCCCCAGAAGTACCCCAACAAACGTCACTTCAAAGGCCCCAAAGCCGGTCAGTTGTCCGGCAATCCGCTGGGCAAGAACCCCGGCGACGTCTGGATCTTCCCCAACGTCAAACACAATCACGTCGAGAAAACCGCCCATCCCTGCCAGTTCCCGGTCGAGCTGGTCGAACGACTGATCCTCTCGATGACGCGAACGGGAGACTGGGTCCTGGACCCGTACATGGGCGTCGCCTCGACCGCGGTCGGCGCGGCCCGTCACCAGCGCCGCGCCGTCGGAGCCGAGCTCGACCCCGAATACTACGCCATCGCAATCCAGCGACTCGAAGCCGAGCGCAACGGCCAGCTCCGCACCCGCCCCATGCACCGCCCGGTCTACGAACCGCCAAAGCAATCTCGCTGGCGGCAAACGAGCTTGGACTGATCCCATCGAGCCATAGCGACAAGGAGTGTCTGCATGACCAACTTCGGATTGACGCTCTCCAACCGAGGCGTTGTGACCGGAGCCTCGACGCTCGACGATATGATCGCCCTCGCCCGACGCGCGGACGCGGACGAACGCTGGCACAGCATCTGGGTCGGCGATTCCATCCTCGCCAAGCCGCGCCTCGACGCCCTCACGCTGATGGCCGCCCTGGCAGTAGTGACGCAACGGCTGCGCATCGGCCCGGCCTGCTTCGCCTCCATCCCGCTGCGACCCGCCTTGCTGCTCGCCTATCAGTGGGCCTCGCTCGATTTCATCTCCAACGGACGCACCATCTTCGCCGCCTGCATGGGACAGCCCGATCCCGGCGGCGGCGACATGCTGCGCGAATTCGATGCCTTCTGCGTCGCCCCCGAGTCGCGCATGAAGCGAATGGAAGAAGCGATCGAAATCATGCGCCTGCTCACCTCGCAGGACGACGTCTCCTACCACGGCCAATACAACGACTTCGACAACCTGACCATTGAGCCGAGATCGATCCAGCGGCCAATTCCCATTTGGGTCACCTCGAATCCGAGACCGAACCTCAAACGCAATCGCGAGGCTGGACTGCGACGCGTCGCCCGGCTCGGCGATGGTTGGATGACCACCTTCCAGCCGCCCCAGATCGTCCAACAGTACCGCGCCGATATCCACCGCTACGCCGAAGCCGAGGGCCGCGCCCTCCCGCACGATTTCGAGACCTGCGTCTACTACAACATCAACGTCAACGACGATCGCCAGGCCGCCCGTGATGCGTCGCGACGCTACCTCGAGGCCTACTACAACACCGCCTACAGCGACGAAATGCTCGACCTCTGGGTCGCCATGGGCTCGCCCGATCAGTGCGTCGCCGATATCCAGCGCTACATCGACGCCGGCGCCACGACGATCACGCTGCGCTTGGTCGGCGACGACCAGCAGGCGATGTACGACCGCGTCGCCAACGAGGTACTGCCCGCTTTCGCCTCCTAACCCGACCCGACGGCCGTCTCCCAGCCAACCCGCCTCAGCCGGAACGCGTTAACCTGCGCGGCAAAGTGATCGGAGTAGCGGATGCACAGCCAGCGCGTCGATGCCAACGGGATCCGGATCAACGTGCTCACCGACGGACCGTCCGACGCGCCCGCCGTCCTGCTCATTCACGGATTCCCGCAAACTTCCTACGAGTGGCGTCATCAGATGCCCGCGCTGGTCGACGCCGGATACCGCGTGCTCGCCCCCGACACGCGCGGCTACGGCCAATCCGACAAACCGCCCGGCCCCGTCTCGCGCCGCACCCTGGCCGCCGATATGGTCGGTGTGCTCGACTACTTCGATATCGACGAAGCCGCCCTGATCGGCCACGACTGGGGCGGCATCATCGGCTTCAAGCTGACCATCGACTGGCCTCAGCGGATCAGCAGCGTCGCCCTGCTGGATACCCTCTGCACGGTTTGGACGCCAGCCGCGCCGCACGGATTCTGGTTCAAGGCGCGGCCGCTGCCCGAACGCTTCTACGCCGAATACCACGCGCAGTTCATCGAAGCGATCTTCACCGGCCGCTCCGACCCGGAGCTGCCCGGTTGGCCGGCCTCCCCCTGGAATCTCAGCGGTCGTCGCCTCTCCCCCAATCGCTGGGCCAGCGCCGAGGACGTCGAGGTCTACAAGCGCGCCTTCGCCAATCCCGAGTCTCACGCAGCCGCAATTGCCTACTATCGCCACGCCCTGCCCTTCCATCGCATGCATGCCGACCAGCAGGTCGCCGGCGGCTATCGCTGCGAGCGGCTCACATCTGCGCAGGTGGCAGAGGTCTGGCGACGCGGCCTCAACGACCATCCCTGGGGCCGCGAGTTCATGGAATACGGACCTGAGGATCGACACAAGCGATTCCAGAAACCCGCCCTCTGGATGTACGGCAACGCCCGCCTGGCACCCAACGTGCCTCCCGATGTGACGCCCGACAGCTCACCCAACCCCGAACCGCCGTCCGGCAATCCCTTCTTCGACCAATTTCCCATGTACTTCCCCGACCTCGCCACGGTCGCGGTGCCCGGCGCCGGGCATTTCTTCCCGGAGGAAGCGCCCGACTTCACCAACAACACGCTGCTTCAGTTCCTCGACAACGCCAGACGGACGGAACGGTAGGACGCAATGACCCAGACCTCGACCAGGACGCCCACCGGGACATCGGAATCGACCCGGCTGGCGCTCAGCTTGCTCCGCCAACTCACTGACACGGTCGAGCAACTGGCGGGGCTGTCGGACCACGACCTCTCCTTCCCAACCCAACACGGCTGCGCGATGAACGGCGGCCTCCGACGCCTGCTGGTGCACAACGCCGAGCACGACCGCATGCACGCCGGCGCCATCTCCTCGGCCCGCTACGCCGCCAAGCAGATGCAGGAATCGACCCTCCCCCATCTCACCCGCGAACTGATCCGACAACGCGCCGAGCTCGTCGGACAGCTGCTGCACATGGACGACGCGCTGCTCGACGCGCCGACGCCTAACGAGGCGGCGCCCAACGACGAGTGGTCCATCCGCCAACACGTCGAGCACGTCCTCTACTGGGAGCGCCATTCGATGGCCCAGATCGACTCGGAAATGCGGGAACGCTCGCTCCCGCCCGACGCCGGAGACGCCGAATGAACCCGCCGACCAACCGCTACGACGTCGCCGTCGTTGGCCTCGGAGCAATGGGCTCCGCCGCCGCCTGGCAGCTGGCTAGACGTGGACAACGGGTAATCGGCTTCGACCGCTTCCGCCCGCCGCACCTGTTCGGATCCTCGCACGGCGATAGCCGCGGCATCCGCGAGGCCTACTACGAAGACCCCTCCTATGTGCCCCTGGTCCGCCGAGCCTACGAGCTCTGGGACGAACTCGCCAACGCCGTCGGCAAGCCGATCTTCAGACAAACCGGCGCGCTCTCGTTGGGCGCCCAGAACGCCGACTTGGTGCAAGGCGTGATCGCCAGCGCCCGCGAGCACGATATCCCGATCGAACACCTCGACGCCGCCGATCTCAGGCGTCGCTATCCCGGCATCCTCGTCAGCGACGACCTCGTCGGCGTATTCGAGCAACGAGCCGGCATGCTCGACATCGACGCAGCCCTGAACGGACAGCTCGACCAGGCCGCCGCGCACGGCGCCGATCTGCGCTTCAACGAACCGGTCGACCGCTGGCTGCCCCTCGATCTGAATGATCTCGAGTCGCCAGTCACGCTCCGAACGAACCGCGGCGAATACCAGGCCGAGCGTATGCTGATCGCCTCCGGTGCCTGGAACGCCGGCCTGCTCGGCAAGCTCGATCTCCCCCTGACGATCACCCGTCAGCTGATGTACTGGTTCCAGCCCCGCGCCAATCGCGCCGCCTTCGAGCTGGGCGCCATCCCCTTCTGGATGTGGGAACGCAGCCAGTCCGAGACCGCCTACGGATTCCCCAACCTCGGCAACGGCTTCAAGCTGGGCCTCCACCAGCCGCTCGATCAGGTCGAACCCTCCGGCTACAGCCGCGAGATCACAGAGACCGACGAACGCATCATCCGCGAGTTCCTGGCACAGACCTTCCCCGACGCCGCGGGAACCCTGCTCCGCGCCGAAACCTGCCTCTACACCCACACGCCCGATCACCACTTCCTGATCGATATCCATCCCAAGCGTCCCAATATCGTGCTCGCCAGCCCCTGCTCGGGGCACGGCTTCAAGTTCGCGCCGGCAATCGGCGAGGCGCTCGCCGACCTCAGCATGTACCGCAAGACCAGGCACGATCTCGGCTTGTTCCGCCTCGATCGCTTCGTCCAGCCGCTCGACCGATCAGCCCAATCAGCGCCATCGGCGACCGGAGCCTGAGCGCATGCGGCCGCAGCGCATCGCCGTCGTCGGGGCCGGCGCGGTCGGCGGCTACTACGGAATGCGCCTCGCCCAGGCCGGCCACGATGTCCGCTTCCTGATGCGCCGAGATTACGAAGCGGTCAAACGCGCCGGCCTGCATCTCTCCAGCCACCTCGGCGACCTCGCTCTGCAAGACCCGACCATCGATCGCACGCCCCAGGCGCTCGCCGCCCGCGGCCCGGTCGATTGGATCCTCGTCGGTCTCAAGGCCACCGCGATTCCTGAGCTCGGCCGACTCGTCGCGCCGCTGCTCGCCTCAGGCGCCCGCCTGCTCGCCGTCATGAACGGCCTCAGCGTCGACGCCCAGATCGCCGCGCAGCTGCCCGACGACGTCTCGCTCTTCGGCGGGCTGGGATTTATCGGCGTCACGCGCGGCCAACCAGGCCGCATCATCCACCAGGAGTTCGGCGCGCTCAACATCGGCCACTACGGCGACGATCCCGATGAACTGCGCCGCGCCCTCGAACTCTTCGACGGAACCGTCGTCGAAATCCGCCCCGAACCCAGCCTGCGCAAGGCCCGCTGGGAAAAACTCGGCTGGAACGTCCCCTTCAACGGGCTCTGCCTGATCGCCGGCGGCGTCGGCGTAGACCAGGTCATCCATGATCCCGCCCTGCGCCATATCGCGCGCCAGATCATGCGAGAAGTCGTCGCCGCCGGCAACGCCGATCTCGCCGACCGCGGCGAAGCCGTCAGGATCGACGCAGACCAACTCTGCCAGAACTATCTGACCCGCACGGCGGGCATGGGCCCCTATCGCCCCAGCACCGTGGTCGACTACCTCGAGGCTCGCCCGCTCGAGATCGACGCCATCTTCCAGCAGCCGCTCGACCGCGCCAGAGAGCTAGGCCTCGCCTGCCCCCTCATGGCCATGCTCGCCTCCCTGACCGCCAAGCTCAACCGCTCCTGAGCCGACGGCGACGATCTGGTTTGACGAGTCTGCTGAGGTAAATCAACTCTCGGACACTACGACTTCGACGATCTCATTCGCGATCTCCTCAATAGTGTGTTCGTCGGTGCTTCGCGCCAACTTGTCCGCTAGAGATGGGCTGTAATCGCTCACTTCTTGTTGGGTGACCTGATGCCAAATCGGCAGAATGATCTGCTCATGCGACATTGTTCGCGTCACCAATCCATCTAGCTCGTGTTGAGTCCATTTCTTTCCAAAGAAACTCGGCGAGAGAATCACGACCCCGAAGCGACTATGTGCTATGCCGCGATCGATTGAGCGTCTCAGGCTATCTCCGATTTTCAGTGAGAACTCGTCATACCATACAGTTAGGCCGTGAGCCTGTAATGCCTCTGCCAGCGGTTGAGCTACGACGTCCTTGTCTTCGCTTGCGTGCGAGATAAATACATCGAAGGACTCGTCGTTGGCGTTCTCACTTGGCATTCGGGCGGCCGGTACGTTCCTAACGAGCGATGGAATTGTCGAGAGCGGTTGTTCACGAAATTCTGGCAGAGCTTGCGGGACCTTGCGAACCGTTGCTCTGGTGCGTCCTCGCAGCCCTCGCATGTCCACTACGATGTGCCAACGAGCTGATCTCGGAATCTCTAGACGGACAGGCGAGCGTTTGACCAGCCCTCCGATGTATCGGCACTGGCGGCCCCGCTTGTATGCGCTGAAATTTGAGCTATCCAGTAACTGGACATTGGCCGCTTTCCCTGTTAGCGTGACCTCGTAGACCTCCCCCTTCTTGCATAGGCCGAGATCGAAGTGCGTGAATTGCATTTTCATCAGGTACCTCCATGAATCTAACACGTACAGATTAGCGGAACGGAATTTGCCAGTCAACCATAGTGTCTACTATACCGTGTCTCAGATGGGGCGGCGCAGATGGCCATGATGCGCGCAGAATCTCGCTCTTGTTTGCCAAGGGTTGGTTATTCGGTTTTACCTGTTAGATGTGCTTGCTGCACCGGTAACCGCGATCGCTCGTACTTGTGTAGGCGGAAACTGCGACCACTGTACGGCGTCGGCCATGATCGTCTCTCAGCTTTTAGGATCGATAGTCGATTATCGCCGCCTGCCATTCCGAGATCGCCGCCGCCCTCGATGCCTCGCTGTTCCAGTGCAACGGACGCGGACTGGTACTCGGTAGCGGGACCAGCGGCGCCTCGATCTCCGGAAACGCGCGACGAAACTCGCGCCGCCGACGACCGTTGAGCAGAATCGGAAACGGCCCTCGTGATGCCAGCAGCGCCGCCACGCTGTTGGCAACCGCGTCCCGAATCATCTCGTCTCCGGAACCCTCCCGCCGCACCCGCTCATAGAGATCCCAGATGCCCAGCCGCTTCGAGCGAACCTGCGCTATCCGATCCTCGTAAGCCGCGCCCGCGTCCTCGACAACGCCGCAGCGCTGCATGACTCGCCAGAACCAGTTCTGAGGGTGGGCGTAGTACTCCTGCCGCTCCAGCGATCGCCGGCTCGGAAATGAGCCGAGAATCAACGCGCCGATGCGCCCATCCGGCAAGATCGGCGGCAGACCGCACAGGAGCGGCTCGGACGTCATGAACCGGCCCCTCCAGCTCCTCTAGGACGGCCACGACCCGTCGGCCGGAAACGTCGAGCCGGCCCTACTTGGTGGAAAAGACCGGTTCGCCGCCGATGATGCCGGCGGCCTCCATCTCCTCAAGATCCTCAGCGCTCAGGCCGAGATCGTCGTAGAGGACTTGAGCCGTGTGCTCCCCCAGGAGCGGCGCCCGCTTGATGGCCACGTCGCTCTTCGACATCCGCGGCGCCCAGCCCAGCAGCCGGATGTCGCCGTGCGCCGGATGCTCCAGGTCGTGAACAAACCCCCGCTCCTCGAAGTGCGGGTTGTGAAACAGATCGTAGGTGTCCAGCACCGCCGAGCACGGCACCCCAGCCGCGCCCAGCTCCTCCATCGCCTCCCACTTCGTGCGCTCCATCGTCCACTTCGAGACCTCGGCGTAGAGCTCCTTGCCGTGCTCATTCCGCTTCCACATGTCCTCGAACCGCGGGTCGACCAACAACTCCGCTCGGTCGATGGTCGCGCAGAGCGTGTCCCACATGCGGCTGGTCACCACCATGATGTACACCCAGTCGTTGTTGCCCCCCCGCGCGGCGCTCTCCGGCGTCGCTTTGCACGGATACAGATCGGTCGGCGCCCCGGCCGCGTTGCCCCGTCGCGGCGCCACCTTCTCCCCCCACTCGGAGTAGGCGATGCGCGTCCGCATGAAATAGGTCATCGCTTCCTGCATCGTGATCTCGATGAACTGACCCTCCCCGGTGCGCTGCCGCTGCACGTAGGCCGCCGTGATCGCCAGCGCCAGTTCGACCCCGGTGCCGGAATCGCCGACCGTCGCGCCGGGTAACATCGGCGCCCCATCCGCCTCGCCCGTGACCGAGAACGCGCCCGCCGCCGCCTGCGCGATCATGTCGAAACACTTGTAGTCCGCCCACGGACCGGACAACCCGAATCCCTTCAACCGCGCGTAGATGATCGCCGGGTTGACCGCTTGCATCGCCTCGTAGGTCAGATCGAGCCGCTCCATCACGCCCGGCCCGTAGTTCTCCACGAACACGTCGTAATGCGGCAGCATCTCGAGCAACAGCTCGCGCCCCTTCGCATCCTGCAGATTGATCGTCACCGAGCGCTTGTTCGAGTTCCAGTTGATGAAGTACGGCGAATTCAGCGTGCCCGTGCGCACCCCCCGACCAGGATCGCCCACGACCGGCTGCTCCACCTTGACCACATCCGCCCCCAACCAGGCCAGCGCCTGCGTGCACGACGTGCCCGCTTCGTACTGCGTCATGTCCAGAATGCGCATTCCATCGAGAGCCGGCATGGTGCAATCCTTGTCCAGTCCTGCTGCCTGCGCGGCGCTCGGAAGACGCCGTCGCGGGTCGCGAATCTCTTGGCATGATAAAGAACCCGCCCGACGCCCTGCCGGCGACGCAAACGGTAATCCGAACGACAATCTGCATGCCGGCCTGCCCCGCTGCTGTGCGGACGAAATCCCCGCGTTCTCAGGCCAGCAACGGCGGTATCGCCGGCGGCCCGGCCATGTCGGGCGCCGCCGCTCCGCGCTGATTCAGCAGGCGCAGGAGGCGTCAGTGCGGCCGCTCACGATGCCTGCCGCCTCGAGCCTGGCGAACGCCTCCCCATCGATCCCCAGATCGTCGTAGAGAACTTCCCGCGTGTGCTCGCCCAGCAACGGCGCCGCCCGCATGGGAACCACGCTCTTCTCCATCCGCGGCGCCCAGCCCAGCAGCCGAATCGGACCGTGCTCGGGATGCTCGATCTCCTCAATGAACCCGCGCGCCTCGAAGTGCGGGTTGTCGAACAGATCGCGCGTGTCGTGCGTCGCCGAGCATGGCACCCCCGCCTCGCCCAGAATCCGCATCGCCTCCCACTTGTCGTGCTGAAGCGTGAACCTGCGAATCTCCTCGCGCAACTCCTGCGCGTGATCGATCCGACCCCGCTCGTCGCGGAAACGCGGATCGACCACCAGGTCAGCCCGATCCATCGCCGCGCAGAACGTGTCCCACATCCGCGTCGTCAGGGCGATGATGTACACGTAGTCGTTGGCCCCGTCCGAGCCGGGCAGCGGCTTGCATGGATACAGGTCGGTCGGGCCATGCCAGGCGTTGCCCCGACGCTCGGCCGCCACATCCCCCCAGCTCTGCGTGCCGGCCACCGGCGTGCGCATGTAGTAGGTCATCGCCTCCTGCATCGAAATCTCGATCTGCTGACCTTCCCCCGTGCGCAACCTCTGAATGTAGGCCGACGTAATCGCGAACGCCAGCTGCATCCCCGTGCCGCTGTCGCCGACGCATGCCCCAGGTCGCATCGGCGCGCCATCCGACTCGCCCGTGACCGAGAACGCCCCAGCCGCGTTCTGCGCCACCGGGTCGAAGCTCTTGTAGTTGGCAAACGGCCCGCTGAGACCGAAACCCTTCAGTCGCGCGTAGATGATCGAGGAATGCGCCTCCTTCAGCGCCTCGTAGGTCAGCCCCAGCCGCTCCATCACGCCCGGCCCGTAATTCTCCACGAACACGTCGTAATGCGGCAGCATCTCGAGCAGCAGCGCCTTGCCCCGCTCGTCGCGCAGATTGATCGTCACCGAGCGCTTGTTGGCGTTCCAGTTGATGAAATAGTGCGAGTCGATCGCCTCACCGCTGCCGACGCCGCGACCAGGATCGCCCACGCCCGGCTGCTCGATCTTCACCACGTCCGCGCCCTGCCATGCCAGCGCCTGCGTGCACGACGTCCCCGCTTCGTACTGGGTCATATCGAGAACCCGAAGTCCATCCAGTGCGGGCATCGGACGTTCCTTCCCCTGGGCCTGCGCGTCAATCCCTCAATGGCTGCACGATAACCCGTCCAGACCGCCGTATCGCCCCTTGCCGGGCCCTTGGACTCCTGGAACGTCCGCCCGGAATGGCCCCAGAACCGGACCAGGCGCTATTGCCCCGCTCCGTCGCGGCAATGAGCGGAGTGGAGTGGCCCCGCCCCGCCAGGTTTATGACCCGTTAGTCGTCATACGAGTCGTCGTCGTGCCAGTCATCGCCGTACCGCGGGTCGCTGGATCGGCAGAGCCATATACGGCTGCTATTGCGCCAATGACCGTTTTCCCACTTGGGCGAGAAGAAACGCGACCGCGGCAGCACACGGTGCCCCCAGTCGCCATCTTCCATGCGCTGCAGCGCGAGCTCTTCCATGCGCTGCAGCGCCAGCTCGACCTTCCCGCTGGCGATCTGTCGAGCGCTGATCCGCGCCTCGACTCCATCTCGGTGCGTCGATGACCGTGACCGCGCGTCCGTCGTGTCGAACGCCAATTGATTGACCAGCGTGGTCACGACGGCGGTGACCGCAATGATCGCGATGACCAGCAACGGCACGCGAAATCGGGCGAACATAAGGCGCTCCCATCGGGCGGCGATCCGGTCGCCGCAACCTGATCCAGCATACCTGTCCCGACCGCCGCGCGTCGCTCAGCGCCTACCGCCTACGATGCGAGACAGGGTGCCCTCACGGCCTCGCCAAACACGCGAACGCGCGCAACCCGCCCGCACCAGAATGGAGCAAGCCATGACGACCGCCGCCGTTGGCGTCTCGCCCCACGCCCCGCCGCAGCCCGACAGCTACGACTGGCCC
The DNA here is from genome assembly GCA_965116225.1 of Dehalococcoidia bacterium. Taxonomy (GTDB): domain Bacteria; phylum Chloroflexota; class Dehalococcoidia; order Bin125; family Bin125; genus Bin125. Next base: position 618,502 of record OZ220495.1, on the reverse strand, counting down.
GCAATCGTGGACGGACTCCAGCGCTACCTGCGCCTCACCGCCACGCCGGTCGGCATGAAAATGTTCGAGACCGTCGAGGCCATGCAGCAGGTCGAACGAATTCGCCGCCCCCAGATCAAATACGCGCTCGACCAACTGGTCGCCCAGGCGCGCTGGCTCAACTTCACGCTCGGCGTCACCATGGACGACCTGATCGGCGCCCAGTGCGGCGCCCCCGTCGGCTTGCATCCCAACGAAGACGATGGCGAATGGCGCCTGCGGACGACCATGACCAATGTCTGGTTCGAGACCGATCAAGACGCGATCGCCCATCAGCAGGCCATGGACGTGCTGCCCGCCGGCCGCTACGCCGCCCTCGCCCTGTCGCCGATCGCCACCGCTCGACTCGACCCGCCCGATGTGGTGCTGCTCTACGCCACCCCCGGACAAATGATCATCCTGATCAACGGACTCCAATTCTCCGGCTTCAGAAAATTCGAGTTCGCTTCCGTCGGCGAGTCCGCCTGCGCCGACAGCTGGGGTCGCGCATTGCGCACCGGCGAACCCTCGCTCAGCATCCCCTGCTACGCCGAACGACGCTTCGGCGGCGTCCAGGACGACGAGCTGTTGATGGCCATCCCCCCCCGCTACCTCCCCAAACTGCTCGACGGCCTCGACAAGCTCTCCCGCAACGGCCTGCGCTACCCAATCCCCCCGCTCAGCATCCAGGCCGACCCCTCCGAGTCGCTGGCGCGGTCGTATCAGGATCGCTTCTAGCCGCTGGCAGACCGCTCCGAGCGCTGTCGCAGCGAGCCGCTCTGTAAACCGCTTGCTGACGCGCCGACGCGCCTGATTGACGCGCCCGGTTGACATCCGCCGAACGATCTGTTTATCATTGGACTTCGCACCCCACGCTCGACTGTCCCCGCAATGCGTCGGGGCGACTGACGGCGGATGCGCCTTGACAAGGGACATAGTGATGAGATGCGTCCACAGCATCCCCCCTGGAATCGGTCGCCAAGGCCGAGTCCACGACATCAAAGGGGGGCTGCGGGAAACTCTCGCGCGAAACAGCCGCTTGCTGCGGCCGTTGAGGCGCGAGGGGTACGTGTGTGGTTCTGACGACATGCCTTGACTGCGCCGGTTCCCGACTCGCTCGGAGAGCCGCAACAGCGCCCAGCGCAAGCCGCGAACGGGAGCCCCGAGCTGAGCAACGAGCTCGGGAACCAGCCCCCGCCTCGCAAATGCGTGCGCGTGGCGTAGCGCAGGTCAAGTGACTACGGCGCACGGTGGATGCCTTGGCACTTCGAGCCGATGAAGGGCGTGGTATGACTGCGATAAGCCAGGGGGAGCCGTCAAGCAGGCTGATCCCTGGATTCCCGAATGGGGCAACCCGATGGCGGTCATGCGCCATCACCCCAGGCTGAACACATAGGCCTGGCGGGGGTAAGCGGGGGAAATGAAACATCTAAGTACCCCGAGGAAAAGAAACTATTCCGGTAGTAGCGGCGAGCGAACCCGGAACAGCCCAAACCAACTGAGCCTAATGGAGCCCTCTCCTCTGCTCAGTCGGTGTTGTAGGGCGTGGCGCTCGCATCGAGGGCGATGCGACAGCAGTTACCAAGCGCGCGGGTAGGCGAAGGCCCCTGGAATGGGCCGCCAGAGACGGTGAGAGCCCGGTAGCCGAAACCCGACGCGCCTGCTGGTCACGTCCCTGAGTACCACGCGACACGGTGAAAGCGCGTGGGAAACTGGGGAGCCCACTTCCCAAGGCTAAATACTCGAAGTGACCGATAGCGGACCAGTACCGTGAGGGAAAGGTGAAAAGCACCCCGGGAGGGGAGTGAAATAGTTCCTGAAACCGTGTGCCTCCAAGCAGTGAGAGGCGCTCCGGCGCTGATCGCGTGCCTATTGAAGAATGAACCGGTGAGTTACGTGTTGTGGCAAGGTTAAGGCATTCAGTGCCGCAGCCGCAGCGAAAGCGAGTCTGAATAGGGCGAAGCGAGTCGCAATACGTAGACCCGAAACCAGGTGAGCTACCCATGGGCAGGGTGAAGCGGAAGTAATGCTCCGTGGAGGCCCGAACCTTCTTCAGTTGCAAATGGATTGGATGACCTGTGGGTAGAGGTGAAATGCCAAGCGAACCTGGCGATAGCTGGTTCTCCCCGAAATGCCTTTAGGGGCAGCGTTGTCGGTCACGACCGTGGAGGTAGGGCTCTGACTGGGTACGGGGGCGGACAGCCTACCAACCCCTATCAAACCGCGAATGCCACGGCCGAATCCGACGGCAGTGAGACTGTGGGGGATAAGCTTCATGGTCGAAAGGGAAACAACCCAGACCGCCGGCTAAGGTCCCGAAATTTCCGCTCAGTGGGAAAGGAAGTCCAGTCGCGCAGACAACCAGGAGGTTGGCTTAGAAGCAGCCATCCTTGAAAGAGTGCGTAATAGCTCACTGGTCGAGTGATTGGGCGCCGACAATTCAACGGGGCTCAAGCGGAATACCGAAGCCGCGGATCCACTCTCAGCTCGCTGAGAGTGGATGGTAGGGGAGCGTTCCGTTCAGCTGTGAAGGCGGACCCGCGAGGGCCGCTGGAGCGGACGGAAGTGAGAATGCCGGTATGAGTAGCGTAAGGCGTGTGAGAACCACGCCCACCGAATACCTCAGGGTTCCTACGGCAGGGCAATCCGCGTAGGGTTAGGCGGGCCTAAGCCGAGGCCGAAAGGCGTAGGCGATGGACAGACGGTTAATACTCCGTCCCCGCTGTGTGTGTGCCTGAGCGACAGGGGCGACCCGGGAAGATAGCGTGAGCGGGCCTATTGGACATGGTCCGTCGCGGCGCGTACGCGGCGAGCGGGACTCAAACACCGCTCGGTTAAGCAGAGGCGACGCGGAAGCGGCGACGTCAGTCAAAGCGACTCGCGTGACACACCCGGCGAGAAAACCCTCGGTCGCGAATACACCCAGCGCCCGTACCGCAAACCGACACAGGTAGGTGAGGGTAAGTACCTCCAGGTGGACGAGTGATTCCTCGCTAAGGAACTCGGCAAAATAGTTCCGTAACTTCGGGAGAAGGAACACCTCGCGGCTTGGCCCCGACTCGCTCGGACGCCGGGCCGCAGGTCGCAGTGAACAGGCCCAGGCGACTGTTTAACAAAAACACAGGTCTCTGCCAACGCGAAAGCGGACGTATAGGGGCTGACGCCTGCCCAGTGCTGGAAGGTTAAGGGGAGGGCTTCACGGCTCGAACCGAAGCCCCAGTGAACGGCGGCCGTAACTATAACGGTCCTAAGGTAGCGAAATTCCTTGTCGGGTAAGTTCCGACCCGCACGAATGGCGTAACGATCTGGGCACTGTCTCGGCGAGGAGCTCGGCGAAATTGAAGTGGCCGTGAAGATGCGGCCTACCCGCAGATGGACAAAAAGACCCCGTGGAGCTTTACTACAGCTTGACATTGAAGGTCGCCCTATGATGCGCAGGATAGGTGGGAGCCGGCGAAACCACGCTTGTGGGCGTGGCGGAGGCAACCTTGGAATACCACCCTTCATACGGTGCCCTTCTAACGCGTGAGCAAGCACGCGGACCGTGTCTGGTGGGTAGTTTGACTGGGGCGGTCGCCTCCCAAACAGTAACGGAGGCGCGCAACGGTTCCCTTAAGGTGGATGGAAATCACCTGACACGTGCATTGGCATAAGGGAGCTTGACTGTGAGACAGACACGTCGAACAGGGACGAAAGTCGGCCAAAGTGATCCTACGGCTCCGAGTGGTAGGGCCGTGGCTTATCGGATATAAGTTACCCCGGGGATAACAGGCTTATCTTGCCCGAGAGTTCACATCGCCGGCAAGGTTTGGCACCTCGATGTCGGCTCGTCGCATCCTGGGGCTGTAGTCGGTCCCAAGGGTTGGGCTGTTCGCCCATTAAAGCGGCACGCGAGCTGGGTTCAGAACGTCGTGAGACAGTTCGGTCTCTATCCTCTGTGGGCGTTGGAGCGTTGCGGGGAACTGCCCCTAGTACGAGAGGACCGGGGTGGACGGACCGCTGGTGTTCCAGTTGGAGGGCCAACCTCCACCGCTGGGTAGCCATGTCCGGACAGGAGAAGCGCTGAAAGCATCTAAGCGCGAAACCAACCCCAAGATGAGCGCTCCCTCCGCCACCGAGCGGATAAGGCCACGGGAAGACGACCCGTTTGATAGGCGACAGGTGGAAGCCCGGTAACGGGTGCAGCTGAGTCGTACTAATGGCCGAACGGCTTGACCTGCCCTACGCCACGCGCATTCCCAGCGCGACGGCATACAGGCAGCCATAGCATGCGCCAACCACGCACGCGCATCACATCACCTCGTCCCCGCGTTGCGGGATAGAGCAGCGGTAGCTCGTCGGGCTCATAACCCGGAGGTCGTGGGTTCGAATCCCACTCCCGCTACCACGCGCATTACGAGCGGCCGACGTCCACACGTCGGCCGCTCGTCGCATATGTCCGACCTTGCGCTTGCATGCGCCTGTGAAAAACCCCTGACCCGCGACGGACTACCCCGGAGCGTCGAGCGGTCGCCCCAGCTCCTCATCGACAGCCGAGAAAACAAACCGGTCGCCGACCAGCACCTGCTCCGACATCACCGGGTTCAGCAACACGTCCTCACCCCGCACAATCGCGATCAGACGCCGATTCCCGACCCGCTCCAGCGCCCATTCCACCGTTTGCTGAGCCCACCCGGCAGGTGTCGGAAAAATCCCGATCCCGTAACTATCGGTCAGCGGCAGAAAGTCGCTCGCCCGCGGTACCTGAATCATGTGCGCGAAGCGCTCGGCCCCGTCGCGCTCGGGACGCATCACGCGCCGCGCCCCCAGCAGACGCAGAATCCGCTCGTGCCGATCACTCGACGCCTTCGCGTACACCATCTGCACGTCCAGCTGCTGCAAATTCATCATCGCCAATACCGACGCCTCCAGATCGCCCGTCGCCACCACCGCCACGTCGACAGCCCCCAACGATAGCGCCCGCAGCGCGTCGATCTCGGTAATGTCGGCAATCCGCGCGTCGGTCACCTGCGGCGCGATCTCGTTCACCTGGCCTTCGTCCAGGTCGATAGCCAGCACATCGTGCCCCAGATCGTCGAGCGTTTCAGCCAGATGAGCGCCGAACTGACCCAGCCCCAACACGGCCACCTGCATCTCCGCTCCTATCCAATTCTGACCTGCTCGGTCGGATAGCGAAAACGCTCTCGCGGCCGATCAGGAACCAGGCTGGCGATCACCAACGGTCCCAGACGACCCGCGAACATCATCAGAATCAGGATATTCGCTCCGGCCTGCGACGCCCCCTGCGACGCCCCCTGCGACCATCCGCAGTTCGCCAACGCTGACATCGCGTCGAAAGCCGCCGGCAGGATGCCGATCGACGGATCGACGGCAATGAACGCGAATAACCCGATCGCGTACCCGCTCAGCGCGACGAACGCCAGCGCGTTCGCTCGCAGGACCACCGAGGACGGAATTTCGCGCCCGAAGGCGACCACGCGCGCCGAGCCCGTCAGCGCCGAAATCACCCCGAACGTCGCTACCATGAACGAACCAATCTTGATCCCCGATGCCGTCGACGTCGACGCGCCGCCGATGAACATCAGAACGATCATGACCAGCGACGTATCGCCGCTAGCCTGCTCCAGCGGCACCGTGCTCATACCCGTCGTGCGGTTGACCGAGAGAAAGAATGAGTTGACCAGCTTTGAACCCAGACTCTGATCAGCGAACAACCGCGACCAGTCCGCGATCAGAAAAAAGAGCATACCCAGCACGAGCAGAATCCCCATGCCGCTGATCACCAGCTTGGTGTCCAGCGTCCACCGCCGCCGCGGCTGCCGCAGGTTGAAGACGGTCAAAAACGAGAGCGAGCCCAGCAACGCCGAGACCCCCATCACGAGCATCGGCCAGGCGTGATCCGCCTGACCGACGAAGCTGTTGCCGCCGCCCATCAGGTCGAACCCAGCATTGTTGAACGCCGAGATGGCGTGATACAACGCGAACCAAACCGCCCGCTCCGCAGAGATATCGCCCGGCAATGCGATCATGAACCAGGGCAGCAACAGCGCGAATGTGACCAACTCGATCACGGCCGTATACAACATCACTCGCCGCAGCAATATCGATGCGCCCAGTCCGTCGACCCCCGTGGTCGCCAGCTCCAGACTGAAGAACGCCCGCCCACGCATCCCCAGCCGTTGCCCGGCCAACACGATCAGCACGCCCGCGTACATCGTCACCCCCAGCCCGCCGAGCTGGAACAGAACTAATGTCACCACCTCACCGAAGTGCGAAAAGCCCTCCGCCGTGTCAAAGCGCGTCAGCCCGGTCACGCTCACCGCCGAGACCGACGTGAACAACGCGTCCAGAAACGCAATCGACTCGCCCGATTGCGAAGCCAACGACGTATGCAATAACCCGCCCCCGACCAGCATCACCAGGGCGAACACCACCACGACCATCCACGCGCGAGGGGCTATCCGAATCCGTCGCCGCGTCGTCGCGTGAATCCACTCCGGCCTCAAGCGGGCCCGCCGCAGCACCACATCCCCAGGCCGCCGGTGATATCTCCGTTGCTGGCTCATCCGGCAGCCTCCCGCTCGGAGTCTATGCCCGCCGATACCCCCGCCGACCCTCGCATCGACCAGCCTCTACGCCGAGGCCGGTTCCTCGATCACCATGCCGCCTGGACCGACTGCGTGGAATCCTCGGCCCGGCTGCTGGGCTAGCCTGCTCGGAGCGCCCAGAAAGAAAGTGGATGAGCGGAGGATCGAACATGGCGATCGCGGCCGACATTCAGCGCGGTATGCAGGACAGTTCCTGGATTCGTCGCATGTTCGAACTCGGCATCGAACTGCGCCAGCAGCGCGGCGCCCAGAACGTCTTCGATCTCTCCTTGGGCAATCCAATCACCGAGCCGCCGACCGAGTTCTTCCACGAGCTCCGCCGCCTCGCCGACGCCGATACCCCCGGCGCGCATCGCTACATGCCCAACGCCGGCTACCCGGAAACCCGCCAGGCCGTCGCCGACGCGCTCGCCGACGAAACCGGACTGCCCTACAGCGCCAACGACATCGTCATGACCGCCGGCGCCGCCGCGGCACTCAACCTCATCGTCCACGCCCTCTGCAATCCCGACGACGAGCTGATCATCCTCACGCCGTACTTCGGCGAGTATCTCTTCTACGCGACGAACCACCGCGCCAAGCCCGTCCTAGTCGGTTGCGACGCCGAGTTCATGCCCGATCTCGACGAACTGGAAGCCAAGCTGTCGCCGCGCACCCGACTCGTAATCGTCAACTCGCCCAACAACCCCTCCGGCGCCATGTATCCCGAGCCCGTCATCCAGCAGCTCGCCCGGCTGCTCGATGCCAAGTCGACTCAGTTCGGCACCGACATCTTCCTCGTCAGCGACGAGCCCTACCGCAGAATTCTCTTCGACGACCGCGTCTACCCCTTTCCTCAGCGCTCATACCGCCGCACCCTGACCGTGACCTCGCACGCTAAGGACCTGGCCCTGCCCGGCGAGCGCATTGGCTACATCGCCGTCCACCCCGACTACGCCGCTACCGACGACGGCGTGCAGCTGCTCGACGCCCTGATCTTCTGCAATCGGGTGCTCGGCTTCGTCAACGCGCCGGCCATCATGCAGCGCATTGTCCGCAGCCTGCAGCGCGTCGCCGTCGACACGACCGACTATCGCCGCAAGCGCGATTACCTCTACGACGTCCTCACCGCGGCCGGATACGATGTGCGCAAGCCCGAAGGCGCGTTTTACATGTTCCCCCGCTCGCCGCGACCAGACGAGCTGCAGCTGGTCGAGGCGCTGCAACGTCACGGCGTCCTCGTCGTGCCCGGCCGCGGATTCGGCATGCCCGGCTATTTCCGCATCTCCTACTGCGTCGAGCAGCGCCAGCTCGAAGGCGCCGCCCCCGGCTTCGCCGCCGCGATGTCCGAATTGACAGCCCGACCAGCCTGACCCCTCCCTCCGTGCCGTAATTGGCACTCCCTCCGTGCCGCGATCGACGTCGGTGTACCCTGAATCCGGTTCGGCCCCATCGTCTAGAGGCCTAGGACGCCAGCCTTTCAAGCTGGTAGCACGGGTTCGAATCCCGTTGGGGCTACCACGCGCATATCCCGCTGTTGGCTTGGCCACTGGGCGCACCCGATTCTGACCGCTTGCCGTCGCCATGCCCGCCCAATCCGCAGGAAAATCACGGAAGCCGCGCAGGCAATAACGACCCAGGCAACCGACGCGACTCGTGGCGGCTGAGCGCCGACCATGAACGCCAACTATGAACGCCCGACCGATCGGCGGCTCGGTTACGCTATTCGATGGAGGCTGCGCCTATGGCGAACGATCCCATGCGGGAATATCAGGCCGCCGCCGGCTCGCTCGACGAGATGTTCGCCGAACATGGCGAATTCCACGACGATTATCGCGAGCTGGGCGAGAACCTCCAACACTGGTCGATCGACGAACATCTGCAGCGCGAGGAACGCGCCGATCTCGCCCTGCTCAGCGCCGGCATCACCTTCAACGTCTACGCCGAGGAAGAGGGAACCGAGCGCATCTTTCCCTTCTCCCTCATCCCCCGCGTCATCGGCGCCCGCGAATGGTCGCGCGTCGAAGCGGGACTGAAACAGCGCCTGCAGGCGCTCAACCTGTTCCTCCTCGACATCTACGGCGAACAGCGCATAATCAGCGAACGGGTCATCCCCGAAGAGATCGTGCTCGGCGCCCCCGACTACCGACCGCAGATGGCCGGCTTTCGGCCGCCATTGGATATCTACGCCCATATCGCCGGATGCGATCTGGTGCGCGATCAACAACAGAACCTGGTCGTGCTCGAGGACAATCTCAGAACCCCTTCCGGCGTCTCCTACGTGCTCGAGAATCGCACCGTCATGCTCCGCGTCGCGCCCGATCTGTTCCCGCGCTGGGGCGTGCGCGCCGTCGCCGACTATCCCAACCAGCTGATGTCCATGCTGCTCTCGCTCCGACCCTCGCTCGGCCACGATCCGCCCCGCGCCGTGCTGCTCACCCCAGGCATCTACAACTCCGCCTACTTCGAGCACTCCTTCCTCAGCAACCAGATGGGCATCCCGCTGGTCGAAGGCTCGGACCTCGCCGTCGGCGATGACGACGTCGTCTATCTCCGCTCCACCACCGGCCTCGAACGCGTCGATGTGATCTATCGTCGCATCGACGATGACTTCCTCGATCCCGAAGTCTTCAGGTCGGACTCGATGCTAGGCGTGCCCGGACTGATGCGCGCCTACCTCAATGGCCGCGTAACCCTCGTCAACGCCCCGGGTACCGGTGCCGCCGACGACAAGGTCGTCTATCGATGGGTACCCGACATCATCCGCTTCTACCTAGGCGAAGACCCGATCTTGCCCAACGTCGAGACCTATTCGCCCTTGGTCCCCAGCGAACTGAGCCACATCCGCGCCCACGCCCGCGAGCTCGTGATCAAGCCCGCCAACGCCTCCGGCGGCTACGGCGTCCTGATCGGCGAGCAGGCCTCCCAGGCCCAACTCGATGACACCCTGGCCCAGCTCGAAGCGCAGCCCCGCAACTGGATCGCCCAACCCCTCCTCCGCTTCAGCACCATCCCCACCTTCGACGAAGATCGACTCAAACCCCGTCGCGCGGACCTCCGCCCCTTCATCCTCTCCGGTCGCGAGCGCTGGGTGATCCCCGGCGGTCTCACCCGCGTCGCCTTGCGCGAAGGCTCCTTCGTCGTCAATTCCTCCCAGGGCGGCGGCAGCAAGGATACCTGGGTCCTCAACCAGGAGCCGTCCTCATGCTGAGCCGCGTCGCCGAGAACCTCTACTGGCTCGGCCGCTATCTGGAGCGGGCCGAAAATATCGCCCGTATGGCCCGCGTCGAGTATGAAGTCTCGCTCGAAAGCGGACAGGAAGTCTGGCACAGCCTGGTCAGCACCACCGCCTCCAACCAGCTCTTCTGGGACTCCCTGATCGAGTCGCCCCAGCTCACCCATTCCGAGTTCCTGATCTACTCGATCGATAACCCCGCCTCCCTGCGCGCCACCCTGCTCCGCGCCCGCGAACTCGCGCGCGGCTTGCGCGAACATATCTCCCGCGAAGTCTGGGGCGAAATCAACGAGCTCTACCTCTTCCTCGTCGCTCGCAAGCAGTACATGGCCCAAGATATCCATGAATTCTGCGGCGAAACCCAACGCCGCGCCCAGACCATCCTCGGACTCTACGAAAATACCGTGCTCCGCGACGAAGGACGCGAGTGGTTCCGCTGCGGCATGTACCTCGAACGAGCCGACATGACCAGCCGCATCGTCGACGCCAAATATCACATCCTCCTCCCCCGCGGCGATGCCGTCGGTGGCCCCTTCGACCGCTTCCAGTGGATGGCCGTCTTGCGCTCCGCCTCCGCCCGCGAAGCCTATCGACGCCTGGGCAACAGTGAGGTCGACGGCATCCATGTCGCGCAGTTGCTCATCTTCTCCCAGGAATTCCCCCGTAGCCTCGCCTTTTGCGTCCAGGCGCTCCAACGCCACTACCAGAACGCGACCGCCCAAACCCCCAAACGCAGACGCGCCGACGCCGAGCGCGGCATCGCGCTCTTGCACCTCGACCTCGGCGCCATGGACATGGAACAACTGATCAGCGAGGGCTTGCACGAATTCATCGATGACTTCCAGCAGCAATTGACCCAAATCGACCGCGCCGTCACCGACCATATCTTCCGCGCCGCACCCGACCCGCGCTCCACTCGTTCGGCGACCGCAACGGCGACCGCGAATCAGTTCCAGCCGGGCTGACGATCTGGGCTAAATCTGGGCTAAAAATGACCTTCTGCCTTGGGATCAACTGCCGCGACGGCCTCGTCGCCATCGCCGATACCCGCATCACCAGCGGCTCCGAACTGTCAACGGCCAGAAAAATCACCGTCTACCACGGCGAACAACAGGCGATCTGCGTGCTCACCAGCGGACTCCGCTCAGTCCGCGATAAAACGCTCGCCTATTTCGAGCAACGCCTGCGACGCAACGATAGCCGCTTCGACCGCTCCTATCAGGCCGTCAACGCCCTGGCCGAAGACGTGCGAACGGTCTACCTCGAAGACAACGACTGGCTGCTCAAAGCCGGACTGCAGTTCGATCTGCACTGCATCGTCGGTTGCCAGTTGCCCGACGACGAAGCCCCCCACCTCTATCTCCTCTATCCGCAGGGCAACTGGGTCGAGGTGTCGCGCGGCACCCCCTATCTGATCATCGGCGAAACCCGCTTCGGCAAACCAATCCTCGATCGCGCCCTGCGCTACGACGCCAGCCTCGAACAGGCGCTGCGCCTCGGACTGCTCGCCTTCGACGCCACCGAAGCCAGCTCCGCCGATGTCGGCCCGCCCGTCGACGCGCTCGTCTGCCCCGCCGATTCCTACGCCATGCGCGAGCATCGAATCAGCGCCGAGGAACTGGCCCCGCTCGAGCTATTCTGGCGTAAAGCCTTGGCGCGCGCCGTCGAGCAGGCCGCCGTCCCCGTTGCCCCGCTCGCGCATGCCCTCGGCGTCGGCGACGAAAGCCCAGCGCCGCAGCCGCGATCAAGCCACCCGCGGCGCGTAGCCGCGACGCGATCGACGACGAAATCGCCTTGACCATTCCGTCACCCGAAAAGGTGAGCCAGCCAGAGCAAGCCCGATCAAGCTTGAGCGCACCGCGCGCCTCTGCGAACCTGCGAAATATCGCCAACTCGCACACGTTCAGGAGAACCCCGTGACCACCAATATCGGCATCAACGGCTTCGGTCGCATCGGGCGCCAGGTGCTCAAGGGCCTGCTCGACTTCCACAGCGACCAACTCAACGTCGTCGCAATCAACGACCTCGCCGATCCGGCCACCAACGCCCACCTCTTCAAGTACGACACCAACTACGGCCGCTACCCCGGCCATGTCGATGTCGTCGATGGCGACCTGGTGATCGACGGACGACGCATCGCCGTCATCTCCGAACGCGACCCGGGCCACATCCCCTGGGGCGATCACGGCGTCCAGATCGTGGTCGAGAGCACCGGCATCTTCACCGACGCCCAGCGCGCCCGCGGACACCTCAACCACGGCCCCGCCAAAGTGATCATCTCGGCCCCGGCCAAGAACGAAGACCTCACCATCGTGCTCGGCGTCAACGACGACGCCTACGACCCCACCTCGCACCATGTGATCTCCAACGCTTCATGCACCACCAACTGCCTCGCCCCGATGGCCAAGGTGCTGGACGATACAGTCGGCATTAAAAGCGGAATCATGTCGACAATCCACGCCTACACCAACGACCAGGCCATCCTCGACACCGTCCACAGCGACCTGCGACGCGCTCGCGCCGCCGCCATGAACATCATCCCCACCACCACCGGCGCCGCCAAGGCAGTCGGCCTGGTCCTCCCCCACCTCAACGGCAAGCTCAACGGTATGGCCTACCGCGTCCCCACCAGCACCGTCTCCGTCGTCGACCTCGTCATCGACGCCGAGCGCGAGACCACCACCGAGCAAGTCAACGCCGCCTTCCAGCAGGCCGCCACCGACCGCGAGTCGCCGCTCTTCGGCATCCTCGAATACGAGACCGAACCCTTGGTCAGCAGCGACTTCAAGGGCTCGCCCGCGTCCTCGATCATCGACGCCCCCTCCACCATGGTGCTCGAAGGTACCCAGGTCAAAGTCGTCAGCTGGTACGACAACGAATGGGGCTACAGCGTCCGCGTCGGCGATCTCTGCCTGCGCCTCGCCGCAGCCGGCCTGTCCTAAGCCGCCCCAGCGGCAGCGCTTCTATCTCAGCCGCCCCAGCGGCAGCGAACCTCTCCGAACCGCTCTACCCTGACGATGGCGCCGACATAATCAACCGACCAGAACCACCAGGACGATCAGGAGCCGGACGCCCATGCCCATGTTCGACGCGCTGAGCGGCAAACTCCAGGACGTCTTCGCCACCCTCGGCCGCCGCGGCTCGATCTCGGAAAAAGAACTCGACTCGGCCCTGCGCGAAGTCCGACTCGCCCTGCTCGAAGCCGATGTCAACTACAAGGTCGCCCGCGACTTCATCAAAGCCATCCGCGCCCGCGCCAATACCGATGAAGTGATCAAATCCCCCACCCCCCTCAATCGCGTCATCGAGATCATCAACGAAGAACTGATCGCCCTGCTCGGCGACGAATCGCCCAGCATCAAACGAGCCTCGCAGGGACCGACCATCATCCTCATGGTCGGCCTGCAGGGCTCCGGCAAAACCACCACCGCGGCCAAACTCGCCCTGCGCGCCCGCAGGGCCGGCGACCGCCCCCTCCTGATCGCCGCCGACGTATATCGCCCGGCCGCCATCGACCAACTCCAGGCGCTCGGCAAACAACTCGATATCGAGGTCTTCCAACTCGGCGCCGACGCCCAGCCGCTCGCAATCGTCGAACAGGGCCTCGCCCGCGCCAAACAGATCGGTGCCGGCACCGTGATCGTCGACACCGCCGGCCGCCTCCACATCGACAGTCCGATGATGACCGAGATCACCGAGCTGCGCGACCGCTGCTCGCCCACCGAAGTCCTGCTCGTCGCCGATGCCATGTCCGGCCAGGACGCCGTCAACGCCGCCACCGCCTTCGACCAGGCCGTCGGCATCACCGGCGTGATCCTCTCCAAGATGGATGGCGACGCGCGCGGCGGCGCCGCCCTCTCGATCCGCGCCGTCACCGGTGCCCCAATCAAATTCCTCGGCATCGGCGAGCGACCCGACGCGCTCGAACCCTTCCACCCAGACAGACTCGCCAGCCGCATCCTCGGTCGCGGCGACATGTCCACCCTGGTCGAGCGCGCCGAACAGGAATTCGGCGAACAAGACGCCAAAGTCTGGCGCCGACGCCTGCAGGACGGCGACTTCGACCTCGACGACTTCATCGACCAGATCGGCAAGGTCCGCCAGATGGGCCCGCTCTCCCAGATCGTCAGCATGATCCCCGGCCTCGGCTCCATCAAGAACCAAATCCAGGTCGACGACCTCGACGATGACTTCTTCCGTCACTTCGAGGCCATCGTCCGCTCGATGACCCCCGAAGAGCGACGCAAGCCCGAGATCATCAACGGCACCCGACGACGACGCATCGCCAACGGCAGCGGTACCACCCCGCAGGACGTCAACCAGCTGCTCAACCAGTTCAAGCAGGCCAAACTGATCATGAAAGACCTCGCATCCGGCCGCATGCCCGCAATGCCCGGCGTCGGTGCCGGACGCCGCTAGATATCCCGCCACAGAGACCTGACCGACAGCGCCGCGCCCCGCGCGGCGCTAGACTAACGAGACTGACCAGACGGATAACGCAGACGCAGCCAGGAAGCGCAGGTGGAACCAGACTGATGCTCAAAATTCGACTCGCCCGACACGGGCGCAAAGGACGTCCCTTCTATCGCGTCGTCGTCCAGGACTCCCGTAAGCCGCGCGACGGACGCTTCGTCGAGAGCCTCGGCCATTACGACCCGCTCACCCAACCCTCCACCTTCGAGGTCGACGGCGAACGCGTCAAGCACTGGCTCTCGCACGGCGCCCAGCCCACCGAGACCGTGCACCGCTTCCTCGCCAAGCAAGGCCTGATCGCGCCCTGGCAACCCAAACCGCGCAGCAAGCGCGCCGACGCCAAACGCGCCGCCGCCGCTGCTGATTAACCTCGCCCTTGGACCAACCCATGGAAAACCTCATCGAGTACATCGCCAAATGGATGGTCGATGATCCCGACGCCGTTCGCGTCGAGCGCGTCCAGAATGGCGAACACGTCGCCGTCCATCTCCACGTCCACGAGGACGATCTGGGCCGCATCATCGGCCGCGACGGACGCTTGGCATCCGCAATGCGAACCCTGCTCTCCGTCGCCGGACACGCCCGCGGCGTCGATACCTCGCTCGATATTCGCTGACCGCCCATCGCCCGCGAACCGAACCGACCACGCCCATGGCCCGGCCCCTCGGCCCACCCAGACAACCGGACCGCATGCCCCGCGACGGCTATCGCGCCGTCGGCGTGATCGAGCGCCCGCGCGGACTCAACGGCGAACTTAAGGTGCGCCCCCTCACCGACTTCCCCCAGCGCTTCGCCCCCGGCGCCCGCGTCTTCATCGCCGCGCGTCCCCGACGCGTCGAGCGCGCCAACTGGCACTCCAATCGCCTCTACCTCTACATCGACGGCCTGCGCGACCGCGAATCCGCCGAGCGACTGCGCGGCGAACTGATCGAAGTCCCCATGGACGAGCGCCCCCACTCCGACGAACCATTCTGGTACATCGACGAGATCGAAGGCCTGCCCGTCGTCGAACTCGACGGCCGCCAGCTGGGTACGGTGCGGGAAGTGCTGCAAACCGGTGCCAACGACGTCTACATCGTCGACCGCGGCGCCCCACCTGACCTGCTCGTGCCCGCCGTGACCGATGTCATCGTCGCGATCGACCCCTCGGCGGGCCTGATCACCGTCGACCTGCCCGACGGCCTGATGCCCGATCAACCCTCCCCAGATTGAACCGCAGGCCGTGTCCCCGTCGCTCGCGCGCTGCGCTTGTGAGCTCACGCTCATGCGAGCTGTCCTCTGTGAGCTCGCGGCTGTAAGCTCGTGCTGTAAGCTAAAACAAGATTTGCGAGAGCCGTCGGCCTGCGCATGAGGATCGAAACCCCGGCGCGCGACGACGACCGGGCGCTTCAGTCGCCGGCCTTCGCGTGGGGATATAGCTCAGCTGGGAGAGCGCATCGTTCGCAACGATGAGGCCGGGGGTTCGAGTCCCCCTATCTCCACCACCCATCCCTCCGTCGCCCCCGCGCCCCGCGCGCCAATCTCTCCCGCCTGAACCCTGGCGCTGCGCGCGGGCCTGCCCCCCCCCCCCCCGTCGGGCGCGCTGACATGGTGGTTGCGGGTATTCGCGTGCTCAGACCGAATTGCGTAAGGGGAGTGTAAATTTTTTCGCGGGGGACGGTGCTGGGTGGTGATGTGAGGGGGAGGTGTGCGACAATAACGGGAGTGCGATTGGAGTGCGCCCGACGCGCCCGAATTGAGGGTGCGCCGGCGTATTGAAAACCCGTGAAAGGGGCGGAACATGCTTCAGGGTCTGGCGCGAATGCGCATAATCAAATGGTGGGCGGCGGCAACGCTGATCGCGTTGACAGCCGCCCTGGCGGCGATCTCGCAGCCAGCTGCGGCGCAGACGACCCTGCCCGCCTGTGCGCTGACGCAGGCGGGAGGGGGTGATAGCGGTTCGGCGGCGGTGCCATGCACGCGGACGATCCCCGGTACCGGCACGGTCAGCGTGGTCTATGCCAGCGGCAAGACCGGCATCTTGGCGGACGACAGCCCCTCAGTGTCGGGTCGGGTGGTCACCTTCACCCCCTCGGATGCGGACGACACGAGAGACGACGACACGGGTTCGGCGGTCTACCACATCGTCGTCTCCGACAACGGCGTCGAGCTGGCGCGCTACACGATCACGGTCACCACCTACGCGGCCGGCCAAGCCCCGTCCGCGCCGGCGCCGACGGCGACGGGGAATGTGTACAAGATCGAGTTTATCGGCGATGCGGACGGGGTGGTGCAGCCTGGGAAGAACGTGATCTTGAAGGTGACGCGTGTGGACGGGAGGCTCATGTTAGTGGGGAGCTCAGTGGAAAGCATCGAGATCAGCGGATTGTCGCTGGCGGCGGTGAGGCGGCACTACTACAAGGACAACCAGCGGAAGGTCGATCATGACGGCGATTCCAGCACGCCTGTGAAGGGCGATGCCGATAGCGATCCCGACGTGGCGACGACGGTCATCGCGTTCAATCAGAAGTTCGCAGTTAATGAGGTCGTGTTCGCGGACCGAAAGGTACAGAGTGGGATTCCTGCTATTGCCTCAAACGCCATCGAATACCGTCTGGGGTTCTCCGCGGTTACCCGGTATGGGTGTTGGAGCAAGCCCAAGAGCTCGAATCCGCTGGAAACGACCAATGGGGCCGGTACGGGCGGCTGGGGCGCCTGCGGGGGCGATAACCGCTATAACTTGGGCCAGCCGTTTACGTTGACGGCGGCTTTGGAGATTGTGATTCCGTCGGATGCGCCGTCCGGGCAGTACGTGGTGACGGTGAAGGGACCGCGGACGGTGGGCGGTTCGGATATGGTGACGGAGACGCGGACGCTGACGGTGGGTTCGGCGCCGGCGGTGGGGACGGTGAGTTTCGGGTTGAGCGCGCCGCGCCGCGCGCAGGCTGGTGAGACGGATGCGACGGACGGGTATCTGAACGACGCGTCGATGCGTGAGCCGGCGACGATAGCGGCCGGCGGGGGCGACAACAATACGGAGTTGACGCTGACGGTGTTGAACGCGAGCAACAAGCCGGCGGAGGCGAACACGGTGTCGTCGATGGTGGTGACGACGACGCTGGGGACGTTGGCGGCGAAGGCGGGTCAGACGCCGACGTGTTCAGGGGGTGCGACGTGCGCGTTCGACCTGAGCGGGTTGAAGTCGTCTGGGGGCGCGTTGCCGGAGAAGGTGCGGGTGTTGCTGACCTCGCCGGCGGCGCCTGGGACGGCGACGGTGACGGCGACGGTGGTATCTGGTGGTCGGGTATTCCGTCCGGATGCGGTGCAGGTGCGATTTACTGGACCGGCGACGACGCTGACGGTGGGGGAGGCGCCGGGGACGGTGCTGGGCTACAACGTGGGCAACGACGAGGCGGCGGACTACAACGCGGCGGTCAAGGCGGACACGGGGATGGATGCGCGGGATCAGCTGACGTTTGCGTTGGAGGCGACGGATGCGTCTGGGGCGGCGATTCAGGTGCCGACGTTGAGCGCGATGGTGAAGACGTCTGAGGGCGCGCTGGTGGCGGGGAGCAAGTATGAGACGAGTCAGTCGGGCGCGATGAAGGAGCGGTTGCTGCTGGACATCGACGCGGCGATGGCATCGGCGCTGGCGGCGGGCACGTACACGTTGGAGTTGACGTCGGGGACGTTGAAGGCGACGACGACGTTCGTGGTGGTGGGGGCGGCGGATAGCGTCGATCTGACGTTAGAACCGGCGACGGCGACGGAGATTGGTCAGGGTGTGGTGGCGAGGGTGATGGTGACGGATGCGGCTGGGAACGCGGTAGCGGACGGGACGAGTGTGTCGTTCGGGGTGTCGGACTTAGTGGGGGACGACGATGCGGTGGCGGTGCTGGACGATGAGACGGCGCTGACGGAGGCGGGGAAGGCGTCGACGACGCTGACGGTCGTGGGCGCCGGTCGGGCGGTGGTGCGTGCGACGGTGTCGGACGACTCGACGCCGGAGCGGGATGTGGAGGTATTGGTCAGTACGGCCGGCGCGCCCGCGACGGTGTCGGCTGAGGCGGGATTGGAGTGTTTGAGCGCGTTGAGCGGCTTTGCCACCTGGGTGTGCGGTGTGGAGTCGAGTGCGTCGGAGGTATTTGGGTTAGTGTCGCCGCGCGGTGCGAGCGCGGTGCATTTGTGGAACGGCACGGCCTGGATACGCTACTCGGTAGTGGGTGGAACGATGGTGCCGGGTTCGAGCGATTTCGCGGTTGGGGAGGACGACATTCTCTACATCAGCAACTAGGGTTGCCGATTGGAGTTCGACGCCGAGGGGGGCGGGGTCTAACGGCCTCGCCCCCCTCGCTCGTTACCCGCGAGAACCCCTCCGTCATCCCCGCGCCCCGCGTGGTCGTCTCGCTCCCGCCCGCCCAGAGGAGCGCACAGGCAAGCCGGGAATGGTGAATTCGAGTCGAGAATGACAGACTTGAGTTGGGAATAATGGAGGAGAGAGGAGATGGGAACGCGGGCGGCTAGTCGAGTGCGTACAGACTCAATGCGCCGCGCTGTAGATCGTCGCCGACCAGCGCGCGGATTTTTTCCAGCTGATCCAGGTCCCACTCGCCCACGAAGGAGATCGCCGAGCCCTCGGCGCCGGCTCGACCGGTGCGGCCGACCCGATGCACGTAGTCCTCGGCCGTTTGCGGCAGGTCGAAGTTGACGACGTGCTGGACATCGGGAATATCAAGTCCTCGGGCGGCGACGTCGGTAGCGATCAGGAATTGCAGTTCGCCGGCCCGGAACTGGCCCATGACCCGATCCCGCTTGCGTTGATCGCGATCGCCGTGGATCGCGTCCGCGTTCAGCCCGCGCTCGTGTAGCCGTGCGACTAGGCGATCGACCCTGACTTTCATATTGCAGAAGACCAGGGTGCGACCCGATAGTTCCGGCAACAACTCCTCGACGGCGCGGATTTTATCGCGATCGGCGACCTCGTAGTAACGCTGGTTGATGCCCTGCGCGGTCGCGATCTGCGGTTCGATGTGCACGTGTCGGGGCTCGCGCATGAATTGGTGGATTAGGGACTTGATCGGCGTTGGCATCGTGGCCGAGAAGAGGGCCGTCTGGCGATTGTCGGGGCAGCGGCGCAGGATGCGGCGCATGTCCGGGTAGAAGCCAATGTCCAGCATTCGATCGGCCTCGTCGAGGACGGCCATGCGCACATCGCCCAATCGCAGCGTGCGTCGCTCCAGATGGTCGATCACCCGTCCGGGCGTGCCCACCACGATCTGCGGTCGGCGCTCCAGATTGGCGAAGTCGTCCGACAGTCGTCGCCCGCCCATCAGCACTGCCGCCTCCAGACCGCTCGCGCGGGCGAAGAAGTCGAGTACCGAGCCAACCTGTTGCGCGAGCTCGCGGGTCGGGGTCAGGATGATCGCCTGGCAGACGCCCCGATCAGGATCGCAGCAGGCGACCGCCGGTAGACCGAATGCAACCGTCTTGCCGGTGCCGGTCTGCGCCTGACCGACCACGTCGTCGCCGTTCAGCAGCAGGGGGATGGACTGCGCCTGAATCGGCGTCGGTTGCTCGAATTTGAGCGCCGTCAGCGCCGTCAGCATCCGCTCCGAAAGCCCCAGCCCGGCGAACGCTGCCGGCCAGTCGTCGGGTGAGACGCGGTCCAGCTCGTCGAGCGCGGGCAGCTTGTAGCCGCCGGAGAGCAGCGCTTTGCGAGTGGCGCCTTGCGGAGCCGTGCGGTTGGCGCTTTGCGGCGCGGGCGCCGGGCCGGCGTTGGCGCGTCGGCGTCGGGGGCGGCGGCGACGTTTCGGTTGACTCGTCGGGTCGGCGTCGGGGGTTGCGAGCTTGTTGGAGGCGTCGGGTTGCGGCTGCGGCTGCTGCGCGGGCCGGGCCGAGCGAGGTTTGCGTCGGCGTCGGCGGCGAGGCGCTGGCGAGGCTTCGCTCTGGGGCGCTGGGGCGGCGGGCATCGTCGGGGGATCGGGCGGGTCGGACGGATCGGCGGGCGGCGCCTGGGCCGGGTTCCCTAACAGTCGTCGGAAGAAACTCAAACGATCCACCGCACTCACTATGCGCGAGTCGCGCAACTTGCAGGGCCAGTTACGGCCAGCCTATCAGCAAGCCAGCAAGGCATTCCGGCTTTCCCCGCGTAGCGAGCGGATTTCGGGTAGATGGGCGGGGGCGAAACGGTGCCGTCATATTCGACATAGGCGCGAAATCCGCGTGCAACGAGTTCGACATCCAGGCGCAATGCTTGTGAAACCACTCACGCCTCCATCGTCCGTACGTTGCGGTCAGACCGACATTCGGGAAGGGAGGCTTTTGTGACAATAGCCCGATTGGTCAGAACCGCGTCTATCCCCGCCATCTCGGCGGGCGCGGTTCGCAAACCTGGACTGGGGTTGTTCCTCGGTATCCTCACTGGTCTGGGCGCCACCTTCGGTATCGCCTATGGCCAGAGCGTCGAGGAGAACGCCGAGGCGCTCGCCGACATCATCCTGGCGGTCGACACGATCTGGTACGTGATCGCCGGGACGCTCGTGTTCTTCATGCAGGCGGGCTTCGGACTGCTCGAAGCCGGCTTTGTGCGGGTCAAAAACACGGCCAACATTCTGATGAAGAACGTGCTCGACGCCTCGCTCGGCGCGGTCGTCTGGTGGGCGGTCGGCTTCGGCTTCGCCTTCGGCGGCAGTCAGGGCGGATTAATCGGCGGCGACTCGTTCTTCCCCGCGCTCGGCGGGCTGACCGAGACCGATGACGTCTCGGAAGCGGCCGTGTTCTTCTTCCAGTGGGCCTTCGCCGCGACCGCCGCCACGATCGTCTCCGGCGCCCTGGCCGAGCGCACCAAGTTCAGCGCCTACCTCTTCTACACGGTGTTCGTGACCGGGATCATCTACCCGATCGTGATCCACTGGGGTTGGGGCGGCGGCTGGCTCGGCGAGCGCGGCTTTATGGACTACGCCGGCTCGACCCTGGTCCACTCGGTCGGGGCCTGGGCGGGGATGATGGGCGCGATCCTCGTCGGACCGCGAATCGGCAAGTACGTCGGCTCGGAAATCCGCGCCATCCCCGGTCACAACATGACCCTGGCCACGTTGGGTATGTTCATCCTCTGGTTCGGCTGGTACGGGTTCAACCCCGGTTCGAGCCTGGGGCTGTCAGGCGGACTCGCCACCGAGGCCGCTTGGATCGCGATCAACACCACGTTGGCCGCCGGCGCTGGCGCCATCGTCGCCGTGATGCTGGCCAAGCTCCGCTACGGCAAGGCCGATCTCGGCCTGACGCTCAACGGCGCCCTGGCCGGCCTCGTCTCGATCACGGCCGGTTGCGGATTCGTCGAGCCCTGGGCCGCGATCCTGATCGGCGCCATCGGCGGCGGCATCGTGGTGTTCTCGGTCGAATTCTTTGACAAACTGAGGATCGACGATCCGGTCGGCGCGATCTCCGTGCACGGCTCCTGCGGAGTCTGGGGCACCCTCGCCGTGGGCCTGTTCGCCACCGCCGGCGCGGCCGATGCCTGGGGCGCGCCGGGCTACGGCCTGTTCATGGGCGGCGGCTTCCGCGCCCTGCTCGAACAGCTGATCGGCGTGCTCGCCATCTTCGCCTGGGTCGCCGTCACCGCTGGCGCGCTGTTCTTCGTGATCAAGCACACCATCGGTCTGCGCGTCTCGGAAAATGAGGAACTGGCGGGGCTCGATGTCCAGGAGCACGGCATCGGCGCCTACCCCGAGTTCCCCACGGTCGCGCCCGGCGTGGCCGTGGAGGTCTCGGCGCTCGAAGAATTGCCCGCCGCCGGCAGCGCCGCTGGTGACTGATCCCCCTTGCCCCCTGCCTCGCTCCCCCGCCATTTGGCGGGCGAGCGAGGCAGACCCAGCGCGGCGCAGCCGCAAACCCTCACAATTTGGTCAACCCAGCTTCAGACACCGGAAAGGCTCACGATCATGAAAATGGTGATCGCCATCATCCGCCCCGAGCGACTCTCCGTCGTTCGCACCGCCCTCGAGGAGATCGGGATCGTCTCGATGACGATCTCGGAAGTGCGCGGACGCGGCGCCCAGAAGGGCGTCGTCCAGGAATTCCGCGGACAGCAGGTGCAGGTCGACTACCTGCCCAAGATCAAGGTCGAGATCGTGATCAACACGACACCCTTGGACGACGTGATCGACGCGATTCTCGACAACGCGGCCAGCGGCCAGATCGGCGACGGCAAGATCTTCGTGCTCGACGTCGAGGATGCTGTCCGCGTCCGCACCCGCGAGCGCGGCGCGGCCGCCGTCTGATACCCGTCCCGCTCGTCCGGCCCGCGCCCGCCGCGGGCCGGACGGAGTCAATGACGGATCCTGCCGGGCAGGGCCTACCCTGCCACCCTGATGTCCCTGACGATCGAGCTGCTCCCCGATCCGGCCGCCAACGATCTGCGCCTGACCCAGATCGCTGCGCAACGTTCATCGCCGCTCGAACGACTGAACATCCTGCATGGCTCCGCCTTGCAGCGGCTCTCGACCCAGCGCATGCTGGCGGCGGCGAACGGCGGAGCGCTGGCGGCGGTCTACGGCTATACGCCCGTCGATCTGGCGCAGGCGGCCGTCCGTCTCGGCGCTGCCGCCGAGCGAGTCGCCTGGCCGCCAGGCGCCGACCTGGCCGCGCTGCGGCGACTGCTCGCCGCCATCTCGCTGGAGCGGCTCAATCCCGATGCGCCCGGCGTCGCGGCGGCCCTGCTGCGCACACTGACCGATCTACGCGAGGCGGCGCTGACCCCCGATCTGCTGCCGCCGGGCGATCTGCGCGCCGCCTTCGCCGCCTGGCGCGAGGCGACGGCCGGCGTCGCGGATCGAACCTCGCGCTACGAGGACGCCATTGATTCCGCCACCCCGCTCGCCGCATTCCGCGAGGCGTTGGGCGGCGCGCCGCTGATCGTCTCCGGCATCTACGACCTGACCCGCATCCAACGACTCATGCTCGCCCGAGTCGCCGAGGCGGTCGATGTCCATATGCTGCTGATCGCGCCGGCGGATGATCCCGCCTCGCCGCCGCAGCGCGCGCGCGCGGCACTTTGCCGAGCGATCGGCGCGTGCGTGACGCGGTCGACGATCCCGCCCAGCCCGCTGGCGACGGACCAGTACTTCAGCGTCGGCGATCCGACGGCGGAGGCGGACGAGATCGCGCGGCGACTGCTACAGCTGGGATGCGAACGGGTTGAGTTCCATCGCGTCGCGATCCTGCATCAACAGGGCGTGCGCGGCGACGATCGCATCTGCGCCGCCCTGCAACGCGCCGAGATACCGAGCTGGCGCATCGGCGGGCGCCAACTGCCGCATACCCCGATCGGGCACGCGACGCGCGCCCTGTTGCGCTTCCTGCTCGACCCGGACGCGGTCGAGCGTTCCGCCCTGCTCGACTGGCTCTCGCATCGGGCGCTGCCCGCCCGCCCGCTCGAGATCCCGTTGCGACGATATGACTGGGAGCGGATCGCCAACGAGGCCGGTCTCGTCCACGGACTGCGCGCGATGCGAGAGCGGATGCGGGACTGGCGCGCCTCGACCGGGGATGAAGACGGTCAGGATCTGGAGGCGATCCTCGCCGATCTCGCAGATCGCAGCCAGGCGCTCGATGAAGCGAATTCCTGGCGGCGAGCCAGCGCCATCCTGCTCGACGCGGTCGAGACGTACATCGCCGCGCGACCCGCCGACGCCGATCTGCGCCGCGCGGCGACGAGCCTGATCGAGCAGATGCCGGCGCACGACACGCTCGGGGCGCACGGTGCGGCCTGGTCCAGAGCGGAGGGTCTGACCGCCTTGGAGCGAGCGTTGGGATCAGCTGTGGCGCGCGACCCGCAGCGGTTGATCGGCGGCGTCAACATCGGCGCGGCGACGGGACCGGTGCGCGGTATTCGCTATGACGCCCTGTTCGCAGCGGGCCTCGCCGAGCGCGTCTTGCCCGCCGTCGGTCGCCAAGATCCGCTACTCACCGACGACGACCGCGCCGACGTCAACGCCCGCATCCCCGACGCCTTGCCGCTGCAACGGGAGCGCGTCGACAGCGAACGCCACGCGTGGCGTTTGATGCGCGCCGCGCCGCGACTTCGCTTCACCGCCAGCTGGAGCCGCCGCCATAGCGCCTTCGGCGCGCCGGCCCGGCCCTCCTCGTTCCTGCTCGACGCCGCCGCATTATCGCTTGAGCGCTCCGATCGCGCTATTGGTGCCGATGACGGCGATATCGAAGCGTCGCTCATCGCCGCGGGCCGTATCGAGCGCATCGCTTCCGACGCCGTCGCGGCGCCATCGGAAGCCGCCGATCCGCTCCAGGCGGCGAACCCGCAGGCGCACGAACTCGCGATCCTCGCATCGCCGCGCGTCGACCCGACAGCCACGCTGCCGCAGATCTGGCCCGGAGCCGAGGCGGCGCTACGCGCCCGCCAACGCCGCAGCGCTGCGGTCTTCACCGAATTCGACGGCTTGCTCGACGCCGATCTGATCGAACACTGGCGACCGCTGGAGCGATCGTGGTCGGCGTCGGAGTTGGAAACCTACGTGACCTGTCCGTACCGGTTTTTCTTGCGCCACGTCATCGGCGCGCGCGCGGCGAGCGGATCGGCGCGACCGGATCAACGCCGTCGCAACAGGCGGGGACGGCTGCTGCGGGAGATTCTCTCGGCCTGGGTGCAGGAGTACCAGCGCGTCAAGAGCGATCAGACGTGGTTCGAGTACGCCGACAGCCCCATCCAATTGCGGACGGTCGCGCGTCGGATGCTCGACGCGGCGACCGAATCAGGCGCGCTGGGGCCAAAGGCCGTCGCCGCCGCGTCGCGTCGCGAGATCATGCGCGACCTCGAGTCGATGCGCCGCCTCGACGCCGAGCAGGCTCGGCAAGGCTGGCAACCGCTCGCCGTCCAGGTCGCCTTCGACGACGCGCCGATCCAGGCGCAGGGCGACCGCGCCCTGCGCCTGCGTGGCCAGATCGACCGCATCGATCAGCATGTCGGCGGTCGACAGCGAGCGCTCACGTTCTTCACGAGCGCCAGCCGCTCGGAGATGCCCGACGTGCGCGGGTTCGTCAATGGCTCCTCGTTCGCCTCGATCGTCAACCTGTCCGGGTTGATCCAGCGCGGTGTTCCAATCCGCGAGGCGGAAGTCGAGCATCGCGCCGTGACGAGCGCGGGCGTCGTCCAGTCGCAACGGCTGTCGGGCGCATCGCTCTTCAGGTCCGCCCCGGCTTCCGCGCCGAGCGATGGACAGCGTCTGCGCGACACCCTCTCTCTGCTTGCCGATCAGCTGGAAGCGGCGAACTTCATCCCCAACCCGGGGATCCCCGCCAGAGAACGCCCCCATTGCGCGCGCTGCGCCTACGAGTCGACCTGCACTGCGGACCTGGCGCGGCGACTGGCGCACAAGACCAACCGCGACCCGAATCCGGTCCGCAACCTGCTCGTCCTCAGACAGCAACGCATATGACACGTATGACCGCGCATCGAGCCGGGCAGGCGACGGGGACGCATCCGCCTATCGACCTGGATATTCGCGAACGGATCGCCAACGAGATCGATACCTCGTTCTTCCTCGAAGCGGGCGCCGGTTCCGGCAAGACGTCCGTGCTCGTCGGTCGCCTGGCGCGCCTGGTGCGGCAGGGCTGGCCGCTCTCGCAGATCGTGGCAATCACGTTCACCGAGAAGGCGGCCGGCGAGCTACGCGATCGGATTCGTTCCGAACTGGCCGCGGCGGGCGCGGTCGAGGCGTTGCGCGATATCGATGTCGCGCCGATCCAGACGATCCACGCCTTCGCCGCCAACATCCTGCGCGAGCGAGCGCTCGACGCCGGTTTGGACCCAGACTTTCGCGTCCTCGACCAACTCCAGGCCGACCTGAGCTTCAGGCAGTCCTGGCGCGCCTGGCTCTGGAGCGACGCGGCCCCGCAGTCGGCGATTCAGCGCGCCCTGGACCTGGGGCTGCAATTGCGCGACTTACAGCTCGCCGCCGAACAGCTTGCCGCCAACCGCGACCTCAATGCGCCGTATCCACCGCCGGCCGGCGGGTCGCCCGGCGTTCAGGACGATCAACAGTCCCGCGACGCCGCGCTCGCCGATCTGACCGATGCGCTTCGCGCGTTCATCGACGCGGACGCCGCCCAGCGTCGCCGCGCCGGTGAGCTGACCTACGACGATCTGCTGCTCGAAACGCGCGATCTCCTGATTCACTCGCCGCAAGCGCGTCGCGACCTGAAGCGTCGATACCGAACTATCCTGATCGACGAGTTCCAGGATACGGATCCGCTGCAAGCCCAGATCGCGCTCTTGCTCTCGGCCGATCCCGATACGGATGACTGGACGCAGACGCGGCCGGGGCCGGGACGCCTCGTCCTGGCCGGCGATCCCAAGCAGTCCATCTACCGCTTTCGCCGCGCCGACATCGACGTCTACGAGCAGGTCCGCGACATCTTCACCCGCTCGCCCGAGACCTGCGCCGTCGCGACCCTGAGCGTCAACTTTCGCGCCAGGCCCCGCCTCTGCGAATGGCACAATCGGGTGCTGCCGCGCGTGATCAAGCCCGATCCCGACTTCCCCCGCGCCCAGGCTCGATGGGCGGCGACGCAACCGCACCGAACAGAGGGCGGGCCGGGCGTCGCGGTCGTCGGCGATAATCGCCGCTATCGTCGCGCCGACGAAGCCCGCAGCGCCGAGGCGTCCACGGTCGCCAACCTGATCGCGCATATGCGCGGCGCCGTCTCAGCCCTGGGGCAGCTGCCGACGCCGGCCGGCGCCCGCCCGCCGCAGTTCCGCGACATCGCGATCCTGCTGCGCACGCGCGCCGGCGCCGACCGCTACACCGACGCGCTGGACCGAGCCGGCATCCCATACCACTTCGACAGCGGACAGGGCTTCTATCGGCGACCAGAAATCCGCGCGCTGGCGCAACTGTTGCAGGCGCTCGATGATCCCGGCGACCAGGTCGCGGCGATCGCGGTGCTCAAGTCGCCGCTGATCGCCGCCTCGGACCAGGAACTCCTCGAGCTGCGCTCGTTGTTCGGCGCATCGCCCATCGCCCTCGACTCCGCAGCCTTGCCGCCCGACTATCGGGGACGCCTGCGCGAACCGATCGAGCGACTCAGCGCGCTCCGATCCGACCTGCATCGCTTCCGTTTGCCCGAGCTGATTGATCATGTGATCCGCGAATCGGGCATCCTGATCGCTCAGGCGGTCGGCGCGCGATCGGCGCAGATGCGGCAACGACAGGCCAACCTGCGCATGTTGGTCCAACGCGCGGCCCGCTTCGCCGATAACCATGAGGACGCCCTGCGGCCGTTCGCCCGCTGGCTGTCGCAGCGCGGCGCCCGCAACCTGCCCGAGTCGGAGTCGCCCACCACCGAGGCGGACGATGACGCCGTTCGCATGCTGACCATTCACCAGGCCAAGGGGCTGGAGTTTCCAGTCGTGATCCTGCCCAAGCTGCAGGACCTGACGGGCTTCGGCCCGGACTTCATCATCGATCGACCGAATCAGCGGGTCGAATTCCGGCTCGGCGACGATCGCTCGCCATTTCGCAGCCCGGGTTACGCGGCCGCGCTGCGTCGTGATGGCGCATACGCCGAAGCCGAAGCCCGACGCATGCTCTACGTCGCCGCGACGCGCGCCAGAGACTGGCTGATCCTGTCATCCTGCCCTGCCGACAGCCTCGCCAATCGCGACTCCTTCCACACGTTTCTCGATCAGGCGGCGCCGGATTGGCTGCGCCCGGACGCCGATCCGGATGTCATCGCGCGCTCGCCGCGCGATTTCGACGCCGCGCCGATGCCCACTGCGGGGTTGGCCGTCCCCGAGGTCGCCGAACTCCGCGACCGCTGGCGCGACTGGCATCGGCAGGCAATCGGCGGACAGCGCGCCATCGAGGCGCAAGCGCCATCACGCATGGCGCACGATGAGCAGTCGCCGATCCTCGATGCGAGCAGCGAGCCGGACCGCGAGCGCGATGACCAGACCGAGGAGCTGAATCAACTCGATTTCGGCAGCGTCGTTCACGAGGTGCTGGAAGCCGCGGACTTCAGCGACCCCGATGTCACGCGAGCTCGTGCGGTCGGGATCTGCCGTCGCCGCCAAACGCCTCGTCCTGAGCAAGAGGAGCTGCTGGCGCACGTCGAGCGAGCGATCCGCTCGCCCCTGCTGCGCCGTGCCGCCGCGGCCGACGCCGTCCTCCGCGAGCTGCCGCTGACCAGCATCGATGATCGCCAGGATGACCGCGTCACGATCACCGAGGGCGTCGCCGATTTGCTGTTCTCGGAGCGGGGCCGCTGGACCCTCGTCGACTACAAGTCGGACGCGTCGATCCCGCCCGAGCGCCTGAACGCATACCGCCGACAACTCCGCCAGTACGCCGCCATGCTCAGCGCCGCAGGCATCGACGTGGCGCAAGCCTGTCTGCTGCTCACCGCAACCGGCGAAGCCCAGCCAGTCTCGCTGGAGCACTCGCCTCCCGCCGGCTGAGCCAACTCACGCTGCCCTTCCCCTCCTGGCGGGAGAACCTCGAATTTGTTGTCTGAGGGTAAATTCGGGAGGAGGTCAGGTAAGTATAATACGAGGCGTGCCATCGATCCGTTTGGATGCGGGACAAAGCCGATCTTACGAAAGCGGTCGTAGGTGTTGACAAGCTTTGCCCGAAGGTCAATAGCGCGTGGTCTACTGATACTGGCAGCGGTACTGGCGACAGCGCTGGCGGCGGTATCGCTGCCGGCGTCGGCGCAGACGGCGACCTCAACGCTCCCCGCCTGCGTTCTTTCGCAGGCCGGAGCGAGCAATACGCCCGCGGCCGTGCCGTGTACGCGGACGATACCAGGCACGGGCGCGATCAGCGTGGTCTGGAAGGGCGGCAAGACGGGCACGCTGGCGTCGGGCAGTCCATCGGTAGCGGATCGGGATGTGACGTTCACGCCATCGACGGCGGTGGGCGGCGACGACGACACCGGTTCGGCGGTATACGAGATCGTCGTCACCGACAACGGGATCGCGCTGAATCGCTACACGATCACGGTGACGACATACGCGGCGGGACAGGCCCCGGCGACCGCTACGACCTCGACGCCAACATCGTTGTACAAAATCGAGTTCCTGGGCGAGGCCGACGGCGTGGTCAAGCCGGGTGCCTACGTCGGCGTCAAGCTGACGCGCGTGGACGGCATGAGCCATGACTTCCTGACCGAGAGCATCAGCATCAACGGCCTGTCGTTCCAGGCTGCGAGAAGGATCTACTACGCGGATGACACCAGGCAGGTGGCAGGAGCCGGCGATCCCGATAGCAAGCCTGATGTGAGGCTACATACCGTCGACATCGGTCGGGTGCTGCGGGCGACATCGGTGCTATATGCGCGGTCGCGGTCGCTTCAAGGACTGCCCGACATTGGCGCGCGAGATATCAGCCTGAACGAGATCGCCCGAAATGCCTGTTACGAATTTAGAGGTACAGAGCCGAATTCGATAGGCGATTGCGGTTCCGGCAGTAGAAAGAACCGCGGGCAGCCGGGGACGGTTGGCTATACGCTGGAGATTGTCGTCCCGCCCGGTACGCCGCCCGGCGAGTACGTCGTGACGGTCAAGGGCTACCGCAGCCTGACGGACCGGACGATTGTGACCGAGACGCGGACGCTGACGGTCGGCTCGCCGCCATCGGCGACGACGGTCAGCTTCGGCCTGAGCTCGCCGCGGCGGGCGATAGCAGGCGACGTGGACACGACGCCGAAGGACGGCTACGCGGACGACGTGACGACGATGGAGCCGTCGACGATCGCCGCGGGCGGCGCCGATAACCAGACGGAACTGACCCTGTCGGTGCTGAACGCGAACAGCAAGCCGGCCTCAGCCAGCGCGGTCTCGTCGATCGTGGTGACGACGACGCTGGGCACGTTGACGGCGAAGTCGGGACAGACGCCGACCTGCGCGGGCGGCGGCGCCTGCGCGTTCGACCTGAGCGCTCTGGAGACATCAGGCGGGCTGCTGCCCGAGAAGATCCGGGTGCTACTGACCTCGCCCTCGCTACCGGGCATCGCGACGGTCACGGCGACGGTCGTGTCGGGCGGCCAGGTGTTCCGACCCGATCCGGTGCAGGTCAGGTTCTCCGGCCCGCCCACCTCGCTGAACATCGGCGCCGCGTCCGGCAACGTGCTTGGCTACCACGTCGGCGACGACGTCGGCGACACGGGCATGGACGCGCGCGACCAAATCACATTTATGCTCGATGCGACGGACGCCTCCGGTTCCGCGGTCAAGGTGCCGACGCTCAGCGCGACGGTGAGGAACTCGGGCGGCGCGATAGTGGCGCAGAGCAACTACGAGACGACGCAGTCGGGCTCGATGATGAACCAGCTGATGCTGGACATCGACGCGGCGATCACATCGGCGCTGGCGGCGGGGACGTACACGCTCGAGATCACCTCGGGCGCGTTGAAGGCGACGACGACGTTCTTGGTCGTCGGCGCGGCGTACAGCGTCGAACTGACGCTGGAACCGATGCATGCCACGCAGATCGGTCAGTCCGTCATCGCGACTGCGACGGTCACCGATGCGGACGGCAACGCCGTTGCCGACGGCACCACAGTGATGTTCGATATCTTGGACCTGGTCGGCGATATCGACGCGGTGGCGGTGTTGGACGAGACATCGACGACGATGACCAGGGGCGGCAAGGTATCCGTCACGCTGACGGTGGTCGGTGCCGGACGCGCCGTCGTCCGCGCGATCGTCCCGGACGACGCGACGCCGGAGCGCAATGTGGCGGTGCTGGTCAGCACGGCCGGCGCGCCGAAGATGCCGGCCGCTGAGGCGAGCCTGGACTGCCTCAGCGCGCTGAGCGGCTTCGCCGCCTGGACCTGCGATGTCGCATCGACGGCGTCGGAGCTGTTCGGCCTCGTCTCGGGTCGCGGTGTCACCGCCGTCCACCTCTGGAACGGCTCCGCCTGGGTCCGCTACTCGGTCGTCGATGGGACGATGGTGCCCGGCTCCAGTGATTTCGCCGTCGCCCGGTCCGACATCCTCTACATCAGCAACTAGCCGCCGAGGCACGGAGAAACAACTCGAGTGGGGGGCGGGGTCGCACGACCCCGCCCCCCACTCGTTCCTTAACCGCGCCCCGCAGAGGAAATGGGAATACGTTATAGAGACGGCGGCGGAGCGGACGCCTGAGACGACGTGTGAGACGACGCGCAACGCGGTGCTGAAGGCATGGTCCGACAATCCGCAGGAGGGGTTGTCGACACGGGAATGCATGAGCGGCATGCGCGCGCGTATCGCGTATCGGCTCACAGCCGACTGCGGATCGCGACCATCATCATCCCGAACATGCCGCGAAGCCCAACCCCAGCGCCCAGGTCAGCAGATTGAGCCGCTTCTGCAACTCCCCGAACTGCTGATCCATCTCCCGCTGCAAGCTGATCTCGTATCTCCCGCACCTCGGCGCGCAGCCGCTTGCGCCTCTCCCGACGCAGATCGCCCATCTCCCAGCCAGCCTGCGCCAAACCCGCCTGCAGTTCCCGCCAGGTCGCCGTCTGCGAGATCACCCGCGTCAAACCCAGCTCGAACGCGCCTCGGTACGCTCGCGACTCCTCCAAACCATCCGACCATGCCTCAACCACCGGGTCGTGATGGTCTCAGTCATCACGCCGTTGCCGCCAGGATACCGCGTCCCTTGAGCGGGGCGCGGTTAACGAACGAGGGGGGCGGGGCCGTGCGACCCCCGCCCCCCTCAGGTTGCGCGCCGCGCCTCGACGACTAGTTGCTGATGTAGAGAATGTCGTTCTCGCCGACCGCGAAGTCGCTCGATCCCGGCACTACCGTCCCATCGACCACCGAGTAGAGAACCCAGGCTGTGCCGTTCCACAGGTGGATGGAGGTCGCCGCGCGACCCGAGACCAGGCCGAACGCCTCCGACGCCGTCGATGCCGCATCGCAGGTCCAGGTGACGAACCCGATCAGCGCGCTCAGACAGTCCAGGCTCACCGCCTCGGCCGCCGCCGCCGCGGGCGCGCCCGCCGTGCTGATCAGCACCTCGACGGCGCGCTCCGGCGTCGCGTCATCCGAGACCGTCGCCCGCGCCACCGCCCGACCCGCGCCCACAACCGTCAGCGTCGTCGAGGCTCTGCCGCCCACGGTCAGCGCCGACGTATCGTCCAGCACCGCGACCGCGTCGTCGTCGCCGACCAGGTCCGAGACGCCGAATGTGACCATCGTGCCGTCCGCGACCGCGTTGCCGTCGGCATCGGTGACCATCACGCTCGCGGCGACGCCCTGACCGATCTCGGTCGCCGTGGCCGGATCCAGCGTCAGCTCGACGCTGTCCGCCGCGCCCACGACCATGAACGTCGTTGACGCCTTCAGCGTCCCCGACGTCACCTCAAGTGTGTAGGTACCGGCCGCTAGCGCCGATGTGATCGCCGCGTCGATGTCCAGCATCAGATTGTTCATCATCGAACCCGACTGCGTCGTCTCGTACTTGCTCTGCGCAACCAACGCGCCGCCCGACGTCTTCACCATCGCGGTCACGGTCGGTACCGTGACCGCCGAACCGGAGGCGTCCGTCGCGTCGAGCATGAACGTGATCTGGTCGCGCGCGTTCATACCGCTATCGGCGTTGGTCGCCGCGTTGTAGTCGGCCGCCTCGTCGTTGCCGACGTTGTAGCCCAGCACGTTGCTCGGCGCCGCGCCGACGCTCAGCGAGGTGGCTGGGCCCGAGAACCGCACCTGGACCGGGTCCGGTCGCTGCACCGTGCCGCCCGAGATCACGGTCGCCGTCACCGTCGCCGTACCCGGCGACGCCGGCGCCTTCAGCTGAATCCGCATCTTCTCGGGCAGCTGCTCGGCCGAGGTTTGCAGACTGGCGAAGTCGAGCTCGCATGCCGCCTGGCCGTTGCTCTTGCAGGTCGCCTTTTGATCCGTCTTGGTACCGCCCAGCGGGCCGATCTGCTCGGTCGACAGCGTCCCGCCCGTGGTCGTGATCACGATCGACGAGACCGCGCTCGCCCAGGCCGGCTTGTTGTCCGCGCCCAGCACCGACAGCGTCAGCTCCGTCGTCCCCGTGCCCGCCATAATCGTCGTCGGCTCCGACGTCGTCAGGTCGTCGACGTAGCCGTCTTTGGACGTATCCGTGTCGCCCCCCACCGCCTTGCGCGGCGAACTGGGGCCGAAACTCACCGAGCCTACGTTGGTCGCCCCGGCCACGGTCAGCGTCTTCGTCTCGCTCACCAGCGTCGCGTCCGTCGCGCTCTTGTAGCCCTTGACCGTCACCACGTACTCCCCGGCCGGCGTATCGGGCGGAACCACGATCTCCAGGGTCACGGTCTCCGTGTTCGCGTCTCCGTGCTTCTTGCTATTGCCGGAACCGCAGACAGCGAAAGGACTACTCTGATAACAGCGATTGATAAGGACAGTCCGCATAGTGAATAGAGAAGCCACGAGCTCAGTGAATCCTTCCTTTTCTTTTAACCCGTTAAAGAGCAGCCCGTGCGCATCGAAGATCGGTCCGACTACGACGGCCTCATCGCGCACATCAGGATCCCCATCCGGATCGCCAGCGCCTCCGATTTGTCTGGTGTTGTCTTTGTAGAAGGCCCTCCGCACGACCCGCAATGACAAGCCGCTGATGCCGACGCTCTTGGTCAGGAGATCATGGCGTGCGCCATCCACGCGCGTCACCTTCAGGCTGACGTTCGTACCCGGCCGCACCACCCCGTCCGCCTCGCCCAGGAACTCGATCTTGTATACCGACGCCGGCGTCGCCGGCGTGGTCGACGGCGCCTGGCCCGCCGCGTAGGTGGTCACCGTGATCGTGAAACGGGCCAGCACGATCCCGTTCTCGGTCGCGATGATCTCGTATACCGCCGAACCGGTGTCGTCTTCGCTATCGGCGTCCCGATCCGAAGGCGTGAACGTCACCACCTTCCCCGACACCGAGGGGCTGTCCGCCGCCAGCGTGCTGTCCTTGCCGCTCTTCCAGACCGCGCTGATCGTGCCCGTGGCCGGGACCGTCCGCGTGCAGGGGACCGCCGCCGGACTGCCGCTCTCCCCAGCCTGCGTCACCGTGCAGGCCGGCAACGCCGTCTGCGCCTCGGCCGGCTGCGAGACCGCCGCCAGCGCGACCAGACCGACTGCCAACGCGACCAGCGCTGCCCACCCTCCCAATCCTCCCAATAACGTGCTTGATGCGCGTCGGCGCATGGCGCATCGCATGGCGCATGTTGTGACGCGCATCCGCGCCAGACCCTTGACCATCTCGGCCATCTCGGCCCCTTTCACGGGATCAGTCGCCGCCCCGTCCGTCCGGGGACCTCTCGTCAAGTATCGTACACGCAAGCCGCAGAACCGCCATCCGTTTCAAGACAAGACCAGAATTGACGCTCTGGTTACGATCACCCCATCGATTTCGCCGCTCGCGTCCGTCACGTCCGGCCGCCCCGAGCCTCTCGCCTTGGAAGCTGAAAAACGAGATGCCCACGCCCCAACCGCGCCGGGAGAACCGCCGCTCCCCGCCGCGCCGCTGCGACTCAGTCAGCCACCCGGACTTCAGTGCTGCGACATTCGAGCCTGAAGGCGATCCCCCCAGACTCGTTGCGCCTCCACTCGCACGCCAACGGACCCAGCCATTCGAATTCGACGTCGACCGGCTCCGACCAGCGCTCGCATACCGACGAGTAGGCGCTAACCCGTACGCCCAGCGTGTGCCAGTTCTGGATCGGCAGGTTGTTGACCGTCCGCCACAGATCCGCATCCGCGGAACGGAATTCAACCGCATCCACGACATGCGCGCCCGTCCGCGCGTTGTAGATGACGTAGCGGTACTGGATCGTCGCCGCCGCGTGCCTGCTGGCCCGATCCCCGCCCGGCGCGATGTAAGCGCAGCCCGTGTGGCCGCCGCCGATGTCGGCCGGCTTCTTCCACGTGACAATCGCCGAACCGCGCTCGCCCGAATGCCCATGCCGTCGGAGATCGCCTCCGCCTCGGTCAGCGCCCGCGCTCCGATCTGTGCCCCGCCGCACAGACCGGGCAGTTACCGTCGCTTCTGCGCCTCATCGCCGTTCGTTCCGATAGTCGCCGCGCCTCAGTCGGTTCGATCACGATGCGCCGCCGCGACGCGCGATCACAACGGTATCGCTGACGTAATCGTGCAACGTCCGCCTGCTCGAACCGAATATCCACATCCCATCGACGATAAACGGAACGAACTGCAACAATGGATGCGCGAACACATTAAGCAGGATCGCCGCAATCATCAGTAGCAAGCGCCAGGCTATCTCTCGACCCATCAGCTGCGCCTCGTACTCCTTCCTCGACTTCGCCCGATACGCCCGCACATACAGCCCGAATAACTTCTTCGCCGGCGTCTGCCCCGCCTCGCCCGTCTTGCTCGCCCAGATGAACCAGCCAACGCCCAGCAACAATGCAAACAGTATGTACTCGAGTACGTATGAGATCAATCGCGCCCCGCGAGACGCAGCAATCCACCCGCCGCTCGGATCCGCGATCAGCCCGTCGCACGACAAACAAAATAGCTCGTCATCGGACACCGACTTCCCGCAATATCCGCACCGATCGGCCTCGACTCCGCCCCACAACGGCGGATCATCTGCGAAATCATCTGGCGCAAGATCGTCCGCTTGATTTGCTTGATTTGTGGCAAGCGACTCAACCGTGCGGCCGAGGCGCGCCGGGTCGACCGCTTGGCCTTCATCCGCCCAACTTGCTGGCGACTCGCCTGCTGCCGACGCTATCGTCTCCGGCGCCTCGCCCACGTAACCGAGGTATGACGGCTCGCCCGCTCGACCTTCGTCCTCCCGACTTGCTGCAAGCGCCTCAACCGCGCGGCCAACGTATAACAATTCATCCGCTCGACTTGCTGCAAACAACTCGTCTGCTTCTGCCGCCGCCGGCTCCGACGCGCGACGAACGGAAAACTCGCGTTCCACGCCCGCGCCGCCATATGCCGGCCCATCCTGTTTGTCGCCGGCGATGCGTAGCTTCGGATGTCGCTTGATGATCTCATATGGAGAGGGAAAATCCGCGATCCGCTTCCTCGACTGCCATGCGCCGCTGTCGATATCCACCTCGATAAACTCGACCCCGTTCGTGCAAAACGCAAACGGAACCCGGATCGACCGCGCGTATGCGGCCGCCTGCTCCGCCCCCGCCTCGGGTCGTTTGGCGGCCGCCTTCGCTTCCACAACCGCCACCGGCCGCAGGCGACCGTCAATATCCAACTGCAACACGTAGTCCGCCCGCCCGGCCTCCCACCACCCGTCCGAATCGACTCGCCCCGTCCAGAATTCGCGTGCGATCTCGTATCTAGCCCAACCAGCGGCTTCCAGCGCCGGGTCGATACGCTCCAGCCGCGTCAGCTCCTCACCGAGATCTTCGCGTTGTTCTCCCTGATCCATCCTCGCAAGAATAACGCCCGCCAGCGAGACCCGCCGCATGAACGACGCCGATCGCCGCGTATGCGGGGAAACTGTCCGTCTCTACATCGCCGACTGCGCTCACTCTATCACATCCTCGCCGTACCGCTCCTCATGTATCGCCCATATTCGCTGCGCGTGCTCGTAGTCGTCAGCGTAAGCGGCCTCCTTCGAGTGGTGGAGGAGGCTGTCGATCACCGGCCGCTCGCTTTCGGGGATGTTCGGCTCGTGCAAAGAAAACTCGTACACCGCCTCGTAAGCGGCCAGATAGTTGCAGCGCCATCCGATGCCGTAGGGAAATCTCTCAGCCGCAAGATCACCCGCCACCGAGCGGAAGGCCCACCTGGCTAGCCATCCCACCGCGTTCTCAGGCTCGTGATCGTACAGCTGTTCATCCACCACGGTATCGCAGAGCAACTCCCAGTCGCCGGGCAGCGGCGCGGCAACGGCGACGGCAGACGACTTGAGCCACTTGTCGACCGGCGCATCGGCGGGGAAGAACCGCGTGCGCGGCAGGATACGCTCGCCGTCCTGTTCTAGCCCGAACTCGATCCGCCCGTCCGCCAGCTTCTTGGCGACGATCTTCACGTCTACCGGCTCGCCGATGTTCTGACCAACCGCAACCGCGGTTAGCGCCACAATCGCAATCACTCCAACTGCAAGTATCGCCTTCATCTCACACTCCCATCAACTTGATCGCCAGTATCCCTACAGCCGCAATCAACTGTCCGAACGCAATACCGCCGGCGATCGGCAACACCATGTCTCGCAAGATCAGTGGACGCTCGGGACGAGCGAGCTCGGCGAAGATTATGATCCTCGCCGAGACGCGGAAGCCGACCGAAGGCCGTCAATGCAGGGGAACTGTCCGCCTCTACATCGCCGACTGCACTCACTGTATCACATTCCAGCTACTCCTCGCCGTACCGCTCCACGTGTTTCGACTACAGCCACTGAGCGTGCAGGTTGTCGTCGGCATTGACTGCCCTCTCCAGATGGTGAAGGGCGCTATCTAGCGCCGGCAAAGTAGAAACGGGGAGTTCCCACCTGTGATTCCGATCAACATATTTCAGCGCCTCGTAAGCGCACTTCCTCCTCCCGCCGATACCGCCGCCGTGAAGCCTTCCCACGTCATCCCCGAGGGGGCCTTGACGTGATCTTCGGCTTTGTGTGATGAGCTCGGCGGCGACGCTTCCGCATAGTGGTTCAAGACAAGCGACCCGCTGATCGCAAGGGCAGCCAGTGCCGCAACTGTGAAAATGCTAATCGGTGGACGTATAATGAAGTAAACACCGATGGCAAAGGGTACCGCCAACCCAAGCATTACCCCCGTCGGTGCACCCGTCATCCACGCAAATAGCAGACCGAGCGCGTAGGAACCGATCGCCATGACGATCCGACCCGGATCTCCGCGCCAGCCGACTTGCATGAACTGTTTCTCGTGACCTCTGTTCAGGCCCAGTCTGTTGACCGACACTGCTCTCTCCGTTCTCGACCTCGCCGAGTGCCGGCGAGCTTGCGCCGTCAATCCTAGAACTCCGGAACTGCTGGATGCCAGACCTTCGCGGGATCTCGTATAGTGGTATAGCCTCATAAAGAGAGAGATGTGAGCTATGCCAAAGCGCGGCAGAATGCGCTCGCCGTCCTGCTCAAGCGCGAACTCGACCCGGCCGCCAGCTTCTTGGCGACGATCTTCACGTCCTCTGTGCCGCTGATGTTCTGCCCAACCGCAATCGCGGTCAGCGCCACAATCGCCAACACGCCAACCGCGAGTATCGCCTTAGCCATCGATCACCCTCGCTTCCTCTTTAGTCAGCCATCGCCGCACGTTCCCCTCTTTCGCGAACACGAATAACCGCCAATGGCGCTGATTCTTCGTCCGCATTTCTACCGAACACCGTGCGGCTAGCTCAATCTTGCGGTGGTCGTGGCCGCAGTCCGGCCAGAAATCAGGACGGGCGCTCGTTCCCCTGTCAGTGAGAGCGCCAAGCCCGTAGATCGTCCGGTAGCCCTCCCGCTTGCTCTCCGCGTACTGACGCTCAACATCCTCCGTCCTCCAGATGTCCAAAGCCGGTCGCCGCCGAGGCACCGGCTTCTGCCGTCGCAGTATCTCCCTCAAGCCCATATCACACCCCGATCAGATCAGTCAGGGCCGGTGTAGACCTCGCCCTTGAAGATGTTCTCCATCTGCTGCTCTTCGGTCATGGGCGTGTTGTCAAGCTCGCCGTCGCCGTGAAACTGCACGAGATTGTCAACCTCGGAATCGAACTCGCCCCAAGGATCATCGACGTAGTTGCCCGGTTCATCCTCGTGCAGCACGTGATGCGCCGCTGACAATATCTCCGCCAGTTGGTCGAAGAAGAGCACGCCGTCGCGGTCGCCGTGTTGCAGGTCGCCGTATGCGGCGTAGATCACATCTTCGGCCTGCTTCGCGATCTCAGCCTGCTGCTCAGGTTGCGCGCGTCCCTTATCCCGCAACGCGCGCAACTGGCTCACTGTGTCGTCCACGCTCAAGCGCTCCGTCGGCAATGGCCGCCCAATGTCGTCGGGCATCCGATCAAAGAACGTCTGCCGCGCTTTGTCACTCCCTATCGCCATCTCACACCCCAATCGCCTTCAGCGCCAGTACCCCTAGCGCATGACCGCCCGCCAGGCCGCCGACCAACGGCAACGCCAAACCTCTGACCGAATCAGTCGCTCTCTTCCCGCTCGCGCCAGTACTCGTCCCGGCTGATGATCGCCGCGTACAGGCTCGCCGCCGATTGCAGACACGCCAGATATGTCGAGTGCCCACTGCTCATGCCGCGCCGCGCGATCGTTGCGCGATAGAGGTAGTGCGCCAACGCCTCCGTATGCGTAGCCACCGTGAGCAGCATCGGGTCGTCGTCCTCCGTCGCCTCCGCCGAGGACGGCGCCCGAGGCGCTTCTCTGTTCGTCGTCGTTGCCATCGTTCCCGCCTTGCTATCGGTTCGCCAGTTAGAGAGCCGCGCTCGCCGTCAGGAACGCGCGCCCGCCCTCACCATAGGCGTCAACGCCGACGCCGCCCCCGCCAGCTAGACTCGACCTATGACCGACTTCGACCGCCGCGACCGCATAGCCCAATTCGAGACCGCCCTCGCCGCGGCCCAGGCCGAGATCGTCTACTGCCATTCCTGGGACGAATGCTGGGCCTTCGCCCTGGCCCAATCCCGGTCGCAATCTATGTCTCAATCCGAGACCCAGCCAGTCGTCTCCCCCGATGCGTTTCGCCTCCTCCAGCGCGGCCAACTGCCAGACCCCGCGGACCCCCTCCGCTCAATCGCCGATCGCCCCCTCGGCCTCGCCGTCGCCGCCCTCGGCGTCGCCGAAACCGGCTCCCTGCTCCTCGTCGAACCCGCCCCCATCGACCGCGCCGTCTCGCTCCTCTGCCGACACCTGATCGTCGCCCTCAACGAAACCGACCTCGTCGACCGCCTCGCCGACGGCTTCCGCTGGCTCGCCAGCCGACCCCGCGCCGCCGCCTACGCCACCTTCCTCACCGGCCCCTCCCGCACCGCCGATATCGAACGCTCCCTCACCATCGGCGTCCAGGGACCCAGCCGCCTCACCGCCGCCCTGCTCAGATGCTGACCCCGCTGAACGACCGAGGCGCCGAGATGAACCCCGACTTCCAGCAACGCTACCAACGCGCAATTCGCGATCCCGACCTCCCGCCGCGCCTGCTCGACTTCCAACGCTCCTGGCGCCACAGCCGCGACGCCCAGCTCGAACAACTCGAACAACGCGGCCAACCCTCGTTCGACCAACTCCGAACCGAATTCGCCGCCGTCAAAGACCACACCCTCGATCGCATCGACGACCATATCGCCCAGTTTCGCGCCAACGCCGAAGCCGCCGGCGCCACCGTGCTCGAATGCGCCACCCCCGAAGAAGCCGTCGAATACATCGCCTCGACTTGCGCCGAACGCAATATCCACACGCTCGTCAAAAGCAAGTCCATGGTCTCCGAGGAAATCGAACTCAACCGCGAACTCGCCCAGCGCGGCATCGACGCCGTCGAGACCGACCTCGGCGAATGGCTGCTCCAGCTCGCTCAACAACGACCCTCCCACCTCGTCATGCCCGCCATCCACCAGAAACGCCAATTCGTCGCCCAAATCCTCCAACGCCAGCTCGGCCGCCAATTCGATCCCGACGACATCCCCGCCATGGTCGCCAGCGCCCGCGACGGCCTCCGCCCCAGCTACCTCGCCGCCGGCGCCGCCCTGACCGGCGCCAACGCCCTGATCGCCGAAACCGGCAGCGTCATGCTCGTCACCAACGAAGG
Organism: Dehalococcoidia bacterium; assembly: GCA_965116225.1. Taxonomy (GTDB): domain Bacteria; phylum Chloroflexota; class Dehalococcoidia; order Bin125; family Bin125; genus Bin125. The sequence continues at coordinate 577,488 of OZ220495.1, read as the reverse complement.
CAACATGCGCCTCGCCACCTCCCTGCCCGACCTCCACTTCGTCACCGCCGGCATCGAAAAACTGATCCCCGCCTGGTCCGACGCCGAACCCCAGCTGCAACTCCTCCCCCGCTCCGCCACCGCCCAGACCCTCAGCGCCTACGCCACCTGCATCACCGGCCCCCAGCCCGGCAAGCAAATCCACATCATCCTGCTCGACAACGGCCGACGCCGCATGCGCGACGACCCCGCCTTCGCCTCCGCCCTCCGCTGCATCCGCTGCGGCGCCTGCGCCAATGTCTGCCCCCCCTATCAGGTCGTCGGCGGACACGCCTTCGGCCACATCTACACCGGCCCAATCGGCCTCGTCAACACCAGCTTCCACCACAGCCTCGCCGACGCCGCCGGACCGCAGTCGCTCTGCCTCTCCTGCGGCGCCTGCGAGACCGTCTGCCCCGTCGCCATCCCCCTCCCCAAACAAATCCTCCGCGTCCGAAGCCTCGCCGCCCAGGCCGGCCATGCCCCCCGCTGGGAACGATACCTGCTGCGCGCCTGGTCCCGACCCACCCTGTTCCGCGCCGCCATGCGCCTCGCCGCCGCCCTCTCCTCACTCGCCCCCGCCGTCCGCCTGCGCCGACGCGATCACCTCCGACTCCCCCTCCCCGCCCGCCTGCGCTGGCGATCAATCCCCGCCATCCCCGCCCGCAGCGGACAACAGCGAATCCGCAACCGAGCCCCCCAACCCCCAATCGCACGCTCCCCCGCCCACGCTACCGACGTCGACCTCTTCGCCCAGTGCCTCGCCGATCGCCTCTCGCCCGACACCGTCGACGCCGCCGCCCGACTGATCGAGGCCGGCGGCGCCCGTGTGCGCCTGCCACAGGCACAGCACTGCTGCGGACTCCCCGCCTTCGACGCCGGCGACTGGGAATCCGCCCGTCGCATGGCCCGTCAGACCATCGACGTCCTCGACCGCGACGACCGCCCAATCGTCACCCCCGCGCCAAGTTGCCTGATCGCCATGCAGGAACATTGGCCCGAGCTGTTCCGCGACGAACCCCGCGCGCTCAGCCGCGCCAACGCCGTCGCCAGCCGCGTCCACGATCTCGCCGCCTGGCTCGACGGCCCCGGCCGACTCCCCGACCACAGCCTGCGCCAACCCCAACCGAGCCCCGACCGCAACACCGACAACACCGATGATGCAGACACCGCCGATCACCGCGCCGCCGCCGACTCCGATGCCGATGCCGACCCCGCCAACGCGGGCGCAGGGCGTCGCCTATCTCGCGCGAATGCGGGCTTCGCCGTGCGCTCGGCCGGGTCTTCGATCCGGCGTCGCCTATCCCGCGCAGATGCGGGTACCGCCGCCGCCAACCCGCCCCGCTGGGCCGCCCACCGCTTCTGCCAGTCGTCCAGCCGCAACGACCCCGCCGCCCGCATCGATCTGCTCGTCCAGCGCCTGACCGGCGAATCGCCGACCCCCCTCGACGAAGCCGACCTCTGCTGCGGCTTCGGCGGCCTCACCTCGCTCGCCGCCCCCGAAGTCGGTCAGGGCGTCCTCCAACGCAAGCTCGACTGCGTCGCCGCCAGCGGCTGCCAAACCCTGCTCGCCAACAACCCCGGCTGCGTCCTCCACCTCCGCGCCGCCGCCGTCGCCCGCGACGCCCCCCACGACACCCTCCACTACGCCGACTTCCTCGCCGCCCGACTCCCCCCAATCCCGCCATGACAGACGCCGTCGAATCCCCGCGCGAGTGCTAAACTGAACTCCCAACTGATTCCCACCAATTGAACCCCAAGGAGGTGCCCAATGCCCGCCCGCATCCACGCCCGCTACGCCAACGGTGTCCTGACCCCGCTCGATCCGCTCGACCTGCGCGAAGGCGTCGAGCTCGCCCTCGCCATCGATACCGCGCAACCCGTACTCCCCGCCCCAGCCGAGGCCGACCCGAGAATCAGCCAGCCCGATTTCTCCAGGAACAAGAAGCGCTACCTCTACGGACATCCCAAGCAAGAGGACTGCTGCGAACGCTCGTTGCGGACTCTGAGGGGGGGCTAGCTAAATGTTAGATTTCATTGAGAATCTGTTTGGATGCCTGGGGAGTCTGCTTGGATGCCTGGGGTTTGGCCTGATTGCATTTGTGCTGCTGGGGGGGGGCGTGGTGGCGATCGCGCAGCAATGCTCGGGATGACGCCTGCCGCTCGAACTCGATTCCCGTCAGTCTGAACATCCCGCGTAGGGAACCGATCCGCCGCCCCCTATCCCCCGCCCAGCGGCGACCGTTGCGGTCGAATCCGCGCCACCGGGGTCGGATCATTCGCCCAACCCACGCCCAACCCGCCATCGCCGCCCCCCGCCATTCCGCGACCCAACCGCCGACGGCTCGACCAGCGCCCCCTCGGCAACCTCAGGCAAATCCAGCTCGCCCGTCCGCAGCCGTCGCTCCCGCAGCGTCGCCACCGCCAGCAACGCGACCACCCCCACCCCGGCCGATAACCAGAAATTGCTCGTGATCGCCACCGCCAGCGCCTCCGGCAACACCTCCACAATCCGCATGAACCCCGACTCCCCCACCTCCGCCAACAGATCGCCCCGCTCCGCCTCGCTCAGCAGCTGCGTCGGATCCGCCCGCGACGCCAACTCCGACGGCAAACGCGACGCCAACTCGCTCGTCAGCCGACCCGTCACCAGCGCCCCCACCACGGTCACCCCCACAATCGCCCCGATCTCCTCGAAAAACTGCGTCGCCCCCGAAACCGTCCCCAGCATCCGCTGCGGCAGCGCGTTCTGCGCCGCCACCAACAGCGACGGATATAGCAACCCCAGCCCCGCCCCGAATAACACCAACCGCCAGATCACATCGATCGCCGCCGAATCAGTGCCCAGCTGCGTCATCAGCCATCCGCCGATCACGATGATCACCGTCGCCGCAATCGACATCGCCTTGTAACGCCCCGTCCGCGACACCACCTGCCCCGCCAGCGACGCGCTGGTCACCAGCGAGATGATCTGCGTGCTCAGCAATAACCCCGATCCGGTCGGCGTATAGCCCAACACCCCCTGCATGAAATAGGCCAGAAAGAACGAAACCCCGAACAGACCGCCCCCGATCACCGCCATCACCAACGCCGCCACCCTGAACGTGTGATTGCGGAACAACGCCCCAGGCAAAATCGGCTCCCGCGCCACCCGCTCGGCCCCCACGAACGCGATCAGCCCCAACCCGGAAACGCCGAACAACGCCAGCGTCCGCAGCTCCAGCCAGCCGCCCCCCGTCGACACCAGCGCCAACCCCAGCATCGCCGGCATCAGCGCCAACAACATCGCCCCGATCCCCAGCCAGTCGATCACCACCTTGCGCGGCGGCGGACGCAGCCAGGGCATAATCAACCCGATCGACGCGAACGCCAGCGCCGCCAACGGCAGAATCGACCAGAACACCCAACGCCAGCTCAGCGCGTCCACGATCAACCCGCCCAACAACGGCCCGACCAGCCCCCCGACGCCGAACACGGCCGCGAAGATACCCATGTACTTGCCCCGCTCGGCCGGCGGAAACAGATCCCCGGAGATCGAAAACGTATTCCCCATCAACACCCCGCCGCCGATCCCCTGCAACGCCCGAAATCCGATCAACATCTCCATCGACGTCGCGAACCCGGCCAGCGCCGTCGCCCCGGCGAACACCACCAACCCCGCCAACAGAAACGGCTTCCGCCCGTACACATCCGACAGCCGACCCGCGATCGCCACCGCCGGCACCGACGTCGCCATGAACGCCGACTCCATAAACGCGATCAGGTCGATCCCGCCCAAATCCGCCGCCAACACCGGCGTCGCCGTCGCCACAATCGAGTGCTGCACCGCCGACAGGAACATCGCCACCACGGCGCTGCCCAATATCAGCATCTTCGTCCGATACGGCAGCGCGAACCCCACGGTCGCGGCGGTCGGAGTCGTCGGTGCGGCGTGCGTCATCAGCGTCCATCAGCGCAGCCCAGCAAAACCCGCGCCAACCCCAAACATACCACCCGCCCCGCCCAAGATCGCCGACCCAACCCGCCCGCCGCCTCTGGCTCCGCCGCCTCGGCAACCGTACCAGTATCCGCCCAATCCAACCGCCCAGTCCGACCGTCCAGCCTTACTGTCAGTCCGACTCACCTGCGTCGGATCGACTGTACCCTTCGCTGAGTCGCCGGTTTTCAGCGATGCTCTGTTTCAGGCTATCGATAAACCGCTCAGTCCCATCTGGCCCCAGCGCCCGTTCCCATGCCTCGCCGAGCTCACGCCACGCCTCCGGCCACGTTCGGGCATACGCCGCCGCTTCCAGCTCGGGCGCGAAGATCGTCCCGTCATAATAACCCCCACCCTCTTTGCTGACATAGCCGGCGTAGCCGGCCGCCGCGAGCAGTTCGCAACGCCAGCCGTCCGAGTCCAGATCGTCATCGGCGGCCAGAATCGCCTCGCTGAGATGCAACAGCATCCGCAGCTCGGGGCCATGATCGGGGTCATGCTCGAGCCCGATCCCGCGCTCGCTACCGCAGTCGATCTCCCTATCGATCTCCCCGTCGATGACGCTCGGCTGCCCGACCTCGGCGACCTGCCGCTGCTCGGCCTCGCTCGGCTGCGCAGTCGAGCACCCCAACGCCGTCAACAACGCGAGCGCGACGGCGATCGCCGCAATCCACAGTCCGCTAGACGTCATGCCACTCCCCGTTCAACGACGCCGCCCCCTTGCGGAGGCGGCGTCTGTGTATGATAAGGGGTAGAAAACAGCTGGATTAATGACTCCCCGTACTGAAGTCGATACTTCTGTCCGTAAACGCAATCTCGCTACGGTCGTGACCGAAGGTGTTTCACGCGGCGGTCGAATCGAGATGCTCAATGATCAGCAGGCGATACTCGTCTACCGAGTAATGGACTGGTCGAAGTTACTCGTATTCATCATGCTCTGCGCTCTGTTCTTCTTATTGCCGCTGATACTACTCCTGTTCTGGCAGCCGCATAAAGATAAGCGACAACTGATCATCGTCGATAAGTATGGCGATGTCGAAGTTAAGAATATCTGATACTATGAGCTATCGCTAGCGTATACGCAGCCATACGTGAGCGATAGCGGTAACGACCCTCTGATCGCGCGGGACAATCCGTCAACTGACGAATGATCCCGTCTACGCGACTAATGAGATGGCGATAACAGACTGACAGACGATAAATATGATTCCGCGCCGCTCGCCGCCGCCGGTCTTCGCCGGCGATCTGATTGCGCATCGCCCGCCGCGCGTAGTTGCCCATAATCGCAGCTGCGATGATCATCGCTGCTCACGGAGCGCCCGCCCGCCTGTACGCTTCGCTCAGCCGACGATCCTCAGCGATACCCCGACGAAGCTCCGCTCGAAACCGCTCAATCCCATCTGCCCCCATAGCCCTCAGCATCGCCTCAGCCGCCTCACGCTGCGCATCCGCCCACGTTCGCGCGCCCGCCGCCGCTGAAAGCCCGTCCGCGAAGATCGGCCCGTCGTAATACCCCCCATCCACTTTGCTCAGCTCGTCGGCGTAGCCAGCCGCCGCGCGCAGTTCGCAGCGCCAGTCGTCCGAGTCGGGATCGTCAAGGGCGGCCAGCCACGCCTGGCCGAGATGCGAGTGCATCTCGTCGGCGGGATCCAGATCGCCACCCATCCCGACCTCGATATCGCAGTCCAGCCCGGCGCACCCCAACGCCGTCAACGACGCGATCGCCGCGACGATCGCGATTACCCACAGTCGGATGCCTGCCATTCCCGTTCCTCTGCATCGTCGCGACAGCGGTTGCGACGTATCATATCCCCAGAAGCTGATCGGGCCCGCCCGCGCCGGCGCGGCGACAGCCGAGAGAGGAACGCCATGCGGCGCCGTTTGCGGATCGCAATGGCAATGACCGCGCTGATCGCCCTGACCATCGCAGGCCCGACCGCCACCGAGCCGGCCGCCGGGCATCGAGCGGACGCCGAACTACCTAGCAGCGAGGAGAGACCGTCCCAGGCCCGACCGGAAGCCCCAACCCCGACGCCCTCGGCGTCTACGCCAACGCCGAAGCCGAAACCCACCACGGCGCGGCACGACGATACTGATCCGGATAACAAAGCGACGGACCATACAAACTGCGATAGTCCCTACCCCAGCCAGCGCGGCAGCGAATGCCCGCCGCCCGAAGATCACAAAAACAGATTACAGGAAACAGTGATATGCGGGCTGGCGTCGGTTCTCGCCGAAGATATACCGTCGGCCCTTACCGGAGATGCGGACGCCGCCACGTACATCAGTTACGACTGTGCGATCAGGTCGATATCTCGTACAATGAAGCAGTTCAATCTACAGAACCACATACGCTATCATCAGAACAACGACAACGGCGTGCGAACTGCTGACCGCGAACGCCAACGGTGTCCTGACCCCGCTCGAACCGCGACCTGCGCGAAGGCGCCCAGCTCGCCCTCGCCATCGAAACCCCGCCACCCGAAATCCCTGCCCCTGATCGACGAATTGCGCCGCAAGTACCCGGATCCGACAGGCGAGGACCACCCGCTCGACTTCGTCAGAAACAAGAAACACGACCTCTACAGTCACCTCAAGGAGGAGAATTGATGCGAACGCTCGTTACGGACGCCGGCTGAGATTAAGATTAAAATGTCAACGCTGATTCGGATTAATCCTGCTGGCCGCGGTAGTGCTGGCGATCGTGCGGGAATTCTCGGGATGACGTCCGCCGCTCGAAGTCGATTCCCGCCAGACCGACGACGAGGCCGCGTTACCCGTATTCCGCCCCTCGCGCACTTGACTCAGCGGGGCGAACGATCGTACTGATCCGGCTCCGAACCGCGCGAAGGAGGATCGATGGCTCACGAGCTCTATCACGACACCGCTCGCTGGAGGCTGGACGAGCAGCTGACGCAGATCGCCGCGCTCAATAATCGATTGAGCATCGTCTTTACCACTTCGACGGCGTTACTGGCCTTGTTCCTGACATTCCAGGACGTTGAGCGGATTGTCGATCAGCCAGTCTCGCTGACACTGCTGCTGGTTGGCGCGGTCGTCTACGCCACGTTGGTCGTGGCCGCTCTGATCGGATATCTCGAACGTCGTCTGGCGCTTGGACCTGAACTCGGTCAGCTTCGAGCGGCCAGCAGCCTGGCTGCCTTTGCCTTCATTGGCGACGAAAGCGATCGACTGAGGCTCTGGGCAGCGGACGAAATGCTGGCCGCCGTCAATCAAAACGAATGGATCATTCGACGCAAGCGTCGCTACACGGTCGTGACGTTATGGCTGTGGGCGATAGCCGCAAGCTTGCTCGCCGCTGCGGTGCTGTCAGCGACCCTCTGATTCGTCGGCCGCCGCCGATTCCGCCTCAGCCTCCTCGGGCCACTGCCGATGCCGCGCCCGGAACCACAGGTCGCGCAACAATTCGGCCGGCGTCATCAGCCCGCGATCAACATGCGCGCCCCGACCCGGCGGAATTGGCCCTCGAGGATCCGCAACCCACTCCTCCACTGTCCGCGGCAGGGGCTTCCCCTCTGCTTGCTCAGCCCCTTCTGGTTGCTCAACCTCAACCATAGCCTCGGCTCGCCTCCACGCACGCCAGAGCGCCCGCCCGGACCCGCTCAGACGTATTCAGAATAGCAAGTCAGCCGCCTCGCCCCCGCAACCCCGCAATAAGCTGGAACGATCGCGCGCTCAGCGGGTACCCTGTGCGTCGCCAATCCCGCCTTCGAGGAGCCGCGCCCCATGCCGATCCGCGACCGCCCCGGCGAACGCCAACTCGACGCCCGCGACGTCGAACATCGCCTCAACGATTATTTCGTCGCCGCCGACGCCGACGATCGGCTCACGATCCTCCGCGCCCTCTTCGCCGAACTCCATGACTTCTACCCCGCCTACGGTCAGGTCGCCCTGACCCGCGCCCGCCAACGACCCGGCGTCGCCCTGCCCGACGCCGCCGACCGCATCGCCGCTCTCGACGGCGTCGAGGTCTGCTATATCGACCTCTCCCAAGCCGACACCGACCGCGTCCGCAAGAGGGACATGATCGCCGCCCTCGACGACATCAGACAGAACCTAGGCGACGACCTCCTGCTGCTCGTCCGCAACCGACCCGGCGACCAACTGCACTGGATCCATCCCCGCGCCCAGTCCGGACCAACACCGACCCTGCAACGCATCGTCGTCGAACGCGGCGTCAAACAACGCACCGCCGTCGATCAGATCTACGAGATCTGGGAGCAATACGACGACAGCGACGATATCCGCGCCGCCCTCGACCGCGCCTTCGACGTCGAGCCGGTCGCCAAACGCTTCTTCGACGAGTACAAACGCATCTTCGACGACGCTGAAGCCAGGATCAGCGGCTTCGCCGACGACGAAATCGAACCCCGACGCCAGTTCGTCCAGACCCTCTTCAACCGCCTGATGTTCGTCTACTTCCTCTCCCGCAAGGGTTGGCTGCGCCTGGATGAGGAGACCGACTATCTCAACGCCTTGCTACGCGACTATGAGTCCGACGAGCATGCCTCGAACTTCTTCCGCGACCGACTGACGCACCTGTTCTTCGACGGACTCAACAACCCCGACTCGCGCGATGTGCCCTTCCTCAACGGCGGCCTCTTCGAGCGGACCGAACTCGACAGACGGCCGGACGTAACCGTGCCCGACGACGCGATCAAGCCGCTGCTGCGCAACCTCTTCGACCGCTTCAACTTCACCGTCATGGAATCGACCCCGTTCGATATCGAGGTCGCCGTCGACCCAGAAATGCTCGGCAAGGTCTTCGAGGAGCTCGTCACCGGCCGTCACGCCTCCGGCGCCTACTACACGCCCCGACCCGTCGTCGCTTTCATGTGCCGCGAGGCGCTCAAGGGCTATCTCGAAACCAAGGCGCCCCAACTCGACCCCCAGACCATCGCCGCCTTCGTCGACCGACGCGAAATCACCGCGATCGGCTACGTCCCCGCGTTCACGCTGGCGGAGGCCCTGGAAAACGTCTCCGTGGTTGATCCCGCCTGCGGCTCCGGCGCCTATCTGCTCGGCATGATGCAGGAACTGGTCGAGCTGCGCGACGTGCTCTTTAACGTAACCAAAGACCCGCGGTCGCTCTATGAACTCAAGCTGCACATCATCGAACGCAATCTCTACGGCGCCGATATCGATCCCTTCGCCGTCAACATCGCCATGCTCCGCCTCTGGCTCTCGCTCGCCATCGAGTACGAAGGCGACCAACCCGAACCGCTCCCCAATCTCGACTTCAAGATCGTCCAGGGCGACAGCCTGCTCGGCCCCGACCCCAGCCAGATCGCCTTCGACTGCCAGATCGCCTTCGACCCCCATACCATCCGGCAATCCGGATTGGCGGAGTGCAAACGCGCGTATCTGCAAGCGCAGATCGCCGAAGAGAAAGCGCGCCTGCGCCAACGGATCGCCGACGCCGAGGCATCGATCGGCGACGCCCTCACCGCCGCGCAGCAGGCGGAAGCCGAGCTCGACTGGCGCATCCGCTTCGCCGAAGTCGTCGGCGACGGCGGCTTCGATATCGCCATCGGCAATCCGCCCTATGCGCAGATCCGCAAAGGCGTTTACTCCGCGGAATGCTATCCGTACTCGGAAGGAATGGACAAAGGAAAGCAAAATCTCTACAAACTATTCGTCGAACGTTCATACCAGCTCTGCAAACCGGGCGGCGTGGCGACATTCATCGTTCAAAGCAGCCTGATGTGCGACCTCTCCGCGACGGCGACGAGAACGCTCCTGCTGGATCATACGCAACTGCGCCATATCATCGAGTTCCCCAAAGATGCCGCTACTCCCTCGCTGCAAATATTCAATAGCGTGACGCAAGGTACCTGCATCTATCACTTCGCAAAAGCTGAACCGACAACTAAGCCGTTTGGCGTATCAATCGGAAACGACGCGCAGACAATCGAAAATCCTGCGTTTGCCCCAATCAATTCCGTCGCGATCAAGCAGCTGTACCCCGACTTGCAATGCATGCCGCTGATTCTAGATAAAACCGTGCATATCCTGGAACGGCTCGCGATGGACGAAGCCGTCAAACCGCTCCAGGACTATGCGCTGTCTTTTGCCAAAGGAGATTTGATTCAGGGAGTGCATTCCAAAGAATTCTCTTCTCGCGTTACCAGTGTTCGGTTGCTTCGAGGAAAGCATATTTCTCGCTACCATGTATCATATGACGCATCGAGCGAATGGTGCAATGAGACGTTCCGACAAGAGCGTGCTGAAGACAATGCAATACGAACGTACCTGCTATCCCAGCAGGTGACAGGTACAACCGACGCCAGGCGGCTTCACGTTGCCTTGGCGCACAACCCACCTGCCCGCTATCTGTGTGCCGATACACTGAACAAGGTACTACTTCGTGAAGAGGGCCTCAACAAGCCGATCATGGCGCTGCTCAACTCAAAGCTGATGGACTGGATCTTCCGTCATTCATCGACCAACAATCACGTGCAACTTTACCAGCTACGCCAACTGCCGATTCACTCACTCACCGAACCGCAACGGCTCGCATTCGAGTCCCTCGTCGACCGCATCCTCGACGCCAAAGACCGCAACCCCGACGCCGACACCTCCGCCCTCGAACGCGAGATCGACCGCCTCGTCTACGACCTCTACCGCCTCACCACCGACGAAATCGCCGCCGTCGAAGCCCGCCTCGGCTAACGCCGACTTCCACCGCAAGCCGACCACTTCAGCCGCCGCCGCGATGCGCCTTCAACATGAAGCGCTCAAGCACCGAATCCAACAACGCCTCCGACTCCGCCGCGAACGTGAAATGGTGCTCCGCAATCCGCGTCGGCAAACGCGGATGCATCGCATGCCGCTCGCTGCGCCACAGCGCCGTCCAGCCCTCGCCCGACATCGCCGCGTCGGCCCGAACCACCCCATCCAGATCACTGCCCCCGGGCGACGGCGGCGCGATCTCCCTCGCCCCCAGCTGTTCCAGATACCGCCGCAACAACCAGATCGGTACCCCCCGCAATCTCAGCTCCCGAACCGCCTGCCCCACCCCAAACTCCTTCGCATCCGCCTATCGCTTGACCCAGCCTAGCCGCAGTCGTGTATATTCGCAGGATACCCGAAGCGATTCCGTCGCCCTGACGGGTCCTCGACAAGGAGTACACCAAATGAGCGAGCGTTCCTACTGGCAGCGAATCAGCCGCAAGCGCATCAGCCGCCGCGGCATCCTCCGCGCCTCCGCCCGCGCCGGCGTCGGCGCAGCCGGCCTCGCCCTGGTCGGCTGCGGCGACGATGACGACGACTCCGCAACCCAGGGCCAACAGCAACAGACCCCGGCCATGGCCCAACAGGGGCAGATGCAGCGGCAGGGCGGCCAGCAACAGGTCGAAGATCAGGCCAACGGCCAGGCCCAGCAGGCCATGCAACAGGAACAGCCCGGCGACGACGATCAGGGCGGCCAGCAACAGGTCGACCCCTCCGCCAAGAAATACGGCGGCTACCTCATCGAACAGTCCGCCAACGTCTACGAGACCTACGACGCCCAGCGAACCGTCGCCTCGCCCGTGCTCCAGGTCCTCGCCCGCGTCCAGTCCAAACTCCTCCGCTTCTCCAACCCCGACACCGGCGAACTCGTCGGCGACCTCGCCGAAACCTGGGAAACGCCCGATTCCACCACCGTCATCCTTCACCTCCGCGACGGCGTCAAGTGGCACAGCGAAGGCCCCGGCGCCAACCACCCGGCCGCCGCGCCCGGACGCGACCTCACCCCCCAGGACATCGTCTGGAATATCGACCGCCAGCGAACCAAAATGCTCGCCAACGGCGAAGAAGCCGCCAACTTCGGCCGCTCCGCCTACTGGGGCAGCGTCGCCTCCATCAACACGGGCGACCGCAGCGTCAACCTCGGCCTCGTCGAACCCGACGCCACCTTCGTCCAGGGATTCGCCAACGAATACAACCTCATCAACCAACCCGAACTCGTCGGCGGCACCGAAGACCAGTACACCGAAGTCGACTCCTCCAAAGTCATCGGCACCGGTCCCAACATCCTCACCCGCTGGGACCCAGGCGAAGGCATCTCCGCCGTCAAAAACCCCCACTTCTACGGCAACCCAGCCAAACCCTACCTCGACGGCTGGGTCTGGGTCCAAACCTTCCAGGACCCCAACGCCTACCGCATCGCGTTCGAGCAAAAACAGGTCGACTCCATGACCGACCCCGACCCCAACACGATCCTCGCCATCCACGACAACCTCATCGACGAAACCTACCTCACCTACCAGGGCGTCGCCAACACCGTCGCCATCTTCACCCCCTCCAATAAGCCCCCCTGGAACGACCTCCGCCTCACCCGCGCCATCGACCTGGCCACCAACCGCCGTCAGCTCATCCAGCAGCTCCACAACGGCCTCGGCAGAGTCTCCGGCCCCGTCACCTGGATGCAGGAATCCTGGGCCATCCCCCAGGAAGACCTCGAAACCACGCCCGGCTACCGCATCGACCGCGACGCCGACGTCGAGGAAGCCCGCGCCCTCTGGAACGCCGCCGGCGGACCCGACATCGGTCAGATCGACTGGGTCACCTCCGAACTCTGGGCCTCCCGCGCCGCCTGGTCCGCCACCCCAGGCATCATCGCCGAAATGTTCAACCAGGCCTTCGACACCGACCAATTCAACGGCATCACCAAACCCTACCTCGAAATCATCCCCTCCTGGAACGCGAGGGACTTCGACCCCTTCTTCAGCTGGATCCCCAACGTCGAAATCCCCGACGCCCGCGCCGACATGATCAGCGCCTTCACCACCGGCGCCGGCGCCAACTACTGGGAAGTCTCCGACCCCTACATCGACGAGACCCTCACCGCCGCCAAACAGGAACTCGACTACGAGACCGCCTACCAGATGGTCCGCGACGTCCAGGAATACGTCATGGAACGCGGCCAATTCGGTCGCAGCATCTGCTACAACTACATCTTCCCCTGGATCGGCTACAACTACAACAAGATCGAGACAAAGTCCGACCAGGAAGGCTGGAACTTCCTCGCCGTCAGCCTCCAGGCCATGGAACACTACCTCGATCTCGACGACCCCTCCGCCTCCGACCGCCGCGCCGGAACCCCGGTCCCCCTCTGATCGCCGTCGCGCAAGACGCCGAACTGAGCTAAACCGAGCCGAGTAGGATCGAGTAGCCGCTATCCTCCAGCGGGATGCCTGTTCCACGCAGACATCCCGCTGCGGGCGAACGGTAATCCCATGCCAATCCACAACCGATGCACGAAAACGTCGTTGCCGAAAACCCTGCTTGGCGCCATGACCAGGCCCGCCCCGCCCCGGCAGCGATTGAGATGATGGAGATGCGAGACCGCCAGACGCTAGCAACCGCTTGAAATAGCCCCCTCCCCCGCCCCAGGCGGGCGGCGACGACCGCCGAAACTGATAGGCGGGCGGCGACGACCGCCGAAACTGATAGGCGGGCGGCGGCGACCGCTTGAAATAGGTACCACAGGTGGTAGCGACCGCCTGAAAACCGACCAAGCGGCGATGACCGCTTTGAAAGCCCCTCAGGCGCTAACAACCGCCTGAAACGGACAAGCGGCGACGACCGCATGAAACGGACCCAGGCGGTAACAACCGCCTGAAACGGGTAAGCCGATGCAGGCCTACATCATCCGCAGACTCATCGGCGCCGTCTTCGTCGTCTTCCTCGTCGGCACCTTCTCCTTCTTCGCCATCCGCGTCCTGCCCGGCGACTTCGCCACCGCCTCGCTCGGACTCGACGCCGGCGGCGCCACAGCCGAACAGATCCAGCAGCGCCGCGCCGACCTCGGACTCGACAAGTCGATCGGCGGACAGTACGCCAGCTGGCTCTGGGATACCGTGCGCCTCGACCTCGGCACCTCCTTCCTCACCCAAAACTCCGTCTGGTACGAGATCGGACGCTCGCTCCCCTACTCCATCGAACTCGGCATCCTGATCATGATCGTCGGCTTCATCGTCGCCATTCCAGTCGGCCTGATCTCCGCCATCTTCCAGGACAAACCCCTCGATTACGGCCTGCGCGGCCTCGCCATCCTCGCCCTCGCCGCCCCCGTCTTCTGGACCGCCGCCATCGCCTCGCTGGTCGTGCTCGAGTTTAAACTGTTCCAGATGGACGTGATCGGCCAACCCCACCTCTGGGACGACCCCGGCGGCGCCATCACCTGGTACCTGGTCCCCATGTTCGCCGGCGGATTCGCCGGCACCGCCACCACCATGCGCCTGCTCCGCTCGCAAATGCTCGAAGTCCTGCGCCAGGACTTCGTCCGCACCGCCCGCGCCAAGGGACTCCGCGAATCGGTCGTGATCATGCGCCACGCCCTCCGCAACGCCCTGCTCCCCGTCCTCACCGTCATGGGCGTCACCATCGCCACCATCATCGGCTCCCAGGTCATCCTCGAGAACATGTTCAATATCCCCGGCATCGGCAACAAGGTGCTCACCGCGCTGTTCGCCCGCGATAATCCCGTCTTCCAGTCCGTCGTCCTGATCATCGCCGTCTTCGTCGTCTTCACCAACATCGTGGTCGACATCCTCTATGGCGTCATCGACCCCCGCATTCGCATCTCGTAGAAGGCGACGATCATGACCCAGATCGCCGACCCAGCCGTCGTCCCCCTCCGCGATCCGACCCCGCTGGATCGAACCGTGGGGGGGATTCGCGCGCTCGGTAGATTCCTGCGCGGCAAGCCCCTCGGCGGCTCCGGCCTGATCCTCGCCGTCATCTTCATCCTCGTCGCCCTGCTCGCCTCGGTCATCGAACGACACGATCCCGATCAGATCTTCGAGTCCCCCAACCCCGACTACAAGCCCAATCCGACCATCGTCGAGCTCGCCCAAAACCCCGATATCGGCTCGCCCGTGCTCGTCAGCCAGTTCGTCAAACCATCCGCCGGACACTGGTTCGGTACCGACAAGTTCGGCCGCGACATCTGGTCCCAGGTCGTGCACGGTTCCCGTCTCAGCCTCATCGTCGGCCTCGGCGCCTCCGTCATCGCCGTCGTCGGCGGACTCATCATCGGCATGATCTCCGCCTACTACGCCGGCCTCATCGACCTCTTCATCCAACGACTGGTCGACATGCTGCAAGCCATCCCCTTCCTCGTCCTCGTCCTCGTCTTCACCCAAATCACCGACCGCTCCGTGCTCAATGTCGTCCTCTGGCTCGGCGTCGCCGGATTGGCCATCACCACCCGTCTCATCCGCTCCGCCGTGCTCGGCGTCCGCGAGAGCGAATTCGTCCTCGCCGCACGCGTCGTCGGCGCCAGCGACCTCCGCATCATGATCCGACACGTATTGCCCAACGTCGTCGCCGTCCTCATCATCGCCTTCAGCATCGGCATCGGCGCCTACATCCTCGCCGAAGCCTCGATCTCCTTCCTCGGCGCCGGCCCGCAAGGCATCCCCAGCTGGGGACAAATGGTCCAGGCCGGTCGCGGCTCAATCGACCTCCACCCCTGGCAAACCGTCTTCGCCGGCGGCTCGATCATGCTCATCGTGCTCGGATTCAACCTCCTCGGCGACGCCCTCCGCGACGTCCTCGACCCACGCCTCCGCGGCGCCTAACCGCCCCCCGCGCCGCCTACCAACGCTCCAGCGCCGCCAGCGCCCGCCCGACGGCGCTCACGACACGGCAGACGCCGTCGAGCCGTGCGCGGAACGCTAAGCTGAACCCCGACAAACTCCAGGGAGCCGACCCAATGCCCGCCCGCATCCGCGCCCGCTACGCCGACGGCGTCCTCACCCCGCTCGACCCAGTCGACCTGCGCGATGGCGTCGAGGTCGCCCTCGCCATCGATACCGCGCAACCCGAAATCCCCAGCCCGCCCGAAGCCGCCGAGCGCCGCCGCCAGACGCCCGACGACGCTTGGGACGACGTTCACACGGACTTCGCCAAGAACAAGAAGCGCTACCTCTACGGCCACCCAGAGGAAGAGGAGCCAGCGCCGCAATCGGGGAATCAGGGCGGAAGCCGCTCCTGGTTACTGGAACTCGTCGACGAATTGCATCGCAAGTACCCGGATGCGACAGGCGAGGACCACCCGCCCGACTTCGTCAAGAACAAGAAGCATTACCTCTACGGCCACCCAAAGGAAGAGGATTGATGCGCAAGGTGTTTGCGGATACCGGCTACTGGATCGCGATCATCTTCCCGAAGGACCAACTCCATCATCGAGCCAACGTCATCGCCGATCGCCTGGGAGATACACAGCTGCTCACGACCCAAATGGTCCTCGTTGAGGTATTGAATCATGCTTCTCGAATGCGGGCCGCGGAACGACGCATGGCCAGCGATCTCGTCGCGAGCCTCGAAGCGGATGATCGGGTCGAAATTATCCCCCAGACGGAGCGGCAGTTCGCCGATGCAGTCGACCGCTACGCCGCCCGACCCGATCAGTCCTGGAGCCTGACCGACTGCGCCAGCTTCCTGACCATGGAAACGCTCGGCATCGACCAGTCGTTGGCCTACGACCGCGACTTCGAGCAGGCCGGCTTCGTCGCCCTCCTCCGCGACCAACCCTCGTAACAGCCGCCCATCTCGCCTGGGAATGATGCTCGACAGGCCGGCGGCTCAGCCCTCGGCAAGACCGGCGAATACCCCATGACGGACGCCGTCGAATCCCGCGCGCCGGACGCTAAACTGAACCCCGATAAACTCCAGGGAGCCGACCCAATGCCCGCCCGCATCCGCGCCCGCTACGCCGACGGCGTCCTCACCCCGCTCGACCCAGTCGACCTGCAGGAAGGCGTCGAAGTCGCCCTCGCCATCGATACCGCGCAACCCGAAACCCCCGGCCCGCCCGACGCCGACCCGAGTATCAGCGAGTCCGAAACCCAGCCGCCCCCGCCCGAGCGCGAGCCCCAAGATCGAGTCTGGGCCGTCGCCAGAATCAAGCAGCAGCGCGCTATGCCCGACAACGCCCGGGACAAGATCCCAACCGGCCTGGCCCACGTCGCCACGAAGTTCAAGCAGTTTGAGCAACGCCAGCAGGAACCGCCGCCCGATGGCGAGCCCCAAGGTCTGGCCGCAATCGTTGCTATGGCCGATGAGCTGAACCGCCAGATGCCCCACGCTTGGGATGATTTTCCCACGGACTTTGCCAAGAACAAGAAACACTACCTCTACGGCCACCCCAAGGAAGAGGATGAGTGAACCCGGTATTCGCCGATACCGGCTACTGGATCGCCCTCTGGAACCGTCATGACGGATTGCATGAGCGCGCCAAGTCGATGGCTGCGCGGATTGAATCTCGCCTCATCGTCACGACGGAAATGGTGCTGACTGAGGTGCTCGACCACAGCGCGCGCCAAGGCAGATACAAGCGAGAGCTGGCTTCAAGAATGGTACGAGGCATTCGAGCCAACAACCGTGTCAGGATCATCGAGACCACCTCGGAACTCTTCTGGAACCCATCCGACCGCTACGTCGACCGCTACGCCGCCCGCCCCGATCAGTCCTGGAGCCTGACCGACTGCGCCAGCTTCCTGACGATGGAAACGCTCGGCATCGACCAGGCCTGGCCTACGACCGCGACTTCGAGCAGGCCGGCTTCGTCGCCCTCCTCCGCGACTAACCCCCGCAAAGCCGCCCCGACAGCGCATTCGCTGGAGCGAACTCGCGCTCGGCCGGTAGTCTGACACCGCACGCCGCCGATCGGCGCGCCGCTAATCGCCCCCCAGGAGCCGCGCCCCATGCCGATCCGCGACCGCCCCGACGCCCGCGGCGGCGAATACCACAATGACGCCCGCGGCGGCGAATACCACAATGACGCCCGCGGCGGCGAATACCACAATGACGCCCGCGGCGGCGAATACCACAATGACGCCCGCGGCGGCGAATACCACAATGACGCCCGCGGCGGCGAACGCCAACCCGACGCCCGCGGCGGCGAACGCCAACTCGACGACGCGCTCGATATCGAACGTCGCCTCGACAGCTACTTCGCCGCCGACGCCGACGATCGGCTGACGATCCTCCGCAGCCTCTTCGCCGAAGTCCTCGGCTTCGACCTCGCCTACGGCCAGGTCGAACTGATCCGCGCCCGCCAACGATCCGACCTGACCCTGCCCGACGACGCCCACCGCATCGCCAGCCTCGACGGCGTCCATATCTGCCACATCGACCTCTCCCAAACCGACGCCGATACCGACCCCGTGCGCAAGAACGACCGCGTCCGCAAGAACGACGTCCTCGCCGCCATAGCCGACATCAGACAGAACCTCGGCGACGACCTCCTGCTACTCGTCCGCAACCGCGACGGCGATCAGCTGCACTGGATCCATCCCAGCCTCCAGCCCGGCCCCGACCCGACCCTGCGCCGCATCGTCGTTGAACGCGACGCCAGGCAACGCACCGTCGTCCAGCAGCTCTCCAACATCTGGTGGGAATACCGCGAGCACCGCGACATCCGCGCCGCCCTCGACCGCGTCTTCGACGTCGAGCCGGTCACCAAGCAATTCTTCGCCACCTACAAACGCATCTTCGACGACGCCGAAGACAGGATCGACGGCTTCGCCGGCGACGAAACCGAACCCCGACGCCAGTTCGTCCAGACCCTCTTCAACCGACTGATGTTCGTCTACTTCCTCTCCCGCAAGCGCTGGCTGCGCCTCAACGGCGAGACCGACTACCTCAACGCCCTCTGGGACGCCTACAAACAACATCCGACTCACGCCAACTTCTACGACGACGTCCTCACGTTCCTCTTCTTCGAGGGACTCAACACCCCCGCCTCGCGCGACCTGCGCCGCGGCGTCGACTTCATCATCGGCGACGTCCCCTTCCTCAACGGCGGCCTCTTCGAGCAGACCGACCTCGACCAACGCGACGGCATCATCGTCCCCGACGAAGCTATCGAACCGCTGCTCACCGACCTCTTCGACCGCTTCAACTTCACCGTAATGGAGTCCACCCCGTTCGACATCGAGGTCGCCGTCGATCCCGAGATGCTCGGCAAGGTCTTCGAGGAACTCGTCACCGGCCGCCACGCCTCCGGCGCCTACTACACCCCCCGACCCGTCGTCGCCTTCATGTGCCGCGAAGCGCTCAAGGGCTACCTCGAAACCCGCGTCCCCCAACTCGATCCCCAAACCATCGCCGCCTTCGTCGACCAACGCCAGACCGACGCCATCGACCAGGTCAACGCGCCCCGCCTGGCGACGGCGCTGGCGGACGTCACGGTCGTCGATCCCGCCTGCGGCTCCGGCGCTTATCTCGTCGGCATGATGCAGGAACTGGTCGAGCTGCAAACCGCCCTCTTCAATGTCGGCGTCGACGACCAGTCGCTCTACGATCTCAAACTGCATATCATCGAGCGCAATCTCTACGGCGCCGATATCGACCCCTTCGCCGTCAACATCGCCATGCTCCGCCTCTGGCTCTCCCTCGCTATCGAGTACGAGGACGACCAACCCGAACCGCTCCCCAACCTCGACTTCAAGATCGTCCAGGGCGACAGCCTGCTCGGCCCCGACCCCAGCCAGAGTCAGATCAGCATCGAGCGCGAGATAATCCGCAAACACAATCTGGCCGGACTCAAGGGCGAATATCTGCGCGCGCCGACCTCCGATGAGAAGCGCCTCCTGCGCCAACGCATCCAAACCGCCGAGGACAACATCCGCGCCGCGCTCGCCGACGCCAACATCCATGAAGACGCCGTCGATTGGGGCGTCCAGTTCGCCGAGGTCATCGCCGCAGGCGGGTTCGACATCGCCATCGCCAACCCGCCCTATCTCCAGCTACAGAGCAATGCTGGACGACTGGGCAAACGCTACCAATCCCGCGGATATGAGACTTTCGCTCGCAGCGGCGATATCTACCAGCTCTTCTACGAGCGCGGCTGCCAGTTGCTGCGCCGCGAAGGCGGATTGCTGGCGTACATTACATCCAACAGCTGGCTCCGCGCCAACTATGGCAAGAAGCTCCGCGCGCTGTTCGCCGAGCGTCATACGCCGTTGCGCTGGCTCGACCTCGGCAAGGATATTTTCGATGCTGCTATCGTCGACAGCGGTATCCTGTTGCTGCGCACGGGCGGTCAGGCGGTACCGCTCCCGGCCGTCGATATGGACGACCTGCCAGGCGTAGCGTTCCCGCCCTCCGACGACCATTGGCGCCAGGCGCGGCCCGATGGCGACGCGGCCTGGAGCATCCTCTCGCACATCGAATGGAGCGCAATCGACAAGATGCGCGCCCGTGGTACGCCGCTCAAAGAGTGGGACGTCACGATCAGGAGAGGTGTTACCACCGGACTAAACGAGGCGTTCATCATCGATACCGCCACACGCGACGCGCTGATCAAACAAGATGCCAAGTCGGCCGAGATCATCAAGCCGATTCTCCGCGGTCGAGATATTCAGCGTTGGCGAGCTGAGTGGGCCGGTTTGTGGTTGATTTCTACGTTTCCTCCATTAGGTTTGGATATCGACATATACCCGGCTGTAAAGGAACACTTGATGGCGTTTGGCATTGATCGCTTGAAGCAATCAGGCGAAATTCTTGAACATGGAAGGCGGTCTCGAAAGAAAACAAATCATGCCTGGTTTGAATTACAGGATACAGTCGACTATTACAAGGAGTTCGCCAAAGAGAAACTGTTCTGGATGGATATGTCTCCGGAAGGGCGATTCGCATACTCTGAAAATATGCTGTTCTGCAATGACAAGGCCTATGTACTCACTGGCGGGTCCCTAAAGTTCCTGTGCGCGGTTTTGAATAGCAAACTCGTGACTTGGTTTGTGCAACCCTTCGCCTTGACGACCGGCATGGGCGTATTGCAATGGAAGAAATTCTCCGTACAAGCAATCCCAGTACCGAAGGTGGAAACAGCTGACCAAGCTGTGTTCATCGCGCTCGTCGACCGCATCCTCGACGCCAAATACCGCAATCCGAACGCCGACACATCCGCGCTGGAACGCCAGATCGACCGCCTCGTCTATGACCTCTACGGCCTCGCCACCGACGAAATCGCCGCCGTCGAATCCCGCCTCAGCCGCTAAACTGAACTCCAACTGAACCCCGAGGAAACCCCCCAATGCCCGCCCGCATCCGCGCCCGCTACGCCGACGGCGTCCTCGACCCGCTCGACCCGCTCGACCTGCGCGAAGGCGTCGAGGTCGCCCTCGCCATCGATACCGCGCAACCCACACTCCCCAGCCCCGCCTACCGACGCTCCAGCGCCTCCAGCGCCCGAAACTCGGTATAGCTCGCCGGCAGCCCCTCCGACAACGCCGCCTCCCGCATCGCCTCCAGCGCCTCGTTCCAGCCCTCCGCCCAGCCCTGCCCAAACGCCGCCCCGTAGCGCGTCTCCGCCCCCTCGCCCAGCCTCACGATCCGCTCCGCCAGCTGCCCAACCTCCCCGTACGGAACGCCGTCGGCGTAGCCGCTGGCCTCGACCGCCGCGTAGGCCAGATCGTAAGCCGCCTGCTCAGCCCGGCGCAGATCGTCCGCCGTGCGCAGATTGAACGGATCCAGCGTCGCCCCAATCAACGCCGCCATCAACACCCCCAGCACAGCCGCGACCATCGTGTGCCGACCGATCGGATCGGTGCCCCGCCGCCACCATGATCCCTCGCGCTCCTCGCTGCCCCACGTCGCCAGCTTCGTCCGACGCCGGCTCATCGACGCAGCCCCTCCCACGCCTCAAAGGCCGACTCCACCTCCAGCTTGTTCCGCTTCGCCCGCTCCAGCGCAATCGCAATCGCATCGTTCCAGGCGAAATCGTACGCCCGCCGATAAGCCGACTCCGCCTCCCCCGACGCCAACAGCTCCGGCAGCGCCAGCATCGCCCGACCCGCCCCCTCCAGCCGACCCCGCTCGAACGCCGCCTCATACCCCTCCAGCCGACCCTCCCGCGCCCCACGCACTTCCGCCTTCGCGATCTCCTCCGGCCCCACCTGGTCGAGCACCGCGATCATCCAACCCAACCCCGCCGTCACCCCCATCGCCGCCAGAAACGTAATCAACGCTTGCCGCGGCAGGTCATAGCGAAACAGCCCCATGCCCAGCGACTTGAGCCACATGCATTGAGCCTACACGCGACCCCGCCCCGCCCTCGCATTTGCTGGCCCGCCCCGGATCATCTGCTACCCTGCCACCCGCTGACCGGGTTGACGCCCAGAGCGGGGCGTATGTTCCCCGTCGCCAACGCCAATCGAACGGAACCCCAGTGCGTATCTGCGCCTTCGCCATTGCCGTCGCCGCGATCGCGCTAGGCAGCGCGTGCAGTTACGACGTCCCCTCTGTGACGCTCGACATGTGCCAACGACCCGGACTCGTCCGCGACGCGATCTTCACCGCGCAGTCCGAACTCGGACAAGATTGGCAGACGAACGTCAAAGAAGCCTACGACCGCGAGTTCAAGTATCGCAATCTGTCCCATTACCGTGCAGCCGCGGTCAGTCATTACTATGCCGTCAGAGCGGCCGGCGCAAATTTCCCGAAAGGAACATCATGGCGCTGCCACCTACTGATCTCGGCCAAGAACTACGACGCGGTCGGTGACGTGGCGATGCATAATTACAACTACCCAGAGACGGCTGAACTCGTCTTCAACATTGCCGACAGATACCGCAAGATCGTTCGTTCCTATCCTTGGTATCTTGTCGAAGAGGAACTCAGTTGGAGACCGCCTGACGAGACCGACCGAGCGGAGACGCGGAACCTGACCCAGTAAAATAGCCGACAACCGACATTGAACAGGGTACAGAGAGGGAACGGAATCACGTCTAACCGAATGCGGATCGCGGTAATCGCCTCCCTGCTCGCGGCGTTGACGGCGTTCAGCTGCACCGCCGACGCCGAGCAGCCGAGCGTCAGCCAGATGCTGATCAACTGCGATACCGAGGACACGTTGGACACGTTCGACCTTCCTATCGAGGGCGTGAACTGGCATCTCGGCCGCGCTCTGATTGCTGTCGGGGATGACCTCAACTCCGATGACTGGCGCTGCGAACTGCTATCGGCGGCTCGTTTCGCCCGCCACCTGCCCGAAGAGGAGGTAGGTCACGACGGGCCGCTATTCGCAGCCGGCTTAGAGGCGGCGTCGCGTGCGCGAACGTGGCCGGAAGCTCAACGGGAGATCGCTGACGGCCTGACGCGCGCTATGGGGGGCGAGGAAGCGGTTCAAGAAGAGATTGCGAGGATGCGGCGGGAGAACGAAGAGTTGTTGCAAGCCGCAGAGTACGAGCCGCGGCTCGCAAATGAGCAGGACTGAGCGAATACAGGTGCAGCTCACGCCGGACGAGGATCAAGAGCTACGCAAGCGCGAGACAGCTCATATGCTCAGTACAGCGCGAGCGCAGCAGCTAGGAGGTCATCGTGGCTAGGCTTGAACTCACTGATGCTGATATACGCGAGATGACGATTGACGAGATGGTAGATTGGAATGCGCTTGAAACATCCTGCCTACCTAATAATCCGATCAGCGATGAGCGTCTACAGCAAATCCTAGAAGAGCGTCGTAACGAGCGGGACGAGATGATGCGCCCCTGCGCGCCGACCGAGTACCGCGACGGGCGCGCGCCTGGCGCGATGATCCTGCTGCCGCATCGCACGGTCGTGCTCTGGCGCGGCCCCCACTGGACGGGGCAACCGCGCCCGTCCGACGCGTCGGGCGGCGTCCGATGAACGCCCCCGGCTGTATCACGATGATCGTCATCGGCATCGCCCTGCTCGCCCTGATCGCACAGTGCGCGCCCGACGACGACCCCGACACGGATACGGGCGGGTCGACCGCGTCCACGACATCGGAGCCGTCGTCCGACCCGACCCCGACCGACGATGCGCCTGAGCGCTACATCCCCGACCTAGAGGCGTGCGAGCGGCTGAAATGGCTCGTACCCACCGCCCGCGCCGTCGCCGTCGCCCGCCGCTACGCGCCGCTGCCGACGGGCGAGGACGACACCTACCCCAGCGCGCATGTGCATCTCGCGCACGGGCATCTCGACGCGGGTCACGACGCCGCTTGGCGCAATCCCGGCCGCATCGAGTGGCGCTGCCACTTGCTCCTAGCCGCCAAGCGGCTCGACCGCGTCGCCGACATGCTGGACGCCGAAGGCGACGACGCGCGACGCAAGCTGTACGAGGGCCAGGCGGATGACTACCGCGATGAGGCTGAGGCGGTCGCCGCGCCCTCGCGCTGGACATCCGCCCCACCGCCCGACCTCGCTGAAACCGACGACAAGCCGCCCGACCTCGCTCAGACCGACGACGCCCAAGCGAACGCGTCGCCAGAGCCGTCCACGTGCGACGCGGCAGGAACGCAGCTGGTAGCCTACGCGCGCGACATCGCCTCGCTCGGCGGCGTAACCATCGGCGATTGGTCGCGCGACCATCTCGACGCCGCCAACGCGCATCTGTTGGCAGCCCGCAGCGCGGCGGCGGCGGGTTCCGACGACTGGCGCTGCCACCTGCATCGCGCCGCCGACCGCTACGACCGCCACGCCGACGACATGCGCGATACCCGACCCTGGCGGGCAGCCGAATTCACCGCCAACGCGATCCAGCTACGCTCGCTCGCCGGGGCGACCGACTGGGCGGCGGCGTCCGCCCTCCTAGACGACGAACCCCCCTAGTCCGACTTCGACCCCATCGGCATGGCGAGCAACGCAGACGCCCAAGCGGTTGCGCCGGACCCGACGCCGTCGTGCCCCATCCCCGCTGACCTGCGCGACTACATCGCCGACTCTCGCGCCGCACCCGCGCCCAAGCGCAGTCCGCTCACTGCCTACGACCAGACCGAACAGGAACGCCTTCAGCCTCTGCCCCGCAGTCTCGTTAGGCGAACACCCCGCGTATATGGGCCGGTGACGCTCAGCCGCCCGCCACCGGCGGAAAAATATCCAACTCGCTCTCCGCCCCCACCCGACTCCCCAGACCATCCAGATGCCGAATGTCGCGCCCGTCGACCATAATCGCCACGAACCGACGCACCGACCCCTCCTCGTCGACCAGCCGATCGCCCAGACCCTCGTACTCCGCCGCCAGACGCTGCAACACCCCGCCGATCGTATCTGGCGGGTCGCGCAGTTCCACGCTGCGACCGCCCACCAGCGGCCGCAGCGTCGCGTAAAACCGAATCAGCATCGCCGCCCGCCGACGCTAGGCGATGATCTCGAGCTCGCGCAGCTTCGACTCCCCCACCACCCCGTTCTCCCAGCCGCGCGCCTCGTAGTACTGCTCCTTCATCTGATCCAGCTCGCAGATGTGCCCCTCGGCCGGCCCGCTCGCCGGTTCGCTCAGGAAACGCTCCGGCAGCGAATCGTCGCTGCCGTCGAAACCAGCCAGGTTGTTGAAGTAACGCTCGAGGTTGTAGATGCGCTCGCCCGCCAGCATCACGTCCTCCTCCGACATCGACGCCCCCACGACCGACTCGTACAGCGCCGCGTACTCCGGCGCCCCCACCGCAAAGGCCGAGAACTTGCACAAATCCAGCGAGTCCGAGAACGCATGCAAATCCTGGAAGATCTTCAGCAGCGGCCCCTTGCCGTCCCACTCCAGCGGATCCGTCTTCACCGGAATGCCCAGCAGCTCCGAGGCCGGCGTGTACCCCCGCAGGTGGCACGCGCCCCGATTCGATGTCGCGTAGCCCAACCCCTCCCCCTTGATCCCGCGCGGGTCGTAGGCCGGCACCGCCTGTCCCTTCACCGTCATCGATATCTCCGGATGCCCCCACGCCGCCGCCGCCTTCGCCGTCCCCTGACCCAGCGTCCGACCCAGCGCCGTGCCCCCCATCGCCAAATCCTCCGTCACCCGCACCATCCCCGCACCATCCCCCCACTCCAGCGGCGTGTCCACGTAGCCCCGCTCCGACGCCTCCATGTACATCGAAATCACGTTCCCGATCTCGATCGCGTCCATCCCGTAGTCGTTGCACTGATCGATGATCTTCGCGATCACCGCCGGGTCGTCATTCCCGCAGTTCGCCCCCAGCGACCAGGCCGGCTCATACTCGAACGACTCCATCTTCAGCCCCGCGTGCGGACCTTCGGTGATCTCCACCTCCTTCTTGCACGCCACCGGACACGCGTGACAGGTCGGCTCCGCCGTCAGGAAGTCGTCCCGCATCCGCTCGCCCGACACCGCGTTGGCCGCATCGGCCGTCGTCTGCGTCAGCTGCGAATTCTTCGTCCCCAGCCCGCCAATCGAGTTCACCGCGTTCATCAGCACGTTGGTGCCGAACGCCGACAGCGCCCCCGATCCCTCCTTCAGCGAACCATCCTCGTTGGCCGACGACGGCGCCGTCACCGGCGATTCCATGATCAGCTTTAGATGCGTCCCCTGCGCCGCCCGGAACTGCTCCCGCGCCTCGCCCGCCGCCGGCCGCCAGCGACCCGCCCGCGTGCCCCGCACGACCACGCACTTCAGATGCTTCATCCCCGCCACCGCCCCGGTGCCCCCACGCCCCGCCGCCCGATCATCCTCGTTCAGGAACGAGGCGAACAACACCCCGTTCTCGCCCGCCTGCCCAATCGCCATCACCGACACGTCCGTCCGGTTCCCGCTCGCCGACCCGAAATGCGCCACCGTATCGTGCACCCCCTTGCCCCACAGCTCGGAAGCGTCCTTGATCGCCACCTCGCCCGCCTCCACCTCAAGGTAGACCGGCGCATCCGCCTTGCCCGTGATCAGCAGCGCGTCAAAACCCGCCCATCGCAGCCGCGCCGCCGACCAGCCGCCCATGTGCGAGTCCGTCACCGTCCCCGTCAGCGGCGACTTGGTCACAAACGCCAGCCGTCCCGACATCGACACCTCGGTCCCCGTCAGCGGGCCGTTGACCAACGCCAACATGTTGTCCGCCGAACTCGGATCGACATCCGCCCCGTTGTCGAGCAGATACTTCACCCCCAACCCCCGCGCGCCAATGTACTTGCGCGCGTCCTCCTCGTTGATCCCCTCATACGAAACCGTCCGCTCGCTCAGATCAATCCGAGCCACCCGATTCGCAAAACCGCCCAGTGCCATGATCGTTCCTTCCTCTCCGCGCGCTAGATCATCGCGCACTGCATCGATCGCCGATAAGGCTAACCGATCGCAACCCAATACGTACCGATACGCGCGCCGGCAAGCCAATCCAATCGGATCGCGAAGCGCCGCGCCCGAGCCGCATCGCCACCTACGCCAAACCCTGGCGCCAACCGGCCCCAGGAACGCGCCTCATGCCAATCCGCGCCCGCCCCGACGCGCGACTTCGACCCTACCCAGGTCGCCGAGACGCGAACAGCGCCCAGCGCCCGTAGTTGCTCACGGATCGCCCGTTCGCCCGCGCCGCGCGTGCCGCCGCCTCTTTCTCCTCCGGCGTCAGCCGCACCATTATTCGCTCAGCCCTGCTCATCTGGGCTCCACTGCCTGTACTGCTCTGTGTATCGCCGGTGTTCAGCGATAGACTGGTCCAAGGAATCGTTAAGCTTCTTTATCCCCTCTGGCCCCATAGAGCGAAACCATGCGTCACCAAGCGGCGGATGCGCTTCCGACCACGTTCGGGCATACGCTGCCGCCTCTAGCGCGACTGCGAAGATCGCCCCGTCATGAAACCCGTTCTCTAGGGTTATGCTGCGGGAGTAGCGAGCGGCCTCTAGCAGTGCGCAGCGCCATTCGTCGGAGTGGGGATCGTCCTCGGCGACCTCGAACGCGTTGACGAGATGCAAGAACATCTGTTCGTGGTAGTTCCCGATCATGCGCTCGATGTTGCAGTCAATCACCCTCTCGCTCACGCTCGGCTGCTCGGTCTCGGCGGTGCAGCCAATCGCCGTCAACGCCGCGAGCAGGGCGGCGATTACCCCAATCCGCAGCCCGTGAGATGCCATATCTCTCTGTTCCCGGTTCGATATCGGTGTCACGCATCATAACGCCCGCCCGCGCCCGACGGGAACGGCTACACGGACGCCGCTGCGCTAGAGCTGCGCTAGAATCGACGGCACTCGCGCGGTCGAGAGCGGAGAGAGCGATGTCGGCCAACAGACTGGGCCCCGTCAAGAACGCCGCGCTGACCGCGGCCAAAGCCGCAAGAAAAGACGAGTTCTATACCCAGCTTCCCGACATTGAGCGCGAACTGCGGCACTACCGGGATCACTTCCGCGGCAAGATCGTGTATTGCAATTGCGACGATCCTCGCGTCTCGCAATTCGTTCACTATTTCTCGCACAACTTCGAGTCCTTGGGGCTCAAGAAGCTGATCACCACCTGCTACAAAAGCCAGAATCCCGATCTGTTTTCGCGGCACGATGCCGAGCGGGCCATCATGCTGGAGTATGACGGCTTCCGCGAAGGCGAGAGAGTGCCGCGCCCCGAAGACATAGGCATCAGACATCTGCGGGGCGACGGCGATTTCCGCAGCGCGGAATGCATCGATATCCTGAAACAGGCGGATATTGTCGTCACCAATCCGCCCTTCTCCCTGTTCCGCGAATATGTCGCCCAGCTCATGCAGTATGAAAAGAAGTTCCTGATTATCGGCAATCTGAACGCGCTCTCCTACAAGGAGGTGTTCCCGCTCGTCCGCGAGAACCGCATATGGCTTGGCCCCAGCATCACGAGCGGAGATCGCGAGTTCGGGGTGCCGGACCACTATCCGTTGACCGCCGCGACGCACCGGATTGACGACGCCGGCAATAAGTTCATCCGCGTCAAGGGCGTTCGTTGGTTCACGAATCTCGACCACCGCAAGCGGCACGAGCGCATGGTTCTCTATCGGCGCTATGCGCCGCAGGACTATCCGACCTTCGATAATTACGATGCAATCAATGTCGATAAGGCCAAGGATATTCCCGACGACTATCCCGGCGCGATGGGAGTGCCGATCACATTTCTGGACAAACACAATCCGAGTCAGTTCGAGATCCTGGACGCGAATGCAATTCGCTCCAATGACAATGTGCCGTTCAAATCTCATGGATTGATCAAGGACAAGGACGGCGCAATAGGCGGGAAACCCAAGTATGTCCGAGTCGTCATTCGCAACCGCATGTTGCAATCATGAAGATTGAGCCGATAGAGCTTGCCATCCGCGACCTGGTGTACCGCTACAGCGACGACGGCGAAGGCGGCGTCGTCGGCTACGGCGGCCAACTGGATATTCGCCCGCCCTACCAGCGCGAGTTCGTCTATAAGGACAAACAGCGCGACGATGTCATCCGCTCCGTGCTGGCCAGGTTCCCGCTCAATGTCATGTATTGGGCGATACGCCCGGACGGGCGCTACGAGGTCCTCGACGGCCAGCAGCGCACCATCTCGATCAGCCAGTATGTCGACGGTGTGTTCTCAATCGACGGCCTGTATTACAGCAACCAGCCCGACGATGTCCGCGAGCGGATCGACGGCTACAAACTCACGATCTACATCTGCGACGGGGACGCCAGCGAAAAGCTGGACTGGTTCAGGATCGTCAACATCGCCGGCGAGCGGCTGACCGACCAGGAACTGCGCAACGCCGTCTATGCCGGTCCCTGGCTGGCGGACGCCAAGCGCTATTTCAGCCGCTCCGCTTGCCCCGCGAAAGGCATCGCCGATGCCTACTTGAAGGGCAACCCGATCCGGCAGGAGCTTCTGCAAACGGCCATCCGCTGGGCCAGCGGCGACAAGATTGAAGACTACATGGCGCTGCGCCAGCACGACGCCGATGCCGGGGAACTGTGGTCCCATTTCCAGGCCGTCATCGAGTGGGTCGAAGCCGCCTTCCCCAACAAGCGGCCGACCATGCGGGATGTCGATTGGGGACCGCTCTATGCGCAGCACCGGAACGACGCCCTGAACCCGGCCGCGCTCGAGCAAGAAATCAGCCGCCTGCTCAGCCTGAGCGGCAAAAACAAGCTCAGCCCAATTCGCAAGCCGGCCGGCGTCTATCCGTATGTGCTCGACGGCGATGAGCGCCATCTGCATCTACGCGCCTTCGACAAGGCGCAGAAGACCGCCGCCTACGAGCGCCAGGACGGAAGCTGCGCAGCCTGCGGCGAGAAATTCGACTTCCAGCAGATGCAGGGCGACCACATCACCCCCTGGAAGGACGGCGGCCTGACCGACGATGACAACCTGCAAATGCTCTGCAAGAACTGTAACCGCAGCAAAGGCGCTCAATAGCCGACCCAAACCCGCCGCATCGACCACCCGCAATCCCAACGCCAGAAATCGCCGCCGCCGAAGCCCGCCTCGGCTAGAGCGACCAGTTCCACCGCAAGACGACCACTTCAGCCGCCGCCGCGATGCGCCTTCAACATGAAGCGCTCAAGCACCGACTCCAACAATGCCTCCGACTCCGCCGCGAACGTGAAATGGTGCTCCGCAATCCGCGTCGCCGGACGCGGATGCAGCCGATGCCGCACGCCGCACCGAACCAGATCGCCGGCGATTAAGACGTTACCCATCTCCGATAGCGTCCGAGCGGGTAGTCTGACACCGCGCCGCCATCAACCCCAGGAACGCGCCTCATGCCGATCCGCGCCCGCCCCGACGCGCGACTTCGACCCTACCCAGGTCGCCGAGACGCGAACAGCGCCCAGCGCCCGTAGTTGCTCACGGATCGCCCGTTCGCCTTCGCCGCGCGTGCCGCCGCCTCTTTCTCCTCCGGCGTCAGCCGCACCATTATTCGCTCAGTCCTGCTCATCTGCGTTCATCCGCCTGTCCTGTTCAGCATGTCGAGCCCGGGATAGCCGATTCCACTCCTCGTACTGCTCGGCTTGCCTGTATATTTCCTCGAGCTCCTGCTCTAACTTCGCCCACCCGTATGGCCCCAGAGCGCGTTCCCATGCATCGGTGAACACCCGCTGCGCATCCGGCCACGTTCGGGCATGCGCCGCCGCTACGAGTCCGTCCGCGAAGATCGGCCCGTCGTAATAAAAATCCTCCCTGGTCATCAGGCGGGCGTAGACAGATCCCGCCAGCAGTTCGCAGCGCCATTCCTCGGAGTCTGGATCATCCAGCGCGACGGAGAGGGCGCGGGTGAGGTGTTCGAGCTTGCCGTCAACGGGATCGTCGAACGTGTCCATGCTCTCGATATCGCAGTCAATCACCCTCTCGCTGACGCTCGGCTGCTCGGCCTCGGCGGTGCAGCCAATCGCCGTCAACGCCGCGAGCAGGGCGGCGATTGCCGCGATCCGCAGTCTGTTAGACGCCATTTCGATCCCTCTCTGTCGCCTGTTCGGCAGCGGTTGTCAGCGCATCGTAACGCGCGTTTGGCCGCGGGGCAGGCCGTACTTGCATGCATTGGTGCTCCCTTTCGCGATCGTGTTCTACTTCTGTTGGCGCAATCCGGTTAGCGTGATCAAGATTGCGGTGCTTGTGGCAACCGTGGTCGGCTCGGTGCTCATCGCAATGTCAGTCTAATCGTTCGCGGCTCACATTCGTCTGGGCGGGCGGCGTTGACCGCTGCGCCGCCAGTCTGTCGCGGGCGATCTGATTAAGCGGGGCGCGGCGCGTGTAGTTGCTTACGGATCGCCCGTCGGCCTTCGCTGCGCGTGACGCCGCTTCTTTCTCAACCGGGGTGAGCCGCACCAGTAACCGCTCAGTCTTGCTCATATCCACGCCCCATACCTGATCGACCGCTATCCGCGCCGATGCTGAAAGTCGCTCTGCTCAACGGCCTTGACAATAGTGGATGCTGGGTCAATGTGGGGCTAATCCGCGGCTGGATAGTTAACTATCCGCACCCTTTTGTACTCCTCTTCGACAACGGTTGTCGTCGCATTTGAGGCCCGAAGCGGCGGCAACGGTTGCCGAGCCTATCCCTGCTATGGTAGAGATGGTGCCCTAATCACAGCCCCGCCGCCGGCGACAAACCCAACGCCGCCGAATCACAAGTCAAAGTATGATAACACCGCGAGTGATCATGAAAATTGCCATCTTCCTCCGAGCAATCCCCGTCGAGGCAGCGAATGCGGGCCATACGTAAGTCCAGAACAAAAGAAAGCGCAGACGCGCCGTGCGGTTGGCTGCGCTTTCCTAAGCTATTTATCCGGAAGTTCGCCCGCAGGCGTTTATGCCGGCATAAGATGTACTCAAGAAACAGAAGAAGAACGGATACGCAATCGAGCATTACAGAACCACATAAAAGACCACAAGAAAAACAACAACGCCGCCCGAGGTTCGGACAACGAGCGCGCACGCGACGAAACCTGCTACAAAACGCTCACCACCATTGTAATGGAGCGTCGGCAGATCCGTCATTACATTTTTTGGGTGCCAATAGAGCATAAAAACACATTCCCGGTGGACTGCCCGCGCTAACTGAGTGAGCGGAGGGGCGAGATGCTGAGACAGAGGATCGCTAGGGCGGCTGCTACGGCGGTCGCCCTAGCCGGGCTGCTGGGCGGCGTTGTCGCCTTCGGAGGGTCGAGCGCCGACGCTCGCTACTTCGACTCGCTACGCTGGCCTAAGTGCATCGAGGTGTGGTACGTCTCGTACTCTCTCACCGGGGACGAGTGGATGTTTCTCAACGGGGAATACCTGTACGCCCCGATGCGCGAGGCGCAAGAAGTCCACCGGTACGAGTGCTGGCGGAATACCCGCTAGCCTGCGCCGGCACTGGCAATTGAGGCCGCCCTACGGGGCGGCTTCCGCGTTTGCGCCGGTCGGCTGTTCGCGCAGCATCGCCGCCGTCGAGCCGCCCGCCCGGACGCTAAACTGAACCCCATACCACAACTGAACCATAAGGAGGCGCCCAATGCCCGCCCGCATCCGCGCCCGCTACGCCGACGGCGTCCTCACCCCGCTCGACCCGCTCGACCTGCCCGAAGGCGCCCAGGTCGCCCTCGCCATCGAAACCGCGCAACCCGAAACCCCCGGCCCGCCCGAGGCCGAAGCCGACGCGAGAATCAGCGAGCCCGAAGCCCAGCCTCCCCCGCCCGAACGCGAGCGAACCCTGGACGGCCTGCTAGCGCTGGTCGACGAGATACACCGCAAGTATCCGCCAGAAACGCGCGGCGACCACCCGCCCGATTTCGTCAAGAACAAGAAACACTACCTCTACGGCCACCCAAAGGAAGAGGATTGATGCGCAAGGTGTTTGCCGACTCCGGCTACTGGATCGCGCTGATCTTCCCAGATGACCAACTCCATCATCGAGCCAGAGCCGTCGCGAATGAACTTCGAGGGGTTCAGCTGCTCACCACGCAGATGGTCCTTGTAGAGGTGCTGAATCACGCCTCACGGAAGCGGTCCGCAGACCGTTTGGCCGCTAGCGACCTCATCGCTGGCCTGGAAGCTGACCCGAACATCGAGATCATCCCCCAGACGCCGCAGCAGTTCGCCGACGCAGCCGACCGCTACGCCGCCCGACCCGATCGGTCCTGGAGCGTAACCGACTGCGCCAGCTTCCTGGTCATGCAAACGCTCGGCATCGACCAAGCGTTAGCCTACGACCGCGACTTCGAGCAGGCCGGCTTCGTCGCCCTCCTCCGCGACTAAACTCCCGCTCTCCGATAGCGTCCGAGCGGTAGTCTGACACCGCACGCCGCCAATCCCCCCCGGAGCCGCGCCCCATGCCGATCCGCGACCAACCCGCCGCCCACGCCGTCGAGGCCCGCGCGGAACGCTAAACTGAACCCCATACCCCAACTGAACCCCAAGGAGGGCGACCCAATGCCCGCCCGCGTCCGCGCCCGCTACGCTAACGGCGTCCTCACCCCGCTCGACCCAGTCGACCTGCGCGAAGGCGTCGAGGTCGCCATCGCCATCGAAACCGCGCAACCCGAAACCCCCAGCCCGGCCGACGCCGACGAGCGGCATCGCCAGATGCCCGACGACGCCTCCGCCGACACACCCACCGACCTAGTCAAAGATCAGCGCCGCAACCGATTCAGTATGACCAGGCAAGAGAAGCAGAACCTGCTCAACGAGATCCCCAGCCTGGCTCGCGTCGCCGCGAGGATCAAGGAGTTTGAGCAACGCGAGCAGGAACCGCCGCCCGATGGCAAGCCCCAGGGTCTGGCCTGGATCGCCGCTAGGGTCAAGGAGATGCATCGCCAGATGCCCGACGACGCCTGGGACGACGTCCCAACCGACTTCGCGACCAATAAGGACCATTATCTCTACGGCGATCCCAAGGCAGAGGACGAGTGAACGCCGTATTCGCCGATACCGGCTACTGGATCGCCCTCTGGAACCGAAATGACCGCTTGCATCAGCAAGCCCTGACTCTGGCTGAGCAGTTTGCATCCGGCCAGATCGTCACCACCGAGATGGTGCTGATCGAAGTACTCGACGACAGCGCGCGCCAAGGCGAGTATCGACGACGATTGGTCGTCAGGATGGTGCGTGACATCCGCGCCGACGCGAACGTCGAGATCATCGAGACCACCTCGAAACTCTTCTGGAACGCGCTCGACCGCTACGCCGCCCGACCCGATCAGTCCTGGAGCCTGACCGACTGCGCCAGCTTCCTGATGATGCAAACGCTCGCCATCGACCAAGCCTTGGCATACGACCGCGACTTCGAGCAGGCCGGCTTCGTCGCCCTCCTCCGCGACTAACCCCCGCAAGTCAGCCGCCCAACCCCTGAACATCCCGCGCCTCCGAATCCCGGACTCGCCCGGAATAGCAGCAGCCGCCTCGCCCGCGCGCTCACGCATCAGCTGAAATCAGCCCGCCTGGCCCTGGCAGTAATCTAACATCGCGTGTCGCCGATCGGCGCGCCGCTAATCCCCCCAGGACTCCCCCCCCCATGCCGATCCGCGATCTAGACGACGCGCTCAACATCGAACGTCGCCTCAACGACTACTTCATCGCCGACGCCGCCGATCGCCCGGCCATCCTCCGCGCCCTCTTCGCCGAAATCCTCGACTTCGATCCCGCCTCCGGCCAGGTCGCCCTGACCCGCGCCCGGCAACGATCCGGCGTAACCCTCCCCGACGCCGCCGACCGCATCGCCGCTCTCGACGGCGTCGAGGTCTGCTATATCGACCTCTCCCAAGCCGACACCGACCGCGTCCGCAAGAACGACGTCCTCGCCGCCCTCAACGACATCAGGCAGAACCTCGGCGACGACCTCCTGCTACTCGTCCGCAACCAACCCGGCGACCAGCTGCACTGGATCCATCCCAGCCTCCAGCCCGGCCCCGACCCGATCCTGCGACGCATCGTCGTCGAGCGCGACGCCAGGCAGCGCACCGTCATCCAGCAGCTCTCCAACATCTGGTGGGAATACCGCGCCAGCGACGACATCCGCGCCGCCCTCAACCTCGCCTTCGACGTCGAGCCGGTCACCAAACGCTTCTTCGACCAGTACAAGCGCATCTTCGACGCCGCCGAAGCCAAGATCAGCGGCTTCGCCGACGATGAAGCCGAACCCCGACGCCAATTCGTCCAGACCCTCTTCAACCGACTGATGTTCGTCTACTTCCTCTCCCGCAAGCGCTGGCTATCTCTGAACGGCCAAGCCGACTATCTCAACGCCCTCTGGCGCGACTATGAACAGCATCCGACTCACGCCAACTTCTACGACGACCGCCTCTGGCATCTCTTCTTCCTCGGACTCAACAACGCCGACTCGCGCGACCTGCGCCGCGGCGTCGAGCCGCTGATCGGCAAAGTCCCCTTCCTCAACGGCGGCCTCTTCGAGCAAACCGAACTCGATAAACGACCAGGCATCATCGTCCCCGACGACGCCATCCGACCGCTGCTCACCGACCTCTTCGACCGCTTCAACTTCACCGTCAGGGAATCGACCCCGTTCGATATCGAGGTCGCCGTCGACCCCGAGATGCTCGGCAAGGTCTTCGAGAGATTGATCATCGATCGCCGCGCCTCCGGCGCCTACTACACCCCCCGACCCGTCGTCGCCTTCATGTGCCGCGAAGCCCTCAAGGGTTACCTCGAAACTAAGGTGCCTCAACTCGACCCCCAAACCATCGCCGCCTTCGTCGACCAACGCCAGACCGACGCCATCGACCCCGTCAACGCGCCCCGCCTGGCGACAGCGCTGGCGGAGGTCACGGTCGTCGATCCCGCCTGCGGCTCCGGCGCCTATCTCGTCGGCATGATGCAGGAGCTGGTCGAACTGCAAACCGCCCTCTTCAACGTCGGCGTCGATGCCCCGTCGCTCCACGATCTCAAGCTGCATATCATCGAGCGCAACCTCTACGGCGCCGATATCGACCGCTTCGCCGTCAACATCGCCATGCTCCGCCTCTGGCTCTCCCTCGCCATCGAATACGATGGTAAGAAGCCCGAACCGCTGCCCAATCTCGACTTCAAAATCGTCCAGGGCGACAGCCTGCTCGGCCCCGACCCCAGTCAGATCAGCCTCGACAGCCACGCCGTCCGCGAATCCAATCTGGCCGAGTACAAGGCCCAGTACATGCGCGCCCGCGCCGCCGAAGAGAAGTCGCGCCTGCGCAAGCAGATTGCGGTCGAGCAAGACCGCCTGCGCGACCTGCTCGCCGACGCCAACGTCCCCGAAAACGCCGTCGATTGGGGCGTCCAGTTCGCCGAGGTCATCGCCGCAGGCGGGTTCGACATCGCCATCGCCAACCCGCCCTACGTCCAGTTGCAGAAGGATGGCGGGCGTCTACGTAAACTCTACCAATCATGCGGCTATGAGACTCTTACTTCAAAAGGAGACATCTACCAGCTGTTCTACGAGCGCGGCTGCCAATTGCTGCGCCGCGAGAGCGGGCTGCTGACGTACATCACCTCCAATAGCTGGCTTCGCGCCAACTATGGCAAGAAACTCCGCAAATACTTCTCCGAGCGTCATACGCCATTGCGCTGGCTCGACCTGGGCACAGACATCTTCGACGCCTCCATCGTTGACGTCGGTGTGCTGCTGTTACAAAATGGGGGGGGGGGGCAGGGGAAGCCGTT
This sequence comes from Dehalococcoidia bacterium, assembly GCA_965116225.1. Lineage (GTDB taxonomy): Bacteria > Chloroflexota > Dehalococcoidia > Bin125 > Bin125 > Bin125. The sequence goes on along the minus strand of OZ220495.1, from coordinate 540,680 downwards.
CCCGGCCGTCGATATGGACGACCTGCCCGGCGTAGCGTTCCCGCCCTCCGACGACCACTGGCGCGAAGCGCGGCCCGATGGCGACGCAACCTGGAGCATCCTCTCGCCGCTTGAATGGGGTGTGATCGACAAGATGCGCGCCCGCGGCGTACCGCTCAAGGAGTGGGACGTCAAGATCAACATGGGCATCAAGACCGGGCTCAACGAGGCGTTCATCATCGATACAGCCACGCGGGATGCGCTGATTGAAGCTGACCCGAAATCGGCCGAGATCATCAAACCGGTACTGCGCGGTGGGGATGTTCAACGCTATCGAGTCCAGTGGGCTGATCTGTGGCTGATTGATACGCACAACGGTTATGGCGATGTCGCGGCAGTTGATGTGGAACAATACCCGGCGATCAAGGCGCGCCTTGACTCATTCTTGCCGCAGATCAGCGCTCGGCAAGACCAAGGGCATACCTATTACAACCTCCGTAGTTGCGCCTATTACGAGGAGTTCGCCAAAGAGAAACTGCTTTGGCCTGAACAGAGAGGCCGTGCGGGTTTCGCATACGATGATAAGGCTACGCTTACCCTCAATAAAGTGTATATGCTCACAGGTACTTCTTTGAAATATCTCTGTGCTGTGCTTAATTCCCATCTTGTGGCCTGGCGTGGTCAGAATATTGCATTGACAACACCTTATGGAGTCAACCACTGGAACACCATAACAATCGGTGGAATATCTATACCACAGATTGAGACTAATGATCAGGCTGTATTCGTCGCCCTCGTCGACCGCATCCTCGACGCCAAAGACCGCGATCCCGACGCCGACACCTCCGCCCTGGAACGCCAGATCGACCGCCTCGTCTACGACCTCTACGGCCTCACTAACGACGAAATCGCCGCCGTCGAAGCCCGCCTCAGCTAAAGCGACCATTTCAACCACTAGAACTACTCCGACCACTAGGCAACCAATACCCACCTCGACGACTTCAACCACCTCTGCCACCTTGGCCATTTCGCTAACAAGGCAACCGCTATCCGCCCCAAACCCGCCACAACGTCTAACGTTGTGGCCCCTTGGATCGCCCTCCGCACCGTCTACGACCACTTCGACCATCTCGACTAGTTCGACCACAAGGCAACCAATATCCACCTCGACGACTTCAACCACTTCTGCCATCTCGACCATTTCGGTAACAAGGCAACCGCTACCCGCCCCAAACCCGCCGCAACGTCCGACGTTGTACTGCCTTGGTTCGCCCTCCGCACTGTCATATACCGCCCCGGACTGCCTCCATCGCCGCGCCAAAAAACCTACTTGACCTTCCGCAACATCGCCCCGATCGGTAACCAAAGCCAGTCGGCAATCTTCGTCGCATCGCCCGATCGCATCCCCAACAACGCCCCCAATCCCGACGCCGATATCGCCGCCGGCGATCAGGGACGCATCCCGTATCGCACCCGAACCCCAAGCTGGTTCGGCAACTGCGTCTCGTAAGCCGTGCCCAACCACTCCGCCAGCATCGGCCTCGTCTCCCGCGGATCGATGATGTCCTCGACCGCGAACGCCTCCGCCGCCGAAAACGGGTCGCGCAGCGCGATCAACCGCTCCTCGATCGCCCGCCGATGCGCGACCGGATCCTCGGCCGCCTCGATCTCGCGCCGATACGCCGCCGCGACACCGCCCTCGATCGGCAGCGAACCCCACTCCCCAGACGGCCACGCCACGCGAAAGCAGAAGCGACTGAAATCCTGATGCGCGCCGCCCGCCACCCCGTACAACCGTCGCACCACAACCGTCGCCCACGGTACCTGCGAGTCGTTGATCGCCGCCGCCGCCCGCACCCCCGCCCGCAGCGTCCCCGCCGACTCCCCCGGCCGACCGATCAGGAATCCCGGCTGATCCGCCAAATTCACGATCGGCAAATGAAACACGTCGCATAAATCGACGAACCGCTCCAGCTTGCGCGCCTCCTTCGCCCCCATGGCCCCGCCGTAATGCATCGGATCGTTGCCCAACACCCCGATCGGCATCCCCCCAATCCGCGCCAAACCCGTCACCTGAGCCCGACCGAAATAGCGCCCGACCTCGAAAAACGAGCCCCGATCCACGATCATCTCGATCAGCCGACGCGTCTGGTAGCCCCGATTGCGATGCCGCGGAATGATCGACGCCAGCCCATCATCGCGACGATCCACCGCGTCCTCGCACGCCATCACCGGCGGCAGCTGATGCGCGTTGCTCGGCAGATATGACAGAAACCGCCGAATCTGCCCCATCGCCTCCGCCTCATCCTCCGCGTCGTTATCGACCACCCCGCTGCCCCGCGCATGCACCTCGTAGCCGCCCAACTCCTCCTTCGTCAATCGCTCCCCCATCGACCGCTCCACCAGCGGCGGCCCGCCAGCGAATACCTGCGACGAACCCCGCACCATCACCGAGAAATGCGATGCCGGCACCTCCGCCGCCGGCAGCCCCGCCACCGAACCCAACGCCGCCGAGACCACCGGGACCTCCGCCAGCAGCCTGCCCCAACGCTGCGGCCAGAACAGCTCCGGCAGATACGTGCGACCCATCTCCGCCGTCGCCCGAATATCCCCCCCGAAACCGTCGATCAGACGAACCATCGGAATCTTCATCTCAATCGCCAACGACTCGATGTGCCCGCTCTTGTCGCCGCCGCTGTGAATCCGAGCCTTGCCCCCATGCTCTGCCTCCGCCTGCGCCCCGCTGCGCGGACGCGACGTGAAATCCCCGCCCGACACCGCCACAGGCCGACCCCCAACCCGGCCAACCCCGATCACCGTCGCCGCCGGATGAAAGCCCACCAACCGCCCATCGTCGTCGTAGTAGCCCGCCCCCGCCAGCGCCCCGCGCTCGCGGAATGAGCCCTCGTCCAGCAGCAAATCGATGCGCTCGCGCACCGTCAGGTTGCCGCGCTCGTGCTGCTCCCGCACCCGCTCCGCCCCGCCCATCCGCCGCGCCAACTCCCGACGACGACCCAGCTGCTCAATCTCCGACTGCCACACCGCCTCCGTCCCAGTCTCCGACGCCCCCCCTGCGCCCCGTTCGCCCCGATCGCCTCGTTCGGACATCCTTCGCCTCCAGTCATCCGCTAGTCATGTCGCCCCGTCTCTGCGTCAAGTATCGCCCAACTGGATCAGACATCGTCATCGCCGATGACGATGGACGACCGGCATGGCGACGCTGATCGCGATGTCGAGGTGCTGATCAGCACGGAGGCACGCCCGAGATACCGGCCCGAGAGACCGGTCTGGGCCGATCTGAATTGTCTCAGCGCCTTGAGCGACTGCGCGGTCGCCCGGTCGGACATGCTCTAGATCAGCCTCTAGATCAGCGACGAGGGACGGCGAGCAGCCCGTGGGGGCGCTGTTCCGCCCCGCGCGACCTCGCCTTGGCGAGGCGGAAGCCGGAGCCGGCGGGTTGACCCTCGCCCTGGTGTAAACCGATTGTAAATTCTTGAAACGGACGGCGCTGCTGGGGCTTACCTGTGCGATAATCAGCGGGAGCGTCCTGAACGGACATGGCGACGACTGATCCCGTGAAAGAGGTTGAGATGATCAAGAGCCTTGCGCGGCTGCGCGTCAACATGCGCCAACGCGCAGCAACCAAATCAACCAAATTATGGGGGGGGGGGGGCAGCGCTAGTTGCGTTAGTAATGGCGCTGGCGGCGGTCTCGCAGCCGGCTGAGGCGCAGACGACGCTGCCCGCCTGCGCAGTGACCCAGGCGGGCGAGGGCGGCACGCCGGTGGCGGTCCCCTGCACGCGGACGATACCGGGCACGGGCACGGTCAGCGCGGTCTGGAAGAGCGGCAAGACGAACACGCTGGCGTCGGACAGCCCCTCGGTGTCGGGTCGGGTGGTCACCTTCACCCCCTCGGATCGGGCGACCGGGGACGACGACGAGGGTTCGGCGGTCTACGAGATCGTCGTCACCGACAACGGGATCGCGCTGAACCGCTACACGATCACGGTGACGACCTATGCGGCGGGGCAGGCCCCGGCCGCGCCGACGACGCCGAGCGGGCCGCAGCCGAAGGTGTACAAGATCGAGTTCGTGGACCTGGCGGCGGACGGCGTGGTGCAACCGGGGACGAACGTGGTGCTGAAGGTGACGCGCGTGGACGGCGCGGAGTTGTTGCAGGGTGCCGGAGTGGACAGCATTAGCGTCGACGCGGGCCTGAGTTTGCAGGCAGTGCGGACGCGCTACTACGCCGACAATACCAGAAAAACCGACCACGACAACAATTCCTCTACGGCGAAAGTCGGCGATGCCGATGATAAACCCGACGCGCTCACGCAGACCGTCGACATCGGCCCGGTGTTTCGGTCGCTCGATCTGGGGTTCGATGATACCGGGGGTCGCAATAACTTCCCCGATGTGACCGGCATTATCGTTGCTTTCGAAACTGTCGCTCGAAATGCGTGTTACGACATGGTGCCCACCCGTTATGCCGCCTGCGGGGGCGCGAACGCGAAGCGCGGGGAGCCGGACTCGATGACATTCGGCTTGGAGATTGTCGTTCCGCTTAATACGCCGACCGGCGAGTACATCGTGTCGGTCAAAGGCTATCGAGACCCGACGGGCAAGACGCCAGTGACCGAGACGCGGACGCTGACGGTGGGCGCGCCGTCGTCGGCGACGGCGGTCAGCTTCGGCCCCAGTTCGCCGCGTCGGGCGGTGGCGGGCGAGACGGATACGACGCCCAAGGACGGCTACGTCGACGACGCGACGACGATGGAGCCGTCCACGATTATGGCGAGCACGGGCACGACCGAGCTGACCCTGTCGGTACTGGGCGCGAATAGCAAACCGGCCCGGGCCAGCGCGGTCTCGTCGATTGTGATCACGACCACGGGCGGGACGCTGTCGACCGAGCAGATCGGTGCGGCCGGCGCCAAGGCCGACCAGCAGGCGACCTGCAAGAGCAACGGTCAGGCGGCCTGCGAGCTCGACTTCGCCAGTTTGAAGACGTCGGGCGATCAACTGCCGGCCAAGATGCGCATCCAACTCAAGGCGCCGGCGACGCCGGGCACGGCGATGGTCACCGCGACCGTGATCTCGGGCGGCCAGGTGCATCAGCCCGACCCGGTCCAGATCAGGTTCTCCGGCCCGGCCACCTCGCTGAGCATCGGCGCGGCGCCCAGCAACGTGTTGGGCTACAACGTCGGCAACGACCAGGCGGCCGACTACAACGCGGCGACCAAGGCGGACACGGGCATGGACGCGCGCGACCAGATCACGTTCATGCTCGACGCGACGGACGCCTCCGGCTCCGCGGTCACGGTACCGACCCTGACCGCCATGGTGAAGAAGGACGGCGCGCTGGTGGCGCAGAGCAAGTACGAGACGACGCAGTCGGGTTCGATGATGAACAATCTGATGCTGGACATCGACGCGGCGATGACATCGGCGCTGGCGGCGGGGACGTACACGCTGGAGGTGACGTCGGGGACGCTGAAGGCGTCAACCACGTTCATGGTCGTGGGCGCGGCGGACGAGGTCGATCTGACGCTCGATCCGGCGACGGCGACCGAGATTGGGCAGGGCGTGACGGCGAGCGTGATGGTCATCGACGCCGACGGCAACGCGGTGGCGGACGGCACCATGGTGACGTTCGGCGTCTCGGACCTGGTCGGCGACGACGACGCGGTGGCGGTGCTGGACGATACGACGGCGCTGACGATGGCGGGCAAGGCGACGACGACGCTGACCGTGGTCGGGGCCGGTCGGGCGGTGGTGCGAGCGACAGTCTCCGACGACTCGACGCCGGAGCGCGACGTCGAGGTGCTGATCAGCACGGCCGGCGCGCCCGCGGCGGCGGCGGCGGAAGCGAGCCTGGACTGTCTGAGCGCCTTGAGCGGCTTCGCCACCTGGACCTGCGATGTCGAATCGACGGCCTCCGAGGTCTTCGGCCTGGTCTCCGCTCGCGGCGCCAGCGCCGTCCACCTCTGGAACGGTTCCGCCTGGGTTCGCTACTCGGTGGTCGATGGGACGATGGTGCCCGGCTCCAGCGACTTCGCCGTCGGCCGCTCGGACATCCTCTACATCAGCAACTAGCCGCCGAGGGAACGGCGCATAGCCCGAGGGGGGCGGGGTCGCTAGACCCCGCCCCCCTCGTTCGTTCACCGCGCGCGACGACATCGGTGGCGATCAGGAATTGCAGCCCGTCGGCGCGGAACTGGCCCATGACCCAATCCCGCTGACCCCGCTTCCCCCCCCCCCCCTCTACATTGCTGACCGCGATCGCCGCGATCGCCCGTTATCTTCAGGACATCCCCATCAACCGACCTCGCAACCTGGGGGCAGGGAGCAGAATATGTCCACATCCGCGATCACGATCGAACCGCTCACCCCAACCATCGGTGCCGCCATCCACGGCGTCGATCTGACCCAGCCGATCGACGAAGAGACCTTTCAGTTCATCCACGACGCCTGGATGCAACACCTCGTCCTCTTCTTCCGCGACCAGCCCATGACGCCCGACCAGCATCTCGCCTTCGGCCGCATGTTCGGCGACCTCCACATCCATCCCGCCGCCCCCTACGAGCACGGCAACCCCGAGCTCATGCGCATCCACACCGACAAAGACTCGTTCCGCAACAACGGCGAGCGCTGGCACTCCGACGTCTCCGCTGACCAAGAGCCCCCAATGGCCTCGATCCTGCACATCCACAGCATCCCCAGCCAGGGCGGCGACACCTGCTGGTCCAATATGTACGCCGCCTGGGACGCCCTCTCCACCCAGATGCAAACCCTGCTCGAACCGCTCACCGCCCTCCACGCCTCCGACTACTCCGGTCAGTACGGCGAACACAAACCCCAACGCGAGTCGCCCCGCGCCGTCCACCCCATCGCCCGAACCCATCCAGTCACCGGACGCAAGGCGCTGTTCGTCAACTCCAGCTTCACCCGACGCATCGTCGAACTCCCCATCGAGGAAAGCGACGCCATCCTCGCCTTCCTCTTCGAACACGTCAAAAACGTCAACTTCCACTGCCGCTTCCGCTGGGACGCCCATTCAGTCGCCCTCTGGGACAACCGCTGCACCCAGCACATGGCCATCTGGGACTACTACCCCGAGTCCAGAAGCGGCATCCGCGTCACCGTCAAGGGCGATAAACCCTTCTAGCAACCGCGCTGGCAGCGCCAACCGTCCGCCGCGCCAGCGCTTCGGGACGACTCAGCCACCCTTCGCCAGAGCTGCAATGTCGCGCGCCGCGTCCCGCGCGCCGTGTCCCCGCGACACGGCAAGACACGCCGGGGCACGCCATCGGAAACACCTCCGTGCCCTGAATCGTCCCCATCGCCTGGCGACAACCCAGCCGTCGCCCGCGCCAGCGCTTCGGGACGACTCAGCCGCCCTTCGCCAGAGCTGCCCCCTTCGCCAGAGCGGCAATGTCGCGCGCCGTGTCCCGAGAGATCTCCGGGCACGCCATCGGGAACACCTCCGTGCCGTGAATCGTCCCCATCGCCTGGCGACAGCGCGCCGCCACGCCCGACTCCAGCAGCAACCGATAAAACGCGATCCCCTCGTCCCGCAACGGATCGCATTCGTTCACCGAGATCACCGTCGCCGGCAGGCCCGCCACATCCTCGCTCGACGCGAACAGCGGCCACGCCAGCGCATCCCCAGCCTCGAACGCCTCCATCCCGTAACCCATCGCGCCCTGATTGTTGTGCAGATCGAGCAGAATGCCGTTGTTCTCGATCGTCGACGGCAGGTCGTCGCGCGGCCAGCTCCCGGCGATGTACGGGCACAGCGCGTATAGACCCCGCACCAGATCAATATCGCCCTCGCGCAGCAGCTTCATGCCCGTCGCCAGGGTCAGATTGCCGCCCCCGCTCTCGCCCGCGATGATCATCCGCGACCCGTCAATGCCCAGCGACCCCGCCTGCGCCGATACCCACTTGACCCCCGCCACACAGTCGTTCAGCCCCGCCGGATACGGCGCCACCTCCTCCGCCGACGACGGCGTCACGCTGTTGCGAAAGTCCACCATCGCCACCGCCACCCCGTTCCCCGCGATCATCCGACCCCACGCCCGATAATTCGGGTCGTAGCAAGACATCGACGCCATCCCGCCCCCATGGATGTAGTACACGCAGGCCGGCCGACCGCCCGACCCGACGCCCGCGGCGTCGGATACCGACCCGTCGCCATCCGGCATGATCAGCTGGATCTTGATCCGGTTGCCGTCCGGCGACGACGTGAACGTCTCGGTCGTGATCGTCAGCCCCTCCGAGGGCGCGATCGCCTCCGTGTCGCAGGGCGCCAGAAACGCCTTCAAACCCTCCCGCATCGCCAGACCCTGCGCGCTGTTCGCCTGCGCCAGCACCTCCTCGCGGCTGCCCGCGTCCGGCTGCGGCGGCAACTCGAACCCCCCGAACAACGCCTTGATTCGCGGGTCGATCCGCGGGTCTTCGGATAGCTTGCTCATCTGCTCCGCCTCTCTCAGTCGCTCACCCGCAAGCTAGCACGCTCGCGCCCAACCCGTACTGACATCGGATATCAGTCAGGTAGCCTGACGCCGCATACCGGCAAGTCAATCCAATTGGATCGGGGAGCGTCCGCATGAGCCATATCGCCATCTGGGTCAAAGCGCGCGTCAAACCCGAAGGACTGCAACGCTTCCTGCGCGCGATCGAGGTCGATGCGCTCCGCTCCGAACGCGACGAACCCGGCTGTCTCCGCTTCAACGTCCTGCGCGACGCCGACGACGAACTCACCTACTACTTCTACGAGGTCTACGAGAACGAGGCCGCCCTCGAAGCCCACCGCAACGCGCCGCACTACGCCGTCTGGTCCGCCGCCCGCGACACGCTCGACGGCGAGATCGAGATCACCCGCACTACAACCGTCTTTCCCGCCCACCCCGCCTACTGGACCAAGCCCTGAGCGACCAGCCCACCCGTGCATCAGCTGCAGTCAGCACGCCAGCCGGTAGTCTGACATCGCGCGCCGCCGATCGGCGCGCCGCCGATCGGTTCGAGGAGCCGCGCCCCATGCCGATCCCCGATCTCCCCGACGCCCGCGGCGGCGCATACCAACCCGACGCCCGCGGCGGCGCATACCAACCCGACGCCCGCGGCGGCGCATACCAACTCGACGCCCGCGGCGGCGCATACCAACCCGACGACCTATTACTACTTACTACTATACGCAGCGGGCGACTGGCTCAGGACGGCGTAGTCGGCGTGAGGCGCGGCGATGTCTGTCTGTCGCCGTCATAATCTGGGCGAACAGCGCCCACCGTATGTAAGTTGCTCACGGATCGCCCGTTCGCCTTCGCCGCGCGTGCCGCCGCTTCTTTCTCCTCCGGCGTCAGCCGCACCATTATTCGCTCAGTCCTGCTCATCTGGGCTCCACTGCCTGTACTGCTCTGTGTATCGCCGGTGTTCAGCGATAGACTGGTCCAAGTAATCGTGAAACTTCTTTATCCCCTCTGGCCCCATAGAGCGAAACCATGCGTCACCAAGCGGCAGCTGCGCATCCGTCCACGTTCGGGCATACGCCGCCGCCTCTAGCTCGACTGCGAAGATCGCCCCGTCATGAAACCCGTTCTCTTGGGTTACGCTGCGGGCGTAGCGAGCGGCCTCTAGCAGTGCGCAGCGCCATTCGTCGGAGTGGGGATCGTCCTCGGCGACCTCGAACGCGTTGATGGCATGCAAGAACATCTGTTCCTCAGGTCCGTGGTAGTCCCCGATCGTGCGCTCGATGTTGCAGTCAATCACCCTCTCGCTCACGCTCGGCTGTTCGGTCTCGGCGGTGCAGCCAATCGCCGTCAACGCCGCGAGCAGGGCGGCGATTGCGGCGATCCGTAGTCTGTTAGATGCCACTGCAATCCCTCTCTATCGCCTGTTCGGCAGCGTTTGTCGGCCCACCATAACGCACGTTTGGCCGCGGGGCAGGCCGTACTTGCATGCATTGGTGCTCCCTTTCGCGATCGTGTTCTACATCTGTTGGCGCAATCCGGTTAGCGTGATCAAGATTGCGGTGCTTGTGGCAACCGTGGTCGGCTCGGTGCTCATCGCAATGTCAGTCTAATCGTTCGCGGCTCACATTCGTCTGGGCGGGCGGCGTTGACCGCTGCGCCGCCAGTCTGTCGCGGGCGATCTGATTAAGCAGGGCGCGGCGCGTGTAGTTGCTCACGGATCGCCCGTCGGCCTTCGCTGCGCGTGACGCCGCTTCTTTCTCAACCGGGGTGAGCCGCACCAGTAACCGCTCAGTCTTGCTCATATCCACGCCCCATACCTGATCGACCGCTATCCGCGCCGATGCTGAAAGTCGCTCTGCTCAACGGCCTTGACAATAGTGGATGCTGGGTCAATGTGGGGCTAATCCGCGGCTGGATAGTTAACTATCCGCACCCTTTTGTACTCCTCTTCGACAACGGTTGTCGTCGCATTTGAGGCCCGAAGCGGCGGCAACGGTTGCCGAGCCTATCCCTGCTATGGTAGAGATGGTGCCCTAATCACAGCCCCGCCGCCGGCGACAAACCCAACGCCGCCGAATCACAAGTCAAAGTATGATAACACCGCGAGTGATCATGAAAATTGCCATCTTCCTCCGAGCAATCCCCGTCGAGGCAGCGAATGCGGGCCATACGTAAGTCCAGAACAAAAGAAAGCGCAGCGGGCCTATGCGGGTGGCTGCGCTTTCCTAAGCTATTTATCCGGAAGTTCGCCCGCAGGCGTTTATGCCGGCATAAGATGTACTCAAGAAACAGAAGAAGAACGGATACGCAATCGAGCATTACAGAACCACATAAAAGACCACAAGAAAAACAACAACGCCGTCCGAGGTTCGGACACCGAGCGCGCACGCGACGAAACCTGCTACAAAACGCTCACCACCATTGTAATGCAGCGTCGGCAGATCCGTCATTACATTTTTTGGGTGCCAATAGAGCACAAAAACACATTCCCGGTGGACTGCCCGCGCTAACTGAGTGAGCGGAGGGGCGAGATGCTGAGACAGAGGATCATCAGGGCGGCTGCTACGGCAGTCGCCCTGACCGGGCTGCTGGGCGGCATCGCCTTCGGAACGTCGAGCGCCGACGCCGCCGATATGCCCCGGCAGCTTATCCGCGAGTGCCACGCAGCGGGGTGGCAAATCATGTACTCGCCCGTCGGCGAGGAATGGATGCTGCTCGACGGGCATTACGTGCCCGTCGTCCTACGCAAGGCGCAGCACGTCCACGCGATCGAGTGCCGTTGGCACTGATCAATAGACTGCGACTGGCAACGCGAGGTCGGCCCTACGGGGCGGCTTCCGTGTTTGCGCCGTCGGGCTGTTCGCCGCTCCGGGGCTGATACGGGGTGGACTGGAAGCGGTGATCATCGAGCGTCGGGCAGCCGAGGGCGGCCCGCGCCTCGTTGACTGTCGCCAGCCGCTGTTCCGCGCAGCATCGCGGCGAGCCTCGGCAAAGACCGCGCAACTGGCCCGGTGACTAGTGACCAAACGCCCCCGCCCGTGCGCCCTGCATCAATCGCCGACAAGGGTAACGGATCGCAAGCGACAGGTAGGCCGCGCGACCCGATAGCCGGCCTGCCCCGAACCTGCTTCAAGCGATGCTATGCTCGACCGCGCGCGCCGCCGAGAACGGATCGCGGAGCGTCGTGCGCGAGCCGTATCGCCCTCTGCCCCAAATCGTAGCGACGATCCTCCCAGGAGCCGCGCCCCATGCCGATCCGCGACCAACCCGACGCCCGCGGCGGCGAATACCACGATGACGCCCATGCCGTCGAACGCCGCCTCGACAGCTACTTCATCGCCGACGCCGACGATCGACTGACGATCCTCCGCGCCCTCTTCGCCGAAGTCCTCGACTTCGACCCCGCCGCCGGCCAGGTCGCCCTGACCCGCGCCCGGCGACGATCCGGCGTCGCCCTCCCCGACGCCGCCGACCGCATCGCCAGCCTCGACGACGTCCAGGTCTGCGCGATCGACCTCTCCCAAACCAACGCCGATACCGACCGCGTCCGCAAGAACGACGTCCTCGCCGCCTTCGACGACATCAAACAGAACCTCGGCGACGACCTCCTGCTGCTCGTCCGCAACCAACCCGGCGACCAGCTGCACTGGATCCATCCCAGCCTCCAGCCCGGACCGACACCGACCCTGCGTCGAATCGTCGTCGAGCGAGGCGCTAAGCAACGCACCGTCATCCAGCAGCTCGCCAACATCTGGTGGGAATACCGCGAGCACCGCGACATCCGCGCCGCCCTCGACCTCGCCTTCGACGTCGAGCCGGTCACCAAACGCTTCTTCGACCAGTACAAGCGCATCTTCGACGCCGCCGAAGCCATGATCAGCGGCTTCGCCGACCACGAAACCGAACCCCGACGCCAATTCGTCCAGACCCTCTTCAACCGACTGATGTTCGTCTACTTCCTCTCCCGCAAGCGCTGGCTATCTCTGAACGGCCAGACCGACTATCTCAACGCCCTCTGGCGCGACTATGAGTCCGACGAGCGTGCATCGAACTTCTTCCGCGACCGACTGACGTTCCTCTTTTTCGAGGGGCTGAATACCCCCGACTCGCGCGACCTGCGCCGCGGCGTCGATTTCATCATCGGCGACGTCCCCTTCCTCAACGGCGGCCTCTTCGAGCAGACCGACCTCGACCAACGCGACGGCGTGATCGTCCCCGACGACGCCATCCGACCCCTGCTCACCGACCTCTTCGACCGCTTCAACTTCACCGTCAGGGAATCGACCCCGTTCGATATCGAGGTCGCCGTCGACCCTAAGATGCTCGGCAAGGTCTTCGAGGAACTGGTCACCGGCCGCCACGCCTCCGGCGCCTACTACACCCCTCGTCCCGTGGTCGCCTTCATGTGCCGCGAAGCCCTCAAGGGCTACCTCGAAACCCGCGTCCCCCAACTTCCCGCCCAAACCATCGCCGCCTTCGTCGACCGACGCCAGACCGACGACACTAACCTCGGCCTCAGCGTCGTCGAGGCGCAGTCGCTCGCCAACGCCCTGGCGCAGGTGACCGTCGTTGATCCCGCCTGCGGCTCCGGCGCCTATCTCGTCGGCATGATGCAGGAGCTGGTCGAGCTGCAAACCGCCCTCTTCAACGTCGGCGTCAATGCCCCGTCGCTTTACGATCTCAAGCTGCATATCATCGAGCGCAATCTCTACGGCGCCGATATCGACCCCTTCGCCGTCAACATCGCCATGCTCCGCCTCTGGCTCTCGCTCGCCATCGAGTACGAAGGCGACCAACCCCAACCGCTGCCCAATCTCGACTTCAAGATCGTCCAGGGCGACAGCCTGCTCGGCCCCGACCCCAGCCAGATCAGCCTCGACAGCCACGCCGTCCGCGAATCGAATCTGGCGCAGTACAAGGCCCAGTACATGCGCGCCCGCGCCGCCGAAGAGAAGTCGTACCTGCGCCAGCGAATCTCGGTCGAGCAAGACCGCCTGCGCGCCCTGCTCGCCGACGCCAACGTCCCCGAAAACGCCGTCGATTGGGGCGTCCAGTTCGCCGAGGTCATCGGCGAAGGCGGCTTCGACATCGCCATCGCCAACCCGCCCTACGTTCGGCACAAAAATATCGGCCCCAAGAAGGCGGCGCTCGCCAAACAATACAAACATGCGGTAACCGAGAGCTCTGACCTCTACTGCTACTTCTATGTGCGCGGCTGCCAGTTGCTGCGCCGTGAGGGCGGATTGCTGGCGTACATCACCTCCAACAGCTGGCTCCGCGCCAACTATGGCAAGAAGCTTCGCGCGCTGTTCGCCGAGCGTCATACGCCGCTGCGCTGGCTCGACCTCGGTAAGGACGTCTTCGACAGCGCTATCGTCGATAGCGGTATCTTACTGCTGCAAAATGGGGGGGGGGGGGCAGGGGAAGCCGTTCCCGGCCGTCGATATGGACGATCTGCCCGGCGTAGCGTTCCCGCCCGCCGACGACCATTGGCGAGAAGCGCGCCCTGATGGCGACGCGGCTTGGAGTATCCTCTCGCCGCTCGAATGGAGCGCGCTGGACAAGATGCAGGCGCGCGGCGTACCGCTCAAGGACTGGGACGTTACGATCAGGAGAGGTGTCATCACCGGGCTCAACGAGGCCTTCATCATCGACACTGCCACCCACGACGCGCTGATCGAAGCCGACTCCAAATCGGCCGAGATCATCAAACCGGTACTGCGCGGACGGGATATCCAGCGTTGGCGCGCTGAGTGGGCCGGTCTGTGGTTGATTTCTACGTTTCCTCCATTAGGTTTGGATATCGACATGTACCCGGCTGTGAAGGAGCATCTGATCGGCTTCGGGCAAGAACGCCTGCAACAAACAGGTGCAGCGCTTGAGGATGGAGGAAAGGCTAGATCGAAAACGGGCTACAAATGGTTTGAACTGCAAAATACGGTTGCCTACTACGAGGAGTTCGCCAAAAAGAAACTGTTCTGGATCGACTTGGCTGAGCGGGGTAGATTTGCGCTAGCTGAGGCGGAGATATTCTGCCTGAATTCTGCATATATGCTGACCGGCCCATCAATTCGATACTTGTGCGGTGTGCTCAATTCCGCTCTGATCACATACTATATCAAGAACATGGCATTGAGTTCCGGCATGGGCACTCCCAGGTGGTTTAAGACGACAGTGCTGCGAATTCCAGTGCCCCAGCTGCTGGAGCGGGAAGAGCAACCCTTCGTCGCCCTCGTCGACCGCATCCTCGACGCCAAAGACCGCGACCCCGACGCCGACACCTCCGCCCTGGAACGCCAGATCGACCGCCTCGTCTACGACCTCTACGGCCTCACTAACGACGAAATCGCCGCCGTCGAAGCCCGCCTCAGCTAAAGCGACCACTTCAACCACTAGAACTACTCCGACTACTAGGCAACCAATACCCACCTCGACGACTTCAACCACCTCTGCCACCTTGACCACCTCGACTACTTCAGCAACTTCGACCACCTCTGCCACCTTAACCATTTCGGTAACAAGGCAACCGCTACCCGCCCCAAACCCGCCACAGCGTCCGACGTTGTGCCCCCTTGGATCGCCCTCCGCGCCGTCATACACTGCCCCGGACTGCCTCCATCGCCGCGCCAAAAACCCTACTTGACCTTCCGCAACATCGCCTCGATCGGTAACCAAAGCCAGTCGGCAATCCTCGTCGCATCATTCGATCGCATCCCCAACCCCCAGAGATCGCCGCCGCTAAACTGAACCCCGACCCAACCCGAGCGAGCCGACCAATCCCCGCAACCGCCGGACAGCCCGTGAATATCCTCCACCGCGACACCGAACCCAGCTTCCGCGCCCGACTGAGCGAGATGCTGCGCAGCGCCGCCCGCGCCGATATCGCCGTCGGCTACTTCTTCATCAACGGCTTCGAGCAGATCGCCGACGACCTCTCGCAACTCCAGCGCGCCCGCATCCTCGTCGGCCGCACCGACCGACAGGTATTCGAAGAAGTCGCCGCCGGACTCCAGCAACAACGCGCCCTCAAGGCGCAGATGGAAACCCAATCGATCATCCAACGCCGCGACCGCCCAAGAGTCGCGCGACAACCCGTCGATCACATCGCCCGAGGCGTGTCGCAGTTGCCCCAACGCGACGCCGACCAAGCCGCCGTCCAAACCCTGCGCGATCTGATCGCCTCAGGCGCCGTCGAGCTGCGCGCCTACCTCCGAAGTCCGCTCCACGCCAAAGCCTATCTCTGCTGGTACGACGGCCACGCCGAACCCGGCTCGGCTGTCGTCGGCTCCTCCAACCTCACCCTGGCCGGCTTCGAGGCCAACACCGAACTCAACGTCCGCGTCACCGGCGACGACGAAATGGCCGCCCTCTCGGCCTGGTTCGACGCGCTCTGGGCCGACGCCGAGGACATCGGCGACCAGCTGCTGCAGGAACTCGACCGATCCTGGGCCATCGCCCGAACGCCCCCCTGGCACGTCTACCTCAAGGCGCTACGCGAGCTCTACGACTCCGCCAACGACGACGCCGACCTCGTCCCGCTGCGCGACGCGACCCCGCTCGCCAACTTCCAGCTCGACGCCGTCCGTCAAGGCCTCAGCATGATCGAGACCCACGGCGGTTGCTACATCGGCGACGTGGTCGGACTCGGCAAGTCCTACATCGGCGCCGAACTCCTCCGCCAACTCGCGTTCAGCTACCCCTCCGACGGCAAGCCGCTGATCCTCTGCCCCGCCGGACTGATCCCCATGTGGCAACGCATCGACCAACAGTTCCAACTCGGCGCCGCTATCCTCTCGCACCACATGATCGCCGAAGCGGGCAATCCGGACTTCGACGAGGAACTCGGACGCTACATCGACGCCGAACCGCCCCAACGCGGCATCGTCCTGCAGGACCGCTATCCCAACAACGGCCCCGTGCTGATCGACGAGGCGCACAACTTCCGCAACGAAAACCAGCGCTCCCGCGGGCTCCGTCAGTACCTGTCGCAGGGCGACCACAAGGTCGTCCTGATGAGCGCCACGCCGCAAAACCTCGGCCCCATGGACATCTATCGCCAGTTACTGCTCTTCCTCGACGATCTCGATCACGGCCTGCCGATCGAGCCGCTCAGCCTCAAGGACTATTTCCACAACGCCGCCAAATGGCTGGAGTATCGCCTCGACAACGAGAACTCCCGCGCCGAACAAGAAACGGGGGAACGCGACCGGCTGACGCCATCGCCCCCGCTGCCGCCCAAACAGCCGGCCGTTCCCCATGCCAGAATCGAAGAGGTGCTGGGCAAGGTGTTCATCCGCCGCCGCCGCCGCGACATCCGCGAGCTCTACGGCGACTCAGCCGAGATCAACGGCCAACCGATCCGCTTCCCCAAGCCCTCGCTCGACAATGTCGACTATCGCCTCGACCGCGTCTACGAACGCGCCGGCAGCTTCGAGCAAATCTCCCGCGCCCTGCGCCGGCACCAGGCCTCCCGCTACCGCCACAGCGCCTATCTGACCGACGCGGCCCGAACCCAAGAGCGCTATCAGGACCTGCTCCGCTCCCGCGACCGACTCTCGGTGCTGATCAAGGCGCAGCTCGTCAAGCGGCTGGAGTCGAGCGTCGCCGCGTTTCGCTCCACCCTGCACTCGCTGATGCGCAGCAATCGCCACTTCCGCGAGGCGCTGGAACAGGGCTACGTACCGGTCGGGAAGCTGGCCACGCGAATGCTCAGCGGCCAATCCTTCGACGCCGAGGAAGCCCTCGAGATCCTCAGCCAGGAAGACGACGTGGACGAGGCGAACGGCCGCAAGCATACGCGCGCGCATCCAACCCGCGACTTCCACGCCGAGCAATGGATCGCCGACCTCGACGCCGACCACCAACTCCTCAGCGATCTGTACCAGCGCGCCCAAGCGATCGAGCCCGAGGACGACGACAAACTGCGCGCCCTGCGTGAATTCCTCGACCGCCCCGACGTCGCCGCCGGCAAGCTGCTGATCTTCTCCGAGGCTGAGACGACCATCGACTATCTCTACGAGCAACTGAACCCCGACGGCCGCAATCGCCAGATCGCCAGGCTGACGGGCAGGAACCGCAAGGAGGCGCAGGACATCGTCCAGCGCTTCTCGCCAGACTCCAACCCGCCCCCAGGCGGTCGCAGAATCGCCGCGCCAATCCGCATCCTGCTCGCCACCGACGTAGTCTCCGAGGGACAGAACCTGCAGGACTGCGCCCGCGTCCTCAACTACGATCTGCACTGGAACCCGGTCCGACTGATCCAGCGCTTCGGTCGCGTCGACCGGATCGGGACCAGGCACGCCGCCATCCATCTGCACAACATGTGGCCCGACCTCGAAGTCGACAAGGACCTCGACCTGACCGATCAGATCGGCCGTCGCGTCCAGCTGGTTCACGACCTGATCGGCCTCGATACCCGACTCCTGTCGCACACCGAGAAGCTCAATTCGGAGGAGATGTACCGCATCTACGGCGACGCCGAGCTGCCAGACGCCGACGACGGTCTGGACGATGTCTCGGTGCATCAGCGCGCCGTCGCGACCTTGCAGCGCATCCGCGAGCAACACCCCGATCTCTGGCGGACGATCGAGCAACTCCCAGACGGCATCCGCTCGGCGCTGACCGTCGCGCCCACAACGCAGGCCTCAACCTCGCCGGCCGCATCGAGCGCCTCGCCAGCCGAACCCTCCCAACCGGCCCTGATCGCGCCCGCCGCTCGCGCCGCCTACGATCCGCCCGCCCCCGCAGAGACGCTGGTCTTGCTCGCCGCGGGCCAGCTGCGCAGCTGCTACGCCGTCGACGACAACCTGCAGCCGCGCCCGATCACCCACGCCCAATTCGCCGCCGCCGCCGAGTGCGACCCCGACACGCCCAGCCAACCCTTGCCGCCGCAGACCAACGAGCGCGTCATGGCCGCCTTCAATCAATTCACAAGCGAATACGGTCGGCGATTAGGCAGAACGAGGCGAATCCAGCACGGCCCGCCCCGCCGATACGTGCTCAGACAACTGGATATCTTGCGCAACCAGTCGTCCGATTCCGACGCCGATCGCATCGACCCATTACGACGAATCTTCGCCGGCCCGTTGCCGACGCCGGTCGAGCGCGCCCTCGCCGACATCCAACGAATCCGACCGTCAGGCCCCGCGCTACTGGCAAGACTGGAGGGACTGCGGGAGGACTACCGACTCTCCCCCCAACGCGAGCCGGAGCCAGCGCCAGGCCAGCCACAAATCATCCGAATCGTCTGCTCCGACGGGCTGATCGGCTGACCGTCTCTACTCCCCCAGCGCTCGCGCATTCCCGGCTCAAATCCGCCCTCCCCAGCCTGCCTGGGGAATCTCGGATCGGCGATCGAGCGATCGCTACGCAATGCCGCGCAGGGAACGCCATTCCCGCGCGGCGCGCGGGAATGGCGGAGGGGCTGGGTGCCGTGAACGAGCGTGGGGGGCGGGGTCGCCAGACCCCGCCCCCCACTCGGGTTGTTTCCCCGTACCTCGGCGGCTAGTTGCTGATGTAGAGGATGTCCGAGCGGCCGACCATGAAGTCGCTGGAGCCGGGCACCATGGTTCCGCCCACCACCGAGTAGCGGATCCAGGCGGAGCCGTTCCACAGGTGGACGGCGCTGGCGCCGCGAGCGGAGACCAGGCCGAAGACCTCCGATGCCGTCGATTCGACATCGCAGGTCCAGGTGGCGAAGCCGCTCAAGGCGCTCAGACAGTCCAGACTCGCTTCGGCCGCCGGCGCCGCGGGCGCGCCGGCCGTGCTGATCAACACCTCGACGTCGCGCTCCGGCGTCGAGTCGTCCGAGACCGTGGCTCGCACCACCGCGCGACCGGCGCCGACCACGGTCAGCGTCGTTGCCGCCTTGCCGGCCATCGTCAGCGCCGTCGTATCGTCCAGCACCGCCACCGCGTCGTCGTCGCCGACCAGGTCCGAGACGCCGAACGTGACCATGGTGCCGTCCGCCACCGCGTTGCCGGCGGCGTCGGTCGCCATCACGCTCGCGGTGACGCCCTGGCCGATCTCGGTCGCCTGCATCGGATCGAGCGTCAGATCGACCTCGTCCGCCGCGCCGACGACCATGAGCGTCGTTGACGCCTTCAGCGTCCCCGCCGTCACCTCCAGCGTGTACGTCCCGGCCGCTAGCGCTGATGTCATTGCCGCGTCGATGTCGAGCATCAGCTTGTTCATCATCGAGCCCGACTGCGTCGTCTGGTATTTGCTCTGCGCGACCAGCGCGCCGCTCGACGTCTTCAGCATCGCGCTCACGGTCGGTACCGTGACCTCCGAGCCGGAGGCGTCCGTCGCGTCGAGCGTGAACGTGATCTGGTCGCGCGCGTCCATGCCCGTGTCCGCCTTGGTCGCCGCGTTGTAGTCGGCCGCCTGGTCGTTGCCGACGTTGTAGCCCAGCACGTTGCTCGGCGCCGCGCCGATGCTCAGCGAGGTGGCCGGGCCTGAGAACCGCACCTGGACCGGGTCGGGCTGATGCACCTGGCCGCCCGAGATCACGGTCGCGGTGACCGTCGCCATGCCCGGCGTGGCCGGCGCCTTGAGCTGAATGCGCATCTTGGCCGGCAGCGGATCGCCCGACGTTTTCAGACTGGCGAAGTCGAGCTCGCATGCCGCCTGACCGTTGCTCTTGCAGGTCGCCGGCTGGTCGACCTTGGTACCGGCGGCGTTCATGATCTGCTGCGTCGACAGCGTGCCGCCCGTGGTCGTGATCACAATCGACGAGACCGCGCTGGCCCGGGCCGGTTTGCCGTCCGCGCCCAGCACCGACAGGGTCAACTCCGTCGTGCCCGTGCTCGCCGTAATTGTGGTCGGTTCCATCGTCGTCGTGTCGTCGACGTAGCCGTCCTTGGGCGTCGTATCCGTGTCGCCGGTCACCGCCCTGCGCGGCGAACTGGGGCCGAAACTGACCGCCGTCGCCGACGACGGCGCGCCCACCGTCAGCGTCCGCGTCTCGGTGACCAGCGTGGTGTCTGTCAGACTCTTGTAACCCTTGACCGTGACCACGTACTCGCCGGCCGTCGCATCGGGCGGAACGACGATTTCCAGAGCGACGACCTCCGTGGTCGCCTCCCCAGGCTTCAAGTCATTGCCGGAACCGCATTCGTCACTGCCGACGTAACAACCATTTTCAAGGATCGCATCTATCGCGTAGCTGTACCGGCCTCTCTGGGGGATTCCTTGATAAGCGTCTGTCGCACCAAAGTCCACCCTGGTAACATCGAATGTCTGACCGAAATCGTTGGCTACCTCGCTCACGTCAGGATCGGTATCGGGGTCTCCAGCGTCTCCGACTTGTCTGGTGTCGTCCGCGAAATAGCGCCGCTCCACAACTCGTAACGACAGACCTTTGACGCTGACGCTCTTGGTCACCAGGATATGATTCGCGTCGTCCACGCGCGTCAGCTTCAGGGTGACGTTCGTGCCCGGTTGCACGACGCCGTCAGCCGCCAAGTCCAGGAACTCGATCTTGTACACCTTCGGTTGCGGTCCGGTCGGCGCCGGCGCGGCCGGGGCCTGGCCCGCCGCGTAGGTGGTCACCGTGATCGTGTAGCGATTCAGCGCGATCCCGTTGTCGGTGACGACGATCTCGTAGACCGCCGAACCGGTGTCGTCTTCGCTATCGGCGTCCCGGTCCGAGGGGGTGAAGGTGACCACCCGACCCGACACCGAGGGGCTGTCCGATGCCAGCGTCTTGGTCCCGCCGCTCTTCCAGACCGCGCTGACCGTGCCCGTGCCCGGAATCGTCCGCGTGCAGGGCACTGCCGCGGGGTCGTCGCCCTCTCCCGCCTGGGTCACCGTGCAGGCGGGCAGCGTCGTCTGCGCCTCAGCCGGCTGCGAGACCGCCGCCAGCGCGACCAGCAACGCGACTAGCGCTGCCCCCCCCCCCAATAGTTTGGTTGATGCGCATCGGCGCATGTTGACGCGCATGCGCGCAAGCCTGTGAGTCATCTCCGGCTCCCTTTCATGGGATCAGTCGCTGCCCCGGCTGTTTGGGGCACTCTCGTCCAATTATCGCACAGCCGCGCTTGTCGTATCGCCGTACCCCCCCCCCCTTCAAAAATTTACCCATGATTTACAATTGACCAACCCGTAATCTGACCAACCCGTAATCCGTCGCTGCCCGAGCATCTCGCTCGGAAAGCAGGGAGTGTCACGCTCGCTCAGGGCGCGGGCATGACGGAGGATGAAGCATGAATAACGATGGCGAGCGCGTGAGGCGATGAGCGCGCAGCCTGAGTAGAGTCTGCGGGTAGAGTCGTTGTGGCAGCGAGGCGACCGCGCGGGTTGGGCGAGCGTTGCAGTCGTTGATGCGTACACTGAGTGAGAGATGATCGGGCGACATACAGACCCCAGCGCGCGGTCGAGCCGCGAGATGCGCGTCCGCCTCGCGGCTCGCGTATTGGCGGCGGTCCTGCTCGTGGTTGCGGCGCTAAGCGGGTTGAGTCAGGCGTCGGGCCAGCGCGTGCTCTCGGTGACGGCATCCCCGACCGCGATCCCGGCTCACAATGGCGAATCCACGATCACGGTGCGGATTCCGGTGGCGGCGGCCGGCGCCGATGATCGGGTCCAGCTCTCGACCGAGCTCGGCGCCTTCACGGCATCGAGCGGCCCGACGGGGATTTCAACAGCGCTCAACGACGTCGGCAACGACATGTTGGGCGCCTCCGTGCAACTCGTGGCGGACGGTCGGGCGGGCGCGTCCGTGCTCACGGCGCGCGTCGGTTCGCTGGTCGACACCGTGACCGTTCGGTTCGTGGGCCATGCGGCGGAGCTGCGCCTGGTGACGCCGAGCGACAACGCCAACCTCGACGCCGCGCGATCGCATCAGGTTCGCGTCGAGGCGACCGACAGCTTCGGCGCGCGGGTGCCATCGGCGGCGGTCGAGATGGAGTTGCTGGAGGCCCCCGAAGGCGCGACGCTGCGCAGCGGCTCGAACTCGTCGGAGACGATGCTGAAGGTGACGACCGCCCAGAATGGCGAGGCGGGCCTATCGCTCTCGTCCCCGCTCGGCGATGTCACCTTTCAGGCGCGCAGCGGCGATGCGTCGCTCGTGGTCGTGTTCCGCTTCTACGGGTCGCCGACGACGCTGCGCATCGTGCCCATCGCCGACACGGCGATTGAGCAGGGAAGCATCGGCGAACCGGGTTCGCTGCAGGTACTGCTGCTCGATGATCGCGCGCAAGGCGTCCCCAGCGGTCGCATCCGCTTTCAGGCCGAGGGCGGGCTGGTCGTGGCGTCGGACGGCGACGGTGAGTCGCTGGTCACGGACGACGCAGGGCGATCCCGCGTGCATCTCGATGCGAGCAATGCGGGACTCGGATTACGCAAGCTGACCGCCACATGGTCATCCGACGACGTGACCCTCAGCGACGAGCTGACCATCCGCGTGACCGGTCCGCCAGCGGCGTTGTACCTCGTCGCCGAGGAGTTGGTATCGGAGGCTGGCGAGCAGCTGGTCGAGGAATTTGCGACGCTGACCCGCTACCGGGTCCGCGCAGAAGTGGTGGACGGAATTGGCCAACCGGTCGCCGGCGCCTACCAGATTCGCTGGCGGCCGTTGGTGTCGGATGCGCCCGCGCACGTCGATCCAGTCGAGAGCGCCACTGAGGGCGGCAGCGCCAGCGCGATCTTCAGCGTCGAGCGCGCCGAGGGAACCGCGCCGGCGAGTTCGACCTGGGTCCAGGCCTGGTTGGTCTCGAAGGCGCAAGTCAACAATCGTGGGGTGATCGCCGATCTGCTCGTCGATGGCGTTCCGCTGCGGGCGAATTGGAACCATCTCATCTGGCGCGGCACCGACTTGCCGATCAGCGAGATCGTCGAACCCATCGCGCACGCTGTCTCCGCCGCCTGGCGCAAGACCGAATCAGGCTGGCAGGCTTGGTTCACAGACGACGTGCCCGGCGCGGTCGATTTCACGCTCATGCCCGGCGACCGCTTTCAGCTGGTCCTGGAATCGGCCGTGCGGCTGCCCGATGTCGAGCGGCGCTAACGACGCCGCGCTCGGGCGGGACGCCCACACGACGACCACGCGCGCGATCGCCATCTCGTCATAGAGGGGGAGTGGTGTGGTGACTCTCCGGCGCGATGCCTTCAGAGCGGCGCTCGCAGTGCTCGCAGTGTGCGGCGCGTTGGTCGTCTGCTGGGCGCTGGGCGGCCTGGACGCTCCAGACGCCTCCGCTCAGACCGCCGACGAATGGCTGGTGACGTCCGACGCCGACACGGGCGCCGCCGGCACGCTGCGTTGGGCGATCGGGGCGGCTAACGAGTCCGCGGGCGACGACGTGATCCGATTCGCCTCCGCGATGACGATTCGCCCCCGTTCGCCGTTGCCCAAGCTGTCCGATGACGGAATCTCAGTCGATGCAACCAGAACCAACGCCGCGGCGACGGTCGATATCGCGCCGCGCGTCTGGATCGACGGCTCGCGCGCGGGAGACGCCAGCGGACTGGAGTTGGTCGCGCGGCGCGGCCAAGTGCGCGGTCTGGGCGTCGTCGGCTTCCAGCGCTACGGCATCGGCCTGATCGGCGTCGATGCGGTCGATGCCGAACTCGTCGGCAACTGGGTCGGATTGGCGGCGAATGGCCTCGCGTCGCCGAATCGGCTCGGCGGCGTCGCTGTGCTCGGCGGCGCGGCTCGGGCGCGGATTGCGCAGAATCGGTTGGGCGGCAACAGCGTCGAAGGGCGTACGGGTCACGGCATCGTCGTCGGCGGCGACGGCAGCGTCGGCGTCCAGATCGAGGGCAACCTGATCGGCATCGCGCTCGGCGGCGGCGCCGCGCCGAACGACGACGGCATCCTGATCGTCGATTCCGCCCAGGCCGAAATTCGCGACAACACGATCGGCAACAGCAAGGTTGCCGGGATCGAACTGCGTGACGCCAGGCTGCGCAGCACGGTGGACGGCAACCGCATCGGGCTACGCCGCGACGGCGCCGCCGCGCCGAACGACGTCGGCGTATTTCTCGGTCCCGGCTCCGCCAACGCAACGGTCGGCGCGCAGCGGCCGAATATCGTTGCCGCCAATCGCGTCGGCATCGCCGTCGAGCAGGGCGCGCGCGATGCCGAGATTCGCTCCAACTGGATCGGACTGGTCCCCGCCTCAGGTCGAGCCTCGTTCGCCGAGCCTGATCTGCGCGCGGCCGTGAGCATGCCGAACCGCATTCGCGGTATCTCGGTGATTGCCGGCGCCGCCTACATACAGGTACTCAACAACTACGTCTCGGCCGGCACGTACGGGATCGTGGTCGACGGCGCGGCTACGGCGCGCATCAGTCTGACCAGGAACGTGGTCGCCGGCGCGTCGAACGGGGCGACCGAGGCGGCGATCGACGTGCGCGCCGGCGCCGAGATCAATATCGGCGGCGATCAGGGATACGGCAATCATGTCTGCGGCGCCGAATACGGCATTCGCGTCGCCGCGACGGACGAGATCCTGATCCGTTCCAACGCCGTCGGCGCTGGCGCCGCCGCGCGCGCGACCTTCGACAGCGACGCCAACACCCGCTGGGGCATCTATCTGCGCGACGGCGTGACGCGCGCGCGCGCGCAATGGAACTTCATCGCCGGCGTCTCCGCAGCCGCCATCTCGGTCGTCGGCGCGACGTCTCTGGACAACCGACTGACCGAGAACCAGTTCGGCTGGAACGGGATCGACATCGATCTGGGCGCGGACGGCCCAAGCGAGAATGACGCAGGCGATCGGGATCGCGGCCCGAACGGGATGCTCAATCGGCCGCGGGTTGAGCATCACCGCGTGAGCAACCTCGGCGCAGACAATTATCGATCAATATTGAGTGGCCAGGCCTCGCCTGGCTCCTATGTAGAAGTCTACGAGTGGCGAGACGCCAGCTGGAACCGGGTAGCGCGCAGTCAACGCGCTGATGGCCAGGGCCGCTGGACGGCGCGCACGAGCATCGTGCCGCGCGCGCCGATTCGCGCGCTGGCCGTGACCGGCGCGGGTTCGACCTCCGAGTTCTCCGAGCCCTTCCTGCCATCCCAGCGAGTCCGCCTGCGGAACGGCAGAGCCTTCTTCGCCTGGACGGGGACGGAGATGCCGATCGCGCAAGCGTTCGCCTCGCTGACGCCCGGGCTTGATCGCTGGATCGAGACCGTCTGGCGTTGGAATGCGGAACAGGCTGCCTGGGAAGGCTGGTCGCCGCGCGTCTCGTCTAGCGTCAACGGCGCGCTCCAACGCGTGCGCGCCGGCGACGTGCTGCGATTACAACTGGCGAACGCGACCGGCCGATCGACCGATCGACCGCCGCAGGAGTTCTTCGTCCCGGCCGCTGGAACGGATTTCGATCTTGATCCGGAGTCGATCCCGCTCTCGGCCGGATTCAACAATGTCGCTTGGCTGGGCGGTCGCCTGGTCGGGCGGGATGCGTTGCAGCCCGCGAACCTGACGACGCTCGGCATCGACATGGTGTGGCAGTGGAACGTCGACCGCTGGCAGCTGATCTGGTCGGGACCGGGAGAAGCGTGGAATCCCGTTCCCGGCGCCTGGCAATTCCCCGTCTTCTGGATCCACGCCGCGCGCGATGTGACGCTCGGCCCTCCGTGACGAGGACCGTTAGACGCCGTCATCTGAGCTGAGCGTTTCGATAGCGACCAGGACGACGATGGCGCGGTCGCCCTCCTGGGCGATGCGCAGCTCGCCGCGGAAGGCCGGATTGTCGGCGTCGCGGAAGCTGATGAAGTCGACGCCGGCCCGCTGCGGATCCGCGGTTACGCGCCAAGGATCGATATCGAGGCGCGAGCGGAACCAGCTGAACAGATCATCGGCGTGTTCGTCGTCCGATTGCCAACCGACGATCAGTTCGCGGCGCGTCTCCGTGTCCGTAAACGCCGAGCCGAGCAGTTCCAGCTCGTCCCGCTCCGGGAAGCTGGGCGGCAACTCATCGACCAGAGCCTGAACGCGAACATCGGCGATAGCGGTGCGGTTGGACTGGATCAGATAGTTGCGGAACAGGCGTTGCGCGGCCAGGCGCTCCTCATCGTCGTCCCCGCTACAGGCGATAGCGAGGCCCGCCAACGCGGCGAGCAAGAGCGTCAGGACGAGCGGCAAGCGTGCCATCGCGGTGCGTCTTCGATTGCCCGCCCGGGAGCGCGGAACGGGGATGCGCGTACGCGTAGTAGTGGGGTGGACGGTGGGATTCGAACCCACGAATACCAGGGCCACAACCTGGCGCCTTAGGCCTCTAGGCGACGCCCACCACGCGATGTGGACGCGACGCCGCGCACAGCGTCGCGTCCACGCAGCCTATCACCGAGATCGCGACTGCGACGTCTGATATGCGCTATGCGCGCGACTCGATCAGTCGGGCGCTCAGGCGATCTGATTGATCAACAACGCCGCCAGGCCGAGGAAGAAGAGAAAGCCCAGCATGTCGGTCGCGGTGGTGACGAAAATGCTGGCCGCGAGCGCCGGGTCGGCGCCGATCGCGCGCAGCATGATCGGAATCAGCAGTCCGAACAGCCCGGCCACGACCATCGTGCCTAGCATCGCCGTACCGATCGCCACGCCGAGCCACAGATTATCCTGCCAGAGCCAGCCCGCCACGCCGACCAGCAATCCAAACCCGATGCCGGAGGCGATGCCGATCAGGATTTCGCGCGGCAGCACGGTTCGCGTCAGGTGCCGATCGAACTCGCCGAGCGCCATTGCGCGCACGGCCAGCGTGGTCACCTGCATGCCGGCGTTGCCGCCCTGTCCGGCGACGATCGGCAGAAAGATGGCGAGCGCCGCGACCCGCGCCAGCGTCTGCTCGAAAACGGCGATCACCGCCGCGGCCGCAAACGCGCTGGCGAGATTCAGTAACAGCCAGGGCAGACGCCGCCTGAGCGCGGTCGCGATCGGCGCCGTCAACGCTTCCCCGTCGACCAGGCCGACTAGGCGATACATATCCTCGGTCGCCTCTTGCTGCGCGATGTAGAGCAGGTCGTCGGATGTGGTCACGCCGACCAGGCGTCCCTGACCGTCGAGCACAGGCAGCGCGTGCAGTCCGTAGCGCTGCAGGATGTTGAGCGCCTCCTCCTGGTCCATATCGGTCGTGGCGGTGGGGCCGACCGGTTCCATCAGATCGCGCAGCGCGGTCATGGGCGGGGCGAACACGAGCGTGTGCAGAGCGATGGAGCCCAGCAGCACGCCTTCGCTGTCGACGACGTAGACGGTATCGCGCGCCGACGGTGCGGGCGTTGCGCCCCGCAGCAGCGTCAGGGCGCGCTCGGCCGCGAGGTGCGGCCCCAGCGCCATCAGCTCGGGCGCCATGATGCCGCCGGCGGATTCATCGTCATGCGCGAGCAACGGTTCTACGAGATCCGCCTTGGGCAGCTGATCCAGCACCCGTTCGGCGTCGACCTCGGCAATCGCGTGCAACACGTCGGCGCCCAACTGCGCAGGGGTCTCGTCGAGCGCGGCGGTCAGTTGCGGCAGCGCCACATCGGGCGCGACATGCTCCAGCTCCTCCGGCGTCAGGAACGGCAGCAGCTCGGCCAACGTGTGCGAGTCGATCCGATCGAGCAGACGCCGTCGCTCGTCGTGGTCGAGCGCCGCCAGCGCGTCGGCCTGATCGGCGGGGTGCAGATCGTGCAGCAGCGCCGCGGCGATGGCGAGCTCGCCCGAGTCGACCCGCGCGACGACATCCCAGGCCGCCGCCGCGGGCTCGTCGAGCTCGTCGAAACGACCGGTCGCGCGGCTGCCTTGAGCAGGTACGGGTTGCGCCATCGAAACATCCACGCTGAGCGCGATACGCTGAGGACTACGCTGAGATCCATGCGCCCGTAGCTCAGCGGATAGAGCACCAGGCTTCGGACCTGGGGGTCGGGGGTTCGAGTCCCTCCGGGCGTGCCAGCTCTCGCCAGCAGGCGTAGCTCCACGCATAATCAAGCGTAGCGAAGCGAGCCGCGAATCGATCCATCGATTGCACGGCCCTCGTGCAGTACCTTGCACTGAATCCGACCCGCTGCGCTGAGTCGATGATCGATGTTGGGAGCCGATCATGTTCATTGCCTGGTTCACCGAGCGTCCCTATCAGGATCCCCAAGCGTCCTGGTGGGGGCGAACGGGACGGCGACTGACCGACCTCGACTCCTCCAACGACGAGTACGACCCGGCGCTGGGCGCGGAGCTTTACCACCGCTACCTCGATGAGGCGGTCGCCGCGGAGGCGGCCGGATTCGACGGGATCGTGCTCAACGAGCATCATTCGACGCCCTTCTGCATGGGTTCGGTGCTTAATGTCGAGGCGGCGATCTTGGCCCGGATCACCCAGCGCGCGAAGATCTGCCTGCTCGGCAACATCCTGCCGATCTGGGAGGACCCGCTCTGGCTCGCTGAAACCCTGGCCGAGATCGACATGATCTCGGGCGGGCGGCTGATCACCGGCTGGGTGCGCGGGACGGGTCGCGAGTCGCTCGCGCACAACTCGCAGTCGCCCTACAACTGGGAGCGCTACCAGGAGGCGCACGACCTCGTGGTCAAGGCCTGGACTGACGCTGGTCCGTTTCGCTGGGAGGGCGAACACTACGACTATCGCTACGTGAATCCGTGGTCGAAGCCGCTGCAGCGTCCGCATCCGCCGATCTGGATTCCCGGCGCGGTCTCGCAGCGCACGGTCGCCTGGGCGGCCGAGCGGCGCTATCCCTACGTGATGCTCGCAACGCGGCTGGCGCCGACGCGCGACTCATTCGCCTACTACGACCAGGTCGCGGCCGAGTTCGGCTACGAGGCCGGCCCCCAGCATCGCGGTTATCTGTGGAAGGTCCACGTCGACGAGACGGAGGAGTTGGCCGAAGAGGTGGGGCGCAAGTACCTTACCGGGCCCGGCAATATCTTCCTCGAAGGTTCACGCGGCGATGTCAAACGGCATATCCAGAATCTGCCCGGCATGATCGACCGCCGCCGCCTGTTGCCCACGGCCGGCGTCCGCTTCGTCGAGCAGTCGCGCGGGGCCGGGGACGCCAGCCCGGACGAGTATCGTCGGCTCACCCTCGACGCAGCCGAGTCGTTCGTCGACACCGACGAAACCTACCGCGGCCTGACCGAGTCCTACAGCATCATCTCGGGTACGCCGAAGACGGTCATTCCCAGGATCCGCCACGTGCTCGAATATCTGCGGCCGGGCAGCATCTGCTTCTGGGATGGCGACGGGTCGATGTCGCACGAGGATTCTATGCGCTCGTTACGGCTGATGGGCGAGGAAGTGCTGCCAGCGGTCCGCGAGATCGCCACGGAACTCGATCTGCCCGGCCCCTTCGATCTGCCCGAGGACGCCGACCCCGTCGGCGTCTCCCCCGCCGCTCTGTCGCGTGCAGGCGCGCAGTAAAAAGAACCCGTCGCACGTAGGCGCGCCGTCAGGCCGCTGACGGGTCAGCGACCGCCCGCAGGGGAGAACAGCTCGTAGGCGCGCAAGCGGGTCTCTGCAGACTCCGCGGAGCCCTGCAAGCAGCGAATCTCGACTGCCAGGCGTTGGCATAGGCCATCCCGTTTGCCGATTTCCCAAGGGAACCGGCAAACGGGATGGTGATTGCGGTGCTGCGTAAATTCCACTCGCCTTCGGTTATCCGGCAGTTGATCCAGCGGACGCGTTCGGCGCACAGTGCAGACAGCGCAGGTCGAGGAGTTGCGTTGATGCCAGTCGCACATCACATACGGTCTGCCGCGCAGTGGCGAAGACTCGGATTGGCGGCCGTAGCGCTCATAGCGCTAGTCGGTGCGTCGATCGCCGGCGCGCAGGAGCCGCCCCAGTATCGATTCTTCGGCTTCGCCGGCGATGTGACCATCGACGGCCAGCCGATCCCGCCCGGCGTCGTGATCGCGGCGACCATCGATGGCGTGGAAGTCGCGCGAGCCGAGGTCAATGCCGCCGGCGCGTGGGTGCTGGGTATTGCCAGCGCCGACTTCGACGCGGACAGCTGCAACCTCATCTTCGAGGTCGACGGCCTTCAAGCGATGCACTCCGCCGACGATTGCTCGTCCCGCGTGCGTCTCGCGCTCAGCAGCGATGACGCCGATCTGGGCGAGGATCTGGGCGGGGCTGATGATGTCGATAGCGCGGTGGCGGCGGAGGAATCGTCCCCGTCGTCCGAGGATGAACTGAATCAGGCCAGTTCATTCGTTCGACCCGCGCCGCCGCGCACGGGCGGCGGCGGTCTCGTCGAGAGTCAGTCGAGCGCCGTCTGGCCGCGCGCCGCCGCCCTCACAGCGCTGCTGACCCTCGCCGTGGCGGTCGCGGCGCTCCTCCTGAGCCGCCGCTCCGACGGAGTCGCCTAGCGTCCCTCGTCAGTCGGCTGCCTCCCAACTGCCATCCCCCCGCCCCATTCCCGCGACAAGCACGGAAATAACGCCTGCCGCTTGAGTCCGCATTGCTCGCTACGTGTGGCTTGTCCCGTAGGAGGGCGCGACGGATGAACCGCATCGAGCCTGCTACGCTGAACGACACTGCACGAACGACGATTGATCAGAGGAACTGAGTGCCCATGCTTTTGGTGAGCCGCAAAGATCAGGAGAGTCCCGAGGCTCTCATCCGCCGCTTCAACAAGTTGGTGCAGCGCGACGGCGTGCTGCAGGAAGCGCGGCGGCGGCGGCGGTTCATCAGCAACCGTGAGAAGCAGCGCCAGGCTGAGCGTCGGGCGGCGCGACGACGACGACGATCGATGATCAAGCCGCGCCGCCGACCGATAGGCCGCTGACAGCGTCGCTTTGGCTCCGCCGCATTCCTGTTTTACCCGGTACGCAGCGCTCGCCTTGCGCCGTCCACGCATATGGATCCGCAGCAACAACTGACATGCCTCGCGGCAGCGATGACCCGCGACGCGCTGCTCACCAGCGGCGTGGCGGACGCGTCGTTCGAGCCGCCGTCCCCCGCCGCCAGTGCGACGGAGTTCCGCGCCAACGGTTCCGTGGGCGGACTCGCGGTCTGTCCGTTGTTCGACCTCGCCGGATTGTTGGCTGACGGCGCGATGTTGGCCCGCAAGGCGGCGTTCGAAGAGCGCCTTGACGCCTACGGCGCGCGCGATATCGTTGTCTGGGTTCCTCCCGGCGCCGTGTTGCCAGCAGACCCGGACCACAGCGCTGGACTGATCGCCGACGCCGCCCGCGAGCTCGACGCCGGCGCGCGCGGCGAAGTCTCGTTCAAAGTCGATGTCGCGATCCGCAAGACCGGCTCGGAAGGCTCCTACATGAGCGTGCTGGGCGGGCTCTCTCAACATTGGGCGAAGTTCACCAACCAGGTCATGGGCGAGTATCAGCTGGACGCTTCCAACATCCACCGACTGCCCGAGGACGAACAGCAGATCACGCAAATGATCGACTTCCTCGTGCTCGTCGCCAACGGCATCCGTTCGGATGGCAACAGCGCGACGGTGCAGGCCGAGGACACCTGGCGCATCCAACGGATCGCGGGGCTGATCGAACCGATTGCGGTCTGCGCCCCGCCCACGTCGGTCGCCGACGGTCGCGCCGTGCGACGTCTCATGCGTCGCTTGTTGCGCCAGGCCGGAGAGTCGCTCGCTTCCACCAGCGGCTTTCGCATCGCCGCCATGCTCACGCTCGCCAACAGTCTCGACCGCGAATTGATCAGCACCGCCCTGCGTGGCATCGACCCATTGCTCCTGGCGGGCTGGGACTACATGCCGCTGCTGGTCGACGGCCAAACCCGATCGCTACTCGAACCCGCCCCGCCGCTCGTCTAGAGCGGCTGACGCACCTCCTCCCCATCGTCCATTCCCGCGCTCGTCGCGGGAATCTCGTTCCTTGCCCGCGCCATTGCGCGGCAATCACAATCTGGTGCGGCGCATAGACTGGAGTGGCGCGGGATAACCGGGGATAGGATCGACGATGCCGATGTCGAGGGCCGAACTGAACAGCGTGCCCGCAATCTCCGATTGGTATGTCGAAGCGTTGGCCGCAGCCAGCCCGAACTTAGCGACTTCGCTGGGCATTGCGGGGCGTGAGACGGAGTTGACGGACTACTCGCCGGACGGACATGAGGAACGCTCGGCGATTCGCCGTCGGGCGGAGGCGGCGCTGCGGCGGGCGCCGATCGAGTCCGAGCGCGACCGCGTCGCTCGCGAGGTGATGCTGGAGCGATTCGCCGTCGACGCCGAGCTGGATGAACGACAGGAGCACCTGCGCGCGCTGAACATCCTCGCCTCGCCGTTGCAGAACACGCGCCAGGTGTTCGACCTGATGCCGCGCGACACGGAAGTGGATCAGGCGCGGCTGATCGAGCGGATGGGCGCGGTCCCGCTGGCGTTGGAGCAGTACCGCTCGTCCTTGGCCGCGGGCATGGCGCGGGGGATCGTCGTGGCGCAGCGTCAGGTGCGCGGAGCGCTGCAACAGTGCCGCGCATGGTCGGGAAGCGGCGAGACGGCGTCGTTCTTTCATGGGCTCTGCGACAGCCTCGGGATCGACGCCGGAACAAATGCCGACGCGGCTGCGCAGAGCTACGCGGCGATGGGGGATTGGCTGGAACAGGCGTACCTGCCCAACGCGAATCCGCATGATCCCGTCGGTCGCGAGCGATACCAAGCCGCCTCGCGCGGCTTCAACGGGATCGAGCTGGACCTGGACGAAACCTATCAGTGGGGCTGGGAGGAACTGTGGCGTATCCAGTCGGAGATGGCACAGACGGCTGAGCGGATTCTGCCTGGCGCATCGGTGGCCGAGGCGATCGATGCGCTGGAACGCGACGACGCCCGCGCGATCGAGGGCGAAGACGCGTTTCGCGAGTGGATGCAGCAGACGCAGGATCAGACCATGCAGGCGCTGCTCGGCGCACACTTCGATATCGCTGAACCAGTGCAACGGATCGAAGCCATGATCGCCCCGCCCGGCGGAGCCTTGGCGATGTACTACACCGGTCCGTCCGAAGACTTCTCGCGTCCCGGCCGAACCTGGTATCCCACTGGCGGCGCGACCCGCTTCCCGCTCTGGCGCGAGCTGTCGATCTGCTATCACGAAGGCGTCCCGGGCCATCACTTGCAGATCGGTACGACGCGCTATCTGGGCGATCAGCTCACGCGCTACCAACGGCTGTTGGCCGGCACATCCGGCTATGTCGAGGGTTGGGCGCTCTACGCCGAGCGGTTGATGGCGGAGCTGGGCTACCTCGAGGATCCGGCCTTCTACATGGGTCTGCTCAGCAGTCAGGCGATGCGAGCGGCGCGGGTCGTCGTCGATATCGGGATGCATCTGGAACTCGCGATTCCCGAGCAAGAGACCTACCATCCCGGCGAAACCTGGCGGGCGGAGATCGCGCTACCGTTCATGATCCAACGCTCGTTCTTTCCCGAGCAGATGCTGGCCAGCGAGATCGACCGCTACCTGGGCTGGCCCGGCCAGGCGATCTCATACAAGGTCGGCGAGCGCGAGTGGCTAGCCGCGCGCGAGGCGGCCCGAGCCTCGTTGGGCGACGCCTTCGATCTGAAGCGGTTTCATCAGGCTGCGCTGGACCTCGGACCGATGGGCCTCCAGCAACTGCGCGACGAGATGTCGCGGCTGCGACGCTGAGTCCGCGCCGCCGCTCAATCACGTCCGCGTTGAACTTGGCAGCTCCCCGACACGCGATAGGCTGAGAACATGCGACGCCTGCTGATCGTTGCGTTGGCAGTCGGGTTGTTCGCCGCCGCTTGCGGGTCGGGGGACGACAGGCAGCCGACCGGAACGGAAACCTCGGAGCGGGCGCCGCGCCAAGCGTCGGTGATGCAGCAGCCGCAACCGTCGCAACCAGCGCAATCGGCGCAAGCTCAGATGACGCAGGAGCAAGAGCGCGCCGATCCGGGCTCTGAACCCGACGACGCAGAGCCGCCGGCGACGCTGCCGACCGACGACGTCGGCGAGCACAAGGGCGTGCGCTCGCAACGCAACCTGCTGGGCGAACCGGCGGCGCCGATCCTGATTGAGCATTTCGGCGACTTCACTTGACCGTTCTGTCAGCAGTTCACGGCTCAGGTTGAGCCGCGCATCATCGAGGACTGGATCGCCGACGGCCTCGTCCGCTATGAGTTCCGACATATGCCGGTGTTGGGCGACGACGCCGTGTTCGCCGCCGTCATCGTCGAATGCGCCGCCGATCAGGGTGCCTTCTGGCCCTTCCATGACCGCTTCATGGCCGACGACGACACGCTGTTCACGGAGCCGGGGCGAAATCGGCAGGCGACGTTCGAGGGACTCGATCTGGATCAGTTCCTGCCCTGCGTCGAGAACCGCAAAACCTTTCCGATCGTGAGCGCGTCCTACGATGAAGGTGTGCGCCGCGGCGTGCAGTCGACTCCGACGATCTTCGTCAACGGCGAGCGCGTCGAGCCCGACTGGGAGTCGATCAAGGAAGCGGTGGAAGCGGCGATGGAGCAGTCCGAGTGAGGCAGTCAGGTCGGACGATGACGAATAGTTTCCGTCTGTCGTCGACCATCCTGTCCATACTCGTATTGCCCATACTAGTTGTCGGCTTGGCTATTGCCGGGCTGTGGTTGTCGGGGTGCGGATCGGACGGCGACTCGAAGCAGGGCGAGCAGTCAGCCATCGCCACGTCCACCGTGCGCGCCGAGCGGGAGCACCGGCAGGCTTCGATCATGCAAAAGCAAGGACAGGCGCGCCAGCAAGGGGATCAGCCTGCCGTCGACCCGGAGCGGGAAGGGGCGGACGCTGTGATGGCGGACGAGCTGCAACCAGACCAGAGCGATGCAGCCGACGCCGACGCGATCAGGATTCCAACCGAGATCGACTTCGGGCATCGGGCGGGCTTGCCGTTTGCGCGGAACGTGGTCGGCGATCCCGACGCGCCCGTGTTGTTGGTCGAGTACTCCGATTTTCAGTGACCGAGCTGTCGAAATTATGCGGCTCAGGTTGAGCCGCGCATCATCGAGCAGGCAGTGCGCACCGGATTGGCGCGCTACGAGTACCGACACTTCATCATCTTCGGGACCGCCTCGGAGTTCGCCGCGATGGCGACCGAGTGCGCCGGCGACCAGGGCGCCTGGTGGGAATTCCACGACGCGTACCTGCTCGATGGCCTGGCGCGCACCTACACGCGCGCCGGGGCAATTACTCTGGCGCAGACGGAAGGTCTGAACGTGGCTGCCTTCACGCAGTGCATCGACAACGAGGAACATCGCGATCGCATCCTGCAGATGCAGCAACAGGCGATCGCCGACGGGGTAACCGGCACGCCCACGTTCCGCGTCAACGGTCAGCCGGGCGCTCGCTCGCTGGACGCGATTCTGGACCAAATCCGGGCCGCCGCCGAGTCGTCGCAGAGCCAAGAAGGCGAATAGCGCCGAGACCGTGAATGCCCGCCACGAGCCGTCCGTTGTTGATCGCAGCGACGAACATCGCCCGTTCTTCAGCCTCCGATGGACCGCGCAACCCGTCGTGAGGCCATCCCTGAGTGCGATCCAGTCGGTGCGTACGGCGCTGTCGGCGTGCAAGCAGGGCCAACGAACACCGCTGCCGAAGCGCTAGGCGGGTTACTCGCGCGACGCACGCAGCCGACGCTCGACGATGACATGGGACGCCGCCAATTGCGACGTGGCAAACGGTACCGAGCTGCTGTCGGCGCTGGTCAATATGACCTGTTCCATAGCCGAGACCGCATCGGCAGTGCGTTCGCGCCTGGGTCCGTCCAGTTCGCTGAAGACATCGTCAAGCAGCAGGATGGGCGGATCGTCGGCGCGCTCGTGGAGGTAGTCCGCTTCTGCCAATCTCAGGCTCAGCGCCGCTGCTCGCTGCTGGGCGCGAGAGGCGAAGTTCGCGGCCGGACGATCGTCGAGATTGATCAGCAGGTCGTCGCGATGCGGGCCGACACTGGTCGATCCGCGCGCCAGATCTCGACGACGGGAGGCTCGCAGCGTCGGTTCATCGATCGGTGCGTAGGAGATCGCGATCGTCTCGGCCGGATCATCTGGCGCCCGCAGCGCCGCATGTCGCCGTTGGGCGTGTCCCGAGAGCGCCTGCGCCGCCTCGGAGCGGGCGCGCCAGATCGGTTCGGCGGCGGCGCTGAGCAGTTCGTCCCACTGATCGAGTTCAGATTCGCGGGCGCGACCCTCGGCGATGCGCTTGAGCAGCACGTTGCGCTGGCTGAGCGCGCGCTGATAACGGCTGAGATTGGCCGCGTGCGACGGCGCGCATTGGCCGATGGCAACATCGAGGTAACGTCGACGCACGGTGGACGCACCGCTCAGCAACTCGATGTCGAGCGTGGTGAACTGCACGGCGCGAATCGCGCCGATGGCGTCGGCCGCGCGTCGCGCGACGCCGTTCACGCGGATGCGCTTCGAGCTGAGCGGCGCGCCGCTGCGCTGTCGAGTCGCGGCCACCTGACCCTCGCGCGTGGACAGGGCGATGTCGACAGCGACCGTTTCACCCTGACTCCAGACTTCGCCGGCTACTCGCGCGACCTGCGGCTCGGGCGCCGACCAACGAATCAGCTCTCCCTCCGTCTGGGCGCGGGTCGAGCGCAGCGTGGCGAGCATGTAGATCGCCTCGATCAGGTTCGACTTGCCCGCCGCGTTCGCACCGCTAATCAGCGAAACGCCGGGCGAACAGGCGATCTGCAGATCGATCCAGGATCGGAAGTTGGTCAGCTCGACTCGGGTCAGGTGCACGGATCGGAGTGTACGCAGTGCGCGGGCTGCATCCGTGTGTTGATTCGTGTACTATTATGCGCAACTAGCTCGCGGAGTTTCCGCCAACCACTGGAGTGCATCGATGGCCACGATTCAGCATGAGGTACCCGGCATCAACCTTGACTGGCTCAACGTGGATACCGAGCAGGGACTGGAGGTCGAGACCGGTCGCAAGGGCCTTCGCCTCGAAGCGATCAACCAAATGACCTATGGAGTCGACGATCGCGACGAAGCGCGGATGCGCCAGTGGGCGCCGCGCGGCGCGGCCGCCGATCAACGCTCGCCATCGAGCAGCCTGCAGTACACCAGCAAGGCCGACGTCTGGACCGAGTCGGCAATGCTGCTCTACGAGGAGGCCCTGCAGCGTCAGTGGTCCTCGGCCCGCGACATCCCCTGGGACACGATTGACGAGCTGCCGGCCGACCTCGAGCGAGCCATGTGCACGCTCTGCACGTTCCTGACCCAGGTCGAGTTCATCGCCGGCGACGTGCCGGGCCGCTTCCTGGAACAGATCCACCCCGAGTTCTTCGAATCGCAGCTTTTCCTCGGCACGCAGCTCATGGACGAGGCGCGGCACCTGGACGTGTTCCGTAAGCGCACGCTGGTCAACGGCGGCGGCATGTCGGGCGCCGGTCTCGGCGCTGTGCAGCTGTTGAGCTCCGACGACTTCACCGAGATGACGGCGTTGCTCCACCTGGTCGGCGAAGGCTTCGTGCAGACGCTCTTCCGCATGGGCGAACTGATCGCTCAGAACGAAGCGGAAAAGAAGATCTTCCGACTCTCCGCGCAGGACGAGTCCCGCCACCTGGCGTTCGGCGTGACGCACCTCAAGTACACGGTCGAAACCGAGCCATGGCGCACGGAGGAGCTGCACCACATCCTCGACATGCAGGAAGCCCTGCTGACCCAGTCGCAGCAGACCTCTCTGACCACCAACCCGCTCACCGGCGAAGCGCTTGCCATCCTCTCGGGCGGCGGCATCGAGCACCTCGACGAGGGCTACAACATGGTCATGCTGATGCGCAAGAAGCAGTTCATCGAATACGCTCACCGTCTGCAGGTGATCGGACTCGACCGCACCGACCGCTTCGCGCCCGAGGTCCGATCCCTGCTCGGCGAGGACAACTAGTACGACAGAATCGCGCCGCTGACCGCCGTCATCCGCCGGAGACGGACAGCCGCGACCGACACAAAATTATGAGGGTCTGCGCGGATCTGGCTCGGCGGCCGCGCAGACCCTTTTCAGTACCTACGGAGACGGCTTCTCGCCGCAAGGACGGAAAGCCAGCCATGGATAGGCCTGAGAGATGCAACTGTCGATGACGACCAAGGCGCGCGCCAAAAAGGCCGGCTGGTCGGACGAGCTGATTGAGCGGATTGAGTCGTCGTCGGCGACCAACACGCAGGTCGAGAATCTGGCTCGCGGCGCGCTGCCCGAGCAGCGAATCAACGGCTGGCTCGACTTCCTCGAGAACAACCCGGATAATCCCTTCGCCGCAGCGCCCTTCAACATCTTCAACTCGCCAGCTGAGGTCGGCGTGCAGGCAACGCCTGGCCCAGATGGGCTGCGTCTGCGCGATATCAACATCGGCAGCTACGGCACTGTGCCCGATCAGTGGAACCTGCCGAACGACGCACCCAGAGGCACCGAGTCGACCGGCCAGATCATGGCGGCCGGCTACTCGATCTTCGACAAGGCAGAGGTCTGGTCCGAGAATGCGGTCGACCTCTACGAGGACGCGATCAAAGATCGTTGGGCACCGGCCACCGACCTCGACTGGGACAATGGTCTGGGATCATTGCCCGAGGACGTCGAGCGCGCGTTCGACCAGATCTGCACGATTTACTCCAACAACGGGCTGGTCGAGCAGAAGATCATCGGCCGCTGGCTCGAGGAAATCTCATACGGCTTCCATGAGGTGAAGTTGTTCCTGGCGACGCAGACATATGACGCCGGACGCAAAGTCGAAGTGCTGCGCAAGCGCGCGCTGGTCAACGGCGGCGGGCTGGGTAAGGCGCCGCTCGGTCAGATTTACCGCGGCTGGTACCAAGGCCTCACCTTTACCGACATGCTGATTGCCCTCAACGTGGTCTACAAAAGCTACGAGGTCGCGCTGTTCGAGTCGGCCGCCGAGTGGGCGCACACCGACCTCGACCGCGACATCTTTGCGCGGCTCGCGCAGGACTCGCGCCGTCATCTCAACTACGGACTCGGCCATGTCGAGTGGTATGAGCGCTACAAGCCGGAGGCGGACAAGCGACTCGGCCTCCAGTTCCTGCGCGCTGAGGCCGCGTTGGTCCAGGAGATGCGGCTCTCGACGACCGAGCGCGAGGCGTTGGTCGTTCTCTTCGCCGGCGGAGTCGAGAACCTGCAGGCCGGCGTCGACAAACTCAAGACGCTGCGGCAACGGCAGTACGACGCCTACCTTGACAACCTCGCCTCGATCAACCTCGATCGACCCACCACGCACCCGGGCCTGTCCGGTCAGATCATCGATCCGCTGGAGGGCGGCGTCGTCGCGGTGCGCGCGGTCACCCAGAACTGACCATGGCGGTTGGCGGCAGTTGATGCCATCAACCGCCCAGCACCGCCGCCGTCGGGTTGGGACACAGGACCCGCAGCGCGCTCGGTTCTACATCGATCGCGAATGCGGTCGTCGGCCCCGGATCCCCGTCAATCTGCATGGGAACCGGTTCGCGCAGGCAAGCGACCTCAAGACGCCGGAAACGTACGTTCGTCACGCCCGGCCCGTTCGGCAACCAGCTGTGTCGGGCCAGCGGCGCCAGCGCCAGAGCGCGCCAGGGCGCGCCTTTAGCCATCAGCACGTCGAGTTCGCCATCGACGACTGTGGCGCGAGGATTGACCTCCAGCCACGTGCCCAGCATGCGCGTGTTGCCAACCGTCAGCATGCCGATATCGACCTCGAATCGGGATTCGCCATCGATGCGAACGGCGACCGGCCACGCCTTGCGACCAATCGCCTCCTGAATGGCTGATAGCAGGTAGGCGGGTTCGCCCAGCAGCCGCTTCACCCGCTGCCGACGTTCGCTGCCGACGATCCCGACGACCGCGGCGGCGTCGAGACCCCAACTTGCCATCAGCAGGAAGCGCCTCGAACGCAGCGAATCGCGCTGATCCGTGTACCAAACCTTGCCCGTGTCGATCCACATCGCCTCGCCCTGTCGTCCGTCGAGCGCGGCGATCTGGGCCGATATGGCGGCCATCGGAGTGGCAGGCAGACCCGTCTCGTACGCCCACACGTTGGCAGTGCCCATCGGCACGACGGCGAGCGCGGTCGCCGAGCCGACCGGCAGACCCTGAAGAATGGCTGAGAGCGTTCCGTCGCCGCCGCAGCCGAAGATCGCCGCCGCGCCCGACTCATGCGCGCGCCGGGCGGTGTCGATAGCTTCGTCGGGAGTGCGGGTCGGGACGACGCGGGCCATTCGCCCTGCCTGCTCGCAGGCCGCGTGGCAGATGGCGTTCAGCGTCCGCGCTTGCAGCGCCCGCCCCGCATGGGGATTGACGATGAAGACGATCTCATCCTGGCGCGTCGGCATCCCTGCAACATACGTCATGAGGCCGCGTCACTCTCCATCTGCCTTCACCTGACCCTGAGCCACGCCTCGCAGGTAGACTGTACGCATGGCCACGACACTACCTCCCGGCTCATCGGACGCGGAGCGGTTTCTCGACGAGCGTCTCGAACAGCAACTGGTCGAGACAGGACTGAGCGCGCAAGCCGCCGGCGCGATCCGTAATGCGCTGCAGTTTGTCATCATGCGTCTGCTCTTCGTCCTCGCAAGCAAGGAAGAGATGACGCACGCCATCGATGGTCTGCGGCGAGAAGTAGCAGTGGGGTTTGAGTCGGCGCGGCGCGAGACCGATGCGAAGATCGAGGGCTTGCGCAACGAAATGAACGCCAAGTTCGACGGCTTGCGTAAGGAGATGAACGCCAAGTTCGATGGCTTGCGCGACGAGATGAATGCTAAGTTCGACGGACTGCGCGATGAAATGAACGCTAAGTTCGATGCGCAACGCCGCGAGATGCGAGCCATGTTCGGCATTCTGGCAAGCCTGATGATCGCCCTGATCATCCTCGTGCTGACCCGGAGCGCCTAGCGACCGGCCGAAACAGGAGCATGCCACGTGGGGCAACAGCATGGCTTGGGTTGGGTGCGGCTCGACCATATCGCGATCGCGGCCGAGGACCCCAAGGCGTCCGCCAAATTCTGGGGCAAGCTCTTCGGAATGGACCTCGACCATTGGACGGTCTCGAATGAAGAGGGATACCGCGTGGCGCAGTTCCACTTGCCCAAGCGGCAGGCGGGCGTGGAGATCATCGGCCCGTTCAACGAATCCTCGTTTGTGCAGAAATTCATCGACCAACGCGGGCCGGGAATGCACCACATCACGGTCGAGGTCGAGGACGCCGATGCGGCCTGTGAGTTCGTGCGCGAGGAAATGAGCATCGAGCCGTTGAGTGAGCCGTTCAGCGATTTCGAGTGGCGTCAGTTCTTCATCCACCCCCGCGATACCGGCGGGGTGCTCGTGCAAATCTACTCCTGGCTGCCGGGCCGACGTCCCGCCGACTGGCCAGATTAAGCAACCAGACCCAGCTGTATGCCTTCGACGACCGCTGTGCCCGAGCCAACGTACCGTGACGGCGACTTCGTGCCCACGCGCCAGGTACCGTTTTCGTCGGAGTTGGACGAGCTCATTGCCGAGATCCGGGCCGGAAACGCCCCCAACATCGGTCGCTTCTGCGGTTATTGCTCGGCGCCGCTCGGGCAGCTGGACTCGTGCGCGGTCTGCGGCGAGACGACCGATCGCACGCCGTCGGTCGACAAAATCGACCGCGACCTGGCGCAGATGTACCACGCCAAACGCAAGCGCGAAGGCCTCTACGTGCACTTGGCCGCCTGGACCGGAATCCTGCTGGCGACGGGGCTGGCGATCCTGATGATCCTGTTTCTGCCCGGCTTGACCAAGATCTTCGCGATCATCGTCCTGGTACTAGGTGGATACTTCGCCGGCGTGTTCTTCGGCAACGTGCTGATCCAGGGATTCGCGTATCGCGCCGGGCTCAGGATGTTCGCTCATTCCTGGACTGTCTGGAAAGCGAATGACACGTGATCGGTGTCCAGACGCTCAAGTCGGCTGGCTGTGACGCTGGTTGGTCATGGCGGACATTACCTCGCGCGCCAACAACTCCCCAGGTGACAGTACATCCGAGGCCCCAACCTCAAGCAGCAGCTCCTTGTTGTTGGGATCGTTGACGCGCGTGGTGATATTGAGTTCCGGCGATAGCTTGCTGGCGCGGATCGTCACCACCATATTGACGGCGTCGCTGCCGGTCATAACATACAGGCGTTCTGCTCGTTCGACGCCAGCCGCGCGCAAGACCGCCTCGCGTTCGGCGCTCTCGGCCAATACCATCCAATTGCGCTCGCGCACCTCGCTGGCCGCCTGCTCGTTTGGCTCAATTACGACCAGCGAGCGCCCTGAAGCGGCCAACGCCTCGGCGACCAACAACCCCATCCGCCCGGCACCGACGAAGACTGTATGATCAATGAGCTTGTCGATCATGTGCTGCTTCCTCCGCCCGTCCACATCGCGGTAGAGGTCCCCCTCGAGAATGAGCGTAGCGATTGCGGCCAACAGGTAGAGCGCGATCCCGACGCCGAACAGCATCAGGAAAATCGTGAACGCCCTCGCCGCGTCGCTGAGCAGGTGCACCTCCTGGAATCCCACCGTGGTCAGCGTCAGAACCGTCTGGTACAAGGCGTCGAAGAGCGAGAAACCGTCGATGGCCCGATAGCCGACCACGCCGATGGCCATGGTCAGGAACAGGCCGCCCCCCGCCCAGATCAACCGATGCAGCGCGGGCTCCGGCGCCAGAGGAGCAACGAAGCGGAGCACCCGCCAGGCGAGCCGAAACGGCGCGCTCGCGACGCGACGCGCCGATTGCACCCAGCGCCCCACGCGATACGATCCGCTTTCCGTATGCCGCCGGGCCGGTCGGAATCCGATCAGGATCGGCTCAGCGTCTTGCGCCGCCGCGTGACGAAATCGTGCAGGACATATTCGCCCAGCTCGTCGGGTTGGCTGTAGAAGACGCGGCCGCCATTGATCCGGGCGACGCGGTCGACGAATTCCTTGAGGTAGTAGCTGCGATCGAGCATGAAGACGTTGATCACGATGTCCTTCTTGGTGCAGTGTCGGACTTCTTTGAGCGTCTCGCGGATCGTGAGCGGCGAGGGCGGATAGGCGAAGTAAGAACGCCCCTGCTCGAGGTGGGCGGTCGGCTCGCCGTCGGTGATCATGATGATCTGGCGCGTGCCCAGCTTGTGTTTGGCGAGCAGCTGTTGCGCGATCAGCAGCGCATGGTGCATGTTGGTGCCCAGCACGGTCTCGTCCCAGCGCACGTAGGGCAGCTGATCGGCCTTGAGCTCACGGGCGTAAGCGCTGAACCCGATCAGATAGAGCGAGTCGCGCGGATATTGCATGCGGATCAGGTTGTTGAGCGCCATGGCGACCTTCTTCGCCGCCTGGAACGATCCGCGTAGCGCCATCGACCAGGAGAGGTCCAGCATCACGA
The DNA here is from genome assembly GCA_965116225.1 of Dehalococcoidia bacterium. Lineage (GTDB taxonomy): Bacteria > Chloroflexota > Dehalococcoidia > Bin125 > Bin125 > Bin125. The sequence continues at coordinate 496,989 of OZ220495.1, read as the reverse complement.
CCGTCGCGGTCTGCGTCAGCGTCTCCGAGCGATAGACCTCGAAGTCGTCGGCAGACAAGCGAATCGGAAACGACGCGCTCGGCGCCCCCGAGCTGGACGGCGCAGCGTCCGCACTGCGCAGGATGGCGTTGGAAATGGTCTCTTTGAGATGCAGGTGGAACGGATCGCCGAACTCGTAGGCTTTGGTGTCGTCGGCGCGGTCACCGTAGCGACCGGTTTCGGGAACATTGTGCTTGCCGAAGTGCTGGCGCTTGAGGTTGGCGTAGATTTCCGCCAGCGTCTTCTCGCCGATCCGCCGGTTGCCGCGTGGCGTCAGTTCCCACGCGTTGCCCTTCTTCTCCAGGTAGCCGGCCTCTTCAAGTAACTCGAGCATCTGCTTGAGCTGTTCGAGGATCTCACGGGACTCTTCGCCCATCAGCTCTTCGAGTTGATCGGGGTCGATATCGTCGATATTGCCGCCGTACTGCACTCGCTCCAGTGCGCGCTCGAGCTCGTCGAGCTGCTGCATGTTCCCCATCAGCGACATCGCCGCCTGCAGATCGATCTCTTCCTGCCCGCGAAATGGATACTGATTGAGCATGTCGCGTATCGGATACAGCGCTTCCAGGTTCTGGGCCAGCTGCGCCAATTCCTGATCCATCCCCATATTGCCCATCAACTGCTGCATCATGTCGCCCAGCTGCTGCCTCATATCGCCTGGCAGCGACGACATCAGGTTCTGCATCTGCGTCGCCTGACGCTGCATCTGCCCGACCAGTTCATCGAGCGACTGCGGCGGGTCGTCGCCGAACATCTCGCCCCACTTGTCCATAAACTCGTCGAAGCCCGGATCCTCGCCCCGACGCTGACGCTTCAGCATCTCGTTCAGGTCGCGCATCATCTCGCGCATCCGCTCCATGTCCTCCGGCGACATGTTGGACAACATCTGGCTTATATCGTTGAAGAAGCGGTTCATCATCGCTTGCTTCAACTGCTCCAGCAGCTCCTCGTACTGCTGCCGCGCCTCTTCGTTCTCGAACTCGTACTCTTGCAGGTCTTTGACCTGACCGGCGGCGTCCTCCGGCAGCTGGTCGATCTGCTCCTGCTTACGTTCGAGCCGCTGGCGGAGGACCTCCTTGAGTCGCTCCATTTCCTCGTCGGTCAGGCCACTGCCCGATGATCCCCCCTCAGCCTTCGACTGCCCCGCCTCAGGGGAGGGTTGCGGCTGCGGATCGCCCGCTTGCTTTGCAGCGGCCGGCGGCCGCGGCCCGACTTCGTCCAGTCGATCTTCCAGCGTGTCTCGCTCTCGATCGAGTATCTCGTCGAGTTGGCGCTGGATGTCGTCGAAGACCGAGGACAGATCGAAGCGCTCGAGCTGTTGCCGACGCTGCTGCCGCAGACGCTGCAGCAGGTCGCGGAGTCCGTCGGTGCGGTCGCCGTCGGGCGTGCGGATGCCGCGCTGCAACATATTGCGCAGCGCCTGTTGCAGGTCACCGAAGGAGAGCAGGTCGTCGGAGAGCGATTGCAGCACGTCGTCGGCATCGAGCGCGGGAACGTCCTGGGTACCATCCCACTGCGTATATCGGAATCGTGTGGGCATGGGTGCGTCCTTTGCTTCGCTCACCGCTCACCCTACTAGAGAGCGTCGGGTGGCGCGGCTCAGCCCCAACGCCTCTCGCGCCCTCCTCTGGGAGAATCTGGCTCGTAGAGGCTGAGAAGGAGAGAGGGAGGAGCGTGTGGTGAGGGAATGCGCGGGCGGCTAGGCGCGGTAGAAGACGGCGCGGCCAACGACGTCTTTATTCAGGCGCTTGTTGAGGTGCAGCCCTTCCAGCAGGAACTCAACCGCGGCCGCGAGCGAGGCGACGTCCTCGCCGACGTTGAGCGGTTGCAGCGCCTCGTCTAGGCCCTCCACCCGACCCATGATCGCCGCGTAGTCGCCCGCCGTGAGCGCCTCGCCGACTTCGACCGCCAGACCCGATTTAAACTGGGCGATCAGCGGATCAAGCGCGCCGAGATCGAAGTAGCGACCGAAGACGACCGCGATGGCGCCCGCGATCAGCTTCTCGATCACCTGCGCGTCCGCGCCTTCGTCGACCGTTTCCAGCTCCATCTTGCCCTGTAGCGCCGGCGCGAGATGCCACAGGTCGCAGATGCGTGGCGCGACCTGATCCTCGTCGGCCAGGATCGCGCGGCGCATGGCGTTGGCGGTCAGCGTCTCGTAGCCGGCGATCGAGGCGCGCACAGAGACGCCGGAACGCTGCGACACATCGGGGCTGCGGCGAGCCAGCCGGACAATCTCGGCGACGATTTCCGCCATGTAGTCGGGCATGTGGATATTGCGCCCTTGGGCGACCATCGGGGCTGCCTCCTGTACGACGATCTCCAGCTCCGTCGCCAGCTCGGTCGGGTAGTGCGTGCGAATCTGCGCGCCGTAGCGGTCCTTGAGCGGCGTGATGATGCGACCGCGGTTGGTGTAATCCTCAGGGTTAGCCGAGGCGACGATCAGCACATCGAGCGGCAGGCGAACGCGGAAGCCGCGGATCTGCACGTCGCGCTCTTCCATGATGTTGAGCAGACCCACCTGAATGCGCTCGGCCAAGTCAGGCAACTCGTTGATGCAGAAGATGCCGCGGTTAGTGCGCGGGATCAGGCCGAAGTGAATAGTCAGTTCATCCGACAGGTAACGACCTTCCGCCACCTTGATCGGGTCGACCTCCCCGATCAGATCGGCGATCGTAATGTCGGGCGTGGCCAGCTTCTCGCCGTAACGATCGCCGCGCGGGATCCAGCGGATCGGCGCCTCGTCGCCGAGCGCTTCCAGCTTCCGCTTCCCTTCGAGCGAAATTGGCGCCAGCGGTTCCTCGAAGATCTCGACTCCGTCGAGCGTCGGGATCTCATCATCCAGCAAGCTGGTCAGCGCGCGAATCACGCGGCTCTTGGCCTGTCCGCGCTCGCCAAGAAAGATCACGTCCTGCTCGGCTAGCAGGGCATTCTCGAGCGCCGGCACCACCGTCTCGTCGTAGCCGTGAATTTCGGGAAACAGCGGACCGCCGTCCTCGAGCCGCTTGATCAGGTTGTCGCGGATTTCCGCTCGCACGCTTCGCGGTCGGTAACCGGATTGTTTGAGTTGTCCAACGGTAGCCGGTCTTGCGCTCACATCCACTCCTGTCCGCTACTGGCGACTATCGGGTGCCCTGTCAGCCTTCGGCGGCTCCCTCGATGGGGAAGCGGTGTTGCTTAGTCGGCCAATGCGCGAAGCGCTTCATCGCGCCTGAAGCGCGGAAACGGTCGAATCCGGCCGCCGTGATTGAGTGTAGCGGGTATCTCAGCCCCAACATGCCCAATCACCGACGCAGGCACGTCGGCGGTCGAGAGCGCGCCCAGCGCCCGATCAACCGCATCGGGCGAGACGGCCGCCAGCAGCGTGCCCGAGCCCAGCAGACCCAGCGGGTCGAGACCGCGCGACTCGCAGACCGCTAATGTCTGCGGCAGCCAGATGATATGCTCGAGCATCAGCGCCGGCGACAAACCAGCCGCCTCGGCCATTTCCAGCGCTGCGCTGGAAATGCCGCCCTCCGTGACGTCATGCATGGCGTGAACGCCGTCGACCACGCGCAGCGCCCGAGCCGCGCGAGCAATGCTGATCCCCGGCGATGCGAGTAACCCGGGATGTCCAAGCATCGCCGTGCCCTCAACCGCTGCCGCCCCGGCCTGGATAAGCGTGTCGCCGTCCTGCGCGCCGTCGGAAGCGATGATCCGCTCGCGCGGCGCGCTGCCGATCAACGCGCAGGAGACGACCGTGCGGGCGACGGCGTCGGTGATCTCGGTGTGTCCGCCAACTAGCGCGATATCCGCCGCGTCGCAGGCGCGTTGCAGATCGCGCAGCAACGACGCCACCGCTTGCGGCGACATCCGCGGCGTCGCCAAGATGGTGGCGAGCAGCCATTCCGGCTCAGCGCCGACGGCGAAGATGTCGTTGGCGTTGACCGCCACGGCGAGCGCTCCGAGCTCGGCATCTCCGCTTCCCTGTTCGTCCAGCAGGTTTGGTTCGGCGGGGAAGGTGATCGGATCCGATGTGGCGACCAAGACGCGATCCCCCCAGTCGATGATCGCCGCGTCGTTCCCGATGCCCGGCCCTTGCAACACGCGCGGGTCGGCGATGCGCCGCAAGGCGGGGAACAGCAGCTGCGGACGCAGCTTGCCCGTCAGCGGAGCTTCAGATTGTCGCGACATCGTCCCCGCAGTATGCAGTACGTGATGTAAGTACGCGGGCAGTCCGTCGCCATGCTGTCCCCGCCGCGGACGCAGGCGACAGACCCGGATGCAGAGGTCATATGCTGAGGCTATGAACGCGGCGATGACGGAATATGTCGGCGGGCTGGCTTGGTCGGAAGATCCACAGGGCGTTCAACTCAACGCCATGCGGATCGACTTCGAGGGCGCCGCGCCGCACTCCGTCTCGCTGCCGCGCCGCGGACCGATCGCGCGCACCGAGCACCCCAACGCCGACGCGCTGAGCGTCGTCCGCGATGCGCTCCTCGAAGCCGAACAGTCGCTGGGCGGCCCATCCGTCTTGCGCTGGCGAACCGACGCGCTGAACGGAACAACGACGGGCGATGCGCGACTGATCGACGAACCGCTGCCTTGGGGCGGCGGACCCGGACGGGGATTGCCTGAACAGATGCATCGACTCGACCGCTGGTCCCGCGCCAACGCGGGCGAGGTCATTCCCAACGTGATCACCCCGCTGAGCTGGTCAGTGATCGCCGATCCGCTCGACCGCGGCTTCCACAGCCTGTGGAGCGACTGGACGCAAGGCCGCCGATTCGTGGCGATGTACGAAGGATACGTCTACTTCAACGTGGGGCTGATGCTGGAGATCATCCAAGAGCGGTTCGGGTTGACCGGGGCGCATTTCCTGGAAGCGGTCGGCGGACCGGAGGCGGCCGCGGTCGAGCGCGACCACGACGGCGCCGCGCGCGCGACCCGCATCCGCTGGACAAGGTTGCTACGGCAGTTGCCCTGGCTGCTGCGTTGGCTGCGCGATCAGGACACGCTACTCAAACGCTGGCCCAGCATGCGACGCGCCACCGAGGCCGAACGTGACCGGTTGCGGGCGCTCGATGCATCGCAACTCTCGGAACGCGAAATTCTGCGCGAACTCGGCCGCTCGGCAGTGGAGAGCGAGCAACAGACGATCTTCCTGATGCGCGCCCAGAGCGCGGTCTACGGCGCCGCCCAGGGCCTCCTCTGGGCGATCGACCGCTGGCTGGGAATCGAACACCGCAACCTCGCGCTCTCCGTTCTTCAGGGTGTCCCAGGGATTCGCACGCAGGAAGGCAATCTCGCCCTGCGACGCATCGCCGCGCACGCTGCGCAGGCGGCGGACGCGCTCGAGTTTGTCCGTCGGCACGACGCCTCGTCGCTCTGGCCGGCTCTGCACGCCGACGATCTCCCCGCCTCGCTGCTGTGGCTGCGACGGGAACTCGACGACTTCATCGCCGAGTACGGCCATCGCGCCGCCGGCGAGCTGGAGATCGCCGAGCCGCGCTGGGTCGAGCGGCCGGCGCTGATCCTCGACACCTTCCGCGATTACGTCCTGCATCCGGAAAGAGCGAGCGCTGCCGAGACGCTCGAAGGTCAGCGCTCGCGTCGGCTCGATGCCGAGCGACAGATCAAGGCGATGCTGCATCGACATCCGCTCGGCCACCTGCGCTGGCCGCTCTTCCGCGCTCAGATACATCAGGCGCGTCGATTGCAACCCCTGCGCGAGAACCCCAAATTCACCCTGCTCGAACTGTCCCAGCAACAGCGATTGCTCTGGAACGAACTGACGCGACGCTGGCTCGATGTCGGTCTGCTTCGTGACGCCGACGATGTCTACTATCTCCTCTTTGAGGAGCTGGCGAGCCTGGCGCGACGTCCGGACCATACGGCGCTCGTCGCCACATTGCGCAGCCGCATTCGACGTCGTCGCGCCCAGTTCGCGCAGTGGGAACAAACGCCGGCAGCGCCGTTGCGCGGCCCTCGCGGCGATGTGATCGGCGTCGATAGCGTCAGCGTCGACGCGGTCGTCACGGCGCGCGCGGCGACGGAGTCCGAATCCGATGACGCGGTTGAGCTGCCCTACACGCTGCGCGGCATCGCCGCCTCATCCGGTGCCGTCGAGGGCCTCGCCCACGTGGCGGTCTCCCCCGCAACCGGCCGCGAGATCGAAGCCGGCCAGATTCTCGTCGCCCGCTTCACCGATCCGGGCTGGACGCCGATCTTCCCGCTCGCCGCCGCTGTCGTGACCGAGATCGGCGGCGTGCTCAGCCACGGTGCCATCGTCGCCCGCGAATTCGGCATCCCCGCGGTCGTGAACGTCCAGACCGCGACCCAACGCATCCGCTCCGGCGATCTGCTCCGCGTCGACGGCTCCAGCGGCCTGGTCACGATCATCGAACGCGCGTAGTCGCCCCCTGCGCTCCTGTCCCACCTGGGAGGTCCACCCAGAGAGAGGAAACGGGATGCCCCGTCCGGCGCGGGCATGACGGAGGGGTTGCGCGCGATTAACGAGCGAGTGGGGCGGGGTCGTGCGACCCCGCCCCACTCGGGTTGCTCGCCGCGCTTCGGCGGCTAGTTGCTGATGTAGAGGATGTCCTCGCGGGAGACGGCGAAGTCGCTGGAGCCGGGCACCAAGGTTCCGCCGACGACCGAGTAGCGGATCCAGGCGGTACCGTTCCAGAGATGAACGGCGGTCGCGCCGCGACCCGAGACCAGACCGAAGAGCTCGGAGGCCGTCGATGTGACGTCGCAGGTCCAGGTCGCGAAGCCGGTCCAGGCGCTGAGGCAGTCCAGGCCCACGGTCTCGGCCGCCGCCGCCGCGGGCGCGCCGGCCGTGCTGATCAGCACCTCGACGTCGCGCGCCGGCGTCGAGTCGTCCGAGACCGTGGCGCGCACGACCGCGCGACCGGCGCCCACGACCGTCAGCGTCGTCGAGGCCTTGCCCGCTACCGTCAACGCCGACGTATCGTCCAGCACCGCCACCGCGTCGTCGTCGCCGACCAGGTCCGAGACGCCGAACGTGACCATGGTGCCGTCCGCCACCGCGTTGCCGTCGGCATCGGTGACCATCACGCTCGCGGTTACGCCCTGACCGATCTCGGTCGCCGGCACCGGATCGAGCGTCAGATCGACCTCGTCCGCCGCGCCCACGACCATGAGCGTCGTTGACGCCTTCAGCGTCCCTGACGTGATCTCCAGCGTGTACGTCCCCGCCGCCAGCGCCGATGTCATCGCCGCGTCGATGTCCAGCATCAGGTTGTTCATCATCGAACCCGACTGGGTCGTCTCGTACTTGCTCTGCGCGACCAGCGCGCCGCCCGACGTCTTCAGCATGGCGCTCACGGTCGGCACCGTAACCGCCGAGCCGGAAGCGTCCGTCGCGTCGAGCATGAACGAAATCTGGTCGCGCGCGTCCATGCCCGTATCCGCCTTGGTCGCCGCGTTGTAGTCGGCCGCCTCGTCGTTGCCGACGTTGTAGCCGAGCACGTGACTCGGCGCGGCGCCGATGCTCAGCGAGGTGGCCGGACCCGAGAACCTGATCTGGACCGGGTCGGGTCGATGCACCGTGCCGCCCGAGATCACCGTCGCCGTCACCGTCGCCGTACCCGGCGTCGTCGGCGCCTTCAGTTGAATCCGCATCTTGGCCGGCAATGGATCGCCCGACGCCTTCAGACTGGTCAGGTCGAGCTCGCAGGCCGCCTGGCCGTTGCTCTTGCACTTTGCCTTCTGGTCGACCAGGGCGCCGGCCGGGCCGATCTGCTCGGTCGACAGCGTGCCGCCCGTGGTCGTGATCACAATCGACGAGACCGCGCTGGCCTCGGACGGCTGGTTGCTCGCGCTCAATACCGACAGCGACAGCTCGGTCGTGCCCGTGCCGGCCATAATCGTGGTCGGCTCGGCCGTGGTCGCGTCGTCGACGTAGCCGTCCTTGGGCGTCGTATCCGTATCGCCGGTCATCGCCTTGCGCGGCGAACTGGGGCCGAAGCTCACCGCCCCCACCTCGTTCGCCGTCGGGCTGACCGTCAACGTTTTCGAGACGGGCGTCAGCGGCGTCGGGTCCTTCAGGCTCCGCTGACCATACAGCTTGACGACGTAATCGCCGGCCGGCGTCCCGTCTGGAACGGCGAGCTCCAGTTCGTACATGCCGGTGTGGAGCGCGCCCGCCGTGACGCCCTCGTCGCAATAGGGTACGTTTACTCTACTGACATTGATTTCCTTTACGCAGCGACCCCGGAGCAGGAACTCTCCGAGAATGAACTGCTCTGCGTTAGATTGGCCGTAGTTCGGATTGATCCTGCTATTGAAAACCAGCTCGTCGGAAGTGAGGACATTCGAACCCAGCGACGCTGTGCGGGTGATCCGCACATCCATCTTGTCATCCACATCGTGATCCTTGTCGTTGACGGTTCCGTCCGCATTCCGATCGATCGTGTCGTCACCCCAGTAGGCGGTCCGCTTGCCGATGAAATCCAACCCTCCCGAAACGGTGATCCGCGTCGGCCATGCGTCGTTCTTGGAGACGTACCTGACGATGACGTCCGTGCCCGCGGTGACGGCGTTGTCGGGCTCGCCCACGAACACGAGCTCGAGCGAGGGGGTCGTCGTCGTCGTGGTCGCCGGCGCCTGGTCGGCCGCATACGTCGTCACCGTGATCGTGAAACGGGCCAGCACGATCCCGTTCTCGGTCGCGATGATCTCGTAGACCGCCGAACCGGTGTCGTCGTCGCTATCGGCGTCCCGATCCGAAGGCGTGAACGTCACCACCTTCCCCGACACCGAGGGGCTGTCCGCCGCCAGCGTGCTGTCCTTGCCGCTCTTCCAGACCGCGCTGATCGTGCCCGTGGCCGGAATCGTCCGCGTGCAGGGCACTGCCGCGGGGTCGTCGCCCTCTCCCGCCTGGGTCACCGTGCAGGCGGGCAGCGTCGTCTGCGCCTCAGCCGGCTGCGAGACCGCCGCCAGCGCTAGCGCCAACGCGACGAGCGCTGCCCCCCCCCCCCAATAATTTGGTTGACTTAGTTGATGCGCGTCGGCGCATGTTGACGCGCATCCGCGCCAGACTCTTGACCATCTCGGCCTCTCTTCCCGGTATTCAGTCGCCGCCCCGTCCGTCGGAGGCGCCGTTGCCTATTGTCGCACAGCCGAACCGCGATATCGCCGTACCCCCCCCCCCCGTCAAAAAATTTACGCTCTGGTTACAATCGATCCGCCGCTCAGGTTGAGCGGTAGCGGGGGCAGCGCTCTGGCGGAGGCGAAGAGAACAACGTCGGGGCGGCATATCCAGTCAGCCGCCCCGAGGCGATGTCGCGATCGCTTGGCCTGTTCGCCAGGCCTTAGCGTTGCGGCGCGCTGTTTCAGCGTTGGAGCCAGCCGAACTGTTGCTTGCGCCGCTGCGCCTGGGGCGAGATCTCGACGTTGATCAGGGTCGAGCCTTGCTGCTGGAAGGAATCGTCGAGCGCCTGGATTAGTTCCTGGGGGCTGCTGGCGTAGTATCCCTTGCCGCCGAAGGCTTGCATGATCATCTCGTAGTGGGCCATGGGGGTGAGTTGTCCTGGCGACAGTTCGCCGGTCTCGTATTGCTCGGGGAGTTCTGGGGCGCCGCCGCCGATGCCGTTGTTGTTGAAGATGATCCAGGTGATCGGCAGCTTCTGACGCACGGCGGTCTCGACCTCGCCGGGGCCGAAGCCGAAGGCGGCGTCGCCTTCGAGGGCGATGACGCGCTTGTCGGGGTGCACCACCTGCGCGGCCAGGGCGAAGCCGGGTCCGACGCCCATGGTGCCCCAGGTGCCCGCGTCGAGTCGTTTGCGGGGTTCGTAGGACTGGATCACCTGGCGGGCGATAGCCATGGTGTTCTCGCCTTCGGTGACGAAGACGGCGTCGCGCGGCATGCGGTCCTGAATTTCCTTCAGCGGTCGGTAGTAGTTCATGGGCGACTCGTCGGAGGCCGACCACTCGGCCTGCTCGGCGGCCTTGCGTTCGAGTTCGGCGTTGATCGAGGCGATCCACTCGGTGTTGTCCTGGAAGGACCAGGGGTGTTCGTCGAGGTAGGAGTTGAGCTGACCCATGACGGCCTTGCCGTCGCCGACCAGGGCGACTTCGGTGGGGACGTTGGCGCCGATTTCCTCTGGCTCGATGTCGAGCTGGATGATGCGCACGTCCTGCCTGAAACGGGGCGGGCGACCGAAGTGCAGGATCCAGTTCAGGCGGGCGCCGAGCAGGACGACGAGGTCGGCGTTTTTGAGGACGTGGGTTCGGGCCGCGGCGGCGTTATTGGGCGCGTCGGCGGGGATCACGCCGGCACCCATGGGGGTGGCGAGCCAGGGGATGCCGGTCTTGTCGACGAATTCCTGGACTTCGCGTTCGGCGCGCGACCAGGCCATTCCCTTGCCGACGATGACCAAGGGGTTGGAGGCGGTCTTGAGCGCCTCGATTGCGGCTTGGACCGATTGGGCCGAGACCGTGGGTCGCTGCGGTTCCTCGATCGGCGGCGCCCATTGGACTTCGGATTCGTCGACCAGGTCGTCGATGACGTCGCCGGGCAGGTCGAGGTAGACGGGGCCGGGTCGGCCGTTGATGGCGGCGCGGGCGGCCTGGGCGATCAGTCGCGGGATCAGGCGGGCGTCGCGCGCCTGGTCGGCCCACTTGACGAATGGTCGAGCGGCCTCGACCTGGGGGGCGTCCTGGAAGTCGCCCATTTGGGAGAGGGATAGGTTGGCGGCGCCGCCGATCAGGATCATGGGCCAGCAGTTGGCCTGGGCGTTGCCGAGGGCGGAGATGCAGTTGGTCATGCCCGGGCCGGAGACGACGAGCGCGGCGGACAGGTGTCCGCGCATGTAGGCGGCGGCCTGGGCGGCGTAGCCGGCGGCCTGTTCGTGTCGCACGCCGATGAAGGGCTTGCCTTCCTGCATCCAGGCGACCGAGATGGGTACCACGGGGACGCCGACGAGGCCGAACATCTCCTCGACACCTTGGGTTTTCAGGGACTTGGCGACGATTTGCGCACCGGTCAGTTCAGCCACGTGAGACTCCTCCAGTAGATCGATTGATACTGCAGGCAGAGTACACCACAAGCGGCGCGCTCTATCCCCTATCGCGCGCGGTCGGCGCAGTGGAGGAGGGCGAGGCGGGCGGCTCAGAGGCGAATGAGCATGGCGGTCATCAAGCCGAACATGCCCGTGAAGCCCAAGCCGACCACCCAGGTCAGCAGATTGAGACGCTTCTGCATATCCCCGAAGCGCTGGTCCATCTCGCGTTGCAATTGATCCTGTATCCCCTGCATCTCGACGCGCAGCTGCGCCCCCATCTCCTTGATCTCGACGCGCACCCGCGCCAGACCGTCCTGCATCTCCTGCCGACCCTGCGCCAGACCCTCCTTCAGCTCGGCGCGCACCTCCTGCAGTTCTTGCCGGCCTTGCGCCGCACTTTCCTTCAGCTCGACGCGCACCTCCTGCAGTTCTTGCCGACCCTGCGCCGCACTTTCCTTCAGCTCGACGCGCACCTGCGCCAGACCGTCTTGCAGCTCCTGCCGAGTCGCCGTCTGCGAGATGACCCGGGTCAAACCCAGTTCGAACGCCTGCCGATAGGCTCGCGCCGACGCCTGATCCATCCCCGTGTCGACCAATCCCTCCTCCAGATTGTCCGACCACGCCTCGATCACCGGGTCGCGCATTGCCTCAGTCGTCATATTGCTTCTCCGCAGTCAGCATACCGCATCTACCCTGCGGAACGCGGTTAACGCGCGAGCGGGCGGGCTAGCGCCCACCCGCTCGGGTTGCTCGATGTCGAGTCGGGCGCAGTGGTCAGCCGAGTTGGGCGGCTCAGAGCCGAATGAGCATCGCGGTCATCAAGCCGAACATGCCCGTGAAGCCCAGGCCGACCACCCAGGTCAGCAGGTTGAGACGCTTCTGCATATCCCCGAAACGCTGGTCCATCTCGCGTTGCAATTGATCCTGTATCCCCTGCATCTCGACGCGCAGCTGCGCCCCCATCTCCTTGATCTCGACGCGCACCTGCGCCAGACCATCTTGCATCTCGACGCGCAGCTGCGCAAAGCCTTCCCGCATCTCGAGGCGCACCTGCGCCAGACCGTCTTGCAGTTCTTGCCGACCCTGCGCCGCACTTTCCTTCAGCTCGACGCGCACCTGCGCCAGACCGTCTTGCAGCTCCTGCCGGGTCGCCGTCTGCGAGATCACCCGGGTCAAACCCAGTTCGAACGCCTGCCGATAGGCTCGCGCCGACGCCTGATCCATCCCCGTGTCGACCAATCCCTCCTCCAGATTGTCCGACCACGCCTCGATCACCGGGTCGCGCATTGCCTCAGTCGTCATATTGCTTCTCCGCAGTCAGCATACCGCATCTCCCCTGCGGAACGCGGTTGACGCGCGAGGGGGCGGGCTAACGCCCACCCCCTCGGGTTGCTCGATTCCGCTCGGCGGCTGGTCGCCGAGGTAGAGGATATCCGCCGGGGCGAGGGCGCTGGAGCCGGCGGCGCGGGTCCGCAGATGCGGGGCGCGAGCGGCGAACGGCCGCGAGGGCCGACGGCGGCGGGGAGACCGCCGCTCACCGTCGGAGCCTCCCCGCCTCGCGCCTGCGCTGCTACGACGTCCCCATAGACGCACGCGCCTCAGTCCAGTACTTCTCTTGACGGCTCCCCCTGACAATATAGCTCGTAGGGAGGGGGTTCAAGATCCAGATTCTGCCCCCACCAACACTTCAGCGGACCCAGCCATTCGAATTCGACTTGGACGGGCTTCGACCAGCGTTGGCATTGCGGTGAGTAGGCGCTGACCCGTACGCCCAGCGTGTGCCAGTTCTGGATCGGCAGAGCGGAGATCGTCCGCGACAGATTCGCTGCCGCGGAACTGAATTCGACCGCGGCGGCGACGTTCGCGCCCGTCGGCGCGTTGTAGATGACGTAGCGGTACTTGAGCGATGCGGCGGCATGTCTGGTGGCCCGATCGGCGCCCGGCGCGATGTAGGCGCAGCCGGCGTTGGGCGCGTCGCCGACGTCGGCCGGCTTCTTCCACGTGAGGAGCAGCCGTCCTTGCGTGGACGTCACCTCAGTCGCCAAATCGCGCACCTGAGTCGGGGGCGGGTTCCGCCGTTGGAATTGGGCGGCGACGGACTTCGACCAACTATCGCAATGCGATGAATGGGCGCGAACCTCGACGCGCAGCTGACCAGCTGGCAGGTTAGAGAACGTCCGCGACAAATTCGCGTCCGCGGTACTGAATTCGACCGCGTCCGCCAGGCGCGCGCCTGTCTGCGCGTTATAGACGGCGTAGCGATACTTGATCGAGGCGGCGGCGTGCTTGCTGGCCTGATCCCCGCCCTCTGAGACGTAGGCGCAGCGCGCGTCGCGCTCGGCGCCGATGTCGGCCGGCTTCTTCCACGTGATGATCGCCGAACCGGGACTCGTCGCGGTGTCGACCGACAGGTCGCGCACCTGAGCCGGCGGCGACAGCGGATTCCGCCATTGGACTTCGACGGCGACGGGCTTGGACCAGCGTTCGCATCGCGATGAGTAGGCGCTGACCGATACGCGCAACAGGCCGGTCGGCAGGTCGGCAACCGTCCGCGACAAGTTCGCGTCGGCGGACGCGAAGTCGAGCTGGCCCGCGAATATCGCGCCCGTCCCCCGCGTCGCTCACCGTGTAGCGGTACTTGAGCGATGCGGCGGCGTGCTTGCTGGCCTGATCCCCGCCCTCCGAGACGTAGGCGCAGCGCAGGTTGCGGTCGCTGCCGATGTCGGCCGGCTTCTTCCATTTGATGATCGCCGAACCGGGGCTCGTCGTCGTATCGACGGACAGGTCCCGCGCCGTCGCCGGCGCGAGCAGCTGCCGCGGCGCCGGCGTCGTGGGAGACGTCGGCGCTGTCGGCGACGTCGGCTGTCCGGTTCTGACGAGCACGTCCGCATGGGGACCGTTGTGCGCGCCTACCACGGCCCGAGCCCGGAACAGGTACTCCGTCCCGCTGGTCAGACCCGTCGCCGTGTACGAGCTGGCGCTGCCGATAACGTCCGTCCAATCCCCCCAGTCTGTGTCTGCCGCCGTCCGATACCGCAGCTGGAACTTGGCGACCTCGGCGATGTTCGCCGACGGAAACGTCCACTTGAGCGTCACCGACGCGCCGGTCGCCGTGACGAACTGGTCGGCCCGCAGCGTCGGCGCGGGAATCGCATCCGTCGTCACCGCATACGTATCCGAAGTCGCGCCCAGGACGGTCCCGGAGACCGCCCGAATCCGGTAGGTGTAGGTCGTGTCGGGATCTACCCCTGCCACCGTGTACAACGTGGAACCGGCCCCGGAACCGGTCATATCGGTCCAACCGCCGAAGCGCCCGCCCGCCTTCCGTTGGCGGTACTGGTACTTGGTCACGCCGGCGTTGCTGCTGATGCGCCAGTTGAGCGTGATCGTCGCGTAGGTCGCGTCGATCGAAGTCCAAGTCGGCTTCGGCGGCGGCGTCTGCGCCCCGACCGGCGCCAGCGCGACGATCACGCGCCGCGATCACGGCCGCCGTCAGCGCCGCGACCGAGATCACGCCCAGCAACCGTCGTCCGCCCCCCTGAGGGAGCAAACTCCTGTCGTCCAACCTGCTTCGCAACGACATCGACATCCCTTTCAATTCGCCCTCGCCGCAGGTCGGCGAGCGTACCTGCGCGATGCTAGCGGCTCGGCTGCTCGCGGCCAACCGACCGGAGGCGAGACGCGAGGCCAACCGACCATGTCGACTCGGCGCAACCTCGGCACAACCGTCGATCGGGAATCGGGTTGAGCCGGTTTCCGCGTATGCCGCGGGAGGGACGTCATGCCCAGCCTGCGCGGGCATGAGAGACGGATAGCGGCGACCGCGGTGAGTCACGCAGCGCGATTAACGAGCGAGGGGGGCGAGGCCGTTAGACCCCGCCCCCCTCGGCGTCGAACTCCAATCGGCAACCCTAGTTGCTGATGTAGAGAATGTCGTCCTCCCCAACCGCGAAATCGCTCGAACCCGGCACCATCGTTCCACCCACTACCGAGTAGCGTATCCAGGCCGTGCCGTTCCACAAATGCACCGCGCTCGCACCGCGCGGCGACACTAACCCAAATACCTCCGACGCACTCGACTCCACACCGCACACCCAGGTGGCAAAGCCGCTCAACGCGCTCAAACACTCCAATCCCGCCTCAGCCGACACAGACGCCGCACCCCCAGCCGTACTCACTAACACCGCCACCGCTCGCTCCGGCGTCGAGTCGTCCGACACCGTCGCACGCACCACCGCCCGACCGGCGCCCACGACCGTCAGCGTCGTCGACGCCTTCCCCGCCTCCGTCAACGCCGTCTCATCGTCCAGCACCGCCACCGCGTCGTCGTCGCCGACCAGATCAGAGACGCCGAATGTGACCATCGTGCCATCCGCTACCACGTTCCCCTCCGCGTCCGTCACCATCACACTCGCCACTACCCCCTGACCAATCTCCGTCGCCGTCGCCGGATCTAACGTCAACTCCACCTCCCCAGACGCACCTACCACCATGAACGTCGTCGTCGCCTTCAACGTCCCCGACGTCAACTCCAACGTGTACTCCCCAGACGCCAACGCCGACGCCATCGCCGCGTCAATGTCCAGCAGCAACCGCTCCTTCATCGCGCCCGACTGACTCGTCTCATACTTGCTCCGCGCCACCATCCCGCCCCCAGACGTCTTCACCACCGCACTCAACGTCGGCACCTGAATCGCCGCCCCAGACGCATCCGTCGCCTCCAACGCAAACGTCAGCTGATCCCGCGCATCCATCCCCGCGTCCGCCTTGACCGCCGCGTTGTAGTCCGCCGCCTCGTCGTTCCCCACGTTGTACCCCAACACCGTCCCCGGCGCCTCCCCCACCGTCAACGTCGTCGCCGGCCCAGTAAATCGCACCTGCACCGCATCCGGACGATGTACCCGCCCGCCAGACACCACCGTCGCCGTCACCGTCGCCGTCCCAGGCGCCGCCGGCGAGGTCAGCAACACCCGCACCTTCTCCGGCAACGCGCCCCCGGACGCCTTCAACCCACTCAGGTCGAACGCGCACGTCGCACCCCCTGAACACGTCGGCGTCTGACCCGCCTTCGCCGCCAACGTCCCCAGCGTCGTCGTCACCACCATCGACGACACCGTGTTCGCCTCCGCCGGCTTGTTGCTCGCGTTCAACACCGTCAGCGTCAACTCCGTATTGTTGTCGCCCCCGCCGGCCGCTATCGTCGCCGGCTCACGCATCGACGCGTCGTTCAGATACCCGTCCGTCGCATCCGTCTCACCAGCCTGCGCGCGGCGCGGCGCGCTCAACCCGAAACTCACCGTCCCCACCGCCGGCGCCGAACCCACCGTCAGCGTCCGCGTCTCCGTCACCATATCCGAACCGCCCACCGTCCGCGGCCCCTTCACCGTCACCACGTACTGCCCGGACGGCGCACCCGACGGCACCTCAATCTCCAAACTCGCCGTAAACGTAAACGGCTGGCCCCGGTTATAGCGGTCATCGCCCCCGCAGGCGCCCCAGACGCCCGTACCGGCCCCATTGGTCGTTGCCAGCGGATTCGAGCTCTTGGGCTTGCTCCAACACGCATTCCGGGTAACCGAGTTGAACAGCAGACCGAATTCGAATGCGTTACCCAGAAGTCTAGGAATCCCATTCTGGGTCCCTCGGTCCCTGAACACGACCTCATCAATTGCGAACCTCCGATCGAACGCGACGACCGTCGTCGCCACGTCGGGATCGCTATCGGCATCGCCCACCGCAGGCGTGCTGGAATCGCCGTCATGATCGAGCTTCCGCTGGTTGTCCTTGTAGTAGTGCCGCCTCACCGCCGCCAGCGACAATCCGCTGATCTCGATGCTTTCCACTGAGCTCCCCACTATCATGTCCCTCCCGTCCACTCGCGTCACCTTCAAGATGACGTCCTTCCCAGGCTGCACCACCCCGTCCGCATCGTTCACAAATTCGATCTTGTACACATTCGGCTGCGGTCCCGTCGCCGCCGGCGCGGACGGGGCCTGACCGGCTGCGTAGGTGGTGACTGTGAGCACGTAGCGCGCCAGCTCGACGCCGTTGTCGGAGACGATGATGTGGTAGACCGCCGAACCCGTGTCGTCGTCGCTCGTGTCGTCCGCATCCGAGGGGGTGAAGGTGACCACCCGACTCGACACCGAGGGGCTGTTTGACGCCAGGATGCCGGTCTTGCCGCTGTCGTAGACCACGCTGACCGTGCCGGTGCCGGGGATCGTCTTCGTGCACGACTTGGCTGCCGGGCTGCCGCCCGTTCCGGCCTGCTCGAGGACGCAGGCCTCGGTCAACGGCGTCTCCGGCGCTCGGGCGGAGCCACCACTACCATCACTAACACTGGCCCTCCCTGTTGATGGCTGGCCTGCGGTGACCAAATAGTCGGCTGCGCGACTGTTGTGCGACCCAGCCTGGGCGCGCACCTGGAACACGTACTCCACGTCGCTGGTCAGGCCCGTCACCTGATGCGACCTGGCGGAATTGCCGCCGCTGACATCCGCCCAAGCCCCGTATTTTGCGGTACTACTGGTATTGGCCAAGTAGCGCACCTGGAACTTGGTAATCTCGCTGATGTTCGTTGACGGGTAGGTCCACTTGATGGTCACCGACGTGGCGGTCACGACGCTCTGGGCAGCAGATACAACCGGCTGTGGAAGCGACTCCGTGGTCCGCCGGTATCCCCTGAGAGTCGTACCATCTGACTCCACGAGTGTGGTGCCCTTGGTGGCTCCGGCGTATGCGCGAAGATTGTATTGGTAGGCCGTGCTCGGGGTCAGCCCGGTCACCGTGTACGACGTGGTGCTGGCACCGGAACTGGGGATGGGGGTCCAAGTCCCGGGCCAGGCTGGCCAAGTATCGTCGTCGGCCTGCTTTCTTTGGACGTACTCGTACCCGGTGACGCCGGTGTTGTCGCTGATGGTCCAGGTGAACGTGATCGTTGTGTAGGTTGAGGTGATTGAAGACCAGGCTATCGCTGGCGGCGTCTGCGCGCCGGCCGGCGTCTGCACGACGATCATCGCGCCGAGGGCGGCGAGCAGGGTCGCCGCCGCCAAGGCTGTCCTGAGGTACCTCCGCGCCAACATGTCAGCCATCTCCCGCCCCTTTCATGGGATACAACTATCACCGCGCCCTCAATTCGGGCGCGCTCCAATCGCACTCCCGTTATTGTCGCACACCTCCCCCTCACATCACCACCCAGCACTGTCCCTCGCGAAAAAATTTACACTCCCCTTACGCAATTCGGTCTGAGCACGCGAATACCCGCAACCACCATGTCAGCGCGCCCGACGGCGCCAAGCCCGCTCGGGGGCTGATAACCTGCGGGCGCGGGACGGCGATGCGGGAATGACCGGCAATGAATCAGGAGCGGACGATCATGCCTCAGCCTCAGACCTACATTTTGGGCGGATACCAGACGGATTTCGCCCGCAACTGGCGCAAGGAGGAGCGCAACCTGCGCGATGCGATGGCGGAGGCGGCGCAGGGGGCGCTGGAGGCGTCGCGCATGGAGGCGGGCGAGATCGAGAGCGGGCACGTGGGCAATTTCGCCGGGGAGCTGTACGCCCGGCAGGGGCAGCTGGGCGGGTTTTTCGCCGAAATCAATCCGGACTTCGGCGGCATGCCGACGTCGCGTCACGAGGCGGCCTGCGCATCGGGCGGCGTCTCGCTGCTGATGGCATCGGCGGAGCTGGAGGCGGGGCGGTACGGGACGGCGCTGGTGATCGGGGTGGAGCAGATGAAGACGGTCAGCCCGGTGGAGGGGGGCGACTTTCTGGGGACGGCGGGCTGGTACGAGCTGGAGGCGGAGGGGGTGGAGCTGCCGTTTCCCAAGCTGTTTGGTCGGCTGGGGGACGTGTACGAGGAGCGGTACGGTCTGGAGGGGGCGCACTTGCAGCGACTGGCGGAGCTGAATTACGAGAACGCGCAGCGCAATCCGGGGGCGCAGACCCGGGCCTGGCTCGGCGATGCGGCGTCCGATTTGTCGGCGGGGAAGTACGCGGCGCCGATCACTGGCCGGCTGTTGCTGCGCGACTGCTCGCAGATCACGGACGGGGCGGCGGCGCTGATTCTGGCGAACGAGGAGCGGGCGGCGGCCTGGGCGGAGCGGCGTGGGATCGAGCTGGCGGATGTGCCGAGCATTCAGGGTTGGGGGCATCGGACGGCGGCGTTGCGGTTCGACGAGAAGATCGCGCAGGCGCGGGGGGATGCGTACGTTTTGCCGCATACGCGGGGCGCGATCAGCGACGCCTATGAGCGGGCGGGGATCGAGGGGCCCGACGATCTGGATCTGATCGAGACGCACGACTGCTTCACGACCAGCCACTACATGGCGATCGACCATTTCGGGATTACCGAGCCGGGGCGGAGTTACGAGGCGATCGAGGACGGTCGGATCGATTTCAAGGGTGAGATTCCGATGAATCCGTCGGGCGGGCTGATCGGCGGGGGTCACCCGGTCGGGGCGACCGGGGTGCGGCAGGCGGTGGACTGCTGGAAGCAGGTGAGCGGGCAGGCGGGCGAGTACCAGGTCGAGGGGGCGCGTCGGGCGGCGATGCTGAACATCGGCGGCTCGGGCACGACTTCGGTTTCGCTGGTGATCGGCCGCTAGCGCCGGCCGGGTCGCGGCATAGTCGCAGCGCGCGGTCATTGCGGCGCTGGGTGGCGTCCGGTTCGCGGGCGTTGGCGTTGGGGATGCCGTCGGCGAATGCGACGGGAATTGCCGACTGGCTTTGGCGCCGATCGGGGCGTTTGTTGCAGAAGGAAAACAGGGCTTTTGGGCGCGGCGGTTGAGGCGGTGCGGAGCAGTATATGACGGCGCGGAGGGCGATCCAAGGGGTCACAACGTCGGACGCTGTGGCGGGTTTGGGGCAAGTAGCGGTTGCCTTGCGGTCGAGGTGGCCGAACTGGCCTTGTTGCCGAAGCGGTGGAGATGGTCGAAGTGGCCGAGGTGGCTGAAGTGGTTGGAGTTGCCTTGTGGTCGAAGTAGTTGAGAGCGACGTGGATGGCGATTCAAGGCACTACAACGTCGGACGCTGTGACGGGTTCGGGTCAGGTAGCGGTTGCCTTGCGGTCGAGGTGGCCGAAGTTGTCGAAGCGGTGGAGATGGTCGAAGTAGTTGGAGTTGCCTTGTGGTCGAAGTAGTTGAGAGCGGCGTGGATGGCGATTCAAGGCGTTACTGGCGTGGGACGTTGTGACGGGTTTGGGACGGACGGGCAGGCGATCATGCCGGCGCGGGGATGAGGGAGGGGCGTGGGACTAGAGGACGACGTGTTCGCGGTGTTCGCCGAAGACGTCGCGCATGGCGTTCATGATCTCGCCCAGCGAGCAGTAGCTGTTGGCGGCGTCGAGCAGGGCGGGCATGGTGTTGGCGCGTGGGTCGCGGCAGGCGTTGGCGAGGGTCTGCAAGGCGGAGGCGGCCTGTTGCGGATCGCGTTCGGCGCGGGTTCGGCGCAGGCGTTCGAGGTGGCGGGCCTCGCCCTGGGGGTCCATCTGCAGGATGGGGATTTGCAGCGGCTCTTCGATGACGAAGTCGTTGACGCCGACGATGGTGCGCTGGCCGCGCTCGATCTCGCGCTGGAAGCGGGCGGAGGCGTCGGCGATTTCCTTCTGGAAGTAGCCGGACTCGATCGAGGCGATGACGCCGCCGAGCGCCTCGATCTGTTCGAAGTAGCGGTAGGCGTCGCGCTCGATCTCGTTGGTCAGCTGCTCGACGAAGTAGGAGCCGCCGAGCGGATCGACGGTGTTGACGGCGCCGGACTCGTGCATGATTACTTGTTGGGTGCGGACGGCGAGTCGGGCGGCCTTTTCGGAGGGCAGGGCGAGGGCTTCGTCCATGGCGTCGGTGTGCAGCGACTGGGTGCCGCCGAGCACGGCGGCGAGGGCCTGGATTGTGACGCGCAGCAGATTGACCTCGGGTTGCACGTCGGTGAGCGAGACGCCGGCCGTCTGGGTGTGGAATCGCATCCAGCAGGAGCGGGGGTGTTGGGCGCCGAAGGTGTCGCGCAGCTCGCGGGCCCAGATGCGTCGGGCGGCGCGAAATTTGGCGATTTCCTCGAAGAAGTCGTTGTGGGAGTTGAAGAAGAAGGAGAGGCGCGGGGCGAAGTCGTCGACCTGCATGCCGCGTTCGATGGCCCAGCGGACGTATTCCATGCCGTCGGCGAGGGTGAAGGCCAGTTCCTGGGCGGCGGTGGCGCCGGCCTCGCGGATGTGGTAGCCGGAGACGGAGATGGAGTTCCAGCGCGGCATGTATTGGGAGGCGAACTCGACCGTATCGGTGACCAGGCGCATTGAGGGTCGGGGCGGGAAGACGAATTCGTTCTGGGCGATGTATTCCTTGAGGATGTCGTTCTGCAGGGTGCCGCCGAGTTGCGAGCGGTCGAAGCCGCGTTTTTCGGCGGCGGCGATGTACATGGCCCAGATCGGGGCGGCGGGCGAGTTGATGGTCATGGAGGTGGTGATCTGATCGAGCGGCAGCTGGTCGAGCAGGATTTGCATATCGGCCAGCGAGGAGACGGCGACGCCGCACTTGCCGAACTCGCCGGCGGCCAGCTCGTTGTCGTGGTCGTAGCCCATGAGGGTGGGCATGTCGAAGGCGATGGAGAGTCCGGTTTGTCCGTCGTCGAGCAGGCGTCGGAAGCGGGCGTTGGTTTCTTCGGCGGAGCCGAAGCCGGCGAACATGCGGATGGTCCAGGGTCGGCCGCGATAGCCGGTGGGATGCAGGCCGCGGGTGTAGGGATATTGGCCGGGCAGGCCGAGATCGCGTTCGACGTCCCAGCCTGACTGGTCCAGGGTGGTCGCGTCGTAGAGGCGCTCGATCGGTCGGGAGGAGACGGTCATGAATGGTCCCGGCCGTTCGCGGCCGTCCGTCTCGACCTGCGCGTCCCACTCGGATCGGGTCTTGCGCAGCGCCGCAATGGTCGCCGAATCAAGCATTGCCGACTCCTGCCCGATATCGCTCGCATCTCCCGCGAGTACGAGTATAGGAACAGGGTGAGGGTTTGCGCCCGTCTCTGGCGTCGCGCGGTCGGGGCTGGCTTCGGCATTCCCGTCTTGTGCGGGCGCGAGGCAGTGTTCCGCGCCGGCGGGCGCGAGGCAGTGTTCCGCGCCGGCGGGCGCGAGGCAGTGTTCCGCGCCGGCGGGCGCGAGGCAGTGTTCCGCCGGGAGATGGGGATGCGGTATGCTGATGGCGGAGGCAGCAGCATGACGACTGAGACAGTGCGCGACCCGGTGATTGAGGCATGGTCGGACGATCTGGAGGAGGGGCTGGTCGAGGTGGGGATGCATGAGGAGCATGCGCGCGCGTATCGGCTCGCGTTCGAGTTAGGTCTGACGCGGGTGATTTCGCAGACGGCGACGCGCCAGGAGCTTCAGGACGGCTTGGCGCAGGGTCGGCAGGAGCTTCAGGACGGCTTGGCGCAGGGTCGGCAGGAGCTGCATGAGGGCTTGGCGCAGGTTCGCGGGGAGATGGGCGAGCTGCGCGGGGAGATGGGGAAGTTGGGGGATCAGCTGCGCGCTGAGATGAAGGAGATGGGGGATCAGCTGCGCGCTGAGATGAAGGAGATGGGGGGTCAGCTGCGCGCCGAGATGAAGGAGATGGGGGGTCAGCTGCGCGCCGAGATGAAGGGGATACAGGACCAGCTGCAGCGCGAGATGGATCTGCGCTTCGGCGAGTTGCAGAAGCGGCTCAACCTGATGACCTGGGCGATAGGCTTGGGCTTCGCGGGCATGTTCGGGATGATGACCGCAATTCTCGTTCGGCTCTGAGCCGCACGCGCCTGACCGAATCTGCGTCGGGAGTCTGGCGCCGCTTAACCGAATTCGGGCCGACATTACCGGATATTGCTGGGATATCGCTTCGCGCGTTTGATCGGCTGCGGGCGTCGTGGCTAATGTGCCGCTATCGCCGGGCGCTCGGGTTGGGCGCTGGCATCGTTGGAGATGCACAGGAGATGTTCGGATGTCTTACCCACCAGGGCTCAACGCCCCTCTTCGCATATTGCGTGCTGATCACAGGTCTCGGTTCCTGACTCGTTGGGGTCTGCTGGCGATGGCCGGATTGCTGGTCGGGCTGGTCGCGTTCGGCTCGGAGTCGGCGCTCGGGCAGAGCGTGACGCTGACCAAGCCGGAGGGGTTGTTCGCCACTGCGGGGCCGCGATCGGTCACGCTGAAGTGGAATCATCCGTCGATGGCGGAGGTTCGGGCCATCGACAATTACGAATATCGGCAGCGCAAGGGTAGTGGCGCCTGGGGGAGCTGGACTGCGGCCGGCAGCAGCTGGACGGATTTCTACCGGGTCAGGTCGCTGGACGGCAGCGGGGTGAGCTACAGCTTCCAGCTGCGGGCCAAGAACTCAGGCGGGACCGGCCCGGCCTCGGATGCGGCCAGCGCCAAGCCGTACGGCGCGGCTGGAACGTTGCCCAGTACGCCGACCGGGTTGACGGTGCAGGCGGGCTCCAATAGCGCCCTGATTTCCTGGACGAGCGGCGGCAACGGCGACGGCGGCTACTGCCCCACGGCCGGCTACTTCGTGCGCGTGTACGAGGTGGCGCCGACGATGCCGATGGTGGCCGAGTCGCTGCGCATCGATAGCGGTACGAGTTGGTACGTGGACGAGTTGCGCTATCCGTACCGGCATTACGTGGAGGTGTACGCGGAGTCGGAAGATGGTTGCGGGGAGGAATCGGAGTTGGCGACGGCGTTTTTCTGGACGTCGGCGTCGAACACGAATCCGTCTGCGCCGGCGACGCGGAAGTTGCGCGCGCCGTTTCCGGTGCGCGACCTGAGCGTCGATACGAGCACGTCGGGTCAGGTGACGATCAGCTGGAAGAAGCCGATCGCCATCGGCGGCAAGCGCAACAAGCGCTGCGCCTACGTCGACGCGGGCGGCAACCAGGCGACCAAGTATGCGGCGCAAACGATCGAGTACAACTACTACGTCTACCTCGACGCGTATACCGACGTGGATTACGCGGACGAGTACTTCCGCTCCGCCGCTGCGACGCTGTCGAAGACGGTGACCGGTCTGCCGACTGGCACCGGTCATTATCTGCGCGTGCAGGTGCAGGCCTACTCTGACCAATGCGACCAATGGTCGAAGAGCCGCCACTACGGCTGGTGGAGCAAGTAGACCGCTGATCGCCGGGGGCGGGCCGACGCGCGGTCGGCCCGCCCCCGCGAGCGCCGCGCAGGCGTGAGCTTCCACTCGGATGCTCGAACGGAAGGCGAAAACATGGCGCAGCCGACGGGGGCCGCTCGAAGCCTGGGCAGCGAGACTGCCTTTGCAGTCCTCGCCCGCGCCAAGCGGCTGGCGGCCGAGGGTTCGGTCTGGTCCCGGGTCGAGCGCGGCGCGGGGGCGGAACGGCTGCGCCTGGATTGGCTACTCGGCGGTGGGACGACGGAGCGGGTTGGCGCGACCGCATCGTTCGGGATCGTCGGGATCGTCGGCGAGCAGGGCATCCTGTATGCTAGCGGCTGGCGCGAGATCGGGGTTGGTCATCTCGGCGTTGACCGGGGCGACGAGCCGCGCTTACACACTCACCGCGCTGCAACGAGCGACCATGGAAAGGACGCTGAGATGAGACGAATGGGGATGACGGCGCGGATCGTCGGAGCGGCGCTGGGATTAGCGCTGGCGGCGTCGGCGCTGGCGACGGCATCGGCGCAGCAGGAGCCGCCGTACCGGTTCTACGGAATGGGGGCGACGGCGGGCGACGAGATTGTCGCGCACGACGGTTCGGGCGACGAGCTGGGTTCGACGATGGTGGCTGCGGACGGCAGCTGGTACATCGATGTGGATCGGGATCAGTCGGACGGCGTGAAGTTCACGGTGAACGGCAAGGCCGCCGAGGCTTCAGTGACGGAGACCGGCTCGGGCCAGGCAATGGTCGCGCTGACGGCGGCGATGGCGGACGACCACGACGGCGACGATTCCGGCATGGACGGCGACTCGCTGATGGACGGCGACGATTCCGGCATGGACGACGATGACTCCAGCATGACGGACGACGACCTCGCGATGGGCGAGGACGAGATGGTGGACGATAAGGACTCGATGGGCGGCGATGACTCCGGGATGGACGCTCATGGCGACGGGATGACGCACGAGTACCCGGACACGGGCAGCGGCGGACTGGCGAACGGCGGCGGCGTATCGGCGGGCGTGATCGTCCTGCTGACGGCGCTGGGCGTCGCGGCGGCGGCCGGGGCTGGTCTGGGACTGCGTCGGGCGCGCAGCCGCGCCTAGTCCGAGGCGCGGGTCGCGCAGATTGAACGACCGTCGAGGCGGGGTCGCAAGGCCCCGCCTCGCGTCGTTTCAGACGCAAGTCGCGGGGTGGGGGCTCTCGCGGCGCGCACTGCGGAGCAAGCGGCCAACGTCGGGTGTCACGGGCGTCGCGGCGCAAGCGGCGGCAGGGACGGTCGGGTCCTTGCCATGAGACATGAGACCATGTTCGCGCCGGCGGTCAGGGCGATCGAGATCGTCGCCGCGGGCGGGTTGACGGGCGGGGGCAGCCAAGGCGCGTTCGCCTGCACCTGGGGGCAACGGCCTGTCCCGGTTGCAGCGCTTGCACGGCGATGCGGGCGGAGGTCTCGTCGCTCGTCGGCGAGGTTGAAGCGGTGATAGGTATTGCGGAACGGGCGGCGCAGGCGAGCGTGGCGACCTTGCAGGGTTAGGGCAGTTGGGTCCAGACCGAGTCGGCGCCGACGACGAGGTGGAAGGCGTCTCCGGCGCGCAGCGTGTCGAGCGTGTTGAGGAAGGCCGGGGCGGCGGGGTCGTAGAGTCGCCAGGATTTCGAGCGGGGATCGTATCGATAGGCGCGGACGAGCTGATCGACGTTGGCCAGGGCCTGGGCTGGATCGCGGTCGGGTCCTTGCCATGAGACATGAGACCATGTTCGCGCCGGCGGTCAGGGCGATCGAGATCGTCGCCGCGGGCGGGTTGACGGGCGGGGGCAGCCAAGGCGCGTTCGCCTGCACCTGGGCCCAGACGGCCTGTCCCGGTTGCAGCGCTTGCACGGCGATGCGGGCGGAGGTCTCTCGTCGCTCGTCGGCGAGGTTGAAGCGGTGATAGGTATTGCGGAACGGGCGGCGCAGGCGAGCGTGGCGACCTTGCAGGGTTAGGGCAGTTGGGTCCAGACCGAGTCGGCGCCGACGACGAGGTGGAAGGCGTCTCCGGCGCGCAGCGTGTCGAGCGTGTTGAGGAAGGCCGGGGCGGCGGGGTCGTAGAGTCGCCAGGATTTCGAGCGGGGATCGTATCGATAGGCGCGGACGAGCTGATCGACGTTGGCCAGGGCCTGGGCTGGATCGCGGTCGGGTCCTTGCCAGGAGACCATGTTCGCGCCGGCGGTCAGGGCGATCGAGATCGTCGCCGCGGACGGGTTGGCGGGCGGGGGGAGCCAAGGCGCGTTCGCCTGCACCTGAGCCCAGACGGCCTGTCCCGGTTGCAGCGCTTGCACGGCGATGCGGGCGGAGGTCTCGTCGGCGGGGTCGAAGCGGTGGTAGGTATCGAAGAACGGGTTGTGGACGACCAGGGCGAGGAGCGGCGACTGCAGGTTGGCGAAGAGTCCGGCGACCGACGTGCGTTCGTGGACGCCGACGGCGCGCCAGCCTCCGACGGGCGCATCGTCGGGTGTGGGGGTTGGCGTTGCGCCGGCGTGGGAGTGCGGTTGCGCGCGTATGGTGGTTGCGCTGTGCGGCCCGGTGTGCGGTGCGGGTTCGTCCTGCGGCGGCGCGGCGTCGGCATCGGGGGTTGATCTGGGCGGCGTCCAATTGCGGGAGTTGGTGGAGGTGAACTCGGCGCCCGCGTGCAGGTTGTACTGGTTGGCGTAGGGGAGTTCGCGGCCCTCGATCGCGTAGTTGGCGATGAAGGGGACGCTAGGCCCGAGGCGTCCGCCGCCGCTGGTGTGGTGGATCGCATAATGGATGTGGGCGATGCCGCCGTTGGCGTCGTAGCCGGCGGGGAAGACGTGGCCGAGTTCGTCGCCCACGCTGACGGTCAGGCCGCGCGCGACGGACTGGCGCGGGGCGAGATGGCAGAGCAGGTGGGCGTAGGCGTAGGCGTCGCGGATGGTGAGGCAGTTGTGGTCGCTCCAGGTGACGATGCCGTCCACGGGCGCGAGCACGGGCGTCCAGTCGGTCGAGTCGTCGGTGCGGATGAGGTCGATGGCGTGGGGGTCCTGGCCGTCGGCTTCGGAGTGGGTGCCGGTGTTGTAGCCGGCGACGATGCTCCAGGTGGAGCCGGCCGGCGCGGGGATCGGCACGCCGCCGTCGGCTCGGGCGGACGCGACGCTGGCGATGGTCGCGAGCAGCGCAACGAGCGCGAGCAGCGTCAGGGGCGTCGCACGTGGGGGAACCTGCATATGCGCGACGCCGCTCCGACCGTATTACTTTTATGTAGCCGTCGTTGCTGGAACTCTAGCGTTCGAAGAGCGTACACGCATCTGTTATTACGCGCGAAGGGGGAAACAACAGAAACAACAGGCGCGGCCCGGGGACGACGGAGAGGCGGCAGTCGGATCGAAGCCCGGCTTCATGTTCGCAGGCCGAGGGTCGCAGGCCGAAGCCTGGCGGGAAGCGCGTCGGATCGAGGCCGACTGTCCGACGATAGCGTCCGTTCGCCCGCGGTGGCGGCTACAGGCCCCAAGACCGGAAGCAGCGAGCGCTGCGCCAAGAGAGATAGCGACAGGCTTTACCGTTGCGGCCCGCGCGGCGGGTACGAAGTTGAAGCAGGCGGTTGAAGCATGCGCATCCGGGCGCTGAGCGCATCGATTATGGCGGCGGGATATATCTCCGGCGACTGAGCAAGATCGCGGCTCAGCAAGATCGCGACTCAACAATTAGCACGTGGCACTAACACGTCACAGGCGTCGAGCCATCGACGTCATCAACGAGCGCGGGACGACGGAGAACACGCCAACGACGTCGATATCAGCCCGCGATTGGCAGGGCGCGGCAGCGGATCGGGAGTAGTTGGGTTCTGGCGTTGGACGCATACGGGAATCGCATTCGGGTTGGCTTGGCGGAGCGACTGCGTACTGAGCGAGCGACGGGACGACGCATCTCGCGTCGCCTCAACGGGATGACCGGCTGTTCCTCGACGGGTTATCGCTGTACAATCTGAGGCGCATGTCGCAATGTGTTGTCCATTTTGTCCATGCGGTCGAACGCCTCTGATGAACGGGAGGATCGCGGCGGTTGCAGTTGTCGGGCTGTTTGTCGGCTTGTTCATCTCGATGTTCCCGGATCTCTGTGACCGCTCCGATCCCGCGCCCGTCGTCAATGGCGAGGCACGGACGGTTCGACCTCGGAGCTAGAGGCCGGGAAACGAGTCGTTTCGTTGGGAACCGGCGCGGCGGCGGTCGCGCTGAGGGAGAGGATTGATCGATGCGGTATCGGCGACTGGGGACGTCCGGATTGCAGGTGTCGCTGGCCGGGCTGGGGACGAACAACTTCGGCATGCGGCTCGATTACGAGCAGTCGCGGTCGGTGGTGGATGCGGCGCTTGACGCGGGGATTAATTTCTTCGACACGGCGGACATTTACGGCGGCGGCAAGTCCGAGGAGTATCTGGGACGGGCGCTGGGGGCGCGCCGGGAGGACGTGCTGATTGCGACCAAGTTCGGGATGCCGGTCGGCGAGGGGCCGTTCACGCGCGGCGGATCGCGGCATTACATCGAGAAGGCGGTGGAGCGGTCGCTACGGCGGCTGGGCAGCGACTATATCGACGTGTACCAGATGCATCAGCCGGATGCGGAGACGCCGATCGAGGAGACGCTGGAGACGCTGTCGGATTTGGTGCATCGGGGGGTGGTGCGATACATCGGGCATTCCAACTTCGGGGGCTGGCAGATCGCCGACGCCGACTGGCGCTCGCGGACGAAGGGCTACGCGCGGTTCGTCTCGGCGCAGAACGAGTGGAGCCTGTTGGAGCGCAGGATCGAGGCTGAGGTGATGCCGGCCTGTCGGGAGTACGGTCTGGGGCAGTTGCCGTTTTTCCCGCTGGCGTCGGGATTTCTGACGGGCAAGTATCGGCGCGGGGCCGACCTGCCCGAGGGGACGCGCCTGGCGGCGTGGGCGCAGGCGATGCCGGAGCGCATCGGCGCGCTGACGTCGGAGGCCAACTGGGACAGGCTGGAGGCGCTGACGCGGTTCGCCGAGCGGCGGGGGCACACGATGCTCGAGCTGGCGCTGAGCTGGCTCGCCAGCGAGCGGGCGGTGTCGTCGGTGATTGCCGGGGCGACTCGTCCCGAGCAGATCGAGGCGAACGTGGCGGCGACGTTGAGTTGGGAGCTGTCGGCGGAGGACTACGCCGCCGTCGACGAGATTCTGGGCTGATTTCCGTTGTCCGGGCTGCGCGCGTCGAGATGGATGGGCGCGTTGGGCGCGGCAAGATGGATCGCCGCGTTGGGCGCGGCGGGGACACTCTACGCGTGGTGGGAGTCGACGGCGGTGGAGACGACGGAGCGTCGGATTGCGCTGGAGGATCTGCCGGCGGGGCTCGAGGGTTTGCGCATATTGCATATCTCCGACACGCACTTTCCGGCCTCGGGCGATTCGGTGGGGCGGTTTCTGGAGGCGGTCGAGCGGCTGGAGTACGACCTCGTGCTGTGCACGGGCGACTATGTGGAGACGGCGGCCGGCTGGGACGCGGCGGGGGACGCGCTGACGCAGCTGCGGGCGCGGTTCGGCGTCTTCGCCACGCTGGGGGCGCACGATTACTGCGCGCCGGTGCGCACGGCGGGGGAGTGGGTCTCGTATACGCTGGGTCGGCTGTCCGATTGGCAACCGGGCGCGGCGGTTGGCGGGCGCGGCCGGTTCGTCGATCCGCAGCCGTTCGTCGATCGACTGGAATCGGCTGGGATTACGGTGCTGCGCAATGAGTGGCGATCGCTGGAGATCGGGGGCGAGTCGGCGCGCATCTGCGGGGCCGGCGATGATTCGGCGCAGCTGGCGCGGATGGAGTCGGCGCTGCCGCCGGCGGATGGGTCGGGCGGGTTTTCGGTGCTGCTGACGCATGCGCCCGACGCGACGCTGCGATTGCCGTCGCGGGCCGAGGGCGGGCCCTGGCTGGCGCTCTGCGGGCACACGCACGGCGGACAGATTCGGATACCCGGCTGGGGGGCGCCGCTGCGTCATTCAAGGCTGGTTAGTCGACGGCGAGCGGCGGGCGTGTTCGATGTCAACGGGCTGCCGGTCGTGGTCAGCCGAGGATTCGGCACGGCGCACCTGCCGCTGCGTTTCGCATGTCGACCCGAGATCGCGCTGCTGAGGCTGTCGCGGGCGTCGTAGTGTGTTTCGCGCCGTTGGGCGCGGTGCGTCGCGTCGTCGGGCGCGGTTGCGCTGCCGGGGTTTGGGCGGCGGCGGGCTCTTGACGGGTCTGCTTGCGCGCTTGCTTCGCGGATCTTCGCGGCGCGGACACTCTTAGCCCTTCGCCACTCTTAGCAATGAGAGGCAATGAGAGGGGGAGCAGAATTTACGCGCCGATCGCCTTGGGTCTTCGATAGATCGCTAAGATATAAACAGAGCGAGCCGACGATTGATTTACCGATTTACTGCTGGTGCTGATGTTCGGTCGCTTCGGCGTGGCGGTGAAGTGAGGAGACATGGCTATGATTCGACGCAATTACGACGTCGCCGATCTGGACGCGCCCGATTTCGGGTCGGAGCGCTACCAGGCGATCAACCTACATAACTTCGAGCAGCTGGAGCAGATTCAGGCGCTGCCCGAGGACGTGGTTTACAACATCAACGTCGTCGGTCGGGTGCTGCCGTTCAAGTCGAACCGTTATGTAGTCGATCACCTGATCGACTGGGGGGATGCGCTGAACGATGGCATGTTTCGGCTGACCTTTCCGCAGCGGGAGATGCTGGCGCCGGCCGATTTTGAGCGCATGGCGGCGGCGATTGACGCGGGCAGCGATGCGCGGGAGCTGAAAGTGTTGGCGGACGAGATACGGATGACGCTGAATCCGCATCCGGCCGGTCAGATGGAACACAACATGCCCTCGTATCGTGGCCAGCCGTTGCCGGGCATGCAGCACAAGTACCGGGAGACGGCGCTGTTCTTCCCGTCGCAGGGTCAGACGTGCCACGCCTACTGTACGTTCTGCTTCCGTTGGCCGCAGTTCGTGGGTCTGGAGGGCAAGAAGTTCGCCATGCGCGAGGGCGAGCTGCTGCGCGGATACCTCTCGGAGCATCACGAGATATCGGATGTGTTGTTCACGGGCGGCGATCCGCTGATCATGAAGACCAAGACGCTGCGCGAGTACATCGAGCCGCTGACCAGTCGGGAGGCGGGGCACAATCTGCGCACGGTGCGGATCGGGTCGAAGGCGATTGCCTACTGGCCGCAGCGCTTCGTGCAGGACGATGACGCCGAGGGGCTGCTGGATTTGTTCCGCGAGGTGACGGGGGCGGGCTTGCAGCTGGCGCTGATGGCGCACTTCAACCATCCGGCCGAGTTGCGCACGCCGGTGGCGCTGGAGGCGGTGCGTCGCATTCGCGAGACGGGCGCGCAGATTCGCACGCAGACGCCGCTGCTGAAGCACATCAACGCGGACGCGGAGCTGTTGGCCGAGATGTGGGCGGAGCAGACGCAGGCGGGCTGCGTGCCGTACTACCTATTTGTCGCGCGGGACACCGGCGCCAAGCGCTATTTCGAGCTGCCGCTGGTGCAGTGCCAGGAGATCTTCCGCGGCGCCTACCAGCGGGTCTCGGGGGTAGCGCGCACGGTGCGTGGACCGTCGATGTCGGCTGGTCCGGGCAAGGTGCAGGTGCTGGGGGTGGCTGAGCACGGGGGCGAAAAGCTGATCGTGCTGCGCTTTCTGCAGGGGCGCGACCCCGACTGGGTCGGCAAGCCGTTCTTCGCCAAGTATTCCGAGACCGCCAGTTGGCTGAACGAGCTGGAGCCGGCGGAGGGCGACGAGTTTTTCTTCGAGGCGGGCTTGCGAGCGCTGCTGGCGGAGGAGGGATCGCCCTGGTCTCGCCCGGATACGCGGGTTCAGCTGCTCGACTCGGCCGCGGCCGGCCTGTAGCGGTCGCGGTTCGGGCTGGCGAGCAGAGGCCGTGCGAGCGGATGGCGACGACGCCGTGGTGCGGCCGGGTTCGCCCTCGTTTCGCTGTCTGGCCGACGCATGCGAGGCGATGTGTTGCCGTAACCCGTATCGCGTCGATCTGGGCGAATCCGAGCTCGCGTTGCTCGCGGGGGCGGTGGATATCTCCGATCTGATCGAGGCGCGCGCGTCGATGCGGCTGATGCGGCAGATCGACGATCGCTGCGTATTGTTGAGCGATGATCTGCGCTGCGGCGCTTACGAGGCGCGACCGATCGGTTGCCGCGACTATCCGTTTCGGCTTGGCGTCGGCGGCGATGGTCGGGCGCTGATCGTTCGGGATCTGGCCTGCCCCGGCTTCGTCGGGCCGCCTATGACGGAGTCGGAGTACGCGGAGTTGGCGGATGCCCTGGGGCAAGACGCGAACACATCTCGCTTCGATCGGAGGGCGGCGACGCAGGCGGATCGATCGTAACCAGAGCGTCAATTCTTGTCTTGTCTTGAAACGGATAGCGATACGAGGGCTTGCGTGTACGATACTTGACGAGAGGTCCCCGGGCGGACCGGGCGGCGACTGATCCCGTGAAAGGGGCCGAGATGGTGAACGGTCTGGCGCGGATGCGCGTCACAACATGCGCCATGCGCCGACGCGCATCAAGCACGTTATTGGGAGGGTGGGCAGCGCTGCTCGCGTTGGCAGTCGGGTTGGTCGCGCTGACGGCGGTATCGCAGCCGGCTGAGGCGCAGACGACGTTGCCGGCCTGCACGGTGACGCAGGCGGGCGAGGGCGGCGACCCGGCGGCGGTCCCCTGCTCGCGGACGATTCCGGCCACGGGCACGATCAGCGCGGTCTGGAAGAGCGGCAAGGACAGCACGCTGGCGGCGGACAGCCCCTCGGTGTCGGGGAAGGTGGTGACGTTCACGCCTTCGGATCGGGACGCCGATAGCGAAGACGACACCGGTTCGGCGGTCTACGAGATCATCGCCACCGGGAACGGGATCGTGCTGGCCCGTTTCACGATCACGGTGACGACGTGGGCGGCGGGCCAGGCGCCGACGACCACGCCGGCGACGCCGGCGACGGTGTACAAGATCGAGTTCCTGGACGAGGCGGACGGGGTGGTGCGGCCGGGTACGAACGTCGGCCTGAAGGTGACGCGTGTGGATGGAGGCAACCATGGTTTCCTGACCAAGAGCGTCGGCGTCAGCGGCTTGTCATTGCGGGCCGTGCAGAGGCTCTTCTACGAAGACAACACCAGACAAGTCGGAGGCGCTGGCGATCTGGATGGGAAGCCTGATGTGCGCGATCAGGTGGTCGTAGTCGGGCCGATCTTCGATTCGCACGTGCAGTCCTTTAACGGCCTGGGCGCACTTCAAATGTTCCCTGATTTCAGTCAGGTTTGGCAAGTCACTAGGCATGAAGTCCTTCTCAATTCCTGTTCTAAACACTCTGATCTTTCCGCTGCCTGCGGTAACCTCAAACACGGGGAGCCGGGCACGATGACGATCACTCTGGAGATCGTCGTTCCGCCCGATACGCCGGCCGGGGAGTACGTGGTGACGGTCAAGGGCTACAAGAGCCTGTCGGACCGGACGCCGGTGAGCGAGACGCGGACGCTGACCGTGGCCGAGGCGACCGACGTGGGCTCGGTGAGCTTCGGCCCCAGTTCGCCGCGCAAGGCGGTGGGGGGCGACACGGATACGACGCCCAAAGACGGCTACGTCGACGACCTGACGACGTCGGAGCCGACGACGATTATGGCGGGCACGGGGACGACGGAGCTGACGCTGTCGGTGCTGGGCGCGGACAACAAGCCGGCCTGGGCGAGCGCGGTCTCGTCGATTGTGATCACGACCACGGGCGGGACGCTGTCGACCGAGCAGATCGGCCCGCTGGGCGGTACCAAGACGGATCAGCTGGCAACCTGCAAGAGCAACGGCCAGGCGGCCTGCGAGCTCGACTTCGCCAGTCTGCAAACCTCGGCGGAGCAGCTGCCCGAGAAGATGCGGATTCAGCTGAAGGCGCCGGCGTCGCCGGGTACGGCGACGGTGACGGCGACCGTGATCTCGGGGGGCACGGTGCATCGACCGGACCCGGTCCAGATCAGGTTCTCGGGTCCGGCCACATCGCTGAGCGTCGGCGCGGCGCCGAGCAATGTGTTGGGTTACCACGTCGGCAACGACGAGGCGGCCGACTACAACGCGGCGACCAACGCCGATAGCGGTATGAACGCGCGCGACCAGATCACGTTCATGCTCGACGCGACGGACGCCTCCGGTTCGGCGGTCACGGTGCCGACCGTGAACGCGATGGTGAAGACGTCGGGCGGCGCGTTGGTGGCGCAGAGCAAGTACGAGACGACGCAGTCGGGTTCGATGATGAACAATCTGATGCTGGACATCGACGCGGCGCTGGCGTCGGCGCTGGCGGCGGGGACGTACACGCTGGAGGTCGCGTCGGGGACGCTGAAGGCGTCAACGACGTTCATGGTCGTGGGCGCGGCGGACAGCGTCGAGCTGACGCTGGAGCCGGCGACGGCGACCGAGATCGGCCAGGGCGTGACGGCGAGCGTGATGGTCGTCGATGCCGACGGCAACGCGGTCGCGGACGGCACGATGGTGACATTCGGGGTGTCGGACCTGGTCGGCGACGACGACGCGGTGGCGGTGCTGGACGATACGTCGGCGTTGACGGTGGCGGGCAAGGCCTCGACGGCGCTGACGGTCGTGGGCGCGGGTCGGGCGGTGGCGCGGGCGACGGTCTCGGACGACTCGACGCCGGAGCGCGCCGTCGAGGTGCTGATCAGCACGGCTGGCGCGCCCGCGGCGGCGGCGGCCGAGGCGGTGAGCCTGGACTGTCTGAGCGCGCTGATCGGGTTCGTCACCTGGACCTGCGATGTCGCATCGACGGCGTCGGAGGCGTTCGGTCTGGTCTCGGGTCGCGCGGCGACCTCGATCCACCTGTGGAACAGCACGGACTGGGTTCTCTACTCGGTGGTCGATGGGACGGTAGTGCCGGGATCGAGCGACTTCGCCATCGCCCAGTCGGACATCCTCTACATCAGCAACTGAGCGCTGAGTAGCGTCAAGCAGCGCGAGGGGGGCGGAGGTCGCAAGGCTCCGCCCCCCTCGTCGTTTACGGCGCTGCGCAGGGGGAATGGGATTGCGCGATATGCTGACGACGGAGGCGATGGCATGACAACTGAGACAGTGCGCGATCCGGTCATTGAGGCCTGGTCGGACCATCTAGAGGAGGGGTTGGTCGAGGCGGGGATGGATGAGGCGTCGGCGCAGGCCTATCGGCAGGCGTTCGAGCTGGGTCTGACGCGGGTGATCTCGCAGACGGCGACCCGACAGGAACTGCAAGATGGCCTCGCGCAGGTGCGGCGAGAGTTGCAGGACGGCTTGGCGCAGGTGCGCGCCGAGATGCGGGAGATGCGGGATCAGTTACAGCGCGAGATGGATCTGCGCTTCGACGAGATGCAAAAGCGGTTCAATCTGCTGACCTGGACGGTGGGCCTGGGTTTCGTGGGCATGTTCGGCTTGATGAGCGCGATTCTCGGCGTGATCCTCAGTCGGCTCTGAGCCGCGCGCCCCGCCTGCTCGCGCCGGCGCGGAACGTGTCGGTCGATCCCGTGACACAGGCGGAAACCGCCTCGCCCTGCTGCGCGATTGACGGTTGCGCCGGGTCGAGGATGTCGCCAACGACGCGCGCGCAGCGACGGCGTTTGCGCAATGGTTGCGGCGCAGCGGTCAGGGCGGACAGGATGCCCTCAACGCTGGTCGACGCCAGCTGCGCTCTGTCCCGCGATTCGCCCGAAGACGCTGCCGGCCATCAGCCCCGAGCCGCCGGCGTAGTTGTGATAGAACAGGCCGCCGACCAGCTCGCCCGCCGCGTACAGCCCGGGCATCGGGCGGTCTTCGGTGTCCAGCACCTGAGCGCTGCGCGGATCGATCTTCAGTCCGCCAAATGTGAACGTGATCCCGCAGGTGACCGCGTAGCCCAGAAACGGCGGCGAATCGAACGGCAGCGCCCAGTTCGACTTGGGCGGATGAATGCCGCTCGTCGCAACGCCGTCGAGCGCCGACGGATTGAACCTCGCCGGACCGTCTGACGCGCAGGCCGCGTTGTAGGCGTCGATGGCGCGCTCGAGACCGGGACCATCGACGCCGAGCCGCTCCGCCAGCTCGTCGATCGTGTCCGCCTGCGCCATCGTCGCCTGTCGGACGTGGTATTCGTCCCGCAGCAGGCGCGTCGCGCGTTGGTCGAAGAGTTGGAACGCGACCCGCTGTGGTTGCGCCAGGATCGCGCGTCCGTAGCGGGCGTATGTGTAGTTGCGCATGTCCGCGCCTTCGTCGACGAACCGCTCGCCGTCGAGATTCACGATCAGGCCATACGGATACGAGTGCTTCTGGTAGAGGTCGGCGACGATGCGATTGCCCGTTGGCGGCGCGTTCAGGTCCCAGGCGACGGCGTGCGCGCCCGACCAGTTGCCGAACGGCTGCGCGCCCGCCTCGAGGGCGGCGCGAATGGCGTCGCCGGTGTTGAAGCGCGAACCTCGCACCTTGGCCAGATCCCAGCCGGGACCCAGATAGCGCGTGCGCATCTCGGTATTTGCCTCGAAACCGCCGGCCGCCAGGACCACGGCGTCGGCCGTCAGCGCTTCGACGCTGTCGTCCGTCCATAGCTCGACGCCGGCGATTCGTCGGCGGTCGCGCAGCAGGTTGGTCGCTTTGCAGCCGTATCGAATCGCAACGCCGGCCTGTTCCGCCGCCTCGAACTGCTGGTCGGACAGCCCCTTGCCCGCGCCCACGGCTTCCACGGTCAGCCCGCCGTAGAAGACCAGCTTGCCGTCGATTTCGTTCGCCTGCCGACCGGTCATCAGGGCGAACGCGACGCCCTGATCGCGCAGCCACGCCATCGTCGGCCCCGCTTCGCGGACCAGGGTCGAGGCCATGCCATCGTCGATCAGACCGTCCGTAACCCGCGCCAGATCATCGCGAAACGCCGCCGCGCGGTAGGCGCCCACATCGACCCGCGCCATCTCCGCCTCGCTCAGGTCGGGAATGATCCGTTGGATGTCGTCGATGCCGTCGTAAGGAAAGCGAAACCCGCCGCCGGTGAAGTAGGTATTGCCGCCGCGCTCGTCTTTGGGCGCCTTTTCGAGCACCGTCACCCGCGCGCCGCGCTCCCTCGCCGAGAGCGCCGCGCAGAGCGCCGCGTTGCCCGCCCCCACGACAATCACATGCGTCATCCCGGTTTCCTCTCTACGCCGACTGGCGCTGCCGATCGTCGCGTCTCTGCCCCGTTCAGATCACCGGGTGGACCGTGTTGCCCATGCTGATCATGCTGCCCATGCCCATCGCGGTGGCGGCCAGGCTTGTGTCGGCTCGCGCCGCCGTTGTCAGGGGGCGAGGCCGATTTCTGTCCCCGGAACAGGAACAGCGGCGTCATGCCGGCGATCTCGCCCCTGATCGCCTCGCGGACCATCTGCGCGCGCTCGACGGCGCGCTCCCGAACGACGCGCACGCCGCGCTGGCCGCCCAGCGCCGAGAGCGCGATCGCCGGCGCGGCGGCCAGCGCGGCGACGACCAAGGCTGAGCGGAACCCCTCGATCAGCGCCACGCCGCTGTCCGCCGCCACGCCCTGATCCTGGGCGAAACCAGCCGCGACCGACGCCATGACCGCCACGCCGACCGATGTGCCGAACGCGTTGCCGAAGGTGCGCGCCGTCGTTTGCGACGCCGACGCCGTGCCCAGCCGTTCCGGCGGCACCGCCGACATAATCACCGATGTATTGGGCGAGCTGAAGGTCGAGGCGCCAATGCCCAGCAGCAGCATGCGCAACGCGAAATCGACCGGCGATGTATCGGCGCCGGTGCGCGAGAGCAGGAACAGCGAAGCGCAGACCAGCACCATGCCCGTGGTGGTCAACGGACGCGACCCGAACCGATCCGACAGGCGACCCGAAACCGGCGACCAGATCAGCATCATCAGCGACAGCGGGAGCATCATCAGCGCCGTTTCCGTGGCCGTGAAACCGCGCCCGTCCTGAAGCAGGGTGGGTACGAGATAGAACGTGAAACTCATCCCGAAGAATTGCAGGATCGCGGCCAGAATGCCGAACGAGAATCCGCGACCTTTGAACAGCCCCAGATCGACCACTGGCGAGGGCGAGCGTCGCTCGACGATGATGAACCAGACCAGCAAGACGAGTCCCGCCGTGATCGCGACCGTCACGGTGGTCGATGTCAGACCCAGATCGCGGGCGCGGTTGATGCCGAAGGTGAGGCAGGCCAGCATTCCGAACAGGAGCACGGCGCCGGGCATGTCGAGGCCTTTGGGACGCTGCTCGCTGGGGGCGTCGCTCAGCAGACGCCAGGCGAGCAAGGCGGCCAGCAGCCCGAACGGCACGCGCGTCCAGAAAATCGCCCGCCAGTCGAGCAGGTCGATCAGCACTCCGCCCAGGATCGGTCCCGCCGCCGCGCCGGCCCCCACGGTCGACACGATCAACCCCAGTCCGGTGCCCCGCTTCGAGGGCGGAAACGCCGCCGTGATGATCGCCGCGCCGTTCGCCATCGTCATCGAGGCGCCGACCGCCTGTAACACGCGCGTGCCGATCAGCTCGTCCAGAGAACCGGAGATCGACGACAGGAACGTGGCGACCGTGAACAGGACGAATCCCCACGTGTAGAGCATCTTGCGCCCGTAGAGATCGCCCAGCCGACCCATCGTCAGCGAGAGACCGGTGCTGACCACGATGAACGCCAGCGCGACCCAGATCACGTCGTCCAGCGGCCGCTCGAACTCATCCTTCATCGTCGGCAAGGCGATATTCGTGATCGTGTTGTCCATCACACCCAGAAAGGTGCCCACGCAGACCACGCTCGCCGCCACCCAGTGATAGGGAACCGGTCCCAGCGACGGACCGCTCACCAGCGGACGATCGTCGTTCGGTTCCTCGTCGGCGCCCTCGATCCTGCCGGCGGCGCGCGCGCGCGATCCGTTCCTGTGCGCCATCGCCGCCTCGCCAGTTCCCTGCCCCGGAGCCGATCCGAGCGCGCCGCAATCCCAGTCTAAATGCTCGCTGGATGCCCAATTCGGACGGTAGACTCAATCCATGACCACCTCGACCTCGACCAACATGCACATCCTCGACGACGAATGCTCCGCTATTGATTACTGCTACGAACAGGGTTGGACCGACGGGTTGCCCGTCGTCCCGCCGGTTCGCGATCGGGTCGAACGATTTCTGATGGCCGCCGGGCGACCTGCGGAGGAGATCGTCGCCCGACATGTCGCTACCGGACGCGCCTGCAGCGTGCAGGCGGCGGCG
This sequence comes from Dehalococcoidia bacterium, assembly GCA_965116225.1. Classification (GTDB taxonomy): domain Bacteria; phylum Chloroflexota; class Dehalococcoidia; order Bin125; family Bin125; genus Bin125. The sequence continues at coordinate 457,557 of OZ220495.1, read as the reverse complement.
GTCAACGCGGTAATGGCCGGCTGCCTGCCCCAGTATTTCCCAACCGTCTTAGCGGTCCTCGAAGCCATGAACGAAGACGACTACAACTTCCACGGATCCACCGCCAGCACCGGCGGCTCCGCCCCCGTTGTCATCGTCTCGGGCGACATTCGCGACGAGATCGGCTTGAATGCCGCCGCCAATGTGTTCGGCCCGGGCCATCGCGCCAACGCGACGATCGGTCGCGCAATTCGATTGCTAATCATCAACATCTTCCAGATGATCCCGGGCGTATCCGACCGTTCAACCACCGGCTGGCCCGGCAAGTACGCCTGCTGCATCGCCGAGAACGTCCGCAACAGCCCCTGGGAGCCGTTGCACGAATCGCTCGGCTTCCCGCCCGATGTCTCGACCGCCACTGTCTTCGCCGCCTCCGGCTTCTACAACATCGAGAATCACTACACTAGCGAACCCGAGCGATTGCTCGATACCTTCGCCGACGCGATGGCCTCGCTCGGCGCGCTGACCGATGGTCAGTCGCTCGTCGTGATGTCCCCCGAACACGCGGCGATCGCCGCCTCGCAGGGCATGTCCAGGCAGGACGTGCAGACATATCTGTTCGAGCGCGCCAGCCGCGATCCCGATGAACTGGTCGCCGCCGGCAAATGGCCGCCGATCCCGACGCCGGACGGTCTCGCCGAAGGCGAACGCGGCCAGGAACGCTTCCATCGCGGTCGCGGCCCCCACGACATCCTGCTCGCCGTCGCCGGCGGCGAGGCGGGCGGCCACTCCGCCTTCTTGCCCTCTTGGAGCCGCGGCCGTAACTCTCTGTACCAGACCAAGGCCATCGGCGTCTGCCTCGATTGCTAGGCGCGTTGGGCGAACCAATCGGAGAGAACGGATCCCATCATGCCGCTCGAACTCCTCGACCCCACCGGCGAGCCAACCCCAACCGGCTACGCCCCCGCGCCTAGACTGACCAACCTCGACAGCCTCAGCATCGGCCTGTTCTCCAACGGCAAAATCAACGCCGACAAACTACTGCGCCACACCGCCGACGTGTTCCAGCGCGAGGTCAGCTGTCGCGTCGTCATCGACGACGGCAAGCCCAACGCCAGTCGCATCGCCCAGCCGCAGGTACTCGAGCGAATCGCCAACGACGTCGATTTTCTCATCACCGCAGTCGGCGATTGAGGCTCCTGCTCGACGTGCAGTGTGCACGACGGCATCTCCTTCGAGCAGTACGGCAAACCCAGCCTCGTCCTCTGCACGCGCCCCTTCGACCCAACCGCCAGGATGATCGCCAACACGCTCGGCATGCCAGACTTTCGTTACGCGCTCGTCGAACATCCCATCGGCAGCGCCAGCGCCGAGCAGCTACAGGCCCGAGCGCTGGACGCCTATGAGCAGGGACGACGCATCCTGCTGGGCGCATAGCGCCCCCGTACTCAGCTCGCGAGACCGCGAGCTCCTGCCAGTAAACGACGAGTGGGGGCGAGGTCTTGCGACCCCGCCCCCACTCGGGTTGCGCTCGACTCTGCTCAGCGGCTAGTTGCTGATGTAGAGGATGTCCTCGCGGGAGACGGCGAAGTCGCTGGAGCCGGGCACCAAGGTTCCGCCGACGACCGAGTAGCGGATCCAGGCGGTACCGTTCCACAGGTGGACGGCGGTCGCGCCCCGACCGGAGACCAGACCGAAGACCTCGGAGGCCGTCGATGTGACGTCGCAGGTCCAGGCGGCGAAGCCGGTCCAGGCGCTCAGACAGTCCAGGCCCACGGTCTCGGCCGCCGCCGCCGCGGGCGCGCCGGCCGTGCTGATCAACACCTCGACGTCGCGCGCCGGCGTCGAGTCGTCCGAGACCGTCGCTCGCACGACCGCGCGACCGGCGCCCACGACCGTCAGCGTCGTCGAGGCCTTGCCGGCCACGGTCAGCGCCGTCGTATCGTCCAGCACCGCCACCGCGTCGTCGTCGCCGACCAAGTCCGAGACGCCGAACGTGACCATGGTGCCGTCCGCCACCGCGTTGCCGTCGGCATCGGTGACCATCACGCTCGCGGTTACGCCCTGACCAATCTCGGTGGCCGGGACCGGATCGAGCGTCAGATCGACCTCGTCCGCCGCGCCCACGACCATGAGCGTCGTTGACGCCTTCAGCGTCCCTGACGTCACCTCCAGCGTGTACGTCCCCGCCGCCAGCGCCGATGTCATTGCGGCGTCGATGTCCAGCATCAGATTGTTCATCATCGAACCCGACTGGGTCGTCTCGTACTTGCTCTGCGCGACCAGCGCGCCGCCCGACGTCTTCAGCATCGCGCTCACGGTCGGCACCGTGACCGCCGAACCGGAGGCGTCCGTCGCGTCGAGCATGAACGAAATCTGGTCGCGGGCGTCCATGCCCGCGTCCGCCTTGGTCGCCGCGTTGTAGTCGGCCGCCTCGTCGTTGCCGACGTTGTAGCCCAGCACATTGCTGGGGGCCGCGCCGATGCTCAGCGAGGTGGCCGGGCCGGAGAACCTGATTTGGACCGGGTCGGGTCGATGCACTGTGCCGCCCGAGATCACGGTCGCGGTGACCATCGCCGTACCCGGCGTCGCCGGCGCCTTGAGCTGAATGCGCATCTTGGCCGGCAGCGGATCGCCCGATGCCTTCAGACTGGTCAGGTCGAGCTCGCAGGCAGCCTGACCGCCGGTCTTACAGGTCGCCTTCTGGTCGACCAGGGCGCCGGCCGGGCCGATCTGCTCGGTCGACAGCGTGCCGCCCGTGGTCGTGATCACGATCGACGAGACCGCGCTGGCCTCGGACGGCTGGTTGCTCGCGCTCAATACCGAGAGCGACAGCTCGGTCGTGCCCGTGCCGGCCATAATCGTGGTCGGCTCGGCCGTGGTCGCGTCGTCGACGTAACCGTCCTTGGGCGTCGTATCCGTATCGCCCGCCACCGCCTTGCGCGGCGAACTGGGGCCGAAGCTCACCGCCCCCACCTCGTTCGCGGTCGGGCTGACCGTCAGCGTCTTCGAGACGGGCGTCAGCGGCGTCCGGTCTTTTGCGCTGCGCTGACCGTACAGCGTGACGACGTAATCGCCGGCCGGCGTGCCCCTGGGAACGGCGAGCTCCAGCTCGTACTGGGAGGTTTTGAGCGCGCCCGCCGTCTCGCCCTCGTCGCACCAGGGTCGGTTACGTTGATCGATTGACTTTGCGCAGCGACCCCTCAGCAGGAACTCGACGAGAACGACCCACGGGACGTTGCTGGAGGCGTATGACGGATTGATCCTGCTACTGAAAGACGCCTCGTCTATGGTGTGGGCGTCCGAACCCAGCGATCTTGTGCGCGTGAGCCGCACATCCAGTTCCGTGTCCTCGTCGTGATCCTTGTCGTCGACGGTTTCGTCCCCATTCCGATCGACCGTGTTATCGTCCCAGTACTCGGTCCGCTTGCCGAAGAAATCCAACCCTCCCGAAACGGTGATCTGCGTCGGCCATGCGTCGTTCTTGGAGACGTACCTGACGATAACGTTCGTGCCCGCGGTGACGACGCCGTCGGACTCGCCCACGAACACGAGATCGAGCGAGGGCGTCGTCGTCGTCGTGGTCGCCGGCGCCTGGTCGGCCGCATACGTCGTCACCGTGATCGTGAAACGGGCCAGCACGATCCCGTTGTCGGTGACGATGATCTCGTAGACCGCCGAACCGGTGTCGTCGTCGCTATCGGCGTCCCGATCCGAAGGCGTGAACGTCACCACCTTCCCCGACACCGAGGGGCTGTCCGCCGCCAGCGTGCTGTCCTTGCCGCTCTTCCAGACCGCGCTGATCGTGCCCGTGGCCGGAACCGTCCGCGTGCAGGGGACCGCCGCCGGGTCGCCGCCCTCTCCCGCCTGGGTCACCGTGCAGGCGGGCAGCGTCGTCTGCGCCTCAGCCGGCTGCGAGACCGCCGCCAGCGCCATGACCAACGCGACGAGCGCTGCCCCCCCCCCCAATAATTTGGTTGACTTAGTTGATGCGCGTCGGCGCATGTTGACGCGCATCCGCGCCAGGCTCTTGACCATCTCGGCCTCTCTTCCCGGTATTCAGTCGCCGCCTCGTCCGTCGGAGGCGCCGTTGCCTATTGTCGCACAGCCGAACCGCGATATCGCCGTACCCCCCCCCCCCCCGTCAAAAAATTTACGCTCTAGTTACAATCGATCCGCCCCCCCGCGTGTGGAACGGCTCGACAACCGCCGCGAAGCCGACATCGCCACCCCGCCCGACGGATGATCGAACCGACGCCAACCGATACCATCAACCCCACCGTCGCTGAACCCCGCATCGAGCGAGCATCCCAATCATGCCAGCTAACCCAACCCACGCGAGGAACCACGTGACGACCCACATCCGCGAGGCGCCCAGGGACCACGGCCTGCTCCTCGACCACGACCCGCGCGGCAACCGCCGACTCTCCGTCACCCTGGCCGGCAAATCCCCCCGTCGCAACGGACGCCGACTCCAGTACGCCAGCGGCGACCTCTACCACCGCTGCCTGCAACACGTCTCCACCATCCTCTGGAACCACCACGGCCTGCGACTCGAACCCCACGAACAACGCGCTCGACAGTACCATCCGATCAGCCGCGACGCCGCCGTCCAGGTGCGACTCCTGCTCGACGCCGTCAACGCCGCCCAACGACCCGAACAAGCCGAACGCCTGGCCCGCGCCATCGCCGACCTCCACCCCTGCGAGAGCAGCTGGTGGTACGCCTGCCACAGGAACCGCAACCGACCCCGTCGCGTCCTCGCCGCGCTCGCCCTGATGTACGCCTGAACACCCGCCCCGCCCGCCCGGCAACCCCACTCCCGCCAACGATCCGCGCCTCACCGACCTGCCTACCTGCTTCCGCGAGTGCATCGTCGAGAAGGCGACCCCATCGCCGCCCTCGACCGCATAACTCGCCGATCAGGACCTGGTCGAGGCGTAACGGTCGGCCTCGCGGACCGCTCTCAATCGATCTCAGCTGTCGATCGTCGGTCGATCTTCTGACCCGACATCAACGCCACGGAGCGTAGCATCGGCGCGGGCGGCATGGCCGACGAGACCGCTGCTCCACCGTTGTTCGCCCTGTTCACATTGCCCGCCCCGTTCACCAGGGTCGGAATCGACGCCGGCGGTCGCTCGTGCTGCCGAATCGCCAGCCAACCCAGCGTCGCCAGACCGGTCACCACAAACGCCAGCAGGCCAGTGCCAGCCAGCACCTCGCGCTCGCCCAGCGCGTCCGCCAGAATCCCGGCCGGCAAGCCGCACAGCATCTGCACCCCCCAGGACATCATCGTGAACGACATCACCCGACCGTAATACGCCGACTCGGTCTGCATCATCACCCGAGCCTGCAGGATCATCACCGGCCCCTGCATTCCGGGACCCAGCAGCGCCATTGCGATCATCGCCTGGCCGTAACTCTGCGCCTGCGAGAGCGCCAGATAACCCACGCCCATCAAGCCGATCATCCCCAGCACCACCGGCCACGCCCAGCGCGTCGTCGCCGCCCCGGCCACGAAAATCGACACCCCCGCCGACGCCAGGCCATATACCAGCAGCAGCGGCCCCATCTCGGTCGACTCGCGCCCCAGATGCTCCTCCAGCAGCGCCGGTACCAGCGTGCGGAAGAGAAAACCGATCACCACCGCGCTGACGAACACCGCCAGCATCAGACGCAGCGATGGTCGCCGCCAGACGTACCGCCCGCCATCCGCGATGTCCCGCAGCACGCTGCGCACGGGACCGTCCGAGGTCTCCGCCCGCACCGCCGCCTTGCCGCGATTCGGCATCATCGCCATCGTCAGCACGCCGACGCTGACCAGCGCCCCCATCAACATGTAGGTGCCGCCCGAGCCGAAGAACGAATCCAAAGCGATCGAAGCGATGAACGGCGAGAACGGTTGCCCCCACGTATGCGCCACCTGATTCAGCACCACCGCGTTGCCGATCAGCCGCGGCCCGACCAGATCGGCGGTGAACGCGTTGCGCGCTGGCCCCATCAACACGAACGAAAAGCCCAACGCCATCATCAGCGCGAACATCAGCGGCAACGACATCAGCTCGAACGCCAGCAAAACCCCGGTCAGCGCCAGCATCGCCGCGCCGCCGCCCTGACCGAAGACGATCAGCCGTTTCCGATTGACCCGATCGGCGATCACCCCGCCGAACGGCGCCAGCAACATCGCCAGCCCGACCCCGCTGCCAATCAACCCCACCGCCGTGTTGTTGCCCGACAGGTCGTAGGCCACGATCGCCATGACCATCATCATCATCATGTAGCCGAACGTGGCGAACATCGTCCCGGCGAACAGCACCCGGAAGTAGCGGTCGTTCAGCGCCGCGAACGTGTGCTGCCGCCACGTCCCCAGCGCGGAAGTAGTTCGCGCCATGCGAATAGTTTACGCCCGACGCCCGACGCAAATTCGCCTGAAGCCTATACGCGATCCTTCGATACGCTGCGGCGATGACACTCCCCGACTGGAACCCGCGCCGCTGGCTCCTCGTCTTCGCCGCCGCCGGCGCAATCGCCCTCGGCGTCTGGGCCTTCGGCGTCGACAAGCCCGCCCGCGTCGTCCAGGTCCAGATCGCCCTGCGCAACGCCGGCGATCAGCGCGCCGAACTGGCCGTGCTCGAAACCGACCACCAGGGCGTCAGACACTTCTACGTCGCGCAGAATTTCCCGCTCGACTACGGCCTGCGCGATCGGCCCCGCTCGCTCTACTCCGAGCCCATCGCCCTCTCCAACGACGACTCCAACGCGCCCAGCAAGGTGCGCATCACCCAGCGCGGACTCAGCGACGACGAAGTCCGCCTCGGCTTCAGGACGCTGCGCCCCAACCGTCGCTGGGGCAGCACCCGCTTCCCCTCGCGCGACCCGGTCACCCTCGAACAAATCCGCAGCCAGGATTGGACCTATTCGCCGCCGCTCGACCTGCGAATCGTCTACCACCAACCCATCGTCGACGCCGTCCGCGTCCTCATCTATGTCGTCGGAACCTTCGCCCTGATCGTCGCCATCGCCCTGATCATCTGGCGTCGCTGGTTGAGCTAGCCGCCCCGTCCGGTACGCCGACCTGATAGATCGTGCGATGCCGCAGTCGCGCGATGTCCTCGCCCGATTCGCTGCTGATCGTCACGTCGAGCAAGCAGTATTCGTGCTGCTTGCGTCGGTAGCCGTCGGTCATGAATCCCGACACAATCAGCGTCTGACCCGCCCGCGCCGGACCCAGCATCTGAATCTGGCTGCCGGCGTGAATCCCGGCCGGATAGCTGTAGGTATGCCGAATCAGTCGCGTGCAGCGGCCCGCAATCCAGCCCGGATGCAGCCGCGCCCCCTCCCCGCGCCAGCGCGAATGCGGGTCGCGCGCGAACCGATCCGCGTAGTCGGCCGCATCCGCGACCGACATCGGTACCGCCATCGCCGGCAACTCCTCGCCCACCGGCAGATTGTCGCGCGTCAGCGGTGTCGGCGGATCGGCCGCTGGCGACACGATGCGGCGCTGCGCGACCGCCAGATCCGGGTAAAACCCGGCCTCGCCCAGACCCGCCGTCCCCGCAATGCAGACCTCGCCCGAATCCTTCGCCATCGTCAACTCGACCGCCGATCGCGTCGCCCCCTCCGTCTCGACAATCGGCGTGACCCGCGTCGTGATCCGCTCGCCCGGATAGACCGGTCGACGCAGGCGGAAGTCGATCCAGCCCGCATCAAGCCAGCCCTCGCCCAACGCCTCGATCAGGGCCGGCACCGACCACGAATACACCGTCACCCCGCCGACCAGCGCTCCCTCAAACCCGAACCGCGCCGCCCCCTCGGTCGAGTGGATGATGTTGTCGATCTCCAGCGAATCCTCGCCGTCCAAAAATGCCGTGATCGACCGCTCAATGGTCTCGGTGCTCATGATCTGCTCCTCACACTTCCTCATACTGCCGAGCGCGCTGCGCAATCCAGGCGGGATGCCGCCGCGCTCCGTTCGTGCTGCGCCGTTCCTCGTCATGCCCATGCCTTGCCCGGGAATCTCGACCGCGCCTCCCCCTGAGCAAGAGCGGGCCCTCAGACGACCGACAGGCTAACGCCAGACTAGATGACGCCCTCCGCCGATAGCTGCTCCAGCTCCCGATCGCTGATGCCGAGCATACCCCCGTAGACCTCGCGGTTGTGCTCCCCCAGCGTCGGCGCTCGATGCTTCACGCCGCCCGGTGTCTTCGACAGACGCGGCACAATGCCCGGCTGCGGCAACGCGCCGTGCTGCTCCGATGGAACCTCCACGATCTGCTCGCGCGCCCGATAGTGCTCGTCCTCGACGATGTCCGAGGTGGCGTATACCTTCGTCGCCGGCACGCCGTGCTGATCCAACAGCGCCTGCGCCTGCGCCAGCGTCAGCGAACCGATCCACGCCCCCACAATCTCGTGTAGCGCCTCGTAATGCTTGCGCCGCTCGCCCTGCGCCGCGAAACGCGGGTCGTTGAGCAGATCCGCACGCCCCATCGCCGCCGCCAGCCGCTCGAACGTCCCCTGCGTGACCGCGTTGATGATCAGGTATTCACCGTCGCTCGTTTGCCACTGCTCGGCCGGCACCACGCCCGGCCAGTAGTTGCCGCTCCGCTCGCGATTGCGCTTGTTCAGCGCGTACTGCGACGCATGCGTCCCCGACTGCTTCCAGATCGCCTCGTAGAGCGCCACGTCCACGTCCTGCCCCATGCCCCCGTTCACGTCGCGCGCCCGCAGCGCCATCAGCGTCCCCATCGCCGCGAACGCCCCGGCCGAGTAATCCGCCACCATGTAGCCCGGACGCACCGGCGGCCCCTCCGCCCAGCCGGTCTGGTAGGTCATCCCGGCGAAGCCCAGCGCCACCCGGTCGAAGCCGGCCCGCTCGCGGTACGGACCGCTCTGCCCGTAGCCCGAAACCCGCGTCACCACCAGACCCGGGTTGCCCGCACGCAACGAGTCGGGCCCCAGTCCCATCTTCTCCAGCGTGCCCGGTCGGAAATTCTCGATCAGCACATCGGCGCGCTCGCAAAGCCGACGGAACAGATCCGCGCCGCGCGGATCAGCCAGATTGCAGGTGACGCCCCGCTGCGAGCGGTTCTCCTGCACATAGGAGATCGTGCCATGGTTGGGCTCGCCAGTCGCCGGCCGTTCGAGCTTGATCACGTCGGCGCCGAACTCCGCCAGCATCGTCGCGCAGTGCGGCGCCGCCAGTATCTGCCCGGCATTGATCACGGTAACGCCGTCCAGCGGCGGGAGCAGCTGCTCGGTAGTCATGCCAAAGATGATACGACGGATCCGACATCGCCGCTGGCGTGTCTCTGCTGCCGAAGGCCCGGCGGAGCGCGAGAGGCGGATAAGAGGCGGATACCATGTGCCGATAAGGAGCGAGTGCCATGCCGACCGTGCAGCAGCCTATTCTCGTGAACGGAGATGTGCTCGCCTGGGCGAGAAAGCGCTGGGGCCTCGACCGGGCTCAGGCTGCTGCGAAACTGGGCCTGACCGAGTCCCGTCTGGCCGAGTACGAGTCGGGTACCCATACGCTCGATGCCGCTCTGCTGGAGGAGATGACCAGGGCCTACCAGCTGTCGATGACGAATCTCATCCTCCGCGCTCCCCCGCCGGAACGAAACGTGGCAACGGACTTCCGCGCGATCCCCGGGCAGACGCCCAGGCGAACCCCCGAGCTGGTGCAGGCGATTACGACGACGCTGCTGGAACAGGAGGCGGCGACGGACCTGGCGAACGATCTCGGCCGTCCGGTTGCGATGCCCCCCTGGATAACGACCAGCGACGCCGAAGCGTCCGAAGAGGAAGTGGGGCGCGCAATACGGGAACGCCTGGGCGTCACCGACGAAATCCAAAGACAATGGAACGACCCAGCCGAGGCATTTCGTCAATGGCGTCGGCGAGTGGAAGCGCAGGGGGTGCTGGTATTTCGTCGCAAACTGACGCCTCCCCAAACCGAAACCCCGGACTGTCGCGGATTCGCCAGTTACGCGGAAGAACTGTTACCCGCGATCACCATCAATACGAACGAGAGCGATCAGGCGCAGTGCTTCACCCTGCTGCATGAGCTTGCCCATCTGCTCCGTCGTGAATCCGGCATCTGCGATGAAGCCGAAGACGGCGACTCCAGACAGATAGAACAGTTCTGCAATCGATCCGCCGCCGCCGCGCTGATGCCCAGATCGCTCGTAGAAGAGCGTATAAGTGCGATAAATGCGAAAGGGCTGCCATCAGACCAAGATTGGTCGGAAACTGACCTGAAACGGCTGGCTCGCGCCCTGAACCTCAGCCGTCCCGCAGTAGCAATTCGGTTGGAACAACTACAGCTCGCGCGCCCTGACCTGTTACACAGGCTTGGCGTCAACCGCAATGATGGCGCTTGGCTCAACAAGCAACAAGGAGGATTTGCAGGATCCGCGCCCTATGCTAGACGGCATATCAACAGACTGGGCAGCCTCTATGTCGGGCTGGTATTCGATGCGCTGGATCAGGGACTGCTTGATCTGACTGATGCGGACTACCATTTCGATCTGCGAGCCAAACATTTCGACCCGCTTCGAGCCGAGCTAGCTAGTATGGTCAGTGAAAGCGCGAACTGAGAGCTGATATTCGAGCTTGATCACCCCGACGCCGTCGAGCGGCGCAAGCAGGCGGTCAGTACTCATGCCAAAGCTGATCCGCCCTCGACGGGATTAGGAGTCGAGCTCGCTAATCACCTCAATCAGCGGGCACTTCGACAACGCCTCGTCGTGGGTGACCAGCGGACAGCCAAGCAACAGCGCCGTCGCTGCTATCCAGCCGTCGGCTGCATCGATCTTCGGTCCTTCGCGTCGATCTCGCCTGTCGAGCGACTCGGTACGTATCTTCACGTAACACGCCAATAGCTCTTCCGACCATTCGACGACGCCAAATCTGCTCAACAGCGAATCAAACTTTCGCCCATCCCAATTCTGTCTCTCCCGCCCAACAAGCAACTCTCCTTGCGTCTGGAACGATATGGCGGCAACTCGATCTTCGAGGTGCGTATGATATCGACGAGCCAGCGCCTGATCGGATGGCTTACTCGAGAGCAAAGGGACTACGATGTTGGTGTCCACCACGACGCCGGGGGCTGAAGTGGATGTCATTCGTCATCCTCGTCGACCCCGTGAATGTTCTCCAGGAAATCTTCCACGTCAACGTTGTCGAGCAGTTCCTCTGGAGCGGGCCAACGAAACCGCTTGGCCGGCCACAGGCCTCGCCGGTCGTCGTGCTCCGCCCAGATCCTCTCCACCGCCAACGACTGAATGCCGCCCGCCGCGGACACGGTCGCCTCGCCCTGCGCGACGACCAACTGACGGATACACTGCTGCATGTCCGTCGCCAGCTCGTCGGCGAAGCGCAGCTGGGCAACCTTCAGTTTCTTGCGCTGCTGCTTCCCCGCCTGCAATTGCAGGCGCGCGCGCCCCGCTCCGAAGTCCACGGCAATCAGACGACCCGAAATCGTGCGACGTTCGCTGATCTCCAACGGCGCCGTCGGGTCGCGGCGCTGGATCTGCGCCCGCTCCTCCGCGCCGGCCAGACTCAGCTCGATCAGATCCACCCCAGGCGGCAACCGCTCCGCCATGCGCTTGATCTGTTGCGACGCGCTCGGCGGCAGGAGATACTTGGAATGCTCGGAGTCCTGGATACCTGTGATGAGGTCGCGGATTGGATCTGAGTCCAGACCTAGCAAGTTCTGTTCCGGATCGATCTCCATGTCCAGTTCGAGATCCGCGATTGCTGAGCCTTGGCCGAGCCCGCTGAGCAGAAATCGGGCCTTGGGCCGCTTCGCGCGACCGGCGTCGCCCGTGGGATGCTCGGTCGCGCGAAGCAGCTCTTGGACCGCCTGTTCCAGTGGATGCACGATTCGCTGCAGATCCTTGAGCGCAATCTTCCCCGGAGGCACTCCAGGACCAACGATACGGACGGTTAGCTGAGTTTCCACGGTCTGCTCCTGTATTGGCACTGTACCCAAGCTTGGTTCGCGCGGGCGCGCCTTGCTGTCGCCCGCCCTAACCGACCGATTCGGGATCACCGCCGATGCGTCGCCGGCAGCGAGTGCGCGGGTACTGGTTGAGCGCGTACTCAGCCTCGTCCTCCGATAGCCCGTAAGGGTGAGGGTGAACAGCGCGTCCAGCCGCGCCCGCAGCTGGTACCGCTCCTGCGGCTTCCACCTGAACGGCTCGCCTTGGTAGCCCAGCATGCGAGCGAAGAGCGTCAGATCATGCGCGGTATACGTCAGCCGCAGTACATGATCACGCTGACGCCGCCCAGCGGCGCAAGCAGGCGGTCGGTACTCATGCCAAAGATGATCCGCCCGCGCCGGGATTAGGAGTCAAGCTCGGTAATTACCTTGATTAGCGGGTATCCCGACAACGATGTCGACAGCTTCAGGTCGTGGGTGACCAGAGGCCGATCGAGTAGTAGCGCCGTCGCCGCCACCCAGCCATCGGCTGCATCGATCTTCCGTCCCTCGCCCGCTCTCTGCCTCTCAATCGATGCCGCGCGAGCCTGCACATAACAGTCCAGGAGCTCGCTCGACCACTCAATGACTTCAATATCAGCGATAAGCGCGTTGAATTGACGAACGTCTAGATGTTGCGTCGCCAGTGAAACGCGCAGCTCGCCTTCCGTCTGGAATGAAATCGCGACGGCGCGGCCTTCAAGGCGCGGACGGTATCGCTCGGCTAACCTCATACCGTGCGGTTCGGGCGAAAGCACATAACTCAGGACGTTTGTGTCGACAACGACGCCGGCATAGCGGTCCGTGGTCATTCGTCGTCCTCGTCGACCCCGTGAATGTTCTCCAGGAAATCCTCGACGTCAAAGTTCTCGAGGCGTTCCTCTGGAGCGGGCCAACGAAACCGCTTGGCTGGCCACAGGCCTCGCCGGTCGTCGTGCTCCGCCCAGATCCTCTCTACCGCCAACGACTGAATGCCGCCCGCCGCGAATACGGTCGCCTCGCCCTGCGCGACGACCAACTGACGCGCGTACTGCTGCACATCCGCGGCCAGATCATCAGGGAAGCGCAGCTGGACAACCTGCAGTTTCTTGCGCTGCTGCTTCCCCGCCTGCAATTGCAGCTGCGCCTGCCCCGCTCCGAAGTCCACGGCGCTCAGACGACCCGAGATCGTGCGACGTTCCCTGATCTCCAACGGCGTCGTCGGGTCGCGACGCGCAATCCGCGCTCGACCCGCCGCTCCGGCCAGACTCAGCTCGATCGAATCCACGCCAGCCGGCAACCGCTCCGCCATGCGCTGAATCTGCTGCGACGCGCTCGGCGGCAGGAGATACTTGGCATCCTTGGAATCCTCGATGCCCGCGACCAGTTCGCGCAGTGGGTCTGAATCCAGGTCCATCAGACTCTGCCTCGGCTCGATCTCCTCCAGTTCGAGCTGCGCCACAGCCGAGCCTTGGCTAAGTCCGCTGAGCAGAAACCGGGCCTTGGGCCGCTTCGCGCGACCGCCGCCGCCTGTGAGGGTCGCCGGCAACAGCGCCTGCACCGCCAGCTCCAGCGGACGCACGATCCGCTGCAAATCCGCGACCGCGATCTTCCCCGCCTGCACGCCGGGTCCGTCAATCCGCAGCGTCAGCCGAGTTTCCATCGTCCGACCCTCCACGGACAATCTACCGCCCCGGGCACCGCCCTAGCCGAACGATTCGGGAATCTCCGCCGAGGCGTCGCCGGCGGCGAGGGCACGGTACTGGTTGAGCGTCAGATGCTTCGTCAGGTAGCCGCCGAACTGCTTGCGCTCGTTCTTCTCCAGCACCGCAAACTGATCCAGCACGTACTCGGCCTCCTCCTCCGACAGCCCGTAGAGGTGGAAGAACAGCGCGTCCAGCCGCGCCCGCAGCTGGCGGCGCTCCCGCGGCTCCCATCTGAACGGTTCGCCCCCATAGCCCAGCAGGCGGGCGAAGGGCGTCAGGTCGTGCGCGGTATACGTCAGCCGCAGCGCATGATCGCGCGCCAGCTCGCCAGCCGTCAGCTCGCCGAAGCGCCGCTCGAACTTGTCTGGATCGATCAACGGCAATTGCTCGACGATGTACCAATTTATGTGGGTACCTTGCGACTTTCGTTTGACAACGAAGTCGAAGGCAAGCGCGTTCAGGTTCGCCACCAGCAGTGCGGCGGATTCGGTGGCGAATCTCGCTTCAGGTAGTAACAGAGCGGCCGTATTGCCATAGCCGGCCCAAGGCGCAATCGCCGCGATCATGGTTCGTTCATTCGTCGCGTTGGTAATATCTCGGAATGCCAGTACGTAACCGATATGATTGCTCAAACGGCTCGATACCTCTGATGCCGCAACCCAGTACTGAACGCCGGGAGCGAAGCGAGGATCTGCGTGTTGCTCGTCTGTTACATCTTTGCTGTTGTACGGATTGTGCGTGCTCTCGGGATTAACCTCGACCGAATTGGCGCGATGATCGAACTGATGGATCGTGCGCCCCTGATAGAGCGGCAGCCATTCCTCCTCGCCGCGCTTGTAGCGATTGCCGACTACCTGATACGCGCCCTCGCCGACCAGCTGATCGGCGCTGTGAAACAGATGCGAGTCATTCGTCATATGGAACATCGTGTGATAACGCAGCGGATACAGCTTGCGCTCCTCCCCCCGCGACCGATCCGCCAGCACCGGATGCTCCCGATAGATGCGACTGATGATCTCCGCGTCGCGACGACTGCGCAGCATCGGCGCGGTGCCCGTATTGGGGTTGATGCGAGCGAAGTCATCGGGTGACAGCGCGAACACCCGCTCCCCGTCCTTCAGGTCGGCGACGCCGTTGAGGAAGAACCCGCACATCGCCTCGTCGAAACGCCGCGCCTTGCCGCCCGTGATCGTGGCGCAGAACTTGAACTGCGGATGCACGTCGGCGAACCATTTGGCGCTCTTCGCCTCGGGATTGGCGGAGCGCCGGTTCTCGAAATCGTAGATGCCCGCCAGACGGCCCGTGCTCGAGATCGTGCGGAAGTAGTCGGCGGCGGTCTTGTCGGAATAGATGCCCGAGGGCGTCAGCAGCCCGCAGACCCCCTCCGGCTTGAGCAGCGTCAGCGAACGCTCGACGAACAGGCTGTACAGGTTGATGTCCCCCTTGCCCAGCAGCGGATAGTCGCCGCACGTGCGAATCAGGGTCGAGAGCTCCGCCGCCCGCGCCGCCGCCGCGTCGAATTCCTGCGCCAATGCATCGCCGGCGGCGCGCTGTTCGCCGATCAGGGCAGCGCGCTCCGCCGCCGTGCGCGCGCGCGCCACCTCGCCGGCGCGAGGCGCCCACCACTCCACTTCCTGCAGCTTGATCCGATCCCAGGGCGGATTGCCGATCACCGCGTCGAAGCCGCCCGCCAGCATCACGTAAGGAAACGCGATCTCCCAGTGCAGGATGCCCTCGCGCTTGGCGATCGCATTGGCGGCGTCGCGGATCTGCCGGTAGGCCGCGGTGGTGGACGTCTTGCCTTTCTCGTTCTCGCCGTTGAAGAGCACGCTGATCGCGCGCCCCGAGTGGCCGTTCAGCAGCTCCGCCAGCGGCGCGTGGAACGCCTCGCGCTCCTTGACCTTCATGCCCGCTGCCTGCCAGCGCAGACCGGCGACCAAATCCAGCACGCTGCGCTGGCGCTCGATCACGCGCAGCGAGGCGGAATCCTGGATCTTCCTCGACCGCTCGATGCCGTCCATGTCCATGTCCAGCTGCTCGTCGGCCGCGACCGTGTCCAATGCCGCACGCTGCGTGTCCTCCTCGATGCTGTCGCCAATCGGATTGTGACCCCATTGTTCCAGGTAGGCGTTCGCCTGCTCGCCGCGAATCCCCAGCAGCGAATCCCCGCTCACGAGCCGGTGCTCCAGGTACGGCAGCGGCAGCTCGCCCGTGAACGTGTGCAGCCACAGCGCCACCCGCGCCAGCTCCACCGCCATCGGATTCTTGTCGACCCCGTAGATGCAGCGCTTCAGCGCCATGCGCTGCAACAATGTCCGTTCGTCCAGCGTCGGCGCGAGACCGACGCCAAGATCGAGCCTCGGCGCCGCGTCGCGCAGCTCCCATAGCCGCCCCAGCAACGGCGAGACATAGCCCGGCGCTTCCTCCCACTCGCGATAAACCAACGCCGCCAGCTCGTTCGCCAGCCAGTCGATGGCGCTGATCAGAAAGTGCCCCGATCCCATGGCCGGATCGACGATGCGCAGCCGCAGGATCGCCTCGGCCGGATCGTTGGCCTCGACGGGTTCGCGTCGAAACGCCTCGATCCGCTCGTCCGCCAACGGCCGCAGCGTCTGCTCGACGATCAGGTCGACCAATTCCTGCGGCGTGTAGTACGAGCCCGAGTCCTTCCGCGCGTAGGGCGAGATCGCGACCGTAACCTCCTCCTCCGCATCGCGCCGCGGCGCCCGCTCCAGCAGCCGCTCGTAGATGCTGCCCAGCTGCTGCACCTCGAGGTTGCGATACGAGATGTAGACGCCGCCCGTGGTGTGGCTGAGCTGATGAATGATCGGCGCCAGCTCGGCGTCCGACAGATCGATCTCGTCCAGAATCCCGCGCTCGTCCAGAGTCGCGTGATAGCCGGCGAACAGTCCGCCGTTGTAGGCGGGCTGGCCCAGCGCGCTATCGCCCTCATCGATAATCCGGCGCAGATCCTTAAGCCGCTGCCAATAGCTCTGCGAGACCGTCGAGAACTCGCTCGCCGCGCCGCGCTGTTGCGCCACCGGATCGCGCACGCTGTATCGCAGGCTGTAGGGCCTGTAGCGCTCATCCTCGGTGTTCAACATGCCCCGATCTTCGGCGTAGTAGATGAACAGCAGCCGGTAGAGGAACAGCTGCGCGGCGCGGGCGATCTCGTCTCCGCTCGCATCGGGCTGCTTCTCCCAGAACAGCCGCACGATGTCCGGGTACACGTGGTCGAAGATCACATCGGAGAGATCGTCGGCGACCGCGGCGTCGCGGCGACGACCGGCGTCGAGCAGGCGGTCCAGCAACGACTCGCGCTCGCCGGCGGCGGCAACCCACGAGTCGCGCCGCAGCAGCAGCCAGGCGCCGCGCAGCTGGTGCCGCTCGTCGTCTGCCAGCACTTGGCTGAACAGGCTCTCGCTGACTAGCAGCGCCTCGAGATCGATCTCCCAATAGCGCTCGCGCGGACGCGCCCGCGCCGAGTACAGTCGCCAGCGCGCGCCATTGCTCAGCATGCCCCAGCGCAGCGCTTCGCTCGAGTCCGCCGCCCCGATCAGCAGGTAACGCTGAATCTGCTGCGCCGCCGTCTCGCCCGCTCGACTGCCGCTGCCGGCGGCGTCGAAGTCGCGCCGCCACTCCTTGCACTCGACAATCCCCGTCGCCCCCAGCACCTGCGCGCGCGGCGATTCGCCCAGTAGTTGGTCGCGCCTATCCAGATCCGCATAGATCGCCAGATCCACCTCGTCCTGGCTGGTCAGCCGCCGCTTGGGCAACCCGTCCGACCAGCCCAGCGCCTGGAGGATCGGCCCAATCACGCGCTCGATCGTGATCTGTTCGCCCGGCTTCTGGATGCCCTGGAACGCCTGAAGCGCCTCTCGCGCCGTGTTCACGAAGGCGTCGAACTCCGCGCTCTCCTCGACGCTCGCCCGGTACTCGGGCTGCTCCCGCAGGTCGGACTCGAGAAAGTCGTCCGACCAGATCGGAATCGAGATCGCCATGCATGCAGCCTATCGCCAGCCCAACACCACGACACCTCGACACCACGACACCTCGACATCAAGGCAACCGCTATCCGCCGCAAACCCGCTACAGCGCCGGACGTTGTCACCCGATTGATCGCCCGGCGCCCCGTCCCGCACTGCGCCGGCCGCTTGCGAGGGCCGCTCCCAACCCCCCTGTTTGCTTCTGCATCATCCATCCGATTCGCAACCAAATCGAGGTCGCATCGCGCCCGCATCATCGCCACCCGCCCCGCCCGCGAAACCGCCGCGCCCGAGCGCCTGACCGCGACTCAGCGCGATGCGCTCCGGGAGGAGCGCTCGCCGCCCGGCCCGAGCCGGCCGAC
Organism: Dehalococcoidia bacterium; assembly: GCA_965116225.1. Taxonomy (GTDB): domain Bacteria; phylum Chloroflexota; class Dehalococcoidia; order Bin125; family Bin125; genus Bin125. The sequence continues at coordinate 439,565 of OZ220495.1, read as the reverse complement.
TTGCTTGCCCGACCTGTCCGACCTCTGCCGACCTGTTTGTCCGATCCGCATGCGACTGCTAGCCTCAGCGCCATGATCAGCAGCGCGAGGCCTCTGACGATCGACTATCGAGACCCGCGTCACGCGGAGTTGCCGCACGTAGTCAAGTTTTCGGGCGGGCTGTCGTCCGCGGCCCTGGCGTTGTCGCTGGCGGAGCAGGGTTGGCTGCGACCCGAGCGCGGCGACCTGGCGCTCTTCGCCAACACCTCGGCGGAGCATCCGGGAACCTACGCCTTCGCCGCCGAGTGTTGCGACCGGCTGGAGGCCGAGCACGGCCTGCCCTGCTTCTGGTACGAGTTCTGCACCGTGGAGGACGCCAACAGCCGCGGCCTCTATCGACGGCGGCAGTCCTATCGGCTGGTCGCGCGGCGACCGCTGGAGACGGATCCGAACGGCTACCGCTCCTCCGGCGAAGTCTTCGAGGAGATGCTGAGCTGGCAGGGCATCCTGCCCAATCCGCACTCGCGCAGCTGCACCGCCAAGCTCAAGCTGTATCCCTCGCACCTGCTGCTGGCGGAGTGGCTGGGCGGCGCCGACGGCCCGCAGCATGACGGTCACTACGGCGAGCAACCCCAACTGACCGCCCAGGCGGCCTGGCGCCAGCATCGCAAGCACGGCGGCGGCCAGTCGCAGGAGACGCACGAGCGCCGCGTCGCCTACATGACGCAACGCCCGCCCTCGCGTCCCCGCCAGCGCTGGGACGACTACACCGCCGCCCCGATGGCGACGCGATTCTCGTTCATTCCCCCCGTCGGTCGCGCCAAATTATGGGGGGGGGGGGGCAGGATAGCGGCGCTCAGTTCGTCACCCTGCTGGGCTTGCGCGGCGATGAAGAGCGACGAGTCAATCGGGTTCTGAGCCGCAGTCTGCTCGCCGAAGGGGCGGGCGGACGCGAGTGCTCGATCCGCACCCAACCCCCGGGCGAGCGCCCCTATTTCCCGCTCTACGACGCCGGCTGGACCGAGCGCGACGTCGCCGCGTTCTGGGCCAACCGAGACTTCGGCCTCGACATTCCTCAGGGCGCCGGCAACTGCGTCTTCTGCTTCATGAAGGGCACCCGCGAGCTGCGCCGGCTCTCCCTGGAGGCGGATCCGCAGCGAGCCGCCGCGGCCCCCGCCGATATCCAGTGGTGGGACGCGACCGAGCGGCGCTATCGCCGCGAAGCGCCGGCGCGCAATGGCTGCGGCGTCAGCAAGTTCGGATTCTTCGGCGTCGGCGGCCCCTCGTTCGCCGACATCGCCGATCCCGACGTCCAGCTACAGGGTCGCTACACCACCGGTTCGCCAGCCTGCGACTGCACGGATTAGACACGGATAGAACTATGTCCACGCCCGATCTGATCTTCCCGCACACCTGGCAACAAAGCGGTTTTACCAGCAATGTCACCAGCCGACAGGCGGGCGAACCCGATCCGGTCATTCGGGAACTGCTGCAAAACGGTCTGGACGCGGCGATCCGCGAAGCTGGTCGTGATCGCGCAGAGGTTCATTTCACGATCGCCGAGCGATCACTGGAGTTGCTACCAGGTCTTGATTCATACAGAACAGCGTTCCAGGCGGCGAAACCGAAAGACAGCAAGAAGACCACGAACGATGTCCGATCCGCCGTTGGGCGGATCGAAACCGCGCTGGGTCAAACCACGATGAGCGTGCTGTTCTGTCGAGATAATGGAGTCGGGCTGGACGAAGATCGTATGAAGGCGCTGCTCTCGGAGGGGCAAAGCGACAAGGCCGCGGAAGGCGCTGGTTCATATGGATTGGGTCACTTGACGGCCTATGCGGCCTCCAACCTGCGATATGTCTGCTACGCCGGCATATGCGAAGGGCGCCAGATCGCCAGCGGACACGCGATCCTGGCCTCGCACAAACGCGACAACAGCACGCGCTCGTCTCACGGCTATTGGAAAGCGCCCCCCGATATGTTCCAGACCGGAACCGATAGGTTCAGCCTGGAGAATTTCCCCCGCGAGATCCCTGAGTTGTTACACGGCGAGATCGACAAAATTTCCGACTCGGGTTCCGTGGTCGCGATCCTTGGCTTTAACCGCTTCCATGACGAAAAACGCGATCAGGCGGCGAAAGATATTTGCCGGGTCGCTGCGATGAATTTCATGGGGGCGATTCACGCTGGCGCGCTGGTCGTTCACGTTCACGACGAACAGGCGAGCACGTCTCAGACCATCGACGCCGCGTCGATGAGCGAATTCCTGGAACCGAAACAGCAACGCACGGCCGAAGGCTGGTTGCCGGGAGAACAAGGCTATCGCGCCCTACTGACGTTGCAGAAAGGTCAGGAATTAAGGCAGCAGGTCGACAGATCGATCCAGGTTCGCTTTCGGCCGCTTGGCGCACAGGCAACAGAGCGCTCGCGGGTGCAGATTTTCCGCGATGGGATGTGGATCACGAACAAGGCGCCTCGCCTCGACACCGGCGCGTTCGGCGGTGTGCGCCCGTTCGACGCGGTAGTCAGCCTGAGCGACGCCGATCCGGACGACCATACGGAGTTCTACGACCTGGTGCGGAACGCCGAAGGCCCCGAGCACCGCGGCCTGAGCAAATTGCGCGAAATGCCCAAGCAGGATCGAAACACGCTCACCGGGAAACTCGAGGAACTGGCGGACCGCTTGCGCGAGGAAGCGGGCGAGGTCGGCGACAGCGGAGGATTTACCCCAGCCGGTTTCGCCATCTTCAGTCAGGGCGATGCCCGCGAGGCGGAAAAGGCACCCCGCCTCCGTCATCGCCTGATGGCGGCAGAGGACGATGAATCGCAGATATCCACGGACCCGACCGGAGACGAGACCGACGAATTCCAGGAACCAGACCATCCGGGTCATTTCGAAAATCGAGATAGGATAAGGCCTGCCCGTCCTGGTCGCGCCCCAGCCAAAGGAACCGCCGTGCCCTTGCAACGCAGCCTCGTTCCCGTTGTCGGCGCCAATGGGTCGGCGAAGCGTCTGCGGGCAATGCTGAAAGGCGGTGACGACTCCTCCGGCAGCGGTAAATTCGGCCTTCGGATCTACATAGAGTCCGGCTCTGACGAAACCTGCGAACAGCCGCTTGCGCCCCTGTGGCAACCAATCCGCTCGGTAACGATCAACGGCGAGGTGATCGATGCTGGCGGAAAGCTTGAGGTGATCATTCCCGCTTCCTCTGGCGATATGGAAATCGAGCTGGACGAGCCAGTGGACGCTTCCGCCCAGCTCGAGCTGGAGATCGTCCGTCGGCGCGGAAAGGACTCTCAGTCGTGAAACACGACGGCCCGGTTCCGCTCCTGCGCGAAGACGGGTCATCGATGGATTGGGCTCGTGCAACGTACAGCGCCAAGATCACGATCAGTGAGTCCGGTGCGGACGTAGTCCACACGCTCGCTGAGGCGCCGCAGCTGGATGCGTTGATTGCCGCCGGCGACGCGCAGTATGTACTTGAAGCTCGATGCCCGCAGACGCTGTACGCCCGCGTTGCGTACTCGCGCGATGCGAATGTCCGCTGTGAGTGGGATCCCAGGGACGTATACGGTGAGATGTTCCTCATACCTGGCTTGGTCTCCGTACGTGCCTGCCAGCTAGACACCGAGGGACTTAACCAGCTCTGGGGAAGCGAGCCGATCGATGTTGGCAAAGGCCGCTGGTTGGCTCGGGGATCCATCGTCCGGACACAGTCGCTGGCAGCGTCGCTGCTCGAGTTTCTCAAGAAACCTGAACTGACCGATGGCGAGATGCGAGTCGAACCGGATACCGGTAGCGGCGATTTACGATTCAAGGTCTATCTGGCGCCCAACTACTTCGACATGGTGATCCGGACCAATCGCGATGTCCAGATCGCCGCGCTGATCGCAGCTATGGCGCGAATGCCATGGCTCGATTCGGGCGACGGAGAGAGTTACGCGACCCTCGCCCAGGTGAAGGCCAAGCTGCAAGAATCCAACGTTCCAGTCTGGGATTCAGACCCAGGCGACTTCGATCCCGCTCGGGCGGCTACGGCCATCGAGAGATTTTATATACAAGATGGTGGAGAGGATTCGTGACCTATCCAACGCCAGAGATGGAGCAGCGCTTCAGCGATTGGCAGCGCGGCCTGACGACGAACGCAAAGTCGAATCAGCCCGAGGAACAGGTCGCGGAACGTCAACGCGAGCTGATTGCGTCGGTGAAAGCGGGCTCTGCGCAGTTCGCCGAGTATCTTCGCGCTCAACTTGGCGTCGATCGCGAAGCCAGTCTTGAAGCGCCTCAACTGCCCAGAAAAATCGACCCTTCCGAGGTTCGCAACCCGCCTTTTGAGTTGGAGCGGCGACTGTGCGACCACTGGGCTGGCCAGCTGGGCGCTCGCGAAGCGTCGCAGCCGATGCGGTGGACGCACTGGCATCTCATCTGGATTGAGCAAGAGCAATTTGGCGCGCGTCTGGGCGAGGCCTTTCTGGGTAAGTTGTCGAATGGCGAAGAAGAGAAGAAGCAGGAGGCTGCGGTTCGAAATCTGTTGCGTCGACTGGGCGGGTTGCCGCATGTGCGCGGCAAAGTCTCGGTGCTCAGCGACTGTCCGTTCGCGCGCGCATGGTGGCGCGGGCGAGTCGCGGCGGCGGTCTCGTCCGCATCCGAGGGCATGCTGGACGTCGAGACCGCTCATCGCATTCTGCACTCCAACAATGATGCCTGGGCGCGGCTGGTCGGCGACTCCGTCAGGCGAATTACCGTCGTCAACCACGCTCCGCTGATTGCGGCCTTGCTCTGTCAGTACAAGGAAGCCGATCGAGCCGGCGACCCCGTTCACGCCAAGAAGATGCAGGAGGCGCTGCGCATCCTGGCGCGACGAGGCTCGGCGCTCATGTTCGACGCTATGGAGTGGTCGGAATTGCTCGACCTCGCCGCCCGGGCCGTTGCGGAGGCGAATGGGACTGAAAGCGATCCCTCGCTGCCCGAGGCCGAGGCCTAGCCCCCCAGCCAGGCCGACTTCGCCCTCGCCGCGATTTCCTCGCCGATCAGCAGGCTCGCGGTGGCGCCCGGACTGGGGGCGTTGAGGATGTGAATCAGACGGTCCTGGCGCGCGATCTCGAAGTCGTCGGCCAGCGAACCGTCGCGTCGCAGCGCCTGGGCGCGGACGCCGGCCCCGCCGCGCGCGAGCTGATCGGCCTCAAGATCCGGCATCAACCGTCGCAACGCCTTGACGAAGGCCTGTTTGTTGGCGCTGCGCCAGACCTCGCCCAGTCCGGTCCGCCAATGATCGCGCGCGAGGCGCAGGAAGCCGGGCCAGGTGAGGGACTCGGCGGCGTCGCGCGCCGAGATGTCGCGCCAGCGATAACCCTCGCGCTTGAGCGCCGGCACCGCGTTGGGCCCAGCCTCGACCGAGCCGTCCAGCCGTCGCGTGAAGTGCACACCGAGGAAGGGGAAGGCCGGATCGGGCACGGGATAGATCAGGTTCCTGAGCATCCCGCGAGCCGAGCCGACGAGGTCGTAGTACTCGCCGCGAAACGGCACGATGCGCAGGTCGCGCGCCTGCGATGCGCCGCTGTCTCGGGCGATGCGGTCGGCCTGCAGCCCGGCGCAGTTGACCGCGTAACGAGCATGAACGATGCCCGTTGCGGTCGCGAGCTGGACGCGGTCGGCATCGACGCGGACGCCGCCGACGCGGGAGCGCAGCCGCACCGATCCGCCAGCCGTCTCCAGCAGCGACCGATATGTGGCGCAGACGGCGCGATAGTCAGCGATGCCGGTCGAGGGGACGTGCAGGGCGCGGATGCCGGCGGCGTTGGGCTCCAGCGCGCGCAGCTCGTCGGGACCCAGCTCGCGAATCTCCCGCACGCCGTTGGCGTCGCCGCGCCGCTGCAGCTCGCGCAGCCGCTCGAGTTCCGATGCGTGAGTAGCGACGACGACCTTGCCGCAGCGCTCGGCGCCAATGCCGTGCTCGTCGCAAAAGGCGTACATGCGCTCCGCCCCGGCCACGGCCATGCGCGCCTTGGCCGAGCCGGGCCGATAGTAAAGACCGGAGTGGATCACGCCCGAGTTGTTGCCGCTCTGGTGTCGTCCGACGCCCGCTTCCTGCTCGAGCCCGATAACGCGCAAGCCCGGATTCGCTGTGGCGAGCGCCATTGCGGTCGACAGTCCCAGAATGCCAGCCCCGATCACCGCGACGTCGGCATCAAGCGAGGGCATCGGCTCGGCTCCCATTCAGCGGCCCCCCATTAGCCGGCTGAGTCGCGCGGCGACGCCGTCGGGATGACAGCCAGTCCGCCGCCTGCGACTGCTGCTGTGACGCGCGCGACGGGCGTTGCCGTTACGCCGCGCTGTCCGAGTTCGTGGAGCAGGTGCGGCGCCTCGACGATGCCGGCGGCGATCAGCAGCCCGCCCGAGGTCTGCGGATCGTAGAGCAGCGCCTCTTCAAACGCCGTCAGCTCGCGGCTGCCCTCGATTGTCAGCGAGGCCCCGTAGTGGTCGTGGTTGCGGCTCTGTCCGCCGCTGCCAAATCCGGCCGCGACCGCTTCCGTTAGCCCGGATAGCGCCGGCACGGCGCCCAGATCGATCTCGATCGCCATCTCGCTCAACTCGGCCATTTCGCGCAGATGCCCGGCCAGGCCGAAGCCGGTCACGTCGGCGATCGCGTGCACGCCGGGACTGAGGTCGGGGTCTGCGGCGATCTCGGCGGCGTCGCGGTTGAGCGTCATCATCTGCGCCACGGCCGCGTCCCACTGCTCGGCTGCGACCGCGCCCTGCTGGCTGGCGCCGATGAGGACGCCGGTGCCGATCTCCTTGGTCAGGATGATCGTGTCGCCCGGCTGCGCGCCGCCGGTGGTGCGAATCTGCTCGCGGGCGACCTCGCCAGTGACGGCGAGTCCGTATTTCGGCTCTTCGTCGATGATCGTGTGTCCGCCCGCAATCACGGCCTCGGCCTCCCGCACCTTGTCCGCGCCGCCGCGCAGGATGTCGGCGATGATCTCTGGCGGGAGATCCTCGGGAAACGCGGCGATGTTGAGCGCGAAGAGCACGCGCCCGCCCATCGCGTAGACGTCGGACATCGCGTTGGCGGCCGCGATCGCGCCGAACTGATACGGGTCGTCGACCAACGGCGCGAAAAAATCCAGCGTCTGGACGAGCGCGCGCTGATCGTCGATGGCGTAGACGGCGGCGTCGTCGGGACGCTCCAGCCCGACGAGCAGTCGCGGATGCTCGTCGGGCGGAAACTGGGGACCGAGATGGCTCAGCACCTGAGCCAGGCCGGCAGGGCCGAATTTGGAACCTCAACCGCCGCAGCGCGCCAAGTCCGTTAATCGCAGGGCGCGGGTGTCGCGCTGGGACATCATCGCTCCTCGGGCATCGACGGTCGCCAAGCCTCAGCCTATCGCGCTCATTCGACGCCCCCCTCTTTCCCGCAAAAAAGTACCTGCGCGCTGGCTCGCGATCTCCTACCCTGTCGGCACAGCACGGCAAGACGAGCGCGGAGTGGGGAGCGATACGCCGCATGACTGGCGCGATGACTGATCCAATTGGTCCAACTGATCCGACTGATTTGACCGAGCACTGCTGGTTGGATACGCCGCTGGGCGCGATGTACCTGGCTGTGCGGGACGGCGCGCTGCGCGAGGCCGGCTTCGTCGAGACTTGGGCGCGACCGGTGCAGTCGCCCGACGACGAACCGGACCGAGCGGAGCGGGAGTTGTCGGAGCGAGCGGAACGGATCCGTTCCGCCATGGCGCAGTACTTCGCGGGCGACGTCGAATCGTTGGATCGGATCGAGATCGATCCCGTCGGCACTGAGTTTCAACGGGCGGTCTGGCGGGCGATTCGAGACGTGCCGGCCGGTCAGACGGCCTCGTATCAGGAGATCGCAGCAGCCGTGGGCAAGCCCTCCGCTTATCGGGCGGTTGGAACCGCAACGGGACGCAATCCCGTCGGCATTGCCGTGCCCTGTCACCGCATCGTCCGTTCCGACGGCGGACTCGGCGGCTATGGCGGTGGGCTGGAGCGCAAAGAGTGGTTCCTGGAGCACGAACGCGCGTATCTGATCGGGAATGGCGCGAATGGAGACGACGCATGACCGCAACCGATGACCCAGCCGTGGCGGCGGCTCTGGCGAGCGATCTGGTGATCGATATCACGACCATCGGTCGCAGCAGCGGCGAGCCGCAGCGCATCGAAATCTGGTTCCACAATGTTGACGGCCGCTACTACATCACGGGTCGCCCCGGTCCGCGTTCGTGGTACGCGAACGTGCTGGCGAACCCAGCCGTCATCTTCCACCTCAAGCAATCGACCGAAGCCGATCTCCGCGGATCGGCTCGCGCCATAACCGATCCCGAGCGCAAACGGGCCGTGTTCCTGTCGGCGAAGAAGCTCAGCGAGTACATCAGCGAGGCAAACGTGCAGGAGTGGGTGGACGGCTCGCCGCTGATCGAGGTGCTGTTCGACGAGTAGGGCCAGCGCGGCGATGACTGAGCGATGACTGACGACGCCGATGAGCGGGCTAGCGGATCGCCAGCACGGCGATCTGGGTGAACATGAAGAACGGCGCCTCCGACTCAGCCCAGGTTGCCCAGCCGCTTGAGATGCGCTCCAGCTCGGCCTGATCGGCGAGGCCGTACTCCAGCGCCTGTTCGGCGATGCCGCTGTGGAGGATGCGCTGCGACCAGGTTCGGCCCCAGATACGAGCCTCCTCGCCGTCCAGCGCGACGACGTTCGGGTGAATTTCGATGGCGCGGAATCCGGCCGACCGAACCCACGCGGGAAGCGCCCGCCCGGCGTCCGGCTCGGCGTGGTTACGGTAGGCGACCGCGTGATACAGACGGTTCCAGTCGAGGAATTCGGGGAACTTCGGGTGCGGCGACATGGTGGCGTAGTCGGCATCGCGGACGCCGAGCAGCCCGCCCGACTTGAGCGCGCGCCGCATTTCCGCAAGCGCGCGCGCAGGATCGGCGAGATGTTGCAATAGCTGGTTCGCGTACACCGCGTCGAACGCCGCATCGGCTTCGCCCAGCTCGTAGATATCGCCGGCGACGAACGCGACGTTGTCCACCTCTTGCTCGACCGCGTGGGCGCGGGCGTGTTCAAGCACCGCGGGGGCGGCGTCGAGCCCGAGCACCTGTCCTGGCCAGACCGCGCGCGCCAGACCGGTGGTCACGCTGCCGGGACCGCAGCCGGCGTCGAGCAGCCGCATGCCAGGCTTGAGCCTGGGCAGCATGAACCAGGCCTCGACCTCCGCCCGCCGGCGCGCGTGCGACTGCACGACCGACTCGTGATGGCCGTGCGTGTAGCGATCCTGCGGGGCATTACTCACCCGCGAACCCATCGACCAATCGGGAAAGCGCGTCCTTCGCCCGCCCGGAAAGCGACAGTCCTCGCGCCGCAGCGCGGCCGTTGGGCGACATCTTGCGCCAAGTGCGACCGAGCGCGCGTCGCAGCTGCCGTTCGTCGAGGTCGTCCAGCAACGCTTCGAGCTGTGTGTCGAGAAAGACCAGCGACAGCGCGTCCTCGAGCGTCTGCGCATCCGCATCACCAGCCTGCAGCAGGTCGGCTTTGGCGATCAGCGCTGCGACGCGCTCGACCGAGCTGCGCGGATAGCCGCAATGCTCCAGGATCGCGGCCGCGAGTTCGGCATGCAGCGCATGCAACGCGCGTCGCCAGCGCAGATAGGCCGTCCGTCCGGCCGGAAACGACGAGCGCGGCACCATCCACCGACGGATGTGATGCGCTCGCGCCGCCAGCAGCAACTCCTCGGATGCCTGCGCATTCAGCGCGAGCACCCAGCGAGTCATCATCTCGGCGTGGGTTCGTTCTTTGGGCGCAGTCTCGCCGTCGATGATCAACGTGAACGGATCGTCGGCGTTCGCCTCGTCGATGGCGTCGATGGCGATGCGAAAGCGGCCTTGGTCGGAACTCATATGCGCAGCCTGTCGACGCGAGCGGATTAGCGTGGTCTCGCCGATGCCCATTGCGAAGCAAAGTCGTCGCAGACATCGACCGCTCTGGCCAGCGTCACGCCCGACTTCGATCTCATGTATTGGATCAGACGCTCCAACATCGCCAGGCGACCAGGGCGTCCGATGATGTACGGGTGCGTCGTGAGCGTGAATACGCCGCCTCGACGCCGCAGTTCGTCGAATGCCTGCCTCCAGGTCGACTCGACCTGTTCCGGCGATGCCTGCAGGCGTCGCCCGTCGGTGGGAGTGAAGACGAAGTAAGGGTAGTCGTCGAACGCCCAGTGGATCGGCAGCTCGACCAATGCCGACTCGCCCGCCGCAACCCAGTGCGGCGCGTCCGAGCCCATCAGCGAGGAGTCATAGCGAAAGCCGCGCTCAGCCATCAGCGACATCGATACGTCGCTCAACTCCCACGAGGGGGAGCGGTAGCCGACCGGCGCTTCCCCGACGATGCGGCGCAGAATCTCGCTACCTCTGTCCAGCGCCTCTGCCTCCTCTTCGGCCGAAAGCGTGGCAGGCGGCTCGTGCAGGTAGCCGTGGTGTCCGATCTCGTGCCCGGCCGCGGCCACGCGCTCGACCATGGCGGGATGCTGCTCGGCGACCCAGCCTGGGATGTAGAACGAGGCCGACACGCCGGCTCGCGCCAGCGCCGTTAGGACGTGCGGCACAGCGACGGTAGGGCCGTAATCGCCCAAGGATCGCGCCGAAGGTCGATGCGCAATCCGCGGGTCGCGGTTGATCATGCCCGAGGCGCCGTCGACATCGAACGAGAGCACGACCGTGCACTCGGCCGCGCCCTCGTCGGTGTCGGGCGACCAGAGCGCCGCCCCGCAGGCGGGACAGAAGCGGCGCGCGCCCAGCCATCCACAGGAGGCGCAACTGTTGATCATCTGGTCATCATGCGACCGCGCTCGGCTAGCAGGTTCGAACCGAACCTGCTAGCCGAAGTCCGTGATTGTGACGAAGCCCGTCGTCTGGAAAGTCGTCATCGAGTCCACCACCTCCGGGACTTGGTCCAGGGAGATGGTCTCGCTGACAATCGATTGGGGTTGCAATTTGCCGGAGGCGACCATGTTGAGCATCGACGGGTAGTGCTGATTCGGTAAGCCGAGCGAGCCGCGAAACTCGATCTCGGACATCGTGATGAAGTCGATCGGCAGCCCGACCTGGCCCGCCTCCTCGGCTGAGGTGATGCCGATCTGGACATGGATGCCGCCCTTGCGTAGTGAGTTGACCGAGTTGAGCATCGTCGCGCGGATGCCGAGCGCGTCGACCGAGACATCGGCGCCACCGTCGGTAATCTCGCGCACCCGGGTTGGGACATCGGCCTCCGTCGCGTTGATCGTCTCCACTGCGCCCTGCGATCGTGCCAGCGAGAGCTTGCCTTCTTCCAGATCGACCGCGATCACCTGCGCGCCGAGCGCCGCCGCGACCTGGACCGCAGACAATCCAATCCCGCCGCAGCCGTTGACCACCACCCAGTCGCCGCCGCCGACTTCGCCGCGATCGGCGACGCCGTGGTACGAGGTCATGAAGCGGCATCCCATCGCCGCGCCAGCCTCGAACGAGACGTTGTCGGGCAGCGGAATCGCATTGAAGTCGGCGTTGAAGATCGACGCCTTCTGCGCGAACCCGCCGGCGAAGCCGCCTTGGCTATCGCAGATATTCGGCAGCCCCGAACGGCAGATGTTGCAGTTTCCGCAGCCGTTGTGGAACGGTGTTAGCACGCGCATGCCGGGACGAATGTGCTTGACATCGTTGCCCACAGCCTCGATCGTCCCCGCCCATTCGTGGCCCAGCACGCAGGGAATCGGCAGCTCGAAGCCGACCCACGAGAGATCGCCTTGCCAGAGATGCCAGTCCGAGCGGCAGACCCCGCAAGCTTCGACGCGCACTAGCGCGTCCTTTGGCCCGATCGCCGGATCGGGGAACTCTCGCACGACCAGAGGTTGGCGCGCGCCTTCCATAACGACGGCTTTCATCGGATGCTCCTGTTCGATGACGACCCGCTGGTCGCGGCCTCCAGCTCTGATGGGCTGTTCTGTGCGTTCTCTGCCTAAGCTAGCGACTGCGAACAGTCCATGACGCATTCATGCGCGGGATCGGCGATGCGCAGCACGCAGGCGACCTCATATGCGTTGAGCGCCGCTCGATGCCGAATCCGCGGCTCGGTTTGCTGAATGACGACCGATCGATCGCCGACCAGATCAGATAGCGCCGCCAGAGTCGTTCGTCGAGCGCTCAGCGCGCCACCCAGCGGCAGCGGGATCACGTAGCGCCGTCCGCGTTCTACTTCCTGCCAGGTGAAGCGGTACGACCAATGCAGCGTATGGACGGGCGTTGAAACTACGCCGACAGCGGCATTGGCGGGCCAGGCGAGGCGCTGGTCGACTTGGCGCTCGATGCGATCGACTTCACCGCGCAACGGCTTAAGCAACGGATCGTCGGTATCGGTTATGGTTCGCAAGGTTCGATAGTCGGCGTCGCGGCTAAGCCGCGAAACGCTGATCTGAGACGCTCGCGCGTTGTTAGCGGAATACGGGATCGCGCTTTTCGAAGAAGGCGGCCAAGCCTTCTTTGGTTTCGGGTCGCCGAGCGGCATCGCAGATCGCTCGCGTCTCCCATTCCATCTGCGTCTCCAGCCCCTCATTCCACGACAGGTGATAGAGCCGCTTGGCTGCGCCGATCGACTGCGTCGGCCCTGCGGCGAGCTGGGCCGCCAGCGCGTGCGCGGCCTCATGCAGTTCGTCGTCGCCGACGACCCGATTGATCATGCCCCAGTCCAGCGCTTCCTGCGCCGAGAGCATCCGATTCGTCAGACACAACTCGATCGCGCGGCGCAATCCGACCATTCGGGGAAGAAAGTAGGTGGACGAACCGTCGGGCGTCAGGCCGATGCGCGAGTAGGCCATCGTGAAGCGCGATGACTCGCCGGCCAGCGCCAGGTCGCCGATCAGGGCGAGGCTCATCCCGGCGCCGGCGCAGGTGCCGTTGACCGCCGTGATCATCGGCGCGTCCATACGAGCAAACCGCGAGACCGCCGCGTGCAGATAGGTGGTCATCTCCTTGACGTAGGTCGCCATCTCGGCGCCGGCGGGCGGGAAACCGCGTAAATCCGCGCCGGTGCAGAAAAATCGCCCCGAGCCGCGTAAAACGACGGCGCGCACATCGGGATCGTCGTCGACCCGTATCGACGCCTGCATCAGCTCCTGGCACATCTCCAGCGAGAGCGAGTTGGCCGCCTCGGGTCGATTGATCGTGATCGTCGCCACGCCGTCGGACTGCTCGTAGATCAGGGTCTGGTACTCCGCCACTGGCGACTCCTTATTCAGTCGTTGCGCGTACTTCGCTAGCCTTGACGCAAGCCACCCGCAGACTAGCGCGCGTCTGGAGGTTTTCCATGTCAACGCAGTCTGTCCGCATTCCGACCAGCGACGGCGACCTCTCGGCCTATTTGGCGATGCCGGGGTCACCCACTGGGCGAAGTCGCGGTGTGTTGGTGTTGCATGAGTTGTTCGGTCTCAACGACGACATTCGACGGATCACGCGCCGCTTCGCGGAGAACGGATATGTCGCGCTGGCGCCCGACCTGTACTCGGTCGGACCCCGTCTCAAGCCGATCTGCATTCGCCGCACGATGCAGGCGTTGCGCAGCGGCAGCGGTCGCGCGTTCGACGATATCGAAGCCGCCCGCGTCTGGCTCGCCTGGCGAGACGATGTCGATGCGTCGCGCCTGGCCGTTGCCGGATTCTGTCTGGGAGGCGGATTCGCCATCCTGCATGCGGCGCGCGCGCCGATCGGCGTTGCCGCCGACTTCTACGGCGCGGTCCCGCGAGAGCCTGAGGAATTGGCAGGTATCTGTCCGGTGGTGGCGTCGTATGGGGAACAGGACCGCGTCTTCGTCGGCCAAGCCGAGCGATTGCGTAGACATCTGGATCAGCTCGGCGTCGAACACGAGATCACCGTCTACCCGGGCGCCGGTCATTCATTTATGAGCCAGTACCGGGGACTGCAGGGCTTCCTGACCCGTCACTCGCGGATGTCGGTCGGCTATCACGAAGAGTCCGCAGAGGCCGCCTGGTCGACCATGCTGGATTTCTTCGAGCGGAACCTCGATACGCGGTCGAACGTTCAATAGTCAGGCATAGTCAGACACACAGTTGGATATTGGGCGGCGACTCGCTGCCTCGGCACGAAGCGGAGAGAGGAACATGACGCACACGACATCGACTCGGATCAGACGAAGGTATCTGGCCGTCGGCCTGGCGGCCGCGCTGATCGCGCTGATCGCGCTGGGCGCCCTGCTGGCGCCAACGCTGTTCGACACGGCCAAGGCCAAGGCCGAGGACGAGAGGCCCGCCTCCAACCTGACCATGCTCACGGTCGAAGGCGCCGCCTCGCGCAGCGTGAGCTATGACGGCACGACCGGCCGCTTCACGATCAGCGTCCTCCGACCGACTGTGCTGGCCGCCGTCTCGGCCGGCAATACGGCCGCGAAGGCGATTACGGACTCTGTCGCCGAAGCCTGCCGCAAAGACGAGCCGGAGAACGCTGATGACAGCGACGATCCGATCTGCATCTCGCCCAACGGGTTGCAGACGACGCGGATTCGCATTCATGAAGAGTACGACTGGACCGAACGGGGCCGCGTTTCGCAGGGATTCCGTTATGAGAACAGCCTCAGCATCGCGATTCTCGGTACCGACTTCGCCGGCAGCCTCGTCGACCTGGTGATCAAGGCCGGCGGTGACCACGTCCGCTTCGACGGTCTCGACTTCACCACTTCACAACGCGCGGAGATCGAGCGCTTGGCGCTGCTCGATGCGATCGACGATGCGCAGGCGACGGCCGATTCCATCGCTAAGCACATGGGTTACGAGATCGTGCGGGTCGTTGAGCTCACGCCGACCAGCAACCTCTCAGCCTCGCGAACGTTGGACGCTACCCAAGAATCGATAGCGACAGCAGATGACTCAGCCGAGCCGACACCTGTGTTCGGCGGCAGCGAGTCGATCACATCGCGAGTGCGGATGGTCTTCGAACTGAAGCCGCGCTCGTAGCTCCAGCTGTCAGCCGAAGCCCCGCAATGACGCAACCCGACGACTAGCTTGCGGCGGCTTCGGCTTCTTGGCGTACCTTCTGCGCCACATGCACGGGGACCTGGTCGTAGCGGTCGAATTGCCAGGTGAATGTACCCCGACCGCCGGTCATCGAGCGCAGGTCGGTCGCGTAATGCAGGAACTCCGCCATCGGGCCCTCGGCGATCACGATGGACGATGCCGGCGGATCGTCGGCCGGCTCCATGCCGAGCACGCGAGCGCGACGCGAATTGAGATCGCTAATGATGTCGCCGGTCGAGGACTCGGGCGCTGTGATGCGGAATGTCTGAATCGGCTCCAACAAAATTGGTCGGGCCGAGGAGACGCCCTCCTTTAAGGCTTGCGAGGCGGCGAGCTTGAACGCCATTTCCGACGAATCGACATCGTGGTGCTTGCCGTCGAAGAGAATCACCCGCAGATCGGTGAGCGGGAAGGCGCCGCGCGGCAGCGACTCGACGACGCCCTTCTCGACGGCGGGAATGTAATTGCGCGGAACCGCGCCGCCGACGATCTCATCGGCGAACTCGAAGCCCTCGCCGCGGGCGCGTGGCTCGACGCGCAGCGCCACGCGCGCGTATTGACCGCTGCCGCCCGTCTGCTTCTTGTGCAGGTACTCTGCCTGTCCCGTCGCGGTCACCGTCTCGCGGTATGGCACGCGGCGATCCTTGATTTCGACCTCGACGTGGTACTTACTGGATAGTCGTCCTGCCGAGAGCTGGACGTGCGACTCGCTCAAACCACTCAGGATCGTCTCGCCAGAATCGCGGTCGCGCTCGATCTGGAGCGTCGGGTCGCTCTCGACCAGTCGCGCCAGCGACGGGCCGAGCTTGTCGACGTCGGCCTTGGTTTTCGGCTCGACGGCGGCGGCGAAGATCGGCAGCGGCATCGACGGCGGCGGAACCAGCAGGTTTGAGCCTTTGGCGCGCAGCGTGTTGAATGTGGTCGTGTGCTGCAGCTTGGTCACGACTCCGATGTCACCGGCCGGGAGTTCGGGTACAGCTTCTAGCGTCTTCCCGGTCGCGCGCGAAAGGCCGGCAAGCCGCTCGTCGTCCCCGCTCTGCGCATTGTCGAGATGTGCGTCGCTGGCGATCGCGCCGGATACGACGCGCAAGTATGAGAGCCGCCCGACGAACTCGTCGGCGGTGGTCTTGAAGACGAACGCAGCCGCCTGTCCGTCGTCTTCGATCCCGTCGGCGATCGGCGGCGCCTCCGACGGACTGGGCAGCACCTCGTCGATCAAACGCAGCAGTTCAGCGGCGCCCACGCCCGCCACAGCGGAATTGGGCAGCACCGGCGCGAGCGAACCGCCCAGCACGGCCGCCTTCAGTGCCGCGCGCAGATCGCCTTCGTCGATCGGTTCGTCCTCCAGGTAGAGCATCATCAAGTCTTCGTCAGCCTCGACGATCTGCTCGATCAAGCCGTCGCGGCCTTCGGCGTCGGCGTCGGCGAGCACATCGGTCAACGCGCTGAACGATGACTCGGACCCATTGGGTAGATAGAGCGGCTGAGACTCGGAGCCCAGGATCGACTGGACGGATGCCAGCGCGTCCTCAAACGAGGAGTTGTCGCGGTCGAGGCGTGAAATCACAACCGCGCGTGGGATCCCACGCTTGCCCGCCAGCCGCCACGCCGTCTCCGTCCCGACCTGGACGCCGGAGGAGGCGTCGACCACCATGATCACGGCATCCACTACCGACAGGGCAGCAACCAGCTCGCCGATGAAATCGGCGTATCCCGGTGTATCCAGCAGGTTGATCCGCCTGCCGTTGTGTTCGAGCGAGACCAACGATGTCGAAATCGACATGCCTCGCTGCCGTTCCTCGAGGTCGTAGTCCGAGATCGTGTTGCCGTCCTCCACCCGCCCCAATCGCGTCGTCGCGCCAGTCACGAAGGCGAGCGACTCAACCAGCGTTGTCTTTCCCGCTCCCTGATGTCCCACCACGCCCACGTTGCGAACATCCATCGCGAATCCCTCCCAAGCTCGCCGCCAGATTGGCACAGGTTAACCGATGGGCCGGATCGTCGGTGAGCGCGATAGCGTCTGCCTCACCCGGCAGCCCGGCATTGCACCGCTACACCTTCAGATCGATGACTTCGAGCTCCGGCTGACCGTCTAGACCTCTGCGCGGACGCCAGACGATGTCGATTGCCGATCCGATCTCGGTCGCGGCCGTGCCTAGCCGGAACCCGATCGCCGACCATCCATCGAGCGTCAACCGCAGATGAGCCTTGTCAGCGCCGATCGCTTTGACCTGGCGCACAGGAACGGCGTTGCTGAGAAACGTTGGGAGGGGGTTGCCCTCGCCAAATGGCGCCAGCCGTTCGATCCAATGCACTGTCTGACGTGTGACGGAGGCGAGTGGCACCTGCGCGTCGATCTCGAAACGGCCTTCCAGCGCCGCCCATGCGCCGGCTTCGCCCGCGTCGAGTTGCGCCTGGGCGGACTCATTGAACCGAGCCATCAGCTTGCCCAGATGCTGAGGCGGCGCGGCAAAGCCAGCCGCCCTCGCATGTCCACCGCCGCGAGTCAGCAGGTCGCGCGCGCCGTCGAGCATTCGGACGAGATCGAATCCGGCCGTGCTGCGGCCTGAGCCGCGCGCCTCGCCATCGACCAGCGACCAGGCGAAGGCTGGTCGCGCCCAGACATCGGCCAGGCGTCCGGCCACGATACCGACGATCCCGTGATGCAACTCGGCGCCGCCCACGAACAGCACCAGCGGCGCCTGCCCTGCTCCGTTGAGCTGCTGCCGAATCTGCGCTTCCGCGTATTGCAGCGCCTGTGCGGTGAGCCGACGCCGTTCGTCGTTGAGCTGCTCAAGCCGCGCCGCCAGCTCGTGCGCCGGCTCGCGATCCCGTTCCAGCAGCATGCGTAATGCCAGCGTGGCGTCGTCGAGTCGGCCGGATGCGTTGATCCTGGGGGCGATCTGGAAGCCGATCGTTTCCGTGTCGACCGATCGGCCGCGACGACCGGATTGCATTAGCCGTTGTAGCCCGGGACGCTCGGTCGCTTCGAGTGCGCGCAATCCTTGGTGGACGATCCAGCGGTTCTCGCCGATCAGCGGTACCACATCGGCGACCGTCGACATCGCCGCGAGATCGAGCCAGCGACTCTGGTGTTCGTCGCGTTTCATCCGTAGTGCGAGCGCGTGCGCGAAGCGATAGGCGATGCCGCCCGTCGACAGCTCGGAGAGCGGATGTCCGCTCGGCGCGGCCTTGGGCGTGACGATTGCCGTCGCCGCAGGGAGCGCCTCGGCAGGCTCGTGATGATCGAGCACCACGACGTCCATGCCATGCTGATCGCGCGCGGCCGCGATCTCATTGAGCGCCGTGATCCCGCAATCGGCTGTGATCAGGACGCGTGCGCCGTCGGCGGCGAGCCGCGCGACCACCTCATCCTGCAGCCCGTATCCGTCTCGTTCGCGGTGCGGTATGAACGGCCTGGCGTCGATGCCGATGTCGCGCAGCGCCTCGGTCAGGATGGCAGTACCGGTAATGCCGTCGACGTCGTAATCGCCGTAAATCGCGATCGGTTCGTCGCGCGTCGTCGCATCCGCGATCCGTTCGATCGCCTTGTCCCACTGTCCCAGCACTCTGGCGTCGGCGGGTCGATACCACTCCGGGTTGAGAAACTCCTGAGCCGCCGGCACAGTGTCAATGCCGCGGCGACTGAGCAGCCGGCCGATGAAGGAGGGCGCGTCGAGTCCATCAATAGGCGGCGCGTCGTGCGGTTCGGCGATCCGCCAGGTCCGCCCGAGCCAGCCGTCGGAGCGCTCGCGCACCACCGCTCAGCTCACCATTTCCGTTGCGATGCGCCTCAACCTTCCCACCGCCTGAACACGAGACAGGCGTTGTGTCCGCCGAAGCCCATCGAATTGGAGAGCGCTACCCGCACGTCTCTCTCTCGCCAGGTGTTCGGCGTATAGTCGAGATCGCAGTCGGGATCGGCGTGTTCGAGATTGATCGTGGGAGGGATCTTGCCGTGGCGGATGCTGCCGACCGTTGCCAGTGCCTCGACTGCGCCCGCCGCCCCGAGCAGGTGTCCCGTCATCGATTTGGTCGACGAGATCGAGACGCCGTAGGCGGCTTCGCCAAAGACGTTCTTGATCGCCATGGTCTCGAACTTGTCGTTGAGCGGCGTCGACGTGCCGTGCGCGTTGATGTAGTCGACCTCGGACGGGGCGATGCCGGCGCGTTCGAGCGCCAGCGACATGGCGCGCACGCCGCCGTCGCCGCCCTCTGCTGGTTGGGTGATGTGGTAAGCGTCGCCAACCGATCCGTAGCCGCATAGTTCGGCCAGAATCTCCGCGCCTCGACCGATGGCGTGATCGGCGCGCTCGAGCACCAGGACCGCCGCACCTTCGCCCATTACGAAGCCGTCACGCTCGGCGTCGAACGGGCGCGACGCCGCAACCGGGTCCTCGTTGCGTCCGGACAGGGCGCGGGCCGACGCGAAGCCCGCCACTGCCATTTCGCACAGCGGCGCCTCGGCTCCGCCGACGACCATCACGTCGGCCTCATTTCGGCGAATCGTCTCTGCCGCCAATCCAAACGCATCTGCCGCTGACGAGCATGCCGACATCGGCGCCAGGTTCGGTCCCCGCGCCTGGAGGGCGATCGAGACCTGTCCTGAACCCATATTCGGCAGCAGCATCGGTACGGCAAAAGGCGATACGCGGTCAGGGCCGCGCGAGTCCAGTACTCGGAACTGTTCCTGCGTGGTGCTGATCCCACCGATGCCAGTGCCGATCATCACACCGACCCGGTCGGAACCATCGAATCCGCCGGCGAATCCGGCATTCGCAGTCGCCTCCTGCGAGGCGACGATCGCGAATTGCGAGTAGCGATCCATGTGCCGCGCATCCTTGCGCGCCATGTGGTCTTCGGGCGTCCAGTCGGAGACCTCGGCGGCGATCCGGACTGACAGCCGCGATGGATCGAAGATCGAGATCGTCCTAACGCCGGAGCGTCCCGCGATCAAGGCTTCCCAAGTGGTCGCCGCCGTCGGTCCGACCGCAGTGACCGCACCCATCCCCGTCACCACAATGCGCTCGTCCATAACGTCTCCCATGTGCTGTGCAGCTTCAGCCTACCTCGTCGGGTCGCGCACCCGCCCGCGGCGTTCCGCACAGACACCCGGGACTGCGCACTGTCTCGACGACGCCAGCGCAAGTCGGGGAGCGCGACAACGGGCGCTCGCCGCCAGATAGCTTCTTGCCGGCGCAACTGTCCAGCTAGCTCGGCTAGGTCAACCGCGACGCTAGCCGGCGGCGGCCTGTCCCTGAAGATCGTGGGCATACCACGCTTCGGTCTCTTCGCCCGGCTCGGGCAGGACCATCCCGCCCTCCATCGTCCATTTCGCCGGCCCCTCGGTGATTCGACCGCTGAAGTCCTCCGAGCCGACGCCGGTGATCTCACGGAAGGCGGCCATCAGATCCGCCAGCAGCTGCGCCTTGACTGCTTCTGAACGACCGGCGCGGTTGCCGCCGTCGAGGAAATAGGGCGTCTCGAACCGATCATCGTGCTCGTCAAAGACGACGTGGACGAAGCTGCGCGGCGCGCCCGTCGATCCGCAGTGAATGTCCGTGAACGCCTTCGCGACCGCGGCGCGCTGCTCGTACGGAACTGAATCCTTGGGGACGACGCATCGATAGTACGGCATCGGGAACAACCTCTCTCGCATTGTGGCGACCGTGCTCCGATACTAGCGTCGTGCGTCAAGCGTCGCGCACCGAGACGACCAGTTCGTCGACGGTGCAGCCGCTGATCTCCATCCACATGTCGCAGATGCGGCGCATGATCTCCTCGCGCACGTCCTGCATCACTCCGCCGACGATACTGCCGTTGACCAGCGATGTGGTCGATGGCTCGCCGCCACGAAATCCGAAACCCGTGGGAATGTCGATGAAGTCGACCGGCATGGTATCGGGCGATTCACCAAGTACATCTTGCGTCACCCGGCGCAGACCATCGGCGAGCAGCACCCGCGTATCCACTCCGATCTGTCCTTCCTGCATTGTGCAGCGGAAATGGACCCTCGACATAACGGCGCTCCTCAGCATGCGTGGCGACCAGCTGCGTTCAAGACTACCTCGCCAGCTGGTGGCGGAAATCGCTCGCCACCGTTCAAGACTCCGCTTCAGACTCCGAGCCTTGCGAATTGGGGACAGCGTTACTGCTGACCGCCGAACAGTCCTTCGAGTCCGCCGCCCGGAACTCCACCACTGGCCATCTGTCCTAGTCCGCCCGTATCTCCCATGCCGCCGCCCATGCCGAAGCTGCCCAGTGAGGGCGTCTCGACCGGCTCTTCGCCTGCCAGCGACCTCGACGCCATCGCGATCTGATCCGCCACATCGCCCGCCATGACCCCGATCGTGCCCATCGCCCGAGCGGCGCGGTTGCCGGCGTCGCCGTGCAGGTAGACGCCCAGCGTCGCCGCGGCGAACGGATCCAGCCCTTGCGCGAGTAATGCGCCGATCACGCCGCTCAGCACGTCGCCGGCGCCGGCCGTCGCCAACGCCGGCTGTGCCAGCTCAGACACGCGGACGCGTCGGTCGGGCGCGGCGACGATCGTGTTCGCGCCCTTGAGCACGAGTTGACAACCCCACTCAGTCGCTCGGTCTCGTGCCAGTGCGAGGCGCGCCCCCTGCACCTCGTCCGTCGAGCGGCCGATCAATCGACCCATCTCGCCCGGATGCGGGGTCAACACCAGTGGCGCGACCGCCTTGGACAGCACGGACAGATCCGCCGTCAGCAGATTCAGCGCGTCGGCGTCGACGACAATGCCGCGCGCGAGGGCGACTTCTTCGGAGATCAGGAACCGACGCACGAAGACGCCACTGTGATCGTGAGCGCCGAACCCGCAACCCAGCACCACTGCATCGACGGCAGGCAGCTCATCCCGTACCAGCTCCCAGGCACCGTGCCCCGAGATCACGCCGGCATCGTGCTCCGGCAGCGGCAGCAGCGTCGCCTCGGGTACAGCGGCGATCATGTGCGTCGCGATCGATGTCGGCGTCGCGATCGTGACCAGCCCCGCGCCGGCTCGATACGCGCCGCGCGCTGCTAGCACGGCGGCACCTGGATAACGCGACGATCCCGCGATCACCAGCACGCGACCGAACGTCCCCTTGTGCGCATCGGAGGGACGATTGGGCAACAATGACTTGGCAGCGCGGCGCTCCAGCACCTCGGTCTGCAAGTCCTGATCCAGACCGGACGGGATGCCGATCTCGACCTGCTGTACCGAGCCGGCCGCTGCGGCACCGGGCTGCATGTAGAGTCCTATCTTCGGCGCGTGGAACGTCACCGTCTCATCCGCTGCAACAGTGAGCGGGTGCAGACGACCGCTGTCGGCATCGAGACCGGTCGGCAGGTCCACGGCGACCAGCTTCGGCTTGACCGTGCGCTCGCGTACAACGGCGAGCCGCTGCATGATCTGCGCCAGGTCGCCGTCAATCGGCCGCGCGGCGCCAGTGCCCAACAGCGCGTCGACGATCGCCTCGGCACCGCCCAGCAGCGCCTCCAACGCTTCGAAGTCCTCGTCTTCTGACGCGCTCCCGCACGGCACGCCGAGCTCGACGGTTCGCGTCCACTGATCGTCACTGCGGGAGCGCAGTGCGTAGACCCGAACCTGTGCGCCCCATTCGTATAGATGACGCGCCGCGACCAGACCGTCGCCGCCATTGTTGCCGGGACCGACCAGCACCGCGATGCGTCGATCTTCCAACGACCCGAGCTGCATCCAGATTTCTTGCGCCACCGCCAGACCGGCGTTCTCCATCAGCGTATCTGTCGAGACGCCCTCCGCCTCGGCGCGCCGTTCCAGCTCCCGCATTTCCGCCGATGTCAGCAGTTTCATCGATACTCTCCAGGATTTCGGGAACGTCTATTGACGCGGGCCGGCTGTCCGACCGCGAATGCGCAGACCATGTGCTTCTCGTGCGTCAGGCTAATCTCGATCCGCTCAATGCCGATCTCGTAGGCGCGCGTTCTGGCGCCGCCGTGCAGGATCACGACCGGCTTGCCGCGCGCGTTGGCGAGAATCTCGATCTCTTTCCACTTCACCCCGCGCACGCCGGTGCCCAGACATTTCATCACCGCTTCCTTGCCCGCGAAGCGGACGGCCATTTCGGCCAGCCGATCGCCGCAGTAGTCGCGTTCCCGATCAGTCAGAATGCGCTGCGGGAATCGATCCGGGTGCCGCGCGAGCACGCGCTGGAAGCGCTCGATCAGAAGCAGATCCACGCCGCAGGTCAGGTCGCCGAACATCGATTCGCAGCCTACCAACGCGTCGGCTCGCCGCTGCGCACGTGTACACGACACACACGAACACTCAACGCGCTGCCATACCCTGTAGCTATGACGGCGACCATCATCGACGGCGCGACCATCGCCGCCGGCATACGCGAGGCATTGTCCCACCAGGTCGAGGACATGATCGCTCGCGGTCTGTTGCCGCATCTCGCCGTTCTGCTGGTCGGCGATGATCCCGCCTCGGACTCATACGTGCGCGGCAAAGAACGAGCTGGCGCGCAAACAGGCATCAAGGTGGTGATCCACCGCATCGAGGCTGAGCTTGAGCCTCGGCAGACCGAACGCCGCATCCGCGATCGGATCGATCTGCTCAACGCCGACCCGGATGTACACGGCATCATCCTGCAGCTCCCATTGCCTGAAGGCATCGACGTGGACGCATTGCTGGAACGTATCAATCCGCTCAAGGATGTTGATGGTCTGCATCCCGCCAATCAGGGACGCATTCTGCAGGGTCGGGAACGATTTCTACCCGCGACGCCGCACGGCGTGCAACAGCTGCTCGTGCGTAGCGGCGCCGATCCTAGTGGCAAACATGTAGCGATCATCGGACGCAGCCGGCTCGTGGGCATGCCGCTCGCGGCGATGCTCGCCCAGAAACGACAAGGCGCGAACGCGACGGTGACGATCTGTCACACCAACACCGCCGACCTGCCCGCCATCACCCGAGAAGCGGACATCCTCGTCGCGGCAATTGGGCGACCGCTCATGGTCACCGCCGACATGGTCCGCCCCGATGCGACGGTGATCGACGTGGGCGTTAATCGCGTCGACGACTCGACCCGGAAGCGCGGTTACCGGCTCGTCGGCGATGTGGACTTCGACGCCGTGCGCGAGGTCGCAGCGTCGATCACGCCCGTTCCCGGCGGCGTCGGACCGATGACGGTCGCGATGTTGCTGAACAACGTGACGCGGGCGGCGCGGATCGCGCAGGCGCGTTGATCCCCCACGCTAATCGCGTCGCGGCGTCAGTATCCGTCCCAGCAGCAGCCCGCTGAGGAGCACCGTCGCTCCGGCGACTCCGATCAACGGGTACTCCCACGGGAATGACTCGGAGGCTGTGAAGAAAGGACGCGGGCGGCGCTGATCCTGGCGCAGCTCGATCTCGGCGACGCGCTCAGCGATCTCCGCGTCGGATCTCGCCGCCGCGACCTGTTCGATCTCCTCGGTCTCGCCCGTTTCCATCGCCGGCTGAGACTGCGTCTGAGACTGTTCCGTCGGTGTGAACTCCGTTGCCGATTGCGACGACTGATCGGCCTGGTCAGTCCGGTCGTCGGTTGCTGAGGTCCCCTCGCTCTCGGCCGTCTCTGGTCCGCCGATCACTTCGTCTTCGATGCGGGTGGAGCGATCCGCGGTCTGCTCGCGCGGAGCCAAGCCGACCGACGCCCGCCAGGCGTTGTCGAGCCCCTCTCGGTCGAGGTCGTAGACCGAGAGCAATGCGTCCTCAACCGACATTCCCTGTTTGAACGCCCGGAACAGGTCATTCATCTTCTGCTGTCCATAGTCGTCGATCAGGAACGTCACGATTGACGCGGACTGGCCGTAGAAGATGTCGACGAACTCGGGGCGGTTGGATGGCGACTCCATACTGCGTAACGAAAGCGTGAGGTCGTTGTTGATCGCATACCGCAACGCATTGCCTCGTCGCGACCGCCAGTCGCCTTCGGCGATCGTCGCCAAGCCCTCGTCTAGCCAGGCGGGCAGGTCGGCGTACGGTCCCTCCCCAGCCAGCTTGGTCAGGACATGGGTAAGCTCATGGCGGACAACCCAACGCGACGGCTGGTAGATGTGCACCATGTCGGCGAGGACGCGCGTCCCGCTGGTGATCACAGACTCTTCGAAACGCTCCGATTCAATCCGCTCTACCTGGCGCGCATCTTCGGAGTTGGCCCAGACATAGATCTTTATCGGGATCAGCGTGTCCAGTCCCAGGATGGGCGAGATTTCCTCCAGCGCTTCCAGACCCGCCTCCAGCATCGATTCCGCCACGTCGCGGTTGTCGTAGTAGGCGACCTCCAGCAGGTCTTGCTTGAGCGATGCCCACTCGTAGCGTGGGTCTTCATAGCGCCAGACTTGTGGATCCGTTTCGACGACTTCGCCCGATTCATATCGGAATTCCCAACGCCACTCGAAATCGGCGCCGGCGGGAATCCACAGGCTGGCGTTGCGCGTGGGGAACTCGGCGGCGATTCGTGTCGCGTCGCCGCGCTGAATCTCGGCCGGCTCCCTGGTCGCCGCGCCCTCGGGTAGGACGGTGTAGAGGAAGGTCGCCGAGTCGATCTCGCCGGCGTTATCGACCAGCGCCGAGACCGACACCGAGTTCGGCCAGTTGTTTTCGTTGTTCTCGAATCGCATGCTCTGCACTGTTGGGGTCTGTGACGACTGCGCGCGCAGCGAGGCCGTCTCGCCCGACGTAGCGACGACGGCTATCGTCGAGACCAGCGCCGCCAGACCGAGCAAGCGTGCGGCTCGTCTCATATCAGCGCCTCCGACCTGTCGGCTTCCTGGCCGATCTGATGCTTGAGCGAGGCGCGCAGAAAGTCCCCGATTCCCCCGTCCAGCACACCGTCAGTGTCCGACGTTTCGTACTGGGTTCGCAAGTCCTTGACCATGCGATAGGGCTGCAACACGTAGGAACGAATCTGATTGCCCCAACCCGCTTCGATGTGTTCGCCGCGAATTGCCAGCCGCTCCGCTTCGCGCTTCTGTTCCTCTAGCATCAGCAACCGCGCTTCGAGCACCCGCATTGCTGACTCGCGATTGCGTCTCAGCGAGCGTTCGTTCTGGCAGCTAACCACGAATCCGGTCGGCAGATGCGTGATCCGAACGGCGGTCGAGTTCTTTTGAACATTCTGACCGCCGTTGCCGGAGGCGCGGTAGACATCGATTTTGAGATCGTCGTCGTTGATCACAACTTCGGTTGCGCCCTCGGTCTCGGGCATGATCTCGACGCGGGCGAAGGATGTGTGGCGGGCGTGATTCTGGTCGAACGGCGAGAGGCGCACCAGTCGATGCACGCCGTGCTCGGAGCGCAGCCAGCCGTAGGCGCCACCGCCGTCGACCAATCCGCGCACTTCCAGCATGGCCGATTTCAGCCCCGCCTCGTCGCCCTCGACGATGTCGACCAGGTCCACGTCAAATCCGGACCGCTCCGCCCAGCGCTGGTACATCCGCAGCAGCATCTCGGTCCAGTCCTGCGAATCGACGCCGCCGGAACCGGCGTAGATCGAGATCACCGCGGATCGGGCGTCGTAGTCCCCGGAGAACGCCAACTCGAACGAACGACGCTCGATCTCGCTTTCGATCGCCAGTGTCTCGTTGGCCAGATCGTCGGCCAGTTCCTCATCGTCGGCTAGTTCGAGCAATTCGATGGCATCGGCGACGCGCACCTCGATCCCGCGCCAGACCTCGACGCTGCGCTGCCTCGCGGCGAGCTGTTTCATCGCTTCGCGTGCGGCCGCTGCGTCGTCCCAGAAGCCAGGTGCGGTTGAACGCGTTTCCAACTGCGACACTTCGGCTTCGACGCCAACCAGGTCAAAGACGCTCCAGGATGTCGTTCAACCGACCCGACAGGGCCTCAAGCGACTCGTGCAACTCTCCGACTTCAGCCACGTCGTAACTCCGGGATCATCTGTGTTTGCGCAGTGCGTGATCACTGCTTGATCCGTACCCACTCAGCGTACTACCGATTGGGGATGATCAGTCCGCCCTCGGTGCGCCGCATGCCCTCAGGTGTGACGACCGATTCACGCGTCGCGCCGGCTGCGGCAGCCACGGGGTCGCGCGCGCGCGGTCCCGCGCGCTCGTGCATGGGTCGCGGCGGTCGCCAGGCGGTCGAGCTGGCCGGCTGCGGCGTGGGCGGATTGAGCTGCGCCTGCTCCGGTCTGGCCTGCCACAGGCCGATGAATTCCACCAGCGACAGCGGCTCAACCAACCCGGCGGCGAACAGCCGATCGTCGATGAATAGCGCCGGCAGCGCGGTCACGCCGGAACGCGCGCCGATCTCGGCGAATTCCTCAATCGCGAACACATCGGCCTGTAGCTTGGGCGACAGCAGCGTGGCTGCGCACGCCGCCAGAGCCGCCTGTCCAGCGTACGGATCCAGTGCCGACCCTAGCAGACGCAGGCGCGTCGGCCGACGCAACTTGCCCAGCGCCCGTTTCATCGGCGTGGACGGTTTGGCCTGTCGCGTCGAAGCCAGTACCATTGCCCGGATCATCGCTACCAGCAGATGTCCGTTCGGCGCGCCGTAGAAGCGAATCGGTCGATTCAACTCGCCCCGGATCAGGACGCACGGCACGTCAACGATATCCCGCCGTTTGACCTGGTCGTTTGAGTCCTCATGCTCGTACACGGTCAGCGAAATATGGTCGGAGAGCGACGCGATCTCCTCGAACAGTTCCTTGGCCACTTCACAGGACGGTTTGTTGGGGCGGCCGGGCACGACGACGCGGCGCGGGCTCTGGTGAAAGTACTCCAGCTTCAGCGGACCCTCGATCGCCTCGAATTGCTGTCGAATCTGCGCCCGCTCCACACCTGCCAGCGCCATCGCGTTCCTCGCTCTCGTCATCGCTAGGGTAGTCACCGCTCAGCCTTCGTCCTGCGTCACCCACTCGACCGCTGAGCGCAACGCCGCTTCGGTTACGGCGCCCTCGAACGCGTAGCGGATGATGCCATCGCCATCGACGATGAAGACCCACGGCTCCGACGGCAAACGCCAGGCGTCGAATGCGGCCGATTCAACCAGTCGCGCCGGTTGCTGCGGATTCTCAAACACCTCAACATGAATGCCGTTCACACGATCCGAGAACTCGCGCCAGACGGATTTGACCGCGTCGAGCACCGGCGCGCAGGTTCGCGAGTGACAGAACGCCGGCGTCGCAAACGTCAGCAGTAACGGTCGCCTGCGCCGAAGCGCCTCGTCGATGGAGATCGCGTAGAGGCCCGGCTCGGGGTTGGGATCCGACGTCAGTTCTGCCAGCGAATCGACATCGGCTCGCGTGCGGGAAGCGACCAATGGCGCCTGTTCGCCGACGCTCGGGGCGGCTTGGCGCGGTCGCACCGAAAAACGCAGCCGCACCGTCTCCTGCGCCTGTGGCGATGTCATCTCGATCCGCATTCCCCAGAGGCCGGACGTGTCCAGGCGCACCGGTACGACGTAGACGCCGCGACCCACCGGCAGAGCCCGATCGGAGACGCTGGCGTTGACGTGTCCGTGCGCGGCGATGCCGCCCCCGGGGTCGTAGGGAATGAAGCGCGCGAACTGAACCGAGCGGGGCGTATCGGCGTCTTCGTCCAGCGCGTACAGTGAGACTCGGACCAGCGGCGGCTCCTCGTCCGCGCTCAGACCGTCGATGCTGAACGCGACCCGCTTGACCCCGACGGCGAGGTCCTGCGTCGCCAGGACCGGCAGCCATTTCGCCTGCGCATCGACATAGGCGACATCCCAGTTGCGATTCTCACCCGCTTCTGTGTCTTCTGCATCGTGGCTCGCTAAGTCGTTTCCGGCTACGCCGCCGCAGGCGGTCACCAGCAGTGCGAGCGCGGCGATTGTCAGGCAGCCGACTGTCAACAGACGGTCAACACTCGACGTAACGAGACTGGCAATGTCGATTGACAGCGACTCGGTTAGCTGTCCTATTTTATAATACAAGTGCATACGCACCTGATCAATTACTTGGAGGCTCGCAGCCATGGCGTATTCCACCACCAACCGTCGCCGCGAGACATACTTTCTGCATGCGCGCGACATTGAGCTTCGCAACCACTACGCCCAACGCATCTATTTCTTCGCCAAGTCGGAGCGGCCGGGCGCCATCGACGAGATTCCCGACGGCTACGAAGTAGTCGAGAATCAGCGCACCGGCTTGCCGGTGCTGCGCAAGATCGGGAGGCACCCCCGTTCTGTGGCGTAACTCGATGGCTTTCCGGTCATCGAATTCGCCCAACGGCTGACATAACAACCTGTTCCACAAGTTATCCACAATATTCACTGCGTATCCACCAGATTTCCACCAGGCAGTGTCCTCAATAGCTCGTTTTCAACCATCAATGGCCTGTAGTCGCTCAATTCCCTGCCGGTGGAGTGTCCCCGTGGCCGCTGCCAGGACCTGTCCCTCCGACCCGATCGAGAGCGACGATCCGCGCCAATCGGTCATCTGGCCGCCGGCGCCGCGCACGATCGGCGCGAGCGCGAGGTAGTCCCAGATCTTGAGCGACGCCTCGCAAACGAGATCCACGTAGCCTGATGCCAACAGCCCATAGGCGTAGCAATCGGCCCCGTAACGGACCCGTTGCAAGGTCTGCGACAGTCGACGCCAGGCCGCTTGCTCCGATCCCGTGAACATCTCGGGCGTCGTGGCGAAGCCGATCGCGTCAGCCAAATCGACGGTTGACGAGGTGTGGATAACGTGTGAATTGTGTGTAGTTCTCGCCAGAACCTCGGGGATATCTATCCCCGACCAGCGCTCGCTCAGTACCGGTTGATCAAGTACGCCGATCAACGGCGCGCCATCTCTCAGCAGCGCAATCAGCGTCCCGAAGGTCGGCAGACCCGAGACAAACGCGCCCGTTCCGTCGATCGGATCCACTACCCAGACCCATTCCGCATCAGTCCGCTCCGACCCGAACTCCTCGCCGATCACGCCGTGATCCGGATAGCGGGCGGCGATCCGCTCGCGGATCGCCGTCTCGGCAGCGCGATCGGCCTGGGTCACCGGGGTGCCGTCGTCTTTGCGATCGACAGCCTGTCGGCTGCGGAACCAGGGGCGGATCGCTTCGCCCGACGCATCCGCCAGTTCCTCCACGAACTGCAGGTACATCTCGGCGACGAGTTCACGCGGGTCGGGCATAGCCTCAGCCTACCCCGAGCCGTTGCCGCGCCTCATCGCGAACCCCGCCGCGTCCTATGTCGTCGGCGACTGCGTTGCCGGCGGACTGCTGTTACATTGCGATACTCGCAGGTGGTCGACGCGGTCGCCATAGCGCGAGCTTCCGATCCGAATCGGCACGCCTTGCTGGCTCTTGTCGACCGCGACCCCGGCGGAAGGATCCACATAATGCCGAACGAAACGACGGGCGATAGTGCCCCGACAGGTCCGAGAGGAAAGATCAACGTCGCCATTATCGGCGTGGGCAACTGCGCCTCCTCGTTGGTACAAGGCGTCACTCGCTACCAGCAGGCTCAGGACGGCGATGAGATTCCCGGCATCATGCACGCCGTGCTCGGCGGCTATCGAATTGCCGACCTCAACTTCGTGGCGGCCTTCGACATCGACTCCCGCAAGGTTGGCCTTGACCTCTCCGACGCCATCTTCGCCGAGCCCAACAACACGGTGAAGTTCGCCGACGTACCCAATCTCGGCGTACCGGTCGAACGCGGCATGACCCATGATGGACTGGGCAAGTACCTGTCCCAGGTGATCGCGAAGGCGCCCGGATCCACCGCCGACGTTGCCCAGATCCTCAAAGATCGCGATGTCGACGTCGTGATCAACTACCTACCGGTCGGTTCGGAAGAGGCGACCAAGTGGTACGTCGAACAGGTGCTGGAAACAGGTTGCGCATTCGTCAACTGCATTCCCGTCTTCATCGCCCGCGAGGAGTACTGGGCCAACCGCTTCCGACGCGCCGGCGCGCCAATCGTCGGCGACGACATCAAGTCGCAGGTCGGCGCGACGATCGTCCACCGTGTCCTCTCGCGGCTCTTCCGCGATCGCGGCGTGCAGATCGATCGCACCTATCAGCTCAACTTCGGCGGCAACACCGACTTCTACAACATGCTCGAGCGCGAGCGGCTCGAGTCGAAGAAGATCAGTAAGACCAACGCAGTCACCTCGCAGATCGAGTACGAGATGCCTTCCGACGATGTACATGTCGGCCCGTCCGACCATGTGCCCTGGCTGGAAGACCGGAAATGGTGCCACATTCGAATCGAGGGCACGACTTTTGGCGATGTGCCGCTCAATCTCGAACTCAAGCTCGAAGTCTGGGACTCACCCAACTCGGCCGGCGTCGTGATCGACGCAGTGCGCTGCGCTAAACTCGCCCTCGACCGTGGCCTCTCCGGACCGCTGCTGGCGCCATCCGCCTACTTCATGAAGTCGCCGCCCGAGCAATGGACCGACGACGTCGCCCGCGACGCGGTGGAGGCCTTCGCCCGAGGCGACTAAGGGCGGGTCCAGGTTGGATTTGCGCGTGGAGCTCCAAGGCGCAGCGGCCGCCTCGCCGGCCTGAGCGACCATGTATCCACTCGCCTTCGGATATCGCACGCTCGGACGCGCCGCCCGGCGGCTACCGCGCCCAGCCGCCTACGCCGCCGCCCGTCGCATGATGGACGCCGTCTATCTCGGCTGGCCGCGAGGGCGCATGGCGGCTCAACGCAACGCCGAGGCGTTGCTGCCGCACGTCGACTGGCGCGGCGACGCCGCATCGCTGGCGCGCGCCCAGTTCCAACGCTACGGCGAGTATCTGGTCGACGCCGTGCGACTGGACGAACTCAGCCCCGCCGACTGCTTCGATGCCGTCGGCGGCGACGACCTGGACTGGGCTGACCAATGGTGCCATCTGGACCACTGGTACCAACGGCGACCGATCCTCTTCGCCGTGATCCACTTCGGCAACTGGGACGTGCTAGGCGGCGCGTTTACGCATCGGATTGGTCCGTCGATGGTGCTGGTCGACGATCTCGGGCAACCGGCGCTGAATCGCGCCATTCAGGAGCAGCGCGTCCGACTCGGCATGGCACCGGTAACGGGAACAGGCGGGCTGCGACGAATCTTCGCTCACCTGCGCGACAACGGTACCGCCGCCGTCCTGTTCGACCGTCCGCCGCGCCCGCGCGAGCAGATCGACGACGACTTGCTCTTCGGACGGCGCGTACCGCTCCCGAACGAGATCCGCCGCCTCGCCGCCCGAACTCAAGCCCGGTTGATCCCCCTGACCGCGGCCCGAGTCGGTCGCGCCTTCAGATTCCGACCGCACATCGACCTGGAGTACGAACCGTTCCAGCCGCTGCTATCCGCTTTCGAGCCCGCCATCAAGACCACCCCGGATCAGTGGTATCAGTTCCGCGAGATCATCTAAACGTCGGGAGCATCAGGCTGTTCCGTAGCCTCCGCCAGAGGCGGCACGTACTGTACTGCCCTGTCCAGACGTCGATGCATAGCGCTGATGAACGCGATCCACTCCATCGCTTCGACATTGTTCACGGGAAGTTCGTCGCGGTGCGTGTAGACGTTTCTCACGCCTACAGAAAGTCCAACTGCCAGTGAGCGATAGCCCTCGTGCCAGTCTTGCTCGTCCATAGTCGTTCGTTCCTCGCTGAAGATCAAGCTCGGTTTTCCTGCTGAGAAAACGTGATTCATGAGTGCCTTTCCTGTCATATCCCCCCGTTCCGCTTTTTCGGCCACTCGATTGCTGAACCGCTCAGCGGCCTTCCGAACGGCATCCTGAAAGTACCCGTCTGCATACAGGCCTTTGGCCAGCTGTACTTCTGGGTGCAACTGGCCAAAGCTCAATGGGAGCAGGCCCGGTGTCTCATTCGCCATTCGAGACCAGTTCCTGAGCGATTTTTTGTGCCTCCT
This sequence comes from Dehalococcoidia bacterium, assembly GCA_965116225.1. Taxonomy (GTDB): domain Bacteria; phylum Chloroflexota; class Dehalococcoidia; order Bin125; family Bin125; genus Bin125. Next base: position 406,630 of record OZ220495.1, on the reverse strand, counting down.
CGGCACCGATGACGCGCATCCTGATCAAGCGGTTTTTCGAACCCTTCTTACCCCTGACCACGATCTTGTCGAAGTCGGTTAACGTCCCCATGAAATTGGGGTCGACTTTGCCGAAGTTGTCCGCCTCTTTTCGTACATCAGCCGTATCGGTCTCGAGTCCGAGCGCGGTTCTGGCTCCGCCGATGAGGAGCGCGATCTGCCGCACTGCCCCGGCCTTTGGGGCTGGGATCTTGTTCGATGGAATGGCAAGTGTCGGCTCATCGCCGCTCAAGTCGAAGATATCCATCGCCTCCTCCGGATCGATCTGGAAATACCGACCGATAGCGTCGGCGCGCATGTCCGGTGTGGCGAAGCTGGTGTCAACGGCATCTTGCGTTGAGTTGCTTTCGATTTGGCGGGCATCGTGGCCATTGTCCGCCGCGGTATGGCTCAATTCGTGATCGAGCAGCCTCTCGAACGCGATCTCCCTCAGGCGCAGATCATCTCTGCTCAGAGATTCCGTGGCGGCATGGACCCGCTTGATGATCTCGATCAGTTCCTCTGTCGTGCTCATCGGTGCTCTCCTTGCTCCTTGACAGTAGCGGATCGGAACGTATGTTGTGCATTGGCTGAGCGACCACGTCGCAACGCAGATACTGGCGTCGTGCGAAGATATCGGTATGTCTACCGCCGTGTTGCTCGCCGTGCTGGCCTGGCTGGCCCGATTCCTACCGCGCGCGGCGCTCTATGCGTTGGCCGAGTCGGCGGCTGCCCTGGCGCTTCCGTTGCTCGAGCGCCGACGCATTCGTATTCGCAACAACCTGCTGCGCATCCGCCCCGACGACTCCGCTGCGCAGCTCAATGTGGCCACTCGCACCGTCATTGCCGAAACCGCTCGCTACTACGTCGACCTCGCGCTGCTGCCCGCGCTCACGCCGCGAGACGTACTAGACGACCACCTTGACGTTACCGGTCTCGACTACCTGTTGGACGCGCGCCGTTCAGGACGCGGCGTTGTCCTGACCACGGCGCACATCTCCAACCCCGAGGTCGCGGTCAAGGCGCTGGCCGCGCTCGATATCCCCGCTGTCGCCCTGGTCGAGCGGTTTGATCACCCGCGTCACTTCCAGGCGGTCAACGCCGCTCGCAACGCCGTCGGCATCGATTTCCTCACCGCCACGCAGACCGGGGTCGCGTCGGCGCTGCGGACGTTGCGCGAGGGCGGAGTCGTTTGCATCCTCTGGGATCGCGACCGACAGGGCGGTGGCGCCTGCGTCCCCTTCTTCGGTCGACAGGCGCGATTCCCGGTTGGCGCCATCGATCTCGCCATCCGCGCCGACGCCATCGTCTTGCCGCTCTATGCTATCCGCCGGCCGGGCTCCGACCGACTTCAGTTCGACGTCGTCTTTATGCCGCCGCTTGAGCTGTTGCTCACCGGCAACCGAGCCCTCGACGCCCGCACCAACATCGCCAATCTCGCCCGCCGTTTCGAGCCGGTCATCGCCGAATACGCCCATCTCTGGCGCGTCCCCGAGTCGCCCTGGTCGCCCTGTCGCGACACCCCTTGGGCTGATCCGCACCCTCGCGATCCTCCGGTCAGTATCGCGCGATGACTGAGCTGGCCCCGATACTGGGACGCGCCGATCTGCAGATTCACACCGATGCCTCGGACGGCGTGGATGATGCGCGGACGATCCTCAACGCGGCGCGCCAACGCGACGTTGATGTAATCGCAGTCACCGATCATGACCAGGTGCGCGGCGCGCTGCTCGCCCGCGAGATTGCCACGCAGACCAGTCATCCTGTCCAGGTTATCATCGGCAGCGAAGTTAGCAGCCGCGCCGGGCACATCCTCGCGCTCTGGATTGAAGAGCCGATTTCCGCCTTTCGCAGCGCCGCCGCCACGGTCGAGGCGATCTGGAAGCAAGGCGGCGTCGCCGTCATCGCGCATCCCGGCGCCATCGTGCCGCTATCGCTCAGTCCCGCCGACATTGATCGGCTCGTCCGCGACCTGATCCCCGAGCGCTCAGGGGATCAGCCGCCGACTCTCGCCATCGAGACCGCGAATCCGATCCCCTCGGCCCGCTGGCGGCGCTCGCGCATCATCGCCGCGAACCGTAGCTGGGGGCTGACCGAGACCGGCGGATCGGACGCACACTTCCACGAGCAGGTGGCCGCCGGCCTGACCAGATTCCCTGGCCGCGACGCCGCATCGTTGCACGCCGCGCTCGAGACGGGCGCGACGAGTGGCGAACTTGGTCGCTACCCGTCGTTGCGGACGCTCGGCGCCGGTCGTCTGTTGCGCCAGCAGTGGCGCGGCGTTAGCGCAACGCCGAAAGCCCTCTGGCAGCGTCGCCTTGGCTGAGCTGTCCGCGACCGCTATCCCGGGGTCAATGGACGAGCGACTACACGACTCCGATCCGCGGGTTCGACAACGAGCCGTGGTCGACATCGCCCGCGCCAACGACAGCGGCGCGCTGCTTCAGCTTGAGCGACTTGCCCATTGCGATCCCTCGCAGCAAGTCCGGAGCGAAGCGGCGAGCGCGATCGGGCGGTTGTCGCGCAACCATCCCCAGGCGTTTGCGATGCTGGTCGGTCTCAGCCGCCACGGAGATCCCGGCGTTGTCATTCAGGCGGCGCGAGGCTTGATCGCGGCTCGGCAAGACAGCCAGCGCGCGATTGCCGAGCCGATCCTGCTTCAGCTCGCTGATCATCCGAACGAAGTCCTGCGCGAGTTTGTGCAAACCGAGCAGACGCGTTCGCATTTGAGTTGGAATAAGAACTTCCGTTCTGGGGGGGGGGGGGCAGGAAATAGGCATGACTGGCTCCGCAATGTAGCGGTCCATGGCGACGCGATCGACGCGCTGCGTCGGATACCCGATCAATGCGTCCAGCTGACATTTACATCGCCTCCGTATTACAACGCCCGCGACTACTCGATGTATCCATCCTACGAGGGTTACATCGACTTTCTGATCAATGTCTTCGCGGAAGTGCATCGCGTCACTGCAGAGGGTCGCTTCCTCGTCGTCAATACCTCGCCGGTGATCGTGCCCCGCGCCGGGCGGCAACATGAAAGTCATCGCTACGCGATTCCGTTTGATCTCCATCCACGCCTGACGGCACTGGGCTGGAAGTTCATCGACGACATCATCTGGAAGAAGCCCGCCGGAGCGGCCAAGCCGCGCAACAGCGGATTCGCCGTCCATCGCCAACCGCTTACATATAAAGCCAATGCCATCACCGAATATGTGATGGTCTATCGCAAGCAGAGCCATCGCCTGATTGACTGGAATCTACGACAATATCCGGTCGAGACGCGCGAGGCGTCGCGAGTTCCCGACGGCTATGAGGCGACCAACGTCTGGGAACTCGATCCCGCGACCGATCGCGTACACAGCGCCGTATTCCCCGAGTCGCTCTGCGAGCGGGTGATTCGCTATTACTCGATGATCGGCGATCTGGTGCTCGACCCGTTCGCCGGCAGCGGCACAGTCGGCGTCGCCGCTGCCAAGCTCGACCGTGATTTCCTGCTCCTGGAACTGAACGGACAGTACATCCAGCGAATCCAGCAACGATTGGGTCTACTCGCTCGCACAGTGAACTTGGGTGATTGGAACGAATGATGCAATTTGACGATAGAGAATTGTTAAAGCATGTTATTGCCTGTCTGGTGCGGCACGACGAAAATCACCGAGTGGCGATTACAGATATGATCGCAAGAGAATTTGTCCAATATTCACTGACTTTTTTTCAGCAGATCGTAACTGCTAAATTGCAAGGCCGACACATTCGCACAGACGACTGGTATCGAGATCTGATCATAAACCCAAATAAGCGTAAACCTAAGCGTAAGCCGGCAGATATCGCTGTGCTTGGTGGTACGTCACTCAAAAGCGTTGGTAATTTGAGAGGATCGCAATCCTACGAGGTTGTGGTTGATGAAAGTGTCAAAAGCTACGATCGCTTGGTGAAAATTATTGATGAATTGACCGGAGACGATAGCTGTCCTGATCTGACTTTATCGATCCGAATGGGGCCAGTTGCTGTTGATCTGGCATTAGAGGAAAGTTTGATTGTCATCAACTCGCTTGCAATGAAGCGAGGTCAATTACGCGGTGGTTCTTGGTCAGCCATGGGAAAAGCTGTTGAAGCCCCTTTGATGGAGACACTGTGCCAACTGTTCCAGGTTAGCCCGCAAAACTACCGTAGAGCGCGTAGAAAGGACGGGCACCACGAGGTGGACTTTGTACTTATTCAGAAAAACAGTGTATACCGTTGCGAAGTCAAACTCAACGGGCGCGGGAATCCTGAGTCTGCTACCGCAGCAATTGGACGCGATCCTCTTGTTGTTGTCGCCGATTATATCTCGGATCAGAATCGGTCGACTTTGGATGACAAGTTGGTGAAGTGGGTTGATCTTTCGGAAAGCAACGGCTACCGACGATTTGGGGCAGTGTTGAATTCTCTTGCGATTAAGAATGTTACACCGAGTGATCTCGATCAGCTGGACGATATTCTGGATGCCGTGCTGCCAAATCCTCAGTTACTCTGATTACGTGCGTATTGCCCATGTGCTGCCTTACGATCTCCGACAGCCTGGCGGCGTGCAGACGCATACGCTGGCGCTGTCCGAGGCGCTGCGACGGCTTGGGCATGACTCGGAGGTGTTCGCCCCCGACCGACCGCTGCGGTTGCGGTTGGGTGGGACGCGCGCCGATCTCGCATGGCACCCGTCGGATCTGCTGAGGCTGCGTGATTTCCTCCGACGCCCGCGCGACATCCTCCACATCCAGGAGCCGATGTTGCCCATGCTCGGGCCGCTGTCGCTGATCCAGTCGGGCGCCCGGCACACCGTGACGCCGACCGTGATCACGCTGCATTCCGCCGAGCCCCTAGCGCGCTGTTTCTACCGCGCGACCGCGCCGATCACGCGACGTCTGTTGCGTCGCGCCGACGCCCTGATTTGCGCCACCGATGTCTCCCGCCTCGTTGCGCAGCCGTGTCTCTCGAATCTGGATGAGGAGGTCGTTATGATCCCTCCCTGCCTGGATCTGTCGATGTTTCGAGCTGCGCGGGCTGCAAATGCGCAGCAGGAACCTGGGTTGCTCCTATTCGTTGGTCGCGACGAACCGCGCAAGGGACTTCCCACATTGCTGCGGGCAATGCGCTTACTCCCCGATTGCCGTCTGCTGGTCGCCGGTCCGGTGCGACCGATGACGCGCCGACTGGCGGGCGACCGCGTCACCTTCCTCGGCGCTGTGCCGCACAGCCGCATTCCCCAGCTGATGGCGACGGCGTCCTGCGCCGTCTTTCCCGCCAACGGCGGAGAGGCGCTCGGCCTGGTGCTGATCGAGGCGATGGCATCCGAAACGCCGGTAGTCGCCTCCGACATTCCCGGCTATCGCGTCGCGACCGACGACGGCGCTGCCGCTGTCCTGTCGCCGCCGAACGCTCCCGCGTCGCTCGCCGCGCAGATCGACTCCCTGCTTGGCGACGGCGAGCGATGCGCGAGGTTGGTCGAACGCGGGCGTGCTGTCGTGCAACGCTTCGACGCCGATGCGATCGCGCGCCGACACGTGGATCTGTATCGCGCGCTGGTTCGACCATAGTCTCCGTTCCAGTCTCCTACTCTGATGCGGTGACCTGCGCCCGGATCGTCGCCGCGCTCGCTATGTTCACGCTCCTGACCGTAGCGGTCGGCGGCGGTTCGAGGCTCGCGGCTCAATCGCCGACAGGCGAATGGACGTCGGCGGAGCGCGACGACGTCACGCTCTGGCATACGCAGGGCGAGAGCCGGGCATCAGCGCTCGCCGACCACGGACAGGGAGCGTACGACCTGGTCGCTGATCTGATCGATGCATCGGTCGACCAGCATCTCGCCCTGATCGTCTGGCTGCAGGACGGCGATCCGGCCGATGCGTCCGCCTATCCCGACGGCATCGACGAGGACTGGCTCGTCCTGCACGTGATGCGCGACACATCGGGCGACGTGCGCAACGCGGTGACGAATGCGCTGATCGACGCGACAACCGCGCCGCACGCCGCGCGGGTACCGCTCTGGTTGCGCTCGGCGCTGGGATACTGGTCACAGGGGCCGCTGCCCGGGTACTTCCTGCAGCGCGCCGGCTCCGTCATCCTCTTTGACCACGAGGACTACTACAGCTTCGAGCAGCTCGAGACGATCCCCAGCTCCTGGCAGTTTCAGGCCAAGTACTTCGGTCAGGCGGGCGGCATGCTGGCATGGATGATCCAGGATTGGGGCCCAGAGGCGTTGACCGAGCTATTCCGCCTCACCGCCGCCGGCATCCCCTTCTACGACGCGCTGGAACAGGCCTACGACACTCCGCCGGAGCGTTTCATCGACGAGTTCACCGAGAACGCCGAGCGCGCCCTGCTACTGCTCTGGCCCTACATCGAGCCGCAGAAGCGCCCCTTCTACGAGACGCTCAACGTGAACCACGTGATCATCGTCGCCGCCGCGATCCCGTTCGCTATTCTCTGCTTTTTCATCGCCAAGCGTCTGTTTTACGACTGATATCGATTGGTTCCATCACCCGGATGTTCGCTGTTGCATCCTGTGTACAGTCAGTACACGGCGGTTGGGCTTCCGCTGGAGCACTCGTGTCTTTCCTCCCCCACTCGATATCGCGGGACGTGTCGGTGCGTCTGGGTCGGACGGTCGCGCGCACGGGGCTGACCCCGAACGCGCTTACCGTGATCGGCCTACTGGGTATGGGCGGCGCGGCGACGCTCGCCGCCTACGGGATGTTCTGGCAGGCCGGGATCATGGTGCTAGTCGCCGCCGCGTTCGACATGCTCGACGGCGCGGTCGCTCGCGCCACCGGTCGCGACTCCGACTGGGGTGCTGTCTTCGACGCTGTCTCCGATCGACTCGCCGACTTTGCCCTGCTCTTCGCGTTGCTGATCTGGTACAGCGATGGCGAGCGTTACGACCGCACGGCGGTGGTGCTGGTCGGCGTCTCGCTGTTCGGCAGCATGATGGTCAGCTACACGAGGTCGAAGGCGGGAGAGTTCGGCGTCGGCATCCGCACCGGGCTCGGCACGCGGCTGGAGCGCGTCCTGATCATGGCCATTGGCTTGCTGTCGTCGCAGCTGATTCCGATCCTCTGGCTGCTCGCCGTGCTTACCAATCTCACCGCGCTCCAGCGTTGGTTCATTACCTGGCACGCCCTGCGCGTCATTGAGACGGACGCGCGATCGGAGGCACCGCTCATCCACAAGGGCGAGGCCGCCGCCGAACGCGCCGACAGCCCGTTCGGCGGTACCGGACGTCGTTAGGCGCGGCGACCGCCGTCCACGATCGCCGCGATGCGCTACGTGTTGGCGCGAACTAGGTCGATGATCTCGTCGACCGTCGCGTCGCGCCACGACGCCCATTCATCCGACGACTGGAGGTCGCGGTACGACTGGCGAATGCGCGCCCGCATCTCGTCTTCCGACTCGCCCTCCCGGCGACTGAACAGCTTCTGCATGTTCGCCATGTGCTCGTTGGCGACGGCCGGACGCTCGATCCAGTGGCCGATGTACTCGTGATCCAGCGTGTACAGCGCCGCCGTCGGGATTGACTCGTGCTGGCCGTCCTTGAGGAACTCGGACATGATGTCGGTGTTCTCGTCGCGGGCGAAAATGCGCAGTTCCCAGCCGGCGGTCGCGGCGATCTCGGCCAGTACGGGCAGGCCGCGATAGACGTCCGGGCACCAGTCCTCGCCCAGCACCAGCATCTTCAGCCGCGGCAGCGACTGCAACGCCTCGCGCCCCGCTTCCGAGATCTGCCAGGCGCCCATATTGCGCACAAACCGCTCGACATTGGCGTCGCCGCGCGGCGAACCGCCCGGCGTCAGCCGCTGGAAGTTCTCCTCCGAGTTGATGTAGGCCAGATACTGGTTCCAGGTCATCCCCGACTTGAACCGCTCCGGGGTGACGACCGACTCCTTGGTTGCCGTGGTCATCGCGCAAACTCCTTCATCTGATCGCGTGCTTGCCAGACGGCGCAGCCGCCGCGACTGCAGTGTAGTCGCGTGGCGTCTCTCGCGCGAGGCATCGCGCTCCTAATGCTCCTGGTGACAGGGGCAGGTGCACTCGTCGAGCGAGTAGCGCATCACGTCGACGTAGGTCGCTTCGGCGAGCTTCCCGGCCAGCTGCTGAGGCACCTCCAGCCCCTCCGTCTGCCCGGCCTGGTTGACCGCGGCGATGGCGTACATCGCCATCGCCGCGGCGCGATCGATCACGTCCGCGATGTCGCTCCTCAGGACGCCCTCTTCCCCGGCATGCCGTTCATCCAACGCTGCACCTCGCAGAACTCCAGATCAGGTTGTCGTCGGAATGCGCTTAGGATACACCTGACCGCGCGCGGCCGGCGAACAGAACAGAGGGGTTTTCACGATGGCGCAGTTCGAGTTTGGCTGTCAGATTCCCGCCTGGCACTGGCATTGGGACGTCTCCGAGCTGCGCGACTGGGCGCAGGGCGTGGAAGCGATCGGCTGCGATTTCATCTCGATGGCCGACCACGTGATCTACGCCTACGCCCGCGCCTCGCGCCCTAACGAAGGCCCTTACCAGGACGACGTGCACCAGCACGAGGTAATGACCACGCTGGCCTGGCTGTCGGCGCTGACCAGCCGCGTCGCGCTGCAAACCAACGTGCTCGTTCTGCCCCAGCGCGAGCCGGTGCTGGTCGCCAAGCAGGCCGCCGAGATCGACATCCTCTCGGGCGGACGCATGCGGCTCGGCGTGGGCGTCGGTTGGCAATGGCAGGAGTTCGAAGCGCTCGGCGCCAACTTCCGTCAGCGCCCCAGCCGCATGGAGGAGTACATCCGCGTGCTCCGCGCCTGCTGGACGGAGGAGCCGATTACATTCAACGGTCGCTACGTCCGCATCGACCAGATGTCGGTGTTGCCCAAGCCGGTCGCGCCCGGCGGTCCGCCGATCCTGTTCGGCGGACTCTCCCGCCCGGCGATTGAGCGCGCCGCGCGGCTGGGCGACGGCTGGATCGCGCCGGTGCAGAGCGACCTCGGTCAGCTGGCGCGGCTCTGCGCCGACCTGCGCGCCGAGCTGGAGCGCAATGAACGCGACCCCGACGACTTCCCGATCCAGTGGGTGCCGCCGCTCGACGCCGACATGTCCGGCACGCTGCGCCTGCTGCGCGCCGCCCGCGACGCCGGCATCACCCGGCTTGGCATCGGCATGCCCAACTACGACCGCGAACTCGCGATCCCGGTCGACCAGTACCTGCAAACCATCGAGACCGCCTGGCGCGAGGTCTGGCCGCAGGTCAAGGGCGGCTAAGCGGCTCAGCTTGCATGGTCCGCCTCATCCGCGTAGCGACGATTGGTAATCGACGGCTCGCGCGAGAGTTCGCGCCGAATCCGCGCCACCCACTCTGGGTCGAGCCCTAACGCCTCGGTCACGGCCTGGTCGATCCGGATGCGGACCGGATCGTGATGCATCTCCGGCAGAGGCAACAGCGTCTCGTCGCCGAGCCAGTAGTATACCGGCGCAAGCCGATCCAGTGCGCCGGGGAACGTGCTAAACACCGGAACATACACCGAGCGCCAGGTATCAAGTTGGAACTTGGGATAACCGGGCTTTCGATTCAGTCGTGCGCCGAGTAGCGCCAGATAACCGACGCTGGAGTTCAGGTACACGCACAGAGCTAATTCCATACGTGGATCTGCGTCGAGCATTCGACAGGGAACCCAGCTTGAGCCGAGAACTTTCTCATCGAGTATGACGGCGCAGACGCGAGTATTCGGTAGCCATAGGCGATGAGCCAGCTGGAACGTGCTGCGCATCTCCCAATACTTGTTCGCCATTTGGCGCTTGCCGCTCTTGATTTCCAGGTAGGCATCCGAAGCTGCGCGCATGCTCGTCACGACTTCTGCGCTGTTGTAGTACAACGCGCGACGGCCTTCTGCTGTGGGCGTGTTTGAATGGTGGTACGCATCCTGCGTGCGGCGACCATGAGGCTCCACGTTTGCGATGCTGCCGAGCATTGCCCAACGTCCACTGACGTTGTGTTGTGTTGTGTTGTGTTGTGTTGTGTTGTGTTGTGTTGTGTTGTGTTGTGTTGTGTTGTGTTGTGTTGTGTGTTGTGTTGTGTTGTGTTGTGTTGTGTTGTGTTGTGTTGTGTTGTGTTGTGTTGTGTTGTGTTGTGTTGTGTTGTGTTGTGTTGTGTTGTGTTGTGTTGTGTTGTGTTATAATGTCCGGTCGCAATTCGACGATACTCGCGCACCAGATAGGGGGAGAAAAAGTTGACCGCGTACCAGTCGCCCGACGCGATCCGCTCGGCATCGACGTATTGCAGGGTGTAGTCGCGCCGATCATCGCGCTTGATCTGGTTGAGCAGCTCCATCGCCTCGTGCGCCGTGGCCGGATTGCGCGCGAGGTTATAGAACTTGGTCGACGGCTTCGGCTCCTCCGACGCCCAGCGCCGACAGATGATCAGCACCTCGCCAATCGACGTGTTCTCCGACATATTGATCCGCTGCGGATCGTGTGACGAGACCACCGTATCGACGTGGAAGTGTTGACCGAGGAACTCTCGTAGGGCGTGGTTACCTGGCGCTGTAGGCACAACTGATGGGAGGATCAGCGCGATAGTCCCTCGATCGGAGCGAGCAAGGCGAGTGGCGAGCATCGTGAACATACCGCCGAGCGAATGACGTCTCCCAGCGGCGGCAAACTCAAGTCCGGACTGTATCTCCTGCTCCCGGTTCTTGAGTTGCAGTTCCTGCTCTCTTGCGAATTGGTCATGCCGCAGACTGTCCCGCGTGAAAGGGGGATTCATGATCACCAAGTCCATCGGCGGCGGCTGGGCGCCGGGCTGATCGGTCGCCTCCACGTGCGATACGCTGGACTGACCGGGCCATGGCATCAGCATTGGGCGTTGATCGAGAAACTCCAGCGATCCTGTGTAGGCGCGTCCGCCCTGCACGCCCAGCAGCGTGCGGTAGATGTTCATCCGACTGAACTGCGTTTTCGGGCTCAGCATCCCCAGCGTGGTCGCCGCCATGTGCGTCGCCGTCAGATTGATGTCGTAACCCCACAGCACATCCTCGACCATCGACTGCGCCAGCAGCGCCTCCGCGTCGGCGTCGAGACCGGGCGACGCCTGCCGGCGCAGGTCGCGGATGCGCTCCGCCGCCGCCATCAGCAGCGTCCCCGTGCCGCAGGCCGGGTCGCAGATACGCAGCGCGGCGACCGCGTCCGGGTCGGACCAGTCGCAGTCCTCTTCGCGCAGCGCCAACCCCGCCAGCAGCACCGCGGCCGCGGTCGAGGTGTAGAACGACCCGTCGTAGCGCGCCGTATCGAGCACGCCATGAAAAATGCGCCCTAACAGATCGTGTCGCAGCCCCGCCGTCCTGGGCATCAGCGCCTCGATCCGCGTCGCCAGCAGTCGGATCGCACCGGCGCTCTCGCTCGTGGCGGGCAGCGCCTGCAAGGCGGATCTGGCGGTCTCGAAGACGGGTCGATAGTCGATCTCCAGGATCGCGCGCCAGGCGTCGCGATACGCGCTGATCGGGTTGTCGTCGTCGGCGCAGGCGCTGGCCGTGGCCGGCGGCCAGCCGTCGCTCCAGCCCGGCGGCGCCAACGGGGGCAGATGCTCATGCAGCCGGTGATGAAAGAGCATGGCGGTCGCCACGACCAGCAGTCCGCGCTTGGCGGCTTTCTGCCAGCCGTGTTGGAGATCCTTGTCCTGCGGCAGATCGAGGTCGCGGGCCAACGCCCGCCGCGTCGATGTGGGTAGCAGCGCCACGGCCTCGTCCAGCGCGGTCGAGAGCTCGCGCGCGGCGTCGTCGATCTCGAACGCGTGCGGCGCCTGGTTGATCGCCGCGGCGAGTTCGCCCACATCGCCCGACGACCAGGCGATGGGCTGCTTCAACAACCGCGCCGCCTCGGTGCGCAGCGACCAATCCAGCCGCGTCCCTTGCCCGAACGAATCGACGGTCAGGCCGGCGGTGTAGTTGATCGCGAAGACGATGCTGGTCAGCCCGTCCCGCAGCCGCCCTTCCGCCTCCTTGATCGCTTGCTTCTGATTGTCGGCCTCCGCCTCCAGCATCACGGTCAGTCCGTCCAGCCGCACCTCGACGTCGATCTTCTTCTTGCCGATCCGCCGTTCCGCCTGCGCCGACAGACCGTGCTCCGAGAGCAGCGTCGCCAGTTGTCCGTTGAGCAGTTGTTCGTCGTCGTGTGCGGCCATTGGTCATTCCTTCCAGCACAGCGCCCGCGTCCGCAGCATCGCCATCAGGTAGTGCTGCGCGTTGTCGCAGCGCAGTCCTGATCGGTGTAAGGCCGATCGCACCCCGCCGACATGCTCCGCCCCGCCGACCAACGCGTGCTCGACGCCCTCCAGCGAGAGCGAGAGCAGGAATCGCATCGCCAGCAGCAACGCCGAGCGATACCGCTCCGCGCGTTCCACGTCGCCCGCTCGCTGCGCGATTGCCAGTGCGCTGGCGATGCCCTCGCTGTACGCGGCCGTGCCGATCCCCGGCGTGTTCTGAAACGCGCCCACCCAGAGCGGATGCTCGCCATCCTCGCCGTGCTGCTCGGCCAGCGCCCAGTCCGCCATCTCGTATGCGTACTGTCTGGCGTCGTCGTCGTTAGTTAGCGCGTGCCACTGATCGCAGGCCTGGATCATCCAGGTCGTGAACGACAGGTCGCGTTCCTCCGTGTTCGACCAACGCCTTCGGTAGTGCGCCAGCGAGCGCTCGACCGCCGCGCGCAGGCGACCGCGCCTGCGCGCGCCGTACAGACGCGCCAGCGCCAGCGCGATCTGTCCCGCGTAATATGTTTCCGACCCCTCGAGTGCCATCCCCCGCGCGCGGTCGCCCAGCCGGCCGTCTGGGGACTGCACCGCCAATAGCGTCGCGGTGAGTTGGTTGACCGTTTCGCGGGGAATCCGCAGCGACGTCCCTAACTCCGTCACGGCGAGCAACAACAACGGCGACGCCCCCAGTTTGGCTTCGCCGTTGTTGTCCTTGAGGTAGAACAGCCGACCCGGACCGTTACGGCGCAGGTGTCGCTCGAGGATGCCGGTAATCGCGCGAGCCGCGGCCTCGCCGATCCGCCGATCCCGCGTCAGTCGCGCCACCATGGCGATCGCCCAGGCACAACCGCACTGACGCACCAGCTGGTCGAACGGCGTCCAGCCGCCGTCACGCTTGCTGTCGGCGCTGGGCGGGGCGTATTCGTAGGCGAACGACCCATCCGCGCGTTGATGCCGCAGCAGCCAGGCCGCCGCCTGCAACGCCGAACCGGTCAGCCGATCGGGCAGCACTTCCCCTATTTTCACCAGGCGAAACCCGCCGCAGCGCTGCGGGATGCGTTCGCCGTCGGTCGGCGCGACCGTGCCGATCGCCTCAGCGGTTGTGAAGACCTCCACCGACGTACTCGACGCCAACCTCGCGCCCGGCGGACGCGCCTGACGATTCAGCGCCTTGACCCATGCTGCGGTTCGTCCGTCCGTTCGCAACGCGTCGAACGGCCAGCCTCGAGCGGACCGCTCGCCATCGCGCAGGAATAGGCCGTGTCGCCCGGGCAGCGGCGTTTGCAGCAATTCGATCAGCCCTTCCGGCGCGCACGGCAGGCGTTCCGCCTCGACCTCGATTGAGAGCGCGTCGCCGGGCTGGTCCGAGCGATCGCCCAGCGCGACTCGCAACCCGAGGCCAGCCTCGCGCGCGGCGGTTACCCCGCCTCTCCCCATCGACTCCGCCTCGGCGACCACGCGCCCGGCCCGCCACAGACGGGCGCGCGCAGCGATCTCGGCATCCGTCGACTCGGGCGCATCGCCGGACGCGCCCGCGAACCCGGCTCGAGCCGCCGACAACAGGTCGGACGCTTCCCACGTCGGTTGCGGTGGCGAAGACGACTGTAGCGACGCCACCTAGTACGCGTCCTGCTTCTCGAACAGGGCGCGCGGGTTGCCGATCAGCATCTGGTCGACCTGCGACTGGCTCACGCCGCGCTCGAGCAGGGCCGGAATCACGTCGTCGGAAATGTGGTTGAAGTGCCAATTCGGCTGTGCCTGCCGCATCGCGTCGATGTCGGGAATCCAGTCCAGACAACACGAGGCATCGTGCGCCAGCAGCATCCGCTCGGCGTAGCCCTCGGCGGCTAGCTTGACGACCGTGTTGACCCGATCCTCAAACGGCAAAATCCGGTCCAGCCCGAATCGGTCCAACCCGATATAGGAGCCGCGGTCCATCAGCGACTTGAGATAGTCGGTGTCGGCAGTATCGCCCACGTGACCGATCACGATGCGCGAGAGGTCGCAGCCTTCATCCTCGAAGATGTCCTGCTGTTTGGCGCCCAGCTCAGGCGGTCCGTTATGGGTCGCAATTGGCACGCCGGTCGCCCGGTGCGCGCGCGCGCCGGCGCGCAGGCATTTCGAGTTATAGCGGTCGACGCCGCCGCCCTGCTCGTCCGAGGCCAGCTTGATGATGTTCGCCTTGACCTCCGTGCCTGCGATCCCCTCGGTGATCTCCTTGACGAACACGTTGGTCATCAATTCAGCCGGTCGACCGCGCCAGTACATCGAGCGTAGCCAGTAGATGCCCGTGCAGAGGACGACATTGATCGAGGTCACCTGCGCCACCTTCTGCAGGAACCCCATATCGCGACCGAGGTCGGCCGTTGACAGGTCGACGACCGTGCTAACGCCGCGCTGCTGGAGCGCGTTCAGCTTCTCATCCGCCGACGCCACGCAGCCGGCCTCGTCCCACAGCTCGGGCCAGTTCTCGGAAATCCCCGGCGATCGAATGCCGATGTGTTCGTGGATCAGCGTTCGTCCCAGTTCCGACGTATCCAGCTCGCCGCGCAGTGTGTTGATCGATGGCATCAGTCAACTCCGTTTCGCAGGTCCGCCTGCTTCTGACGCGATGCTAAAGCGCATCGCTGGTCAACCGATACGCTGGCGAAGTAGCCGACGGAATTTAACGGCGCTCGAGCCCGATCGACGATGGGACGTGACATGGACGCCGATGCTTCGCAGCAACTGATCGATCAAGTCAGCGACCTCGCCCGCGGGCCGTTTCGGGAGCGCGCCGAAGCCGCCGATCTCGACGGCCAATTGGCGCGGGAGAACTTCGACGAGCTCGCTCAACTCGGCGTTGCCGGACTGCTGGTTCCCGAGGCGCTCGGCGGTTTTGAGGCCAACGGCGAGACGTACATCCGACTGATCGAATCGATCGCCTGGGGCGACGCATCGACGGCGGTCGCGCTCAACATGCACTTGCTTGTCACGTCGATCGTGAGCGCGCTGCCGCCGTATCCGCGTCGGGATGAGGTGCTGCAAGCCTGCGCCGAAGGCGCTTGGTGTTGCGCGCCCGGCAGCATCCCCTCGCGCGAGCTGGATAACACCAGCACCGGTTTCCACGCCGTCGAGGATGGCGCTGATCTCGTCGTCTGCGGCCGAGCCGGATTTGCCTCAGGCGCGGACGCGGCGACGTATGCGATGGTCGCCGCGCTGATCGAACGCGACACGGAACCCGACCTGGTCATCGCCCTGCCTGAGCTGAACCAGGACGCGATCACTAATCGCGGCAACTGGAACGGCATGGGCCTACGCTCGACGGCTTCCCACGACGTGGCGATCGACGATCTGCGACTGCCCCGCGCGGACTGTTTCGTTGTGCCGCTCTCGCTCCTGCGTATGGGTGAGCAGATGATCCCGCAGCTGCAGTGGCAGCGTCGCGCCCTGCCCGGACTCGGCATCTGCGCGATCTGGCTGGGCAACGCGCAGGCGATGTTCGACGCGACGATCGACTATCTGCAGCATCGGCGAGGCTACCTCGCTTCCGCCAACAGCCCGCTCGGCGGCACGAACGAGCTGCGCTCGCAACAGGCTTGGGCGCAGATGGCGCTCGGCGAGATGGACAGCTGGCTCGCCTCGGGTCGGACGATGCTTTATCACGCCGTTAACCAAGTCGAATCGCCGTACTCGGACCGTCAGTCTTTCATTCGCATGCAGGTGCGCACCACGTACCACCTGCGTCGGATGGCGGAGGAGGTCGCCCAGATCAGCATCAAGACCACCGGCGCCCACGCTTACGTCAAAGGCCAGCCGCTCGAGCGCCTCTATCGAGATCTCACTGGCGGCATCGTCATGGCCTGGAAGACCGACGAGCTCCAGCACTCACTGGGTCTGGCCGCGTTGGGCGAGGAGATCGCGATCGTCGGCCCGGCGGGAACATAGTCGGCTGTGCGCTGATGCGATTGCGCCTGACAGCAATGCGCGCTGATAACATAGTGTCTGATTGTCTGATAGACGACACGCCACAGTCAGGAAAGGCCGCGTATGGCTTCCCCACTCAAGACCGAACTCTGCGACATGCTTGGCATCGAGTACCCGGTGATTCTGGCCGGGATGGGCGGTGCGGCGGGGCCGACTTTGGCCGCCGCCGTCTCGGAAGCCGGCGGACTCGGCGTTGTCGGCGCGACCGGCTACACGCCCGACGAACTCGCCGGCATGATTGCCAAAGTGCGCTCGCTGACTGGCAAGCCGTTCGGCGTCGATCTGCTGCTGCCATCCTCGATCGCCGACTCCGGCAATCGTGAAGACCTTGAACTCGAGATCTCCGCCGAGCACCATCATTTCGTCGACCAACTCAAGCAGGAATTCGAGATCCCCGAGCCCTCTGCCCCCGTTGATCGACCGCCGCTCACCCAAGAGTACTTCCGCAGGCAGGTCGAGGTCATTCTCGACGAGCGCGTGCCCGTCTTCGCCTCAGGACTCGGCAACCCCGGCTGGATGGTTCCCGACGCGCATGCGCAGGGTATGAAAGTGATCGGACTCGTCGGCAACACCCGCAACGCCCGCCGCGTTGCGGCGGCCAACGTCGATGCCGTCGTCGCCCAGGGCACAGAGGCCGGCGGGCACACCGGTCGCATCGGCACGCTCGCGCTCGTTCCGCAGGTCGCCGACGCCATCGCGCCGACCAAAACGATCGCAGCTGGCGGCATCATGGACGGTCGCGGACTGATGGCGGCGCTCTCCCTGGGCGCCGAAGCGATCTGGTGCGGCACCGCCTTCCTCGCTACCTGGGAGGCGTACCAGGATTCCGAGGAGCGCGGCGAAACCGACGAATGGACCCGCAAGGTCCAGTGGGACAAGCTGGTCGCCGCCGTTGACGAGGACACCCGCATCGGACGGATGTACTCGGGTAAGACGATGCGACATATGTATAACGCCTGGACCGAGGCGTGGGAGCGCCCAGAAGCGCCGCACACCCTGCCGATGCCGCTGCAGGGTCTGCTCGTCGGTGAAGCACTGCGCGGTGCTCGAGAAGCGCACATTGCAGAGCTGATCGGCGGGCCGGCCGGCAACGGCGCCGGGCTGATTAAGGCGATTCGCCCTGCGACTGAAGTCGTCGAGTCGATGGTTGCCCAGGCTGAGGAGCTGATCGAGAGGTTCCGCGCGCCGGTTGGTGTCTAGTTTGCTCGTCCTATTTCTCCACTTCTCCCCTCTGGGCTCGATTCTGCGGGCAGAGAGAAGCGGAGCCGCCCGCCTCCGCGCCGCGACCGCTGGTTTCGGTCGAGAACGTCATGAAAATCTGTCCGGCCTGTCATCGGGAAACCTTTGACGGCCGCCTGGCCTGTCACCGCTGCGGTGCCGATGTCTCTCGTCAACGCCCGATCGCCCTGCCGAGCCGCGACGCCGCCACCCTGGTTGGCCCGATGCCCTTCACCGACCGGCAGGGCGACCTGATCCTCGATGTCGACGGCGTCACCTTCCTGCGCGAAGACGGCCGACCGATGCTGCACATCCCCGCTTCATCGGTCGATGCTGTCCACCCCTCACGAAGCCGCGACATCGTCATCACGTGGTCGCCGCCCAATCGCAGGCGCGCCCGTCGCACCCGATTGCGTGTTCGATGGGCGCCGCAAGCCGACCGCACGCTGCGGAGCGAGTGGGTCGCCTCGCGCGATGCACTTCGCCGACCACCATATGGTCACCCGTCGCCGCGCCATCGCCATCGCCAGACCGGTCGCGATTTCACCGTCGTCCGCGACCGCTGGCTCTCAGCCCTAGACATGCTCCTCAACGCCGACCGCTACACGCTGGAACGGCAAACCGGACGAACATGATGGAACCCGACATCAGACGTGAAGCACTGCAGATATTCCTCGACTCCTTAGGACCGAGAGTCAAGAACCTGCTTGATCATGCCAGCTCAGACGACATTACGATTCTCCGAGAGCGGGAGGTCTTGGAAGAGTTCCAAAGACCGGACGAATTCTCCGCTCAGGATCCCTTGACCGTCCTTACACTCCTTGCCTCGATGCCCAACTACAGGCAGATAATCTTCCACCAGGTTCCGGACGATCACGTACAGAAGCGGATCAAGGAAGTTCGCCTCATGCGTAATAGATGGGCTCATTTCGAGAAATGGCCTCCCAAGAGGCGTAGCCAGGATCTGAACGCAGTCCGTTGGTTGCTGGAGCGCGCCAATGACACTGATGCATCGGCTCGGCTCGGTGCCCTGTACTCGCATCGACCACGTCCAAACAGCTTGGGCGGGCCATCGGAATTGAACGAGGAAATCAACCGACGCGCAAGTGAGATTGCCCAACGGGAGCGCGAGCTTCGCAGGCAACAACAAGAGGCCGATCAGCGAGAAGCATTGTTGAGCGTGCGCATAGCGGCAATCGACGAACGAAACCAAGATCTGGAGGAGCGGCAACAGCTGATCGAAAGAGGCGAAGTCGACATCGAACACCGCCGCGCAACCGTCGAACAACGCGAACGAGAGCTGCAGCAAGCGCCATTGCCCACTGAGCTGCGTAGCCGCGAGGAGGCGCTCCGCGCTGAGGAAACCGCTGTCGCGCAGCTACGCCGTGAGTATGGGGATGCCCGGAATGAGCAACGACGGCGCAGTGCCGAGATCGCCAGACAAGAACGAGATATCGAGCGTCGCAACGAGAACGTCGCCAGACGCGAAGCTGAAGTCGATCAGATGCGCGAAACAGCTGAAGATCTGTCAGAGCGGCTCACGGACGTGGTCCAGCGGCTTGAACGGTTGGAGCACCACCAACGCCGGTCCGCCACCATTGCTCCCACCTCAGTCTCGAAGTTGCCCGAGACGGAGAACCGCGGAGACCCTCGCCGTCGTCAGGCAGCAGATCGCTCTGCCTCAGCCCAGAAGTCACACAAGGAACAAGGTCTCTGTCGGCGAATGGGCTGTAGCGGTCGGATGGTGGAGAAAAGTGGGCGTTTCGGTCAGTTCTTGGGCTGTGACAACTTTCCCAACTGTCGATATACCGAAATAATGAGCGACGCTGCCCAGCTGCAAGACTTCGGCAGTTGTCCCGACTGCAAGAATCCGTTGACATTACGGCCAGGCTACTCAGGCCCTTTTCTTGGTTGCGGCAACTATCCCCATTGCAAATATACCCAAACCCTGGACGAGGGCATGGATGACGACTGGCTTGCCGGTGTGCGCGAGCGCTACACCCTGGAATCTAGCTGATCGTGCCTCGGCGCAATCGTAAGGGTCGCAGGCCCAGTCAGCGCCCGCGACGGTTCCACTCGAAGCGGGAAGCGCGCCGCGAGCGGCGGGAGCTGATCGCTCTCGACGCCCCGATGCCGGCCTCGCCGCCGAGAGAGTGCGGCAACTGCCTCGAATGGCTGCCGCCCGATGCGGGCGCGATCGGCATCCGCGGCACCTGCATCCACCCCGCCAGCGGCATCCTCGCCCCCGACGCCGATACCCCCGCCTGCAACTGGTTCCGTCCGCGCCGCTAGCACCGCGCCTGGTGCCCGCCAGTTCCCCGGTTGACCGGTTGACACCCGTAAAACCGGCGTGTATCCGGTTTCTATGGCCATTCTCAACTCTTCCGCCGCGATCCGTGAGAACTCGCTTCTGCACCTCTTCCTGGAGTGGGGCGATGGCGATCCGGAAGATCACATCGACGAGATCGTGCGCCAGTTCGAGCAGGCGCAGGCGGCCAACAACGAACAAGCCGCCAAGGCCGTCGGCGGGAACGCCTTGCAGAAGCTGGTCCAGTTCATGGTCGAGGATGGTGTCAAGTCGCTCAATTCACAGTTTGACTTGGAGCTTGCCTGCACATCGGACAAGGAGCTCAAGCGACGGAATCCGGGTGGCGATCTGGATCGTGTGAAACGTAACCTGCTGGTCGACTACGGCGAGTACGGCTACCATCTCCCGGACGCCGATATCGTTGTCTATCGGCGTGAGAACCTTGCCGTCGTCTGCATCGTCTCTTGCAAGAAGTCGCTCCGCGATCGGTTAAAGCAAACTGCATACTGGAAACTGAAGCTACAGCAAAGTCCGATCACGACCCATGTACGAGTATGCCTGGTCACGCCCGACTCTGACGGTGAACTTGTTCAGCCGCATAGTCCACCACGCAAAAACTATGGTATTACGCAAGTCGATCTGGACGGCGCTTACATCCTGCGCAGCGATGTCGAACCCACAGGCGCGATCAAGCATTTCAGTAGCTTCGAAAACGATCTCCACACCTGGTTGATGGGGGGGGGGGGGGGGTAAGTGTCCTCGCACTTGTCCCGACAGGCCCTCCAGATTGCGGAGCAGTATCAGCAAGCGCTCGACGCCCGCAAGACGCTGCGCGCCTATGCGCGCGGCGCGACGCTGTTCGGCGATCCCGACGTCGCCTACGATCAGGCAACCAAGCACCTCGCGGCGATGCGCCAACGCCTACGCACGCTCGAACGCCAGTTGAACGACGCCGCTGGCATCGAGGAAAAGCCTGTCGTCGAGGCGACCACGTTATGGGATTTCCCAACCCAGTCCTACGGTGCTACCCGTAAGGGCGACGCCAACTATCAGGGCGTCACGCCTGCGTTCATCATCTATAATATGCTGCAGCGCTACACCGAACCCGGCGATCTGGTGCTGGACCCCATGTGCGGATCGGGCACCACCATCGACGTCTGTCGTGAGGAGGAGCGCGACGTTGTCGGCTACGATATCAACCCGACTCGCGACGACATTCTCTACAACGACGCTCGCTCGATCCCGCTAACCGACGCCAGCGTCGATATGGTCTTCATCGACTCGCCCTACGGCGACAACGTGAACTACAACGATGAGCCGGGCAACATTGGTAACCTGTCGGCGGAACAGCAAGGTTTCTATGATGCGCTGCGCGTCGTGGGCAACGAGCTGTTTCGCGTCCTGAAGCCCGGCAAAACGCTCGGTTGGCTAATCGGCGACCAATGGGTCAAGCGACGCTACACACCGGTGGGCATGCACCTCTACCGCATGTTGGTCGACGAGGTCGGCTTTATTCCCACGGAGTGGGTGATCGTCGCCCGCCGCAATCAGTCGTCCAATACTGGACTCTGGGCCTACCGCGCGCGCCAGCACAACTTCTATCTGCGCGGACATAAACATCTCCTTCTGGTACGCAAACCCGAGTACCGCCGCATCCAGATCGTGCCCGAGCGCGTCGTGCAAGTCGGCATCGACCAATATACTCGCGACCCGCAGGCGCGCGATTGGCGGAAGTACAAGTAAGATCGAGAGCTCACATATAACGCTTAATGATCGCGCCAGACAATGTGTCCGTTGATGTCGTGACGCTCGTAAGTGCGCAACACATCGCGGATGAACGCACACAGCTGACTATCTCCGGTACTGCGGGCGACGTCGTACAGGCGAATGAACATTTTCTTGCCTGTTTCGGTCTGGCCTAGGTTTTTCTTGCGGATATTGTGCATCGCGCACAATGTCTGCCCGTTTTTGATTGTGGCGAAACCACCCTTATCTTTGGGCTTGATGTGATCAACATGCAACTCGATGCCTTCTTTTTCTGACGCACCACAGACTACGCACTTGTAGCCGTCACGCTTGAGGATGGCGTGTTTGTCATCGGCGGAAAAGTCTTCAAGCATCCGTGAGACCACGAGCTCCGGGTCATAGCGATAAACACCCTTGCCGAGCTTCTGCAACCTTCCTTCCTGATGCAGATTACGTATGGCACGGTCTGGATCGCGCAATGTCTTCCCTGTTGCTCGTTCCCACTCCCTTGTCGCCCAATCAACTACTTCCGCATGTGGGATCGTCTGGTTTGGACGCTCCCGATAATACGTGAAGATGAATTCTTTTTGACTTACGCGGCGCGGCATCAGAACATCGCGACTTCCGCGTTGATCCGATCCAGCGCAAGGCCACGATACGCCTCATCGATCTCCGCTCCGTAAGCGATGCGCTCCTCTCGCAGCGCCGACACTAGTGTCGTGCCGCTGCCGGCGAACGGATCGAACACCGAGTCGCCCTGGTATGAGAACAGACGAATGCAGCGCCTCGGTAGTTCGATCGGGAACGGTGCCGGATGCCCGATTCGTTTGGCCGACTCGCCGCCGAATGTCCAGATCTGCGATGCCCATTCACGGGCAACATCGCCGGGCAACCCGTCCAAGCCCGGTCCGCGTGGTCGGGTGAGCGCCTCCGCGAATGTCTCCCGCAGCCTGGCGACGCTGACGGGTGACGCACCCTCGAAACTCATCGCCCAGGTCAGCAGCTCCGACGGCGCGATCAGCGGCTCATCTGGATTCTCCGCCGTGGCACTCGGCGGCGACTCCGCGTTCTCCGTTGTCCACACGCCCGAGGTCCACTCCATGAACTCGGATCGCTCGATCGTGACGCGATCGTCGCCCAGGTGCGGACGGTTCCAGTGGCCCTTATAGAGCACGATGATGGTCTCGACCGGCGCGATCACGTGCGGTGCCGAAGGGCGGAGCCAGCTGCCCCAGGCCGTGCGCCGCGAGATATTGCCCTCGTTCCAGATGATCGTCGCGTGGTACTGCCAGCCCACCTCCCGCGCAATGTTGGTCAGATCGGCTGTCACCGCCTGCTTGCCGCCGCTGTTCTTGTCCAGCGGGATGTTCATGCACAGCCGACCGCGCGACGCGGTCCAGGTGAAGCAGTTGCGCAGCCAGCGACGACTGAATTCCAGATAGTCGTCGTACGTACCGGCGTCGTCCACACCATCGCCGTAGCGCAGGCCGACGTTGTACGGCGGCGAGGTGACGGTCAGCTGGAACTGATCAGCCGCGAATAGCGAGGCGTCGGTCGCGTTGCCCAGCCTCAACTGCGACGGATCGAAGGCGGCGCTCACCGCCAGCCCGCCTTGTCGCTTCGGCTAAAACTCAGAACATATGGAGGGGGGGGGGGCACGATTGACCCGACCGCGTCGGGCTGGCGCACGTGGATGAGATGTAGTTCAGTCACCGCACCGGTATACGTTGCCGGTCGTATCCCGGCAAGCCGGCCCGCGTTCGCGCCTCTATCGGTGCCCGATCAAGCATCCGACCACGTGCATACGACCAGTTGCGCCCGCGACGTTGTCGACGTAGTAGAACCGCTGCTCGCCAGCGGCGATGTAGCTCGGCACGACCATACTCCCCGAGCGATTGACCCTGACGTCGACTGGGAACGTCGGCATCGAGGCGTCGATCCCGAGCCGCTCGACTGACAGCGCCTCAGGTCCCCGCTCTCGGCGCACCAGTCCACGAAGTCCCCGTGGAGCTCGAACCAGCCGGAATCGTCCGCACACGCTTCGGCGAACTCGTGCAGCGCTCCGAGCGCCGACCAGATCGCTTCGCGATCGGATGACGACGGCGCATCCCGGATGGCGACTCTGGGAAGATGCTCGGCAACGGCGTCGATCAGTGCCTCCGGGGCGGCGGCTCGATCTCCGGCACCGGCGCGTCTGGGCGGCGGTTCCCGATGTCTGCGCTGCTCCGCCAGTTCCGCTTCCAACCGCTCAATCCGCGTCCGGTGCAACGACCGGCTGACAGCGCGCTCCGGCTCGGACGCAGGAGTCGGCTGGGGTCGCAATGCCGCCCGGCGCTCAGGCCCAGAGCAGCGCCGCAATCGCGCCGGTGATCAGCGCCGCGACTGCGCGAAGGTTCCTCCTACCCACTAGTTGCTGCCCGCGTTCTTGACTTCGTTGTGCGGACCCAGAAATCCAATGTGGAACTTTCGGGTCTCGCCTCTGGTGTCGTCATGGAAGAACAGGCGGGGCACATTTTGTCCTCCGCCGCCGAACTTGATGTGCGCATGCATGTCGATCTTGCCAGTCGACGATACTCGACTGTCGACGTAGAACTCGCGCGAATGCCTATCTTTGCCTTTAGCGTTCTTCGTACTTTCCGACTCAGTCATCGCAACGTCACTGGCGGAGTAAGCCCGCGGGTGACCGCTATCGCGACACCAGGTAAAGAAGTTGCCGCTATAAGGAGGATTCAACGCGGCGAACTCGTGCATCGCGCCGATCGCCTGCCAGATAGCAGCGACGAGTTGTTGCGCGCCCAGGGCGCTCTGAAGCTCATCGATCTTCACGGGCGCCGAGTCCGGTAGAGCGACAGTCTCAGGAAACATCTCGCGCACCGCCTGGATCAATTCGTCGAAGCTGTTCGGCGCTTGCCTCAGATGCCAATCAGATTTCCTGACGCGATGCTCTTCATGTTCGGCGGCTTCCAGGCCCGCCACGCGCTGATTGAGATACGCGTTTTCCGTGCTCGCCTTCTCCAGAGTGTCCTGTAGAACCTGATTATTGTGCTGGAGCGTCGCTTCCTGTTGCCGTAGGCCGTCTACAGTTTTTCGATGCCGCCGTTGCTCGTCGCTGCGCTGCTGCTCCAGGGATGACAGTTGGTCTTCCAGCCGCTCGACAGTCGCCTGTCTGTCATCGATCGTGTCAGCCAGCTCCTGCTTGCTCGTTTCATAGATGAGCGCCGTATTCGCCAGGCGTCGAATGGCATCGACCATCTCGTCGTGGTCGGACTTCAGTTGGTTCATCTGGTCGGGAGTGGACAGTGCATAGGTGGTCAGCAAATCGTTCACTTCGCCGAGTTTCTTGACCTGGCTGTTCAGCTCATCGAGCAGCGGCGTTACCTGCGTCTGGAAATCTTCGACGGCGCGAGCCAATGACTCGCTTTGACTAGATATACGGTCGTTACTAGCGACGAGCGCCGAGGCAGCGCTTTCCAGACTGTCGTCACGCCGGGTCAGTCTGTCCTGATGGCCCTGATACTGTTCAGCGACATTCTTCAGCTTGTCTACAATACTGGTCAAGCTCATAACCAGACTTCGCACGCCGTGATATTCGCTATCGAGTCCATCAATGACGGACTGCGCTCTTCGCTGGCTCGCCTGTACCTGTCCGGCGACATCCGTCATCGAGGATTGCAGTTTGTCAAACGCTTGCATCTGCCCCTTGGATTGCTTGAGGTAGTCGTCCAGCGTTTTCAATCGGTCGCCGACGTGCTCAGCGTTCCGTCGCACATTTTCCACCTGCCCCGCCAGCTGGCCTCTGCTCTTGCCGATCGTGTCGATTTCGGCGACGAGCCGATCCTGGCTGTCGCGCAATTGCTGCCGCAGCCGCTCAGCCTCCGAGCGGCCCGATGCCGACGATCTTCTTCGCCACATCCACAGGACGAGCACGCCGCCTGCGAGCGCAGCGGCGAATGCCGCCCGGATCAGTGTTGCATCCTTCACCGGTCGTCGCCTCGCATGCTTTCCAGCCAGGTCAGGCACTTGGCGTAGGTCGCCTGGGTAATCAGATCGCGCGCAAGCAGGTAGTTGAGCAGACCCTCCAATGTCACGAGCGAGTGTACATTGACGCCTTCGCGGCGTAGCCGCTCGACCCCGCCGGCACCGCGATCGATCAGTACGAAGGCGTCGCGCACCATCAATCCGGCCGAACGCAGCAGATCGGCCGTGTTTGCCAGCGAGCCGCCGCGCGTCATCAGATCGTCGACTAGGATTACGGTCTGGCCGGGATAGTATGCGCCCTCGATCTCTTCGGCGACGTGTCGGATCTGGCTGGGCGGGTGCACGTAGATCATCGGCACATTACTGGCCAGCGAGAATGCGGTCGCGGCATGCAAGCCGCCCATTGGCACGCCGGCGATCAGCTCGAACGGCGCAATCGTCGGTCGCAGCATGCCACCCAGCATGCGCGTCTCGTCGCGTAGCAGCTCGCCCACCCGCCGCAGCGCCCAAGGGTGCGCGATCAGACGACGCACGTTGATGTAGACTGGGGAGCCGAGCGTCGCGCCGAGGTCGAATTCGCCGAACATGATCCCGCCCGAGTCCCACATCGCCCGAGCCAACCAGAAGTTGGCGGGTTCATCGCCCTGCGGCGTCCAGGCGGGCCGTCCGCCGCCGGTCATTAGTCGTCCACCGACGCGGTGACCGCGTTGGGCAACGGCTCGCCCGCGATTCCGGCCCGCAGATTGGCGACCGCTATATCCGCCATTCTGCCGCGCGTCGCCAGCGAGGCCGAGCCGATGTGCGGTAGAACCACCACGTTGTTCATCTCCAGCAGCGGCGAATCCGTCGTTAACGGCTCCACTGCTGTCACATCGAGCCCGGCGCCGCGAATCTGTCCTGCTCGGAGCGCATCGATCAGCGCCGCCTCGTCGACAATCGGTCCGCGCGCGGTGTTGATCAGGAAGGCGTCCGACCGCATCAGTTCGAGCGCGCGGCGGTCGATCAGGTTACGGGTGTCATCGGTTAGCGCGACGTTGATCGAAACGAAATCGGACTCGCGCAGCAGATCATCGAACGATCGCGCCTCTGCGCCCAGCGCCGCCGCCTGCCGTCGGGGCGTCCGATTCCAGTATAGGACGCGCATTCCAAAGCCCTGCGCGCGCCGGGCAACAGCCTGTCCGATGGCGCCGAAGCCGATCACGCCGAGCGTCGCGCCGTGTACATCCACGCCCGCCAACTGCGTCGGCGACCAGGTTTTCCAGTCGCCGCGTTTCACGTATTCGGCCGCCTCGACCAGGCGTCGGGCCGAACTCAGGAGCAGCGCCCAGGCGATATCGGCCGTCGTTTCAGTCAGCACGCCGGGGGTGTTGCCGACAGCGACGCCTCGCGCCGCGCATGCCTCAAGATCGATATTGTCCACGCCGACCGCCATCTGCGAGACGACGCGCAACTGATCGCCGGCGCAGTCCAACACGCGCGCGTCGATCCGATCTGTGATCAGGCAGAGCAGCCCCTCGACGCCGACAACCTGTTCCAGCAGCGCCTCGCGCGGTGGCGGCGAATCGTCGGGCCAAACGTCGAGCTCGTATTGTGCGTCCGCGCGTAGCGCGGCGAAGCCCGGTCCCGGCAGTTCCCGAGTGACGAATACGCGGTGTGATCCAGACATCTACGGCGCGTACCTCCATGGCCAAGATAATGGGTCGACCATACGCAGGCGATAACGAACAGCGATAGAGCGATGGCAGCAGGGAAGGCAGTCGAGAGGAGCATCCGGCTCCTCGTTCCCAGCCAAAGTCACTCTACCCGCGTTCCCCCTTCCGTCGCGCCTGCGCTTACTCTTCCGTCATTCCCGCGCTTTGCGCGGGAATGACGATCTGGGCGCGCGGGAGTGAAGATCAGGTGGGGTGGGAATGCGGTGATTTGGAGGATACGCGTGACAATTCGGACGACGGGAATTGCGAGGGCGGGTCGCGGCGGGCTTACGATGCTCTTGTGTCTGCTCTTGTTGTCGATGGCTACGGCGTGCGCCGATGACGTCTCGCTCACCGTGTCGGAGTACGCTGAGTTCTGCGCCGAGGGCATCGCATCAGCCGCCTCGTTGATTGAGCCGGATCGGATCGTCTGGAGCGAGCTGGAAGAACTGGCGACGCAGTCTGCGCGGGAACTGCGGAGCGTCAAGCCGCCTTCTGAGCTGTCCGAGTTTCACCGCGCCAGCCTGAAGGCGTTCGATTTCGTCGCTGGCGTGGCTCGGGATCAGGACCCGGATGAAGCGGCCAACCCGCTCGCCTTCGGCTTCGAAGCGATCCGCATTGCCACGCAACTGCGTCGCTCGGTCGACGTGCTCGCCCCCGATGTTCGGGGCTCGCTGGACGCTGCTGAGTGTCTGTGAGGCCTGTATGGGATCTGGTTACAGCAGCCGACGGATCAGCAGCAGGCCGATCGGGCCCAGCGTCAGGCCGAGCAGCCAGCCAATTTGGGCCGGCCGACCCTGGCGCGTGGCCATCGCCGCACCGGCGATGCCCATCCCCGCCCAGATCATCAGCACGAACAACATCACCAGCACCGCCCCGACGAGTATGGCGACGCCGAGACCCAACGCGGCGGCTGCCAGACCCAGCGGGATGCCTATCAGCCAGAACAGGAAGCGTTGCAGGGGGTTGGCTGGCCGGCGGTTGGCTCGGCTCGCCTGCGCTCGGGCGCTGCCGGCCCACTGCTGACCTCGCCCCACCCAGAGCGTGACCACGCGCCGACCGTCGTGCCACTGGAACGGCGCGGCGCGGTCATCCGAACGGGCGCGTCTGCGTGTTTCTTGCGACATGCCGTCCATGCTATGACTAACCGCAAGCGCGTGTCGTCGCGCCAAAGCCGAGTTCAGCGGGCGCTTACACGTAAGTGTTATTCACCAGCCTCGCGCGCGGTGACTTGGTCGATGCGCATCTGGCGTTGATTCGCTTCACCGCGGCCCTGATAGCGAGGTCGGTAGCTCGATTGCCGACCCTGGATCTGCGCTGTGTGCATGCGATCGTGTCGATAAAACGAGCGCAACCATTGCATGAGCGTGAGCGCGCCGAAGCCGGGCGTGGACGCCGTATGCGCAAACTCGTCCAGCGTCAGCGAGCGGATATAGTCGGTCGTCCGCGAGCGCTCCTCGATCAGCGAGTCCAGCAACTCGTGGACTGTGTGCTGCGGGGCGCGTTCGATCGGTATTGCCACCGGCTCGCCGCGCACGCCCGTCGCATCAGCGCCGCTCTGTGCCTGTCCGGATCGACACCAGGCGATGTAGCTGCGTTCCATTTCCCAAAGGTGCGCCAGCTGTTCTTTAGCCGTCCATTGTTCCTCGCCGACCGCGTCGACCGGTACGCGGTCGGCGTCCGCTTCGCTCAACCCCTCGGCAGCCGCTAGCAGCTTACCGCGCTCGAGCGCCATTTTCTCGAGCAGATCGTCCACGTCCCGCTGTGAGTATGACGCCTGCGATGTCATGGTCGCTCTCTCCTCGACTCACGTTTCCAAAGCCGCCTCGAACGCCCGCTGGATTTGGACCAAGTGCGCTCGGTCGTGCTCGATGCTCTGCTGCACCAGTATCTCAACTGTGTAGATGTCGTGTTCCTCGTGCCGACCGGATCGCGCCCAGCCGGACTCATCGATCCGCTCAAGGATAGCGGCGTTCGAGGCGCGTAATGCGAGCATGGTCGCCACGGAAGTGGTAACCGAACGCTCGTAATGCAGACGGCATGCGAACAGGCTTTCGTCATACGCCACAATCAGCGGTGACTCATGCGCGAGCATCTGTCGCAGCCGCATCGCGTCGCCGACTTCGACATCGGCCAGATGATGGACGATTTGACGCACCGACCAATCACTTGCCCTCTCGCGAGCGTCCAGCCGCGACTCCGAAAACTCGCGTAGTCGCCCAATCTCCGAGCAAGCCTCAACATACGAGCCCAACAGCTCTGTCCGTCTCGCCATATCTGATGCCTTCCCGGATCGTCATTTCCACTCCCGACCCGTTGTTGCCGCTGCGCGGAGGCGAAACTGAGGTTATCCAGCTAACACGTGCCAGTGAGGGCATAACGGATCTGATCGAGATGCTTATCGATGTGGTGGACATTGGCGACGAGCCAGTCCTCGACGCTGCGCGTGCTGGCGACGGGTACCGGCCGCGGCTGCGTCCACTCGTCGTCTCGCAGCGAATCGAGGATCGAACAGGCGGACTCGACCAGTGCCTGGACCGTGTTGAGCGCCGCATCGATCGACCGCTCGGCGTTGCGCAACCGCTTCTGCATGATGTCCTGGTCGATCGGCCACAGTTCGACCTCGATGTCGAGCAGCATCATCCGTAATCTGAGCGCGCCCATGATCGCGATGTCGGAGACGTGGTGGACGATCTCGCGCGCCGTCCAGCCTGGTTCGGGCGGCGCGCCGTCGAGCTGGGCGTTGGAGACGCCGGAGACGGCGTCCCTAAGCTGTTGCGGCTGCGCGCGGTATCGGGAGAGCTGCTCGGTTCGTTCCGCAATAGTCACCCGGTTCGTCCCTTCACCAGCGCGGCCAGACGGCGCACATCTTCATCATCGAGCGCGCCCGCTGGCTCCGAGTCGCCTCGCAATACGGCCAGCACGTTGCCTGAGGCCCAACGCAGTTCGAGCATTCGCTGCGACGGCGTGCCCTGCTCCGCGCGCGTCCATTCGCGAGCCAGCACGCCGTCCGATCCCTCGCCCGCTTCGCCGTTCAGCTCACCGATCTCCTCGACGCTGACCGAGGCATCGCTGGCGTCGAGCTGCGGCATTTCGCTGACGGCGTCCAACGCCTGTTCGGCGGTCTCGTAGCGGGACAGTTCCAGCTCGATGCGTCGATGCGCGCGGTGACGGTACACAGTCTGACCGCAGACCCAGTCGAGGAACTCGCCCATCGATCGCGGGTCGCGGAAGCACTCCCGATAGCCGATGACACGGCCCGAGGCGTCGAGCCGGGCGATCGCCGCCTCCGGGTGATCGTCGGCCAGGGCGATGTCTTCCGACGTAACAGCCTCGGCGGATTGGATCGAGATCCCGCGCGGCAACTCGTCGCGGCGCAGTCCCATCGCTCGCAAACTTGCGACGCCGTCCATGCCCAGCGATCGACGACGCTGAAACGCCCGAATGATCGCCTGGAGCAGGGGAACGCCGACGACGAGCAGGATGATCAGAACGCCGATGAGCAGCTCGGTGGACATGCGCTCAGGCTATCGCAGCCGTTCGCCGACACGGCGCATGATGGCTCGCATCTCGCGTGACCATCGATGATTGAGCGAATCGGTCTGAGCGGAGCAGAACCGCAAGGGCGGTACCTCGCTGGAGCCGCAGTTCGACTATAAGCCCCGGCTGCGAGGTTCGGTTGCGTTGTCCATTCGTACGCGTGGACGCCAGCATCGACATCGACGGCTGCGCGCGGTCGGCTGCCGCCACGTGGCTTCGGTCCTGGCGGCTCAGTCAACGCGCGCGACGCATCCTCGTCCGTGCGATACCTGGATAGAGCCAGCAGTAACTGGATGTCGGACGACGGCGCAGTCGGCGGTTGTTCGCGCGAATGAGCTGTTTGACTGACACTACTTCGGGCGTTGACTGGTCTAGTGGCATCCAGACGAGAGAGACTTCTCGCAACCTTGTCGGCGTCTCGCCATCTCTGATCAGGGAGCAGGCCAAGCCCTGATCGGCCGGCGACGCTCCAGTCTGCGCGATCCGACGCGACCGAGCTGCATCCGCGTCCGCCAACTCCTGTTCAGTCGGAAAGTTATAGCCGCGGCCTTTGGTCCCAACTGCGAGTTTCCACAGGAAGTTGAAAACCATACGAAACCAGGTACTCACCGAAGTCAGCGACCCAGGATTGCGCGGAGCGACGCATTGAGGTCCGACAGATCATCAAGGATTGCGTCCGCCTCATCCAGCTCGTCCGCCTGGGCGTAGCCGGTGCGCACGGCGACCACCATTGCGCCGATCGCGTGACCGGCCTCGACATCATGGCTGGTGTCGCCGATCACGACCACATCCGCGCCGGCGCGGGCATGTCGTCTGAGCCGTTCCAGCCCGGCGGCGAGCAATGCAACGCGATCGGGATGGTCGTCGCCGAATCCGCCGTCGATGAAGTAGTCCCAGATACCCAGTGGCGCGAGCTTTGCTCGCGCCGCGCGGCGGAAGTTGCCCGTGCCCAGTCCCAGCGTCGCGTCTTCCTGCGCCAACGCATCGAGCAGCGGCAGGACGCCCGGGCAGAGTTGCGAGTCGCGCTCCCCCAGCGCATCGCCGAGCTGCGGCACGTAGTGCTCGACGAACACGGCGAGGTCGTCGGCCGAGCAGTCGCGCCCCTGCCTGGCGAGCGCCGTCGGCACGATCCAGCTATCGGAACGCCCGGCGAAGTTCACGCCATCGAGCGCATCATCAATACCCCAGAGCTGTCGAAATGTGCGAGACATCGCCAGCGTCCCGGCTCCCTGCGAGCGCGCCAGCGTCCCGTCGATATCGAACATCAGGATCGTCATCCACGCCACCCTATCGCCTGTCGCCATGCCCACGTTGCCCTCCAACATCGCCCTCGGTCATTCCCGCGCGCGGGAATGACCGAGGGCGATGTTGGAGGGCGCGTCACTCGAACAGGGCGAAGTCTGTCCAGCCGCCGCGCACGCGGAGCTGGAGACCCGAGGCGTCGAGCGGAATATCGTAGACGGCGACGACCGTGATCGTGAGCTGCGGCTGGAGGATCAGCGGCGGCGCGTAGGTGACCCCGTCGGCGGCGCGGGCGCCGCCCAGCGACAGCTCGGCGTCAGCCAGGTAAGCGCGACCGTCGCCGGTCACCAGTTGCAAGCCGTCGAGCGGCAGCTCGATCGCCTGCTTGGATCGGTTCGTCATCGTCAGGTGAACGGCGGCGAAGCGCTGGGCCGGGTTGCGCCAAACGCCCTGCGCCCGAATCTGATCCGGGAACGCGATGCCGACAATGCCCACCTCGACCACGCCG
Source organism: Dehalococcoidia bacterium (assembly GCA_965116225.1). Classification (GTDB taxonomy): domain Bacteria; phylum Chloroflexota; class Dehalococcoidia; order Bin125; family Bin125; genus Bin125. Next base: position 374,165 of record OZ220495.1, on the reverse strand, counting down.
ACCCGCGCCGACTCGCCGAGCGCGATCGCATCAGGCGCGGAATCGACCGCTTCGCTCGGCTCGACGGCCTGTGGTTCGTCGCCTCCGCTGCCGGTCAGATCGTTGAACCCGCCCGAGATGAACAGGTAGACGACGACCACCACCACGACAACTAGGACGAACAGCGCGTAGCGCTGCGTCCCGCTCATGCCTCTCAGCATCGACGACGTCGCTATTCGGTTGGCAGACCGGCGGCGATCCAGGCTTCGGTACCGCCCTCGATATTGTAGAGATCGGTAAAGCCGAGTGCGGCGGCGAATTCGCAGGCGACGGCGGAGCGCTGTCCCTTGGCGCAGATGAACATGATCGGCTGATCCTTGCCGCCCGCGATCCGTTCCAGTTCGTCGGCGCGGGTCATCACGGACATATGCGGCATCAGCGGCGCGCCGGCCGCGTGGCCATCCTCGTACTCATCCGGCTCGCGCGTGTCGACCAGCGCCACGCCGTCCTGTCGCTTGCGCTCCGCCTCCGTCACCGAAATTCGCTGATACGGTTCCTGCTGCGCCATACGTCGGACCTCTCGAATCGACTCATGCCCCACTGCAGAGCATCCTATCACCGCGCTGGCCCGCGGAGGCTGCGGCGTGACGGTTGTAGTAATGTGGTACCAGATTCGCGACGCTGCTACCGTTCGCGAGGTACGACGAGACATCGTCAAGCGGAACAGGTTCAGAGGCGGCTGATGTCAAACGCCTCTGACGCTGCTGCCCCCCCCCCCATATCAGACCGGGGCGCAGCCGTCAAACCGTACCATCTTCACGGCTGACAACCTGCCCGTGCTGCGCGGGATCGACTCCGAGACCATCGACCTGATCTACCTCGACCCGCCGTTCAACACGGGTAAGCAGTGGCACGCGCCGATTGGCTCTGACGCGGAGGGCGCGTCCTTCAACGATATTTGGAGTTGGGATGATGTCTCGGAGGCGACGGGCGAGACGCTGACGATGTCGGTCAAGCGCCAGTGGCTCAACGCGCTGCACGTGGAATCGCCCGTACGCGCGGTGGTCGAGACAGCGGAGGTGACCGCAGGCGAAGAGATGGGCGCCTACTGCGCCTTCATGGCGATGCGACTGATCGAGATGCATCGCATCCTGAAGCCGACCGGCGCGATCTATCTCCATTGCGACCAGACCGCCGGCCACTACCTGAAGCTAATGATGGATGCGATCTTTGGAGGTAAGAACTTCCGCAACGAAATCGTGTGGAGGCGAAGTAGGGCAAAGGGGACGCGCGGACCGAGCAAAACGTTAGGTAAGGTTGCCGACACCATCTACTTCTACGCAGCCAGCCAGCAACATAGCATTGAAGTTCCGCGCATTCCCGATGAGAGTGTGTCGTTTCCGCACGAGGACGCGGCTGGCAGATATCGCGCAGTCACTCATTTGTATGCGGACCAATGGCTGCATAGCAGCACAAAGTACGAATGGCGGGGCCACAACCCAGAGTTCGGCTGGAGAGTCTCAAAGGCGAATCTGATCGCAATGCATGAAGTGGATCGAATCCACTACAGCGCAAGTGGTACGCCCATACGTAAGGAATACGAGTGGGAATATCGCGGTAAGGTCGTCGATACGTTATGGGATGACATCAGCATCGCGCGGGGGAAAGAGAAACTAGGCTATCCAACACAGAAGCCGATCGCCTTGCTCGAGCGCATTGTCAGCACCTCGTCCAACCCTGGCGATCTCGTGCTCGACCCGTTCTGCGGGTGCGCCACCGCTTGCGTTGCCGCCGAGAAGCTTGGACGACAGTGGATCGGCATCGACGTCTCAGAATTAGCCGTGCTGCTCTGCGACGATCGCATCCAGAAAGTGCAAAACGAAACGGGACAGGTCGACTTCGGCATCCCGTACCACGATCCGATTCACCGTACGGACATCCCAGAGCGCACCGACATTCCAGCGCAGATCGATGACCTCCCGATCTCGCTCGATATCGGCAAAGATGAGGTAAAGCAGCGGCTGTACGACGAGCAGAACGGCGTCTGTAACGGCTGCCAGCGGCACTTTACGCCGGCGTACGCCGACCTGATGGATCTCGACCACATCAAGCCCAAGTCCAAGGGCGGCGCGCATACCTGGGCGAACGTCCAGCTGCTCTGTCGGACATGCAACGTGAAAAAGGGCAACGGGACGATGGCGCAGCTGCTCAAGCGGCTCCAGGAGGAAGCGGCCTGATTGCGCCGTGCAGGCGCGTTAGCATTTCCTCGACGACGATCGATCCGATGAAGGCGAGGACATCCCATGACCACCCCCGATGCTGCGATGCCCGTCAACGAATCCTATTCGCCGCCCGACAATGTCCGCGAGGGTGCACTGGTTACCTCGCGCGAGGGTTATGAGGCGCTCTGGCGACGCTCGCTCGACGAGCCGGACGCATTCTGGACCGAGATGGCGAACGCCCACCTCGACCTGATCGAGCCCTGGCACACACTCAGGGAAGAGAGTCTCGCCGATGGTCGGATCGCCTGGTTCCTGGGCGCCAAACTCAACGTTTCGGTCAACTGCCTCGACCGACACCTCGCCGCACGAGCTGACCAGACCGCCATCCTCTGGGAGGGCGATCAGCCCGGCGACAACCAGTCGATCAGCTACCGCGAGTTGCACGCTGAGGTCTGCCGACTCGCTAATGAACTCCGCGCCCGCGGCGTCGGCAAGGGAGACCGCGTCGCCATCTACATGGGTATGACGCCCGAGGTCGTCGCCGCGATGCTGGCATGCGCCCGAATCGGCGCGATCCACTCCGTGATCTTCGGCGGATTCTCCGCCACCGCCATCGCCGACCGCGTGACCGACTCGCTCTGCAAGGCGATCATCACCCAAGACGAAGGCAAGCGCGGCGGCCGCGCCGTGCCGCTCAAGGCCAACGTCGACGCCGCCCTGGATCAGCTTGATGCCAATGGCATCGCCTGCGTCGAGTTCGTCATCGTCCACCAACACACCGGCGGCCATGTGACGATGCGGGATGGCCGCGACATCTGGTGGCACGAGACCGTCGCCAGGCAGTCGGACGAGTGCGAACCCGAGACTCTCGACGCCGAGGATCCGCTCTTCATCCTCTACACCTCCGGCTCGACCGGCAAACCCAAGGGCGTCCTGCACACGCAGGCCGGCTACCTGCTGTTCACGATGCTCAGTCATCGCTATACTTTCGACTACCGCGAGGGCGATATCTATTGCTGCGCCGCCGATGTCGGCTGGATCACTGGCCACAGCTACATCGTCTATGGGCCGCTCGGCAACGGCGCGACCTCGGTCATGTTCGAGTCGATCCCTACATACCCCGACGCTGGCCGCTACTGGGATATGGTCGACCGACTCGGAATTAACATCCTCTACACCGCCCCAACCGCAATTCGCGCCCTAATGCGCGAGGGCGACGAGTGGGTCAAGTCGCATCGGCGCGATAGTCTACGGGTGCTGGGCACGGTCGGCGAGCCGATCAACCCTGAAGCCTGGCGTTGGTACCATGGTGTCGTCGGCGATGGACACTGCAGCATCGTCGATACCTATTGGCAAACCGAGACCGGCGGCCACATCCTGACTGGTCTGGCTGGCGCCAACGACATGAAGCCAGGCTCGGCCTCGCTGCCGTTCTTCGGCATCGAACCGGTGCTGGTCGATCCCGATGGCAACGAGCTCGAAGGCAATCAGCAGAGCGGTCTGCTCTGCATGGCGCGCAGCTGGCCGGGCATGATGCGCACGGTCTACGGCGATCACGAGCGCTTCATCAACACCTACTTCACCCAGTACCCTGGCAAGTACTTCACCGGCGACGGCGCCTTCCGTGATCACGACGGCTACTACTGGCTAACCGGACGCGTCGACGACGTGCTCAACGTCTCCGGCCACCGTCTGGGCACAGCCGAGATCGAGGGCGCGCTGGTCGGCCACGCCGGCTGCGCCGAGGCCGCGGTCGTCGGCTACCCGCACGAAATCAAGGGCGAAGGCATCTACGCCTACGTCCTGCTCAAGGACGGCTTCGACCCAGGCCCCGACTTGGCCGTCGAACTCAAGCGTCAGGTGCGCGCCGAGATCAGCCCGATCGCCACGCCCGACCGCATCCAATTCGTCGCCGGCCTGCCCAAGACGCGCAGCGGCAAGATCATGCGTCGCATCCTGCGCAAAGTCGCCGAGGGCGAACCAGAACAGATCGGCGACGTCACCACCCTCGCCGAGCCACACGTCGTCGAACAGATCATCCAGGGCGCCTCCTCGCCGCATTAGAATGACTGCATTGGCCATCAGGAGTCAGGCGCAATGCCGAAAATCCTCAATCAGACGTGCCCTCTCCCGGAGTGGAAGCTCGATGAGATTCTTGAGGAGCAGATCCGACCGAAGTTCATGGAGAGGTTCAATGTCACTTGGGATCAGTGCACGCAGATCCTCGCCATCGCCAAGGAACAGGTAGAGGAGCGGTATGTCATCGATCGACGTCCCCGCGACCAGACGGAGACTGACTGATCTCGGTCTTTGCCCCGACTCCGACCCCGGGATCACGGCGGAGTTCCTGGACGGCATGCTCGATGAGGCGCTGACCACATACGTGGACCTGGCGACGCTCGATCGCTGGATCGAGCGCGTATTCGAGCAATGGCGGACCGAGCGTGCGGAAATCCTGGCGCAGCAGGCGCAGTTCCTGGCTGACATCCGCTGCGAGCTCAACGAGTTCCGCGAAGAAGACAGCGCCCGAGAGCGCAGGCGCGACACCCGTGAGCGTGAGCGCGACGAACGCGAATGGCAGCGGTTACGGGATCAAGAGTCGCGAGATGCTAAGATGCGTAACTGGGTGCTCGGTATGGTCGGACTTGGATTCGCAGCAACGACGCTGGTAACCGGACTACTGATCACGTTCGGTTAGACATCACGACGGAACCACTAGGTTCGTTTGTGTTCAAGGGGATAGGGATGCCTCAAATTCGTATCTGGATGTTTAGTGCGCTTGCCGCGATCAGCGTCGCGCTCACGGCGGCCTGTGCGACGGACACTGCGGCAGTTCCAGATTAAACCGGCAGACGTCTTGCGCCCGCTGAAACCAGCGAGCCTGGTCGTGGTCCGATGCCTCCCGGCGGCTGCTCGCGTTGTTCGCCGACTTGCAGTCGTTCAAGAACGATCCAGGGTTCTGGCGCAGCGGCTATGCCCAACCACCCGGGCGGGATTGGTTGGATGCGCTGGAGGCGGAACGTGAATGCCCTGATGGGCTCGGCGCACTTTTGGAACTCGGTTATGTGGCTGGGGATCTGTTCACGTTGGGGACGGACTATTACGACAACAACGGGAACCCTCGCGACGAATTCACGGCCACGGTGGAATCGGCGCTTTCTGATGCCTTGGCCCGAGCTCAGGCTGCTGGTCTCTGGCCATGAAATCGCTGAACCGCCATCTGCGCAGTAGAGTAAAAGTTAGGCGAGCGTCGCCGGTGAAACTGAGGGTAGCGTGCGCTTCTTGCGGAGACCGCGAGCGGCTGGCTGTTGGCGTGTTTGACGGCGCAGGCGAGTGATATATCTTGCTGCGTTTATCGATTTCAACTCAGGTCGGTAGATAGCGGCGCTACTGTGCGGCGCGTTCAGCGCCTTCGTTTTGCACCCGACAGTGGAGCGAATCTACCGTACGCTATGGCGAAGGCTCCGGAACAACGTGCAACGCTGACTCGATCCGCCGCCTCACAACAGGCGCGGCGAGCGCTTGCGACCGGGTCGCGGGTCGTAGTTCGACTTGAACATCAGGAACTGGTCCCGCTCGATCAGGTACTTGCCCCCGTAAAGGCGGGCTGGAACTCGGCCTTGCTTGATCAGGCGGCGCATTGATTGCGGGTGGATGCTCAGCTCCCCCGCAGCCTCGACGATGTCCAGCCAGTCCTCGAATGGGTCAGCCTCGACCATGCCTGTTCCTCAGCGATTCGCCCGCGGCCGCTCAATTGCGCAACCGAGTATACATAATAGCAGCTCGAGTCCCGCGCGGGGATGCGCCGTTGCCATCTGGGTCGACGTGTATCCTGGCTCGGAGAGCACCGATTCTCATCGCCAGAAGCCAGACTTGTCGGAGACGCCCATGACCGCATCAGTGATCGCCGCTGCGCGCGCAGAACAGCGCACGCTGCTATCCGAAGTCGAAGCCAAGCAGTTGCTCGCCGACGCCGGCGTCAGCGTGACCGAGACCCGACTCGCCACCTCGGTCGACGAGGCGGCATCGCACGCCGCCCAGCTCGGCTATCCGGTCGCGCTTAAGGTCGTCTCCGACGCGATCACGCACAAGACCGATGTCGGCGGCGTCGAACTGGGCATCGCCGACGAACCCGCGCTGCTCGCAGCCTGGGACGGCATCCACGAACGAGTCGCCGATGCGGTACCCGGTACCGACCTGCAGGGACTCTCGGTCCAGCCAATGGCCGAGCCGGGCGCCGAAGTGATTCTCGGCATCACGCAGGACCAACAGTTCGGGCCGGTTCTGATGTTCGGCCTGGGCGGGGTCTTTGTCGAGGTGCTCAAGGATGTCGCCTTCCGTATCGTGCCGCTGGAGCGGCGCGACGCCGCCGAGATGGTTCGTGAAATTCAGGGCTTTCCCGTGTTGGAGGGATTCCGTGGCACCCCCGCCGCTAACCTCGACGCGATCGAGGCGATGCTGCTGCAACTCTCCGAGTTCGCCGAAGCGAATCCCGAGATCGCCGAGCTCGACCTCAACCCCGTGTTCGCGCGTCCCGACGGCGCGGTTGCCGTCGACGCGCGCATCCTGCTGACCGCCGAGTCATAGGACGCACTTGCGTTCGCTCATGATCTCATCCGTCTCATCCTGAGGAGGCTTCCGATGGCCGTGGCACGTGAACGCCTGACCCGCGCGCTGGCACCGAAAGTCGTCGCCGTGATCGGCGACAAACAGGCCAGCGGCTACACTTGGCTGCGCTCGCTCAAGCCCTTCGACGGCCCACTCTACAGCGTACAGGTCGACGAGAGCGAGATCCCAGGAATCGAAGAGTTGGGCATCCCCAACTACAAGTCGCTGACCGACATCCCTGAGCGCGTCGACTTCGCCGTCTGCGCCGTGCCGCGACAAGTAGCGCCGTTCATCGTTCAGTCATGCGTCGAAGCCGACGTCGGCGGCGTGACGCTGTTCACCTCCGGGTTCGCCGAGACCAGCGAGGACATCGGCGTCGAGTTACAGAACAAGATCTTCGAGATCGCCGACCCTGCCGGGCTGGCGCTGATCGGCCCGAACTGCATGGGACTGCACGTGCCCGGACTCGGCGTGCGCTTCAACCGCGACCAGCCGGCCGGCGTTCAGGGTAATATCGGCTTTGTCTCCCAGAGCGGCACGCATGGCATGAACTTCTCGCTCACCGGCGCCGCGAACGGACTCTACTGTTCAACCTTGGTCAGCTTCGGCAACGGGATCATCCTCGAGGCCGCCGATTACCTCGAATATCTCGCCGATGATCCGCAGACCGAAGTGATCGGCATGTACATCGAGGGCGCGCGGGACGGTCAGCGTCTGTTCAGAATGCTGCGCGATGTCGCCGCCAGGAAACCGGTGATCATCTGGAAGGGCGGCCAGACCGAGGGCGGCGGTCGCGCGATCCGCTCGCACACCGCCTCGCTGGCCAGCGACCATGCTGTCTGGGAAGCGATGATCAGGCAGGTCGGCGCTGTCGCCGTGCACAACCTCGACGAGATGATCGACGTCGTTAAAGCAACCCTGCTGACCAAGCGCGCCAAAGGCAACCGATTAGGACTGATCGCGATGACCGGCGGCCAGTCGGTCGTGCTGACCGACGCCTTCGAGAAGGCCGGCTGGAAAGTGCCCACGCTTGCCGACGACAGTTACGCCCGGCTGTCCGAGTTCTTCAACATCATCGGCGGCAGCTACCGCAATCCGCTCGACGCCGCCGGCACGATCGGACAAGATCCCCAGCACCTTGACACGATCTTCGAGATCCTCGACCAGGACGAGAACATCGATGCCGTCGGCATGGAGCTCTCGGCCACTTTTATGGCGCGCCGTTGGCTGGATAAACCTGAGGAGTTCGATCGCCTGATCGGCTCGCTCAAACAGTTCCTGCGCGAGTCTGACAAACCGTTCCTCGCCACGCTCCATCCCAGTCATCAGGAAGAAGCCGCCCTCAAGGCGCGCCTACAGCTCCAGGAGGAGGGCATCGCCACCTTCCCCAGCTTCGAGCGCGCCGCAAACGCGCTACGGAAGTCGTCAGGCCTGCAGGCGCTCTGAGGTGGACGACCGGCTCGGTACGCCGGCTTGGTCATCATCCTTGGGCTGGGCGATCCATGAAACCGCTCGCAGCATGGACTTCGCGCCTGACAGAGACGTCTGGCTGACATATCCATCGCCGTTGGGCTTGGCAATCGCGCCGATGATCTCCAGCAGCCGTAACGCGTCGGACACATCCTCTTGCCCGATGCCGCGGAACTCATCCAGATGCAGCGTCGCCGCCCACAGCGTCTCCGCCTTGACGAGAATACAGTCCGGCGCAGCCGTGTTGAAGTGATCGATCTGCTGCAGCAGGAACAGCAGCAGCCGCATCCGACCCTGCCGAGCCGCGGCCCTGGCACGAATTTCGGGCATCGACGCCGATGCGTTCGGCACGGCGGCGAAGACGCTGCGCAACTCCACGAGGGTCAAGGGTAGCTCGGAGTGGATCTGCACCAGTTCGCAGAGCGTCTCTGTCGTCATCAGGCTGACATCGAAATCCTCGGCATGCTGCTGCAATGCTCCGCCGGCGAAATCGGAACCCACAACACACGCGTGATCCGCCGCCTCAGCCTTGCGGTGGCCGTCGATGCCAAGCCAGTTGATCTGATGCTCCATCACCCGCTTTGACGATGTGGACTTCGCGTCCAGTACCACCCGATACCGCAGCGGGCCCAAGGGGGCGAGGGCGAGCACATCGGTGTGGCCGGTTCCGCCAATCTCATTGACTTCGTAATCAAGAAACCGTAAAGCGTCGGCGACGGCCCGCTCCAGCCGCGCCGGGTTGGCCGAATCGATAGCAGCGTTGCGTAACTCGTTGATGAGCGCGTCCGCGTCGGACGATACGACCTCCAGCACCTGCGGCTCATACAGTTCAGGTGGTTCTTCCTCAACCTGGACGGGCGGCTCGATGGGTTTAGGTTCGTCGGCCTGATTCGCCTCCTTACGGCCTTGTTCGGTTAGCTGCCACACCCCCTTGACCGAACCGTCGATCAATCCACGTATCAACAGATCCTGCCGCGCCCAGTGAACGCGGTTGATCCAAGTGCTCTCTCCGCCCTTGTTCGTACTGGCGAGGTCTTTATCGGTCAGCTTGGGAAACGCCTCCGTGACCTTCGCGATCACATCCCGAGGCCGCGGCGTGCCAAGCCACTGCGCAAGCGTGCGCAAGAGGACCGGGTGTATCTCTGCTCTCGTCGGCATCGTCATGCGTTATCCCTCAGGCGGTACGAGACATCTGCCCCGTTTGGGTAGATTATCCTCCTTGATACCATGGCGACCTAGGTCTCCTCAACCCCACCTCCAATGCCCACTCGCCGCGGATGCGCCGATCGGTTGCCGGTTCAGGCCACGTCTGGGCCCCGGTACTGCAGCAGGGCAGATCGACCGCGATCGCGGCGATCCGGACGAATCGCGCGTTGCCGTCCGCATCCAGCAGATGCAATTCATCGATGTCAGGGGCGAACGTGACCGGCTGCAGCTCGACGTCGTTGATCGCGATGTTCGATGCATGCAGATACGTTCGATCATACGTGTCCCGGATTGGGTTAATCCGACCTGTCAAGCCTGGAATGCGCACGGTCGATTCTGCAAACACCACGGAACCGCCGTGGGGTACTGACGACAGATTGGGAGCTTGTTTCAGGTGAGCGCGACCTGTATCAACGCCTCATGCGGTTGTTGTCCCATGAGGCTGGGAACGGATTTGCGAGTGCGGTTGGCGACGCAACGAATGCGATTGCGAAGCAGCTGCGCGATCAGTGGGCGTTTCCTGATGGCACTCTCTATTGGGCGCGTATCGTGGACCACAACTGTAGGTGACTGCCCTGCGAATCGCGTGCGACACTGACCGCATGTCCAGGCTGACTAAATTTCGGCGCCGCCGATTCATCCCGCTACCGGGTGCGAGGTTGATCGTCGGACTCGGCAATCCGGGAACGAGCTATGCGCAGCATCGACACAATGCGGGACTGCGAGCCGCCGAGCTGACGCGCAAACGGCTGGGACTGCCATCGCTTGTCCGCGAGCCTCGCTATCGCATTGCGCAGGACGAGACGCCGTTTGGGCCGGTCGCCGTGGCGATGCCGCGAGTGTTCATGAACGAATCGGGTGCGGCGGTGCAATCATTACTGGACGCATTCCGCGCCGACCGTTCCGCCCTGATTCTGCTCGTCGACGAGCTCGATCTTGAGCCGGGCCGCATCCGCATTCGCCCCTCAGGCTCCGACGCGGGACAGCGCGGCATGCGCTCGATTCGCTCTGTCATCGGCGAGCTCGACTTTCCCCGCGTCCGCATCGGCGTGGGGCGGCCGCTCGTGGATGGCAAACCGTCGCGTCACCCCGATGATGTGGCAAACTGGCTGCTGAGTGATCCGACGCCGAGCGAACGCCGGCTCCTGCACGAGGCGGAGCGGCGAACTGCGGAGGCCGTGCTCCATATGCTTGAGCACGGCTTCGAATCGGCAATGAACACCTACAATCGCCACGTCGAGGTCAGTCCATGAGTATGAAAGAGTCGGGCGATGACCAGACGGAATAATAAACGCAGCGCCGACGCGCTTGAGGCGCTTGCCGCCTGTCTAATCGCGAAAGCACTCTACCCGTCGGCGCTCGAACTGGCGACCTATCTCAACAACACCGACGACAAGACGATCCGCGACGACCTTCGCCAGTTCGCCGATTCGTTGGGATCGATCCAGCAGCGAGTCCTGTCGCTGCTGGGATCGCGGGACGGCGGAGCCGACTCGGCGCGCGTCGCTGAACTCGAGCGGGAAATCGCCGCTCTACGCTCGGAATCCGAGTCGGCGCGCGCTCGGCTGAGCGCGCTGCAACGCGAAGCGGACGAGCACGCCGATCAGATCCGTCGCGCCAACGAGGCGCATCAAGCCGAGCGGCAGGAACTGAACGAACGTAACCGGGTCGCGCAGGCGCAGATCGACGAACTGACCAAACAGCTCGATGAGTCGCAGGATGAGAGCCGCAAACTCAAGGCCAAGAGCGATTCTTATGCCGCCGCGCTGATCGACAGCGCCGCGGCTCCCGACGATCTGGCCGATGAGATCGCTGAAGCGGCCGCGGCTGTCAGTCTGACCGGCGTAATCGCGATGGCGCGCGAGCGCTGCGATCGACTCGTGATACCCGATGCCGCGCTGCGAGAGATCGACGCGTTGGAATCCGACGAAAAATCCGGCAACTGGGCGCGAGAGTTGTGGAAGGGTCTCCAGGCGCTCCAGGCCTACGCCGAGGAATCGTCCTTCTTCACTGGCGGATTCTGGGAGTGGTGTCAGCACAGCAGCAATCCTCTCACTTGGCACGCCTCGTCGCAAAAACTGGCGATGAGCGAATCGGACACGGTCAAAAACGACAGCCGACTGTGGCGTATGCGCCGCTTTGTTGTTGATAAGAAGGTCTCTCCCAACGGCTATCAACACATGGAAGCGCACCTCAAAATCTCCGAGGGCGGCGGGCAGCACATTCCTCGCCTCTACTTTCACGACGACGTCAAAGGCAAAGGCCGCACCGGCCAGGTGCACATCGGCTTTATCGGTCCCCACCGACTGGTTCCCAACAGTCAAGGCTAGCGACAGTCGCTTTGGCGCCTTATCTGCTGAGCTGCTGGTCTGGCGAGCGGATACTCGCATACGCTTGTCCAAGCTAATCAGCGGACGGAGCATGCGCGCGTGAGCGCCGCCGACCCGCACGACAACCCGCCCGGCTTGCTTGCGGGCCTGGGCTCCGCTGTGCTCGACGCGATCCGTCCGTTCGACACTCAGCCAATGCTGGGTGCGCCCGACGCCGCCAAACCTGCCATCATCGCCGCCCTGGCCAGCAGGCACCCTGGATCGGTGTTGGTGCTGACACCGACTCCGTCATCAGCGGCCGACCTCATCGACGCGCTCCCACTCTGGCTATCCACGGCCAACCGCGCTCGGCTGCTGTCGTTTCCCACCCGAGAATCCGCCCCCTACGACCGCCAACCGGTGGCGTCCGACCTGGTGGAAGCGCGACTGACCGCGATCGAGGCGCTGCGCGGCGGCTCGCCGATCATCGTCGCCGATCTCGACGCGGTCGCGCAGCGCACTGCATCACCCTTCTCAGCCCCGCTGAGGATTGTCCAGGGTTCGACCCTGCCACTGGACGATCTGATCCGGGCGCTCGACGGAAACGGCTACGAACGTCGGCGACTCGTCGTCGAGCCGGCCACATTCGGGTTGCGCGGCGGCATCGTCGACTGCTGGCCTCCAGCCGCCGAGACGCCCGCCCGGATCGAACTCTTCGGCGACGAAGTCGAGTCCATCCGGCTCTTCGACCCACGTAGTCAGCGCTCCATCGATACGGTCGAATCGATCGATCTGCGCCCTGCCCGGGAATGGACTCAGAACGCTGAATCCCAACCGCTCATCGACCGATTGCTCGCCTCTGTCGGCGAATGCCCGTCGGATGCAGAGGATACCGACCTGACCGCAGAGGCGGCGGTGTTAGCGCTCGACCTGACGCACCTACGGGCTGGGGGCGCGACGTCCCGGCCCGACTTCTGGACTCAATTCCTGGCGCCGAGCACGATCTTCGACCATCTGGGCGAGGACGCGCTGATCATCGTCGACGAACCGCATGATCTGTCCGCGCGGGCGGATGAGCGCGATCAACGGGCCTCGCACGCGCGCGCTGAGCTTGAGCGCGGCGGCAAAATTCCGCCTGGGCTGCCGCATCCCTGGCTGAACTGCGAGGAACTGCAGGACGGACTCAGCGACGGGCCGCAGACGCTGCGATCGTTGTCTCGGCTGGCTGGCGGAGAGCAGCGTCTGCCGTTTCGCCCTACTCCGCGTCTGGGCGGCAAATTGGCGCAACTCTTCGAGTCGCTCCGCGAGTCACAGGGCAAGGGCGCCACGCTGCTGGTGTCGCTACAGGAAGCGCGCCTCTCCGAGCTGATGCTCGACCTCGGCCTACCGCTCTCACGGCTGGAACCGGAGATCGCGCCGGATGCAGCCGCAATCAACGTGGGCAGAGCAGCCCTGTCGGAAGGTTGGCAGCTCGACGATCCGGCGACCGGCGCGCGGCTCGTCACCCTGATCGGCGATACCGAGATATTCGGCTTCGAACGCCAACGCCAGCGCCGTCCGCTCAAAAGCCGCGCGGTCGCCGCCTCCGATCCGCATCTGCTCGAACGACTCAAACCCGGCGATTTCGTCGTGCATGTCGATAGCGGCATTGGCAGATTTCAGGGTGTCGTTCGACAACGTCTGGGCGAGCGCGAAGGGGAATACGTCGATATTCGCTACGCCCAGGGCGACTGTTTGCTGGTACCGACCGACAAGTTGGACCGGGTTCAACCATACGTCGGACCGTCGGACGCGCCGCCGAGCGTGACGCGGCTTGGCAGCGGTCAGTGGCAACGCGCCAAGGCCCAGGTGCGCGGCGCCGTCGCGGATATCGCCGACGAACTCCTGCAACTGCACGCCGCCCGCGAGACCGAACCCGGCATCGAGATCGAACCAGACACCCCGTGGCAAATCGAACTCGAAGCGTCCTTTCCCTACATCGAAACGACCGATCAGCATCGCATCATCGAAGCGGTGCGGCGCGATCAGGAGGCTGCCAGACCAATGGATCGGCTGATCGTCGGCGACGTCGGCTATGGCAAGACGGAAGTGGCGATTCGCGCAGCCTTCAAGGCGGTCATGTCCGGACACCAGGTCGCCGTGCTCGTTCCCACGACCGTGCTCGCCCAGCAGCACTTCGAGACCTTCAGCCAGCGTATGGCGGCGATGCAGGTACGCATCGATTTGCTCTCGCGGCTGCGCACCGTGCCGGAACAGCGACGCGCGATCGACGGTCTCAAGTCTGGCGCGGTCGACATCGTGATCGGCACGCACCGACTGCTCCAGCAGGACGTCGACTTCAAGAGCCTTGGCCTGGCGATCATCGATGAGGAACAACGATTCGGCGTCGAGCACAAGGAGCGTCTCAAGAAGCTGCGCCGCGACGTAGATGTCCTCACGCTCTCGGCGACGCCGATTCCACGCTCGCTCCATCAGGCCGTCACCGGCATCCGCGACATGTCGACCATCGCGACGCCGCCAGAGGAGCGCTTGCCAATCACCACCTACGTGATGGAACGAGACGACAGCGTGATCCGCGAGGCAATCTTGCGCGAACTGGACCGCGGAGGGCAGGTCTACGTGCTGCATAACGAAGTGCGCACGATTGACCGTGAGGCGCTTGAGCTGCGGCGTCTCGTCCCCGAGGCGAGATTCCTCGTCGCGCACGGTCAGATGCCCGCCAACCAGCTGCGTCAACACATGCGCCGCTTCACCGACGGCGAGGCGGACGTGCTGGTCTGTTCGACGATCATCGAGTCGGGCGTCGATATCCCGCGCGTCAACACGATCATCCTGAATCGCGCCGAGCGCCTTGGTCTCGCCCAAATGTATCAACTTCGTGGTCGCGTCGGTCGCGCCAGCGTTCGCGCCTACGCCTACCTGATGACCGAGCCGTATCGCTCCCTGTCCGAAGTCGCGCAGCGACGGCTGGCGACGATCATGGAAGCCGACGATCTCGGCGCGGGATTCCAGATCGCGTTCAGAGACCTCGAGATCCGCGGCGCCGGCAACCTGCTGGGCTCGCAACAGTCGGGGCATATCGGCGCGGTCGGATTCACCCTGTTCACGCAACTGCTTGGCGAGGCGGTCGAGCGAGCCAAAGCCAAACGCAGCGGTCGACGTCCCGCCAACCTTCGACAAGGCACCAGAGTCAGCGTGGACCTGGCGATCCCCAGCTTCCTGCCCGAGTCCTATGTCGATGACGTCGGATTGCGCATGACCCTCTACCAACGATTCGCCGCGGCCGGGTCGCCGCAGGCGGTCGACGAGTTCAGCGCGGAGCTCGATGATCGATTCGGACCGCTACCGCTGCCGGCGAGGAATTTGCTGGGGGCGCTCAGACTCAGAGCGCTCGCGTCGAGGATCGGCGCGGAATCGATCCAGTCCGAGGGCGAACAGGTCGTGATCAGGTTAGCGCAGGGACTCGCCTTCAGCGACAGCCAACGCCGCCTGCGCCTGCCGCGTCAAATCCAGATCGGCGCAACCCAGCTCCGCTACACCCCGCCCACCCGCCTCGCCGAATTAGACTGGGAATCGACGCTCTCCGACGCGCTGCAACAGCTGGCGGAGGCGTGATTAGATCCCTGGACATCAACTCAATCCACCCATAGCCTTCGGTAATGGCCGCCGAAGAGCCTAATACCGCTGACGTCCAAACGCTCGACGATTTGACCATGTGGCAGATCGCCACGCTTGCGCTCTTCGAACGGAGCGGTGCCCGCCAACGCGTCGACTCCGAGGACATCGCCATCCGTTGTCACAAGCTGTCGCCGGGACGCTTCGGTTGGAAGAAGCATCGACACCTGCCCAATCTCAGCGCGACCGCCGAGGCATTGAACGACGCGCGCCGAACACGTAACGGCGCACTGATTGTCGGTTCACCAACCGAGCACTGGATGCTGACCTCTGCCGGCGTCGATTGGGCTCGACGACATCTGCACTTACTGAGCACGAGTTCGCAACAGCAGGCCACTCAACTGACCGCCAGAGAACAGCGAGAACTCCGCGACCTACGAGCGCATCCGCTCTTTGTGCGCTGGCAGCAGGGCAGTCAGCCGCCAGCCGGCAATCTAATCGCTTCCGGTTTGCTGCTTAGCGCCAGCTCTCCTTCTGTCGCCATTAAGCGACGACTTGAGCAACTCGATTTTCTTGCTCACACCAGCGCCGATTCCGAGCTGAAGGAGTACATCGCATGGCTGAACGCCGCGTTCACCGAAAGCCACTAGAGGTCAACAATCGCGCGATCCTGCAGGATGCCCGGCAGGCCATGGGCAACGATATTATGAACGCGCTGGTCGAGCTAATCACCAACGCGGATGACTCCTACACGCGTATGGAAGCCCCAGGCATCTGCGAGATTCGCATCAAGATTGATCGCCGCAAGCGCGAAATTTGGGTGGACGATGATGCTGAAGGAATGACCTATAAGCAGCTGGACGAACGGCTGGCACGTCTTGGTGGCCGCACCAGCGGGATCAGCGATAACGACAATGTGCGTGGATTTCTCGGACGTGGAGCCAAAGATGTGGCTGTGCTTGGCGATGTCACCTGGATCACCACTCGTGATGGACAGCAGAGTCAACTCACGATCAGCTTGTCATTAGACGAGGATGATGCCGTCGCCATTGCGGAGCCAATTCACGACGATTCCGGCAGGCATGGGACGTTCGTGCGGTTGAAGCTACTAGGTGATGTGAGCATCCCGAGGAATGACAACTTGGCTAAGCTTCTGTCGCGTCACTTCGCTCTGGTTCCGATCTTGACCGATCCATCGCGGCGCTTAGTACTGACTGAAGGCGATAGCCCCCAGACGATTACATATGAGATGCCAGCAGGCGAGCGCTGGCTCGACGCCGTGCGCTTCCCGCTACCCGGCTATGCAGACGACGAATTTGTCGAGGTCACCCTGTATGAGACACCCGAACTGCTCGATAAAGACGATAGCGGTCGCCTCGGACACCCTCAATACTGGCGATACTCACTGCTAGTGACATCGGGTCGCGCCGCCTACGAATTTTGGCCCGGTGGCGCGTTTGCGAAGAGCCAGCCCGAATCTACTTACCTGCGTCGCTTTTTCGGTCGCGTCAATGTGCCGCTTATCAAGCGACTCCTGATCGAGTCCGATTTAATTCGTGGCAGCGAAGAGATTGTGTCACGTAATCGACACGGGCTGGCGCGTGGCTCGGAACATCGATTCTCTGCCGCGCTTGACGATGCGATCGAAGATGCGCTCAAGCCGCATATGGAGCGCCTGAAGAAGGAATCGCTCCGCTCCAACGCTGACCAAACCACTACAAAGACTCGTCGTATGTTACGAGACTTGGCCGGCGTGCTCAACGACTACGTGCGTGAAGAGACGGAGGGTGAATCGCCTGGCGGTGGTACTGAGAACGGTACGGACCTAAAGGGTCTTCGATTGATCCCGCCAACGTGCCACGTCGAACCGATGCGGCAGGCGCGCATGACGATTCGATACGAGCCGCTGGACGACATGATGGAGGAGGCGGTCGCGAGGGTCACGATTTCCGATGAAATCAACTCTCCGATGGTCGATACCTTACCCTTGGTCAATCACGGGCGCTATCTGAGTGCAACGTACCGTCTCGATGGTCGAGCCGCCAATTCATTCGTCGCACTCACGGCTGAGGTGTCGGACGAGCAAGTGGAAGGGCTGGTTCTTTGGCAAGCGGATCCTCCGCCAACCATCACCGAGTTGCAGTTCGAACGCCGAAGCTACACGATGAAACCGGAATCGAACCGCATTGTGCGCCTGCTTGCGCCGGCGGAGTACCAGGATCGCATCCCCGACGTTGGCTTTGCTGACCAGACCGATCTGCAGATAGAGCACATTAGTCATTCGTTGCATTGGGATGAAGCTCGTGGATGTTGCATGTACGCAATCCGAGTCACCGGTGAGGAGGCGGACCTCAAAGGAACGGTACGCGCCTCGGTCGATGACACCGAGAAGTTTGCCGAAATCCGGACTCGATTGCCCGGTCTCTCGGGAATGGAAGTCAAGTTGTCCGAAGAACACGTAGACGTCCCTCAGCGAGTCTGGTACGACGCGGAAGTCAACTTGCTCACTGTGAACGCGAAACACCCCGACGTCAGTCGCTTTCTGGGCCCCTACGAAGAGAGTCGGCCAGGACAGGAATCGCTGGAATTCCGAACTATGCTGAGGGAACTGGTCTGCCACGCTGTCGTCTCGTATGCCCTGCAAGAAACGCAGTCCGAGCTGCGAGATACTGGTCAGATTCTAGGCGCATATGAGCGCGAGTACGAACGTCTAATCGAGCGCACGCGCAGCATCCTGATCCCCGACACCCAATGGACCTAGCCGTATTCCTTCAAGCGGATGGTCGGCATATCCTAAGTTGGTGAACTTTCGATCCTCCTGGACGCTGCTGATCGGCGCGGCCCTGATTGGGGTGCCTGCGCTGATCGCGCGACTGGGCGGCGTTCACATGGGAACCGAGGCCGAGGTCGCCATCTTCGGCATTGGCATCCTCTCCGCCGCCTTCCTGATCTCGACCGGCGCGGAGGCGGCGCAGCACGACATTCCGGCCGCGCTTTCCGTCGCGGTGGTCGCCTTCATCGCCGTGTTGCCCGAGTACGCCGTCGACCTGCTCCTGGCATGGGAGGCGGGCAAGGGTATTCCCGGTAAAGACGAACTCGCGTTGGCCAACATGACCGGCGCCAATCGCCTGTTGCTCGGCGTCGGCTGGGCGATGGTCATCTTTCTCTTCGCCTGGAAGGCGAACGGCCCCCGGCATCTCGTCGTTACCGCCGCGCGCAGCGCCTGGCGATTCCTCTGCCGTCGACCCGAGGATCCCGACGAGCCGCTGCTCACCTTGCCGGGCGGTATCGGTCTCGATATCGGCATTCTCGCCGTCGCAACCATGTACTCGTTCGTCATTGTAGCCAAGGGGCGCATCGCGATCGAGGATACGATCATCCTCGGCCTGCTCTTCCTCTGGTACGTGATTCGCCTGACGCGATCGCCGGTCGAGGAACCGGAGTTGGAAGGTCCTGCCGCCGCGATCGGACGCCTGCCCACGGCGCAGCGACGCCTAGTCGTGGTGCTCGTGATTGGCTACTCGGCGATGGTGATCGCGATGTCGGCTGAACCCTTCGTGCACGGCCTGGAAGCGATTGGCCGCGATATCGGAATCGGCGAGTTCTTCGTCATCCAGTGGATCGCCCCGCTGGCTTCGGAGTCGCCGGAGTTCCTCGCCGCTCTGTATCTCGTCTGGCGCGGCTCGGCCGGCCTTGGCGTCAACATGCTGATCTCCAGCAAGGTCAATCAGTGGACGCTCTTGATCGCCTCAGTGCCGGTTGCCTACATCGCCGCTGGCGGCGCGATCAGTGGGATTGGATCCAGCGACGTCCAACGAGCCGAAGTTTTCATCACCGCGGCCCAGTCGGCGTTCGGCGTGATGCTGATTATCGACAAACGGCTCACCGCGCGAGCCGGGTTCGCCTTGCTCGGCATCTTCCTGGCACAACTGATTACGCAGTTCTTCTTTCAGGAAGACAACACGCCGCGGATCGTGTTCGGCCTGATCTACCTGGCTATCACCGCATTGATGCTGACGCGGCACTGGCATACCATCATACCGACGCTGCGAGAGGCGTTCCGCGCACCAGGCTCGGAGCCGCTGGGCGTTCACGAAGCCACAGCGTCCGAAAGCAGGCGAACATGACCGACTGGGCCGATCTCGCTGATCAACTACAGGGCGCGTTGGGGTTGGTGAACAAACCGCTCGCCATCAGCTTCCATGATGCCCCCTCAGGCATCGGCGGATTCGACAGTCCGATGCCTGATCCCGCCACCGACGGTCGCACCGGTCGCGTGCCGGCAGGCTGCGTCTTCTGGATGCAGGCAGCCGACCGGACCTTCTCGACCGTCGCCGCCGACCACGCCAACTGCTCCGTCGGCTCGGTCACGCACGGCTTTCTGGCGCTCGGCGACGTGCTGGAGAACGGCGACGTCGGCGCGCTGCTCGAGTCCGGCTGGGTCACTCCTGAAGCGGCGATGGGCATTCCCGTCGTCGACGAGACGCCCGAGGAGGTCGTTTACGGACCGCTCGGCGATACCGCGGTCGAACCCGATGTGGTGCTGCTGCGCATCACCGGTCGACAGCTGATGGTCCTGCACGATGCATTTCCCTCGCTGCGGATCGAGGGCAAGCCGCAGTGTCACATCATTGCCATCGCCAAGGCGGGCGAGATGGCGGCATCGGTGGGCTGTCAGCTCTCCCGCGTGCGCACGCAGATGCCGAACGCCGAAATGACGTGCGCCATTCCGGCCTCCCAACTCTCCGACCTTCTCGAGCGGCTGCGCGAGACCGCCGCCGCCGACCACGCGGTCGCGCAGTACGCCGCCCACGACATGGCGCGTTTTGCCTAGTTCGGAGCGCCAGCGTGCCGGGTAAGTGGTTCGAGGAACTGGAACCGGGCCTGGTCATCCGACACGAGCCTTCGCGCACCGTGACCGAGGCTGACAACCTCCTCTTCACCGCGCTGACCCACAACACGCAGCCGTTGCACCTCGACACCGAGTTCTCCGCCGACACGCAGTTCGGACAACGGATCGTCAACAGTATCTTCACGCTCGGTCTCGCGGTTGGGCTGAGCGTGGCCGATACCACGCTCGGTACCACCTTGGGTAATCTCGGATTTGACGAGACCACGTTCCCCAACCCTGTCTTCATCGGCGACACGATTACCTGCGAGACCGAGGTGATCGAACGACGGGTGTCGCGCAGCCGACCAGAGCGCGGCATTGTCACCTTCGAGCACCGCGGCTTCAATCAGCGTGGCGAATTGGTCGTCATGTGTCGGCGCGCCGGCATGATGCTCAAACGACCGGCGGAATGAGCGCTGCCGCCAGAAGCAACCGATGGGTTGGTGATACGATGGGCGCAGGCGGAGCGTGGCGCAGCTTGGTAGCGCACTTGACTGGGGGTCAAGAGGTCGCCGGTTCAAATCCGGCCGCTCCGACCATGTTCATCCCTTCAGACGGTGCTCATGAAACTGCCCCGACCCAGAATCGAACCGATCAGCGACGAGCAGGCGACTGACAAGCAGTGCGCAATCCTCGCCGCCGCCAGCCGCGGCGACGCTCACCTGAACATGCAGCGCACGATCGCCCAGTATCCGATCTTGTCCAAGGCGCGTCAGGCATTCACAAACCACGTCATACGCGAAACGTCACTGCCGCCGCGCGAGCGCGAGTTGCTGATCCTGTGCACAGGTGGGAACTTGCCAGTCGGTCGCTCAACACTCGCGCTTGGGACGCTCGGTCGGCTTAACCGATGCCGAGATACGGCGTGTCGCGCTCGGCCTGGATGCCGAAGTCTGGAGCGAATTCGACGCCACGCTATTGCGCGCGGCGGACGGAATTGCACCACGACGCATTCATCTCGGACCACACCTGGAACAGGCTCGCTGCGTGCTACAACATCGAACAACTGATGAATACCGTCTTCGCAGTCGGTCAGTATCACCTCGTCTCTATGGCGCTCAACACCTTCGGCGTGCAATTCGAACCCGATACCACCGATCGCTTCCCATTCTGAGTCCAAGCTGGAGCATACGATGACGACAACCGCGACCTCTCCCGCGACCGTAGTATTGGTTCACGGCGCCTGGCATGGGCCCTGGTGCTTCGACAAGGTGGTTGCTGGCCTCGAAGCTCGCGGTGTGCCGGTCGTCAACGTCGATCGTCGCCGCGAGCACGAGCCAAGCGGCGAGCTGCGAGGCGTCACCAACTCGGCCGATAACGAGGCCACCGTACGCTCGGCGTTGGACGCCATCGATGGATCAGTCGTACTGCTTGGACACTCCTTCGGCGGCGTGTCGATCACGACCGCCCCACTGGGCAACGATAATGTCAAGCACCTCGTCTACCTGACGGCGATCATGCCTGATACCGATGGCTCCATACCCGATAACTTCGTCAACCCTGATCTGGCGTCGGCGATACAAGCCGGCGATGACGGATCGACCACGGTACAGGAAGATAAAATTCGCGACATCTTCTACGGCCAGTGCTCTGATGCCGACTACGAGCAGGCACGACAGCAGTTGGTGCGCGACGAGGCAGCCGTCCCCTTCGACAAGCCGCGCGACACCGCCTGGAGCCAGATCACCACGACCTATGTCGTCTGCACCGAAGATCGCGCGCTATTAGCCGAAGGCCAACGCACGCTCGCCCGCCGAGCCGACCGAGTAGTCGAATGGGCCACTGACCACTCCCCCTTTTTCTCAGCCCCCCAGCTCATGATCGACCTCCTGGACGATTTGGCTCGCGAATACGGTAGGTAGCCGCTGATATCAATCTACAGCTGCGATCTCTGATCCGAATCGCTTCTCGTTGTTTGAGAACATGTCCGCCTGTCTTGATCCCGATTCTGGTTTCGGGTACTGAGGGGATGTTGCGCCTCCTGTGGGCGCTAGGACGCGATGCTCGTGCAGTAGCATCTCTTGTGGATCGGTGTGCTCCGAGCGCAGTCGATTGCTGGCATAGTCACAGAATCCTTCGTGCAGATCGATCCCAATCCAGCGCCGCCCCATCACTCTCGCTGCTAGGGTGGTGGCACCTGATCCGCTAAACATGTCGAGCACGATGTCTCCACCGAATCCATTGTCGCGGTCGGCGGCGAATGTGTACATGGCGATCAGGCGTTGTGGGAGCACCACCGGGAACGGTGCCGGGTGGCCGCCTGCCCGCATGACATCCTGTGGATAGATCGGCCAAATCTGCATGGATAAATTGAGCCACTCCTTCTGGGATAGTTTGCTGCGTCGTTTTGCTGCTCTCTCAATCGGCGGCGGAGGTCCATCTTTCACATATACGTTGATGAACTCAATGGTGTTATCTTCGTATATGTTTGGAGGATATGGATAGCTGCCGAACATTTTGGTTGTCGTCTGCTTTTTCCAGATAAACAGACTGTAGCGATGCAGATAGGGAATTTCTCTCAGAATTTTCGTTTCGATGTCTGCGGCGATGTTTTCAGATGTCGTGTGTGCTGATCACCGATCTGACTCTTCGGAATTGGCATGATCGGCGTGACAATAGCGAGCTTGCCATTGGGAATCAGCACTCGCGTCGTCTCTTTCCACACGACGAGCATTTGTTCCAGGTAATGTTTGTAACTGGTTTGACCTAGTTGTCCGTCCACGCCGTAGTCGACCACATTCCAGTAGGGTGGACTCGTTACGGCCAGCGCGATGCAGTCGCCAGGCAGCTCGCGTAGCCATGTCTCTGAGTCGCCCCAGAGTTGGAGTCTTGACCTGCCTACTCTGGAAGCGAAGATCGGGTTCCAGGGTATGAAGTAGGTCTGGCTCTCGTGAGTATGCGCTTTCGATTGCCCGCTCGATTTGGAGCCGGCGAACTGTCCGTTGTTCATTGTCTGAGAGTTTCTCCACATGCGCCTCGACTGTGGCTGAGTCCTCGGAGCTCTGTATTTGGTGCTGGACGAACATGAACCATGATGGTTCTTGACTCCGATCGCCGAAGTATGAAAACCAATCTTCCCGATTCTCATAGATGGTGATCTTCGTGTTCACCCGACTGCTTTCTAAGAGATCTGTCGTTACCGATGAGTCTGCGATCTCAATCGTTTGGAGATTTCTGTTGACGTTGAGGTGAGGAGGGAAGCAGTAGATGGATCGCTGATATGAAGCGGTTCGCCCAACTAACACCATTCGGGCCGGAGCGTTGGTGACCATAGAGGACGCCCCGTTGTTCATCGGTACTCGCTCAAAGACAGATCGTAGCTCCTTTTGCTGCTCTGCATCGAGTGATCGCCATGCGTCGATGTACTTGCAAATGCGTCCCAAGTCTTCCTGGGCAGCTGCGAGGTTGACGAACAGATTGTATTCGTCGAACGAAATCAAGTGGTCCATTTGGTCCAGAACGTCAAGCAGAAAGAGATGCAGAAGGATACGCGTCGAATGCGTCACGGTACCGCTTCGGCATCGTTGGATTCGGATATTGCATCTTGGTCACCTGGCGTGCAATAACCTCTCTAACCTTGGTTGATTGGTCGCCCGCTGCTGCGATGAGCCGGTGACCTGCGCTTGTGACAACCGGTGTTTGGTTGTTGGCGATCCAGAGTAGCCCAAGCGTCTCTAACAGGACTTTGATGATTCTCGTCAAGGCAGTTCTGCTGGGCGGCGTGAGATCATCCGCTGTTGGATTGAGTAGGCCGGATTCAATCAGCCAGCCGCGATAACAGGTCGTCCTGGGCGCTTCAATCCCACAGACGACTACTGAATTCGCTGTCCACGACTTGCAGGATCCGCACAATGATCTCAACGTTCGATAAATTGAGCGCCCGTACTTTCGGGACATACCAAAAGGTGCAGGATTGATCGTACTCGCGCAGCGCCTCGCGCAATATATCCCCTTGCGGATGGCCGCCAAGCCCCGGGGGTAATCTGGGATATCTTTGCGCGCCAGTACCAGTGAGCGCCATTCGATTTCGTCTTCCTGCTTACTCCTCTAGCAGCCGATCGAGCAGCTTGGTCGGACTCACTGGCAGCGACTGCATGCGAATCCCGGTGGCGTCGTAGATGGCGTTGGCGATGGCCGCGAGCGGGGGGACGATCGGTACCTCGCCGACGCCGCGCACGCCGTATGGATGACTAGGGTTGGGCACCTCGACCAGGATCGTCTCGATCTCGGGCAGATCCAGCGCCGTCGGCATGCGGTAATCCAGCAGGCTGGCGTTCGTCATGCGCCCGTTGGTCGAGTACACGTACTCCTCGGTCAGCGCCATACCCGCACCTTGCGCGACGCCGCCCTGCACCTGCCCTTCAACGTAGTCGGGGTGAATCGCCGTGCCCACGTCCTGCACAGCCGAGTAGCGCAGAATGTCAACCTTGCCCGTGTCCTTATCCACGGCGACATCGACGATGTGACAACCGTAAGCCGGTCCCGGCCGGGTCGGCAGCACGTCGGCGCGACCCTGGATCAGCCCGCCGGTGCGCTGCAGCTGGCGGCACAGCTCCTTGAACGACAGCTGCAGCCCTTCCGGTCCGTGCACCGCGCCGTCTGCATAGCGAACTGCGTCGATATCGCAGTCCCAAATCTTGGCTGAGCGCTCGCGCAATTGTTGTTGCGCGTCCAACGCCGCCTCATGGACGGCGATGCCGGTCGCGTAGGCGACGCGGGAACCGCCGGTCACATGCGTAAAGCCAATCGAGTCGGTGTCGACGACCTGCGGTCGGACAAGTTCGTAGCCGATCCCCATCGTCTCGGCGAACTGCATCGCCAGACCGGCGCGCTGGCCGCCGATGTCGACGGAACCGACCGAGAGGTTGACCGTGCCATCGGCATTGAGCGCCGCATAGGCCGACGACTCCATGCCGCCGTTGGTCCAGAATCCCATCGAGACCCCGCGACCCAGCAAGCGTCCCTCCTCGTCAATACCGATCTCCGAGCGGTAGTGGGCCGAATCGATCGCCGCCTGCATCGTCTCCTCGGCGCCGATTCGCGGCAGCACGACGCCGTCCGCGCGGCGCGTGCCCTCATGGGCCGAGTTCTGCGCGCGCAGGTCCATCGGATCGCGCTCAAGCCGCTCGGCGAGCTGGTCTAGCAGCGACTCGACGGCGAATGTGGCCTGTGGCGAGCCCGGCGCTCGGTAGGCGTGCGCCTTCGGCTTGTTCGTGACCACGTCGAGTGCGTTCACATACAGGTTGGGAATCTCGTAGGTCGCAAACATGCAGGTCGCTCCCGCGCCGACTGGCGAGCCGGGGAACGCGCCCGCCTCGTAGGCGAGCGTCGCTTCGGCGGCGACGAGCGTGCCGTCCCGCCTGGCGCCGATCTTGCAGCGCACATGGGTCGCAGAAGTCGGTCCCGTACCGATCAGCACTTCCTCGCGGTTCATGTACATCTTGACCGGACGCCCGGTCTTCCTCGACATCACGGCCGCGGCCTGCTCCATGTAGGGACGAGTCTTGCCGCCGAATCCGCCGCCGATTTCCATCGGCACGACCTTGACGTTCGCCAGCGGAATCTCCAGCATCCTCGCCACTGTGTCGCGGATCGCGAACGGTCCTTGCGACGAGGTCCAGATCGTCAGCGTGCCGTCTGGATTCCAGTACGCCGTGCCAGTCTGCGGCTCGATGTAACCCTGATGAGCGGCGGCCGTCTCGAACTCGCCCTCGAGGATGATGTCAGCCTCTGCGAACCCGGCCGCCGGATCGCCCTGCTCGAACTCGAGCTGCGAGGCGATGTTGGACTCCCGCTCGCCGCGACCGTCGCCGGGCACGAAGCGGGCGACCATCTCGACGGTCTTCATACCTTCATGCAGGATCGGCGCTCCATCAGCCATCGCGTCGTGCACCGATAGCACTGGCGTCAGCACCTCATACTCAACCTCGATCAATGCCAACGCGTCCTCAGCGATATGCGGATCGGTTGCGCAGACTGCCGCCACGGGATGACCCTGGAACAGCGCCTTCTCGGAGGCGAAGGTCTGCTCTAGCACCCATTTGTACGGCGACACGCTCTCGCCGAAGTCGAGCACAGCGTCGGACGCGCCGGGCAAGTCGTCGTGCGTGATCGCGCAACGCACGCCGTCGAGCGACTCCGCCTTGGACGTGTCGATGCGTAGAATGCGCGCGTGGGCGTGCGGCGATCGCAGGATGCGTCCGTACAGCATGCCCGGTAAAGCGATGTCGGCACCGTAGTTGGCGCGCCCGGTCACCTTGTCCACGCCATCGGGCCGAATCGGCCGCGTCCCCACCACTCGATACCGACTGTCGCTCCCGGATCTGGTCTCAGTAGTCATCAACGGCTCCTTACCTGTCCGCCCAGCTCACTGACGAGTTTCTATCACAGGATATGCGCTCGCAGGGCTAGGCGGTTCCGAGCCGCCCACGCAAGGGGGGGGACCGTATCCGCCCCGCACTGTCAGACAGACTCACTGGGCGTTCCCCCTCGAGCTTCGGGAAGACGCCGGCGTCAAGCAGACTCGTCACATCGAAGTCACCAACACTGACCGGCAGATACCGGTTCGAGAGTCGGCACGCGAACAGATCCAGGTACATCTCAAGGTCTCGCAGCGCGATCCAGTCCTGGCCTCGATAGACTTGGCTCAGGCGCTCCTTGAAGCCGCCGACGTACACGCGCCAATTCCCGCTTCGGGATGCTCCTGTAGACAGCCCTGTCGGCGAGGCGCCATTCGACTAAATCCGGCGTGCTCGCGAACCCTTCAAGCTCCTCTGGTTCGAACTCAATCAGCCTGGTAAAGCTCAGCAGGTGCAGTTCCTGTCGGTGATAGAAGTAGACAAGGTTGCGGCACACTCGATCGTTTCGGCAGCCTCCAGCCACAAACAGCGTTGGGCACTCGCATCCGTGAGAAAGAATCTCGTTTAGTCGGTTCACGACACTCGATTTGTGGTGATGGAATACGCGTGTCCGACTCTCGCTCCGCGGCGTCAGATGCAGGTAAAAGCTTTTTTTCTCAGTGTGTCGTGGAGTTTGGAATGCCCGTCCACCATCTACGTGCTAAAGTATTCGAGCGCCCGATCGCGCTCGATCTTATCTCCGGCGATCGTGCCAATCTGGCTGTATTCCACGCGCCTCTCGTGCTGGACATAATTCCTCATCCAGCTATTCAGTCAGCGTCTGCACGATGCCGTAGGCGACGGTGACGACGTGCAGTCCCCTACGGCCGCAGTTCTCGGTCAGGTGGGCAGTGTTCATTCATTTCAGTCTCTGGTCGTTGTTCGAGAGTTTGCTTGGACGGATTCGCCGGGCAACCCTGGGTGCCCGGCATTCTGTTCTTGTCTGTGAATCCCATTGGTTTGGTCCTTTCGACCAGGTACTGACACGTGAGCGGATACGCATACGCAGGCGCCTGCCACGTGCAGTACGGGTACCGTATGCGCCGCCAACCTTCTCGGCTGGCGGTGCCGTTCACTCGTGGAATCGGTGGAGGAAGATGCCGCGGCCTAGGGACAGCCGCCCGAATTCGGGATATTGCTGATGACTGGTTCGTGGGAAGCTCCCCACGCGCGTCTTGGCAAAATAAGCTCAATGATGTCTAGATAGACCCTATGAGCTATATCCTAATATGGGATGATCTTCTCACCGATCTCCAATGAGCGATCGACCGAAGAATATGCCCGGTCGTGCTGGTGTACCTCAGGTCGCCTGAATTTGGCCACCCGAGAACTCATAGATACGTCGCGAACCTCCTTTGTGAAATGGATGCTGACCCGATCGCGATCAGCGGCTCCAGGCGTCAACGTCACGTCGAGGTTGTGGGGGTTCCAGCGCGCTGACGCCTCGATGCCGCTGCGCCCCCCCCCCCCCGTACTTAAGTGCCTGCCTATGAACTCCCTCCTGCTGACGAGACCCCCCAAGCTGGGCGCTTTGCGCCTTTGACTTCGGCGTATGTAATGTGCGGTCTCTGTGCTGCTTCAGGGGCAGATTACGCTGGCGTCTCCAGCGGAAACTGTCAAGCGGACTGGTCGATTAAGGCGAATGGAGTAACACGCTTTATTGAGCGAGCCGCCCGCCATGGCGGGTAGGAAGTGCACCTCCGCGCCCGACGGAACCTTGGCCAACAGACCCAGCGGCTGCTCCTCGCTGTTGACCGCCACCGTGAGACCTCGCTTGAGCTGCCTCTGCTCGATCAGCGACGGGCGAAAGCCGGGATACCTGGACTCCAGGTCATCGATCAGCTCGGCGATGGTGCGCCCGCTGGCGCGCACGATCCGTCGTCCGCCGGTCAGCGGCCGCATGCCGACCGGTACGAAGACGATCAGATCACCGCAATCGTTGGCCTGGTCGGACATCGAGCCTCCACAGTAAGTTCGAGTGCTAGGCCCGGAGACTGCCCACGGCGACCACGGCGACGACCCCGTTGTCCTTTTCGACCCAACAGGCGATGTCGCGACGAGTCGTATCGTCCTCGCTGACGCCCTGCAGGACGCCCTTGACGCTGACCGTCTCGTTGGGCCAGACGATGTTGGCGAACTTAACCAACAGTTTGCCGGACGACTTCCAAGTGTCGCCGAAGCGTTGATCGAGCAACTCGCCGATCAACGACATCGTCATCTTGCCGCCGACCACGACATCGGCGAAGCCCAGAGCCTCCGACGCCTGTTTGTCGGTGTGATAGTTGCGGTCGCCGTGGAAGAAGGCGCCGCACATTTCCAGGCTGATCGTCCGCACGATCGGACCGAACGGCTCACCCTCGGGCAGCATGTACGTACGCGCGCCTTCTTTCCTGGATGGATCCCGCAGCGCGACCTGTCCCTCGCTCTGATCGAGCACGAACGACTGATGGTGTCGCTGCACGACAGCGATGTCGCCGACTGCGTCCTTGATCACGGTCTCGGTCAGAATCACATGACGGTCTCGCCGCTGGTAGACATCCAGAGATTGCCCCGACGCCTCGTAGGCGATTCCCGGTGTCAGCGGCCGGCGGAAATCCCACTCCTGTCGCAGCCAGAGATTGCCGAAGTCGTTCTCGAAGTACATCCGCGTCGACATATCGGCGTTGGCGGCGACCATCGACGGTGCCGAGCCGACCACATCGGGTCGGCCCAACTCGAGTCCCTGGTAGTAGTCGCTGAGCGTGGTCTCGTCGATCACGAGCTGCGCTACCCCCAGATCGACATTCGGTCTCGGATTCTTGAACGTTGCAATCGCCATATCCGAACTTCTTCCTGTGGCATCTGTGGTCTGTTGTCCACCGATGATAGCGATCATCGCCCGCTGTTCCGCCTAGCCGGGCGACGGCTGCCGCCAATCCACCCCGGGACCGTCGAGGTAAAACCACAACGGCTGGTCGTGCGCCAGACTACGCAACGTATTCAGGCTCTGGGGGAGTTCGGTGGCATAGATCCGCCACTCCTGCGTCTCCGCATTCCAGGCGTAGACGCGGAAGCGGCGACCCTGAAGCGGGGCGAAAGCAGCATCGGCACGCGTCGGCGAACCGGACCAGATGACCGAGTTCCAGCCGCGCCGCAAGGCGACGATCCGCTCGGGGCGGTAGATGAACGCGTCGAGGCCGACGATCGGTCGGGCATCTTTGAGCAGCAGCGCGATGTCGACTGCGCCGGGTTCGCCGGACGGCGTCGTCACGGTCACGCAGCCCCCGCCCCAGAACGCGGTGTGGGCGGGTCGGCTGCCGAACCAGACCGTTGGCGGAGCCGTGTCCGTGGTGATTGCCGAGCCGCAAATCGTGACGGTTTCTCCGCCCTCGACATAACCGCTGTCGGGTGTAACGCTCTCGATTCGACCGGTGGCGGCGACTCGGTGCACCCGACTCTCGGCGCTGGCATGAGAACGACGGGTGTGCGCGATGACTGAAACGTGAGTCGCCGCCTCATCGACGTCGATGTCCTGGAATTGAAAGCGTCCATCGACCACCGTCGTCGCCGCCGCGAAGCGCCGCTCAGCCAATGGCCCGACGTAGAGATGAGCCGTCGCGCCCGCGTCGGCTATCCCCGTCACGTTGATCCCGGTCGTGGTCCAAGCGACCTGCTCGATGACCGGCGCCGCGAACGGCGACACGATCGGCACAGCGTTGCCGTGCATCTTATTACCCCACACGATCCGATCGACCTCCAACCGCTGCGAGGTCGATTCCAGTTCAATCCCGATCCGGTTGTCGCGAATCACGTTCGCCTGCGGGATGTGCGATCCGATCCGGTCTGAGCCTAGCCTGACAGACGCGCTCACTGCGCGCAGCGATATGTTCGCCTTGCCGCCCGCCTCGAATAGGATCCGCTGATCGAGCGGGAAATCCTCGACCGCGAAGCGAACCTCCGAGCCGGGGCCGGTGACCGTCGCGAAAAACCGCCCATCCGCGCCAACGCGAACGGATGCGGCGAGTCGGCGGTCGAGGTAGAGATCCACCTTCGCCCCGACCTGCGCCGGGACCCCGTCCAGACTGACCGTGCCCGATACGAGGAACGACCGGCCGGAACGGGGCACAGTCGGCGGTGAGATGAGCGGATCGATCTGCGGCCGCAACGCCGTCGCCAGCACCGGGTTCGGAGGTGAATCGGTCGGCCCGATGACGGCGCCGCGCGCGGCGCCGGCGACGAACACACCTGCTCCACCATTCGCTTCGATCGTGCTGGCGGAGAGCGAGGCCCTGGCCCCGTCATCGAGCAGCGCGCCGTGCGATTCGCTCTCGCGCACCCATGCGCGAGAGATATGCACGTCTGTCCCCGTCACCCGGATGCCGATCCGATTGCGCTCGAGTCGCACGTCGTACAGCGCTGCGCTATCGCCGCGAACCGCGAGGCCGGACTGCCCCGCGTTGATCAGTGTGAGCCCCCACAACTCCGCATTTGCGCTCAACGCCAACCCCACATCCACAGCTGATGCGTCGATGGTCCAGCCCGTTCCATCGACGATGGTTCCCTCGGATATAGGCGGCAGTGGCGTCTCGACACTGATCGTCTGCGCATCCAGGCCCAGGCTGGAGTTGAAGAGAACGATGCTCGCGCCGCTCGACAGCGCGGCCCGCAGCGTGCCTGGTCCGCTATCCGCCGCCGAAGTCACGACCGCCGTGCGGCTGACGGCTGCGCGGAGCGCTGCCTCGGCGTCGACCAGACCCGCGCCAGATGCCAGATCATGCCCCGCTGGCGGAACGTCCAGCGCCGTATCGACCAGCAGATCGCGAATCAGACGGCGTTCGATCAGTGCGCTGCCGCCATTGTTGGCCAACAACGCCGGCTGCGCTTCGAGCAACAAGGCCGCGATTCCCGCCACGTGCGGCGCGGCGGCCGACGAGCCGGTGAAGCGCGGCGCGTATCGGGTCGTGTTCGAGACCGTCACCTGATCGACGGCGGCGATGTCGGGCTTTGGTTCGCCGTTAGCGGTCGGCCCGCGGCTCGAATATGGCGCCGTCAGATTCTGCCCGACGCTGACGGCGCCGACCGTTAATGCGCTCGCCACGTCGGACTGAGCGAGGATACTGCCGCCTGGTGTGTGGTGTTGCAGCCGAACCAGTCCGCCCTGAGCGCGAAACGCAAACATGTCGAACTTGACCGGGCGCGCGTCGTC
Source organism: Dehalococcoidia bacterium (assembly GCA_965116225.1). Lineage (GTDB taxonomy): Bacteria > Chloroflexota > Dehalococcoidia > Bin125 > Bin125 > Bin125. Next base: position 342,282 of record OZ220495.1, on the reverse strand, counting down.
GTTGACGTTCTGAATGACCGCGAACAGGTCAGCCGCCTCGCCCCGATGCGCATACTCAAGATACTCGCGTGGGTTGTGATTATCCGGGCCAATGCCCTGCCTGCTCTCACTCGAAGCGAGGATGTCGCCGAAACCCGAGAGCAGATAGAGATCGTAATCGTTGGTCGACAGCCCCCAGTGATCGTCCCAGAAGATGGTCAGGCGGATGCGATCGCCAGGCTCGACGCGAAACGCGTTCGCGCCGCCAAACAGCAGCGTTCGACCGTCCGCCTCGTGGGCGCCGCCAAACTGCTGCACTGCGCCAGACGACGGCAGACCCAACTGTCGCCCATCGACGCCGGGTCGCCAGTCCCCGGCCCAGTGCGATTCGGCCCAGTTGCCCGCGGCGGTGACGTACAGTCGCAACGGCCAAGTCGGATGATCGAGCGCCTTGGCCGTGTTGACGGAGACATCGCTGCGCTGATTGCCCGGATATGCGAAGGAAATGTCGTCGACGATGATGTCCACACGTTGGGCGTAGTAGTTGACCGCGGCGATCAGATCAAGATCAGTGGCGACGGCGGCGAACGAGATCTCGGCGCCTGGCGCGAGATCATGGACGATCTCGATCATGGCCGTGCCTTCCTGTCCACGTCCCAGTTGGCCGCCGCCGAAGCTGAGCGCGTCGACCAGCTTCGGCGCCTCGCCGATCAGCTGCGCTTGCAGCAGGCCGGTGATTCCGTCGGAGATCACCGCGATGCGCACCCCGGAGCCGTCCACATTGAATCGACGACGGGCTGTCGAGGCATTGAGTGCTTCATCCCCTTCGGTCAGCGCCGCGCCGGCGGCGAAGCTCGCGTATCGCGGAGTCGAGACGCCGATCACCCCTTCGATCTTGCGCAGCGCGTCCAGCCGATCAGCAGACAACCAACCCTGCCAGCGACCAATTTCAGGAACCGCCAGCTCGATCTCCAACCCCGCGCCCCGCAAGCGCTGTTCGGTGTCCGGTCGGATCGGGTCAACGCGCACGTCGAGGTGCACGCGCTGTACGCGCGGGTCGGCGGCGCCAACACCGATGTGCAGCGCCAGGATCGCTGTGGTCAGACACCCGAGAACGAACAACCGCGCCAATCGCCGCATGGGGCGAGGTTACCCGAGATGGCCGCTGCAGCTCGCGTCGAAGCTCGCCTCGGTACTGGTGGATACACTCAGGCTGTGGCCTCCATTCTGGTACTGAGAAACGGATTTGCCTGGTGGTTACCGCTGGTAACGGCGGCGCTGAGCACGTTAATCGCAGTGCTGCTGACGCAATCATCTGTCGCAGCCTGGGACGCTGACGTACATCTGTGGGCTCGTGACGGTCGGACCCCGACCGAGTACGCGAATCTGGTGCTCGACCCGTCGGTACAGGGGACTGCGACCAACGGCATGATGGCGAGCTACGACGGCCGCCCGCAGATCGACGGCGTGTCGGTTGAGTTGAACGAGACTTTAATTCGAGTCACGGTTCGATCTCCCCGCGGGCGTGACGCTGAAGCGCTGGCGCTGGCGCTCGCCCACGCCGCAATTGACGAGTCCCGGCAGCGATTCGGCGATGAGTCCGGCCTGGATCTGCTCGGGCTCGTCCAACCCGGCGCCAGAAAGGTCGCGTCGTCTACGAACTGGTCGGCTGCCTGGGCCTCCGCCGTGGGTCTCCTGCTCGGTCTTGGCCTGGCCGCAACGACCGCGCGTGTCGCGAGCCGACCGCGAACAGTGCTCGGGCGGATTGGACGGCTCGGCCTTCGCCCGATCGCTGCGATCACGAGCGATGCCGAGCGTGACGCCAGTCGCGACAGTCACGCGACCGCGGGCGTTACCGTCGACGCGACAGGCGCGCCGCGCGGCGCTCGCGATCAGGGCGACGGGGCGCTGCTGCTGGCGAACGCGCTGAGCGCTGAGCGGGGCGTCGTCGCTCTCGTCCCGCTCGACGAAGCCTCGGCTGTGAACGCGACCTTGATTCAGGCCGCCCGCGTGCTCGCCGCGCGAGGCGACTCAGTGATCTGGTTGGACGGCAGGCGCCCGGCGTTTGAGCTGGAATACGGCGTGCCCCCGCCGTGGCTCGCCGGCGGCGCTTGGTCTCCACTGACGCGCTCGGAGCTGATGCGCCGCGCCGCAGCGCGTGCGCTGCGACCCAATGGTCAGGTGCTGACGCCCACCGACCCGCTACCCGACGCAAGCGCGCTCGCGTTCGCACGCTCAGCTGTCGGCGTCATCCTGCTGGCCCGCGCCGACGCCTTAGATGATGAGCTCGGGTCGGTGGTCGATTCGCTCGGACCAGCGCGGTTGCTCGGCGTCGCCCTCACTCGGGCGACGGCTGACGATGTGCGTGAGTTTGAATTGGCGCAGACCACCGAGTAGTCGGCAAGTCGGCGTTGAGTGGTCGTGGTCGCCAAACGTCAGGTCTGGCTGGAATTGACCGGAGAGGATGCCCAATGCACTTCGAGCTACAGCCTGATCTGACTGAGCTGCAGGCGCGAATCCTGCGCTTTGTGGCCGACGAACTGGATCCGATCACCACCAATGCCGACCCGGAATCGCCCGCCCCGGAACTGCGACGAGAGATTGCCCGTCGTTCCGACGCGGCGGGCTTCTACCGCCTGGCCGTGCCGGCAGCGGACGGTGGTCCGGGAACTGGACCTCGCGAGCTCACGGCCGCTAGAGAGGCATTCGCGCTGAGCGGCAATCCGTTCGCGCCGCTCGCGCTCAGCGCCGGCCCCGGCATCATGCGTCTGGCCGACAACGATGCGCAACGTGAGGAACTGTACGCGCCAGTCGTGCGCGGCGAGCGGACCACCGCCTTCGCGTTCACCGAGGGGTTGCACGCTGATGGCACGCACGGACCGACGCAGGCCGTGCGTGCGACGCTCGACAACGGTTCGGCCGGATTTCTGCTCAGCGGTACCAAGAGCTTCGTCAGCGGCGGCGTCGCTGCGGACTGGTTGGTCGTCGTCGCCAATGTACCCGATGAAGGTACCGCTCTGTTGGTTGTCGACCGCGACGACGACGGCGTGAGCGCAGGTGAATTAGGCACCTCGATCGACGGCAGCACGCACTCGCCGTTCAGCTTCGAAGCCGTGCAGGTACCCGCCGCGCGACTGTTGGGTAGCGTCGGAGACGGATTGCCCAAAGCGATGCAGAACATCGATCGGTTGCGACTGGGCGTCGCCGCTGAATGCGTCGGTTGGTCGCGCTGGGCGACGCGCTCGACGCTAGAACGAATCGAAGTCCCGCATCGCAGCGGGCAGCCCTTGGCCGAGCAGCAACAGGTCCAAGCAATCTTCGCCGACATGGTGGCCGACACCTATGCCGCCCGAACCGCGCTCCACCAGGCCGCCGCCGCCCGCGAAGCCGACCAGTCAACCGCCGGCACGCAGGTCGCCGCGGCGAAGTGGCTTGCCTCCGAGTGCCTGCACCGCACCGTCGATCGGGCCATCCAGTTGCACGGCGCGCAAGCCCTGCTGCGTGGCCATCCGCTGGAGCGTCTCTATCGAACCAGCCGCTCGCTGAGAATCGCCGAAGGCCCGACCGAGCTCCTGCGGCTCACAGTGACCCGGCACATCCGCCAGAACGGTGCGGAGGCGCTCTAGTTGCCGGCGCCGAGCCCTTCGTAACGCTGCCGGTGATGCAGATGCGCTCGGTCGGTGAGCTGTCGGTTCGATGCTCGCAGGATCCGACTGAGCAGGTTGAGTTGCTCAATCGTCGACTCGGAGTTGAGAATCTCCTGCTTGACCGTGGCCGGTGCGTCAATGTGCGAGGCAATGTGATTGACTAGCGGATAAGGCTGTTGCGGCAGGCGATACGAGCGTTGCCATGAGTTCTGTAGCGCCAGCGCCAGCTTCATGTGTTCCCGATACAGCTCGACCGCGCCGTCGTAGGCGACGCGCGCGCCGTCCGAGGCGCGATCCGAAGGCGGTTCCAGATACTCGACCTCGGCGACCCAGTACGGACGCTCGCCCAGCTTGTCGATGATGCGGAAGCGTCGTTCGCCAATGCAGCCGATGTTGAAGCGACCATCCGGAAACGCCTCGCTGGACTCCATCCGCACAGTGCAGCCGACCTCGTGGGTCGGCTCGCGATCCTGCGTTGTCGCCGTCTGGCGCGTGCGCTTGGTCAGCACAATACCGAATGGCTTGCCCGTCTCGATCGTGTCTTTCACTAGTTGGCGATAGCGTGGCTCGAAAATGTGCAACGGTACCGTCTCACCCGGGAAGACCACGATCTGGAGCGGAAACAGGGCGAGTTCGGGCATGCTGTCCTTGAGCCGCCGCCCCGTGACGGTTCCCTCGGGGGCGGGGGCTTATCTCATGCCCGCCATTCTACCTGCGAGCTGCATCACGCGGCGTGCGCCTCCATTCTCACTGAAGGCGCGGAAGATCTGCAGGCGTTCGGCCTGTAACGACCCCTCAGCGTGGATCGCCAACACCTCCTGGTACGCGCCGTAGTCCGAAGAGGTCAGATCGCGGATGAAGTTCAGCAGTTTCATCCGCCTGGCGCCATCGACGCCTTCGCGACCAGCCAGGTACTTCCGCAGGAACGGCCGTAGCTCTTCCGACTCCCAGTCCTCGTCGCCGGGTCCGGTAACCAGAATCCCGCCCGCCAGCTCCTGCACGTGCTGGACCGCCTCGTGATAACCGTGCGCGAAAATCGACTTGGCCATGTTGACTGTCATCGGATCGGGCGCCACTTGACCGCTGGGCTTGTCGATGCAGCGCTCGGCCGACTTCTCCAACAACGCGCGCGTCGTTTCCGCATACTGAATGAGGTCGACGAATTTTTCGCGCACGTGCGAGACGTTGATGATCCCATTGTAGTCGGCCGCCAACGCCGCGCATCCGCCCAACGCATCGATCAGTGGCAGCTTGTACGAGACCGCTGTGAAGCGGTGATACTCGACGAACGTCAACGCCAGACGACCGGCAGCCTCCGTATCGCCATCGAGGAAGATGCGCTCGTTCGGGACGAACACGTCGTCGAAGATGGTGATCGTTTCCATCATCTTGCGCACCGCCGAGATCGGTCGTTCGCCCTCGTGCTGCGCGCCATCGCCGAACGGCGAAGCGATCAGGCGCAGACCGGGCGTGTCAACCGGCAATGCAAAGGCGATCGCCCAGTCCTGTTCCTCACTCCCCATCGCGCGGGTCGGCAGGACGATCACTTCATTTGTGTTGGTCACGACCGAAGTATGTGCCTTGGCCCCGCGCACCACGACGCCATCGGACCGCCGCTCGACGACGCGCAGGTACATGTCCGGATCCGACTGCTGCGATGGTCGCTTCATGCGGTCGCCCTTGACGTCAGTTTGCGCCACGGCCAAGGCGAGGTCGTTCGCACGGCAGCGCTCGTAGTAAGCCTTGACGCGCTCGAAGCAGGTGGCATCCTCGAACTCCGCCGTCACCGCAAGCAACGCGAACAGCGCGTCGGTACCGATCTCCTTGATCAGCACTACTAGCGTGTCGCCCTCCGCCGTCGCCGCCTCGATCAGCCTCGATCGATTGAGTAGATCCTCCGCCGAACGTGGGATGCGATAATAGGCCGAGTACGTTTCGCCACCCTCCTCGTACGTGGCCAGATCGCGGTACTGGTCCGATTCGGCCATCTCATAGTCGATGCAGGCGTGTCGAACGGCCTTGCCAATTGTCGGATGCGCGGTCACGTCCTCAACGCGCTCGCCCCGGTACCAGATCTCGCGCCCGTCGCGCAGCGATGCCACGTACTCGGCCGGTGTTCGCAAGCTCATCTTGACCTCTGCCATCTCTGACTAGTTCAACGCCTGCATCCTGCGAGCGAGTCTACTGTCCGTCCGCCTGATCGCTCTGGCCGTGTGTGTCGTTGGATGCGGCCCGCGGTCAAGAGATCACCTTGTTCAGCGGATAGCTGACCAGGCCGCTGGCTCCGGCGCGGCGCAACTCGGGGATCATCTCGCGCTCCTGACGCTCGTCGAGGATGATCTCCAATGCCACCCACGTGTCGTCGATCAGTGGGCTGATCGTGGGCGCGTGTTCGCCGAACTTCCCGATCACGGCGAGCACGCCATTCAGCCGCTCGCGCGGTGTATTGAGCTTCAACCCGACCTTGCTGGTCGCCGCGATCGCGCCCTGCAGCAAGGTATTGATCGCCTCGATCTTCTCGCGCCGCGCCGGATCGTTCCATGCCTCCCGGTTGGCGATTAGCCGAGCCGTGCTCTGCAGCACTTCGGCGATCACGCGCAGATTGTTGGCCCGCAGAGAGGATCCGGTCTCCGTCACGTCGACGATCGCATCGATGATCCGCGCCTTCACCTCGGTCGCGCCCCAACTGAACTCGACTCGTACGTCGATGCCGCGCCGCTCGAAATATTGGCGCGTCGTGCGTACCAGCTCAGTCGCGATTACGCCGCCGTCGAGCTGATCGATCTCAGTCACGTTCGACTCCGCCGGCACCGCCAGCACCCAGCGGGCCGGGCGGCTGGTCGCCTTGCTGTAGGTCATCTCAGCGACCTCGATCACGTTGGCGCCGGTTTCGACGACCCAGTCATGACCTGTAATCCCGACATCCACTACGCCGTCCTCGACGTAGCGCGCCATTTCCTGCGCGCGGAACATCGTGCAGCTGATGGATTCGTCGTCGATCTGCGGGAAGTACGAGCGCGAATTGACGGTTACATGAAACCCGGCCCGTCGAAAGAGGTCGAAAGTGGACGTCTCCAGCGATCCTTTGGGCAATCCCAGCCTGAGCATGTCGCAATCTCCCGCGGTCGCGTCTGCGCGACACCATACGCTTGCGCATCTATGTTGTGATCATCACCGATTGGCTCGGATGCTTGGTGTTACGGGATACACTGCCCGCATGACGCCGATGGAATCTCCCCAGGCGCAGGTACCGTTGACCGACGATCGGCGCGAGCGAGTGCGTCAAATGATCGGAGACGAGCTCGACACTGCCTGGCTATATGACCGCCTAGCGGGCATGAGCGAGCCGCCGTCGGCGCAGGCGCTGAGCGGTATGGCTGAGTCGGAACGACAGCATGCCAGACATTGGGTGCGGTTGCTCGGCGATGAACAATTCCCCGCCGAATCCCATCGACCTTCCCTCCGCGTTCGTCTGATGGCGTTGCAGGCGCGCGTCTGGGGACTTGGCTTCGTCATCTCGCAGCTGCGACGCGAGGAACTGGTCGACATCCAGAAATACGTCTCCGATCCCGACTCTGGCGACCTCGCCGAGGAGGAACGCGAGCACCGCGCGACGCTGGCCGAGCTGAGCGCGCAGTACGGCGCTGTTGGTGCTGTTGGCGAAGGTCACGCGGGTATCGGCGCGGACGGCGCATCGACCTTTCGCGCTGCCTTGTTCGGACTGAACGACGGTATCGTCTCCAACTTGGCCCTGATCGCCGGCGTCGCCGGCGTCGCGGTCGGCTCCGAAGCGGTGTTGGTCGCTGGCATCGGCGGCTGGTTGGCGGGCGCATTCTCGATGGCCGCTGGCGAGTACATCTCGGTGCGCGGCCAAGCCGAGGTATTGCAACGGCAAATCGCCATGGAACGGGACGAGGTACTGCTCGATCCGCAGGAAGAGCAACGCGAGCTGGTCGGCATTTATCGCGCCAAGGGGCTGTCGCCGGACTTGGCCCAGCAGGTCGCGGAAGAGCTGTCGGCGCAGCCCGAGTCGTTGATCGACACGATGGTGCGCGAGGAACTGGGCCTCGACCCGGACCAGCTCGGCGATCCGTGGAAGGCGGCGGTCAGCTCGTTCACCGCGTTTTCGATCGGCGCTGTCATCCCCCTGCTCCCGTTCCTGATCTGGCACGCCTCCGACTGGAACGTGGACTATTGGGTGCTCATCGTCGGTGTCGTCGCTAGCGTCGTCACGCTCGCCGGCGCGGGCCTGTTTACCTCGCTTATGACGAGCCGTAACCCGCTCTATTCGGCTGCCCGTTCGGTTTTCGTCGGCGTCCTTGCCGCGGGCGTCACCTTCGGCATCGGCAGCCTCCTGCCGTTCGACCTCTAGTCGGTTCAGTATCTTCGTTGGCTGCGCTGTTCCGCAGGGACGGAGAGCGGGGTAGCCGCGCTCGGCCAAGCATCTCTCGACCGGCGTGGGAGTAACAAAGCGGTCAGAATGTCAGAAAAGGCGGGAGATCTCTTCATCGGGATCAAAATTGTCGACGTCTACGCCGAATTCACGAGGCAATGCCGCAGCGAATGCGCCTGCGTCGCGTTCCAGATCCAGCTGCTCGATCCTTGGGAAAAACTCGGCTGGCGGCATCCGCTCGGGGAAGCCGAGCGCGCAAAGCCGCTGGCCGGAAGCGGGTATAGCGCTGAGCGCTTCAAAGATCGCCTGGCCATGACCGAGCACCATAATGTCGGGCGCGTCGCTCTGTGGGTCGCCGCGAAGCGCCTGCGCCCCCAGCAGGCCGCATATGAACTCCTCGACGACCAGCCGCATGGGCTGCATTTCGTCCAACTTGACCGGTCGGGATGTGTAGCCGATTTCCTTGAGCGCGTGTCGGAACCCGGGATGCCCCGGTGCGATGTGCGCGAACAAGGCCTTCACAGCTCTGGCGTCGTCGCTCGAACGGTAGCGCGCGAACTGGAGCACTCGACCCCAGTTAGGCCTGGTATCCGGACTCGGTTTTTCGCCTAGAATTTCACCCAGCTCCTTTTCGATGCTGCGACCGTCGACGATCAGATACATATCACGAACACCTGAGCGTCGTTCATCCGCCGCTGTGTCGGACGTCGGATATGCAGTCGGTTGCTGGTACTCGTCCGCTTGCTGCCAGGTTTCGTGACCCTGGCGTGTCGGTGCGTAGGGTTCCATTTCCTGCACATACTCGCCCACCGGCTGTACCCAGGTGGCATCTTCTGCATCATCTGCAGGCGTCAGGCGCGGCAACGGTGTGCGGAACAGGCGCGCGTCATCCTCGATGTCGTAGAAATCTATCTGCGAATCGATTTCTTCATCCTTGGGCAAGTGCTCATCGAACCCGAACACGGAAATGCGCTCGGCCATATCGGCGATGCGCGGCAGATCCCTGATCAGCCCCTCGTTGTGTGTACCAACGATGACCTGCCAACTCTGCTCCGCCGTCGCCGCCTGGTTGAGCTGCTCAATCTGAGCCCGGATTAGGTCGGCGCAACTGCGACCCGGCACGAAACGGTCGCCGAGCGTGATCAGGAATCCTGCGGATTGCAGGAAATGTATGAAATTCTCCTGGCCCGGTGCCCAGAGCACGAAGGTGGCGCTGTACGGGGCAGGACCCAGCTCCTGCTTGACAAATGGCTCAAGCCGCCGCCAATCCGGTCGCGTCTCCGGTCCAGGCTGCGCGTCGATGACGCGGCCCAGCGTACCATCGATGGAGGGACCGTCGATCAGGACATAGTGCCCGTGCGGAGGAATCGCTGAGTGGTGTGAGTGCGTCAGCGTCATGTTGAGTTACTCGATCCGTCATATAACTGGTGATTGATTCCTCGCCGAACCGCGGCTCGCATATTGTTCCAAGCCTCGACGGCACACAGTTATCAATGTATCGCCAATGCGGCGCAGTTGGGGGGGATTCGCCATGGCCGGAGGTTGCGAACGCAGGCAGCGTAGCCCGATTATGTGCCGCGTTTGACGTTCCCGAGCGCTTGACCTTGCCGACTTGACTCTGTCGACTTCATGTGCTGATACGTCTGCGCCTAGTCGTCGATTGGCCTCACGGAAGCCGACGGAATTCGCTCCGAGTCACCGCGCTGCAGTGCCTGGATCGCCCCGCCCTGGTGCAGGATCGAGGCCCAGATCGCGCCTGGCGGTACGTCGTCCGTGATCTCCGCCGCCAGCGCGACCTGCGATGTGCCTACCGCCACGCCGACTAGGTCGCCATTGTCGATGCCGCGCGCCGCCGCGTCGGCCGGGTGAATCTGGACCGTGTCCGAACGATGCAGCAGGTCGGCGTTGACATCGCCGCGGGCAGCACTGAGTCGATCTGAGTAAAGGTCCCGGCCGCTGAGCAACGTCAAGCCGCCATCGACGCCGACTGCGCCCGTATCCGGTACGCTCAGCAATCGCTGCGTCTGCGCGCCATTGATCGGCATCCGGGTCTGCGTCGCGCCCACGGTCGCCAATGCCGCATAGCGGTTGTCAAGCGCCGCTAGCTCGGCGCGGGCGTCAGAGGCGCTCTGCGGTTGGCTCGGCGCGGCGATCGGTTCGCCCGGCTCGTCGTCCTCATTGGTCGTCGGCGTATCCATCGATGGCAGTCGCTCGGCCAACGCGGCGAGCCAGCTTTCCAGGCTTCGCGCGTTGCGCTGCTCGGCGGTCGCCGCGCGCAGCCGCAGGATCTGTCGGTCGGCGTTGACGATGTGCCCATCCTTGGCGAACGCCGACACGTCGGGCAGGACGTGCGTCGCCCGTCGCGTCACGTCTGTGGCGACTTCGTCGATGGCCACCAGGCAGTCGAGACGATCGAGAGCCGCAATCGTGGCGTCGCGGTCGGAGTGCAGCAGGATCGGATTGTCGCGGGCGATGATCAGCGCCTTGATCTGGCCGCTGCGCGCCGCCTCCAGCATCGCGCTAATGCCGAGCGCGTCTCCATCCGGCGTAATGCCAAGGTCTCGTAAGCCGACCGAGTTGACTTCGGGCGGCAATACATGCAACGACGACGGTGCGCTGGCTGTGCCGGCCAACGTGATCGCCAAGTTGGCGGCCGCTCGCACCTGCGCCCCTGCCTGCGCGGCATTGGCGCGCGAGGGTGCCACGATGATCGCGACCGATCCGCCCCGCCGACGCTGGATCGTCGCCGATGCCGCGTCGATTCCCGCGAACGAGCCGCGCATCTCCGCCAACCCCTCAACATCCGACAGGCCGCTACGTATATCTACGTCTCTGAGCACGCTCGTCGCCAGCGCCTGCGCGACTGCGGCGAGATCGCCGTTCGGCGGATGAATCGCGTGTGCCTCGTCGACCGCATAGTCGGCCAGCGGATTGCGACGCGAGGAAACACTGACTAGCGACGCGCCGTTGTTGGCGACCGCGTCCTTGATCCGCACGCCGAGCACATTGTTCGAGGCCGAAATGTCATCGCCGATCGCCACGATCAGGTCCGCTGATTCCACGGAAGTCAGCCGCGACGGCAAGTGCTCGGAACCGAACGCGTCGCGCAGCGCCTCGCCGATGGCAGCTGTGATCAGCCCGAGCGATGAATCGAGGTTGCGGACTCCGAGCCGGGTAGCCAGCGTCCTGAGCGCGTACATCTCCTCAAGCGTCAGTTGTCCTGAGCCGAGGATGCCGACCGCCGACGGACCATGCTCCTGTAGGATCGCGGCGATCGCGTCAGCGGCGTGCGCCGCAACCGCGTCGCCGTCCTGCTCGAATGCATCCTTGCCGCGCCCGATCGAGGCGGCGCGCAGCCGATCCTTGTCCCGCGTCTGGTCGTATCCAAAACGACCGCGCACGCAAATCTGCGAACGTGAAACGTCATTGCCGTTGCCCGGCCGGACCTGTACGCCGCGCCCGTCTCGCACGCCCATCTGGATCGTGCAGCCCATCGAGCACTCGGTGCAGGTCGTGGTCACCCAGCGGTCTGGGCGCGCGACCCACTTATTCGGCGCTTCCATCAGCGTCGCCGTCGGGCAGACATCGACGCAGGTGCCGCAGAAATCGCAGTTCGACTCGTCGATTCTGCCGCCCGCGCCAAAGGCGATGCGAGTCGAGAACCCGCGCCCCGCCAGCGTGATCGCCGTCGTGTGACGCAGATCGTCGCAGGCGCGGACGCAGCGGGTGCAGATGATGCACATCTGCGGGTCGAACTCGAAGAACGGATTGGCGCGGTCCGGTGCCGGCTGGTGGAAGCGATAATACGTGCGCGCTTCGTCGAGGTACGGCTCGACGTTGGCGCGGCCCACATCGGCGGCGTCGCACGTCGTCTGCAGTTCGCAGCGATAGTTTTTTGAGCAGGTCACGCAGCGATGCGTCACCTCGTTGTCGCGCAGGCAAATCTCGCCTGTGCGGCAGTGCTCGATCCGATGACAGGTCAGGCAGCGGTCGGAATGATTAGCGAGAATCACCGCCAGCACTTCCTGCCGCATCTCGGTGACGGCGGGTGTATTAGTACGCACGACCATGCCATCCATGACCGTGGTCGTGCACGACAGGGGCAAGCCGCGCATGCCCTCGACTTCGACCGCGCAGGTGCGGCAGCCCGCATACGGCGGCAGCCCGTCCAGGTAACAGAGATTCGAGATCGGAAAGCCGGCATTCTTGATCACCTCGACCAGCGGCGCGCCAACCTCAGCCTCAACCGACTGTCCGTTAATCGTGATCGTCGCCATAGAACCTCCCCGTCACAGGCACGCAATACCAGCAGCCAGCTTATCAGCAGCCCCGCGCCGCCTCGCCTGAGCCGCTGCCCAGCCGCTCTCAGTCCGTGTACGATTCGGGCAACGGAGCGCGAGTATGACCACCGCTCAATCCAGCCCAACTACCAAAACCGCCACCGATCCCTCGCTGGTCGCGCCTGAACTGCGCGGCGTCTGCCTGCGCATTCAGCTGCCCCCCCCCCCACCGATGAAGGCTGGAAGGTCGAACTCGGATCGGATGTGGAACTGGAGCTGCGCATGTTCGCCGGCGGAGACAGTTCCGATGTCACGCTCGAAATCGGCCGCCAGTTGGCCAACTGGCCGTCTCCGGCGGCGGTGGGCGCGTGCGGGAGTCGGGCGGCGCCTACAAGCTCTACCATCCCGACCTGGGCACCAGGACTCGCGCGTCGGACATTTCCCGGCTCAGCCCCGCCCTACTCGAGCGACGCCCAGGGCCGATCGCCCCAAACGCGGATTCTGGAGACTGTGCCCGGTCTTCGTGATCGTCGCGCAGCTGAGCTCGTTGGTCGATCCGATCGAATAGACCGTCTAGCTGTACCGACCGAGCCAGGAGCCTGAGCAGCTGTAGCGCCCGTCAATGCTGTCAGGACAGGACATCCTGGAAGGTTTGGCGGCCGATCGGGCCGAGGTCTGGGTGTTCGTCGACGAGGCGAACGGGCGTTAGTTAGGCCGACGCTGCTGACTTATTGTTGGTGTATGAAGTGCGCGCGGCTACGAATCCACAACCAGAATCTCCCGCTCAACCTGCAGATCCCGTCGCATCCGACGATCGAGAATCCCTCGCACCAGCCAGCGGATTGACGATTTCTCGGCCGCCATGCTGGGCGCGCTGACCGTCGAGAGCGTCAGGCTAATAGGCCATTCGCGGATACCGGGCTGCAAATTCGTTTCGCCTGCCAGCGACATGCTGTCGACCGCGTGTGCGCCGCCGCCATCGCCGAACTTCTCGACCCGCGCGATTTCGGCTCGGACTCCCTGAACATCGACCGATTCCCCCAGGTCGATTCGGAAGACGCCACCAATCACATCGCCGCTCCGCGCCCGATCGGCGTCGATATCAAGCGTCAGCATCCCCTGACTATGCTGTTGCTGCTCGACCGCCGCCGTAGGCCCCGTCGCGTCCTGATCGCGACCATGTTCCACAACGATCGGTTCGGTCGCGGACAGATCTCTCGCGCGGGCGACATCCAGTTTCGCCCGCACGCCCCAGGCGATACCGGGGTCGATGCCGTGCGCGCGAACGCCGTCGAGGGTGGGAATCGCATCCTCGGGGATGGTGAAGCGATATCTGCCGGAGAGCGAGCCGCCGTCGCGGACCTGCTCGCTGCCCAGGAACTCCTCGGTCGTAAAGCTCACATGGTGACGGCGGCGGTGATGGCTCTGTCCGTGCTGATGCTGGACGCGCTGGATGTATGTCTCGATGCGCACCAGCTCGACCACGCCGCGACGAACGGTGAAGTCCTGCCGCGCATTGAGCGAGATACGCGCGTCAACCCGATCGCCAGGCGCAGCGGAAGCCGGGCTGACCGTGACCTCAAGGTCGGCGTCGGGGCGGCGCAGTCGTGAAATTACCATGTCGCACCGGGGATCGACTGGGTATCGGCAACATTAACATACCGACGTTGCAAGCCAACAGCACGAATGATGCCGCGCTAGTGATGTTGCCGACGTTCCGTCGGATGCACCGTCTGCTCGACCGCCTGCTGACCGTTCGGATAGACCCAGTCATGCTGTTCGAGATATTCGTTGGCCAGCTCGATCAGGTCATCTTTGTTCTTGTACAGGCGATTCGGGTTCGTCACCACGTTGGTGTACGACCCGCCGACCTGGATCGCCTCATAGGGGCAGGCCTCGGTGCAGAGACCGCAGTACATGCACAGGCGAAAATCGATCTCGTAGCGATTGACCAGAAACGAACCGTCCTCGCGCGGCTCGGTGTCGACCAGGATGCAGCCGTCGGGGCAACTCTGCGCGCAGGTCGAGCAGCCGGTGCAGCGCTCGACGAACCAGACGAGATTGGTCCGCGCCCGCGGCGGAATGTTGCGCTCCTCCTCGGGGAACTGCACCGTTACCGGTTCCTTGCGGACATGCTTAACAACCGTCATCAGACCTTTGGCGATGCCCTTGCCGAAGACCATGTCTCTGTCTCTCCAGTGCTCTCCGTACTCGGCCAGACTATCGGCTGCTGTAGAAGTTCTGGTCGTGCGGTAGCGCGCCCGTGAAGCGGTCGCGCGGTTGACCGTCGGCGGTCAGATACGGTGGGAAAAGCGATTCCAGCTCAGCGCGAATCGGATCGCCCTCGGGCAGCATCCGCGAAAAGTCGCCCGTCGGCTCCGGGCGCCGTTTGCGTCCGTTGTGCGCGTGCTCATCGTCGATCACCTGCTGCAACAGCATGAGACCAGCCAGTAACGACTCCGGTCGCGGCGGACAGCCGGGCACATACACGTCGACAGGGACGACGTTGTTGACGCCAGGCAGCGTCGAATAGCCATGCGCGAACGGCCCGCCGATGTTCGAGCAGGAACCCATCGAGATGACCCACTTGGGTTCGGCCATCTGCAGGTAGATGCGACGCACAGGCGGCGCCATCTTCCAGGTTACCGTGCCCGCCACAATCATCAGGTCCGCCTGTCGCGGTGAGGCGCGGAAGACCTCCGCCCCGAACCGAGCCAAGTCGTATCGTGCGTTGGCTGTGGCGATCATCTCAATCGCGCAGCATGCCAGCCCGAACATCGCCGGCCACAGCGACGACCGTCGCGCCCAGCCGAACACCTTATCCACTGTCGAGACCAGCAACTGTGAACGAAGCTCGTCCTCAATATCCGTCACCGGATCCAACAGCGGGATCGGTGCTCCGCCCGTGTCAATCGTCGGAGAAACCATGCCATCTCCCGTCAGACCTCCTCCCGAGGATACACGAGACCGTCTCCGCTCCAGGCGAGGTTGCCGGCGACCGCCCGAAATAGAGCGTTTGCGATAGATAGAACGACGGGCACACGTGAGGTGAAGCATGGTCAACCAGAACATCACGCTGATTCCAACGAACCGTTGGGCATCCGCGACGTACTTGGCCAGATGAACCTGCGCACCGACGATCTGCGTGAAGATATGAACGCGCGGTTTCGCTTGCTGACCTGGGGAATTGCCATCGGTTTCGCCGCGATCTTCGCGGTCATGAGCGTGCTTCTGGCAAGAGTCAGCTAGCGCCAGATGCGTCGCAGGTCGACCGCCAATCCCGGCAACACTTCATCGTCTGCAATCGTCGTCGGGCGGTCCAGCGCGAGCGGCTCGGCGTTGGGCCGATAGACCCAGATTCGCTGTTCGAACGGGTCCACCAACCAGCCCAGCCGCATGCCGTTTCGCAGCCAGAGCTCCATTTTTTTCCGCAGCCGCTCGATGTCGTCGGTCAGCGATCGAATTTCGATCACCAGATCGGGCGTCACTTGCCAGACGCCCTCGTCGCCCGCAACGACTTCCGACAATCGCGCCGGGCTGATCCAGGCGACGTCCGGCGAACGGCGGTTCCCATCGGGAAGCTGGAAGATTGAGCTGGCGTCGAAGACGTCGCCACCGGCGTTCGCATCAGCCCAGCTCTGGAGCTGACTGCTGATGCGAACGCCGCGGCGTCCGCTGGCGGGCCCCGCGGGGGCCATGATCAACAGCGCTCCATCCGCGTCCGACTCGAAGCGTAGACCCTCGTTTCGCGCCCCCATGTCAAGCAGTAGATCATTGCTCAGCGACATCTCATCGGGCATCACAAGCCGCAGGGCATCGGCGAACGTCTTCGTCTCAGCCGATGCCGCAACTGCTTCAGTTGGCTGGACGGCAAATTTGGTCATGGTCCTGCACGAGCGCGACTGCTACCGGCGATCCTAGCTTACCGTGCTGCCGCGACTGCTATCCCGTCCGACCCCATAACAGCATTCGCTTGAACGGGTAGATGAATGGACGCTCACCCGGCAGCGCCGATAGCAACCTCACGCGATAGTCGGCCAGATACGCCTCATAATCCGCCGCCGACAGTCGCTTACGATAGTCGGTCAACAGCGACCCCTTGACCCATTCGACCACCGCCTCCGGCCCTGCCAGACGGTGTAGGTAGACCTGCTCGCGGACGTGCTGTTGGGCGAATCCGAGCCTGGCGAAGCGCTCGGCGTACCACTCGGGCGACTGTAGGGGGTACTCGCGCACATAGCCCCTCAGCGCCGCGGCATGACGCGGTTCGCGCGCGATCATGTGCGCGGTGCGATGCGATACATGGCCGTTGTTCGACGGCATCTGAACCGCCAGTTGGCCGCCCGGCTTGAGCGTCCTCGCCAATCGAGCGAACAGCGATTCGTGGTCGTTCACCCACTGGATCGACGCGTTGGCGAAGATCACGTCCAGCCCGCCGCCAGCCAAACTCGTGAACTCGGCGATATCGCCGGGTTCGAATCGCACGCCGCCGCCCGCGTGTCGAGCCGACTGCTCCAGCATCGTCGCCGAACGGTCGATCCCCACCGTCTCCGCCGCTTGCGTCCGCTCATGCAGGGCGCGGGTCAATACCCCCGTGCCGCAGCCGAGGTCGACGACCCGCCCCCCGGGAACCGGCTCCACCAGTGCCAGCAAGTCGTAGAACGGTTGCTCCCGTTCCTGTCGAAAGCGAGCGTATTGATCAGGCTGCCAGCCGTCTGGTTGCGTTTCGCTCATGGCCAGAGCCTACCAATCTGCGCCGCCCTAACCTGATCCCAGTCGCCGATGCCCGCGGCCCAGCGGCGAAGGAACTGGGATCACATGGTCGACGTCGATCGCATGTCGTTGACTCGGCAGGACGCCTACCGCCTGCGACTGCATGCGCAGGGCTTGGGCGCCGCTCGCGACGACGATGCGCCGAGCATCGCACGCGCCGCCGGTGCCATCCAGGCGCAGGACCGTCTGGGAGAACTGCTGGGCGGGGGCGTCCGCTCGCACGATCTTGTCGCCGCCGACATCGATCACGCCCGCGTCATCGACCGCTCGGTCGTCCGCAACTGGTTGCACCGCGGCACTCTCCAGCTCGTGCCCGCCGAGGACCTCCGTTGGTTACTCGACCTGCTCGGCGCCGAAATGGATCGCAAGGCGCTCAAACGGCGAGCAAACCTCGGCATCTCCGCCGACGACCACGACCGCGTGTTGGTCTTTCTCAGGCAGCATCTCTCGGAGACTGGCCCGCTCACTCGCTCCGAAATTGCCGATGCGTTGCGCTCGGCTGGCTTGCCTTGGGCGGATCAGGCAACCCCGCATCTCCTGCGCAGCGCGTCCTTGCTGGGCCTGATCTGCTTCGGACCCGACCGAGACGGCAATGCCTGCCACGTTCTGGTCGACGACTGGTTGCCGCGCACTGCCCCGCCGCCCGATCCCGCCGCAGAGCTGGCGCGGCGCTATTTCGCCGCCTATGGCCCGGCCACGCAGTCGGACTTCCGCTGGTGGACCGGCCTGCCCGCCGCCGCCGTGCGCCGCGCCATGCAATCGATCGCCGCGGAGCTGATCGAAGTCGACATCGACGGTCAGCCGATGTGGATGATGGCGGCTGCCGCCGCTGCGATCGCCGACACCCTGCCAGCCCCTGACCATGCCCTCCGCGCGCTCGGCCCCTTCGATCCCTACCTGCTCGGCTATGCCAAGCGCGACCTCGGCGTCCCCGCCGAACTCGCCAAAGCCGTCAACGCCGGCGGCGGCATGATCCGCGCCTGCGTCCTACTCGACGGACGACTCGTCGGCACCTGGGACCGCAAGCGCCGCGCGCAGGGCCTGTCCGTGACGGTCACCGCGTTCGAGCCGCTGTCGGACGCGGCGCTACATCAACTCGACGCCGAATTCACAGAGATGGGACGATTCCTGGAAACGGACATCAACTGGTCGCTGAACCTCGCTCCTACGGCGACCAGACCCGACTGAAATCAATCGTGAGGTCGCCCGCGATCTCCGTCGCCGTCAGCGACTCGGGACGCTCCACCCGCTCCGCCTCACGCTCAGGCCGATAGATCCAGACCGTCGCTTCCAGCGGATCGACGAGCCAGCCGAGCCTCGCCCCCTGCGAGATCCACATCTCCATCTTGGCCTGCTGATCCGAACGCGCATCGCTGGCCGAACGTAGCTCGACGACGAAATCCGGGCAGACGCGCCAGATGATTTCATCGTCCGAGATCGCCGCCAGACGCTCGTCGCTGATCCAGGCGGCGTCGGGCATACGTCGGTCGCCATTAGGCAATCTGAACGTCGCGCTCGATTCGAACGCGCGGCCGCGCGCTCGTCTGTCGCTCCAACCCAGCATCTGGGCGTAGATGCGGCCGCCCCGATCGCTGCTGTCCGGACCCGTTGGCGCCATTAGCAGCAACCCTCCCTCGGCATCGGTCTCGATCCGCCACCCTTCGTTGGCGTCGCACAGTTCGATGAACCGATCGTCAGTCAGTTTCCACTCGTCCCATTCGGACGGCAGCTGCAGCCGCACTGGAAACAGATTCGCAGCAAGCGCCCACGCACGCTCCGCCGTCGTTCGCGGCGTCGCGACAGTAGGTCGAGATCGATCAGCGGCGACCACGAGACGCTCCAATCGCCCGCGACCTAGACCGGCGACAGCGCGCGCAGCCGCGACGTGATCTGTTCGATCTGTCGCGCAAGCGCATCCACCTGTTCCTCGGTATTCGACTGTCCCAGACTCAGACGAATCGTGCTGTGCGCCGTGTCCGGATCGAGCCCGATCGCGGTCAGGACGTGACTGGGCTCGGTGCTGCCCGTGCTGCAGGCGCTGCCCGAGGACGCGGCGAACCCCTCCAGATCGAGCTGCAACAGGATGCTCTCCCCCTCGACGCCGGGGAAACTCACATTCAGATTGTTCGCCAGCCGACGCGACCAGTCCGCCGGTCCGTTCAGCCGAATCGGATGCACGCGCTCGTTCAACTCTCGCCACAGCCGATTACGCAGCATCGACGCATGTTGGGTCCGCTGCGCGCGCTCCGTCTCCGCCAGCTGCAACGCCTTGGCCAGGCCCACCGCCTGCGCCACCGGCTCCGTGCCCGCCCGACGCTCGTCCTCCTGGCTGCCGCCCAGTTGCAGCGGTTGCAGCGGCGTCCGCCGCCGCACATAAAGCGCGCCCGCGCCTTTGGGACCGTAGATCTTGTGCGCTGTAATCGACATCAGGTCGACGCCCAGCGCGTCGGGGCGGATATCGACCGCGCCCGCCGCCTGCACCGCGTCGGTATGCACGATCGTACGGCGATTGCGCTCCTTCACCGCCCGCGCGATCTCCGCCAGCGGTTGTAACGTCCCGATCTCGTTGTTGGCCAGCATGACGCTGACCACGGTTGTATCCTCGCGCACCGCAGAGGCCACAGCGGCGGGATCGACGAACCCGTTCGAGTCCACGTCCAGCACGGTCAGCTCGAACCCCTCGGCCTGCAACTGCTCCATCACGTGCAGCACCGCGTGATGCTCGGTCGCCTGCGTGATCAAATGCCGACCTGCATGACGCTGCGCCAGCGCCGCGCCGCGAATCGCCAGATTGTCCGACTCCGTCCCGCCTGAGGTCAGCACCAGCTCCGACGGCGAACACGCCAGCGCTTCGGCGATCCCATCCCGCGCTTCGTCCAGCAAGCCTCGCGCCCGCTGCGCCTCCCGATAAATCCCCGATGGATTCCCCCACCCATCCCGCAACACCGCCGCCATCGCCTCAAACACCCGATCATCCAACGGCGTCGTCGCCGCATGGTCAAAGTACGCTCGCCCAGTAGTCTCCATACCCCCTAGCCTAGCGGCTGATCGCATCCGACGGGACGAGTTGTCAATCGGACCCGCCAATCGCTTTGGACGCCGACGGGAAGTCCTGTTCGTTGAAGATCAACAGGAACGATCCATCGACCGGACCGTCGGTCACATGCACTTCGCCGTATTCATTCGTCGGCTGTTCGCTAACCGCTTGAGGGTGCCGATCGAAGGCGTGCCGCAGCGTCTCGAACACGCGCTGTTTGTATTTCGTGTCCTCCGAGTCGCGTATGTGATCGCCCTTGGTCTCGAAGACGAGCAGACGCTTGTCGCTGCCGGACGGCGTGGCGATGGCGACAAAATCGGGCCAGATGCGATGCGGTTTCCAACCGCGCAGGGCGTACTCGCCGCGCTGACGCATCGCGATCCGGTGCCACCACTGGATCGCCCGTCGCTCGTCCAGATACCGCGCGAATTTACGTTCGAGTTCGGAGTCGTACTGGCTCTGCAACTGAGGCGTGAACAGGCTCAGTTGCAGCGGTTCCCCTGGATTGCGCTCAAGCGATCCATCGGTGTCGTCATACGGCACCTCGTAGGATTCCTCGCGCAGCCGGTGTTTCAGATCGACCGTCAGGTCGAAGCGAATCTGGTCCTCCTGAAGCTTGCGCCTGAATATCCGCTCGGTCTGCTGATAGATCTCGTTGGCGACATGCTCACGCAGCGCGGCGGCGATGTGCGAACGCTGACCGTAGATATCCGCGTCGCCTTGGCCGTTGGCTCGCAGCCGCTCGATCATCGCCTCGACAATCCGCGCCGCCTGCCACGGATTGGGTACGATGTCCGCCAGACGGCGCGCGTACCAGGAGAGCTTGACGCTTGTGTCGACCTCAATCCGGCGTGGATGCTCATACTGCGGCGTCAACCCGTGTTCGCCCAACAGCACGGTCGCCCGCGACAGCGTGGCATCGCTGCCGACGGCGGACTGGATTTCCGGCGGCTTGATCTCGTCCCATTCGACTTCGCGCAGCAGATCACGCGTATAGCTCAGTTCGCGCCAGCCGTTGCCGTCGTGGTGCGTCACCAGCGGTAGGAAGATGTCCGCGCCGCTGAATTGCGGGCGCCGTTTGACGGTCACGGTCCGCTGCGCGCCGCCCGCGCTGAACACCGAGCCGCCCAACCCGGTCAAGCCCTCGTTCTCCAGGCCCTGCTTGACGTTGGCCACCGCCTCGCCGACGTCCGTGTTGAGACAGTAGACGTAGCACTGATCCAGCTCCGCCCGACCGGTCCGCCGCGCATGCGGCTGGCGTATCACCCGACCGATCAACTGCGTGATCGCGGTCTTCGCTTTCGTGTTGTCGAGCAGCACCAACAGCGATGCGAATGAGCAGTCCCAGCCCTCCATCAGCGCCGCTTTGGTCAGAATCCAGCGAATCGGCGTCTGCGGCGAGAGCAGATCGACTTGGTGCAGATCGTGTTGCGTCGATGACTGCACCGCGATCTCTTCGGCCGCCACGCCCAGCTGCTGTAGCGCCTCGCGCGCGTCCTCCGCGTGGATATGCTCGCCGTCGCGCTGTTCCTTGCCCGTGCGCTCGACCCGCACGACTGCGATCGGGCGGATGTAGCGACCATCGTTCTCATGCAGTTCCTCCGACGTCCGCGCGAGCCGCTCCAACTCGTCGTGCGCCAGTTGCAGCGTCGATTGCCAGTCGTCGTTCGTCGTCGCCGCTACCTGCACCGGCAGCTTGATCATTTCCTCTCGATGCAGCGCCGGGCCATCGATATCGACCAGCAGATTGCTGATTCCCGGATTCGGCGTCGCCGATAGCTCGATGACCAGCCGCGGATCCAGCCGATTGACCGAGCGCACGAACTCCTCGTTCGCTTCCTGCTTCTTGCCGTACGCCTTATGCGCCTCGTCCAGCACCACGACCGGGCGCAGCATCTTGAATACGTTGAACAGGCTCTCCTTGATCTGCCCGTTGTCCGACGTGTCCAGGTCCGGATATCGATCCAGCAGCCGCTCGGTTGCGAACACGATGTCGCGGTCGGGAAAGAACGAGGGATAGCGTCCGCTGTCGCGGAACATCCTCAGAAAGTCGCGTCCCCGCTGCCGATTCGCCGCTGGCAGCATCAGCAGCATGACGCAGAAGTGATGCTCGACATCGTCCGCGCTGAATGGATCGTCCTTTTCCAGCACCTTGACGCGACCGCCGCTGGCGCGTTCCAGCACCTGGCGGTACGGATGCTCCCGATTCCAGAGCGCCTGTTTGGTCTGCTCGTAGATCGCCTTGCTCGGCACAATCCACAATGTGAATCCGGTCGACCGCCCCAACCGTTCCAGTGCGCCCGCGGCGAGCAGCGTCTTGCCGCCGCCCGTCGGTACCTTCAGGCAGACGTGTGGAATCGGTCGCCCGGCGGCGTCGCTACGCGACACGTACTCGCCCGCCGTGGACGCGACCCTGCCCTGCTCAGCCAGCCTGCGCCATGCCGACTTCGGGAAATTCGTGATGTCGTCGGGGGGTTCCTGGCCGACCGCGCGCAGCGCCGACGCCGCCTGTTGCGACGATTGCTTCGCATCTTCCAGCGTCCGCAGCCACAGACTGAATGCGTCCAGCGCCTCGGCCTGATACTCCTTCAGTTGCATTGCGCCCTACCCGCGGTGGAACAACTCGTAGGGCAGCTGGCAGAACGTGATCCGCATATCCGTCAGCTCGCGCTGGCTCAGATACTTGCCCGCTCCGAAGACAACCGCTTCCCTGCCTGCCTCCGTAATTCCCTTGGCGCGCTCAACGGTCAGCATCGCCTCATCGCTCCGCAGCCAGTCGCGATCCGGCTCGTAGTACAGGTAATAGTCGGTCGTCTCGCTCTGATAGAAGCGGCCGTCATTGCGCGACACGCGCAGCCCCGACGGATCGACCGCGACGCCGGCGGCGGTGTGCAGCAGGAACGTCGCCAGCGTCTCATAATCGGGCAACGAATCGCCGCTCAGCAGACCTTCCGCGTCGAACGGATCGCCCAACGTGCAATACGTGAACGACCCGCCCAACCCTTCCCGCAGCGCCGCGTTCTTCGCCTCAGGTACCCCCGCAATCACCCGACGAACCCGCTCCGCCGTAATCGTATCCGCATAGTCCTCGCACTCGACCAGGATGAACCGACGATTACCGCCGTCCTCCCGATTCAGAGCCAACGTCGCATGCGCAGTCGTACCGCTGCCGGCGAAAGAGTCTAGTATTAGGGAGTTTTTAGCTGAGGCCCAGTCAAACAGTAATTGTACAAGCATAGACGGTTTCGGTGAAGGAAATACAATCGCAAGATCTTTTAACTCACTATTTCCGTTTGTGAGATTTGTCACTAAATCCTTTACTGATGTTGATTTAATATCCCTAATCTTCGTGAAAATGCGATAGGTATTACCGTATTGCTCGAAATAGAGATCGGCAAGGTCTCGTTCTATCTTCTTTCTGCTCCAGCGCCATGCATGGTATTTGTGAACGCCGTCACGCGATTCCCTTGGCCTAATCAGCGTGAAACCCTGAAACGTCTCTTCCGATTCTACGCTCGTGAAGCGAACCGCACGCTGGGTCGGTGAGTAGTGTATGTTGAAGATAAGCGTGGGTGCAGTCTCTTCGTTGAAGCGCGAGTTTGTGTTATATAGTTGGTTTTTGATAACATACGTTCCAAACTCGTCGGATCGCTCATCGTACTTTTTGAGTCGATAAGCGTCTGGCATTAAGGCTGAGGCGAGGTCAATGTCAATGAGAAAAGGCTCCTCGATGGCGCTTGCATCCTTACTGTATGCGAGAATGTACTCATGCGTACGGGCTGCACCTCGACCAGTTAGTTGCCTACCTTTCAGATTGCTCACCCAGGCGAATGAGTTCAGGAAATTGTTTTCACCGAACACTTCGTCCATTATTATCCGTAAGTGATGATGTTCGTTCTCGTCTATAGAAATAAATATAGTGCCATCATCTGCCAACAACTCTTTCAATAGTTGCAATCGCGGCCATATCATGCAAAGCCACTTATCGTGGCGTTCCAGATCTTCACCATCTACTGGGCTATGCTCTTTCAACCACTCTTGCATCAGCGGACTGTTGACGTTGTCGTTGAATGCCCAACCCTCCTTGCCGGTATTGTAGGGCGGGTCAATGTAGATGCAGTTCACCCGGCCCGCGTAGCGCGGCAGCAGCGCCTTGAGCGCGCGTAGGTTGTCGCCGTGGATGATCAGGTTATCATCGGGAACAATATCTGTAGCTGAATTAGAACTGTTGTACGGGGGGGGGGGGCAACGGATGGGTAGCTCTTGGTCGGGTCGGCGACCAGCGGGCTGTACGGCACGCTCAGGTGGTGCGCGTAGATGTGCTGCTTGCCTTTGAACTCTAGCGTCGGCACCGCAGCGCATCCTCTCGTCCCTGTGTGTGCATGTGTAGGGGGGGGGGATACTAATTTACGCTCGTCCGTCCGGCCAGTCAAGCGCCGCCAGCGTGCGGATCAGCTGCTCGACCTCGCCCAGATACGCGGCAACCCGTTCCGCTGGCACGACTGGGCCGACCCACACGGCGCGAAGCGAGCCGAACTGACGCCAGCCCACACCAGCGCCGCGCCCCGAATCGCCAGTGCCAGTCCAGTATTGTCCGACTCCGTTCGGCCCGAGGTCAGCACCAGCTCCGACGGCGAACACGCCAGCGCTTCGGCGATCCCATCCTGCGCTTCGTCCAGCAAGCCTCGCGCCCGCTGCGCCTCCCGATAAATCCCCGACGGATTCCCCCACCCATCCCGCAACACCGCCGCCATCGCCTCAAACACCCGATCATCCAACGGCGTCGTCGCCGCATGGTCAAAGTACGCCCGCCCAGTAGTATCCATACTCCTAGCTTAGCGGGCCTATGCTGCTCTCATGCCGATGAACGAAGCCGACACCCGCGCCAAGCTGATCGATCCGGCATTACACGACCGCGGCTGGAACGAAGACTGGATTGTCCGAGAGCAGACGGCCGGCCGCGTTGACATTATCGGCGCCGGCGGACATCGCGGACGCAAACGGATCGACTATGTCCTCCATGTCCTGGACCAGGGCGTGAAACGGCCCGTTGCGCTGATCGAAGCCAAAGCTGAGAACCAGCCACCCGACGCCGGTCTGCAACAGGCCAAACACTACGCGCGTCTGCACCATGTGCCGCTGGTCTATAGCTCGAATGGTCACCAGTTTGTCGAGCACGACCTCGCCACGCAGCAGACCTCCAAAGCGCAACCGATGAACAGGTTCCCTGACTGGCAGCAGGTCTACGACCGGTTCACTGAAGCGCGTGGGATCGACTACCGCGCCGCCGCCGCAAAGCCGTTGCGCAGCCGCCTCCGCGACGGCGACCGCTACTATCAGCGCGCCGCCGTCCGCGCCACGCTCGAACACATCGCCCTCGGCAATAATCGAGCCCTGCTCTCGCTCGCCACCGGCACTGGCAAGACGCGCATCGCCGTCAGCATTCTCCAAGCGCTGAGCGAGGCCGGCCAACTCCGCAAAGCGCTCTTCGTCTGCGATCGCAAGGAACTCAGACAGCAGGCGCTTGCCGCTCTCCACGAGGTGTTCCGCGACGACGCAGCCGCAGCATCCACCAAGAACCCCGAGAAGAACGCCCGCGTCATCGTCGCCACATATCAGACGCTCGGCGTAGATGAGGCGGACGCTCCCGACGCCGAGCAGTCGTTTCATCGCCAGCACTATCCCGACGACTATTTCTCGCACATCATCATCGACGAAGCGCATCGCTCGGGATGGAGCAAATGGCACGCCATCCTCGACCGCAATCCCAACGCCGTCCAGATCGGCCTCACGGCGACGCCGCGCACCTTCGATTTCGACGATTCCGACCCGGACGATGAGCAGTTGCGCCGCGATAACCACGAGTACTTTGGCGAACCCGTATACGAATACGGCATTGCTCAGGGCATGGACGACGGCTACCTGGCCGCCATGCGGCTCGAACAGCGCACTGTCGTTACCGCCGGTGTCGTTGAACGCGATGAAGGCGTCCAACGCGAGCTCCTGCAGGCAGAGCATTACCGCGACGCCATCAGCGGCCACGAGGTCGCCGAGTCCGAACTGCGCGAGCGGTATGAAGCCGGCGCTCTGGAACGGGCGCTGCAGCTGCCCGATCGCGTGCAGCGGATGTGCAGCGACCTCTTCGAGCACCTGTCGCGGACGGGCGGCCCGCGACAGAAGACGCTGATCTTCTGCGCTTCCGTCGAGCACGCCAGGGGCGTCGTTGCGGAGATCGGCAATTGCTACGCGGACTGGGCCAAGGACGCCGGCCAGCAACCGACCGACCCCTACGCATTCGTCTGCACCGGCGAGCAAGGCGCCGAACTGCTGCAGCTCTTCAAAGCCAATGGTCAGCGCGCCTTCGTCGCTTGCACCGTCGATCTGATCAGCACCGGCGTCGACGTCCCTCGGCTGCGGAACGTGGTCTTCTTCCGCTACCTCAAGTCGCCGATTCTGTTCCACCAGATGCTCGGCCGCGGCACCCGCATCGATCCCACTACCGGCAAGCTGCACTTCACCGTCTACGACTACACCGATGCCAGCCGACTTCTGGAGCAATCGCTCAAACGGCGAGTCGGGCCGCAGCAGTCGGTACAACCGGATCTAGCCGAGCCTGGCGAGCCGCAGACCATTTTCTCCGCCGAAGGCGTCGATGTTCAGATCGAGGATGACGGCGCCGTGATCGTGGTCGCCGACGCAGCCGGCGGATTCGAGCGGGTACCGATTGACGCATACCGCGAGCGGATCGCCGCGCGACTGCTCGAAGAGATCCCGACGCTGGATGAGTTCCGCGAGCGCTGGATCGTCCCGACCCGGCGAGCGCCGCTGATGGAATCCCTGACCAATGCCGGCCTGAACGCCGACGCCTACCGCGTCGCCGCCGACCTTGAGGCATGCGACCTGTACGACGTTTGCGCCAGCGCCGCCTGGGACCAGACGCCGCGCACGCGCATCGACCGCGCCGAGCATCTGGAGGAGGTCGAAGCGGAGTGGTTGGACGCGCAGGGCCAAGCCGCGCCGGTGCTTAGCGCGCTGACTCGCCAATTCAGCCTCGGCGGCACCGACGCGCTGGAAGTGCGACCCTTCGACGTCCCGCAGGTGAAGATCGCCGGCGGCATCAGCGCCCTCCAGACCGCCAGGCACAAACCGCTCGATCTGATCATCGAGCTCAAGCGCCGCCTGCTGGCCGCGGATCGCGAGTGGTTGCTATGACCGCCGAGCTACCCGACGGCTGGCGATGGGTCAAGTTGGGGGATGTCTGTGAGATTGTCAATGGTTCTACTCCAAAGTCTAGTGTCGAAGAGTATTGGGGTGGTAATGTCTGCTGGATTACCCCCACTGATTTAGGTTCGCTGGATGGAGCGGCTATCGAAAGGTGCGCACGTCCGATCACACAATCTGGATATGATTCATGCTCAACGACTATTGTTCCGATCGGTAGTGTTGTCATGTCCTCAAGAGCGCCGATTGGTCACTTGGGTATAGCGCGCACTGAGCTATGTACGAACCAAGGCTGTAAATCCTTTGTACCTCGGGAAAATATCGCAACCGAATTCCTGTATTATTCACTGAAGAACTCACTAGGCGAGATTCGTGCGCTCGGATCCGGCGCTACGTTCACTGAGGTTAGCAAAAGTAAGTTGGAGCAGTTTGCGGTTCTCCTTCCGCCCCTCGACGAGCAGCGCCGCATCGTCAATCAGCTCGAAACCCAACTGGCTGCCGCGCAACGCGCCCAACGCGCGGCTCAGGCCCAACTGGACGCGCTGGACGCCCTGCCGGCCGCGCTGCTGCGAGAAATTTTCCCGCGATCGCCAGCCGCGCGGTTACCGCGCGGCTGGCGATGGGTCAAGTTGGGAGATGTCTGTGAGATCAACCCTCGCCGTCCTAAACAGCTGTCACTTTCACCAGAAGATATGATCACGTTCATACCTATGGCGGCAGTCAGTGAGAGATCTGCTTCAATCGTAGACGCCAAGGTTCGCCCATTCAGCGAGGTGAAGCGTGGCTATACATACATGGAGCATGGCGATGTGATCTTTGCCAAGATCGATGCGTGCATGCGGAATGGCAAGCATGCAATTGTGCGTGATACCCGGAATGGCATCGCCTTTGGCAGTACCGAATTTCACGTGCTGCGTCCATCCAAATACCTCAATGGACAATTGCTTCATCGGTTCTTACTACAGCCCTCACTCCTCGGGGAAGCTCTGCGGAACTGCAAAGGTACTGCTCAACGACGATTGCCGAAAGAGTTTCTTTCTCAGCGAGCATTTCCCCTCCCT
This sequence comes from Dehalococcoidia bacterium, assembly GCA_965116225.1. GTDB lineage: Bacteria > Chloroflexota > Dehalococcoidia > Bin125 > Bin125 > Bin125. The sequence goes on along the minus strand of OZ220495.1, from coordinate 313,891 downwards.
CCCTTCGATGAGCAACGCCGCATCATCCAGCGACTCGAAACTCAGCTGGAGGCCGTCGAACGCGCTCAACGCGCGGCCCAAGCTCAATTTGACACCCTCAGTGCCTTACCCGCAGCTATGTTGCGTCTAGTCTTTCCAGTACGATGACCATCAATCTTCCCGCCGCGCTTGATCAGCGGATCAAGAGCGTCTGCGACATCCTCCGCCGCTCCAACTGCGCTGGCGCGCTCCAGTACGTGCCCGAACTCTCTTGGCTTCTCTTCCTCCGCTTTCTCGACGAGCGCGAGGCGCGGGAAGCTGAGGAGCAGGAGGCGTTGGGCATTGGTTACCGGGAATCGCTGGAGCCTCCGTTTCGCTGGCACGACTGGGCCGACCCGGAAGGCGAAAAGCGAGCCGAGCTGCAGCAGGGCGCCAGCGGCGCCATCTTCCGCTTTCTCGAATTCGATCTGTTGCCCTACCTGCACGGCCTCGCCGACCGGCCCGACGCCAGCCCGCGTCAGCGCCTGATCAGTCAGATCGTCGGCAACGTCAACCAGACTCGTGTCGACACCGAGCGGAACTTCTTCGAGGTCGTCGACCGCATCCACGACATCCGCCTGGGTACCGTCGACGAGCAGCATCAGTTCGCCCTGTCGCAAGCCTACGAAGGCCTATTGCTGTCGATGGGCGAGAAGAACAACGACGGCGGTCAGTTCTATACCCCGCGCGAAGTCGTGCGCGCGATGGTGCGGGTGGTCAGCCCGGAGTTGGGCGAGACCGTCTACGATCCCTGTTGCGGCACTGGTGGTTTCCTCGCCCAAGCCTACGAGTACATGCGCGGGCGACTCGCCGAACCTACCGGCCCACAGCTTGACCAGCTCGCCCTGGACACGTTCTACGGGCGCGAGAAGGACAACGCCGCCTATCCAATCGCGCTCGCCAATCTGGTCCTGCACGGGATCGACCTGCCACGCATCTGGCACGGCAACACGCTTACGCGCTCATCCGACAACGGACGCCTGTTCAACGGCGCGCCCGATCTGTTCGATGTAATCCTCACCAATCCGCCCTTCGGCGGCAAAGAAGGACAGGACGCCCAAACCCGTTATAGCTATAAGACCTCCTCGACGCAGGTCCTGTTTGTGCAGGAAGTCGTCAACAGCCTGGTCGATGGCGGGCGCGCGGGCATGGTCGTCGACGAGGGTTTCCTCTTCCGTACCAACGAGAACGCCTTCGTCGATACGAAATCCACCTTGCTGGACGAATGCAACGTCTATTGCATCGTCAGTCTCGCTCCCGGCGTCTTCACTTCCGCCGGCTCCGGCGTCAAGACCAACCTGATGTTCTTCAATCGAGGCGAACCGACGAAGTCCATTTGGTACTACGAACTCACCCCACGCGACCGCGACCGCTTCACCAAGACCGCGCCGCTCACGCTCGCTCACTTCGATCAGTTCTTCAAGCTCCTGCCGCAACGCGCCGACTCCGAGCATTCCTGGACCGTGTCGATCGAGGCAATCAAGGAACGCAACTACGATCTCAAGGCCGTCAATCCGCATCGTCCCGACATCGCTGATACCCGTACGCCCGCCGAGCTCCTCGCCGAGATCGAGCGCCACGGTCAGGATCTCAAGTCCGCACTCGCCGATCTACGTCGGGCGCTCGATACGACCGACTAAACGCCCGACTGGCGCGCTCGGTCCAATCCTGGATCAGCTTGCCGGGCTCACACGCGCGGCGAGTCAAGCGCCTCCAGCGTGCGGATCAGCCGCTCGACCTCATTGAGATACTCGGCGACCGTCTCCGTGTCGAGCCAGGCCTCGTAATAGTTCATATGCAGCGAACTCGCTAGACCGAACTGCCTTCGCATTTGCTCGTCGCCGGTCTCCGTCGCCAGCCGTTGCAGCGCCTGCCACAGCTGGCGATGCCCGTCGTGCCGCCAGCCGCGTTGCTCGGCGATGGGCTTGACCAGCACCGCCGCCGCGCCCCAGCCCTTCTCCGACGCCTGCGTCAGGTCGCCCTCGGCCAGGTGCGCTCGCGCCTTGCGCATGTAGTCCGCGCTCAGCTCGCGATAGTGGATCGCCTGCTCGGTCGTCATGCCGTCAGCATATCCGCCAGCCCCGCCGCGCCCGACGGACGCCTAGCCGAATCCCAGGATCAGCCCCACGGCCAAAGCGATGCCGGCCAGCAGCACGCCCGTCGCCTGGTTGATGTGCCGCGACAGCCGCGCTTCCATCTCGGCCTGGCTCTGCCTGATTTCCGCCAGGACCTGCATCAGGCGAGCTTCCGTGGCCGCTATCCCGTCGCGCGACGGGTAATCCGACAGCGCGGTCGACATCTGCGCTTCCAGCTCGTCGACCAGTTCCGATGCGGGCTCCGGATCGGCGATCTGGCCGCGCACCAGCACGTTGACCAGCCGCGCCGTATTGAAGATCGCCACTGCGCCGCCTTTCCGCTGTGGCGTCAGTGTATCGGGTTGCTCGGTATCGGCCGCCGCGCGCCGCGCCTGCTATAACCTGCTACAATGTGTGCGCATGGCTGCGATCACACGTAGAGAGGATGTCCGCAATGGTCTTTCAGATGACTGAGATGCTCGACGTCTCCGACCTGGCCGCCGACAAGGCCAAGTCGATGCTCGATGACAAGGGCTTCGCCGACGGCGCGCTGCGCGTGTTCGTGGTCGGCGGCGGTTGCTCCGGCTACCAGTACGGCATGGCGCTCGCCACCGACGTCGAAGACGGTGACGCCGTGGTCGAGAAAAACGGCGTCCGTTTCCTGATCGACGCCGAGTCGGCGCCGCTGATCGCCGGCTCGCGCGTGGACTACATCGACGATGTGATGAAGCAGGGCTTCTCGATCTCGAACCCCAACGCGTCCCACTCCTGCGCCTGCGGTTCGAGCTTCGATACCGCCAGCGGCGGCGGCGCCTCGCAGGCTCGCTCCTGCGTCTAGGCTCAACGCACCGTCGACCATGGCGCGCATCTCGCACCTGCTTGATGCGCGCCCGACGTTGTCCTTCGAGTTCTCCGCCCCGCGCGACGACGCTGGAGCGAGTCGTCTGCGTGAGACGCTGACGCATTTATCGCGACACACGCCTGATTTCGTCTCGGTTACCTACGGCGCGGGCGGTACTACGCGCGGTCCCACCCGCGACTGGGTGCGCAGCATCCGTCAGACGTTCCGGGTCGAGGCGATGCCGCATCTCACCTGCGTCGCTCACACGCGCGATGAGGTCGCCGCGATCATCGGCGACTACCAGTCGGACGGTATCGATAACATCCTCGCCCTGCGCGGGGACGCGCCGCAACCGACCTCGAGCGGCGCCGAGCCGTACTCGACTGTGCAGCCTGCGTCGCAGCCGCCCGCTTTCGACACCGCCGCCGAACTGGCGCGCTTCATCCGCGAGCGCGCCGACTGGGACATCGGCGTCGCCGCGCATCCGGAGGGGCACCCGATGGCCAAATCGCGCGAAGCCGATCTCGAGCATCAGTCCGCCAAGCTGCGCGAAGCCGACTTCGCGATCACGCAGTTTTTCTTCCGCGCCGAGCACTACGAACGTTTCCTGGCCGCCCTGAGCGGGCGCGGCGTGGATACGCCGGTCATCCCCGGCCTGATGCCGCCTACGAACCTGGCCGGCGTTGAGCGCATGTCGGCGCTCAACGCGACCGAGTTTCCGTCCGCAATCCGCGATCGACTCGAGCGCGCGGGCAGCCAGCAGGAACGCCGCGAAATCGGCGTCGATATCGCGCGCAACCTCGGACGGGAACTACTGGAGCTGGGCGCGCCCGGCCTGCACATCTACACGATGAACTTCTCGTGCGCCGCGTCCGAGGTCGCCTCCGCGCTGGGCTGGACGGCTTCCTGAGCCCAGCCGCCGCTCCGCTCAGCTCGGTTGCAGCTGGGCGCGAAGCATGTTCAGGGTTTCCAGGTCCGACTGGTGAAGCGATCTGACGATCGACTCGACGCTCAGCTCGCCGCGAAAGCGATGCCTGGCGGTACGCTCCCACTCATAGCCGGACAACATGTACAGTGCGCCGCAGATCTGTTCGCGTGTGTGATGCCACTCGCGCAGCTGTTCGTAGCAGTCGGGTTGGTTGCGTTGGTCAAGCCATTCGTAGTCATGCAGCGGTAGCTGCTCGATATTCTGAAACAGTATGTGGCCCAGTTGCCAGGCCGATACAGCGCCTTGTCGCCAGGCGGATTCGATCAGCGCTTCGGCATCGGGCAGCGAACGTCTCAGCGCCTGCATCAACAGCTCGCGTATCTCGTCCGACGCCTCGCGCAGCGCCTTGATCAACCAACGACGCGAGGTCTCGATCTTGTCCGCGCGATCTCTTGCTTCGGCGTTGATCATGCGCTTTATTGTGGCATATCGCTGGCGGCGCGAACGACGGTCAGGAATGGGATACGATTGCTCAGTCCGCCTGTCGGGGAGGAATGAGATGCTGACGGAGTTCTGGGAATCGGACGCGTTCACCGAGCGTCGCGAGGCGCTGCTGGACACATTGGAAACCGACTACCCATGGAGCAAGGGCGACGTGCTGCGCTTCCGTCGCGGCCGCCGCGACGACCGCTACCGCGTGCTGCGCGTGCAGGTTGAAATCGGCGACGAAGGTCTGCGGCGAGAGATTTTACTGCTGAAGCTGGAGTCCTAGTCCACAGTGATCATGCTGGACGGTGCGTCGAGCGCGTCTGGCGCCTTGCCCTACACGCTGTTGTTGCTGCTGCTGGAGCTGGGCGTCGGCGGCGCGCTGGTCATGCACGCCGTGCACCTGCGCGGACAGGCAACGCCCGGCTTCGTCCGCGCGACCACGATCATGATTCCGATCGTGCTCGGTCTTGCCTTCTGGACCGCGTTCACGCTGGAAGGCAATGTAGTCGAGGGCTTCGCCATTCGCGCCGGCCCGCGCGACGCCCTCGTCTGGGTGCTGGGGGCGCTGACCCTGATATCGGTTCTACATAATGCGGCGCTCTATACCGACCGCGACCGCTGGGCGCGCCGTCTGGGATGGTGCCTAGCCGGCCTGTCGCTGACGGCGCTGGCTCTGGCGGCCGCCGCGCTGGCCGGCGCGCCGTCGACGTTGACCGCGTTCAGCCTCGCCTTCGGCGCGCTCGCGCTTGGACTCTCCGCCGTCGGTCTCGCCCTGGGCCACTGGTATCTCGTCACGCCGCGACTGCCGGCCCGACCTCTGGTCGAGATCACGACCCTGTTCCTCGTCGTCGTGCCGATCCAGGCGCTGCTGTTCGCGATCGCGCTAGTCGTCGCGGTCGACGCGCCGATCGGCGGTCGTGATCGGTCGCTCAGCGGAGATCCGACGTTCTGGTTGCGGATTGCGGTGGGGTTCGGCTTGCCACTGTTGTTCGGCTGGATGGCATGGACGACGGCGCGGATGCGCTCGATGATGGCGGCGACAGGCTTGCTCTACCTGACCACGGCAGCCGTCCTCGCCGCCCAGATCGTCGCGCGCGCGTTGATGTTCGACAGCGGTCGACCGCTGTAGGCGTGGCCGGCGCGTCGCGGTCGTCGGTATTACTCGACCACGTCCTGTTGCGTCACGCTCAGATTCAGCAGCGGCGGCAACTCGGGCGACATCGCAGCTGCCGCCTGCCAGCCAGGACGGGCGCGATCGAGGATGGCGGCCACATCTCGGATCGCCGCCGCCGTCCTGGCGCCCCACCATGTCAGGTTCTGCCCGTCGCAGAGATAGACGTGTCCGTCGCGCGCCGCCGACATCCCATGTTGCGCCAGCAATTCCGCCGCGTGGCGCTCACGGAATCGGTACGGCTCGGAGGGCAGTAGGATAACCTCGGGATCAAGCGCGATCAGGTCGGCCAGGCCGAGGCGCGGGTAACGCCCGCGCGCGGCGTCCTCGCAGACATTGACGCCTCCGCATTGGCGAAGCAGATCGCCGATGTAGGTGTCGCCCGACGCGGCCATGTACGGATTGCGCCAGATCAACGCTGCGACTCGCAGCCGCGGACGCAGCCGGTTCGCGTGCCGCTGCTCCTCCAGCGCCTCGTCGATCTCGCCCGACAGTTTCATCGCGATTCCGCCCAGCAGCGCGGCGATGCGATCGATCTCGGCCTTGGCACCCTCGACCGAGCGCACCTCGCCGACGTAGACGTTGAGCCCAGCCTCTCGCAGCGTCTGTACATCCTCCTCGTTGTTCTCCTCGCGATTGGCGAGGACGAGGTCCGGGTTGAGCCTGACGATCCGCTCGATATTGGGATTCTTGGTACCGCCGACCTTGCGGATCGGCGTCACGATCTCACTCGGTTCAACGCAGAACTTCGTCACCCCAAGCAGTCGCGATCCCATCCGCATTGCGCAGACGAGCTCGGTGAGCGAGGGGACCAACGAGACAACCGAACGCGCTGGTCGGTCGAGATCGATTACGGCGTCGGTCGCATCGACTACGCTTGGCATGATGACGAGCCTATCAGCGAGCGTCATCGTTGGTACGCTGCCGTCTTCGCTGAAATCGAGACGTAGATGACGATTGCGCCGGTTGCTGGGGCGGAAGTGTTGCTCCGGGATGTCAGCGTGGGCTATCCGGGGCAGCGAGTCTTCGAGGACTTGACGCTCAGTATTCCGGGTGGCGTCTTCACCGGGATCATCGGCGGCAACGGCTCGGGCAAGAGCACGCTGCTCAAGACGATCGCCGGGCTACTGAAGCCGACCAGCGGCGACGTTCTCATCGACGGCCAGTCGCCGCAGGAGGCGCGCGCCTTCCTCGGATACATGCCCCAGGTCAACAACGTCGATTGGCGATTCCCAATCACCGTCCGCGAACTGGTCGCAATGGGCCGCTATCAGTTCCATTGGAAGCGACGGCTGGGTCGGTTGATCCGCAGTCGTGAAGACCGCAGCGCGGTCGATCGCGCGATGGGGATGATGCATGTCCAGGATCTTCAGGACCGGCAGATTCATGAGTTGTCGGGCGGGCAGCGCAAGCGCGCGCTGATCGCCCGAGCGCTAGCGAGACAGCCGCGCATCCTCCTGCTGGATGAACCGTCGGCTGCGCTCGACGCGGTCTCCGACGATCAGCTGTTCGACGTGCTCTGCGATCTGACCGAACTTGGCGCTTCCGTGATCATGACCACGCACGATATGTCGACCGTGATCGAGCACTACGCCGAAGTGATCTGCGTTAACGCATCGGCCGGCGGCATCATTGCGCAAGGCGATCCATCGACGGCGCTGACCGAAGACGTGCTGCGCCGGACCTTTGGTCGAAACCTCGCCATCCTCTCTCGCGGCGACGTGCACAGCGAGACCGGGGAACAGTCCGATCACCACACGATCAGTCTGGGCGACGAGTTACAGCTCCACATGGAAGATCACGAGCACCTGGAAGGCCACCGCCACGGCTCGTCGCGCCGAACCCTATAACGCCCCTCCCCGCCCTTTCGACGCTTAAACGCGATTGGTCTATCCCCCGTTCAGCACCGCAACCACGCGACGGATCAACATCGTGAACTGGCCCTCGGCGGCGGCGTGTTGGAGTTCGGCGCGCCAATCGTCGAAGCGACGGGCCCGAATCTGCGCAGATTCGATCACGAGATAGCGACGAATGGCGTCCAACACATCCCAGGCGAGGCTCTGGGGCGCCAGCGCGTCGGTGGAAATCGTCTCGATCGACAGCCTGTCGATCGAGAGACCGGCCCCAGTCGCCGCCGAGCGGATGGCGCCGCGCAGATGCTCTGGCGCCCCTTTGGTGTAGGCCCGGACGAGATCGCGGCCGACCTCCGCCTCAACATCCGTCTTGTCGACCTGCACCCAGAGACCCTCCCAATCGGTTTGCACGATCAGGATCGGACCGTTGGTCACGCGCGCGATTTCGTCAAGCGTGGCTACCGGGTGACGAAGCCATTCGAACACATCGACCATGAGCGATGCGTTGAAGCTGCGATTGGCAAAGGGCAACCGCTGCGCATCGGCTTGGATGATCGTCCAGCCTTCAGGTCCCAGCCATTGCCAGAGTTTGGACGAGTCGACGCCGATCCCGTTGAGCGGAGACCCCTGTGCGATCGCCGCCAACGCCAATCCGTCGCCGGTTCCTACGTCGAGCACTGGTCGCGTGTCGCGCGGTCGGCGACCGTTGAGAAGCAGGTCGTAGAGCGCGTCGTAGTGCTGTTGCAGCTCGATGTGGATGGCGGGCGCGCCGCCGCGCCGCTCAGGCGGGGCAAGCGAGCGATGGTGCGGCACGATGTTCGACTCAAACCCACTCGGAGACGATGATCGGCTGGCGTCCGGCGAATCCGTCGGACAGCTCGTGCCACCAGCTCACCGTGCGTTCGCCGGGTTGCCAACAGAGGTACACCTCGCGTCCATCGCGCTCGGCGCGCCAGTCGACCAGACCGCGGCGAACGTCCTTTACCTCGACGCCGTGCCCTTGAACATGCTCGAGCAGCATCCCCAGTTGATGCTGCAGCTTGCTGATCTCGGCCTGGATGTTCGAGTCGTCAAGCGCGGTTGCGCCGCCGTCGGTGCCCGACGTGCGGCTCAGCGAGTGAGCGATGGCCGTCAGCTCGTCGATCCGCCTGCGACGTTTCTGCATCACGGCGACGACCGCTGCGATCATCGGCAGCGAACGACGAGCCTGGGACAGCGTGAACACCCTCGCCATGCGTATGAGTGTACGAGCGCGCGCCAGTCCGTGCGCATGGGACATGGTCAGGCATCACTCGACGCCGACGGCGCATGCGGCGGGTGCGGCAGGAACCACCAATTGGTGCGCGACTGGCCGGAGCGACTGATGAACAGCGCGCGCACGACGCCTTCCTCCGCCGGGACGGTCAGCAGCACGGCCAGGTCGTTCGCTTCGAGCTGTACATTGCCGCGCGGGATCACGACTTCCCCGCGACGGTGGATGGCGGTAATGACCGAAGATTCCGGCAACGCAAGCTGCGAAACCGCCGAGCGTTCGGCGCGCGATCCCGTCTCGACGCGACACTCGATCTCCACCGCGCCGACCAGACGACGGACCGGCGTCGGCACGCTTCGCTGGTTCGGGGTCCGATCGCTCGGCTGCGCAACCTCGCGCAGTACATCGCGCTGTGTCAACATCCCCACCAACCGCGCCGTATCCTCCCGCGCCACCACCGGTAGCTGTCGGACATCGTGTTCGACGAGCAGCGAGAGCGCGTAACGCAGGTTGTCGTCGGGATGCACGAAAATTGGCGCCACAACCGCCAGATCGTAGGCGCGGCGGTCGAGTTCTTGGCGTTCCACCGCAGACGTGACATCGGTCGCACTGACCAGCCCGATAAACCGATTCTGATTGTCGGCGACGGCGACGACGTTGCCGCGCGACTGACTCATCGCCGCCGCCAAATCCTGGATCGTAGCCAGGCGGGAGACGATCGGCGTGTCGGTGCGCATCGTTGTCTCGACGGACAGATCATCCAACGGCGAGGGTGCGGGCTCCTCGCGCACATCGAGCCCCGCGCGCCGCAGGCGAACGTTGTAAATCGTGTCACGCGTGAGCAGCTGCGCCAGAGCAGTCGCCAGGGCGACTGCGGTCATCAGCGGCAGCACGAGCGAGTACCCGCTAAGTTCGAAGACGATGAACAGCGAGGTCATCGGCGCACGGGCGGCTGCGGCGAACACGGCCGCCATGCCGACGACGACATATGTGCCGGTTGGACCGACGATGCCGGGCAGTGCCGATTCAAAGCCTGTCCCCATCAACGCCCCAAGCGTCGCGCCGACAAACAGCAACGGCGCGAACGCCCCGCCCGATGCCCCTGAGCCAATCGTCAGCGATGCCGCGATCAGCTTGAGCACCATCAGGATGGCGAGCGTCGAAATCGCGGTCTCGCCCTCGGCGAACGTGCGAACTTGGTCCAGCCCAGGACCCAGAATGTCCGCCTCGATCAGGGCCAGCACGCCGACTGCAAACAACCCCAACACCGGCCGGGCCGCCATCGAGATGCCCAGGAACTCGAACACATCCTCGGTGAAAAAGCGAGTGCGCACGAACAGGATCCCGGCGATGGCCGCCGACACGCCCACGATGGCGTGCAGGAACAGCTCCCAGTTACTGCCCAGATCCAGTTCGGGCAGGTTCAGATCCCGCGCGCTGCCATAGAACACAATCGCGATGATGTTCGCCACCACCGCGGAGACCACCACGATGGTGAAGTTGCGAACGTTGAATCGTCGCAGCACCACTTCGAGGGCGAAGAAGGTACCCGCGATCGGCGTATTGAATGTCGCGGCGATCCCGCCCGCTGCCGCCGCCGCGACCAACAGAACCAGCATGTCGGACGGCTGGCGCGTGAGACGCCCAATCGACGACGCTAACGAGGCGGCAATCAGGACGATCGGCCCCTCTCGACCGGCCGCACCGCCGCCACCGAGCGTAAACCCCGTAGCTAGCAGCTTGGCGGGCGCGATGATCGGTCGCACGAATCCGCCTGCGCGCTCGACGGCGACCATCACGTAGGGCACGCCTGCGCCCTGGGACTCCGTGGCGACCCGTGAGACGATGAAGGCCACCGGCAGCGCGGCGATGGCGGGTACCAGCATCAGCGTCCAACCGCCGGCCAGATCGTCCAGCAACGCTTTGAGTTCGTCGAAGACCGCGACTAGTCCGTCGACCAACGCCGTCAACGCGACGGCGGCGAATCCAGCTGCGAGACCGACCGTGACCGCCAGCAACAACGGGACCAGATTGCGCGGAATACGAACACGGCCAACAAGCGGGAATCGCCAAAACAGACCCGCCGTGCGCGTCCCGAAGCGTCTCGAAGGACGAAGGACCAGGGACATCGATCACATAACCCGTCGCGCAGCCCCGCGAGCACTCTACGCGATTGAGACTATGATCGACGCCCACAGCGGGCAACGTCGTCGAGCCCGTCGCGCCGAGTGTCGCGCTTGGCGCTGATCCCTACCCGATGATCGGAGCGTCTATTCTGCTACTCTGAGAGGCTGTCGGTCTCCTCCTGCGTTGAATCTGCCGAATCGCGATTGGCGGCGACGCGCAGCGCTTCAACCAGCTCGCCACCGCGCGCGGCGAATACGAACGTGTACTGCATCGGCGCGGTTTCGTCGATGGCCAGGCCGACGACGACCAGGTCGAGCACACCATCCCCGGTGCGATCCTCAATCTCAATCGACGACACCTGCGCGACCTGCGCGGCTGGGCCGGTGATGGTCCGATATCCGTCGCTCGCTGTGTTGAGGATGTAGAAGCTGCTCACGCAGCCGGTGTTGTCGCATGTAATCTCACGGAAGGTCAGATCGCGAATGTCGTCGCCGGTCAAATCCCAGTCCGCGAGCTGCTGGATGCCCTGCACCTCGCGGGCGTAGGCCTGCGCGTGGTCATACGCGATCCGGTAGCGCGATGGATTATCGGGAACCGGATCGTAGACGACGAGGTTGGAGAACGGCACGGCGTCGCCGAACGAATTGGGGTTGGTGTAGATGATGGCGATTGAGAAACGCCCGGCCCCAACCGTGTCCACTAGCACGACCCGATCATTGCCAACCGCCAGCGTGGGCATCGGCCAAGCCTTGAACAGTTCGATGATCGGCTCGATCTCGTCGAGGCCATGCAGCCACGGCAACGCGGCTGCGCCGTACTGGAGAAAATTGGCGGGCGCGTTTGGAATCGTATCGGTCGTCTGGTCGGGACCCGGCTGCGGGAATTGCGTGTACGAGACCTGAGTCGGCTCGGCCGCGGGCACGGCGACCGTCGACAACTCAACCGTCGGCGGCTCGATCTCGCCCTGTGCGCCCGCCTGCTGTGATGGTTCCTGTTCGCCCGGAACGTCTGCTTCCGTGTCCTGCCGCTCACCCGCGGCGCGGTCGGTCGGTTCGGCGACGGGAACTCGCAACTCCTGGCCGACTCGGATCTGGTCCGGATTCTGGATCCCGTTGAGCGTGATTAGATCGTCCATCCGCACGCCGAGTCGGTCGGCGATCACCGCGAGCGTGTCATCTTCCTGCACGACGTAGACAGAGCCGTCGCGAGCGACGGTCTGGTCTGGCCCGTGGGACTGTTGCGCCCCTTGTCCGCTCTGATCGTCATCCGGCGAGGTCGTCACGCGGACCGGTTCGGTCGGCTCTTCCTGCTCCCGCGTGTCGGCGGCGACGACCGGCGGATCGGACTGCTCGACCTGGGCCCTAGGCTCAGGCGGCTCGACGACGGTCGGAGTTTCATCGTCTCCGCCGAACAGACCGCATCCGCTGAACAGCAACGCGGCGATGCCGAGCGAGACGGGAACGAGTGCGGACGCGGCGACACGGCGTCGGGCATGCAAGCGAGATCGTGGAAAACACATCGGCGATTCAATTGCCCCGTCGCCTGATGTCACTCTATACATGTTCGGCGCAGAGCGCCGCTCCGCTGCTCCATCCTGCGGCTTTGTTCGGCGCCCACATGAGGTTGGGGACTACAGACGGGCAAGCTGTTGTCCCAGCCAGGCGGCGGCGAGCCCACCAGCAGCCGAGACAACTAGGTTGACGAGCGCCCAACCCCAGCGATCGCCATCAAGCAGGTGCAACGTGTCGAGCCAGACAGTCGAGAATGTTGTGAACCCGCCCAGTAGACCGACCGTGATCGCCAGCCGAAGATTGTCCGGCACACCTAACCGTTCCAGGAACAGCGTCGCCACCAGTCCTAGCGCGAGCGTGCCGCTGAGGTTGACGACCAGAATCCCAAGCGGCAGACCGTCAGGCTGACCCATCCAACGGTTCAGGACGTATCGCAACACCGATCCCGCCGCGCCGCCAACGGCGATTGACGCGATGGTGGCGACGGTCATCGATCATCGCCCCGTCGAGCCGAAGCCGCCCGCGCCGCGCTCAGTCTCGTCGAGTTCGTCGACCTCAGATACCTCCGTCAGCGCGACCGGCGCGACCACGAGCTGTGCGATCCGATCACCCTGTTCAATGTGGTAGCCGCGACCCGACGGGCCGCGCAGGGACATGGCGACGAGTAACTCGCCGCGATAGTCGGCGTCCACCGTGCCCCAGCCGATCTCGACGCCGCGCAGCGTGAGTCCGGATCGCGGGCGAATCTGTAGCTCGAATCCCGTCGGCGGGGCGCAGGCGATACCAGTTGGCACGGCCCGCGGCATCTGCCCCAGCGTGATCGCGCCGCCGTGTTCGGACAGCTCCGCGTACAGGTCGAGACCGGACGCGAGCGGAGATGCACGCGTGGGCAACTGCGCCGCCGCTCGCAGTCGCCGCACGCGCAACGGAGGGAGCTTCCCGCCGTCCGTCACAGCCCAACGGAACGGCGGAAAGCGATCCGGCGTCGTGGCCGCCAGCACGGCCGGATCATTGGGTGCCTGGCGTAGCAGCGCTGCCGCATCGGCGATCATCATCGACACATCCACACCCAAATACGTCGGCGCGAACGGCGACAGGCGTTCGATACCGCTTGCCAGTTTGATTCGCACGCCACGCGGTCGGTGGGAGCCGTTCCAGTGATGCAGACCGGCGGCGAGCAGAATCAAGCCTTGATAGAAACTGCGAATCTCCCGTCGCTCGACCTGCCAAATCTCTTCCCACGTCTCGTGCGCGTCGAAGAACGCCTTGGCGTCCCACTGGGCCGCGCCGCGCGCGAGCTGGGTGCGAACCTCGGCGTCGATGGTCGATTCCAGCGCAAGTTGCTCGGCGCGGGTGGGGATCGTTCGGACTCGGGCCATAGAAGCGCTTACCCTCTATTCGCTCATCGGTTGGCGAGCCTGTCAAGCGAGATGTCTTACCACCGCTGCTCGACACTGTGCGCGATATCGTTCGGGTTGGGAACACGTCGAGGTAAAGATCATCTCAGACTTTGTAAACGTCGAAGCGGCGCTGGTGGAGACCTTCGACGAACTCAGAACCTTGCTCGATCACTGCGCCGATGATCGCCTCGACGCGCGGTTCAATCCGTCAGAGTGGTCGGTGCGCGAGATACTCTTGCACCTGGTCCATTCCGAGCGCTGGTTGCATCCACAGCTCCTGTTGCTACGCCGCGAGGTTGCGCCGCGGCTCACGATTCCACGTGTCGGTGGCGTTGCCCTGCCAGATACCGAGTCCGAGGCGTCGCTGCCCGAGTTGCGCTGGGCATTGACCAGCGTGCGCGAGGACACCGAGCGTCTGCTCACCGACCTGTCGACTGCGCAGCTCCGCGAACCGGCCAACATCGAACTCGACGGCGACGTGCTCGACATGTCCCTACGAACCCTCGCCCTGACCGCCGCCGACCATCAGCTCTTCCACGTGCGGCAAGTCCAGCGAACACTGGGAATCATCCCCTGACCTGTCGGCGCGAGCGCGTCGAATTCGGCATGATCCTGTATGGTGACGACGATCACGCAGTCGCTAGTCTCAATCTCCAGAAAGGGGAGCGGACCTATGCAACGTCCCGCCGCTGACTATCCGGCCCGTCTCGATATCGACTATCCGCAATCGCTGGGCCGAGTTTCCACGTTGCTGCGCCCGCTGTATGCGATCCCGATCTTGTTCCTGCTCTACTTCATGCCGCAAACTCTTGTCGTACCGGCTCTACTGATGCTGGTGATTCGCCGCAAGTACCCGCGCTGGTGGTTCGACTTCAATCTGGAAATGACGCGACTGTTGAACCGCGTCAACGCCTACCTACTGCTGATGACCGATCAGTATCCATCGACGGACGAGGAACAGTCAGTCAAGCTCGATCTGGATTATCCGGACGCCGAACAGCTGAATCGCTGGCTTCCGTTGATCAAGTGGTTGCTCGCGCTGCCACATCTCGCGGTGGTGATCGTGTTGGGCGTCGTGCAGATGGTCGCCCTATTGATCGCCTGGCTCGCGATCATCTTCACCGGCCGCTACCCGCAACCGCTGTTCACCTACGTGCTCAACGTCGAGCGCTGGGTGCTTCGCGTCGAGGCTTATGCCTTCCTGCTGATCACCGATCGCTACCCGCCGTTCCGACTCGGCTAAGTAATCTCGATCGCGTCAGGCGGCTAGGCGCAACGCGCCATGCAGCTCGAGGCGCCGCAGAAACCAGAGGAACGCGCCCAGATTGAGCGCAAACAGTCCGGTGATCCCGCCGAAGAGCATCCCGACGCTCCGCCAGTCGACGATGAGCTGCAGTGGCGGCACGACATTGCGGCCATCGGGCGTGATCGCAAAGAAATCGAGCAGTACCGCCCCAGCCTGTGTACCGACGATCAATCCAGCGCCCAGTCCAATCGCGATCACGATCAGTTGCTCGAGCGCGATCATCGCCAGAATCTGCCGCATGCTCATACCCACGCTCCGGCAGACGGCGAATTCCACCCGCCTTGCCTGGGCTGTGACTGAGGTCAGCACGACAAGCCCAAACGCCGACGCGATCGTGACCGCTGCTAGCGCTCCGATGAAGACGCCGTTCCATGCGGCGACAATCAGCGGATCGGCCGCCAGATCCTCGCGCACCTGCTCCAGCGTGAGCAGCGCCTCGAACGCCGCGTTGTCCTCCCCAGTCTCTGCGCTGCCTGTCGTGGACGACTCGAAGAGCAAGGATCGCCACCGCGAGAGCGGCGCGGCGATCCATAGCTCATCCTCGACGGCCAACGAAACCCCGGCCGAAGCACTGCCGTAGATGCGTTCGATCATCGCGGATCGGTCGACGATCACGATTGGAGCATCGATCTGCGGGTCGTATGTCGGGAACGCGTCGAACTGCCCGACGACGCGAAACGTCATCGGCGTCGGACCGACTCGCAGTCGCACCCGTTCGCCGATCTGCAGTCGTCCCTGTTCCATCGCTGCAGTTGAGAGCAGGATCGGCAGCGTCGATCTGTCGGCGCGATAGCGAATCCCGCGTAACGACGTCGGGGTCGCATCCCACTGGAACCGAACGCCATCCTCTGTCATCTCGAGTTGGTCGACAGGCTCTGCCTCAGCCGACAGGGGCATTGCCTCCCAACTCTCGCTACTGAAGTCGGCGAGTACGCTCGTCTCTCCTCGATAGCGGTATTCCAGTCTGTTGAGAAGCACCGCGCCAGGCGCGCGTGCGCGCTCGATATCGACTGACGCCAGTCTCACCGGCCCTGCGGGACGTTCTTTGACACCGGGCCGCCAGGCGCTGCGTGTCTGTACCGGACGAGCGCCTTCGAGCGGAATGTAGAGCGTCGGCGCCTCGCTGATCACGGCGTTTAGCTCGACCGTCCTGTCCTGCATCCTTTCCTGCGTCGCTTCGATTCCGCCCAGCTTGTACCACCAGTAGCGACCGATCGCGTCCACCACCTTGATCCCGACGCCGATATCCTCAATCACGTTGATTGGCGTCAGCCGCAGGCTGATCCGCCCGCCCAGGTTGAGAATCGGCCGCTCGATCAGCGCTGACTGACCTGATCCACGATCGATGCTCGCCAACGTCTGTGGCGGAATCGACCATCCGACATCCGCGCTGCGCATGTGCGCCGCGATCTGCGCGGCATCCAGGGCGACGATCTCGATCCGGCCCGAATCCTCGTCGCCATCGAACGCGCCAGCGACGCGCTGAACCCGAGCGACCGGTTGTCCGGTCTGCTCGGTAATCGCTGTGATCGGCAGCGATTGCGACAGCGGTTCGCGGACGCGCACGGACGCGCCGACCGCGTGCAATGCACGATCGTCATAGGAGGTGTCGAGCGTCGAGCGGAACGACGCCGCAAACACGGCCAACGCTCCTGCAATGGCGAGCAGGAGCACGGTCCGCGCGTAGTGCGTCGGCGCGCGCGCCAGATACCAGGTGCCCAGCAGCAGGGTCAGCCAACGCATGGGCGCGGCTGCGCGCGCCAAAACCCGCATCGCCGCTGGAAACAGACGTAACACCACCATGCCAACGACGAACAGCAGCACTGTGGGCGTCGCGACAGCGAGCCAGTCCAACCGAGTCTCGCCGACCAGCGGCGAGTCGATCGGTTCGCCGGCCCACTGCAGCTCGAAGATCAACAGCGCTCCCAACGCGACGATCGCGGCATCGATCAGCGCGCGCTGAGTCCACGACGTCGGCGGACGGCCGCGTTCGCGTCGGGTGGTGACCATCGTCTGGCGCGTCGCCCGATAGGTCGGGACTGCCTGGGCAATCAGCGCCAACCCGCCCGACCCTAATGCCAGGTACCAGGATGCAATTGGTAGGGGAGCGGGCAGGAACGGGCCGGTCCCGACCTCCCTGAGCGCGTCGTCGAACGGCGGCGCGAATCCCAGCAGGCTGATCAACCCCATCCCAATCAGCGGCCCCAGCACGATCGCGGGCGCGATCAGGATCGCCGCCTCGACGACATGCAGCAGCGCCACATCGCGCTGCCGCGCCCCGCGCGAGCGCAGCCAGGCGGTGTCCTCAGTGCGTTGCTCGGCCAACATCGCCGATGCCACCACCACGTACACCAGCACCGCGCCGACCAGCTGGAGCACGATCATCAATAACGTCGATTGCGCGAACTGAAACCGCTGCCGAAAATTAACCAGCGTGTCGACCAACCCGGTCTCCTGTCGCGCCCCCTCGACCGACTGCGCAATGCGGCGCGTCATCTGTTCGAGCGCCTCAGCTGTGGCGGATGCCTGCGCCGCGTCCGCGGCGCTCAGATCAGTCCGATAGCGCTGCAGCAGGGTTAGGCGGAGCGTCGGCGACTGCTGGGACAGGATGCCCAGGATCGCATCTCTGACCGTCCAGAAGCGTAGTTCGGAATCCCGCGCGGCGATGGGCAGGTAGGCTGAATCGAGCGTCGACCAGCGTCGCTCGTCTTCGGGCGGCTCGATCAGGCCGACAATCCGCACTCGAGTCTCATGCGGCAGTCCAAGCCAGAACGGTTGCGCTAGGCGCTCGTCGCCGATGCTGAGCCCGAGCTGTCGCGCCTGTTGCGCTTCGACAGCGACCTCGATCACTCCGTTGACGCTCGATGCCAGACGTCCGTCCACCAGCTGCGACGCTTCTGCGAGATCGTTCTGCGCTAGGAATGTGGCATGCAGTGGGTTAGGCGAATCGAACGGCTGATCATCGCTCCTGAGGATGAACCCGCCGGTTCGTAGCGCGCTCATGCGTCCGACGCTGATTGCGCTGGCGGCCGCATCAACCTCCGCGCGAATCGCGGATTCAACGGACTCGACCGACTCGCGGTTGGCTGACACATTGGAGCGGATGAAGCGCAGATCGAGCGTCGCCGGATCTGCGTCGGCGAGCGTCTGCCGCAGACCAAGGTCGCGCACCGCCTCGA
Source organism: Dehalococcoidia bacterium (assembly GCA_965116225.1). Taxonomy (GTDB): domain Bacteria; phylum Chloroflexota; class Dehalococcoidia; order Bin125; family Bin125; genus Bin125. The sequence goes on along the minus strand of OZ220495.1, from coordinate 295,741 downwards.
TGAAGATCGGTGCGCTACTGGCGAGTCCGATCGCGAGCAGTGCGCCGACCAGCAATACCACCGAGAGGCGCGGTGCCGATCTGATTCTGCGCAGCGCGAGCAGGGACAGCTCGCGAGCCGCCTCGGCCCGTCTGGTCAGGTGCGCTTGGGTCGCGCGCTGTTGCGTCATCAGTCGGCGCCCTCTCGTAGCAGCGCCGCCGCATCCCTGCTACTCGCCCAGCTGGCGATCGCGAACGTACCTAGGAACGCGCAGGTGACTACTGCCCCGACACCGACGCCAGTCAGAATCCAATCGACCGACAGCGCCGTCGGCGGCGCGGCGGCGACACCCTCGACGGTGACATCGAGGAACGCCAGCAGCGCGCCCGCGACGGCTCGTCCTAGCCCGAAACCCAGCCCAATGCCGGCGATCAACACCAGCCCCACTTCCACCGCCGCCTGCGCGATCAGCCCGGCGCGGCCCGAGCCGACTGTGCGCATTAGGGCGAACTCTCGCGCCCGCTCAGCGCCCGCAGCCGCCATCGTGAACACCAGCGCCGCCGACCCGACGATCAGTATCCCGATGAACCCGACCACGAACAAGGCTGCAGCGCCGCCCGAGCGCAACGGATCGGACCCCGCGGCGACGATGCTCGCCTCGGCGTTCAACACACTGCTCGACAGATACACGTCGTCCAGCAACTCCACCGCGATCGCCCTTGCGGCCGGCGTCTCCGTCTGCGCCCAGACCTCGGTAATCGGCAACACGGCCTGTACCGCGGCCGCCAGAGCGGCGCTGCGCAGAGCGAGCAAATCCGCAATCAGGAACCCGCCCTGCGCTGGGTTGAGCGTCGGGAAGTAATCAACCGCCGCCATAATCCGCACAGGGATACTGGCGTTGTTGAGCGCGATGGGCGCAACGTCGCCGATGCTGAGACCCGCATTCGCCATCGATCGCCGGTCCATTGCCGCATTGACGGGCAGGTTCGGCGACTTGCGCATGATGATTCGCTCGTCGCTGGCGTCCAGCTGCGACCAGTGGTACTCCAGATTGCCCGCGGCAAACGCGATGCGGTCCTCGCCGATCCCGCCGCTGGCCGGAATCCAGGGGCTGGGCTCGTCGAAGCGGTCGATGGTCACCGCGCGACCGTCGATGCGGGCCGTCAGACTCTCGATGAACAGCGTGCCCGTTGGCGCTCGAACCACCCTCGCCTGCGGGCGCAGCGCAATCGCGGCGAGACGGAGCGGTTGCGCCAGGCCGGTGAGTTCCGCCTCCAGCGTGTTCCACTCCTCGCCGACCGTCGAAACCGTGTTGGTGCGGAACGGCCGTATGTGCAAGCGCCCCTGCGCATCGATGACGCGCGTGGCGATCTCGAGATTGCTGTTGCCAGGCTCGCTGCGCAGCCGCATAGCGAGCGCCGTCGCGCCGTCGGGTAGCGCCTGCCCCACCCGACCCGACTCGCGCGCAATCGCGCTTAACAGCGACTCGGCGGATATGCCCAGCAGCCCGTCATCCAGCATCGCCATCTCGCCCATCCGGTTTGTCTGTAGACCCAGCATTACGACGCGACTGCCCTCGCGGTCGCCGCCGATAGCGCCGATCCCTCGATACGCCGCCAAGGCTGCAATGCCGTCACGACGATCAAGCGGTTCGGTGACTCGCCCCACCGGCGAATTGGACAGATTCCCGCCAATCGACACGCCGCGTAGATCTGCGCCGACTTCGTACGCAATGCGATCGCGCTCGACGTCGCGAATCGTGGCGGCATACGTCGCCGAGATCAGGCCGACCGCCGTAACGAAGGTGGTCAGGGACGTCAGCAGCATCGGCCCCGTCGGATTGCGCGCGACGTTCAGCACGCCGAGATACAGCCAGGCTGGAATCGGTAAGCGCGCGAGCGCTCGCGCGACCATCGCCCAAGCGCCCGGCGCAATCCGCATAATCGTCAGCGTCGCTCCTAGCAGCAGGAGTCCCGGACTCAGCATGAGCACAGGGTTCATGCCGCCCGACTCGAACGCGGCGAAGGCGCCGCCCGATGCCTCGGTCTCAAACTGCAGGAACAGTATTGTGGCGAGCGTGAGCAGCGCGATATCCAGCCAGGTCCGCTGAATCAGCGATCGCCGACGCGGTCGACCAACCGTTACGCGCGGATTCTCGCGTTGGCGTGAATCGAGCCAGGCGGGCGCGGCGAAGGCGGTCCAAGCGATCAGCGCGCCCGCGACGGCTAACACCCAGGCTTCCCAGACCAGGCGCGTGTCAAACGGCTCACCACCCGATACGCGGGCGACGGCTTCCAGTCGCCCGGCGTGGCTCAATGCGAACGACGCCAGTGGCGCACCGAGGCAGGCGGCCGGCAGCGCCGCAATGCCGCCCAGCAACACCTGTGCGCCCGCCTGTTGCCACGGCTTCGCACCGCGCGCAGCCAGTCGCTCGCGATCTATGCGCGTCCGTTGCGCCATCACCCGCCCGACCAGCGCTACGCCCAACATCGCCACAGCCGCGATCTGCAACCCGGCTAGCAGGGACTGCCCAGCCGAGAACTGCGCCTCGCGCGCAAAGCGCTGCAGGGTAGGCAGCAACAATGTCGAGGCCGATCCGCCATCTAGTCGGCTCAGCTGCTGCTGCCACGCGCTAAGCGATTCGACGGCGGCGTCGACATCGTCGGAGGTGAGCGCGTTCGGATGAAACTCGGTGCGGATCCGGTGCGTGATCGGGGCTCCGAACTCGATCAGCGCCTGCGGACTTGCGAACAGGCCGAAATACGGCTCCTCGACACCGTCGGTGGTGATATTGACTTGCAGATCAAACCAGACATCGGTGTAGTGAAAGGCGAGCGCCTCCGAGACGTCACCGAGCGCGGGTTCGATCACCCCGGCGACCAGAAAGCGCTGTTGATCGTTGAACCGGATCTCACTACCCACGTCGATGGCCAGCTTCTCCGCCAGCTCCGTACCAATTGCGATCTCATCGACCGATTGCCCCCACGCGCCGCGAACGAGACGGGCGTGGCGCGGCAGCTGCTCGAACGACATCAGATACGCCAGCAGCGACTCGTCGAGACCGTTATCCAGCCGCGTGAATTGAGCGAAGCTGCGCGGTGTTGCCATGATCCGCCGCGAGTCGCCAACGAACCCGCTCCGCCACGTCAGGTGGCGCGCTTCGATCTCCTGCGATTGCAAGACGACCGCGTCGAAATCAGGGCCGTCCGCCGGACGAAACGCGCGCGACTGGTCGGCGAAGTGAGCAGCGCGGGCGGATTGACTGATCGTCTCGCGCAAGGCCAAATCCGCAGCTGCGGCTCGGAAGACGAGCGGCAGCGCCACCAGCGAGGTGGCGATGATCAACAGTGCCGACGCCGCAAGCATCAGCGCCCAGCCGCCGCGAAGCTCGCACAACGCCGCGAGCCGCAGGAGTCTCAACAGACCGACCATATGCGGCAATGCTACGGCCGACCGAATTGCTGAGGACATGATCGACCAGGCTGTTAACTACGCTATTGATTGCCTGTCGTTGGACGATCGCTTAGCCTAAGCCTAATTAGTACGTCCCGCTGACGTCCCCGCATTTCCCACAGGAGTACGTGCATGAGCACACAGACCGAAACGCATACGCAGATCACCGTCGAAGTCGCGGGACTCAAGGTGAATGCGCTGCAGGACGGCAGCGGATCTAATATCGTCGTCCTGCATCACTCCACTGGTTCGCCCGGCTGGATTCCGTTCTACGACCTGCTCGCGGCGAACTACACCGTGACTGCTATCGATATGCCGGGCTACGGACAGTCCGAGCGCCCGGTCTGGGCGCGGCACCCGCGCGACATCGCGATCCTGCTGCACAGCGCGATCCACAAGATGGGCATCGATACCGACTCCCACATGCTGGGCATGGGCTTCGGCGGCTGGGTCGCCGCCGAACTCGCCTCGATGCACCTGCACGATCTCGACAGTCTGATCCTCATCGGTGCCGCCGGCGTCCAGCCTGAAGCGGGCGAAATCGCCGACGTGATCTTCTACGAGTTCGAGGAGTACGTGAAGCTGGGTTTTTCCTCCGACGACGCCTACGCAGAGGTCTTCGGTGACGAAGCCGCACCCGAACTCAAGGAACTCTGGGACTTCTCCCGCGAGATGACCGCACGGCTCACCTGGAAACCCTGGATGTTCAACCGTCAGCTGCCGCACCTGTTGCAGGAAGTTGAAACGCCCACTCTGTTGCTCTGGGGCGAGCATGACCGCGTCACGCCGATCGGCGTCGCCGAGATCTATCAGGCGAGCCTGCCGAATAGCACGCTGCAGCTGATCGAAGGCGTGGGACACCTCGTCGAGCTCGAACGACCTCAGGCCACTGCCGACACGGTCAACTCGTTCATCGCTGGACTCTAGGCGATTCGAGATCGCGTATCATCCCCACAAGTGCGCAATGGGCTCAGCCCCCCCCCCCCCGCCAGACTGAGCTGAAGGAACAGGAACTGAGAGCATGTTCGTTGGCTACTTCACTGAACGTCCCTACCAGGACTTTGAATCCGGCTGGGTCGGCGCGACCGGCCGCGAGATCGAAGACCTCGGGATGACCAACGGCGACTACGACCCGCGCATCGGCGCGGAGCTGTACAACCGCTACCTCGATGAGAAGGTCTACGCCGAGGAGATGGGATTCGACGGTCTGATGCTCAACGAGCATCATTCGACGCCCTTCTGCATGGGCGGCGTCATGAACGTCGAGGCGGCGATCCTCGCCCGCATTACCAAGCACGCCAAGATCGTGCTCCTCGGTAACGTCCTCCCGATCTGGGAAGACCCGCTCTGGTTGGCTGAGGAACTGGCCGAGATCGACATGATCTCTCGCGGCCGCCTGGTCACCGGCTGGGTCCGCGGCACCGGCCGCGAGTCAGTCGCCCACAACGCCCAGGCCCCTTTCAACTGGGAACGATTCCAGGAAGCACATGACTTCGTCGTCAAGGCCTGGTCAACCCCAGGCCCGTTCCGCTGGGAGGGCGAGCACTATCAGTACCGCTACGTCAACCCGTGGGCGCGCCCGTACCAGGAGCCGCACCCGCAAATCTGGATCCCCGGCGTGATGTCGCGCAACACCGTCAAATGGTGCGCCGAACATCGCTATCCGTACGTCATGCTCGCCACCGAGATCGAGCCGACCAAACAGTCGTTCAAGTACTACGACGAGGTGGCGTGGGAGAACGGCTACGAAGCCGGCCCCGAGCACCACGGCTACCTATTCAAGGTTCACGTCGACGAAACGGAAGAGCTCGCCGAAGAAGCTGGTCGCAAGTACATTTCTGGTCCCGCCAACCCGTTCCTCGAAGGCAACCAGGGTACGGTCCGCAGCAACCTGCAAAACCTGCCCGGCTTAACCTCACGCACCCAGCTCCTGCCGACCGTGCAGTCGTTCGCGCAGGCCGCCGCGCGTGGTCGCCAGCAGGCGCGCCAGGCTGCACTAGCCGAGAAGGAAGCCGAAGAAGCCAAGCGCGACGCCGACGCTTTCGGTACCTATGAGGAACAGGTCAACAAGTACTCGATCATCACCGGTACGCCCAAGACCGTGATCCCCAAGATCCGACACGTCTTGGAGGAGCTGCGCCCGGGCAACATCTTTTTCTGGGACGGCGACGGTGCCATGAACCACGACGACGCGATGCGCTCCCTCCGCCTGTTCGGCGAAGAGGTCATCCCCGCCGTCCGCGAGATGGGCAAGGAACTCGACATCAGGGGCGCTTTCGAAGTCGACACCAAGACCGGTGCTGCCCTTTCAGGCGATTAGTCTCGCTATCGGCGAGCAGCCAGTAGACTGCCGCAATGCGAAGCCACTTCCATTGGAAGTGGCTTCGCGGTTGGCGTCACCGTCGCCGCCAGGTTTCATAAGCTCACGCTATGAGCGATCAGATCGTCGTTATTGGAGGCGGCCCCGGCGGATCGACGGCGGCGACGCTGTTGGCGCGACAAGGCTTCGCCGTCACCCTCTTCGAACGCGAGTGCTTTCCCCGCGAGCACGTCGGCGAGTCGTTGCTGCCCGCCTCGATCCCGATTCTCGAAACGCTTGGCGTGATCGAAGACATCAAGGCAGCCGGCTTCGTGCCGAAGTACGGCGCCACCATGATCTGGGGACGCGATCCCGAGCCTTGGTCATGGCGTTTCTCGGAGACCAACGCGACCTATCCGCATGCCTACCAGGTGTGGCGACCGACCTTCGACCAAATACTGCTGCGTAACGCCAAACGCAACGGCGCTGATGTCCGCGAAGGGTGGACGGTCGTCGATATCCCGTTTGTGGGCGGTAAGCCGACCTTGCTCCGTGCGGAATCGCCCGATGGCATTGCACATGATTTCACGCCCGACTGGATCGTCGACGCCAGCGGACAGACCGGCTTCATCGCGCGGCGACTGGCGACGCGCGTCCACGACGACTTCTTTCGCAACCTCGCGGTCTACAGCTACGTCCGTGGCGCAATGCGGCTGCCGCAGCCCGACGCGGGCAACATCTTCATCGAAGCGTTCGAACATGGCTGGTCCTGGGCAATTCCGCTCCCCGACGATGTCATGTCCATCGGCCTCGTCGTCGATGCCGCCTGGGGCGGCGCGCGGCTCGCCGAGCAGCCGATCGGAGCCTTCTACGACGCGCAACTCGCCATGACTCGACAGACCAGCCGGATGTTGGCGCCGTCCGAGCGAATCGACGAACCGCGCGTGATTCGCGACTGGTCCTACACCTCGCAACGACTGGTTGGCGATGGCTACATCCTGGTCGGCGACGCGGCCTGCTTTATCGATCCGCTGTTCTCCTCCGGCGTACATCTGGCGCTATCATCGGCGCTGCTCGCTTCCGCCTACGTCGCCTCCGTGCTGCGCGACCCGGACATGTACGAGCCGGCGGCTGAGGTATACACGCAGCTCTATATGCAGCAGTATCACCAGTTTCGCGAAATGGCAGCGCTCTTCTACGCCTCTAATCGCACCTCCGATTCCTACTTTTGGGAAGCGCGACGGATTGTCCAGCGCGGCGACCACGTCTCGCCCCGCCAGGCGTTCATCGCTGCGGTCGCCGGGCAACCGCCGCAGGGCTACGAGCGCGTCGTCCTGGAGCGCGGCGAAGCGCCCGCCGATTTTGTAGAGGGCGTCGCCGCCGTTGAAGCCGAACGGCAGAGTCGCGACGCCGAAATGGCGCGTCTGATCGATGCCGCCTGGCCCAACCGTAGTCCGATGCTCGACGCCGCGCCGTTACTCGCCCACGATGTCGCCCTCGCCCGCAAACCGGTGCTGGGCAAGGGACAATTCGAGTGGGGTGCTGTGATCTCCTCTCCATCCCGCCCCCAGGGCGCGCCGATCTCGACGCTGATTGCGGCGCTTGCGTCGAGGATCGATGGTCGCCGCACGGTGCGTGCGATGCTGGATGATCTGCTCGACGGCGTCGATGAACGACAACGTGCCCAGCTGCTACCCGGTCTGCTCACCGCGCTGCGTGTGCTATACGTCGACGGCATGATCTCGCACTGGCGTACCTGACGCCTCGACGCGCCTAGACTGACCGCAACGCGGAATACCTCGGGGTGATCAGATGAGCACGACCAACGCCAGATCTAGGGGACGAATCGAACAGATCAACGTCTCGCTGGGCGGTGTACCCAAGCGCGCTGCGCCCGAGGCGGTCGTCAACGAATTCGGACTGACCCGCGATCGTCAGCGCGACCGCCGCCACCACGGCGGACTCGAACGCGCGGTCTGTCTGTTCGCCGCCGAGATTCTCGACAATCTCCGCGCCGAAGGTCATCCGATTGGCCCCGGCGCGACAGGCGAAAATGTCACCATTCGCGGGATCGACTGGAAGAAGCTGGTACCCGGCTCGCGCGTGCATCTGGGCGAACAGGTGATCGTCGAGATCACTTCCTACGCCGCACCGTGCCGAATCGTCGCCCACTACTTTCGCGATGGAGACTTCAACCGCATCAATCATGCTGTACATCCTGGTCGGTCGAGACTCTACGCTCGCGTTGTTCGGCAAGGCACGATGTACCCCGGCGACGACGTGATGCTGGAGCTCGATTCCGCCGCTGACCGCGGCGCTCGACTCCAGCCTAGGACGACTCGCTGGCGGCCGCCAGCGAGTTGAGCCGCTTCTTCCTCAACGACACAAGAACACAATTGCGTCGGCGTCGCTTGGTCATCCTAGCGGTGTCCTAAGTATGCAACGAGTGGGGTGATACTCTGCGCGCACGCGCAAGCGTGGAGTATCACGCAACCAACACTGCGTGCCTGCAGCGTTGGAATCGGGGATTGGGAGACGAGCCATGACGACTGAAGCCTCCGCCCGCCAGGCCGCCCTGATCGCACGGCGATACCCGAGTCGAGCGACGTTGCGCGGCGGCCGTGAGATCGAAATGCGCCTGATGGGTCCGGACGACAAAGCGAGATTCCTCGCCTTTGCGCGCTCCCTCTCGCGCGACGATCTACTTTACCTGCCCTGGGACATCACCGACGAGTCCGTGATCGACCGTTGGCTGGAGAACATCGCCGAACATCGCACGACCACCGTGCTCGCGATCGACGCCGGCAACATCGTCGGCGAAGCGTCACTAGTCTATAACGAGGCCGGCTGGACCGAGCACATCGGCGAAATCCGCGTGACGGTCAACTCTCAGATTCGCGGTCAGGGTCTGGGACGTTTTCTGGCGGAGGAGATCTTCGCCATCGCCGACTCGATCGGCCTCGAGCGTATCTCGGCACGCATGACGCACGATCAACACAGTGCGCAGGCGGTCTTCGAGTCGCTCGGATTCCACGTGATCGCCACGCTGCCCGGCTGGGTGATGGACCGCAGCGGACGCCTGCGCGACCTGGTTGTGATGGCATTCGATCTCCGCGCCCGCGGCGCGCCTACATCTGCCCAGCGTTAGTCGTCATCGCCGGTTGTGTCGGTCTATCCTGTCCTAGCACGCACGTTGCCGAGACAGGCCAGACAGGACCCCGAATGACGACCTCCCTGCATGCCGACCTTCGCCAGCAGTCGCTGGAATACCTGTGGATTCCCACCCAGTCGCACGCCGATCTGGCCGTCGATGACGGCCTGCTCGTAATCCGCAAGGGCGAGGGCATCTTCTTGCACGACAACCAGGGCCGCGAGTACATCGATGCCATGTCCGGGCTCTGGCTGAATGCAGTTGGGCACGGGCGCACCGAGCTGGCCGATATCGCGCATGAGCAAATGTCGAAGCTCGCTTATCAGAACACGTTCGCCTATGCCTCCGAGCCCGCCGTCGCGTTGGCGTCGAAGCTGTTCGATTTGACGCCGTCGACGATTCGCAAGGCGATCTTCGTCAATGGCGGCTCCGAAGCGGTCGAAAACGCGCTCAAAATCGCCAAGCACTACCACCACATCCGCGGCAATGGGACCAAGTTCAAGGTCATCTCGCGCATCGGTTCCTATCACGGTCAGACCGCGGGCGCACTGTCAGTCAACGCTGCCGCCTACTCGATGCGCGCTCCTTATGAGCCGCTGGTACCCGGCTCCATCCACGTGCCCAACGTCAACTGCGACCGATGCCCCTACGAGAAGACGTTCCCGGACTGCGACGTCTTCTGCGCGCGCGCGATCGAGGACACGATTATAGCCGCCGGGCCGAGCACGGTCGCCGCGATCATCGCCGAGCCGATCTCGACCGCCAACGGCAGCTATGTACCCGACAATGCCTATTGGCGCACACTGCGAGAGATCTGCGACAGCCACGACATCGTCCTGATCGCCGACGAAGTGATCAACGGCTTCGGCCGCACCGGCGAGTGGTTCGGTATGGACCACTTCGACGTCGAGCCCGACATCATGACGACTGCCAAACAGATCTCGTCTGGCTACTCGCCGATCGCCGCCACGCTGGTCAACGACCAAATCGCCCGCACCTTCGAGGACGCGGGTAAGGACGGCGCAATCGGCGGCATCACCTGGGGCGCCAACCCAGTCTCCTGCGCCGTCGCGCTGGGCAACCTCAACATCATCGAGCGCGAGGGTCTGGTCGAGAATGCGGCGTGGGTAGGCGAACATGTCCGCTCGCGGCTGATCCAGCTGCGCGAGGAGCACCGCACAATTCACCACACGCGCGGTATCGGCCTGATGCACGTCGTCGAGTTGAAGAAGAACCCTGCCACAGGCGAGGATTTCGACGAAGCCGACAACGTTCAGGCGCGAGTCACACAATACCTACGAGATGCAGGCGTGCTCGCCCGCGGCGGGGCCGCGATCCCCTTCGCGCCGCCGCTGATCACCAACCTCGAAGAAGCGGATGAGCTAGTAAACCGCATCTCACGCGCCATCGCCAAGCTCGAGTCGGAGCTCGGCCTCTAGCAGACAGACGGCGACGGGCGATTACGAGGCCCTGAGACGTCTAGAAGGTGTTGATCGCCGCCGGACGATCGTCGTGGATCGGAATGATCTCGGCGAATCCCGAGAATTTGAACACTTCCTGAATGTGATCCTGCACCGCGCAGAGCGCCAGCTTGCCCTTCGACTGACTGGTGCGTTTGGCGGCCATCAGCAGCACCCTCAGCCCGGCCGACGAGATGTAGTTGATCCCCTCGAAGTTCATCAGGATGTTGTGGTCGCCCGCCTCGATCCGGTTGAGCAGCGCTTCCTCGAATGCCTTGGCGTTCGTGCCGTCGATCCGTCCTAGTGGGTTCAGCACCAAGACTGAGTTGTCGTATTCGGGGTACAGGTCAACCATGGAGCAGCTCCTTCGTCGCAAGCTTGGATCGGGATTGTCCTAGTCGTGGTCGCCGCCAGTCGGAGCGCGCCGCTGGCCTAACGTGGTGATATTGCGATCGCTCACGCGCTCATAGCTTACCGCATCGAACGAGGCGGCGATCAACTGTAGTCCCAGTCCGCCGATCGGCCGCTCCTCCAACTCTAGATCGGTGTCCTGCTCGACGGCCTGCAGCGGGTTGAACTCGGGACCATTGTCCTCGTACCGAGTGACAATCATGTCGCCCTCAAGTCGGACCGCCACCGTAATCTCGGCCTCATCCAGGCGATCCGGGAAGCCATGTTCAATCGTGTTGGTCAGCAGCTCGTCGAGCGCCATGTTTAGACGATAGACCTCGCTCGGGTCGAAGCCCTCGGACTCGGCAAAGCGCTCGACGAACGCCGTCATCCTTGGTAGCGATGTCTCCAACGATGGCTGAACGACCATCCGACGCCAGCCCGACGCAAGTCGCGTATCGCCTTGACCGGGAATATAGGAATCGAGCGCCACCGCGCCGCCGTTGAACTGCAACGCCATACAGGTGATGTCGTCGAACTGCTTCGCCTCGCCGCGAAATTTGGCCAGCTTGTTCAGGACGTCGTCCATCATCGCCTGCGGCGTTGAGCCGGATAGCTGCGCCAGTCGCTCTTCTAGCCGCTCCCGTCCGTACTGCTGGCCGGTCTCATTCTCCGCTTCGGTGATGCCGTCCGTGTACAGGAATAACGACGCGTCCGCGTCCAGCGGAATCGTTGTCTCGGTGTATGAAAGCCCCGGCAACACGCCCAGCGCGATACCGCCCGTCAGCGGGATCATCTGCGGTGCGCCGTTCAGGTTGGTCAGATACGGGGGATCATGCCCTGCGTTGACATAGGTCAGCGTCCCCAGCTCCAGATCGATCACGCCGAAGAAAGCCGTGATAAATAGCTCCTTCGGATTCATCGAACAGAGTTGATCGTTGGTCGACGTCACCGCCTCGCTCGGATCGCTGAACTGGTTCGCGGCGCTGCGCAGGACCGCTCGGCCGACGGCCATCATCAACGCCGACGCGACGCCCTTCCCGGACACATCGGCAATCGCGAACGCCAGCCGCCCATCCTCGGTCATGAACGCGTCATAGAAATCGCCCCCGACGTCGAGCGCGGGCGTCATGTAAGCGGCGACCCCGGCGCGCGGATCGTCGGGCAGCTCCGACGGCACCAGCGCCGCTTGCACCGAGTGCGCCATCTCGAGGTCGTTGCGTATCTCGCGCTGCGCATCCTCGAGCGCCTGATTTTTGACCGAGAGCTCCTCGGTGCGCGCTTCGACCAGGGCGTTCAGCCGGATCTCTCGAGCGCCGACTTCGCGTGCCATGTCCAGGAATACGCCGGCTAGTTCCCCATACTCATCGCGGGTCAGCGAGGTGTTGCGCAACGACGCCGCAACCGACGCCTCGGGCTGCCGACCCAACTCCACAGCCCGCGCCGCGCGCACCATCAGCCCTATCGGCCGTGCCAGTCGACGGGCCAGAAACCAGCTGCCCAGCGTCAACACTGCCAAAATTGCGATCACGCCGATCGCGTATTCGGCGCGATAAATATCGAAGTGGTTTCCGATCCGGTTGCTGTTGAATTCGATCCGCACCGCGCCGCTAATCGCGCCGCTGGCGTCCCGCACGACGGCTGTGCCCGCGAAATTGCCGGCTGGCAACGACTCAATCCGCGTACCGGCTTCCGAGCGAATGGTCTCGCGCGCGGCGGTAATTTCCGAGCGTTCGGCCGGAGGCGCGTTCGCCGACGAGGCGACCGGTCGAGCTTCTGCATTGAACACCCAGATATTGGTGAACTCGGTTGCGTTGTCGCGCACCGCTGTCGCGTCGGGCGCATTGAGTCGGATCAGCGCGTCGACGTCGGAATCGCTCAAATTAGGGAGATCGGTGCCCAACAACGACCGCGCGACCGATTCGGCGAAGAGCTGCGCCGATCGGCGGCCCGAATCTTCCTCGGCGTCGATTGCCAGAAACACGAGCACAGCAACCGCGGCAATCACACCCGCAAGCGTGAGCACGGAGATCATGCCGACAATGCGACCGGCCATAAGGAAGAGATTACCGATCGAGACCCCACCGCGCTATCGGATCAGCGGCTCGCTGGTGTTGGTATGTCGGTCGGACATGTCGATCAGGTCGGTATGTTGATCAGGCTGGCGGCGGAGCAGGCGCCGTAGGCGCCGCGACGATCTCCCAGCACCGCCTGAGCCGAGGCGATACCGTCGCTCGCGCCGCGCGAGACGATGCGCAGGTAGTGCCACTCACCTTGCGGCTCCCGGTGCAGGTGTAATGTGATGTCTGCGTTCACATAGCCGCTACGGCCAGGTTGCATATTGGCGAACGGCGAGACGAAATCGGCGATGCTGGCAGCCTGCGTCGCGGGAGAGAACGGTACCTCATCCAGTACCGGCGCATCGGTCCGAATCCACACGATCGGTGGCTCGCTACCGCCAGGTGCCGCGACATGGCGCATCTCTAGCGTCCCCGGATACGACACCCAGCGGTTTCCCACTCGATCAATTTTTGAGCGATGCGCCGCTTCTGGTGACGGCGACGGCGGCTCCTGCGCATGGTCCGCCCCGATAGACCCGAGCTCGGCGGCCGATGTTCGTAAGCAAAGCGTGGATGCCTGCGTCAGCATCGTGCCGTCGCATCGCACCCGCGTCTGGAACACGGCGACCCGTCGACCGCTGCGAACCGTCTCGACTTCGACCGCCAACCGACCAAAGGGAACGGGACGAAACAGATCGATCGTCTGTCGCGCGATCCGCAGCCGACCGTTCACGTCGGAACGAGACGTTGATATCGATGCGGCCGATACTGCCTCGTGCAACTCGCGCAGGCGAAGCTCAACACAATGCGTGATCAATGCAGCGACCGGGCTGCCATGCAACGCATCGGGCGACCACGGACCGCGCGAACGCTCCGTCGGTACGTAGCACTCGCCGTCGAACCTGAACAGCGCGCCGGTCAGCATCGATGAGATCACAGTCACCAGCCCGGTTTCGCTCTCTGTTGTCCGCGCGAGAGCGTTGCGCGCTTCCCGATGGACCGCGCACTACTGGATCGGCGAGCGCGGCGTCGCTTCGAGTCGCTTCACAGAGATCAGTTCCCGATCCATCATATCGGCGACGCTCGGCGCGATTTCGTTCTTCCAGTAGTCGGAACCGTAAACCGCCTCATAGAGTCGCTCGCGTTCCGCCTCGGAGCGGAACCGGCGAATCCAGACATACGTCGATTCGTCCTCTTCCGAGACGAACGAACCCAGAATCGTCATGCCCTGGGCGACCTGAAACGGAATGATCTTCTCTTCCATCAGGTTGACGAATTCCGTGCGCCGGCCTTCGTTGATCGTGTACTGACGAAGCTCGAACAACATCGTGACCCTGTTTCTCTCGTCGCTTCAATGCGCGATGGCGTAGGTGAGCTTGCCCGCGATAACATCGCGGGCAAGCTCGGTCGTATGTTACGGACAATCGAACTACTGGAACGTCGGTCGGTTGCCGAACGTCGTCGTGGAGGTCACGACCGGCGGAGTTTCCGCGCGCACGACAGGCGCGGGGGGCGGCGGAGGTGTCGTAGGCACGGCGGTAGTGGGCGCAAGAGGTGGATCGGGCACTGGACCGGGATCGGGCGGTCCGTCACTGGCCGAGATCAGCGCCCAGCGATTGCGGCCCCTGTTCTCGATCTCGCCTATTTCTTTCATCCGCTGTAGTGTCGACTGTAACGTCGGCATCGGCTTGGCCGACTGCGGCGCGGCATCGTTCTTCTCGAGGAACGCCAAGATTTCGGTTGCGTGGACTGGCTCGGTTTGCTTGCGCAGGAACTCCCGAACCTTGCTCGTGATCATGCCTCGCGGTCGGCGCTTCCGCTTGGCCGACGTCGACTCCGTGCGCTTCGCCGCCCGACGACGGGTGGCTCGCGGTGCTTCAGCGATCGCTACCGCGCCGCCGCTTTCGTTGGCGATCAGCTCCTGAATGAGCGTGCGCTTCTTCTCCAGACGCGCGACTTCGACATCGATCCCGGCAAGTTCCGTCCGCAGACGACTTTCGAACTCGTTCGCCATGATGGCACCCTCTCTATGCTACCGTCGGCTTCGCGCATGCCTAGTCTGCGTACCGTCCGACAGATTGACAATCGCTGCATTGAGTATACGCAATAAGTAGGCGGTTAAGTCAACTACCGTCATGAATCTGTTGGTCGGAACCCAAATGTAGCGACCCGCCAACCTGATGGATCAACCCGTCGTCGATCAATGAGCCAATCGCCGCCGACACCCGGGACCACCTTACGCTGGCCGTCTTCGCCACGTGGTCCGTCATTACGCTTCTCGGTATCGGTCCCGTAGCCGATCTCAGTTGCGACACGGCGAGGCCGCGCAACTCTCGCTGCGACCCGCGAAACGGGCTTTGCCTACGAGCGCGCTGCGCCCGCTCTCCAGTTGCGAACCGATAATGCGCGGCGCATAGCGTGGTCAACGGACACTGTGAACATCTCGGCGTTGGCGCACAGACCGCTGCGCCAAAGTCCATCAGCGCCGCATTCCAGCTTCGCGCTTGCTTATCTGGTAGCAGTCGTTCCGCCGCCCACTCGACCTGTCGTTTCGGCGTCGATGCGACCGGCTGCAAGTCGCCGAACACGACACGCCCCAAGACCCTGATGATGTTCGTATCCACGGCAGCGGCGTCGATCCCATACCCGAAGTTCAGCACCATCGCGGCGGTGAATGGGCCAACGCCCGGCAACGCCTCCAGCGCTGATCGCTGGCGCGGCAACTTGCCACCGTACTGTTGACGCACGATCTTAGCCGTTCGATGCAGATACAGAGCGCGGCGCGGATAGCCGGCGCGATCCCAGACTCTGAGCGCATCGGCATCGGAGGCGTTCGCGAGATCATTGACCGTGGGGAACGCCGCCATCCACCGCACGTAGATCTGTAACACGCGCGACATTTGAGTCTGCTGCGCGCAGACGGCGGCGACCAGAGCGGCGTATGGATCCTGCGCGTTGCGCCACGGGAACGGTTGCTCGTATTTCCGGTACCACAGCAGCAGCCGCTTGCGTATCGCGCCTAACCGTTGCGGCGATAGCGGTCGCGGCAGCGTCGGTTCGTCCATCGATGATCGCATTGGTCGGAATCAGTCAGATCAGCCAGATGACGTTCGCGTCAGGTCAGACCGCACATGTCGTCGTAGCAATCGCGGCCGATCGGGGTCACATACACGCGAAATGTGGACGGCCCAACGTGCGTCATGTTGACCAGCCCGTGTTCGACCAACAGGGTCAGCACGCCGGGATGATACCCGCTGCGGCGCAAGCTGGGATGAAATGTCAGCCCCACTTCGGCGATCCGATCGTCGACCACGACCGGTTGCGGATCCGGGTCGTCTTGGAATTCCAGCAGGTCCGCCAACAGGGCGCAATGGTATTCGTTGAGGCGAAGATGTCGGAACTGGATCACGACGCATCCGCTTGTGACAGCGAACGCATTCGGGTCTCAACGAACTCCAACACGTCGCGCGCGATCTCAATCGCCCTGGATGAATCCACCTGATCGTAGGCAAGGTGCGGCACGCCGCCCGGCAATCCGCTGGGGTAGCGTGTGGGCAGATAGTGCTTGTCCAGCAGCATCGCGACCGACTTGATCACATCGAACGAAGCGTCCAGCTGCATCGCGTCCTCGCATAGATCGGCGAGCGCGTGTCCCCAGATGTGGTCGGCGCCGCGGGCGAACAGGTAGCCCCCGACCGCCTTCTCAGCCGCTTGCTGACACAGAAAACATGCCAGCGCGTGAAAATCGCCCGCGACGGCGTGCCGCGCCGCAGCCAGGTCGTATCTTCCCTGTAGCAACCAGCGTTCTGCCTGCGATCGCCCGTCAGCCGGCTCGCTCGCCGCGTTCATACGATCACTTCTTCGCTGAGGCCGGTCGCGTCGATGATCAGTAGATCGCTGTCGCGTAGCTCCGCAAACTCCGTTGGGGTGTAGACGATGAATCGTGTGCCCACCTGTGGCCGCAGGTGTGTCTGGAAGAAATCGGATCGTCGATGAAACGGTTGATCTGTTTGGTGCACGATGAGCAACTCCAGATCGGAATCGGGGCCGACGGCATTACGCGCCAGGTCGCCCGCCAGCCAGAAGCGCTCAGCGCCGAGCGGTCGCATCGAACCCGCGATACGCAGGAACTCGGCCTCGAGCTGTTGCCTGCGATGCGTCGCAAAGCCGAAGATGATGGGCATATCACTCCCGCTCCGTTACCGCGCGAAGCCTCAGACCTCAGCGGAGAGGGAGAGGAAAAGGAAAGTCAATCGCTGTCATTGCGCCATCAGGTTGTCGATAGCGTCGGCGCGCGGAGTGCCGGCATGATCTGCGCTTCGGACAGAGGTTCGGCATCTTTCTTGTAGATCTGCACTCGGTGGCTGCCGAAATCGCAGATGTAGAGTCGTCCGTCGTGATAGCGGACTCCCTGCGGAAAGCGCAGCAGCTTCTGCTCTTCCAGCGAGGCCATCTCGCGCAGACGCAGCGTCTTCTGATTGGCGCGAATGTACTCGCGACCCATACGGCTCAGCGTCGCGGCACCATAGAACGACTCGACGTAACGGCCCCGATGGTCGTACACCGCCACGCGATGCCTGTTGCGTTCGGCGACGTACAGGTCGCCGTGCTCGTCGACCGCGATGCCGCACGGTCGCGTCAGTTCATAGCCCGGCCGCGTGCCGAAGTCCATGATGTGCGCGCCCGACGTGGTCAGCTTCTGCACCCGATCATTGCGCCAGTCGGAAATGTAGAGGTCGCCCTCGGCGTCGATGTCGATCCCCCAGGGCATGTTGAACTGACCCTGACCACCGCCGCGCTCGCCGAACCCGCCGATGTACTCGCCGTCGGACGAGAATTGCTGGACGCGGTGATTCTGCGTGTCGACAATCCAGACGTTGCCATCGGCGTCAAAGGCGAACCCGGACGGACGATCGATCTGACCGGGATTCGAACCGTGCTCGCCCCACTGACCAAGTTTCTCACCTGCAGGCGAGTACGTCGTCACGTTGTGGTTGCCTTCGTCGAGGACGTGCAGATTTCCGTCGTCGCTGCGCAGGATCGCCACAGGCCACAGATGACCGCTGTCCGCCATCGTGCCCATGTCTCCGTGCGTTAGATCGTCGCCGAGCTCGTCGTCCGTCTTCAGCGAGACCATGCGGATGTTGCCGCCGACGCCGAGTTCGGTTCGCCCGATCACGTAAATGCGGTCGTCGCCGATCGCAATGTCGACCGGGAAGGTAGTCACGCGGCGCATGCCCAGTACACGCTCATATGGGTAGCCGCAACGTAGCATCGCATGTGGGAATGTCAATCTCATACCTCCTGGCGATTGCCCTCGGTCGTCTCTGCGCAGGCGACCGAACGCCCTTAGTTGGCCAGCATGGTCCGTTCGAACGATTGCACCTGTTCGAACTCGCCGACCACGATCTCCTCCGGTTCAACGCCCATCCACTGCTCGATCATGGTCCCGTAAATCCCGCGGAAGTCGATCGTGTGCTTCAGGTCCTCGCCGTTCAGCCAGTACTTGGGGTCAATCGACGGGTACTCGGCGTAGAGGCCGCCGCGCACGTGTTCGCCGATGATGAAGGCACCGCCGCCGGAGCCGTGATCGGTACCTGAGCCGTTGTCCTTCATCCGTCGGCCGAACTCGGTGAAGACGAGAATCGCCACTTCCTCGGCCGCGTCGTGCTCGCGCAGGTCGGTCAGAAAATCGTCCAGTGCGCCGGTCATGTCGCGCAACAGACCGGGGTGCACCGGCGGCTGATGCGAGTGCGTGTCGTAGCCGATGTGGTTGGTGTAGAACACACGCGCACCCAGTCCGGCTGTGTGAATCCGAGCCACGTCGCGCAGCGCCTTGGCGATCGGATTCGAGCCGTACTCGACCGACGATTCGTACATATCGGGAACCGGCGCGAGCATGTCGGCGCCCGCCAACGAGTCGGTACCGGTCTGTCGCAGGTAGTCCATGACCATCCCCGCCCCGATCGCCGGCGTGTACATCCGCTTGAAAATCGTCAGATCGCGATTGCGGTCCGCCTCGGCCTGGATATCGGGCATCAGTCCGTAGTTGTCCAGATCGCCGACCGACGTCGCGGTCACGCCTGGCGCAGCCATCGCGCGAGGCAGTCCGCGACCGATGTTGATCCCGGTCAGCGGGTTCTCCGAGTTCGGGTCCAGCCGCTGAATCAGCTTTGCGACCCATCCTTCGGTCGAGATTCGGTCGGGCTCGCAGGTGTGCATGATGTCCATGCCACGGAAGTGCGAGCGCGACGAGTTTGGATAGCCGATGCCCTGGATCACGGCGACGTCGCCGTTGTCGTACATCCGCTTCATGCGCTCCGCGGCTGGATTGAAGCCCAGCTCGTTGTTAATCGGCATCACCTCGTCCTGAGGCACGCCGACGAGTGGGCGCGCATCGTAGTAGTGACCCTCGTTGTACGGCACCAGGGTGTTCATGAAGTCGTTGCCGCCCGATAGTTGGACGATGACGAGGACGGGATCCTTCTGCTCGCTGTGTCCGTTGCCGCTCATTCGCCTGTTCCTTTCTGGCCGTATCGAGCTATTGGCGTGCGCTGCGCCCCGACAGCTCAGACAAGGGCCTGGCCGCGGACCACTGCATCTCTGGCGATGATAGCCCTGTTCGGGATCGTCTCGCTACCGCCTCCTCCTCGGCGGTTCGTCGGGGTAGCCTTCCCAATCGAAATCGTCAAGCCTGTGTCTGACACGATCTTCGAGTACTCGCCGTCCGCGGCTCCTGCCGTCTCTCAATCGCCTGCGCTCTCTGATGTCCTCCAGAAGTTCCCGATCCTCCTCGAATTCCAGCTCGCGCTCAAGTTCTTCCCGCCTGCTCAGCCCGCGTCTCCGTCGGTGTCTGGGCGGAAGTTCGTCAAGATAGCGCTCTTGCTCAAGCTCTCGTTGCAGTCGAAGGTTGCGTTGCCGCTCGAGCTCGAGTGATTGAGCGGTCGAGATGCTCTCAGCTTGGTTGCCCGCACCTCGATTCCGGAAGACCTGCTGAAACAGCCCTTGCCAGAACCAGAAGATCAGCGTGACGATGCATCCTAATGAAAGCCAGGCGACGAAGAGGCCGATCGTGACGCCTGTGGAAGGAGAGACGATCAAACCCGGAACGAAAAAGATCCCGAGTGTGGAAAAGACCACGATTGGTACCGTGACACTCACATGCGTCCCCGTTCAGCGCAAATGCTCGGAAGTCACCTCGACGGAAGTCGAGGAATGAGTCAGCTATACCCCCCCCCCCCTCCCCGTCAAGCTCCCTCTCGAGATCTTGATTGCGTTGTCGAAGCCGTTCAAGCTTATCCGCCTCGATCGCTCGGTTCGCACGCTTGAGACGGATTGCGCCGATCGCTTCTTCCTCTTTGATTCTGTGCTCAAGGCTGGGCGACATCGCCAGTGCGATGATCAACCCGATGATCCCGAGAACGATGCCGAGAGCAAAGCCGCCCACGCCCGACCGCCCCTTGTTGCTCAGGATGATCGCGCCCACTATGCCGAACGCCAGCCAAACAAGCAGAAAGATGATTACGACGATGTCCACATGTGTCCTTCCTGTCGGCAAGTTTTCACTCTAGCGCCGAAATGCGAAGCAAATCCGCTACGCGAACTGGTACTCGGGAGAAGCGATTACCAGACGCAATGCCTGCGCGGCCCGTTGGCCGGACGCCTCGATCGCATCGTCATCCTCGAAGGAAATCTCGCCGCCCTCCGAGGCCGCATCGAGTAACGCCGCGCGCGTGTTGTCCGAGACGACCAGCGGGCCGGCGTAGTCGAGCGCCGCGTCGACCAGCGCCTCAGGGCTACTCGCGCCCTGCTCTTGGAGCCGGCCGACCAGCTCCTGTACGCCCGGCGTGGATGGATCCGAGACGAGCTTCGATGCGAAGTTGATCCGCTCCATTAGCGTGCCGCCGTCGATCCACTCCTTACCCGTATGCCAGCCTTCGACCGAAGGCGGATCCATTAGGCTCTGTCCCATCGCGCCCATCGTCATGTGTAGATTCCACATTTCGGGCTGTGGAATGCCGAGCTTGCCCGATAGCTTATACGCGCCAGCGACCCATTCGGCTGGGCATTTGACACGCTCGTAACGAGCGATCTTGAACCACTCGGCGTTGAGCAGCACGCGCATCACCGCGCGCAGATCGCCGTTCGATTCGGCGAAAGCGGATGCCAGCTCGGCGACGGCCTCGGGATCGCCCGGCTCCGTCACTGACCAGGCCGAGACGCCCGGCTCGTCCTTGACGAAGAAGTTGTACAGATGCCGGCCAATGAACCGACCGGTGGCGGGCTGCTGGACGATGATGTCGATGATGTCCTCGCCGTTGAAGTCGCCCTTGTGCCCCAGAAACTCCTTCTCGGAGTGATCGTGCAGGTCGTCGCGGTAGACGAAGCGCGCCGGGTATCCGCCATGCGGGTACAGCGGAATCGGCTGCTCGAACGTCCAGCCGGTGAAGCTGTAGGCGGCCGCTTTGATGTCGTCCTCGGTATAGTTTCCCACGCCCATCGAGAACAGCTCGAGCAGCTCGCGCCCGTAGTTCTCGTTCGGTGCCCCGACAACCGACTCGACGTTGTCGAGCCAGTAGATCATCAGCGGGTCGCGCGACAGCTCGGTCAGCAGCACGCGCATGTTGTCCAGGCCGTGCTTGCGGAACATCTCGATGTGCACCGGCATCGAGGGCCCGTGTTCGGCCTTGAACCAGGCCGTCGCGAAGACGTGATGCCAGAACAGCGCCATCTTCTCGCGCAGCGGCGACTCGGAATTGACCATCCAGTAAATCCAGCGCCCGCTCCACGGCCAAGGCGTGTCCGAGTTGGCCAGCGCCGGGAAGTAGCGGAAGACCAGATCGTCGTCATCGTCGGCCATCGTCGGGTTGATCAGATCTTCGACGATCTCGGCGTAGGGCCGTTCGGCCAGTTCGTCGATCTCGGCGGGCGTTGCGCCCGCGCCGGCACGACGCATCAGATGCGCAACGAGCGCTCGTTGATCTTCGGACATATGGATCACCTCTCCAGAATCTCCCGCGTGGGCGTGACGCATGCTGCGTGCTGCGCGCCCGCGCGACTGTTCTACAGGAGCAATATAAGACACCGCGAGCGCGATGGGCGGGCGTGATCTCAGGCGACCAGGACCCGAGCGCGCTGAGAAGCCAATCGTCATAGCGAAACCGAGTCCGACCGCAGCAGCGAGCAGGCGGAACTGTTTGTCTATTCCTCGAACCCTGCCATCATCCGCTTCTCCGAAATTTGGCAAGCCGTTCGTCGGTGCACTGTTCCGCCTTCCCGAGCCGCCCATCAAAGTCCTGTCGAAGATCTGGTTGGTCTGCGCCTGGATCTCGCCCAGTCGAGGGTTGATCTCGGTGAACCGCAGCTCCATCTCGCGTTGAAGCTCGTTCCGCTGCTCGGCGTCGCCTGCCCTTGCGCAGGTCGGAGACAGACTGTCGCCCCACCGGTGCGTTCAGCCCCCCCCCCCCCCTCCCTCCGGAGAGAGGCGATCAACGGCTGCTTGGCGCGTCGCTATACTGGACGACAGCTTCGGCAATTGCGAACGCGAACAATGCCACAGCACACTGGAGCGCTCCATGAGCTTGCACAAGACAGCCGGCAACGGCGACAGCGGATCATCGCCCGCGTATATGGATCGGAAGACCGCCGCCGCTTATGACCGCTACCGCGAGACGATCGTTGGTCGCGACAATAGCTCGGTGCTGCAGCAGGCATTCGACCTGATCAAGGCCGGCCGGCCGACCACCGAGATTCTCTCCGAGACCATCCGAGCGCACGCGCCGTACACTCACGTGCCGTACCACCAGCGCATCGACGAGGGCATTGTGCGCTTCGTCAACAACGACCACTGCCTGCTCTCCTCGCGGGCGACGCTGCACCTGCAGAACATGGTCTCGGAAGAGTTGCGACATCTGCCGCTCAGCCAAACGGCATGGTACGTGCCGACCGGTCTCGACATCTGGAATCAGCTCAAAGGCAGGATGCCGGGACACTACTCGCGCCGCACCTATGACCCCGCCAACTATCCCGACGGTCCCGCGCCGCCGGCCGCCCACTGGAATGATCAGGAGCCGACGCGGTGGGACGGCTCACTCGAAGAGGGACTCAACACCTGGTTGACTCTTGTGCAGTATGGCCACGTGAGTGAAGAGTACGCCCTCTTCCTCGGCCTCTGGGAGCAGTTCCCGGAGCGCCGCGAGGAAATTCTGGCGCAGTTGATCTTCGCCGGACTGATCGACGTTCAGGATCGGATGTACTGGAACCGCTCGTATACCACCGGCCACAAGTCGTTCCGCGCCCGCAGCACGATCGAACTCGGGCGCGCCATCGGCTGGGACAACGCCCATCACGTGTTCTACGCGGGCGTCCCCGACATCGCGGTCGGGCCGCGCTGGTACTCGCTGTACGAGTCGGCATGCCAAATCATGATGTACCACCTGGAGGAAGCACCTCCAAGCTCGTCGCTCTCCGCAACCTCGGCATCGATGCGCGACCAGGAACTGTTCGGCAACCAGATACCGCTCTCCGCTCCAGAGTCGGAAGGGCTCATTCGCTCGATCATCAACGATCCGCAGGAGTCCTACATTGCGATGCTGACCGACTTGCTCAAGGCCGGTCGCTCGCCCAAGTCGATCCTCGACGCCATCCAGATCGCAGCCGCGCGCGTCGTGCTCGAGTGCGGCCTGCCCGCCAACTTTTCAATGCCGCAGCACGGATACGAGTACACCAACACGCTCGGGTGGTTCTACGAGCGCTTCGAGCATCCGCACCGCACCAAGCTGCTCTTTGTCGCCGCCAATTTCATCAACCAGTGCGCCCACTGGGCGGTGAACTCCAAAGGCAACAAGACCCGCGGTGCTGCCACCTACTTCGCCGGTTACGACAAGGGGCGTGAACCCAGGACGGTCTCACAGGACAAAGCGCTGAGCGAGTTGAATGACGCAATGCTGAGCCTCGATATGGAACAGTCCGTCTTCTGGGTCGAGAACTACCTCAACCTCGGCTACGATGATACCCCCTTGATCGAGACGCTGGCCAACGGCATTGCCAAACAGGGCAACGATCCGCACAATCAGGAAATCGGGCTTTGCATGCTCGAGGATTACCGCCGTACCTCGTCCGAGTCCCGCAACACGCTGCTGATGGCGGCGGCGCATCACACCGCCGGGCATATGAAGTACGGCGACCAGTATCAGTCGTACCGCCATTTCGCCGATGCCTTCGGCATGCAGGTCGAAGATGGCGCGTTAGGCGAGATGCCCGTGATCGAAAATCTGGCCGACGACGTCGAAGCGGAGCTGCTTGTCTCCGATTCCCGGACCGCGACGTAGCGATCTCAAAGCACCCGCACCGGCCAGGCGCTTCGGCGCTCAGCCCTCGAGTCGCCTGGTACCGTCCGATCGCTGTTCGAAGCGGTTGCCCCCGTCGCGCTGATATTGACCGTACTCCCGTGCGCGATTGTCGGCGCAGCGGAAACTGTTGAGGAAACCGTCTGATGTCATCCAGGGCAACGAGGAACCGTGCAAGTGCCGCCCAGCCGACCCGGGTGCGGAGATCTCTTGAGAGATTCGTGGGAGCAGTAGGGAATCCGTGCGATACTACAGGTATATCCTCAGGCTCGGAGGTTCCCGTGGTTGGGAGCGGCTCACCGGCCGTAGATCGAACCTGTCGCGTCAGGCGTCTTCTCGATCTCCCCCACGCCGCCGCGCCATTGCGAGTCCGATAGCGTTCCAACCTCTGCCACGCAGGATCGGGAACCTGTCGCGAGGGTGCGAGTCCCATTGGCGTGACGTTTCGTCGCTGAGCAGCGCCTGTCGGCAGTGCGTAGTATCGTCAGGGATATGCCAACCGCCGACGCTCGCCACCGTGCGCCCGACGATGAACCGGAGCCGCCGCATCGCGCGATGCGGCTGTCCGATGGCCGAACTCTGAGTTGGACGGAATACGGCGATCCCTACGGCGAGCCGTTGTTCTTCCATCACGGTATTCCCTCATCGCGCGTCGCCGCCGCGGTCATGGAACACGGTGCCGCGCGCGCAGGCGTCCATCTGATCGCCCCTGAGCGCCCCGGCTATGGCTACTCCGATCCGCTCCCGCATCGCGTCATCCTCGACTGGCCCACCGATCTGCGCCAGCTCGCCGACTATCTCGAACTGCGGACGTTCTCGATCGCGAGTATATCGGCGGGATTGCCCTACACCCTCGCCTGCGCGCTGACGATGCCCGAACGTCTCAAGCGTGTCGCCCTGATCTCCGGCCTGGGACCGATCGACTCCAGCGAGGTGCTCGAAGGCATGTCTTATGAGTGGCGCCTGATCTACACGCTCTTCCTCAAGTCGCGCCGGCTCGCCTCGCTCTGGATGCGCGGTTACGGGCGCTCGGTCCAGAAGCGCCCGGAGCGCGTCGTGGCGGAACAGATCAAGCGCATGCCCCCCGTCGACGGCACCGTGCTCGGCTCCGAACCGACCAGGTCGAACCGGATCAGCGATCTGCGCGAGGCTTTCCGCCAGGGTCCGTCCGCGGCCGGCATCGAGGCGCGGTTGCACCTCGAACCCTGGGGATTCGATCTGCGCGACGTCCAGTTCCCGGTCATGCTCTGGCACGCCGTCTTGGATGAGTCGCATCCGATTCAGATGGGCATGCGAATTGCTTCCGAATTGCCCAACTGCCGGCCGACCTATATTGATGGCGTCGGCTCGCTAGGGTTTATCGCCCACGCCGAGTCGATTTTCAGCGCCCTGTTCAACGACTACCCCAGCCTCGCGCCGGCCGTCAGCCAGATCGAGACCGCACAAGTCGAGGAAGAGACCGATATTTTCAGCGGTATCCTCGACGTCTTGCCCGAGCCCCTGGCAGGCGAGTAACGCAATTCCCTCGCAACCCTTAACCTTCGGCATCGCTCCGGGGGGGGGGGCTGGTCGCCGGCGCTCGGCGGGTGGGAGCGTTATTTCCGCACTCGCCGCGAGAATGACGGGAGTGTGGTCGCGGAGCGACGCGACTGACGAGCGCTCGTCAGTCGCGCGCCCAGTTAAGGCTGTTCTTCAGCAGTCGGCCGTACTCTTCGGTTTCCCACGTGAACCGTAACGTGCGGGGATCGTCGCCGTTCTCGTCTTTGGCATTGTCCTCGACGAACGGCTGGGAGTTCGTCAGCGGCGAGTGACAGTGGCCCAGCGCGATGTAGCAAACTCCGCCCTCGCCGATGTCGCGCGTGTAGCCGAAAACCCGCGTGACTCCGTCGGCCTCGATCGCCGTGTCCTCATCGTAGTCGAAACCGAAGTCCGGCCAGTTGTCGGGGCCAATCGGCGCGGTCAGCAGAATGTCGGTATTCGGACGGTCGATGATCTCGATCATGTACGGCTCGTCGATCACGTCGAACTGCTCCGGCAGCCCCTCGATGATCGGCGAGTTCACGTTCTTGACGTCGACTGTGAATCGCTTAATCGGCGGGTGGTTGATGAAAAACCCGCCCAGCGTCTCGTGGTGTTCCATCTTGACCATCGCGCGCTTGCCATCACTCAGGCGCGCCGCCTTGCCGCCCGACGTGCCGTGCAGCCCGACCCAGTGTCCCCCGTTGCCGATCCAGTCGCGCAAAATCTCATTCTGCGGATCGTCGGCGTAGGGACCGGCCGTGTAGGTGATCAGCACGTCGGTCACCGGCAGCCACTTCCACATGTCCGTGAAGTCGTTGCCGGTCGTCGCCCGCGCGTTGCCGTCTCGATACAGCATGTCTAGCAACCTAAGCCGTGCGAAGTCCATGTCGTGTCCGCCGTGCGACCCGGGTGGGAACCCGCCCGTCACCACGTGCACGCGAGTTGGTGCGTTCGCCATCAGAACTCCATTTCCAGTATTCGTCGGAAGTGCCCAAATGATAGGCCAAACGGCCAACCGACTCGACCCTCCGCGCTCAGTCGCCAGGTTCGGCGCGAATCGGCGCTCGATCACGGGAACCATTTCGCGTGTTAGCTCGTCATCCTCAGTATGCCGCTCCGCGCTCGGTCGCAGCCGGCGGCAAAGCAAACCCGGTCAGGCGGAGGAGAAATCCAATGAGCGAGCAGACACACCAGCGACGACTGAAGCGATTCACCGCGTGGACAATCGGGATCGCGGCCCTCGGTGCCTCAGCCTTCGCCGCCTGCGCCGACGATCCCGATCAGGCCCAGTCGCCTTTAGCGGTTGAGCAGCAGGCGCAAGCGGAGATGCAACTAGAGCAAGCTGCGGTCGAGCAAGCGCAAGCCGCCTGGCAACAGGATGCGGTCGCGCAGTCCGACCAGGTACAGGCGCAGCTCGAACACGACCAGGCGCAAGAGCAGGCAGAGTATGTCGAGTCTGAACGGGCGGCCGATCAGCAGGAGGCGAGGGAGAGCGCATCGACCTCCCAGCCCCAATCATCCCCCCGCAATGAGCATGAGCGCCGCGTCATCCAGCCCGGACAGCCAGCCGACACCGCTTTCCGCGACTACCCCACCACCGGCTGGCGCAAGACTGAGAACGACCACACGTCCACGTTCTCGCTCGACGTCGATCGCACCTCTTACTTCCTCGCCCTCAACTGGGTCGAAGCCGGCTTTCAGATCGAGCCCGCCTCCGTCCGCGCGGAAGAGTGGATCAACGCCTTCAACTACCACTACGAACTTCCTGTTGCCAACGACAGCTTCGCCGTCACCACGGATATCGTGCAACACGCCATCCACCCCGACCTCCATCTGGTTCGCGTCGCCGCCCAGGCACCCGAGTTCGTCGATGAGACGCCGCTTAACGTCACCCTGGTCCTGGACGCTTCCGGCTCAATGCGCGAAGGTAACCGCGTCGAAATCGCCCGCGCCGCTGCCGACACCATCCGCAGCGGCCTCCGAGATCAGGACCGGCTCGCTATCGTTCAGTTCTCCACTGATGTCGTAGATGTGGTCGACCATCGATCTGCCGATGCGACCGTGCTCGTCAATTCGATCGACCGTCTGGAACCGCTCGCCTCGACCAACGTGCAGGCCGGACTCAACCAGGCAGTTATACTCGCCGATGAGATCCGACGCGAGCGGCCGGACGCGTACAACTATATCATTCTGATGTCCGATGGCGTCGCCAACGTCGACGCGACCGATCCGTTCCAAATTCTGGCCACAGCGGAAGACCGCGACGCTAGCAATCCTCTGCGGCTGATTACCATCGGCGTCGGCATTCACAACTACAACGATGTTCTCCTCGAACAGCTCGCCCAATACGGCAATGGCTGGTATCGCTATCTCTCCGACGTGCCGCAGGCCCGCGCCACCTTCAGTCGCGACAACTGGCTGGCGCTCTCGATTCCGTTCGCCGACCAGGCCCGCGCTCAGATCCGTTGGGATCAGCGCACCGTCGCCCACTGGCGACTGATCGGCTACGAGAACCGCATCACATCGGATGCGTCATTCGAGCAGGACCGCAAGGAATTCGCCGAAATCCCCATGGGCGCGGCGACTACAGCCTTCTTCGAGGTCGAACTCACCGACCGTGCCAGGAACGACCGCATCGTCGACCTCGGCGAAATTGAGCTCCGTTGGCTTACGCCCATGTCCGACGAAACCAATCGACAGCAAGTGCAAGTCGTCTCCGATATCTCAGGCTTCGGCGACGATCCGCTGCTCGACCTCGGCTCGATCGTCGCGTTGGCAGCCGATCGATACAGCTGGTTCGGCCAGCCGGATCTCGATGACGATGTCATGATCTCGGCGGAACATGCGCTCGGCGAGCTGCTCCACTGGTTCTGGAGCCTGCCGTCCGAGATCCTCGATACCAGAGCGGGCCAGGACTTCGGCGCTCTGATCAGCTCAATGGCGGACGCGATGGTCGCCGAGCCGGAATCGGAAAACCCCAGCTACTCGCGCTAACCTCGCTCCCAGCGCCAAACGCGGCGATCGAAGCATGGCGACGCGTCGCCATGCTTCGATCGCGTTCGATTGCGAGTATATCCGTGACCGATTCCACCATCACCGACCTGCGCTATTACCTGATCCATCCGACGCCGCCCGACACAGGTCAGCCCGACCGCTACATCGCCGGCAAGAATCTCTGCTTCGTCCGACTGGAGACCGCCGAAGGTCTGCACGGCTGGGGCGAGTGTTACACCCAGTCCGACCGCGACATCCAGATCACGGCTCACCTCGACGCGCTGCGTCGTTACATCGTGGGTTGGGACTCGGCGCGTATCAAGCCCTGGACCGACGCGATTCACAACGACTTCGGCAATCGACGCGGGGCGATGGACCTGTACTCCGCCATCTCCGGCGTCGAGCAGGCGATGTGGGATCTAGCCGGCAAGCGTGCGGGACTGCCGGTGCACCAACTGCTCGGCGGCGCGCTGCTCGATCGCCTGCGGGTCTACGCCAACGGCTGGGCCAAAATGGACGATCTCGGGGAACTGCAGGCGCGCGCGCGGGCGATGGTCGAACGCGGGTTCACGGCGCTCAAGTTCGATCCTGTCCCCGGCAAGTGGCGTAGCTACATCGGGATGCGGGAACTCCGACAGGCGGCCGACCGCGTCCGCGCCGTGCGCGAGGCCGTCGGCGACGAGATCGACGTACTGCTCGAAATCCATAGACGGCTCAGCCCGTCCAACGCGGTGCGCCTGGCGCAGATGGTGGAGGAGTACGAACCGTTCTGGTTCGAGGAGCCGGTCTGGGCGGAGAACATGACCGCGCTGGCCGCGGCGACGGCGCAGATCAACATCCCGACTGTCACCGGCGAGGAACTGTATACCAAGTTCGAATTCCGCGAGGCGTTCGAGCAGCGCGCCGCCGAGATCATCAATCCCGACGTCGCCAATGTCGGCGGGATCAAGGAACTAACCGAGATCGCGGCGATGGCCGAGGTCTACTTCGTCGCCGTCGCGCCGCACAACTACAACTCGACCACCGTGGCGCTCGCCGCAACCCTCAACGCAGCGGCGACGATGCCCAACTTCATCATCACCGAGTATTTCGTCAACTTCGAACCATGGGGTCGGACCGCGTCCACGACGCCATTCGAGGTTGTGGACAGCCACATTACGATGCCGACTACCCCCGGTCTCGGCATCGACCTGGATGAAGACGCGCTCAGGGCGTACCCGGCGAGAGAGTTCCCGCGCCGGGCAATTGGGGATTTGACATCCCCGGGAAGGTGAGTATCCTGATGCCTGCCGGTATCAAGCACGGATGAAGGGGATACTATGGAAATCTCAGTGGTCCTTTCTCAGGTCGAATCAGGAGTCATTCAGCTTCCGAAGTTCCAGCGCGGCTACGAATGGAAGAAGCCTCGGATCGCGCGATTCTTCGAATCTCTATACAAGGATTATCCTGTCGGGAATCTCCTGATTTGGAAGACAAGCCCGGAGCGAGTTGGTCTTCGTACAAAGGGAAGTGTCTCACCAGTATCTTCAGTTGACGTCCTGCTGGACGGCCAGCAGCGTGTAACAACTTTGTTCGCTATCGTGAAAGGGAGGCCTCCGCAATTTTTCGAAGACACGGACACGGATTTTCCAGGAGCCAACATCCACTTTCACTTGGGAAGCGAGGACTTTTGGTTTCCAACACCTCGCGCCTGTGCTGTCGATCCACTCTGGGTTGATTTATCATATTTGTTTTCGAAGGGACTTGAGGCGGAAACGGAAGTGATCGACAATATCCGTGGGAGTCTCAATCATAAAGAAGAAGACCTTAGGGAATACGATATTCGCATCAGGAAATTAAGTGCCGTCCTGAAACGCTCATTGACGATTGACTACATCGATGGTGATAACAAAGACCTGGAGGAGATTGTTGATATCTTTAACGCAGTCAACTCAGGCGGACAGAAACTGAGCAAGGGTGATTTAGCGCTGGCAAAGATGGCCATTCAGTGGCCGGAATGCCGAGAGACGCTGAGAGAACAAGTAAAAGAATGGCGCGGAAGAGGTTTAGATTTCAACTTGGATTGGCTGTTGTTGGCTTTAAACGTTGTGATGACTGGCAATGCGGAATTTGATCGAATTCATGAGTATTCCGTAAAGGAACTCAGAGAAGGATATGAACGGACCTTGTCTGCCCTTTCTGAAGCACTCAATTTAATTTCCGATCGGTTAGGACTCGATCATGGTAAAGTGTTGTTTGGTCCGAGGTCACTATATGTCATGGCGAAGATAATCGATCAGCATGTTCATCAATTATCTCTGATCGAGCAAGAGCGTTTACTATTCTGGTATATCAATGCTGCACTGCGGCGCACGAAGTCCGCTCCGAGACCTCAATTACAGGCCGATCTTCGTGACATCGAAGATCCTTCGCGTGCAATAAATAACTTACTTGTTTCGTTGGATAATTCACATG
Organism: Dehalococcoidia bacterium; assembly: GCA_965116225.1. Taxonomy (GTDB): domain Bacteria; phylum Chloroflexota; class Dehalococcoidia; order Bin125; family Bin125; genus Bin125. The sequence continues at coordinate 264,632 of OZ220495.1, read as the reverse complement.
ATTCACTTGAAGTAAAACCAACTCAACTAGTAGCGAAGGAGCGTTCCCAATATTACCCATTACTATATTTGCTGACTCGGTTGAATGGCGCCCGGGATTGGACTAGGGGAATTCTACTTAAGGAAGGACTGCTTGGCACTGATAGTAAACTCCACGTTCATCATGTCTTTCCGAAAAGGCGACTGGAGAAGGCAGGGTATAAGATGCAAGATCGAAATCAACTGGCGAATTTGTCGTTCCAGACTCAACAGTCGAATCTTGGGTTTGGTTCAAAACTTCCCGAAGAGTACTTTCCTGAGATTGCCGATCGGCAACCCGGTGCATTGGAATCGCAGTGGATACCCATGGATAGGGATCTGTGGCAGATCAAGAACTATGAGCAGTTTCTTGATGCCAGGCGCCGCTTGATTGCGGATAGTGCCAACAAACACTTGCAAACACTGCGGCAGGTTGGCGTTGCATAGAGAAGCGACTCTAGCTCGAATATCCTGTGTTCTGCCTGCACTGTGTTGTGTTCGAAGGAAGGGTTTTCTCCTTCTTTGTTAGATTGAGCGCGATTAATTCTACATCAGCGACTCGTAGACGCCCTTCTCGAAGTCGGTCTCCAAGTAGGCGGCGGGATTGAGCTGGTACATGAACACGTGTGTAAAGAAGAGGCCGGCAAGGTTTTCGACTGGATCGACGAAGAACCAGGTGCCGGCCGCACCGCCCCAGCCGTATGCTCCGATGCTCCCCGGCGTCGCCGTGCCCGCGATCCGATCTCGCACCGCGTAGCCGAAAGCGAATCCATAGCCCGGTCCGGTCAGGTCGATCTCGGTCCCGCACAGCGCGCCCAAGTGGTTGGCGGTCATCAGCTCGATCGTCTTCCGACCAAGCACGCGGACGCCGTCCAGCTCGCCGCCGTTGAGCAGCATCGCGGCGAATCGCGTATAGGCGGCGGGCGTCATCAGCACGCCGCCGTAGAGTCCGTTGCCGGATATCTGCTGACCGATCGATTCGCGCACCTTGTGCGAGTCCTCAGGTCGTTCGACGGGATTGAGCGCGCCGTCCTCGCCCCAGTGATGGTTCGTGACTAGGCGATCGGCGTCCCGCGGCGGACAGTAGAAACCGCAACCCTCGACGCCCAACGGCGCGAAGATGCGCTCCTGGAAGAGTTCGTCGAGGTTCCGCCCGGTGGCGCGCTCGAGCACGACGGTGAGCACGTCGAAGTCCATCGCGTATTCCCACGCCGCGCCCGGCTGCCGCGCGTTCGGTAGCTGCGCCATGGCGACGACCCGATCCTCCTCGGAAACGCTGGTGTCGACCATGCCCGGATCGGCAATGCCGAACTCCGAGCCGGCCCAGACCGGCTCGAGCAACGGGTACATCGCCGACGGAACGTTGCCGAAGGACGGCAGACCGGATGTCATCGTCAGCAGGTCGCGGATTGTGATCTGTCGCGTCATCGGCACCGTCTGGCCCAGTAGCAGACCCTGTCCGCGCACCTTATTGGGCGGGTCGAGCGGTACCATCACCTGGCGGTTCTCGAACTCGGGCAGCCACTTGGTGATCGGCTCATCGACATAGAAGATGCCCTCTTCCTGCAGTTGCATGGTCAGTGCGGCGGTGACGGGCTTGGTCTGCGAATACATGCGGAACAGCGCGTCGATCGGCAGCGCGTTCTTGCGCTCGGCGTCGAGGTGACCATGCGAGGACACGTGCGCGACGTGCCCGTGCCGTAGCAGAACGGTGATGACGCCGGGCGCCTCGCCATCCTCGACCGCCTGCCCCATACGCGCGTCGATTCGCGCCAGCCGGTCGGGGTCGATACCGAGCGAGGCAGGGTCGGCGGAGGGAAGATTGGCGAAGTCGGACATCGGCGCGCTCCTCTGTGGAACCGTATTCGCACTGAGGATAGGGGGTTGCGATCGCCTATCCTCCACCTTGGCCATCTCGATCGCCAGCGTGCTGACATGGAGAGACATGGAGATATGACACGGCGTACGAGCACGACCGCGACATTCGCGACCGCGTGGCGGTGACCGAGGTTGGCGAGACGGAACACACGAAGTACGGGCGGATCGGACAGCCCGAGTTTCGCCGGGCGCTGGAAGCGATCCTCGCAGCCGGTGCCGATGCCTGCCTGGAACCGCGGATGCTGGACGGCTTCTCCTCGTACTCCGCCGATCGCAACGATCTGAATCGACTCTCGACCGCGCTCGACCTGCCGCATTACGCCTTCGCCTCGATGGTCTACAGAGGTGGCGTCTGCGCCGCAATCGGCAACGCGTCGGGCATCGTCGTCGGCTATGCCAACTTCGTCGTGGTCTACCGAGCGCTGGCGCAGGGCGAGTTCGGTCGCTTCGGGCAGTCGTGTCGGGACGGACGGCTGCGCCGTCCATACGCCTTCAACGTGCCGCAGGGCTCTGATGTCGCCGACTTAGTTCCTGGCGATGAAAATGTAGCGGACATGATGAATACGGCACGACCTCGACCCAGCTGGGGCAAATCGCCGTGGCCGCCAATAAGCACGCGCAGCACAATCCCCGTGCCCTGATGAACGGCCGACCGATCACACTCGAGGAGCACCAGCGCTCGCGCATGGTCGCTGACCACTACCGGCTCTACGACTGCTGCCTCGAGACAGACAGAACCGCGGCGATAATCCTGACCACAGCTGAAATCGCGCGCGATTTCATCGAACACGCCCGTCTATCTGGCGGCTTCGGTACAGGGCTCGGGATATCGCCAGGGCAACGTGATCGACGGCTTCTGGCACGACGACTTCATGGGTTCCAACTACTCGACGATAGTCGACCGACTGTATGCGGCGGCTGGGATGGGGCCGGAGGAGCTCGATTGCGGATAGTTCTACGAGAGCTTCACAGGCCAGGTGCTGGCCTCGTTCGAGGACCACCAAGTTCTGCACCGTCGGCGAGGGCGGTCGCCTGGAGGCGAAATAGGTCGCCGATACGGACGACCGCACGCGGGGATATTTCCGATCAACACGTCGGGCGGCAATCTGTCCGAGGCCTACGCGCATGGCTTCAACCTGTGTGGTCGAATACGGTGCGACAGCCGTGCGGCGATTCGCCGAGCCCGGTCGATGGAACGCGAACCCGAATCGTCGCGGTAGATGCGGCGTCGGCGCCCATCTCGTCGGCGATCTTTCGCAACTGACGTAATCGAGTGCGCCAACTCCCGCCGACTTAGTACAGCGCGCGCTTCAGGCAGATGCTCGATGGCGGTACCGCCTTACCGACGATTCGGTCCGCGATCGCGTTGGCGATCATGTCGCCAATCCGGTTCTGGAACGCGCGCGAGTCCGCCCAGTCGAGTTGGGTCTCCTGCATAATGGCGACGACATAACGGGGACGGCTTCCGTGCCAGGGCGCATCCAGCCAGATCGCCACGCTGTTCATGCGGACGATCAGCCTCACCGTCTCCACGTCGCTCATCTTTGATGCCTGCTCCGATGCGGGTTCTTCGTTGCCTGCGTCGCCCTGAGGTTGCGGCGCCGCTTCGACGCCGCGCGGAGCGACGCCATCGCTTGGTTTCTCATCCCTCGGACTGAGCAGCGCGTAGTTGCCGGTCTTGATCAGCGCTTCCCAGCCAATCAGTCGACCGGCCGGAATCAGCCCGCCCCAACGATGTTGGTCGACGACCGCGCGGAGCAGGTCGAGACCTTTCTCCCGCACCGGTTCAGGCGCTTCTGACGAGAGTGCCAGCGCCGCATATAGGCGAGCGAGATCGGCCGGCGCTGCGCGTCCCGTCCCCCATCGCTCGGCGTGTTGCAGCACAGCTAGTTCCGGTACGCCCCAACGCTCGTAATACCTGTTCAGACCGGCCAATCCGCCGATCATCGAGAGCAATGTCCCAACATCGGCATTGCGCGACCAAGCGACCATGTAAAACAAGGCTTCCTGCTGCGGCTTACTCAGTTCCCGCTTGCGCTCATGCGCGTCCGTCAATACCGCCCAGGCGATCGGCGGCTTGACGGTGCTATGCAAAGCGTACGGTCCCAGATCGCCGCCGCTCCAGATCGAGCCGGTGTCTAGCTCGTAGACGGCTGCCCCGAATGCGGGCTCAGCCTGGATTAGCTCCCGTTCGAACGCCGGCGCGAGCGCGCAGAGCGGGGCCTCGGCGGAAGCGGCGGCGACCCATGTCAACAGCGGCAGGGCGCACAGACTCGAGGCCGCCAAGACCCGATGCACGAGATGAGCGGTCACTATGTGAGACTATCCCGCTGCGATGATCCTGATCGCAACCCGCTACCCTCCAACACATGCCGATCCCGCCAACCTCATCCGATTTCCTCGACGCATCATTCTTCCCTGATGGAATGACCATTCCTGATCCCGAATGCCCAATCAACGGCGGCTATTTCGCCGCTGTCGCAGACGGACGACTGGTCGTCCAGCGCTGCGGTGACCGTGGAACTCGCCAGCATCCGCCCGAACTGAATTGCCACGCCTGCTACGGATTCAATATGCAGTGGCAGGAGTCCACCGGCACCGTCTGGTCTTGGGTTGAGGTCGCACATTCGGTGCATCCATCGCTACGCGAGTTCGGTCCCTACGTCGTGTCGCTGGTCGAGTTGGACGATAGGCCGGAGATCAAGCTGATGGCCGCGGTGGTGGACGCCCCGTTGGGCGGCGCGATGGAAGTCGGGACTCGAATGCGCGTCGTGTTTGAACGCGCGACCGACGATCTGGGGCAACCACGTTGGTACCTGGCGTAACCGGCATGACTGCTCAATCGCCCCACTCGCCTACGACCGCTGCGCCTTCGACCAATCGCCGTCGCTGGGCGATCCTACTCGTCCTGGCCGGCTCGCAGATGCTGGTCCAGCTCGACGCGACGATCATCAATACGGCGCTGCCGGCGATCAAACGCGCCTTCGAGATGACCGAATCACAGTCGCTCTGGGTCGCCGACGCTTACATGGTCATCTTCGGCGGCCTGCTTCTGCTCGCCGGAGCGCTCGGCGATCGCTTCGGTCGCCGCAAAACGCTGATCATCGGTATGGCGATCTTCGTCGCCGCCTCCATCGCGGTCGCGTTCTCGCCCGATGCCAACTTCCTGATCGTCGGACGCGGATTGCAGGGCCTAGGCGGTGCGCTCGTGATTCCGCAGACGCTATCGATTCTGACCGCGGTCTTCCCGCGTGAGGAACGCGGCAAGGCGATCGGCATCTGGTCGGGTGCGCTCGGATTCGGCATGGCGTTCGGCCCGCTGGTCGGCGGAGCGCTCGTCGACGTTGTCGGTTGGGCCGGCGTGTTCTGGGTACCGGCACCGATCGCGGCGCTGTCCATGCTGGGTATGGCGGTCGTCCCCGAGTCGCGCTCGCAGTTGCACACCAGGCTCGACGTGCCAGGCGCGATTACCGGCACCATCGCCATGATCGCCGTCGTCTTTGCGATTATCGAGGGGATTCAGAAAGGCTGGAGCGACCCGCTGATCGTCGGTTCGTTCGCCGTGGCCGTGGTCGCCGCCGCGCTGTTCATTGTGATCGAGCGTCGCACCGATCAACCGCTGTTGCCAATGGCGTTCTTCAAACAGCGCGATTTCACCGGCGCGATGGTCGGCATGTTCTTCATCATGTTCGCGCTGATGGGCGTGATGTTCTATATGCCCCAGTTCTTCCAGCTGGTGCAGGGCATGTCAGCCTCGGAGAGCGGCGCACGGCTGATGCCGCTGGCGCTGATGATGATGTTCTTCGCGCCCATCGCGGCGCGGCTGCTGCCCGTCATTGGCCCGCGATTCATGCTCTTCTGGGCACCGGCCGTGCATGGCGGCGGCGCGCTGCTGTTGTTCAGTTTCATCCTCGACGTCGATACGCCGTACTGGATGGTCGGGCTGGGCCTGGCATTTCTCGGTATGGGCGGTGCCATGCATATGCCCGCCACGACCGATACCTCGATGGCCGCCGTGCCGGTAGACTTGGCGGGCAAGGCATCCGCTGTCAACAACGCAGGGCGTCAGCTGGGCGGGACGCTGGCGATCGCGATCCTCGGATCGTTCGCCGCCACGGTCTACTCATCGGGCGTCAACGTCGGACTGCCGCCGCTCGGTCTCGCCGGAGAGTCGATCGATATCCTCGCGACGGGCATCGGCGCTGCGCAGCAGGTGTTGCCGACACTCGACCAGTCCCTGCTCGCCCCAACCCAACTCGTGTTGCGCGAGTCATTCGTCGACGCGATCACCGACACGATGCGCTTCGGGATCATCTTCGCCCTGATCGCGGGCGTGGTCGGCTGGATGCTCGTGCCCAAGCGACAACGTCAAGTCCAGATGCAGTGGGAGGATGGGCATCCAGTCGAGCAGCCAACTAGCACGTCGTCGGTCGCGGCGGTTTCGACGAACGGCACCGGGACATTCACGCCGTCGGCGAGGTCGATCGCGTTGACCAGGCCGCAGAAATGAAACCGCTCCCGACGTTGAACGGTGAGCCGGTGATTTACCGCTGCGACATATGCTCTGCTAGACGCTCGCCGATCATGATCGCGGTCAGGTTCGTGTTGCAACTCACGATGTCGGGCATGATAGACGTGTCGGCTACCCGCAGGTTCTCGGTCTGGTAAACGCGACCCTGTTGATCAGTGACGGCTAGCGGATCGGTCGACCGTCCCATCCTCGCGGTGCCGCAGATATGCCAGGTGGTCGAGGTGGTGCGGCGGATGTAGTCCGCGAGCGCGTTGTCCGACTCCACCACCTCGGGTTTGGGCGCGATCACGCGGTCGACGAATGGACTGATCGCATCCGAATGCATGATCCGCCAACACAGACGCGCGCCGTCCATCAGTCGCCGTAGATCCTCGGGATGCGTGGCGTATTGCATGTCCAGCTGCGGCTGCTCTCCCGGATCGGTTGAGCGCAGGGTGATCGAACCGCGCGAGTATGGCCGCTGGATCACGGCGCCGATCCCGAACGATGGATGCTGGCGTGGAGCATCGGTCAGCCCGCGCACCTGCTCTTCGTCCCAAATTGTGGAGATGGCGAGCTGCATGTCGTTGAACTGATCCGAGCCGGGAGCCGTGTAGCGCAGGCCGATTTCGGTGACCACATTCGGGTCATGCGAGACCTCAGGTTTGGGAAATGCCTGCACACCCGTGCCGAAATGGTCGATCAGATTCTCGCCGACGCCCGGTAACGGCACTCGTTGCCTGATCCCGTGCGGCGCGAGCTTCTCGGCCGGGCCGATCCCGCTGCGCAGCAGGATCGCGGGCGTGACTGCTGCGCCTGCCGAGACGCAGACGCGATCAGCGTAGATCGTCTCGCCATCGCCCAGCACGACACCGTCGACGCGCGCGCCGACATCGCCGTCGAAGCGCAGTCTGTCGACCAGCACGCCGTGACGGATGGTCAGACTCTCACGCTCGCGGATGTCGAGCAAGTAGGCGATGTTCGTCGAGATGCGATTGCCATCCCGTCGATTGCGCGGCCACGGCCCAACGCCGCTCGCGTCGGGCAGATTGTGATCCCAAACATGGTCGAAACCGCTGTCGCGGCAGGCATCGTAGAAGGCGCGCTGCAGCGGTTGCCAACGCGCTTCGGACTCGCGCTCAATCGGAACGGGGCCGGACTGCCCGTGAAAGTCGCCGCCCTCAGGGTCGAATTCGAGCCGTCGATAGTAGGGCAATACGTCCTCGAAGCGCCACAGGTTGCAGCCCAGGTCAACCCACGATGCGAAATCGCCGGGCACGCCGCGCAGCGCGATTGTCCCGTTGACGGCTGAGGAGCCGCCCATCACTTTGCCTCGGTGCAGCGGGAACGCGCGACCGTGGCGGGCGTTGGCATCGAACCCCCAGTCGTGATCGCGCCACGACACCCACGGCTTGAGCAGATCGCGCGGCATGTCCTCGACCCGCGCGTAATCCGGCCCCGCCTCGAGCAGCAGCACGCGGCGATTCGGATCCTCGGACAACCGTGCCGCAATCACCGCCCCAGCCGAACCGGCCCCGATGATGATGTCGTCATACTTTGCGTACTGCTCGCTCATCTCGTCCTCCACCTGTCAACCGAGAATAAGCCAGCAGACCTCATCGCTCTCACACGGACCCGCCGTTCCCGCTCTGTTCCATCAATCTGTCCTTCTCTCCCCTGCCCGCGCACGCAGGAATCTCGGTCGGTAAACGCAAGGGCAGTACGATCAGGACATGAGCGACCATCCCTCAACCAGCGCACCCGTCCCTGCCTACGAGGGACTCGTCGTTGTCGATCTGTCGCGTAGGATGTCGGGCGCGTTTGCGGCGCGCCTGTTCGCCGACCACGGTGCCGCCGTGACGATGTTGGAGCCGCCCGAGGGACACCCGCTGCGGCGCGAAGCGCCGTTTCTCGACGATCATCCAAGTCCGGAACGCTCGGCCCTGCACGCATACATCAACTGGAACAAGTGCTCAGTCGCGCTCTCCGATCCCGCCAACGCGCTGGGATGGTTCACTGAAGCGGACTTGGTCATCACCACCGATTCTCCCTCTACCCTGTCTGCGTGGCCGCTCGGCGCAATGCGTTCCGACGCCGTCCACCTGTCGGTGACGCCGTTCGGGCTGGATGGCTCGCTCGCCGAGGTGTCGGCCGGCAACCTGACTCTGAACGCTCGCTGCGGCTGGGCGCACGTCAACGCGCTGCGCGACGAACCGCCATTGTCGTTGCCATCACGCCAGTTTGGTTACATGGGCGGTCTGGCCGCATTCGTCGCCGGCGCAGCGGCACTGCTACGCCGATTCGAGTCGGAGCAGCCGGAGTTAGTCGATGTCCGCGAGTTGGAGGCAATGACGCATACGGTCTATCCGTGGACGATCGGTGCCGTCTATCAGGGCGCGGGCTGGTCTCGCGGTGCCACAGGCGGGCGGCCTCGCGGCGAGCCAGGACCGCTCTGGGACGCGGCCGACGGTCGGATGAACTTCGGCTTCGGCGACTGGCACAACTGGCGCGAGGCGATGAACCTGTTTAATCTGCCCGAGCAGGGCGCGAGAGAGGATCTACAGGCGCGCAACGCCCGCTACTCGAAAGACCTCTCGGCGGTCACGGCCGGGGTGGCGCGCGAGCTACCGATGATGCGGAAGTGGCCCCTGTTCCACAAGCTGGCTGCCCTGCGCTGCATTTCAGGAGTCATGCAGACAATTCCCGAACTAGTCGCCAACGAGCAGCTCGCCGCGCGCGGCTTCATCGTCGAGACCGATCTGGACGAACGCGCCTTGAGAGCCTCGGGCGATCCGCACCCGATGTCGCCGCCAAGTTGGTCGCTCCGCACATCTGCGCCGACGTTGGGGGCCGACAGTGGCAACTGCCTCCCCATCACCTCAGCGGCTGCGCCGACGCCGATCACACCCACGAAGCGAGGTCCACTGGACGGTATTCGCATTCTCACCTTCACCCAGGCCTGGAGCGGCACGTTTGCGACGGAGTTACTGGGCTTCCTGGGCGCGGACGTCGTGCAGATTGAGGCGCTGCGCCGTGTCGATATCTGGCGACTGCTACGACCGTGGGTCGGCAAGGCGATCCTGGACGACTCGAAGGCGCAACATCCCGAAAACACGCAGGGGGTCTATAACGCCGTCAATCTGAACAAGCGCGGCATCACCCTTGACCTCGGCACGGAGGCCGGCCGAGAGATTTTCTGGCGGCTCGTACCCGCATTCGACGTGGTTTGCGAGAACTTTCGCCCCGGTGTGCTTGAGGGCTGGGGCGTCACGCTGGAATCGCTGGCCGCCCAGCGCCCCGACGTGATCCTCGCCTCCATCTCTGGTTACGGCGTGACTGGCCCGTATGCCGCCTACCCAGCCAACGGCGCGACGACCGAGCCGATGTCAGGGCTCTCATCACTGCACGGATACTTGGGCGACACCGGGATGAACACCGGCGGGCTATACCCGGACTCGATCTCCGGCTATGCGATGGCGGCGGCGATCATCGCCGCCCTGTCGCGCCGAGAGCGGGTCAACACCCCGCAGCGAATCGACGTGGCGATGCTCGAGGCGATGGGCGTTGTGGTCGGCGACGCCATCGCCGAGTACGATGCCACCGGTCGGACGCCCGCGCCACTGGGCAATCACGACCGCCAGCGCGCGCCGCACAACGTGTACCCTTGCGCCGGCGAAGACGAGTGGATCGCCATCTCGGTCGACAGCGAACCTGCCTGGCAGTCGCTCTGTGGCGAGATAGGCGCTTCCGATCTTGCCATCGACCCACGCTTCGTCGATGCGCCATCGCGCAAGCGCAACGAGCCGGCGCTGGATGAACTCATCGCTGCATGGACATCGATGCAGCAATCGACCGGCGCGGAACGCCGACTGCTGGCGCTGGGCATCGACGCCGCTAGGGTCGCAAAGCCATACGAGCAATTCTCGGTGCCAGACTCGCAGTACCTGGCGAGCGGGTTCATCCAGTCGGTTGATCATCCTGAGGTTGGGCCGTCATGGCTGCCCGGAGCGCCGTGGCGACTCAGCGGCCCGGAAGATCGCGTGTTGAGACCGTCGCCATGCGTCGGTCAGCATTCGTTCGAGCTATTCGCGCAGGAACTGGGCATGAGCGAGGCGGAGTATCGCTCGCTAGTCGAGCGCGGGATCACAGGAACGATGGACGACGTCAAATCCCTAACTGACCCGCTGATCAGATCAGCCGCCGACTAAATCAGGTCGCGCGCTACGCCTCAGCGGTTTTCGTATGGACCAAAGCGGAGACCGGCGCTGATATCTTGACGCCAACCGCCATTGTTCACCGAGACCGCCCGCGCCGAAGCTGGAGTGACCCATGTCGCCGAACGGAACCGTGTCCAAACTGCTGATCGCCAATCGCGGCGAGATCGCGATTCGCGTCGCCCGCGCGGCGACCGATCTGGGCGTCGGCACGGTCGCCGTCTACTCGAACGACGATGCCGGGTCGCTGCACATTCATGCGGCCGATGAAGCGGTGCAGCTCGACGGACACGGTACCCCGGCTTACCTGGATATCGATGGGCTGATCGAGGCCGCGCGCTCGGCTGGCTGCGACGCGGTGCATCCCGGATACGGATTTCTGGCCGAATCGGCCGAGTTCGCGCGCGCATGCCGCGACGCCAAGATCACGTTCGTCGGGCCGACGCCGCACCTGCTCGACCTGTTCGGCGACAAGGTGCGCGCGCGCCAGGCGGCGCGTGAGGCGGGCGTGCCGGTGATCGACGGCTCAGACGAGGCGATCTCACTAACCGACGCGCTGGCGTTCTTCGAGTCGCTCGGCGAGGATGCCGCCCTCATGCTGAAGGCGGTTGCGGGCGGCGGCGGACGTGGGTCGCGGGCGGTGATGAACATCGCCGACCTTGAAGCCGCATGGGCGCGTTGCGCATCCGAGGCGCAGATGGCATTCGGATCAGGCGCGCTCTACGTGGAACAGCTGATTCCGCGCGCGCGGCACATCGAGGTCCAGGTGATCGGCGACCTGCATGGCGACGTTGAACACCTGTGGGAGCGCGAATGCTCAGTACAACGGCGATTCCAGAAGATCGTCGAGATCGCGCCGGCCCCGCATCTCGATCCCTCGACGCGCGATGCGATCATCGAGGCGGCGCTGCGCATCGCGCGCGATGTCGGCTACTCGTCGTTGGGCACGTTCGAATTCCTGTTGGATGCCTCGGACGCATCCAACGATCGCTTCTACTTCCTCGAGGCGAACGCGCGGCTACAGGTTGAGCACACCGTCACCGAGCAGGTGACCGGCGTCGACCTCGTGCAATCGCAGCTGCGCGCCGCGCAGGGAGCGACGATCGCCGAGCTGGGACTTGACGATCGCACTCGCCTGCAGCCGCGCGGATTCGCGATTCAGACGCGCGTGAATATGGAGATGCTGACGCCCGATGGCGGCGTGCGTCCGGCTTCCGGCACGCTCACGGCCTACGAGGTGCCGTCCGGACCCGGCGTTCGCACGGATGGCTTCGGCTATGTCGGCTATCAGACGTCGACCGCGTTCGACTCGCTGCTGGCTAAAGTGATCGCGCATTCGCCGACACCGCGCTTTCAGGACGCGGTGACGCGTTCCCTACGGGCGCTGTCCGAATTCCGCATCGAGGGCGTGGTCTCGAACATTTCTTTCCTGACCAAAGTGCTGACGCACGATGATCTGGCGCAGGGCCACGTCCACACGCGCTGGGTTGACGAGCATATGCGCGACCTGGCTTCATCGAATGGCGCGCCGCGCGCCCGCTATCGTGCGTCCGACCCGCTCAGCGCCGACAGCGGCTTCGCCGGCGCGCGGGTCGACTCGCGCGACCCGTTGGCGTTATTCGAACACGACCAACGCGTCAAGCAAGAACAGGCGCTCCAGTCCGTCGAGGAAGAGATGCCGGACCTGGCCGGCCCCGACGGATCGACAGGCCTGCCTGCACCGATCCAGGGCACGATCGTCTCGATCATGGTCGAAGAAGGTCAGGAAGTGCGGAAAGATCAGGATCTCGTCGCCATGGAGGCGATGAAGATGGAACACGTGATCCGCGCCGACCGCGATGGCATTGTCAAAACGCTCGCCTGCGCCGTCGGCGACGTGATCCGCGAAGGATTCCCGCTCGTCTTCATCCGCGAGGCGGAGGTTTCAGTCGAAACCGTCGCCGACGGTGGTCTGATCGATCCCGACTTCATTCGCCCCGACCTGCAGGAGAACTACGATCGCCACGCCCACACGTTGGACGAGAATCGACCGGTCGCGGTTGCCAAGCGCCGCGCTCGCGGCTATCGGATGCCGCGCGAGAACATCGAGCAGCTCGTCGACCCCGGTTCGTTCCAGGAGTACTGGCCGTTGATCGTCGCCCGACAGCACCAGCGCAACACCGACGCGCAACTCCGCGAGAACACGCCTGCCGACGGCCTGATCGCCGGCACGGCGACGATCAACGGCGACCTCTTCGACGAGCAGGCGTCGCGCGTCATCGTGGTGCATTACGACTACACCGTGCTCGCCGGCACGCAGGGCGGGCGCAACCACTACAAACAGGACCGTATGTTTGAGATGGCGCGACGCTTCCAGTTCCCGATCGTCTTCTACACAGAAGGCGGCGGCGGGCGTCCAGGCGATGACCGCACCGGTCCGGGTGTCGCCTTCGACACTTACACCTTCACTCAATTCTCGAAACTGTCCGGCCTCGTGCCGCTGGTCGGCGTGACCAACGGTCGCTGTTTCGCCGGCAATACCGCGTTACTTGCCTGCTGCGACCTGATTATTGCCACCGAAGGTTCGACCGTCGCCATGGGCGGCCCGGCGATGATCGAGGGCGGCGGGCTCGGTATCTATACGCCTGAAGAGGTCGGCCCGATGTCGTTCCAGGTACCCAACGGCGTCGTCGACATCCTCTGCAAGGATGAGGATGAAGCAACCGATGTCGCCAAGCAGTACCTCAGTTACTTCCAGGGTCCGATTGCGGAGTGGACCGCCCCGGATCAACGCCGCCTGCGACATATTGTGCCGGAGAATCGGCTGCGGCTCTATGACATGCGAGAGATTGTTCACACAATCGCCGACGAGGGATCGGTGCTGGAAATCCGCGAGCAGTTCGGCATCGGGATCATCACCGCCTTGATCCGCGTCGAGGGACGCCCCATGGGAGTGATCGCCAATAATCCGCATCACCTGGCCGGGGCGATTGACTCTGACGGCTCCGACAAGGGCGCGCGCTTCCTCCAGCTCTGCGACGCCTTCGACATCCCCGTGCTCAGCCTGATGGACTGCCCCGGCATGATGGTCGGCCCCGATGTTGAGGCCACGGCGCTTGTGCGCCACTGCGCGCGCATGTTCAACACCGGTGCCAATCTCAGCGTGCCGCTCTTCGGCGTCGTCGTGCGCAAGGCCTACGGACTTGGCGTGCAGGCCATGTGCGGCGCGAGCGCCCTGGTCGGTTTCTTCACGGTCGCCTGGCCCACGGCCGAGTTTGCCGGCATGAACATTGAAGGTTCGGTCAAGCTCGGCTATCGCAAGGAACTGATCGCCATCGACGATCCGGAGGAGCGCATCCAGACCTATGAGAAGATGGTCGGCCGCGCCTACGAGAACGCCAAGGCGGTCAATGCCGCCGCCGGCGGAGGGCTCGACGACGTGATCGACCCGGCCGAAACCAGAACCTGGATCGCCAATGGCCTCAAGCGTCTCCCGCCCACTCCGCATCGAAGCGGTAAGAAACGCCCATACGTCGACACATGGTAGGACGGACAGCGAAGAGCGGAGGGAGTAGGTGGCGACCCCGAGCGGATTCGAACCGCCGATCTCCACCTTGACAGGGTGGCGTGTTAGGCCGCTACACCACGGGGCCGTGTACTCAGCCTACGCTGACAACGAGCTTTCGGCAATAGCCTGGAATAGTCTGAACTGTGTATATTGAGCGTTGGAGGTTGCAGATGGCACGTGGATCACGACGAGGTCGAGGCGCGACTAACCGATCCCAGCAGGCTGCCCGCCCGCAGGGACAACGCAGCCAGCGCGGGCGAGAGGATCGACTGCCGACGGCCCATGCCGGCACCGCCAATGCGCCCGTCGGCGCATCGTTGAGCGGCAACATCCAACAGCCGACCAGAATGGGTGCTCCCCGACCGGCCGGCGGGCCGCGCGGCGGCACCACAGGTGCCCGTGAGCGCCGCGACCGGCGCGCCCGCGCCGCTGCCGCCATGCATGATTTTCATTACGTCCGCGGCGATCTGCGCTGGATCGCGATTACTGCAGTGGCGAGCGTCGGGCTCGTCCTCGGGCTCTGGGCGGCGATCACCTTCTGAGCGCCCTGGTTCTCATCGAACTCTGACAGCAGCTACACACCGTCGGGCGGATCGCTCAGGGCAAACGTCATTCGCCCCTCGGCTGCGGTTTCGCCTGTAATTGTCGCTTGCGCGTTCGCCCGACCGATGCCGCGACGCAGTCGCCCCATGTCCACCTCGAGTCGCAGCTGGTCGCCCGGTACGACCTGACGTCGAAAACGAACACCGTCGATGCCGGCGAATAGGCCAAGCTTGCCTTGAAACTCTGCCGCCGAGAGGGCGGCGACGGCGACGGTCTGCGCCAACGCCTCGACGATCAGCACGCCCGGCATGATCGGGTTGCCCGGAAAGTGACCCTCGAAGAACCACTCGTTGGCCGATACGTTTTTCAGGCCGACTGCTCGTTTGCCCGGCTCTAACTCTATAATGCGATCGACCAACAGGATCGGATACCGATGCGGGATGATCCGCTGGATGGCGCGCACGTCGAGCGGCAAGGCGAAATCGTTGTGGTTGGTCATCGCGGCAGTTCTTTCAGAATCCCGATGATCTGGTCTGCGGCGACGTCGGGAATCGAGACCGCGCCAGGCGACAGTTCATCGGGGCGCAAGCCGTGAAAGTCGGAGCCAACTGTCGGTATCAGTCCTAGCCTGCGAGCCGCCTGCTCGCCGTTGGCGACCGTCTCCGGCCCGTCGCGTCGATAGTAAATCTCGACGCCGTCGCCGCCCGCGGCGCAGAAGGCGGAGATCGCGGCCTGCGGGTCGTTACAGCGCGTCGGGTGGGCGAGCGACGCAAAGCCGCCGACGGCATGGATCATACCGATCGAATCTGTCAGGTCGAGCAGCGCCCGTGGAATGTATGCCGGCCGATCGTTGCCGAGATACCGGTCAAACGCATCCTGGATCGACTCGACCTGTCCAGCTTCGACGAGCGCCCGCGCGACATGCGGCCTGCCGATCGCCGCGCCGTCGGCGATGCGCAGCACAGTCTCGTACTCGATCCGCAGATCAAGTTCGCCAAGTCGCTGGATGATTCGCTGCGCTCTGCCGTCGCGTTCACTGCGGTACACTACCAGCTGCCGTTCGAGGATCTGGGCTGAGTCGGCGGTGCCAACATAACCGAGTACATGCAGCTCGCCGAGTTCTGGATCATCAGCGCCAATCTCCACGCCGGCGATCACCTCCACTCCCAACCGCCGACCTTCCGCCTGAGCGGTTGCGATGCCTGCCAGCGTGTCATGATCGGTCAGAGCGAATAGCTCGACTCCATGCGCAGCGGCCTGTCGCACGACGTACTCGGGTGGCCTGACGCCGTCGGAGTGCGTGCTGTGCGCGTGCAGATCAACCCGCGCCATTGCCGCTCCAACGCCGCTCGGAATGCCCGTCGTGAGCGCCTAGCGGGCGTATTCGGCGGCTCGAGTCTCGCGCAGCACCGTGACCCGAATCTGGCCGGGATACTGCAGCGATTCCTCGATCTGCTTCGAGATATCCCGCGCCAGGCGCATCGCTCCGAGGTCGTCGACCTCTCGCGGGTCGACCACGACGCGCACCTCGCGACCCGCTTGAATAGCGTATGCCTGGCCAACGCCATCGAAGGACGTGGCGATGTTCTCGAGCGACCGCAGGCGCTCGATATAGCGCTCGACCGACTCGCGCCGAGCACCTGGCCGGCCGCCGGAGATCGCGTCGGCCATCTGCACGATGATCGCTTCCACTGTGCGCAGCTCGACCTCGTCGTGGTGCGCCTCGATGCAGTGAGCGATTTCCTCGGACATCTTGAAGCGGCGCGCGAGTTCCCCACCGATGATCGCATGCGTGCCTTCGACCTCGTGGTCGATCGCCTTGCCCACGTCGTGCAGCAGCGAGCCGCGTCGCGTGATCTCCACGTCAGCGTGCAGCTCCTGCGCGATCATCGCGCCGATGTGCGCTGTCTCGACGGCGTGCCGCAGCTGGTTCTGGCCGTAGCTGGTGCGGAACCGTAGCCGGCCGAAGATATCGAGCATCTCGCGAGGCAAGCCGCTGCAATGCGCCTCGATCGCTGCCTCTTCGCCGGCCTCTCGGACGATGCGATCGACATCGCGCTGCGCTTTGGCGACTGTCTCCTCGATCCGCGAGGGATGAATCCGACCGTCCGCGACCAAGCGGCTGAGCGACAGTCGGCCAATCTCGCGTCGCACCGGATCGAAGCCGGAAACGGCCACGACGTCGGGCGTGTCGTCGATGATCAGATCGCATCCCAACGCCGATTCGAGCGCCCGAATGTTGCGACCCTCGCGGCCGATGATGCGCCCTTTCATCTCGTCGGACGGAATCTGCACAACCGACACGGTGGACTCCGTCGTCACCTCTGATGCGACGCGCTGGATAGCGGTTGCCACGATCTTGCGGGCGCGGGCGTCCGATTCATCCTTGGCCTTCTGCTCGGCTTCGCGAACCAGACGACTGGCTTCGTCGGAAATCTCCCGTTCAACTTGCTCGAACAGCACTGCTCGCGCTTCGTCGCGGGTGAAGTTGGAAATTTCCTCAAGCCGTTGGTCGTGTTCCGCCTCGCGCTCGTCGAGTTGACTGCTGCGCTGCTCGATCCGTTGCCGCTCCCGATTGAGCTTGGTGTCGCGATCCTCGAGCACGCGCGACCGTTCATCCAGTGAGGACTCTCGACGATCCAGTCGGTCGACCGCTCGCTGCAGATCGTCGCGCGCGCCGCGCACGTCGGTCAGAATCTGATCGCGCTCGGTTTGCGCTCGCTCCTGCGCCTCCCGCAGCCGCTCACGCACATCTCGTTCGGCCTGGTCTCGGGCCGCCTGAATGATGCGCTCGGCTTCCTGCGATGCCGCAATGCGTGGATCGGCCCCGACGCGCAGGAGCCTTCGCAGGGCTTCCCACATGTTGTCCTCGACTCAGTTGATATGGCATTGCCATTGCGCTGCCAATGATCTCGATTGCTCTAGACGCCGTCTTCGCTAACTGGTTGTCAGACGTGGACGGTCGGATGCTCTACCACGTGTAGGTTACGTCTGAACGCGAACCTGCGCTAGTAGCGCCTAACGCACTTCCGACCACGCCTCGCGACAGGCGTCGGTCGCAATCCCCAACTCGAAACCGCGCAGCCGTAGTCGGCGGGTCTGGACTATGCGGAACCGCCGACATTCCAGTTGCGGGTCTCGACACAGCGCCTGGCGCAAGCCCTTGCGCGCCAATTCCAGTGCGACGTGCTGATCGTCCAACTCGCCGCGCCGTTCGAGTTGGTCCAGGATCGACTGTGCTGTATCGGACGACACTCGAGTAGCGACCAGCTTGCTCGCGATCTGCATCCGGCTGTAGCGGTCCAGGCGGCACAGTCGCCGCGCTTCGGACAGGGCGAGGTCGAACGAAGCTGAATCGCGTAACCGCTCCACGAACACTGCGTCGATCTCCTGCCCTCGATGAAGCTGGGAGCGATGGGCGAACTCGCGCGTGCAACGCAGACTGGTTCCGTCGTCGAAATCGACCACGGACGCTGCTCCCATAGGTCGAATGGAGACGACGGTCGCCATGCCGTAACCCATCGTTTCCGCGCAGTGTTGCAACGCGATGCGGCCGATCTCGCGACTCAGCTGGCGCGCGCGCGCGCCTTCTTCTTGGATGCCGGCTTGGCGATCGGCGAGGATTCCGATCCGCCGGAATCGGGCAACAGCTGCGCGGCGCTCGGCAAACCGCGCTCTTCGCGAATCCGCTGTTCAATTTTCTCTGCCACGTCCGGGTGCTCGCGCAGGAACGCCTTGGTTCGTTCTCGCCCTTGCCCCAGTCGCGTCTCGCCGTAGGAGTAAAAGGAACCCTGCTTACGGATCACTGTCGGTGCGCCCGTCGGCTGCCCCGGCGCGGGTTCGACGGCAAGGTCGATCAGGCAACCGGTCTTGGATATGCCGTATTCGCTGGCTGTGAACATCAGGTCGAACTCGGCCGTGCGGAACGGCGGCGCGACCTTGTTCTTGACGACCTTGGCCTTGACGCGAGAGCCGATCACGAGCTGACCGTCCTTGAGCGTCTCGGCCCGGCGTAACTCGATCCGCACTGAGGAATAGAACTTGAGCGCCCGCCCGCCGGGCGTCGTTTCCGGGTTGCCGAACACGATGCCCACTTTCTCGCGAAGCTGGTTGATGAAAATCAATACGGTCTTCGAGCGCGAGACGACGCCGGTCAGCTTGCGCAGCGCCTGCGACATGAGACGCGCCTGCAGCCCCACCTGGACATCGCCCATTTCACCTTCGATCTCGGCTCGCGGTACCAGCGCGGCGACCGAATCGACGACGACGACATCGATCGCGTTGCTGCGCACCAGCGCCTCAGTAATCTCCAGCGCCTGCTCGCCGGTATCCGGTTGCGCGATCAACAGTTGCGACGTGTTGATGCCCAAACGCCCCGCGAATTCGGGATCGAGCGCGTGCTCGACGTCCACATACGCCGCCTGCCCGCCCAGTCGTTGCGCTTCCGCGATCGCATGCTGAGCGACGGTCGATTTACCGGCCGACTCGGGCCCGTAGATTTCAACGATCCGGCCACGCGGCAGACCCCCGATACCGAGCGCGACATCGAGCGACAGAGCGCCGGTGGGAATGCCGTCGACGCTCATGCGCGCGCTGGCGTCGCCGAGACGCATCAGCGCGCCCTCGCCGAAGCGGCGCTCCATATCCCCCATCAGGTCTTCAACGGCGGGCGGTGGTTCGTTGGCGGTGGTCATGGGCAGCGGCTCCTGCGTTTCTGTTCCCGGGTCGACCGGCTGGTTGGCGTCAATGGTCGTCGTGCTCGTCATAATATGTGCTCCCTGTTGCGTGCCCTGCGTATCGCTTGTTCGCGACGCCTGTGCGACGGCAATGCGAACGCCCGTGCTGCGCACGCTACCGAAGCGCGCGCTCAATGTCAAGTGTATGTTCTAGAAAATGTCGACCGGACGTCAGGCGCTGCTCAGGAAGGCACCGGCGACCATCTGGAGCACTATCAGCGCGGCCAGGGGCGATAGATCGATCATCCCGATGGTCAGATAGCGACGCATCGGCGCCAACAACGGCTCGGTCACATCGAGCAGAAACTTGACCAGCGGGTTGTAGGGATCGAGCGGACGATTCGTGAACATCGGAATCCAGCTCATCAACACCCGCGCCAGCAGTATGAACATGTAGATCTGGATCGCGGCCCCGATGACGACCAGCACGTCGTTCATGATGTTCCCAATTCTCTTGCTCGTCGGTGCGCCGCCGCGACGGCGTCAATCAACGCTGACCGCAGCGCGCGCTGTTCCAGCACGCGTAGTCCCGCCGCCGTCGTCCCGCCGGGCGATGTCACCATATCCTTCAACACCGCCGGATGCAGATCTGAATGCGCCATGAACTCCGCCGACCCAATCACCGTCTGTAACACCATCCGCCGCGCGTCGGTCGGATGCAGCCCGATATGAACGGCGGCGTTGATCATCGCCTCGATGACCAGAAAGACGTACGCCGGACCGCTGCCGGAGACCGCGGTGATTTTGTCGATCGCCGATTCATTGGGCACGTAGAGCTGCTCGCCCATGCTGGCGAGCAAGCGACTGACTGACGCCCGGTCAGCGTCGGTGACTGCCCCGGTCGCGGTCCAGGCGGTGAAACCGCGCCCGATCTGGGCTGGCGTGTTGGGCATCGCGCGGATAATGCGCTCGGCGCCGGTCGATGCGGCCACATCCGCGATCGTGGAACCGGCCAGGATCGAGATCAGCAACCGCGAGCTGGCGTCGCGCCGGCCGACGCCCAGCGAATCCAGATCCTGCGGCTTGACCGACAGGTAGACGACGTCGCTGGCGGCGACCGCCTCCGCCAAGCTGTTGGTCGCGCAGATGCCACTGAACTCGTCCCGTAGCCAAGCCCGGCGCTCCGCCGCGATCTCGCAGACGATCAGGTCCTCCAACGCGACGACCCCAGCCTCGGTCGTCGCGCGGATGAACGTCGCGCCCATCACGCCGCCGCCGATCACGGCGATCCTCGTCATGTCGAACCTTCATTTTCGGCATACGGCCGCTGGCCGAAAATAGCCCGCCCGATCCTGACTATCGTGGAGCCTTCCTCAATCGCCACAGCGTAGTCATTGCTCATGCCCATGCTGAGTTCGGGCAACGACAGTTGCTCGGCGAGCGCTCGCAAGGTGCGAAACACAGGTCGGGTCGTTTCCGGATCAGCGACCTCCGGCGCGACGGTCATCAATCCCTCCACAGTGAGATACGGGAGCGCGCTGATGCGCTCGAACGCGGACGACGTCTCGTCTGTACTGAACCCTTGCTTGGACGCTTCCTCGCCCACATTAACCTCGAGCAACACCGGCAGCGGTCGTTCCAGGCGGCGCGAGATTGCCTCGGCCAGTCTGACGCTGTCGACGGATTGCACTGAGGCGAACCTACCCGCGTGTCTCGCCTTGTTGCGCTGCAAGTGTCCGATCAGGTGCATGTCGATATCGACTTGGACTTCGATCCCGTAGCGCGGTAACTCGGTGATCTTAACTAGCGCTTCCTGCACATGATTCTCGCCGAACCGACGCTGTCCATGAGCCGCCACCTCGGCGATGGCGGCAGCCGGGAACATCTTCGAGACTGCGATCAGCTTGACCTCCGACGGATCGCGTCTGGCCCGGACACAGGCCTCGCCGATCTGCTGGTTGACACGTTCCAGGTTATCGGCGATCGACATGGCGACCTTCCGTCAACTTCCTGCGATCGCATCCAGCGGCACGAGTGTGGGCGAGTAGGACGGGATCTCGTTACCGCCGCAGACGCCGCACATGTTGCAGCCGATCTCGGGCGGCGGGCAGACGATCGTCGTTTTCTCTCTCGCGTGTTTGGAGAGCTCGCGTTCAAAAAACCGAGCCCGGATGCCGGTCTCGACCGCTGACCATGGCGTGCCGCCCCCGCCCCACGGCAGCGCACCATCCAATCCCCAGAGACTGGCGGCGCGCATCCACTCGCGGGCCGACGGTGCCTTCATCTCTAGAATCGCGTGCGCCAGACGCTGGTCCGAGCGCGAGCAGATATCGTCGATCCGTGCCCAGGTTGGACTGTCGCCCCGCAGCCGAATCCCCGTCTTGCGGAATGCGGACTGCAGAATCCGTTGACGATGTTTGACCAGCCCCGCATCGGACTGGACCAGTTCCTGGTACGCGGTCGCCGGCTTGGGTACGAGCGGTCCGACCGACATCACCAACTCGGTGCCGTGACCGTGCGCGTCGAGCCGTTCCTTGACCGCCAGTCCGAGCCTAGCCATCGCCTCGACGTCCTCATCTTCCTCATCGGGGAGTCCGATCATGAAGTAGAGCTTGAGCCGATTCATCGCCGCCGCGCCGACGTTGTCGGCGGCCCCAATGATCTGTTCCTCCGAGACAGCCTTATTGATCCGTAGCCGCATTCGTTCGGAGCCGGCCTCGGGTGCCAGCGTCACGGTGCGCGTACCGCCCCGCGCCAGTACCGCCAACAGTTCGGGCGCAAGGTTGTCGACCCGCAACGACGAAACGGATACGCGCCCCCCCATGCGGTCCGCTTCGACGGCCAGCTCGGCAAGTTGCGGGTGGTCGGCGACGGCGGCGCCGAGCAGCCCCACCCGATCGCTCCGCTGCAACCCCGTCCGAACCTGATTGAGCAACGATTCTAGCGGCCGGTATCGAGGTGGGCGGAAGACGTAGCCGGCGATGCAGAATCGGCAGCCGCGACCGCAGCCGCGCGCGGCCTCGATCAACGTCATCTGACTGAACTCGGTCTCATCGGTCAGCACCAACGACATCGCCTCGGTCGTGGAGATGTCGCGCACCCACTGCCGTTCGACGCCGCCGCCAGCGCCGCGCGCCGGGACGAAGATGCCGGGAATCAACGCCAAGGCGTCGAGCTGGTCGGCGCGGGGACGGTATGCGTACTCGTTCAAGGTGTCGACGAGCGCCTGCAGGATCGGCTCGGCTTCGCCGATCACGAACGCGTCGAAGCAGTCGGCCAACGGCAGCGGATTCGTGATCACCGCCGCGCCGCCGGCGATGATCAGCGGGTCGCCGTCGCCGCGGTTGATGCTCAACGGTTCGATCCGGGCGGCCTGCAACGATCGGACTACGTGGTAGTAGTCGATCTCGTAGGTCAGCGTGTATGCGACGATCGGAAAGTCCGCCAGCGGCCGCTGCGACTCGATCGTGACCGGACCGAGCGATGGATCGTCGCCGCGGTCCGACTTGCGCGGCGGATCGTAGAAGGCGCGTTCGCAGACGATGTCGGCGCGCCGGTTAAGCAGTCCGTAGATCGTCTGCAAACCCAGGTTCGACATCCCCAGGTAGTAGCTGTTGGGATAGACGAGTGCGAGCGGCAGCCGCCCGCCCCAATCCTTGCGCACCGCGCCGTGTTCGGCGGCGAGCCGTCGTCGCGCCTCGGCGACGTTGCGGGCGATGGAACGTTGGGCCATACCTATCAGTGTAGGCGCGCAGACCACCGAGGCTGCGTGCCTGCTGCGGACTGCCTGCGCGCTGGCGCGTCTATCGAGCCCAATCAGTGCTCGGTGTCACCGCCGATCAGCTGTAAGGCATGGGGCAGCACCGGTGCCAGCGCGTCGAGGTTCTCTCTCGCGCCCCGCTCGGAACCGGGCAGATTGACAATCAGCGTGCGACCTGCGATCCCGCAGATACCGCGTGAGAGCGCCGCCATCGGTGTGTTTCGTAGACCCTCGGCTCGCATCAACTCCGCTAGTCCCTGCGCCTCCCGCTTGATCACCCTTCGTGTTGCCTCGGGCGTGTGGTCGCGCGGACCGAAGCCTGTGCCGCCGGTCGTGATGATTAACCCGATCCTCGCATCCACCCACTCTTGCAGCCGAACCGTGATCTCGTCCGCGTCATCCGACTGGATCGCATGCGCGACCACTGAGATCCCCAGCGCCGCCAGGCGATCCCGGACCGCCGGCCCCGAGGCGTCCTCGCGCAGACCAGCCGTGCCCTGGTCGGACAGCGTCAACACGGCCGCCGTGGGTTGATCGCGGCGCTTGGGATGATCGGCAATGCGTCCTGTCATGCGTCTCGCTTACGACTCCTGCGGCTGGTCGCTCCAAGTGTCGCTCTAGGTTACGTCGGTCAGGCGTCGGCACGACCAATCACGACCCACATGGCCAGACCGTTATTCCAGGTTTTCGTGGATAGAGTGGATGGCTCTGTGGAGTCTGTGGACAGACTCCGTATGAGGAAATCACTCCACAGAACGGGGGCTTGCGCGCTCGTCAATTATGTCCATAGAGTGATGCATCCCTAAGAAATGGGGAAGAATGGGTAGGTTGGCATAAGGTGGATCACAGGAGAACCGAGGGCGTCTCAGGTGTCGACGATCGACTTCACCGGAGCATTCGATTACCGCGTCGACGACCGCGGTCGCCTGGCGATCCCCACCGTCTACCGCCCGCTGTTCGAGCACGGCGGATACCTCTTGCCGGGACCGGATGGACAACTCGAGCTCTACACCCCCGAGGGCTATGCCGAGGAAAGACGAGTGCGGACGGCCAGGGACAAACTGCGACCTTCGTCACGACGATTAGCGCGAAGCTTCTTCGGCCGCGTCCGTCACGTCGAACTCGACCGACAGGGACGCATCGTGATCCCGGTCACGATGCGCACAGAGCGCGGACTCTGCGGTTCGGCGGTGATCGTCGGCATGGGCGACTACCTCGAGATCTGGAACGCAGACGACTGGCAGACCGAGCAGTCCGAGATCGACCTGGTCTACGCGGCACTGCTCGAAGGGTTGGCCAACGCCCTGGACGACACCGCGACCGCCGCCGGGACAGAATACCCATTGTGACCTCCGCGCCACGCCATCTGCCGGTGATGCTCCATGAAGCGCTGACCATGCTCGATGTCAGGCCGGGTGGCCGCTATCTCGATGCCACCGTCGGTCTCGGCGGACATGCGGAAGCGATCCTCGACGCCTCCGCGCCGAACGGCCGACTGCTGGGCACCGACGCCGACCCTGAGGCGATCGCCGCAGCCTCGATCCGCCTGGATCGCTTCGGCGCCAGGTCGATGCTGACGCAATGCTGGTTGGATCGCTCAGCGCCGGCCGCCGCCGCCCTGATGCCGCTCGATGGCATCCTCTGCGATCTGGGCGTGTCGTCACTGCAACTCGACAGCCCCGAACGCGGCTTTTCGTTCCGCGCCGGCGGCCCGTTGCATATGCAACTCGGTCCGTCGGACGATCCGACAGCCGCGACCGCCGACGAGATCGTCAACGACTGGTCGGCGGACGATCTCGCCGCCCTGATCCGCGAGTATGGCGAGGATCGCCGCGCGCGCCGCCTGGCGCGCGGCATCGTCGAGCGTCGTCCAGTCACGACCACCCGCGAGCTCGCGCAGGCCGTCGTCGACTCGATCGGCGTACGGCCCGGTGCTCGGATTCATCCGGCGACGCGGGTCTTCCAGGCGATTCGGATCGAGGTCAATCGCGAGCTCGATCGACTCGCCAAGTTCCTCGCGCAGGCTCGCGACCTGCTCAGGCTCGGCGGACGGCTTGTCGTGATCGCATTTCATTCGCTCGAAGATCGCATCGTGAAGCGTTTCCTGCGCGAGCGGTCGTCAGTCCCTGAGCCGAGCTTTCGCACGCTGACGCGCCGTGTGATGCGTCCGTCAGCGGAGGAGATTGCCCGTAATCCGCGCGCGCGCAGCGCGCGACTGCGCGCGGCGGAGGCGATCTGATGGCGTCATCGCCAAGACAGTTGATCTACGACAGGCACAGGTACGCACTGAAATGCGTTTGGACGCTAGCCAGGGGCGGAGCGCCGCGCGCTACCTCCGAGAAGGAGCATCGAGCACAGGGAAGGAAACAGTACAAGCGCCAAGTACGCGCTTGGAAATCGTTGAGCGGACCGTGCGCCGGGGACGATCTCACAGCCAGTTCAGTGAAGGAGAAGCCCCGCCGCCAAACCGCCGGTGCACGGTTGCGCGTGACCTTTGGTCGCTGCGATCGTGGGCCACGTCCCCAGGTCTGCATGCACGGTCCGCTCAACGGTTCCCAAGTACACGTTACCTCGTTTGTCAGGTGCGATGCCGAGGCTTCATGCGCCGGCATCGTGCCTAGTGCGTACCCTCGGCTGCTGGTGGATTGCGTTCGGTCCCCTCAGCCGGGAACCGTAGTAGAGCATCGAAAACCGGAAAGGAAACGGTACGAGTGTTTATGTGCGCCAAGTGCGCGCTTGGACATCATTGAGCGGACCGTGCGCCGGGGACGATCTCACAGCCAGTTCAGTGAAGGAGAAGCCCCGCCGCCAAACCGCCGGTGCACGGTTGCGCGTGACCTTTGGTCGCTGCGATCGTGGGCCACGTCCCCAGGTCTGCATGCACGGTCCGCTCAATGATGCCCAAGCGTATCTCGCTCAGCGCGTCGAATGTATGTCTCACTCTAGGCAAGTCAGCTCACTATTTGACGCTCGTGTCGTTACTTTCCGTAACGGAACGCAGACGCACCGCAGCGCTTCCGCCCGCTCGGCTTGCGGAACTACTCAACACCAAGCGTCGTTCCGGTGATGTCGGCCAAACCTAGCGCGACGCTCGATACGTCGCTGCCCGCGTCTGCCGCGAGTGATGCCTGGCGTGCGCTCCCTCATCGGATGCTGCCCAAACGGCCTCGCTACACGGGTCGCGTGCCCGCCTGGGCCTGGATCATCGTGATCGGCCTGTGCATCGCGGCGACACTGCCGGTGGTGCGCACCTCCAGCGTGACCGAGAGCGGCTCGGAGTTGCGAGCCCTGGAAGCCGAGCGCGAGCGTCTGCACTCGGAGATTCGTTCACTGGCGGCGCACGTCGGGCAGCTTGGCTCCTTAGCCAGAATCCAACAGCAGGCCATGAGCCGCTTCAACATGGTGCCGGCCCGCCCAACTGTCGCGTTGGGCATTGATCTGCCGCCCCCCGCTCGCACCCTGCCGACTCGATTCCTGCCCGCGCCCGACATCGCCGAGGCGGAATCGGCTGAGTTCTCGACCGAGCGCTCGGTCTGGCAAACCACGATCGAAGCGCTGGTGTTCGACTAGCGAAGCGCGCTCGCAGGAAGGTCGGAACAGTGGCGAATCCGTCCTGGGACAGGGGATTCGAGTCAATCGCGACCTGGCGAATGCGCGTCGTGATCGGACTCTTCGTTCTCTTCGCTGGGGTGATCGTCATGCGCCTGATCATGATCCAGGTGATGCAGCACGAGCAGCATGAGACCTTCGCCGATCGCACCTGGGCGATTGAAACTAAAGGCGCGCGCGGCGCCATCCTCGACCGCAACGGATTCCCCCTGGCTACGTCGATCGATGCCTGGGAAGTGCACGTCGACGCTCGACTCTGGGCCCGCTCGCAATTCCAGTCCACCGATGCCTCCCGCCGACTGGCCGAGCTGTTACGAGCTGATGAATCAATGGTGCTGTCGCTTGCAGCTCAAACAGCCGCCGAAGGCGGGCATGACGCGCTGATCGCGTACGGACTTTCGGGCGCGCTGGGCGCGCAAATCCACGCCGAGGCGCTGCATGGCGTGCAGGTGCGCAAGACCTCTACCCGACGTTATATCGAAGGCTCGATGGCCGCCCCCGTGATCGGACTCGTCGGCCGCGATGAACAGGGTCTGGCCGGGCTGGAATACCAGCTCGACGAACTGCTGGGCGGACAGTCCGGACTGCTCGTCCAGGAAGTCGATGGTCTCGGTAATCCGATTCCGTTCGGTCCGCGCGCGGAGCTGCCGTATCAGGAAGGCGCCTCGATCGTGCTCACGATTGACCGCAACCTCCAGTGGATCGCCGAGACGACGCTGCGCGACTCCGTCGAACAATGGGACGCTCGTGGCGGCCACATCATTATGATCGACCCGAGTAACGGCGATATTCTTGCGCTTGCCTCGTTGCCGACATACGACCCAACGACGATCGACCTCGATCAGCCGGAATCGGCCGCGCTCTTGCGCTCGCGCGCCGCCTCTGACATTTACGAACCTGGCTCGACGATGAAAGTCGTTACCATGGCCGCCGCCCTGGACGCCGGGCTCGTCTCACCGTACACCACCTTCATTGACACCGGCGCGGTTGTCATCGAGGACCGCACGATCAAGAACTTCGATCTCAGCTATCACGGCGAGCAGACGATGACCCAAGTGCTGCAGCGTTCGCTCAACACCGGCAGCGTCTGGGTGGCGCAGCAGTTGGGGGCCCGCACGTTCTACGAGTACGTCTATAAGTTCGGCTTCGGCGAGAGCACCGAGTCCGGGTTGCCCGGTGAAGTCGAGGGGATCGTCACCGACTCAACCGACATCCGTTGGTCGCCGACGCAGCTCGCCACCAACTCATTTGGACAGGGTATTGCCGTCACGCCGATGCAGATCGTGCAGGCCTACGCAACCATCGCGCGGGGCGGCGTGTCGGTACAGCCGCGTCTCGTCTCGGCCGTGATCACCGACGACGGAGTGCAACAGATCGAGCCGCGCACCGGGGATCGAGTGGTGAGCGCGGAGACCGCCGCAACGCTGACCTGGATGATGCAGGCCGTGGTCGACGGCGTGTTGGGACACCCCGCGCAGGTCGAAGGGTGGCCGGTCGCTGGCAAGTCGGGCACTTCCGATGTCGTCGAGGAAGGCAAATACCTCGACGGCGAGTCTCTCGCGTCGTTCGCAGGTTTCGCCCCTGCCGACGATCCGCGCGTCGTCGTCCTTATTCGCATCGATCGACCCCAGGACGAGATCTACGGCGGAATCGTCGCCGCGCCGATCTTCTCCGATCTGATGTCGGTCGTGCTGCCGTACCTCGGTGTGCCGCCGATCACATATGTCGCCAACCCCTTCGAATGGGAGACCGGCGGCATTGGTGTGGACCCGTCACCCCCGGACGCGCAGGACGAACAAGGCGAAGGAGGTGAACGGGAATCGCAGGGCGCAGACCTCGCGGACGATGCGAACGACGAATTCACAGCCAGCGTCGACTCGGAGGCCGCCAAACCGTCGCCGGTGACCTACATCGAAGACGAAGAGGCCGATGGGGTCTACGGGGATGTCGAAGACTCAAGCGAGGAGCGCGCCGAGTGATCTCTGCCAGCCAACTCGCATCGCTGATCGCCGATCAGTTGCTCCACGCGCCGCAGACGAACGGCGCACCCCTGTCGGAGATCGTGATCGACTCGCGCGAGGCTACGCCCCGTTGTCTGTTCGTCGCCCTGCCGGGCGAGCGCCTAGATGGACACCGGTTCGTCGACCACGCCCTGTCGCGCGGCGCCGCCGCGGCGTTGGTATCCACCGCGTCCGGCCTGCGCGGACCGCGGATACTTGTCGTCGATGATCCGCTGACGTCGCTGCAGGAAGCGGGTCGGCGTTGGCGCAATCACGTCGAAGTCCAGGTTGTCGGCATTACGGGAAGCGTCGGCAAGACAACTGTTCGTGAAGCGGTCTGGCAACTCCTCTCGCAGCACGTGCCCACGCATCAGTCGCCTCGAAACTTCAACGGCGATATAGGTCTGCCGATCGCCCTGCTGGGTATCGCCGAGACGGACAAGTGGGCGGTGATCGAGATCGGCCCGTACTCGCAAGAGGAAATGGAGCTGCTGGTCTCCTCCGCACGAGCCGACATCGGTATCGTCACCAACGTTGGACCAACCCACCTCGAACGCTTCGGAACGCTTGACGACACCGAGCGCATCAAAGGTCTGCTGCCGGCGTCGTTGCCCGTCGATGGTCTCGCGGTTCTCAACGGCGACGATGAGCGAGTCCGTAGGATGTCGCAACGCGCGCATGCTGAGGTGCGCACCTTCGGCATCTCTGCGCCGTGCGACCTCCAGGCAATCGACATCGTCGCGCGCGGCTTCGACGGGATCGAATTCACGCTCATCGACCAACGCCATCAACAACGACAGCGAGTATCGACGCCGCTGATCGGCGCGCACCAGGCTATGACCGCGATGGCCGCCAGCGCGGTCGGTCTGCGCGTCGGGCTGGACCTGCCGCAGATCGCGAAATCGCTGGGTAATCTGCCTCCCGGTTCTAGGCTCGTCCGGCGCACCGCCTGGAACGGCGCCGTGATCATCGATGACAGCTACAACGCCGCTCCGCTTTCAATGCAAGCCGCGCTCGACCTACTCCAGGATTGCGCGCCGCGCCGCGTCGCGCTGCTCGGAGACATGTACGAGCTCGGCGGCCAGGAACGATCCGCGCACCGGCAGATCGGTCGATACGCCTCCGACCGTTGCGACTGGCTGATCGCGGTCGGGAAACGCTCGCAGGACATCGCTGCTGCCGCCCGCGAAGCCGGCCACCGGCACGCCTACTGGGTCGCCGAGGCCGAACAGGCCGTCGAGATGCTGCGCCAGTCACTTTCGCGTATCGACACCTTGTTGGTCAAGGCGTCGCATGCCCTGCGACTCGATCGCGTGGTCGAGAGGTTGTCTGCATCGTGACGACCTTCTCGCTCGGTACCGCTGGCATTGCCTTCGTCTGCGCGCTGATCCTGGGACCGCTTGTCATCCGCTGGCTGGAGCGGCGTCAGGCCGGCAAGTCGATCTCCGACGAGGGACCCGCAACGCATCGCGTCAAGGCGGGCACGCCCACCATGGGCGGGCTGATCTTCCTGATCCCCATCGTCGTGCTGACCATCGTCGCCAACCTCGTCGAAGGCGATCGTTGGTCGATCCTGTTGCCTTTGGTCGGCATCGTCGCGCTTGGGGCGATGGGCTATATCGACGATCTCGGCACGCTGATCGGCCGCACCCAGACAGGACTGACCTGGAAGCTGAAGTTGAGTTTGTTGGCGGCCTTTTCAATCGCCGTTGGTCTCGTGCTCTACTTCGCGCTCGATGTTCAGTCATTGAATGTGCCTTGGGCCGGCAAATTCTCGCTCGGTCCCGCCTATATCGGCATCGCCGCAGTCACCGTCTTCGCCACGATCATCTCGGTCGCCATTTCCGACGGTCTCGACACACTTTGCGGCGGCGCAGGTGCCATAGCGATTGCCGCATTCGGTGTGATCGCGGTCGGACAGGAACAGGATTTCTTGGTCCGCTTCGCGTTCACCACAGTGGGGGCAGTGCTCGGATTCCTCTGGTTCAACGCCCATCCAGCCAGGATCTTCATGGGCGATACCGGCGCGTTGGCGCTCGGCGGCGCGTTGGCGATCATGGCGCTGATGGCCGGTCACTGGCTGCTCCTGCCAGTGATCGGCGTCGTCTTCGTGCTCGAAGCCGCTTCCGACATCATCCAGGTCGGCTGGTTCAAATGGACCCACCGACGTAGCGGAGAAGGTCGGCGCGTGTTCCGCATGGCGCCGCTGCACAATCACCTCGAAATGGACGGCTGGTCCGAGCCCCAGATCGTGACCCGATTTTGGCTGATCGCCATCGCCGGCAGCATTCTGGGCGTTGCTCTGGCATTGCAGATCCCCCAATGAGCGCTTACACCGCGTTGCCAACCCCGACCGAAGCTCCGATCTCCTTCCGAGGACGGCGGATCGCCGTCCTCGGCATGGGCGTCGAGGGCCGCGACGCGGTTGCTCTGCTCGAACATGAAGACGCTGAGATCATCACGGTCGACAGCTTTCCCGAACGCGCCGAGCGGTCGCCGGAGGATCTTGCGTTGCTCGACGAGGTCGATGGACTCATCGTCAGTCAGGGGGTACCCGATTCGGTTCCCCTGCTCGCGGACGCTGCGCGTAGAGGAACGCCCGTGTACGGCCCTATGCAGCTGTTCCTCGAGCGCTGTCGCTCCAAACGGATTATTGGCATCACCGGCAGCGCAGGCAAAACAACGACGACGACCATTGTCCACCAAATGCTCTCGACTACAGGTCGCGAGTGCACGCTGGGCGGCAATATCGGTCGCGGTCTGCTTGCGCAGCTGCCCGAGATCTCCGCCGCGACCACAGTCGTCGCCGAGATATCGCACACCCAGCTGTTGCGAACGACCTATAGCCCTAACATTGCCGCGATCACCAACATCACGCCCAATCACCTCGACCAGTTCATCTGGCGCGACTACCAGGCGCTGAAGTACCGGATAGTCGAGCGACAGTCGCCGGCCGACCGCGTCGTCCTGCCCTTCGACGATCCGTTGGCCGCTCGCGCCGCGAGCATGACGCCGGCTCGCGTGACCTGGTTCGGCATTAGCGACCCTGTGCGCAGCCCCGCCGTGTATAGCGACGGCGTCCGGATCTTCCGCGACGGCGAGCCGCTGATGGACGTCGATGCACTGTCGATTGCGGGCGAGCACAACCTGCGCAACGCGCTAGCGGCGCTAGCGATTGTCGGCGATCTTGTCCCCGCTTCGATTGCGACCAATGTGCTCACCTCGTTTAGCGGCGTTCCACATCGCCTCGAACTGGTCAAAGAGATCGGCGGTGTCCGTTTCGTCAACGACTCCATCGCTACCACCCCCGAACGCACCCTGGCTGGCCTCAAAGCGATCCAGGGTCCGATCATCCTCATGCTTGGCGGCCGCGACAAACAGTTGCCGCTCGATCCGCTGCTCGACGAATTGCGCCGACACGTGCGCGAGGTGGTGCTCTTCGGCGAAGCGGCGTCGACGTGGCTGCCGTGGCTCGCGGAGCGAGGCATGAACGCCGTCCACGTAATCGACTTCGAGTCCGCTTTCGTTCGCGCCGCGACAGCGGCGCGTATCGGCGACGCCGTCTTGATGTCGCCTGCCGGCACATCGTTCGATGCCTATCCGAACTTCGAGGCTCGCGGACAGCACTTCCGAGATCTGGTTGACGCCTGGACGCAGAGAGGAGGCGTTGGCCATGACCACTGAGCGAGCCGCCGTACCTGATCGCGGCACCGCGCCGGGCGGAGTTGTTGGTGGCATCCGTATTCCAGGTGTCGGCGCACGCCTGTGCGCCGACCGCGCCGCGCCGTTAACCGTTGGCCGTCGGTTGGTTCATCATCTGCGCCGACCCGCCTCATCGCCCGACTGGGTCCTGATCGCGTCGATGCTGGCGCTCGTCTTCATCGGCTTGATCTTCGTCTTCTCCTCCTCGTTCGCGATCTCGCAGGAGCTACACGGCAACACGCGCTACTTCGCCATTCGTCAGCTGATCGGCGCGGGAATCGGCCTGTTCGCCTTCATGGTCCTGGCGCGAATCGATTACCGCATCTGGCAGCGATTGTCGGGAATCATCATCGCCGTCTCAATCCTGTTACTGCTCGCGGTTCTGATCCCTGGCATCGGGCATGAAGAGAACGGCGCGCAACGCTGGATTCAGATCGGATCGCTGCCCGCGCTGCAACCATCCGAGTTCGCCAAGCTCGCCATCTGCATCTACGTCGCCGCCTGGTTGGCCGCCAAAGGCGACGAGATCAAACGCGTCTCTCTCGGCCTCGTACCCTTCTGTTTCATCATCGGCGGGATCGGCGGGCTGATCATGCTGGAGCCCGATCTCGGCACATTCGCAGCCATCGCAGCAACCGGCGTGGTTATGTTCTTTCTCGCCGGTTCCACGTTACGACATATGGCCATGCTCCTCGTCGGCGGATCGGCCGTTCTGCTGTCCATCGTCTTCATCTGGGGATACGGGCTTGATCGCATACGAACCTTCTTCAATGCCGAACAGTTCGCCCAGGATGCTGGATTTCAGATCATTAACCTCGTCTCAACCTTGGGATCGGGTGGTCTGACCGGTGTCGGACTCGGTGCCTCGCGGCAGAAATTCTTCTATGTGCCATCCGCCCACACCGACGGCGTGTTCGCCATCATCGGCGAGGAGACCGGCCTGCTCGGCGCGACGATCGTGCTGACGATCCTCAGCGTGCTCATCGTTCGCGGCATACGAGCCGGTATGCGCGCCGAGGATCGGTTTGGATCCCTGCTCGCCTTCGGCATCGTCGCATGGTTCGCGCTGCAGGCCTTCTTCAATATCGCCGGCGTGACGCGCACCATCGTCCTGACCGGCATCCCGCTCCCCTTCCTCAGCTTCGGATCGTCCGCCCTAATCTCGTCCATGGCAGCGGCTGGCATGCTGGTTTCGATCTCGCGTCACAGCAGGGGAACATTGCCGGAAGCGGTCAACCCGCCGACCCACGATGACTCGCCGACCCGAGATGTTGCGCCTCGACTCAAGTCTCGCCCCAATCCATCGCCGTTTCACTTCGGACGCGGAGGCGGCTGATGCGGGATGTGCGCGTGCTGCTCTCAGGCGGTGGTTCCGGCGGGCATGTCTTCCCCGCGTTGGCAGTCGCCGACGCGCTTCGCACTCTGCTCGACCAGCAGGGCGACCGCGTGGAGTTTCGCTTCGCCGGCACGGCCGATGGGGTCGAATCCGAGCTCGCCGCCGAGAAGGGACTGCCCTACGCGACGATCGCCGCGCGAGCCTTGCGCGGGCGCAGTCCACTCTCGCAACTGCTCTCGCTCAGCGCGACGGCCACCGGCATGCTCGACGCGCTCGCGTTGCTGTTGCGCTATCGCCCTCACGTGGTCTTCCTGACCGGTGGCTACGTCTCCGCCCCGGTCGGCGTCGCGGCTTGGCTCACCCGATGCCCAATCGTCCTCTTGCAGCCCGACATCGAGCCCGGTTGGGCCCTGAACGCGCTCGCACCGCTCGCCAGGTGTATCTGTGTAACCCACGAGCGATCCACCGACCGCTACGCCGCTGGCAAGGCCGTCGTTACCGGATAT
The DNA here is from genome assembly GCA_965116225.1 of Dehalococcoidia bacterium. Classification (GTDB taxonomy): domain Bacteria; phylum Chloroflexota; class Dehalococcoidia; order Bin125; family Bin125; genus Bin125. The sequence goes on along the minus strand of OZ220495.1, from coordinate 230,334 downwards.
CCAGTGCGGTCCGGCTTTTCCGATCTGGATCGGCCCATAGCTCGCGCGCACTTCCTGCTTAACGGCGGTCCGGCCTTGCTCGTCACCGGTGCCGTGCGCGGAGCGCAACGCCTCAACGACTGCATCGCCAACCGACTCGAAGACTGGCTCTCGCAAACGCAGTTGATCCATATCTCTGGCCGCGCCGACTTCGAGCGATTGTCCCGATTGCGCGATGCGCTACCCGCCAGGCTGCAGTCTCGCTATCGTCTCTACTCCTATATGTCCGCCGAGATCCCGCTGGCGATGGCCGCCTGCGATTTGGCCATTTCCCGAGCGGGCGCATCAATCATGGGCGAGTACCCGGCTGCCGCCCTACCGGCGATGCTGGTGCCGCTCGACGAAGCGGGCGGACACCAGCGGTTCAACGCCCAGCTGCTCGCCGACGCCGGCGCCGCCGTGCTGATCAACGACGAGCGTCTAACCGATGATTTGTTCGATCTCGCTATCGGCTTGCTCGCCGACCGCGACCGCATCGCGTCCATGCGCGCCGCGATGCAGCGCCTGCGTCGCGCCGACGCCGCGCAGCGAATTGCCGAAGTGATCATCGGTGTGGCAAAGTGACGTAACGATGACCATCAACGTGCACTTCGTGGGCATTGGCGGCATTCACATGTCGGCCCTCGCGCACATTCTGCTCGACGACGGACTGGTTGTATCCGGCTGCGACCGTGTGGACTCGCCCATTCTGCAACCGCTTCGAGAGCGTGGCGCGCGGATCGTCATTGGACATAACGAACACCACATCACCACTGCGACGCAGGTCGTGCGCACGACCGCCGTGCCGGAATCCCACCCCGAGATCGCTCGCGCGAGCGCATTGGGCATACCATTGCGGACCAGGGCAGAATTGCTGGCCGAGATCGCCGCACCGCGTCGCGTGATCGCCGTTGCCGGGTCGCACGGTAAGACCACCACGACAGCGATGATCGCCCACTGCATGAACGCCTCGGGCCGCGACGCCGGCTACGTGATCGGCGGCGAGGTGCCCGACTTTTGCGTCCACGCCAAGCGCGGGACCGACCCTTGGCTCGTCCTCGAAGCCGATGAGTACAGTCGCGCCTTCCACCATTACGAACCTTCTGTCGCCGTGCTGACCAACTGCGAGGCCGACCATCTCGACTACTACGGATCAGAGGAGGCGCTGCAGACCGCATTCATCGAGTATGCACGCACCCTGAAACTGGGCGGAACGCTCATCGTCGGTTGCGACTCGACGCTCGCCCTGCAGATCGCTCGCACGCTTTGCGACGAGCGCGCCGATGTACAACTGATCACCTGCGCATCGAGATACTCCGCCGACTATCGAATATCGAGCGACGGCGACTCGGGTGACGGCGAGAACGCATACGAACTGTTGACGTCGACCGCGACACGGCGCGGTGCCTTGCGGCAACCGGGCGAGTACCAACGACAGAACGCCGCGGTCGCGTTGGCGGCATTGGACGCGGCTGGATTCGAGCTTGGGCAATCCATCGCGGCGTTGCGCTCGTTCCGCGGCGTCAATCGACGTTTCCAGCTGCACGGCGAAGCGAATGACGTCGTCGTCCTCGACGACTATGCCCATCACCCCAGCGAGGTGGCGGCCGCGATCGCGGCCGCCAGGAACCGCTGGCCGACCCGGCGCATCGTGGTGCTCTTCCAACCCCACACGTATACGCGCACTGCGTATCTGCTCGATGGATTCCGCGACTGCTTCACTGAAGCCGATCTCGTCTACACGGTCGACACCTATGCCGCTCGCGCGATGAGCGGCGATGGGATGACCGCCGAGCAGCTGGCGGCGGAAGTCGTCTCGCCGCAGGCGATTTACGGCGGCTCAATCGAACGGAGCGCGTTCAGCGCAGCGAGCCGGTCCAAGCCGGGCGACCTGATCATCACCATGGGTGCCGGCGACATCGATGCCGCCGGCCCGATCATCCTGCAGCGATTGCGCGGCGAACCGTGACAAGCCCACGCGCCATGCCGGCGCTGATGCGGAACCTGAAGGCGCGACCGAACGAGTTGCTCAGCCGACATACCTTCGTTCAGGTGGGCGGCCCGGCCGACTGGTTCGTCTATGCGCGCGACACCACGATGCTGATCGACATCGTCCGCGCAACGCAGTCCGCCGAGACGCCGCTCACGATCCTCGGCGCGGGCTCCAACCTGCTGATCAGGGACGGGGGCGTCCGCGGCGTCGTGCTCAAGAACGAGGCGCGCAGCTGCCGACAGATGGACGATGCCCGCGTCGAGGTTGACTCGGGCACGCGCTTCGCCGCCTTGGCCCGCTCGACCGCGCGAGCCGGTCTGACCGGACTTGAATGGGCTGCGGGTGTCCCCGGTTCGATCGGCGGCGGATTGCCCACGAACGCCGGTGCCTACGGATCACACCTATCCGATCTGCTCGTCTCCGTCAACGCGATCGCGCCCGATGGCGCGCTGGTCACGATCGATGCGCAGGATCTGGGTCTCGCCTATCGAACCTCACGTCTGCGTGAAGACGACTTGCGCGATCATGTCGTGACCTCGGTCGTGCTCCAGATGCAGCGGGGCGACCCGTCGCAGTCGCTCGCCGAGATTGACCGCGTCGAAGTGCTGCGCAAACGCAGCGCGCCGGTCGGTCCCTCGCTCGGTTCCACATTCAAAAATCCGCCCCGCGATTCGCGCAGCGCGGGGCAACTGATCGATCAGGCTGGGCTGAAGGGAGTGAAAATCGGATCGGTGCAGGTCTCCCGGCTGCACGCCAACTACATCCTCAACATCGACGTATCCAGCGCCCGCGCAGCGCATTTCCTGGCGCTCATCGCCCAGATTCAGGAAACGGTCCTGCGACGGTTCTGTATCTCGCTGGAGCTGGAAATTGCCGTGATCGGCGAAGGGGCGCGCGATGGCTGAGCGGCGTCGCAACCTGGCAGTGGTGTTCGGCGGCGCCTCGGGCGAGCACACGATCTCGATCCGTTCGGCGCGCGCCGTCATGGCCGCCGCCGATCCTCACCGCTGGCGCTTCATCCCCTTCGCCGTATCACGCTCGGGCATCTGGCTCACGCAGGAAGAGTCCGGACATGTGCTCGCCGCGATCGAGACCGGTGGTCCGGAAGTGATTCCCGATCCGCCGCGACATCGCGTTGCCCCCATACGCCCATCCATCCTCACCTCGTTGCTCCAGTGCAATGCGGTATTCCCGCTCATCCACGGCGCGACGGGAGAGGACGGAATGTTGCAGGGATTCCTCGAGACCCTCGATCTGCCCTACGCCGGTTCAGGCGTCGCCGCCTCCGCGCTCGCGATGGATAAGGGCCGCTGCAAGCAGATTCTGAGCGATGTCGGAATTCCCGTCGCGCCCGGCATCGTCGTCACCTGCGATGAATGGCGCAGCAACCCGACCGTCGTTGCCCGACGCGCCGCCGAGCTTGGCTATCCATACTTTGTCAAGCCATCGCGCGGCGGCTCCAGCATCGGGGCCGGCAATGTCGCTTCGCGCGAGGAATCCGCTGCTGCGCTTGACGCCGCCCTCGCCTACGACTCCGAAGCGCTGATTGAAGAAGCGATGATCTCGCCGCGCGAAATCGAATGCGGACTCCTTGGCTCGCCCAACCGAGAACCGCCGATCGTCTCTCCGCCCGGGGAGATTCGCACCCGGCGCGAGTTCTACGACTACACAGCCAAGTATGAAGACCCGGCCACGGAAATCATCGCGCCGGCGGACGTGGACTCACAGCTCGCCGCACAGCTGCAACAGACCGCCATGGGTGCCTGGCACGCAATCGGCGCTGCGGGTATGGCGCGAGCCGACTTCCTCGTTGGCGAAGACGGACGTTTCTGGCTCGGCGAGCTCAACACGATCCCCGGATTCACCACGACCTCGATGTATCCTCGCGTGTTCGAGGAGGACGGTTGGTCGCTGACCAGCTTGATCGACCGACTGCTTGACCTCAGTATCGAACGACACGGCGGACGGCGGGGCATGCGACGCGACGGCGATCGGGGCGAGGAATGCGAGATTCCTCGATGATCGACCACGACGATATCGCCGCGAACGATGAACCGGTCGTCCAACCCGTTCCGCAGACGCCACAACGCCTACGACACCTCCGAGCGGTCTGGCGAAAGGCGTACCAGGCGATCCGCCCAGCGCTCCCTGCGCCGCGGGTGCGTTGGCCTCGTCTGCTGATCGTTGCGGCATTCTTGTTGGTCGTCGGACTTGGCGCCATGCTCGCGTTGATTAACTCACCCTTGCTGCAGATCACTACGGTCGAAGTGCAAGGCGCGGACGTCGTCTCGCCGGCGGCGGTTCGACAGCTGGCGGGCATCAAGGGCCAGCATGTCCTGCTGGCCGATCTCGACGCAGCCAGGCGGCGCATTCGCGCTTTGCCCATGGTCAAGGACGTCGCGATCAGCCGCAATTGGCCAAGTGGGGTCAAAGTTGTCATAGTGGAGCGAATGCCGTGGGGCCGGTGGCGGGCCAACGACACCGTGTGGGCAATCGACTCAGAGGGCGTCGTACTCGAGGGGCCTGCGCTCCCATACGACGGACCGATCGTGACGCAGACATCCGCCCTGCCGGCAATTGCCGCCGGCGCGCGGGTTGACACGACCGCGGTTCGGATGGTTCAGGATTTGCACGAGCGCGGCGCGCCGTTACCGCTGCCGGCAGTGATCGACTACCAGTGGTCACTGAGCGACGGTCTCATCGTCATCACCGAGCACGGACGCATCGTGTTCGGTGGAGCCGATGGCCTCTACTTTAAGTACCGCGTCTGGACGCTGCTCGAACGCGAAGCGTTCAGCCGCAACGAGCCGCTCCTGTTCGCCGACCTGCGCTTTGGTCTGCGCCCGCGCGTGGAGATTGGTCTCAACGTCGGCCGAGGCATTCGCACCGACAGTCGAACCACAACCACCCTGCTACCGACCACGGCCCAGGACGCGCGTTCGTCAACGTCGCCAATCGAATCCCAACAGTAGAGTCAGACGGGAGCCGCCATGCCGACAGCTTCTACTGCCCGCGTCGCCATCGACCTCGGTTCATCGGTCATTACCACCGTGGTCGGGGAACGTGAGGCGCATGGTGGCTTGCACATACTCGGCATCGGGCAGGCGACTTCGAATGGAATCGAGGGCGAACAAATCACGCACGTATCGCGCGCCGCCGATGCAATCCGCGCATCGATTGAACAGGCGGAAGCCGCCTCGGGACGCCAGATACTGTCGGTCGGGATCGCCGTGTCGGGTACCCATCTGCAGAGCGTGAACAATCGTGGCGCGGTGGCCCTGCCTTCGTCCGGCGAGCCGATCCGCGACGCCGATCTGCGCCGTGCGATCGACTCGGGCCGCGCTATCACGATCAACGCCGCCGATACGCTAGTGCACGCAATTCCCCGCTACTACATCGTCGATGCGGAACGTCGCTCCTTCGATCCGCGTGGCCAACACGGACAACGGCTCGATATTTCCATGCACCTTGTGACCGCTTCGCAGAGCGCGATCCAGAACGCGGCGTACTGCGTGCAGAGTGCCGGGGTCGATGTGGAGCTGATCGCCGCCAAGCCGGTCGTTGCCGCGGAGCGCGCTATTCGGCGCGATGAGAAAGACCTTGGGGCCCTGGTTGTCGGGATCGACGCTGGTGCCATGACGCTCACGGCTTACGAGGATGGCGCAATCTCGCACACATCGGCGCTGCCGATCGGCACCGCGCATATCGTCCGCGACCTCTCGATCGGGCTGCAATGCGCCAGCGACGAGGCACTCGGCGTAATGCGCACTTACGGCTGCGCGATCCCGCAACTTGTGCCCGAAGGCGCGGCGGAAATCCCACTACGCGGTTTCTCCGTCAACGACGGCGTGCGCAGCGTCGGGCAGTCGCTCGTCGCCGAGATCATCTACGAGCGGATGCGCGAAATGATCGGCATGATCGCCAATCGGATCGCCGAATGCCAACTGCACCACGCCGTCGTGGGTGGCATCATTCTGACCGGAGGCGGAGCGATGCTGGGCGGGCTCGACTTACTGTTCAGCAAAGCGCTCGATTCGCCGACGCGTATTGGAGCCACAGGTGATCTCTACGGTCTGTCCGACAAGCTGCGCAATCCCGACGCGCTCGGCGCGGTCGGCATGCTCGACTGGATGCTCGAATCCAGCGATGCCATGTCCGCCCAACGTCTCCGTGGCCAAGATCGCCAGTCCGGGCCTAGCAGATCGCTGCTTGGATCGCTCGCGTCGGGCATCGCCGGTGTCGCGCGCGTCTTCAGCCCAAGTTCGTCATAACGCTCACGCGCACCCAACATCGCACTCGTATCCGGAGAGAGGAACTGCCCATGAGCCGTCGTAACCCAAGCAGCCGAGACGAAGGGATTCCGCCGATCACCGTTGTCGGCGTCGGTGGCGGCGGCTGCAACGCCGTCAACCGCATGATCGCGGATCACATCCGCGGCGTGGAGTTCGTCGCCGTCAACACTGACAACCAGCAACTGTCGGACGCCAACGCAGAGACCATCGTTCGCATCGCCGATGCTGAATCGGATGGGCTGGGCGTCGGCGGCGACCCTGAGCGCGGGGCTCGCGCGGCCGAGAACAGCCGCGACGAGATTCGCAATCTGTTCACCGACGTCGACATGGCGTTCATCACCGCCGGCATGGGCGGCGGTACCGGTACCGGTGCCGCGCCGATCGTCGCCGAAGTGGCGCGCCAGTCCGGTGCGCTGACGATCGCGGTGGTCACCCGACCGTTCGAGTTCGAAGGCATCCCACGTGCCAACGCGGCGCAGGACGGCATCAACCGACTCAACGAAGTCGCCGATACAGTGATCGTGATCCCGAACCAGCGCCTGATCGACAAGAACGACCGTAGCCTCACGGTGACACAGGCCTTCAGTCGAGCCGACGACGTCCTTCGTCAGGCGGTGCGTGGCATCTCCGACGTGCTCACCGTCCCTGGCGAGATCAACCTCGACTTCAACGACGTCAAGAAGGTGATGGGCAGCGGCGGCCCCGCCCTGATGGCGCTCGGACATGGCTCGGGCGACAACCGCGCCATCGACGCCGTCGAGGAGGCGATCCAGTCCCCGCTGCTCGAAGACAGTATCCATGGGGCTACTCGCGTGCTCTACAACGTCACCTCAGCCGGCGACCTCGGTATGCTCGAACTGCAGCAGATTGCCACCTTCGTCGCTGAGAAGGTCCACGCCAACGCCGAGATCATCATGGGCACTGTGATCGACGAGGCGATGGATGGCGACATTCAGATCACGCTCATTGCCACCGGGTTCCAACAGGGACAAGAGCAAGCAGTATTGCAGCCGTCTGCGCAGTCGGGATTGTTCGAATCGACTGGACAGTCGAACTTCGCGCAACCGGCCACAGAACCACGACAGCCGACCCGCAAGGAGATCATCGACAACCTGACCTTCGATCCAGTCGCCCCGCGTCGGCAGGAAGAGCTGAGCACGCCCGCCTTCCTGCATCGGCGTCATGCGGCGCCCAACGCGCACGACAGTATCGCCAACGGCGCGCGACGCTGGGATCCCGATGCCGCGCTTGGGCGCGAATGAGAATCGAAGTCGTCACCATTTTCCCGCCGCTCGTCGCGGACGCTTGCGATCACAGCATCATCAAGCGCGCCCGCGACCGTGGGATCGTCGAGATCCAGGTGCACGACCTGCGCGACCATACTGACGACCGTCATCGCACCATCGACGATTATCCCTATGGCGGCGGCGTTGGCATGGTGATGAAGCCGGAACCATGGTTCCGCGCCGTCGAGTCGCTCCGAGGGCGCGGTAATCCCGGGCGCTGCATCCTGCTCACCCCGCAGGGGCGACGCCTCGACCAACCCAGCGTCCGACGCCTTGCAGCCGAGGATCGTTTGATCATTCTTTGCGGGCGCTACGAAGGCGTCGACGAGCGAGTCCGCCAATACCTGGCCGATGACGAGATCTCGATCGGCGATTACGTACTGTCGGGCGGCGAGCCCGCCGCCGTCGTCCTGATCGACGCTATCGTCAGGCTGCAGGCGGGCGCGCTGGGATCGTCTCAGTCGACAGTCGAGGAGTCCTTCTCGGATGGATTGCTCGAATACCCTCAGTACACTCGCCCGGCCGATTTTCGCGGTTGGCGCGTTCCGGACGTCTTGCTGAGCGGTGACCACCGCACCGTTGCTCGATGGCGGCGCGAGCAACAGATCGAGCGCACGCGCAGCCGGCGACCAGACTTGCGACCCGATCTATTCGCCGAACATCGGGGGGCAGATGTGTCGGAGACAACGAGCTAGCCGACGACCAACTGGCCGCAACTCCGTTCCGCTAGCGCGCAAGCGGGGCTGTTGCATAAGATAAGTCGGTAGTTTGCCTGAGGCGTTGTGCGCCCGCCGTTTCATCCGGAGTTGACCCATGGACCGCAGCGATCTCCTGATTTATGAACGCAACCCGGAGATCGAGGAGTTCCAGCCAGGCGATACCGTCCGTGTACACGCCGTCATCGTCGAGGGCGACCGCGAGCGCACCCAGGTGTTCGAGGGCGCCGTCATTCGACGCAAAAAACAGGGCTCGTCCTCCAACTTCACGGTCCGGCGCGTGACCAAAGGCATCGGCGTCGAGCGTACGTTCCTCTACCACTCGCCGAGGATCGAGCGGGTCGAAGTGACTCGTCGCGGCCGCGTCCGACGCTCGCGCCTCTACTACCTGCGCGATCGTACTGGTCGCGCCGCGCGGATTCCCCAGCGATCGCGCAATGCCCAACGCGCGATCCACTCGTACTAGCGGTCAAGCCACCGGTTCACGGCCTTCCTCGCTAGTCTCGATCTCGGTCGATTCGGGTAGTGGTTCCAGGGATTCCACGATGGCGGTCAATCCGTCGATCGCGATTACTTTGACCGAGTCACCCTCGGGGATCGCCACTCCGCCCGCCGAGCGCGCCGACCACAGCTCGGCATCGACCATCACCGTGCCGGCCGGCGACAGCGTGTTGTGCGCCTGCCCTTCTTTGCCGATGATGTTCCGCGGCCCACGGAAGGTCCACTTCGGTCGTCGACGGTCGATGGCGATCAGCGCGCCCAGTCCGAACACCACCGCGCCGATCAATCCAGCTCCCGCGATCAGCGCCCAGATCGAGACCCGCTCCGCATCGACCGACGCATCGCCAACCAACAACAGCCCCCCCAGAATCAACGCCACGATGCCGCCGATCCCGAAGAAACCGAACCCGGCTACGAACACCTCCACGGTCAGGAGCATGATCGCCAGCACCAACAGCGCCACGCCGGCCGGGTTCGTGTCCAGAGGCCCCAGCGCGAAAAACCCGAAGATCAACATGATTACGCCGAAGACTCCAGGACCGACCAACCCTGGTGACCATGCCTCGACGAGCAGGAGCAGCGTACCCAGCGATGTGAGGATGTACGCGATGTTGGGATCGGCGATCACGTCGAGAACCGACTCGGCGAAGTTGTAGTTCGTCTCCACAATCGGCGCGTCATCGAGATCGAGGATCACGTTCTCGCCGCCCGGTTCGAGCTGGACGACGCGACCATCGATCTGATCGAGCAGGTCTGTCAGGTCGGCGGCGACGAGATCGACGACATTCAGCGCGACCGCCTCATCGCCCGTGATCGAGACGGATTCGCGGACGGCCTCTTCCGCCCATTGCGCATTGCGGTTGCGATGTCGGGCGATGCCTCGAATGTCCGCTGCGGAGTCGTTTGTGACTTTCTCGCGCAGGTCGTCGTCAATATCCTGTCCACCGCCCGCGACCGGGTGCGCGGCGCCGATCTGCGTGTTCGGCGCCATCGCCGCGACATGCGCCGCCATGGTGATGAACGTGCCCGCCGACGCCGCCCGTCCGCCGGCCGGCGCGACGAACACCACCACCGGAATCCGCGCTCGCAACATGCGTTGCACGATGTTGTCGGTCGACGTGATCAGGCCACCCGGCGTGTCGAGCATCAGCACCCACAGCGCGGCGTTCCGCTCCTCGGCTCGGTCCAGAGCGCGTTCGATGAAATTGGCGGAAACCGGCCCGATGTCCTGCGCCAGCTCGGACACGTGGATCGCGCCGGCCGGGTGATCCGAGCCGCAGGCGCTGACCATCGTTGAACCGAGTCCCAGAAGCAGCAGGAGCACCGCAATCGTACGGACCGGTTGATGCAACAACGCGTTCATATCTCAAGAATACTCAGGCGCGATAAACTCCGATCATGCCTCCCCTCGTGACGCATATGATCGCCGCTGTTCGCGCCGGTAGGCAGATTACCGCCGACGGCCTCGACCTGAGTCGTTCGAACGGCGACTACCTACTGGGCGCCACCACGCCCGACATCCGCGTCCTCACCCGTTGGGACCGCGAGCGGACGCACTTCTTCGACATCTACGATGATGGTCATCAGGACTGCGTTGAGAATTTCTTCGGTACCCACCGGATGTTCCGGGACTCATCCAGGCTCACCCAACAGACCCGCGACTGGGTCGCCGGATATCTCACCCATGTGATCATGGATCAAGAGTACGTTGTACAGATCTATCGGCCGTTCTTCGGCAATCGCTCCGTGCTCGGCGGCGGCTCGCATGCCAACCTGCTCGATCGCGTGCTGCAATATGAACTCGATCGCCGGGAGCGAGAAGCCGGCGAGGAGATGCGGCAACTGCACCGAGCCCTGTTCGGTTCGGCGGTCGAGATTGACGCCGGCTTCGTCGACCGCTCGCTGCTCGAGCAATGGCGCGACACGACTGCCGCCATGACCGAATATCCGCCTGATTGGGAGCGCTTCTCATTCATTGCCTCGCGCCACCTGAAGCACGCCGGGATCGAGAGTGAATCGGGCTTGCGCGAGTTCATGGAGGCGATCCCCGAACTGTTGCACCATACCTTGACACATGTCGACCAGGTCGCGCTCGATGGTTTCTTCGAGATGACCGCCGAACGCACTGCCACCGTCCTCCGCGACTGGCTCGGCGCCAACTGATGGTCCAGGCGCAGACAACGTCCGACGATGCGGCCGCAGAAATCCCGATCTGGCGTGGCGCAGCGGAAACGCGCGCGCATCTGCTCGCCCAGCGACGCCACGACGCCGAGCTCAGCGACGCCGAGCGTCGCATTCTGGATCGACTCTTCAACGACGGGCCGGACTTTGAGGAGTCCGTGCGCCGAATCATCGATCAGGTTCGCACCGGCGGCGACGCGGCGCTGCGAACCATCGCTGAGGCGATCGACGGTGCCGCGCCCGACTCGTTGGTCGTGACCGAGCAAGAGTTTGCGCAGGCCCGCCGCGAAGTACCACCGTCGCTCGTCTCGGCACTCCAGCACGCCGCCGATCGGGTGCGTCGCTACCACAACGTGCAGCTCGACCATGCCGCCAGGTCATTCTCGAACGACGGGTTGGGTCAGATCGTGCGACCGCTCGCTCGCGTCGGTCTCTACGTGCCCGGCACGGACGCTGTATACCCATCGACCGTGCTGCATACCGCGATTCCCGCACAGGTTGCCGGCGTGCCCGAGGTCGTGATCACCTCGCCGGCGTCGCCCGCATCGGATGGCGTTGCCAGGGTGAACGCGCTCAAACTGGTCGCCGCTGAGATCGCCGGCGTTGACACCGTCTACAAGATCGGCGGCGCGCAGGCGATTGCGGCGCTGGCCTATGGTACCGAGTCGATCCGCGCGGTCGACAAGATATTCGGCCCCGGCAACCGCTTCGTGACCGCTGCCAAGCGGCGGCTCTACGGCGTCGTCGGCATCGACGCGATCTACGGACCCACTGAAACCCTGATCATCGCCGACCACACCGCGAATCCCGAACTGGTCGCCGCCGACCTCTTAGCTCAGGCGGAGCACGACCACTTCGCCGCTCCGATCCTGATCGCCGTCAGCGAGTCATTGGCCGAGTCCGTTATACGTCAATTGCGAAAACAGACAATCGACCTCCCGCGTCAGGACGTCGCGCTCAATGCGATCCGTAATCGCGGCGGCATCGCGTTCGTTGACGATCTGGACGACGCGCTGTCGATCGCCAACGACTATGCGCCCGAGCACCTGGCGTTGGTAGTCGAGAACGCGCAGCAGCGCATCGGCGACGTTCGCAACGCCGGCGGCCTGTTCGTCGGCGAGGCGTCGCCCGAAGCACTGGGTGACTACGTCGCAGGACCGTCGCACGTGATGCCGACCGGCGGCTCGGCCCGCTTCGCCTCGGCGCTCAACGTGGGCGAGTTCCTCAAGATCACGACGATCGTCCAGGTTGGCGATGATCTGTTGGAAGAGATCGCCGCCGATGCCGAGCTAATCGCCCGCGCCGAGCATCTCGACGCCCACGCCCGCTCATTGCAACGCCGTCGGCGAGACCGATGAACGCCAGGCGATCCGCCGATCGTCCCACGTTGCGTCCGCATCTCGCCCGACTGCCCGGCTATGCCCCTGTGGTTCCGCTCGCCGATCGTGCGCGACAGGCCGGGCTTGATCCGCAAGACTGCCTGAAGCTCGATGCGAACGAGAGCCCCTACGGTATTCACCCGCGCGTGCGCGAAGCGCTGTCGCGAGCGCTCGCCGAACCGAGTTTCGGATCGATCTATCCTGACCCCAACCAGACCTTGCTACGCGAGGCGCTGTCCCGATACACGGGCGTCGAGCCGGAGATGATCATCTCTGGCTCGGGCGCGGACGAACTGCTCGATCTGACTCTGCGGGCGCTGTTGCCGCCAGAGGCGCCGGTCATTACCTGCTCGCCGTCGTTCGGCATGTATCCGTTCCTCGCCGACATCAACGAACTCCGATTGATCGACGCGCCGCGAGGCACCGGTTTCCGCCTCCGGACGGACGCCCTGCTGCAAACCGTGGACGAGCTTCGCGGAGACGGCATCGTCGTCCTGACCTCGCCCAACAATCCTAGCGGCGATCTGGTTCCGCGCGACCTGCTCCGAGCGCTCCTGTCAGATGGCGCGACGGTCATGCTCGATGAGGCGTACATCGAGTTCGCGGGATTCGAGGAGTCGGCTTTGGACCTGTTGTCGGCGTTTCCTCGCCTGATTATCGTCCGCACTTTCAGCAAGTGGGCCGGCATTGCTGGGCTGAGGCTCGGCTATGCGCTGGCGGATGCGCGCCTGATCGCGGATCTCTTCGCGGTCAAGCAGCCCTATAACGTCAACCAGGCCGCCGAGCTTGCCGGAATCGCCGCCATCGAATGCGCTACCGAGATCGGCGAGCAGCTACAAGCCATTCGGGCCACGCGCGAAGAGCTGTACCAAGCCCTGCTCGGACTGGATGGCCTCGCGCCGCTGCCATCGGCATCGAATTTCATTTTGATCGAGGTCGACCCTGACATCGGAACCGGACGCGAATTTCACGACCGACTCGCCGCTATCGGCGTTTTCACACGCGCCTACCGCGATCCACTGCTCGCCAGCTGTCTGCGCATTTCCGTACCCCGAGCCGATCAGCTCGGCACGTTAGTCGCGCGGATCAGCTCTGCCTGCTGAAGCCGTATTCTGCGTATGCGCCCCTATGGACGCCACGCGACAGACAGGATTCGGGAGGGTGTCATGCGACGTGCGCAGCCACGGCTACAGCCGTTGACGATACAGACTGCCGAGGGCGAATCGAAGGCTCAGCTTGAACGCGCCGAAGCGCGCGGCGGGCCAGTGCTCAACATCACGCGGACTCTGGCTCATTATCCAGAGCTGTCCTCGGCCTGGGGCCGCTTCGCGCGCCATGTTCTGGGCAACAGCGCGCTCCCGCCGCGTGAACGCGAACTCGTCATCCTGCGGATGGGTTGGAACTGTCGATCGGGCTACGAATTCGGCCAACACCGACGGATCGGCCAAGCAGCGGGCCTGACGCTGGAAGAAGTGGAGCGAGTCAAGGAAGGTCCCGACCATGAGTCCTGGACATCGCACGAGGCGGCGCTGCTGCGCGCTGCCGACGAACTGCACACGGACGCCTATATGTCCGACGCGACCTGGCGCGCGCTCGCTGAACGGTACGATACCAAACAATTGATGGACGTCATCTTCGCGGCGGGCCAGTACAATCTGGTCTCGATGGCGCTCAACACGTTCGGTGTACAGCTTGAACCGGGCACGCCCGGTTTCGAGCTTGGGTAGGCGGGCGGGTTTCCGATATGCCCGGCCCCCTCGACGGTTTGCGCATCCTCGATTTCACCTGGGCGCTCGCCGGCCCGTACGGTTCGATGATCCTCTCCGACCTCGGTGCCGACGTCTACAAGGTCGAGCATGTCGAGACCGATGAGCGACATCGCGGCACCGGTCCCTACGTGCACGGGGTCTCAACCTACTTCTTCAGCGTCAACCGCGGCAAGAAATCGGTCACGCTCGATCTCAAACACACCGACGCCGCTCAGATCGTGAAGGACCTGGTCGATCCCGCTTGCGGTGCCATCGACGTGCTGACGGAGAACTTCCGTCCCGGCGCGATGGCCCGGCTCGGTCTGGGCTACGACGATCTCTCGGCTGTCAACCCTCGACTGATCTACGCCTCCACATCGGGTTTCGGACATAGCGGCCCTTACCAACACCGGCCCGCGGTCGACGTCATCGTGCAAGGCATGGGCGGCGTGATGAGCATCACCGGACACCCCGGCGGCCCGCCCACCCGGCCCGGTTACAGTATCGGCGATATGGCCGGCGGGATGTACACCGCAATCGGCGTGCTGGCCGCGATGCACGAGCGCGAGCGCTCCGGGCTCGGGCAGCACGTCGATGTCGCCATGCTCGACGCGCAAATCGCCCTGCTTGAGAACGCCGTCGTCCGCGCCGCCAACACCGACGAAACGCCCGCGCCAGTCGGTACCCGACACCCGCTGGTCACGCCATTTCAGGCCTTGCCCACCAAGGACGGCTGGATGGTAATCGCCGGCGTCAAGGACTGGCAGTTGTTCTGCGTCAAGATCGAGCGCGACGACCTGCTCCAAGACGAACGCTTCCAGACCAATCCCGACCGCACCGCGCATCACGCGGAACTCGAACCGATCCTCTTCGAAGCCTTCAGACGGCGAACCACCGCCGAGTGGGAGGTTGATCTCGAAGGGGTCTGTATTGCCGCGCCGATGAACACCGTCCCGCAGATCATCAACGACCCGCATATCGCAGCGCGTGGCATGATCGCCGAGCTGCCGGTCGCCAGGAGCCAGAAGACTATCAAGGTCTCAGGCTCGCCAGTACATCTGTCGAGAACGCCAGTGGAACTGCGGCGCGGCGCATCCGCGATCGGCGAGCACACCCACGAAGCGCTCAACCGAATCGGCAGATCAGCGGACGAGATTGCGCGCCTCATCGAGAACCGCGTCGTATCGGTAGGCGAGCACAGAGACGAACGTTGAGTGTCTTGGTCAGCTATCAAAACGTCGCTCCTTCACAGCGCGCCCAACGAATGGCCAGATACGCTTCAGTTCATTGTCGCCTCCACCACCGCCTGTTCGTATGCCGCCGGATGACTCGGTCAAATATCCTCGCAGCGTCCGAATCGAGTACCGAAGAGGTTCGTTGGACTCGTCCCCGAAATCACTGAGAAACCGTACCCAATCGTCGAACAGCTGCGTCCCACGGATATCGAGCCAATCGCGATCGTTCAGATTCTCCACAAATTGTCTGTGCGTCGGATACTCCTGCAGGAAACGCTGTACACCGAAAATGCCTGCTTCACCTTGCCTGAGTTGTTATTATCATCCAAGTTCTTTGCAATACGCAGTACCTCCAACGCTAGCGGACTGTCGCTGTGTTCTAGATAGTCCCAGAAGTCGCGGTATGAGAGTAGTTGAGCGGACGCAATCTCCTCTGGCGGCAATTCCTCTCGAATCAAGTCCAGTAGCGCTTCCTGCTGTTCAATCTTGTCGAGACATCGTTTGACGAATTCGCGTAGTTCCTGATCGCCTACCGGTGTCAAATGCGTTCGCATGCGATCGATAATGGTGCGAAGTTGGCTCACTTCATTCCCATCTACCAGGCGTATAAGTTCCAGGTTGCGGCGGTATCCGGCAATGGTCAGGTTGGCGGATCCTGCCAAAGCTACTTCGCCATTCGATATCACTGCTTTTGCATGCAAGTGCATTCCTTGACGTAAGTCAAACTTATGTCCCGCTCCTACAATCTCGTCTCGAAATTCCAGCAACCCATCTGGCTCAGATGCTCCTGTCAGCCAATCGTGAAAACTGAGCCGAGTCCATATCTCGACTTGTGAGACGGCTAGTGGCAACGATACTTGAACGATCTCCAGCGCTTCTTTTCGTATGAAGGGACTGCATAGGATGAGATTGCCTGTGGACGAGCTAATTACCGCTCGCAGTGTGTCGATGTCCGGCCGCATCCACCGACTCACAGAAATCGTCCCTGCTGCTCTTGCTCATGTCTACTGTGTGAGACATCGCTGCTGGGGGCTGCGGGACGCCTCTTGGCGTTTCCGGGCGCTCAGATGAGTGAGACCGTCTTTTGCGACAGCAAGTACGTAGATAGTTCTTGTAATATGACGCGCGCCGCATACTGATCGGACGATACAGCTGCAAGTTCCGTTTTCAGCTCACCGATCACGCGGAGCGTACTGCGGTATCGCGAGACCCCATTGAGCTGTCTTCGCAATTTGTACCGCTTGCATAACAGACGGTCGGCCATTGCGACGACGCTATCCGCCGCGTGGTTGTCATCTGCTAGCAACGAGTCGTAACGTTCCCAAACCGTCGACTTCAGCTTTGTGCGTCCATTGCGCTCCGCGAACACTGATGCTAACTCATTCGCGAATTCCACTGTCCGTTGTTCCAGATCTACCGTGGCGATCCAGCTATTGAGAAATGCGCCGAGCGTCTCAGTGGTGCACGTCTTCTCACCGTGGCCGAAACCAAGCTCCGAGAGCAGTTCTGACGCAAGTGCGTCTCGCTCGCATGGTTGCTGCCGCCCTACTCGTACCGCGGATTCAGTGGAGTACTTGGGCGAAATCTCAAATGCCTAACCAGCGGCGTCCCAATCCTCGCGCTACTTTTGCTACTGTACCGCTTCCCGAGAAAGGGTCAAGTACGAAATCGTCGGGCGACGAACACGCTCGAACAATTCGCTCTGTGACTTCTTCCGGGAACACGGCGATATGCGAAGTCTGCCCGCTGCTACCGAAGGCGACTCGATCCACATCCCAGACGTTCCCCGGATTCCGTCCCCAGAAGTTGTTGCGCTTGTCGTAGCTCTTGGCCCGCTCGCGCACCTCTTCTACGCAGAACCGCGGTTCTGCCCCCGGTTTCACGCACCACATGATAGTCTCATGCTTGTTCGTGAACTTCTTTGTGAATGCGTGTCCGCCCCAATAGCGCCAGATGATCCGGTCCCACAGCTGGACTGGATGCGGATCACCACGGAACATTACATGACTCAGGTGATCAATTGGGACGATCTCGCTCCCTGCTTCATCATACTGGGTGTATCCTGTTTGCCAAAAGATCGATCCCCCAGGCCTCACGACTCGCTTGATCTCGCCAATCACTGAGTCCAGAAATTCCAGATACTCTGAGAGTGGTGCCTTGTCGGTGATGCCCGAAGCATACGGCTTCTCGATGTTGTATGGCGGACTTGTGTGGATGAGGTCGACGGAATCATCGGGTAGATGCGGGAGCACCTCGAGCGAGTCGCCGCAGATGATTCCAGAGTGCCCAGGATCGAAATCCCGTTCCAGAAACGCGCTCGCGGATATGACATAACGCAACATTGCCGCGTTCTCGCCTCCGATTGTGTTTGGATCGTCCATGTCCTCACGATACTTGATGGCACTTGGTAGCCGGTATCTTTCTCGTATCAGCTTATTGTTTCGCACCACCAAGACAACTGCCATGACCGACCGACGACGCTTCGCCAACCTGGTTCGTTCTGGACAGCCCATTCTGGCCCCGGTGGCGCTCGACCCGCTCTCCGCTCGACTGGTCGAGTCGCTTGGCTTCGAGGCTGCCTATCTCTCCGGCGGCGGATTCGGCTTCCAGCTGGCCGTCTCCGAGGCGCTGCTGACGATCACGGAGGTGACGGGACTGACGCGCCAGATCGCGGCTCGCTCCGAGATTGCATTGATCGCCGATGGAGGCGTCGGATTCGGCGACGCGCTGCATGCGACCCGGGCCGTGCGCGCGATCGAGCGCTGCGCCGCCTATCGCGAGGCGGGTGCCAACGTACTGATGCTATTCGCCAGTGATCCGGCCCAGATCGCTGAGGCAGGTCGAGTGCTGGGCGGCCTGCTGTCGATGATGGCACCCGCCGATCGGCTCGACCGCGCCGAACTGGTGCAGCACGGATTCACGCTCCTCATCGATCCGCTCACCGGCCAGGTCGCCGCCTATGGCGCGATGCGGGACGCCTATCGGAACATCGCTGAGGGCGGAACGTCAGGGCGAGGGATCGATGAGCTGATGTCACTCTACCGCGATATCCAGCGGATGGCCGGGATGGACGATCTCTACGCAATCGAGCAGCGAACCACCGTGCGCCCTGCGTCACGGATCAGTCGTCCCCCCAGTGCCTGAGAATCGCCTCGGTTTCCTCCACGTGCGCCGATTCATCGCGGATGAAATCCTCCAACGAGAGCTTCAGCCCGATGTCGCCGAATTCCTCTGCCTGCCGGGCGCGGACGACATAGCGTGCCGCCGCCCGCTCCATATTTCCAGGGCATACTCCAGCATCGCCCGATTGCCCCTCGGGAGCGACACCTCGGTTGGCCGCGTGGTCGGCTCGCCGCCGAGCGCGACAATACTTGTTGGCCAGGTACACCGCATGCTCCTGTTCGCCAGAGACCTCGGCGGAGAAGAAACCGCTCAGTCGCGGTGGATACGGTCCATCGACCCGCGCAGCGAAGGCGATGTAGGTCACCATCGCCGCCAATTCGGATGCCAGGTCCTCGTTGAGTAAGGCGATCAGTTCCTGCCGCTCTATATCAAACCCTCCGATGCCCAAGGCAGCTCAAGCACCTCGCCTGAGCGCATTGCGGAACGGACCGTAGCCTATCAGCGCGCTAATCTAAACAGTGTTCCCGGCATGAGGCAACGCATGGGAACATGCCTGGACATGGTGGAACTATGCGCACAGCGACCGTTACTCGTGTCACCGGCGAGACCGATATTCGCGTGTCGCTCAATCTCGACGGCGATGGCGAGGCGCAGATCGCCACCGGCGTGGGCATGCTCGACCATATGCTGCATCAGCTCGCGCGGCACGGCGGCGTCGACCTCACCGTCGAAGCTAGCGGCGACCTGCACGTCGACGCGCACCACACGTCCGAGGACGTCGCCATCGCCTTGGGACGCGCCCTGAACGACGCGCTGGGCGACCGTTCCGGCATTGCCCGATTCGCCGATCGCACCGTGCCGCTGGACGAAGCGCTGATCCACGTAGCGCTCGACCTGAGCGGGCGTCCCTATGCGCGGATCGCGCTCGAGTTTCCCGCGCCGATCATCGGTGCCCTCCCGTCGTCCATGGTGTCGCATATCCTCGAGACCATCGCGACCGAGGCGCGCTGCGCACTCCACGTCCGACAGCTCGCTGGCCAGAACGAGCACCACATCGCCGAAGCCGCGTTCAAAGCGCTCGCCCGCTGCCTCCGCGACGCAGCCCGCGTCGTGGACGACGTGGGCGCGCCCAGCACCAAAGGTGCCTTGAGCTAGACCAGACCCAGACCCAACCGCGCCCCGCGACGCAGCCCGGTCGCGCTCAACCTCGTTGCCCGTGTCTATTCTTGCCATGCCTGCGCAGGACGTGGAAATGACGACAATGACAGAGAGTGGTGGAGACTTACTCCGCTGCCGCGATCTCGATGATCGCGGCAGCGTAATCCTCGATCACCGGATTCGCCAACAACCGATCCGACATCTCATCCGCCAGACGCTGCGCCTCGACCGGCGAATCCGCTTCCAGCCAGACCTCGATGAACTTGCCGGCGCGGACAGTCTCCACGCCGTCGTAGCCGAGCGCGCGCAGCCCGCCGCGGATGGCGAGTCCCTGCGGATCGTTGACCGTCGGCTTGAGCGTGACATGAATCTCGGCTCGGTAACGCATCTCCCGTTATCCCACTCAGCCGGCCGTGATCAGCTGCCGACCGCTGACGCGCTCGAAGGCGGTGCGGTAGCGACTGCGGACGTGCTCGACCACATCGTCAGGCAGCGACGGACCGGGCGGCTCCTTGTTCCAGCCGGTCGAGGCGAGCCAGTCGCGCAGCGGCTGCTTGTCGTAGGACGGCTGCGACTGGCCTGGCCGATAAATCTCGGCGTCCCAGAATCGCGACGAGTCCGGTGTCAGCGCCTCGTCGATCAGGATCACCTCGTCCTCGCCTTGCTCGTTCTGGGTGATGCCGAACTCGAACTTAGTGTCGGCGAGAAAAAACCCTGCTTCCTGCGCCCGCGCGAGGCCGTAGGTGTAGAGCGCCATCGAACGCACCCTGACTGCGTTGGCGATTGCCTCGCCGACGATCTCCACCGACCGTTCATAGCTGATGTTCTTATCGTGCTCGCCGATTTCCGCCTTCGTCGACGGCGTGAAGATCGGATTTGGCAGCGGCTCCGACTCGCTCAGCCCGCCCGGCAACGGGATCCCGCAGACGCTGCCGTCGCGCTGATACTCGGCCCAGCCCGAGCCGGCCAGATACCCGCGCACGATCGCCTCGAGTTTGACCGGCCGCGCCTTACGCACCAGCATCGAGCGCCCGATGTACTCAGGGCCCAACCCGACCGGGATGTCGGGATTGTCTGTCGAGTCGACCACGCGGATCATGTGGTTGGGCACGACCGACTCGGTGGCGTCGAACCAGAACGCCGACATCTGCGTCAGCACGCAGCCTTTGTCGGGAATGCCGGTCGGCAGCACGACGTCAAACGCCGACACGCGGTCGGTGGCGACCAGCAGCAGCCGATCTCCGAGATCGTAGATGTCCCGCACCTTGCCCGAGTATCTGGGCAGCTCGAGGTTGGATTCCATCATCACGCTCATCGCAGACTCCTTCCCCTGAATCCTAGTCCTGCCGAATGTCCTGTGCTGTCAATCGCGCAATCAGCGCCTCCAGCCCGGGCGTCCGTCCCTGATCACCAGGAGGGTAGATAGTTGTCCTGATTTGGGTACACTGTCTCTCCAGAGAGGATGCGGGGATGACGTATCCAGCCCTTGGCAAGCTCGACCACGCCGACCTTAGCCGTGCGCGGTTACCTGGCCTGAGTGGATTCGCGCGTCATCGCAATCAACGACCGCGCCAGACTATTGCAAAGCAGGCGCGGACTGCTCGTGTGATGACGCGGAAACGACTCAGACTCAATTGCGGAGGATCAACCGCGTGACAGTGCTCGAATGCACGGATTATCGAGACTTCTTGGTCGGTATCCCTCCGAGATCCGTTGATCTTGCGCTCACCGATCCGCCCTATGCGATCAGTCGGGAGACCGGCTTTGCCAACGTGCGCAACGGTGTCCAACGATTCGCCGTTTCGATGGACTTTGGCGAATGGGATCACGCCGAGATCGATCTGGGCGATTTCGCCGCTGGGCTGTACCGAGTGTTGCGCATGGGTGGAGTGGCAATCGTCTGGTATGACCTCTGGAAGATCGGCGAACTCCGTTGCGCGCTTGAGGCGGCCGGATTTAGAATGTTCCGCCAAATCGTTTGGCAAAAGACGAACCCAGTACCGCTCAACAGTAAGGTGACGTATCTGTCGAACAGCCGAGAAACAGCGGTATATTGCGTCAAAGGTGGCAAGCCGACCTTCAACAGCAGTTACGACAACGGCGTCTACTCGATGCCTATTCCCCGTCATAACGGACGCCGAATTCACCCCACTCAAAAGCCATTAGGGCTGTTCGAGGAATTGATCGATAAACACAGCAAGCCGGGTAACCTGGTGATCGATCCCTTTGTCGGGAGCGGCACCACGGCGGTCGCCGCGCTGAATCTGGGACGACGTTTCGCTGGCTGTGATATCGATCAACAATACGTCTTGGCGGCTAGGCGGAGAATCGACGATGGCCCGAATTACACTTAAGCAACTGTTCCTCGAACTTGCCGAGCCTGACGAAGACGGCTTTAGTCGCACCGTGCCGATCACCGAATTTGTCGGCAGATATGCAAGGTTACAGCTAGGCAATGGAGGAAGTTGGTGTCGAGATGATGGAGCGCTCGCCGCTGAATACAATGTCCGCCGAAACAAGAGCGGGAATAAGATCGTGAGTGTAGAGCTTCAAGGAAAGAAGAAGTCTCCCATCCTGAAACCAATCCCGTCGCACATCAAGCGGGAAGTGGCGTCTCGTCGTTGCGCCGTGCTGGCCGTTGGCGCTCAAATTGAAGTCGATCATAAGGATGGCCGCCGTGATGATCCGCGCCTGTCAGACGCGAACCTGGTAACGATTGACGATTTCCAGCCGCTTTCGAAAGCGGTCAATCTTGCTAAACGACAGCATTGTAAAGAGTGCAGGGAGACCGATAATAGGTTCGATGCGAAACGACTCGGGTATGCCGTGAGCCATTTCAAAGGCAACGATCGGTATAACGGTAGCTGTATTGGATGTTATTGGCATGATCCGTTACGATTCAACAAGGAAGTCTCTGCCAGTTACGGAATAGGCTGACAATGAATGAGTAAGATAGTCCTTGTTCGAGTTGAACGGCGGATCGAGGTAGATCAAATCCACCGACGCCGAGTTCATCCCCCGCATGATCTCGAGGTTGTCGCCCGTCCAGATCGTCTGATTGTCCCAGTTCGGCTCGTTGCCTGCCTTGCCCGAGTCGCCCGCCATCTCCGAACTACAATCCCAGCCGCGCGAAGGACTCGTCGATGTACCGCGTGAAATAGGCGGGGTCGAACAGCGCGTCCAACGCATCCCGATCGAGCGCCGTCGTGATCAGCTCGTCGGCTTCGATCAGCTCGCGGAACTGGGCGCCCTCGTCCCACGCCCGCATCGCATAACGCTGGATGCGTTTGTAGGCGTCGTCGCGGCCGACCCCGGCTTCGGTCAGCGCGAGCATCACGCGCTGGCTGTAGATCAGCCCATAGGACGAGTCTAGGTTGGCTCGCATCCGCTTAGCGTCGATCACGAGCCCGTCGACGATCCATGCCAGCATGTCGGTGATGTAGTCTAGGGCGAAGCAGGCGTCGGGGATCGCGATGCGCTCGGCCGAGGTGTGCGAGATATCGCGCTCGTGCCAGAGTGCCACGTTCTCCAGTGCGGTCATCGCGTTGGCGCGGATCGTGCGGGCCAGTCCGCAGACGCGCTCCGCCTTCTCGGGGTTGCGCTTGTGCGGCATCGCCGACGACCCGGCCTGGCCCTCGGCGAACGGCTCGCGCACCTCGCGCACCTCAGTGCGCTGCAAATGGCGAATCTCGGTCGCGAACCGCTCCAGCGAGGCGGCGATCACCGCCAGCGTGGAGAGAAAGTGCGCGTGGCGGTCGCGCTGCACCACCTGCGTCGAGATCGCCTCGACGCCTAGCCCCAGCTCGCGGCAAACGCGCTCCTCGATGTGTGGTGGCACCGTCGCGTGGGTGCCGACGGCACCGGAGATCTTGCCCACGGCAACCGACTCGATGGCATCGGCCAGCCGCCGCCGATTGCGTCGTGTTTCATCAACCCAGCCGGCGAGCTTGAGGCCGAACGTCGTCGGCTCGCCGTGGATGCCGTGCGTGCGGCCAACGCAAAGCGTATGCTTGTGCTCAACGGCGCGTCTGCTGATTGCGGTTTCGAGTCGTTCGAGGTCATCCTCGATGATCCGCGCCGCATCGCGGATCTGGAGTGCCGACGCAGTGTCCCAGACATCCGAGGTGGTTAGCCCATGATGCACCCAGCGCGATTCCGCGCCCAAGGTGTCGGCGACCGAGCGCAGGAACGCCAGCGTGTCGTGGTGAACCTCGGCCTGGTAACGATCGATGTCTGAGACGTCGAATCCCGCATGGGCGGCGATCAACTCGGCGTCCGCTCGCGGCACGACGTCCTCGTCGGCCCAGGCGTTGACGACCGCGATCTCGACATCCAGCCATCGCCGCCACTTGGCGTCATCGGTCCACAGCGCCGCCATCTGTGCGCGTTGATAACGGGGGATCATCAGGGGATGTACTCCTCGCGAGCGGGAGAGAAGATGTCCAGCGCAACCGAGTCCTCGATCGCCGTGACCTCGTGCGGTACCTCGGATGGGATGATCCACGAGTCGCCGGCCGACAGTTCCCGTACCTCGTCGCCGAGCTCGAACCTGACCCGTCCCGAGACGAGATAGCCGATCTGTTCGTGCGGATGCGTGTGCATCGGTACCACGTAGCCCGCCGCGATCTGGATCTCGTGGATTGACGTGCGCGCGCCGGCGTTCAACGTGCGTCGGGCGATGCCCTCGAACATGTCGATGGCCGCGACCTTGTCATGCGCTTGCAGGTTTGGCTTGATCGTCCGTGTCGTGTGGGTCGTCTCTGTCGTCATGCTTGCCGCTCTCTATGACAGCTCCCGTTGGGCGATATCGGTGCGATAGAACGAGCCGTCAAACGTGATCCGACGCGCCTGGTCGTAGGCGATCGCGCGCGCCGCTTCCAGCGTATCGGCGACGGCGGTAATGGCGAGCACGCGCCCGCCGGCCGTCACCGTCCGACCATCATCGTCGATGGCGGTTCCAGCCTGAAACACGTGCACCGAGTAATCCCCGCGATCATCGTCATCGACGGCATCCAGCCCCTGAATGGGCGCGCCGATCGCGTAACGACCGGGATAGCCGCCACTGACGATCGCCACGCTGACGGACGCCCGACTGCTCTGCCTGATCGCGTCGTGCGGTAGCGTCTTGCCGCGCGCCGCGGCGGCGAGCAACGGCAGCAGATCGCCGTCGAGCAGCGGTAACACGGCCTGCGTCTCGGGATCGCCGAAACGGGCGTTGAACTCCAGCACATGCACGTCAGATGCGTCGTGTATGTCTCTGTCATCGACCATCAACCCCGCGTACAGCAATCCGCGAAACTCGCCGCC
Organism: Dehalococcoidia bacterium; assembly: GCA_965116225.1. GTDB lineage: Bacteria > Chloroflexota > Dehalococcoidia > Bin125 > Bin125 > Bin125. The sequence continues at coordinate 205,397 of OZ220495.1, read as the reverse complement.
GTCCGCCGCCAGCTGCTCCGCGACCGGCTGGTGGATCACGTCGAACACGCGCTCGGCGTCGACCACGAATCCGGGCGGCGCATAGACGCCCATGCCGCCGGTGTTCGGTCCCCGATCACCATCCAGAATGCGCTTGTAGTCGCAACTCAGCGGTAGCGGCAGGATGTTGGTCCCGGAGACGATCGCCATCGCCGAGACTTCCTTGCCCGAGAGCCGATCTTCGATCACAATCCGCCCTCCCACCGAGCCGAACGCGCCGCCGAACAGCTCGTCAATCGCGGCGTGCGCGTCCTCGATCCGATCGGGCACGATCACGCCCTTGCCAGCCGCCAACCCATCGGCTTTGATGATCGGTAACGCGTCCGGTCCCAGAATCTCCAACCACTTGTGCGCCGCCTGTGCGGACTCGAACAGCTCGCCGCGAGCATGCGGCACGCCGACATCCCGCATGATGGACTTGGCGAACCACTTCGAGGATTCGATCCGTGCCGCCGCCCGACTCGGCCCGAACGCGAGGATCCCCCGCTCTGTCAGCGCATCGACTAGGCCGATCGCCAACGGTGCCTCCGGCCCGACGACCACCAGGTCCGTCCGCCGCTCCACCGCCGCCGCGCAGATGCCGTCGATGTCGGAGTCTCGAATCGCGAGATTCTCGCCTAGCGCGGCCGTGCCCGCGTTGCCCGGCGCGGTGAAGATCGCCGCGCAAGCGGGCGATCGGGACAGCTTCCAGGCCAGCGCGTGCTCGCGTCCGCCGCCACCGACAACCAGGATGCGCATGGCCTGAGGCTAGCCCAGCGACGATGGCAGCTTTGCGGGAATCTCGCTCAGGTCGCCGTGGATCACGATCGGATCCATGGCCAGCATCTCTGAGCGATAGGGAGACTCGGGCACGTCCTGTATCAGATAAATCGGGATGTCGAGCACATGGGCGAAGCCCATCTCGAGAAAGCTGTTGCCGCCGATGTACCTGGGCTTGCCGGGCAGATCCTCGTTCAGCACCAAGATCGCGTCCGATCCCTTGATCTTCTCGTAATGCGTGCGGATCAGGTCTTTCTCCCGCTTCAGTTCGGCTCGCTGCTGATCGTTGGCGCGCTCGTAATCGAACTCTCGCGTATCGACCGGCGTTAGCACCGTGTGGCCGGCGGCTTCTAGCCTTCCACAGACACTCGGCAGGCGGTGACGTAGCGACATACTCATGCAAATCGCGATCACCAATGCGCTCACTCCCACTCGATCGTGCCCGGAGGCTTTGAAGTGATGTCGTAGACGACGCGGTTGATCTCGGGTATCTCGTTCACGATCCGATTCGCGATAGTCCCTAACACATCGTATGGAAGCCGCGCCCAGTCGGCGGTCATCGCGTCGTCGCCGGTCACCGCTCGGAGTGCACAGACCCAACCGTAGGTGCGGGCGTCGCCCTGTACGCCAACGCTGCGCGTATCGGTCAGGATCGCGAACGACTGCCACAGATCGCGATAGAGATCGGCGTTGCCGATTTCTTCCATCACCACAGCGTCGGCTAGTTGCAGCACGCGGATCCTCTCGTGCGTCACCGGGCCGATGATGCGGATCGCCAGACCGGGGCCCGGGTACGGCTGCCGACCGACAATTTCCTCCGGCAGCCCCAGCTCGCGCCCGACTTCGCGCACCTCATCCTTGAACAGGTGGCGTAAGGGCTCGATCAGCTCGAAGCGCAGATCGTCGGGTAGCCCGCCGACGTTGTGGTGCGACTTGATCATCACCGTCGCGGAGCCCTGTCCGGAGCCGGCGCTCTCGACCACGTCGGGGTAAGTCGTGCCCTGCACCAGATAGTCGACGCCGTGGTCCTCCTTCGTGATCTCCAGCGCCGTCTCCTCGAAGACCGAGATGAATGTTTCGCCGACACGCTTGCGCTTGGTCTCCGGATCGGCGACGCCGGCCAGCTCCTCCAGAAATCGATCGCCCGACCGGGCGACCCGAAGGTCCATCCGCATCACTCGATCGAAGGTATCGACGACCTGCACGGTCTCGCCCAGCCGCATCAGACCGTTATCGACATAAATGCACGTGAGTTGATCGCCCACCGCGCGATGCGCCAACGCCGCCGCGACGGACGAATCGACGCCGCCAGACAGTCCGCAGATCACGCGTTGGTCGCCGACCTGATCGCGGATCGCCTCCACCGTCTCGGTAATGAAGTGCACCGCGTCCCAATCGCCCGAGCAGCCGCAGATCTCGTGGACGAAGTTGCCCAACAGGTGCAGTCCATGCGGCGTGTGCGCCACCTCGGGATGGAACTGGATGCCGAAGCGCCCGGCGTCGTCGCCCATCGCCGCGATCGGAATGCTGTCCGTCCCAGCCAGCGAGCGGAATCCGCTCGGCAGCTCATCAACGCGGTCGCCGTGCGACATCCAGACGGGCATCGGCCGCGGCAGATCATCAAGGAGCGCCGAACCCGCCTGCGGATAGATGTACGCAGCGCCGAACTCGCGCTCGCGCCCGGACGCGACGCGCCCTCCTAGCTGCTTCGCCATCGCCTGCATCCCGTAGCAGATGCCGAGCACCGGCATCCGACCGTCCAGCGCCCAGTCGGGCGCGTTCGGCGCGCCTTCGTCGTGAACGCTGGACGGTCCGCCGCTGAGGATGATCCCGCGCGGATTCAGCCCGCGAACGCGCTCCCACGACGCCGTCGGCGGAACCAGTTCACAATAGACGTTGAGCTCCCGCACACGCCTCGCGATGAGCATCGCCGTCTGCGAGCCGAGATCGACGATCACGATCGATTCGTGCTGGAAATCGCCTTGTATCACGCTATGCCCTGTGCCACGCCACGATGATACGCGCGGGGTATGCTACGGCTGTGTCATTCGGCGCACTGGATCAAGCGGTTGCGCATTTGCGACGAGGCGGAGTCGTCGCCCTGCCGACCGATACGCAGTACGCCCTCAGCGCCGCCGCCGCGAACGATCAGGCGGTAGCCGCAGTGTTCCGGCTCAAGCACCGTCCGCAGGGCGAGAATCTTCCCGTCTTCCTGCCGCCCGCGCGCTGGCGCGATCACTTGGCGCAAATCGCCGCGCCGCTCGACGACCGCCTGCAGGCATTGGCGGAGTCGGCATGGCCCGGCGCGCTGACCCTGATCGTGAACAGGCGAGCGTCGTGGCGCAGTAGGGCGGTCAACGGTGCCACCATCGCCTTGCGGATTCCCGATCACCCGCTCGCCTGCGCATTGCTCGACCTCGCCGACGAGCCGCTGACCGGCACATCCGCGAACGTTCACGGCCAACCGGCCTCGCTGACCGCCGCCGATGCGCGCCGCCAATTCGACGCCTCGACCTCGGCGATTCCAGATAGTGAATTGCTCCACATACTTGATGAAGGTGGAGTCGTGCCTGCTGGTGCCGCCTCGACTATCTTGGACTGCACAGGCCGAGACCCGCGCGTGGTGCGGCGCGGGCCGACGCTCAGCGCGAAGGTCGCTGAACTGCTGATGCAGCACTGGGGACTCTCCGACCTAGACCCGGTCTCCTGAACAGATGAGATGAGGCAATAACACGTGCGTATCGCGATTGGCGGCGACCATGCCGGGTTTGAGCTGAAAGAGCGCCTGCGAGATCGGCTGACCAAGCAAGGGCATCAGGTCCATGATTTCGGCCCCGCCTCCAGCGAGTCGACCGACTACGCGGATATCGCCGCCCCCTTGGCCGAGGCCGTTGTCGACGGCCAGCACCAGCTCGGCATCGTGATCTGCTCCAACGGCGTCGGCGTCAGCATCACCGCCAACAAGGTGCGCGGTGCCCGCGCCGCCCTCTGCCCCGACCCTTGGACCGCGCGCCGCGCCAGGCAACACACCGACTGCAACATTCTCGCGCTTGGCTCGTATGTCACCGGCTACGCGCTAGCCGGCGAGATCGTGGACGCCTTCATCGCGGCCCAGTTCGAAGGCGGACGACACGTTCGCCGACTGGCCAAGCTGGCCGCCGTCGAGGCCCGCCACAGCGAGCCGGGCGCGACCGCGATCGAAGCGCAGCCGCAGGCTGAGCTCTCGCCCATGGCCTGAACGCGCGGGCGCAGGACGCAAGGCGGATAATGGACATGGCTCAACGCGCACGTCGTCCCCGCATGGCGCATGGAACGATGAAGAGGATGAGCAAAACCTCGATTCGTGATCTGGATCTGGTGGGCAAGCGCGTGCTCTTGCGGCTGGATCTGAACGTTCCCATGGACGGCGGTCGGGTGATCGACGACGGCCGCATCCGCGCCGCCCTTCCGACGCTCAGATACGCGCTCGCTCAGGGTGCCTCGGTCGTCGTCTGCTCCCACCTCGGTAGACCGCGCGGCGAGCGCAATCCCGCCTTCGACCTGACACCGGCCGCGGTCCGCCTAGCGAGGGCGCTGCGGATGAACGTCAGCATGGCACCCGACTGCGTCGGCGAGATCGCCGCGCAGATGGCTCGCGACCTCAAGCCCGGCCAGGTTATGGTCCTGCAGAACCTCCGCTTCCACGAAGAGGAAGAGGAGAACGACTTCGACTTCGCCGCGCAGCTCGCCGCGCTCGCCGACGCATACGTCAACGACGCATTTGGGGCCGCGCACCGCGCGCATGCGTCCACCCATGCCGTCGCGCGATTGCTGCCCGCTGCCGCCGGCCTGTTGATCGAGCACGAGATCGCCGCCCTGGAACCGATCCGCAATGGGCGAGCCGGCAAGCTCGGCTTCATCTGCGGCGGCGCGAAGGTGTCGGACAAGCTCGGTCTGCTGGAGCGCCTGGCGGAACTCTCTGAAGTGATCGCAATCGGCGGCGCCATGGCGAACACGTTCCTGCTCGCGCGCGGCATGCCCACGGGCGATTCGCTGCTCGAACAGAATATGGTCGAAGCGGCTAACGAGGTCGCGGCGATCGCCGAATCCGAACACTGCGATCTGCTCATCCCCAACGACTGCGTCATCGCCCGCGGCGCCGACGAGCCGCCGCGCGCTAAACCGCTCGTCTTCGGCGAGGAAGAGATGCCAGACGACTGGCGGATCCTCGACGTGGGGCCGGCTACCGTCGAGCTGTTCAGCGACGCGATCAAGGCCTGCGACACGGTGGTCTGGAACGGACCGCTCGGACTGTTCGAACGCGAGGCGTTCTCGGGCGGAACCCGCGCTATGGCCGAGTCGCTCGCCAAGCAGAGACAGACCAAAACCGTCATCTGCGGCGGCGAGACCGCGGCCGCCGTCGCGCAGTTCCGTCTGACCAACAAGATGAGCCACGTCTCCACCGGCGGCGGTGCGGCGCTCGAATACCTGCAGGGACTCGACCTGCCCGGCATCGCCGTCCTGCCCGACGCCGAACCTGACGACGAGGAGGACGCTGGGTGACCCGAATTCCGATCGCCGCCGGCAACTGGAAGATGAACGGGACCAACGACGAAGCGCGCGCGCTTTGTCAAGGTCTGGCCCGCATTGTCGACATCGATGGTGTCGAGGTGGTGCTCGCGCCGTCCTTTACGCAACTCGGCCTGGTCAGCGAGTACTTCGCCGACACTGGCGTCCATATCGCCGGACAGAACATGCACACGCAACCGTCTGGCGCTTATACAGGCGAAGTCTCACCGGTTCAGCTGCGCGAGGTCGCCGACACGGTCATTCTGGGACACTCCGAGCGTCGGCAGCTTTTCTGCGAGGACGACCAGGCGCTGGCGCTCAAACTTCGCGCCGCCGAGACCTACGGCCTGACGCCGATTCTCTGTGTCGGCGAGACCGAGGCCGAGCGCGAGAACCGGCGCACTGCCGCTGTGCTCGCTCGACAAGTCAGGATTGCACTCGGCGACGCCCCCGCGCCGCCGGGCCTGATCATCGCCTATGAGCCGGTCTGGGCGATCGGAACCGGCACAGCCGCCACGCCCGATGTGGCGCAAACGGCCTGCGCCCACATTCGCTCCGTTCTCGCCGACTCGCTCGACGCCGACACGGCGGAAACAGTGCGCATGCTCTACGGCGGCTCCGTCAACCCCGACAACATCGCCGACTTCATGGCGCAGCCCGACATCGATGGCGCGCTCGTCGGCGGCGCCTCGCTCGAGCCTGATGATTTCATCGCCATCACACGGTCCATCGCCGCAGGCTGACGCTCGCGGAGAGGCTGATCAGCCGCCGCTGATTGCGGTGGTCGGGCTGACCGCGTCCGGCAAATCCGAATGGGCGATGCGGATTGCGCGACAGCTCGGCGGTGAGATCGTCTCAGTCGACTCTCGGCAGATGTACCGTCGGCTGAATATCGGTACCGCCAAGCCGTCGGCGGTGATGCAGGCGGAGATTCCGCACTGGTGCCTCAATATCGTCGATCCGGTTGAGCGCTATTCGCTCGGCGAGTACCTTGCGGCCGCGCGCGCGGCGCTCGCCGACATCCAGTCGCGCGGCAAGCGACCAATCCTCGTCGGCGGCAGCGGACAACATATGCGCGCCCTGCTCGAAGGATGGATCGTCCCGCCGGTTGAAGCGGATTCGGACTACCGCCAGTCGCTCGCCGCGCAGCCGTCCGCGCGGCTCTTCGACGAGTTGCAGCGCGTCGACCCGGCGGCGGCTGCTCGCATAGGCGACTCCAACGTTCGCCGCCTGATCCGCGCGCTGGAGGTCTACCGCGCCACCGCAACGCCAATCTCGGAGTGGCAGCGACGGCGCGAGCCGGTCTGCTCGCGCGCCGTCGCGCCCGATCTGCCGCTGAGCGAGATCGACGAGCGCATCGCTCAGCGCGCGCAGGCGATGTTCGAAGCCGGTTTCGTCGAGGAAGTATGCGATCTGCTGGCTGACGGCCTAACCGCCGCCGCGCCCGGATTCGACTCAATCGGCTACCGCGAGGTGCTGGCGCATTTGCGTGGCGATCTGCCCCTGTCGGAAGCCCGAGCGGCGGTCATCCAGGCGACTCGCCGCTTCGCCCGACGCCAACGCGCCTGGTTCCGCCGCGACGATCCATCAATCTGTTGGGCGGCTGACGTTCCGCTGCACCTGCTTGAGTAAGATGCACGCAGTCGCCGAAAACCGTGCCGGAGCGTGTGTATGTCGATTCCATTCCTCAAGGTGCAGGCCGCGGGCAACGATTTCGTGCTGATCGACGCGCTCGGCGAGAACGCGCACCTCAGAGCGATCGACTGGTCGGCGCTGGCCCCACGTATCTGCGATCGCCATTTCGGCATCGGCGCGGACGGCATGCTGATCGCCGAAGATTCCGACCGCGCTGCGGCACGCATGGCGATCGTCAACGCCGACGGCTCCGACGGCGAAATGTGCGGTAACGGATTCCGCTGCTTCACCAAGTACCTGATCGAACGGGCCGGATTCGAGCTTGACGGGGAGACGCTCTCGATCGAAACCGGTGCTGGCGTGCTCGACGCGTATGTGTTCGACTGTGCGGGCGGCAAGATCGATACTGTCACCGTTGACATGGAGCGCCCTTGGCTCGAACCAGACGAAATTCCCGTTCGACATCGAGGCAGAGGGCCGGTCCTATGGCATCCGATCGAGTTTCCACACGGCGAGATCGATTTCACCTGTGTCAGCATGGGCAATCCGCACGCGGTGTGGTTCCTCAACGAAGGCCAGGACATCGACGATTTCCCGCTCGATCGTTACGGACCGATCGTGGAGCGGAACCCGGACTTTCCCAACAAAACCAACGTCGAGATCGTCGAGGTGCTGTCGCGCACTCACCTTAGGATACGTATCTGGGAGCGTGGTGTCGGACTCACGCTCGCCTGCGGCACCGGTGCCTGCGCCGCGGTGGTCGCGGCCAATCTGCGCGGCTTAGTCGACGAGAATGTGACTGCCTCCATGCCCGGAGGTGATGTCGAGATCTATTGGGAGGGCGATGGAGACAATCCGGGCGAGTCCGTCTTCATGACTGGGTCTGCTTCGTTCTCATTCGAAGGTCAGTTAGACATCAACCTGTTGGGCGTCGAATGAGCGCCAACGCCTCTGATCCCCGACAGCCATAGGAACACATCGCCAGGAAATGGATAGCTGATGGTCATTCCCGACTACACGCGACACGCGCAGGATGTCGTCCCCGGTATGGTGCGTGACCTGCACGAGACGCTCGCCTCGAAACATCTCGTCTACCGTAACCTGCCCGAACTCGACTACGATGCGCTCGTCCGCCAGCCGCGCATGCTCTCGACCCAGTGCGATGACGGCTACGTGATCGGCGTTCCCTACGGTCGCCACCTGCGCGTCTTCTACGAGTTCGACACGGTCAACCACATCCGCCTGCATCTGACCAACCTGCTCAACCAGATGGGCGAACTGGCGACGGAACACTCCCAGTCCGAGTTGATGATGCTCGACTTCGCCGATTTTCCCCATCGACACTACATCGAGCCGATGATGATCGGCGCCGGATTCAGTTCGCCCTCTGAAGTCTCGGTCATGCGTTGCCGCGACGTGCGCGACCAGAACCTGCCTCAGCTGAACGAGGCGCTCACGGTCCGCGACGCATCGCCGGACGACGCCGGCGCGATCGTCGAGATCGAGCGACAGGCGGCCGGCGAAGGGGCGCATGCGCCGCCGCTCGCCACCCAATTCTTCGACGATGCCGAATGGATCGGCCTGGCCGAGCGCGCTGGCTCAGGCGACGCGATCATCGGCTACATCCGCACCGTGCCGACGGAGCGGCGCGGTATCTCGGCCGAGGAGCTGATCGTCCATCCCGATCATGACTACGCCCAAGTGTCGCGCGCGCTGCTCGCCACGGCAATGCAGCGCGGCGCGGACGCGAATCGCCGCGCGATGACGCTACGCGTCGACGGCGGCAGTGTCGGCGATCCGCTGCTGCGCGAGTTCAACTTCCGCCATGTCACCAACGAGCTCACCTACCAGCGCCCCGCTGATCCAGCCGAGGTGCAGCGCCGCTACGACGAGCGGGTCGTCACCTACGTCAAGGTCGGCAAGATCTGGGGCCGCTTCTAACCGCGCCGCCTGAGAATCACCGAGCGAAAGAGCCGCGACATGCGTATAGCCAGACGGGTTCAGAACCTGCCGCCCTATCTGTTCGTCGAGATCTCACGCAAGATCGCCGAACAGCGCGAGAAGGGCGTGCGTGTTGTCTCGTTCGGCATCGGTGACCCCGACTTGCCCACCCACCCGCACATCCTCGATGCGCTGCATGAACACGCCGACATCCCCGCCAACCATCGCTACCCGGAGACCGAAGGCCTGCCCGAACTGCGTGAGTGCATCGCCCGCTGGATGGCACGGCGCTTCGATGTCTCACTCGACCCGTCCAACGAGATCGTCCCGCTGATCGGAGCCAAGGAAGGCATCGCCAACTCCGCGCTCTGTTTCATCGACCCGGGCGACGTCGTGCTCGTCCCCGATCCTGCCTATCCCGTCTACGCGATCGGCACAATGTTCGCCGGCGGTACGTCGCACTACCTGCCCCTGACCGCCGACAACGACTTTCTGCCCGACCTCGACGCCGTACCCGCCGCCGCGTGCGCGCGTGCGCGCGTGCTCTGGATCAACTACCCAAACAACCCGACCGGCGCGCTGGCCGACGTCGACTTCTTCGAACGCGCCGCGCAGTTCGGGCTGACGAACGAGATCGCCGTGCTGCACGACAACGCCTACTGCGACATCACCTTCGACGGCTACGAGGCGCCCGCCTACCTCCAGGGACCATCGGGCAAGGCAGCCGGGATGGAGTTCTTCTCGCTCTCCAAGACCTTCAACATGACCGGCTGGCGGCTCGGCTGGGCATGCGGCAACGCCGAGCTCGTCGATCCCCTGCTACGCGTCAAGTCCAACATCGACTCGGGCATTCCCCAGGCGATCCAGCAGATGGCGATCGCTGCGCTCGACGGCGACCAGTCGGTGATCGAGGCCAACAACGCGATCATCCAGCGTCGCCGGGACAAAGTCGTAGACGCGCTGCGCTCGATCGGCCTCGATGTGACCAACCCCAAAGCCGGCCTCTACATCTGGGCCAAAATCCCCGAGGGCGAGACCTCCGCCGACTTCGCCGCCCGCCTGATCGAGGAGCAGGGAGTCGTCGTCACCCCCGGCAACGGCTACGGCCCCGCCGGCGAAGGCTACATCCGCCTCAGCCTCACCCTCCCCGACGACGAAGTCGACGAAGGCGTCAACCGCATTGCCGCCTTCACGTCGCGCTAAGCTGAATCAACTAACCGATGTGGGAGGTTCCTGCCGCATGTAAAGCTCCGCTCGCTCTGGCCAGACTGAATCGCGTCCCCCGCCTTGCGACAGGCATGATGCGTGCATAGACGTAGCGACGGAGGTCCTCATTCCGCGCCAACGTAACCTTCCATCAGGACCGCCGGGTGGCAAACGCCGCCGACGGCATCCGACCCATCCGCCGCGCGAACGGGCGATTCTGGTCGGCGTCGACTCGCGACGCTCGGCGCACTGGAACATCGACGCATCGCTCGAGGAATTGGCGCAACTCGCCGTCACCGCAGGCGCGATGCCGCTGACCCGCGTCAAGCAGCGACTGCGACATCCTGACCCCAACTCATATGTCGGCAAGGGCAAGCTGGAGGAGATCGTCGCGCTGCGCGAGCAGCTGCGTGCCACGATCGCCATCTTCGACGACGAACTGACCCCCGCACAGCAGCGCACGCTGGAGCGGCGGCTGGGCATCAAGGTGATCGACCGCACGGCGCTGATCCTCGATATCTTCGCCCAGCGCGCACGCACCCGCGAAGGCGTCGTCCAGGTCGCGCTCGCCCAACACGAGTACCTGCTGCCCCGACTGACCGGACAGTGGGAGCACCTCGAGCGCATGGAAGGCGCCATCGGGTCGCGCGGCCCCGGTGAAACCCAGCTTGAGACTGACCGTCGCCTAATCCGCAACCAGATCAAACGGCTCAAACAGGACCTCGAGCGCGTGCGGACGCATCGACAACAGCACCGTCGCCAGCGCGACCGCGCCGGCATCCCGCTCGTTGCGCTGGTCGGCTATACCAACGCCGGCAAATCGACGTTGATGAACGCGCTGACCAACGCTGACATCCGCGCACGCGACCGCCTCTTCGAGACCCTCGATCCGACTACCCGCCGCTGCCGACTCTCCGAGGCTCGCACCGTGCTGCTCTCCGACACGGTCGGCTTCATTCAGAAATTGCCCACCCAGCTCGTGGCGGCGTTCCGCGCCACGTTGGAAGAACTGGAAGAGGCCGACCTGCTACTGCACGTCGTCGACGGCGCCTCGCCGGACGTGCTGGAGCAGATCGAAAGCGTCGAGCGAACCCTGCGCGAACTCGGCGTCGACCAGCGACCGACGCTGACCGCGCTCAACAAGATCGACGCGCTTGACGCCCCCGTCGAGGGTGCGCTCGCGGAGCTGAACGATCGCTTGGATGTCCAGGCGATCGCGGTCTCCGCGCGCGAGAAGCGCAACCTCGATCAGCTGAGAACGGCAATCGAGCGACTCATCCCCTCGCTCGAAGGCGTCCACATTATCTATCCCCGCCCCACCCGCGTACCTGCCGCGAACTAGCCCAGACGTGCCCGGTTACCTGCGTATCTGCGCAGTCGCGTCTCAAGCAGGCACTCCGACCGTGCCGTGTCCAGTCGTTCGGTCACGGCATCGACCACCGCGTTGGCGATCGAGTCGGCCCCCTGCGACATCAGCAGGTGCAGGATGCCGCGCTTCGGGCGAACCAACGTGGTGCGCGGCTCGATACCGGCCGCGTCGGCCGCCCAGGCGACCGCGTCGTGCAGGTCGCCGAGGCGATCGACCAGTCCTAGTTCGTGTGCCTCGGTGCCTGTATGGATCTCGCCCGACGCCAGCTCGGCGACACGATCGCGCGATAAGTCCGGGCGACCCTCGGCGACGATGTCGACGAAGCGCTCGTAGACCGAGTGGATCAGCGCGTCCAGCTTGGCGTCCTCCTCAGGCGTCGAATCGCGGAATAGCGACCCCATGTCCTTGTACTCCCCGGCCGCTCGTGTGCGCATCTTGACCCCCACGCGGTCGAGCGCTTCGGAGATCATCGGTGCGGTCCAGATCACGCCGATCGAGCCGACCACCGACGTCGGCAAGGCGAAGATCGGATTTGCGGCGCAGGCGATCATGAAGCCGCCGGACGCGCCGACCCCGCGAATCGCAGCGGCGACCGGTTTCTCCTCGGCCAGCCGCCTGGCGGCGAGATAGAGCGCCTCGGATGCCGCCGCCCCGCCGCCGGGCGAGTCGATGTCGAGCACCACGGACGGGTAACGGGGATTCTCCCGAACGCTGTGCAGAGTTCGGCTCAGCTCGCGTGGATTGAGACGGGCGCCAATCTGCCCGGCGACCTCAATGACGGCCACGCGCGGCGGGAAGAGGTACTGCTCGAAGTGCATAATTCACCATCCAGTGCTCATCGTCAGCGCCGATCGTCAATGGCGATCGCCGTACTCCCAGTGTACGGGTGATACAGGTCGATACGAGTTACGCGTGCGTCAGCTAGATGCCACATTCCCGCTACGACGGCGAGGCCTCTTGGCCGCCTGACAACGCCTTCATTCCCGCAAATGCGGGAATCTCGTTCCCGCCGCGAGGAGCCGCCTGCGTTGCCCGCGTTGACTGTGCGCGAGCGCCGCGCGATGATCGGGGCAGCGGAGTTCGAAATCACCCGAGACGAGGGAGGCCGCCGTGACCGAGACCGCCGTCTGCCCGCTGTCCGAACTGCGACCGGGCGACGTCACCGCCGCCGATCTGGACGGCACGCGCGTCTGCGTCGCCAACGTGCATGGCGAAATCTTCGCCGTTCAGGATCGCTGCCCGCACCTCTTCGCGCCGCTCTCCGTAGGCGAACTCAAGAACGCCCACATCGTCTGCCCCTGGCACGACTCGGAGTTCGACATGCGCACGGGCAAGACCAAGCGCTGGCTGCCCAACGGCATCTGGAACCTGATCCACAAGCTGATGCCGCCGCCACCGCCGTTTATCAAGAACAAGATCGAGCCGGACGCGATTCAGACCTTTAACACGCGCGTGTCGGACGGCACGATCTACGTCTCGGACGAATAACGCTCCCGCTCCGCACAGGCGGGGCGCTGCAGCGTCCTATTCCCAAAACCACTGCCCCAGCCAGGCGGGCCACCACATTAGGAAGGTGACCGCGAGCGCCAGCCCCAGTCGTCGCCGAGTCGGTTCCAGCGCGAAGCCGACCACGATTGCAACGTGCGCGCCCAGCAAGAACCCAAAGAAATAACCGAAGTACCACCCCACCGTCCCGCCGATAATCGCACCACCGGAAATTCGACGCTCCTGGACATCTCTCCCCCGCTCGCCGACCGAAATAGGGCGCGGGCCGAGATACCCGCGCCCTAGAGACCTGCCATCCAATTAGTGGTCTTAGTGGTCGCTCCAGATCAATCCTCTTGCCCAGAAAGGCCACCACATCAGAAAGGTGACTGTGAACGCCAGAATCAGTCGGTGGTATGTTGGTCGAAGCGCGAAGCCGGTCACGATCACAATGTGAGCGATCAATGGCACTCCAACCCAGGAAGAGGGGATGTACCACCCGATGCCACCGAAAAGCGCTCCACCGACGATCAGCGCCGCCGGGTAATCGACGTAGCGGATCAGGTTGCGGCCAGTCATGTTATGCCTCCTCGCTCCAATTCCAACATTACGCTTTTGAAACCGCCTTGGCGGTTTGCAACCTTATTGCTCTTGATGACATCATGCCAACGATCCGTTAGTCCCGCGCACGTGGGATTCCCGCCTGTGCTCGACGGGTCTGCGCGCGTGTACCGGAATCCCGTCGCGCAACCCGACCCGAAACGTCCTTTGAGACGGCGCGTCGTCCGATAGGAACGAGATTCCAGCGGGCGCTGAAAACGATTGAGGGACTGCCGGAAGGTACCGGAATCGCCGGTGCGCTAATAGTGCGAGTGCACCTAGTGGCGAAAGAGATACTGTCGCTTGTACCGCCTGAGACTGCGGAGCAAGTTGGCGGAGGCCGCTGTCCAACTGGTCGCCGATCAGGTCACGGTCACGCCGCTGAGCCACCAGTCTGTCATTCCTGCGTGCGCGCGAATGGCGAGGCGACGCGGCTAGAACCCCTGGAAGTTCGGCTCGCGCTTTTCGGCAAAGGCTCGCGGGCCTTCCTTGGCGTCCTCCGTCGAACGCGCGATCACCATCGCGTGGTCCGCCATTTCCAACGACTCGTGCAGACCAGTCTCCGCCGAGCGATAGGCGAGACGCTTGATCATTTGCACCGAGACGGCCGGCATCTTCGCGATCTGCTCCGCCAGCTCGAATGTCGCCGGCATCAGCTCGTCGTGTTCGACCACCCTGCTGACATAACCCATCTCGAGCGCTTCCTGCGCGCTGAAGATCTTGCCCGTCCACATCAATTCGAGCGCCTTCGACATCCCCACGATGCGTGGCAGGTAGTAGCAGCCGCCGTCGCCGGGGATCAGCGCCATCCGCACATAGGCCATGCCGAACTTGGCTCGATCGGAGGCGATGCGCAGGTCGGCCATCGACGCCATGTCCATACCCGCGCCGACGGCCGACCCATTGACCGCGGCGATATACGGCTTCTCGCAGTTGAACAGCGCCCGCGGCACCCGCTGGACCGAGTTTCGCAGCGAGTTGCGGTTCGCCGCCGGCGCGTTGGGGTCGCCGCCCAGCACATCCGACCCGGCCCGCTCGCGTCCCACATCGGCCCCGGAACAGAAGCCGCGACCCTCCCCGGTGACGATGATCACCCGCACCGATTGATCGACCGAGGCGCGGACAATCGACTCCTGCCAGGCGTCGAGCATCTCGTTCGAGAACGCGTTCAGCTTCTCCGGACGGTTGAGCCTGATCACCGCAATGTGATCCTGGACGTCATAGAGCAGTTCGTCGGTCATGCCTGTTCCTTCCGTGCGACAGACGCAGAGTAAGTCGTCCCGATCTCAGTTCATCCGCATGCCGCCGTCGACGTTGAGCGCCTGCCCGGTGATGTTCCTGGCGTCGTCGGAGGCGAAGAAGACGACGGCTTTGCCGATATCTTCTGGCGTCTGCTCTCGGCCCAGCGGCATACGGCTGGCGATGCCCGCCTCGAATGCCTGGCGTCGGTCGACCACCTCATCCGCGTCGTCGCCGATCAGCATGCCTTCGAGCTTGCGCCACAGGTCGGTCCACAGCAGACCGGGGCAAATCGCGTTGACGTTGATGTTGTGCGGACCCAGGTCGGTCGCCAGCGACTGCGTGATGCTAATCGCGCCTGCCTTGGACGCCGAGTAGGACGCGATCGTGCCGCCCTGTCGCCCCGCGATCGAGGCGATGTTGACGATCTTGCCGCCGCCATTCGACTTGAAGTGCGGAATCAGCGCGCGGCTGACCTTCCAGATCGCTTTCAGGTTGACCTCGAAACAGCGATCCCAGTCCGATTCAACCTCATCCTGGCTGAGATGGTCGGGGGCGACGCCGGCATTGTTGACCAGAATGTCGATGCGCCCCATCTCGGCGATCGCGTTCTCGACGTTGGTAGCGATCGAGTGGTCGCTGGTGACGTCCATCTCTAGCGCGATGGCCGTGACGCCGTGTCGATTCTGGATCTCGCCAGCGGTGCGGAAGGCGTCGTCGATCAGCACATCGCAGATCACGATCTCGGCGCCCGCCTTGGCCAACTCGGTCGCGATGCCCTTGCCGATCCCTCGCGCCGCGCCGGTGACCAGCGCGATCTTGCCGCCCAGTTGTCCCATAATCCCAATCCTCCTGTGATTGCCTATCAGCCTAACCCCCGCCTGTGCACGCGGGTCAGCAGAACCAGCAGTAGGAAGGTCAGAGCGTTCATCACGGCGATCGCGGCCAGCACCGGCTGGTAGTCGCCGCCGACCTCATCCAGCAGCACGCCAGCGGCGAACGGGCCAATCGCGAGCGCTACGTTACCGGCCGACGTCTGAATCGCCATCAGCGTGCCCAACCGTCTCAGTCCGTAGACCTCGGCCGCGATCAATCCTTGCAACGGCATCATCTGACCCCAGACGAGACCGGCGATTACCGCCGACAGGTAAATCCAGAATGTCGGACCCGCGGCGATCAGGCTGAGCGTCCCCAGCAACGTCACCAGATAGCTGACGCCGAGCGTAGGTCGCAGTCCGAGCCAGCTCGCCATCGGCCCGATTAACGCGCGCCCCGGCAGCGACAGGAAACCGCGCAGCCCGGTCAACGACGCGCCGGCGGTCAGCGAGAGCCCAGCCGCGGTCGCCGCGGGCACGAAGTGATTGAGCAGCGCGCCGAGCCCGAACGAGCTGCACAGCGCCATCGCGATCGTGACCTGCGCCTCCCGCGAGCGCAGCGCCTTGCCGATGCTGACGTAGCCGCGCTGATCACTGAGAACGTCGGACACCGCCGCTTGCCCGCCGCCGGTCGACGTTGGCAGGGTCGGCAGGCGACGAATCGTGAGCGCCGCCGGCAGAGCCAGAATCGCAGCCAGGACAACGAGCATCCGCACCGCCCAGCGCCACCCGAACTCCTCGGCGCAGAGTCCCGCCAAGGGCAGAAAGACGACCGAGGAGAAGCCTCCCGTCGTCACCAGGACGGCCATCGCGGCGGTCTGGCGATCGGGATAGATCCGCGCTGCAATCGGCATCGTCACGTTGTAGAACAGCCCAGCGATGGTGATCGCGCCGCCGATCGTCCACAGACCGATGAACAGCTCGATCTGTTCCGCGTACGAAGCGCCAATCATGATCACGGTGCCAGCCACCAGGCCGATCCAGAGCACCGACCGCGGGCCAATCGCGTCCAGCGCCCATCCCGACACGAGCGACGCGGCTGCGCCGAGCAGATACGAACCCATGAACGCGGCGTTGACCGCCCCCGACGACCAACCGGCCTGTTCCTGCATCGGACCGGTAAAGACGCCGAATCCGTACATGGGAACGCCGTACGCGCCGACCGTAAGCAGACCAAGCAGCAGCGCCGGTCGCCAGGTGGCCGCCCACTGAGTCCACTCGCTCAGACGGGGCGCATTCATCGACGCAGGGTAGGCTGCATCGATGCCCGATCAGCGCGCAGACACGAGCGCAGATATGAGCCCAAACGCGAGACACGCCGTCAGCGTCGAGCGCCAACGTCTGCGCTTCGCCGCCGGCCACTTCGCCACCTTCGCCGATGAGCTCGAGCCGATCCACGGTCACAACTACGACGTGTTTGTCGAGGTCGTCGGACCGTTGAGCGAGGAATCGTGGGTGATCGACTTCTCGCTGCTCAAGCGTCTGACGCGCGAGATCTGCGAGACGCTCGATCATAAATTCCTGTTGCAGATGCACTCGCGCGCGCTGACGATCAGCGACGACGACACGCATTACATCATTCAATACCGGGACGAGCATCCATATCGACTGCCCAAACGCGACGTCGCGGCGCTGCCGATCGACAACAGCACGGCGGAGCGGCTCTCTGAGTACATTGCCGAACGGCTGACGCAGTCGCTGGCGTCTTCGGCGCCGCCCGGTCTGGCGCGGCTGCGGGTCGGCGTCGAGGAGATGCCGGGTCAGTCGGCCTGGTTCGAGACGGAGCTCTGATGGCGCAAGCGTCCGCGCAGTCGGGGAAGGTCGTCGTGCTGGTGCTGTACGACTCGCAAGGGTTGGTCGCGGAACTGGCGGCGTCGATCGTCGAGGGCGCTGACTCGATCGAGGGTGTCGAGGTCTGGGATCGGCCGCTCGACATCGCCGACAAGAATGAGCTGGTCGCCTGCGACGCGCTGATTCTGGGAAGCCCTAACTGGACCGGCATCACCGGTCGACTCAAGCACTGGTGGGACTACACGGGCGACCTGTGGGAGTCGGGCGAACTGGCCGGCAAGCCTGCCGCGGCGTTCAGCGCCGGCTGGAGCCCCTCGGGCGGACTCGAGGCGACGCTACTACAGATCGTGCATCTGCTGATCGGCCATGGCATGCTGATCGTCGGCTTGCCCTGGACATCGACGATGAACCACTCGGGCAGCTACTACGGTGCCACAGCGGTGCGCAAGCTGACGGATCTGGATCGGGAACAGGCGCGTTCACTGGGCGCGCGCGTCTCGGCTGTCGCGCTATCGTTGGCCACATGAGCGAGCTTATGAGCGCCATGACGGCTACGGGCGAGGGGCAGGCGCATCTGCTTGATGAAACCCTCCGCGCGAGTGCGCGCCGCCGAGTTGCGAGGCGAGGTTGATCGCCGTGTCTGGCGCTTACGACCCAGGCGAACTGCTGGGCGTCGAACCGGGCGCGTCGGCGGATGAGATCCGCAAGGCGTTCCGTCGCAAAGCGAAAGAAGTGCACCCCGATGTGTCGGATGCGCCCGACGCGTCAGAGCGGTTCACACAGCTGCAGGCGGCGCATGATTTGCTGATCGAGCAACTCGACAACCCCTCCATACCGCAGGCGGGCGAGGACCTGTATCGGCCCGCGCCGGACGTCACCGAGGCGGACCGCGAGCAGATACTCAACACGTTTCGCCGACGGCGCGAAGCGGAAGAACGGCGTAGAGCCCGTCGACGATCAGCCGTCCAGGGTCGCGCTCGCAAATCCCAACAGCAGAATGATGCATTTCAGGAAGAGATGGCGCGTCGCCGCGCTGAATTCGAAGCGAGACAGCAGGAAGCAGGACAAGGCGAGCAAGACGAACAGCGCGAGCAAGACGAAGCGCAAGAACGACGCGAACAGGAAGCGCGTCGCGTCGATCAACAACGAGAGCGCGAAGCCCGCGCCGAGACCGAAGCGCAGCGGCGACAGGTCGAGGACATGCGGAAGCAGACTCTCGCCGATCTCGATCAACTCAGGCGAGAGCGCGAAGCGCGCGATCAGTCGGAACGCGAAGCGCGGGCGCGCGCCAATGCTCCGCGCGCAGACGAAAGCGCGCCGCTTCGCTGCGCCTGGAAGGATTGTCGCAGGGCAGACGATCTCGCCAGCCCGATTGAGACGGCGCTAGGATTGCGCAGGTTCTGTCAGCAGCACCACGACGAGTACGCCGAGTTTCGTCGCGCGAAGCGGCGCAAGACGTCGCCGGCCGCCCGCTCCCGCGGCGGCTAGCATTCCACTACCACATCATCAATAGCCAATAGCCGCAGAGATTGGCCGACAGCGGCATCCGACAGGGGGGCAATGACCATGACTGAGCCCATGACCGAACCCGCAACTGAGTACGAGAACGTGTTGGTTGAACTCGATGGACCGGTCGCGACGATCACGCTGAACCGCCCTGAAAAGCTGAATGCCATCTCGGGTGGATTGCGGAACGATCTTGAGGCGGCGCTGCGCGAGTTGAACCCAGGCGACGACGTGCGCGTGATCCGACTCAAAGGCGCCGGCCGCGCCTTCTGCGCCGGCTACGACCTGACGCCCGGCGGCGGGTCGTTGAACTGGCGACCCAACCGCCGCAGCGGCGAGCAGGCCTGGGAGCTGGGCGAGTCGCGGATCGCGCTCGACCGCGAGGGTCTGCGCGACTCGGTCGAGCGCTGGATGTGGATGTGGTCGTACCGCAAACCGATCGTCGCCCAGGTGCACGGCTGGTGCCTCGCCGGCGGCGGCGAGATGATCGGCGCCTGCGACATCGTCTTCGCCGCCGAGACGGCTCGCTTCGGGCATCCCGCCGGTCGCGCCATCGGCATCCCCCCGACGTTGGGCCTGTGGCCCGTCAAGATCGGCATGCTGAAGACGAAGGAACTGCTCTTCACGGGCGATACCGTCGAGGGCGACGAGGCGGAACGGATCGGCATGATCAATCGCGCCTACCCCGAAGAGGCGCTCGATCAAGAGACGATGGCCTTCTGTCAGCGAATCGCCCACGTGCCGCTGGACGGTCTGACGGTGCACAAGCACTCCACCAATCGCTGGTTCGAGCTGATGGGCCTGCGCACGGCGGCATCGGAAGGCGCCGACTTCGATGCCATCTGGCACGAGGCCCCGAGCATCGACGAATTCGCCAGGATCGGGCGCGAAAAAGGGCTCAAGGTCGCGCTCGAGTGGCGCGATGATCCATTCGGCGACGGCCGCGGCGCAGTGAAACGCCGCACATAACCCGCGACGCGCTTGCGATGCGACCACTCGCCGCAACCTTGACGATCATTGCGTTGGCGGCGTCGGCGCTGGCGATGGCATCGGCGCAGCAGGAGCCGCCGTACCGGTTTTACGGGACGGGGGCGACGGCGGGTGACGAGATTGCCGCGCGCGCTGGTTCGGGCGACGAGTTGGGCTCGACGACGGTGTTTGCGGACGGCAGTTGGTACATCGATGTAGATCGGGATCAATCCGACGGCGTGGTGTTCGTGGTTAACGGCAAGGCGGCCGAGGCTTTGGTGAGGGAGACCGGCCCGGGTCAGGCGATAGTAACGCTGACGGTGGCGATGGTGGACGGCGGTGTGTCGATACCTGCTGTCGGTCGAGTGGATCTCCAAACTGGGGCGAACGTCCTTCGCTGGCTTGGCGCTGATGATGTCCCCCTCGCGGATGCGTTACGGGGCCTGGACCTTGCCCACGTATTCGGGGTGATGCTGTGGAACGCGGACAACCAGTCCTGGGATGCGTATCCGGTCCGCGATCTTCAGGTCCGAGAGTTAACACCTTCAGCGCCCACGGTGAAGTACGGCGACCGCATGGCGCTGTATCTTCTTGCCGACCAGAGCTGGAACCGCCCCGTCGAGCCGCCTGGCGTGATCCACTTTTCGCCCGAGCTGCCCGAAGCAGTTCGTGAACGCGTCGCCGATGAGGTGCGTCGTGCGGAACGGCTCCTCGCTGAACGCTTTGGCGCGGTGCAGGATCGATATACCATCTTCGTCGCCCAGGATTGGGATGATGCGCACACGCTGCTGACCGACCATGGACGAACGCCGGGATTCCCGAGCGCTAGACCAAGCGGTGGATGTCCCGGCGTGGGAGGTACCTATTCGCTGATGTTGGTCAACCGTAGTTGCGTCGACCATATCGCCAAAATCGCAGGTACGCTGGTCGCCGTCGAGTCGGTCAGAGCAGCGCGCCTGCGCACGCTGCTTGATTACAGCCTTTGGTATGGATATACCGCATACGTTGGCTTTGCATCGCTTGGGCCTGATCGAGAGCGTGATCAAGCTTCCGCGTACTTGTCTGAGGCGCGATCCGTCACAGTTCCCCTGGCGGAGCTCGGTCTCGTTGATGCGCGCTTCGACATACGCCCACTGCAATTCCTCGTCATTCGCTACCTTGCGGAGACATTCGGCGATCAGAGCCTGATCCGATATTTCGATCACCTCGCAGCCAGCGGTGTGACAGTGACCGCGCTCGATCACGCATTTGGGCTATCGCGGGA
The DNA here is from genome assembly GCA_965116225.1 of Dehalococcoidia bacterium. Classification (GTDB taxonomy): domain Bacteria; phylum Chloroflexota; class Dehalococcoidia; order Bin125; family Bin125; genus Bin125. The sequence continues at coordinate 184,171 of OZ220495.1, read as the reverse complement.
TGAGTTCTATTCGGGTGTCGAGTCGTATCGCCGTATGGTGGCGCCGCCGTTTTCGACAGAGACGGATCGCGTGATTATTTTGGGTACTTTAGCGGAAGCGCGGGCTGATGAGATTCGACAAATCGTCGCCGATGTGGAGCAATGGTTCGTTGATGCATTCGGGTTTCTCGCCGACGGAGTCGCATGGCGAGTCGATTCGCGTGATCCCGGTTGCGGCCTTGCCTCGGCGGCCATACGGATTGGCGCGCTGTGCCTGTTGGATGGCGGCACATACGCTCACGAGTACTTTCACGTTTTGCAAAGCGCCTGGTCGTTTCCCGAGCGATACAACGTCCTGAACAGCTATCCGCCGTTCATGCTGGAGGGTTCTGCCGAGTATGTCGCCCTCAAGTACGCGGCCGGCGCATTCGACGAAGCCTGGTCTGATGCCAGAGAACCCCTTGTAACCGCCGCCCGCGGCTACGATATCGCACTCGATGATCCAAGGCTCGAGAACAGCTCGGGTTCGCCCGAGTATGCTCTCGGCGCACTGGCGACGGAGTGGCTTGAGGCGTACAGCGACGGCAAGTCGGTCGCCGAATACTATCGCGCGCTGTCCGTGCAGTCGCGGCTCGCCCCGGAAGTGGAGGATAGGAGTGTCGCGAGCCCGCGGGCTCGTGCTGGCGAACAGGTTTTCCGCCAATTCTGGGGTATCGGTACTGAGGAATTCTATGCGCACTTCGCCTGCTGGAGAGCACGAGGATTTCCGTATCCCGAGTCCGGTAGGGAGTGCATCCGTCCATGAACCACCGATCGCTGCCCACTGCATCGACTGAGCGCGTCCGCGGCTATGACCTGCGGGTCTGGGAGTGGCCGGCCGCGGCCGAACCCGCCCGTTCGGCCGTCCTGATTCACGCCACCGGCTTTCACGCCCGGACATGGGACGATGTGGTTCGCTTGCTACCCGAAGACTGGCGCGTGTTCGCACTCGACATGCGTGGTCACGGCGCTTCGCAGGCGCCATCCGATAAGGCGGGCGCGGACTGGCGCGAGATGGCGGCCGATCTGAGCGCCTGGCTCGAACAGCGGGACTTGACGGATGTGGTCGCCGCCGGCCACTCGATGGGCGGCTGCGTCTGCGCCATCGCCGCAGCCGTCAGCGACCGAATCGAGTCGCTGGCGCTGATCGATCCCGTGTTGATCAATCCTCGCGGATCGATGCCGCCGACAGCGCCCGGCGACCTTGCCGAGTTGGCGCGCAAGCGCCGGCGCATCTGGAGCGACCCGCAGGAGATGGCGGAGTCCCTGATCGGTCGCGGCGCGTTCACGCACTGGACGCGCGAGGCGGTCGAGCGCTATGTCCGCTACGGGCTCAACCCGACAAACAGGCTGGGCGAGTGGGAACTGGCATGCGATCCGACGGTGGAGGCCTGGTGCTTCGAGCATGCGCCGACCGTCGATCCGTGGCCCGATCTGGCTCGCGTCCGGCAACCAACCCTGATCCTGCGCGCCGGCGCTGCCCAAGGCCACGGCTCGCCGACCGCTCAGCAGGTGACCGATGTGTTTCCCAACGCGTTTGAGCGGGCGGTCGAGGACTCGGACCACTTCATCCCCATGCGCCGCCCCGACGCAGTGGCCGAGGCGATCATCACCGTCGCAACGGACTGCTCAGCAGAGGGTGAGCACTGAAACTCGCATCCTCGGTTCCGCCCGCCTGGACGCCATCCCCTCCCCAACCGCCGCCCGTGCCCATCGGACGGATTTGCAACCCGCCGGCGGGCGGCCGCTTCGCCGAGGGCGATGGCGGTCTTGTCTGAGTTGGCTTCGGCGATGGATGGGGCGATAGCGGATTCGGTGACGGTGTTGCCGGAGTGGGCTTGCAGCGCGTTGAGGTGGAAGGAAATTAGCGTGATGGCGGAGACGACCAAACGCGGCCAGGGCGGCGTTTCGGCGTCGGAATGCCACACAACGGGAGACGCTGTTACCGATTTGGGGCGATTGGGGGTGACGGGTGGTCGATCCGGCCTTGTCGGCCTTGGCTGTCGATGATGCCATATTGGCGTTGATGTCGTTCCTGGCGCATGGGGTCGTCGGCTTGATGCGGGGTTCGGCCGTCTGCGGACACTACAGCAGAGGCGTAGCGGAGGCGAGACAGTCAACCGCGCGGGAGCGAGATTCCGCGTGCGCGGAGATGCCGGGGTGGCGCGCGGATAATATCCTGCGTGATCTCATCGCGTCGGCCCGCTGGGATCACTCTTGATCTTCTGTGCTCAACCTCCTATTGTATGCCTCGCAAGCCGCTACCCACCCGATGAGCGGCGCGCCGGAGCGCCCTAAGCCCTGTCGAGGAGCCAACAGCAATGACGAACTACCTCGCCTACTCACTACAAGCTGAAACGACAGAGCCTACTGAGGCTTTTGATCGATTTGATCAATACATGAAGATGACATCTGCATGGGTAGATCGGAAAGCAAAAGACCGGTTTGACTTTACTGGTGATTCAGAACCCCTGAGCTTAAAAACCATCATTCTTCGTGATGGACGTGAAGGAACATTGTCTCTGTCCGTCGACAGTCTCACTCACGACGACCAGGCTCATAAACTGCTCAGTCTAGAGCTCACTCATCCTTATGGAGACTCAGGATCGACGATCCGAACAGATCTTAAAATTGCCTCTGGCAACAACAGGCTCGTACTCTCTGCGCGCTGTCAATTGATTGCCGAAGTGATTGCCGATCAGTACGCAGTTACTCCAAGACCTGGGCTTGATCTGAAATGCCCCAGGATAGTGCGGGAGATAGGTACCGCACACCAGTGGAAAGCTGGAAACACATCTGTGCAGGGCAATCACTCAGTTTACTTCGGGGATACTGGAGCTCTTCTGCTTCAAGAGAGCATCTGGGATGAAAGCCGTACTCTTCCTATCGTCGTTATTTCCTCAAACAATTATCCCTCACCGTTCCCTCCTGACCGAGTCCTCCGTTCCTTCCAAGACGATCTCTTCGGAGTAGCACATGTCGCTCACCTCGACGTAGCGGGGGCATGGGAGCTAAGTGATTTAGTCGGTCGCGAGTGGAGCTGCTTCTCTGGAGCAATCCGCATATACTGGCCGATACGCCCAGGTACAGACGAGCCGCAATTCCATCGGTATTGGCCTCATCATGTGAAACTCTGGGGGAAGGAAGCAGAAGATGCCCTCGACAATACACAGCGCGAGATCAAGACGGCGATATTTGCCGAAGCAGCGACGTTACCTGACCCGCAGATCATCCAGTCTGTTACCGAAGCATACAAAAGTGAGCGACTTGAGAACCTTCAGGGTGAAGAATGGATCAACTACCTCGAAGACGAAAACAAAAAACTGGAAGCGCAAATAATTCAGCTTAAGGAATCACACGGAGAAGAATTGCGTCGCATCCAACAGGAACTGAGTGAAAAATCTAACTCTCAAAATGACTTGCAAGACAGATGTGATAGTTTGCTTGAGGAACTCGATCAAGTGCGATCGGAACGCGATCAAAAGAAAGCACCAGATCATTCTCCTAAAAGCGTAAGCGAAGCTATAGATATAGCTAACCGAGAGTACAAGAGGCTCGCATTTGGAATGGATGTGGATGATGGTGTAAAAGGGCTCGATCCATCTGCGGGGCCACCGAAGAAAATCCTTCGTACGTTTATGGTATTGGACAAATATGCAGCAACGATGATCGAGTTGAATGGTAATATTGGGAAGCGTACCATTGATTGGTTCTCTGAGCAAGGTGTAAATGTTGCTCCTGAAAGCTCCGGTGTGCGTAAAAGTGATACGAGACGTCAGAAGCGTACTTTTCGCAACCCTGCGAGCAAGGATATAGATGTATATGATCTACATGCGAGGCTGGGAGGCGGAAGTGCGAATCGAGTTGTCCGAATTTATTTCCGCTACGATAGAAACGAAAAGAAGACCGTAATTGGATGGGTAGGACAAAAACCGGAACTGGACTGAGGTCAGCCGCGATGGCGGAGGTAGGTGCCGAGGACTGGTGGTGTGTCGAGGAAGTGGGCCCGGCCGATGGCGATTGTCGGCATCGCCCTCACCGCCGTCTGTGTTCGACGGTTCGCGGGTGCCGTCGAACCACCCACCCGCGGTTGACGGCGTCGCTGAGGAGTTCGGTCAGGGTTCGATGGAAGTAAGGCTGAGAGAGACGATGCGGTGACGAGAGTCGCGAGCGGCGTCAGAGGGTGCGCATCATTCTGGGTCCGTTGATGATGTCGTCGGCGTGATCGTTATCGTGCGACGCCCATGCTTCCAGCAGCGAGAGGGCGTTGCCGGCGAAGCCCATTCGCATGAGCACCTGTTCCTCGCTCAAGGCCGCCAGGAGCGTGACCGATTTGTCGGCTCCGGCCCGCAGATGCGCCGCCAACCGCTCGACCGACTGACCTGCATAGCGCCCGGCGCCCAGCGCGTTGGCGCGATCCAGATCGGGCCCTGGCTGGGCCGGGTCGGGTCGCCAATTCTCGAGCGGCGCCTGGTTGAGGGCGGCGATCAGCGCGTCGTGGTAGCGCCGATCCGAGGCGGCCAGGTGGGCGAGCAGGTCGCGCCGCGACCAATTCGGCGCCGCCGACTGGCGCAACCACTGCGCGGCCGGCAGCGACTCGGCCATGCGGATCAGCCGCCGCCGCGCGCGCAACGCGCGCGTCAGCGGAACCCAGAGCGCGGGCGCGAAGTCGTCGGCGGGCAGCGGCGGATCGGTCGCCAGCAGCGGTCGCTCAGGCATTCCCTGCGCGCGCATGTCGCGGGTTGTCTGCGGTGTTGAAATCGGCGCGTCATTATCGTCGGTCATCGCGGAGTCCAGGTCGGGGATGTCGGTTGAATATATGGGGGGGGGGGGGCTCGATGCCGTTGTGGCGGTATTCGGCTATCGGCTACCAAGCACGAGCTCCGGCCATCGCGGCAGCGCTATCTGTTCTCTGTACCTCGATTGGCGATTCCAGTGGCCGATTGGCCTGGCAGCCCGGTCGCTCGGTGGATGATATCGCCGCGCGAACCGGGCGTCGGAGTTGCGATACGGTCGCTCGCCACCAACGCGCTGGGGCGGTGTATGTGGTGTATGTCATGATCCTGTCAGGGTCTTGTCATGGTCTTGCTTCAGCGGCGACCTCGATTGGCGACGAGCGCAAGCACTTGCCGAGACTGGGCGTTTGCGGGGCAGAACCTAGCGTCGGGCCGCAGGACCGTCCCGTCCTGCCACAGGCCGAATTCGATCCGCCCGTGCCGCTGATGCTCTGACCAAGCGCGAATCCGATCGGGCTGATCGTCAGCGCCGTCGCCGTAGAACGGGATCGGCTCGTCGCCCGACTCGCGCCCGCGCCTCGCCCACGCTGATCTCGGGCTCGCCGCCGTCCAATTCGAGGGCGTTGGCAAGTAATCTCAAGCGCGGTTTCGTAGTCCGCTATGTACAGGTTTGTACAGGCATCGCCACCCAGAACCTTATGGGTCGATCTCCTCGCTACTGTCGCGTACAGACGATTGACCAACGTCCCTGGGGCGCCGCGGCCACATCGAAGAACACTTCTCCAACCGGGACATCGGCGGACCATCCCGATCCAACCATCAAACGCGTTGTGGCGCGATAGGAGTGTTCGATCTCGTTGACGTGCAAGGCACCATAGGAACCATCCTCGCCGTATGAGGTGACGGCGAAGAGTCCGCTGCCATATCCACTGTCATTTTCGCTCACCTCAGCTATGCAGACATAGTGCCCGGCGGCGAAATGACCGGCGGACTGATAAGCGTCGCCGCTGCCGGACAGCGAGCGGCTGCTCTGCATGGCCTCTTGTTGCTCCGTTTCGCGGATTCGCTCTGCCAGGATTGCTTCAACGTCGATACTTACCGGAGACGATCTGAGCCATCGATCGACCTGGGCGCTGGCGGGGAAGAAGCGCGAGCGCGGCAGGATGCGCTGGCCATCCTGTTCCAGCGCGAATTCGATCTTGCCGTCGGCCAGTTTCCTGGCGGCGATCCGCACGTCTTCCGTGCCGCTGAGGCTCTGCCCCAGCGCGAATCCGATCGCGCCGAGCGCCAGCGCTGTCGCCGTGAGCGCCAATCCGATTTTGCCTGGGACCGTCATCTGAATTTCCTTGTCACCCGTTCGATTTGGTCGGCGGGCGGACTACCAGCTCATCGACGGATCAGGCGGGGCCAGCTTGCGATAGTCGCCGCCGTAGAACAGGATCGGCTCGTCGTCCGACTGCCGCTCGAACGCCTGCACTTCGCCCACGATGATCTCGTGGTCGCCGCCGTCCAGCAGCGAGTGGATGCGGCAGTCGAAGACCATCGTCGCCTGCGCGAGTCGCGGCTGGCCGGTATGGCCCAGCTGGTGCGCATGTTCGTCGAACTGATGCGGCGGCGGCGGTCGCTTGCTGCTGGCGAAGAAGTTCGACGTGTCCATCGCCGTGTCGGGCAAAATGTTGACGGTGTAGGCGCCGGTTTCCCTGAGCAGGGGCAACACGCTGGCGCGCTTGTCGACGCAGACCAGCACCAGCGGCGGATCGAGCGATAGCGAGGAGAACGACTGCGCCGTCATGCCAACGAAGTTTGGGGCCGTGCCGGTCGTGATCACGGTGACGCCGCTGGGGAACATGCCCAACGCGTTGCGGAAGGCTCGGTCGTCGAAATCCATATTCGCCCTGCCCTTCGCTCGCCAGTCTAACGACCGCCGATCAGCGTTCCGGACTTGGGTTTGGGCCTCGCGCGGAGGGCTTGCTGGGGCGGCGTCTAGCGCAGCGGCAGGTCCAGCACCGTCATTAACCCGCGACGCGTGTGCGGGATCACCCGCGCGGCGCGCAGTACCGCCGCCGCGGTCGCGTCGTCGCCGAAGACGCCGCCCTCGAAGCGCAGCTTTAGCGGCGGCGTGCCATCGACCGTGATCTCGTCGTACTCGGCCTCGACCGAGGCGTTGGCCTCGAAGTGCAGCTGCACCGTGCGGCCGTCGAACGTCGCGCCCTCCAGCGTCTCGAGCGTGCCGGCGACCAGTTCCCGCCCGGCAACCTCGCAGGGAACCATCTCGTGCCGCCAGTCGACCAGCTTCCAGCCCAGCGCGTAGGCCAGCAGTCGCGCCGACTCCTCGAGTCCCACGTGGCCGAAGCCGCCGGCGTCGCGCTTGGACTGCCACTGCGCGACTGAGATGCCCATTCCCACCTTCTCCTGGAAGGGGATGCGCCGACGGGACGGATCCTGCACCCGCTTGACCGAGACCGAGCGGATGCTGTGCGAAATCGACGACAGCGAGGCTGGCAGGGCATCCATCAGGAAGCCCGGATTGACGCCCGTGCCGAGCACCGTTCGTTCCGCCCGTCTGGCGAGGACGTCGAGCCCGGCGGCCAGCTGCGGGTGTCGCGCCTGGGCGAAGGCCAGCTCCTCGCAGGTCGAGACGACGTGCAGCTCTTGCCGCAGCGCCTCCTCGATCTGCGGCGCGACCCGCTCCAGGTAGGAACCGGTGCAGTGCAGGAGGATGCCGCCGTCCGCGCGCGCGTCCACGCGAGCCGCCGCGACCGACCGTCGAATGGCGATCTCGGGGGCGCGCTCGACGAAGTCGGACAGCGGCCTGCCGACCATATCGGGATCGATCTCGACGGCGCCGACCAATTCCAGCAACGGATCCTGCAGCGCCGCTTCGGCGATTCGCAATCCGATCGGTCCCAGCCCCTGGATGATCACGGGTAGCGGTGCGCTCATGATGTCCCCCTGCCGCATTTGGGATACAGTGATCTTCCGCACGCCGAGGCGAGCAGCCGCCGCAGCCCGCGGCGCGGCCTCATTACGGTCTGGTTTTGCGCTTACGGTATCAACGAGCGCGGTTCGCCATGATCGACTATCCCGAACACAACGACGAATCGCTGGAGGCGTGGGAGCAGAACGCTGAATTCTGGGACCAGGTCCAGGGCGACGAGGGCAACTACTGGCAGCGAACGCTGGTCTTCCCCGCCAGCCTGGAGCTGCTCCAGCCGCTGCCGAACAGGGTATTGGAGATCGCCTGCGGCAACGGCGCCTTCGCTCGACAGCTCGCCGGTCACGGCGTTGCGGTGACCGCGACCGACGGCTCGAAGGCGCAACTCGACCGAGCCGATCAGCGCTCCACGGGCGTCAAAATCCGCTGGATGCGCCTGGACGCCACTGATCGTTCCGCCCTGGCCGCGCTGGCGGGCGCCGCCGGCGCGCCGTTCGGCGCGGTCGTCTGCAACATGGCGCTCATGGATATCGCCGAGATCACGCCGCTGTTCGACATGCTCCCGCTCGTCCTCGCCGACAACGCGCCGTTCGTCTTCTCGATCCTGCATCCCGCCTTCAATCCAGGACCCGACGTGCGCCTGTTCGCCGAGCGCATGGAGACGCCGGACGGCGAACTGATCCAAGAAACAGGCGTGCGCATCAGCGGCTATCGGAACACGGGCGCGCAGCGCGGCATCGCCGCGGTCGGTCAACCCAGCCTCCAGCCGTACTTCCATCGAACCCTGACCGAGCTGTTCAGCGCCGCCTTCGACCGCGGCTGGGTGCTCGACGGCATCCGCGAACCGTCGATCAGCGACGGCGGCGAGGGCGACGCCGACGAGCCGACCATGCGCCTCAGCTGGGCTCATCTCCCCGACATTCCGCCCGTCTTCGTCGCCCGCATGCGCCATCGCGGCGCGCATGCTGAGATCTGAAACGCCGCCTCCTGTCATGCATGCCCGCGCCGGGCGCGGGCGTCTTGTTCCCCGCCTTGCAAGCGAGAGCCCCGGGCCAGCCGGGCATGACGGAGATGGATCACGTCAATCGACGGGTTACGGGTTCGTTGATTGTAAATCACGGGTAAATTTTTTGACGGGGGGGGGGGGTACGGCGATACGACATGCGACGCCGTGCGATACTTGCCAAGTGCGCCTCGGCCGTTCGGGGCGGAGACGGATCCTGCGAAAGGGAGATGAAGATGACTCACATCGTTGCGCGCATGCGCGTCAAATTATTGGGGGGGGGGGGGCAGCGCTCGTCGCGTTGGCGCTTGCGCTGGCGGCGGTCTCGCAGCCGGCTGAGGCGCAGACGACGCTGCCGGCCTGCACGGTGACCCAGGCTGGGGATGGCGGCACGCCGGTAGCAGTGCCCTGCACGCGGACGATTCCGGGCACGGGCACGGTCAGCGCGGTCTGGAAGAGCGGCGGGACCAAGACGCTGGCGTCGGACAGCCCCTCGGTGTCGGGTCGGGTGGTGACCTTCACGCCGTCGGACCGGGTGACCGGCGACGACGACACCGGTTCGGCGGTCTACGAGATCGTCGTGACCGACAACGGGATCGCGCTGAACCGCTACACGATCACGGTGACCACCTACGCGGCCGACCAGGCGCCCTCGACCACACCGGAGACGACCCCCTCGCTGGAGATCGTGTTCGTAGGCGAGTCCGACGGCGTGGTGCCGGCGGGCACGAACGTGCAGCTCAAGGTGACCCGCAAGAACGGCGCCCAGGTGAACAGCATCGCGGCTTCCGGTCTGCACTTCGACTTCCTGCGCACCGAGTACGTTCCCGATGACTATCTGGATCGAGACCTCAGCCGCTCCTGGACCACCGCCGACCATGACGCGGATAGCGACCCCGATGTGCGCGTGGCTCGGGTTGCGTTAGGTCCGTACATCGAGTCGAGGGATGGGTCAAAGATCGAAGTCTCCAATCAGGAATTCCCATACAGGTCGGGCGCCAGCTACTGGATTTATCAGGCGCTTGAGGCAACCTGCTTCCGCTATAACTACGGCGGCTCAAGGACTGTTGGCGGCGTAGTCGAGTACATCAGTACGAGCAGTTCGAGCGACGGCAGTTACCTGGGCGCGGGGTGCTCGGGCGCCGACAGCGACAATCCGCTCCCCGGACAGGTAGGGGGCGCCAACAAGACCATCGGCACCAACGTCATCTCGATTGAGATCGTCGTTCCGTCGGGGACGCCGGCGGGCGATTACCCGGTGACGGTCAAGGGACAGCGGGGCGCGGTTGACGCGACGCCGATTACGGTCACGAAGGTGCTGACGGTGAGTCCGACGGCGAACCAGGTGGGGGCGGTGAGTTTCGGCCCCAGTTCGCCGCGCAAGGCGGTGGCGGGCGATACGGATACGACGCCCAAGGACGGCTACATCGATGACGCGTCGACAACGGAGCCGTCCACGATTATGGCGGGCACGGGCACGACGGAATTGTCGCTGTCGGTGTTGAGCGGGAGCAACCAGCCGTCGGAGGCGAGCGCGGTCTCGTCGATTGTGATCACGACCACGGGCGGGACGCTGTCGACCGAGCAGATCGGCCCGGCCGGCGCCCTGGTCGACCAGAAGGCAAAGTGCAAGAGCAACGGCCAGGCGGCCTGCGAGCTCGACCTGACCAGTCTGCGGGCCTCGGGCGATCCATTGCCGGCCAAGATGCGGATTCAGCTCAAGGCGCCGGCGTCGCCGGGTACGGCGACGGTGACCGCAACCGTGATCTCGGGCGGCACGGTGCATCGACCCGACCCGGTCCAGATCAGGTTCTCGGGTCCGGCCACCTCGCTGAGCATCGGCGCGGCGCCCAGCAATGTGTTGGGCTACAACGTCGGCAACGACGAGGCGGCCGACTACAACGCGGCGACCAAGGCGGATAGCGGCACGGACGCGCGCGACCAGATTTCGTTCATGCTTGACGCGACGGACGCCTCCGGTTCGGCGGTTACGGTACCGACCGTGAGCGCGATGCTGAAGACGTCGGGCGGCGCGCTGGTGGCGCAGAGCAAGTACGAGACGACGCAGTCGGGTTCGATGATGAGCAGTCTGATGCTGGACATCGACGCGGCGATCACATCGGCGCTGGCGGCGGGGACGTACACGCTGGAGGTGACGTCGGGGACGCTGAAGGCGTCAACCACGCTCATAGTCGTGGGGGCGGCGGACAGCGTCGATCTGACGCTGGAGCCGGTGCCGGCGACCGAGATCGGTCAGGGCGTCGCCGCGAGCGTGATGGTCGTCGATGCCGACGGCAACGCGGTGGCGGACGGCACCATGGTGGCGTTCGGGGTGTCGGACCTGGTCGGCGACGACGATGCGGTGGCGGTGCTGGACGATACGTCGGCGCTGACGGTAGCCGGCAAAGCCTCGACGACGCTGACCGTGGTCGGGGCCGGTCGCGCGGTGGTGCGCGCCACGGTCTCGGACGACTCGACGCCGGCGCGCGACGTCGAGGTGCTGATCAGCACGGCGGGCGCGCCCGAGGCGCCGGCCCAGGCGGTGAGCCTGGACTGTCTCAGCGCTTTGAGCGGCTTCGCCACCTGGACCTGCGATGTCGAATCGACGGCGTCGGAGGTGTTCGGCCTGGTCTCGGGTCGGGGCGCCAGCGCCGTCCACCTGTGGAACGGCTCCGCCTGGGTCCGCTACTCGGTGGTCGATGGGACGATGGTGCCCGGCTCCAGCGACTTCGCCGTCGGCCGCTCGGACATCCTCTACATCAGCAACTAGCCGCCAAGGAACGGCGAACAGCCCGAGTGGGGTGGGGTCGCAAGGCCCCGCCCCACTTGTAGTTAACGGCGCGCTAGCCCTACGGTCATGCCGCACCCCCGCGCGGGCCTGACCGAGCCCCGCCTAGGGGATGCGGTATGCCGACGACGGAGGCGACGGCATGACGACTGAGACAGTGCGCGACCCGGTGATTGAGGCATGGTCGGACGATCTGGAGGAGGGGGCTGGTCGAGGTGGGGATGGATGAGGCATCGGCGCACGCCTATCGGCAGGCGTTCGATCTGGGTCTGACGCGGGTGATCTCGCAGACAGCAACGCGGCAGGAGCTGCAGGACGGCTTGGCGCAGGGTCGGCAAGAGCTACATGAGGGCTTGGCGCAAGTTCGCGGGGAGATGGGCGACCTGCGTCGGGAGATGGGGGAGATGCGGGAACAGCTGCGCGCTGAGATGAAGGAAATGGGCGACCAGTTGCGCGCTGAGATGCGGGAGATACGGGATCAGTTGCAGCGGGAGATGGATCAGCGCTTCGGGGAGATGCAGAAGCGGCTCAATCTGTTGACCTGGACGGTGGGTCTGGGGTTCGTGGGCGTGTTCGGGTTTATGACCGCGCTCCTCGTTCGGCTCTGAGCCCTGCGGGCCGCCACTTCGCTTGCTGGCCTTTTCCTCGTCCTTGGCCGGTCCGTGATTCCCGTGTAGGGCGTCGGCATCACGCCGCCGCAAGGAACGCAATCGCAACCTATGCGACTTGAGCAACTGACATCGCATAACTCCAGGCGCCGCCTACTCGACAGACGCCACCGTCGCCAACGCTGCCCTCGCGCTAGCAACCCAACCTTCGCAACGACCGCCAGCGCCGCGCCCGACGCCGACTCAATCTTCGCTGCGCTGACCGTGGTCGGCGACGGTCGGTCGGTGGTGCGGGCGACGGTGTCGGGCGATTCGACGCCGGAGCGCGACGTCGAGGTGCTGATCAGCACGGCGGGCGGGCCGGGTCGGCGACGCCGGCCGAGGCGAGTCTGGACTGCCTGAGCGCCTTGACCGGTTTCGCCACCTGGACTTGCGATGTCGAATCGACGGCGTCGGAGATGTTCGGTCTGGTCTCGCGTCGCCAGCGCAGCGCCGCCGCTCAGGGGATGCGGTATGCCGACGACGGAGGCGACGGCATGACAACTGAGACAGTGCGCGACCCGGTGATTGAGTCATGGTCGGACGATCTGGAGGAAGGGTTGGTCGAGACGGGGATGGATCAGGCGTCGGCGCGGGCCTACCGGCAGGCGCTCGAGCTGGGTCTGACGCGGGTGATCTCGCAGACGGCGACCCGCTGGGAATTGCAGGACGGCTTGGCACAGGTTCGCGGGTATGTTTGGCTTAATGAGCGCGATGCTCAGCGTGATGCTGAATCGGCTCTCTGAACCGCGCTGCTCGCCGACGTTCCACCTGCTCGGTGCGTCGCCGCGCTCGCGCCGGGCGCGAGCATAACGAATTTGGTCGACGATAAGCTTGTTCCGCTTAACTCGATTCGGGCGAAGGTTACCGAATATCGCTTGGCGCGTTTGATCGGCTGCGGGCGTCGTGGCTAATGTGCCGCTATCGCCGGGCGCTCGGGTTGGGCGCTGGCATCGTTGGAGATGCACAGGAGATGTTCGGATGTCTTACCCACCAGGGCTCAACGCCCCTCTTCGCATATTGCGTGCTGATCACAGGTCTCGGTTCCTGACTCGTTGGGGTCTGCTGGCGATGGCCGGATTGCTGGTCGGGCTGGTCGCGTTCGGCTCGGAGTCGGCGCTCGGGCAGAGCGTGACGCTGACCAAGCCGGAGGGGTTGTTCGCCACTGCGGGGCCGCGATCGGTCACGCTGAAGTGGAATCATCCGTCGATGGCGGAGGTTCGGGCCATCGACAATTACGAATATCGGCAGCGCAAGGGCAGTGGCGCCTGGGGGAGCTGGACTGCGGCCGGCGGCAGCTGGACGGATTTCTACCGGGTCAGGTCGCTGGACGGCAGCGGGGTGAGCTACAGCTTCGAGCTGCGGGCCAAGAACTCAGGCGGGATCGGCCCGGCCTCGGATACGGTCAGCGCCAAGCCGTACGGCGCGGCTGGAACGTTGCCCAGTACGCCGACCGGGTTGACGGTGCAGGCGGGCTACGATAGCGCCCTGATTTCCTGGACGAGCGGCGGCCACGGCGACGGCGGCTATTGTCCCACGGCCGGCTACTTCGTGCGCGTGTACGAGGTGGCGCCGACGATGCCGATGGTGGCCGAGTCGCTGCGCATCGATAGCGGTACGAGTTGGTACGTGGACGAGTTGAACTATCCGTACCGGCATTACGTGGAGGTGTACGCGGAGTCGGAGGACGGTTGCGGGGAGGAATCGGAGTTGGCGACGGCGTTTTTCTGGACGTCGGCGTCGAACACGAATCCGTCTGCGCCGGCGACGCGGAAGTTGCGCGCGCCGTTTCCGGTGCGCGACCTGAGCGTCGATACGAGCACGTCGGGTGAGGTGACGATCAGCTGGCAGAAGCCGCGAGCCATCGGTGGCAAGCGCGACAAGCGCTGCGCCTACGTCAGCGCCGGCGGCAACCAGGCGACCAAGTACGCGGCGCAAATGATCGAGTACAACTACTACGTCTACCTCGACGCGTATACCGACGTGGATTACGCGGACGAGTACTTCCGCTCCGCCGCTGCGACGCTGTCGAAGACAGTGACCGGTCTGCCGACTGGCACCGGTCATTATCTGCGCGTGCAGGTGGAGGCCTACTCCGACCAATGCGGACAATGGTCGAAGAGCCGCCACTACGGCTGGTGGAGCAAGTAGACCGCTGATCGCGGGGGCGGGCCGACGCGCGGTCGGCCCGCCCCCGCGAGCGCCGCAACGCCCCAACCATCGCCAGAAAGCCAACGAGGGAGCTATAACGTCGATCCGCATTCCAACGCAATCAACGTAACCGCAGCCGGGCGCGCAACCGGCATCGGCAACTCAACGATCGCCGGGAACCCAACCGCAACTCAATCGCTCCCGTCGTCGCCAGGCGCACAAGCGCCGCCGAGCCGACCATCGCATCCAACCCGATAACTGCTATCACTCCCAGCCAACGCAACTCACGCCAGGAACGCACCCGTCGCCATATCTCCCACGCGGATCATCGAACCGATGGCGATCGATGCCATTAACGCCAACGCCGCTCTCGAACGAGCGATATTAACTATCGCAACTAACCTTGGGAACGCAATCGCGACCCGCGTCAGCTGAGCAACCGACATCAGGAAGCCAACCGCAACCACCACAATTGTCGCCATATCCGCCGCACGAATGATCGAACCGATGGCGACCGATGCCATCAACGCCAACATCGCCCTCGGATCGGCATGCCAACCACCGCAACCACCGCCAGAGACGCACCTGACGCCGCCTCAATCTTCGCAACGATCGCCAAGAACCCCGAATGGCCCCTCAGCGACAGCCACCACTCGCGCCAGCAACGCAACCATCGCAACGATCGTCGGGAACCCAATCGGGCACTGACCAATGCAACCCGCGCCTGGCGGGGCGCCAGCGCAAGGACCGCAACCGACCTCACGCTGCCCCGATAGCATGGCGCCGACGAGGACGGCGGCCAGCCCGAGGGATGGAGTCGCACAACTCCGCCTCCGCCTCGTTCGCGGCGTTCCGCAGAGGAGATGGGGATGCGGTATGCAGAAAGCGGAGGCAAGGGCATGACGACTGAGACGATGCGCGAGCCGGCGATTGAGGCATAGTCGGACGATCTTGAGGAGGGGCTGGTCGAGGCGGGGATGGATCAGGCGTCGATCGGCAAGCGTTCGAGCTCGGTCTGACCCGGGTGATTTCGCAGACGGCGCGCGACAGGAGTTGCAGGACGGCCTGGCGTAGGTCCGCGCCGAGATGCGGGATTCGTTGTAGCGCGAGATGGATCAGCGATTCGGGGAATTGCAGAAGCGTCTCACCCTGATGACCCGGGCGATCGGTCTGGGGTTCGCGGGCATGTTCGGGATGATGACGGCAATCTTCAGTCGGCTCTGAGCCGCGCGACGCGACGTCCCTATACGCCCTCAAGCTGTATCAGGCGATCCACGAGCGGCTTCGCCTCGTCCAAGACCGCCTGCTGGTGCGGTTGCAGCTCCTGACCGCCCGCCGTCGCCGAGTTGTCCTCGAACGGATCGCCGGCAATCGAGCGCTTCCCGCTCAGCTCCTCGACCACGGCAAGTCCGCAGAACGGCACGTAGGTGGGACTGTAGCCGCCTTCGTGACTGAGCACGAGCCGACCGTCGCAGAGTTCGTCTGCCGCTTCCATCAGCAGGCGGGTCATCTCGCGGAAGGTCTCGGAATAGGCCATCATCCGACCCAGCGGATCGTACATGCTGCCGTCGAAGCCCGACGGCAGCAGGATCAGGTCGGGCCGAAACGCCTGGAGCGCCGGAACCACGACCTGGCGCACGGTCTCGACATATGCGCCGTGCCCGCTGCCGGGCGGCAGCGGAATATTGATGTTGTAGCCCTCGCCCTCGCCTGCGCCCCGCTCGTCCATTCCGCCGCTATCGCGCGGATACCATTGGTCCTGGTGGATCGACATCGTCAGCGCGTCGCGTCGCTCGTAAAATGCCTGCTGCGTGCCGTTGCCGTGATGGACATCCCAGTCCAGCGTCGCCACCCGGTCGATGCCGCGCTCCGCCAGCGCATGCATGGCGGCGATGGCGACATTGCCGAAGATGCAGAAGCCGCGACCGCGGTCGCGTTCGGCGTGGTGACCGGGCGGACGGGTCAACGCATAGGCGTTGTCGACCGCGCCGTCGAGCACCGCGTCGACCGCCGTGATCGTCCCTCCCGCCGAGAGCAGCGCGATCTCGTAGCCGCCGTGCGCGAACGGGGCGCCCTCGCCGGCGTCGCCGCCGTCGACCGCCGACAGCGCCCGGATGCGATCGACGTAGTCCGGCGTATGAAAGCGCAGCAGCTGCTCCGCATGCGCCGGGCGCGGCTTGAGCCGCGTCAGCTGCTCCGAGAACTCCGATACTTCCAGCAGATTGTTCAGCCGCCGCTTGGTATCGGGATTCTCCCAATGCTCCCAGGCCTGCATCCATCGTCGCAACTCGGGGTCGAACGCCTGCGTTCTGCCCGTGTCGTGCCACATGTAGGACTCGTGATAGATCCATCCCGTGCGTCGCTCGGACATGCGCCCGCCTTTCGTGGATTGCGCGGATCGCCGAGATCGCGCTGCGCGCCGCCCATGCTGGCACCGCGGGCAGTCTAGTCGGTCGGGCGGCGCCGAGCCGCCTCGCCTCGGTCGTATCCTGAATCGGCTCGGGCGGCCGGCCCGACTCGTTCATCCGACCCGTCGACCCGCCCCACCCAGCTTCGCCATGCCCAGTCCGCCATCGACCCGCGACGAAATGCAGCTGGCGCCGCAACGACCGCTCGCCGCGCGGCTGTTGCCGGCCCGCTTCTACTACGGCTGGGCGATCGTCTTCGCCTGTGGCGCCCTGATGTTCGTCTCCGTCGGCGTCGGCTACTACGGGCTGGCCATCTATCTGAGCCCGCTGCGCGAGCTACACGGCTGGAGCAACGCCGACGTCTCGCTGGCGACCGGCATGTACTTCGTCTTCACTGGCGTCTCCGCGGCCTGGGTAGGGCCGAGGATCGATCGACAGGGTGCGAAGCGCTGGATGCTGCCCGGCCTGGCGCTGGTCGTCGTCGCCGCCTGCGCGGTTGGACAGGTCCGCGAGCTGTGGCAACTCTACCTGGCCTACAGCACGCTCGCGATCGGAGCCGGCATGAGCGCCGGCGTCGCGGTCAACGCGACGCTGACGCGCTGGTTCGTGCAGCGTCGCGCCTGGGCCATGGCCATGGCTTCCACTGGCGTCTCGCTCGGCGGCGTCGTGCTCTCCCCGCTCAACGGCTTCCTGATCGAACGCTTCGGCCTTAGTCTGGCCACGCCCGTCATGGCCGGGCTGATCCTGCTGATCGGACTGCCGATCGTGCTGTTCGCGCTCGTCTGGGATCCCGGCCAGATGGGACTGCCCCAGGACGGTCTGCGACCGCTGCCGCGCGCCTCGTCGAACTTCGCGCGCTCGACGGCCAATCAGACCCGGGTCTGGACGAAGGGTCGGGCGGCGCGCACGGCGTCGTTCTGGGCGATCATCGCCAGCTTCACCATCGTGCTGCTGGCGCAGACCGGCTTCATTTTGCATCAAACGGCGTTGCTCGAAGCGCGACTCGGCTCGCTCACCGCCGCTACGACCGCACTCTCGATGCTGGCCTTCGGCAGCATCGTCGCCCGCCTGATCGTGGGCCGCTTCTTCGCGGACCGCGTCGATCTGCGCGTGCTGACCGTGATCATGTTCCTGGTCCAGGGCACGGCGGCACTAATCGTGATCCAGTTCGAGAACGTCGCGTTGACCTATCTCGCCGTGCTCGCCTTCGGCTTCACGATTGGCAACATCTACATGCTGATGTCGCTGCTTACCTCCGATGTGTTCGGCTACGTCAGCTTCGGCGCGATCTACGGCCTGGTCGCCATGGCCACCAACCTCTCCAGCGGACTGGGACCGTGGCTGATCGGGCTGCTGGACGACATCACCGGCTCCTACGAGGTTCCGCTGACGCTGGTCGCGATCCTGACTTACGCCGCCATCCTGCCGATCTACTTCGCCCGACCGCCCGGCGCGGCCATCGCCCGCGCCATCAATCCGCTGCTGCCACGCCCGGCACCGCAGCGGGGCGCCAGGCAATCTGAGCCTTGATCTGCCGCGCGGCACCGAACCGTCCGGCGGCGCGGGATCGTGACCTCAGCCTCAGTCAGCCTCAGAAGGCGAACTCGATCTTCGACCAGGCCTCGCGCAGCGCCGACTCCACCTCCTCTGGATGCTCGCCGCGGGCGAAGATGAAGCCCGGATAGTTAGCGCCCTCGGGCAGCGGCAGCAGCCGGTCGCCGATCCGCGCCTCCATCTCGATTGCCTCGATCAGAGGCACTGTCGCCGCGGCGTCCAGGCCGTGGATGGCCGTAATCCGACCCCGACCGACGATCGGCATCATCATCACGCCCGCCGCCCGCGTCTCGCGGTTCAGCGTTTCCAACGGCGCGTTGACGGCGTGCCGCAGGACGATTTCCTCAAGCGACATTCCCGCGCCGAAGCGCAACGTGCGAGCGCAGAGCCCGCCGATCGTGCGCGCCGCGACGTCCACGGGCCAAGCGCCCGCTTCGTTCAGGCGCAACTCGGCGTGCAGCGGGCCGTCGCGCAGCCCCAGCGCCCGCGCCGACTGGCGCGTCGTCTCCACGACCTCCGCAATCTGCGCTTCGGTCAACCGCGACGGCGTGACGTAGATCGTCTCCTCGAAGAACGGGCCCTCCAGCGGGTCTGGCTTGTCGAAGATGGCCAGCGTGTGCAGCTCACCGTCTCGCAACAGGCCTTCCACGGCGACCTCGAGACCGGGGATGTACTGCTCGATCAGGAAGCGATCGGCCAGTTCGCCGCACTCCTCGGCCGCGGCGCGCGTGCGCAGCA
Source organism: Dehalococcoidia bacterium (assembly GCA_965116225.1). Taxonomy (GTDB): domain Bacteria; phylum Chloroflexota; class Dehalococcoidia; order Bin125; family Bin125; genus Bin125. Next base: position 165,193 of record OZ220495.1, on the reverse strand, counting down.
GCTTGCCCAGCCGCGCAATCGCCCGCGCCAGCGAGGCGGGGTCGTTGGCGCGCATGACTCCCCGAGATCCGTTCAGCCCTAGCGGTTTGACGACGACCGGGAACGCGAACGAGTCGAGCGGCGGCGACGCGCCGAACTGGAACACGCGCCACCAGGGGGAGCGCACGCCATACGCGTCCAGCGCCCGACGCAGCGCCGATTTGTCGCGCGTGCCGATTACCGCCTCGGGCGCATTGCCCGACAGCCGCAGCTCGGCGCTGGCGTGCGCGGCCAGCAGCGTGCCTGGATCGTCGACTGCCACGACCGCGTCGAGCGGAAATCGATCCGCGTAACGCGCGACCGCCCGCGCGCCGCGCTCGATGTCGTGATAGGGCAGCGTCAGCCAGCGACCGGGATACATATCCGCCAACGGCTGATCCACATCCGAGGCGACGACAACGTCAAGCCCCAGCTTGTCGGCCGCTGACATAAAGTCGGGCGCTCGGTACGAGGCGGTCGGGATCAGCAGCATCACGCGCGACATGATCTCAGCCTAGTCTCAGGCTAGTTCCAGGCTATCCGCAGGCCGATCGCCTGCGCTCCGACAGATGCGGCAAACGATTGCGCGACGGACCGCGACGGCGACCCTGATGCCGGGGATGCGTGGATCGATCAGGTCGCGGGAAGCGGTCGCCTGCCTGCGCCGCGGGCAGGCGCTCTACCGCTCTACATCATTACGCCCGCGGCGCGGGCGTCGCCGATCAGGACGGAGCCGCATGCCGAGAGCGGGGGCGGGCCGTAGCCAACCCCCGCCCCCTGGCGCGGAGCCGATCGAGCGCGGACGGCTCGCTACTCGTCGTCGTTGCGAATCGTGCCGGTCGCTGTCACCCTGGTCCGGCCGTCCACGCCCATCTGCACTCGCTTGTCCTGCGTCAGCAGGTTGTTGACCCGAACCTCGAACGTCTCGTCGGGTTCCGCAACCTGATCGCCGAAGATGCGAACCCGGATCGTCTGGGTCAGCGCCGCCCCGCTGGCGCCGGCCTCGAACGTGATGTGACGCCGCAGATAGCCGAAGTCGCGACCCGGGCCCTTGCGGCTTCCTCGCACAGTGTCTTTCCCCTTGGCCCAGGCCGTGACCTGCAGCCGGACATCGTGAGACGGCGAACCGCTGAGCGTCACGGGGAATTCCATGAAGCTCACGCCCGCATCCCCTTCCGCGGCGGCCTGGTCGGTCACGCTGACGATGATCGGCGTCGCCGAGACCTGTTCGGCGTTCGGTTCGTCGTCATCGCTGATCACGACGTTGAAGGCGATCCGCTTGCCGCCGCCGTGCAGCCGCACCCGGGCATCGCCGCTGTGCAGGTTGTTGACCCGAACCTCGAACGTCTCATCATCTTCATCGCGGGTATCGCCGATGATCTCGACGGTCAGCAGCTTGCTCAACGCCTGTCCAGTGGCGCCGGCCGCGAACGTGATATGGCGTTGTAGATAATGGAAGTCGCGCTCGCGCCCGGCGCCGGAACGTCCTCGAACGTTCGCGTCGCGAGGCGCCCAGACCGTCGCCTGGACTCTGACGTCGTGCGAAGGGGTCTGGTCGAGCGTGAGACGGAACGAAAGCGATGTGTTTTCGCTGTCCCCTTCGGCGACGGAGACGGATTCGACCTGCCCCGAGCCCATGATCACGCTGGGGTCGGAGTCGCGCACGACCTTGAGCGTGTTCGTCGGACTCTGCTGTGCGGCGGCAGTGGTAGACGTCGTGTATCTCTGTACGCGGCCTGGGGTGCTGCCAACGAGAGCGCGCAGCTCGAAGTCATACTGTGTGTCGGCCGTCAGGCCGCTCACCGTGTGCGTCCGAGTGGTCGCGTCGCCGACGTTCGTCCACTTCCCGTAGGAGCCGGCGCTGCTGAGCTTGTAGCGAAGCTCCCATTTGGCGATCTCGTTGCTGCTGTCCGACTTCCACTTGAGCGTGATCGAGGCGCCGGTCCTGACGAATTCGTCATACAACCAAGCCCCGGAGGGCACGTGTTCCGTCGATATCGACCGTTCCATCGATGCTGTGCCGGGGGTGGCTCCGGCAACGGCGCGAAGCTTGAAGCGGTAAGACGTACCAGGGGTCAGGCCGGTCCTGGTGAAGCTCGAGGTACCGGCGTTGGAATCGGGGATGTCGGTCCAGGCGCTCCAGCTGCCGCCGCCCGCTTTTTGCTGATACTGGTACTTGGTCACGCCGGCGCTGTCGCTGATGCTCCAGTTGAGCGTGATCGTCGCGATGGTGGCCTGGAAGTTCCCCAAATGCGGCGCTGGCGGGGCCGTGACCGTGACCCGCGGCGCTGGGGTCGGTGTTGGGGTCGGGGTTGGTATTGGGGTCGGTGTTGGAGTCCGCCCTGCGGCAGTTGTAGACGTCGTGTATTGTCGTACGGCGCTGGAGGCGCTGCCAACGAGAGCGCGCAGCTCGAAGTCATACTCTGTGTTGGGTGACAGGTCTGTCACCGTGTGCGTCCGAGTGGTCGCGCCGCCGACGTTCGCCCACTTCCCGAACGAGCCGGCGCTGCTCAGCTTGTAGCGAACTTCCCACCTGGTGATCTCGTTGCTGCTCGCCGCGCTCCATTTGAGCGTGATCGACGTCTGGGTTCTGACGAACTGGTCATGCAAGAAGGCCGGGGACGGTACGTAGTCGGTCGAACTCGACCGGGCATTCGATGCTGCGCCGGGGGTGGCGCCGGCGACGGCGCGAAGCTTGAATTGGTAGCTCGTGCCAGGGGTCAAGCCGGTTCTGGTGAAGCTCGTGGTACCGGCGTTGGAATCGGGGATGTCGGTCCAGGCGCTCCAGCTGCCGCCGCTCGCCTTTTGCTGGTACTGGTACTTGGTCACGCCGGAGGGGTCGCTGATACTCCAGTTGAGCGTGATCGTCGCGATGGTGGCCTGTAAGGCCGACCAGGCCGGCGCCGGCGGGGCCGTCGTGACCCGCGGGGTTGGAGTCGGGGTTGGGGTTCCCCCTGCGGCAGTGGTAGACGCCGTATATGCCTGCGCGCTGCCTGGCGTGCTGCCAACGACAGCGCGCAGCTCGAAGTCATACTCTGTGTCGGCCGTCAGTCCGCTCACCGTGTGCGTCCGGGTGGCCGCGCCGCCGACGTTCGCCCAATTCCCGAACGAGCCGGCGCTGTTCAGCTTGTAGCGAAGCTCCCATTTGGTGATCTCGTTGCTGCTGTCCGACTTCCACTTGAGCGTGATCGAGGCGCTGGTGCTGACGAACTGGTTCGACAAGAAGGCCGGGGACGGTACGTATTCCGTCGTTTTCGACCAAGTACCCGATGCTGCGCCGGGGGTGGCTCCGGCGACGGCGCGAAGCTTGAAGGTGTAACTCGTGCCCGGGGTCAGGCCGGTCTTCTTGAAGCTCCTGGTGCCGTTGCCGGAATTGGGGACGTCGGTCCAGGCGCCGAAGCTGCCGCCACCCTCCTTCTGCTGGTACTGAAACTTGGTCACGCCGGAGGGGTCGCTGATGCCCCAGTTGAGCGTGATCGTCGCGATGGTCGCCTTGGCGCTCGTCCAATACGGCGCGGGCGGCGCAGCCGATGCCGGCTGCGCCGCGACGACTATCCCGCCGACTAGCGCGACTAGCGTCGCCGCGCATGCCAACCTGATCCGGATTCCCGCCGGCATTACTAGGCGTCCACTGGGTATTCCAGGCATCGTTCGCCCCTTTCCTGGGTCGATCATCTGATGCCCACCATTGCACGCCGCAGGCGCCGCAAACGTTATCTACCGCCCTCCCGTTCAACGTGATTTACGGGCGATTTACCGTCGCCTCAGCGGAACGCCGCGCCGCCCACCAACATCAGTCCGCTTCCGCTCCGTATGGAAGTGAACTCGAGTCCGGCATTGTTCGCCAAAGGACGGTTGCGCCGGCCGATCGCCTGCACGCCCGCATATGCTGCAAGCGATGACTACCGCGACCGATCCGGGCGCGTCGAGCAGGCAGACGCTGCGCATCGACGGGATGCACTGCGCCGCCTGCGTGCGACGCGTCGAGCGGGCGCTGCTCAAGCTGGACGGCGTGGTCGAGGCGTCTGCCGACTTCCTCGCCGGACGCGCCGTGATCGAGATCGACGGCGCGCTCGAGCGTCCCGCAATCGGCGCGGCGATTAGCGGCGCCGGCTACGAACTGCTCGAAGCCGAACCCGACCGGTCGGCGGCGCGCGAGTCGCCGCCGCTCTCGCTTAGCCGCGCCCTGTTCAACCGCGCGGGGCCGGCCTTGTTGGCCGGTTGGGGCATTTTCGCCGCCATGCAGGCCAATCGCTGGGCCGACCTCGGCTGGAACCCCGACCTCCTGCACCCGATCCTCTTCGCCGTCGCAACCCCGATTCTCGCCTGGTGCGCCTGGCCCAATCTGCGTCGCGCCGCGCTCGCCGCCTCGCGTCGCAGCACGGACATGGACACGCTGATCGCGCTCGGGGTTCTCGCCGCCTGGGGCTACAGCGCCACGATCGCGCTGGGGCACAATGCGCTAGGCGCGCTGGGCGGATTCGACTCAGCCCTGGCCGATCGCGACGTGTTCTTTGACACGGCCCTGATCATCGTCGGATTCGTCAGTCTCGGACGCGCGCTAGAGGCGCGGGTGCGTCTTAAAGCCGCCTCGGCGCTGACCCGGCTGTTGCAGCTCGCGCCGCAGACCGCCCGCGTCGTCCGCGACGGCGTGGAACGGGATCTGCCCGCCGATCGGGTTGTCGTCGGAGATCTCGTTCGCGTCCGACCGGGCGAACGCATCCCGGTCGACGGACAGATTGTCGAGGGCGACAGCGCGGTCGATGAGTCGATCCTCACGGGCGAGAGCGCGCCGGTCGCCAAGGGGCGCGGCGACAGCGTGTTCGCCGGCGCGATCAACCTCGACGGCGCCTTCGGCTATCGCGCCGCGCAGGTGGGCGCCGAGACGGCACTCGCCCGGATTACGGCGACCGTCGAGCGCGCGCAAGCATCCAAGGCCCCGGCGCAGCGGCTCGCCGACCGTCTCGCCGCCGTCTTCGTTCCGCTGGTCATCCTGATCGCCGCGACGACGTGCCTGGCCTGGGGCCTGTTCGGCGGCGAGAGGGGCTGGAGCGCCGCGTTGCTCAGCGCCGTCGCCGTGCTGGTCGTCGCCTGTCCCTGCGCGTTGGGTCTGGCAACCCCGGCCGCGATCGCCGCCGCCGCCGGCCGCGCCGCCGGGCTCGGTATCCTCTTCCGCGACGCCGAGGCGATCGAGGCGGCGGGGCGCATCGACACCGTGATCTGGGACAAGACCGGCACCCTCACCAGCGGTCGGCACGAGGTCGTTGCCGTCGAATCGTATCTCGAGGACGATCTCGCATGGTTGTCCGTGGCGGCGGCCGTCGAGCGCCAGTCCGAGCACCCGCTGGCCGAAGCGATTGTCGCCTATGCGGAATCCCGCGACCTACCTTCCCGCGATGCGCCGCCCGCCGTGTCGCAACATGCCGTATCCCAATTCATCTCCTACCCGGGGCGCGGCGCCAGCGGGATGATCGACGGACGTCGGGTCTCGGTCGGCAGCGCCGGACTGATGGCCGATTTGGGCGTCAGCCTGCCGGATGACCCGCCCGATGGCGCGCGCACTCCGGCCACGCCGGTCTACGTCGCCCGGGACGCGGAACTGCTCGGCGTCATCCGACTGGAGGATCAGCTGCGCGTCGGCGCTGCCGACGCGGTCGAGTTGCTCGGTCGGCGCGGCGTCGACTCGATCCTGATCAGCGGCGACGCCGAAGCCGTAACCCGATCCGTCGCTGGTCAGGTCGGCATCGACGACGTGTCGGCGCAGGTACTGCCGACGGACAAGGCGGATCGGGTCGCGCGACTGCAATCGCTCGGCAAGCGCGTGGCGATGGTCGGCGACGGCGTCAACGACGCCCCCGCCCTAGCCCAGGCCGATCTGGGACTGGCCATGCGCAGCGGTTCGGACATCGCCGTCGAAACCGCCCAGGTCGCGCTGATGCGCTCCAGTCCGTTGCGCGCCGCCCAGGCCATGCTGATCGGGCGCGCCGCGCGCGCGATCATCCGACAGAATCTGGGCTTCGCCTTCGGATACAACATCCTACTGATTCCGCTGGCGGCCGGACTCGCCGTACCCCTGTTCGACGCCGCTGGCGGCGTCCCGGCCGGGTTCCAGTGGCTGTTCGGCGATCGCGGGCAGTTCGAGCCCATCGCCGCCGCCATGGCCATGGTCGCCAGCTCCCTTTCCGTGCTGGGCAACGCCCTTCGCCTCACCCGCTGGCAATCGGGTTCGGGGGATGCTCCGTGAGCCACTCAATTTCTTCATTCCCGCGCAACGCATGGGAATCAGGCGATTGTAACTAGAGCGTAAATTTTTTTACGGGGGGGGGCACGGCGATATCGCGGTTCGGCTGTGCGATAATAGGCAACAATGCCTCCGACGGACGAGGCGGCGACTGAATACCGGGAAGAGAGGCCGAGATGGTCAAGAGCCTGGCGCGGATGCGCGTCAACATGCGCCGACGCGCATCAACTAAGTCAACCAAATTATTGGGGGGGGGGGGCAGCGCTAGTCGCGTTGGCGCTAGCGCTGGCGGCGGTCTCGCAGCCGGCTGAGGCGCAGACGACGCTGCCCGCCTGCACGGTGACCCAGGCGGGAGAGGGCGACGACCCCGCGGCAGTGCCCTGCACGCGGACGATTCCGGCCACGGGCACGATCAGCGCGGTCTGGAAGAGCGGCAAGGACAGCACGCTGGCGGCGGACAGCCCCTCGGTGTCGGGGAAGGTGGTGACGTTCACGCCTTCGGATCGGGACGCCGATAGCGACGACGACACCGGTTCGGCGGTCTACGAGATCATCGCGACCGAGAACGGGATCGTGCTGGCCCGTTTCACGATCACGGTGACCACCTACGCGGCCGACCAGGCGCCGGCGACCACGACGACGACGCCCTCGCTCGAGCTCGTCTTCCTGGGCGAGTCCGACGGCGTCGTCACCGCGGGCACGAACGTCATCGTCAGGTACGTCTCCAAGAACGATGCATGGCCGACGCGGATCACCGTTTCGGGAGGGTTGACTTTCTTCGGCAAGCGGACCGCCTACTGGGGCGACGACACGCTGGATCGGAATGGGGACGAAACCGTCGACGACAAGGATCACGATGTGGATGACAAGATGGATGTGCGGATCACGCGCTCATCGTCGCTCGGTTCGGACATCTACACCTCATCCGAGCCGCACTTCACTGGCAGAATCAATCCGAAATACGGGAGTGGGCAGTTACAGTACATCTTAGCCGAGTTCCTGCTCCGGGGTCGCTGCCAAAAGGCAATCAATACCAACCCCCCATCCTATTGCAACGAGGGCGAAACGGCGGGCGCGCTCCATACCTCCCAGTACGAGCTGGAGCTCGTCGTGCCCAGGGGCACGCCTGCCGGTGATTACGTCGTCACGCTGTACGGTCAGCGCAGCCTGAAGGACCCGACGCCGCTGACGCCCATCTCGAAGACGCTGACGGTCAGCCCCACAGCGAACGAGGTGGGGACGGTGAGCTTCGGCCCCAGTTCGCCGCGCAAGGCGATGGCCGGCGATACGGATACGACGCCCAAGGATGGCTACATCGACGACGCGACCACGGCGGAGCCGACCACGATTATGGCCGGCACGGGCACGACCGAGCTGTCGCTCTCGGTATTGAGCGCGAGCAACCAGCCGTCCGAGGCCAGCGCGGTCTCGTCGATTGTGATTACGACCACGGGCGGCACGCTGTCGACCGAGCAGATCGGCCCGGCCGGCGCCCTGGTCGACCAGAAGGCGACCTGTAAGACCGGCGGTCAGGCTGCCTGCGAGCTCGACCTGACCAGCCTGAAGGCGTCGGGCGATCCGCTGCCGGCCAAGATGCGCATTCAGCTCAAGGCGCCGGCGACGCCGGGTACGGCGATGGTCACCGCGACCGTGATCTCGGGCGGCACAGTGCATCGACCCGACCCGGTCCAAATCAGGTTCTCCGGCCCGGCCACCTCGCTGAGCATCGGCGCGGCGCCGAGTCACGTGCTCGGCTACAACGTCGGCAACGACGAGGCGGCCGACTACAACGCGGCGACCAAGGCGGACGCGGGCATGGACGCCCGCGACCAGATTTCGTTCATGCTCGACGCGACGGACGCCTCCGGCTCCGCGGTCACGGTGCCGACCGTGAGCGCGATGCTGAAGACGTCGGGCGGCGCGCTGGTCGCGCAGAGCAAGTACGAGACGACCCAGTCGGGTTCGATGATGAACAATCTGATGCTGGACATCGACGCGGCGATGACATCGGCGCTGGCGGCGGGGACGTACACGCTGGAGGTGACGTCGGGGACGCTGAAGGCGTCAACGACGCTCATGGTCGTGGGCGCGGCGGACGAGGTCGATTTGACGCTCGATCCGGTCCCGGCCACCGAGATTGGTCAGGGCGTGACGGCGAGCGTGATGGTCACCGATGCCGACGGCAACGCGGTGGCGGACGGCACGATGGTCACGTTCGGCGTCTCGGACTTGGTCGGCGACGACGACGCGGTGGCAGTGCTGGACGATACGACGGCGTTGACGGTAGCCGGCAAAGCCTCGACGACGCTGACGGTCGTGGGCGCCGGTCGCGCGGTCGTGCGAGCGACGGTCTCGGACGACTCGACGCCGGAGCGCGACGTCGAGGTGCTGATCAGCACGGCCGGCGCGCCCGCGGCGGCGGCGGCCGAGACCGTGGGTCTGGACTGTCTGAGCGCCTGGACCGGCTTCGCCGCCTGGACCTGCGACGTCACATCGACGGCCTCCGAGGTCTTCGGTCTGGTCTCCGGTCGGGGCGCGACCGCCGTCCACCTGTGGAACGGTACCGCCTGGATCCGCTACTCGGTCGTCGGCGGAACCTTGGTGCCCGGCTCCAGCGACTTCGCCGTCTCCCGCTCGGACATCCTCTACATCAGCAACTAACCGCTGAGCAGAGTCGAACAACCCAAGCGGGGCGGGGTCGCCAGACCTCGCCCCGCTCGTCGTTAAGTTCCGCTGCGGAGATGCCGATCATGCCCTCGCCTCCGGCGTCGGCGCGCAACTGCCCCATTCCCACCCCCGTGCGCAACGCCGCATTCGACCGCTGATCGACCAGACGCGTCCGAAGGCGAGCTGACGCTCGAAGCCCAGCCTCCGCGACCCGCTCGCCCGCTTCCTATCCCTCTCTGGTACCTGTTCGGCAGCGGTTTGCCAGCTTGGCCATAACACGCGACTGCCCGAATATATCCGGGAGTGCCCTGACAGGCGGGGCGACAGAGAAGGAGATCCTCATGGAACGCCTACGGATAGCAGCGGCGACGGCAGCGCTGAGCATCGCCGTGATCATCGGAGCCATCGCCGCCATTGAGTCGGTTGACGCCCGAGACGGCTGCAGCGGTGGCGATAGGCCTTCAGCCTCGACCCCGACGCCGACGCCGACGCCACCAGCCCCGCCGCCGCCGCCGCCGCCAACCCCGACGCCAACGCCACCGGACGCTAACCCCGATGCCAATGGCAATCCCGGCGCTAACCCCAATCCCAACGGCAATCCCGGCGCTAACCCCGATGCCAATGGCAATCCCGGCGCTAACCCCAATCCCAACGGCAATCCCGACCCTAACCCCGATGCCAACGGCAATCCCGACCCTAACCCCGATGCCAATGGCAATCCCGACCCCAACCCCGATGCCAATGGCAATCCCGACCCCAACCCCGATGCCAACGGCAATCCCGACCCTAACCCCAATCCCAACGGCAATCCCGACCCTAACCCCGATGCCAACGGCAATCCTGACCCTAACCCCGATGCCAATGGCAATCCCGACCCTAACCCCGATGCCAACGGCAATCCCGGCGCTAACCCCAATCCCAACGGCAATCCCGACCCCAACCCTGATGCCAACGGCAACGGCGGCTAGCTAGCGCCACGAAACCGGCCCGACCAGCGCCTGCTTCCTATACTCGTGGCAAAGCCAAAGCGTGCGATATCGGGCGGGAGTCGGCAATGCTTGATTCAGCCGCCATTACAGCCCTGCGCAAGGCCAGAGCCGAGTGGGACGCGCAGGTCGAGACGGACGGCCGCGAATGTTGCAGACGCGGTCGAATTTGGTTCCGCGGACGCGGATCTGTCGCGGACGATCGATAATCTGCCGATCCAGAACTGGCCCACGCTGGGCGTACGGGTCAGCGCCTACTCATCGCAGTGCCAACGCTGGTCGGAGCCCGTCGAGGTCGAGTTCGAATGGCTCGGTCCGTTGGATTGCGAGTGGGCGCGCAACGAGTCTGACGAAAACGCCTTCACGCTAGAGTGCCGCCGGGCGCGAAGAGTACATCGGAGTTAGTGAAGGGTGAGGGGCGCGCCCCCCCTACGGTCATGCCGCGCCCGGCGCGGACATGACGTTCTCTTGTGGCCCGGGCAGAGCGCGAGTACGACGGAGGCGGGCCGCGGAAATCGGCAGAATGATCGTAACCAGAGCGTAAATTCTTGAAAAGAACCGAAATACGGGGTCTTGCGCGGTATTGCCTGTGCGATACTTGGGCGGAGAGCGCCCCGAGCGGACGGGGCGGCGACTGGTCTCGGGAAAGGGGCTGGAGATGGTTCAGAGACTTGCGCGGATGCGCGCCAACATGCGCCGATGCGCATCAACCAAATCAACCAAATTATTGGGGGGGGGGCAGCGCTCGTCGCGTTGGCGCTCGCGCTGGCGGCGGTCTCGCAACCGGCTGAGGCGCAGACGACGCTGCCCGCCTGCACGGTGACCCAGGCGGGAGAGGGCGGCACGCCGGCGGCGGTACCGTGCACGCGGACGATTCCGGGCACGGGCACGGTCAGCGCGGTCTGGAAGAGCGGCGGGACCAAGACGCTGGCGTCGGACAGCCCCTCGGTGTCGGGCCGGGTGGTCACCTTCACCCCCTCGGATCGGGACGCCGATAGCGAAGACGACACCGGTTCGGCGGTCTACGAGATCGTCGTGACCGACAACGGGATCGCGCTGAACCGCTACACGATCACGGTGACGACGTATGCGGCCGACCAGGCGCCCTCGACCACGCCGGAGGCGACACCGTCGCTCGAGGTCGTGTTCGTGGGCGAGTCCGACGGCGTGGTGCCGGCGGGGACGAACGTGCAGCTCAAGGTGACGGGCAAGAACGGGGCCCTGGTGAACAGCGCCGAGGTTCCCGGTCTGAACTTCGACATGGTGCGCACCGAGTCCGTTCCCGATGACTACCTGGATCGGGATCGCAGCCGGTCCATCACCACGGCCGACCACGACAAGGATAGCGACCCCGACATTCGGGTGCTTCGGGTTCCGTTGGGCGCGCTGATCGACGGATATTCGCAGACATACTTCAGGAACTCTGAATATCCGTACAGGGCTGCAACTGCCTACTGGATTTATCAGGCGCTTGCGGAAACCTGCTTCCGCGTTAACTACGGCAGCACCAGTTCGGACAGTAGCAGCGGCAGTAATGGATACGCCTACGTGGGCAAAGGGTGCACCGCCGATAATGTGCTGCCCGGAGCGGTATCGGACACGACCGGTACCAATGTCATCTCGATTGAGATCGTCGTTCCGTCGGGTACGCCGGCGGGCGATTACCCGGTGACGGTCAAGGGACAGCGGGGCGCGCTGGACACGACGCCGATTACGGTCACGAAGGTGCTGACGGTGAGTCCGACGGCGAACCAGGTGGGGACGGTGAGTTTCGGCCCCAGTTCGCCGCGCAAGGCGATGGCCGGCGATACGGATACGACGCCCAAGGACGGCTACGTCGACGACGCGACCACGGCCGAGCCGACCACGATTATGGCGGGCACGGGGACGACCGAGCTGTCGCTGTCGGTGTTGAGCGGGAGCAACCAGCCGTCGGAGGCGAGCGCGGTCTCGTCGATTGTGGTCACGACCACGGGCGGGACGCTGTCGACGCAGAGCATCGGCGCGATGGGGTCCGAGACGGCTCAGGCGGCGAACTGCAAGACGCAGAACTCGGCGGCCTGCGAGCTCGACCTGAGCAGTCTGCGGGCGTCGGGCGACCAACTGCCGGCCAAGATGCGGATTGAGCTGAAGGCGCCGGCGTCGCCGGGTACGGCGACGGTCACGGCGACCGTGATCTCGGGCGGTCAGGTGCATCGACCCGACCCGGTCCAGGTGCGGTTCTCGGGTCCGGCCACCTCGCTGAGCATCGGCGCGGCGCCCAGCAACGTGTTGGGCTACAACGTCGGCAACGACCAGGCGGCCGACTATAACGCGGCGACCAAGGCGGATAGCGGCACGGACGCGCGCGACCAGATTTCGTTCATGCTTGACGCGACGGACGCCTCCGGTTCGGCGGTTACGGTACCGACCGTGACGGCGATGCTGAAGACGTCGGGCGGCGCGCTGGTGGCGCAGAGCAAGTACGAGACGACGCAGTCGGGTTCGATGATGAGCAGTCTGATGCTGGACATCGACGCGGCGATCACATCGGCGCTGGCGGCTGGGACGTACACACTTGAGGTGACGTCGGGGACGCTGAAGGCGTCGACGACGCTCATGGTCGTGGGCGCGGCGGACGAGGTCGATCTGACGCTGGATCCGGTGCCGGCGACCGAGATTGGTCAGGGCGTGACGGCGAGCGTGATGGTCACAGACGCCGGCGGCAACGCGGTGGCGGACGGCACCATGGTCGCATTCGGGGTGTCGGACCTGGTCGGCGACGACGATGCGGTGGCGGTGCTGGACGATACGTCGGCGCTGACGGTAGCCGGCAAGGCGACGACGACGCTGACGGTGGTCGGGGCCGGTCGGGCGGTGGTGCGAGCCACGGTCTCGGACGATTCGACGCCGGCGCGCGACGTCGAGGTGCTGATCAGCACGGCCGGCGCGCCCGCGGCGCCGGCGGCGGAAGCGAGTCTGGACTGTCTCAGCGCCTTGAGCGGCTTCGCCACCTGGACCTGCGATGTCGAATCAACGGCGTCGGAGGTCTTCGGTCTGGTCTCGGGTCGCGGCGCCAGCGCCGTCCACCTGTGGAACGGCTCGGCCTGGGTTCGCTATTCCGTTGTGGATGGGACGATGGTGCCGGGTTCGAGCGATTTCACGGTCGGCCGCTCGGACATCCTCTACATCAGCAACTAGTCGCCGAAGCGCGGCGAGCACAACCCGAGTGGGGCGGGGTCGCAAGACCTCGTCCCACTCGCTCGTTAACCGCGCCCCGTTCCGCTGCCCCCCCTTGTCACTCTGCGCCCGGGGCGCTGTCGAGCAGCGACGGCGCGCCTTCCTGCCGCCATTCCCGCCTCGTCCGTCATGCCCAGCTCGTTGGCATCTCGCTGCTGGCTTGGCTCGACGAGCGCCGAACGAGATTCCCGCACAGGACGCAGGCCTGCGACTCTGCGCGGGAGCGACGGCCGTCGCAGCGCGGCACGGTGCGATTACGTGCGATACGCTTGCCTCATCGCGTCGGTCCAGCCCTCCGTGGGCCGACGCCAAAACCGGATGCGCTGCGAGAATCCCACGCCATGGTCGACGTCCAGCCGTTCCGAGCGCTCCGCTACAACCCCACCCTGATCGACGACTGGGGCACCGTGCTGGGCCCGCCCTACGACATCGTCGACGCCGACCAGACCGCCAGGCTGAAGGCGTCGAGCCCGTACCAGATCACACATATCGAGACGGCCGGCGGCGACGAGATCGACGCCGCCGCTCGGCACCTGCGCGACTGGCGCGAGGCTGGCGCGCTCGTGCGGGACGCAGCGCCCAGCTATTACCTGCACGAGCACCAGTTCGACGATCGGTTCGGCGACCGACAGACGCGCCGGGCCCTGTTCGGCGCGGTCGCGCTCACCGCCTGGGGCGATGGCGTCATGGCCCACGAACGCACGATGCCGGGGCCCAAAGCCGTCCGCGCGGCGCTGCGCTCGGCCGTGGGCGCGGACGTCTCGCCGCTGATGGCGTTCGTCCCCGACCGCGCCGGCGCGCTGGCGGCGTTGATCGACGACGCCGCTGAACTGGCGCCGATCCATATCGGCGTCGACCCCACCGGCGACGCGCACACGCTGAGGCGCATCGACGATCCCGCCCGCGCGGCGGCGATCAGCCGCGCCTTCGCCAGCGACACGATCTACATGGCCGATGGACACCATCGCTACGAATCGGCGCTGGCCGCCATCGATCAGCGCTCCGCTTCGCGCCGCGTGCTGATGGGCATCGTCTGCCAGTCGGACCCGGGTCTGGTCGTCGGCGCGACGCACCGGCTCGTCCGCGTCGATCTGCCCGCCAGTCTCGTCGCCCAGCTGGGGCGCGGGTTCCGCATCGACGAGCTTGACGCCGCCCAGCTGGTGGACGCGCTGCCCGACGGCAGCGCCGAGATCGGCCTGATCACGCCGGACGGCGCCTGGCGACTGACGCCGACCGCGGCCGCCCGCGCCGCGATGCTCGTCGACGCGCCCGACGCCTGGCGCGGGTTGGCGCCCGCGATCCTCCAGCATGCCATCCTCGAACCGCTGCTCGGCATCGACGCCGACGCGCTGGCGGACGGTGAAGCGATTGCCTATACGCACCATCTGAGCGAGCTGATCGAGGCCGTCGCGGGCGGCCGCGCCAAGGCCGGCTTCGTCCTGCCCGCGCCGACGCTGCAGGATGTGATCGACACCGCCGACGCCGGATCATTCATGCCACAGAAGAGCACCTACTTCGTGCCCAAGCTGCCCACCGGGCTCGTCCTGCATCCGTTCGACTGATCCCGCTCAACGCGCCGCTCGACGACCCCTACATCCGCGCCTGCGACACGTCCTCCACCCCGTCAATCGACGCCAGCGCGTCGACTTCGTCCGCCGTCAGCGCGCGCGAGATGGTCAGCGCCATCAGCGACATCTCGTCCGCTCCCCGCCCGCTGAAACCCACATCCATAGCGGCGATATTGACATCGAGCCCGCCCAGCGCCATGCCCACCTCGCCGATTCGACCGGGACGATCCTCGTTGCGCAGGACCAGCAGGTGCAGGTGATCCTGCGAGCGGCCCGGTCGCGGCAGCGCGCTGGCGATGTGCACCTGAAAGCCGTTGATCTCGACCACCGCCGCCCGCCCGTGCTCCAGCGTGCCCATCAGCGAGGTGGCCCCGGACGAGGTGCGCAACGACACCGCGATCGTCGAGGTGAACGGTTCGGCGTCAGGCATCTTGCGTTCCAAGATGCGCCAG
Organism: Dehalococcoidia bacterium; assembly: GCA_965116225.1. Lineage (GTDB taxonomy): Bacteria > Chloroflexota > Dehalococcoidia > Bin125 > Bin125 > Bin125. The sequence continues at coordinate 150,042 of OZ220495.1, read as the reverse complement.
CCGCGATGCGCGATCACGTTGTTAATGTTGACCAGGTTGACATGCTCGTCCGAGATCGGCGCCAGCAGTCCGGCCACGACCGATGCCTTGAGCGGCGTCACGTCGTGCTTGGCGATCTCGCCGCGATAGTGAATCGTGATGTCGCGCCACTGGCCGCGGGCGAGCTGCGTCGCCAGCCGACCGCACGTCTCGGCCACCGACAGGTAGGGACCGACGATTTCCAGCGACTGCGGATCGATCAGCGGCGCGTTCACGGCTGCCTGCGAGGGACGACCGCCGAGCACGCGCAGCGTCTCCCGGGCGATATCCACGGCGACCCGCTCCTGCGCCTCCTGCGTCGAGGCGCCCAGATGCGGCGTCGCCAGCACCAGCGGATGCGCGATCAGCGGATTCTCGTGCGCCGGTTCGACGGCGAACACGTCCAGCGCCGCCCCGCCCAGCCGGCCCGCGTCCAGCGCCGCCCGCAGCGCCGCTTCGTCGACCAGGCGCCCGCGCGCCGTATTGACCAGTAGCGCGCCGCGCCGCATCCGCGCCAGCTGCTCCGCGCCCAGCAGCGGCGGCGCGTCGGACGAGGTCGACGAGTGCAGCGTCACCACATCCGCCCGTCCGAGCAGATCGTCGAGCGGCGTCAGCTCGACCCTGAGGCTGCGGGCGCGCTCCTCGGAGACGAACGGGTCGAAGGCGATGATCCGCATCTCCATCGCCTGCAAGCGACGCGCCACCGCGGCCCCGACCATGCCCAGTCCGACGATGCCGGCCGTCTTGCCGCGCAGTTCGCCCCCGACGAAGGCAGCGCGATTCCATTGCCCCGATCGCAACGAGGCGTTGGCCGGCGCCAGATGCCGCGAGAGCGCGAGCAGCAGCCCGATCGCCAGCTCGGCGGCCGACACGGTGTTGCCGCCGGCGGCGTTGAGCACGATGATCCCGCGCGCCGAGGCCGCCTCGATATCGATGTTGTCGACGCCCGCGCCGGCTCGACCGACCACGCGCAGATCGGGCGCGGCGTCAATCAGCGCCCGATCCACGCTCGTGCCGCTGCGCACGATCAGCGCCTGGCAATCGCGGATCGCCGATCGCAACTCGGACGGCGAACATCCCGCGCCGTCGACCAGGTCGACTTCGCGCCTGAGCATCGCCAGTCCCTCGTCGGCGAGCGGTTCGCTGATCAGGACGCGGGGCATCGCCGCCCGTCAGCCGTCGATGCCCGGGATCACCGCCCCCTCGGCCGCCGAGAATCCCTCCGCGACCAACGCCTGCTGCAGGGCGGCGAAACAGGCGGCGAACTCGCGCTCGTCCAGGTAACCGAGGTGGCCGATGCGCCAGATCGAGGTCGCCAGCTTGCCCTGCCCGCCGGCGATCACGACATCGTGCTCCTCGCGCAGTCGCCTGGTCACGGCCGGACCCGAGACATCCTCAGGCACGCTGATGGCGGTGACCGTGTCGGAGGCGTAGCGCGCTTCCGCCAACAGTTCCAGCCCCAGCGATTGCGCCGCCGCGCGCGTCCAGGCCGCGAAGCGCCGGTGCCGGGCGAAGATCGCCTCGGGGCCTTCGGCGATCAGCAGCGGCAGCGCGGCGTCCAGCGCGTACATCGTCGGTAGCGCCGGCGTCCACGGCGGCTGGCCCCGTTCGGCGTAATCCCGGTGTGTTGTCAGATCGAAGTAGAAGCTCGGCATCGTCGACCGCCGCGCCGCCCGCCAACCGCGCTCCGACAACGCCGCCATGGCGATCCCGGGCGGCGACAGCCAGCCCTTCTGCGACGCCGTCACCACCGCGTCCAGCCCCCAGTCGTCCATCCGCATCTCGACCGAGCCCAGAGAGGAAACCGCGTCGACGATGATCAGCGGGTCGGCGACCGTGCGCGTCGCCGCCGCGATCTCGCCGATCGGATTGGTCACACCCGTCGATGTTTCGTTATGCGTGATCAGCAGCGCATCGAATGTGTCCCGCTGGATCAGCTCGGCGACCAGCTCCGGCGTCGCCGCCTCGCCCCATTCGATCTCGGATCGGGTGACGTCGGCGCCGTAGCGCTCCGCGATCGTGCCGAAGCGGTCGCCGAACGAGCCGACGCTGACGCACAGCGCCCGATCGCCCGGCGAGAGCGTGTTGACGATCGCCGCCTCCATGGCCCCGGTGCCCGAGGCGGAGAGGATCATGATCTCCTGCTCGGTGCCGAAGAACGGCTGGATGCTGCGGCTCAACCGCTCCAGTAGTTCGGCGAACTCGGGCCCGCGATGATTGATCATCGCCCCGCTCGCCGCCGCCAGCACCTCGGGCGGGCATGGCGTGGGACCGGGAATTCTCAGATTCGTTGTCGTGTTCGCTGTCATACGCGCGACGGACCACTCTCTAACATGCACCCGAGCGCCGGACCGTCCGGCCTCGCGGGATCGACCCTGCGAAGCGTATCAGCGCCGTCGCTCCCCTTCCCCCACCCGGTGCGCGCTATGCGCCCCAGTGCCCGATGACGAGCCCGCCTATGTCGACCGATGCGCGCCAGACCGCCGAGCGGACCGGTGCCGACCGCCTGCGCCTGCTGCCGGGCGTCGATCGCCTGCTCGCCGAACCGGCTCTAGTCGAACTCCTCAACCTGTTGCCCCGCGAGACGGTCGTCGACGCGGCGCGCGCGGCGATCGCCCGCTCCCGCGCGGCCCTGCTCGATGGCGTCGACTCGTCCATGCTGGATGCGCCCGTCGGCGCACCAGGCGATGCGCCCGTCGACGCGCCAGATGATGCGCGCCAGATCGCCGCGGACGTCGCCGATGCGCTGCGCGCCCGGCTGCGTCCCTCGCTGCGTCGCGTGATCAACGCGACCGGCGTCGTGCTCCATACCAATCTGGGCCGCGCGCCCGTCTCCGACGCCGCCCAACGCGCCATGGCCGCCGTCGCGGCCGGCTACTCGAACCTGGAGTACGACCTCGAGCGCGGCCGCCGCGGCTCGCGCGCCGACCATCTCGACGCGCTGCTGGCGTCCGTCACCGGCGCCGAAACCGGCATCGCCGTCAACAACAACGCCGCCGCACTCTATCTCGCGCTCAGCGCTCACTGCGGCCGCCGCCCAGCCCGCCCACGAAGCCTGGCGGGCGACATGCGCCCGGCGAGCCCTATGCGCCCCATGCGCGATGCGCGAGACGTGCGAGACGTGATCGTCTCCCGCGGCCAGGCGGTCGAGATCGGCGGCGGCTTCCGCATCCCCGACGTGCTGCGCAGCGCCGGCGCCAGACTGGTCGAGGTCGGCACGACCAACCGCACCCGCGCCGCCGACTACGCCGACGCGCTGACCGACCGCACCGCCGCGATCCTGCGCGTTCACTCGTCCAACTTCCGCATCATCGGCTTCGCCAGCGAACCCGCTCTGGATGAGTTGCGCCGCGTCGCCGACCGGGCCGGCGCGCTGCTGATCGACGACGTCGGCAGCGGCTGCCTGTTGGACACGCGCCAATTCGGCCTGCGTTACGAGCCGCGCCCGCAGGACAGCATTGCAGCAGGCGCGGACCTGGTCATGTTCAGCGGCGACAAGCTGCTGGGCGGGCCGCAGGCGGGCATCATCGTCGGTCGGCGCGCCGCCGTCGAGCCATTGCGCGCGCATCCGCTGATGCGCGTCCTGCGGCCCGACAAGGCGGCCATCGCCGGACTCGCCGCCACGCTGCGCCACTACTTCGTCGGCGAAGCGGTGGAGGCGGTACCGGTCTGGCGCATGATCGCGGCGGACGAATCCGAACTCAGGCACCGCGCCGCGCGCTGGCGAGACGCGCTGGGCGCCGGTCGGCTGGACACGGCCGAGTCGCCGATCGGCGGCGGATCGCTGCCCGGCGAAGCTCGACCGACCACCGTCTGGAGCCTGCCGCATCCGCATCCCTCGCGCGCGGCCGCCGCCCTGCGGCGAGGAGAGCCGCCGATCATCGCCCGGGTCGAGCGCGATCGCCTCGTCCTCGACCCCCGCGCCGTCCTGCCCGATCAGGACGAGCAGGTCATCGCCGCGCTGTCGCGCTTAACTTAACTTGACGCCCTGTTCCGTTGTCGCGCTCTCAGGCGGCGCAACCCAAATCAGCTTGAAGACCGCATGCGCCAGGATCGGCGTCATGTCAACGACGGCAACTCAGGCCAACAAGCCAACAAATCCGACAAATCCAGCAAGGCCAGCAAGGCCAGAGCGACTATCCGCCACCACGAAGCGTTCCAAATCGCTAACGTCGGCGTCACGTTATCCGATATTCCGACGCCGAAACGCCGTTCTGGCCGCATCGCTTGCCGTCTCCGCTACTGCCATCCTACTGCCATACAACACGCCTGAAGCCCAGTTCCGGCAAGACCATCACATTATCCACTACCACCCCATCGGTGACCGAAGGGAACTCGGGCAAGACCGACGTCGTTATTTACCATCACCCTCGGCGAAGCGACGCCCTCAGGCGGGCTGCAAGTCTTAGTCGTACCAGCAGATGCTTCGACAGCAACAGTCAAAGCAAACAACCAATATGTTTCTTGCACTCCGCTCCCGACCTCCACCGATATCTGCATCTCGTCGTCTTTTGGACCGTGGCGGCGGGCCAGACGCAGGCGGAGAGAGCGCATTACCAGTTACGAATATCGACAGCGCAAGGGCAACGGCGCTTGGGGGAACTGGACGACGGTCGGCGGCGGCTCCGAATCCGCCCACGGCGCAATCGATCAAGTACAACTACCAAGTACAACTACCTCGTCTACAACGTGCAGACGGACGATGACGACATCGCGGACTTGGACTTCAGTTCCGCCGACGCGCCGCTGTCGAAGACGGTCTCCTCCAGTAGTCTGCCAGACGGTGTCGGGCATTTGCTGCGCGTCGAGGTCAGCGCCTACTCCGAAGGATGCGACGAATGGTCGAAGACCCGCGAACACCAATGGTGGCAGTGGACCGCTAGCCCGGTCATCGTCGGGAGCGGGCGACCGCCGAACCGCTTCGTCATGCCCGGTTCGCCTGGGAACCTCGCACGGCGCAGGGTAGACGGGGAACGCTACCGGCGTGACGGACAGCGCCTAGAATGGCGGAACGGTGCGGGAGCGCGACCGAAATGCCTACGGCATCGGCGACCACTCCGTCGGTTGCAGGATGCGGTTCTCGATGTGGTGCACCAGCGGACCGTCCGCCTCCGACGCGGCGCGGGCGGCCTGCCATTCAGGATCGGAGGCGAAGCGGCGCCAGGCCTCCTCGCGCTGGCCGTGACTCTCGAAGCCGACGATGTACCACAGCTCGTCGGAGCGGCCGCCGACCGAGTTGGTCCAGTAGCCAACATTGCGGATCCCGTGACGCTCGAACAGCTCCATCGTGTGGTCGCGGAAGCGCTTCATCAGGGTGCCCATCTTGCCCGGATGCGCCGTGTAGATACGCAGCTCGTAGATCATCGCTCCGGCCTCTCAGTCGCGCAGTTGGTGGAATCGCAGCGCCGACGGATACGCGCCGCCGCGCCGAATCGTGTTGATCGCCGGCTGCATGTCGGTCGCCGAGTTGGCCGATCCGCCGTCGTTCGGATTCGCCATGAAGCGAGGATAGTTGCTGCTCGACAGCTCCAGTCGGATGCGGTGCCCGATATCGAACCGATGCCCCAGCGAGGCGAGGTAGAGCGTGCGCTCCACCGCGTTGGGCGGCGGCCACGAGGGATCCGCGCGCCACTCGTTCGCGCCCATCAGGAACCAACGCGCGCGCGGCAGCTGCCGCGCTTCCCGGTCGTCGCCTTTGAGATGCCGGTCGAGGAAGGCGTTGATGTCGGCGATCACGTGCGCCGCGACCGCGGCTCCGGTCGGTCCGAATTCCATCTCGCCCAGCCGTCGGTCGTAGCTGGTGTGCGCCCAGGGGCCCATGATTAGGTGCTGCTCCGGGTGGCCCTCGGCCGCCATGCCGCGAAAGTTGCGCACCGTGCCGATCCCGAAGATGTCGAACCAACCGCCGATGTGCAGCATCGGTACCTGATAGCGCGAGTAATCGGCCGAGTGCCGCAGCGATTCCCAGTACGCATCCCGTGTCTCATGCGCCAGCCACTCATGCCAGTACGGCGCCACGCCTGGCCGCGAGATGCCGGGCATCGCGTTCAGCGGCCGGCTGCCCAGCAGGCGAACAGCGTTGCCCATGATCGCCTCGGTCAGCTCCGCCTGCGCCTCGGGCGGGCGGGCGTGATCCCGTTGCAGATAGCCCGTCACCGCCAGCCCGCTGCCCCACAGCCCGACGAAGCCCAGCTGGAACGCGCCGCCCTGGTACGTCCAGCCGTCGTGATAGTCGTCGGCGGTGATGATCGGGATCGCGCAACGCAGCGATGGCGGCTGTTCGAGCGCCGCCAGCAGCGTCGTCGCGCCGACGTACGACGCCCCGTAGATCGCCGTTTGACCGTCGCACCATTCCTGCGCCGCCACCCATTCCAGCGTGTCGTACCCGTCCGCGCCTTCCTGATGGAACGGGCTGAACTCACCCTCCGACGCATAGCGGCCGCGACAGTCGCAGACCACGACCGCATAGCCGCGCTCGGCCAGTTTGAGTGGGCTGGGCGCCACGGCGACCGGACCGCTCCCCGACTGCTCCTTGTCGTACGGCGTCCGCGTGACGATGCCCGGTACCGCTCTGCCCGGTCGATCGGCGTCGAGCGGACGATACAGATCGGCGCGTAGGACGATCCCGTCGCGCATGGGGATCTCGATGTGCTTCTCTACCAACACCCGCTCGACCGCCACAGCGCTCTCCAATGCCACGCGTCGCCCCGCGACGCGATGCCGATCGCGTCGATACATGCCGACCGCATCGAACGCTATGCTAGATAACGACACGCGAAACGGGGCGCGAGATGACGACTAACGTGGATGCCGGCGAGCTGGGGATCACCTTTTCCGATGTCGCGCGCTCGAAACTGGTCGAGGTGCTGACCGGCTATCCCGAGCAGGTCGCCGGCCTGCGGCTCAAGATCATCGGTCGCACCTCGGAAGGGTTCGAACACGTCCTGACCGTCGTCGAGCAGGGCTACGAGCCCGAAGGCGACGCCACGGCCCAGTACCCCGATTTCCTGCTCTACGTCGAGGGCGACCGCCTCGATGACCTGCGCGGAACCGCGATTCACTACGAGTTCAAGGGCCCCAACGTCTCCGGGCTCGAGTTCGACAACCCGAATCCCGTCTGGCGCGACCCGCTCGCGCTCGAGATCCAGCGCATCTTCGACGAACAGGTCAATCCGCAGATCGCCGCGCACGGCGGCTTCGTCCAACTCCTCGACGTGCAGGGTAGCAAGGCCTATATCGAAATGGGCGGCGGCTGCCAGGGTTGCGGCATGGCCAACGTCACGCTCAAGCAGGGCATCGAGGTCGCGGTCAAGGAACAGCTGCCCGAGATCGAGGAGCTGATCGACATCACCGACCATCAGTCGGGCGATAACCCCTACTACAAGCCGTCCAAGAAGTAGCCCGGACCACGTCCGATGGCGCGCGTCCTGCTGATCTCCACCTACGAGCAGGGTCGTCAGCCGCTCGGCCTCGCCGCGCCGGCCGCCGCCTTGATCGCCGCCGGCCACGAGGTCGCCGCATTCGATCTCGCCGTCCAGTCGCTGAGCGCCGAGCAACTCAACGCCGCCGCGTCCCGCGTCGATCTGATCGGCATCTCCACGCCCATGCACACCGCCGCCCGCCTGGGCGTTCGCGTCGCGCGGCGACTGGCGGGCATGTCCGAACGGATCGTCTTCTACGGACTCGCCGCCCAGTCCCTGCGCGGCCTCGGCCTGGGACGCGCCATCAGCGGCGATACCGATTTGCAGCTCGCGGCGCTCGCCGGCGGCCAGGACGCGGCGCGGTACCCCGTCTTCGACCGCCAGCCGCGGCTTCTACCCGAGCGTTCGATCCTGCCGCCGCTCGATCAATACGCCCGTTACCGCGACGCCGAAGGCGGCCTCCATCTCGCCGGCTACGTCGAGGCGACGCGCGGCTGCGCCCACCGCTGCGCGCACTGCCCGCTGACGCCGATCTACGCGGGTCGGTTGCGACTCAACGGAATGCGGACGGTCCTCGCCGACATCGACCAGCAGGTCGCCATGGGCGCCGAACACATCACCTTCGGCGATCCCGATTTCCTCAATGCGCCCGAACTGGCCATGCAACTGCTGCGCCGCGCCGCGGGCGCGCACCCGCGCATCACCTTCGACGCCACGATCAAGGTCGAGCACCTGCTCGAACATCGCGATCTGCTCCCCGAGATGGCGCGTCTGGGCCTCACCTTCATCACCTCGGCCTTCGAGTCCGTCGACGATCGCCTGCTCGACATCCTCGACAAGGGGCATTCGGCGGCGGATCTCGACCTCGCCCTGCAACTGACCGAACAGGCCGGGATCGCCCTGCGACCAACTTGGTTGCCCTTCACCCCCTGGACCTCGGCTGAGCGCTATCTCGATCTGCTCGAGTTCATCGAAACCCGACAACTCGTCGATCGAACCGCGCCCGTCCAACTCGGTCTGCGACTCTTGGTTCCGGACGGATCGCCTCTGGTCGAGCCGATCAGGGACGCGGGCGCGATGGTCGGCTACGACGCGGACGGCCTGACCTGGAACTGGCGCCACGACGATCCGCGCATGGACGACCTGCAAGCCGAGCTCGCCGACTTGGCGGAGCGTCGCGCCAGCTTCGCCCAAATCAAGCACGCCGCCTGCCGGGCGCTGGGTCGCCAGCCTTGGCCCGACGCGCCCGCCCCCCATATCCACCGCCCCGGCCTGACCGAAGACTGGTTCTGTTGAGCCGAGCCGACCCAGAGCCAGTTGGCTCCACTGGACATCCCCGCAATCGCGCCGCAACCACCGATCGTCGTCCCGCCCAATGCCGCCGCCCGCTCAGGCGAGCTGGAAATGACGAAGACGGGACGCAAGGCGCAGGGCTCGCCAGCTGCCAGCTGATTGTAACTGGATTTGTAACTGGAAGGTAAATTTTTGACGGGGTGGGGGGGGGGTACGGCGATATCGTGGTTCGGCTGTGCGATATTGCGACAGTGTCCCGAGCGGACGGGGCAGCGACGGATCCTGCGAAAGGGAGTTGGAGATGACGAACAGGGTTGCGCGCATGCGCGTCAAAATTATGGGGGGGGGGGGAGGGCAGCGCTAGTCGCGTTGGCGCTGGCGCTAGCGGCGGTCTCGCAGCCGGCTGAGGCGCAGACGACGCTGCCGGCCTGCACGGTGACCCAGGCGGGTGAGGGCGGCAGTCCGGCGGCGGTACCGTGCACGCGGACGATCCCGGGCACGGGCACGGTCAGCGCGGTCTGGAAGAGCGGCGGGACCAAGACGCTGGCCTCGGGCAGCCCCTCGGTGTCGGGTCGGGTGGTCACCTTCACGCCCTCGGATCGGGTGGCTGGCGACGACGACACCGGTTCGGCGGTCTACGAGATCGTCGTGACCGACAACGGGATCGCGCTGAACCGCTACACGATCACGGTGACGACGTATGCGGCGGGCCAGGCACCGGCACCGCCCGCGGCGACTGGACCGCAGCCGAAGGTGTACAAGATCGAGTTCGTGGGCCTGGCGGCGGACGGCGTAGTGCAGCCGGGTACGAACGTCGGCCTGAAGGTGATGCGGGTGGACGGTGTAGATATGGTGCTGGGTGCCTCAGTGGAAAGCATCAGCGTCAGCGCGGGCCTGACGTTGCTGGGAGTACGGACGCGCTACTACGACGACGACACCAGGCTCATCGATCACGATGACGATTCCGCTACGGCGGAAGTCGGCGATGCCGATGATAAACCCGACGCGCTCATGCAGACCGTCAACATCGGTCCGGTGCTGCAGTCGCTCGAGGTGGCATTCAGTTTGACCGGGAACCGCAATAACTTCCCGGCGCTGGACGCTTCGGACGCCTCTATCGGAGTGCTCGCTCGAAATGCGTGTTACGACATGGTACCCACCAAATGGGCCGCCTGCGGGGGCGATAATGAGGAACGCGGGGAATCTGGCACGGAGGAGTACCGCTTGGATATTGTCGTTCCGCCCAATACGCCGACCGGGGAGTACGAGGTGGTGGTCAAGGGCTATCGAGACCCGACGGGCAAGACGCCGGTGACCGAGACGCGGACGCTGACGGTGGGCGCGCCGTCGGCGGCGACGGCGGTCAGCTTCGGCCCCAGTTCGCCGCGTCGGGCGGTGGCCGGCGACACGGATACGACGCCCAAGGACGGCTACGTCGACGACGCGACCACGGCGGAGCCAACGACGATTATGGCCGGCACGGGGACGATGGAGCTATCGCTGTCGGTGCTGAACGCGAGCAACCAGCCGGCCTCGGCCAGCGTGGTCTCGTCGATTGTGATCACGACCACGGGCGGCACGCTGTCCACGCAGCAGATCATGAACGCCGCCGGTACCAAGGTCGACCAGCCGGCGACCTGCAAGAGCAACGGCCAGGCGGCCTGCGAGCTCGACCTGAGCAGTCTGAAGGCGTCGGGCGATCCATTGCCGGCGAAGATGCGGATTCAGCTCAAGGCACCGGCGTCGCCGGGTACGGCGATGATCACCGCAACCGTGATCTCGGGCGGCACGGTGCACCGACCCGACCCGGTGCAGATCAGGTTCTCGGGGCCGGCCACCTCGCTGAGCATCGGCGCGGCGCCGAGTCACGTGCTGGGCTACAACGTCGGCAACGACGAGGCGACCGACTACAACGCGGCGACCAAGGCGGACACGGGGATGGACGCGCGCGACCAGATTTCGTTCATGCTCGACGCGACGGACGCCTCCGGTTCGGCGGTCACGGTACCGACCGTGAGCGCGATGCTGAAGACGTCGGGCGGCGCGCTGGTGGCGCAGAGCAAGTACGAGACGACGCAATCAGGTTCGATGATGAGCAGTCTGATGCTGGACATCGACGCGGCGATCACATCGGCGCTGGCGGCCGGGACGTACACGCTGGAGATCACGTCGGGGACGCTGAAGGCGACGACGACGCTCATGGTCGTGGGGGCGGCGGACAGCGTCGATCTGACGCTGGAGCCGGTGTCGGCGACCGAGATCGGTCAGGGCGTCGCCGCGAGCGTGATGGTCGTCGATGCCGACGGCAACGCGGTGGCGGACGGCACGATGGTCGCGTTCGGGGTGTCGGACCTGGTCGGCGACGACGACGCGGTGGCGGTGCTGGACGATACGACGGCGCTGACGGTAGCGGGCAAGGCCTCGACGACGCTGACCGTGGTCGGTGCCGGTCGCGCGGTGGTGCGAGCCACAGTCTCGGACGACTCGACGCCGGCGCGCGACGTCGAGGTGCTGATCAGCACGGCCGGCGCGCCTGAGGCGCCGGCGGCGGAAGCGAGTTTGGACTGTCTGAGCGCCTTGAGCGGCTTCGCCACCTGGACCTGCGATGTCGAATCGACGGCGTCGGAGGTCTTCGGTCTGGTCTCCGGTCGCGGCGCCAGCGCCGTCCACCTGTGGAACGGTTCGGCCTGGGTTCGCTATTCCGTTGTGGATGGAACCATGGTGCCGGGTTCGAGTGACTTCGCCGTCGGCCGCTCGGACATCCTCTACATCAGCAACTAGCCGCCAAGGAGCGGCGAACAGCCCGAGTGGGGGCGGGGTCGCAAGGCCCCGCCCCCACTCGTCGTTCACGGCGGCGCGTTACGTCCCGCAGTCGCCGTTCTGCCCGCGCCCGGCGCGGGCAGAACGTTCCCTCCCGCGATATACGCGGAAACCGCCTCGACGCCCGCTCGGGCGAGATTGGCCCAGGCGAGCCGGGCTCGGCGGAGCGGACACGCCGTTGATGACGGCAGGGCCGATGAGGCCAGCCGATGCGGCTAGCCGGAGGCGGATTGATCCGTCGGGTGGTCGTCGGAACTGATGGCGGTGATGGGTTGGGCGCGTTTGCCCATCACCACGTAGCGGCGATGCAGCTCGGCGAAGTAGTCTCGCACCGCCTGATCGCGAACTTCGTCGGACCAGTCCAGATGCCTGGCCATGATCGCCGCCGTCGGCGCTGCCGCGCTGCGACCCAGATCGCGGGTCAGCCCGACAATCGTGCGTCGCAGCAGGACGTCGGCCACCGTTCGGGCGTCCTCGTGTTTGACGGCGTAGACGACCTGGGCGCCAATGTCTCGATGCTGTTGCGAGATCGGCTCGGCCAGATCGGCGTCCGAGGCGGCGTAGGCCGCTACCTGTGGGGCGCGCGCACCGTAGACCATGCGCAGGTGCTCGTGCGTTTCGGGCGGCAGAAATGCCGTCCGGCTGGTCGGAATCTCCGGCAGCGCGGCGATGCCGCGCGCGCGGGGTCGGCCGATCCGCTGGGCCACTGCGGCTCCGACCGTTCGACCCAATGCCGCCGCCGTGGTCAGCTTGCCGCCAACGACCGAGAGCAACCGCTGCACGCCCTCGGAAGCGTGATCGACGAGGAACGAGCGTCGAGAGATCGCGCCCTCGAAGACGCTCTCAGCGGCCCGCGCCAGGGGGCGAACGCCCGAGTATGCGTAGAGCGCGTTGCGATGCTCGATGCCCAGTCCGGGCAGCACACGCGCGGCCTCGGCGATCAGGTAGTCGATCTCCCAACTAGCGGCGCGCACGTCGGAGGGGTCGTCGTCGTCGCGCACGTCCGTCGTGCCGATGATGTGGTGATCGAGCCATGGCGTGACGAATATCGGACGCCCGTCCGACTGCGCGCTGGCCAGCACGGCGTGCTTCGGCCCGCGCCCTTCCAGGTCCAGGACCAGATGCGATCCGCGCGTCCCGCCGATCCGACGCGCGAGCGAGTGGCCGGTCGCGTCGAGCACCGCATCGACCCACGGGCCGGCGGCATTGACGATCAAGCGCCCTGAGGCTGTGGAACGGCGTCCGGTCAGCACGTCGTGGAAGTCGACTCCGCGCGCGCGACCGCCGTCGACGATGATGTAGTCAACTGCGGCATGATTTCTGAGGTCCGCCCCCGAGGCGCGAGCCTGAGCCAGATATTCCAGGGTGAGTCGCTCGGGCGACCAGACCTGGGCGTCGTAGTAGAGGTAGGCGGCGCGCAGGGCGTCGGTCGTGATCGACGGCTCGAATCGCTGTAATTCGCGCTCGGAGAACGACGCATGCCAAGGGGAGACCTTGCGAGGCGAGAGCAGATCGTAGAGCACCAATCCCGTGCGGATGTACCACGGCGGTCGCGGATCGCCCTTATAGACCGGCAGGATGAAGCCCATCGGTCGCACCAGGTGCGATCGCTCGCGCAGCAAGCGCTCGCGGGACTGCAGCGACTCGTGCACGAGCCGTGCGTCGCCCGTTTCGAGATAGCGGAGTCCGCCGTGGATCAGCTTCGTCGACGCTGATGTCGTGCCCGAGGCGAAGTCATCCTGCTCCAGTACCAGCGTGCGATAGCCCCGCGCCGCAACGGACGCCGCCGCCGCCGCGCCGTTGATTCCGCCGCCGATGATGATCACGTCGTAGTCTGCGGTCGGCATGTCGTCGAGTCTGTTCAGTTGCGCGGGCTCATGCCGAGAGGTCCGCTATCGCCTGACGCGCCGCGGTCCAACGGGCAAATTCCCGTTCCAGATCGCCATCCGGCTCGAATCGCTGCTCCGCAATCGCGATTTCGTCCTGGATGCCTGCGGCGCGCATCGCCAGTCGCGCCGCGCCGAGCGCCGTCGTCTCCTGCACGGCGGGGCGAATTACGGGACGCTGCAGCGCATTGGCCTGTATCTGCATTAGTACATCGCTGGCGGTCATGCCTCCATCGACGCGCAACTCGGTGATTCGATGTCCGCTCTGCTCCATCGCCGCTACGATCTCGCGCACGCGGAATGCGATCGCCTCGAGCGCCGCCCGAGCGATCTGCGCCGCGCTCGTGCCGCTGGTGATGCCCAGGATGGCGCCGCGCGCGTCGGGAATCCAATGCGGAGCGCCCAGACCGGCGAGCGCCGGGATTAGGACCACGCCGGCCGATGACGCGGCGCGCTCGGCAAGCGTCGCTATCTTCGATGATGAGGGAGCGAGCCTCAACTCATCCCGCAACCACTGTAGGAGCGACCCGGCAGTGAAGACGCCTCCCTCGTAAGCGAAGCCGCCGACGGCGGCGGCGGTCAGCAGGAGTCCGTCGCCCACGCGCGCCGCCTGGGCCGAGCTTCCGGCGTGCGACAGCGTGAACGCTCCCGTGCCATAGGTGCACTTGGCGGAACCCGGCTCGGTAATCCCATGTCCGTAGAGGGCGGCCTGTTGATCGCCGGCGACGGCCAGGATCGGCAGCGCGCCGCCCAGCAGCGACGGTTCGACCAATCCGAACTCAGCGGCGCTGGGCGAGACCTCGGGCAGCAGCGAAGTCGGAACCCGTTGCCATTCGCAGAGCGTTTCGTCCCACGACTCGTCGCCGAGATGCCAGAGCATGGTGCGCGAGGCGTTGGTGACGTCGGTCGCGTGCGCGCGCGCGCCGGTCAGGTTGGCGAGCAGCCAGGCGTCGACCGTGCCCGCGACTAGGTCGCCGGCCGAGGCGCGGTCGCGCGCGGCATCGACATGATCCAGCAGCCAGGCGAATTTCGGCCCTGAAAAATAGGCATCGGGTCGCAACCCGGTGCGGGCGCGAATTGCGGCGCCATGCATTGCTTCCAGCGCGGCGGCATGCGTCGCCGTGCGTCGGCACTGCCAGACGATCGCCGGTCCCGCCGGTTGCAGCGTCTCACGATCCCACAGCAGCGCGGTCTCACGCTGGTTGGCCAGCGCCAGCGCGCGGATGTGGGCGACGCCGACCTGACGGGCGACATCGCGCACCGCTCCAAGTTGGGTCTCCCAGATGTCGGCACCCGACTGCTCGACCCAACCGGGTTCGGGAAATCGCGACGGCAGGGGTCGCTGCGCGCGCGCGATCAGATTCCCGCGCACGTCCCAGACCGAGGCGCGGCTGGAGGATGTGCCCTGATCGAGGGCGAGTATCAGCGAACGGGCTACGCCTCATCCTCCGCATCGCGTCGGCGACCCATCACAACGCGAGCGATGGCCGCCAGTGCGGCGAGCACCGCGCCAATTCCGACAATCCGCTTCATGGTGTTGCTCCATTCAACTGGGCCGCGCCATCGGCGGCCTGTCGTGCGTTACTACGATATCACGCGGGAGCCGTCTCGCGAGCCGTCGATCGCGAGGACCGACACTCCGGCGCGATTAGGGGCGCAGCGTCCGCGGAATCACGACGCGGTCGCCGAGGGCGATGCCCAACTCGTCGAAGCGGCCGCGAGGCATCTCCATCACCGACACATATGGCGCCGCGGGGCGCTTGATCGTCTCATCCTGCGCGATCAATACCGTGAACTCGCGAATGACGCCGTCCGCGTCGAGCCAGGCGACGTCGAGGTCGATCGGCACGTTCGGATTCCAGAAGCCGCCGGTGCGCGGGATCGGGTCCGCCCAGACGAAGAGCATGCCGCTCGCGGCTGGCAATCCGTTTCGGTACATCATGCCTCGCGTTTGACGCTCCGGCGTGTCCGCGACCAACACGCCGAGCACCAAGTCGTCGAGGTCCGAGGCCGAGCGCTCGACCACGACCTCCGACCATGGGAAGTCGATCGGCGCCACATCGTCCGGCAGTTGCAGGAAGCTGTCGATGTTGCCGGGCCGCGATGTGGCGGGCGCGATAACGCCAGCGTCGTCGGGCTGGTGCTGATCGGGCTGAGCGTCGGTTGGCCCGCAGCCGAGTACGGCGAACGCCGCCAGAGCGACGAGCAAGATGAACGGCAACCAGCGAGCCATAGTCGGATCGTAGCCGATGCTCCGATGCGAGCTGATGAGTCGATACACTCAGGGCGACGGGGCCGGTAGCTCAGGGGTCAGAGCAGGCGGCTCATAACCGCTCGGTCGCTGGTTCGAATCCAGCCCGGCCCACCAAGGGAATCAAGGCTCCGTCGCCGCGCGCCCTGCGAATCTCGGCGGCGACCGTATCGGGCAGGTCGACCAGCGGCACGGACGACGCCGACTCTTCCGCCAGCAGCGGCTCAGCGCCCAGCCGGCCGCCGACGAACACGTCCGCCACGTCCACGATCTCGCCGGCAATCCGCTTGCGTCGGCCGAGCAGGCCGACTTCGCCGGATCGATGTTGACCGCAGGCGTTTGGGCATGCCGACATCTGGATGCGCAGCGGCTCTTCGCCGTCCGCGACGGCGTAGCGCTGCTCCAGCGCCTGGGCGAGTTTGAGCGCCTCGCCTTTGCTGTCGATCAATGCGAAGGGGCAGTAGTCGTTGCCGGTGCAACTGACTAGGGCGCGGGCGAATGGAGAGGGCGTCGGCGAATATCGCTCCAGTAACGGTTCAGCCAAGAGCGCGTCCAGTCGCGCAGCCGGCACGTTGGGGATCAGGAGATTTTGCTGCACGGTGAGGCGCAGTTCGGACGATCCGTAGCGTTGGGCGAGGCGGGCGAACGCGATCAGATCGTCGGCCGTGATCCGCCCGACCGGGACGAGGCATCCGACGGCGCGCAGGTCGGCGTCGCGCTGGCGAACGATGCCGATATGGTCGCCGCCGTGACGCGTCGTCAGCGACTCGCCGGCGCGCGCCAGCGGTTGTCCGTACTGCGTTTCGACGGCGTCGCGGAAGCGCGCCAGTCCCCATTCGCGCAGCAACCACTTGAGCCGCGACTGCTGTCGCTTTTCGCGCAGGCCATGGTCGCGGTAGACATCGAGGGCGGCGAGCGTCAGCGCGATGGTTTCGTCGATGCCGATGAAGGCGTCCAGCGGCTGCGCGTACTCGGGCGACGCGCCGGCCAGCGCGCCGCCGACCAGCAGATTGAAGCCGATCTGGCCGTCGCGCGCCGCGGGCGTGAACGACAGGTCGTGCATCTGGGCATGGCCGCAGTCCTCGCGACAGCCGCTGAGCGAGATATTGAACTTGCGCGGGAGATTGGAAAATCGTTTGCCGCCGATGATCGCCTGTTGCATGCGCTCGGCCAGGCGGCGCGTGTCGATCAGCTCGTCCTCGCTCAACCCGGCGAGCGGACAGCCGACGACATTGCGGAAGTTGTCCATTCCCGACTGCTGGGAGGTCAATCCGGCCGCGGCGATTCGTTGCAGCACCCGGGGCGCGTCGGCGATCGTGATCCAGCGCAGCTGAATGCCCATCCGCGTCGTGAGGTCCGCTTCGCCGCGCCCGACGGCGTTGGATATCTCGCCGATCGCCGTCAACTGCTCAGCGGTCAACACGCCGCCGGGGCAGAGCAGGCGCAGCATGAAGTAGCCCGGCGTCGGCTTGCGGTGGAAGAGTCCGTACCACTTGAGTCGTTCGAGGTCGTCGGGCGGAATCTCGGGGTCGCCGCCCGCGGCGGCGATGGCGGCGTAGCGATGCAGGTCGGGCAGGACATCGAGCCCGTCCTTGGCGGTCTTGAGCGCTTCGATCTTGTTAGCGGGCATGGCGAGCCTCCGCGCGTTTCTTAGCTCAATTAATCCCTTTATACCCGTTTGTCCCTGAACAGGGCGACGCGGCGAGGCGCATGGGGCACGCGACCAACGCCGATCGGGGCTCGGACGGATCGCGCCGTTGTCGGCGTCTCGTCGCCAGCGTCGAGCGCGTCCACGGCGCTCTGCGCGACCGCGCATCCATCCGCACCGCCGACGTAGGCGGCGAACGTCGTGGTCGCCAGCTGCGGTTTTTCGCTGTAGGCGTAGGCGGTGACGTCGTCGCGGGCGGCGATCGCAGCGGGTACAGTCACAGTCTCCACCCAGATTAACTCCGTCGACAATAGCGGGTTCGAACGGGTTCGAACGGCTTCGTCCGTTTCGGCATCGGTATCGCCGAGGATGGCGGCCATCGCGATCATCGCGATGTCGGTCTTGGCTGAGTCGGCTTCGGCGACGGATGGGGCGGCAGTAGATCAGGTGACGGTGTTGCCGGACTGGGCTTGCCGCGCGTTGAGGTAGAAGGAAATTGCGCAGGATGGCGGAGGCGACAGACGCGGCGAGGACGGCGTTTCGGCGTCGGAATCGCACACAACGTGAGACGCTGTTGCCGATTTGGCGCGACTCGCGGTGGCGGATAGTCGATCTGAGCTTTGCTGGCTTTGGTAGCCGATGATGCCTTGTTGCCGTTGTTGTCGTTTCAGGCGCAGGCGGTCGTCAGCATGATTGGGGTTCTATCGTCTGCGGGTAGCGCAGCGGAGGGACAGGCGAGCCGAGCAGGGCGGCGCGGCGCGCGGGTTGGCGCAGATGCGATGGGGTCGCGTTGGCGTCGGTTTATGCTAGGTGCGAGCCATGTCTGAACCGATGACCAGCCCCGCCCCGAATTTTCCGAGCGCCGGGCGGTGAACGGCGTCCTGGCCGGCGTCAGCCGGCTGGCGACGGCGCGCCCGTACGCCACGCTGGGTGCGCTGCTGATGATCAGCGTCGTTCTGGCCGTCGGCGTGGGGCTGCGCGCGCCGCTGGCGGAGACGGAGGGTTTTTTCCCGCCCGACAGCCCGATTCTGCAGGCGACGGAGCGGATCGAGGAGCAGTTTCAGGCATCGGGCCAGGTCGGCACGACGACGCTGCTGTTTCGGGGCGAGGCGCTGACGCCGGCGGGGCTGGCGCAGATGGACGCGCTGATCGAGCGCATCGTCGGTCGGTCGGAGGTGCGGGCGCTGCTGCCGGACGCCGACGCGGTGGTCTCGCCGGCGCTGCTGATCGGGAACGCGCTGGGGCTGGACGGGTTTCGGTCGGTCTCGGCGGTCTCGCAGGCGCAGATCGATCGGGTCGTCGCCGAGCCGCAGTTGCGTGCCGCGCTGTCGGCGATGACCGGCGTCAACGGGGAGGGCGAGTCGATCGCGGTCGCCAGCGTCCGACTGCGCGACACGGGCGACGAGCGCACGCGGGAGGCCGAGCGCCTGATTCACGAACTGGCGATCGCCGATCGCGGCCCGCTGCGCGTCTCCAGCGTCTCACAGACGCTGATCGAGGACGAGTACCAGGGTTCGAGGGATCAGATGGGGGCGCTGATCGGCGGGGCGTTGCTGGTCATCGCCGTGTTGGTCTTCGTGTTCCTGCGGTCGGTCTCCGACCTATTGCTGACTTTGGGCGGTCTGGTGATCTCCGTGATCTGGGTGCTGGGGGCCGAGGGCTGGTTGGGGCCCGAGGGGCTGGGGCTGCTGGGAGCGCCCAGCGGTCTCTCGGTGATGATCCCGATCATCGTGATCAGCCTGAGCGTGGACTACGCGATTCAGACGGTGTCGCACTATCGGGAACAGCGCGCGCTGGCGCATGCGGCGCGGGGGCAGGGGGGCGGCGATGCATCGGCGCTGGAGTCGGTGCGGGTCGGTCTGCGGCTGGTGCTCGTCCCGCTGACGCTGGCGGCGGCGACAACGATCGTCAGCTTTCTGGTCGGCCTGCTCTCGCCGATCCGGGCGGTCGGCGAGTTCGGCGTCGTGGCGGGGCTGGGGGTCGGGTTGAGCTTGTGCGTGATGCTGACGTTGCTGCCCGCGGCGCGGCTGATTCTGGATCGGCGTCGGGAGGCGCGGGGCGGGCTGAACAGGGGGGAGCGGCCGCGACAGGTGGCCAAGGCGCTGCCCGGCATTGGTCGGGCGGCGGAAGCGCTGGGGCGCTCGGTTACGCGTCGACCGGCGCCGTACCTGATTGCCGTCGCCGCCGTGTCGATCGGGTTCGGCGTGGCGGCCACGGACATCGAGGCGCGGTTCAGCATCCGCGACATTCTGCCGCGCGGGGGCGAGCTGATCGCGGATCTGGATACGGTCGAGGCGGCGGTGGGCGGCTCGACGCAACTGGTCAATGTGTTGATCGAGGCGGAGGCGACGGACGTTCGCACGCTGCTGAACCTGCGCGATTTGCGGCTCGCCTTCGACGACGAGCAGCGTCGACCGGCGGCGGCGGTCGGTCCGCTCGAAGGTTCCTACGAGCTGCTGATCCAGGACTGGATCGAGGACAGCGGCGAGCCGGGCGATCGTTACGACGCCGGCCTGGCCTCGCTCTTCGCCGCCGCGGACACGACGCTGGGCATGGACGCGTCGCGCCTGCAGGTCTTCCTCGACGAATTGGGGCGAGTCGATCCGAGCCTCTGGCAGCGTCTGGTCGACAATCCCGATGGGGTCGACTTGATCCTGACGCAGTTTCAGGCGCATTCGCTGGATACGGATCGGATCAAGCGCATTCAGGACGACATCGAGGCGATCTGGCACGGCGACGACGATGCGGTGACCGCGGCTTCGGACAGCATCGTCTCGGTCGCGGTGACGGACGAGATCACCAGTCGGCAGACGGAGTCGATCGCGACGACGATTGTAGTCGCGCTAATCATCCTGATGGCGTTTTTCTGGATCACGCTGCGCCAGCCGGCGCTGGCGGTGATCGCGGTCGCGCCGATCGTGTTGGCGTTGTTGTGGGTGCTGGGGGCAATGGCGCTGTTGGGCATTCCCTACACGCTGATTACGTCGATGATTACGGCGCTCTCGATCGGGATTGGGGTCGACTACACGATTCATGTGATCCACCGCTACCGCGAGGAGTTCACGCGGCTGCGGAACCCGGAGCGGGCGGCGATGCGGACTTTGGCGACGACGGGATCGGCGTTGCTCGGCTCGGCGCTGACGACGGCGCTGGGCATCGGCGTATTAGTCGTCTCGCCGGTGCCGGCGATGCAGGAGTTCGGGATCACGGCGGCGATCAGTATCGCCTCCGCGTTAATTATCTCGATCACACTGGTGCCGCCGGCGATGACGATCTGGGGCGCCTATCAGAACACGCGGTTGCGCTCGAACCTGGAGCGCATGTGGAACGAGCTCGACGAAGCCCTTGCGGACGGGTCGTAGCGCCACTCTGTTGTATATATAACCGCTTGGGGCGGGCAGCTATTGTTACGGCGGTCGCTCGGCAGGCGATCGTGCGCAACATCCGGAGCTGATATCTCGCGTAGGCGGGGCGGGCGCCCTAGTTGATGTGTTCGCGCTCTTGAGCGCAGTGCAGACTGATCTTGTAGACCTACTACCTGCCAGAGCGGTTCATCAGGGCAATAACTATGATGAACAAGACAACGGGAGGCGCAATTACAAAGTACACGCCATGCTGGCTGAATGGCTGCCGCCAGAAACCCGCTATCGCTTCACACCATTCCTTAATCATAATACCGGCTGTCAGCCAGGTGATCGCAAGCACAAGGAGTACCAACGCGACCTTGACGATATTGCCACCGGGCGTCTTGATGGCTCTGGACACCAGAAGCAGAATAGCGGTCATGACGTTTGCGGCTAGTAGTATTGGGCGTAATAACAGATTTAGCGCAGCTGCCTGTCTTAATCGTAGTCGCGCGCCGGCGGTGTTGCCATGCGAGCCTGTATTCTTCAATTCGTTGCCAAGCGAAATTAACGGCGCGATGTTCATTTTGCTACCGGGCAGATTGGGATCACCGCGCCATATCTCGTGGATGTCGCCAACGTCTTCGCCTGAAGCCAGGAGAGACTTTCGCCCTACGCCATTCACTGGATACAGCTTACCGTTGGCTCTCAGAAAGATGGACACACCATTATTGCAGATCTCGACGGCGTCAATGGTAAGCGGCCATTGATCACCCAACTCGCTTTTCGTAACCCCTCTCGATTTCGCGCGCAAGACTCGCTCTTTGTGAGCGAACTGCCAGATGGTCTCGCCCAATGACTCCGCAGCCAATTTATCCAGCATCGCTATCCATTCCCGGCCATTCGCTTACGCTTGGCGTTTTCCCTGCGAAGGCCGCTCAGCGTCAACGTATTTGATTTGATGCGGTTACAGGGACCGCAGAGGAGGAGTCGATTGCTAATGTGATTAAGGCCTCCGTCGGATCTGGGAGTATTGTGATCCAGTTCGAGGTACAACCGATCGTCGAACTCACGGTTGCAACCCTGACAAACTGCGCCGCTCTGCTCGATCAGGAATGCGAACATCTCGGCTCTGGTCATCTTGGGGCCGGGCGGCTCGGCGATCTTCTGTTTGGTCTTGAGGATTGGCGCGGCGGTCTCGCCGTCATCGGAGCGCAG
This sequence comes from Dehalococcoidia bacterium, assembly GCA_965116225.1. GTDB lineage: Bacteria > Chloroflexota > Dehalococcoidia > Bin125 > Bin125 > Bin125. Next base: position 128,143 of record OZ220495.1, on the reverse strand, counting down.
CGGCGGGGCTGTGCTGTAGTAGATCTGCCCAAAGATCTGTAGGCGCTCGCTTTGGCCTTGCGGACCGATAAGCCCTTCCTGTTGCAGACGATCAATAACCGTTTGATGAGCGCCATCCCATATGTCCATACCTATCCCGGAGATAGGATAGCCGATGTCAGCGTTGGCAGTGCTCGCCTCCTGCGCGCACCTGCCGCAGGCGCCCGCCCGGCAGTGAGGGCGGGTTATTACGGCTCGGCAACCCCGTCAAGCGGAACCGGTTTCCCCACGCAGAGCGCGGGAATGACGGATCCGGCCGGGGCATGACGGGTGCGATTGGTCGGTCGCCTTCGGGTTGGGATCGCGCAGGCTGGGCGGGCGGCACCCGGTATGGCGTTTTCCGAGTAGCATGTAAGGCAGATCCGCGGGACGACCAACGAACGGAGTTGATCATGGCGTTTCGAGTCCACGCGGGCGTTGCGGGCGAGATACCCAAGGTTGGTCCGTTGCCGGGTTGATTGTGCGGACACGCGTTCGCGATGGCGCTGTTCTACGCGTGAGTCCTTGAGGAGGCGGCATGTCTCTCTTGCTGGCGGGTTTGAGCGTGTTCGCGTTCTTGGCGGTCGTGGAGACGCATCAACCGCCTCGCCCGTCAACTGCGTTCGAAGCGATCGGCACACATTCGTTTCCATCGTTCATTCGCACGCACGACCAGACGGGCGAGCTGACCGCCGAGTGGACCGGCCATCCGATTGGCTGGCTCGCGGGCGATGAGCTGTTGCTTATGATCCAGTACGGACTGGATGGCAAGCACGTTGTCGCGGGCGATCCGAGCAGCGGCGACAGCTACTCGCTCGCCGCTGTCGGGGCTAGCAGGCTGAACTCGAGCGAACATCCGCGCTTGGCCCGAATCGTCGATCCGGAGCAGGTCAGACCTGATCGACTATTACTCTTACCTTCCGCATTGGTATGGTCCTACCGCAGCCATGGCTACCCGCATCGCGCAGGCGCGTTCGAGGTGGTTGATGGCGAGGTGGTTGATGGCGAGGTGCGCCGCGATGGGCTGACGTGGTTGGCGGGTCGCGGCTTGCGCTATCGGCTGAGCGAGTCGCCATCCGGGCGTTGGGTTGCGGTTACTGAAAGGCAAGGGGGAGGAACACAGGTACTATACCAAATCAGCGCCGACGGCCGCGGCGAGGTGGAGATGATGCGGCTGGTCGAGGTATCGGAGATGCCGCTCGACTGGCCGCAGGAAGAGTCGCTATCCCCGAATGGGGAGTGGACGGCGAGCATCACCAGCAGCGGGATCGAACTGGTATCCAGCGGCGGGCGTCGCCGGACGATCGATGTTGCGGGCGCATTCGGTCCGTGGTGGTCTCCCGACAGTAGCAAACTGGCGTTTGAGAGCGACCGAACGTTGATGGTCGTCGATCTCGACGGCAATGTGCTGGCCTATGTCGAGAGCCCGTGGGGGAGGCCAAGATTCTTCGAGTGGACCGAGGGCGGGATCAGCTGGTTCGCTTCATCGCTCGGCCAGAATGACAATTAGGGCTGCCAGGCGGCCGGAAGACGCCGATCCGCGCCGGGCGGGTCGGGGCGACCGCGCCCGACGCGGATGGCGTTTTCCGAACGGGCTATATGCCTATATGCGCAGACACGCGTTCGCGCTGGCGCCGTTCTACGCGTGAGCCTTGGGAGGGGGCGGCATGTTTCTCTTGCTGGCGGGTCTGAGCGTGTTCGCGTTCTTGGCGGTCGTGGAGACGCATCAACCGCCTCGCCCGTCAACTGCGTTCGAAGCGATCGGCACGGATTTGGAGCCGTCGTTCATTCGCACGTACGACCAGACGGGCGAGCTGACCGCCGAGTGGACCGGCCATCCGATTGGCTGGCTCGCGGGCGATGAAATGCTGCTTATGATCCAGTACGGACTGGATGGCAAGCACGTTGTCGCGGGCGATCCGAGCAGCGGCGAGAGCTACTCGCTCGCCGCTGTCGGGGCTAGCAGGCTGAACTCGAGCGAACATCCGCGCTTGGCCCGAATCGTCGATCCGGAGCAGGTCAGACCCGATCGACTATTGCTCTTACCTTCCGCGCTGACATGGTATTATCGCAGCCATGGCTATCCGCATCGCGCGGGCGCGTTCGAGGTGGTTGATGGCGAAGTGCGCCGCGATGGGTTGGCGATGTTGGCGGATCGCGGCTTGCGCTATCGGCTGAGCGAGTCGCCATCCGGGCGTTGGGTTGCGGTTACTGAAAGGCAAGGGGGAGGAACACAGGTACTATACCAAATCAGCGCCGACGGCCGCGGCGAGGTGGAGATGATGCGGCTGGTCGAGGTATCGGAGATGCCGCTCGACTGGCCGGAGGAAGAGTCGGTCTCCCCGAATGGGGAATGGACGGCGAGCATCACGAGCAGCGGGATCGAACTGGTATCCAGCAGCGGGCGTCGCCAGACGATCGATGTTGCGGGCGCATCCGGTCCGTGGTGGTCTCCCGACAGTAGCAAACTGGCGTACAAGAACGATCACGCGTTGGTGGTCGTCGATCTCGACGGCAATGTGCTGGCCTATGTCGAGAGCTCGTGGGGGAGGCCGAGATTCTTCGAGTGGACCGAGGGCGGGATCAGCTGGTTCGCTTCATCGCTCGGCCAGAATGACAATTAGGGCTGCCAGGCGGCCGGAAGACGCCGATCCGCGTCAGGCGGCGACCGGCCTAGCGTTTTCCGAACGGACTATATGCCCATATGCGCAGACACGCGCGCGCTGGCGCTGTTCTACGCGTGAGCCTTGGGGAGGGGGCGGCATGTCTCTCTTGCTGGCGGGTCTGAGCGTGTTCGCGTTCTTGGCGGTCGTGGAGACGCATCAACCGCCTCGCCCGTCAACTGCGTTCGAAGCGATCGGCACGGATTTGGAGCCGTCGTTCATTCGCACGTATGACCAGACGGGCGAGCTGACCGCCGAGTGGACCGGCCATCCGATTGGCTGGCTCGCGGGCGATGAAATGCTGCTTATGATCCAGTACGGACTGGATGGCAAGCACGTTGTCGCGGGCGATCCGAGCAGCGGCGAGAGCTACTCGCTCGCCGCTGTCGGGGCTAGCAGGCTGAACTCGAGCGAACATCCGCGCTTGGCCCGAATCGTCGATCCGGAGCAGGCCAGACCCGATCGACTATTGCTCTTACCTTCCGCGCTGACATGGTACTACCGCAGCCATGGCTATCCGCATCGCGCGGGCGCGTTCGAGGTGGTTGATGGCGAAGTGCGCCGCGATGGGTTGGCGATGTTGGCGGATCGCGGCTTGCGCTATCGGCTGAGCGAGTCGCCATCCGGGCGTTGGGTTGCGGTTACTGAAAAGCAAGGGAGGGACATACATGTCTTATACCAAATCAGCGCCGACGGGAGCGGCGAGGTGGAAATGATGCGGCTGGTCGAGCAATCGGAGATGCCGCTCGACTGGGCGCAGGAAGAGTCGCTATCCCCGAATGGGGAGTGGACGGCGAGCATCACGAGCGGCGGGATCGAACTGGTATCCAGCGGCGGGCGTCGCCAGACGATCGATGTTGCGGACGCATCCGGTCCGTGGTGGCCTCCCGACAGTAGCAAGCTGGCGTACAAGAACGATCACGCGTTGGTGGTCGTCGATCTCGACGGCAATGTGCTGGCCTATGTCGAGAGCTCGTGGGGGATACCTTTCGTCGGATGGACTGAGGACGGTATCAGTTGGTTGGTTCCGACGTTCGGCCAGGATGACGAATAGCGTTGCTCAGCGGCCGGAAGACGCCGATCCGCGCCAGACGGGTCGAGGCGACCGCGCCCGGCAAATCCGGCTGCGGGCAGCAGCTGGCATCGCGTCCGTCACTCAGCCGGTCTTCACTGCATGGTCGCTTCCTGGAGACGGGATCGTCGATGTCGGCGTTGGCGCTGTTCGCGGACCTGTCGGAGCTGCGCGATGCCGCACCGATTCCGGATCGGCCGTCTCAGGATGGGATCGGTCGTCGTCGGCCGGCGATGCGGAACTTGAGTTTGTTGCCTGGGGACTGGGATGGGAAGGGGTCCATCGGCAGTGCTTTGTAGGGGCGGGCGAATTCGATATCGAAGTGATGCGCCAGCATTAGCAGGTTGACGACGAGGATGAGCTCGGACCAGCGGAAGCCGAGGCAAGCGTGGGTACCCAGCCCGTAGGGCGAGTAGGCTTCGCCCACGTGCTCGTTGCGCGGCGGAGCATAGCGGTCGATGTCGAACGTCAGCGGATCGGGGAAGTGGTCGGCCATGTAATGGGTGGCGGTATTGGCGATGTATACCGAGGTACCGACGGGCAGCTCGTGGCCCTCGACGACGCAGGTGTTCATCACGGTGCGCATGGCCATGGGGACGATCGGGGTCAGGCGCAGGCTTTCCATCAGCACGCGGTGGCTGACGTCGATGTTTTCGAGACTGAAATCGGCCTGGCCGGGGTCGCCGTCGGCGAACAGGGCATCGGCCTCGTCGCGCACCCGTTGGTAGAGGTCGGGATGCCGCAGCAGGGCATAGAGGGCGAAGCCGAGCTGATCGCCGAGGTACATGCTGGCCATCAAGGAGGTGCCCATCGGCACGCCCAGGTCCGTTTCGGGCAAGAACTGCGGGTCGGAGGCGTGCAGGTTCAGGTACCCGTCGACCACGTCGGGCGGCTGTCCCTTGCGTTGAGCCGGCGTATGGGCGCGCAGAATGCGGTTGGTCAACTCCTCGACCCGGCGGGCTCGTCGGCGCGTCGCGGGGGTACGGAGCATGAAGCGGGGCAGGATTTTGGCCAGGCCGACATTGAGCACGCGCATTTTGTATTGCAGCACGTCGTCGATCACGTCCTGGGTATCGGTGCTGGTCAGCAGCGGGGACATTTGCGCGTTCAACAGCGGTCGCAGCATTCGTTGCACGGGCATCACATCGCCGACCTGCCAGCCCGACATATGCCGTCGGGCATTGTCGAAGGTTTCGTCCAGGCGAGCGACCAGCGTCTCGCGCGAGTAGACCGGCTGCATCGCCTTGCGGTAGCGGAAATGGTCGGCGCCGTCCATGGAGTGGATGGAACGAGCGGAACCGTAGACCTCGTTGACGATCTGAAAGTAGTCCTGCGATCTGAGGTAGAGCCGTCCCTGTCGGTGGGCCCACTGGTTGGCGGCCAGACCGGCGAGGATGATCAGCGGTTGCTTGAATGGGGGTCGCATCTCGTAGACCGGGCCGTACTTGCGGGCCATTTCGGCGAAGAAGGCGGGCAGCCTGCCGGCGCGCAGATGGGCGTTGAGGAGCAGGTCGCGCAGGGAGACGGCGGGGATCGGCTTGGTCAGCGGGGCGCGGCGCAGGATTGGCGCGGCGATGCTCTCGCTGACGGCCTCACCGATTGCGTGTCCGATCAGGTCCATGCGGCAGATCTGTCGGATGCGTTGCTCGGTTTGCTCGTCGAGCTGGAACATGTAGCGAAAGACATTGCAGGCGTTGACCAGCGCGATCACGATCACATCGCGCGGATCGGGGATCTCGCCGGCGTAGAGGATGCGGCTCAGGCGCGCCTTGACGAACTCAGGCGCGGTTCCTTGCGGGTCGGCGGGCGCGTGGGCGGCCTCGCGATAGAACTTGCCCAGCGTCCAGAACTCGCCGGGATGGTGTTCGAGGATGCCGCGCTCGACCAGGCGATCGAGGGTCGAGGCGATGACGGCTTCGGCCAGCGGGGCCAGGCGCTCGACCCAATAGCGGGCGTCGCGTTGCTCGCTCTCTTCGGCGATCTCGCGCAAGGCCTGATCCTGGAGCGGATCGCCGGTTTGGGTCTGATCCAGCAGGATCAGCGACTGCATATCGGTATCGATGCGACCGAGCAGGGACAGTTCGGCGAGCACGGCGCCGGCGACGGCGCAGTTCAGGTTCCAGCCGGGCACCTGATGGAAGAAGCCGCTCTCTTCGTTGAGCAGGGTCAGGATGAGTTCCTCGGGCAGGCTGAGGTGCTTGGCCAGGTCCGGCGGGGCCGCCAGCGTCATCGCTCCTCCTTCGGCCGCGGCTTCGAGAGGCGAGCGCCAAGGCGCTGCGGCTCGCGGCTGCAGCTCGCTATCCGTCGCGCTGTATCCTCGTAAATGCGCATACATGCGCAGCATATACAGGATACATTGGGCGCGAACCCCGGTGAATCGCAATCATCCGCTGGCGGCGGAGATCGCGGACAGGCGGCACGGACATGGTCGCGTCTCATCTGGTGGCGTCTCAACCGGTCTCGGAGGTTGTTGCGTCGCCGCCGCCATTCCCTGAGGGTTGGTATTTCGTGGCCAGCCGCGATGAGCTCGAGCGGGCGGGGCTGATCCAGAAGCGGTGGATGGGGGCGGAGATCGTCGTCTGGCGCAACGATCGGGGGCAGGTCAGCGCGGCGGAGTCCTGGTGTCCGCACCTCGGCTCTTCGCTGGGCCCTGAGGCTGGCGGACGGGTGCGCGAGGGGCGGTTGGTCTGTCCGTTCCACGGCTTCGAGTTCGACGCGGAGGGCCAATGCACGCGGACGCCCTTCGCCGCGCCGCCGCGGTCGGCGAGGCTGCGCGTATTCGAGACGCGGGAGATCAATGGTCTGGTGTTCGCCTGGAGCGGGATGGGCGGTCGCGAGCCGCAATGGCGACTGCCGGAGGGCGAGCCCGATCAGAGCGGCTGGAGCGGCGCCCGCATCTGGCGGATGCGGTTTCGGGGGCATCCGCAGGACACGACCGAGAACGCGGTCGATCTGGCGCATCTGCGCTACGTGCACGGCTACCGCGACGTCGAAGCGGTTGAAGCGGCGAGCATGGACGGCCCGCGTCTGGAGGCGCGATTCAACTTCAGGCGTCGCTCGCGGTTGACGCGATGGTTCAGGCCCGTGTTCGAGGTTTCGGCTCGGGCGATCGCCGTCGGGCTCGGCTATTCGCTGGTCGAATACCGGGAGCGGGTTATGGGGATTGAGGGTCGGCTGTGGGCGCTGGCCACACCGGTGGATGGCGAGCGGATCGATTTTACCCTGGTCTCGCAGGTGCGGGACGCGGCGGCGCCCGAGCGTCGCGTCGTCGGCCTGCAATTTCTGCCCAGGCGTCTGCGTTTGCCGTTGCTGAACTGGCTGGTCGCGAGTCAGCAGCGGCAGGACGTGAACGACGATGTGGCGATCTGGAGTCGCAAGCGCTATTTGGCGCGACCGCGTCTGTGCCGTTCGGACGGCAAGATCATGGCTTACCGGGCCTGGTGCGCTCAGTTTTATCCCGTCCGGGACGAGTCGGTCGCGGTCGCGGGATCAAGTGCGGCGCTATCGGAGGCGGGTCGGGAAGGCTCCGTGCCGGTCAGCTGACTTCCCGGCCGGAGTCCGAGATGATGCTTGACTCGCGCGCGACCGAGCGTCGCAACAGCCCGAGCTTGCGGTCGCACTAGCAACAATCTGATGGGTGTTATTCCGAACGTAATCAGATTCGCGGTTTCGCGCGGGTCCTCGGCATCCGCGCTGGCGGTGGAGGCTATGGGTGTTGGGTCTGGCTACGACGCGCTGGCGTCACACCGACCGGAGGGGGCACGCCATTGGTCCAGCAGCGGATCGCGCCGCCCTCGGTTACTCCGCACGTATGTTCCAAGCCCACGCTCAGCTGTGTGAACCGCTCGCCGCTCGGCGGGTCAGTCTGACCACTCCAGCCGTTCCCCCAGCAGCGCATCTCGCTGCCGTCCGTCAACCCGCATGTGTGAGACCCGCCGGCGCTGATCTGCGTGAACCGCGCGCCGATCGGCGCATCGCTGACTTGCCCAAACTCGTCATTCCCCCAGCAGCGGATCGAACCGCCGTCCGTCAACCCGCACGCGTGACTGTAGCCCGTGCTGATCTGTTTGAAGCTCGCGTCGCTCGGCGTATCGCTGACTTGCCGACGCCGGTCATCCCCCCAGCAGCGCGCCGCGCCGGCCTCCGTCAACCCGCACGCGTAAAACCCGCCGGCGCTCACCTGCATGAAGCTTGCGCCGCTCGGCGTATCGCTGACTTGCCCAAACTCGTCATTCCCCCAGCAGCGGATCGAACCGCCGTCCGTCAACCCGCACGCGTAACTGTAGCCTGCGCTTACCTGTTTGAACCACGCATCGCTCGGCGTATCGCTGACTTGCCCAGATCCGTCATATCCCCAGCAGCGCGCTGCGCCGGCCTCCGTCAACCCGCACGTGTGATGCCCGCCCACGCTCACCTGAATGAACGACCCGGCCGGCGGGTCAGTCTGATCACTCCAGCCGCTCCCCCAGCAGCGCGCCTCACCGGCTTCCGTCAACCCGCATGTGTGAGACCCGCCGGCGCTCACCTGCGCGAACCACCCGCCGCTCGGCGTATCGCTGACCTGCCCAGTCCGGTCATATCCCCAGCAGCGCGCCTCGCCGGCCTCCGTTAATCCGCACGTGTGATACCCGCCCGCGCTGATCTGCTCGAAGCTCGCGTCGCTCGGCGTATCGCTGACTTGCCCAGATCCGTCATATCCCCAGCAGCGCGCCTCGCCGGCCTCCGTCAACCCGCACGTGTGAGACCTGCCCACGCTGATCTGCGTGAAGTTCGCGTCGCTCGGCGTATCGCTCACTCGCCCATCCCGTATAAAATAACCAATACCCTCGTACCCGTCAGTTCCCCAGCAGCGGATCGCGCCGTCCTCCGTCAATCCGCACGTGTGAAACCTACCCGCGCTCACCTGCGTGAAGTTCGCGTCGCTCGGCGTATCGCTGACTTGCTCAGACCTGTCATATCCCCAGCAGCGCGCCTCGCCGGCCTCCGTTACCCCGCAGGTGTGATACCCGCCCGCGCTGATCTGCATGAAGTTCGCGTCGCTCGGCGTATCGCTGACTTGCCCACGCCTGTCGGACCCCCAGCAACGCGCTTCGCCGGCCTCGGTCAACCCGCACGTGTGCCTCTCGCCCGCGCTGATCTGCATAAACCTCGCGTCGCGCGGCGCATCGCTCGCTTGCCCATTCTCGTCATTCCCCCAACAGCGCGCTTCGCCGGCCTTCGTCAATCCGCAGGTGTGCCACCCGCCGGCGCTCAGCTGCGTGAAGCTCGCGTCGAGCGGCGCGAGTCCGTCTTCCGCGGGTTGGGCGGGCGCATCGACAGGCTCGGTCGCGCTCGGCGGATCGGGCGAAAAGACGGCCAGCCGCAGCTGGTAGGTACCTGACCCCGCATCGACCTTGGTGGCGCGCAAGCGATATTCGCCCGCGGGCAGCTCCAGATCGATACGGGCGTTCAGGCCCGATCCGCCGTCGTCATCCTCCGCAATCCAGCGCCCGCCATCCGCCTGCGTCAGGAGCAGAAACGGATTCACGACCTCGGATTCGAGCGAGATGCGCACTTGGAGCTGCCGGGCGAGGCGGAATTCGTACAGGTCGGCGAAGCGGCGGTCGCCGTTGAGCGGCTGGACGCAATCGCCCTTTTCGAGCCGTCCCTCAGCCTGATAGAGACTGACCAACTCGCCGATTTGGACGGCGGCGCAGGCCTGCGCCGATGCGCAGCCCTGAGTCAACCATAGGCTCGACGCGAGCAGGGCGACGAGCGCGAGCAGCTTTCCTTGCCTGGTTGGTCTACGCACTCGAACGCTCCCCACATGCTGCGCGTTGTGCAGCCCAACGGCTCAGCCAAGCGCGAGACTAGCATCGACTCAGGCAGGGGACCCGCTGGCGACGGCGCGATTGTTCGCCTGGGTCAGGCGGGACGCGACATGCGATGCGGCTATCGTGCGGAGCAGGTAACGGGCGTTGCGACTGAGACTGATGGGGGGCTGATGACCGACTACGTCGACCGCGAGCATGAGGCGGAGGCGATTCGGCAGGTTCGCGAGTCTGTCGCGAGCCACGATATTCAGAGCCTGCCCGCGGAGATCGGTCGTTGGCGCGCGGCGGTGCTGATCGCCCTGTTGCCGTACGACGATCCGGCGGTGGTGTTGACCGTGCGTTCGGATCAGGTCGAGCACCACAAGGGCGAGGTTTCGTTTCCAGGCGGGGCGCTCGACTCCGCCGACGAGCATCCCATGGCGGCGGCGTTGCGCGAGGCCGACGAAGAGGTGGGGATTCGGGCCGAGCACGTCGATGTGCTGGGGGAGCAATCCCACTACCGGACGACGTCCGATTTCCACGTCACGCCCTACGTGGGGCTGGTCGATCGGGCGCCGTATCCCTTTCGACCGCTGACGATCGAGGTGGGCGAGATCATCACGCCGAGGCTGTCGCACCTGCTCGATCCGGTCAACATCGCGTTCGAGCGACGCGAACGCGACGGGCGGGTCTTGCAGATGCGCGAATACTGGTTTGATGGTCACTGCATCTTCGGAGCGACGGCCACGATGCTGGGGCGTTTCCTCGACGATCTTGCGCGTCTGCGCGGCCTGCCGATTCCGCATCCGGACGGATGACACGGCGCGCCGCGGCGCTATGCGTCATGCATTGCCTCGTCCGCCTCGTTCGAGTCTTCATCCTGCGCGTCATCGGACGCATAGTGTTGCGCGTCCGCTGACGCATGATGTTGCGCGTCATCGGACGCGTCGCCCGGCGTAGTCAGCACGATGCGGCCGTTGAGCGCCACGGTCAGCACGCCGCATGGCACGGGCCCGGGGCCGAAACGCGCGATCAGCTCCAGATCCTCGATCAGCTCGACCTCGCGCACGCCCTTGACCACCCACATATGCGGGCCGACGGCGACATCGATACGGTCGATCGCCGGCCAGAGCAGGAGGCGGATGTTGCCGCTCTCGGAGCGATGTTGCAGCTGCCAGACGCCCTCGCGGTCGTTGGGCAACTCGAACAGCTGGCGCTGCGGCTCTGTTGCGAAGAGGTCGGCGATCGCGCCGATCGCCTCGGGCGGGAGGCCCGTGAAGCGCAGGCGCGGCTTCACGGCGCGACGTCCCGCTCGTTCGGCTCGTAGAAGACCGCGTCGCGCAGTTCCTCTGGCAGATGTTGCTGCTGCGGGGCGAGGCCGTCTTCGTAGTCGTGCGCGTACTGGTAGCCGCGGGCGTAGCCCTGCGCGGCCATCAGTCCGGTGACGGCGTTGCGCAGATGTAGCGGCACGGACAGGGCGCCGCGCGTGTGGACCGCGTCGCGGGCGGCGTTGTAGGCGCGCATGGCGGAGTTGCTTTTGGGCGCTCGCGCCAGGTAGATGGTGGCCTGGGCCAAGGCCAGGGCGCATTCGGGCATGCCGATCAGATGCGTCGCCTGCTGCGCCGCGACGGCGAGCGGCAGCGCCTGGGGGTCCGCCAGCCCGACGTCTTCGGCGGCCAGGATGACGATGCGCCGAGCCGCGAACATCGGATCTTCGCCCGCTTCCAGCATCCGCGCCAGCCAGTACACAGCCGCGTCGGGATCCGAACCGCGCACCGATTTGATGAAGGCCGAAATTGTGTCGTAGTGGGCATCGCCGCCTTTGTCGTAGGGCAGGGCTCGTTGGGCGACGGCCGAGACCGTGTCGACGGTCACCGCGCTCCCGTCGATCTCGGCGTCGCGGACGGCGGCTTCCAGGGCGTTGAGCGCCACCCGGGCGTCGCCGGCGGCAACGCGCGCCAGGGCGTCGAGCGCTTCTGGCTCGACCGGCGGCGGATTCGGCGCGAGCCCGCGCTCGGCGTCGTTCAAGGCGCGGATGAGCAGCGCCTTGATCTCGTCCTGTTCGAGCGGATCGAGTTTGAACACGCGCGCGCGGCTGAGCAGCGGTACCACCACCTCGAAGGACGGATTCTCGGTCGTCGCCCCGATCAGCGTGATCGCGCCGTCCTCGACGGCGTGCAGGACGGCATCCTGCTGGGCCTTGTTGAAGCGGTGGATTTCATCGATAAACAGGATGCTGCGCGCCAGCCCGTCGCGCCGGGCGGCCTGGGCCGTGGCGATGACCTTGCGCAGGTCGGCGACGCCGCTGGAGACCGCGGAGAGGGTGGCGAAGCTGGACTGGGTCGTACCCGCGATGGCGCGGGCGATCGTGGTCTTGCCGCAGCCCGGCGGTCCCCAGAGGATGCAGGACGGCGGCGAGCCGGAGTCGATGGCGCGACGCAGGGGCGCGTCGGGCCCGACCAGAGCCGACTGTCCGACGACCTCATCCAACGAGCGCGGACGCATCCGCGTCGCCAGCGGCGCGGATAGGTCGACGAGCGGCGCGTCGTCGAACAGCCCTCGCATACCCGCGCCCGTCACCCTCGTCTGCGGCATCGGCATGCGTCTGAGGGTAACGGCAAGCGCTACGCCATTCCCCCATTCGTCGCGCGGGCTTGATCAGCGGAGGCCTCCATTCCCGCCCGAATTGCTCAGACGATGCGTCGTCCGCGGGCGCGACGCGACTGCGCCCAGCCCTCGAGCAGCATCTCGGCGCGACCCTGCGCCTTCTTCCAGGCGAGCTCGGCGCCATGCTGCTGTACCTGGTCCGGGTACGCGACTGCCCATGCTTCGCGCACCTCGTTGGGTCGGAGTTCGCCGACCATGGCACCGCGCAGGAGCGCCAGGCGCAGGATCTCGGTCGCCTGATCGGCGGGGACCAGCGGCGCGCCGCTGGTCCCGGGCGGCTGGAACAGCATCACGGCAGCGTCGACGAACCCGACCAGCGAGTCGGGGTCGATGCCGCCGAGCCCGTCTAGCACCTGTTCGGTCGCGCGCTTCTCCTGCACGTAGGGCTGCACGGCGGCGCGGTCGGCGTGGATTTGGCTGAGCAAGGTCATCGCGAAGCGCGTTCGCCGCTGGCTGAGCAGCGCCATGCTCCAGAACGCGGGATGGGCCAGGTTGCAGACATCCCAGCCGCTAACGCCCCAGGCGCCGGTTCGTCCGGTGCGTCGCGGCAGCTGTGCGGCGAAATCGTCGGCGGCGAGCTGGAGCAGGCTGCGACGCAGGCGGGCGGTGTTGGGGCGACGGTCGATGGCCTCGGCGATGCGTCGCAACATAGTGGATGATGCTCGACTCGACTATCCGACCAGAGTCACGATGGTGACGCCGTCGCCGCCCTGCTTGGGCTCGGCGCTCTCGAAGCTGGTAACCAGCGGATGCCCGCGCAGCAGCTCGCGCACGGCGCGTCGCAAGGCGCCCGTGCCCTTACCGTGCACCAGCTCGAGCCGAGTCTGCCCGGCGCGGTAGGCGAGGTCCATGAACGAGTCGACCACCGGTAGCGCGTCGTCGGTTGCCTGACCGCGCAGATCGATCCTGGAACCCGGATCGGGGGGCGGCTTGGGCATATTGCCGAGCGTGACGCCCATGCCGCGCAGCGGGCGCGCGTGGTCGGTTGCACCGTCGCGGTCGGCGGGCGCCAATCGCTCGATCTGTTCCAGGCGGACTCGGGTGCGCAGCGCCCCGAGCCGCACATCGATCGCGCCGCGTTCGACCGCGGTCAGCACTTCGCCCGGTTCCTGGATACCGCGCAGATAGATGAAGTCGCCGATGTCGAGGTTGGCGGGATCGAACCTGCGCTCATCGAGCGCGCGCGCCGACCGACGGCGGCGCTGTCTGGCGCGTTCGCGGCGCACTTGCTGGAGTCGTTCGCGGCCCTGTTCGGCGTGTTGCGTCGCTTGTTGTTCGGCGATCTCCGTAGCGCGATGCTCGTTGCGCTGACGCTCCAGCTCCTTGAGCGAGGCTCGGAAGGAGCGACGGAACTGAGCCAGCTCATCTTCCATGGCGCGCTCGGTTCGGGCCATCAGGGCGTCGCGTTCGGCCTCGATGGCATCGCGGCGTTGAGCCAAGTCGGCGCGGATCGCTTCGGCTTCGTCGCGGGCGAGGCGTTCGGCGCGGGCGTGGCCGGCGATCGTCTCCCGTTCGCGCTGGAGTTCGCCCAGCAGGTGATCGAGCGTCGCGGTCTCGGCCGGCGCGCTCGCGCGGGCGCGATCTATCACGCGCTGCGGCATGCCCAGTCGTTGGGCGATGGCGAGCGCGTTGGAGCGACCGGGCGCGCCCATGATGATTCGGTAGGTCGGTCGCAGCGTGTCGGCGTCGAACTCGGCCGAGGCGTTGACGAGGCCATCGGCGGCGTGGGCGAAGAGCTTCAACTCGCCGTGGTGGGTGGTGGCGACGAGCAGGCAGTCGAGTTGCAGGAATTCCTGCAGCAGCGAGCGGGCCAGCGCCGCGCCTTCGGCCGGATCGGTACCGGCGCCCAGCTCGTCGAGCAGGACCAGCGTGCGCGGGCCGGCCGCGTCGATGATTCGCACCATGTTCGTCATATGGGCGGAGAAAGTGGAGAGCGATTGCTCGATCGACTGTTCGTCGCCGATGTCGGCGAAGATATCTTCGAGGACGGGCAGGCGGGTGCCGAGCTCGGCCGGGATCGGCAATCCGCTCTGCGCCATCAGACAGAGCAGTCCGACGGTTTTGAGCGCGACGGTTTTGCCGCCGGTGTTGGGGCCGGTGATCAGCACGCAGCGGGCCTTGGCGTTGAGCGTGGCCGAGATCGGCACGACCTCACCGGTCAGCAGCGGATGCCGGGCGGCGTGGAGGATCAGCTCCGAGGACTCTGAGGAGAGCCAGTTGATCTGGCCGTCCGCTGCGGGCAGCGGGGCGTCCAGCTCGGACCCGAGTCGGGCCTTGGCCTGGGCCAGATCGAGGGCCGCCAGGCAGCGGACGGCGGCGCGGATCGGGCCCGACTCGTCGCCGATCGAGCGACAGAGGGCGCGCAGGATGCGTTCGATTTCGCGCTCTTCCTCGCGTCGCGCCTCGCGCAGGCGATTGCCGAGCTCGACCACCGCCAGGGGCTCGACGAACAGGGTGGCGCCCGAGGCGGAAACATCGTGGACCACACTGGGCAGCGCGGCGCGCTGTTCGGCCTTGATCGGAATCACGTAGCGTCCGTCGCGTTCGGTGATCAACGATTCCTGGGCGACGCCATCGGACACGGCCTGCCGCAGGGCGCGTTCGAGCTGACGTTCCAAGCGTTCCTGCAGGGCGCGGGCGCGGGCGCGAATGTCGGCCAGCGCTGGCGAGGCTTGATCGGGCAGCTCGCCGCGCTCATCGAGCGTCGCTTCGATCTGGTCGATCAGCGGCGATGCGTCGGCGATGCGCTGGGCCAGCCTGGCGAGCTGCGGGAGCTCCCGAGCGAGCGGGGCGATCTGGCGTTTCGTATGCCGGGCGGTGCGGAGGAGGACGGCGATCTCGAGGATCTGGCGCGGCGGCAGGATCGCGGCGCGCGCGGCGGCGGCGAGGCTCGCGTCGATATCGGGCGCCTGGCCCATGTGGAAGTGCGGTTTGAGCGTCGCCAGTCGCCGCGCTTCGGCGGTGGCGGCGAGTCGGCGACGGACCTCGTCGGCGTCGCCGCTGGGGGTCAGCGCCAGGGCCAGGGCGCGGCCGCCGGGGCTGCCGCAGAAACCGGCGAGGCGGTCGATGATCTTGTCAAACTCGAGGACCTGGATGCTCCTGGCGTCCACGCGATCTTCCCGGAGGTCATTCCTGGTCAACCTTGTCGACCTCGATCAGGGACGTGACGTACCCGACGCCCCAGGGATGCTCTGAGGCCAGCATATGCGGACGCGCCGGCAGATCTTGCATTGCGCCCATCAGGATCAGCGTGGGCGAGATCACTGACTCGTCGACTTCCCGTCGGAGATCCTCGTCGATCTCGCAGAGCCGCTGCGGGGACCAGTCGAGCAGCGCCGACTCGTACTGCTGTTGCACCTCCGCGGCGCGAGGGTGATGTCCGTAGGCGGACGCAACGGAGAGCGTGTGCGCGGCGTCGCCCGAGGCGATGACCGCCATCGGTTGCGGGAAGCGCGCCAGCGCCTCGCCGATGGTCCGACCGAAGCGCAGGTGGTCGCGCGGCGGGCGAAAGCTGATGCTGACGACGCCGATCCGATCGGGCACGGCGTCGCCGAGCAGCGTCAGCGGGACGCCGATCGCATGATCCGACGTTTCCCATCGGTCGGCGCGAGAGAGCGGGATACCGGCCGACTGCGCCGCCTGGAAGATCGCGTTGCCCAGTTCGCGGTCGATCTTGTGTCGGAAGCGGGTCTCGGGCGCGCCGAAGCGGGACAGATCGCCGTTGACGTCGGCGTCCAGCAGGTGAAACCGGCGCAGGGTGACGATGCCGTGGGTGGAGATGATCAGCAGCCGTCGGATGGCGCGCTGGCGCAATCGGCGGGCGACGGTTCGGTAGGCGTTCAGGGTCGCCTGGGCCCGCCGCTCGCGTCCGTTGCCGATTTCGGGCAAGAGCACGGGCGGATGCGGGAGCACGGCGCCGAGCGCGATCACGGATCAGGCTCGCAGCCCTAGGCGGCGAAATGCCGGCAGAGTGGTCGTTGCTCGCCTGTACATCGATCCGCCCTCTCTGCGGGGGGTACCTTACGGCTGGTAACCGAGGATGCCCGAGGTAATCCCGAGCTGCGCGAACAGGCGCTTCTGCCTGGCCGACACCGACTCGTTCGCCTGCTCGATATTGGTCTGAAGCTGCGCGTACAGCGGGTAGTTCCTCAACCACTCGGGGTTACGCTCGCGCTTGTGTCGGCTCAACCGCCAGTCGCCGTGCGGATCACCGCGTCGCGGGCTTCGGCGCTGAGCTCGTAGTTGTCGGCGCAGACCTGGTAGGTGATCGGGCCGCCCGTCTGGCCGCGGCCCGAAACCAGGAACGTATGGGCCGACCCCGCCTCCAGCCGCACCCGCCGCTCGGGAAAGGCGACGCCGTTCTCCAGCGGACCCGCCGTGCGGCAATGCCGTAGATCGTCGGACGGCATCTCCTCGGAGCGCGGAATCTCGATCTTGCCGCTCGCCGTCCAGTCGCCGCTCAGGGAGTCGATCGAGAATCTGTGCTCCGTTGGATAGATGGGATCGCTCCGACCCGGGACGCGGAAGCGGGCTGCGATCTCGGAACGGCTCAGCCAACGAGCCTCGATCCAACCCTTGGCGCCCTGATACCAGACCTCCGTCGTGCTCGGCCAACTACTAGACGAGCGTTGCGGGTCAGCGGAGGGAACGGGCAAACTGCGCTGGCGCGGCAGAACATAGCGCCCGTCGGGCAGAGCCAAGGCGAACTCGACGCGTCCGTGCGGGCGCTTGCGAACCGCAATGGCGGCGTTTCGCGTTGACCGTTCGGCGTCCTCGCCAACGTCAGGACGTGAATCCGGAATGGGGCGGTCGGATACGGCATTCTGGCTACCGAGAACCAACATGGTGGAATCTCCCCAGCAGCGCACGTCGCCGGCCTCCGTCAACCCGCACGTGTGCCTCCCGCCCGCGTTGATCTGCTCGAATCTCGCGCCGCCCGGCGTATCGCTCACTTGCCCATACGCGTCCCACCCCCAGCAGCGCGCCGCGCCAGACCCCGTCAACCCGCATGTGTGCTCCCTGCCCGCGCTGATCTGCTCGAATCTCGCGCCGCCCGGCGTATCGCCCACTTGCCCAAACAGGTTCCATCCCCAGCAACGCGCCGCGCCAGACCCCGTCAACCCGCACGTGTGATGCCAGCCCGCGCTGATCTGCATGAACCTTGCGTCGCTCGGCGTACCGCTCACTTGCCCAGACTCGTCAGCCCCCCAGCAGATCACCGCGCCGGCCTCCGTCAATCCGCACGCGTGCTTCTCGCCCGCGCTGATCTGCTCGAACCTCGCGTCGCTCGGCGTGCCGCTGACTTGCCCAGACTCGTCAGCCCCCCAGCAGATCACCGCGCCGGCCTCCGTTAACCCGCACGTGTGAAATCCGCCTGCGCTCACCTGTTTGAACCTTGCGCCGCTCGGCGTATCGCTGACTCGCCCATCCCGTATAAATTCACCAACAATCGCGTGATCCTCGTACTCGTTATCCTTATACCCGTCAGCTCCCCAGCAGCGCACGTCGCCGGCCTCCGTCAACCCGCACGTGTGCCTCCCGCCCGCGCTGATCTGCTCGAAGCTGGCGTCGATCGGCGTATCGCTGACTTGTCCATACCGGTCAGAGCCCCAGCCCCAGCAGCGGATCAAACCGCCCTCCGTCAACCCGCATGTGTGAGCCCAGCCCGCGCTCACCTGCTTGAAGCTCGCGCCGATCTGCATACCACTCACTCGCCCATGCCCGTCATACCCCCAGCAGCGGATCGCGCCGGCCTCCGTCAACCCGCACGTGTGAAACCCGCTCGCGCTCACCTGCGTGAAGCTCGCGCCGCTCGGCGTATCGCTGACTTGCCCATATTTGTCATTCCCCCAGCAGCGGATCGCGCCGGCCTCCGTCAACCCGCACGTGTGAAACCCGCTCGCGCTCACCTGCGTGAAGCTCACGCCGCCCGGCGTATCGCTGACTTGCCCATATTCGTCATCCCCCCAGCAGCGGATCGCGCCGGCCTCCGTCAACCCGCACGTGTGAAACCCGCTCGCGCTCACCTGCGTGAAGCTCGCGCCGCTCGGCGTATCGCTGACTTGCCCATATTTGTCATTCCCCCAGCAGCGGATCGCGCCGGCCTCCGTCAACCCGCACGTGTGAAACCCGCCCGCGCTCACCTGCGTGAAGCTCGCGCCGCTCGGCGTATCGCTGACTTGTCCATACCGGTCAGAATCCAGGCCCCAGCAGCGGATCGCGCCGGCCTCCGTCAACCCGCATGTGTTAGACCCGCCCGCGCTCACCTGCGCGAACCTCTCGCCGCTCGGCGTATCGCTGACTTGCCTATATTCGTCATTCCCCCAGCAGCGGATCGCGCCGGCCTCCGTCAACCCGCATGTGTTATATCCGCTCGCGCTCACCTGTTTGAAGCTGGCACCGCTCGGCGTATCACTGACTTGTCCAGACTCGTCATACCCCCAACAGCGGATCGCGCCGCCCTCCATCAGCCCGCACGTGTGCCTGTCGCCCGCGCTCACCTGCGTGAAGCTCGCGCCGCTCGGCGCGAGCCCCGCTTCCATGGGTAGGGCGGGCGCATCGACAGGCTCAGTTGCGCTCGGCGGCTCGGGCGAAAAGACGGCCAGCCGCAGCTGGTAGGCGCCCGACCCCGCATCGACCTTGGTCGCACGCAAGCGATACGCGCCCGCGGGCAGCTCCAGATCGATACGGGCGTTCAGACCCGATCCGCCGTCGTCGTCCTCCGCAATCCGTCGCCCGCCGTCCGCCTGCGTCAGGAGCAGCAACGGATTCACGTCCTCGGACTCGAGCGAGATGCGCACCTGGAGCTGCCGGGCGAGGCGGAATTCGTACAGGTCGGCGAAGCGGCGAAGGCCATTGAGCGACTGGACGCAATCGCCCGCTTCGAGCCGATCCTCGGTCTGGAAGAGGCTGATCAATTCGCCGACCTGGAGGGCGACGCAGGGCTGCGCCGATGCGCGGTTAGAGGTCAGCCACGCGCCCGATGCGGCTATCGCGAGCAGGACGACGAGCGCGAGGAGTCTCTTCAGTCCGGTTGGTCTAGGCACTCGAATACTCCGCGCCCGCCGCGCGTCTTGCAGCCCGATGGCTCGGTCAGGCGCAAGGCTAGCATCGACTCAGGCGGGGCAGCCGCTGGCGCAGGCGGCTGCGATGTTGGTCTTGCCTGAGTGGGTTTCGGCGACGGATGGGGCGGTAGTAGATCATGCGACGATCTTGCAGGACTGGTCTTGCAGCGCGTTGATGGAGAAGGAAATTCGCAGGTATGGCGGAGACGGCAAACGCGGCCAGGACGGCGTTTCGGCGTCGGCATGCCGCACAACGGGAGACGCTGTTACCGATTTGGCGCGATTAGGAGTGGCGAGTAGTCAGATCTGGCTTTGCCGGCTACGGTTGCCGATGATGCCATGTTGCCGTTGTTGTCGTTCCTGGCGCATGCGGTCGTCAGCTGCGGGTTCCGCCGTCTGCGGACACTACAGCGGAGACGCAGCGGCGGCATAGCGTCGGCAGGCCAGTCAACCGCGGGAGCGGGATTCCCGCGCGCGGGGATCTCGCGCCCGCGCAGTTGGGCGTCCCTTCGGTTCGGGCCGGCGGGCGGGATTCCCTCGGCAAGCCGGGCATGATGGATCGGAGTATGGGGGCGCGGGTTGGTATTTGGACGATTGCGCGGGTTGGGGATTGATGCGACGCTTCGGCTATGCCCGACATGCCCGATGCGCCCGATTTGCCGGACATGCCCGACATGCTTGATGCGTCCGACTTGCCCAATGCGTCCAATGCGGCTGAGCGGGGCGGCTCGTCGTTCTGCGTGTTTTGCGGGATTGCGGAGGGCGCGGAGTCGGCGCTGTTCTTTCGCGACGGCGAGCGTCGTTTCACCGACTCGCGTCGGGGCGAGCCGTCGGCGGCGTGGTCGGAGGCTCGACCGGACGTATACGTATTCGAGAACCAGTTTCTGTTCTTCGACCTGACCTCGTTGGTGATTCCGGCCTGGCATTCGGAGCGGGCGGTCCCGTTCTACGGGCAGCAGCATGAGTTGTGGCGGGATCTGGGCGAGGTGGGCGCGACGGCACGCGATCACGGCGAGCAGGGGGTCGCCTGGCTGGGCGATCGGGACGCCGAGCGGGCGCCGAGCGGGTTTCGCGTGTTCTGCAACTTCGGCGGCATGGGCGAGCAGTCACAACCGCACGCGCATCTGCAAGTACATGCGGCGCGGGAGCTGGATCGGTCCCGATTCGCGCCGACCGGGGAGCCGTGGCTGGAGGCGGTGATCGCCAGCGGCGGCGAGGTGGCGCATGAGACGGAATCGACGCTGTTCTACAACGCGCTGCCGGTGCTGGAGGCGGGTCGCTCGAATTTGTGGCAGGTGACGCTATCGGTGGGCGCTATGTCCGCGCAGCGCACGCTGCCCCGGCTGGCGCTGTTGGCGGTCCCGCGCAGCGGCGTTTCGCAGCGGGCGCTGTGGGGCGATGTCGGTCAGGTCGGGGCGGACGCGGTCGAATATGGCGTCGGGGCGTCGCCGGGCGGATTTCGGCTGCTGAGCAACTTTCCCGGCCAGCAGTCGGATGAGGACTACGGCCCCGGTCACGTGCTGCTGTTGGGCGGCAGCCATCTGGGGCTGTACGCGGATTATTTCTGACGATTTCGACGACCATCGGCGCGGGCGTCGTCCTGCGCGGCGAAGATGGCCGGCATCGCCTCCTGGGCGGCGGCGAGCATGCGGTTGAGCTGATCGGGCGAGAAAGCGGCGCCCTCGGCCGTGGCCTGGATCTCGACCAGTCCGCCGCTCGAGAGCGCGACGATGTTGCAATCGACATCGACGCTGGAATCTTCGGCGTAGTTCAGATCGAGCAGCAGGGCGCCGTCGCGGACGCCGAGGCTGACGGCGGCGACGCCGTCGCGGATTGGCGAGGGGTGGCGGCCGGTCGCGTCCAGGGCGCGGGCGACGACGACCCAGGCGCCGATGATCGAGGCCACGCGGGTGCCGCCGTCGGCGCTGATGACATCGCAATCGACGTTGAGCGTGCGCTCGCCCAGGGCGTCGAGGTTCAGGCCGGCGCGCAGGCTGCGGCCGATCAGGCGCTGGATTTCCCTAGTTCGACCGGCGGAGCGGACGCGCTCGCGGTCCGAGCGCGTGTTCGTGCTGGCCGGGAGCATGTTGTATTCGGCCGTCAACCAGCCGCGACCGTCGCCGCGCATCCAGGCGGGGACGCGTTGCTCGATCGTGACGGCGCAGAGCACGTGGGTATCGCCGAGCCTGACGATGCAGGAGGCGTCGGCGTACGGTTGGACGTCGAGCTGCAGGCTGAGCGGGCGGAGCTGATTGGGCGAACGGCCGTCAGGGCGTAGCATATGCGCAGCTTAGACGAGTTCGGCTTGGTCGGGTTGGAGGAGGAACAGGAGAGGACGGACAGATGGCGATAGCGGGGTATTCCGATTTCGACGCCGTTGATCTGGCGCGCATGGCGGCGGACGGAGAGGTGGCGCCGATCGAGTTGTTGGAGGAGGCGATCGAGCGAGCCGAGCGGGTCAATCCGCAGATCAACGCGGTGGTCTATCCGTGGCACGACCATGCCAGGGAGCGGGCGCTGGGCGGCCTGCCCGAGGGTCCGCTGCGGGGCGTGCCGTTTCTGCTCAAGGATCTGGGCACGCTGTACGCCGGTCAGCCGATCTCGAGCGGCTCGAAGATGTTCGCCGAGACGATCCCCGATCACGATTCCGAGATGGTGATTCGTTACAAGGCGGCGGGGCTTTCGATCTTCGGTCGCAGCACTTCGCCGGAGATGGGGATTACCTCGACGACGGAGTCGCAGCTGCACGGGCGGACGCGGAATCCGTGGCATCTCGATCACACGGCGGGCGGTTCCTCGGGCGGTGCGGCGGCGGCGGTCGCCAGCGGCATCATTCCGGTTGCCAACGCGTCGGACGGGGGCGGCTCGATCCGGATTCCGGCGTCCTGCAACAGCCTGTTCGGTCTCAAGCCGACGCGGGCGCGGACGCCGGCGGGGCCGGACGTGGGCGAGGGCTGGGCGGGCATGTCGACGGTGCACGCGGTCTCGAGGTCGGTGCGCGATTCGGCCGTACTGCTGGACGCGACGGCGGGGCCCGATATCGGCGCGCCCTACTACGCGCCGCCGCCGCAACGGCCGTGGTCGGAGGAGGTGGGCCGCGATCCGGGCCGGTTGCGGATCGGCATGATCCTGAAGCCGTTCAACGAGTGCGAGATCGACGCGGAGTGCATCGCCGCGGCCGAGCACTCGGCGGCCCTGTTGCGCTCGCTGGGGCACGAAGTGGAGGACGCGATTTTGGAGATCCCCGAGGCGGTGCGCAATCCGTTGTTCGACATCGTTCGGCCGTCGACCAAGCTGGCGTTCGAGCAGCGGGCGGCCGAATTGGGGCGGGCGGCGAATCCCGAGGATATGGAGCCGCTGACCTGGCGGATGATCTCGGGCGAGATGCCGAGCGCGACGGCGTACATCGCCGCGTCGCGGGCGGTGCACGCCGTCGGGCGCTACGTCGGTCGCTGGTTCGCGGGGGTGGACGGGCCGGGTTACGACGTGATGCTGACGCCGACCATGGCGACTACACCGCTGCCGCTGGGTCGGTTGGCGCTGGATCGCGACGATTTCGCGGCGCAGGGGGTCGATGTGCAGCGGACGGTCGGTTTTACCTCGCTGTTCAACGCTTCGGGGAATCCGGCCGCGTCGGTGCCGCTGTACTGGAGCGAATCGGGGCTGCCGGTGGGCACGCAGCTGGTGGCGGCCTACGCGGACGAGGCGACGCTGTTCCGCTTGGGCGCGCAGCTTGAGGCGGCGCAACCGTGGGCCGAGCGCAAGCCGCCGGTACACTCCGATCCATAGGGCGAAGGCTGGCCAACGCTGGGCGCGAGCGTCCCTACGCTCGCCGGTCGGGAGCATGCAACCCGGCCCTGAGATGCGGAAGGAGAGCTGGAATGAGAACCGCGAACGCGATTGCCGAGATCCTGAAGCGGGAAGGGGTCGAGTTCGTGGTCGGCTATCCCGTCAACCCGATTTTCGAGGCGGCGGCGCAGGCCGATATCCGCACCATCATCGTGCGTCAGGAGCGAACGGCGATCCATATGGCCGACGCGTTCGCGCGGATGCACTCGGGCGATCGGGTCGGCGTGTACCTGACCCAGAACGGGCCGGGCGCGGAGAATTCCTTTGGCGGTCTGGCGCAGGCCTGGAGCGAGTCGGCGCCGCTGGTGGCGATACCGGGCGGCTACGCCCGTTCGCAGACGAACGTGGCGCCGAATTTCTCGGCGTTGATCAACTTTCAGCACGTCAGCAAGTGGACCGAGCAGCTGACCGACGCGGGCGACCTCTCGAACGCGATGCGTCGCGCGTTCACGCATGCGAAGAACGGCCGGCAGCGTCCGGTGGTACTGGAGATCCCGGGCGATCTCTGGGGCGCGGAGATCGAGGAGCCGATCGAGTACCGGCCGACGGCGTCGTATCGCTCGGGTCCCGACGCGGCTGACGCGCGGCAGGCGGCGCAGACGCTGGTTAACGCCGAGCGGCCGGTGATCTACGCCGGGCAGGGCGTGCACTACGCCAAGGCCTGGGATCAGCTGCGGGAGCTGGCCGAGTTGCTGGAGGCGCCGGTGACGACGTCGCTGCAGGGCAAGAGCGCGTTTCCCGAGACGCATCCGCTCTCGCTGGGTTCGGGCGGTCGCGCCTACCCGCGGGCGGTGCACGAGTTCCTGCGGGACGCCGACGTGATCTTCGGGATCGGGTGTTCGTTCGCGAAGACCGGCTTCGGCCTGCAGATGCCCAAGGGCAAGCATTACATCCACGCCACGCTGGATCCGGAGGATTTCAACAACGAAGTCGACATCTCGGAGGGTCTGGTGGGGGACGCGGCGCTGACGCTGGAGGCGATCATCGGCGAGGTACGCGAGCTGATCCCGGGGCCGCGCGGTCGCGGCGACGCGGTCGCGGCGCGGATCGCCGAGCTGAACGGCCAGTGGCGACGGGACTGGTGGCAGAAGACCGATTCGGACGAGGCGCCGATCAATCCGTATCGGGCGCTGCGCGACCTGCAGGCGACGCTGGATGAGACGGTCGGCATGGATCAAGTGGTCGCCACGCACGACGCCGGCTCGCCGCGCGATCAGATGTCGCCGTTCTGGAACGCGACCACGCCGCTGAGTTACATCGGCTGGGGGAAGACGACGCAGCTCGGTTACGGGCTGGGGCTGGCTATGGGGGCGAAGATCGCGGCGCCGGAGAAGACCTGTCTGAACGTTTGGGGCGACGCCGCGATCGGCATGACGGGGATGGACTTTGAAACGGCGGTGCGCGAGAATATCCCGATCCTGAGCGTGCTGTTGAACAACTTCTCGATGGCGATCGAGCTGCCGATCATGCAGACGGCGACGGAGAAGTACCGCGCCACCGACATCTCCGGGCATTACGCCGACATGGCGAAGGCGTTCGGCGGCTATGGCGAGCGGGTCGAGTCGCCGGCCGAGCTGAAGGACGCATTCAAGCGCGGCATCCGCGCCACCGAGGACGGTCAGGCGGCGCTGATCGAGGTGATCACCTCGAAGGAGATCGACTACTCGGTGTTTCGCTAGTCGGGATTCCGTCAGGCAGGTCAAACAGCTCGCGGAGTGTGCGCAGAAACAGCCGAAAGCTTCGCGAGGCGTTGTGATCGGGGGCGAGGCTGAGCTGCGCCGAGACCAAACTCGCCACTTCCTTCTTGGGCATTCGGCGGGCGTAGTAGTGGCGCTTGATCAGGCGTTTCTGCAGCCACTCGCATGCGTCCGGCAACGCATCCACATCCTGTCGCAATTTCAGATCGCTGGATGTCAGACGGTCATATGCGGCGCGTAGGGCGTCGGGATCGCCGATGTACCAGGACTCCAACTCGGTCATGGCGATGCGCACCCGTACTGTCGCGTCGGGGTGGGAACGAGAGGCCGAGCTGAGGCCAGCCGACTCCGCTTCCCGCATGATCTGCTGTTTCAGCTTGAGACAGTCCTCGCGATCCGCATCCAGCATGATCACGACGCGATCGGCGTAACGCGCCTTGGCGATGGATGACAGGGTCGGCCTGAGTTTTCTTACTAGATCCTGCTTTCCCCTGAAGAACTGAATCCGCCAGGTACCGTAGCCGGGTTGCGGCATCAGCCGACACAGCAGGGTATTGACGGCGATCTGCGCCGATTCTTCCTCGAGCAGGAACTCGACGTGCATTGCGCTATTGGCCGGGCCAGTCGAACATCTGTTGCTGCCATGCATCGCCGAGCAAGCCCCCCTCGCGGAGATACTGTTTAACGCCGCGCGCGTCAGCGGCTCGCTTGACCGTCGTGTAGCCGTCCCGGTTTCGGGACAGCACCCGTACCTGCTCGCCGTCCAGCGCGTCCAGGAACTGCGGCGCGTGGGTGGTGACGAGGAACTGGGTTCTGGCGGACGCGTTGAGCAGATCGTCGGCCAGATCGCGAAGCAGGCCGGGGTGAACGAAGTTCTCGGGCTCCTCGATGCCGATGAACGGCGGCGGATCAGGGTCGGCGAGGACGACGAGATAGGCGAGCAGCTTCATGGTTCCATCGGAGGCGAAGCGGGCCAGGATGGGTTCGTCGAATTTGCGGTCCTTGAGCTGGAGCAGCAGGCTGCCGTCGCGCTGCGCCTCGGCGGTCACGGACTGCAGCTGGGGCACCCGGCCCGACAGCTTGTCGAAGACGCCCTGCAGGCGATGCGGATCGGCGCTCTGCAAGTGTTGGAGCACGTTGGCGAGATTCTCGCCGGTGGCGGAGAGCCGTCGCTCGGGGCCGGCGTCTCGCGCGCGACGCAAGCCGGGAGCGGTCAGGTAGGAGAGGTACCAACCGGCGATGAAGCTGCGGAGCGCGGCGACTCGCGGGTGGCTCTTGAGTTGTCCGAGAGTATTGACGGCGAGCAGGTCGCTCGAGGTGAGCGGCTGTTCCTCGCGCACGGCGTCCGCATCGGTTGCGTCCGCGGCGATCGCGAATCCCGTTCCGCGCTCGTACTGCAGGAATCGAAATGGCCGTCCACGTTGCCCCCTGCGCCAGGAGAGCCACTCGCTGGCGACCAGCGGAAGGCGATCCTGTTCGTCGATCTCGAGGTGGTAGGTGATCAGCGGTTCGCTAGGGCGTTCCTGGTACTGGACCTCGATCGTGATCGGGCCTTGCGCTCCTCTGGAGCGCAGTTCGCGCATGCCGCCGCGGCGGGCCCAGGCCTCGGGCAGGCCGACCGCGAAGCACTCGGAGAGGAAGGCGAAGACGTCGAAGAGGGTGGATTTGCCGCTGCCGTTGGGGCCGATCAGGACGGTGAGCGGCGTCATCTCCTCGAGTTGGACATTGCGTAGCGCGCGGTAGTTCTTGACGTTCAGCGCCTCGATTCGCGGGGGTCGCGGTAGCTCGCGTCGGTTCAATTCGGTTGCGTCAGTCACGTCAGTCGCGTCGGTCATGGTTCGAGCCTGGCCTGATCTTGGAGAGCGCTTGGGCTGCGCACTAGCGCATGACGCCGTCCGACTGCAGCTGGGCTACTTCCCGCGCCGACATGCCGAGCCAGTCCGCGGCGACGGAGGCGTTGGACTCGCCGAAGACCTCGGAGCGGTTGTAGACGGTCGCCGGCGAGCGCTGGAAACGGAGCGGCAGGCGGTCGCCCTTGAGCGGGCCCAGGACGGGATGCGGATCGGGGAAGTCGAAGAACATGGCGGAGTGGGCCAGCTGGGGGTCGCGCTCGATCAGGTCGAGGCCGGTCTGGACGACGCCGGCGGGGACGCCGGCGCGCTGGCAGCGATGCATCAGCTCGTAGCGGTCCTGGCGGCTGGTCCACTGCGTTATGCGCGCGTCGATTTCGGCGCGGCGGGCATGGCGAGCGGCGGCGCTGGAGAGCGAGCGGTCGTGGAGCCAGTCGTCGGCGGGCATCAGGCGACATAAGGCTTGCCACTGGTCGTCGTCGACGACGGCGATGGCGCACCACTGGTCCTCGCCGCGGCAGGGGTAGATCGCGTGCGGGGTCCAGTGTTCCCAGGGCGGATCGTTGCCCAGCGGTTGGGCGGCGACGCCGTTGGCGAACCAGTCGAGCAGGGCCGGGCCGGCGAAGCCGACGCCGAGCTCGAACTGGCTCATATCGATGCGCTGTCCGCGACCGGTGACGCGCCTGGCCTCGATGGCGGCGAGCAGCGCGACGGCGCCGTGCAGGCCGGCCATGTGGTCGTTGTAGCTGAAGCCGATGCCGATGTCATTGCGTCCGGGCAGGCCGGTCAGGTAGGTCAGTCCGGCCAGCGCGTGCACGGTGGGCGCATAGGTGACGTAGCGCGACCAGGGGCCGGAGGCGCCCATGCCGGACATGCCGAGATAGATGACGCCGGGGTGATCGGGGCTGACGGCGTCGTAGCCGATGCCCCAGCGGTCGAGCACGCCGACCGAGAAATTGTCGATCACCGCATCGGCGCGCCGGGCGAGGCGGCGGGCGATCTCAATCGCCTCAGGGCGGCCCAGATCGAGCTGCAGGAGGCGTTTGTTGCGATTCCACATGGTGTGGTAGGGATGGTCGACGCCGCCGGCCAGTCCGGCGCGGGTGGCGGACATGATCTTGACCACGTCGGCGCCCATGTCGGCGAGCAATCGGGTGGCGAACGGTCCGGCCAGGACATGGGTGAAGTCGAGCACGCGGATGCCTTCGAGCGGGCCGCTCGGGCGGCGATCCGATCGGGCGGAATCGGCCGCGTCGCCGCTTCGCTGCGGCTCCGGCGGCGGGGCAGCGGGGGAGGAGCGGGGCGGATTCCATTGCAGCGGTTGGGCGATGGATTTGGAGGCGCGGATTCGCCAGGGGGTCGCGGAGAACTGGTAGGGCGGGCCGGGGCCGACGACGGTACCCGCGTCGAGCGGGTATTCGGTCCACCAGCGGCGGGCCTCGAGCTGGGGGTTGGCGGCGACCTGGGGCAGGGTGGTCACCCAGCCGTAGGGATGATGTCGGGCCTGGGCCTCGTGGAAGAGCGGTTCGACCTGCTTGGTCGCGACCCATTGGCGCAGGGCGCGCATGGTCAGGTCGACCATTTCGGCCAGGTTGGCGGGGTCGCTGAAGCGTTCGTCCAGCAGTTGCATGCCGACGCCGTCCTCGACCAGCCAGGCGATCTGCCTGGAGAGGTCGGGCGTCGGCGTGACCATGATCGAGCCGCCGAGCGCCTGCATGACGACATAGGCGTTGGACCAGTGCAGGGAGCCGCGGCGCGGCAGCACGGGCGACTCGGCGAAGGGCAGGGCGTCGTGGTACCAGGCCCACATGAGGACGTGTTCGAGCACCGTGCAGAGCGCTTCGTGGGCGCTGAGGCGGACGATCTGCCCGCCTCCGCCGGCGCGAGCGTGGCGGAGGGCGGCCAGGGCGCCGAGCGCGGCGTAGACGCCGACGACGAAGGCGTGCTGGTCGCCGTAGAGCTTGAGCGGCGGCGTATCGAGATCGCCGGAGGTGGCGGCGATGCCGGCCAAGGCTTCGGCGACCAGTCCCGGGGCCTGGTACCGCCGCCAGGGGCCGGAGCGTCCGAACGAGGTGAGGTCGACGATCACGAGGCTCGGATGGGCCCGCAGCAGCGCCTCGGCGTCGTCGAGGCGCTCGCAGTCGAGGATGATATCGGCGGATTCGGCGAGCTCGACCAGCTGGGCGTCGGCGTCGCGAGCGTTGGCGGCGACGAAGGTACGCGAGCTGGCGAAGAAGGCGTGCCAGAGCGAGGCCGGTCTGGACGACCCCTGCCGGTGGAACGGGCCTCGTTCGCGCAGCGGGTCGCCGCCGTGCGGCTCGATGCGCAGCACCTCGGCGCCGAGGTCGGCAAGCAGTTTGCCGGCGTAGATGGCGCGTTCGTCGGTCAGATCGATGACGCGAACGCCGCTGAGCGGGCCGGGGGGCTGGCTGGACATCGCTGGCAGTTTAGTCGGGCTCGTCGCGCGGGTCATCGCGGGCGGGGCGGGGCGGCTCGCAGTGCGCTATCGCGGCTTGTCAGGCTCTGTTAATCTGAGTCCGCAATCGGATCGGCGCGGCGGTCGCAGCCTGATGAGAGGGGCGGGCATGGACTTCAGATTCTCGACGGACGATCTGGCTTTTCGCGACGAGGTGTTGGCGTTTCTGGGCGAGCAGCTGCCGCCGGGCTGGGCCGATCTGTCGGAAGGGCCGGCCGAGGACGGGGCGGCGAATCGGGAGCGATGGCAGTTCACGCGACGTTTTCACCAGGCGCTGGCGGAGCGCGGCTGGCTGACGTTGGGCTGGCCGCAGGAGCACGGCGGGGCCGGGGCTGGACCGATTCGTCAAGCGCTGTTCAACGAGACGATGGCGCACCAGCGCGCGCCGGTTTACAACCAGGGGGTCGATCGGGTTGGGCCGACGATCATCATGCACGGCTCGGAGGAGCAGCAGGATTACTTTCTGCCGCGCATCCGCGAGGCCGAGATCTCGTGGTGCCAGGGGTTCTCGGAGCCGGGATCGGGATCGGATTTGGCGTCGCTGCAGACGCGGGCGCAGCGGGACGGGGACGACTACATCATCAACGGGCAGAAGATCTGGACTTCGGGGGCGCAGCACGCGGACTGGATGTTCATGCTGGCGCGCAGCGAGCCCGACGCGCCCAAGCACCGCGGCATCTCGTTCTTCCTGGTCGACATGCGGACGCCGGGGATTACGGTGCGGCCGTTGGTGAACATGGCCAACCGGCATCATTTCAACGAGGTGTTCTTCGAGGACGTGCGGGTGCCGGCCGCGAACATGGTCGGCGAGGAGCATCGCGGCTGGTACGTGGCGACGACCACGCTCGATTTCGAGCGCTCGGGGATTTCGCGCGTGGTCTCGGGGGTGCGGTTGTTGGGCGAATTGAGCGCGCTGGCGGCGCAGCCGGGGCCGGACGGCAGGCGGCCGGACGAGGATTCGCGGGTGCGACACAAGCTGGCCGAGCTGCAGATCGAGTTCAGCATCGGTCGCTGGCTGGCCTATCGGGTCGCCTGGATGCAGTCGCAGGGGCTGGTGCCCAATCACGAGGCGTCGATGTCGAAGCTGTACGGCACGATGATCAATCAGCGTCTGGCGGGGATGATCAACATGTTCGGCCTCAGCGGGGCGCTCTCGGGCAAGCAGGCGCACGCGCCGCTGCACGGTCGGATGCCGGACGAGTACCTGAACGCGGTACCGCTGACGATTGCGGCCGGGACGTCGGAGATCATGCGCAACATCATCGCCACCCGCGGCTTGGGCCTACCGCGCTAGGGGGCACCCGCCAGGACGGAGACGTTGATCGGGTCTGGTGGCCGGCCACGCAGAGCGGGGTGCAGTGGTGTTCACCGACGATGCCAGGGGGTATCTGCGGTTGTCCCGATGGGGTATGATCATCGGGCGATGAATCACTCCGTGTCGCAGTATGTGAGCAGGATGACTCACACCAACGGCTTGGAGAGCTTCTGGGCGACTCTCAAGCGCGGATATCAGGGGGATTTATCACTCCAATGAGCAGAAAACACCTCGACCGTTACATCGACGAGTTCCAGGGGTGCCATAACCTGCGACCTGATGACACGACAAAGCAGTTGCCCGAGGTGCTCCGCCGTATGTGCGGACACGCACTGCCCTACATAGAACCGATATTCGACAGACTCGAGGCGCGAAATGCCAGGGTCTCGGCATGAACCCCAACACTAGCCCGACATCGAGCCGCCTTACATGGAACTCGAGGGCGCGGTAAGAAGCCTGCTCAACATACTCACTCACACAACGACCACAGCAGACCCAAAAGGAGGCCAGGGATGACCAGAGAGAGAGAGAGAGAGAGAGAGAGAGAGAGAGCGGTGGTGAGCCGAACTTCGAGAATCGATCTCTGTTCCATGGTGACAATCTGGAGTTCTTGCGCGGGATGAACTCGGAGACCATTCATCTGATCGCTACTGATCCGCCGTTCAACAAGAACAAGGATTTTCATGCCACCCCGGACAAGTTAGCATCTGGCGCGAGGTTCAAGGATCGCTGGCGGTGGGACAAGGATGTACATGACGAGTGGATCGACCAGATACAAGACGACTGGCCTGCTACTTGGGCGGTGATCGAATCGACCCGCCGGGCTCACGGATCCGCCATGGCCGCGTTCTTGTGCTGGTTGGGAGTGCGGCTAATGGAGATGCGCCGCATTCTACGAAACGACGGCAGCATCTATCTGCACATCGACCACACGGCTCATGCTTACGTCAAAGCGGTGATGGACAGCATCTTCGGAGCAAAGAACTTCCGCAATGAAATAGTCTGGTGCTACTCAGGTGGGGGTGTGCCTAAAAGAGACTTTCCACGTAAACATGATACTTTACTTCGATATACAAAAACTGATGTTTATTCATTCAATGTAGAGCGTAAGCCATATAAGGAGAATACTCAAAGTGTGGGCATTCACAGTACATATGTGGAAAACAACGAAATTGATTTGGAGCGTGGAACACCAGTGACAGACTGGTGGACGGACATCTCCACTACAACTGGGTGGAGCCCGGAGAATTATGGTTATCCCACTCAGAAACCTCTAGAACTTTACAAGAGGATCATCAAAGCATCCTCGAACCCAGATGACTTTATATTAGACCCATTTTGCGGTTGTGCTACAACACCCGTAGCAGCTGAATTGTTGGGCAGAAAATGGATAGGTATGGACATTTGGGAGGGAGCACATCAGGCAGTACTCGAACGCCTACAAGAAAACAGATTGGCTGTTCCAGATGGAGAGTTGAGCGAGTCCGCCGATGCCAGACTATTCACTTTTGGGAGCGTCACATATCATACCAGTCATACCGGGCTGTTGGAACGCACCGATGGAGACGAGATGGCCGCGCCAACATTGAGACTGCGCTCTCAGCGCCCAAAGGAACCCTGGCAGAAATTGACCAACCACATTATCAAGCGGTTGCTCGCTGAGGTTCAAAGAAATGAGAAGGGCAAAGTTATATGTGCAGGATGCGGTCGAGATCTGGAGATAGATTTCATGCATCTTGACCATGTGCAGCCTAAGAGCGAAAGCGGTGATAACTGGATAACCAACCGCGTCCTGTTATGCGGACCCTGCAATAGAAATAAAAGCGACCGGCTTACAATCAAAGGACTTCATAAGGAAAACAAAAAAACAGGTTGGCTATTAAACATCACCAGAGCAAACTATGCTTACAATAGTGCTCGCAACCTAGGTATAGAAATACGCGAAAACTGGGATGAACCACAAACTCAGCAAAGAATCATACAAGCAAACACTGTCTGAATAACCAGGGACTAACCTACATATAATATATTACTCCTAAGACTACACTACTCGCACTCGACTTTATTTGGTTGGTTTATATATAGTTTCTAATTTCTCGATCAATCGGAGATTGAGTATATGTTCAATCTCGACGATGGCGACGGACGGAAGTATCGAACCCTTGGGGGAAGAGGCAAATATTATCTCGACGAATATAAAGGGCACCCACACCCTGATTGGTGGGATGATATTCGCGCCGCTGGGCATATGCCCAAGTCAGAGCGGACCGGTTTTCTGACTCGAAAGCCGCTCGCGTTGCTCGAACGTATTATCCGGGCGTCGTCGAACGAAGGCGACATGGTGCTTGATCCATTCTGCGGTTGCGCGACGGTCTGCGTCGCGGCGCAGCAACTGGAACGTCAATGGGTTGGGATCGACATCTCGCCGAAGGCGGCTGAATTGGTGAATCTTCGTCTTCAGCATGAGGTTGGGCTTGAGTGGAATCGGCTGGGCGCGCATCGAACCGATATTCCGCAGCGCAGCGACCTGGGCGAGCTGCCGCACTACCGGACGCACAAGCATACGCTGTTCGGCCGGCAGGAAGGGCTCTGCGCGGGCTGTCGGACGTTGTTTCCGTTCCGCAACCTGACGGTCGATCACGTGGTCGCGCAGTCGCGCGGCGGCAACGACCATATCGACAATCTGCAGCTGTTGTGCGGCGCGTGCAACTCGAGCAAGGGGACGGGGACGCAGGAGGCGCTGATCGCGAAGCTGCGAGCGCAGGGGATCAGATCGTAACAAGCATTTCGATCGCATTCGAGAACTTCGAGATACTATGAACTCGGAAAGGAGTCGACTATGACTCAACGACGCAAGACGGAGCCTCAAGATACCAACCGGGACGGCAAGAAGGAGCCGCGCCTCGTCGGTCGCGATCACAAGGGACGGTACGACAAAAGATCCCGTCCTGCGACTCGACCGAAGAAGTAGTCGGGCGGCTGCGGACATCGGCGTTGCCTAACGCTCCCATGGCGCGACCGGGATCGTCCCCGCGCCGCCGACGCGCCATCATCCGCTCGCGACTGCATCCGGCAGCGACGGCGGGATGCGCGGAGCGGGGCGTGTGTAGACTGCGGGGCGGACAGGCGGCGCACTCGTTCGCGTGAGCGGAAGCAGGGGCGCGGCCTGTTGGGTTGCGGAACGCCCGCCAGGGACGGAGACGGAGGCGCCGGTGGAAGCGCACATTCGCTCGATGGATAAGCTGTTTCGGAATCCCGGCCGCTACGTGATTCCGATCTACCAGCGGCCCTACGTCTGGGACGAAGAGAAGCAGTGGAATTTGCTGTGGGAGGATATCGAGCGAACCGCCTCGGCGACGCTGGAGCTTGGGGCGGAGCGGGTGCGGGATCACTTCCTGGGCGCGATTGTGCTGCAACAAATCCAGACGCCTGCGAGCGAGATAGCGGAGCATTGGGTGATCGACGGGCAGCAGCGGCTGATCACCATGCAGCTGCTGCTCGACGCGGCGGAGCTGGCGCTGTCGCGAGCGGTTGGCGAGCGGTCCAAATACGTCATCCGATTGCGGCGGCTGATCCGCAACGGAGATGAATTCACCGACCCGGAGCAGCCCGAGACGCGGTTCAAGGTATGGCCGACCGCCGGCGATCAGGAGGCCTTTCAATACGCGATGACGCGGGAGGGCGTGGGGAGCGACGACGTTGCGTCCGATATCCAGTGGGCGCACGAGTTCTTTCACGAGCAGGCGCATGAGTGGCTGCATCGGGACGAGGGGACGACGGAGCAGCGCGCGGCGGCGCTGGACGCGGCGCTGCGCGAGAAGGTGAAGCTGGTCGCGATCGACCTGAGCCACGATGACGATCCCAATGTGATCTTCGAAGCGCTGAACGCGCGGGGCACTCCGCTGCTGGCGTGGGACCTGATCAAGAACCATCTGCTGCGCGCCGAAACGACGGCCGGTCGCGATTCCAGCATCGTCTACTCGGACCACTTCGAGCCGCTGGAAACGGATCCGTGGTGGCGGATTGAAGTTCGCCAAGGGCGGTTATTTGTACCTCGCTTCGACGTATTCCTGTTCTACTGGCTGCGGCTGCGCACGTTCATCGATGTGGGCGCGGATGAGTTGTTTACGGAATACCGTAAGTACGCGGCGAATCGGGATACCAGAGCAATTGCTCTGGATCTGTCGATGCTGGCCGATACATATCGGATAATCGAGACCAAAGCGGATCATTCTCCGCTCGGGCGTTTTCTGGAGCGCTGGCGCGTTCTCCAGGTCGGCGTGATCACGCCGCACCTGATGTGGCTCGTCGCGAATGATGTAAGCGACGCTCGCCTGGAGCGATGCCTTTTGGCGTTGGAGAGTTTTTTCGTCCGTCGTATGACCTGTCGCGTTGGCGCGGCTGGGCTCAACCGGGCGCTGTTGGGACTTCTTCGGGCGCTGCACAACGATGGTGTATCAGTAGCCGATGAGACAGTGATCAGTTTTCTGTCTACGCAATCATCAGAGCTTGCCGTCTGGCCCGACGACTTGACATTTCGCGATCATCTAGAATCCGACCGTTTGTATCAACAACTGACCAAAGGCCGGAGTCGGTTGATCCTTGAAGCGCTGGAACAGCGGATGCGCGAAGACGCGGGCGGCACGGTGGAAGACCAACGAGTCCCGGCAGGGCTTTCGATCGAGCACGTGATGCCGCAGCACTGGAGCACCAACTATGGGAAACCGTCTGCATCGGATAATCCGAATGAGACCCCGCAAGAGCATCGCGACCGGTTAGTTCAGACGCTCGGCAACCTGACGCTGGTTCGATCCAAGCTTAATTCATCCATGTCGAACGCTGCGTGGGCAGCGCCGTCCGGCCCGGCAAAGCGGGAGGCGTTGGCGAAGCACTCGACTCTGTTTCTCAATAAGGAGCTGCTTGAATACGCCGGAGACGCGTGGACGGACAACGACATTATCGAGCGAGGCGCGTATCTTGCCGATCTGGCGATCGAGATCTGGCCGTCGGCTGAACAGATCCGGGAACGGATGTAGGCGTCGCCGAGCGCGGCCAGGAGGTCGCGCGGCGCACCAACGCCAGTATTCGATCCGCGACCGTATCCGGAAGCGACGGCGGGATGCGCCAGGAGGAAGCTATGTCGGAGCCGAACTGGGCCAATCAGACGATCTGGACGGGCGACAACCTCGAGATCATGCGGGGGATGAACTCCGGGTCGGTCGATCTGATCTATCTGGATCCGCCGTTCAACTCGAACAAGGATTACGCCGCGCCGATCGGATCGGAGGCGGCTGGGGCGGCGTTCAAGGACACGTGGACGCTGGATGACGTCGACCTGGCCTGGCACGGCGAGATCGCGGAGTCGGCGCCGGCGCTGTACGCGATTATCGACGTGGCCGGTCTGTCGCACGGCAAGCCGATGAAGGCGTATCTGATCATGATGGCGGTGCGGCTATTGGAGATGCGGCGGTTGCTGAAGCCGAGCGGCAGTATCTATCTGCACTGCGACCAGACGGCCGGTCACTATCTGAAGATGCTCATGGACGCTATTTTCGACCAGCAGCACTTCATCAACCAGATCGCCTGGAATTACGGAACGCCCTCGGGAGGCAGGGCGTCCGGGAAGAAGCCGGTTAAAACGCACGACATCCTGCTTGTTTACGCTCGAGAATACGGGAGGCACGTGTATAACCGACAGTACACGCCCTACAGCGAAAAGTATATTAAGAACTGGTTCCGCCACGTAGACGAAGATGGACGTAAGTATCAAACACGGTCACGCAAGGGAGTCATCATTCGTCAGTATCTGGATGAAAGCCCAGGCGTACCGCTTTCCAATACCTGGACCGACATTATGCAACTGTACGGGTCCGCGGGGTGGTTCAAGAAGATGGGGACCGACGAGCGAACCGGATATCCGACGCAGAAGCCGCTCGCGCTGCTGGAGCGGATTATTCGGGCGTCGTCGAATGAGGGCGGCATGGTGCTTGATCCGTTCTGCGGTTGCGCGACGGCTTGCGTCGCGGCCGAAAACCTGGGTCGGCAGTGGGTGGGTATCGATATCTCGCCGAAGGCGGCGGATCTGGTCAAGACGCGGCTCAAGGGAGAGCTGGGGCTGTTCTATCGCGGCGCGCATCGGACCGATATTCCGCAGCGCAGCGACCTGGGCGAGTTGCCGCATTACCGGACGCACAAGCATACGTTGTTCGGCAGGCAGGAAGGGCTTTGCGCGGGCTGTCGGACGTTGTTTCCGTTCCGCAACCTGACGGTCGATCACGTGGTCGCGCAGTCGCGCGGCGGCAACGACCATATCGACAATCTGCAGCTGTTGTGCGGCGCGTGCAACTCGAGCAAGGGGACGGGGACGCAGGAGGCGCTGATCGCGAAGCTGCGGGCGCAGGGGATCAGGACATAACGAGCGGTTGCGGGCGGCGCGGGGCCGGCATTCGGGTCGAGATCGGATTGGGACGCGACGGGCGGCAGGCTGGAGTAGCCTGCGGTATGTGCGGCCGCTGAACATCTTCTTCGACGTGGACGGGTGTCTGGTCTCGTGGAATCTGCATTTGCGTCCGTACGCGCGCGAGGTGCTGGAGCGGCTGCAGGATCGCGGGCATCACGTGTACATGTGGTCGGGTTACGGGGCGCGGCGCGAGGTGGCGGATCAGCACGACCTGTGGCCGCTGCTGGCGGGGATTATGGGCAAGCCGATCTTCGAGTATCGTCGGCGGCTGCAGCTGTTCACCGAGATCGCGCCCGACTTCATCATCGACGACCACCGGGAGATCGTGGAGGCGCTGGGCGGGGCGGTGATTCAGCCGCCGCGCGAGCCGCTCTGCCAGGATCGGGAGATGGTGCGGATTTACCGCCGCATTCTCGAGTACGAGCGCGAGCATCGGCGGCGCTGGGCGTGAGCCGCGCGTCGCGGTTGGGGCGGGTCTATCGCGCCGGCATGTCGGGCTCGTAGGCCGAGCGCGATCAGCCGTCGTCCGCGGCTTCCTGGGTTGGCTGGGTTTCTTGGGTTTGCGTCGCCTGCTCCTGGGTCGCTTGGGTTTCGTCCACGGGCGGCGGAATATCGCGGTCGGCCGGATAGGGGCCGAGGGCGGCGTCGATCCAGCTCGCGCTGAGTCGGTCGGTCGACCAGGCGTAGGCGAAGAGACGCGGGTCGGGTCGCAGCCAAGGTTGGTGGAGGCCGAGCTGGAGGCCGCCGGCGAGGGCGACGCGCCACTGATGGGATTCGCCGCCGAGCAGCCGTTCCTGCAGCTGGCGGGCCAGCTGCTGGCGGGCGTCGCGTTCGAAGGTGCTGCGCATCTGATCGATGAGCGCGTCGAGCTCGGGATCGGCGTCGTCGCTCCAGTGGCGCTGGCCGGCGGCATGCAGGCTGGCGGCCCAGTCGTCGGTCGGATCGGCCTGTTGCGGCGTCGGTCCCCAGCCGAGCATCAGGAAGCGTTGGCCGTCGCGGAGCTGGTCGACCGCTTCGGCGAGGGGTCGATATTCGCGTTCGACATCGAGGCCGGTGGCGTCGGCGATCATTTCGCGCAGGAACTCGGCGGCGGCGGGGAAGAAGCCCTCGAACAGATCGGCGACGACCAGCGGGATCGTTTCCAGCGCGTCGGGGCCGCCGGCGGCGGCGATCAGCTGGCGGGCGTCGGCGCGATCGGCGTCGCGGTCGGCGCGATAGCCCGGGAACGAGGCGAGCGTCGAGCTGGGCAAGCTCCAGCCGTCGAGGAACCATGGCGCGGGGCCGCTAGGGCGACCGTGTTGGGCGTAGAGGCGCTGGGCGAGCGCCGCGCGGTCGATCGCGATCGCGCAGGCGCGGACGACGCGCGGGTCGGCGAGCGGCGATTCGGGATCGGCGCTGAGCGGGGCGAGCAGTTCGACGCCTACGTCGAGCGGGGTCTCGAAGGCGGGATGCTGGGGATGCTGCTCGCGCAAGCGTTCGACGACCTCGTTGGCGAGCGGGAAGCCGGCGACGTCGATGGTCGCGGCGGCGTACTGATCGGGCAGGGCGTTGACATCGCTGGAGACGAGGCGGATGCCGTCGGCGTAGGCCGAGTTAGGGCGCCACCAGTTCTCGGAACGGGCCAGGACGAGTTCGGCGGCGCTGTACTGGCGCGGCGTATAGGGGCCGCTGCCGCTGTTGCGGGTCGCGTCGGCGGGGTCGTCGCGCCAGTCGTCGGCGTAGAGCTCGGCGGCTTCGGGGTTCGTGATCCAGGCGAAGGGCGAGGCGTGCACCGATGCCAGGTAGGTCGCGTCGGGTTGGGCGGTGGTCAGCCTGATCGCGCGTTCGCCGTCGACCTCGACGGCGGCCGTGCGCTCGTAGGCGGCGCGGCGGAAGAAGCGCGGGTCGGAGAGTCCGGCCGCGTCGAGCGCGTCGCGCTGTCGCTGGATGTTCCAGCGGATGTCCTCAGCGGTGACGCCGCGACCGTCCGCGGGGGGCAGATTCCAGAAGACGGCGTTGGGGTCGAGCGTGAAGATGTAGGTGGTTTGGTCGGGCATTTCGGGCAGCGCCGCGAGGTCGGCCTCGAGTTCGCCGGTGGACATCGAGGCGGGGCGGAGCAGGCGGTTGTACATGAGGCTGTGCATGGCCTGCGTGTAGCGGTATCGGGAACGGTGCGGGTCCCAGCGGTCGTGCCGATCGACCGGTAGCCAGAGCTGGATGACGCCGCCAAGGCCCGGCTGGTTCGGCGGCGACGGCTGGTCGGGCGGCGCGGTCTGGGATTGGGATTGCGGATCCGGTTGGGTTTGCTGCGGCGACGGTTGCGTCTGCTGCGTCTGCGCCTGTTGTTCGAGCTGGGATGTCTGTTGTTGGTCGAGCGGCTGGGTCGCGTCGTCGCTTGAGCAGCCGACCAGCGCCAGGCCGGCCGCGCCGACCCCGGCGCGGGCGGAGGCGGCGAGCAGACTGCGGCGCGAGAGGCGGCGGCGCAGCGCGGCGGGGCGATTGGG
This sequence comes from Dehalococcoidia bacterium, assembly GCA_965116225.1. GTDB lineage: Bacteria > Chloroflexota > Dehalococcoidia > Bin125 > Bin125 > Bin125. The sequence continues at coordinate 88,737 of OZ220495.1, read as the reverse complement.
CTGGTTCGGTCCGGTCGGTGGATCGGTTGACATGTGAGTTGACATGCGGATTATCGTATCGGCGATCGGGCGCTACGGGCAGCATGCCGACCGAATTGGATCGGGTTGATCGGGGGGCTAGACGAACGCGCGTCGTCGGGCGATACTATGGGCAGCGCGCGCGAGCGCGCGGGACAGCGAAGCGCAGGGAACAGGATTGACGCGATGCCGCCTCTGGTGCCTTCCTTTTTGATACCGCAGTGGTTGAAAGACGCGCCGATTTTATTGCGGATGGCGCTGTTGCTGCCGGGCATGGTCGTGGGCGGCGTGATCGGCATCGTCGTGCACGCGATTCTGATCAATCTGGGCGCGGGCAATCAGCATCTCTCCTCGGCCGATGGCGGGTTCGACGCCTGGCTGCTGTGGATCATTATCGCGGCGGGGCTGTTCCTGGGTTTGGCCGCGGGCGGGTTCGTGTACATCGGCGTGGGTCTGGGGGCGGACAAAGAGGTGGAGGGCGAAGAGGAACACGGCGAGACGGGCATGCTGGAGCTGTAGCCCGCCGGCGTCGATTTCGCCGGCTCGTCTTCGCGTCGCGCGCCGCCGCGGGCGAGACACCCGCGTTTGGCGCAGACATGGCATTCGCACGGTCTTCCTACGCGCCGCGGCATGCGCCGAACGCGAGCTTGATTGGCTTACTTGGGCTGAACCGATCCTCGCACAGGCTCACGGCGAGAGTGGGGGCTCGATTTGGGCGCGCTACGGGGGTTCCGGTCGCAACGGATTTCGGGCGGATGGGGCGAATTGAGCGATTTGGGGTCGATTTGCGCATACAGAAGAGCGCCGTCGCATCGGTTGAGGAGGTGCGATCCCCGACGCGTACGGCGCTCCCTGTCTCCGCTGACGCGGAGGGGCCGCAACTCTGCAGCTGCGGCACGGTCAGGGTATCACGGGATGGCGGGCTTTGGCGCTTTCGTCACTCGGAGCCTGTCCGTCTTTAGGCCCTGATCGGCTTGCTCTCCGCGCGTCAGCGAGCGGCTTCGCTGGGATCGGTCAGGCCTGCAGTTCGGCGGCGAAGAAGGCGGTCAGTTTTCGCCAGGCGTCGGCGGCGGCCTGGGGGTCGTGGGCGTCCGAGGTGTCGTTGAAGAAGCCGTGCTGCGAGTCGGGGTAGACGTGAATCTGGTTGCGCACGCCGGCCTGGTCGAGCGCCGATTGAATCCCGGCGACGGCTTCGGCGTTGATCCAGTCGTCGTGGCCGGCGTAGAAGCCGATCAGCGCGGCGCGGATGTTGGCGGCGTCGCCCATGCCGGCGGCGGGCGCGCCGTAGAAGGGCGCGGCGGCGGTTACGGCCGGGTTGTTCATGGCCAGCAGCAGCGCCATGCCGCCGCCCAGGCAGAAGCCGGTCACGCCGATGCGGTCGGCGCGGACGTCGTCGCGCGCCTGCAGCGCGGCCACGGCGCCCGACATGTCGACCAGCGCGTTGGGTTCCTGCAGCGACATCATCAGTTTCTGGGCTTCGTCCGGCTCGGCCGTGACGGCGCCGTGGAAGAGGTCGGGGGCGAGCGCGACGTAACCCTCGGCGGCGATCCGATTGGCGATGTCGCAGATGTTGGGGTTCAGCCCCCACCATTCCTGGATCACGACGACGCCCGGGTAGGGTCCGCCGTCGGCGGGCCGGGCCAGGTAGCCGGAGGCGTCGCCGCCGTTGGCGGCGAATTCGATGGTTTCGTGTGCGAGGATGGTCATATTGCGATTCCGTTCACGGGCCGACGCCTCGGCGACGGCAGTTGCGGCGCATCCGCCTGCGCGCCCGCGTTGCAGAGGTACGGGGGCGGCGCGGGCGATCGGGACGCGCTTTAGCGGGGCGACTGGGCGGGCCAGGGGTTCTTCTGCGAGCCGAGGTAGGACTGCGCGGCGACGCGGTCGAGTTCGTCCAGCGTGAAGCTGGCGCCCGAGGCATAGACGGAGGCCTCGACCGTGGGCAGCGAGTACATGCCGACTTCGTTGCCCCAGACGAGGAAGTCGCGTCCGTTGATGTTGGCGGCGGCGTCGGTGCAGAGCCAGACGGTGAAGGGGGAGACGTTCTCGGGCGCCATCATCGCCTCGCGCTCGGCGCCGAAGGCGATATCGCCGGCGTCGCCCGCCGCGAGGCCGGCCTCGCGGGCGCGGCGCTGCGCCTCGGCCAGTTCTTCGGTCAGCGTCAGTCTGGTGCCGGCGCGGGGGCGGATGGCGTTGGCGGTGACGCCGTAGCGGCCGAGGTCGCGGGCCAGCGTGCGGGTCAGACCGACGATGCCCTCTTTGGCTGCCGCGTAGTTGGCCTGGCCCATGTTGCCCAGTCCGGACTCGGACGAGGTATTGACGATGCGTCCCGAGCGCTGCTGGCGGAAGACCTGGGCCGCGTACTTGGTGACCGTGAAATGGCCTTTGAGGTGGACGGCGACGACGACGTCCCACTCGTCCTCGGTCATGTTGAAGATCATGCGGTCGCGGAGGATGCCGGCGTTGTTAATCAGGATGTCCAGTCGCCCGAAGGCGTCCAGGGCCTGCTGCAGCATGCGCTCGCCGGCCGCCATCTCGGCGACGGAGTCGTAGTTGGCCACGGCCTGGCCGCCGGCGTCGCGGATCGCGGCGACCACTTCGTCGGCCGGGCCGGCCTCGCCGTCGAGTTCGCCGCCCTGGGAGCCGCCGTAGTCGTTGACCACGACCTTGGCGCCCTGGTCGGCGAGCAGCAGCGCGTGTCCGCGGCCGATGCCGCGTCCGGCCCCGGTCACGATGGCGACGCGGCCTTCAAGTCGATTACTCATCTGCGGTCCTTTCCGAGCGTTCGCGGCTTCGCCGCCGCGCTGAGGCGAGGATACTACTCGTCGGTCGGGGCGTCGGGGAGCGTCGAGGACGGGGTTCGCCGGGCCGATCATGGCTTGAGGCGGTCGCGGCCACTTGACAGAACGGGCGACGCTTTGTTAGAGCGATAGAGGCGGTTGGACGGGCGTCTCCTGTGAGGCGAGGCTTTGATGACGACAACGATGGCGACGACATCAGCGGCGACGGCGGCGTCCATGCCCTGGTCGGTCGAAGGCCACTACGGCGAGGCGTCGACGGGCGTCGGCGAAGTGGCATCGACGCCGACGGGCGTCGGCGGGCCGACGGCCGAGCGCGAGCCCGTGCGTTGCGCGATCCTGACGCCGTCGGGCGCGCTGCTGGCGCGGGCGCTGGCGCGTCCGCGTCCCGATGCGCTGCCCGACGACACCTATGCGGTCGAGCTGAGTCAGGTGCAGCCGTCGGGGGCGCTGGAGACGCTGCTGCGCGCCAATCCGGAGGTGGTATTGCGGGCGCCCGGCCGGGCGCAGCTGGCGGTACGCATCGATCACATCGTCGGCCCGCGCGAGCGGCGTCGCTACTACCTGCAGACGCTGGACGCGGTCGCGCCCTAGCGGTCGGGCCGGCGTCGCGGTTCCGTTGCGGCGCTGCGCGTCGATCGGGACGGGCGCTCAACGCCGCCCAGCATCGCAGCCGGACCCGGGCGCGGGTCGCTTGTCCGCTACGCGGGTCGCGGGTAGGATTGGGCTAGCGCTGGACGGCGCTAGGGCCGTGCCGTGCGCCGAGCCCGGGCGGAGGGGAGCAGCGATGGAACGGTTCGCCGGGCTGCTGGAGCAATTGCCGCGTCAGCGCGGCGAGATGCTGCGCGCGCTACATCTGGCGCAGGAGGAGCTGGGCTGGATTTCGCGCGATGCGATTCGGCTGATCGCGCGTCACCTGCGGGCGACCGAGGCCGAGGTCTACGGGCCGGCGACGTTTTACGCCGAGTTCCGCCATTCGCCGCCGCCGCGCAGGTTGGTGACCTGGTGCTCGGGGCCGTCCTGCCGGGTGGTCGGCGGCGACCGCGTGCGGCGCATTCTGGAGGCCGAGTTCGGCTGCGAGCTGGGCGACAATACCGACGACGACGCGTTGGGGTTATGGCTGGGGCAGTGCAACGGCACCTGCGAGCGGGCGCCGATGGTGTGGGTGAACGGGCGCGTGGTCGGCCCGCTGACGATGCTCGAGACGGTGCGACTGGCGCGGCGCCTGAAGGACGGCGAGGATCCGATCGAGTGGCCCGAGCGGCCGATCAAGATCGCGCCGGCGACGTTCCAGGCGGCCGAGCGGGTTTACGGGGGCGGCGCGGTCGAGCGCGATGGGGCGAGGCGATGAGCGACGCATACGAGGCGATGCGGGAGGCGGCCGAGCTGGCCGCGCATGCGCGGCGCGCGCCTCAGCGACCGCTGGTGCGGGTTGATCTGTCGACCTCGTCGATCGCGGCTGAGGCGGATCGGCTGTGGGAGGCGTTGGCGCCGCTGGCCGAGGCACGCGGCGCCGACTTGATGCGGGTGGGCACGCTGGGGTTGAGCTGGCTGCAGCCGGTGGTGGAGGTCGAGCGTCCCGGCGCGGGCGCGGTGGTGTACGGGCCGGTGCGTCCGCAGGATGCGGAGGCGTTTCTGGACGCGGCGTTGGGGTCGCAACCGAGCGACGCCGCGGCGCGCTGGCTGATCGGGGCGCGGACGCCGGCGGCGGGGGTCGAGCCGCTGGCGGGGCATCCCTTCTGGGCGCCGCAGGAGCGGCGGCTGATGCGGCTGATGGGCGTGATCGATCCGGAGTCGCTGGACGAGGCGATCGCGGAGGGCGCTTACGAGGGGTTGGACCGGGCCATCGGCATGGATCCGATGGCGATCTGCGATCTGGTCCTGGCGGCCGGCGTGGGGGGGCGCGGCGGCGGCGGTTTTCCGGCCGGACAGAAGTGGAAGTTCCTGCTGGGCGCGCCGGGGCCGACCAAATATCTGATCTGCAACGCCGACGAGGGCGACCCAGGCGCGTTCGTCAACCGGGTGTTGATGGAGTCCGATCCGCACCTGGTGATCGAGGGCATGGCGATCGCCGGCAAGGCGACGGAGTCCGAGTACGGGTTCATCTACATTCGCGACGAGTATCCGCTGGCCATTGCGCGAATGCAGACGGCGATCGACCAGGCGCGAGCGCGGGGGTTGTTGGGCGAGGGGGTGTTCGGCTCGGAGTTCCGCTTCGACCTTGAGGTCACGCGGGGCGCGGGCTCATACGTCTGCGGCGAGGAGACCGGGCTGATCGCGTCGGTCGAGGGGATTCGCGGGATGCCCAAGATCCGTCCGCCCTTCCCGGCTCAGCGCGGCGTGTTCGGGCAGCCGTCGAACGTCAACAACACTGAGACCTACGCCAACGTGCCGCTGATTCTGCGACACGGCGCGGACTGGTACCGGCGGGAGGGGACGGAGTCGGATCCAGGCACGAAGATGTTCTCGATCTCCGGCTCGCTCGAGCGGCCCGGCGTGCTCGAGGCGCCATTCGGGATGGGCATGGACGAGCTGCTGCTGGGCTGCGGCGGCGGCCCGCCCGACGGACGTCGGGCCAAGGGCGTCCAGCCCGGCGGTCCCCTGGGCGGGCTGCTGTCGGCCGACGATCTGGGACTCAAGCTGGAGCGGCCGCCGTTCGCCGAACGCGGCGTGCTGCTGGGATCGGGCGGGCTGATTCTGTTTGACGAGCGCGCCTCGGCGGTCGATCTGACCAAGTATTTTACGGAGTTCTGCGAGGATGAATCGTGCGGGCGCTGCACGACCTGTCATGGAGGTTCGCAGCGGCTGGTGGAAGTGCTGGAGCGCGTTCTGCACGGCGACGGCCGGCAGGAGGATTTGGAGCGCATCGGCGCGATTGATCGAACCCTGCAGAACGCCAACTGCCTGCACGGGCAGTTCACGCCCTACGCGGTGCGAGGCCTGATCCACTACTTCCGCGACGAGCTGGACGAGCACATCGAGGCGCGGCGCGACCCGACGCGCAGCGCGCCCGGCCTGATCCGCTATCTGGTCGTCGACCCGCAGTCGGCGGCGCTGCGCGAGGCGCGGGATTTTTGTCCGACCGGGGCGATCGTCGAGCGCGATGCGGACGATGCGTCCGGTGAGGCCGAGCCTGACGCGGCGACACATGCGGCGGAGGAGGGTGGGGCGGCCGATCTGAGGATCGATGACGCGCGCTGCATCCGCTGCGACGTCTGCCGCGAGGTCGCGCCCGACGCGGTGCGGGTCGAGGATCGTTTCCTGGAGCTGCTGAGCGTGGTCTAGTCGGCGTCGTCTCAGCGGGGCGCTTCGCTGCTGCGCTCGCCGCATTCGGAAGGAGCGGGCGACCCGCCCGCGCTCGGAGCGCGCGCGTTCGCCGGCGGCGCTCCGCCGAGACCGGTTCCCAAGCGCGTTGCGGAATTGATAACCTGCGTGTACCGTTGCGCGGCAACGAATCGACATTCGTACACGGTAGCGTGTATGATGCTGGAATGAGGCTGGCGAGGGTGACACCGGTCAGACGACAGTACCTGGACCTCAAGGCGCGTTATCCGGACGCCATTCTGTTCTTTCGGCTGGGGGATTTCTACGAGACCTTCGACGAGGACGCTAAGCTGGTCGCGGCGGAGCTGGACATCGCGCTGACCTCCAAACCGATGGGCGGCGGGCTGCGTTCGCCTCTGGCCGGGGTGCCGGTGCGATCGGTCGACCAACATCTGGCCAGGCTGGTGCGGCGGGGTTACCGGGTGGCGATCTGCGAGCAGCTGGAGCAGCCCTCGGCGGCGCGCAAGCTGGTGCGGCGCGGAGTGGTGCGGGTGGTTTCGCCGGGCACGGCGTTGGACCCGGCCTTGCTCGAGGCGGGCCAGCCGTCGGCCTGCGCCGCCGTCTGGGTTGAGCGCGGTCGGCGCGCGGTACGGGCGGGACTGGCGTCGGTCGAGATCACGACCGGGGCCTGTCATCTGGCCGAACTGGGCGGCGACGCGGGGTTGGGCGGGGAGGCGGCCGAGGCGGATCTGTGGCGTCGGACGAGCGAGCAGCTGGCGCGGCTGGGGGTGCGTGAGCTGCTGCTCGCGGAGGGCGAACAGGCGGATGTCGAGCGGTTGGGCGGCGCGGCCGAGGAGCTGGCGGCGTCGTGCGCCGAGCGCCCGCGCGAGCGCTTCGGCGCGGAGCGGGCCGAACGCGCCGTCTCGCGCCAGTTCGGCGCGCCGGCGGCGGCGTTCGGACTGGAGCGGGACGCGCCGGCGCTGCGCGCGCTGGGGGCCGTGCTCGACTATCTGGCTCGCGCCCTGCCCGAGCCGCAAGCGGGGCACGAGCGCGAGCCGCTGTTTATCCCGCTCGACGAAGACGAAGCGGTCGGCGGGGCAGGTGGCGAAGCGCAAGGCGGGCTGCGGCATCTGGCGCCGCCGGTCTGGCTGGACGCCGAGGCGCGGCTGAGCTGGGATCGGGCCACGGGTCGTGCGCTATCGATCGTCGAGGGCGAGGCGGGCGCGGATCAGGCGGACACGCTGGTGAGCGTGGTCGACCGCTGCGGCACGGCGCCGGGGCGACGCTGGCTACGGCAGTCGCTGAGCGCGCCGTTGTTGGAGGCGGAGCGCATCATTCGGCGTCTGGATCGCGTTCAGGCGCTGGTCGAGCGGCCCGCTCTGCGGCGCGCGCTGATGGCGCGGCTGCGCGACGTCGCCGATATCGAGCGGCTGCTGGGCCGAACCAGTTCGGGGCTGGCTTCGCCGCGCGATCTCGTTTCGCTGGCTGACGGCCTCTGCGCGACCGAGGCGCTGGCCGGCCTGATCTTCGAGGCGATCCCGTCGGCGTCGGCGGATGGGACGGGCGGGGAGGCGGGAGCGCCGCCGTCGGACGACCCGCCGCGCGCCTTGCGTGCGTTGGCCGAGTTGCTGCGCCCGGCGCCCGACTCGGCGCGTCGGCTGCGCGAGGCGCTGGCCGAGGAACCGGGGCAGGCGTTCGGCCTCGATGTGGTGCGCGCGGGCGCGGACGCCGAGGTCGATCGGGCCGCGGCGCGCGCGGCGCGCTGCCGCGAACGCCTGCTCGAGCTGGAGGAGGCGCTGCGCGCCGAGTCGGGCATCGAGACGCTGCGGATCGGCTACCATCGCAGCTTCGGCTACCAGATCGAGCTGACCCGCCGCCGGGCGGCGCAGGCGCCCGAGCAGTGGGAGCGGCGTCAGTCGCTGCGCGACTGCGAGCGCTTCACGGAGCCGCGCCTGCGCGCGATCACGGATGACCTGGAGCTGGCGCAGGAAGCCCTGCGCGAGGCCGAGCGCGCCTGCGTCGAGCGCCTGCGCGACGCGTTGTTGGCCGAGGCGGCGATCGTGCGTCGCCAGGCCGGGGCGCTGGCGCGGCTCGACGTCGCCTGCTCGCTGGCTGCGGTGGCGACCGAGCGGGCCTGGACGCGGCCCGAGATCGATCACACGAGCGACCTGGAGATCGAGGGCGGCCGACACCCGATCGTCGAGGCGCGCGCCGCGCCGGGCGGGTTCGTTCCCAACGATCTGCGCCTGGCCGCGGACGGCGCGCGGGCGCCGCAGCTGCTGCTGCTGACCGGGCCCAACATGGCCGGCAAGTCGACCTACCTGCGACAGGCGGCGCTGGCGGTGGCGCTGGCGCAGGCGGGTTCCTACGTGCCCGCGACGCGGGCGCGAGTGGGGTTGGTGGATCGCATCTTCGCCCGCGTCGGCGCGCACGACGAGTTGGCGCGCGGGCGCTCGACGTTCATGGTCGAGATGCTGGAGACCGCCCGGCTGCTGCACGGCGCGAGCGAGCGATCGCTGATCTTGCTGGACGAAATCGGGCGCGGCACGTCGACCTGGGACGGGATGGCCATCGCGCGGGCGGTGCTGGAGGAGCTGGCCAGTCGGCGCGAGCGCGGGCCGCGCACCCTGTTCGCGACCCACTTTCACGAGTTGACGGCGCTGGCCGGCGAGCTCGGTCGGGTAGGCAACGCGGCGGTGCAGGTAGAGGAGAACGATGCGGGCGAGTTAGCCTTCCCCTACCGCGTCGCGCCGGGCGCGGCCGATCGTTCCTACGGGGTGGAGGTGGCGCGCCAGGCCGGCGTGCCGTCGCGCGTGATCGAGCGGGCGGCCGCGCTGCTGCACGAATTTGAATGCGCGGACGAGGCGCGGCGCGCCGGCGTCGGGCCCGCAACAACCGCGCCAGCGTCGCCGCTCGCGGGCAGTGAACCCACCGCCGGCGCGCCGCAGCTGGTGCTGATGCCCACGCCGCCGCACCCGATTCTGAACGACCTCGCCGATCTGGACATCGACGGGATCACCCCGCTGGAAGCGATCTCGGCGCTCTACGCTTTGCGCGATCAGGCGCTGAACGAGTTGCGCGGACGCCGGCGCGTCTCGGAATCGGCGCCCGCGCCCGGCGCCTGGCCGCCGGGCGATGTCCCGTCGCAGGCCGCATGGTCGGGAGTGGGGTCGGAGGCGAAGGCATGAGACCGATTCGGCAGTTGCCCGAGCGGGTCGCGGCGCAGATCGCGGCGGGCGAAGTGGTCGAGCGCCCTGCGGCGGCGCTGAAGGAATTGATCGAAAACGGGCTCGACGCCGGCGCCGGTCGGATCGCGATCACGATCACGGCGGCCGGGCGCGAGCGGATCGAGGTGCACGACGACGGCTGCGGGATCGCCGAGCGCGAGCTGGCGCTGGCCTGCCGCCGCCACGCGACCTCCAAGATCGAGCGGGTGGACGACCTGTCGCGGTTGGGCAGTTACGGATTTCGCGGCGAAGCGTTGCCGGCGATCGCGGCGGCGGCGGGACGGCTCGCGCTCACATCGCGCGCGCGGGGCGCCGAGCGGGCGGCGGCGATCGAGTTCGAGAACGGCGTAGCGGGAGCGGTGCGCCCGGCCGCGCGGGCGGTGGGCACTTCGGTCGAGGTCGACGAGCTGTTCGCCAATCAGCCGGCGCGGCGCGCCTTCCTAGCTGGCCCGCGGGCCGAACGCGCGGCGCTGGTGCGGGTCGTCTCGGACGCGGCGCTGGCGCAGCCCCAGACGGCGCTGCGTCTCGAGATCGACGGCCGCGCGCCGCTGCGGCACGAGGGCGGCGGCGAGGGCGGGGTCGAGGCGGCGCTGCGCGAGGCCATGGCGGCGGTCTTCTCCGAACCGGCGGCGGGGCGGGCGCTGTGGCTAGAGGCGCGCTCGGAGCGCGGCGAGGTCGCGTTGGACGGGCTCTGCGGGCAACCGCAGGACGCGCGGCGGACGCGGGACGGGCTGCGGCTGTTCGTCAACGGGCGGCCGGTCCAGGATCGGCGGCTCGCCTTCGCCGCGCAGCAGGCGTACCGCGATTGGATCGCGGACGGGCGCTTTCCCCTGGCGGCGCTGCGCCTCAGCGTGCCGCCCGATGCGGTCGACGTGAACATCCATCCGGCGAAGACGGAGGTCAAGCTGCGCGATCAGGATGCCGCCTTCTCGTTGGTGCAGCGCGCGATCCGCGAGGCGCTCTCGCGCGAGCGCTACGCCTCGCCGGCCGTCGTGCGAACGCGGCCCGCGACGGCATCGCCTCCCGGCCCGCGCCAGGCGCTGCCCCGGCGCGAGACGCGCCCGACCAACTTGCGCGAGACGCGACAAGCCAACCTGGGCGAGACGAGACAGACTGACTTGGGCGAAGCGCGTTCGATCGATCCGGGCGAGATGCATCAGGCCGACCCGGGCGACATCGGCCAGCCCGCCGAACCCGATCCGGGTCGGCGGTTCGCCGCCGAGTCTGCGCCTGCGACGTGGATTGAGCGGGAGGCAGGCGCTTCCGCGGCGTCGAGCGAAGCGGGGCTGCCGCCGCTGCGCATGGTGGGGCAGCTGCACCGCACGTTCATCATCGCCGAGGGGCCGCACGGGCTGACGCTGATCGATCAGCACGCGGCGCACGAGCGCGTGCTGTACGAGCGCCTGCTGGGTTCGGCGGGTTCGCCCGCGGCCGGCTCGCAGCCGCTGCTGGCGCCGATGCTGCTGCCGCTCGAGGCAGCGGAAGCGGCGAACTGGCTGTCCGCCCGCGAGCAGCTGGCGGCGTTGGGCGTCGATGCCGATCTATTCGGCGAACGCACCCTGCGCCTGCGGGCCGTGCCCGCCGCGCTGGGCGGGGCGGACGCGGAGCGCCTGATTCGGGGCGTGCTGGCCGATTTGGGACCACTGCCCGACGAGCCCGAGCGATTCGATCGCGCGGCGGCGTCGGCGGCCTGTCACGGCTCGATCCGCCGCGGGGCGGCGCTCGATCCGCCGGCGATGACGCAGCTGCTGCGCGATCTCGAGCGCTGCGGGCAGCCGCACGCCTGCCCGCACGGGCGTCCGACGCTGGTCGAGATCTCGGCCGACGACGTGCTGCGCCAGTTCCGACGCAAGTAGGCGAGAGTAGGCGGACAGCGGCAGCCGCACGTTTCGGATATCAGCCCGTCGCCACCCCAAACGCAGCGAGGATGCCTCGCGCGTCTCGCAAGGCATCCTCATCATCCGCGCTTCGCGGCGTGCGGATGGCCGTTAGGTGCCGCGCAGGCGCGGGTCGAGGATGTCGCGCAGCGCGTCGCCCACCATGTTGAAGCCGAACACGGCGATGGCGATGGCGAGACCAGGGAAGACGGCCATCCACCAGTACTGGGCCCCGTAGGTGAGGGACAAACCGCCGGCGTCGCGACCCCAGGTGGGGAACGGCGGGGGGATGCCGAAGCCGAGGAAGGAGATCGCCGCCTCGGCCAGCACCGCCACGCCCAGGTTGATCGAGGAGAGGATGATGATCGTGGCCATGACGTTGGGGACGATGTGGGCGACCATGATGCGCGCGTTGCCGGCGCCCAGGGCGCGCGCCGCCTCGACGTACTGGGCGGCGCGGGTGGAGAGCACGGCACCGCGCACGATGCGCGAGTTGCCGGCCGCCAGCACCACGGACAGCGTGACGATCACCACGGTCGTGCGGGGGAACACCTCCCAGAGCCACTCGTCGCCGAAGTCGGCCTGCGGGCCGATATCGGGTCCGCGGCCCAGGCCGAAGAAGCCGTCGCCGCCGGAGCCGAGCACGGCGATGATGCCGAGGATCAGGAAGATCGCGGGGAAGGCGTTCCAGACGTCGACGACGCGCTGGATCGCCAGATCGATGTCGGGCAGCGGGCTGCGCCTGGATGGCATGCGGCCGACGAGCGATTCGGAGGCTTGCTCGATCTGTTCCGAGGCGAGCCCCAGCGTGACCAGGTTGAGCAATCGCAGCGCGAGCTGGGCGGCCAACACGGCCAACGCAAAGGGCAGGGCGGCGAACCACCAGAACGGGCCGGGCAGGCTCAGCAGCTGCGGCGGGGCGCGCATTCGCCAGCCGATGCCGGCCCCGGCGAAGTAGCCGGAGACGAGCCCGATCGAGGTCGCCAGGAAGGCGGTCAAGAGCACCGTGCCGATCCCGACCAGCACCGTCACTTCGGCCCCGTAGACGATCCGGGTCGTGTAATCGCGTCCCAAATTGTCGGTGCCCAGCACGTGATCCCACGTCGGCCCGATAAAGCGATCGCTGAACGCGGCCTTGGCGTAGGGCACGATGTTGGCGTTGCCGCCGGTATCGGTGGTCTGGATCCAAGGCGCGAAGAAGGCGACCACGACGCAGGCGAGCAGGATCAGGCCGCCGAAGGCGCCCATATACTTGCGGCGTCGGTACATCCACCAGGGCAAGATCACGACGGCGACGAGGAAGCCGAACGATCCCAGCACGATCAGCGCCAAGAGGGCGCTGAGGAAGCCGATCGGGCTCTCGAGCGAACGATCGATCAGCCCCTGCGTGAAGTCCCGCGCGCGATCGGCGAGGCTCTCGCTGCTGCGGATCACGACGGGGTCGTCGAGCATGGCGGATTCGGACACGTGGGAGTCCCTTTGCAGCTGCGGCAGCTAGGAGTAACGAATTCGCGGGTCGACGAGGGAGTAGGCGAGGTCGACGACCAGGTTAATCACGATCACGACAGGGCGATCACGACCATGATTCCCATGACGATCGGGATATCGCGGCGTTTGAGCGCCTCGATCATCTTCAGTCCCATGCCGGGCAGGTTGAAGATCTGCTCCATGATCACCGAGCCGCCGATCAGCAGCGACGCCTGCAGGCCGATCACGGTGAGCACGGGGATCAGCGCGTTGCGCATTGCGTGGCGCACGATCACGGCGTTCTCCCGCAGTCCTTTGGCCCGCGCGGTGCGGACGTAGTCCTGGCGCAGCACCTCGAGCATCTCGCCTCTGGTCAGGCGCATCATCGGGCCGGCCAAGGCGACGCCGAGCAAGATCGCGGGGACGTACATTTTGCGTAAGTTCTCGGACAGGTCTTCGGTCGGCGACGAGTATGTGACCGGCAGCGCCGGCAAGCCGAGCGTGGGGAAGACGATGCTGATCACGATCACCGCGAGCCAGAAGCCCGGCACGGCCAGCGCCAGGACGGCGAGGCTACGCAAGATGTAGTCGGAGGCTGAGTCCTGTCGGACCGCGGAGATCACGCCGACAGGCAAGGCCACCAGCGTGCCCACGATCAGCGCCAGAAAGCCCAGCTCCATTGTGACCGGAATGCGGCTTTGCAGCTCCTCGTTCACGGTTCGGAACGAGCCCTGCAGCGAGGTGCCGAGGTCGCCCTGCAGCGCGTTCCAGAGCCAGTCGCCGTAGCGCTCGTGCCAAGGGCGGTCCAGGCCGAGCTGCGCCTCGATGCGGGCGCGAAACTCCTGCACGCTCTCGCCCTGGCCGGTGTACTCCTCGAGCAGCGTGTCGACGAAGTCGCCGGGCAGCAGCTCGACCAGCAGCGAGACGAGGATCGTGACCCCGAGCAGGGTGGGGATGATCAACAGCAGACGCCTGATGATGTACTGGTTCATGCCGCCTCATCCAGTGCCGTCGGTCATTCGGTTCGGGCACAGTACGCCCGCCGCATGCGGCGGGCGTACTGTGGCAGTGCAGGCAGTGTAATGCCTGGGTCTAGGTCAGCTCGTCCTTGAGCGCCTGGTCGAGCCAGACGTACGGCTCGAAGGCGCCGCCCCAGCCGTAGGTGGTCTTGGGGTGGACGTTGGCGAAGTCGTTCTGCTTGACCCACGGGTTGAAGGCGTAGACGCCCGGCGTGGCGACGTACGGCACGTAGTACATCTTCTCGGCCAGGTAGCGCTGGATGTCGTTGATCGCCGCGATGCGCTCCTCGAGGTCGAGCAGCGCCCGCTGATCGTCGAACAGCCTGTGCAGCTCTTCGTCGAGCTCCGGTCCGCCGTCCCTGGCCGCGTTGGGGTGGCCGAAGGTATCGGCGTCGACCGGCGACCAGCCTTCGGCGTTGCCGCCCGTGTCCAGCGCCAGCACCGCGTCGCGGTTGTCAGGCGAGCGACCGGACGAACCCCAGTTGTGCCGACCCGAGGTGCGCGAGTAGACCGCCGCGAACAGGTCCTCGGGGTCGGTCGCGCCGCCGTAGAAGGGGCCGATCGCCAAGTGGCTGGTTTCGCCGTCCCACTGGTCGGGGAAGTTGCCGCGGAAGATCGAGGCGATATAGGCGGCGTATTCCTTCGAGAAAATCTCGAACTGGAAGCCGGACTCGGCGACCGAAGCGATGCAGGCCGCGAACATATTGTTGGTCGCCGCGCCGTAATCGGCCGTGTTGTGCACCTTGGCCTGCACGCCGCCCTCGCCGTAGCCGGCAGCATCCATCAGCTTCTGCGCCTCGGCGCGGTTGAGCTGGTAGTACTGCGCGTTGGGACCAAACTCCTCGCTCTTCGGATCCAGCCAGTACGGCGGCAGCTGCGAGATGCCGCTCTGCCAGCCGCCGCGGCCCGTGTCGTCGGTGGCGGTGAGCACGCCGTCGCGATCCATCGACATCGATAGCGCCAGGCGCATGCGCACGTCGTTCCAGGGCGGGATCGAGAAGTTGAAGTAGAAGCCGCCCGGCACCGTGTTCGGGGTGAAGACGAAGAAGCGCTCGCGATCGTACTCGGACGGGATGGCGTCGTCCATCTGCCGGTAGACCGCCGCCGAAAGCAGCGACATGTCCAGGTTGCCATCGGCGATGGCCTGAATCAGCACGTTGGGGTCGTTCTGCATCGTCTTGGTGATGGAGTCCTGATACGGCGCCTGATGGTCGCCGTAGCCGTTGTGCCAGTTGGGGTTGCGGCGCCAGCGCAGCGCCACGCCCGGCTCGAACTCCTCGAAAATCCAGGGGCCGGCCCCGACGGGGCGCTCGGCGACCGTGCCGTCGTCGACGATCTCGGGCGGGATGAACCAGAGGTGCTGCGAGGAGGAGGCCAGGGTCAGGAAGGGCGCGTGCGGCCGGTGCAGGCCGATCGTGATCGTGTTGTCCTCACCCGGCTCGAACGAGGCGACGACCTTGTCCCAGCCGGCCGCGTTGGGCGATATCTCTCGGAAGCGGTCGTAGGTGTACATGATATCGTCGATCGTCAGCTGACGACCGTTGGTCGGCTCGACGTCGTGCCAGTACACGTCCTCGCGGATATTGAAGAGGTAGGTCGTCTCGTCGACGATTTCGGGCAGGCGCGAGGCGTCCTCGCTGATCTCGGCCGTATTGATCGGGGAGACGCCCGGCGCGCCCTCGACCTCGCGGATCAGCTTGGCGTAGTGATAGGCGGAGCCGATCTGGGTGCGGTAGGTGAGGTTCTCGTACGGGTCCAGCGTGGGCGGGTCGCCGGAGCTGAGGCCGACATAGGGGGCGACGCCGGCACCGCCCATGCCGGGCATCGGAATCGCCGCGACCTGCTGCTGGGGCTGCGCCGGCTGCGCCTGGCCGCCCTGCTGTTGATCCCCCCCCTCCTCCTGCGCCATAGCGTCGTCGGTCTGTTGATCCGCGTCGACTGGTTGCTGCTGAGGCTGCTGCCCCTGCCCCTGTTGTTGGGGCTGGGTGGGCTGCGTGGCGGCGGGCTGCCCGTCGTCGTCATCGCCGCAGCCGACCAGCGCCAGACCAGCCGCGCCAACGCCGGCGCGCGCCGACGCGCCCAACAGGGCCCGCCGCGACATGCGTCGCCTTCGCATTCGCTGCCAGTAGTTTCGCTCGCTCATAGGAACTCCCTGTGCTGGTACCCGCGGTTTCGCGGGTATTGGCACACAATACAACAGGGCAACGACTGGTAAAGGGGTTATCACGCACAGGCGAAACAAATCTCATCGCCCGTTCGCGTCGGGGCGATGTGCTGTGGGATGGCTGTCTAGAACAGACGAGTGCGTAGACGGCGACGCCCGCCGTGACCGGAGTCATATCCAGCGCCCACGCGCCGGCGGCATTGACCTTGGGCGACGCCCGCCGTGACCGGAGTCGTAGGTCAGCTCGTCTTTGAGCGCCTGGTCGAGCCAGACGTACGGCTCGAAGGCGCCGCCCCAGCCGTAGGTGGTCTTGGGGTGGACGTTGGCGAAGTCGTTCTGCTTGACCCACGGGTTGAAGGCGTAGACGCCCGGCGTGGCGACGTACGGCACGTAGTACATCTTCTCGGCCAGGTAGCGCTGGATGTCGTTGATCGCCGCGATGCGCTCCTCGAGGTCGAGCAGCGCCCGCTGATCGTCGAACAGCCTGTGCAGCTCTTCGTCGAGCTCCGGTCCGCCGTCCCTGGCCGCGTTGGGGTGGCCGAAGGTATCGGCGTCGACCGGCGACCAACCCTCGGCGTTGCCGCCCGTGTCCAGCGCCAGCACCGCGTCGCGGTTGTCAGGCGAGCGACCGGACGAACCCCAGTTGTGCCGACCCGAGGCGCGCGAGTAGACCGCCGCGAACAGGTCCTCGGGGTCGGTCGCGCCGCCGTAGAAGGGCCCGATGGCCAAGTGGCTGGTCTCGCCGTCCCACTGGTCGGGGAAGTTGCCGCGGAAGATCGAAGCGATGTAGGCGGCGTATTCCTTCGAGAAAATCTCGAACTGGAAGCCGGACTCGGCGACCGAGGCGATGCAGGCCGAGAACATATTGTTGGTCGCCGCGCCGTAGTCGGCCGTATTGTGCACCTTCGCCTGCACGCCGTCCGGGTAGCCGGCCGCGTCCATCAGCTTCTGCGCCTCAGCGCGGTTGAGCTGGTAGTACTGCGCGTTGGGACCGAACTCTTCGCTCTTCGGATCCAGCCAGTACGGCGGCAGCTGCGAGATGCCGCTCTGCCAGCCGCCGCGGCCCGTGTCGTCGGTGGCGGTGAGCACGCCGTCGCGATCCATCGACATCGACAGCGCCTGGCGCATGCGCACGTCGTTCCAGGGCGGAATCGAGAAGTTGAAGTAGAAGCCGCCCGGCACCGTGTTCGGGGTGAAGACGAAGAAGCGCTCGCGATCGTACTCGGACGGGATGGCGTCGTCCATCTGCCGGTAGACCGCCGCCGAGAGCAGCGACATGTCCAGTTTGCCATCGGCGATCGCCTGAATCAGCACGTTCGGGTCGTTCTGCATCGTCTTGGTGATGGAGTCCTGGTACGGCGCCCGATGGTCGCCGTAACCGTTGTGCCAGTTGGGGTTGCGTCGCCAGCGCAGCGCCACGCCCGGCTCGAACTCCTCGAAAATCCAGGGGCCGGCCCCGACGGGGCGCTCGGCGACCGTGCCGTCGTCGACGATCTCGGGCGGGATGAACCAGAGGTGCTTCGAGGAGGAGGCCAGGGTCAGGAAGGGCGCGTGCGGCCGGTGCAGGCCGATCGTGATCGTGTTGTCCTCGCCCGGCTCGAACGAGGAGACGACCTTGTCCCAGCCGGCCGCGTTGGGCGACACCTCGCGGAAGCGGTCGTAGGTGTACATGATGTCGTCGATCGTCAGCTGGCGGCCGTTGGTCGGCTCGACGTCGTGCCAGTACACGTCCTCGCGGATATTGAAGAGGTAGGTCGTGTCATCCACGATTTCGGGCAGGCGCGAGGCGTCTTCGCTGATCTCGGCCGTATTGATCGGGGAGACGCCCGGCGCGCCCTCGACCTCGCGGATCAGCTTGGCGTAGTGGTAGGCGGAGCCGATCTGGGTGCGGTAGGTGAGGTTCTCGTACGGGTCCAGCGTGGGCGGGTCGCCGGAGCTGAGACCGACGTAGGGGGCGACGCCGGCGCCGCCCATGCCGGAGGGCGGGATGACCGAGCCCGCCTGATGCATGGCGGCGGCCGTGGTCTGCGGCTGGTCGCCGTCCTGCTGTCCGCCGCTTTCCGGCTGAGCCGCGAGATCGGTGACTCCCTGGGTCTGCTGCGCCTCTCCACCTCGTTGAGTCTGTTGCTGCGCCGCCGACTGCGAATCGTGTCTGTAACCGACCAGCGCCAGGCCGGCCGCGCCGACGCCGGCGCGCGCCGACGCGCCCAACAGGGCCCGCCGCGACATGCGTCGTCGCCGCATCCGCTGCCAATAGTTTCGCTCGCTCATGTTGCTGTTCCTCCTGAAGAACCAACATTCCAAACGGTCACGCCCGACGCGCGGCGCATCGGGTCGCTTGGGCATCGTACGTTGACGCCGCGTCGTCGAATATCGATCTGTAACAGCCGGTCAAAGCGGCTGAGGGGCATGGGCGCGCGCTGAAGGACGCCGCGGCGGGCTATCCGTCGCCGGCGTCTACGCGGGCTCAGGTTGGGCGCTGGTGGAGACGGGGGAGAATCGAACTCCCCGTCCAGACGGCCGTTCGCCGCCGCGTCTACGTGCGTAGCTCTCGCTTGGGGTGTCCCCGTCGGCCGGCGCGGGAGCCTACCGTTACCAACGGGTGAGTGGGGCTGGTCTTGACGTCGCGCTCCCACGAGTCGCGACGAGCAGCCGAATGTGTCGTCGCCGCGCGCTCTCCGATTCGGCAACGGATGAGGCGCGACGTCGCCGCGGTTAGGCGGCGAGGGCGAGTTCCCTGGATTCGCCAGTTAAGGGAGATGCGGCGCGGTTTTACGAGCGACGCCAGCTCGGCACGCAGCAACGAAGAATCAACCGCTGTCGAACCCTTTCGTCCCCATCCGGGTGCGGGCTGCGTCGGTTATGAGCTAGCCCGATCTCACCATAGGCAAGCATGACCACTTAGGCAAGTGGCAAGTGGATCGCGTATTGACGCCTCCGACCCCGAGTGCGATCATTGCCGACATGCCTGAGCGATATCGAGTCGTATGCCAAATCCACTCAGAGCGCGAACCGACGGTTGAGACACTGCGCGAGTGGACGATCGCGGAAACAGACGCGGACCTTCTGACGGCAAGCGGACGCTGGCAAGGCTCGAACGGCGAGTCGCTGGAGATCTCGGAGTCGGCTCTGGAGGATCTGTGGCTATGGTCGGCGCGATGGCAGTTGCCGCCGCGCGGCGCCGACGGCGATCGCTGGATCGTCGAGCTGCGTCTGGCGCAACAGTCCGGGCCACTCGAGTTCGAGGCGGTCGTCCGCAACTCGGACATGCGCCAGCGGGCTCCGCGCAGCCTCGGTGTGGCGCGACAGTTGATCGAGCGCCACGATTGCCGGCACGGCGAGCTGCCGCTGCTGATCAGCGCCCAAGAGGTGACGGCCGACCAGGCCGAGGCGTTCAGTCGCGAGCGGCTCTGCAACGAGCGTCGGCAGCTGCCGCTGATCGCTATCTCGCGCGACCGGCGCGGACGCTGCGCCCGCGATCCGGACAGCGTCCAGCGCGCGCTGGCCGGACGCGCCCTGGTAGCCGTCTGGGACAGCGACGTCTCCGCGATCGCGACGCGGCCGTTAGGCGACAAGCTGGGCTGCCACCCCGGCGCGGTGCGGGTCTACCGACCGCGTCCGACGAGCGGCGACCATTCGTTCGACCACCCGTTCACCCGCTGGCAAGAAGCGCAGCGCGGCGGATTTTCGGATCTGCTGCGCGAGCAGGTGCGCCAGGCGACGCCGGCGGAGGCGTTGCTGAGCCCATGCGCGGACATCGCGGAGCGCCTGCAGCGCGCTGAACGGCTGGCGCTGCAGGCGCAGGTTGCAGAACTCAGGGCGACGCTCGACGGCTCGGCGAACGTGACGACCAGGCAGGCCGACTCGATGCAGGAGCTGCTCGAACGCCAGCAGGCGAGGATCGCGGACCTGGAAGCGGACAATCAGCGGTTGCGGGAGATCAACGAGCGCCTCGATCAGGCGGTCGACACGTTCGCTCAGCATCAAGCTGAGGCGGGCTCGAGTCCGTTCGACGATCCGGAATCGATCGCGGAGGCGGTGCTCTTTGCGCTGGGGCAATGTCCGTCGCTCAATTTCTTCGAGTCCGCGAGCGCGTCCGCCGACGACTCGCGCTATCGGGGTCCAGAGGAGGTGCTGAGCGCGCTGAAGCGGCTCAACGATACGGCGGCCCGCATGGCCCGGGGCGAAGTCGCCGAACCGCTCCTGCTGGGCGAACTGGGCAAACTCGGACTGACCGTCTCGGACGAGTCCGCGGACACGATGCATCGCTACGCCGACGAGCGGCGGTTTCGCAACAGCGATGGCGAACTGGTCGAGATGCCGATGCACATCAAGCTGGGCGGGGGCAGCGGAGCGGACAGCCGCTGTCGGATTCACTTTCGCTGGGATGGGTCGACGGGCAAGATCGAGGTCGGCCATGTCGGGCGACATCTGCAGACTGGCCGCAGTTAGCGACGCAACATGCGGGCGCGTCTAGCGACGCAACACGCCAGCGCGTCTAGCGACGCAGGGCGCGTTCGATCTGGCGCTGGGCGTCGCGCTCGGCGATACGGTCGCGCTTCTCGTGCGTGCGCCGGCCGCGACCGACGCCGATCTCCAGCTTGGCCAAGCCGCGGTTGAGATAGAGCTGCAGCGGGATCAGCGTCAATCCGCGCTGGGCGAAGGCCTCTTCCAGCTGCCGAATCTCGCGTCGATGCAGTAGCAGTCGGCGATCGCGAGTCGGTTCGTGATTGGCCTGCCCGGAGGGCTCGTAGCGGGCGATGTGGGCGCCGAGCAGGTACATCTGGCCGTCGCGCGGGCGACAGTAGGCCTCCTGGATCGAGACCCGCCCCATGCGGACGCTCTTGATCTCCGAGCCGGTCAGGCTCAGGCCCGCTTCGTAGCTGCGCAGAATTTCGTATTGATGGCGGGCGCGGCGATTGCGCGCGACGATGCGATCATTGGGGTTCGTCCCGTTCGCCTGCGCCGCGTTGCGCCGCGTCTTCGATTTCTTGGCCATGTACTGAGCTTAGGCGGCACCGCGAGGATCGGCGCGGACCGGGCGCGAGCGCGGTGGCGCATAGCATGCGGGCGATGCGGATCGTGGTTCGACGGATCGTCAACGGGCGGCATCTGCCGCCTCGCAGCGAGGCCGGGTACTGGCTGTTGCGGTTGGCGACGGCCGGCGCGATGCTCGGGTTGCTGGTCGCGCTCGGCGCGGGCGCGGCGGTGCTGGCGCATCCGCCGCTGTTCGCGGCGCTGCGGCCCTGGTGGCCGCCGCTGGCGGCGGTCGGACTGCTCTCGACCGCCGCCAGCTACTGGCTGCTCTAGGGTCGCGGCCGCTAGCCCTCGTCGTCCAGCGCCGCCAAGACCCGATCGGAGACGTCGGCCGGGACGTACTGCGACCAGACGTCGGCGTTGCTAACCAGATACCAGAGCGCCGCGTCGTCGGGGGTGGCGTTGTTCTCGCTCAGCCAGATCTCCGACTCCACCTGCACCGCGGCGGCGAAGTCCCAAGCGCGCAGGAACTCGACCACGTCGGGCGCGTCATCGAGCAGCGTGCGGTAGACCGCGATGCGCACTTCCGAGTCCGGGTAAGCGCAGCCCTGATGCGAATCCCAGCACTCCTGGGTCCACTCCGGCTCTTCCAGGCGGTAGAGGTCGAGCGTCGCGGTCGGCTTGGTCGGGCCCCAGATGTAGCCCAGCCAAGGCTCGCCGCGGTTGTAGGTCGATTCCAGGTCCTCGAACAGAGCCGCGCTCGATCCGGGCTTGACCAGCTCGAGCACGTCCTCGAGGCCGTAGGCGACGATCTTGTTGCCGTTGACCTGCTCGCAGGCCCAGCCCGGCACGCAGTCGATGAAGCGCGCCTTGCCGCGCGAGTCGGCCGTCACGAACAGTTCCATGTAGTCGGGGATGTCGGAGACGGAGACCAGATCCGGGTTTTCGTCCTTGACGTACTGCGGGACGACCCAGCCTTCCCAGTTGGTGTCCAGCGAGTCACCCAGGAACGTGATCACGTCGGGGTCTTCCAGTTCGTCGATCCAGGGTTGCTGCGACGGCCAGATTTCCATCGTGACCTGGGTGTCGCCGTTGATCAGCCCCTGGAAGAGCGACGTCGTATCGCCGGCGATCAGCTCGGTCGGGTAGCCGAAGCCGTGCTCGACGATGTAGGCCGCGGCGCGCACCTGAATCTCGGATGAGGTCCAGTTGAGGTCGGAGAAGACGATCGTGGTCTTGTCCGCTGCGGCGTCGGCCGGTTCCTGCTGCATCTGATCTTGCTGCGGTTGCGCCTGTTGGGGCTGCGGCTGCGGATCAGCGGCCGGTTGCTGCGGCTGCTCTTGCGGCTCAGGCTGCGGTTGCGGCTGGTCAGCCTGAGGTTGCTCGGGCTGTTGCTGCGCCGGCTGGTCCGCCTGCTGCGGCTGGCTTTGCTCTTGCGTTGGTTGCGGCTGCGCGGCGACCTGTTGTTGGTCGTCCGCATCGTCCGAGCAGGCCGCCAGCGCCAACGCAGCGACGATGGCCAAGCTTGCGAGCAGTCCGATCATGGACCGCCCCGGGGTGAGTCGCGACAGGCGCGACAGCAGATTGCTCATGTGGTTCTCCTTCCTGAGCAATGTCGGTGGGGTCGAGCGAGGGGCAAAGGGGCGCCGTGCCGCCGTGCAGTGATCCCCGACCAAGCAGGGCTGCCGTGCAGCAATCCAGCTAATCCCGACTCCGATAGAGGCGGATGCGATAGAGCATCAACAACGTCAACAACATCGCCATCACGACAAACAGCGTCTTGGGGCCACCCAAGGTCGCCCAAGGCGCCAACTCCGGGTCGGCCAAGGCGAATCCAGCCAGCATCCAGGCCAAAACCGCCACACAGCCGGCCGTACCGCCCGGCAGTTGCGCGAATTGTCGCAATCGATCGTGAATGGCACCGCTCCCTTGCTTGCTCGACTATCCAGAGCCTAGCGCATCCTGTTGTCGTTTGGTCAACGCCTGGGTAATGCGATCGATAATGATCGCGACAGAGACGATGCCCAGACCGGCCAAGAAGCCGTTGCCGGGCTCGATTCGGCCCAGGGCGCGGTTGACATCAAGGCCCAACCCGCCAGCGCCGACCAGCGAGGCGATCACGACCATCGAGAGCGCCATCAGCGTGGTCTGATTAACGCCCGCCATGATCGTGGGGATCGCCAGCGGAATCTTGACTTTGAGCAACATCTGGCGGCTGGTCATGCCGAACGATTCGGCGGCTTCCAGCGTCTCGTGCGGCAGTTGGCGGATGCCGAGATTAGTCAGCCGCACCGCGGGCGGCACCGCGTAGATCAGCGTGGCCAGCACGGCGGGCACATTGCCCAGCGAAAAGAACGCGATCGCCGGTACCAGATAGACGAAAGGCGGCATCGTCTGCATTGCATCCAGGATCGGACGCAGGATCGTGTCGAGGCGGTCGCTCTGCGACGCCCAGACACCGAACGGCACCGCGATCGCGATCGAGAGCGTGACCGTGACGATGATCAGCGACATCGTCTCGACCGTTGATTCCCACAGTCCGAAGCTGGCCAGTAAGAGCAGCGAACCGGCCGAGAACAGCGCCATGCGGAGCGACACCAACAGCCACGAGAGCAGCGCAACCGCCGCGATCGACGCCGGCCAAGTGAACCACAGCATCATGTCTTCCAGCGAGACCAGGAACCAGGTGATGACGTCCTTAATCGCCTGAAACACGGGCGAGAAGTTGTCTTCGAGCCAGTCCAGCCAGACGTCGAGGCGATAGCCGATGTCGCGGCCGACGTCGAAGGGGAACTCGTCGGCGACCACGAAATGGGCGAGCACAAAGATCGCGCCAGTGGCGACAATGGCAAACGGCACCGCCCACCAGGCGACGAGCGGTACGCTCATTTTGTCGTCCAACCAAGTCCAAGCAGCGCGGATCGGCGCGGCGAACCTGCTTGAGAGCGGCGAGCGCAACGCATCGCGCCTGTACCTGCGGGGAGCGCCCGGGGGAGTCGTCATGCGCGCGCCTCCGCTTGCGACGCCAGGGACGCCACGGCTTCGTCCGACGCCATCGCCCGCGCCAGCCGATCGAGCGGGATGACGCCGACCAACACGCCCTCGTCGCTGAGCACGGCCAGCGGATGCCGCGAGCGCAATCCGGCTGGGACGAGATCGTCGAGCACCGCGTCTTCCCGAACCGCATCGCCGTTGAGCAGCGCTGCGTCCGAGATCCGATCGGCGCCGCGCCGCAGCGAGCGTTGCGCCCGCGCCAGGTCGGCGGTGCCCAGATACTTGCCCTGCGCATCGACGCAGCAGATCGACGACGTATCCGGCGACTCCAGCCTGGCGACCAGCTCCGTCACCGGGCTGGCCGCGCCGATCGACTCGAATTCGGTGTCCATAATCGAGGCCGCCGTGACCATCCCGTGCAGGCGCACGTCCTGCGTGAACTCGCGCACGAAGGCGTCGGCCGGATTCAGCACCACGTCATTGGGCGAGCCGACCTGCACGATCTCGCCGTCGCGCATGATCGCGATGCGGTCGCCGACGCGCGCCGCCTCGTTGAGATCGTGGGTGATGAACACAATCGTCTTGCGCACCGACTGTTGCAGCGCCAGCAGTTCGTCCTGCAGGTCGCGCCGAATCACGGGATCGAGCGCCGAGAACGGTTCGTCCATCAGCATGATCGGCGTATCCATCGCCAGGCCGCGGGCCAGTCCGACGCGCTGCTTCATGCCGCCTGAGAGCTGGTTGGGCATCGAGCCGGTCCAGTCGCCCAGATCGACTAGCTCGAGCGCCCGCGCGGCGCGTTCGCGTCGCTCTGCTTTCGCGACGCCGCCCACCTCGAGCGGCAGCGCGACGTTGTCGAGCACATTGCGATGTGGCATCAGGCCGAAATGCTGAAACACCATCGCCACATCGCGGCGACGCACCTCGCGCAGCTCATTCTCCGACATCACGGTGGCTTCCCGGCCGTTCAACCAGATCGTCCCAGCCGATGGTTCGATCAGGCGATTGATGCAGCGCACCAACGTGGACTTGCCGCAGCCCGAGAGCCCCATCACGACGAACAGCTCGCCTCGCGCGATCTCGACATTGACGTCGCGCAGCGCGATCACGGCGCCGGTCGCCTCCTGCACCTCTTCTTTGGAGCGTCCTTGTGCGGCGAGTTCGAGGCCGATCCCCGGATCATCGTCGAAGACTTTATAGAGTCCTTCAATGCGAATTACGGGGGCGTCGGCGTCAACTGTCATATGCACCGTCCTCTGGACGCGATGCGACGCGGGTCGCGCCGATTTGTCATCCGTTGCGCAGGTTACCCTTGACGCGATGCGTGACCGAACCCGCGCCTTCCGGTTCGCCGCCATAGTCGCCCTGACGGCCGCGGCCTCGCTGATGGCGTTGATCGCGTCGACGGTCGGCTGCAATACCTCCGGCGGCGGCATCTTCTCCGGCGTCGGCGGTCGCGGCGAGGCGGCCCTGCACATCGACGAGGCGGCCGAGGACAAGGCGATCCTGACCCCGCTCACACGACCGTTGAAGCTGAACGAACGGTTCTGGCTGCGCCTGGAGATGAATGAACCGGTCGACGCCGACCACATCGTCGTGCGCGTCGAGTACGACGCCGGCGCGCGCGAGTACTTCGAATTGCGCGATTTCCGGGTCGGCGATCTCGATCCGCCCTGGCGCGTCGCCGCGATTCCCCTGCAGCTGACCGACGACGGCGACTTCAACATCGCTCTGATCGTGAACTCGCGCAAGGTGACCGACGTCAAGGTGACGGTCGAGCATTGATCCGATTCGCCGCGTCATGCGCCGTTCGACCCACTGCTCAATATGCGAGGCTGCGCTAGTCTGTCCTCGGAGCCGCGCATGGCGCGGGCAGTCGAGCGGCGCGAGAGGTACGTTATGCGGCCGATCGTTGAGGTGGCGGCGGAGCTGGGGCTGTCGGAACGCGACCTCGACCTGTACGGACGGAACAAGGCGAAGCTCACGGCCGAGGCGGTCGCGCAGCTGGATCAGCGTCCGCATGGCGATTTGGTCCTGGTCACCGGGATGACGCCCACGACCGCCGGAGAGGGCAAGACCACGACCGCGATCGGTCTCACGCAGGCGCTGCGGCGCTGCGGCGCCAACGCCGTCGCGGCGTTGCGCGAACCATCCATGGGGCCCGTCTTCGGCGTCAAGGGCGGCGGGACGGGCGGCGGCCTGTCCCAGGTCGTGCCGGGCGACGACATCAACCTGCACTTCACCGGCGACCTTCACGCCGTCACCGCCGCCAACAACCTGCTCGCGGCGGCGATCGACAACTCGCTCTTTCACGGCAACCCGCTCGGGATCGACCCGCGCCGCGTCACCTGGAGGCGTTGCCTCGACATGAACGACCGCGCCCTGCGCCACACGGTGATCGGCATGGGCGGCGCATCCGACGGCATCGTGCGCCAGGAGTCGTTCGATATCACGCCCGCCTCCGAGGTGATGGCGATCCTCTCCGTCGCGCGCGACCTCGACGACCTCCATCAACGCCTAGGCGAGATCATCGTGGGCTACACCGACGGCTCGCCGATCCAGCCGGTCACCTGCCGCGCCCTGCAGGTCGACAGCGCCATGACGGTGCTGCTCAGGGACGCGATCCGTCCCAACCTCGTGCAGACCGGCGAGGGCGGGCCGGCGCTGGTGCACGGCGGCCCGTTCGCCAATATCGCCCTCGGCTGCAACTCGATCGCGGCGACCCGCGCTGCGCTCGCGACGGCCGAGATCACGGTGACCGAGGCCGGCTTCGGATCGGACCTGGGCGCGGAGAAATTCTTCAACGTCGTCTCGCGTATCGGCGGCTTCGAGCCTCAGGCCGCGGTGATCGTCGCCACCGCCCGTGCGATCAAACGTCATGGCGGCAGGCCGGCGCGCGATCTGGAGTCGGAGGACCTCGCCGCGCTCGAGGCCGGACTGCCGAACCTGGACGCGCACATCGACAACGTCGCCGCGCATGGCGTGACCCCGATCGTCGCCGTCAACCGCTTTCCTTCCGATACTGAGGCGGAGCTGGAGGCCGTGCTGTCGCACTGTCGACAGCGCGATGTCCGCGCCGCGATCGCCGATCCTTTTGGCGGCGGCGGCGCGGCCTGCCTTGATCTGGCCCGACATGTGCGCGAGGCGCTGGCCGGCGAGCGTCCCCGCTTTCGTCGGCTTTACGAGCTCGACCAACCGCTGGCGGACAAGATCGAGACCGTCGCGCGTCAGGTGTACGGGGCCGGCTCGGTCTCATTCGCGCGTCTCGCCCAGCTCGCGTTGCGCCGCGCTCAACGACTCGGTCAGAACGATTGGCCGGTCTGCATCGCCAAAACGCAATACTCACTTTCGGTCGACCCCAACCAACTCGGGCGTCCGGCAGATCACGAGTTCACGGTTCGCGATGTGCGGCCATCGGCGGGGGCGGGATTCGCAGTCGTTGTTTCGGGCGAGATCATGACGATGCCGGGGCTGCCGCGCTCGCCCGCGGCGACACGGTTCGATATCGCCGCCGATTCACATACCGCCTGAGCGCTCGCGGCAGAGCACACTTCATTGGATACGCCGCCACGCCGCTAGATACATAACATGGCTGAGCACCGTAACACGTTCGCCGGCAATCCACTCGATCGCGAGGCGGCGCGGCGGCGGGACGAGGAGTGGGTCGGTTCGCAACTGCGCAACGCCCAGGCGCTGTATCTTCCGATACATAATCTGACCTTCCCGATACGCCAGGTCGACGGGGCGATGCGACTGGCATGGTCGACGTTGCCATCGGACATGGACACGAGGCGGCATCTGCCGCTGTTATTGGGTACCGACGGCGGCTCGCCGCGTTTCGCGATCAACGCCGCTGTCGACTCGTTCGAGCTGTCCGACGAGGCGACCTATGCCGACCTGCGCGCCGCCGCGCCGGTGCTGGACGCCGACGACGCCGCGATCGCCGCGCAGGCGCGCTCGTTCCTCGACTGGCATGAGCGGCATCGGTTCTGCGCCGTCTGCGGCGAGCCGACCGAGGCGGCGCAGGGCGGTATCTTCCGCAAGTGCACGTCGTGCGCCGCCGAGCACTTTCCGCGCACGGATCCGGTCGTGATTACGGTCGTCATCGACGCCGTCGGCGACCGCTGCTTGCTGGGACGACAGGCGTCATGGCCGCCGGGCATGTTCTCCGCCCTGGCCGGGTTCATCGACCACGGCGAGTCGATCGAGGACGCCGTCCGGCGCGAAGTCCACGAAGAGGCCGGTATCGAGGCGGTCAACGTCCGCTACCACTCATCGCAACCTTGGCCCTTCCCGTCGTCGTTGATGATCGGCTGCCATGCCGACGCGGATACGTCGGAGATCAACTATGACGAGTGGGAGATGGACGACGTGCGCTGGTTTAGGCGCGACGAGATCCGCCGCGCGCTGCGAGCGCCCGCGGCCCAGCTCGGCCAACCTGGAGCGCCCGATGGCGCGCTCTCGCTGCCCGGCCCCATGGCCATCGCCCATACCCTGATCTCGGCCTGGTCCAGCGGTCTGGTCTGAACGTATTTCCGACCCAAACGGGGCAGATCACCGTCTCGCGTTGTACGCTCAACCCTATGCAACATTCACGTCTCGCCCTCATGGGCATCGCCGCCGTCCTGATCGCCGCACTGTTCGCCGCCTGCGGATCCGATCCGGACCAATCCCAAACCGAACCGCAACCAGGCCCCGCGCAGGGTCAGCAGGAACAACCGGCGCAACCGGCGCAGCCCCAAGAATCGGCGCCACAGCAAGATCAGTCGCCGTCCTCGACTGCTGAGCCGACCGTGCAGAGGCAGGACAAGGGGGACAAAGATCAGAACGCCGCATCCGGTCAGCAATCTGCAGCGTCGAATCTCGCCGATGTCGATAAAGACGACGATCAGCAGGCGTCGGATGACCAAGCCGACGATGCTCAGGCCGGGCAACAGGTACCAGCGCAACAGACGCAGCCCCAGACCGACGCCCAGTCCGCAGAGAGGGACGATGCGCAACAAGAGCAGGTGGATGAACGGGCGGATGAATCCGAACCGACACAGCCGAGCGAATCGGCGGCCAGCGAACCGGGCATGCCGAGCGAGCGCGAGCGTCTACAGATGCTGGCCGAGGAGATCGTCGCGCAGGCTAGCGTCACGGATCTGGTCGGCCTCAACGGCTGGCTCAATGGCGAGGAAACGAGCATCGCCCTCGAGCTCGCGAAGGGCAACGTGGTGCTGGTCGATTTCTGGACCTATACCTGCATCAACTGCGTGCGCACATTGCCGTTCCTGACCGCCTGGGACGCGAAGTATCGCGATCACGGGCTGGTTATTCTGGGCGTGCACACGCCCGAGTTCGAGTTCGAGAAGAACCCCGACAACATCCGCGCCGCCATCGACGAACACGGCATCGAATACGACGTGCCGATGGACAACGACTACCGCACTTGGCGCGCCTTCAACAATCGCTACTGGCCGGCCAAGTATCTGATCGGCCCGACCGATGACTCGCCGATGGGCGTGCGCTACTTCCATTTCGGCGAGGGGCATTACGAGGAAACCGAAGAGCAGATTCGACAGGCGCTGGAAGCGGTCGGCAGGGATCTTTCGGATATCCCATTCGGCGTCAACGTCGACGTGCCGACCCGCGCCGATGTCGCGCGCGGGCGGCAAACGCGCGAACTGTACGGGGGCTGGCGCCGCAATGTCGGCGGCGGCGGACCCTACGCCGGGCAGGAAGCGTACTTCCTCGCCGGTCTCGACGCTGAGCACCTCTACCGTGATGTCGAGCGCGATCAACGCGAGCACAATCGCTGGTACCTTGAGGGCCTCTGGCGAGCCGAATTGGAAGCGATCGCGCATGCGAGGGCCACCGGCAATCTCGAGGACTATCTGGCGCTGAGCATTCGCGCCCGCACCGTCAACGTCGTCCTGACCGTCGCCGAGAACGGCGAACCGTACGATGTGTACGTCCAGTTCAACGACGCATGGATCCGCGACGAGTTCGCCGGCGAGCACATTCGCTGGGACGAGGCGGGAAGATCGTACATCCGCGTCGACCAGAACGATCTCTATCGGCTCGTCTTTTTCGAGGATTTCACCGAGGGCGAGATCAAGCTGAGTTCCAACTCCGACCAGTTCCGCATGTTCGCCTTCACATTCGGCTCCTACGTGGGCGGCGAATAACGGATCAGCGGACGAGGCACTCATCAACCGAGCGAGGGTAGGCATGCATCTCACAGCGCGACGGTCGGTCGCACAGCGTCCATTGCGTTCACTGATCATCGCCGCGGTCGTCTGCGCGGCGATGCTGGCGCTGTCGGCCTGCGGCTCTTCATCCGACGCGCAACCGGACCAGACTCCCCAGCAGCCACGGCAGGCGGACGATGCTGAGCCGTCCCCTTCGGCCGCCGCTCAGTCATCCGCAGCGCAACGACAGGAAGCGTCCGCCGATCAAACCGATCAGGAGGCAGAGGAGCCACAGGTCGCTCAGGGCAGCGGGGGTCAGCAAGACAGAGCGCAGCAGGATGACGCGGACGACATGGGCGGCACGCAGTCTGGTACGTCGGTCGTTATCCTCGAAGAGGCGGCGTACGAAGACCTCAGCCCGCGCCTGCAGCTGCTGCGCGATTCGGGCTATCCCGTCTATCTCTCGGCCGACTACATCATCGCCCTCGGCACACCCGATCTGTCTCCTGGCAGACATCGCATCTCCGTGGTGATTGAGGGACCCGCCGGTCTGGTCGAGTTCCCCGCCATCGCCGTCACGGCGGTATCCGAAGCGTCGCCAGGCAACGCGCAGGAGGCGATCGCCCGCTTCGCCCGCTTCCCCGATGGCATCCGCGGCTTTCACGTGACCGCCATCGACTTCGCGCAAGCCGGTCGCTGGCATCTGATCCTGCAGATTCCGACGGAAGCGGGATACGCCAATGTGGGTTTGGCGGTCGATATTCCGGCGGACACCTCCGCCCCGTCGGTCGGCGACCCGGCCCCCGCGTCGGCCAGCCGCACCCTGCTCGATGTCGACAACATCGCCGATCTCTCGACTGGCGAGACTCCCGATCCCGGTCTGTACCTGATCTCGGTCGCCGAAGCGGTTGCGCTGGACAAACCGCTCGTCGTCGTCTTCGCCTCGCCTGGTTTCTGCACCAACGCCTTCTGCGGTCCGCAGGCCGAGGTCCTGTCGGACGTGCGCGCGCGCTTTGGCGATGCCGCCAGCTACGTCCACATCGATCTCTACGAGAACCCGGAGCAAGTCAGGTTGGGCGAAGAGCCGATCGAAACTCCGATTCTCGAGGAGTGGGGTTTGCACACCGATGAATGGACGTTCGTCGTCAACGCCGACGGCGTCGTCGTCGCCCGCTTTGAAGCCTTCGCGCCCTTGGCCGAGGTCGAAACCGCCCTGGCCGCCTTGCTCGAAGGCTGATACCTGCCCACTCCGTCAGGGTGCCGCGGCGAATCCGCCAAACGAGATACCCGGGTGCCTGGCGTGGGTATGACGGAATGCGGCGATATCAGTCCTCGGGCGTCTCAATCGGGTGATCCAAGGCGTTCCCGTACTCGTGCCAGGAGGCGTCGTAGTTGCGGCTCTTGTTGTAGCCCAGCAGTTGCAGCAGCCAGTATCCGTGCGCCGCACGGATGCCGCCCTGTCAATATGTGGTCACCGTCTTGTCCGGCGTAATGCCGAGGTCGACCAGCATCGACCGCAACTCCGCCGCCGGCCTCAGCATGCGAACCGGTTCCTCGAGCGTCCTCAGCCACTCCAGATGCACCGCGCCCGGGATGCGACCGCCGCGCTGCGTGCCGCGTTTGTTGGCGCCGGTCCATTCGCTCTCTGAGCGCACGTCCCAAAACACATGGTCCTCGTCCGCGATCGCGCCTGGAATCTCGCCCAACCGACAGATCGAGTCGTCGTGCGGCGTCATCGGGGTCGGATACTCGACCGACCGCGGACGCAGATTCTCACGTGACAGCGGGCGACCTTCGGCGTACCACTTGTCGAGTCCGCCGTGTAGAACCTTGAAGTTGGTGTGGCCGAAGCGGTCGAACGTCCACCAGGCGCGGGCCGCATACAACGAACCCGACCCGTCGTACGCCACGACGGTCGTATCGGGACCGATCCCCAGTCGACTGGTGAGCTGAGCGAACTGCTGAGGATCGGATATGCCGTACATCTGCGAATCGTCGCGCGGATCGGTCTTCCAGTAGCGCGAGAGCGACCAGACCGCGCCCGGGATGTGCAATCGTAGGTACGCATCGAGCAGATCGCAATCCAGCACCACGACGTCATCGTCATCGATGTGCTCAGCCAGCCAGTCGGTCTCACAGATCAGTTCGGGTCGCGCCCAACCGTCGGGGTTCGTCGTCATCGCCGTCATGGTCGATTTCCTCCTGTCTGTCTGAGGCGCCCCCGCCCAGGCTACTCCGCCGCGCCGTCGTCCGAATCCTGCTGCGTTTGCCGGTCATCGTCGCCGGATTCCTCGCTTGGGTTGTCTGAGTCGGCGGCGTCATCTGCGGGACGGTACTCGCCGCGCAGGTACTCGATCGCGACGAACAGTTGAATATCCTGCGCCGATTCGAAGCTGGTGTCGGGAATGGCGATCTCAATGTCGGGGGCGACCCCCATGCCCTCGACTGGTTCGCGGTTCGGGGTCAGATAGCGGGCGATACTGACATACAGCACGCTGCCATCGGATAACTGACGTGGGATATTGACCGTGCCTTTGCCGGTCGTGGTCGTGCCGATCAGCACCGCGCGACCCTGGTCGCGCAACGCCGCCGCCATCACCTCGGACCCCGACGCGCTGTGTTCGTTGATCAACAGCACCAGTTGCAGATCCACGCCCGCGCCGCCGGCGCTGTCGCGGTAGGTCTCCTCCTCGCCCATGCGATCGATTTGACGCAGAACGATGCCTTCGTCCATCAGCTCGCCGGTCGTGTCGATCGTGGCGCGCAACAGCCCGCCCGGATTGCCGCGCAGGTCGATGATCAGTTTGTCCAGTCCCTCGCTCTTCGCCGCGTCGAGCAGCTTGACCAGATCGTCGCGAGTGCGCTCCGTGAACTGCGAAATCAGAATGTAGCCGATATCGGCGACCGGTTGTCCATCCCGATCGATAATCGGCAGCGATTCCACGCTCGGCACCACGATCCGGTCGCGCGTGACGACCAGCAGTTCCTCTTCGCCGTCGGCATGCCGCACGAGCAGTTCGACATCCGTCCCGCGCGGGCCGCGAATCACGGTCACTGCCTCCTCCAGGCTCCAGCCCTCGGTCGATTCGCCGTTGACCTCGAGGATGATGTCCCCGGCGCGCACGCCAGACTCTTTTGCCGGCGAGCCCTCGAAGGGTCGCACGATGACAATTGCGCCGTCCACCTGGTTGACGGTCGCGCCGATGCCCTCGAACGATCCGCCAATATCCTCGCTGGCGAGTCGGTAGCGCTCGGCGTTGATGAACACTGTGTGCTCGTCGCCTAGCGCGTCGAGGATGCCGTTGATCGCCGCCGCGCGCGTGTCGATCGACTCAAACGTGGCGGGCTCAACGAACTCTCGGTCCAACACGTCCACGATCTCGTCGAGCAGCGCGAAACGCGACTCGCGACCCGTCGCCGCCTCGACCGACACGCCCGACTCGTCCTGATTTCCTTGCGGTTGCACAGCGGTTGGGATGCCGACTTGGCCGGACCCGTCGCGCGCGCTGCGCAGAAACCGCGCATCGCCGCTGTCGTCGATCGCACGGATCACGCCGACGCCCAGCGCGAACGACGCGCCGATCATCACGACGATCAGCAAGACAACCGATAGCCGACCCGGCCCACTTCCGGCGGAAACAGCTTCCGGCACCACCGCTCGTCGGGTACCGTCGTCGCCACTCGGCGGCGGCTCCCATCGCAACTCGGACATCAGCCCATTCCTCTCCTCCGCAACGCGCGGAACTCCCGGTTCGCGGCGGCTGGTGCGCCGAACCTCGTCGCACTCTGTATCATCGCACTCAAACTACCGCGATGCTCGCATTACGGGCGACATACCGCTGTGTCTATGTCGCTATGCGAGCGAACACAGGAGGTTCTCATGCCAGCCGTCGCCGGTTACAGCCATGTCGCCATCTGCGTCTCGGACGTGGACGCCGCCAGGCGCTTCTACAGCGATCAACTCGGACTGGGAGAGATTGCGCGTCCTCACTTCGGTTTCCCCGGCGTCTGGTACGAAGTTGGCTCGCTGCAACTGCATCTGATGCAGCGCAAGCTGAAGACCGACGTCGAAGGCATCGGCCCGCATTTCGCGCTCTACATTCCCACCGACGACTTCCACGGCGAGGTCGAGCGTCTGCGCTCGGAAGGCGTCGCGATCATGCAGGAACCAACCCAGCGCGAGAACGATGGAATCTGGGCGGCATTCTGCAAGGATCCCGACGGCAACGTGATCGAGCTCACCGACATGGGTCCCGACCATCACAAGTAGCGGGAATCACGGCCAAGGGGAGCAGCGTCGGTTAGGCCGCGACGCGATGAGCGAGATATCTCACACGCCGCCAGACAAGCGCGCAATACGCTGAATCCGTGACGTCAATAGCGGATGCGGTCCTGATCTGTCCCGGGCAGGGAGCGCAGCGAGCGGGCGGCGTTGCCGATCTCGCCGCTGACATCTCGGATCTCATCGCAGCCGGCCGCGAGGCGTTCGCGCTCGCCTCATCGATCGTCGGTTGCGACCTTTGGCGGCTCGGTTTGAGCGAGGACCCTGAGGACGCAGCGGCGTTGCGCCAGCCCTCGCTCCTGCAGCCCTACCTAATCGCCTGGGCCATAGCCGAACGCGCGCGAGTGACGAGCGCGATCGGACCGCTGGGTTTCGTAACCGGCCACTCGAGCGGCATGAACTCCGCGCTTGCCATCTCGGGCGCGCTCGACCTCGATTCGGCGCTTCGCTTCGCCTGGGCCTGCGGTCGCAACATGGATGCCGACTGCGCCAACTCGCCCGGCGGCCTGCTGGCGCTGGTCGGGGCCGACCGCGAGACCGCCGAAGCTATCGCGGCGGAATCGGGCGCCGCGCTGGCCAATCACAACGCACCCGACCAAACCGTGATCGGTGGAACGTTCGCCGCGATCGATCGGGCGTCGGCGCTGGCCCCGTCGCACGGCTGCCAAGCGGTCCCGCTGCGGGTCGCGGGTGCGTTCCACACCATCTCGTTTGAATCGTCCGACCGCGCCAATCGCCCCCTGATCGACGCGCTGCCGATCGCGGGCGCGTTCACGCCCATCGTCGGTAATCGCGCGGGCCAGATCATCGCCACGCCAGACGAGGCGCGCGACGAGCTGCGATCGCAGTACGTGCGACCGGTCGAATGGCTCTCGACGTTGCGGACGCTGCACAGCGCCGGCGCGCGTCGCTACATCACGCTCGGTCCGGGTAACGTGATGGCCGGACTTGTGCGACGCTACGCTAAGACGATCCCCGATCGGATTCAGATTCGCCGCAGCGCGCAGCTAATGACATAAGCGCGATTCAGGCAGCAAGGCGAGAAGGCCACACCGATGACGACTCACGACTTCGACCACATCCTCACCACCACTCGCTCGGTTCGACTACGGCTCGACTTCGACCGACCGATTGAGCCGTCCGTGATTAACGAATGTCTGGAGATCGCGCTCCAATCGCCGACGGCATCCAATTCGCAGCAGTGGCAGTGGTTCGTGATCACCGATTCGGACAAGATCGCGAGCGTCGCGGCGATCTACCGCGATAGCTTCATGGAGCTGGCCGCGTCGCGGGCGGACGAGGCTCCACGTTGGCCTGAGGGCGATTCGCGCGCCGCCGCGGCGGAAGGCGTCACTCGCTCGGCCACCTATCTCGCC
The DNA here is from genome assembly GCA_965116225.1 of Dehalococcoidia bacterium. Taxonomy (GTDB): domain Bacteria; phylum Chloroflexota; class Dehalococcoidia; order Bin125; family Bin125; genus Bin125. Next base: position 53,101 of record OZ220495.1, on the reverse strand, counting down.
AACGAAATGCACCGCTGTCCCGCCCTGCTGATCGCATGCATCACCGGTCGCGTGGAACACGCGGGTCCGATGGCACAGGCCGGGACGTACGGCTCGATTCTGCCCGGCGCCTGGTCGTTCATGCTCGCCGCCCGTTCGCGCGGCATCGGCATGGCCTGGACCACGCTGCATCTGCGCGACGAGTCGCGTTCGCGCGATCTGCTCGGCATTCCCGGAGATGTCACACAGGCCGTACTCTTCCCAATGGCGTACTTCAGCGGCGAGACGTTCAAGCCCGCCCCGCGCGTGCCGTTGGAACAGGTCGTCCACTGGAACAACTGGGGTCAGCGCACGCCCGAGGGATAGTTCGCTACTCCCAGCTACTTGGGAATCCCGCCCGCCGGCGCGCCGGAAACGAGATGCCCGCGTTCGCAGGAATGAGGACGAGGGCCAGCGCACGTCTGTGGCTAGCGACCAAGATCCAACCTCGGGCGTCAGCCGCCTCCCGCGGACGCTCCCGTCGCGACTGGCTCCAACGGCGGCGCGGCGGCGTTCGTCCAACCCATCGCTCGCCCTAACAACAGCCCCAGGAACGCGACGACTGCGCCCATTGCAGCGACCCAGAAGATCATCTCCACATCGAAAAATGCGCCGACAATCGCGATCAGGAACGTGACGAATGCGCCTACGTCCCAGGCGAGCTGAAAGGTGGCCGTCGCGCCGCCGCGCTGAGTCGCCGAGACGCGGTCGACGGCCAACGCCAACAGCCCCGTATGGGCACCGCCCATGCCGATCCCGGTCAGCACGCCGGCGATCCAGAGCATCGGCGCGGTTTCCGCCAGCGCAACTAACGCCATGCCGGCGCAGGTTGCGATCAGGCCCGGAATAATCACCGGCACCCGACCGATGCGATCGGAGACGCGCCCGGCGAGCGGGCGGGCGATCATGGCGCCTGCGCCTGAGAACATAAAGAAGAGCGCCACCGTGCCAAGCTCGCGGTGCTCCTGGTCGGCGAGCGGCTCCAGAAACGCCGCCGCCACCGAAAACCCCAGGGTCACGCTGAGAAACACCAGCATCGGAAACACCGCTCGCGCCGGGATCAGGCTCTTCAGCGACACCCGCGGGCGTTGGCCGCTGTGCCCCGGCGGCTCTCGCTGGAACAGCGTGATGGCGAGCGAGACCAACGCCGTGACGACGGCCAGGACCATTACCCCTTCATAGTTCGCCAGGCCTGCGGTCGCCGCGCCGGCCAGCGGCGCCAAGGTCTGTGAAAAACTCGTCGACAGCCCGAAAAACCCCAGTCCCTCGCCGCGACGTATCGGCGGTACGATCTCAGCCACCAATGACCCGGCGGAGGTCGGGTAGGCCGCCATACCAACGCCCTGCACGCAGCGCAAGACGAACAGAGCCCATAGATCGTCGGTGAAGATCATCAGGGCGAACGAGGCCGCAAACGCCACCAAGGCAAACCGCATCAGTCGGATTCGGTATCCCGCATCGCTCCAGCGCCCCACGAACGGGCGCAACAGAATCGGAATGATGGCGTACCCGCTCACGACCAGACCGACTTCGATCAGATCGAAGCCCTGATCGGTCATCTCGCGCGGCAGGGTCGTGGTCAGATAGAAGAAACAGGCGAAAAACGACGAGGTACCCAACAAGGACAGCAGGAACTGCAGCGTCCATAATCGCGGGCGGCGCGGAGGAATGACGGCGCGGGCGATGCTCCCGAGCAATCCCGCGCGTTGCGGCGCCGAGCGCGCGGTCAGCCAATCGCGATCGCTCACCCCGCCATAGACCGCCACCTGACGACTCCGGGCCTAGAGCTCGGGCGGCCCGATTTCCGCGAACGCGTCTTCGGCGTGCCCGTTTGTACGCGGGCACAGGTGCTCCGATCCTTCGAGCGGCTCTTTGCACAGCGGGCAGGTCGGCCGCCCGCCGGCGACCGTCTCCTCCGCCTGCGCGGTGAATAATCGCGCGACCTGCCGAGTGATATCGACACGCAGAGTCGGCTGTGGTCGCGCGGCGCTCTCCTCGACATCGGTCGCGAACAGCGTGATCAGATCGGCTGCTTCGTCGTAGCCCAGCGCAATCTGTCCGGCCAGGAAATCGTGCGAGGCGCGATCGGGAAACGGCTCCAGCGGCTGCGCGGTCGGTCGTCGTCCTTCGCCGGAAGGTCGGTTACGGGCGAGCATTTGATGGATCGCCTCGGCTAACGCGCTGACCTGCGTTTTCTCGCACCAGATCGACGCCGTCTGGTCGCCGGCGATGACCCGCAGACGAAAGCGACGCTGGCCCGGCGGGCCGATCGCCTCCGCCTCCAGCACCTCCGCTACGCCGAGATCGTGCCGCGCGCCGTTCGCCATAGCCAGAGTATACCCAGCCGCTAGCATGAGACGAGCGCGAACTGGAGTGCGCAGAGCCTCCGCGCAGTTGAGCATCGGCAGGATCGTCGCTATGGCTGTTGAGATCGGACAGGTCGCCCCCGACTTCTCGCTGATGGACGGCGACCGCAAGGAACACATACTCTCCGAGTACCGTGGGCAATACGTGGTCGTCGCTTGGTACGTGCTCGCCTTCACGGGCGGTTGAACGAACGAGTTGAGTCGCTTCCAGGAACTCCACAGTGAGTTTCGGGAGGCGGGCGCCCAGGTGCTGGGCATCTCCGTCGACTCGCCGTTCGCCAATGGCGCCTACGCGATCGAGCTGGGGCTCGACTTCCCGCTGCTCGGCGATTTCCCTTGGGGCAAAACGGCCAAGGTCTGGGGCATCCTCAACGAGGAGCGCGGCATCACCGCGCGGATGACCTACGTGATCGACAAAGAAGGCGTGGTTCGCTACATCGTTGACGCCCAGCGCGACTTCCGCGCACATCCCGAAGGCGCGCTCGCCTATCTCCAGTCGTCGCCGTAATCTCGGCCTCGCGCGACGACGCTGCAGTTGATCAACCGATTGAACCGCTGGACGGTACAGGCGTTGTATCAGTGGAATACATTATCGAACTATTGTACTGTTAATTGATATCACACGAACATTTGCACAGCGTTGACCGAAATAATGAAATACGGGAATGTAACGACAGCGCCGGAACACTACGTCAAGTAGCATCTGCGCAGGTCCTGGCGGCGGGCCGATCTCCACCGGAGTCATCCATGGTTAGCGCCGCAGCGCCGGGCCTCGTCGCCCCCAATGACTGCACGCATCAGTGGTTGATCGACCCGCCGAATGGCCGCGAGTCGATCGGGCATTGTCTGCGTTGCGACTCACGACGCACGTTCTACAACTCGATGCCCGAGGACAAGCGCGTGAACAATTCCGATCTCTTCGCGAATCGTCGTGGCGCTCGAAAAGAGCATTGGAACGACGCCACCGCCGACGCCGACCGCGAGCTGTACGATCGGTTCGGCAGCGGCCCCAGACCCGTCGAGTACGGGTATGAGCGGTAAGCTGCCCACATGAGTGCACGCAGCGGCGGACGTTCGCCCGGCGATTCACCGGGTCGCGGCATGGCCGCCGATCTTGGCGCCGACTTGGCCAACTTCACCGTGCGCTCCGTACCGTTCGACGAATGGGTCGATATCGACACGCTCGTGCACCGCAGCTCGGTCACCTCGGGCGACTTCGACTACGTGTTGCGACCGCTCTGTTCGGACTGCGGGTCGGAGGTCGAGATCGAGTATGAGACGCTCGATCTCGACGCCGACGGCGGGCGCGAAGTCATCTCCGCCCTCGTCTGCGCAACCTGTCGGGTCCTCTGGGAACCGGAACAACCCGACGAGTAGATGCGCCGACGTGTCATATTGGGACGACTGCCACATCTGCAATCGCCTGCGCAGAATCGCGCCTAACGCCACGTTAGGCTCTAGTCGATAGTCCGCTTCCGAACGAATCGAGCGCCGCCGATGAGCGTATCCGTACGCATCCCCACTCCATTGCGCTCGCTGACCGCCGATCAGGATATGGTTCAGGCGGCCGGCGAGACCCTGCAGCACCTGGTGCTGGACCTCGAACGACAGTTCCCCGGCATCGGCGATCGGATCGTCGACGAGGACGGCGAAATCCGACGCTTCGTCAACCTGTTCGTCAATGGCGAGGATGTGCGCTTCCTCGAAGGCCTGCGGACCAGTCTGGGCGACGGCGACGAAGTCTCGATCGTGCCCGCCGTCGCCGGCGGATAACCGCGATGACGGTTCGTATCGAGACCGCGGGCAAGATCGCCACCATCACCCTCGACCGCCCCGAGCAGATGAACGCGATCAACCCCGAGATGTCGCATCAACTGGAGGAGTTCTGGTTGGCGTTCGACCGAGACAACGCACTACAGGTCGCGATCATCACCGGTTCCGGCCGCGCTTTCTGTGCCGGCCGAGACCTGGTCCGACCAGACGCGCACGAGGACGAGATCAATCGCGCCGCCGCATCCGCCGCGCGGCGCAAGGCCGACGCGTCGAACGCCGCTGGGCTGTCGAGCTGGGGGCCCGACAAGACCTGGAAACCCGTAATCGCGGCGATTAACGGTTGGTGCCTGGCCGGCGGCTTCGCGCTGGCGCTGTCCTGCGACCTGCGGATTATGAGCGAGACGGCGCGGATTGGCTCGATGGCCCCCAAACGAGGACTGCTACCCGGCGGCGGACAGGTGCAGCGCCTGGCGCGCTACGTGCCATTCGGCAAGGCGTTGGAACTGTTGCTGCGCGCCAACCATCTCGATGCACGCGAAGCGCACCGCATCGGGCTGGCCAACGCCGTCGCCGCACCCGAACAGCTACTCCCTACAGCGCGCCAGTGGGCCGAAGAAATTGCCGCCAACGCGCCGCTCGCCGTTCGCGCCTCGAAACGCGCAGCGTACGAAGGCGTCCTGCTGCAGTCCGGTTTCGCCGAGGGCATGACGTTGGAATCGCAGCTGTACTCGGAGATCATGGCCACCGAGGACGCGCGCGAAGGTACAACTGCCTTCGCCGAAAAGCGCCCCGCCAGGTTCGCAGGCCGCTAACGACTTGCGTCGGACACCGCGACCGGTTGGATACGCGGCGGCAGCACGCGCTCGATCCAGGCCAGGAGCAACGACCGGAGTTCGTCGCGACACTGGCGCAGCGAATGTGTGGCGCCATCAAGCAGATGCAACTCGCGACCATCGCCGGCGATTGAAAAGACCCATTCAGACAATCGCGGCGGCAGCCGCCAGTCGGCCGTCCCGTGGATCAGCAACAGCGGTCGCGGCGCGAGCGAACGCACCTCGCGCGGTTCGATGCCCATTGTTTGCGTTGATAACGCGCACACGCCGACCACTTGGACCGACCGCGCCGAGGCCCGGATCACGATCGCGCCGCCATACGAGTGGCCGACCACAGCGACCGGGAGGCATCCCCGCTCGACCAGCCAGTCGATCCCGGCGAGCAGATCGGATGTGCCGTCGTCGATTGGACCGGGCGAGGTCTTGATGCGGAAGTCGAGCCTCAGCACGCCAATGCCGCGTGACGGCAGGTCGTCCGCCAGATCGGCGTAGATGCCCTCGGCGGGACCATCGAAGCCGCCATCGAAGCCGCCGATGCATAACATCGCACCCCGCGACGGCATGCCCTGCGGCGGATCCCACCTGGCGGCAACTGGACCGCGCCTCGAGGCAAGGGAGACAACAATTGTCTCGTCAGGAATTGCATCAGGGGTCGCGTCGGACATCGCCATCTCGCTTGATACGCTAATCGTCCGACTATCGGGAAGGTCTGCCCATGACACTCGTACCAACCGACTCCGGTCGCCACGCCGATGCCCAGTCGGCCCTCGCGACCGCGTTCGCGCCCCAGTCCCTCGCCATCGCCGGCGTCTCGCCTCGCACCACCGGCTGGGGCGGTGGGCAGATGTTCCTGCGCGCGATCCGCAAGCTCGACCGAGTACCTGACGTCTACTGCCTCAACCCGCGCGGCGGCGAACTCGCCGACGGGACACCGCTGTACCGATCGTTGGCCGACGTTCCCGGACCAGTTGAATCGTTGATCTCGGCGGTACCCGCATCGGCGATCCTCGATCTGATCGACGACGCGATCGCCAAAGGCGTCACGGTTGTCCACCTGTTTACCGCCGGCTTCGGCGAAACGGGCGACGCCGAGCGCGCTGAACTTGAGACGCAAGTCCTCGACCGGCTGCGCGAGGCCGGCATCCGCCTGATTGGCCCCAACTGCATGGGCATTCACTCGACGCGCGGCGGCGTCTCCTGGATGGACGACAGCTCTGCGACGCCCGGGCACGTCGGCATGCTGTCGCAATCGGGCATGAACGCCTCCGAAGTGGTCGGTGAGGGCGTGCGGCGCGGCATCAACTTCTCCAACGTCGCGTCGTTCGGCAACGCGTCGGACCTGAACGAGGCCGACTTCCTCGAGTTCCTCGCCCGCGACTCCGACACCAACATCGTGCTGGCCTATCTCGAAGGCATCCGCAACGGCCGCGACTTCCTGCGGGTCGCGCACGGGATGTCGCAGGCGAAAAAGCCGCTAGTCGTGCTCAAGGGCGGACTGACCGAGGCCGGTTCCCGCGCCGCTTCGTCGCACACGGGATCGCTGGCCGGTTCCGCGCAGATCTGGAACGCCGTCCAACGACAGGTCGGCTTCATGCCCGCGCGCAGCGTCGAAGAGTTGCTCGACCTCGCCGTCGTCATCGAGCGCATGCCGACTGTCGCCGGTCCGCGCTGCGCCGTGCTCGGCGGCGGCGGCGGCGTCTCGGTGCTGGCCGCCGACATCTGCGACCGCAATCAGATTCTCGTCCCTTGGTTCGACACAACGACACAGGACGCGCTGCGCCAGTTCACGCCTATCGCCGGTACGTCGATCCGTAATCCCCTGGACGCCGGGTTCATGTTCGAAGGCCAGCACATGGAGACCGCGCTAACCGCCATCTCGGACGATCCCAACGTCGACTGGCTGATGGTGCACACCGGCACTGATGGCGGACCGCGCTCGCGCGATGGCGACTTCGCTGAACAGATGGCGAGTGCCTTCGCGGGTGTCGCGCCCAAGTTGTCCAAACCGCTCGCGGTCGTGATCCGTCAGCCGCGTACGAGCGACGGTTTCGCCCGCGGTCTCGATCTGCAAACCCGGCTCAACGAGTGCGGCGTCGCCTGTTTCCATAGCATTGAGGCATGCGCGCTCGCTGTGCGTCGATACCTCGACTGGCAATCTCGATATGCGGATCCGATCGGCTCCTGAGATGGCGTGGTTGATACCTCAACGGCTCCTTCAGACGCCGGACGCGCAGCTTGCCGAAAGGAACGGCGAGTACGCAACCTTAGTGGTGCAGGGGCTCGTCTGCACGTTCTGCGCGAGGCGTGTGACGGCATCGCTCAACCGACTCGACGGCGTCGAGTCAGTCAGCTGCAACTTGGACAGCGGTACTGCAACGCTGCAAATTCGAGGCGATCTCGGCGAGGAGACGCTCCGCGCAGCGGTGATTCGCGCCGCGGTGGCGATGCCGCTGCGACGGGTGATCACCCGCCTCGCCGCGCGGATAGGTTTCCGGCAATGACCCGCGCTCCGAGCCTGGGCGCGCACGTATCATCCGCGGGCGGTATCGACAAAGCGATCGATCGCGCGGTCGCGATGGACGCGGAGTCGTTGCAGATCTTCGGCGCCGCGCCCCAGATGTGGCGACGCAAACACCATCCGGATGAAGACGTCGAGCGCTTTCGATCAAAGTTCCGCCAGGCACGGCTGCGATCCTGCTTCATCCACGCCGTCTACCTGATCAACCTCGCCTCGCCCGACGACGAACTGCTGCGCAAGTCGACCGACACGTTGACCGCCGAACTCGACCTCGCCTCGCGCATTGGGGCCGACGGCGTCATCTTTCACGTCGGCTCGCACATGGGATCGGGCTTCGAGCACGCTCTGCCCCGAATCGCGTCGAGTATGTCCGAGGCGTTGGATCGCACTCCCGAAGACGCCTTGCTGCTGCTGGAAAACAACGCCGGCGCTGGTCGCTCGGTCGGCTCCACCTTCGCCGAGTTGGCCGCGATCATGAACGCGGTCGACCATCCTCGCGTGCGCATCTGCCTCGACACCTGTCACGCGCACGCGGCCGGCTACAACGTCGCCACCATCGCCGGACTCCGGGATATGGTCGACCAGTTCCAGGCGGAAGTCGGCGCGGACATGCTGGCGGCGATTCACGCTAACGATTCTAAAACCGAACTCGGCTCGGGCAAGGATCGACACGAGAACATCGGACAGGGCACGATCGGGCTGCGGGCATTTCGTCGTATGGTACGCAACCGCGTGCTGCGCAAGGCGACCTGGTTGCTGGAAGTCCCCGGCATCGAGGGCGACGGGCCCGGCCCCGCCGACATCCGCATCCTCAAAGCATTGCGCGACGGGCAGGCGTTGCCCCAGATTTCGACGCCATCCGCATGATCCATGCCATCACGGCTGTAGCGCGGCCTGCACGCGCCGCGCCGCTCTGCTGGAACGCCGCATATCCGGCATGACCTCGACCCCGTACACATGACCGACCAGGCTCAGGAATGACAGCGCGGCATCGCTCAGGCTGCGGCGCCGACGGCGAATAACAGCGATGCTGCGTCGAATCGGCATCGCCGACTCGATCTCGATCGGCGTCAAGTCGCCGCGTCGCAGCTCTTCCTCGACCGCCACCTTGGGCAGGAACGCTAACCCGAGCCCGCGCAGGACCAACCGCTTCGCCATTTCCAGGCTATCAACGTCGATCGAGTGCCGCGGCGCGGTGCCCGAGTTGTGAAACACGGCCTGGCTGATCGCGTGGTAGCTACTGCCGGTGTCGAAGAAGATCACCGCCTCGTTGGCGATCGCGGTCGGCGAGATCGGCCCCTGCCCGACCAGCGCGTGCAGTCGGGACGCGAACAGCACGATGTCATCCTCATACAGCGGCACTGACTCAATCTCCGCGTGACCGAGCTCGCGCTCGAAGCCGATCTGCACTTCGTCGTCCAGCACCATCTGCGAGACCTCGTGGCTGCGACCGGTGCGGATCGAGATTTCCACATTGGGCTGCGCGACGGCGTAACGCTGGAGCAGTCCGGGCAACACATAGGTCCCAACCGTGGGCGCGGTGCCGATCACGAGGCTGCCTCCGCCGCCCGCTCGCAATGCATGGACCGCCTCCGCGGCATCTCGGGCAGCCTGCAGCGTGCGCTGCGCATGGGGCAGCAGTGTGCGACCGGCGTCGGTGAGTCGAACCCGACGACCCAGCCGCTCGAACAGCACGACGCCCAGCTGGGTCTCCATCTGCGCGATGCGTGCCGATACGGTGGGTTGCGTCAGGCTGAGCCGCTCAGCCGCGCGGGAGAACGACCGCGACGAGGCGACTTCGACAAACGCCTCCAGACGCGCCAGATCGATCCCGTGCATCCCCTGCATGCAGTCGCCTCGTGCTACCCGCTACCCTACGCGGACGCCGGTTTTGCGAACCGTCGCATCGCCGTACACGCCGAGCTGACATGCCAGCCGCACGGGCTGATCGAGTGCGCTGCGGCCGCGTTGATTGAGCAAGGCCTCGCGCTCCGCCCGGCCCATCTCCGACAAGTGCTCCGCGCCCGATTCCACCATCACGAAACAGCCGGCGCAGCGACACTCCATGTCGCACTGGTTCGGCCACCACAACCCCGCATCTCGCGCGGCCTGCATCAGCCGCTCGCCGTCCGCGACCTCCACCGTCAATCCCGAAGGTTCAACCGTAATCGTGTGGCGCGGCCCGAACACCGGATCAGCCCGTTCCGCCAGAGGCCTGTGGCGCGTGATCCGAACGTCGAATCCCGGCGAATCCGAGGAAATCGTCCTCCCAACTCAACACCTGCTCGACGAACTGCCTAGGCACCGAACGGATCTGGGAGGTGTCGATGCCATCGGTCGAGAGCGTGTCCGGCGGCGGACCGACGTGGACATTCTCCTCGACCATCTTCCGCATCACCGCCTCGACGACCGCGGGGCGGTCGTCGGGCGACGCGCCCTCCTCGATCGCCGTCCACTCCATATCGAGAACGAGGTCGACGAAGCCACTGGTCACCATTAGCCCTTCTTCCGAGAGCTGCTCGGCGATCCACTCGCCCGCCTCGTTCATCAACGCTTCGATCGGTCTGGCCATCGCTGCACTCGTTCCCGTACTACCCGTGCTAGTCGCCGACGATCTCCGGGCGCTGGCTGTCGGTGATCGTGTCGTCGCTATCGACGCCCAGTCCCGATTGCAGAATCACGATCAGCATCATCATCAGGACAATCGCGCCGACCGCGATCAACAGCGGCTTGCGAATCCGCGCCCACAGCCGGGAGGCCAACGCCGACGCGCCGTCCAGCGCAGCACGCATCCTCATACATTCATCTTACCCCCGACGGCGGAATCCCCCGCAGGATTGACCACACGATCCGTTGCGGGAATAATGCAGCGAAATGCCTCCCTCAGCTAGGCAAATGATCGGTGCGACATGACCCGACCTGTCCTCCACACGGAAATGTGCGACTTGCTCGACATCGAATACCCAATCGCGCTGGCGGGCATGGGGCCGACGGTCGGCGGCGGACAAGGCGGCGTCGCCGGGCCCGAGCTGGTCGCCGCTATCTCGAACGCGGGTGGGCTCGGCGTGCTAGGCGCGGCCGGATTCCCGCCCAACCGACTCGAGGCGCAGATTCGGCGCATCCAGGACCTGACCGACCGCCCCTTCGGCGTCGATATCCTCGTGCCCTCCAACGTCGCCGCGCGTCCCAGCGGCCGAGCCAAGCCCGACGACCCGCGGGATCTGCTCCCGCCGGAGCACAAGGATGCCATCGGCGAAATCCGAGTCAACCTCGAACTGCCCGATGTCCAAGCGCCGCGCGCCGACGTGCGCACACCGCGCTTCACCCCGCAGGATCAGGTCGACACGATCACCGGAATGCAGGTGCCCGTGCTGGCGACCGGGCTGGGCAATCCAGCCCCGTTCGTCGACCAGGTGCACGAGGCCGGCGGTAAGGTGCTCTCGCTGGTCGGCAATGTCAAAAACGCGCGCCGCGTTAACGAAGGCAACGCCGATATCGTCGTCGCGCAAGGCCACGATGCGGGCGGGCATACTGGCCGGATCGGCACAATGGCGCTGCTTCCGCAGGTGCTCGACGCGGTCGCGCCCAAACCGGTCATCGCCGCGGGCGGCATCGGCGACGGACGCGGTCTCGCCGCAGCGCTCGCCATGGGGTGCGTCGGCGTCTGGTGCGGCACCGTCTTCATTCCCACGCAGGAAGCCAATCTGGACGAGTTCCGCAAGCGCCGCATTCTCGCCGCCAATGACGAGGACACCCGCGTCACTCGCCTCTACTCGGGCAAGACCATGCGCAATATCACCAACGAGCTGATCGAAGCCTGGGAAGACTCGGGAACACAGGCATTGCCGATGGGCCTGCAAGGCCTGCTCATCGCCGACATCGCCGAAGCCGCCAAACAGAGCGAACGCGAAGACCTGCTCATGAACGCCGCCGGCCAAATCTCCGGCCTCCTGCAAGAGCTCCGCCCCGCCGCAGAGGTCCTGGAGGAAATGGTCCATGAAGCCGTCGAGGTATTCACCTCGCGGCTACCCGCAAGCGTCCAAATTGCAGTCAGTGTATAGGCTTGCCGAATGCCATACGGTCGTACTGAGAGCGTGTGTTGTGCATCACCGCGCAGAAAATAAGCTAACCCAATGCCTCGCCGCGCTTGATCGTGCTATTGGCAAGGTTGCACGGGACCAATTCAATTCCCTGTGTCGCAGACAGAACTCATCATATGTAATATCTAATGTAGCAAACTCGCTGCGTGAACTACGGAGACTCGCCGACCCGGCAGGTGCATCTCCAGCATATAATGATCCTTGGGTCGCGCTTTTCTACGTCCTCTGGTACCAGCCGGGACAGACGTACCTGGCTTATCGACTACTATCGCAGCTAGCAGAAAAGCGAAAAACAGGCTCCCTGCGGATCATCGATTTTGGCTGTGGTGCACTCGCCACAGAGATAGCAATAAGCATCGCTCTCTGCACCAACACATTACGAAAGGCCTCGTTGCCTCTTTGGACGGTGCGGGTAGATTCCATCGACAGTTCTCAACCGATGATCGAGCTTGGCAAGCTCATTGCAAATGAAATGCTCAGCGACCCGGAATGGCCACACAGCGAGCGTATTTCGTTGAGTAAATACCATCGCATAGAGCCTGATCAAGTAGGATATCGCTCGGTGTTTCCTCACGATGATTGCTGGCTTACCGCCTTCCATACTGTATACGAAGACACTCAAAAACAGGTAAAGAAGGATCTAATGACAATCGATGAATGGACCTGCGTGGATCACTTCATATCAACAACTCATAAATCCAAGCAAGATCTGCTTCAGTGCATTAACCTATTCTCATCTCAACTTCGTCCATATTACATATCAAATAGTATGAGATGCAGTGATGACCTCTCATTACCAAAGCTTCCGCACCTCAAATGTGCACGAGAGGGGATCTTACAGTACGTTGAATCGAAGAGAGACAGCGCTGAGCATGCAAAAGATGTTCAGTTAATCAAAAACTACCTCGGGAACACTCCGATTTGGACACAGAGCATTAGAGACTCTACTGTTCGTATTGGTAACAGAATGGACGATGTGTGATGTCACATCCAAAACATCTCAATCGATTCGGCGAGATACCCGTCATAACGGGTCCCGGCACATGCGGCACCGCTACGGCAATATACGCCGATGCGAGCCAGATCCTCACCAAGGCGACTGGCTTTATGGATGGCTACAAATACACCTTGAACCCGTACTCCGGTTGCGGGTTTGGATGCACCTACTGCTACGCAGCATTCTTCGCCCGCGACCTGAGGAAACAGGACAGTTGGGGATATTGGGTCAACATCAAGCGGAACGCCCTGCAACTGCTGTCCAGACACCGGCAGAAGCTGGATGATGATGATGGGGACGGAGCGCGGATCTACATGTCTTCCGTCACTGACCCCTATCAGCCAATCGAGCGCGAGCTGTCGCTAACACGCGGAATACTCGAAATCATGGCGTATGGCGAAGTGCGGAGCGGAGAGCGGCAAGAACCGCAGCAAGGGGTGATGTTTGGCGACCCAGAGTCGCAGCCTAAGGGTCATACACCCAAGCTAGTCGTCCAGACCCGCTCCCCGCTCGTCACGCGCGATATCGACCTCTTCCAGCAGATCAAAGAAAACGGTGGGTGCGTGCAGGTCAACATGACGGTCACCACCGATGACGAGGTAGTACGCAAGCAGTTCGAGCCGTCATGCCCGGCTAACCACCGGCGCATTGCCACGATCAAACAGATCCACGAGGCCGATATACAGGCGTGCATCACGCTGACTCCCCTCATATGGGCTAATGATCCTGAGACGTTCGCCGACCAACTGCTCCAGACCGGCATCGAGCGGTTCATCATTCAGCCGTTCAAGTTCACAGGCGGCAAGTTCGTCGCGCAGACGCGAGCCGGCGCACTGCAGCTCATGGCGCAGCGGCTGGGGTGCGACCAGGACCCAAAGACGATTGAGCGGCGTTACATGGAACGCTACCGAGAGGCGTTTCGCGTGTTTCAACAGGTCTTGCGCGATGTCAAACTTGGCGAGGAGAAGAAGGGCTTTGCGCCGCCCTTCTAGTAGCCTGCGGACATGACAGCAACTGCGCTTGACGGCGTTCGCGTCCTTGACCTGACCTCCGAGATGGGCTGGTACTGCGGCAAACTGCTCGCCGACCTTGGGGCCGACGTGATCAAGGTCGAGCCAGTCGGCGGCGACCCGTCGCGCGGTCGCGCGCCCTACTGGCGCGGGACGCCGGGCCGCGAGACCTCGCTACGATTCTGGTATTTCAACGCCAATAAGCGCTCCGCGACCGTGGATCTCGGGCAGTTCGACGGCCGCTGGCTGTTCGGCGAGCTGGTCGGGACAGCCGACATCGTGATCGAGTCATGGACGGCAGACGAACGCGCGACGCTGTCCGGACTCGGCGTCGATCCCGAGTCCTACCTGGAGGCGCAACCCGCGCTCGTCTGGGTCTCGATCACCGGTTTCGGCCTCGACGGGCCGCGCTCGGGCTGGGAGGTCACCGATCTGATCGCGCAGGCGGCGTCGGGCATCGCCACATTGTCCGGATATCCCGACACCGCCCCGACGCGCATCGCCGGCAACCAGGCGTATATCGTGGCGGGCATCTCCGCCGCGCAGGGCGCGCTGCTGGCGCTGCTCCAGTCCGAGGCGACTGGTCGCGGTCAGCGCGTGGAGTCCGCAATGCAGGAGGCGCTCTCGATCTGTCAGGAGACCGCCCATCTGCAGTGGGACTTCCAGGGTACGTCGCGAGAGCGAATCGGCGAGCAATACCGCATGCCGGGCATCGGCACGTATCAGACGCGGGACGGCTTCATCTACTCGGCCGTGGGCATACCGGGGTTCGGCGCATCATGGAGCGAACTGATTCGCTGGATGGACGAAGAGGGCCAAGCCGAGGACCTCACGCAGCCGATCTACGCTGAGACGTTCGCCAACTTCAATATGCGCGCGCTGGGCGCTCAGGACGAACTGGCTCGACTAACGCCGATCATGGAGCGGGCGCAGGAAGTGCTGACCAGGTTCTACGCCAGCAAGACGTCGCTCGAGGCGTATGAGCAGGGGCAAGCGCGGCGGCTGTTAATCGGCATGGTCGCGTCGCCGGCCGACATCGGCGAAGACGAGCATCTTCAGGCGCGCGAGTGGTGGCTGGAACTCGACCAACCGACCGCCCTGGGCGTGGAAAACGCTCAGGTTCGATTCCCAGGCCCGCCCTACCGACTGTCGCGGACGCCGACGACGATCCGCCGTCCCGCACCGCGGATCGGCGAACATAACCAGGATGTCTGGGTGGAAGAGGTCGGGATTCCATCTGAGGACCTGATCGCATTCGCGGGAGAAGGCGCGGTATGACGACGAAGCACGGCGCAGGCGGTGTGGACGGCGACCGACCGCTCGACGGCATCCGCGTGGCCGACTTTTCTTGGTTCGGCGCTGGACCCATCGCGGGACGCACGCTGGCCGACTTCGGCGCCGATGTAATCCGGGTCGAGTCCGAGGCGCGCGTCGACGGCCTCAGGTTGGGGCAACCGCAGAAACCAGGCAAGTCGGGCTACAACGTCTGCGCCTATTTCAACAACTTCAACGCCGACAAGCGGTCATTCCTGCTCAACATGTCGGCGGAAGGATCACGCGACGTCGCCTTGCGGCTGATCGAACGTTCCAACATCTTCCTTTCCAACCTGACTCCGCGCGTGATCGAGCGTTGGGGACTGACCTATGAGGAACTCTGCGAGGTGAAGCCGGACATCATCGCGGCCTACCAGCCGATGCAGGGCCTCTGGGGGCCGCACCGCGATTTCCTCGGCTTCGGCGCGGTGCTGACGCCGACGACCGGCATCTCTCACCTGTCTGGCGATCCCGATCGGCGTCCCATCGGCGTCGGCACCAACTACCCCGATTACGCTGTCAATCCCGGTCACACGGTCATCGCTATCTTGGCGGCGCTCAGACATCGGCGGCGGACCGGACAGGGACAACGCATTGAACTGGCGCAGATCGAGTCGGTCTCGGCGACGATGGGGCCCGCGCTGATGGACTACACCGTCAACGGCGTCAATCAGAATCGCAAACGCAATCAATCCAGCTGGATGTGTCCACACGGCATCTACCGCTGCGCCGATGATCCCGCTGGGCGCGAGCGCTGGATCGCGATCGCGGTCGGTACCGACGTGCAGTGGGAATCGCTCTGCGAGGCGGCGGGCGGTTCTGCGCTTGCATCCGACGATCGATTCACCACGTTGCTCGGCCGGCACCGACATGAGGATGCGCTGAATGCCGCGATCTCCGACTGGACGGCATCGCTCGACGCCGCCTCGCTGGCCACGCGATTGCAGTCGACTGGCGTCGCTGCGGCGCTGGTGCAAGACGCGGAGGATATGTGCGAGCGCGACGATCACCTCGCGGAGCGCGGCTTCTATGCCTATCTCGACCATCCCGAAACCGGCATCTCGCTCTACGACGGCCCGATTGTCAAGCTGCACCGCACGCCCGGCTACCTCGCCTCGCCGGCACCGCTATTCGGCGAGCACACCTTCGAGATCGCCACAGACGTACTTGGCTACTCGGCGGAAGAGATTGCGGAACTGACTGCGTCGGGCGTGTTGCGTTAGCCGTCGCCGAAACCGAGCGCTCGCTCCAGAAACGGCCCGACTGGCGCGACGCCTTGCGGCATGAAATCCCAGTGGCCGCAGGGCAGCCAAACGAGTTCTTTGGGTTCCGAGAGCAGGTCATAAAAGCGCTGCGTCGCCTCGGGCGTGATCAAGTCGTCGCGTTCGCCGGCGACGAGCTGGATCGCGCGGCCGGCCATCATCGGCGCGTAGACGCCGCAGTCGGTCAGTCGATTGGCGAGCACCGCGGCGGCACCGTTGCGCGAGAGCGTTGTCCCGGCGGCGATACAGAACGAGGCCGCCTTGACTCGGGTATCCAATCCGACGAACGGCGTGGCGCGCATCCCGCCCATGGAAAAACCGACGAACCCAACCCGGTCGGCGTCGATCTCGGGACGTTCCGAGAGGTAGTCGAGCGTGCGCATCCAGTCGACGACTGTCTGCAACGACTGATCCAGGCGGCGCATGGGCCAGCGCTGGAACTCCTCCACGCCGACCGGCCGCTTCGCGCGTTCGCCGTGCCCGGCTTGGTCAATGGCGACGCAGATTGCGCCGCGTCGCGCCCACTGCTCAGCCGGCCGGAGGACGTAGTCGCTGGACTTGTCGAGCGTGCCGGGGTGTCCGACGAGAATCAGCGGACGCGGCGCAGCGGATTCGGCAGTGCGGATCAGAAAGCCCGACACTCGCTCCTCGTAACGCGACGTGATCTCGAATCGTTCGATCTCGATACCGTCGTCCTCGCCAACTAGCGCGGTCTTGGCTGCGAACGGCAGGTCGCGGTCGTAGCCGAAGGCGAGATCGCGAAGCAGATCCAGCATCGCGGAATCGTCACTCATATCGCAACGCCTCGGCAATGGTTGTGCGTGCCGCCTGTCGGGCGGGGAAGTAGGTCAGGATCAGCGAGGCAGCGAAGGCGCCGAACAGGATCGGCAACACCGTGCCCAGCGGCACGTACATCGAGACCTCGCCGAACGTGCCTTCCGCGAACAGCCGCCATGCCAGTCCAAGCCCAAGCGCGGTACCCAGGCCCAGCCCCAGCAACGCGATAAATCCCATCTCCAGCAGCAGCTCGAAGCCGACCAGCCGCGACTGGAATCCGATCGCGCGCAGGACGCCGATCTGTTGCCGCCGTTCGACAACGGCGCGAAGCGCGATCACCCCCAGCGCCGCCAGACCAGCCACGAGTCCGATCCCGATGAACCCCTGGAATAGCGCCAGGATCGACGATTGCGTGCTCTGCTGACGCTCCAGTTCGCCCTTGATATCGATCGCGAAGATGCGTAGCTCGCGCTCGATGCTTCGGGCGACATCGAGCGTGTCGGCGTTGTTCGTCGTGGAAATATAGTGGCGCGTCGTCTCGGACCGATCGATGACCTCGCTCGCGACCGACTCGGGGAGCAGCATGGTTGGCAGCTGGCCGTTCTCGCTATCGAGATCGACGAATGCGCCACTCACACGCTCGATGACCCCGATCACGTCCACTTGCCTTGCATTCTCACCCAGGCCAAGCTCGACGACGATGCGCGGCAGTCGCGTCGACTCGTCGATCACAGAGTCAGGCGTGGACCACGGATCTAATCGATCGTCGATGAAGCCGAAACCGCCGTCGACGGCGTCCACAGTGACCACCGCGACCATGTCACCGCCGCGCAGCGCCGACCAGACGTCCTGCTCGCTCGCGTAGCGATACGAGATCGCCTGCAGCTTGATCTCCTGCCCATCGATGAAATCCGCGTTAACGCCGCCGATCACCACGGCATCCCGATCCTGCAGCCGCACCCTGGAGAGATCGGTCTCGATCAGGCGAACCTCGCCGTTACTGTCGAGGTCATGCGTTTCGGCGAGCGAGTTCCAGCGTTCGGTTAGCACGGTCACGGCTCTGGTGCCTCCCTGTGGACCGACTTCGATCTTGCCGGCTTTGTCGATACTCTCCAGCACATCGTCTGCGCCGGTGGCAGCCAGTTCCACTCGGATATCATCGATCTCGTTGACCTCGGTGTTATAGGCGAGGACCTCGAATCCGCCCGCGGTGTCGCTGCCGGTGAACGCCTGACTGAAAGAGGCGTTGATCGTGCTGAAGTTGACCAGCGCAAAGGTGATCAGCGCGATCATGGCGATCGTCATGCCGGTGCGATAGCGCGCCGCTGCGGGATATGCGGCGGCGGTGCGAATCACCGGGGCCATCCGACCAATCTCGCCCACCACATTGCGGATGCCGCCCACGATCAGGTCGAGGTTGAAAACCAGCAGCAGTGTGCCAGCCGCCGTGAGCATCGCGCCCGCCAGGACGAACAGCTCCGGTCCGCCGTCGAGGGTGCTGTCGAAAAACTGCTCGTGCCAGTCGTTGGGGATAAACCATAGGAACAGCACGAATCCGGTACCCAGGGTGTACAACAGCCGTTGGGGAATGCGACGTCCGTGGAATCGCAGCCGATCCAGCCCCATGACGACGCCAAGCGGAACCAGCGAGACACCTGTCATGTAGGGGAAAAAGTTCCCCCAATCGAGACTGAAGTAGAGCAAACATGAGCCGCCGACCACGAACAGCGCCCACCACTGCGGATTCCAACGCATCACGCGCCAGCCCAGGAACAGCGCCCACGGGATCAATCGGCGCGACCAGCGAGTCCCGATCGCGTAGAAGACCAACGCAATGGGCACACCGACAATCAGCGTCAGCGGCGTCGCAAACAGCAGCGCGAGGCCGAGGGCGGTGACAGGGACGCCGACGATGTTTTTGAATACCCGCTTCAGCGTCAGCGGCCGGTTTTCTCCGTACTGCGACTCAGGAATATCGCGGATCGCCGCCACAATATTGAGTCGGGAGGCGCGGAAGCTGGAGAAGACGACCGTGATGAAGGTAATCACCACGCCGATGCCGGCCGAGATGACGAGGCTCTTGATCGTGACCGACCAGGTGAAGACGAACCCAAAGCTCTCAAAGCCCTGATTCAGCACGGCGATCAGACCGATGGCGAAGAGCAGCCCCAGCACAACGCCGACAACCGCCGCGACCATGTTGTAGATCATGCCCTCAGAAATGAACATCTGGATCAGGTCGTTGCGCTGCATGCCCACGGCGCGGGCGATGCCCATCTCCGGCTTCCGCTCCTCGGCCAGCATGGCGAAAATCAGGAAGATCAACAGCACGCCGGCCGCGACCGAGAACGAGCCCATGAACAGGAACAGCGTGGTGAACACGCTGGCGATCAGTTCGGCGTCTTCCAGACTATCGGCTTTGACCGGCTCGGAGCTGAACCGCTCGATACCGTCGGTGCGATAGATCAACGGATGCTCTCGGGCGAAACGTCTGAGCGCCTCGCTGATGTCGGCATCCAGCGACTCCGCACTCGACAGCCCGCCCTCGACGCCGCCGCTGGCGCTGATCGCGATCATGCGCCAGCGATCGGGCGGCGAGATCTCGTCGCCGAGCACGGGCTGGAAGACGTCGACATCGATCACGCCTCCGGCGCTGCCTCCGCCCGCGCCGCCGACATCGCCCGTGAGCAGCGCGTCGCGACCGATCGCGACCACGACAAAGCGATGCGGGACGCCGCGCACGTACAGCTGGACCGTGTCGCCAGGTTCGGCGTCCAACTCGCGCGCGGCGCGCTCGTTGATCACGATCTCAGACGCCGAAAGCTCGCTTAACGCAATCAGCTCGCCATCTTCGTCCGCTACAGCGCCGATCCGATCCGCCAATGCCGCGTCGACGCCGACGAGAAAGAACTGCGGCTCGATCTGTCCAGCCTCGGGATGCTCGGCCGGTACCAGCTCAAAGCGCGCGCCGAAGATTGCCTCGACTCGCTCGTCGTCCACGAATTCGTCGCGCAGATCGTCCAACACCTGCTGGGGAACGCCCGCATCATCCTCGCGACCGGCGGCGATCCACTCCTCCTCCTCGATGATGTGATCGATCCGTTGCAGGCCGTCGAGCGCGAGGTTGCGGATACTGACAGCGAGCGAATCGCCGGTGGAGAACGCAATCGTGACGATAATTGTCGCCAGCGTCAGCCCCATCGTGACGAGCACAGTCTGTGCGCGGCGGCGCGGGATGTTGCGCAGGCCCATCCGCACCAGGATGGGTCGCTTCAGGAAGATGAAGGCGATCACCGCCGCCGCGACGCCGACAATGGCGACGACGATCCACATCAAGCGAATCGTCGGCAGACCGAAGAGTTCGTCCATATCGCTATTCCCTCAGACTATTTCCAGCTTGTCTCACAGCGTGACGCGCCGGCGCGCTCGCTAGCTGCTGAGTTGACGATGGATAGTCTCGCCCTCGATCAACCCGTCGCGCATATGGATGGTGCGATTGGCGCGACGGCCAATGCCCTCGTCATGCGTCACGATCACGAAGGTCTGCCGGTTGGTGCGATTGAGCTCCTCGAGCAGATCCATGATTTGATTAGCGTTGGTCGAATCGAGATCGCCGGTCGGCTCGTCGCCCCATACGATCGCCGGTTCGTTGACCAGCGCGCGGGCGATCGTGACGCGCTGTCGCTGCCCGCCAGAAAGCTGCGCCGGTCGATGCCCGGCCCAGTCGTGTAGGCCGACCTGCTCCAACGCAGCCAAGGCCCGCCCGCGAGACTCGCGTTGCCCCACCCCCGACAGGAGCAGCGGCAGCTCCACGTTCTCGACGGCGGACAGCACGGGCAGCAGGTTGTAGAACTGGAAGACGAATCCCATTCGCCGGGCGCGGTGATCGGTGCGCTCGGTGTCGGGCATGCCGTGGATGCTGCGGCCCTCGACGAAGATCTCGCCCTGCTCGATGGTTTCAAGCCCGGAAAGGCAGTTGAGCAGCGTCGTCTTCCCGCAACCCGATGGCCCCATAATCGTGACCATTTCACCGCGAGCGACCGAAAGCGTGACGCCGCGCAGGGCCTGCACGGGTTCCCCCGCGCCGGCGTAGGTTTTGTGCACGTGCCGAGCCTCGATAATCACCTCGCCGGCATCATCGACTATCGCCGCCTTCTGCGGCGCCGCTTCCATGTCAATACCGAGCGATCGACTCGCCATCTTCGCCTCCCATACTCGCCATACTCTTCATGTGATGATCCGCTATGTGCGTGTGGCGCGGCTCCGACTTAGCCTACCCCGTCTGCCTGTACGCTGAGGCTCACTGCGACGCAGTTTGCGAATCCGCAACGACATGCAAACCGGTTCAATCGCGCAACCAACACACACGGCCAAAGGAGATATCGCCATGACCGCATCCGTCAATCTGTTGGAGATCGCCGATCAGTTCGCGCGCGACCTAGTCGCCAACAACGTCGCTGGTCTGATGCCCGTGTTCACTCCGGTGGGGATCGGCCAGGCGATGGCGCTACAGGCGCAGCCGGACTCAGCTACAGGCTCCAGCAGTTACGAGATCGCGGACCATGGCGACAACCTGCTCCACATCACCTTCCGCGACGACGACGGTGACGGCACGATCTATACGCAGTGGATCGAAGTCGAGGGCGCGTGGAAGGTCGACGGAATCGGTCGCGTCGAGTAGGGCTCAGCGCGTCAGGCTCAGACGCACATCGCCGATCTCCGGGAAGCGAACCGTCACATCCATGCCGGCCTCGCCGCCAATGTGGAGCGCGGCGGCGCCCGTCGTGATGATCTCGCCCGCCGACACTGTCACCCCTCGGTTGTTAATCTCGTTCACCGTGGCGACCAATACCTGGATCGGGTCGGGGCGACCCTCGCGACCGCGCGCAACCACTTCGCCGTTGATCTGAATCTCGCAAGATAGACTGACCAGGTCTCTGTCGCGCCAGTTCGCAATTGCGGGCCCGATGATCAGCGCCTGGTTCCCGACGCCGTCAGCTGCCATGCTCGGCAGACCCGGCGGCTCCGCGAATCGGCTGTTGGGCGCCTCGATCACGATGTATGCACCAGACACGGCGTCGAGGATCGACTCTGCGCTGTGGCCGCCCTCGGTCACAGCGCAGTCGACGCCAATGCGGAATGCCACCTCCGCCTCGAGAATGCAGTTGACGAAGCTCTCGCCCGCTATCGACGCTGGCGAGTCCATCAACATGCCTGCGAAGAACGGGGCCAACGCCATGTCCCCGTCAAGCACTGCCGCCTTCCACGCGACCGCTGGTCGCGGGTTGCGAGACCATCGCTCCCAATAGATGCGACCGCCGTCTGCCGCGCTCTGCGGTCGGCACGACTTAGGAATCGGCGGCAGCGGCAACCCGTTGGCGGTCGCCGCGTCCAGGAAGTCGGCCGCTTCCTTGACCTGCGCATCGGTCAGGGCGTCAGTAGCGGTATCGGACATGTTCGGTATCCTTCGGTATCCCATCTGACTGATCGAGGGTTACTAGTTGCCCACAGGATAGGCGTCGCCACGCGGTAGGCTGTGCGTCGTGACGGATATGCCGCGCCCTGTTGACGAGCAGATCGCCGCGCTCCATGCCTTAGGCGCGGCCGAGATCGATCACACCGGGCACGACTTCCTCAGCCACCTCAAGGCCGTGCGCGACCTGCTCGCCAGGCACGGGGCCGACGACGAGATCGCCGCCGCCGGCCTGTTCCACTCGATCTACGGCACCGAACGGTTCCAGGACTTCTGCCTCCCGCTCGAGCAACGCGCTCGAGTCCGCGCGCTGATCGGCGAGCGCGCCGAGCGGATCGCCTGGCTGAACGGCATCATGGACCGCGCCGCATTCGATGCCGCCGTCTCGGCCGCGCTGGCGGGCCAAACGACGTTCGCCATTGGAGACCGTGAGACCGGCGCGTCGATCTCGATCTCGCCCGATCTGCTCCGCGATCTCGCCGCGGTGCATCTGTTCGACTGGCTCGAACAGGTCGAACGCTCCGAGTTCGGCTGGAATTACCGCCGCGCCGCCTATCGCGAGATGGCGACGCTGGTCGGCGGGATCGCTGAAGCACTCTACTCAGACGTCTTTGCCCGCGAGCCCGCCGCGCTCGGCCAAGTCGATTAGTTCGCGCCGGCATGCTCTCCCTGTCCTAGACTACGCACGTCTCGATCACCGCCAACCGCATTGGCGATATGAATCGATGTCCTTGAAGGGAGTAGACAGTGACGACTGACATAGACGCGACAGCTGACAAGTACCTGCGCGACAAGTACGCCATCATCGGCATCGGCGAGACAACGTACACCAGAGGCTCGGGCATGACAACGCGTGCGCTCGGTACCTGGGCGACCAAGAATGCGATGGACGACGCGGGCATTCCGGCGTCGGAGATCGACGGGATGATGTCGTACTCGGGCAACGACTCGACCGCCTCGCCGATGCTCGCGGGCGATCTCGGTATCCGGCTCAACTTCTACATGGACGTGCAGGGCGGCGGATCATCGTCCGAGGCCCTGATCGGCCTCGCGATCGGCGCGATCGAGGCGGGAATGTGCGAGACGATGGTCATCTTTCGCTCAATGAACGGCTACTCGCAGGTGCGGATCGGCGGAACCGGCGCGCGCGCGTCCCTGCCGGTCGGCGGCGACGCGCTGCACGGCACCGCCTATGGCTGGTTCTCGGCTGGCCAGAACTTCTCCCCCACCTTCATGCGTCACATGTACGACTACGGCACAACGCCCGAGCAGGTGGCAATGGTCAAGGTGATCCACTCCGAGCACGCCTCGAATAATCCCAAGGCCTACTACAAGCAGCGGATAACGGTCGAAGACGTGGTCAACTCGCGCATGATCTGCAAGCCGTTGCACCTGCTCGACTGCTGCGTCGAGACCGACAACGCCACGGCGCTGATCGTGACCTCGATCGACAAGGCCTACGACTACCGACAGCTGCCGGCACGCATCCTCGGCGTGGCGGGACGCGTCTGCAAGCCGCGCATCGACATGCATTTCCAGCACGGCCCGATTTCCACCGTCGCCGGCCACTACATCAAAGACCTGATTTACCGCAACGCGGGCGTCGGCCCCGAGGACATTCAGTGCACGGGCGCCTACGACGCTTTCACCTTCACCTCGATGCTGCAACTCGAGGATTATGGCTTCTGCGAGAAAGGCGAGGGTGGCGACTACGTCTCGTCCGGGATCATGCGTCTCGGCGGCGAGCGGCCCAACAACACCTCGGGCGGCCACCTCTGCGAGGGCTACACACACGGCATGAACATGATCATTGAAAACGTGCGCCAACTACGCGGCGAAGTGGACGATTATTGCCCGGTCGACGAGAGCGGCAAGCGACGACACAGCTACAACTACGCCGAGCCGTCCGCCGGTGGCGGGTGTCGGCAGGTGCCCGACCTCGAGATCACCCAGAACCTGGGCTGGGCGATGCCCGGCACCGGCTCCTCGCTGATCATGCGCAAGGGCTAAGCCCTGGCTCCGACTTGCGAACCAACCGCTGAACCAACCGGACGCCTGAACAGGAGCTGAACATGCCACAGGGCGAGTACCTGGGGATGGCGCTGACCGTCCTCGACCTGGACAACGAAAACCTGGCCTACTTCCAACACTGCGCCGATCACGACTTTCACCTGCAGCGATGCGCCAACTCGGATTGCGGACTGATCCGCTACCCACCGGGCACGGCGTGTCCGTGGTGCTCGGGACGCGAGTTCAACTGGGTACCCGTCGAGGCGCGCGGCACTGTGCACTCGTACGGCGAGGTCCACCACGCAATCCAACCCGCCTTCCGCGAGCGCGCCCCGTACATGATCCTGCTGGTCGAGCTGGATACGCAATCAGGAGCGCCGACCGAGCACGAAGCGTTGCGCGTGGTCGGCAACCTTGTCGATGCTGAGAGCAACTTCGCCACGCCCGAACTCGTCAAGCGGGTCGGCATCGGCTCGCGCATGCGCATGGTCTTCACCGACGTAGCCAAAGGCCTGGCCCTACCGCACTGGACGTTGGACGAAGACGCCGAGCAGCCGCATTCGCCGTGGCGCTATCCGCAGGAAGTCAACGGCGTATAGGCGAAGATGTCGATGGCTGGCTCGCCCGAGTACACGGTCTCCAATGCCAGATCAGGACGAAGATCGACGAGGGTGCAATTTTTCAGCTCAGTGACCCTGGTTACATAACGGCGAAACGCTGCACCCCGACGGCGGAACCTTCTCGGGCTGACAACGCATCCACACACCACATACGCAAGGAGTCGGACCATGCCGATGCCTTCAAAGATCTCACTGAATCGCTTCTAGGGCCGCGTCGGCGTCGATCTCACCAGAGAAGCGGACTGCAACGTGATGGCGCAGGCGGCGTTGGAACATTTCGGACGACTCGACATCTGCATCGCCGCGGCCGGCATCTCCCACGCGTCCTACGTGTCGGGCGAAGTGTGACCGACGGCGAGCCGCTGCTGGGCGGCGCACAACGATATGTGATCCACAAACCGGTCGAGTATTGGGAGAAGGTGTTGGCGGTCAACCTGACCGGCGTGATACTGACCAATCGCGGCGCGCGTTCGCTCGGGCGATGCTGGCTCAGGACGAGGGTGGCTCGATCGTCAACATCTCCTCAGGTGCGGCCAAAGCGCCGATTCGCGGAATGGCCGACTACTGCGTATCGAAGGCCGGCGTCTGGATGATGACCCGCTGTCTGGCGCTGGAACTCGCACCGTCGGGCATTCGCGTGAATACCGTCGCTCCCGGTCTGATCGATACCCCATGACGCTGGCCGTGACAACCGATGAAGAGCACCGCCAGCGGCGGATCGAGAGCATCCCGCTGAATCGTCTGGGCTAACCGGCCGACATCGCCGAGGCGGCGCTGTTTCTGCTCAGCGACCAGGCTGGCTACATCACCGGACAGATTCTGCATCCCGACGGCGGTGTCTTCGTCGGCAGCTAGGTTTGCCGGCAGCCCAGATTGCGCGACCCGGATTTTACGAAACGGTTGCGCGTTTCCCCTGTCGAAGCTGCAGGTATGTTCCTGAATGGACTAGAGTGCTACCCTTTTGTCGCCGCGCAAAATTCATCACAACAGCGTCGGCTAGAAGAAGGGCTGAGAGGAAATGTCCAGATTGCGGTTGTTCCTGCTCGGTGGTCTCACCGCCGTGGCCGGACTGATTGGTGCCATGTTCGTCGGACTCGGAGATACCGCTACGGCGATGCCGCCCTCGGTGTTCCGCGTCACCCTGACCAATATGAGTGAGCCGGCTACGCCGATTTCTCCCGGTGCCCTCGTCGGTCACTGCGAGGACAACCTCTTCTGGCGCGAAGGATCCGCCCCTAGTGCCGAGATCACGCAGATCGCGACAATGGGCGACCCCAGCGCCGCGGTCGGCATGGAGCAGGAAGAGACCGCGATGGGCATGCCTTTCATCCAGGAGCGTTACAAGATCGGTAACGTCGCCGCGGGAGAGTCTGTCTCATTCGAGGGCATCTTCGAGTTCGGCTGCAAGCTGTCTTCCGCGCACATGCTGGTTGAATCCGAGAACACTTTCGTCGGTGCCCAGTCGGTCGGCCTGTGGGATCCTGATACGCATCTTCCGCTCGAGTCCGTCAGCGTCGAACTGATGGCATACGACGCCGGCGACACGATCATGCCGAGCGAGCAATACAGCGGCGTCCAGGCCAGCCTCACCATCGAGTTCGTTAAGGACGCGATGACGGACGACGACCACGGGCATGATGAGGACGGTATGGCGGACGATGACCATGATCACGGCTCCATGGCGATGCCTCACACTGGCAACGGCGGCCTCCTCGACCGCTCCGCCTCCGGCGTCGCGCCGTTCACCTACGCGCTGGCCGTGCTGGCTGCAACCGCAGTCGCCATCACCGGCCTGAGCGTGAGGCGCATCAGGCAGCGCCGCTAAGGCGGCGGACAGGCGTCTCGATTAAGATGCCCGCGGCGCGCAATGCGCCGCGGGCGTCTTCTTACCTTGACAGTAGCTTGATCGCGCAGCGCCATCGGCCGGATCGGCGCACGGACGGTGGGAGACGTCAATGCTGACATTGGCGATTCAACAACTGCTGACCAAAAAGTTGCGCAGCACGCTGACTGTGCTGGGCTTCGGCGTCTGCGTCAATCTCTACATCGTGGTCACCACAGTGATGCGCTTCATTACCGACGACCTCGACCTCCAAGTGCAACGCTTCACCGGTGTCCTATTCGTCCAATCGCGCGGGTTAGCGGGGCTGTCTGGGATCGAGTGGCCGCCGATCTCGTCGACCATCGCCATCTCGAAAGCGAATGCCGTGATCACAAGCCCAGCCGTCGACCGCGATCGCTCGACGATGATCTCGTTCACCGCCCTGGCACCGCCGCCATATCCGACCGCTCCGCCCGAGGCGTTGCTGGTCGGTATTGAGAGCAGCAAGGAGGACGTTTTCCTCAACGGTGCCACCGCGATCGTCGGACGTTCAAACTTCCCGAAGCTCGATGAGGACGAAACTAGGCCGCCCGCGATACTCGGCGTGCTGGCCGCCCGACATTTCGCGCACGCCGCATCCGAGACCACCGAGGTGCCATCGCCCGTCGGACCGATCGCGCTCGCGGCGGTGGGCAGCACGATCCCCGTGCGAGGCAAAGAGTTTTCGGTACAGGGCATCATCGAGCCGGAGACCAACCAGCTGCTCCGCTCGGCCGTGCTCGTCCCGCTGACTACGGCTCAGGCAGTGATGCAGACGCCCGAATC
The DNA here is from genome assembly GCA_965116225.1 of Dehalococcoidia bacterium. GTDB lineage: Bacteria > Chloroflexota > Dehalococcoidia > Bin125 > Bin125 > Bin125. Next base: position 25,383 of record OZ220495.1, on the reverse strand, counting down.
CGTATCTGCGATGCTAATCTCGCCAAAGCGCGCATCCGACATTGAACCACTACAGTCGCTGATCGAGTCCACCCACAAAGAACTGATGGTGATCTCCGACAAGCAGCTCGCCGAAAACGCGCGCAAGCTCCTAGATCGCGTCAACCAACTCTTCAACGTCGTGCGCTGGACATCCGTGTCGGTCGCCGCGCTGCTAATCGCGATCGTGATGTTCGTCTCCGTCCTGGAGCGGACACGTGAGTTGGGGACACTGCGCGCAATCGGAGCCGCGCGGCGCTCACTGCTGGCGCTGATTCTCTCCGAGTCGGCCGGATTCGCCGCCGCCGGATCGGCCGTCGGCGTGCCGATGTCGCGAGTGGTGATCCGCCAGGCGCTCGGACCCGACGCGGTCGGCTTGCGCTCACGAGAGATCGAGTACGGTGCAGCGGGCGTGTTGAGCCTCTGCTCGATGGTCGCCGCGCTGATGCCCGCCTGGCGGGCGGTTCAGGTTGATCCAATCATCGCGCTGCGCTACGAATAGGGCCGGCACATGTCTGAAGCGCCAGCCCAGACGTCAACGAACCTAATCAACGAACCCGTGCCCCTGCTTTCGGTGCGCAACCTGGAACGTGTCTATCGGCTCGGCGAGCAGACGATACACGCCTTGCGGCCGCTCAACCTCGATATCCACCAAGGCGACTTCATCGCCATCGCCGGACCATCCGGCTCGGGCAAGTCGACGCTCTTACAACTGCTCGGGCTCGTCGATTCGCCGACGGCCGGCAAAGTGCGCATCCGCGACCAGGCCGTGCAGGATTTGGGGCGCGAACAGCGCGCCGCGCTTCGACTCGGCACGCTGGGATTCGTCTTCCAGGCGTTCAACCTGTTACAGATGCTGACCGCGCGCCAAAACGTGGAAATCGCCCTCGCGCTGGCGCGCTTCCCTCGACGCAAGCGTCGCAAGCGCGCGGAGGAGCTGTTGAGCGCGGTCGGGCTAGCCGAACGGCGTGACCACCGACCTATGCAACTCTCGGGCGGTGAGCGACAACGCGTCGCTATCGCCAGGGCGTTGGCAAACGAACCGGATGTGATTCTCGCCGATGAACCAACAGGCAATCTCGACTCGCAGACCGGTCGTGAGATCGTCCAGCTGTTGGAAGACCTAAACCGCGCCGGACAGACGATCGTGATGGTGACGCATAATCTGGAAATCGCGCGTCGCGCGAGCAGGTTATTCCTGATGCACGACGGCGAGGTACGGGAAACCGCGCCAGACGATTCGCCAACGCCGAACTAACCGTTATTCTGCGAGCAGCATCTGTGCGCTTGCGCTATTGGGCATGCGGAGGTCCAGATGACGCAGGATTCGGATCAATCAGTCGAGTCGAGCGCCGGCCTGCCCGACTTCTGGCCCGAGGCGTTAGCGATCATCAAGAGCGCCCCCATCGGTCTGCTCGCGACGACGCAAGGGCGACAACCACATGTTCGCCCGGTGGCACCCGCCTATGTCGGACGGCGCGCGTACGTGCTGACCTCGACGCAGACACCGAAACTAGAGCAGATTCGCAGCAACGAACTGGTCGAGATGCTGCACTGGACAGTCGATTTTCGCCATCTCAACCTGGCCGGCGCGGCTACCGTCACAGAGGATGAGTCGGCGATCGCCGAGGTTGCATCGCACTTCCCGTATTCCGTGGACGACTTCTTCGGACCCGACATTCGGCCGCCCGCGCTGATCGCGATCTCGTTGCGACAAATTTCGATCACCACCTTCAACAACATCATCGCGGACAAGCCGCCGCGTATCTGGCAGGCATCCGACTAACACGACTGGATTCACGACGGAAGATGAGGAGAGCGACCCAGCATGCGCATCGCACTGATTGGACAGGCACCCTTCGGCGCAGCGGTATTCGAACGGTTGGTCGCGGACGGGCACGAGATCGTAGGCGTCTGCACCCCACCCGAACACGAAGGCGGCCGACCCGATCCGTTGGCGCAAGCGGCGAGAGATGGCGGTATCACGCTGATCCAGCCGAGACGTTGGCAGCGTGGCGGGGTCATCGACGAAGACGTGATCGCACAGTACGAGGCGACCAATCCCGAGCTCAACGTGATGGCATTCGTCACCCAGATCATCCCCTCGCGAGTACTAGAATTCCCGTCTCGCAAAACGATCCAGTACCACCCCTCGATCCTGCCTAAACATCGCGGTCGCTCGGCGATCAACCATGCCATCCTGCAGGGCGACACGATGACCGGCGTAACCATCTTCTGGGTCGACGAGGGTCTGGACACCGGCCCGATCCTGATCCAGCGCTCCTGCCAGATCAGTCCCGATGCGACGATCAACGAGGTCTACCGCGAACACCTCTTCCCGCTGGGCGTCGAGACGATGTCGGAGGCGGTACGCCTGATCGAAGCTGATCAAGCGCCGCGACACAGCCAGAACGAAGACGACATGACCTACGAAGGTCCGTGGGAGGGCGATATCGCTCGCATCGACTGGTCGCAGAACGCGCAGTCGATACATAATTTCATTCGCGGTTCCGACCGCGCACCCGGTGCATGGAGCGAGATCGGCGGCCATCGAGTCACACTGCTTGGCTCCACTCGTGCCGGCCACTCCGGTGGCGCGTCGGGCGAAATCGCGTCCGTCGCCGGCGACGGCATGACAATCGTCTGCGGCGACGGCGAGTCGATACGGGTGAGCACGCTCGCCATCGGACGAGACCGTCAGCCGGCACAGGACTGGGCCTTCGCAAACGGCATCGAGGTCGGAGCGCTGTTCGCGCCTGCGCCGTCTGAGTAAGTCTCTCCGCTTATCTGAGCAAAGACGGGCGTGACAGCGCAATTGGGTCCGGCTAGGTCATGTCCTGCACGCGCTTGCCCGAGTCGACCAGCGGCGCGAAACGCGTCCTGCTGAGCGGATCGTTGCGCGAGGCCTTCTCCCAGGCGGCATCGACCATCTTCGCGTACTTGGGATGCATCTCGCCCATCTTCGTGTTCTCGTCCTTGATGAACGCAGAGCGCGCGATCAGCCGCTCGACTTGTCCGTCCGCTTCGCAATCCTCGCAAGCTGGCGCGGGTGCGTCGATGATTCGCGAGAAGTGTTCCCATTCTTTGCCGCAGGCTCGGCAGGCGTACTGGTAAATCGGCATTGGAGCCTCCCGGCAACATCATGTTCATATTTGCGATCAACTCCGATCGGCCTCATCCGATGGTACGATCTGAACAGGACTTCCGCACCTGTTCGGAAAACACTGGAGGCGATTCGTGTACGGCTTGCGCACCATGTTCCTCGTCGTCCTGATGGCTGGCCTGATGATGGTCGTCGGTCTCGCGGTCGCCGGTCAGATCGGCCTCATCGTGATGGCGGTCATCGCCCTCGGCATCAATCTATACAGCTACTACAACTCGCACTCGATGGTGCCCAAGCTCATGGGCGGTCAATTGGTGACCGCGCGGGAAGCGCCCGAGCTCTACCGAATCGTTGAACAGGCGGCATGTCAGGCGAAGATGCCGTTCAAGCCTGAATTGCTGTCGCAGTTCACCCTGGAGCACCTCGAGGCTCGCTGCAGCGGACACTGTCGACCGGGCGATTGTCCGCGACATATGCCTTCGGTCTACGTGATCGACACACCGATACCGAACGCCTTCGCCACCGGACGACACCCAAGACACTCCGCCGTCGCGGCGACCACGGGCGTCATGGGTCTGCTCACGCAGCGCGAGCTGGCCGGCGTAATGGCGCACGAGCTGGCGCACGTCACGAATCGGGACACGCTGTGGTCGACAATTGTAGCGTCGATGGCGATGGTGATCTCGTTCATCGGCATGATCGCCCAATGGTCGCTGTTCATGGCGTTCATGTTCGGCGGCATTGGCGGTCAGAACAACGAGAACGGCGGCGGCGCGGGACACTTGGCTGGGGCGCTCATCGTCGCGATCATCGCTCCGTTTATCGCGATGCTGATTCAGATGGCTGTCAGCCGACAGCGCGAACTCAAGGCCGACGACACCGGCGCGCGTTGCTGCGGTGACCCCGAATCGCTGGCTTACGCGCTGATCAAGCTCGAACAGGGCGTGCGCGCGCCTGAATCGCGCTACGCCGCGGAAGAGATGAAGACGGCCGAGGCGGCCAACCACATGTTCATCGTCAACCCGCTGGCCGGCGGTGCCGGACGCTGGTTCTCAACTCACCCGCCGACCGAGCAACGCGTCGAGCGGCTCAGGAAGATCGGCGAGGAAATCGGCCGACCCTTCTAGCGTATGCGCAACGGTCGTAAACGCTCAGCGGCGGTCACTACCTAGATCACGTCAATCTGGCACCGATCGCTGGTCTGAGATCTGCTCCCGCATCGACCTGACCTCTGCCTGCAGGAGCTTCAGCTCCGCCAGGATCTGCTCCTGCTCTTCGTCCTGTTCCTGTCCTACGAACCAGGCCGCGATCGTCGCGGTCATCAGACCCAGTAGAGCGAAGCCGAGTAAGGTGACCACAACACCCAGGACGCGACCGGCAACCGTTTCAGCCGCCTTCACACCGTCGCCGGTCGCCATCGTGTGCAGCGTCCACCAGAATGCGCTATCCCAGCCGCGGACCTCGCCACCAGCGTTGCGCTCCACCGACCAGACCGCGACCGTCGCACCGATCATTACTACGATCGACAGCAGCAGCGTCCCGCGAACGCCGCGACGATCCAGCAACCGCCAGATCCGCGCCAGTACAATCACCACCCGCAGCAGCCGCAACGGACGCAAGAACGGAATCGCGACAATCAGCACGTCGATCCAGTTATGGATCAGGAATCGACGCCGATCCTCGGCGAACCAAAGCCGAACCGCCAGATCGACGGCGAACAGCGCCCAGATCACCCAACTGCCCATCTCGAGCAGATCATCCGTGCGTTGATCGACGTTAGCGACAAGCTGCAGGAGCAATAACGGCAGCATCGTCGCCGCCAAAATCAGCAACGGCAGATTGGTACGTTCCTCCCAGCGTTCCCGACGTTGATCGTCCCGCGCCGTCGCCCAAATCCGCCCAACCACGAGAGCTCCTAGCCAAGCGCGGCCCGCATGGCGCGCCACGCCTCGCGAGTTTCCTCGACCGATCCCTCATCCTCGATCGTCGAGATATCGCCCGGGTCGGTATCGAGCGTGACCGCCTTGAGTACGCGACGCATGATCTTGCCCGAGCGCGTCTTGGGCAGCGCGTCGACGAAGTTCAGCTCGCCGATCACTGCGACGGGGCCGAGTTCTGCGCGGACCGTCTGCAGGATCTCCGACCTGAGCGCGTCGCCTGGTTGATATCCCGCCTTGAGCACGACGAATGCCGAGATCACCTCGCCGTGCAGCTCATCCGGCCGACCGGTCACACCCGCCTCGGCGACGCCGGAATGGCGCAAAATCGCCGACTCGACCTCGATCGTGCCAAGCCGATGTGCGGCGATCTTGATAATCTCATCCGCTCGACCCGAGAACCAGACGTAGCCGTCTTCGTCGACCGCCGTCGCGTCGCCGGTGAAGTACACCTGTCGGCCAGGCACTTTGCCCCAGTAATCGTTCTGATAACGCGCCCTGGCTCGCCCCAGAGCCGTGCGGTGAGCCCGGGGAACGGCCTGGATATCGCGAAGATGCCCTTCTCGCCTGCCGACAGCTCTGCGCCGTCTGCATCGAGCACTATGCCCTCGATGCCGGGCAGTGGCACCCCGGCCGAGCCGGGCTTGATCGGCAGCATCTGAACACCATAAGGATTACCGATGATCGGACCGCCTGTCTCAGTCTGCCACATATGATCGAGCACCGGGATTCGGTCGCCGAACATCTCGTGCTGGAACCACTCCCAGGCAGGCGGATTGAGCACCTCGCCCGCGGAAAACACTCGTGTCAGCGAATACATGTCGACGACACCGCCGGCTCCGTTCCCGAACGCATGAGCAGACGGATTGCCGGCGGCTACGTGAACATCCCGGTGACTCCGTGATCTTGGATGATCCTGTAGAATGCCCCTGACGTCAGGGTAGTCGAGCGCGCCCTCAAACGCAATCGTGGTCGCGCCGACCAACAACGGCCCGTAGACGATGTAGGAATGACCGACGACCCAGCCGATGTCGGAGGTCGCCCACCAAACATCCTCCGGCTGCAGACCGAATACCCAGTCCGCCTGGCTTGCGATCCAGACCGGATAGCCGCCGTGCGTGTGTACGCACAGTTTCGGTCGAGCCGTCGTCCCTGACGTCGCCAGGATGTAGGAGGGATCGTTGGACTCCATCGCCGCCACTGAACCATCTCCGTCGACCCCGGCCGCGAGGAAGTCATCCCAGCTCATTTCGTCACCGCCAATATTGGGGCTGCCCTCCGATACGATGTTCCACAATGACCGTATCGACAATCGCGCCCCCGTGGTCTTCCAGCGCGCCGCGAACGAAATGATCGAGCGGCACGTTGCGACCGCGGCGGTATGTAGAGTCGCTGCAGAACAGTGCCTTGGCTTCCGCCAGCTTGACTCGTTCCGCAATCGCGCCAGCGCCGAACCCGGCGAAGATCACCAGATGCACCGCGCCGATCCGGGCGCATGCCAACATCAGCGCGATCGCCTCGTAGTTGGTCGGCATGTAGATCGCCACGCGGTCGCCGCGCTCGATCCCAATCTCGCGTAGCGACGCCGCCGTCCGCTCGACATTGCGCAGCAGCTGCGCATTAGGTGAACACGCGCTGGCCGCCGTTCTCATCGAGCGCAATCAGCGCCGCTCTGCCGCCATTGCCGATCGCGACCTGCGCATCGAGACAGGCGTAAGCCAGATTCGTCTCGCCGCCGATAAACCAGCGAAACGCAGGCGTGTCATCGGGCGTCCACTCAAACACCTGATCCCACTCGCGGAACCAGGGAATGCGAGCAGCGGCGTCGGACCAGAACGCTTCCGCAACATCGATCGCTCGATGCTGCAGGTCGCGAACGACGGGCCGACCAGATCGACGTTGGACGCCATAATTACACTCCAGATTTCCCAGATTTCTGTTCCACGGGCACGTTCGGGACAGCATGCCAAGCGCGGACCAAGTGCGGATACCGCATGCGAAGAATATCAGCGGCGGCACTCGGAACGGGCCACATCCAATGGATGACGAGATCATCAACGAAGTGCTCGAAGCTCGCGCTCAGGCCATGGACGCAGCGCGACCCGAGGCAGTGGCAAAGGTCCATACGCAGGGTAAGTTCACGGCCCGCGAGCGAACCGCCCAGGCTGCTCGATGACGGCAGCTTCGTCGAATACGGCGCGCTCGCCGTGCCCGCCAACAAAACCATGACCAGTCCAGCCGATGGACTGGTACAGTGCTTCGGAACAGTCCACAGCCGCCCAGTCGCGATCGTGTCCTACGACTACACCGTCCAGGGCGGTACGCAGACCGCGCTCAATCATGGCAATTCGACCGTCTGATCAAGTTGGCGTATGAGCGGCGTTAGCAGATGATCACATTCGCCGACGGCGGTGGCGCGCGTGCTCACGACCTGGCCGGATCGCGGATGGAACTGACCGGGCACTGGGGCACCTTCGTGCGGTATAGCTCAGATCTCTGGCTGGATCCCGACCGTGTCTGTGGTCTCCGGACGCTCGTTCGCGGGCAATGCATCGATTGCCGGCTGTCCGACGTGATTATCGCCACGCGCGATTCCGCCATCGGCATGGGCGGACCGCCGTTGGTCGAGGGTGCGATGGGTCTGAGACTGATGCCCGACGAAATCGCCCCCGACGAGATGCATGAACGGGTCGCGGCATCGACCTCATGGTCGAGACCGAAGCTGACGCCATCGACGCGGCCGGAGCATACCTCCGTTACTTCCTTTACGAGTTGGCGGACAGCGATCCCAATCACTGGTCAGAACGAATCCGCTCGATCGTCCCGTCCAAGCGCCGTCGAGCATATGACATGCGCCGCGTCATTCGCGCTATCATGGATCGCGACACCACCCTGGAGCTTCGGCCCAACTGGGTACCCCAACTGATCCGGCGCTGGCGCGATCGATTCCAGTGCGTCCGACAAGATCACCCGGTTCATCCAACTCCGCGACGCTTACGAGATTCCAACGATCTAACTGATCGATAATCTTGGCTACGTGGTCGATCGCTCGGCGGAAGAAGCCGGCATCGCCCGGCATCACGCTCCGACCGATCATTGCGCATCAACATCGGACGGTACCGCTGTACACCGTTCAACTGCGCAAGGCCTACGAGCTGGGACCGGCCGCGATGGGCAACTCCTAGGCCAATCGCGACCTCAAGCTGGCCTAGCCCAAGGCCGAATCGAGCGGAATGAGGCTGGAAGGCGCGTCGCTACTGGTCAATCGCGACCGCATCCGCGAAGTGGAACAAGCGGATCTGGCCGAGGCGAAACGACTGCGGGATGAGTGGGCGCGTGACCTGCGAGAACGCAACTCAGCCATCAACGCCGGCAAGCGCTACGATTTCGATGACGTGATTGCGTCCGAAGAGATGCGTGATCGACTGATCGCCAGGCTGCGCCTGACACCGCGCGCACCGTTGTCGCCACACAAGAAACACTCCGTGGACGCCTGGTGATCGGCCACATGGCGATCGGTGCGCCGTCAGTTCGGCTCGCTCGCTAGGGCGCAGGGTACCCCACCGTCTAGTTGAATGGTGGAAATCTCTATGCCAGCCGCCGCCTCGAGCACCTGCAACGTGGCCAGAAACGACTGTTCGCCCAGACCCGGTGCCGAGCGCTCGCAGATACGTCTGGTGAGCGGCATTGGCGACGGGCATAAGCACATGGCTCGCTCGTCCTGCCTCAAGGGCGAGCGAGACGTCCTTCTCGGCCAGCCGCAGCGTGAACGACGGATCGTCGAATCGCTTGCCGAGCAGATATGGTGCCAGCCCCAGGTACGGCCGCGCTGTTCCGAGTCGTAGTTCTCGACCCAATCCTCCGGATCCAGGCCGGCCTTGGTTCCCAGCACCAACGCCTCCTACACGATCTAATTGCCGCAGAAGACGATCACGTTGTTGAGCAACTTGAACAGGCATCCCATACCCGCCTCGCCGAGGTGAAAGATGTTCGTGTCGATTACATCTAGCAGTGGGCGAACACGATCGACTACGTCGGCGTCGCCGCTGCCGAGCACGGTCAGCGCGCCCTGTTCGGCTCCAGCGACGCCGCCGGTGACCGGCGCATCGATGTAGAGGCGATGCCCGTCTCGGCCTCGATCATTTGGCGAGCCATCGGATTGCCGATGTTGCCGACGCCGACAAAACCGAAAAACCGATCCAGCCGTCGCGGGAAGAGTCAGCCAAAGAGTCAACCATCGTGTCACTCCAATCCGCTTCGCTGCAGTCAGTCGGGAGTCACCGTCTCAACCGCCTGCCACATATACCAGCTTCCAACCGAGCGATACGGCCCCCATGGCTCGCCGATCTCGCGCGCTTCCTGCGGAGTCGGCATCTCGGACAGTCCGTACGCGATCTGCATGCCCTTGCGCACGCCAAGATCGCCCACGGGCAGCACGTCGGGCCGCCCGAGGTGGAACATCAAATGCATGTGCGCGGTCCATTCGCCCACGCCTTTGACCGCGGTCAGGGTGCAAATTACATCCTCGTCGGACATGCGGTTGAGACGCGAGAGATTCAGCCGGCCATCCGTGGTATGTAATGCCAGGTCGCGGAAGTACGACATCTTCTGCCGCGAGATGCCGCAGGCGCGAAACTCCTCATCCGACGTGTCGAGAATCTGCTCCGGCGTCGGCGTCGCCTCAGCATCGCCGTAAAAGGCGAACCACTTTCGCTGTATCGCCGAGGCCGCGGCACCGGCGAGCTGCTGGAACAAAATCGCGCGCACCAGCGCCGACCATGGATCAGCGGACGGTCGCGGTTGGTAGGGCCCATGTTCATCGATCAGTCGGCGCAGCGTCGGGTCGGCGCTGCGCAGATGTTGGTACGCCTTGCGGATGGGGAATCGTCGTCGCCTGGGCAGCATCGGGAGCCTCAATTGTCGCTAGTCGTTCCAGCCGTTCCAGTACAGGAAGGTCTGCAAGGGCTTCGCGCCACCGGACCGAAGTTAGCATCGGGGTGCTCCATCGGGATCATGGCCACAGGCAGCGCGTGGTTGGGGATGCCCAACTCTGTGCGCAGCTGGTCCATCACCATATCTTGCGGCGTTGTGAGCACCGTGCCCAGACCTTCGGCGCGCGCGGCGAGTATTAAATTAGGTTCTGAATACTGGGATAGATGCTACTCCCGGCCAGCAGGCTGTCCGGCTTGCGCGACCGAATCCGCCAGCAAACAGGGGATAACCCAGACCGGCGCAGCCGCGAAGTCCTCGAACAGCGCTTTCGCGCCGCGGTACATACGCCGACGGATGGGATCCACCATCTCGTCGGGGTTGGGAAAGCTGGCGCCAATTCGCTTCTGGAATCCCTCGCGCATGGCATCGGCGAGACGCCAACGCTTGCCATCGTCAGTGACGACCACAAATCCCCACGGTTGCGAATTGCTGCCGCTCGGAGCCCAACAGGCGGTCTGGATGATGCGTTCGATCATCTCGCGATCAACCGGCGCGTCCGTCCAACGACGGATCGCTCGCTGGGTCTGCATGATTTCGTAGATGTCGTTGGTCTGGTCGCTCATCTGCTCTCCCGTTCCGCTCGTCGATTCCGCCAAGTCAGCAGACGTTGCATCACCCGCGCATTCGCATCGCGAATGCTGTAAGTAGAGCGGCAAGCCCGCGTCGGAGATCGCGCGAGACAGCGCCGCGTTGGTCTGTCCCTCGCAGTGGTCGTACGGGATCGGCACCACAACCGCGACGGCGATCCCGTGTCGCTCGCGGATGTCGAGCACACCCTGGAGCATCGCGGTGTGCCGATCGAGGTGTTCCAGGTCGTAGTGGTCGACGCCCCAGTTCATACCGATCTGGAGGATCAGCGCATCCACGTTCAGATCGCCGGCGACGACGTCCAGAGTCGGCTCCAAGTCGTCGCCATCTCAGAGCGACATGGTATCGACCGGATTACGAATGCCGGTACCGGCGACGGACGGCACGTCGGATAGCCGTTTTAGTGTATCCTCGCTCAACGCTGGCAGTTCAAGTCCTGAGCGCTCGACCATCGTCGGCACCCTGCACCGAGGCCGCCGACCACCAGTCCGATGCGGGCTCCGCCAGGAACCGCGCCGAAGCGCCAGCCGACCAGTAGGTCGACCATTTTATGCATGTCCTCAATCAGCACCGCATTCGCCCGCCTCGCCGCGCTGGCCCAGACTTGGCCCGATCCGGCCAACGAGGCAGTATGCGACTGCACCGCACGGCCGCCCAACGGAAGTAGTCCACCCTTCAGCATCGCAATTGGCTTGTGCCGCGCCCGCCCGCACCCGCAGCGAGCGGAAGAACCCTCGGGCGTCCCGCAGGCCTTCGATACGCGCCGACTATCTCGGTCTGAGGATCGGACGCGGCGTAATCCGGCAACTCGGCCTCTGAGATATCGATCGTATTGCCGAACGGCACGACCTTGGAGAAACGCAAACTGCGCAACGCGCCGTTGTATGCGGCATCGTTCGTGGTGTCCGACTAAAAGAAGAAGGCGACCGACCCGGGGTCGGTGGGCAGTTGCTGGAGTTCACACCGCTCCGAGATGCCCGTCTCGGCTAAACCGGCCGTGAGCAGGTCGACCGATCTCACACCCTTGACGGCGGCGTCTTCCAACGTCGCCAGCACGCCCGCCGCCGGAATGGCGCTATAATCACGCGGTCGACCGGATCCGGGAATGTCGGTCAACGTGAACGACCTGAGCCCGTCGATCTCGTCCGCACTGGGATTGAGCGTGTAGATCCCCGCATCGCGCAACGAGCGCAGCCAACTACCCGGTCCGCGCGCGCTGCGGCTATCGCGGGACGCGCCAGCCATGGTGACGCTACGGGGAAAGAAAATGGAATCAAGCGGATGCCTTGGTCGAGTTGGATTCAGTCACAGCAGAGAGTCCATACACGCAGGCAGAAGCGCCACTGAGCGAGATACAGCCCCTTAGCGGGCCATGGGGCAACCACCGGCGGCAAGCGGCTCGGGCGCTTTGGCGTGGAACTCATCGAAGAACTGCTCGATCATATCTTCGTCGACACCGTCCATCGGCAAGCGCGCCCCCCACGCGACCAGCATCAACGGCGAGCCCAAACCGCCGTACGGTGCCTGGATGACATAATCGTTGTCATTCAAATGGCGGGTCGCGATCTCGGTCAGCCCGGCGATGTCATCAGCCGTCATCTCGCTAGGTGAATACCAGAACACGACTGCGCCATGCTCCATTCCGTGCACCACCATCTCGAAGGTGGGCGTGGCGCTGTAAATGCCGCAGGTCAATGGAATCGGGGAATGCTCCTCCCCATAGGGCGGGATGACCGTGTAGTCGGCCGATACGCCAGCGGGGAGATGGAGCTGGCCGTCGGTTGTGTGCTCGTTGTCGTATCGCTCGAGCGCAGGATTGTCTAGAATATCGTCGGAGGTGCCGTTACCGGATGCTCCACCACCGCATCCGACGACCAGGACGGCAGAGGCCAGCAGCGCCAGCCAGGCAGTTGCAAATCGATTCATTGGGCAGCCGTCTCAGCGATGGCTAGCGCGTCGTCACGTTCGAGCCGATAACGATTGTAATACCCATCCGGCGCTGTCTGAAGGAATGCGCCCAGCTGCGCATCGCCATCGGCGTTCCATTCTGCGATCGGCAGCAGGGTGCGCCAGGCGGCGGCAACGATGGTCGCGCCATCATGCTGATCCGACAACCCCGCAATCGGCACAACCGCCAAGTGCTCGCGAAACTGGCGCAGACTCCGCATCGCACCGAGCAGCCCGCTGGGACTGTCGGCGTCCGTGTACGTGTCCGGGTCGTAGTAGATAACCACGCCGCCGCGCTCGAGCAGCGGCAGCATCTGGGCGGGTTCGGGGATCGCGTCGGCGTCGGGCAGGTAGACCTCAGCCGCGGGCGCGTCGGCTGGTTGCGGCCCTGATGTGGGAGGAAAGGAGTTGTAGGCGTCGAACGTCTCGCCATTGAGGTGTCGGCGGCCCTGATCGGGAAAGACATGCACGCCTGCCATCTGCGCCACTTCCTCGGGCGGGAAGATGAGCTGCATCGCAAAGACAGCGATCATCGCAACCAACAAGCCGCCCAACAACGCCACCGACATTCGCGGCATCCCGAGGAATGTGCGCGGGCGCTGTTGATCCGCCCCGGAACCAGATCGACGGTCACCACCGCGACCACGGTCGCTCGCATCCGGCTCTGATTCAGCACCGGACCGATACCCAACTTCGGACTCGCCCGAAGCTCCGACCGGACGCGCGGGACGTCGACGTCGCCGGCGACGCTGAGGCTGCTGGCTCATCGGGCGACCCCCGTGGCGACGAGCGCGCCAAGCTCGGATTCGCTCAATCCAAGTTCTCCACACAGCACTTCAGCCGTGTGCTCGCCGAGCAGTGGCGCGCGCCGACCGTGCGTCCACGGCGTTTCGCTCAGAATGTACGGCGCGCCAGGAAAGGTCACGGTCCGATGCTGTTCCTCATGCTCAACCTGGACAAAGAAACCGCGCGCGTGCCAGTGTTCGTCGGCGAGACACTCGTCCGGGGTGCGAACCATGCTCCACGCCGCGCCGGCCGCCTGGGCACCAGCATATATCTCTTCCGCCTCATGCGCGGCAATGAACTTGGCGATCTCGGCGAGCATCACCACCACACTTGGTTGCTGCAGACCAAGCTGACGTTTATGGCCATCGAGCAACTCAAGGCCGGAAAGCCGCTCGCCCATGCCACGCTCCTGGATGAACGCCACCAGCGCCAGCCAGCTGGTCTCCGAGCGAGGCATGCCGAAGATATTGATCAGACGACCGTCCGCAGTCGGGTACTGCCACGGCTCCGTCGGCTGCGGGCCCGCGTGTCGCCCAGCTTGGCGAATCAACGGCTGTTGCTCGTAGAGCGCCCACGGTGCCGACGACTCGATCGTAAAGCCTAGGCATTCATGCATCGCGATGTCGATGTGCTGGCCAAGTCCGCTCTCCTGACGTTCGTACAGAGCCGCGCAAACGGCCGTCGCCGCGAAGTAGCCGGCGATGTGGCCGGCGTGATGCTCGGTCGGACGGATCGGCGGCGCACCGGGAATATTGTCGTACCCGCAACTCCCCATCGGTCCGCCCAACGCCAGCCCGACGGCATCCGACCACGCGTAATCGCGCCAGGGCCCGGTTTGACCGAACGGCGTCAGGCTGAGCACGATCAACCACGGCAGATGCTCAGACAGCGCGAGCGGATCGAGCGGTCGGTCGCGGCCAGGTTGCCAGGTCTCGATCACGACATCAGCCGCTTCCGCAAGCTGGAGCAACAGCTCAAAACCGTCGGTGCTGTGCAGGTCGAGACCCACCGAGCGCGTCCCCCCTGCGTAATGCCACCAATAGAGACTGCGCTCCGGGCCGGCAAGATGATCGAGGAACGGCCCGTAGCGGCGGCCGGTATCGCCCGCAGGCGGCTCAACCTTGATCACGTCCGCCCCCAATCCGGCGAGCAGCTTGGCGCAGTAGTGCCCCTTTGGATCGGACAGGTCGAGGACGCGGATGCCGTCGAGTGGCCCCATAGTTAGCCCATCGCGCCGTTCACGTACAATTCCGCGATTTGCTCGTCGCTCAAGCCTAGGAGTTCGCCGAAGACGTAGTTATTGGCCTCCCCCAATACCGGTCCAGGACGATCACGATGTGCGGGTGTGCGCGAAAAGCGAATCTGCAGCCCGTCGGTCAGGTGCGGTCCAATCTTGGGATGATCGCGCTGTGCGGTCCAGTCGCGAGCCTGCATCTGTGGGTCGCGGACAACCAGATCCACGCCGTTCTGTACAACGCCGGCAGGCACATCCGCGTCCTGCAGACGTCGCATGAGTGCGCGACCATCCTGCCCGGCCGTCCATGAACCGATCAATTCGTCAAGCTCGTTCTGGCGGCGCAATCGCGCCGGCAACGTGGCGAACCGCGAGTCGGTACGCCAATGAGGATGGTCGCTGACGACGCAAAACGCTTCCCATTCGCCGTCCGAGCCGCAGGTAATCATGATCCAGTTATCATCGCCGGCGGTGGGGTACGTATTGTGCGGGGCGGCCTGCGGCCAGACCGAGCGGTTGCCGGGCGGATTGCCAGTTTGCCGATAGCGATGCTCATTGACGGTGAAATCGAGCGTGGCTGGAGCGGTCAACACCATCCCGGTCTCGACCTGTGAGAGGTCGATCCACTGTCCCTGTCCCGTCTCGCGGCGGTGACGCAGCGCCGCCGCGATCGCGGCGGCGGCGGTCAAGCCCGCCATGTGATCGAGGTACGAGTAACCCCAGCCAGCCGGCTCAGGAGCATCGGGCAGACCCGACATCGCGGTCAGACCGCTCAAGGCCTGCGCGGTCGGACCCCAGGTTGAATAATCCCGCTGCGGACCGGAATGCCCGAACCCTGAGAGCGACACGTAGATGATCGCAGGATTCTCAACCCGCTGCTCCTCGTAACCAAGCCCCCAACGCTCGAACACGCGCGATGAGTAATTCTCTACCACCACGTCCGAGACCGCAATCAGACGCTTGATCAGATCCAACCCGTCCGGGTGCCTGGCATTGACGGTGACTGAACGCTTGTTGCGGTCGAGCCAGTTGAACATGCCGCTGGAGTTGGGCGGATCGAAACCGTTCGGGTGCGGGCGGCCGAAGCGGATTGAGTCCAGTGTCTGCTCATTCTCGACGCGAATCACCTCAGCACCGAGATCGCCCAGCAGACGTGTGCACGTGGGACCGGCGACAATCCAGGTGAAATCGACGATCCTGACCCCCGCAAGCGGCGACCGGTTGGGCGGATCGTTGCCCTGCTCCTGCGGCTCCATCAGCAAGCGGGATCACTACTCAGATTCGCCGCGTAGACGAGCATGGCAGTGTCACGGCAGATTGCGCAGACCGTCATGCAGGTTCGAACTTCGGCAATGTGAACTCGTCAGTCACGTCGTCGAAGACGACCCGCACACGCATTCCGATATGGACGTTGCCAAGTGCGACGTTGACCAGGTTGCTGTTCATCCGCGGACCCTCGTCGAGCTGCACCACAGCCAGCGTGTAGGGAATCTCTCCCTGCCACGACGGGTGATACAGCTGGTGCATCCGCACCCAAGTGTATACCTCGCCGTTACCCGAGGATTGGCGCCATTCCCAGTCGGTCGACCAGTCCTTGTAACAGCGATCGCTGTAGGGATACTGGTAGTGGTCGGCGGAAGGGAAGTACTGGAGCAGCAATTTGTGCTCTCGGAGACCGTCGAAGAACGGCCGGGTGTTCTCGTCCGGGTTGGGGAGCGGCTTGTCGTAGGCCATTGTGCGAGATGTCCTGGTTGGCGCTAGTTGGCGTTCGGGGAGAGGATCAGGGTACCGTGTGTGTCCAGCGTGCCGCCGTTACCGGAGCAGAGGACAACGTCGTGCTGCTCGATCTGCCGCGTGCCACCCGAACCGCGAGCCTGAATGACGCCTTCGGAGACCGGCGTCATGCCCCACATATAGTAAGAAGACAACTGCCCGCCGCCCGTGTTAATCCTGGGTAGCCCGGCTTCCGAGTTCGCCGGGTCCTCGGGGTAGAGGCCAATCGCCTCGCCCGGCTTGGCCAGGCCGTAGTCCTCAATCGTGCGCAACACCGTGTAGGTATAGCAGTCGTAAAACTCACACACGTCCACATCATCGGGACCGACGCCTGCCATCCTGAACGCGGTCTCGCCGGAGATGGTCGCGCCCGACGTCGTGCCAACCTCGACCTCGGCGTGGGGGAAGTTACCCGGATGCCCCTGTCCCATTCCCCAGATGTAGGCCGGCGCGGACTTCATATCGCGGGCGCGTTCGGCCGTCGTCACGATCGTGCAGACCGCGCCGTTCGAGACCAGACAACAGTCGAGCAGATGGAACGGTTCCACAATCCAGCGGGAGTTATGGTAGTCCTCCAGCGTCAGCGGCTGGCGCATCGTAGCGTGCGGATTGTCGACGGCATAGCGTCGCTGGGCGACTGAAACGCGGCCAAGGTCGTTGTTGGTGACCCCGTAACGCTCCATGTAGCGTCGAGCAGCGAGCGCATACGACGTGTTGGCACCGTAGAAGCCAAGCGCGGGCATCAGCGAGGCCATGCCGCTCGGCCCGCGTCGGCCGCCGCCGTAGGCCGCTCCTGCCGAACCGCCCTGCTGCAAGGGCGCGTCGGCGAAGATACACGCGACATAGTTGGCCATGCCGTGGTGCACGGCCATGGCGGCGAATTGGACCATTGCCGAAGCCGTCGCGCCGAACGAGGTCATGTGATTCAGCAAGCGCAGATTACGCAGCCCCAGGTACCCCTGCAGCGGAATACTGATCCCGGTACCCATCATCCCGGTGATACCGGGGTTCACCAGTAAGCCGTCGATGTCGTCCTTTTCAAGACCTGCATCCTCGATAGCGAGCTTGATCGATTCACCCGCGAACCACGAGGCATCGTGTCCGTAGACCTTGCCCATCTCGGTAATTCCGAGTCCGCAGATCGCCGTCTGCCCTCTGATTGAATTGCTCACGTAACTCTCCTCGCGCTCCTCACGAATACGGTACCAATTTTAACAGCGTACGACCGTACACTCGGCGACGATCCGCCGAACATCACCGCGATGCGCACTACAGCACCGTGATGTCCTCGCCGCCATCGACGTTGATCGTGTTGCCAGTGACCCAATTGGAATCGTCGAGACTGAGCGCGATGATCGCTTGAGCAATATCGCCCGGCTTGGTGACGCGGCCGGACGGATTGTGATTTTGGGCGAAGTCGAGCAGCTGAAGACCGGCCGGGATCTTCTCTAGGGCCGGCGTGTGTGTGATGCCCGCCTTGATCGCATTGGCGGCGATCCCCTGCGGTGCTAACTCGACGGCAAGCTGACGCAAGTGAGCCGCCAGCGCCGCCTTGGCGGCGGAAACAGCCCCATATTGCGGAATCACACGTTGATCGCCGCCCGACGTCATCCCATAGATCTTGCTACCTCGACCCAGCAGTCCGCGACTGACCATATCCTGCGTCCAGTAGACTATCGAGTTGGCCATCACGTCGAGCGTCATCTCCATCTGCCGCTGCGTAATCGGACGCTCCGCCCGTTCGCCAATGTAAGGGCCGAGCGTCCCGAAAGCCAGCGAGTGCAGCAGGATGCGGACCGAACCGGGACCGCCTTCGTCGTCGAGCTGGTCGTGCAGATCATCGAGCATGTCAGCGCGCTTCCCTGCATCGGCGGCGTTCATGTTCTGAAACACCGCCCGACGACCGTGCGACTCGATCTCGCCCAAGATCCGTTCGACATTCGGCATGGTCGAGCGGCGATCCAGATGCACGCCGACGATGTTCATGCCCGCCTCAGCCAGAGCGACCGCAGTCGTCCCGCCAAAACCGGATGATGCGCCGAGAATCAGAGCCCACTGACCATCGAGTTGAGGATGTCGCACGGTCTGGCTCCCTGCTGGCGCAATCTGCATGTCGCGAATGACTGATCATGGACGATGCCGGCTCGACCTAACATCATTGGGCATTGGTAAAACGCCGCACGACCTCGAACAGAATCTGCGCGCCGGTGTTGAGACCCTCGATCGGGGTGCACTCGTTGTGGCCGTGCACGCCCGCGGCCAGCGAGGCATCCATCAGGGTCGGCACGAACCCGTATGAATGGACACCGTGTCGCCTGAGCACTCTCGAATCAGTGAAGCCGACGCAGGTCGATGGCACCACCAGCGCGCCCTCGACCTGCTCGCGGACCACATCCTCGATCACGCTGACGATCTCGGTCTCGAAACTACTGGCAGGCCCCATGCTGCCGAACACCACCTCGATCTCGATCTTCTCATCGTCGATCACGTCGCGCATCTGCTTGATGAAGTCGTCGTATGCCTCGCCGGGCAACAGACGGCAGTCAAGGATCGCCTCGGCGTTGGCAGGAATGACGTTGTGCTTGATTCCGGACGTCAAGCCAGTGTTGGAAATGGTGTCTCGTGTGACAGCGGCGAAGGCCGGATAGGTCTGGCAGAGCTTGCTCATGCTCGGCGCGGCGGCGCCCCAGGCATTGGCATCGTGCATCCGTTGTAACACCTCGGCGGTGTGAGGCTGCACGGTGACGGCGCGATCCCAGTTCTGAATGGCGTACAGGGCGCGAATCAAGCGCTCGACGGCGTTATTGCCATGCGGCGTCGAGCCGTGACCAGGCTGTCCTTCCGCGCGCAGCCTAAGCCACAGCGGCGATTTCTCGGACGGGGCACAGGCGAACACAGGCCGGTTGGCACCGAGCATATTCAGCGCGCCCATACCGCCCTCGTTGAGCGCGTACTCAGGCTCGGTGATCCAATCCCGCTGATTCCGATCGAGCCACTCCATGCCGAACATCGAGCCCGCCTCCTCGTCGGCCACGGCGAGAAAGATGATGTCGCGATTGGGCCTCAGCTTGAGGCGCTTGCACAACAGCATGACGAGTAGCTCGAGCACGCCCATGCCCTTCATGTCGAGCGCGCCGCGCCCCCAGAGCATGCCATCTCGTTCGACCGCCGCAAACGGATCGACCTCCCAGAACTCCTCCTGCACAGGCACCACATCGGTGTGATTGAGCAACATCAGCGGGCGCTTGTCGCCGGAGCCGGTAAGCCGAGTGCGCATCGATACACGACCTGGGGCGGACTGGATGTACTCGCATGCATAGCCCTCGGCCTCGAGGATCGGGGCCAGAAACTCCACAGCGGCCTGCTCGTTGCCCGGTGGATTCGACGTGTTGACGCGCAGATAGTCACGCAGAATCGATGTGACTTCAGCGGTCACATCGTCCCAGTTGATGCCAAATTGCGGTGTCGTATCCATATGGTGCGTCATCTTGCGAGTATAGCTTTGCGCCGTTGCCGCGACGATCTCGGCTCAGACGTCATCGTCCGCCAGCAGACGCTTGACTTCGGCGGTGATGCGCGACATCAGCTCGCCGGCCCTGTTGTGAATCGCGATCGCGCAGTAATTCGTAATGACCGTCGGATCGAGGTTGACCTCGATCATCGGGTGGCCGCGCTGTCCGACCGCGAAGGCGAAATCGGCAGCCGGCGAGACGACGGCGGTCGTGCCGACGAGGATCACACAGTCGGCGCACGATGACTCAGCATAGCAACGTTCCAGGCAATCGGCCGGGATCGGCTCGCCGAACATCACCGTATCGGTCTTGACGATCCCGCCGCAGCGATCGCAACTCGGCGGGAAGCGCTCCGGAATCTCGCCGAATGGCGAGCGCGTGTTGCAGCTCAGGCAGCGGAGCAGCGTGGTACAGCCATGGATCTCGGTCAACCGCTCGGTGCCCGCTGCTCGGTGCAGACCGTCCACGTTCTGCGTGATGACGTGCTTCAGCACCCCGATCCGTTCGAGATCAGCCATCGCGTAATGGGCATCGTTCGGCTGCGCCTTGGCGATGGTCGCAGCCAGTTCATCGGGATTCCGACGATACTCGGCAACGCGCTCCCACCAGGCAGACGGATCCGCCGCAAACTGCTCGTACTGATTCAGTGGCGGCTCGCCATGCTTGGTCCAGAGCCCATCCTTGCCGCGGAAGGTTGGGATACCCGACTCGGCAGATATGCCCGCGCCGGTCAACGCGATGCAATACCGCGAATCGGCGAGCAGTCGCGCCGCTCGCCTGATCGCGTCCTGATGCGCGTGTCGGTCAGCGGAGCGTTCGGCTGGTTCTGATTCAGCTGATTCTGACATGGCGAGCGTCTTCAGACACGACAACGCCCCCTTGCGGGGGCGCATCATCTATTTGCCTCGGCTCCCTAACGGGAGCCTGGCCTGTCAACTTGAAGGACTCCATAGAGGAGGTGGATGTTCAGCTTGCGCATTGAATCCTCCCTTCATTTCCCATCAATATTAGCATAGCGTACCATCGCCGATTTGTCTACTACAACACCGCAAATTCCTTTGTCGCGATCTGGGGTAGACTCGGACTACCCTGTTCTGCGCGCCCGGCCCAGGCTGTATAGGAACGAGCTGCTCATGCTAAGGCTGGCCTATCCGCCGCACAGCGGTCGACTAGGCGGCTGGGTGTTGATCGAGATCCTGCCCCAACAGACCGCAACGGGCGGTCAGCGCTGGTCGTTAGTCATTCTCGCCGTGGCGGCGTTCGTGGCGATGGCCGCAGTGATCTTCGACTTCCGACTCCCAACCACGACTCTGACAACGACGCTCCAGCTCAACGACGGAGATGGAGCGGCCGCAGCGCCCCAGCTTCGCGATCCTGGCCGCTCGCAGCCGCGCATCGAGCCGCCGGCGCCGATCTCGACAGACCCCCGCCCCCGTTCGGCGACCACAGCCTCCACAGCGACCGACACCACGGCAACGACGCTGATCTCGGATAGGAACGGCGAGCGAGTGCAATCTGCCGATTCCAGCGACAGTGTTGCGACTGCATCCTCCTCCACGTTGGCGGTCTTCCAGGCAGATGTCGCCGGCAGCGACGATTCGACGGCGGTCGCGGAACTGGCGGGCAATCCGGCGGCCAGCATCCGCGCCTATCTGGGATTGCACGCCGGGGCGCAGCTTCCTGTCTCTTTCAGCTACGAGGTGCAGGAGGGAGATACGGCGTCGAGCATCGCCGCCAGCTTCGGGCTGGAGGAAGACACAGTGCTATTCAACAACTTCGACATCTACGACGCGGATCACCTGGCAGTTGGCCAAACCCTGCAACTCCCCTCGCTCGACGGCGTGATTTACACCGTGCAACCGCAAGACACGCTGACAAGGTTGGAGCAGAACTTCCAGGCTGATATCCAGGCTACAGTCGCCTTCCCTGCGAACAGCATCCGCAGTCCCGATG
The DNA here is from genome assembly GCA_965116225.1 of Dehalococcoidia bacterium. Taxonomy (GTDB): domain Bacteria; phylum Chloroflexota; class Dehalococcoidia; order Bin125; family Bin125; genus Bin125. The sequence goes on along the minus strand of OZ220495.1, from coordinate 3,540 downwards.
ACATCAAGGTCGGGCAGAAACTGTTGCTGGTTCAGGGTTCGGCATCAATCAGCGGCGCGGTATCCACAGGCGGCACCGTGATCGTCTCGCAGGGTGCGCCAACCGTATTCGAGTGGCCACTGGCGTTCGACCGCATCAGCGATCTATTCGGCGTCGAACGCTCCAACTCGTTCGGCTATCACACCGGCGTGGACTTCGAGGCGAAAGTCGGCACCATCGTGGGACCGACCGCTGCCGGACAGGTCACGGTCGCCACGTGGGACCCCTCCTACGGAAACTGGGTCGAGATCGATCACGGAGGCGGCTATCGATCGCGCTACGGGCACCTCGATCAGATCTGGGTTCGCGAAGGTCAATTGGTACAATCCAACACCGACGACTACATCGGCACGGTAGGCAACACTGGCTATTCGACCGGCGCGCATCTGCATTTCGAGATCATCATCGATGGTAAGGCAGTCGATCCGCTCTCCTGGTTGAAGAAATAGCCGAACGGACGCCAGGTCGGCTCGATCGGTTCGATCTTGCGGAGCAAGACCCGAGCCATAAGGCCGAGCGGAGTGGAGAACAACATGAACGCTGACATACCCGGATTCGACCCAAATGGCTGGACGCACAGTTACGCGACCACAAACGGAGTTCGCCTGCACTACGTCTCCGAGGGCGAGGGGCCGCTGGTCCTCCTCCTGCACGGATTCCCCGAGCACTGGTACTCCTGGCGCTATCAGATCGCCCCCTTGGCCAACGCAGGACTGCGCGTCGTCGCGCCCGACATGCGCGGATACAACCTCTCCGACAAGCCGCGCGGCGGCTACGACATCAAGAACCTGACCAAAGACGTGCGCGGTCTGATCCGCGAGTTTGGCGAACGATCGGCGACGATCGTCGGTCATGACTGGGGCGGCGTCATCGCGCTGCAGTTCCCAATCGACTACCCAAAGGCCTGCGACCGCCTGGTCGTCATGAACGCGCCGCTGGTGCGCTCGTGGTACTGGGGTCGGCGAAACTACCCCAACAACCTCTACGCCCTGCTGATGCAGATCCCGGGACTGGCCGAGCGCCGCCTGTGGTCAGATATCGATGCGACGACGAAGCGCGTCTTCAACGGCGTCAGCTCGCGACCCGGCGCGTTTAGCGACGAGGACATCGCCATCTTCGCCGAGGCGTTGAAGCAGCCAAAGGCGCTGTCGGCGGCGATGAAGTACTATCGCTCAATCTACTGGCCCGACTGGTTCCTGACCTGGCCCGACCGCGACAAACGCATCACCTGCCCAACCCAGTTCATCTGGGGACGGGACGACCAGGCGGTGCGCCTGCCGTTCATGGACGAAGCCGCCGAGCGGGTAGGCGATCTGCGTACCGTGCTGATCGAGGATGCCGGCCACTGGGTCCAGCAGGAACAACCCGAGCAAGTCACCAGAGCGATGCTCGAATTCCTCGCTCCGAACACAGGTGGAGACTCAGGCTGATGGCGGACCGATCGACCGCATCGGAACCACAAGGAATCTGGACGAACGGCTTCGCCACGGGCGCGCGCGACGTGCGTTTGCACTACGCCGAGATTCGCCCCGAAGGCAACCTCGATGCCGCACCCTTGGCGATCCTGCTGCACGGATTCCCCGAATTCTGGTGGTCCTGGCGATTACAGATGCCCGCCCTCTCCGCGGCTGGCTACTGGGTGATCGCTCCCGATCTGCGCGGCTACAATCTGTCCGACGCACCAACCGAGATCGACGACTATCAACTCGAACTACTCACCGAGGACGTGCAGCGCTTGATCGCGCACGCAGGGCGCGAACGAGCGGTGATCATCGGTCACGACTGGGGTGGCATCGTGGCCTGGCGCTTTGCGATGGATCATCCGTTCTGGACCGATCGTCTCGTCGTGATGAACGCCCCGCACCCGCAACGAATGGCGGAGGCGTTCGGGGCGCGGCCCAACATCCGCCAGATCGGACGTTTCTGGTACGTGTTCGTCTTCCAGATTCCCTGGCTGCCCGAACGCTGGCTCGCGATCAACGACTATGAGCGCGTTGGCCTGATCATCCGCGAGAGCGCGGCGCACCCCGAGGCGTTTCCACCCGAAGTCCTGCAACGGTATCGGCGCGCTGCCGCTCGAAACGGGCTGACCGGCCCAATCCACTTCTATCGGGCCGCGGTCCGAGCCGGAGTGCAGGACTCGCGCACCCGCCTGGGTAATCGGCTCAGCCATCTGCGACGCGCATTCGCCGGCGACGCTGGTTCCTCAGTAGACGCTTCGACCAACCTGGCGGAGTACACGTACACTAGGATCACCGCGCCGACGCTGCTGCTCTGGGGCGAGCGCGACCAGGCGCTGGGCAAAGAACTCACCGAAGACATGGACACGCTATTCGCAGGACCGTTCGAACTCACCTATCTGCCCGACTGCGGCCACTGGGTCCAGCAGGAAGGTGCCGAAGACGTCAACCGACTGATGTTGGAATTCCTCGAACGCTACGGGCAAGAGTCCCGGAGTCCGACTGGCTAGCTTAGCGATCTAAGTCAGCGGCGCATCGGGGTCGACGTCGGTCGTGGCGGCGATCCAGTAGCGGTGACGAATGCTCATCGACAGCGCTTCCAGATCACGCGCCACTTGGCGTTCCATCGTCGCATCGAGGCCAGCCCCGCCGCACACGCCGGTCAGCAGCGAACGTTTGAAAATCAGTCCGACCGAAGCATCGACAAACGACAGGTCGCGCGCCTTGTTGGCGAGGAAGTACTGCATTTCCTTTGAGTCGAAAGGCAATGGGCCGCGACCGTCCGTCGGCCACAACCCCCAACCGAGATAGCCGCCCCGAGCGACGTGCTCGCGCACCGCGCGATGATGCTCGATCACGTCATCGATGTGACCTTCGCGAGCGTCAAAGTGAATCAGATTCGGGCGGGCGTCGAGCACGCGCGTCCAGTTGGGTGCCGCGCAGCAGTGGATGCCGGCTAGCGCGCCGAGCCGCTGAATCGGCTCAATCGCCGACCGCAGGATCGGAATCACCTCGCGCCAGGGCAAAGGAATCGACGGTTCGCCGACCGATGCCAACTCAGGCTCGTCAAACATAATGATCGCTTGATGTCCTCGCCGCTGGAAGACACGCGCCTGCGCCGCGGCGCAGGCGCCCAGCCACGCCGCCAGGCGCGCCAGCCTGTCGGGATCGGCGAGCGGTGAAATGCCACTGCCATCGCGGCACCAACGCGCCAGCGTGATCGGTCCCACCAGCTGTCCTTTGACGACGCTTGACTTGCGCTCGTCCGCCACCGACGGCAGACGGTCGAGCAGCTCATATAGCCCCGCGGCTCGCTCCGCAGGAGGCGGATCGGCATTGGCGATCTCGGCCTCACCAAGTCGCCCGCTCCAGGTGATGTACTCGCCGTCCCAGGACGCGCCGGGCAACGAGAGCGCTGTCTGCGGGATCATCTGCTCTTGATTCGAGCGATTGGGAAGCTGCGGCCAGAAGGGGAGACGCCAGTAGTCCTCAAGGACTTCGGAGACCGCCACGACGGGATCGGTATGCCGCACCGAACCGA